>NZ_RBJA01000001.1:2132500-2755000 GCF_003634645.1 Acidovorax sp. 94 | reverse complement strand
GACTTACCAAACCTATGCAAACTCCGAATACCGACGAGTACAGCTTGGGAGACAGAGCACCGGGTGCTAACGTCCGGACTCAAGAGGGAAACAACCCAGACCGCCAGCTAAGGTCCCTAAAATTGGCTAAGTGGGAAACGAAGTGGGAAGGCTAAAACAGTCAGGATGTTGGCTTAGAAGCAGCCATCATTTAAAGAAAGCGTAATAGCTCACTGATCGAGTCGTCCTGCGCGGAAGATGTAACGGGGCTAAGCCAGTTACCGAAGCTGCGGATGTGCAATTTATTGCACGTGGTAGGAGAGCGTTCTGTAGGCCTGTGAAGGTGTCTGGTAACGGATGCTGGAGGTATCAGAAGTGCGAATGCTGACATGAGTAGCGTTAAAGGGGGTGAAAAGCCCCCTCGCCGTAAGCGCAAGGTTTTCTACGCAACGTTCATCGGCGTAGAGTGAGTCGGCCCCTAAGGCGAGGCAGAGATGCGTAGCTGATGGGAAACAGGTCAATATTCCTGTACCGATCAATAGTGCGATGTGGGGACGGAGAAGGTTAGCTCAGCCAACTGTTGGATATGTTGGTTCAAGCCTGTAGTCGTGCCTGGTAGGCAAATCCGCCGGGCTTAGATGAGGGGTGATAACGAGTCTGCTTGCAGACGAAGTGAGTGATACCCTGCTTCCAGGAAAAGCCACTAAGCTTCAGCTATTGACGACCGTACCGCAAACCGACACTGGTGCGCGAGATGAGTATTCTAAGGCGCTTGAGAGAACTCAGGAGAAGGAACTCGGCAAATTGATACCGTAACTTCGGGAGAAGGTATGCCCCAAGTAGGTGAACCTGTACAAGGCGAGCCCAACGGGGTTGCAAAAAATCGGTGGCTGCGACTGTTTAATAAAAACACAGCACTCTGCAAACACGAAAGTGGACGTATAGGGTGTGACGCCTGCCCGGTGCTGGAAGATTAAATGATGGGGTGCAAGCTCTTGATTGAAGTCCCAGTAAACGGCGGCCGTAACTATAACGGTCCTAAGGTAGCGAAATTCCTTGTCGGGTAAGTTCCGACCTGCACGAATGGCGTAACGATGGCCACACTGTCTCCTCCTGAGACTCAGCGAAGTTGAAATGTTTGTGATGATGCAATCTCCCCGCGGAAAGACGGAAAGACCCCATGAACCTTTACTGTAGCTTTGTATTGGACTTTGAACAGATCTGTGTAGGATAGGTGGGAGGCTTTGAAGTGATGTCGCTAGATCTCATGGAGCCAACGTTGAAATACCACCCTGGTGTGTTTGAGGTTCTAACCTAGGTCCATTATCTGGATCGGGGACAGTGCATGGTAGGCAGTTTGACTGGGGCGGTCTCCTCCCAAAGCGTAACGGAGGAGTTCGAAGGTACGCTAGTTACGGTCGGACATCGTGACGATAGTGCAATGGCATAAGCGTGCTTAACTGCGAGACTGACAAGTCGAGCAGATGCGAAAGCAGGACATAGTGATCCGGTGGTTCTGTATGGAAGGGCCATCGCTCAACGGATAAAAGGTACTCTGGGGATAACAGGCTGATACCGCCCAAGAGTTCATATCGACGGCGGTGTTTGGCACCTCGATGTCGGCTCATCTCATCCTGGGGCTGTAGCCGGTCCCAAGGGTATGGCTGTTCGCCATTTAAAGAGGTACGTGAGCTGGGTTTAAAACGTCGTGAGACAGTTTGGTCCCTATCTTCCGTGGGCGCTGCAGATTTGAGGAAGCCTGCTCCTAGTACGAGAGGACCGGAGTGGACACACCTCTGGTGTATCGGTTGTCACGCCAGTGGCATTGCCGAGTAGCTAAGTGTGGAAGAGATAACCGCTGAAAGCATCTAAGCGGGAAACTCGTTTCAAGATGAGATCTGCCGGGGCCTTGAGCCCCCTAAAGAGTCGTTCAAGACCAGGACGTTGATAGGTCAGGTGTGGAAGCGCAGTAATGCGTTAAGCTAACTGATACTAATTGCTCGTGCGGCTTGACCCTATAACTTTGATAGCCAATATGCAAACCGTAAGGATGCATGAAAAGCTCAAAGATTGTTATGCCAAGTTGACGCAGTCAAAAGACACAAAAATCTGATTCCAAACTCTATGAATTCGCCAGGCTGTTCACAAAAACAGCCCAGCACCAAGTTATGCCTGATGACCATAGCAAGTTGGTACCA
The DNA here is from genome assembly GCF_003634645.1 of Acidovorax sp. 94. Classification (NCBI taxonomy): domain Bacteria; kingdom Pseudomonadati; phylum Pseudomonadota; class Betaproteobacteria; order Burkholderiales; family Comamonadaceae; genus Acidovorax; species Acidovorax sp. 94. Next base: position 2,752,823 of record NZ_RBJA01000001.1, on the reverse strand, counting down.
CTCCTTCCCATCCCGAACAGGACAGTGAAACGACTTTGCGCCGATGATAGTGCGGGTTCCCGTGTGAAAGTAGGTCATCGTCAGGCTCTTACAGCCCAGAAAACCCCAGTCATATTTGGCTGGGGTTTTTTGCTTTGGGAGTACGAGATTCTATGGAGCTGTGACACTCACAGTGTCCGCCTGGGCTCAGAGAGGCAACCGCCGACCTTGCTCGAACACCAGCAGTTCTTCCTTGCCAAATGCTGTCCTGAATCGCTCCAGTTTTGAACTGACCCCCAGAAGTTGGACGGCGGCCTTGCCGCCAACTAGGTGGTGTTTCTCAGCCGGTATTTGCGCAGCGGCGAGATGGAGGGGGTCGAAGGGATCATGATCGCGCTCCTGTCCAAGAACGAGGCCGATTGTCCCGCTCGCCAACATAGACAGGGGCGCGATGTTTACTTGGCGTCAGGGCCTTCGCGGCGGCCTACCGCGCGAGCGGTTTAGTCCATCGTCCATTTGCGGCCGAAGCGGTCGCTCAGTCCAGCACCTGAGGATGACTTAGATCAGCCTGAAGCCGCCGCAAGGCCAAATCGAAGGCCTTTGCGGCAAGCGTTTAAGCACAGTGCAGCGTGGAAAAATCCTGTGCGGAAGGCGCAACGAATCGACCTGCACGAAAAATACAAGACTCAGTGAAGACCAATCGGAAAAGTACAACACTGAGGGAATAAAAAGTACAAAGGTATGCACCCCGTGTCGTTCTAAGCGGTTGATTTCTCAAATTCGGCAGTACAACGCTCAGTGCACATCGACAGTCGCCTGGGCCATCGGGCCAGGAATCAGAAGGCGCTATGGCAGGATGGTTGTGCTAAGCCATTGATTCAAAGGGGAGTTTGATGGCTGCAGAGGCCGCGGCGAATCCAATATCTCGTTGTCAGAGCGTGTTCCCGGTACGGGGTTCCAGCCCTTTGTAGCCACGTTTTTTGCGATTGTTGCGACAAATAGAGCAGTCTTTTCATGATCCAGCGGTTTTCGCGCCGCTGGCATTGCATCCCCCGCTATGGCAGACTGCACCGCCCAACGCCTTCGGGAGACGCGCATGACTGAGCCGACCGCACTTTGCGACATTCTCGTTGTCACTACCACGGTGGCCACCGAAGCGGAAGCGCGGCGGCTGGCACAGCTGGTGTTGCAGGCGCGGCTGGCGGCCTGTGTGCAGGTGGAGCCCATCACGGCCTACTTTCGTTGGCAGGGCGCGTTGCAGGAGGACCGCGAGCTCCGGCTGGTGTGCAAGACCGTGCCCCGTGTGCTGCACCCGCTGCTGGCGCTGCTGCGGGCGCAGCATCCCTATGCGCTGCCGCAGCTGGTCACGCACGCGCTGCAGGGGTCTGCGGAATATGCTGACTGGGTGGATGCGCAGGTGGCCCACGCTACGGTGCTGGCCTGAAGCTTGGGCATTCCCCAGTTTGCCGACGTCTCGGCTGCTGGTACGGGTCGCTCAAACTCTTGGATCGCGATCACACGCTCAGGTCGATCTGCTGCACCGTGCCCGCGCTGCCGTTTTCTCGCAGGTAGATGCTGGTGGAGCGCACGGCGCCCAGGCTTTGGTTGTCCGCCGTGCGCAGGGCGAAGGGCGTTGCCTGGGCGGTGAGTTGCACCGCGCCCACGCCCAGTTCCTCCAGGGTCTGCAGGCTACCGCTGCCATCTGCATTCGGGGTCCACACGCGCAGCTGATGGAAGACCGGGTCGGCCTCATCGATCCAGCCGTTGCCGTCGCTGTCATGCCGGGCCAGTTCTGTAAAGCCGTTGCCCGTGTCCGGGCCGAAGAGTTCCAGGCCGCTGTCGATGCGCGCGTTCTGGTTGGTGTCCAGCGCCAGATAACCCCGGTTGCCGGCAAGCAGCGGCACTTGTTCGGTCTGCCCGTCGCCGTCCAGGTCGAAGGCAAAGCGCAGGTCCTGCAATTGGGCGGCGGTGCCGTCGAAGTTGATGACCAGCGGGTCCACCGCCACGGCGTCGCCCAGCCGCAGGCTCACGGAGGATTCCTCGCGGTAGCTGCGTTGCATGTCCAGCTGCAGCGTGAACCGGATCTCCCGGCCATCGGTGGTGCGCACCGTGCCCGCTGCAGCGAACTGGGTGCGCTCGGTTTCTTCCAGCACTTCGCGCTGCTCATAGATCAGGCCAAAGCCCGCGCGCTGGCGCGGGGCTGCGGCCGTGCTGTTCGTTGGGGCCAAGGGGGGCGGGGGAGCTGCGGGCGCGTCGGTGGACTGCGGCCCGGCATAGACGCGGACGAGCACCCCGGTCATGCGTTCGATCAGATCGCGGATCATGGCGAGCTGGGGCGTCAGGCCCTCGTCGCGGGCGCGCTCCGGCAGAGGCTCGACCGAGGTGGTGGCCCCATGGGGTGCATGGGCGGCCTGGGCCAGGCGGGCAGCGGTGGAGATTTGCAGCGGCGGTGCCTGACGGGCGAGGGGCGTGCTGGCGGGGCGGTCGCCCACCCACATTTCCAGGCGGCTTGTCTGGCTGTGCATGCGCGTGGCGACATGCTGGGACTGCATCTGCAGGGTGGACGACTCGATTCTCATGGGGCACCTCCATGGTTTCCACGGAGGTCCGGCGCGGTGCGGGCTGGCGTGGCCCCTTGTTATCGGCACTTCTGTACGGTACCTTGAATGCAATCCCGACACCGCGCAAGGTCAGCCGGAGGTGCCTTCCGGGCCCAGCACCTCCCGCGCGACCCGTTCAAAGTCTTCCAGCGCCATCGGCCTGCCAAACAGATAGCCCTGAAACGCCTTGCAGCCGTGCGCCAGCAGAAACTGGTGGTGCGCTGCCGTTTCGACCCCCTCCGCGATCACGTCCAGACCCAGGCTGCCGGCCAGCGCGATGATGGAGCGTGCGATGGCCGCGTCGCTGGGGTCCAGCAGCACGTCGCGTACAAAACCCTGGTCGATCTTGATCTGGTCCAGCGGCAGGCGCTTGAGGTAGCTCAAGGACGAATAGCCGGTGCCAAAGTCATCCAGCGAAAAGCCCAGGCCCTGGGCTTTGAGTGCGCGCATGGTGGCGATCACGCTGTCCACGTTGTCCAGTAGCAGGCTTTCGGTCAGCTCCAGCTTGATGTGCGCCGGGTCGGCGCCAGTGCGCTGCAGCAAGGCCAGTACCTGTGTCACAAAGTCTTCCTGCAGAAACTGCCGCGCGCTGACGTTGATGGCCAGGCTCAGGTGGGCCATTGCCGGGTCCCGCCGCCACCGGGCTTGTTGGCGCAGGGCGGTTTCCATCACCCAATAACCCAAGGGCAGGATGAGGCCGGATTCCTCTGCCAGCGGGATGAACTCCGATGGCGGCACCATGCCGTGCGCGGGGTGTTGCCAGCGCACCAACGCCTCTGCGCCGGTAACCCGCCCCTGCGCGTTCACCTGGGGCTGGTACAGCAGCAGGAACTGCGACTGGCGCAGGCCGTTGTGCAGCTCCGTTTCCAGCAGCGCGCGGCGGTTCACGGCCTGCTGCATGTCAGGGTCAAAAAAGCGCAGGGTGTTGCGGCCCGCGTCCTTGGCGCGGTACATGGCCATGTCGGCCTGTTTGAGCACCTCGTCCACCGAGTCACAGTGCTCGCGCAGCAGCGTCACCCCGATGCTGGCTGTGAAGTGGTGTTCATGCCCGGCCAGATCGTAGGGCTGGCGCAGCTGGGCCAGGATCAGTTCGCCCAGCGTGCGCGCCTGGGCGGCGGCTTCCGGCGGGTCACTGCTCAGATTCTGCAGCACCACCACAAACTCGTCGCCCCCCAGCCGGGCTACCGTGTCCTGCTCCCGCACGCAGCCGCGCAGGCGCAGGGCCACTTCCTTGAGCAGCAGGTCGCCCACCTCGTGGCCGCGGGTGTCGTTCAGGGTCTTGAAGTTGTCCAGGTCCACAAACAGCACGGCTGTGGTCAAGCCCGAGCGTGCGCCGCTGGCCAGCACCTGCTGCAGACGGTCTACCAGCAGGCGCCGGTTGGGCAGCTGGGTGAGGGCGTCGTAGAAGGCCAGGTAACGGGCCTCGTCCTCGGCCGCCTTGCGGCCCGAGATGTCGATGTCGATACAGAACATCTCCGGCGGGTGGCCCGGCACCTGGATGTAGGCATGGCTGGAGAAGACATGCACGGGCGTACCGTCCTTGCGCTGCAGCTGCAGCTCGCCGGCGGGAATCACCTCGGCAGTGGCGAACATGTGGCGTACGTGTTCACGCACGGCGTCGCGCATGGGGGGCGGAATGATGAGGTCGAGCAGGTTGCTGCCCAGTGCCTCCTCGGCCGTGTAGCCATACAGCTCCTCAGACGCCTGGTTCCAGTAACTCGTGGTGCCATCTTCCAGATAGCCTTGCACCGAGATGGACGGGATATTGCGCAGCAGCGAGCGAAAGCGAAGCTCTGACTCGCGCAGCGCGCTCTCGGCCCGCTTGCGTTGGGTGATGTCCCGCGCCAGGAAGACCACGGCTGCCTGGCCGCCCACTTTCACACCCAGGGGCTGCGCCCGCCCTTCAAATTGCCGTGTGCCCGAGAGTGTCTGCATCTCGTATTCCACGCTCTGCGTCTGGCCCGACAGCAACGTGCTGCGGATCAGTTCCACAAATCTGTCGGCCTGCTCTGCGGGCAGCACATCATGCATCCGCTTGCCCAAAAGTTGGGCTGGGTTGGCGGCCAGCGGTGCGTCGTCGGGCGATAGCACTTCCACATAGCGCCCCTGGGCATCCAGCACCAGCAGCACGTCGGGAATGGCCTGCGCAATGGCCCGCAGCCGGGCGGCCGTGCCGTGCAGTGCGCGTTCGGTGGCCAGGCGTTCTTCCACGTCGTGCAGCAGCAGGCCCAGCGCCACCGTGGCGGGTGTGAAGGTCAGCAGAAAGGGCAGGGCCAGGGTCTGGTTGACGCGCTGAACCACTTCGGTCGGCAGCAGCTGGAACACCGCCAGCACGGCGGTGTGCACCAGCAGCCCGAACAGCGCCAGCGTCACGGGTTCCACCCCCAGGCGCCCGCGCGCCCGGCCCTCGCGGTAGACCAGGCCCAGTGCGGTGCACAGTGCGATCACCATCAAGCCCACCTCCGCCCCCGCGCCGCCCAGCCACAGGCGGCCGGTGGCGGCCATGGCGGCGGCGATGCAGGCCACCAGCGGGCCGCCAAACAGGCCTGCCATGCTCAGCACCACCGAGCGGGCGTCAAAGATCACCCCTGGCATCAGCACCACCGGTGTGAGCATGCCCACCACGCAGATGGTGCCAAAAAGAATGCCCGAGAACACCTGCCCGGTGCGCGGATGCTGGCGCCAGACGCGGATGTTGAACCCATGCAGAAAGCACAGCGCCAGCAGCAGGGCAACACCTTTGACCAGCTCAATGAACATGGGCCTCCGTGCCTTTCCAGGGGGAAGCCCATCATGGGGGAATTGCCGCAGTTCGTAAACGTGAAAATGGCCCCCGAAGGGGCCATGGATCACGCTGGCGGGGGGAGGGGGCGGCCCGGACCGCCGGGCTGCATCAGGTGAGCAGCGCCTGCGCGAACTCGCGCGCGTTAAAGGTTTCCAGGTCTTCAAGCTTTTCGCCCACGCCGATGAAATACACCGGAATCGGGCGCTCCTGCGCGATGGCGGCCAGCACACCGCCCTTGGCCGTGCCGTCGAGCTTGGTCACTATGAGGCCGGTGAGCTGCAGCGCATCGTCAAACGCCCGCACCTGGGCCAGGGCGTTCTGGCCAGTGTTGCCGTCGATCACCAGCAGCACCTCGTGCGGGGCCGTGGCGTCGGCCTTGGTCACCACGCGGCGGATCTTCTTGAGCTCTTCCATCAGGTGCAGCTGCGTGGGCAGACGGCCGGCGGTGTCCACCAGCACCACATCCTTGCCGCGCGCTTTGCCGGCCGTGACGGCGTCAAAGCTCACGGCGGCCGGGTCGCCGCCTTCCTGGCTCACGATCTCGACCGTGTTGCGGTCGGCCCAGACGCCGAGCTGCTCGCGCGCTGCCGCGCGGAAGGTGTCGGCCGCCGCCAGCAGCACGGCCGCCCCTTCGCCAGCCAGGTGTTTGGTGAGTTTGCCAATCGACGTGGTCTTGCCCGCGCCATTGACGCCCGCCACCATGATCACCGTGGGGGTGTGTTCACCGATGACCAGGGCTTTTTCGAGCGGGCGCAGCAGGTCGGTCAGTGCATCGGCCAGCAAACCCTTGACAGCGGCGGGGTCGGTGGCCTTGGCCTCCTTCACGCGGCGCTTGAGGTCGGCCAGCAGGTGGGTGGTGGCCTTGACACCGGTGTCGGCCATCAGCAGGGCCTCTTCCAGCTCTTCATACAGCGCATCGTCGATCTGCGTGCCGGTGAACACCGTGGTGATGCTGCTGCCGGTTTTGCGCAGGCCGGCCTTGAGGCGATCCAGCCAGCCCTTGCGTTCCGTGGGGGCGGCTGCCGGTGCAGAAGCGGGCGCTGGCGCGGCGATGGCGGGGGCTGCCACCGGCACAGGTGTGGGAACGGGTGTGGCCGGGGGCGCTGCGGCTGGCACTGGCGCAGGCGGTGGGGCTGGCGCTGTTACGGGCGTGGGCGCCGGAGCAGCCTCGGGCGCCTTGGGGGCAAACGGGTTGCGCAGCCAGCCAAACGCTGCCGGTGCTGCAGCCGGGGCTTCGACGGGCGGTGGCGCTGGCACGGGTGCTGGCACGGGCACTGGGGCGGGCGAAGGGGCCGGAGACGGCGGCTGCGCCACCGCAGCTGTCGCCGCTGGCACGACCGGGGTGTGGGGGGCGGCAGGCGCCGGAGCGCCGTGCGAAATGGCCGGGGAGGGCGCATCGGACGGTGCAGGCGTCGATGGCGGAGCGGCGGGCTTTTTCTTGAAAAAACTGAACATTGGAGGGTTCTTAGAATCATCCATTCTATGAAACGTGCTTTCACCCTACTGGGCCTGCTGGCCTGCCTCTCGTCCGGGGCTGCCTTTGCGGCAACGCCTCCCGCCTCTCAACCCCCCGCTGCGCCTTCCACCACGCCGTCCGCCACGGCCTCTGGCGCGCAGCAGTTCACGCTCAAGAACGGCATGCAGCTCATCGTGCAGCCCGACCGGCGTGCCCCCACTGCGGTGCACATGGTGTGGGTGCGCGTGGGCTCCATGGACGAGGTGGATGGCACCACGGGTGTGGCCCATGTGCTGGAGCACATGATGTTCAAAGGCACCAAGACGTTGCCGCCGGGCGAGTTCTCGCGGCGTGTGGCGGCTTTGGGCGGGCGCGAAAACGCATTCACCAGCCGCGACTACACGGGTTACTACCAGCAGATCCCGTCCAACCGGCTCGAAGATGTGATGAAGCTCGAATCCGACCGGTTTGCCAACAACCACTGGCCGGATGACGAGTTCAAGAAGGAGCTGGAGGTCGTCAAGGAAGAGCGCCGCCTGCGCACCGAAGACCAGCCCCGCGCCATGCTGGCCGAGCAGCTGTTTGCCGCCACCTTCACCGCATCGCCCTACCGCCGCCCGATCGTGGGCTGGATGAGCGACCTGGATGCCATGACACCGAATGATGCGCGCGCTTTCTACCGCCAGTGGTACACGCCCACCAACGCCGCCGTGGTGGTGGCAGGCGATGTGGACGTGGCCCAGGTCCGCGCATTGGCCGAGAAGTATTACGGCAGCCTGCCCGCCCACGCGCTGCCCGAGCGCAAGCCCCGCACCGAGCCCGCGCAGCAGGGCCTGCGCCGCATTGCCGTCAAGGCTCCGGCCGAGCAGGCCTACGTGGCGCTGGCGTTTCGTGCGCCCAGCCTCAACCGTGTGGAGAACCTGACTGAAACCGACCGCGACGCTCTGGCGCTCATGGTGCTGTCGGCGGTGTTCAACGGCTACGACGGCGCGCGGCTCGACCGTGCGCTGACCCAGGGCGAAAACCGCGTGGCCGACAGCGCCAGCAGCGGCGCCATGGTCACGGGCCGTGGCCCCAGCCTGTTCATGCTCAGCGGTGTGCCCGCTGCCGGCAAGACGGCCCAGCAGGTGGAAGACGCGCTGCGCGCCGAGGTCACCCGCGTCGCCCGCGATGGGGTCAGCGAGGCTGAGCTGACCCGCGTGAAGACGCAGTGGATCGCCTCGACCGTGTACGAACGCGACTCGGTGATGAACCAGGCGCAGGAGCTGGGGGGCAACTGGATCCAGGGCTTTCCGCTCGACGCCAACGAACGCCTTCTGGAGCTGCTGCGCACCGTGACGCCCGCCCAGGTGCAGGCCGTGGCCGCCAAGTATTTTGGCGACGACCAGCTCACGGTGGCCACCTTGCTGCCCCAGCCGCTGGATTCCCCCCGCCCCCGCGCACAGCCCGCACCCGGTGCGTCCCGCCACTGAACCCGCTTTGCGCCCTATTTCATGATTACTATTAAAAACATAGCTGCTCGCGCTTTACTGATAAGCGCTGGAGCCGTTTTTTATTCAAATTCTGCCTGGGCGCTGCTGCCCATCCAGCACTGGACGGAGGGGAACGGCGCCAAGGTCTACCTGGTTGAAAGCCCGGTCATCCCCATGGTGGACGTGCAGATCGACTTTGACGCCGGCAGCCGCCGCGACCCTGCGGCCCAGGCGGGCCTGGCCAGTGCCATGGCCGCCATGGCCAGCAAGGGCGTGAAGGCCCTGGGCAATGAGCCCGCGCTCGACGAGAACGGCCTGGGCGAGGCCTGGGCCGACCTGGGCGCCAATTTCGAGGCGGCCGCCGACAACGACAGGCTGCAGTATTCGCTGCGCTCGCTCACCGACCCACCACTGCTCGACAAGGCCGCCCGCCTGGCCGCGCGCCAGATCGGCGAGCCCAGTTTTCCGGCCGACGTGTGGCCACGCGACCGCGCCCGCTGGAGCGCCAGCATCAAAGAGTCTCTGACACGCCCGGCCACCGTGGCCCACCACGCGTTTGAAGCCGCCGTGTACGGCAGCCACCCCTACGGCGTGCAGACCACCGCAGAGACGCTGGCGCGCATCAGCGTGGCCGACATGCAGGCGTTTCACACCCAGCACATCGGCGCCTGCCGCGCCAAGGTCAGCATTGTGGGCGCCGTGTCGCGCACACAGGCCCAGGCGCTGGTGGCCACGCTGCTGTCGCGCCTGCCCGCCAGCACCGGGTGCGCGCCGCTGCCGCCCGTGGGCGAGATCGCAGCGCTCACCGCCCCCGCCGAGCAGAACATCCCCTTCACCTCGGCCCAGGCCCATGTGCTGATTGGCCAGCCGGGCTTCCAGCGGCGCGACCCGGACTTTGTGGCGCTGCTGGTGGGCAACCACATCCTGGGCGGAGGCGGTTTTGTCTCGCGCCTGACCAACGAGGTGCGTGAAAAGCGCGGCCTCAGCTACAGCGTGTACAGCTACTTTGCCGCTGGCATGCACGCCGGCGCCTTCACCGTGGGCCTGCAGACGCGCCCCGACCAGGCGGCCCAGGCCGTGAAGGTCTCGCGCGACGTGATCGCACGTTTTGTGGCCGAAGGCCCCACCGAGGCCGAGCTGCGTGCCGCCAAGGACAACCTCATCGGCGGCTTTGCGCTGCGCATCGACAGCAACAAGAAGCTCCTGGGCAATGTGGCCAACATCGCCTGGAACGAGCTGCCGCTGGACTACCTGGACCAGTGGACGAAGAAGGTCGAAGCCCTTACCGTGGCCGACGTGCGCACGGCCATGGCCAAGAAGCTGCAACCCGAACGCATGGTGACCGTGGTGGTGGGGGGCAAGCCATGAGCCGCTCAACCCTGAAGACCACCGCCATCAATGCCGAGATCCGCAAAGCCCAGGCTGCAGCGGCCACCCCACCGGTTGCCGCTGGCAAAAAGGGCGCGCCCAAGGACAAGGCCGTTGCCGCAGCAGCGCCCAAGGGCGCGGGCGAAATCCGCATCATTGGCGGGCAATGGAAACGCACCCGCCTACCCGTGGCCCAGCGCCCCGGCCTGCGCCCCACGCCCGACCGCGTGCGCGAAACGCTGTTCAACTGGTTGGGCCAGGACCTGACCGGCTGGCGCTGCCTGGATGCCTTTGCGGGCACGGGCGCGTTGGGGCTCGAAGCCGCGTCGCGTGGAGCGGCCGCCGTGCAGCTGGTGGAAAGCGATGCCGCTCTGGTGGCCCAGCTGCACACCCTGCAGCAGCGCCTTTCGGCCACGGCCGTGCGCGTGCAGCGTGGCGACGGGATTGCCGCCCTCAAACAGGCGGCGCCCGCCAGCATCGACCTGGTGCTGCTGGACCCGCCGTTTGACAGCGACCTGTTCGTCGCTGCCCTGCAGGCCGCTTCCAAGGCTGTGGCCGCCCAGGGCTTTGTCTACCTCGAAGCGCCCCGCGCCTGGACGGACGAGGAGCTGGCTGCGAGTGGCCTGGTGCTGTACCGCCACCTCAAGGCCGGCGCCGTGCATGCGCACCTGCTTCAGCGCAGCGCCTGAAGCACGCAGACCCGCAGCGACCTACCTTTTCAACGTCGCCAGCCGGGCGCTGCCGTCGGCTTCGATGCCCGCCATGTTCCAGCGCAGCGTCTGCGGCAGCCCCGCCAGCGTGGGCTGGCGCACCCAGGCCAGGTGCACCGTGTAGCTGCCCGCAGGTGGGCTCGGCAAGGTCCAGGCAGTGTTGATCTGCGCGGGCGCACCCGGAAGAATGGCACGCGCCTGGGCGGTGCTCAGCAGCTCCCGGCTGGCCACCACCTGGCCGGTGCCATCGCGCAGCTGAGCCTGCAGTTGCCAAGGGGTGTAGAGCGGTGCGTTACCCGTGTTGTCCACGCGCACCTGCACCTGCACCGTGCTGGGCGTGGGGGCCGTGACAGTGATGGGCCCCAGCGCAAAGCGGTAGCCCGCCTCGCGCCCCACGGCCGCCAGGTGGGCCTGTTCGGTGCCCGTAAAGCTGGACCACGGCGCGTTCAGGTTGCCATTGCCCACGGTGGAGACATGGAAGTCGCGCACCTGCTGCAGCGCGGTGGCGGCGTTGGTCTTGGACTCGCCGGGGCCGAAGGGGCAGAACTCCGCGATCCAGGGTGCGGTCTTCCAGCGGTCCGAGATCTGTGCCCAGTCGCTCGGGCGATCGGTCCACTGCTTCATGAAGCCGTCCTGCGCCAGGCAGTCCCAGCGCAGGCCCACCGGCAGCGTGGTGGTGGTCTGCTGGAAGAACGCGTACTGCAGCGTGTCCAGGTTGGCATGCGGGATGAACATCGCATGCTGCGCATCCGGGAACCTGTCGAAATGCATCTGCGCAATGCTGCGCTTGGTGGCGTTGGAGGCCGGGGTGATGCCTTGGGTTTCCAGGGCCGGTGTGTAGACCACGTTGGTGGTGTTCATGGCCCACTCGCCGTACTGCCCGTACAGGCCCACGTCGATCCAGGCCAGGTCCGACGTGTCGCCCAGCGCGGCGGCCACGGCCTGCAGCAGGGCCTGCATGCGCTCCAGCACATAGGGGTGGTTCCAGTTGGGCACTAGCGTGGGAGGCAATGCGGGCGCGGGCGGGGTGGGGGCGGGCATCGGGGCCGCCCATACACAGGCGGGGTTGGGTGCCGAGCATTGCGGCTGCGCCGTGCCCGCACCGTGCAGGTAGGTGGGCACGTCCAGCGTGTTGGTGCCGTAGCCGCGCATGGCCTGGATGCGAAACGCAAACTGTCGCCCAGCGGCCCGGGCGGCATCGCGCGCGGCCACCAGGTTGCCGAGGGTGTATTGGCCGGGTGTGTTGCCTTCCAGGTCTTTCCAGAGGTAGCGCTGGTAGGCGGCCTGGGGTGGTGCCGATTGTGCTAGCGGCACGTCACCCGGGTCCGAGCGCCACTGGTAGTAGCCCCGGCCGGGGTTGGGGGTCAGGTCGCTGGCGATGGCCAGGGGCGCGAGCAGGGAGTTCACCGAGACCACGCTCCATCCCGCGCTGGGCGGCGGGGGCGCAGGAGGTGGCGGCGGCGGTGGTACCGAGGGTGGCTGCGACGGCGGCGGCGATGGGGGGGGTGCAGACGGGGGCTGCACCGGCGGTGCTGTGGGGGCCGGCGGGGGCGGTGATGGGGGTTCCGGCGTGGGCCCTGGTGCGGGCGCCGTGCCTGGGGCTGGCGTGGGAGTGGGAGTGGGAGTGGGTGCCTCGTTGGCGTCCCCGCCGCCACAGGCCGCCGCAAACAGGGCGGCCGCCAGGGCCGTGAGCCGCGCCATGCGGACGGGGTGCAAGGTGCTGAGGGTGTTCATGGACGCCATTTTTTGGGTGAAATTGGGTTCTAGCGCTTATCTGATAAGTGGTAGCTGCTATTGTTTTTGATGTTATCTGTCCGGCGCGGTGGTCCCGGCTTCCGGGATCACCGTCAACCGCAGTGCATCTCCCTCCAGCGTGTAGGCGAAGGTGTAGCGGCCCGGCTCCAGGGTGGCGCGGCCTTGTGGGAAGGAGGTGTCGGTCACGTCGGTGAGCTGGCGCTGGGCCAGCTGGATGCGGGTCTTGCGGTAGTGCGCCAGCGTGGCCGGAACGGCGTGCCACCGGCTGGTCTGGCCGGGCCGCAAGGGGCCCAGGTCCACATCGCTGCGGGTGCGCGGCAGGCCTTGCCAAACATGCTCGAACACCTCCTGGCTGTTGTTGCGCACGCGCAGCCACACCGTGGGGTGGTCCTGCGCGTGGGCCAGTCCGGGTGCCAGCACGGGCAGCAGCCGCAGGAGTGTGCGACGCATCATTCCGAATCCTTCAGGTTTTGCAGGTCCCTGCTCAGGTCGCACACCCGCGCGCGCCGGCGTTCCAGCGCGGCACCCGCGATGTTGAGCGCGGCCGATGTGCCCTGGTCGGCATGCAGCATGGCGTCCCACTGGCCCTGCGCGGTGTCGAACGCCAGCCATGCGCGTTGCGCCGCACGCAGGGCGTCACGCCGGGTCGGGCCAGCGGCCTTGAGGGCCTGGGCGTAGACGCGGTTGAGCTCCTTGTCCCACGCGGCGTAGGCGGCCGACTGCGCGTCACGCAGGTCCACCGTCACGCCCCCGCTGCGTTCGGCGGCCGCAGCCAGGGCCTTGTCGATGGGGTGGGCAGAGGTCTGGCCGCAGAAGTGTTCGGCGGCGTGGGCTGTGTGTGTCCCGGCGGCCAGCAGGGTGAGTGCGGCCAGCAGCGCAAGGGTGGTGTTGTACAAGGGCTGGTGCAGGGAGTGGTGCATGGGGGTGTCCTTCTTTCTGGCGTTCTTCTCTTTTCAGGGGGGTGCACGGAGCTCATGCGCCCACCCACAGGAGCGCTGCCAGGGTGGACAGCAGCGCCAGCACGGTGAAAGCGACTACCGCGCCTCCGCTGGCCGCTGCCACGCTGACCACGGTGGACCAGCCGCGCGCCTGGCCCCAGTGGGCAAGGTGGCGAGCAAGCCCCAGCGCGGCGAGCCAGCCCAGCACCAGCAGCACGGCCAAGGCGCCCAGCAGCTTTCCGCCCTGGGTGGAGTTCATCCCGTTGCTGCCGAGCAGTGCCGTAAACATGAAAAACAGCGCGGGCAGCAGATTGGCAGCGCCCGCCAGGAGCATGGTGAAGGTCGTGGCTGACATGCGGTGGGCCTGCGGCTTACTCCGTGACGGCGTAGCTCAGCACATCCAGCGACTGCGTGTGCTGGGGGTTGCCCGAGATCCAGTCCGCACGGGCGATCACCGTGTACACCCTGCCCTGTTCCAGCTTGCCGCCAGGTTGCAGGGCGGCGGTGCGCGGGTCTACGTAGAGCATGGCCGTGAACCCTTCGGCGCTGCGAAGCAGCACGGCCTGCTTGCCGTTTTTCACCTTGATATCGCTCACCCAGGCCGCCTTGTTGCCGGTGGGCGGGTTCAGGCTCTCCACGGTACCCGACAGGCGCACGATCTTGCGCCAGACCTTGCTGTCCTTCGGGTTGGTGACCTTGCCGCTTTCTGCGGCATCGGCCTTCTGAATGTCGCCCAGCGACTGGTAGGCGATGGTCCAGTCCGCGTGGCTGGTATCGCGGCGCAGGTGGTCGGCGGCGAGCATCAGGGTTTCCGTCCAGCCGCCGCAGGCGTTCTTCTTTTTGCACAGCGGCCAGGCTGTGCTGATCCAGCGCTTGAGCTGCTCGGCCTTGTCCTGGTGGCCGTCCATCTCCAGCGCCACGCCCGCGCCCAGCACGGCGGCGGCCTGGTTCTGCTCGGGCGCCACCACCAGCACGGCGCCGTTGCCCACATCGAGCTTGCCTACGCGCAGCTGGCGCATCATGGCGTGGGCATATTCATTGGCGCTCTTGCCGCCCAGGTCTTTCACCAGCAGGGTGACGATCTCCACGCCCGTCTTCTGCGCATGGTCGTACATCTGCTTTTCAAACTGCGCACGGATGGCCGGGTCCAGGATGCCGAACTCGTCGTAGATGAACTGGGTGCCCTTGGACGGGATGGCGGCCGCGTCTGCCTTGGGCAGGGTTTCGGCCGCGGCCGCGGCGGCGAGGGCTGGGGCGGGCGTCTTGGCCGAGGGGACCGCCGGTGCTGCCGTGGGCGCCGGGGCCTTGGCCACCGTGGTAGCCGGTGCCGGGGCGGGTGATGCGGCAGCCGGTGCCGGTGCAGCGGGGGCAGCCGCTGCGGTGCGCACCGGCAATCCGCCAGAGCACTGCGGCCCACCGCCTTGCAGCTCGCAGGCTTCTGTCCAGCCGCTGGCAATGGCGGCCAGGCGCTTCTTGCGGCCCGGGTGGGTTTCGCCGTCCTTCTCGGGGATCAGCGTGGCAATGGCGCGCTGGGCATCGGCCAGCGGCGCGCCCATCTTGTAGAGCACAAAGCCGCTGAACTTGTCCGACTCCAGCTCGATGGGTGGCTGGCTGCCGCCAGGCACGATGGTGTGGCCCGAGAGGTGGTGCCCGATCTCGTGGGCCATGATGCTCACGGGCGCCCAGTTGTTGGATTTGGTGGCCTGAATGACTTCGCCCATGAAGGCCGGGTTGTAGGCAATCACGCGGCGCGGCACCTTGTCAGGCCCCTGCATGATCACCGCCGCCGCATTGGGCACCTTGCCCTCCACCACCACAAAGTTGGCGGGCAGTCCGGTGTATTTCATGATCTCGGCCACCACCTGTTTGCCGGTGCCGCCGCCCTTGGACAGGTCGGGTGGCGAGAAGGCCAGTGGGCTGCCGTCGTACGAGCAGGCCTGCAGCGTAGCGGCCAGCTCGGCCGCCAGCTGGGCCTTGCTGGGCTTGGCCACGGCAGCCGTCTTTTGGGCCATGGCCAGGCCGCCCACGGCCAGGCCCAGCATGGTGGCGCAGGCGAAGGCGACAGGGCGAACAATGCGGTGTTTCATGGGGATGGGTTCCTTGGGTTGGGATCAGTGAATGCGGTGGCCGGTTGCGCTGCGTGTTGCGCGCAGCCGTCGATACTGTCGCGCCCCAAGCCAGGGCGGCCGAGCAAGGGCCGCCCCGCAGTGAGGGCCGCGTCCCCCTGCCCGTATGGCGCAGCCATGCGAGAGCGGGGGGAAGGCGCCGAAGGCGACTCAGGGGGGTGTCTCATACCGTCACCAGTGCCGCCACGCGCAGCACGCGCTGGGCCAGTTCGGCCTGGCCGCGTGTGCCGGTCTTGGCGTACAGGCTGGCCAGCTGGGAGCGCACGGTGGGCATCTTCACGTGCCGGTTGTCGGCCATTTCGCGCGGGGTCATGCCCTGCAGCAGCAGGGGCAGCAGGGCGGCTTCGGCGGGGGTCAGGCCATAGAGCGCGCTGCACACCGACACCGTGGCGCCCGCGTGGGGTGGTGCCTCGGGCACCAGGATGAACTGGGCCAGCGGCTCGGCGGCGGGCCCCGGGCCATTGCGCAGCGGCGCGGCCAGTGCCACCAGTGTCCCCGGCGCGGTGTCGTGCTGGGTCTGCAGCCGGGCCGAGACGGGCGAGCGTGTGCTCAGGCTGGCGGTGAGCAGTGGCGTCAGCCCGGGGTGGATCTGCGCCAGCTGCAGGGGCTGGCGCGCCTGCCAGCCCGTGGCGTTGCGCAGCAGGATGCGGCATTCATCCTCCACCCCCAGCCAGGCGCGGGCGTGTTCGTTCAGGTAACGCACCTCGCCACGCTGGTTCACATGCATCAGCCCCAGCGGCAGCTGGTCCAGCGTGCGCTCCAGCGCACTGCTGTGGCGGCGGGCCTGCTGCAGGTGGCGCTGGGCGCGCATGAGGCTGCGCACCCAGGGCGTCACGGCGCGCAGCCGGGCAAATTGTTCGGGCGTGAACTCGTTCTGGCCCAGGTCGTTGTACATCGCCAGCACGTGCATGCCCACCTCGGGCGAGGCCTCCACGATGCTGTTGACCATGGCATCGATGCCCAGGGGCTTGAGGTAGTCGGCATAAAACGCGCCACGGCGCAGGGCTGGGGTGCTGACGAGCTGCTGGCTCAGCGAACCGCCGCGTGCCAGCGCCTCACCCTGCTGGCGCGCGAGCGCTTCGCTCCACGCATCGCTGCCCTGGATCAGGTTCGCATAGCGCGCCAGAAAATCATCGGGCATGCCCCATTGGTAGGCGGCCAGCGGGTCGTCCGAGCCGGGCAGGGGGCAAAACAGCACCACCTTGTGGCTGCCCAGCGATTCGCCCACGCGGTGCAGCAGGCGCTCCACCATGCCGGGCTCGCCCAGGGCCTCCAGGCTTTCAGCCATCAGGGTCTCGAAACCCGGTATTCCCACAGGCTGCGGGTCCCGCTCTTCACCGCTCAATGGGTGCTCCTCATCAGGTTGAATGAACTGCGCCGGATGGTAGGGTTGATGCCTGCGCCGCAACATCATTCAGGTGAAGGATGTGGCTGCGGCCCGACAGGTTTTCATGAACTTGTTCACGCTTTTCACGCGCCCATTTGCCACAGCACGAGTTCGACCACTGCGCGGGCATAGAGCTGGGTGGCCTGCCACTTGAGCGCCGCGAACAGCGCACCGGCCAGCAGCAGCCGCCAGCCATCACGCCGCCAATCCAGCACCAAAAACTGCCGCAGCGCCACCATGAGCATCAGCGTCTGCAGCGCCGTCATGTACCAGGGAGACCAGGCCTTGTGCCACCTGAACAGCTCGGGCGACGACGCCAGCACCAGCGGCAGCTGGTTGACCATCTGCAGCGCAATGAACACCGCCTGGCAATACAGTGCCAGGGTCAGCAGCTCTGCCACGTTGTAGCCCCACCGGCGGAACACCAGCCACATGCTGGCAAACGCCGCCACCGCGCCCAGCGAGAACGACCACTTGGAGTAGCCCGTGACCAGAGCGACCATGCGCTGTGCCTCTTCACTGGGCAGCTCGGGCCGCAAGTAGTCGGTGTGGCCCAGCACGATCAGCAGGAAGCCGATGGCCAGGCACAGCAGGGTCAGCGGGTGCGGGTGGTCCTTGCGCTGGCCCAGCACGTATTCGCGTGCGGTGGTGCCGGGCTGGGGCAGCACGCGCAGTGCGTTGCGGAGGGTGTTCCATTCAAACCAGCGAAAACGCTCCCACGCTTCCTTGCGCACGGTGCTGCTGCCCATGCGCGCGGCCTTCTTCTGCCCGCACTGCGCGCAAAACGGGCCAGAGAGCGCCGCGCCGCAGTTCAGGCAGGCCTGGGTGTCGAACAGCGCGTCGCTGACGGTGGTGGGAGTGGGCTGGGGCGGACGGGGAATCACAAGGAAGAAACGGCGCAGGCCGGGCTGGGGTGGGCTGCGGATCGTAGGCTGTGGCCCGGCAGCCGCCATCGTTCACATGAACGACGATGAGCGACGGCGCTGCGTGGATTTGCTATGTTTTGTGTAGCTATTAGCGCTTGATGGATAAGCGCTAGCGCCCAAAAAACCTTAAAACTTCTTGCGACGCAGTGCCCCCATGCCCAGCGTAGCCGCCGCGAGCGACAGCAGGAGCAGCGCCCATTCACCCAGGGTGGGCACGGGGGTGGCGGCGGGTGGGGCGCTGCACGCGGCATACCAGGGTGCGCTTCCCGTGGCTTTGTCCCAGGCAGCGCTGGTCGAAGGGGTCAGCTGGTTGGGGCACAGGGCGGACGCATCCGCCACCAGGGCTGCAGGCGGGGCGGGCAGAGGGCCGGTGAGCTGGTTGTTCTCCACCCGCAGTTGCTCCACCGTGGGCGGCAAGGCCGGCAGCGAGCCGGTGAACTGGTTGTTGTGGGCGTGGTAGAGGAAAAAGTGGGTCAGGCCGGCGGGGCTTGGCAGCGTGCCTTGCAGGTCGTTGTTGGAGACATTGAGCACCCGCAGTTCCGGCAGGCCTGCAATGGGGGGCAGCCGCCCTGCCAGGTTGTTGCCGCTCAGATTGATGGTGCGGATGCCCGTCAGTGCCGACCAGTCCGGCAGCACCGCGCCCACGGGGTCGGTGAGGTTGTTGCTTTGCACGCTCAGGGCGACCACGGTGGTCTGGCCCCCGTCGCAAGTCACTCCGATCCAGGTGCATTCGGTGCCCGGCGCGCCCAGCCAGCCGTTTTGGAAAGTCCAGGTCGGGCCGTTGGTGTGGTTGTAGAAGTCGATCAGAAACTGTCGCTGGTCGGCCGGTATTGCAGCCTGGGCCGAGGTGGCGGTCAGCGCGGCAAGCGCCACGGCAAAACCAGTGCCGACGCGGCGCAACAGGGTGGTGGTGCAGGAAGATTTCATGGATAAGGGACCGGAACAAAGGAAATGAACATCGCGCACCTGCCCTGCCGAGGGGGCCAGGCGGCGCCGTGGCCAGAATGTAGAAATGAGGCCCTGGCCTGCCTATCCGCCACCTGGAGGAAGCGCGCAGGGCCCACCCAGCCCGGGCGCGGGCGCGGGCGTGCGGGCAGGATGGCTCTTTTGGTAACAAGCCGTAGCCAGCGTCGGCGCCGTGCCACATCATTCGCTTGAACGATGTGGTGGCTGCCGGTGGGCCGTACCATCTGCCGCTCTTTGTTGTGCGAGGCCTCCAGACGGTGTTGACGGGTTGCGACTCCCGGCAAGGTCGTGAACAGGCTTTTGGAGGTCCACTGTGGAAAGGTTCTGGGTTGCACCACGCTCTGGGTGAATTGCTGGGCTCTGTCGCCGACGATGCGCGCTGGAGCGACGCGCTGGCCCGCTACGCCGCCAGCTTTCGCGCGGACCTGCTCGGCGGAGCCTTCCTGGCCAGCGATCTGGACCAGCTGGCGCAGTGGGGCGCGGAGTTTGCCGCGCACCCCGAGGTGGACTACTGGCTGCAATCGCCATCGAGCGACGGCGCGCCCGCGCTGCTGGCGATGGGCGTGACACCCGAGGCGGCGCAGCGCTATGCCACGCACTTTCGCCTGCAAGACCCGCTGTGGGACGACGCCATGGTGCAGCGTGCGCGCACGGGCCCGTCGGGCACCTGGGTGGCCACGGACGCGCCCGTGCATGCCACGCGCGGCTTTCGCCGCAGCGAGATCTACAGCGACTTCCTGCGCGAGTACGGCATCGGCACCCGCATGTTTGGCGGCAGCCAGGGCGCGTCGCACCCGGTGGGCAATTTGTTCATGTCGGTGTACCGCCAGGGGGACGACGAGGGCTTCACACCGGAAGAAGTCGCGCGTTTTCGCGCAGAGTTTGGCGGCGTGCAGCGCGCGGCCTTTCTGCACCGCGAGATGGTGGCGCTGCGCGCGCGCACCCAGGGCCTGGAGTCGCTGATGGAGCAGATACCCATGGGCCTGCTGTTTTTTGACACTGCCGGCCGCCTGCTGCACGCCAATGCACGCGCCCGGCTGCTGAGCGCCCGGCCCGAAAGCGTGGCCCTGCGCACGCTGCTGCGCCGCCCGGTGCTGGCCAGCACGGCCGATGCCGCGCTGCGCGCGCTGTTCCAGCAATCGCTGCAGGGCCGCAGCGGCTGTGTGGAGCTGCCCGGCACCGAGGGCGGCTTGCTGCTGGTGACGCTGCCCCTGAGCGACCTGGCCGCGCTGGGCCTGTGCCACCGCGCGCCAGGCATCGCCTGGGTGGTGCTGGAGCGCAGCCTGTGCAGCGAGGCCGCCGTCGCCCTGGCCCGCCAGGCCTACCGCCTGAGCCCGTCCGAGGCCGACCTGCTGCTGGCGCTGATGCGCGGCCAGACCCCGCAGGATTTTGCTGACGCGCGCGGCTCGCGCATCTCGACCGTGCGCACGCAGATGAGCGCGCTGCTGGCCAAGACGCGCACCCAGCGCCAGCAGGATCTGGTGGCGCTGGTGGCCCGGCTGATGCTGCTGGCACCGGGCAACGTGGCACTGCAGGGGATTGCGGTGGTGTGACGGCCCTTCGCAAAGGGGGCGTGCGAGCGGTCAGGGGCTACACGGCGCGGAGCAGGTGCCCCATACAATCTTTCCGTGACCAGCAAGCGCCGAGCCCTTTTCCTGCTGATTGCCATGGTCTGGCAGGCGCTGGCGTGGCTGTCGCCTGTCCACGTTGACCACCAGAAGGAGGTCATCGCTCACATGGTGGTGCATGCGCAGGAGGTGGGGCACCACCACCATGCCGACCAGACCCTGCACCTGGAAGCTGATGGCAGCGAGCCGCCCCATCAGCATGCGCACCAGGCGGTGCAATTGCCTGGTTTGCTGCCCGCGATGGCTCTTGTTGCCAGCGATCCTGTCCCCTCAGTGTTGGTGCCCCACGCGGTTCCGGGGCACGCATCGGTCTTTTTAGACGGCCCCTTGCGTCCTCCGCAGCGCAGCACTTTTTGGGCCTGACAGGCCTGCACGGCGGTTGCCGAGGACCGTCGCTGTGCTGGTGTTCCACCAGCGATCCCTGCCTTTTTGTTTTCTTGCTTTTTCTTTCCGGCTTGCTGGCTACGCCAGAGGCGGCGTAGCGGCGCTCTGGATGCAGTTCCGAAGGAGCTGGTCTGCCACTGCGTCGCACCACGCAAGCTTGTCTTCACCCGCACACAGGGCTCTTGAACCATGACCCGAATGATTTCCCATCGCCTGGTGGCATTGCTGCTGCTGGGCTTTGTCCCGCTGCTGGGCTTTGCGCACGGTATTTCCGAGGAGGACCGCCAGCGCATGCTCGATGGCGGCTACCTGCAGTACGTCGGCCTGGGCGCCAGCCACATGCTGACGGGCTACGACCACCTGCTGTTTCTGTTGGGGGTGGTATTTTTCCTGACCACGTTCAAGGAGGTGGCCAAGTTCGTGACGGTCTTCACCGTGGGCCACTGCATCACACTGGTGTTTGCCACGTACTTCCAGATCACCTGGAACTACTACCTGGTCGATGCCACCATTGCTGCAAGCGTGATCTACAAGGGTTTTGACAACAACGGCGGATTTCAGCGGGTGTTTGACATGCGGTCTCCGAACCTTTTGGGCGCTGTGTTCATTTTCGGATTGCTGCATGGCTTTGGCCTGTCCACTCGGTTGCAGCAGTTGCCGCTGGGTGACGATCCGACCGCAATGCTGGGGCGCATCCTGAGCTTCAATGTGGGGGTGGAACTGGGCCAGATCGCGGCGCTGGCTGTGATGGTGGCGCTGCTGGCCGCTTGGCGGCGTCGGCCCTCCTTCAAGCGCTTTAGCCATGCCGCCAATCTGGCGCTGATTTATGCCGGTGTCTATCTGCTGTTCACGCAGCTACACGGTTACCAGCACGACACGGCGCCGGACAGTTTTCGCTTTCCCACCCAAGAACACCGCCATGTCCATGAGGACATGAATATCGAAAACACCCAGGACGACAGCCGCAACACCCTTCGGTGAATCTGCGCCGTTTTCTTTATCCCCGTTTAGTTTTTACCTCCAAGTCTTCAAGGACCTCATCATGAAAAAGTCTCTCATCGCCACCATCGTCTTGTCTGCTGCTGCCTGGGCGCCTGCCGCCTACGCTGACAAGGGCAGCAGTTGCCACTTCCACGGGGCCAAGGCTGCGACCGAGTCCGTGGTGAGGGGTTGCGCCGACCAGCGCAAACAGGCGCTGGTCACGGCGGGCAAGCTGGACGCCTCCTGGTCTGCGGTCAAGCCCGAGAGTGTGGAAGCCGTCGAAGGAAAAAAGGGCAAGGAGTGGAAGTTGACCTTCAAGAACCCGGCGGTGGTGGACCCCAGCAAACAGACGCTGTACATGTTCTACAGCCTGCCGGGCAATTTCATTGCCGCTAATTTCACGGGCCAATAAGCCGTGTGGCGCGGTGTGGCGTCCCCTGCGCAGCGGGGCGGATTGCTTGCGTTGCTGGCTGCGGCCCTGTTCGGCCTGAGCACGCCACTGGTGCAGGGCTTTGGTGCTGGCGTGGGGCCGTTCACCACGGCAGCGCTGCTCTATGGTGGCGCTGCACTGGTGGCTGCGGTGATGCGCCGACCCGCCACGCGCGAGGCGCAGCTGCGCCGTGGAGACCTGCCGCGCCTGGTGGCCATGGCCAGCATGGGCGCTGTGGTGGGGCCGGTAGCGCTGGCGTGGGGCCTGCAGCGCACCAGCGGGTCCAGCGCGTCACTGATGCTGACGCTGGAGGCTGTGTTCACGGCCCTGCTGGCATGGCGCTGGTACGGTGAAACGCTGGACAGGCGCGTCATCGTTGCCGTGGCGCTCTTGCTGGTAGGTGGCGTCGTGCTGGTGCTGGAACAAGGTCTGGTCGGCCAGGTTCAACTGCTCGGGCTGTTGGCCGTGACCATGGCCACCGTGGCATGGGGTATCGACAACACCCTGTCGAAGGGGGTTGCGGACCGCGATCCTGGCCAAGTGGTCCTGGTCAAGGCGGTGCTGGGCACGCTCGCGACGGTGCTGATGGGATGGCTATGGAGCGAGCCGGTGCCGGGCCTGGGGCCGGCGCTGGCCTTGTTGGCCGTGGGTGCCACCGGCTACGGCCTGAGCTTGCGCTTTTACCTGCTTGCGCAACGGGCGTTCGGGGCGGCTCGCACAGGTTCTGTCTTCGCTTTCGCGCCGTTCATTGGTGCCTTGGGTGCTTTCGCGCTCGGCGACCGCTCAGGATCGTGGTTGATGGGGGTAGGCGGTCTGTTGATGGTCTGTGGCGTGGTACTGCATCTTGCGGAGCGGCACGAACATGCGCATGTGCATGAGGCCCTGGAGCACGAGCATGCACACACCCATGACGACGGTCACCACACGCACACCCATGACGTGATGCCCTCTGGCTCGCACAGCCATTGGCACCACCACGCTCCGGTAGAGCACACCCATCCCCATGTGCCCGATGCGCACCATGGGCATTCGCACTGACTTCATTGAACAGGGATTCATGTTGCACTGCACGCATAATGCGCGCACGCGGCCTGGCGCCCCCGAAAGAGCGTGAGCGCCTTTCGGGGGGCCGGGCCAACGACCCTTCCGCCAGACAGGAGACAACCAGCCATGGCCCAGAACGTGCTCGCCGTGTACCCCGGAACCTTTGACCCCATCACGCTGGGCCATGAAGACGTGGTGCGCAGGGCCACCCAGTTGTTCGAACGTGTGATCGTGGCCGTGGCTGCGGGCCACCACAAGAAGACGCTGTTCACCCTGGAAGAACGCATCGACATGGTCCGCGAGGCGGTCAAGAACTACCCACAAGTGCAGGTCGAGGCCTTCTCGGGCCTGTTGCGCGACTTTGTGGTGGAGCGTGGCGGCAAGGCCATGGTGCGTGGCCTGCGCGCCGTGACCGACTTTGACTACGAGTTCCAGCTGGCGGGCATGAACCGCAGCCTGATGCCGCAGGTGGAAACCGTGTTCCTCACCCCCAGCGACAAGTACCAGTTCATCAGCAGCACCTTTGTGCGCGAGATCGCCGTGCTCGGCGGCGAGGTGACCAAGTTTGTGTCGCCCTCGGTGGAGCAGCGGCTGGCCGAGAAGGTGCGCACGCTCACGCCGCCCTAATTTTTGGCCTAAATAGCCTCTAGCGCTTATCTGGTAAGCGCGAGAAGCTATATAAATAGTAGCGAAATCTCTACAGCTGCAGTGGTCACGCCACGGCCTCCAGGCGGCGCGCCACCTCCGCCGCCTCGGCCCGCAGGGCCTCCAGCATGGGCGCCACCTCGGGCAGCGGTGGGCGGTACAGCGGCAGCACGGCCGCCACGCTGAACGGGATCGACAACGCGAGCCGCCGCACCACCAGCCGGCCATTGGCTGCTGCGGTCAGGGCCGTCAGCGGGTTGACGATGGCCAGCCCCAGGCCATGCTCCACCATCGCGCACACGGCAGCCGCGCTGTGGGTTTCCATGCGCAGTGTGCGTGGCACGGCGGCTTCGGCGAAGCGCGCGTCGATGATGCGGCGATAGGGGTCGTCGGCCGACAGGCTCACGAAGGGCTGGTTGGCAAAGTCCGCCAGCTGCAGCACGGGTTGCCGGGCCAGGGCGTGGCTTGCGGGCAGCACGGCCACTTCGTCCAGGGTGAGCAGCACCTCGGCGCGGGTGCCGGGCGGGGCGGCGGTCTGCTCGCACAGGCCCAGGTCAAAACGCTGGGCACTCATCCATTCTTCGAGCAGCGGCGAATCCTGCGGCGTGACCGACAGGCGCGCGTGGGGCTGCCCCTGCATCAGCCGCGCCGCCGCGCCGGGCAGCAGCGCGTGCGCCAGCGCGGGCAGGCACAGCACTGCCAGCTGCACAGCGTCGGGCCGGCCCAGCGCCACGGCGCGGTCCACCACGCGCTCCAGCCCCTGCCACGAGCGCTGTACCTCGTCCCACAGGGCCAGTGCCCGCGCATTGGCGCGCAGGCGGCCCTGTATGCGCTCGAACAGCGCATAGCCCAATAACGATTCAAGCCGGGCCAGCTCGCGGCTCACCGTGGGCTGCGAGCTGTGCAGCAGGTCGGCGGCGCCGGTGGCGCTGCCAGCGGTCATCACGGCGCGGAACACTTCGATGTGCCGGTGGGTGATGCGGTGGGCCAGGGGCGTTTCGGTCGGTCCGGTCATGGGTAGAGCATATCCATATTGAATGGATGGTGTAAATGAAAGCATTCGACCAAATACCTTGGAAGGGGCATCATCCGCGCTTCCATTCAGTCATGACTTACGCAAAACAGGGTTCAGGCAAGCGGTTCACCCCAGGGCGAGGCGGTTGTTGCATCCCGATTTGCGTAAGTCCTATCAGTCTTTGTGCCTTCGGAGTCCCCATGTCCAACCCTTTCTCGCCCGCCCAGCTGTGGTCCCTGGCCGACCAGTTCGGCACCCCCTTGTGGGTGTATGACGCGGCCACCATCCGCCAGCGCATTGCGCAGGTGTCCAATTTCGAGACCATCCGGTTCGCGCAGAAGGCCTGCTCCAACATCCACATCCTGAAGCTCATGCGCGAGCAGGGCGTGAAGGTGGATGCGGTCTCGCGCGGCGAGATCCTGCGTGCGCTGGCGGCCGGCTACGCGGCCGGCGGAGAGCCGTCGGAGATCGTCTTTACCGCCGACCTGTTCGACGCCGCCACGCTCGACTGCGTGGTGGAACACGGCGTGCCGGTCAACGCTGGCTCTATCGACATGCTGCACCAGCTGGGCGCGCGTTCGCCCGGCCATAGCGTCTGGCTGCGCATCAACCCCGGCTTTGGCCATGGCCACAGCAACAAGACCAACACCGGCGGCGAGCACAGCAAGCACGGCATCTGGCACACCGACCTGCCTGCGGCGCTGGCCGCGATCCAGCAGCACGGTCTGAAGCTCGTGGGCCTGCACATGCACATCGGCTCGGGCGTGGACTACAGCCACTTGCAGGAGGTGTGTGGTGCGATGGTCAACCTGGTGCGCACGGCGCATGCTGCCGGGCATGACCTGCACGCCATCTCGGCCGGTGGCGGCCTGTCCATCCCCTACCGCAGCGGCGACCCGGTGGTCGATACGCAGCATTACCACGGCCTGTGGGACGCCGCGCGCCAGCAGGCCGAGGCCATCGTGGGCCACAAGCTCGGCCTGGAGATCGAGCCCGGCCGCTATCTGGTGGCCGAATCCGGCGTGCTGCTGGGCCAGGTGCGCGCCACCAAGAACGCGGGCAACAACCATTTTGTGCTGGTCGATACCGGCTTCAATGAACTCATGCGCCCCTCGATGTACGGCAGCTACCACGCCATGAGCGTGCTGCGTCGCGATGGCTCGGCGGCGGTAGAGCAACCCACGGTGGTGGCAGGGCCGCTGTGCGAATCGGGAGACGTGTTCACCCAGGGCGACGGCGGCGTGGTGCTGCCACGGGACCTGCCCGCCGCCCAGGTGGGTGATCTGCTGGTGATCCAAGACACCGGGGCCTATGGCGCATCGATGTCCTCCAACTACAACACGCGTCCGCTGATTGCCGAGGTGCTCGTTGACGGTGGCCAGGCGCGCCTGATCCGCCGCCGTCAGACGGTGGACGAACTGCTGGCGCTGGAACTGGGGCTTTGATCGTGCTGTGGGGCGGGTGCCGCTCCCACAGCCGGTAGGCGCGCGCCTACGGCCACGCGCCGTGCTGGCGCACACGGGCGGGAAAAGGAGGGCCATACAGTGAAATCACTTATCCCCTTCAACCCTTTTCAGGAGATCACTATGCCCATCATTGCCTGGCTGCTCGGCGTCCCACTGTCCGTTGTTCTGTTGCTCATGCTGTTCGGCGTGTTCTGATCCTGCCCCGCAAGGGGATTGCCAAAAAAGCCGCAGGGCGCCTATCCATGGTGCCCTGCGGCTTTTTTGCTGGGCATGCCTTTCGCCAAGGTCGTCCGTCCGTTCGTCCGCTTGCCATGTCAATCCGGGCTCCAGGGGACGAGAGAAGCCGCTAAGCTGGCCTTTCGCCCTATTTTCAACAGAGCGACGAGGCCCTGGCTGCCTCGCGCAACGCACGGCGCGCGGGCGGGTAGAGGCCACTTTGCCCACCCCTGGAGCCGCCATGGACGCCGAAGAACAGACCATTGTCGAGCTGGCCTACCCCGGCGAGTACCTGAGCCGCCTGGGCTGTGCCGAAACCAAGACCTGCAAGATCCGTCTGTCCCGCAAGGGCCAGGGGCTGCTGGCCCGCATGTACGCCCGCAAGGGCTACAGCATGCAGGCCACCTTGTCGCACGACTGCGACCTGAGCAGCCTGGTGGTGCAGATTGATGGGCAGTCGCAAGGGACGATTTCGGTGCGCATGGACGACGGGCACCTGGCCGCCGAGGAGCAGTACCCCGAGTTCATCGCCGAGCTGCGCCAGCGCGGCGCGCGCATCTGCGAGATGGGCAAGCTCGCAATGGACCCCGGGGTGCGTTCCAAGCATGTGCTGGGTGCCATCTTCCACATTGCGTGGATCGTGGCCTTCCGCGCCCGGCGCGCCACCGACATCGTCATCGAGGTGAACCCGCGCCACGCCCCGTTCTACCGGCGCATGCTGTGTTTTGACCAGATCGGCCCCGAACGCATGTGCGAGCGTGTGGGTGCGCCCGCCGTGCTGCTGCACATCGGCGCCGACAAGGGGCGCCGCCTCATCGACCAATTTGGCGGCCAGCCCAAGCTGGCCAGCGTGGAGCGCAGCTTCTACCCCTATTTCTTCCACCCCGACGATGAAGAGGGCCTGCTGCGGCGCCTGTCGGTGGGGTAGCCGTCAGGTCTTGCGCGGGGCCTCTACCGTCAGAGCTCGCCCCGGGGGCCGCGCCCCATGAGCTGCGCCACGGCCTCGGCAGGTTGCAGGCGGCCGTCAAGCAAGGCCACGGCGGCCTCGGCGATGGGCATGTCCACACCCAGTGTCTGCGCGCGCTGCACCACGGTGCGGGCGCTGTAGACGCCTTCCGCCACATGGCCCAGGGATTCCACCGCCTGCGCCAGGGTCTGGCCCTGTGCCAGCAGCATGCCCACGCGCCGGTTGCGCGACAGGTCGCCGGTGGCGGTCAGCACCAGGTCGCCCAGGCCGGACAGGCCCATGAACGTGTCGGGCCGCGCGCCCAGCGCCAGGCCCAGCCGCGTCATCTCAGCCAGGCCGCGCGTGATGAGTGCGGCGCGGGCGTTGAGCCCCAGCGCCAACCCGTCGCACAGGCCGGTGGCAATGGCCAGCACGTTCTTCACCGCGCCGCCCACTTCCACGCCCACGATGTCTTCGTTGGCATACACGCGCACGCTCGGGCTGTGAAAGGCTTTGACCAGCGCATCGCGCACGGCGGCATGGGCGCTGGCGGCCACCAGGGCTGTGGGCTGCCCCAGGGCGACTTCCTGCGCAAAGCTCGGGCCGCTGAATACGCCAGCTATCAAATCAGGAGCTACTTGGGCTTGTACTTCGTGCGCCAGCAGCCCAAAAGATGCTGAATTGGCACCGGCAGGCACCGCCTCGAAGCCCTTGCACAGCCAGGCCACAGGTGCCGCGCAATCCGTCAGCGCCCGTAACATGCCGCGCAGCGCTGCCATGGGAGTCGCCAAGATGACAAGGTCGGCGCCCGGCAGCAATGCTCCAAAGGGGCCGTCAGCCACGGTGAGAGAAGGGGGGAAGCCGATGCCTGGCAGGTAGCGCGCATTCTGGCGCGCTGCGCGCATGGCCTCTGCCTGGCCCGCATCGCGCGCCCACAGCGTGACCGCATGTCCGGCAGGGTGCTCTGCCGCACTCATGGCGAGCGCAGAACCCCAGGCACCTGCACCCAGTACTATGATTTTCATAGCTGCTTACGCTTATCTATCAAGCGCTGGAGGCCGAAAAGGTCTTTGATTTGATGATCTCCGCGCTACGCTTCGCCTACTGCCTATGCCACCGGCGCGGCCCAAGCGAGGTAGCCGCGGAACTGGCTTCGCCAGGCCGCTGGCTGCGTCCCCCTCCCGAGCGCGTAGCGCGACGAGAGAGGGGGAAGGCGCGAAGCGCCTCAGGGGGTGCTCTCTTCTTATTGCGTGATGATGGGGGAAGCTTGGCCGGCGGCCTGCGCTTGCTGCTGCTCGTACATGGCCTGGAAGTTGATTTCGGCCAGGTGGACGGGCGGGAAGCCAGCTCGGTTGATCACGTCGGCCACGTTGCCGCGCAGGTAGGGGTACACGATCTGTGGGCAGGCGATGCCCATGATGGGGCCCATCTGGTCTTCGGGCACGTTGCGGATTTCGAAGATGCCGGCCTGCTTGGCTTCGACCAGGAACACGGTTTTGTCCTTGATTTTGGTCTGCACGGTAGCCGTCACGGCCACTTCAAAAATGCCTTCGGCCACGGGAGTGGCTTCCACACCCAGCTGGATGTCCACGCTGGGTTGCTCTTGTTCGAGCAGGATGCCGGGGGAATTGGGTTGCTCCAGCGACAGGTCCTTGAGGTAGACGCGCTGGATCTGGAACACGGGGTTTTCTTGATCGGCCATGGTGAAGTCTCTTTGAGCTTACAAAATTGCTAGCAAAACAAAACCCGCCGGGGAGCAGCTCCCGCAGCGGGCACATGGGGCTGCATTATGCAGCGCCCGGGGAGGGGGTCAGGCGCCCAACAAGGGCATGAGCTCGCCACGGCTGTCCAGCGCCACCAGATCGTCGTGGCCGCCCACATGGGTGTCACCGATGTAGATCTGCGGCACCGTGCGGCGGCCGGTGATCTCCATCATGTGGCTGCGCGCGGCGGGGTCGGTGTCGATGCGGATCTCCTCGATCTGCTCCACACCCTTGGACTTGAGGATCTGCTTGGCCCGGATGCAGTAGGGGCAGACGGCGGTGGTGTACATCTTCACGGGTTGCATGGCGGACCTTCCTCTTTCTTCCTGTGGGGCTAAAAACCAGTGGCAAGACTATCGCGGACCCAATAACTGGGGGCGGATCAGGCTTTTTCCACAGGCAGGCTGGCTTCTCGCCAGGCCTTCAGGCCACCAGCGAGCGACTGGGCGTTTTCGTAGCCCAGTTTTTTGGCAATGGCGACGGCGCGGTTGGAGCGGGCGCCACTGGCACACACCAGCACCACGGGCAGGGCCTTGTTCTTGACCACGGTGGGCAGGCGCTCTTCGAGCTGGCCCAGGGGCACGTTCTTGGCTCCGTTCACGTGGCCGGCGGCGAATTCCTCGGTTTCGCAGACGTCGATGACCACCGCTTTTTCGCGGTTGATGAGCTGCACGGCGCGCGCTGGCGTCAGCGAGCCGCCACTGGCGTTCTTGAGGACCGGCCACAGCAACATGCTGCCCGAAGCCAGTGCAACGAGGAACAGATACCAGTTATCAATAATGAATTTCACGAAGCTTCCTTGGGTTGGCGAACAGCGTAATTCTAGAATGCTGGGTTTTGGCCCGCATTTTTTTGACCTGCCTTTCCTGGGGAAACCATGTACAAGCTCGTTCTGATTCGCCACGGCGAATCCACCTGGAACCTTGAAAACCGCTTTACCGGCTGGACCGACGTGGATCTCACGCCCACCGGTGTTTCCCAGGCCATGTCGGCCGGCAAGCTGCTCAAGGCCGAGGGCTACGAGTTCGACCTGGCGTTCACCAGCGTGCTCAAGCGCGCCATCCACACCCTGTGGTACACGCTGGACGAAATGGATTGCACCTGGCTGCCCGTTGTCAAGGACTGGCGCCTGAACGAGCGCCACTACGGTGCCCTGCAGGGCCTGAACAAGGCCGACATGGCCAAGCAGTACGGCGACGAGCAGGTGCTGGTATGGCGCCGCAGCTATGACACCCCGCCGCCAGCGCTGGAAGCCACCGACCCCCGCAGCGAGCGCAGCGACCGCCGCTACGCCGCTCTGGCAGAAGGCAGCGTGCCGCTCACGGAATGCCTGAAGGACACCGTGGCCCGCGTGCTGCCGTTCTGGAACGATGCCATGGCACCGGCCATCCGCTCAGGCAAGCGCGTGGTGGTCGCCGCGCACGGCAATTCCATCCGCGCCTTGGTGAAGTACCTGGACAACATCTCCGAGGCGGACATCGTGGGCCTGAACATTCCCAACGGAATCCCGTTGGTATATGAACTGGACGCCGACCTCAAGCCCATCCGCCACTACTATCTGGGCGATGCAGAAGCGGCTGCCAAGGCAGCTGCGGCAGTCGCCTCGCAAGGCAAGGCGTAAAGCCTGGGTAAAGACGGGGAAAACCCGCCGATACCCTGTCTAAAGTGAGTGCCTGCGCGGAACTGCAGCGGGTTTGGTCCTTCCAAGGTGTATATTGGTTTTGAAGCGGTAAAGGTGTTGTATGGGCCACAAACTCAAAATTGCGGGATGGGTATCGGTTGGTGTCGTGGCTGGGGCTCTGACGACGGTTTCGTTGCAGACGGTCGCGCGTGGTGCGATGACTCCGTTGCCGCTGGAAGAAATCCAGCAGCTGTCGGCAGTGTTTGGCCTCGTGAAGACCGACTATGTCGAGCCGGTGGATGACAAGAAGCTCATCACCGACGCCATCTCCGGCATGGTCGCCAGCCTGGACCCGCACTCCCAGTATTTCGACAAGAAGTCCTTCAAGGAATTTCGCGAAGGCACTTCCGGCCGTTTTGTGGGGGTTGGTATCGAAATCACCCAGGAAGACGGTTTGATCAAGGTGGTGTCGCCCATCGAAGGGTCTCCCGCCTTCCGCGCTGGCCTCAAGACCAATGACCTAATCACCAAGATCGACGAAACGGCGGTCAAGGGCCTGTCCCTGAACGATGCCGTCAAGCGCATGCGTGGCGAGCCCAACACCAAGGTCACGCTCACCATCTTCCGCAAGGACGAGAGCCGCACCTTCCCGGTCACCATCACGCGTGAAGAGATCAAGACCCAGTCCGTCAAGGGCAAGGTGGTGGAGCCCGGCTACGCCTGGATCCGCCTGTCGCAGTTCCAGGAGCGCACGGTCGATGACTTTGTGCGCAAGGTGGAAGAGGTCTACAAGCAGGAACCCAACCTCAAGGGCCTGGTGCTCGACCTGCGCAACGATCCCGGCGGCCTGCTGGATGCGGCTGTGGCCGTGTCGGCCGCGTTCCTGCCAGAAAACGTCACGGTGGTCACGACCAACGGCCAACTGGCGGACAGCAAGGCCACTTACAAGGCCTCGCCCGACTTCTACCAGCGCCGTGGCGGGGGTGACCCGCTGCGCCGCCTGCCCGCAGCCCTCAAGTCCGTGCCACTCGTGGTGCTGGTGAATGAAGGCTCTGCGTCGGCCAGCGAGATCGTGGCGGGCGCTCTGCAGGACCACAAGCGCGCCACCATCATGGGCAGCCAGACCTTTGGCAAGGGCTCGGTGCAGACCGTGCGTCCGCTGGGGCCTGATACCGGCATCAAGCTGACCACCGCGCGCTATTACACCCCCAGCGGCAAGTCGATCCAGGCCAAGGGCATCGTGCCCGACGTGATGATCGACGAATCGGAAGAAGGCAACATCTTCGCTGCTTTGCGCATGCGCGAGGCCGATCTGGACAAGCACCTGGGTAGCGGCCAAGGCGAGGAAAAGAAGGACGAGGCCCGTGAAAAGGCCCGTGAAAGCGCCCTCAAGCGCATGGAAGAAGAAGCCAAAAAGCCTGCAGCAGAGCGCAAGGCTCCAGAGTTCGGTTCGGACAAGGACTTCCAGCTCGTGCAGGCGCTCAACCAGCTCAAGGGCCGCCCCGTGCTGGTCAGCAAGACACTGACGGAACGCAAGGACGAAAAGAAAGAAAATTGAGCTTTCGCTCCCTGTGCTGAAGGCCGGATTTCCAGCGGAGTCCGGCCTTTTTTCTTGTCCTTCTTGCTCTTCTTCTCTTGAGACTCTCGCCATGACCGATGACCAGCTCCTGCGGTACTCCCGCCACATCCTGCTCGACGAGATGGGCATCGAGGGGCAGGAGCAGGTGCTGGCGTCCCATGCCCTCATCATCGGTGCGGGTGGCCTGGGCTCGCCTGCCGCGCTGTACCTGGCGTCTGCTGGTGTGGGGCACATCACCCTGGTGGACGACGATGTGGTGGACCTGACCAACCTGCAACGCCAAATCGCACACACCACCGCGCGCGTCGGCCAGCCCAAGGTGGCGTCTGCAGCCAGCGCCATGGCAGCCATCAACCCCGAAGTGCAGGTGACCGTGCTCCAGGCGCGCGCAGATGCCGCTGTGCTCGATACCCTGGTGCAAGACGCTTGCGTGGTGCTCGATTGCAGCGACAACTACGCAACACGCCACGCCGTCAATGCGGCCTGTGTGCGCCATCGCAAGCCCCTTGTTGCGGGGGCCGTCATCCGCTTTGATGCCCAGATCACGGTGGTGGACCCGCGCCAGGCTGCGTCGCCCTGTTACGCCTGTATTTTTCCGCCTGAGGCGGATTTTGAAGAGGTGCGTTGCTCCACCATGGGCGTGTTTGCCCCGCTGGTGGGCGTGGTGGGTGCCCTGCAGGCGGCCGAGGCGCTCAAGCTGCTTGCAGGCATCGGGACGTCACTGGCTGGGCGTCTGTTGATGCTGGATGGACGGTCCATGGAATGGAGCATGATGAACGTGGCGCGTGCGCCGCACTGCACGGTGTGTGTTGCTCGGTAGGATTACTCCTACAGCGTCCGCGTGCAGCGGCTGGCAGAATCCGCTCAGCTGAGCCACTAAATTTGAGGCTCGACCAGCGTAAATGTGCGTTGGTAGTGAAACGGGACCCTTCTGTGAAACTCCGCACTTATATCGTTGAAGACAACGCCACCATTCGAGAGAACCTGATCGGGACGCTCGAAGAGTTGGCGTCCGTAGAGGCGGTAGGGGTCGCTGAGACCGAGGACGAGGGCAAGAACTGGCTCGCCACCCATGGTGAGCAGTGGGATCTGGCAATAGTGGATCTTTTTCTGCGCCAAGGCAGTGGGCTGGGGGTCCTGGCAGCATGCCGCTCGCGCCGCCCTGGCCAGAAGATGGTGGTGCTGAGCAACTACGCGACACCCGATGTGCGCATGCGTTGTGCACAGCTTGGGGTGGATGCGGTCTTCGACAAATCCAACGAAATTGATGCGCTGGTGGACTACTGCATCCAGCACAGCAGCAGTCCTGCGGGGATGGAAGCTGGCCAGTCCCTGTCGTCGCCTGGCCATTCGCTGTGATGCTGCGCCCTGCAGCGCGGGTGCGCGCGGCGGGGTTTTTTATTTTCTACTCTTCTCGCCAGCGGGCTGAGTCAGGCCCAATGACCCCGGACTGAGGCCACTGCTCCATGTCAGTCAATCAAGCGATTCTTGAGCGCGTAGTAGGTCAGATCGCTGTTGGACGACAGGCTCATCTTCTCCATCAATCGCGTGCGGTAGGTGCTCACCGTCTTGACGCTGAGCGACAAGGCCTTGGCGATATCGCCTGCCGTCTCTCCCTTGGCCAGCTTGAGGAACACCTGGAACTCGCGTTCCGACAACTGCTCGTGGGGCGGTGCGTCGTCCTTGCGATTGAGTTGCTGGGCCAGCAGTTCGGCCACGGCAGGCGTCAGGTAGCGGCGGCCCAGCGCAATGGTACGGATCGCCTCCACGATTTCAGAGGGTTCGCACTCCTTGTTCAGGTAGCCGCTCGCGCCCTGGCGGATCAGGTTGATCGCATAGTGCTCTTCGGGGTAGCCGCTCAGAATCAGGATGCCCATGTCCGGGGCCTTGGCCCGCAGCATGGCCAGCGCATCCAGCCCGCTCTGTCCGGGCATCGACAGGTCCATGAGCAGGACATCAATTTCCTTGTTGCGCACCAGGTCGATGGCTTCACGGCCGTTGGAGGCCTCACCCTCCACCCGCAGATCCACATGCTCGGACAGGAACTGCCGCAGCCCGGAACGAACTATCGCGTGGTCATCCACAATGCCAATCTTGATCATCGATCTTTCTTTCGCAGGGCGGTGATGCCGCTCCTGATGTTTGTTGGTTGGAAAGCTTATCCGGCACGTCATCCCTGTTGGCAGGGTGGTACCCGGGTCTTCACACATTATCCAGAATACCGCGTATGAGTCTTAAAGAAAACACCCGCATCTGGCTGCCCAAGGTCCGCAAGATGGCCTTGAGCCTGCCCATGGCGTTGCTGGCGGCCATGGTGCTGGTGGGTATCAACGAAACGGGTCACATGCGCTCACAAGATGCGGTGGAGCAGATGAGCCACGGTCAGAACACGCGCAAGGCCGTCAACCTGTTGCTGCAGAGCATGCTGGACGCAGAAACCGGGCAGCGTGGCTATCTGCTCACCGGCAACGAGACTTATCTGGAGCCTTACGACAAGGCGGTGGCTACCGTGCAGACCAACCTGGACGGCTTGCGCGGGCTGTTCATGGATGCCCCCGAAGACATGCAGGAATTTGCGCTGCTGTCGCGGCAGATATCCCGCAAGCTCGCGGAGATGGAACTGAGCCTGCGTTTGCGCCGGCAGGGCAATGAAGATGCCTGGAAGTTCATCCTGCATACCGATGTGGGCAAGGAGCACATGGAGGCCATCCGCAAGCACGCGCTGGAGTTGATTGCCCGCAGCGACATGCACGTGAAACAAGGCCAGGACCAGATCGAGCAGTCGCTCATGCTGTCGCGCATTGGCATTGCCACGGTGACGGTCATTGGCTTGCTGGCGTTCTACATGTATCTGCGCCAGGCGCAGGCGCTGCAGGTCGTCAACCAGCGCGAACAGGCCTTGCTGGAACGCGAACGGGACCGCCTCGAAGGTCTTGTAAAGGCCCGTACCGCAACGCTTTCCGAGCTGGCAAACCATCTGCAGCAAGTACGTGAAGATGAACGTGGGCACCTTGCGCGCGAGCTGCACGATGAGCTGGGTGCGCTGCTCACTGCGGCC
This sequence comes from Acidovorax sp. 94, assembly GCF_003634645.1. NCBI lineage: Bacteria > Pseudomonadati > Pseudomonadota > Betaproteobacteria > Burkholderiales > Comamonadaceae > Acidovorax > Acidovorax sp. 94. Next base: position 2,717,579 of record NZ_RBJA01000001.1, on the reverse strand, counting down.
AAGCTGGATGTTGCGCGGCTCAAGTCCAGGATCGACGCCAACGCCCCCGAGGTGGCAGAGCGGCTCAAGCACCTGACCGAAACGCTCAACAGCGGTATTGCGCTCAAGCGCCGCATCATTGAAGACCTGCGGCCCTCATCGCTCTCCAACCTCGGACTGACGGCCGCGATCGAGATCCTCACCCGCGAATATGCCGAACGCGCAGGTATCGAAGTGGAAACGAGCCTGGAATCCGTGCAGTTGCCTGATGCCTCGCAACTCACGGTGTACCGCATGGTGCAGGAGGCGTTGACCAACATCGGCAAATACGCCAAAGCCAGCAAGGTGCTGGTGTCGGTACACGGTTACCCCACGCATGTGGCAGTTCAGGTGCGCGACGATGGCGAGGGGTTCGATCCCGCCACGGTGCGTCCTACCTCGCACGGGCTGTCGGGAATGCGCCACCGCGTGGAGTCTGCGGGCGGCAGGCTGTCCATCACCTCGCGCCCGGGCAACGGCACCCTGGTCTCTGCCGTGCTCCCGCTGCAGCGCCATGGCGCCGAGGCGTCGTCGCAGCCGCCCTCTCTGGCCGCTTGACCTAGCGGCCTTGGGCCAGGGATAGCGAGCCGCAGCGCGCCGTCCTACAGGCGGCCCGCTGCACCGCCGACAGGCTTGCGCGCCGGGCACCGGCATCTTTGACTCTCCATGCTCCTTACAGTGGATTCCAGGCGCTGAAATTCATGTGCCAACCCACCCGCCGGCAACCGGCCCCCTCAAGAGGAGAAGGAGAAAGAAATGTTGCACTACGCAGTTGTTTTTCTGGTGATCGCGCTGATCGCAGCCCTGTTCGGCTTTGGCGGTATTGCTGCCGGTGCCGTGGGCATCGCCAAGATTCTGTTCTTCGTGTTCGTCATCATGGCGGTTGTGACCTTTGTACTGGGTCTGCTCAAAAAGGGCTGACGCCCCGGCCGTGAAACCAAGCATTCCGCATCCACCCCTTCAAGGAGTTTCCGCATGAGTATCCAGACCGCTACCGACAAAGTTGCCAACGGCGCACGCCATCTCGCAGATGATGTGCTGCAAAGCGCCCAAGACGCCGTGCAGTCCACCCGCACGGCCGCTAACACCTCGCTGGAAAAAGCCGAAGAAGGCGTACGTGCCCTTCGCAGCCAGACCGACCCCGTCATTGACGACTTGGCAGCGCGTGCCCAGGATCTGGCAGCCCGCAGCATCGGCTATTGCGCAGAAACCAGTGCCCGTGCCCGTCGCCAGATGCAGCATGCAGCAGACGCCACCACCAAGTATGTGGCGGAGCAACCCGGCAAATCGATGGTGATCGCCGCAGCATCGGGTGCCGTACTCGCAACCCTGGTGCTCTGGATGTCGCGCCGCAAGCACGCCTACTGAAGCCTGTCTCTATCCCTACAGTCCGCCGGTCGCGGAGGGTGCAACAGACCGGCAGATTGCAATCTTCCAGCACCCGCGTTCCCAACCATTTTCAAACAAGGACAACACCATGAAATACGCACGTGCACTCGCCTTTGCCGCTGTCGCTGGCATCACCATCATCACGGCCACGGGCTGCTCGGTGGCCCGTGAACAACAGACCGTTGGCGCCTATGTAGATGACGCCGGCATCACCACCGCCGTCAAGGCAAAAATGGCTGAAGACAAATCCGTCTCCGCCACGTCGATCAGCGTGGAAACGCTCAACGGCACGGTGCAGCTCTCGGGCTTTGCCAAGTCGCAGGCTGAAAAGAACCAGGCTGAAGCCATCGCACGCAACACCAAGAATGTGCGTGAAGTGCGCAACAGCATCGTGGTCCGTCCCTGACAGGATGCCTGAACACTGCGCTGCGGGCTTCCTGCCGGTAGCGCATAGGCACTGACCGCTGAGCAGGCTCCGGGTACCTCCTGGGGCCTGCTTTTTTCATGGGGCGCCAGCAGGCATACCCCTGGGTCTTGCTCGTTTGCCACACCCCACCGGGTATAAGCTCCACACCATGCGGGTATTCAATTGCGACCATTGCGGTCATCTGGTTTTTTTCGACAGCGTGCAGTGCCTGCACTGTGGCAGCGCGCTGGCATTTTTGCCCGATGTGTTGACCATCGCGGCCCTGGCGCCTGCGCCGCAGGATGGCGCCGACCTGTGGCGCCGCCGGGGCGGGCGCGGTGGCTCGGATTACAGCGGTCGCTTGTACCGTATGTGCCGCAACCATACCGAACACCAGGCCTGCAACTTTGCCGTGCCTGCCAACGACTATGCGGAACTGTGTGTATCGTGCCGCCAGACCCGGGTGTTGCCCGATCTGTCGGAGCCCGCGAACATGGGCCGCTGGATGCAGATCGAGGCCGCCAAGCGGCGCCTGTTTTACAGCCTGGCCCGCTTGGGCCTGGAGCCCGCCCCCGGGCGCACCGGACCCGTTTTTGAATTTCTGGCCGAGGTGCCCGGTGGTCCGCCGGTGTTGACGGGCCACCACAGCGGAACGATTACGCTGAATGTGGCCGAGGCCGATGACGATGAGCGCGCACGCCGCCGGATCGCGCTGGGTGAGCCCTACCGCACGCTGATTGGCCACCTGCGCCATGAGTCCGGCCATTTTTATTGGGACCAGCTGGTGCGCGACGGCGGCCGCCTGGAAGATTTTCGCCAGATGTTTGGCGATGAGCGCCAGGACTACGCCGCCGCGCTGGAGGCTCACTACGCCAAGGGCAACGACCTGGGCGACTGGGCTGACCACCATGTCAGCGCCTATGCCACTGCCCACCCCTGGGAAGACTGGGCCGAAACATGGGCCCATTATCTGCACATGATCGATCTGCTGGAGACGTCGGCCAGCTACGCGACCGAGGTCACGATCCCGGGCATTTATGGGGCGCAGCGCAGCAGCGCCATCGACCCGTTTGCCAGCCCGGCGCCTGATTTCCAGTCGATGGTGCAGCACCTGGTGCCGCTGACACTGCTGCTCAACAGCCTCACCCGCAGCTTGGGGCAGCCAGATGCCTATCCGTTTGCGTTGGCAGGCGAGGTGCTGGCCAAACTGCGGTTTGTGCATGACGTGGTGCGCGAAGCCGCCCGGCGGCCCGCCCCAGTCGCCGCTCCGGCTCCGCAGCCCGCACCGGTTCCCAAACAAAACGTCAAAAAAAATAGCAAAACAACCAGTAAGGACGTGCGCTAGCGCCATTTTTTCCTTGGTTTTTTGCCTGCATCAAAGAGCGGCAAGGGTGGCGGCCTGGAACTTGCTAGGTGTCTGCCATGGGGCTGTTGAAACCCCTTGAGCAGCCAGTACCGAGCCACACACGACGCCAAGGGAGGGCGCGACCATGCTGAGCCGCACCGCTGACCATCTTTTCTGGATGGCACGCTATACCGAGCGCGCCGAAAATACGGCGCGCATGCTGGATGTGAATTACCAGAGCGCGCTGCTGCCGCAATCGACCGAAGTCGCCAAGCAGGGCTGGCAAGGGTTGCTGTCCATCAGCGAGCTGCTGCCCGCCTACACCGCCCAGCATGGCGAAGTGACCCCTGCCAAGGTGCTGGACTTCATGGTCAAGGACCCTTCCAACCCCTCATCCATTCTGGCCTGTCTTCAGGCCGCGCGCGAGAACGCGCGGGCCGTACGCGGTGCGCTCAACACCGAGGCCTGGGAGATCCAGAACCAGACCTGGCTCGAAGTGAACCGCCTGATCGCCAGCGGTGCACTGGAGCAGGACCCGGCGCGATTCTTCGAATGGGTGAAGTTCCGCTCGCACCTCTCGCGGGGTGTGACGGTGGGCACCATGCTGCAGGACGAGGCGCTGCACTTCATGCGCCTGGGCACCTTTTTGGAGCGGGCCGACAACACGGCGCGGCTGCTGGATGTGAAGTTTCACGCGGTGCAAAGCGACTTCATGGGCGCGGCCACGGCGCAGGACCAAGACTACGATTTCTACCACTGGAGCGCCATCCTGCTCAGCGTGTCGGGCTTCGAGACCTACCGCAAGGTGTACCGCGACGTGATCACGCCCGAACGTGTGGCCGAACTGCTGATCCTGCGGGCCGACATGCCCCGCTCACTGCACGCTTGCATGAAAGAGGTGCTGGGCAACCTCGACATGCTGGGCAGCGGCCAGTCGGCCGAGACCCAGCGGCACGCGGGGCGGCTGCTGGCGCACCTGAAGTTCGCACGCATCGATGAAATCCTGACCCATGGACTGCACGCCTACCTCACCCAGTTCCTGGAGCGGGTGAACGACCTGGGCGCGCGGATCAGCCGGGACTTTCTGGTGCCTGCGGCGGTGTGAGGGGTGTATCTGGTGCGTCTGGCGCAGCGGCCATAGCGGCCGGCACCGGCTCCACCGTCACGCCCACCTGCAGCACATGGTGGTCGCCGCCGTGGATCACGCCGCGCAGCGGCGACACATCCGAAAAATCGCGGCCGATGGCCAGGGTCACGTAGTCCTCGCCCGCCGCGCGGTCGTTGGTGGGGTCCAGGTCAAACCAGGTGTTGTCGCCTGATGCGCCATCACTTTCGTCGGCTGCCGGTGACCACACCGACACCCAGGCGTGCGAGGCATCGGCCCCCACCAGCCGGGGTTGTCCGGGCGGGGGCTCGGTCAGCAGGTAGCCGCTCACATACCGCGCCGCCAGGCCCAGGCTGCGCAGGCAGCCGATCATCACGTGGGCAAAGTCCTGGCACACGCCCCGGCGCAGCCGCAACGATTCGAGCGCGGGCGTGCCCGCGTCGGTGGCGTTGGCGGTGTAGGCAAAGTCGGCATGGATGCGCGACATCAGGTGGCGGGCGGCCTGCATCAGCGGGCGGCCGGGTGCAAAGCTCTCGGCGGCATAGGCCACGAAGTCGGCATGCCGGGGAATATAGGGCGACGCAAAGCTGAACTCGGTGGCCGCGTGGTAGGGCTGGCCGCGCCGATAACCCAGGCGCTCGCGCACGGCCTCCCAGGGCTCGCCGGGCGGTGCGGCGGGCACGGGCAGGGTCTCCAGCAGGCTTTCGGCGCGCACCCGCAGTTGCTCGTGGGTGAACGGCAGGCTGAAGAACGCGCGGGTGTTGCCAAACACGTCCTGCACCATGTTGCACTGTGTTGGGGCGGGGTCCACCTGCAGGCTGTGGGTCAGCACACGCTGCACCACACCGGTGCGCGGACGCAGATGGGCCATGTGCTGGGCGTTCTGCACCGCCGGGCTGTAGTGGTACACCGTTTCGTGGATGACGCGCAGCTTCATGGTCAAGCTCCTACGCTGTGCCGAAGTGCATCCGCCGAATGCGTGAAGTAGCGCGTGGCCAGCACATCCGACAAGCCCATCACGCCCCGCACACACCGGCCCAGATATTCCTCCAGAGTGGCATGGCGGCCTTCGGCGTCCTGTGCGCACAGGGCCACCAGCGACAGGTCGGACGCTTCGGGGATGCCCGTGGCGGCGGATTCGCAGGGCGTACCGGCGGTCGCTTCGATCTTGGCAATGCGCCCGCGCAGCGTCTGTGCGACCCAGGCCAGCGAGCGGGGGTTGTCGCGGTCGATCACCAGCAGGTCCAGCAGGGCGGGCATGTCGCGCCGCTGCTGGTACTGCGCGTGGAAGGTGATGGTGCTGTCAAACAGCGCCACCATGGCCTCGAAGCCGCCCTCATCGTGCACGGCGCCGGTCTGCAGGCCACTTTCCAGCGCCGAGGCCAGAAAGCCCAGGCGCTCCAGGTGGCGCCCGATGGACAGCAGGCGCCAGCCGTCGTCGCGGGTCATGCGGTCGGTCTGCTGGCCCGTCATGGCTGCGGTGTGGCCGCTCAGGCCTTCCAGCTGGCGCAGCGCGTCCAGCGGCGAATAGTCGCCGTCGTCTTCGGCTCCTGTGCGGGGCGCAAAAAACTCCGCCTCGGCGCGCACGATGAGGTTCCAGTGTTCCTGCGACAAACGGTCGCGCACGGCCGAGGCCGCACCCAGGATGCCGCGCAGGTTGTAGCCCACGCTGGTCACCTGCGCGGGCTGCGTCAGCCCGGCGATCAGCGAGCGCTCGAACACGCGCCGTGCCTGCCCGGCCGCAGGCACGGTCGGTAGCACCAGCCCCTGGCTCACGCCCATGGCGCTCAGCCAGGTCAGCAGCGGCTGCGAGGTCTGGTCCTCCCCATTGAGGCATTGCAGCGTGATGCGCGCCAGGCGCGTGACGTTCTCGGTGCGTTCGGTGTAGCGACCCAGCCAGAACAGGTTTTCGGCCGCGCGGCTGGTCACCTGGCGGCTGCGGTGCACCACGGCGGGCGCGGCCTGGTTGTGGGCCAGCAGCGTGGTGGTGTCCACGGGGCCATCTGTCTGCACCCATACATCGGCGCTGCTGCCGCCGCGCTGCATGGATGTAATGCCGCTGTCGCCCTGGGCCAGGCGGGCCAGCCCGCCCGGCAACACGCGCCACGAGCCGGGGCCGTCGCACACCGCAAACACGCGCAGCATCACCGAGCGGGGGGCGATGGGGCTGCCGCCCTGGCCCGCACCTTCTGCGGCTTCACTGCGCCAGGTGGGCATTTGCGACAGCGGCAGGTGGGCCTGCACGGTGTATTCGTCGCCCTGGGCTTCGATGCGTGCGGACCACTGCGCCAGGTCTTGCGCCGACAGCGCACCGCCCAGCACGGGCACGCGCTGCGCCATGGGCCAGGTGGGGCGGATCACGCTGTGCGCGAGCTGCGGCAGCACCGCCTGCATGGCCGAGCGCTCGCCACACCACCAGGTGGGCAGCGACGGCAGGGCCAGCTCTTCGCCCAGCAGGTGGCGCGACAGCGCGGGCATGAAGCCCAGCAGCGCCGACGATTCGAGGAACGCCGAGCCCGGCGCATTGGCCACCAGCACGTTGCCCGCGCGGATGGCCTGCAGCAGGCCGGGCACGCCCAGGCGCGAGTCGCTGCGCAGCTCCAGCGGGTCCAGAAACTCGTCGTCCAGGCGCTTCAAGATGCCGTGCACCGGCTGCAGGCCGTGCAGCGTCTTGAGGTACAGCCGTGCATCGCGCACGGTGAGGTCGTTGCCCTCCACCAGCGTCAGGCCCAGGTAGCGCGCCAGGTAGGCGTGCTCGAAGTAGGTCTCGTTGTACGGGCCGGGCGTGAGCAGCACGATGCGCGCATCTGCCCCCGCCGGGCTCATCTGCCGCAGCCCGTCGAGCAGTGCGCGGTAGGTGGCGGCCAGGCGCTGCACATGCATCTGGCTGAACGCCTCGGGGAACAGGCGCGAGATGAGCAGCCGGTTCTCCAGCAAATACCCCAGGCCTGAGGGCGCCTGCGTGCGCTGCGTCACCACCCACCAGTCGCCCTGCGCATCGCGCGCCATGTCGAAGGCCGCGATGTGCAAATGGGTGCCGCCCACGGGCTGCACGCCATGCATGGCGCGCAGGTAGCCCGGGTGGCCCTGCACCAGCGCGCTGGGCAGCAGGCCTTTGCGCAGCAGCTCCTGCGGGCCATACACGTCGGCCATCACGCGGTTGAGCAGGCGTGCGCGTTGCAGCACGCCGCGCTCGATGTGTGCCCAGTCGCCCTGCGAAAGGATCAGCGGGAACAGGTCCACCGACCAGGGCCGTTGCGGGCCGTCGGCGTCGGCATAGACGTTGTAGGTGATGCCGTTGTCGCGCACCTGGCGCTGCAGGCTCTGCATGCGCCGATCCAGGTCCTGGAAGCCCTCGGGCCCCAATTGATCAAAGAATTGGGCCCAGGCGCTAGTGATATATGGCTTATTTGCTATTGATTTGGGAGTGGCTGATGCAGTGGCAGCGCCGGGGGCGTCCGCCACGCTGGCACCCCGCAACTCGTCAAAATGCCCGGACGCCGCAGCAGGCGCCAGTGCAGCCGCCAACTGGGCTGCGCTGTCAGAAGGGTCGGGGGTGGGGAGGCTGTCGTTGGATTGGTTCACTGCGCTCGATTTTCGGGCATTTGGTCGACAACACTCTGCGGGTAACCCGCACCGTCGAAACTGGCGGGGCCGATGCCAGAGACGCCAAGCAAGGGCCGCCCCGCAGCAAGGGCGTCGTCCCCCTGGGGGGAAGGCGCGCAGCGACTCAGGGGGGCTTCTCTACCTCCGCATCTTGCGCCGCAGATCCAGCGTGAACGGAAACTCCCGGCTGCCCGGCAGTTCAATGGTCGCAGGCGGCACCGCCAGCCGGCCCGGCGTGTGGCCCATGCGCGAGAAGCGCGCCAGGCGGCGGCTTTCGGCCTCATACGCGTTGACCGGGAAGGTGTCGTAGTTGCGCCCGCCCGGGTGCGCCACGTGGTACTGGCAGCCGCCGAGCGAGCGGTTCATCCAGGTGTCCACGATGTCGAACGTGAGCGGTGCGTGGGCGCCAATGGTCGGGTGCAGGGCCGAGGGCGGGTTCCATGCCTTGTAGCGCACACCCGCCACAAACTCGCCGGTCGTGCCCGTGCTTTGCAGGGGCAGCGGCTGGCCGTTGACGGTGACCACATGGCGGCTTTCGTTCATGCCCGTCACGCGCACCTCGATGCGCTCCAGCGACGAGTCCACATAGCGCACGGTGCCCCCGGCGGAGCCTTCCTCGCCCATCACATGCCAGGGCTCCAGCGCGTTGCGCAGGGTCAGCTCCACACCCATCGACTTGACGGTGCCGACCATGGGGAAGCGGAACTCGAACTGCGGTGCAAACCAGGCCGCGTCAAACGCGTAGCCTGCGGCGTTCATCTCGGCCACGACGTCGTGCATGTCCTGCTGGATGAACGTGGGCAGCATCCAGCGGTCGTGCAGCTCGGTGCCCCAGCGGGCGGCGGGCGCGCGGTAGGGCGTCTTCCAGAAGCGGGCGATCAGGGCGCGCAGCAGCAGCTGCTGCACCACGCTCATGTGGGCGTGGGGCGGCATCTCGAAAGCGCGCAGCTCCAGCAGGCCCAGGCGGCCGGTGCTGCTGTCGGGCGAGAACATCTTGTCGATGGAAAACTCGCTGCGGTGGGTGTTGCCCGTCACGTCCACCAGGATGTTGCGCAGTGTGCGGTCCACCAGCCAGGGCTGCATGTCCTGGCCGTAGACCGCGCGGTTGGCTTCGATCTCGCGCAGTGCGATCTCCAGCTCATACAGCTGGTCGTTGCGGGCCTCGTCCACGCGCGGCGACTGGCTGGTGGGGCCGATGAACAGGCCGCTGAACAGATAGCTCAGGCTGGGGTGGTTGTGCCAGTACAGCAGCAGGCTGGCCAGCAGCTCGGGCTTGCGCAAGAACGGCGAGTCAGCCGGTGTGGCGCCGCCCATCACAAAGTGGTTGCCGCCACCGGTGCCGGTGTGGCGGCCATCGGTCATGAACTTCTCGGCCGACAGGCGCGTCTCCCATGCGGCCTGGTACAGAAACTCGGTGTGCTGCACCAGCTCCTTCCAATGGCTGGCGGGGTGGATGTTCACCTCGATCACGCCCGGGTCGGGCGTGACTGCCAGCACCTTCAGGCGTGCGTCGCGCGGGGGCGGGTAGCCTTCCAGCACGATCTTCACACCCAGCTCTTCGGCCGTGGCTTCGATGGCGGCCAGCAGGTCCAGGTAATCATGGAGGCGCGCCAGCGGCGGCATGAAGACATAGAGCACGCCGTATTTCTCGCCCACCTTCTCGGCCTTGGGGCCGCTGGCGCGGCGTGGGTCGCGCACCTCCACGCACAGGGCCGTGCGCGACAGGCCTGCGGCCGACTGGAACTTGCCCGGGGGCTGCGTAGCTGCATGCGGGTCGGGCTGACCGGACAGGCGCGCGTTATCACCACCCGCAGTGCTCTGCGTTACGCGCCGTGCCTCGCCAGGGGCGGTGGCGCCTGCCAGGTAGGGCAGGTCGCGGTCGCCAGTGACCGGGCCTGCTGGCACGGAATACCGCGCCCGCAGCGTGGTGGCAGCGGCCAGCGGGCTTTGGGGCGCGGTCGGGTCTTGCGGGATCAGGTGCTCGGTGTCCGATGCCTTCACCCAGGGCAGGGCGTCCAGCGGCAGGCGGTAGCCCATGGGCGAATCGCCGGGGATGAGCAGCATGCGGTCATCGCGGAAGAACCACGGCCCGGTACTCCACACGCTGCCCGCCAGCGTGCCCGCGCCTTCGCCTGCCTGCAGCGGCAGCACATAGCCCACCACGCTGTCGAGTTTTTGCTCGAACACGCGGCGCAGGCGGGCGCGCTCCAGCTCGTCGTCCAGGCGCGCGTCAAACGGGTCCACGTTGACCGGCAGGCGCCGCTCGCGCCACAGGTAGTAGAAGGTGTCCTCATAACCGGGCTGGATGTAGCGGTCCGTCACGCCCAGCTTGCGCGTGAGGTGGCGCACAAAACGCTCGGCGTCGGCGCTGGTGTAGTGCGAGGGGTTGCGTTCGTCAGCAAACAGCGCGGGGTTCTGCCACGCGGGCTGGCCGTCGGCGCGCCAGCAGATCGACAGCGCCCAGCGCGGCAGCTGCTCGCCCGGGTACCACTTGCCCTGGCCAAAGTGCAGGAAGCCGCCCTGTCCATATTCGGCACGCAGCTTGTGCGTGAGTTCGGTGGCAAAGCCGCGTTTGGTGGGGCCCAGGGCATCGGTGTTCCACTCGGGCGCGTCGCGGTCGCCCACGGCCACAAAGGTGGGCTCGCCGCCCATGGTCAGGCGCACATCGCCCGCCACCAGGTCGGCGTCCACCCGCTCGCCCAGCGCCAGCACGGCCTGCCACTGGTCTTCGGTGTAGGGCTTGGTCACGCGGGGCGATTCAAAGATGCGCGTGACGCGCATCTCATGGCTGAACTCCACCTCGGCTTTGTCCACGCCGCCTTCAATCGGCGCGGCGCCCGAGGGCTGGGGTGTGCAGGCCAGCGGGATATGGCCCTCGCCCGCCATCAGGCCGCTGGTGGCATCCAGGCCGATCCAGCCCGCGCCGGGCAGGTAGACCTCGCACCAGGCGTGCAGGTCGGTGAAGTCGTGGTCGGTGCCGCTGGGGCCATCGAGCGCCTTCACGTCGGGTGTGAGCTGGATCAGGTAGCCCGACACAAACCGCGCCGCCAGGCCCAGGTGGCGCAGCAGCTGCACCAGCAGCCAGCCCGAGTCGCGGCACGAGCCGCTGGCCTTTTGCAACGTTTCCTCGGGCGTCTGCACGCCGGGTTCCATGCGGATCAGGTAGCGGATGTCTTGCGATACCTGCTGGTTGAGCTTGACCAGGAAATCGATGGTGCGCTGCTTGCTGCGGTCCACCTTGTCCAGATAGGCCTGCACCAGCGGTGTCATCGGGTCGGTGGCCAGGTAGGGCGCCAGCTCCTGCTGCACATCGCTGCTGTACTTGAACGGGATGTTCTCGGCCTCGGGCTCCAGGAAGAAGTCGAAGGGGTTGTACACCGCCATCTCCACCACCAGGTCCACCGTGACCTTGAACTCGCGCGTCTTCTCGGGGAAGACCAGCCGCGCCTGGTAGTTGGCAAACGGGTCCTGCTGCCAGTTGATGAAGTGCTGCGCAGGCTCGACCTTGAGCGAATACGAAATGACGTTGCTACGGCAGTGGGGCGCGGGCCGCAATCGGATGGTCTGTGGCCCGAGGCCTACCAGCCGGTCGTATTGGTAATGCGTGACGTGGTGGAGCGCGGCGTGGATGGGCATATGCAGGCCATGCTAGCAAGTCCCGAGCCATCGCGGGCAACTATTCCAGGGGCGGTGACAAGCGGTCATCGGCTGTTCACAATGTGCGGTCCGTGCCCCGCTCCCGAGGCTGTCTCCCTTTTGCTGACCGCGCACCAACTTGGTGATGCCCTGATTCACCCATGTCCCATTCCCCCCAACTTCTGCTCCTGCCCGGCCTCGCGGCCGATGAACGCATGTGGCGCGGCGTGCTGCCGCTGCTGCCCGCCGCGCTGCGCCCCGCTGTCGCCACGGCCCACCAGGATGTGGGTCTGCACACCATCGAGGACTTTGCCGCCCGGCTGCTGGCACAGCACGCGGGGCCACTGGTGCTGGCCGGTGCATCGATGGGCGGCATGATCGCCATGGAAGCCGCGCGCCAAGCGCCGGAGCGTGTGGCCGGGCTCGCGCTGCTGGGCACCACCGCGCGGCCCGAGACGCCGGATATGCGGGCGCTGCGCGAAGCCGCTATCGAACTCTTTGAACAAGGCCGCCTGCGCGAAGTGATCGAGCCCAACGTGGCCTTTGCCTTTCATCCTGACAACGCCACGCGGCCTGAGCTGGTGCAGGCCTATCTCGACTTTGTGCTGGACGCAGGCGCCTCCCACCTGGTTCGCCAGAACCGCGCCGTCATCCATCGGCCCGATGCCCGCCAGCACCTGCCCGGCGTGGCCTGCCCGGTGCTGGTGGTATGCGGCGAGGCTGACCAGCTCACGCCGCCCGAATGTTCGACTGAGATTGCGGCGCTGGTGCCCGGTGCTGAGCACCACCTCTTGCCGGACAGCGGCCACATGCTGACCATGGAGCAACCTGAAACGGTGACACGGCTGCTGGTGCAGTGGCTGGCGCGCAGCGGATGGATCTGACCTGAGCTTCCTTCCTCTCGCCTTGTGGACGAGGGCGCAGTGGTGGGCGGGATGGACTTAGAGCGGCTCAAAAAACTCAGCGAAGCGGCCATCCCTAGGCGTTCGGCCTCAGGCAGTACAAGGAGTACGGCAAGGTGGGACAACGACGCCAGGGAAGTTTGTGAGGCGCTCTCAGGCAGTTTGTCGCGCTGGCTTTGTCTCGGGCGCCAATTGTGTTGCCGCATACCAACTGCGCAGCTTGCCAGGGTTGAGCAGGCCCTGGGGGTCAAAGCGGCGCTTCATTCCCACCACGGCCGGGTCCAGGTTGTTCTGCTTGCCGTCTTCCACGATGTACACGTGCGGGTTGTTGATCTGCACGCCGTGGTCGCGGTAGATCTGCATGATCTGGTTCAGGCGCTCTTCGGTGGTGTAGCGGATGATCTGCAGGCCGCTGCAGTTGAAGGCGCCTTCCTTGGTGCGCAGAAACTCCAGGTGCATCATCACCTCGCCCTTCAGTGCGGCCTCCAGCGCCTTCACCTGCTTGAGGCGGTGCATGGGGTTGAAGCCGCTCTGGATATAGGTCAGGCCCTTGTCCACCTTGAGGGCGTGCAATGTGGTGTGGTTCCAGGTGTATTCGAGCAGCGTCTTGTGGCTGCTGGCCACTTCATCGGCCGTCTTGCGGTAGGTGACCTGGCCGCCGTGCTGCGCCACCATGTCGCGCATGCCCGCCTCGGAGTGCGGGGCCACCAGCAGCAGCACCGCATGCTGGTCAGCGGGCAGGTGCTCGGCCAGGCTAGTGAAGTACTGCGGGATGGGGGCGGCCACAAAACACACTTCCTTTTTCTCCAGCCCGGGTGCGCTGCCAAAGCGGTCGGCAAACTCCAGCGCGGCGTCAAACTGTTCGAAGGTGGCGATGCATTCGGTCCACTCCACGGCAGGGGTCAGGGCCACTTCCAGCTCCAGCACGATGCCGTTGGTGCCGTAGGTGTGGTGCAGCAGCATGGCCTCGGGGCCGCGCAGTTCAATGATCTGGGGCTCGGGCTCCACCGTCATCGCGCGCACGGCCAGCACATTGCCGGGCGCGGCCAGCGGGCCGTGGTTGATGGAGCCCGCACCACCAAAGCCGCCGCCAAACAGCCCGCCCAGCGTGGCGCTGCGGTAGGTGCTGGGCAGCCAGCGCAGCTCTTGCCCCAGGGGCTTGGCTTGCGCATCAAAGTCCGCCAGCCGGATGCCCGATTGCGCGCGGCCCACGCCGCCGCGCACCCAGCCAAAAGCGTTGTAGCCCGACAGGTCCAGGATCACGCCGCCGTGCAGTGGCGTGCTCTGGCCGTAGTTGCCGGTGCCGCTGCCGCGCACGGTGAGGGGGATGCCCGCGCTGGCGCAGGCGGCCACCACCTGGCGGATTTCTGCTTCGGTGCGCGGGCGCACGGCGATGTCGCCGCGCTTGCCCGCCAGGTCGCGTTTGAGCACGGGGCTGAACCAGGCAAAGTCCTGCGAGAGGCGGCCCACGCGCAGCGGGTCGGCAATCCAGTCCAGGTCGGGCAGCAGGTCGGGCAGTTGATGGGCGGTGGTGGTCATGTCGGTATCTCCTTGGCCGCTGGTGGCCGTTTTGGGCAAAAGGAAGCCCGTGCCGCGCGCCAGTGGCTGCGCGCGGTGTGTTGGCGGTGGGGGGAAAGGTCTAGTCGTGCGACGTTTCGCTGGCGTGCCAGCCGCCCAGGGCGACGCGCGTGAGCCATGCCATCAGCACAAACAGCGCGACGCCGGTGAGTGAGATCAGCAGCAGCGCAGCAAACATGCGCGGGATGTTGAGTTGAAAGCCCGCCTGCAGGATCTGGTACGCCAGCCCCGCACCCTGGCCCCCGGTGCCCGCCACAAACTCCGCCACCACAGCGCCGATGAGCGCCAGGCCACTGGAGATGCGCAGCCCACCAAAGAAGTAGGGCAGCGCGCTGGGGATGCGCAGGCGCAGCAGGGTCTGCAGCCGCGTGGCACGGTTGAGCTGGAAGTAGCTTTGCAGATCCGGCTCCACACTGCGCAAGCCCAGCGTGGTGTTGCTGATGATGGGGAACAGGGCGACCAGTGCGGCGCAGATCACCATCGATGCTGTCGGGTCCTTCACCCAGATGATGATGAGCGGCGCCACGGCCACGATGGGCGTGACCTGCAGCAGCACGGCATAGGGGAAGAGCGCGGTCTCGATGCGTTTGCTCTGAACGAACAGGAACGAGATCAGCACGCCCGCCACCGTGGCCACCACAAAGGCCAGCACCGTGATCTTGACGGTGACCCACAGCGAGCCGCCCAGGGCGGCCCAGTCGGTGAACAGCGTCTTCATCATCAGGATGGGCGAGGGCACCAGGTAGGGCGGCAGCTCCATGGCCGTGACCAGGCCCTGCCACAGCGCGATCAGCACCAGACCGACGAGCACGGGGTACACCACGCGCTGCACGCGGGGCTGGGCCATCAGTGGCGGGCGTTTGGGCGTTGTCTTGGTGGCAGGTTTGGCAGCGACTGGTGCAGGCGCTGAGCGCGGGGCGGCTGTGGGGTGCGCGGTGACCACGGGCGACGCCATCGGTGCGGAAGGGAAAGGGGTGCTCATGCGACGGTTTCCTCGGTGTCCACGCTGGCGCGCAGCAGGCTGTCCTGCAGCAGCTTGGCGTAGCGGCTGAATTCGGGCGACACCATGAAGTCGGCCGTGCGGGGGTAGGGCGCGTCGATGCGGAACTCTTCGACCACGCGGCCAGGGCGTGCGGCCATCATGACCACGCGGCTGGAGAGGAACACCGCCTCGTGGATCGAGTGCGTCACAAAGATCACGGTCAGCTTCTTCTTGCGCCACAGATCCAGCAGATCGGCGTCGAGCTTGTGGCGCGTGATTTCGTCGAGTGCACCAAAGGGCTCGTCCATCAGCAGCAGGTCGGGCTGGGTGACCAGGCCCCGCGCGATGGACACGCGCATCTGCATGCCGCCCGACAGCGCGCGGGGCAGCGCTTTGGCGAACTTGGAGAGGCCCACCAGTGCCAGCGCCTCGGTCACGCGGGCGTCAGCTTCCTCGCGCGGCATGCCCGCCAGGTCCAGCGGCAGGCGCACGTTGGTCTGCACACTGGCCCAGGGCATGAGCGTGGGCGACTGGAAGACAAACGCCATCTTCTTGCCGCTTTCGTCCAGCTGCGCCACGGGCTTGCGCCACAGGTGCAGGCGGCCGTCGGTGGGCTCCAGCAGGCCCGCCACCATTTTCAGCAGCGTGCTCTTGCCGCAGCCCGAGGGACCGAGCAGGGTGACGAACTCGCCTTCCTCAATGGTCAGGTCCACCGGCAGCAGGGCCTGGGTGCCATTGGGGTAGGTTTTTTCGGCGGAGAGCACCTCCACGGCGGGTGTGGAATAGGTGGCTGGCGTCGGGGCGTGCACCAGCGGCGGAGAGTCAGCGGGGGATGTCATGGTCGCCTTTCGATGGATGCGGCCGTGGGGTGGGGTGCGGCGGCTGTGTCAGGGCTGGGGTGGCAGCGGGTGGTGCGGGTAGTGCGGGTGGTCCACTGGGCCTCACTCCACACACCGTTCGGGCTGAGCCTGTCGAAGCCTTGCGCGGCGCTTCGACGGGCTCAGCGTGAACGGTGGAGGTGGGGGGATGGAAGCCCGTGAATCCAATCAGGGAAGAACCTTGAGGTCCTTCACAAAGGCCGTGTTGTAGGTCTCGGCCAGCTTCACCTTGGCAGGGTCGATGAGCTTGGCGTCCACCAGGAAGTCGTAGCTGGCCTTGGCGCGTGCGTCGGTCATGATGCCGATGCCCATCGTGGCGGCATCACCCCCGGTGGCCATGCCCATTTCCTTGAGCTTGGCCACGCTGTAGGCGAGCTGCTCGTCGGTCATGTTGGGGTTGTCCTTCTTGATGAGTGCGTTGGCCGGGGCTGGGTCGGCCAGGTAGCTCTTCCAGCCTTCCATCGAGGCCTTCACAAACGAGGCCACGGCGGCGCTGCGGTCCTTCACCGTTTTTTCCATGCACGAGATGGTGGTGGCGTAGGCTGGGTAGCCCTGGTCGCTGAACATCAGCGTGTTGGCCTTGACGCCCGCCTTGGCAATCGCAAACGGCTCGGACGTCAGGTAGCCCTGCTGGGCGGCGTTCTTGTCGGCCACGAAGGGCTGAATGTTGAACGTATAGGGGCGCGTCTGCGAGTCGGTGAAGCCGTACTTGGCCTTGAGCCAGGGCCAGTAGCCGCGCTGGGCCGCCGAGGCGATCAGGATGGTCTTGCCCTTGAGGTCTTCGAATTTCTTCACGTCCTCGTGTGCGATGAGCACCTGCGGGTCCTTCTGGAACACCGCCGCCACGTTGACCACCGGCACGCCGCCTTCACGCATCTGGATCATCTGCAGGTCGCTCGATCCCATCACGCACTCGGCCTGGCCGGCGGCCATCATCTGCACGATGTTGACCTGTGGGCCACCCATCTTGATGGTCACGTCCAGCCCATACTTTTTGTACAGGCCCGTAGCCACCGCCTGGTAGAAGCCGCCATGTTCGGCCTGCGCGTACCAGTTGGTCATGTAGGTGAACTTTTCCTGCGCGTGGGCAGTGCTCGACATGGCGCCGACGGCACCAACAGCGAGCAGCGCGGCTGCACCAATTTTGGAAAGGCGGGAGGCGGTCTTCATCATGGTGGTACTCCGGTAGGGGGTGGAGGTGGAACGAAGGGACAACGAAGGGGAAGGCGAAAAGGTTTTGCGGTGGCGTTCGCAGGTTTCAGGCCAGTGCGGACGGGTGCTCGATGTGGCCGGTGTGATGGGCCCGGCCCCAGGTGGGCTCAGCGCGCGGTGCCCACTGCAGCTTGTGCAGCTCGGTGATGGCGGCCGCCCAGCTCACGGCCAGCGAGTCGAGGATGGCGTGGCCCTGCTCGGCCGTGGCGGGCAGCGGGTCGCCAATGATTCCGCTGGGGCCGAAGTCGCGCGCACTCCAGGCGCAAGCAGGGCGGCCGTCGGGTGAGAGCAGGGGCGAGTCAAAAACGGGCGGGTAGTTGACCACCGCGCGTTCCATGTGCACGGTGTCGGGGGCCAGCGCCAGCATCAGTGCGGTTTCGCCGTGGCCCGCATGCATGGCCAGGCGTTTTTCCTTGTCGGAGAGGAATTTGCCCGCCACATGCGGCACGCGCCAGGTGAAGCTGGGCACCACGATGAAGTCGCCATGGCGCAAGCGCAGCTCGCGGGCGCACATCTCCATCACCTGCGGCTGGCCGCCGTGGCCGTTGACGAACAGCAGCTTGCGAAAGCCCGCGCGGTACACCGACTCGCCCACCTCGTTCATGGTGGCCAGCAGGGTCTCGCCGCTCAGCGTGACGGTGCCCGGGAAGTGCAGGTGTTCTTCGGACTTGCCGTAGGTGATGGGGGCCATCGCAAACGCAGGCACATCGGCTGGCAGGCGCGCCAGCGCATGGCCCACCACGCCTGCGCTGATCACCGTGTCCACCGCACAGGGCAGGTGCGGGCCGTGCTGCTCGGTGGCGCCCGTGGGCAGCACGATGACGGTGTTCTCCTTGTCCGGCAGGTCTGCGATCTCGGTCCAGCTCAGGTAGGGCAGGTAGCGGTGGGGCGGGTTGTAGCCGTGCAGCATTGGGGGGTCTTTCGTGAAGGAAGGCGTTGTTAGCGCAAAGGGAGGTAGGCCGTGGCCTCCACCTCGATGAGGATGTCGGGCGTGGGCAACATGCCGCTCACTTCCACCACGGTGGACGCGGGTGGCTCGCCGGGGAAGAACAGCTTGCGCACGCGGCTGTACTGTGGGAAGTGGTCCAGGTTCTTGAAGTACTGCACCAGCTTGAACACGTCGGACATCTGGCCGCCTGCGGCCTCGATGGTCTGGCGGATGCGGTCGAGCACGTACCAGCTCTGCGCGAGGATGGGGCCCTCCTTGATGTCGCTGCTGAACTCGCCCGTGCGGCCAATCAGCGTGGCGGCTTCGTCAGGGATGTCGGCATACCCGCGCACGATGCGGCTGGCGGCAGGGTCCACGGCGATGATCCCGCTCAGGTAGATGAAGTCGCCTGCGCGGCGCCACGCGGCGTAGCGGGCCAGGGGCTGGGCGATGCCGGGCGCAGATATGGGACTCATGCAAGGCTCCTTGCGGATTGGGTTGTGGGCACATGCCAGGCAGCCGGTGCATGGCCGCTGGCGACGCGGCCCTGGCGCAGCACCACGCGGCCCTGCGCGCCTTGTGTGCGCGACGGAAAGCCCCAGTGGTCGGCCTGCGTGAAGACCAGCAGGTCGGCCACCGTGCCGGGCTGCAGCGGCAGCGCCGTGGTGCCAGTGCGGCCGGTGCGCAGCCAGTCGGCACGGCACAGCGATTCGCTCCATTGGTCGAAAGGTGCATCCAGCTGCGCCGCCAGCACGCCCGTGGCCAGGGCTTCCAGCGGGTCAAAGCTGCCCACGGGGCAGAACGGGTCTTGCACGTTGTCGCTGGCGACCAGCACCGGGATGCCACGTGCGCGCGCCTCCTTCACCAGCGTCAGACCACGCTGGCGCGGTGTGCGGCCGGTGGTGGCGTCCTGCAGCAGCAGGTTGGTGATGGGCAGCGTGACCAGCGTGATCGGGCTTTGTGCCACCGCGTCGAGCGTGGCGAGGGCCGTGGCCTCGTCCTGTGCGGCCAGGGCGCAGGTGTGGCCGCAGACCACATGGCCTTCAAAGCGCAGTTCCTTGACCAGTGCGGCCGTGGTCGCCAAGCCCTGGGCGCCGGGGTGCAGTTCTTCGTCCACATGCAGGTCCACGTTCAGCCCGTGGTGTTGTGCGGCTTCCAACAGGTGGCGCAGCGCTTGCGGGTCCCAGTTGGTGGAATGCACAAAGCCGCCCAGCAATGCGCCGGGGCCGCTGGCGGCCACGGTGGCGGCCAGCCGCAGGGCGGCGCTGCGGTCTGCGTACAGGTGCAAGGGGATCAGGCTCACACGCTCTAGCGTGATGCGGTCGGCCCAGTCGTGGGCCAGTGCGCGCAACACGTTCCAGGCCAGTGGCTGCGCGTCGGGCTCCCACCAGTCGCAGTGGGTGCGCAGGTGCACGGTGCCTGCGTCGTAGGCCCATTGCAGCCCGCGACTGGCGCGGGCGTGGATGTCGGCTTCGGTCCAGCCCTGGCGGTCCACCATCATGGCCTCGATGGCGCCCAGCAGGCCTGGTTTGACCACGCCCATGCGGGGTAGGGTGAAGGCCTTGTCCAGGTGGGTGTGCGCATCGACCAGGCCGGGCAGCACCAGCGCGCCTGCCACGTCCCACACAGCGCCGTGTAGCGCAGGCTGGGTGCCGTGGGGCAGCACTTGCAAGATGCGGCCCTGGGCCAGGCGCAGATCGGCCAGTGCGGGCTGGTGGCCCTGCTGCGGCCACGCGGAGGGCAGCAGCCAGCGCGGCAGCCGGGCGCGCAGGATGTGGTCGGGGGTGTTGGATGCGTGCATGCCGTGGCCCTTAGAACGTTGTCTTATGCAAAGCGCGCCATCGCCTGGCCCACGCGGGCCTTGAAGGCCGCCAGCCGGGGCGGTGTGGCCACGTTCATGTGGTAATAGGCGTGGTAGTCCACCCGCGCCTTGCCGCCCGTGAGCAGGCGCATGTAGCGGGTGATGGACTTGCGCGGCGGGTCGCCCATGAACAGGGCCGTCCAGCGCGGGCGGCCGTAGGTGACCACTGCCGAGATGCGCTGGATGTGCGTGAGCGAGGGCTTGACGTTGTGCGGATCGCTGATGTCAAAGGCCACGCCGGGCATGAGCACGCGGTCGAAAAATCCCTTGAGCATCGCCGGCATGCCAAAGCACCAGGTGGGAAAGCAAAACACCACGGCTTCGGCCCAGAGCAGGCGGTCCACATAGCCCTGCACGGGCAACTGGTTGCTGGGCACCTCGTGGTAGCCCAGGCGCTCTTCGCGTGTCATCACGGGGTTGAAGCCCTCGGCGTACAGGTCGCAGTCGTCAACCTCGTGGCCCGCGCCGCGCAGCTGCTGCACCACCTCGGTGTGCAGGGCTGCGTTGTAGCTGGTCTCTACCGGGTGGCAATAGATCACGAGGATGCGCATGGCGGGGGTCCTTCGGGTTGTGGGGGATGGGCCTAGAGGTCCAGCGTCAGCGTGGCGCTGTGGCTGCGTGCGCAGCACACGGCGACGTGGGTGGCATGCTCTGCAGTGCTCAGGCAGCTGTCGCGGTGGTCGGGCTCGCCGTCCAGCCAGCGGGTCACGCAGGTGCCGCACACGCCCTGCTCGCACAGGGTTTCGAGCGGCACGCCAGCGAGCTGCAGCACATCGGCCATGCTCTCGCCGGGGGCGACGGGCAAGCGCATCTGGCTGCGCTGCAGGATCAGCTCGAATGCGTGTTCTGTGCGGGCGGCGTCGGCGGTGTCAGGGGCTGTCTGCATTGTTTGACCATGTGATTTGATCGATTGGTCAAACTATTGCAAAGGCTGTGCCAGCCACAAAAAGCGGTCAAACGTCTTTGTGGTGGATCAACGCGGCCTGAAAGGGGCTTTTGACGCCGCGTGCTGGTGCAAATTGCCTGGGATTCGCCCCTCGGGCACCCGAGGCATGCCCAGAATGGGGCGGGGGCCTTAGTCTGGTGCGAGGCCGCAGCCCAGTAGCACAAAGCTGGTGAGTTCGCGCACGATGGGCTCGCGGTCGATTGGCTCGTCGGGCGCCAGGCCCAGCATGATGTGCACCTGCACGCCGTAGTCGGCGTAGTGCTGCGTCATGCCCCAGATCTGCATCAGCAAAACCTTGGCGTCCACCTTGCGCATGCGGCCTTCGGCAATCCAGCGGTTGATGAGGTCCACCTTCTGCTGGGTGGACTTGACGGCCACGGGCCAGTATTTGCCCAGGTTGCGCCCACCGCCCAGCACCTCGGTGGTGAAGATGCGCGACAGGCCCGGGTTGTCCAGCGCGTAGTCGAGCTTCTTGCGCACGTAGCTGCTCAACACCTTCTTGGGATCGTCGCTGTTGCTGTCAAAAATGAAGGCGCCCGACCAGCCGTTGAGCACCGAGTACAGCAGCTCTTCATAGAGTTCTTCCTTGCTGCTGATGTAGTAGTGCAGCTGCGGCTTGGTGAGGCCCGCGCGCTCGGCAATAGCCTTGGTGGATGCCCCTTTGAACCCGTGGCGGCTGAATTCGGCAACCGCCGCCTCGCGGATGGCGGTGAGGATGCGCTCGCGCCCTTGTTTGGCGCGGCCCAGGAGTGCGCCTGAGGCGACATCGGTTTCGGTTTCAGTCATGGACGGGCGGGGTGCGGGATGCGCGGCTTGCAAGAGACAACAGGTAGAAGATAGCGATTTTGCGCGCTACTGCTCGCTTCACGCTTTCCAGAAGCCGATGTGGGGAACGCTGGCCTCCTCGATCAGCGCGGGGCCAATGCACTCGATGGAATGGGGCGATGCTGCGAACACATCGCGGCAGGACAGCTCTGCATCGCGTTGTTCCGCTCGCTCGCCGCGATAAACCCGCAGGCGAACGGCGTCAATGCCAAACACCACGCGACCGATGCCAGACCAGAAAATTGCGCCTGCGCACATCACGCAGGGCTCGGCCGACGAGTACAGCGTGGCCTTGGCCAGTGCATCGCGGCCCACGCGGGGGCTGAGCTGGCGCACCGCGTTGGTTTCGGCATGGCCCGTGCAGTCGCCGGTTTCGGTGGTGTTGCAGTAGGCCTCGGCAAGCAGTTCGCCGCCTGCGCCCACCACCACGGCGCCAAATGGACGATTGCCGCGCGCTCGTGCCGTGCACGACCAGACGATGGCCTGGCGCAGGTAGGTGCCGTCGGTGTCGTTGATGGGCGTGGGGTCGTCAAAACTGGCAGGGCGTGCAGACATGAGCGCGTACATGGTGTGTCTCCGTCGATGGTGTGGTGGTGTGCTCTTCGTTGTTCAACGCCAGGCCGTCTGCACGCCCGCCGTTGTGGTGCGGGGCGCTATGCATTTGGCATGCCAATCACAATCAGTGACATGTATGCATGGCTTTCGGCGCGCTGTACACAAGCGCTCTGACTCTGCGCGGGCACAAACGCAAGGCGTTGTGGGCATTCTTCTTGCATCGCCATTGGCAAGAGTAGAAGCGTTCACTGCGTTGCCCCCTGTGCAGTCCTGCACGACGCGATGCCAGTCGGAAATTGCTCTTGAAGCCCGCTGTGCGCACAGCGGTGTGCGCTTGCACACCGTGGCTTCAAGGGTTGAACGGACGGCCGCTGCAGGCGGTGCCAGACGCTCTTGGAGCACCCAGCGGGAGGGCCTTTCTTCCTTCCACTTGTCTTCAGGAGAACTGCATGACCACCACCACCGCCACCTACGACCTCGCCGAGCTGCAAAAAGAAACGCGCATGGGCGCGATGGGCTCGGAAACCGCGAGCCGCGAGATCCGCCGCATCGACCTCAGCCACTTTGCTCAGCGCAAGACCGAGATTGCCGACCAGCTATGGGACGCCGCAGTCGATGTCGGCTTTTTCCAGATCGTGAACCACGGCATTGACCTGGCCGAGGTGCACAAAGCCTTTGCGATGACCGAGCGCTTCTTTGCGCTGCCGCATGCCGTGAAGGCGCAGTACCCGCTCAAGAAGGCGCTCAACGTGGGCTGGGAGAGCCGCGCGCAGGTGCGCCCCTCCACCGGCACACCGGACCAGAAGGAGTCGTACCAGATCACCCGCCCGCACATGGCGGGCCTCTGGCCCACTGACGAGGAGCTGGCGGGCTTTCAGGCCACCATGCTGACCTTCGAGGAACAGTGCTGGCAGGTGGCCATGCAGGTGCTGTCGTGTTTTGCATGGAAGCTGGGGTTTGACGAGGCCTTCTTTGCCCGCGCGCACGACCCTGCACAGGCCAGCTACCAAAGCACCTTGCGCCTGCTGCACTACTTTGCGACCCCGCTCGAGCAACAAGCCAGCCTGGGCCTGTGGCGCGCCGGGGCGCATACCGACTTTGATTGCCTGACCCTGCTCTTTCAGCGCCAGGGCCAGGGCGGCCTGCAGGTGTGCCCGGGCAAGGAGATGGACACCCAGGCCTGGACCTCGGTGGAGCCCGACGAGCGGGCCATCACCTGCAACATCGGGGACATGCTGATGCGCTGGAGCGACGACCAGCTGCCCAGCAACTTCCACCGTGTGAAGAACCCGCTGCCGGGCGAGTACATGGGCCCGCGCTACAGCATTGCCTTCTTTGCCCAGGCCAACCGCGACGCCATCATCGCGGGGCCCGGCAAGAAGTACCCGGCGATTGCTGCGGGTGACTACCTGAACCAGCGGGTGGCGGCGAACTTCAAGGCGTATTGATGGCGCGTAGGCCGCCGGTGGCCGTGCGGATTACAGCCAGGGCTGGAGCCAGCCCAGCCCGTCGCTGGTGGCATGGGCTGCCGCGCCGCGCGCGGGTCGGTATTCGCAGCCAATCCAGCCGTCATAGCCCATGCTGTCCAGCAGCTTGAACAGGTAGGTGTAATTGATCTCGCCCACATCGGGTTCGTGGCGTTCGGGCACACCGGCAATCTGGAAGTGGCCGACGTTGCCGGTCGGCAGGTATTGGCGCACTTTCATGGCCAGGTCGCCTTCCACGATCTGGCAGTGGTACAGGTCCATCTGCACCTTGACGTTGGTGGCACCGATCTCGGCGATCAGCGCGTGGGCCTGGTCCTGGCGGCTCAGGAAGAAGCCGGGCATGTCGCGGCCATTGATGGGCTCCAGCAGGATCTGGATGCCGTGCGGTGCAGCCTGCTCGGCAGCGTAGCGCACGTTGGCGATGTAGGTGGCGCGCACTGTGGCTGCATCGGCCCCTTGGGGCACCAGCCCGGCCATCACGTGGATGCGGGGGCACTGCAGGGCTTGGGCGTATTCCACGGCTTTGGCAATGCCTTCGCGGAATTCGGCCTCACGCCCCGGCAGGCAGGCCAGCCCGCGCTCGCCCGCATCCCAGTTGCCGGGCGGCGCGTTGAACAGCACCTGCTGCAGGCCGTTGGCTTGCAGCCGGGTGGCTAGTTCTTGCGCCGGGTAGGCGTAGGGGAAGAGGTACTCCACCGCCTTGAAGCCATCGCGGGCAGCGGCGGCAAAACGGTCGAGAAAGTCCGCGTCGTTGTAGAGCATGGACAGATTGGCGGCAAAGCGGGGCATGAAAGGTTCCTGAGAAAAAAGCGATCAGCGGCGCGGTGCGCTGGTGAGCACCTGCGCCAGCCGGTCTTGGTAAAGGCGCGCCAGGCCCACCGTGCTGTGGCCGAGGGTGTCGGCGCTGGCAGGGATCACGTAGGCCTGGGCGTGGGGGATGCGGGCGATGGCTTTGTCCAGCACACCCAGCTCGGGTGGGTTGCGCTCATCGTCTGCCGAGTTGATGGCCAGCACGCGTGCGGTGATGCGTTCCAGCCCGGGCTCGGGGTCGTAGTCGCGCGAGGCTTCCCACTGGTAGATGTGGTCGTTGGCATCGCCACGGAATGGGGCTTTGAGGCGTTGTTCCACCAGTGCATCGGCCGCAGCGCGGTTGGGGGCCAGCTTTTGCAAGCCCTGGTTGCCCCCGTTGGTGCCGGTGCCAAAGAACACCGACGCAAACTGCAGGCTGCGGGGCTGGCGGGTGTAGTTGCCACCCTGCCATTCGGGGTCGTTGCGGATGGCTTCGACCAGCAGGCGGCGCATCATCCAGTTGCGGCCTGACATGGCGGCGGGCAGCGAGGCCATGGGTACGGCAATGTCCATGAAGTCGGGGTGGCGCTGGGCCCACACCCAGGTGTGCATGCCGCCCATGGAGTTGCCAATGATGGCGCGCACATGGCGCACGCCCAGGTGCTCTGTCAGCAGGCGGTACTGCGCCTGCACCATGTCGTCGTAGTTGTAGGCCGGAAAGGCGGCGCGCAGGCCGTCTGACGGCTTGCTGGAGCGGCCGGTGCCGATGGCGTCCGGCAGGATGATGAAGTGCTTGCGTGCATCCAGCGGCTGGCCGGGGCCAAACAGCGTGCCTGCAAAGCCGGGTGTGAGCATGCTCTCTGCCGAGCCATTGGTGCCATGCAGCACCAGCACGGGCTCTCCGGTGGGCTCGCCCACGGTGGAGTAGGCCAGCTTGAGTTCGGGCAGGGTCTGGCCGGTGTGGAAACGGAAGTCCTTGACGACCCATTCGCCATGCTTGGGGGCGGGGTAGTCCGCAGCCGATGCGCCGCCTGTGGCCAGCACGCCCAGCAGCACGGGGGCAAAGGCTTTGCGCCAGAAAGAAAGGGTCATGGTTTGTCTCCTTGTGTGTGTTCTTTCGTCCCCGCGCCATGGGCGCAGCCCGCCCGTTACCAGTGGGCACCAAAGCTCTGGCGCAGCTCTTCAATCTGGGGCTCGGTCAGCGGCGTGGGGCGGGGCTGGCACAGCATCCATAAGCGTGCGGTTTCTTCCAGCTCTTCCAGCACGGCCATGGCGGCGGCAGGCGTGTCGTGCCACACATTGGGCCCGAGGCGCGCCAGCATCACGGCGCATACAGGGCTGCCCTGTGCGGCATAGCGGGTGATGGTTTGCGCCACCAGCGCTGCCGCTGCGGCGTCACCGGGGCGGTGGTAGGGGATGTGCGGCACACGGCCCACCTTCATGACGAAGTAGGGCGTGATAGGGGGCAGCAATTGCGCATCGGGCGCCAGCTGGCCACCCGCAGCCGTGTCGGCTTGCAGCGAGCAGGCCACCAGGTGCGTGCTGTGGGTGTGGATCACGCAGCGGGCGGGTACGGCTGTCGATGCCGATGCCTCGTAAATCTGGCGGTGCAGCGCAATGGTTTTGCTGGCCCGGTCGCCCGCCACCTGCTGGCCTTGTGCGTCCAGGCGCGCCAGCCGCTCGGGCTGCAGCGTGCCCAGGCACGCATCGGTGGGGGTGATGAGGTATCCGTCGGCCAGACGCACGCTGATGTTGCCTGCGGTGGCGTGCACATAGCCCCGCTCAAACAGGCTGCGGCCCACGCGGCAGATTTCGTCGCGGGCCTGGCTTTCGTCCATGAAGGCGGGGGTAGAGGTCATGCCAACAATTGTGCAAAAGCCTTGGTGAAGAAGTCGGTGCTACCGAAATTGCCCGACTTCAGCGTGATGTGCAGCCCGTCCTTCGCATCGGGGGCCACAGCATGGCACCACGGCACCCCGGGGTCGATCTGGGCGCCAATGCGCATCTGCGTAATGCCGAGGGCCTGCACGCAGGCACCCGAGGTTTCACCGCCCGCCACGATGAGCTGGCGCACACCGCGCTGCACCAGGCCGCGTGCAATGGCGGCAATGGTTTCCTCCACCATGGCTCCGGCCTTTTCAGAGCCCAGCTTGCCTTGAATGGCACGCACGGCGGATGGCTCGGCGGTGGAATACACCAGCACCGGGCCTTGGCCGATGTGGCCTTCCGCCCAGGCCAGCGCTTCGGCGGCCACGTCCACGCCTGCGGCAATGCGCAGCGGGTCTATGGCCAGGGCGGGCTTGCCTGCCTTGATGAAATCCATCACCTGCTGGTGGGTGGCCACCGAGCAGCTGCCCGACACGATGGCCTGCAGCCCTTGCGCGGCGGGCAGGCGGGCGGCCTCGTTGCTGGGAGCCACGCCAAAGTTGCCCGGCAGGCCAATGGCCACGCCGGAGCCCGCTGTGACCAGCGGCATGCCCTTGAGCGCAGGGCCCAGGCGCAGCAGGTCGGCGTTGGACACCGCATCCACCACAGCCATGCGCACGCCCTCTGCCTTCAGTTGGTCGATGCGCGCGCGGATGGCGGCCTCGCCCTGTGCAACCACGCTGTGGTCGATCAGGCCCACGCGGCTGGGTGTTTGCGCCTGCAGCACGCGCACCAGGTTGGGGTCGGTCATGGGCGTGAGCGGGTGGTTCTGCATGCCGCTCTCGTTCAGCAACACATCGCCCACAAACAGGTAGCCCTTGAACACGGTGCGCTTGTTGTCGGGGAAGGCGGGCGTGGCGATGGTGAAGTCGGTGCCCAGGGCCTGCATCAGCGCATCGGTCACGGGGCCGATGTTGCCTTCGGCCGTGCTGTCAAAGGTAGAGCAGTACTTGAAGTAGATCTGCTCAGCACCTTGCGCCTTCAGCCATTGCAATGCGGCCAACGACTGGGCAATGGCTTCATCTTTGGGAATGGTGCGCGACTTCAGGGCCACCACGATGGCATCAGCCTCCGCATCCAAAGGTGCCGTGGGTACGCCCATGGCCTGCACCACGCGCATGCCCGCGCGCACCAGGTTGTTGGCCAGATCGGTCGCGCCGGTGAAGTCGTCGGCAATGCAGCCCAGCAGTGCACGTGCGCGTGTCATGCCTTGTCCTTGCCTTCGGGGAGTGTGATGCCGGGGAAGATCTTGATCACGGCGCTGTCATCTTCCTTGGCAAAGCCTGCGGTGGAGGCTTGCATGAACATCTGGTGCGCAGTGGCGGCCAGCGGCAGGGGGAATTTGCTGGCGCGTGCGGTGTCCAGCACCAGGCCCAGGTCCTTCACGAAGATGTCTACAGCCGACAGCGGTGTGTAGTCGCCCGCCAGCACATGGGCCATGCGGTTTTCAAACATCCAGCTGTTGCCCGCGCTGTGGGTGATGACCTCGTACAGCGCTGCAGCTTCCACGCCTTCGCGCAGGCCCAGGGCCATGGCTTCGGCGGCCACAGCAATGTGCACACCGGCCAGCAGCTGGTTGATGATCTTGACCTTGCTGCCCGCGCCCGCCTTGTCACCCAGGCGGTACACCTTGCCGGCCATGCCGTCGAGCACGGCGTTGGCTGCGGCATAGGCCTCGGGCTTGGCCGAGGTCATCATGGTCATCTGGCCCGAGGCAGCCTTGGCTGCGCCGCCGGAGATGGGGGCGTCCACATAGTGCAGACCCAGGGCGTTGAGGCGCGCTTCCAGCGCCACCGACCAATTGGGGTCCACGGTGGAGCACATCACAAAGGTGCTGCCGGGGCGCATGGTGCTGGCTGCACCGCTCTTGCCGTCGTCGCCAAACAGCACGCTCTCGGTCTGCGCGGCGTTGACCACCACCGACACCACCACATCACTCGCCGCCGCCAGCGACGCGGTGGTGGCGTGTGCCGTGCCGCCGCCCGCCACAAAGGCATCGGCCACGCCGGGGCGCACGTCGCAGACGTGGATGGTGAAACCGTTGTTGCGCAGGGTCTTGGCAATGCCAGCGCCCATGGCGCCCAGGCCGATGATGCCGACGGTGGGTTTTGTCATGTTGTCAGTCCTTCAATGAAATTCAAAAGAGGGCACTTAGGCCACCAGCACCCACAGCAGGGCGGTGAGGGCAAACCCCGCCAGGCCCAGCACGGTCGTCAGCACGGTCCAGGTGCGCAGGCCATCGCCCACGCTCAGGCCCAGGTAGCGGGTCACGATCCAGAAGCCCGAATCGTTGACGTGCGACAGGCCCAGGCTGCCAAAGCCGATGGCAACCGTGAGCAGCGCCACTTGCAAGGGGGAATACCCGCCACCTGTCATCGCATCGGCCAGCAGGCCGCAGGTGGTGATGATGGCCACGGTGGCCGAGCCCTGGGCGGCGCGCAGGGCCAGCGAGATGATGAACGCCAGCAGGATGAGCGGCAGATGAGTAGCGGTGAGGCTTTGCGACAGCGCCGTGCCAATGCCGCTGGCGGTGAGCACCTTGGCAAACACGCCGCCTGCGCCCGTCACCAGGATCACGGTGGCGGCAGGGGGCAGGGCGGATTCCATGATGGCGTTGGTGCGTTCACGGTTCCAGCCCTGGTTGCGGCCCAGCAGAAACATGGCCAGGCCCACGGCCACCATCAGCGCAAAGATGGGCGAGCCGATGAAGCCCAGCACGTTGCGCAGGCTGTCGCCCTTGGGCAGCAGGGTGGCGCCGGTGGTGCCTGCCATGATGAGGGCCAGTGGGATCAGGATGAGCGCCATGATTGTGCCCACGCCCGGTGCGCTGCGGGCCTTGGACGCGGTGCTGTCTTCGCTGTTGCCAAAGGCCGCAAACTGCTCTGCCGTGGTGGGCAGCATGGGGTAGCCCTTGCGGTTGAGCCACCCCGACACGACCTGGGACAGCGCCGCCAGCGGGATGCAGATGGCCAGGCCGATGATGGTGATCCAGCCAATGTCGCCCTTGACGATGGCCGCCCCTCCGACGATGCCGGGGTGCGGTGGCACCACCACGTGCGCGGCCAGCATGATGCCCGCCACGGGCAGGCCGAACTTGATGGGGTTGACACCCGCCGCCTTGCAAAAGCCGTAGACGATGGGCACCAGGATGATGAAGCCCACGTCAAAAAACACCGGGATGGCCAGCACCAGCGCTGCGGCTGTGAGGGCCATGGGTACCCGTGTGGGGCCCAGTAGCTGCGTGAAGCGGTTGGCCAGGCTGGCCGCGCCACCCGAGACCTCGATCATGCGCCCCAGCATGGAGCCCAGCGCCACCAGGATGGCCACCGAACCCAGCGTGCCGCCCATGCCCGCAATCAGCGTGCTGATGATGTCGCCGATGGGCATACCCGTGGCGAAGGCGACGAGAAAGCTCACCAGCATCATCGCCACGAAAGCGTGGACTTGCCAGCGGATGATGAGCAACAGGAGCAGGGCAATGCTGCCGGCGCCGATGCCGAGAAGTGCGAGGGTGGACATGAACGGGGTATCTCCGGGATGGAAGGGTGGCAGACGGAGCAACGGGTGAGTGCAAGCGGCCGATTTGCAGCTCCTGTCGGCACCTTGGTTGGTCTGTTTATATGGTTATCATACAAATTATCTCGTTCTATTCCGCTTCGGGTTAACCCGTATCGGTAGCCATCTGCGGCGGGCGCTACGCTAGTGTTTAGAAGGCTTTTTGCTATCTAGTGCTTATCTGTTAAGCGCTAATAGCTATTGATTTAATAGCGGTTCGGAAGAAATCTTTTCCCGCCTTAAGGTCCCCGCGCCGCTGGGCGGCCAACAAGGTCAGAGGACCAGTGGACCTGATGCCGCCACCAGCGGCTGTGCCAGCCGCGCGCCGTCCTGGGCCCAGAAGGCCAGGTCGGCCTGTTCGATGCGGGCCAGTGCGTTCTTCATGTGCTGCGCCGCCGCAGCGCGGGCGGCTACTGCATCGCCTGCCTCGATGGCCAGCACGATCTGCGTGTGCTCATGGGTCACGGCATCGGCAAAGTCGGCACGCCGCGCCTCGTTGGCGCGGGTCACACGCGTGGCGCCCTTGAGGAACTGCGCCAGGTAGTCCAGCGTGCTGATCATGAACGGATTGCCTGCCGCCTGGGCAATGGCGCGGTGGAACAGCACGTCTTCTTCCACCCCATCGCGGCCTGCACGAACGGCGTTGGCAATGTGCTGCATGGCGGCGCGGATGGCCGCGATGTCTTCATCAGTGCGGCGCAGGGCTGCCAGCTCGGCCACCTCGGCCTCCAGCGCGCGGCGCACTTCCACAATCTGCATGACCGCCTCGCGCGAGGCCGCGTGGGGCAGATCAAACTGCAGCGGCTCGATGCCGGGTGCCAGCACATACACGCCGCTGCCCTGGCGCGAGTCCACCAGGCCCAGCGATTTCAGGCGCGAGATGGCCTCGCGCACCACCGTGCGGCTGACCTGGAACTGCTGCGCCAGCACCGCCTCGGTAGGCAGCTTCTCGGACGCCTGGATGCGGCCCGCACGGATCTCGGCCTCCAGCGCGCTGGCCACCTGGTCGGAGAGCTTGGCGCTGGGTTTGACGGCGGAGAACGGCGAAGACATGGGCGGGGCGGGCAGTGGGGCGTGAAGTCGGTGCCGGGATGTGCGGGCAGGCCGGGGCGCAGTTGACTTTACCTGAAGGGCACTGCGCCGGAGTCGTTTGTTTGCCGCGCTACTTGGGCGCCGGGCAGGAGTCGTCCAGTTTGGCCAGGCCCGCCAGCTTCTGCAGCCGGCTGCGGTTGTCCAGACAGGCCTGGTACTGCGCCTCGGCCGCCTTCTGCTGGGCCTGCGCCGCCGCCTTGCTGCGCTCGGCCTGGAGCTGGGCCACACGCTCGCGGATTTGCGGCATCACGGCCAGCGCGGCCTTCTCGCCTTCCACAATGGCATTGGCGCGCTGGCTGAAGTCGGCGGCGCCAATGTCCAGCACCTGCGGGCGCACGATCACGTCGGCCCGCGCCAGTTCTGCCTGGCCCAGCTTCTGACCCATGATGGCAATGGACTGGTTGAGCGCGCCCAGCATGTTGCCCGGCGTCTGGCCCCGGGCCTTGTTGGAGATGTCCACCGCAATCACGATGTCGGCGCCCAGCTGGCGCGCGGCGTCCACCGGCACCGGGCTCACGATGCCGCCGTCCACAAAATGGTATTTGCCGATGGTGACGGGCTGGAACACGCCGGGAACGCTGCTCGATGCACGTACCGCCTGCCCCGTGTTGCCGCGTGCAAACACCGTGCGCTCGCCATCTTCGAGGCGCGTTGCCACCACCACAAACGGTTTGGCCATCTGCTCCAGCGGCTTGCGGCGCACCTGCTCGTTCACATAGTCTTCGAGTTTCTGGCCCAGCACCAGGCCCCCGGACGAGAGCTGCAGGTCGCGGATCTTGGCTTCGTCCAGCGCCACAGCCTTTTCCTGCATTTCGAACGCATTCATGCCGCTGGCATACAGCGCACCGACCACGCTGCCTGCGCTGGTGCCAGAGACCACAGCGGGCGCGAAGCCGTTGGCTTCCAGCATTTTGATCACGCCGATGTGCGCAAAACCCTTGGCTGCGCCGCCGCCCAGGGCGATGCCGATGCGGATGGGGGCGGGGGTAGATGTCGCCAGCGGTGCGCTGGTGGAATCGTCGGCGCGCGCGGGGGCGGTGCTGGTGCTCGTGCTGCCACATGCCGCCAGACAGAGGGTCGCCGCCGTGACGATGGCGATCCGGATGGCGGGGGGCGCTGCAAACGCCGCGATGGGGTGGAAAAGGGCGGTCAGGTGCATGCCGGGAGTCCTGCGGTCAACGGGCGGGCAGTATATCGGCGGCGTTTTGGCAGCGCGGGAAAGACGGCCCATTGCTTCTGAAGAGGAAGTGCCGGCGCATCCTTTGCACTGGCAAGGAGCGCAATCGTCGAAACCGGCGCGGCCTGGTCGAGAACCGCCGCGCAAGGGCCACCCCGCTGCGCTGGCGGTGTCCCCCTTCTCTCGAATCGCGCCAGCGATTAGAGAGAAGGGGGAAGGCGCCGAAGGCGACTCAGGGGGGTATACCCTACCTACTCGCCTTGCGAGCCCCGGTGCGCCCACCCTGTGGTGCGCTTTTCGATCCAGCTGAACAGCTCGTACATCACCATGGCCATCGCACCCACCACCATCAGGCCCGCAAACGCCAGGCCCATCTGCATGGACGAGCCCGCGCTGATGAGCAGGTAGCCGATGCCTTCGTTCGCAGCGGTCATCTCCGACACCGTGGTGCCCACAAACGCGAGCGTGATGGCGACCTTGAGCGAGCCGTAGAAGTACGGCATGGATCGCGGCAGGCCCACCTTGGTCAGCACGTCCCACCGCTTGGCGCCGAGCACGCGCAGCACGTCTTCCAGCTCGGGCTCCAGGGTGGCCAGGCCGGTGGCGATGTTGACCATGATGGGGAAGAAGCTGATGAGAAACGCCGTGAGGATGGCAGGCCCCACGCCAATGCCGAACCACACCACAAGGATGGGCACAAAGGCCGCCTTGGGCAGTGCGTTGAAGGCGGTCATCAGCGGGTATACGGCGGCATAGGCCAGGCGAGAACTGCCGATCACAAAACCTAACAGCACGCCGACCACGATGGCAATGCCAAAGCCCGCCATCGTGACCCAGTAGGTGCGCCAAGCGTGTGCGGCGATCACGCCGCTGAACTCGACCAGCTGCGTGGCAATGACCCAGGGGCTGGGGAAGAGAAATTCGGGGACGCTGAAGGCCGAACAGATGATTTGCCACAGCAGAATGGTGGCGGTCAGCAGCAGCCAGGGGGACCAGCGCTCTACGGTTTTCTTGTGCATGGTGGGAAGGTCTTCGGGTTACTGCTGGATGGGCGCGCCTGCTTTTCGCAGGGCACCGATGTGGCCGCGCAGTTCATGCACGATGTCGGTGAACTCCTTGGTGTAGGTCACCTCCAGGTCGCGCGGGCGGGGCAGTCCGATCTCCTTGCGCACCACAAACCGGCCGGGGCTCTTGCTCATCACATACACCGTGTCGGCCAGAAAGACCGACTCGCGCAGGTCGTGCGTGACCAGGATCACGTTGAACTGCTGCTCGGTCCACAGGTCGCGCAGGATGCACCACAGCTCTTCGCGGGTGAATGCGTCGAGCGCGCCAAACGGCTCGTCCAGCAGCAGCATCTTGGGCTCGTGGATCAGCGCGCGGCAGATGCTGGCGCGTTGCTGCATGCCGCCCGACAGCTGCCAGGGGAACTTGTCTTCGTAGCCCGCGAGGCCCACTTTCTGCAGCAGCTTGCGGGCGCGTTCTTCGTACTCCTTGCGCTTTTGCTTGAAGTTGCTGCGATAGGGCTCCACGATCTCCAGCGGCAGCAACACGTTGTCCACTGTGGTGCGCCAGGGCAGCAGCGAGGGCGCCTGAAACGCCATGCCCGACACCTTGAGCGGCCCCGTCACCGGCTGGCCGTCGATGAGGATCTTGCCCATCGATGGCATCTTCAGCCCCGTGGCCAGCTTCATGAAGGTGGACTTGCCGCAGCCCGAGGGGCCGACGATGGCGATGAACTCGCCCTGGCGCACCTGCAGGTCGATGGCCTCCACCGCAAACTGGTTCTTGGCGCGCAGCTCGTCGTTGTACGCGAGCCAGACATCGCGGAAGTCCACAAAATAGGAATCGGCAGCCTGCATGGAAGGTTGTTCTTCTTTTTGAATAAAAATGGCAGCCAGCGCCTGCCTATCAAGCGCTGGCTGCTATCAAATTGATATTTTTACTTCTTGGGCAGGATGTTCAGCTCGGCTGCAGGGGGCAGGAAGCTGGGGTTCCACACATCGTCGGCGTTCACGCGGGTCTTGGTGTTGAACGCGTCCGACACCTGCGATGCCATCAGCGACAGGCGGCCGGGCTTGGCTTGGCCAAAACCTTCGGCGCGGGCGTCGGGGCTGTTGATGACAGTGTCGATGGCCAGTTGCAGGCGGCGGGTTTCGAGCGGCACGTTCACGATGCCGTCGCGTGCCTTCACATGCTCGATGGCGGCTGCGGGGTTGGCGATCACTTCCTTGGCACCCTTTGTGAAGGCTGACAGGAACGCCTTGATGGCGGCCGGGTTCTCCTTGATGAGCTTTGGAGACGCGATGATCACGTTGCCATAGAGCTTTACGCCGAAATCGGCATAGGGCAGCACCACCACGTCGGCGGCCTTGGCGCCACGGGCTTCCAGGTTCAGGAGCGAGGTGAAGGTGAAGCCGGTGATGGCGTCCACATCGCCGCGCACCAGCATGGTTTCGCGCAGGGGCGGGTCCATGGCCGTCCAGGTCACAGCGCCAATGCCGTTGGCCTTCTGGAAGATGGGGAACGCGCGGCGGCCTGCGTCGAACACGGGGGCGCCCAGCTTCTTGCCGGCCAGGTCGGCGGGCTTGGTGATGCCGCTCTTTTTCAGCGCCATGACCGATGCGGGCGTGTTGTTGTAGACCATCATCACCGCCACGGGCTTGTTCTGCGCGTCGGGGTTGTTGGCGTGGAACTCCATCACGGCGGCCAGGTCGGCAAAGCCCATGTCGTACGTGCCCGAGGCCACGCGCTGCACTGCACCACCCGAGCCGTTGCCAGCATCCACGGCCACATCCAGGCCTGCGGCCTTGAAGTAACCCTTGGCCACGGGCTGCAGGAACAACGCGGCGGGGCCTTCAAAGCGCCAGTCGAGCTGGAACTTGATGGGCGTGGTGGCCTGCGCCTGGGCCAGTGAGGTGCTGCCGATCAGGGCCAGGGCGGCAGCGGTTTGCATGAACAGTCTCTTTTTCATCGGGGGCTCCTGTCGGGCGAGGGGAAATGCGGTGAGGGAAGGCATGGGCCCCATCCAGGGGCCATACACCTGCAGTCAGCAAAAACGATGCCCGGTTTGTGTACGCGGGTGCTTTGCTGTGCCCCATTGTTCACCGAAGTGGTGCGCGCCAGCATGCTGGGTTTCCCGAAATGGTGCATGCGCCGGGTGAGGGGTTGGCTTGCCCATGAAAAACGGGGCCCGTGGGCCCCGTTGAAACGGTGTGTGGGCAGGCCTGATCATGGACTGCGCACGGTCAGCACGGCACAGCGCGCTCAGCGTGGCCGGGCGGCAGCGCTGGCCACGGCCAGGGCCGTCATGTTGAGCACCCGGCGCACGGTGGCAGCCGGGGTCAGGATGTAGGCCGTGGCAGCGGCACCCATCAGGATGGGGCCCACCGTGACGCCACCGCTGGTGGTCGTCTTGAGCACGTTGTAGAGGATGTTGGCAGCATCCAGGTTGGGGCAGATCAGCAGGTTGGCCGAGTCCGTCAGGGTCGAATCCGCCATGTAGGCGTTGCGGATGTTCGGCTCCAGCGCGGCATCGCCGTGCAGCTCACCGTCACACTCGATCTCGGGGTGGGCGGCCACGAACAGGTCGCGCGCCTCGCGCATCTTGCGGGCCGATGCGCGCTTGGACGAGCCATAGCTGGAGTGCGACAGGAAGGCGACCTTGGGTGGGATGCCAAAGCGTTGCACCTCCTGCACCGACATCCAGGCGATGTCCGCCAGCTGCTGTGCCGTGGGGTCTTCGTTCACGTAGGTGTCGGCAATGAACAGCGTGCCCCGGTTGGTCATCAGCGCGTTCAGGGCAGCGTAGTTGTGGGCACCTTCCTGGCGGCCGATGATGCTGTGGATGCGTTCCAGGTGCGTTTCATACGTGCCCACCAGGCCGCAGATCATCGCGTCGGCATCGCCCAGCTTGACCATCAGCGAGGCAATGATGGTGTTGGAGCGGCGCACGGCGGCCTTGGCCACTTCGGGCGATGCGCCATTGCGCTTCATGAGCTGGTGGTAGTGCTCCCAGTACTGGCGAAAGCGTGGGTCGTCCTCGGGGTTGCACACCTCCACATCCTTGCCCAGCTGCATGCGCAGACCGGCCTTGGCGATGCGCGCAGCAATCACGGCGGGGCGACCGATGAGGATGGGTTGCGCGATCTTGTCGTCGATGGCCATCTGCGCGGCACGCAGGGCGCGTTCGTCTTCACCGTCGGCGTAGGCCACGCGCTTTTGCGCGTCGGGCAGGGCCTTGGCAGCCATGATCACGGGGCGCATCAGCATGCCGGTCTGGTAGACGAAGCGCGACAGCGTTTCCTTGTAGGCCTCCATGTCTTCGATGGGGCGCGTGGCCACGCCCGATTCGGCTGCGGCCTTGGCCACGGCGGGCGCAATCTTGAGGATCAGGCGCGAGTCGAACGGTGTAGGGATGAGGTAGTCGGGGCCAAAGGTCAGCTCTTTGCCCGCATAGGCGCTGGCCACTTCTTCGCTGATGTCGGCCTTGGCCAGGTCGGCGATCTGGCGCACGCAGGCCAGCTTCATCGCCTCGGTGATCTTGGTCGCGCCGCAGTCCAGCGCGCCGCGGAAGATGTACGGGAAACACAGGACGTTGTTGACCTGGTTGGGGTAGTCCGAGCGGCCCGTGGCAATGATGCAGTCGGGGCGCACGGCCTTGGCCAGTTCGGGGCGGATCTCGGGCTCGGGGTTGGCCAGCGCCAGGATGATGGGCTTGGGGCCCATGGTCTTGACCATTTCGGCCGTGAGCACGCCCGGTGCCGAACAACCCAGGAATACGTCGGCGCCGTTGACGGCATCGGCCAGCGTGCGGGCATCGGTCTTTTGCGCGTATCGCGCCTTCGACTCATCGTAGCCCCCGGGGCGGCCTTCGTAGATCACGCCCTTGGAGTCGCACACGAAGACGTTCTCGATCTTCACGCCCAGGCCCACCATCACGTTCAGGCAGGCAATGGCGGCCGCGCCCGCGCCCGACACGGCGATCTTGACCTGGTCGATATGCTTGCCCACCAGCTCCAGGCCGTTGAGCAGCGCCGCGCTGCTGATGATGGCCGTGCCGTGCTGGTCGT
The DNA here is from genome assembly GCF_003634645.1 of Acidovorax sp. 94. Taxonomy (NCBI): domain Bacteria; kingdom Pseudomonadati; phylum Pseudomonadota; class Betaproteobacteria; order Burkholderiales; family Comamonadaceae; genus Acidovorax; species Acidovorax sp. 94. The sequence continues at coordinate 2,680,309 of NZ_RBJA01000001.1, read as the reverse complement.
CATGGAACACCGGGATGTTCATGCGCTTGCTGAGTTCGCGCTCGATGTAGAAGCACTCGGGCGCCTTGATGTCTTCGAGGTTGATGCCGCCCAGCGTGGGCTCCAGCGCCGCAATGATCTCGATGAGCTTGTCGGGGTCGCGCTCGGCCAGTTCGATGTCGAACACATCGACACCGGCAAACTTTTTGAACAGGCAGCCCTTGCCTTCCATCACCGGCTTGCTGGCCAGTGGGCCGATGTCGCCCAGGCCCAGCACCGCCGTGCCGTTGGTGATCACCGCGACCAGGTTGCCGCGCGATGTGTAGTCAAACGCCTTGGAGGGGTCGGCCGCGATGTCCAGGCACGGATAGGCCACGCCTGGCGAGTAGGCCAGCGACAGGTCGCGCTGGTTGGACAGCGGCTTGGTGGGGGTGACCGAAATCTTGCCCCGGGTGGGATTGCGGTGGTATTCGCGCGCAGCGTCGCGCAGGGCCTGTTCGGCGGCGGAAATGTTCTGTGTCATACGGAAATCCTGGAAGTCCTCGGCGGAATGCAAAACAAGGGTACCCGATGGCGTGGGCGGCTGGCATGCAGGTTTATGCGGATGCGGCATAAGAGCCTGTTCGAAGTCTTTTTGGAGTCGCACAAGTACCTTGCCGGGATGGGGTGCAAGGCGCGGTGCGCAGCCAATAGCCCGTGCTATTGGCAAGCGCCGCAACGCCGCAGACCGCCCGGCAAGGCACTTGCCCGAAGGGTTGGAGTGAAATCGGGTGATTGGACGCCCCGGCTGCTTGCACGGGCACGAGCCCATGCGGCGCATCCGACGCATCCACTCCTCCCGATTGCACTCCAATGCGATCTCCAAAAAGACTTTGAACAGGCTCTAAGGCCAAAACCCCCTGGCAGCCATGGCGGACAGGGGGCGGAGCCACGCGGGCGGTGTCAGGTTTTCGGCAGCGTGCAAGCGGGACGCTAGTGGGCGTCGGCCTGGCGTGCGGCGTTGACAGCGGCGGAGGTGTCGCGGCTGGCGCCATTGAAGAAAACGTTCAGGGCCACCGCCGTGATCGAGGCCAGGAGGATACCGGATTCGATCAGCGGGTGGATGGCATGCGGCATCCACTGGCGGAAGTTGGGCGCGATCAGCGGCACCATGCCCACGCCGATGGATACGGCCACGATCATGGCGTTGAAGCGGTTGGTCTTGAAGTCCACCCCGCCCAGAATGCGGATGCCTGTGGCCGCCACCATGCCGAACATCACCAGGCCCGCGCCGCCCAGCACCATGGTGGGCAGCGACTCGACCAGCGCGGCCATCTTGGGCAGCACGCCCAGCACGATCAGGATCACGCCGCCGGCCACGCACACAAAGCGGCTCTTGACGCCGGTGACGGCGACCAGCCCCACGTTCTGCGAGAAGCTGGTGTACGGAAAGGTGTTGAAGATGCCACCCAGCAGCGTGCCCAGGCCGTCGGTGCGCAGGCCGCGCGTGAGGGCCGCCTGGTCCACCTTGCGGTCGGTCATCTCCCCCAGGGCCAGGAACATGCCGGTGGATTCGATCATGACCACGATCATCACCAGGGTCATGGTCAGGATCAGGATGGGGTCGAAGACAGGGTTGGCAATCTCGAACGGCAGCACCAGGTCAAACCACTGTGCCTTGGCCACCTTGTCGAAGTTCATCAGTCCCATGCCCACGGCCACCACCGCGCCGATCACGATGCCCAGCAGCACCGAGATGTTGGCAATGAAGCCCTTGGCGAACTTGGCAATCAGCAGGATGGACAGCAGCACCAGGGCCGAGATGCCCACGCCGGTCAGGTCCGCGTACTTGGGGTTGGGCACCGTGGGCACTACCGCAAAGCCCTTGGGCACCGGAGGCAGCGAAGAGCCGGGGGCTCCGGCAGCGGCTTGGGCATCGGCCAGCCACTTGAGGTGCTCGGGGTTGGGCACGCTGGGCGCCGTGGGGCCCACGGGGTTGCCAAAGATCCAGTTGATACCCACGCGCATCAGGCTGATGCCGATCACCGCGATGATGGTGCCGGTGACCACCGGCGGGAAGAACCGGAGCATGCGGCTGACCAGCGGAGCGATCAGGATGGAAATCACGCCCGCGCCAATCACCGAGCCAAAGATCAACCCGGCCCCGGCCGTGCCGCCCGTGGTCTGCGCCATCGAGACCATGGGCGCCACCGATGCGAAGGTCACCCCCATCATCACGGGCAGCTGAATGCCGAACCAGCGCGAGGCGCCCAGCGCCTGGATCAGCGTGACCAGCCCGCATACAAACAGGTCGGCCGAAATCAGCTTGGCAACCTGATCGGGCGTGAGGTTGAGTGCGCGGCCCACGATGAGCGGCACCGCTACAGCGCCCGCATACATCACCAGCACATGCTGCAAGCCTAGCGCCGTGAGTCGCCCCAAAGGTAGGTGTTCGTCCACGGGGTGTACAGGCGGGTTCATGCGAGTCTTTCGGGGGTTGGGGGTATGAATACGGAAGGGACACCTGAGCCGGATGGTGCACAAGTGTCCATACAAAAATCGTATACAAAATGACCGGACGCGCTTATCCCGGTAAACCCTTAGAGGGGCGCAGCAAAATACCCGCCTGCAGTGGATGCAGGCGATGGGAAGGTTTGTGGCCGGGGCGCGACCGGCTTGGGCTAGCTCAGGGCTGTCGATGCCGCCTTGGTGCGTTGGGTGGTCAGCGGTGCGAGGGATTCACGCAGCCGGTCCCGCACCAGCGGCTGGCCGGGGTTGAGGGCGCCTTCCACATGCCCGATGTGGTCCAGCATGCGTTCGCGGGCCAGCGTGGTGTTGCCTGCTTCCAGCGCTTCGACGATGGCGGCGTGTTCGGCGCACGACTGGCTGGCCGCGTGCTGCGACTGGTACAGCGAGGCCGCCAAAGTGGTGCGCGCCGTGAGGTCGCGCAGGATGTCGCTCAGGCTGCGGTGTCCCATCGCCTCGGCCAGGCAGACGTGGAAGTCTGCGAGCAGAAAGGCGCGTGTGGCGGCATCTGCACCTTCGATGGCCTGCTGTTCTTCGGCGATGTGCGCCCGCAGGCGGCGGGTCACGCTCTGCAGCGGGCGGCCCGCATCGGCCAGGATGCCCGACTCGATGATGCGCCGGGCCGAGAACGCATCGCGTGCGTCTTCCACCGTAGGCTCCACCACATACCAGCCCCGGCGTGGCCGCACTTCGACAAAACCACGGGCCTGCAGCTGCATGAGCGCCTCGCGCACCAGGGTACGGCTCACACCGAAGAGGTCGGCCAGTTCCTGCTCGCCCAGGCGCTCGCCGGGTGAGAGCTTTTGCGCAAGGATGGATTCCACCACCTGCTGGGCGATCTGGGTCTGGTTGATGCTCATGCGGCCGATTGTGGCGCTACCGGGGCCGCCATCTCTGGCGAGACCTCGGGGGCCAGCGGCGGCGTGCTGCGGCCGTCCAGCACGGCATGTGCGCGCTCGCGGTCGATGTCGCCCTCCCAGGCCGCGATGGCCACGGTTGCCACGCAGTTGCCAATCAGGTTGCCCAGGGCGCGGGCAATGCCCATGAACCAGTCCACCGACAGCACCAGCACCAGCCCGATGGCGGGGATGGCCGGGATTGCGTGCAGCGTGGCGGCCAGCACCACAATGGCCGAGCCCGGCACACCGTGAGCGCCCTTGGACGTGACCAGCGAGATGGCCAGGATGGTCAGCAGGTCGGCCATCGAGATGGGCGTGTTCGTGGCCTGGGCGATGAACACGGCCGCCAGCGTGATGTAGATCGAGAACGCGTCCAGGTTGAACGAGTAGCCCGTGGGGATCACCAGGCCCACGGTCGAGTCGCGAATGCCCATGTGCTTGAGCTTGGCCATGATCTGCGGCAGCACGCTGTCGGACGACGTGGTGGCAAACACCACGGCCAGCTCCTCGCGCAGGTAGCGCAGCAGCTTGAACAGGCTGAAGCCCGAAAACCGCATGATCAGGCCCAGCACCACCACCACGAAGATGGCCACTGCCGCATAGAACAGCACCACCAGCATGCCCAGCTGCTTGAGCGAGCCAATGCCGTACTTGCCCACCGTGAACGCAATCGCGCCCAGCACACCCAGCGGCGCCAGCTTGATGATCAGGCCCATGGTCTTGAACAGCACGTGCGACAGGTCTTCGATGAGGCTGGTGACGCGCGCGCCGCGCTCGCCCATCAGCGCCAGCGCGCAGCCAAACACAATGGAGAACAGCAGCACCTGCAGCACATCGCCATTGGCGAAGGCGCTCACGGCGGTGGTGGGGATGAGCTTGAGCAAAAAGTCGCTGAAGCCGCCACCCGTGAGCTTGCTGGCGTTGTCTGCATAGGCGCCCATCGCCTTGGGGTCGAGCGCCTTCGGGTCCACATTCATGCCCACACCGGGTTCAAACCAGAACGCGAGCGCCAGGCCCAGCACCAGCGCGATGGTGGTGACCACCTCGAAGTAGATCAGCGACTTGATGCCCACGCGGCCCACACGCTTCAGGTCGCCCGTGCCCGCGATGCCGTGAACCACCACACAAAAGACGATGAGCGGGATCAGCATCTTGATGAGCTTGATGAAACCGTCGCCCAGCGGCTTGAGCTGCACGGCCGTGTCGGGCCAGAGCAGCCCGATGGCCACGCCAGCAATCAAGGCCAGGACCACCCGGCCAAACAAGGAGTTGAGAAAGCGGAGCATGTGAACCCTTTGGATAGGAAGGCGATACTGTTGGTCAATCTTGCATACAAGAACTGTAGACAACAGTTGCGGGCCAGAACATGGGGTTATCCCGCGCTGCGCGTGGTAACCGCGTCGCCACCGCGTCATGCCGCCGGGGGCTGGGTTGAAGTAGTTTTGACTTCTGCGCACGGTCATGCCCTGGCCGTGCCCGCACAATCGCTCGCGGAGACGACCATTCATGACCACCCCCCCCACCGTGCCGGACCCCATTCGCCAGAGCGGCGAATTCCTCGAATACCTCTACGGTGTTGCCGTGCGCCGCGCGCTGCCGCTGCACAACACCGCAGCCTTTTTGCCCCCGCCGCCCAGCCGCGAAAGCGGAGGCCGCACGCTGGTGCTGGGTGCTGGCAAGGCGGGCGGTGCCATGGCGCAGGCCGTCGAGGCGCTGTGGCCTGCACATGCACCCTTGTCGGGGCTGGTGGTCACGCGCTACCACCACACACCGCCCCGGCCGCAAGGCCTGGCGCAGCGCATCGAAGTGGTCGAAGCCGCCCACCCCGTGCCCGATGCGGCGGGCCTGGCTGCTGCGCAGCGCATCCTGGCGCTGACGCAGGGTCTGACTGAAAACGACCTCGTGCTGTGCCTCATCTCGGGCGGGGGCTCCGCCCTGCTCACGCTCCCGGGCGACGGCCTCACGCTGGAGGACAAGCAGCGCATCAACAAGGCGCTGCTCGAAAGCGGCGCTGCCATCGACGAAATGAACTGTGTGCGCAAGCACCTCTCGCGCATCAAGGGCGGGCGGCTGGCGGCGGCCTGCGCGCCTGCGCGGGTGGTCACGCTCACCATCAGCGATGTGCCGGGGGACGACCCTTCGGTCATTGCCAGCGGCCCCACGGTGCCTGACGCCACCACCTGCACTGATGCGCTGGCGATCCTGGACCGCTATCGCATCGAGGTGCCCACTGCAGTGCGCTCAGCCCTCGAAGCAGGCGCGCTGGAAACCCCGAAGCCCGGCGACGCCGTGTTTGCCCACCATGTGGTGCACGTGACCGCCACGCCCCAGCAGTCGCTGGAAGCTGCGGCCGAGGCCGCGCGGGCGGCGGGTGTGCAGGCGCACATCCTGTCGGACGAAATCGAAGGCGAATCGCGCGAGGTGGGCAAGGTGCACGCCGCACTGGCGCGGGCCGTGGCGCGGCGTGGTCAGCCCTTCACAAGGCCGTGCGTGATCCTGTCGGGCGGCGAGACGACCGTGACGGTACGCCCACAGCCGCCAAGCACACCCCGGGGGCGGGGTGGCCGCGCGGGCGAGTTCTGCCTGGGCCTGGCGCAGGCGTTGCAGGGGCAGCCGGGTGTGTGGGCGCTGGCCGCAGACACCGACGGCATCGATGGCGTGGAGGACAACGCGGGTGCCCGCGTGGCGCCCGACACGCTGGCGCGGGCCGAGGCGGCGGGCCTGCGCATCGCAGCCCACCTGGACCGCAACGACGCCTATGGCTTCTTTGAGCCCCTGGGGGATCTGGTGGTGACGGGGCCTACCCACACCAATGTGAATGATTTCCGTGTGCTATTGATTTTGTAGCTGCAAGCGCTTGATGGATAAGCGCTAGAGGCTAATTTCACCCAAGTTCTGCCTGACAGTTCACGCCAGGAGATCGCACAGCGCCCGCGCAATCACCTTGGTTGCACGGCGCAGGTCTTCCAGCTGCAGTCGCTCGTCGGCGCGCTTGGCGTGGGATTCGAGCACCGTACGTGGCCCGGCCCCATAGATCACGCCGGGGATGCCGCGCTCCACATACAGGCGCACGTCGGTGTACAGCGGCGTGCCCACGGCGGGCACGGGCTCGCCCAGCACGGCCTGTGCGTGTTTCTGGATCGCCTCGACCAGCGGTGCATTGCCCGCCAGCGGGGTCATGGCGTTGGCCAGCAGCAGGCGCTTGATCTCCACGCTGATGCCAGCGCGTTCGCCCGCCGCCTGCTCAATGATGCGGCGGATGGCGGCTTCGACTTCCACCGGGTTCTCTTCAGGGATCATGCGGCGGTCGAGCTTGAACATCACCTTGCCGGGCACCACATTGGTGTTGGTGCCGCCTTCGATGCGGCCCACGTTCAGGTAGGGGTGCTTGATGCCGGTGACGTTGGACGTAACCTTCTTGTATTCGTCGTTCTGCGCGTACAGCGCGTTCAGGATGTGCACCGCGCCCTGCAGCGCGTCCACGCCGGTGTGCGGCACGGCGGCGTGGGCCATCTTGCCGTGCACGGTCACTTCCATTTGCAGGCAGCCGTTGTGGGCGGTGACCACTTCGTAGCTGAAGCCTGCGGCAATCATCAAATCGGGCTTCGTCAGCCCCTTTTGAAGCAGCCATCCGGGGCCCAGCTCGCCGCCAAACTCTTCGTCGTAGGTGAAGTGCAGCTCGACCGCGCCTTTCGTGGGCTTGGCCACGGCTTCCAGGGCGCGCACGGCAAAGGTGAACGATGCAAAGTCGCTCTTGCTCACGGCAGTGGCGCGGCCATACATGGCGCCATCCACGATCTCGGCGCCATAGGGGTCGTGCGTCCAGCCTTCTCCGGGGGGCACCACGTCGCCGTGGGCGTTCAGGGCAATGGTTTTGCCGCCGTCGCCCTGCGCACCGTATTTGCGGCGCACGATGAGGTTGGTGATGGACTCCATGCCGTAGGCCAGCACAGCGGAAGCGGGCACCGCGTGTTTTTCGGCCTCGTAGCCAAACTCCTTGAGCAGCTCGGCCGTGCGTTCGGCGTGGGGTGCGTTGTTTCCGGGCGGTGTGTCGGTGGGCACACGCACCAGGGCCTGCAGAAAGCGCACTTCCTCGTCGAAGTGCTGGTCGATCCAGGCGTCCAGCGCGGCGTAGTTGTTATTCGTTGTCATGGTTGTGGTTCCTCGGCAAGTTGGCGCAGCACCTGGGTGAAGGCGTCCACGGCCAGCTGCATGTCGTTGTTGGTGGTGGATTCGAGCGGGTTGTGGCTGATGCCGGAGTTCTGGCCGCGCACAAAGAGCATGGCCTGGGGCATGATTTCGTGCAGCTTCATCGCGTCGTGCCCCGCGCCGCTGGGCATGCGGAACACGGGCACGCCCAGGGTGTCCACGGCGCGCTCCCACTGGTGCTGCCAGGCGGGCGCACTGGGCGCGGCGGCGGCGCGCATGGATTCTTCCAGGGTGTAGCGCAGGCCACGCCGGGCCGCGATGTGGGCGAGTTGCTCTTTCACATCGCTCACCAGCGCATCGCGCTGGGCATCGGTAGGGGCGCGCAGATCCAGTGAAAACAGGCAACGCCCCGGCACCACGTTGATGGAGCCAGCGGGCACCTGCAGCTGGCCGATGGTGCCCACCGAGTCGCCATCTTGCGCGGCGCGCTGCTCCACATACAGCGCCAGCTCCGCCACGGCCACGGCCGCGTCGCGGCGGCGGTCCATCGGGGTGGTGCCAGCGTGGCTGGCGGTGCCGATCATCTCGCACAGAAAGCGCACGCTGCCGTTGATGGAGGTGACCACACCCAGGGGCAGGTCCAGCTCGTTGAGCACGGGGCCCTGCTCGATGTGCACTTCGATAAAGCCCAGGTACTGCGCCGGGTCGCGCTGTAGCTTGGGGATGTCATCAATGCACAAGCCTGCATGCTGCATGGCCGCGCGCATGGTCACACCGTCCACGTCTTTCTGGTCGAGCCAAGCGGGGTTGAAGTCGCCGATGAGAGCGCCCGAGCCCAGGAAAGTGGCCTTGTAGCGCTGGCCTTCCTCTTCGGCAAAGCCCACCACCTCGATGCCGAAAGGCAGACGTTTGCCGGCGCGGTGCAGCTCGCGCACGCAGGCCATGGGCACGAAGATGCCCAGGCGGCCGTCGTATTTGCCGCCGTTGCGCACGGTGTCGTAGTGGCTGCCGGTCATGAGGTAGCGTGCGCCTGGGCCCGCCGGGTGGTAGCGGCCCACCACGTTGCCCACGGCGTCGATCTCCACCTCGTCAAAGCCGCAGTCGCGCATCCAGTGGCTGATGCGCTGTGCGCAGGCGCGGTGTGCGTCGGTGAGGTAGGTGACGGTGAGCTGGCCTTTTTCGGCAAAGCCGGGGTCGGAGTGTTCGGCCAGTTTTTCCTGCCAGTCCCACACGTCGTTGCCCAGCACGGGCTCGGCGGCGAACTTGTCGTTCAGGCGAATCTCGGCAATGCGGTGGATGTTGCGCAGGGCCTCGGCCAGTTCGAACTCGGGGTGGTTGTCCAGGCGCCGCGCAAAGGTGTCGATGATCTCCCGCTTGGGCAGGCCCGTGCCGCGCGGCCCGCGCACGGCCAGGATGAACGGGAAGCCGAAGCGCTCGTTGTAGGCCGCGTTGAGCTGCTGGATGCGCTCGAACTCCTCGGGCGTGCAGTGGGTCAGGCCCGCCGTGCTTTGCTCGTTGGTGGATTCGGCCGTGAGGTTTTTCGCCACCATGGCTTTGCCCGCCAACTCGGGGTGGGCGCGGATCAGGCCCAGCTGGGCCTCCAGCTCGGCAGTGCGCACCACCTGCGCCAGCGCGTGCTTCAGGTGCGCCAGCGTTCGGAAGGGCCGCTGCGCCAGGGCCTGCTCGGCAATCCAGGGCGAGTGTTCGTACAGCCCGTCCAGCAGCGCCAAGGCCTCGGCGGGGCTGGCGGCGTTGAGTTGTTCCAGGGTCAGTGGCATGGTGGGTGCTTCAAAAAAGTGAGCATCTCGCGCTTGTCGGATAAGCGCTGGAGGCCAATTTGGTTCATAAATTGGCTCACACGGTTGGCGCAGGATGATGCTGCGCCCAGTGGCGCGCAATGTCGATGCGCCGCGCCACCCATACCTTGTCATGCTGTGCGATGTGGTCCAGAAAACGTTGCAGCGCCGTGATGCGGCCGGGGCGGCCCAACAGGCGGCAATGCATGCCGATGCTCATCATCTTGGGGGCGTTGTCACCGTCGGGGTCACCCTCGGCATACAGTGCGTCGAAGGTGTCCTTCATGTACTGAAAGAACGGGTCGGCGTGCGAGTAACCCTGTGGCAGGGCAAAGCGCATGTCGTTGCAGTCCAGCGTGTAGGGCACGATGAGCTGGGGTGCCGTGCTGCCATCCGTTTTGCGCACCTTCATCCAGAAGGGCAGGTCATCGCCGTAGTAGTCGCTGTCGTATTCAAAGCCGCCAAAGTCGGCCACCAGGCGGCGGGTGTTGGGGCTGTCGCGGCCGGTGTACCAGCCCAGGGGTCTCTCACCCGTCATGCGCTGGATGATGTCCATGGCCTCTTGCATGTGGGCGCGTTCCACCTCTTCAGGGATGTGCTGGTAGTGAATCCACTTGAGGCCGTGGCAGGCGATCTCGTGGCCCAGCTCCACCAAGGCGGCTGTGAGCTCGGGGTGGCGCTGCAGAGCAGTGGACACGCCAAACACCGTGAGCGGCAGGTTGCGCTTTTCAAACTCGCGCAGGATGCGCCACACGCCGGCGCGCGAGCCGTATTCGTAGATGCCCTCCATGCTCATGTGCCGCTCGGGGTAGCTGGCGGGGTTGAACATTTCGGAGAGGAACTGCTCGCTGCCTGCATCGCCATGCAGCACGGCGTTTTCGCCGCCTTCCTCGTAGTTCAGCACAAACTGCACGGCAATGCGCGCACCGCCCGGCCACTGCGCGTGGGGCGGGGTCTTGCCGTAGCCGATGAGGTCGCGGGGGTAGGCTTGGGTGGAGTCGTAGATCATGGGAATGCGGAAAACGTCGGAAGGTCAGGCAGTGATGGGGGCCAGGGCGGCGGCCAGGTCGCTGGCCGGGCGCTTGCGGTCAAAGGTCAGGCTGGCTTCGACATGTTCGAGGTGGCTTTGCATCAGGGCGACGGCGCGTTCTTCGTCGCGCGCGGCCAGGGCTGTAACGATGTCGGCGTGCTCCTCGTGCGAGTGTTCTGCGGCGCTGGCCGACTGGTACATCAGCGTGATCAGGGCGCAGCGCGAGATCAGGTCGCCCAGCATCTGCGCCAGCACCTCGTTGCCCATCAGCTCGGCCATGCGCACATGGAAGTCGCCCAGCAACTCGGTGCGGCTGCTGGCGTCGGCGGTGTCCATGGCGGCCTTCTCGCTGGCCACATGGGTGCGCAGCGCCTTGATCTTGGCGGGGGTTACGCTCTGCACGAATGCGCGGGTCATCTCGGTCTCCAGCATGCGGCGCACGGCGAACACCTGGCGGGCTTCTTCGACCGAGGGGGTGGACACGAACGCACCGCGCGCAGGCTCCAGCGTGACGAGGCGGTTTTGCGCAAGCTGAAACAGCGCCTGGCGCACCAGCGTGCGCGACACGCCAAAGTGGTCGGCCAGCTTCTGCTCGGCCAGTTTGGTGCCCGGCTGCAGGCGATGCTCTACGATGGCGCGGGTCAGAGCGTCAACAATGGCGCTGGTGGATGAGGATTCCATGGCGGCATGATACGGTGGATGGTGAAAAGTGTATACACTTTTGGTCTACACACTGCAGTCCGGCAGCCTTCGCTGATGGGCCGTGGTCCCCACTTCAGGAGATTCCCTATGGGATTGAGCACCCACGTTCTGGACACCATGAACGGCTGCCCCGCCGCTGGCATGGAGGTGGCCCTGTACTCCACCGACGGCGACAACGCCACCCTCATCAAGCGCCTGGTGCTGAACCACGATGGTCGCACCGATGCCCCGCTGTTTGACAACGCCAGCCTGCGCACCGGCACCTACCGGCTGCGGTTTGATGTGGCGGGGTACTTCAAGGCCCGGGGTGTGGAGTTGCCCGAACCCAATTTTCTGAACCAGGTGAGCCTGGACTTCGGCATTGCGCACGCCGACCAGCACTACCACGTGCCCTTGCTGGTCAGCCCGTGGAGCTATTCGACCTACCGTGGGTCGTGAGAGGTACTGCTGCGGTGCGTGGCATCGCGTGGCCGTCTTTACTGGCGCTGCCCGGACCAGGGATGCCAAGCAAGGGCCGCCCCGCGGCGAGGGCATCGTCCCCTTTCCCGAAGTCGCGGAGCGATTTCGAGAGAAGGGGGAAGCGGCGTAGCCGCTCAGGGGGATGTACCTAATGCTGCCCTTCGGTGAGCGTATCGAGCTGGAAATGCCCGCTTTTGTCCCACAACCAGGTGTCGGTGTAAGTGACCTTGCCCATGCGCGTGGGCGCAGGGAAGGGGGCTGCGGCGCGCACGGTGCGTTCGATTTCGGCCACCACCTCGGGGGCGTGTTTGGGAGCACGCATCCAGCGCAGGCGCGTGACCTTGCCGGCGCGGTCGATATCCACCTCCAGCACGCCGATGGCATACAGCATGGGCGGCAGTTTGCCCTTGTACACACGCTGTGCGTTCAGTCCATAGAGGTGGGTGGCGGCGTCTTCGCGGTAGGCGCGTGCCGTGCTGGCGGCAGACGCGCGGGCCGCGCCTGCGGCAGCGGGCACAGGCCCCTTGACGCTGGCGGTGTCCGGGCTGGGCATGGTGCTGTCCTGCGCCGGGGCTGGTGGCTCGGGGGCCGACTTACAGGCCGCCACCAGCGATGCAACGGCGGCCATGAGTCCGGCAAGCAGCCAGTGGCTGCGGTGGCTGGAGGAGCGCTCGGTGGGGGTGGGCGGCATGATGGCTTTTGTGAACTGAACGATGCCCCGTGGGGCGGGCGACCCTTGGTGGCGTTAAGGATCTGGATTGACTGATGTACTTTTGTTGCTGGACGGCCTTGCAGCCGCCCCCGCCTGTCTGGTAAGGGTGGAGTCTACCGAAGGCTCGGCCCCGCGTGAACCCGGCGCGTGGATGGCCGTGTTCGCAGACCGTATCGTGGGCACCATCGGCGGCGGCCATCTGGAGCTGCAGGCGATTGCCGAAGCGCGCCGCCGCCTGGGCGGTGTGCCCGGCCCGACCCCGGGGCAGCCACCCATGCGTTTTGCACTGGGCCCGGCGCTGGGGCAATGCTGCGGGGGCGTGGTGTACCTGGGTTTTGAGGTGCTGACCGCTGCCGACCTGGCCCCCGCTGCGGGTCTGCGCGCGCGCTTGTCGCCGCACCAGCACCCCGTGGCGCTGTTCGGTGGCGGCCATGTGGGCCACGCGCTGGCGCGGGTGCTGGCGCCGCTGCCGTTTGCGCTGACCTGGATCGACAGCCGCGACGGCATCTTCCCTAGCCCCACGCCCGAGGGCGTGGTCTGCGAACACTCCGAGCCCGTGCAACTGGCTGTGCCCCGCCTGGCGCCGGGCAGCCGCGTGCTGATCATGAGCTTCAGCCATGCCGAAGACCTGGACGTGGTGGCCGCCTGCCTGCGCCGCCAGCGTGAACAGGGCGACCTGCCTTTCATCGGCCTCATAGGCAGCAAGACCAAATGGGCGACGTTTCGCAATCGCCTGCATGGGCGCGGCTTTGCACAGGACGAACTGGCCCAGGTCACCTGCCCCATTGGTATCCCCGGCATTGAGGGCAAGGAGCCTGAAGTGATCGCCGTGGCGGTGGCTGCGCAGCTGCTGCAGACGCTGAAGGGGGCGGGCTGAGGGTAATTCCGGGCCTCCATGCCTCGGATTGGGGCTGGAGTCGGGAACAATTCCTGCATACACTTTTCAACGGATTTGTTGACGGTTTACGGGTCGCAGCGGTGCCCCGGCGGGTTTGCCCGCCAAGGTGCGCGACCAAAATTTCTGCTCAGAGCGCCCGCAGTGGTGAGCAGGTTTGCTGTTTGGCGCTGACGCGCCATCAAGGTTGAGATATGGAAAGCTACTTTCTCGACTGGGCCAACCTGCTGTTGCGCTGGGTCCACGTCATCACCGCCATCGCCTGGATTGGCTCGTCGTTCTACTTCGTGTTCCTCGACAGCAGCCTCACGCCGCCCGAAGACGAAGACCTCAAAAAACAGGGCGTCAGCGGCGAGCTCTGGGCCGTGCACGGTGGCGGGTTCTACCACCCGGTCAAGTTCGCCGTATCGCCGCCCAAGCTGCCCGGCCACCTCCACTGGTTCTTCTGGGAAAGCTACAGCACCTGGATCAGCGGCTTTGCGCTGTTCACCGTGTCGTACCTCTACAGCGCCAGCACCTACCTCATCGACAAGTCGAAGATGGACTGGGCGCCCGCCACGGCCATTGCGGTGGCGCTCGCGTTCTTCGTCGTGTTCTGGCTGCTGTACGACGCCATCTGCCGCATCTTTGGCCAGAGGAAGAACGGCGACGCCATCGTGGGTGCGCTCGTCTTCGTGCTGGTGTGCATCGCCTCGTGGCTGGCCTGCCACTGGTTCGCCGGACGCGCCGCCTTCCTGCTGGTGGGTGCCATGATCGCCACGGCCATGAGCGCCAACGTGTTCTTCTGGATCATCCCCGGCCAGCGCACCGTGATCGCACAGATCAAGGCGGGCGAACCGGTGGACCCGATCCACGGCAAGCGCGGCAAACAGCGCAGCGTGCACAACACCTACTTCACGCTGCCGGTGCTGTTTGCCATGCTGAGCAACCACTACAGCTTTACCTGGAGCCACCCGCAAAACTGGCTGGTGCTGATCCTGATGATGTTTGCGGGCGCCGCCATCCGCCAGTTCTTTGTGATGCGCCACGGCTACAAGCTGGGCCGCAACGGCAACCCGCTGCCCTATGCGCTGGTGGGCGTGGCCGTCATCGTCGGCGCCATCGTGTGGATGCGCCCCGCGCCCATGGCTGCTGTCAGTGGTGCTCCTGTTTCAGGAGCTGCTAGCGCAATTGCAGCAAGCGCTAGCGGCCAAAATGACTACAAGTCGGTGCAAGCCGTGCTGGAGCAACGCTGCTACCTGTGCCACGGCGAGGCGGTGCAGATGAAGAACCTGCGGCTCGACTCGCCGGACAGTGTCAAGCAGCACGCCCAGGCGATTTACCAGCAAGTGGTGGTGCAAAAACTCATGCCCATGAACAATGCCACGCAGATTACCGATGCGGAGCGGGCGCTGATTGGGCGGTGGTTTGAGGCCGGGGCGGCTACGGGGCCTTGAGCGCTTTTTCGATTGAAGGACCGGCTAGGCCAGCTTCCTTTTAAAAAGCTCAATTAATGGCTCACAAGCCGCGTGGTGCGCCTTAGGAAGTTCGGTGAGAGTATTCACCGCTAACGTCACGCTGTCTGCATCCAAAGTTGCCGCCGAGTTCTTCGCAATCTCCCTCAGCTTATCCAATATTTCTGCGGCGAAATAGTGGTCTATTCCTCGCCTGACTTGGAGTTCCAATAGTTCGCAATACCTGCGCACGGCAGTGCGATATCGGCCCTCTTTGAGTGATTCTTCTGCGCTGCGTTCCAGTGCTTCATCTTTGAGTTTGAGGGTTTCGGTTTCAACAGACTTGACCCTTGAGTCAAATGATTGCAGCTTCGGATTGATTGAGTCCTCAACGGCTTGCTTCAGTGCCTGCTCACGTACCCCAAGCGAGTCTTCCAGTTTCTGCGACTCCGCCTGAAATTGGGCAAGCATCTCGGCACGAACTTCTATTGCCATTGCGTGGGCCTCGCGTTGAATGGACTCCCTGTCCCTTTCATAATTCGACTTGTTCGTGTGCCAAGCGAATGCTCCCAAGGCGAGCGCAATTGCAATCGCACTTCCGAGAGTCCACTGCGCCATACTCATGAAACTATCTTGGAACTGCTTAGTGGTTTCAAGTTGCGCACGCAATACGGCGAGTTCCATAGGTAACGTGCTGCCGTTTACCTCTTTTGTTGGCACCTGCGTTGCCAAAGGCGCGACAGATTGAGCTGCAGCTGTTGAAAGATGGAACGCCAACAAGAAGAGCATGAGGTACTTCGTCATTCATGTAGCGTAACAGAGCGATCTTTGAAAAGTGCTCCGTTGCAAGAGCTTCAAGCCAACTGGACTCACTGGCTCTGTGTGCGGCATATGAATGACATTTTTTTGATGGTGGTTCAGGGCCGGACACAGAATCTTTTGATTGGCCTCGTCTAAGCGCCAGCGCTTTAAATGTTCTCTATCAACCAGCGTGGTGAATCCGTGCGTAGCTTCCCAAGCTTCTACGCCGCCAGCACATCCTGCAACGCCCGCGTGGCAGCTAGCGCGCCCAGGGAGGATTCTGTAAACCCACCATGCAGCACCACCCCGGTCGCTGCCTGCTTGGCCTCGTGTTTAGCCACAGCTGCCAGGTTGGCCACTTCCTCGGCATGCCGAAACCGCCCCGGCGTGATGCGCACCGCACCAATGGCCAGCGTGGTGCACGGAAAGAACCGTGGCACCCCATGCCGGTCTTCGGCCTGGATGCCACCGGCGCGCCGGGCCTCGTCGTCAAACAGCGTGAGCGCTTCGCGGGCAAAGGCGTCCACGATGTTCTTGCAGCGCTGCAGCCAGTTGCTGCTCTGGAAGATCAGCATGAAATCGTCCCCACCCACATGGCCCACAAAGTCGCGCCGCGCGTCGCAGTGCGCCGTGGCCAGACGGGCGACGAGGCGGATCATCTGGTCGCCGCGCCAGTAGCCGTAGTGGTCGTTGAAGGGCTTGAAGTTGTTCAGGTCGGCATAACACGCCACGAACTCGGTGTGGTGGTCCAGCAGGCGCTGCATGTGCAGGCTGATGGGGATGTTGCCGGGCAGAAAGGTCAGCGGGTTGGCGTGGCGCGCGGCTTCGATGCGGGTCTCGGTCACGGCGCGCACCAGTTGGTCGCCCGTGCCCAGGCCCAGGTAGCGGCCGTTGTCGGTGACGATGTAGCCGTCGTTCAGATACCGCTGGTCCTGCGAGGTGAGGATGCCCACGAGCTGGTCCACGTCACAGTCCAGCTCGACCACGCGCGGTGCCTGGTTGGCAAACGCCAGGCACGATTTGCGGCCATGCACCTCGCGAAAGTACAGCGTGGCGTAGTGGTTCATGAACTGCTGGCGGTTGATGAGCGCCACGGGGCGGGTGCCATCCACCACGGCCAGCGCGTGCAGGTCGGTGCGCTCATGGAACATGGCAGCCACTGCATCGTTGCTGGTGGCGGGCGCTGCGGTGGGCGCCTGCACCACCAGCAGGCTGCGCAGGATGCCGGGGCGCGCCGTCTGGCCCAGGTGCGGCAGCACGGCCACGCGGCGGTCCTGCATCACTTCCTGTGCCGGGCTCTCCACTGCTTCACGCGGGGCCTTGGCAGGGCGGCCCAGCAGCCAGCCCTGTCCGTAAGGGACGTCCAGGTCGCGCAGCGCGCGCAGGTCGTCGCGTGTCTCGATGCCTTCGGCAATCAGCTTGGTGCCAAACATATGGGCTATGCCCTTGATGGCCTGCAGCATCTGCAGGTTCTCGGGCTGGTTGCTGATGTCGCGGATGAAGTATTTGTCGATCTTCACGAAGTCGGGCTTCACCTCGGACCACAGCCGCAGGCTGGAGCGGCCGTCGCCAAAGTCGTCCAGCGCCAGCCGCGCGCCGCAGGCGTGCACCGCCTTGATGGCCTGGCGCAGCTGGGGCATGTCGGTCACGCGCTCGTGCTCGGTGATTTCCAGCACCAGAAGGCGGGCGCTCACGCCAAAGCTGCGCACGGCCTCGCCCAGCATCGGCGCGCCCACCAGGGCCACCCCGTGCACCAGCGCGTCGGCGCTGATGTTCACAAACAGGCGGCCCGGCGCCTTCTGAACGCCCCACTGCTGCAAGGCGGTGAACACGCACAGCAGCTCGAAGTCCTGAAGGATGTGCTCGCGCCGCGCCAGCTCCAGCAAGGCATCGGGCGTGTGCAAAGGGGTGCCCTCGGGGCCCCGGATCAGGGCTTCGTGGGCATACACGCTGCCCTCGCGCAGGTCGGCCAGGGGCTGGAACACGCAGTGCAGGCCCCCTTCGCGCATGAGTTGTGCCAGAGGGCCCTTGCCATGGCGCGCAGCCGGGGACAGCAAGGCCATCATCGCCTCCAGTCGGCTCCAAAGGGGGTTGTGCGTCACGGTAGATGGGGGGCTCTGAGCAAGGTGCCCACGATATCGGCCGGGTGTGACAACCTTGTTACACACTGTTTCCGTGAGGTGACAGGCTATTCCCTGGGGTGGTCGTTCCGGGGGGCATGCAAGCTGTTTATGCGTTGGCTCAACCCTGGCGCAGCGGCAGGGCTGCCGCGAAGGTTCAGTTTGATCTTGCTCAATGACCGGCGGTCCGGGGCGCGGCACAGTCCGTCCCATGCTGCCCTCTACCTATTTCTCACTGCCTGCCGAAACCGAGGTGATTGCCGCCGGTGAAGTGCTGCGCAGGCGCAACGAGGTGCTGACGTCTGTGCTGCACCTCGAAAGTGGCCGCGTGCTGCGCGGTGTGCTCGACGATGGCTACCTGCGCCACCAGCTGGGGGCCGTGGAAGGGCCGTTCTGGCTCGATGCCGCGTCGGCCCTGATGGGCATGCCGCTGCCGGTGGACATGGTGGCCGACACCCGTGTGCAGGTGCGCCGCCTGCCCATCGAGGAGTTTCGCCGCAGCCTTGCAGAAATGCCGGCGGGTGCACGGGGCCTGTTGCTTGACATGGCGCAGGGCTACCGCCAGCAGTCCGAGCTGGCCGTGAGCCGCCTCGCGCAGGATGCCGAGTCGCGCTGCGCGCAGTGGTTGCTCAACCACGCCGAGCCCGACCACAGCGGCACCATGCAGGTCACGCTGCACCAGCGCAAGCGCCTGATTGCGGCGCAGTTGGGCATCGCCCCCGAAACCTTCTCGCGCGTGCTGCGCCATCTGCGGGAGCTGGGCCTTATCCACGGCACGGGCAATGTGCTGAACCTGCCTCAGCCCCGGGCGCTGCAGTCGATGGCCGGTTGCTGAACTGAACCCCGCGTGGATGGCTTCGGCGCCGCGCGAAAAATAGCGCGCACAGCCTCTGCTACTGGCGCGCCGCCCGCCAGCGCACCCGTGGAACTGGCTTTGCCAGGCCACTGGGTGCGCCCCCCTCCGGGGGAAGCCGCGCAGCGGCTCAGGGGGGCTTCCTCGTCAGGGTTTGTCCTTGGGTTTCACTGAGGGTTCTACCCAAGCCCTGGGCTGCAGGGGCTGCGTATATTTGTTGGGACCTGTCCGGTTTGACCTGTCCCCATGCCCAACGCCACCCCTTCGCGCCCATCGGGCGCTCCCTGCGCGGAGTGTCCATGACGCCCCCGACCTACCCTGCGCCGCCACAGGACGCGCCGGGCTGGTCGATGCCCGGTCCGCTGGTGTTGCGGCTGGTGCTGGTGGCGGTGCTGGCCGTGGGGCTGTCGGGGGCGGTGTCGGCGTGGCTGGTTACGCGGGCCTCCGGGCAAGAGGCCATGCGGCGGGTGGTGAGCCAGCAGACCGATGAGGTCGAGGTGGTGGCCCGCCTGCTGGCCAGCAAGATCGAGCAAAGCCAGAAGGTGTTGCGCACGGTGGCTGCTGGTATTACGCCCGCCATGCTCGAATCACCCTCGGCCCTCGAATGGCTGCTCCAGCAGGGCCTGCCCGCCGTGCAGTTCTTTGATGCGATGCAGGTCGCCCGCGACAATGGAGAACTGCGGCTGAACTTGCGTGGGGGGCGGCTGGACAAGGCCTCCAACCTGGACCCCGCCGAGCGCGATGCGCTGCGCCGCACGCTCATCGACGGCAAGCCGCTGGTGTCCGAGCTGATTGCCGGGCGCACCAGCGACGCGCGTGTGATGTTCACCATGCCGCTGCACCGCGAAGACGGCACCGTGCTGGGTGTGGTCGCGGGTGCGTTGCGCCTGCAATCGCAGGGCCTGCTGCCGCCGTCCATGACGCTGCCCGCGCGCGATGATTCGCGGCTGCTGGTGTTTACGCGCGACGGCACCATCCTCTCGCACTCGGACCCGACCCGCATCATGGGCAAGGTGAGCGACGAGGCGGGCCTGGCGCCCGTCTACAGCCGCTGGCTGGAGCAGGCCCAGCCAGTGGTAGGGCGGGGCACGACCCATCTTGAAGACCAGCACATCGTCAGCATGGCGGGCATGCCGCTGCCGCAATGGATCGTGGCGCGGGTCAGCCCCTCGCAGGCGCTGCTGGCGCCACTGCAGGGTGCACAGCGCGAAGCCTGGTGGCTGGCCGCCGCCAGCATGGCGCTGTGCATGCTGCTCGTGGCCGGGCTGATGGCCTGGATGGCGCAGCCGCTGGCGCAGCTCACGCACAGTGCCCGCCAGCTGCTGCGGCGCAGCACTCGAGCTGGCCCGCCGCAGGGCTCCGTCGCCTGGCCACGTGCGGGGGGGGAAGTGGGCGAACTGGTGCAAATGTTCCAGGGCATGGTGCAGCAGGGCAGCCTGCAGCAGCAGCACAAGGCCACGCTGGACGGGCAGTTCCAGGCTGTGCTGGACAGTGCCTCCGTGGGCATCGTCATCTCGCGCCACGGCATCCTGGAGGTGGTGAGCCGGCAGGCCTGCCTGATGCTGGGCTACACCGAGGGCGAACTGCAGGGCCATCCGGCGCGCACCCTGTATGCCAACGATGCCGAATACGGCCGCATTGGCGAGCGTGTGCAGGCCGAGTTCGCCGCACATGGCGCCTTCGATGGCGATGTCTGCTTCATGCGCAAGGATGGCACCCCCGTGTGGGCCCGCGTGCAGGGCCGTGGTGTGCGGCCCGACGAGATGGCGGGCGGCACCGTCTGGATTCTGGAGGACATCACCGCTGCACGCGAGGCACAGATGCAGCAGGCGTGGGAGCGCACGCACGATGCCCTGACCCAGCTTTACAACCGCAATGCGTTTGACGAGCGCCTGGGCCTGCTGCTGGCCGAACGCTCGACGCGCCCGCGCGCACCGGATGCAGACAGCAGCGAGGCAGCCGGGGACGGCGTGGTGCTGTTTCTGGACCTGGACCACTTCACCGTGGTCAATGACATTGCCGGGCATGACGCGGGCGATGACGTGCTGCGCCATGTGGCCCGCTTGCTTGAATCACAGGTGCGCCAGATCGGCTGGGCCGCGCGGCTGGGCGGCGACGAGTTTGCGGTGGTGCTGCCCGGCTGCGCGCTGGCACGGGGCCAGGCGGTGGCGGAGCAGCTGCGCGCCTCGGTACAGGCGTGGGAGCCTTCGTACCAGGGGCGCAGCTTCACGCTGGGGGTGAGCATCGGGTTGGTGGTGCTGGATGCGAGTCTGCAGGATGTGCCGTCGGTGCTGTATGCGGCCGACATGGCGTGCTACGACGCCAAGCGCGCGGGGCGCAACCGGGTAGAGACGCGCCATGCGAGCCAGGCGACGGCGTCGGGGCGGATGGCGCTGGGAGCGGCGTGAGCAGATTTCAAAAGATTTCGGGGTGTAGCGCTTGCTGGTATTGCGCTGACAGCTATCTTTTTTGAAGTCTATCGTTTGGAAAAAGCTGAGGAGTGCACGGTGGCGCTTACTCGCATTCCAAGCACGCCCGAGACATGCAATACAGGCTATGTGCTATAAAAATAGCAGCTTTTAACGCTTGTCTGGTAAGCGATAGAGCCAAAAAATCTCACAAAATCCGCCCGTGCCACCACACCGACAGCCCGGCTGCCAGCAATGCCAACGTCGCCCCCAGCAGCGCCAGCAATGACGAGATTTCGGTTTCCCGCTTCTCCACCGTCAGCCGTGAGCTGAGCGTTTCGTACACCTTCTTCAAATCCGCGGCGGTGGCCGCGTGGAAGTACTCGGCGTTTGTGCGCGTGGCCACGGCCTTCAGGGTTTCTTCGTCCAGCCGCACCCGCATGGACCAGCCTTCAAAGCCGATGGTCTCCCCCGCCACCGTACCCACGCCCACGGTGTACACCCGCACCCCCCGGTCGGCCGCCCATTTGGCGGCCTCCAGTGGGTCCACGCCAGTGGTGCGCTGGCCGTCGGTCAGCATGATGATGGCGGCCGAGGTGTAGGAGCCAGGCGCCACAGGTGTGAAAGCCTTGGCCGGGTCTTGTTTGCCAATTTCGTCAATGGGCTTGGGGCGCATGGCCTGGCGGCCGCCCAGGGCGGAGATGTCGATGCCCGCGTCGGGGAAGATGGTGGCCAGCGACAGCATGATGCCGTTGCCCGTGGCCGTGCCGCGCTGGAGCTGAAAGCTGTCGATGGCTTTGACGAGGTCTTCGCGGCTTTGCGTGGGCAGCTGGGCCAGCTGGGCGCTGCCGGCAAACGCCACGATGCCCACACGCACATGGCGGGGCAGCTCGGCGATGAAGGCCTTGGCGGCGTTCTGCGCAGCAGTGAGGCGGTCGGGCTCCACATCGGCGGCGCGCATGCTGCCCGAGACATCCATGGCCAGCATGATGGTCTGGTCCTGCGAGGGCAGGGTGATGACGGCCAGCGGGCGTGCGGTGGCCAGCAGCAGCGCCACCAGCGCCAGCAGAAAGAGTGCGGGCGGGATGTGGCGGCGCAGGTTCTGGCCGGGGCCCATGGCCTCGCGCACCAGCGACAGGCTCGAATAGCTCAGCGCCGTTTTCTTGCGCCGGTGCAGCAGCCACCAGTACATCAGTACCAGCAGGGGCACGACCAGCAACAGCCAGAGCAGGGTGGGCCAGAGAAAAACCATGGTGTGTTCCTTCGGGCGGGGCGCGTTTTGGTTCGTTCAGGCGGCGTGCTGCGCCGGGTCTGCAGCGCGGGAGGGCGCGGCTCGGGAGGTGCGTACCCGGCGCTGGCGCAGGTCCATGAAACGCAGCAGGGCATCGACCAGATCGTCGTCGGTGCACAGCTCCAGCGTGTCGGCGCCCGCGCGGGTCAGGCCTTCGCGCAGCACGGCCTCGCGTTCGGCCGCCAAGCGGGCGAAGCGGCGGCGAAAGCCCGCGTCGTGGGTGTCCACCTGCAGCTGCTCGCCGCTTTCGGCATCGCGCAGCGTGATGAGGCCCACATCGGGCAGTTCCAACTCCAGCGGGTCGAGCAGGCGCACGGCCACCACGTCGTGCCGCTGGGCGAGTTGGGCCAGGGGCTTTTCCCAGCCGGGTGCGCTGATGAAGTCGGACACCACAAACACCGTGGAGCGGCGGCGCAGGTTGGCCAGGCCCGTTTGCAGCAAACGGTGCAGTTCTGTGGCGCCTCCGCCGGGTTTGGATGTGCCGGTGGCAGGGGCGGGCGGTGTCAACAGACTGTGCACCAGATGCAGCACATGGGCGCGGCTGTTGCGGGGCGGTAACACCGCATCCACAGCGCGGGCGGGTGCATTGTCTGCGCCGTAGAGCATGGCGCCCACGCGGTTGCCGTGGCGCGTCAGCAGGCGCGACAGCACGGCCACAAAGCCGGTCAGGATGTCGCGCTTGGCGTTGCCCTGCGGGCCGAAGTTGATGGACGGGCTCAGGTCCAGCAAAAACCAGGCGGACATCTCGCGGTCTTCGGTGAACACGCGCACGTGGGGGATGTTCAGACGCGCGGTCACGTTCCAGTCGATGTGGCGCACGTCGTCATGCGGCTGGTACTCGCGCAGGTCGGCCAGGTCCAGGCCGCTGCCGCGCATCAGCGTGCGGTAGTCGCCCTGCAGCAGGCCGTCCAGGCGGCGGATCACCTTCCACTCCAGCTCGCGCAGCAACCGGTCCGCCTGCCCCGGCAGGGTGGGCAGCGTGTGGACCGCGGCTGAAGTGGTGTCAGGCAACTTTTTGCTCATGATGCAGAGGCCGGGCAGGCGCCGGTATCTTGGCCATGATGCGCTTGACGAGGGCATCGGCATCCAGCCCCTCGGACAGCGCCTCGTACGACAGCGCGATGCGGTGGCGCAGCACGTCGGCCGCCAGGTCGGTCATGTCTTCGGGCAGCACGTAGTTGCGCCCGCGCAGCATGGCCAGGGCCTGGGCGCCCTCTGCGAGGGCAATGGTGGCGCGCGGGCTGGCGCCGCAGCTGATGTAGCCGGTCAGGTCCTTGAGGCCATGCCGCGTGGGCTCGCGGGTGGCGGCCACCAGCTTCACGGCGTATTGCAGCATTGACGGGTCTACATACACGGTGCGGCATTCGGCCTGCAGCGCCGCCAGCTGCGCGGTGGTGGCCACGGGCAGCACCTGCACGGGCACATCGAGCGCGCGCTGGGCGATCACGAACTCTTCCTCCTCGGTGGGGTAGCCCAGCAGCACTTTCATCATGAAGCGGTCCACCTGGGCTTCGGGCAGCGCGTAGGTGCCTTCGGTCTCGATGGGGTTCTGGGTGGCCATGACCAGGAAGGGCTCGGGCACCTTGTGGGTCTCGCCCGCAATGGTCACCTGGCGCTCCTGCATCACCTCCAGCAGGGCGCTTTGCACCTTGGCTGGGGCGCGGTTGATTTCATCGGCCAGCAGCAGGTGGGTGAAGACCGGGCCCAGCGTGGTGCTGAACTCGCCGGTCTTCTGGTTGTACATGCGCGTGCCGACCAGGTCGGCAGGCACCAGGTCGGGCGTGAACTGGATGCGCTTGAAGCTGCCCTGGATGGTGCTGGCCAGCGTCTTCACCGTCAGCGTCTTGGCCAGGCCCGGCACACCTTCGACCAGCAGATGGCCCTGTGCGAGCATGGCCACCATGACCCGCTCGAGAAAGCGGTCCTGGCCCACCACCACGCGCTTGACTTCGTAGAGCACCTGCTCCATCAGGGTGGCGGTGGCGGCGTTGTTCATGGCAGAGGGCGATGGGGTGGTTTCCATGGTGCTCCTTGTGAAGGGTCGGGATCAGAAGGGGGGCATGCCAACGGCAGAAGCCGCGTTCTCGATGGGCACCGCAAACCCGATGCCGATGAAGGTGCGTGCCGACGTCGGGTTCAGGATGGCGGTGACGATGCCCACCACCTCGCCATCGAGCGTGACCAGCGGGCCACCGGAGTTGCCGGGGTTGGCCGCAGCATCGAACTGGATCAGGTTGCTGAGCTGGCGCTTGCCTTCGGGCGAGGTGAATTCGCGCTGGAGGCCCGAGACCACGCCCGCTGAGGCCGAAGGCCCGATGCCGAACGGGAAGCCCACGGCCACCACGTGGTCGCCGGGGCGCAGGTCCTGGGTGGAGCGCAGCGGGGCTGCGAAGAGGTCATCGGGTACTTTGTGGGCTTGCAGCACGGCCAGGTCGTTTTCGGGCTGGGCGCCCGTGATGCTGGCGGTGGTTTCCAGGCCATCGTGGAAGGTGATTGCAATGCGGTCCGCGCCCGCCACCACGTGCAGGTTGGTCAGGATGATGCCTTTGTCCACAATCACCACGCCCGTGCCAATGCCGCGTTCCACTTCTTCCTTGCCGTTTTTGCTGCGGCCGTAGCCCACCACGCGCACGATCGAGGGAGAGATCGCTTCCACAGCGCGGGCGGCGGCGGAGGGCGGGGTGGTCGTCTCCAGCGTGCGCAGCACGGCGGCGTCGATGTCTTCCTGGGTGATCCGCTGGGCGGCGGGGCGCTGGTGCAGCCACAGGCTGTAGAGCAGCAGTGTGGCCAGCAACGCGACCAATGCCCACAGGGCGTACAGATGGCGCCGCGACAGAGCCGTGCCCGCCACAGGCTTGGTGGCAGGGTTTGGAGAGGGCTCCATCACACTGGCCGCTGGTTGTTCGGTGGGCGCAGGCACTTTTTCAACCGGCTCGGGTGGGGCGCGGCGGGTGTGGCGGGAGCTGCTGTAGAGGGCGGGCCGGGGCATCCTGTCACCTTTTCTACGGAAGACGCCGCGAGACGGCGCACGGTTTTCACGTTAGCACGGATCGCTGCAGAGTGCACTTGCAAGGTTTCACGCCGAGGGAGCGGTCGGGGCTGATGGGGCATCATCACTCCATGACTGTCTGGATCGATACCCATTGCCACCTGGATGCGCCCGAATTTGACCCCGACCGCGATTCCGTGCGTGCCCAGGCGCGGGCCCAGGGCGTAGCCCATTGTGTGATTCCGGCGGTTGAGCGCAGCAACTGGGCCACGGTGCGCGCCCTGGCCCATCGGCATGGCGACAGCTATGCGCTGGGCATTCACCCCCTGTACACAGGGCGCGCGCACGACGCAGATCTGGAGCTGCTGGCGCAGGAACTGGAGCAACACCGGGCTGACCAGCGTCTGGTGGCCATCGGAGAGATTGGCCTGGATTATTTTGTGCCCGGCCTGGACCCTGAGCGGCAGGAGTGGTTCTATCGAGCGCAGCTGCAACTGGCACGGCGGTTTGACCTGCCCGTAATCCTGCATGTGCGCCGCTCGTCCGACCGGCTGCTCAAAGGCCTGCGGGAGCTGCCGGTACAAGGCGGTATCGCCCATGCCTTCAACGGCAGCGTGCAGCAGGCGCAGGCGTTCATCGCCCTGGGCTTCAAGCTGGGGTTTGGCGGCGCGATGACCTACGACCGGGCGCTGCAGCTGCGCCGCCTGGCGGCAGAACTGCCCGCAGAGGCCCTGGTGGTGGAGACCGATGCGCCGGACATCCCGCCCCATTGGTTGTATGCCACCGCCGCCCAGCGGCTCGAAGGCCTGCCCCAAGGGCGCAATGCACCCGGCGAACTCCCGCGCATTGCAAGCGCATTGGCCGAGCTGCGCAGTCAGCCGCTGGAGGATTTGGCGGGTATCACCTGTGCCAATGCGCTGGTGGCGCTGCCCCGGTTGCAGGCTTTGGTCTCTGTCTGATCCACCAATTGGTAGGTTTTTAGGAGGCTAGCGCTTTGTGGTAAAGGGTTTACAGCTATCGTTTTTTTTGAGGATGTCGCGGGGTTGCTGACGGGTTTCGGTTCAGAATCGGCGGATGCCCGACGCCGCTCTGACGCAGCCCCCTCCGCTCCCTGATGCTCCGGCGCCAGCCCCGCCGGTGCGCCTCCAGGGGCTGCCGCCGGTGGTGTCCGCAGGCACGGTGGTGCTGGTCCTCGGAAGTTTTCCGGGGGCTGCCTCCTTGCGGCTGCGCCAGTACTACGCACACCCGCAAAACCATTTCTGGAAGATCTTGCAAGCGCTGTGGCCGCAGCATCCCTTGCCGCCCGCAGGGGCCGAAGGGTATGCCGCACGTTGCGACTGGTTGCTGGCAAGGGGGCTTGGCCTGTGGGATGTGTATGAGAGCTGCGAGCGGGAGGGCAGCCTGGACACCAGCATCCGCAATGCGCAGGTCAACGACTTTGCGCACCTGCAGACGGTGTGTCCGCAGCTCGCCGCCGTCGCCCACAATGGGGGTGAGAGCTTCAAGCATGCCCCGGCGGTGCTCAGCAGCTTCCGGCCCCCCCGCGCTGCGGCGCATGATGATGTGCTTTCCGATCAGCGCGTGGGCACGGGTTCCGGGCCTGGTTCCGCCCGCTCTATCGCATCGCACCGCCTGCCCTCGACCAGCCCGGCCAATGCCTCCTGGAGTTTTGAACGTAAATTGGCTGCCTGGGCGGACCTGATGGCGGCCCACCGCCTGCTTTGATTGTTGTGAATGACCCGCAAAAAAGAAAAATCACAAGAACTGCCCGAAGTCAGCGTCTCTGATGACGGCGAAGTGCGCCACCTGCACCTGGGCACCCCGTGGATTCAGGGGTCCATGCGCGTTGCAGAGCCTTTTGAACTGGAACTGGAGTACGTGCAGCGCATGATGGCGTGGCTGTTGTTTGCCGACCTGCCCCAGGTGTCCAAGGGGCATGCCATGCAGCTCGGGCTGGGGGCCGGTGCCATCACCAAGTTCTGCCACAAGAAGCTGCGCATCTGCACCACGGCCATCGAGCTCAACCCACAGGTCTTGGCGGTATGTCGGCAATGGTTCAAGCTGCCGCCCGATGGCCCCAAGCTGCGGGTGGTGCTGGCCGATGCGGCGCAAGAGATCAAGAACCCCATGTGGCAGGGCACGGTGGATGCGCTGGCGGTGGACCTGTACGACCATGAGGCCGCAGCGCCGGTGCTCGACAGCGCAGACTTCTACGCCGACTGCCGCGCCTTGCTGACCGACACGGGGTGCATGACGGTCAACCTGTTCGGGCGGGCGTCCAGCTTTGAGCGCAGCCTGCAGAGCATGGCGGCAGCCTTTGGTGACAAGGCACTCTGGGCCTTCAAGCCCACGCGAGAAGGCAACACCGTGGTGCTGGCCCAGAAGACGCCTACGCGCCCCAAGCGAGCGGAACTCGACGTGCAGGCGCAGGCCATCCAGGCGCGCTGGGACCTGCCGACCACCAAATGGCTGCGGGCATTCAAGCCCGTCGTGGCCTGAGCCCCCGGGCCGCCCACAGCCCCGTTTCGGAAAGATATCTGATGAAAACAATCTCCGCGTCCCTGGCCAGCACTGCGGCGCGACCCTACGTCGGTCCGGTGGACTGGCGACGTATGGTGCAGTGGCTCAGCGATGACGAAGTCATCTCCCAGGAAGAAGCTCAACGCACCATCGCCCGCTGCTCGCAGGCGGAAAGCTCCCAGCATGCGCTGGTGCGCCTGGCCAACGTGGCCATGGAACGCGCCAGCGATGGCAAGCCGCTGGACATCGAGGCGTTGTCTGAGTACCTGGCCAAGCGGGCAGGCCTGCCTTATTTGCGGATTGACCCGCTCAAGGTGGACGTGGGGCGCGTGTCCGAAACCATGAGCGCCACCTATGCAGAGCGCCACAGGGTGCTGCCCGTGCAGGTCACCCCCAAGGAAGTGGTGGTGGCTACGGCCGAGCCCTTCATCGAGGACTGGGTGGCGGAGGTGGAGCGTCAGTCCCGGCGCACGGTGCGCCGCGTGGTGGCCAGCCCGCTGGACATTCACCGGTTTACTGCAGAGTTTTTTGCTCTGGCCAAGTCCGTGCGTGCCGCGCAGAAGGCAGGGGGTAACTCCGGGGGCAGCAGCTTCGAGCAGCTGGTGGAACTGGGCAAGAGCAACAAGCAGCTCGACGCCAACGACCAGGGCGTGGTCAAGGTGGTGGACTGGCTCTGGCAATATGCCTTTGACCAGCGCGCGAGTGACATCCACCTGGAACCCCGGCGCGACCAGGGCGTGATCCGTTTTCGCATCGACGGCGTGCTGCACCCGGTCTACCAGATGCCGATGGGCGTGCACAACGCCATGGTGTCGCGCATCAAGCTCCTGGGCCGCATCGACGTGGTGGAAAAGCGCCGTCCGCAGGATGGCCGCATCAAGACGCGCAACCAGCGCGGGGACGAGGTGGAAATGCGCCTGTCCACCCTGCCCACGGCGTTTGGCGAGAAGATGGTCATGCGGATCTTTGACCCGGACAATGCCGTCAAGGATCTGGACGCCCTGGGCTTTGCCCAGCACGATGCCGAGCGCTGGGAGGCGCTGGTCAAGCGCCCGCACGGCATCATTTTGGTGACCGGACCCACGGGCTCGGGCAAGACCACCACGCTGTATTCCACCTTGAAGCGGGTGGCGACCGAAGAGGTGAACGTGAGCACGGTGGAAGACCCGATCGAAATGATCGAGCCCAGCTTCAACCAGACCCAGGTGCAGCCCCAGCTCGACTTCAACTTTGCCGAGGGCCTGCGTGCCCTCATGCGCCAGGACCCGGACATCATCATGGTGGGCGAAATCCGCGATCTGGAGACGGCCGAGATGGCCATCCAGGCCGCGCTGACCGGGCATCTGGTGTTCTCCACACTGCACACCAACGACGCCCCGTCGGCCATCACCCGCATGATGGAACTGGGGGTGCCCCCCTATCTGCTCAATGCCACGCTGCTGGGGGTGCTGGCCCAGCGGCTGGTGCGCACGCTGTGCAAGCAGTGCAAACAAAAGGACGAAACGGCGCAGCGCGAAACGCTGGTGGAGGTGGTCAAGCCCTGGAAGCTCAGTGGCGGCTACCACCCCTACAAGCCCGTGGGCTGCGTGGACTGCCGCATGGGTGGATTTCGGGGGCGCATGGGTTTGTATGAATTGCTCACCGTGACCGAGGCGCTCAAGGAGAAGATCAACCAGGCGCCCTCGATCGACCAGTTGCGCCGCCAGGCCGTGCAGGATGGCATGCGGCCCTTGCGCCTGGCGGGCGCGCTGCGGGTGGCAGAGGGCCTGACCACGCTGGACGAGGTGATTGCTGCGACACCGCCGCTGGAGTAAGACCTTGAACCAGCTCCGCAGGAGCAAGGGATGTCCTGCATAACTCCCTGCGGTCTGTGATAGCGCGGTCTCGGGCAGTCCGCTGCGTTGCTTTTCTTGCCAATAGCCATGCTATTGGCCGCAAAAAGACGCCTTGCGGCCTTTCCCGATCCGCACTACCACCGACGCGCGAGGGTTATGCAGGACATCCCAAGCGTTACCGGATGTAGGTGGAATCCACATCCGCGCGGGCCTTGGTTGCACGCACAATCGCGCAGTCGAGATTTCCCGCCAAGGAGACAATTCGTGAAAATCAAAAGTCAAAAAGACTTCTTTGCCGGCCTCATGTTCATGGGGGTTGGTGTTGCGTTTGCGTGGGGAGCCACCACGTACAACGTCGGAAACGGGGCTCGCATGGGCCCGGGTTACTTTCCGCTGATGCTGGGTATCTTGCTGGCCTTTATTGGTAGCTTGATCACCTTCAAAGCCACTACGGTGGAAACCCAGGACGGCGACAAGATCGGCAAGTGGGCCTGGAAACCGCTGTTCTTCATCCTGGCTGCCAACTTCGCGTTCGGTATCCTGCTGGGCGGCTTGCCCAGCATAGGTGTCCCGGCGATGGGCCTCATCGTGGGCATCTATGCACTGACCTTCATCGCAAGCCTGGCGGGCCAGGAGTTCCACGCGAAGTCCGTGTTTGTCCTGGCCACCGTGTTGGCCGTCGGCAGTTACGTGGCATTTGTCTGGGCGCTCAAGCTGCAGTTCCCTGTGTGGCCGAGTTTCATCACGGGTTGAGCAGGAGCACCGACCATGGAATTATTTGACAACCTCTCGATGGGTTTTGGCGTCGCGTTCACGTTCCAAAACCTCATTTACTGCTTTGTGGGCTGCTTGCTGGGCACGCTGATTGGTGTGCTGCCCGGCATCGGCCCGGTGGCGACCATCGCCATGCTGCTGCCGGCCACCTACGCGCTGCCTCCCGTGGCTGCGCTGATCATGCTGGCCGGTATCTATTACGGCGCGCAGTACGGTGGCTCGACCACGGCCATTCTGGTGAACCTGCCCGGTGAGTCGTCGTCGGTGGTGACCGTGATTGACGGCTACCAGATGGCGCGCAAGGGCCGTGCGGGCCCTGCGTTGGCGGCGGCGGGGCTGGGCTCGTTCTTTGCCGGCTGCGTGGGTACGCTGATCCTGGCGGCCTTCGCACCTCCGTTGACCGAAGTGGCGTTCAAGTTCGGCCCTGCCGAGTACTTCTCGCTGATGGTGCTGGGCCTGATTGGTGCCGTGGTGCTGGCCTCGGGCTCGCTGCTCAAGGCCGTGGCCATGATCGTGCTGGGCCTGCTGATGGGGCTGGTGGGGACTGACGTGAATTCGGGGGTGGCACGATTCAGCTTTGACGTTCCGGAGCTGACCGACGGTATCGGCTTCGTCACCATCGCCATGGGCGTGTTCGGCTATGGCGAGATCATTGCCAACCTCTCGCGCCCCGATGACGAGCGTGAGGTGTTCACCGCCAAGGTGGAAGGCCTGTTCCCCACCAAGGACGACTTCAAGCGCATGCTTCCCGCTGTGATACGAGGGACGGCATTGGGATCGGCGCTGGGCATCTTGCCTGGTGGTGGCGCACTGCTGTCTGCGTTTGCCGCTTACACCATTGAAAAGAAGACCAAGCTGCACCCTGGTGAGGTTCCTTTCGGTCAAGGCAATATTCGTGGTGTGGCTGCTCCCGAGGCTGCCAACAATGCCGGTTCGCAGACCTCCTTCATCCCACTGCTGACGCTGGGTATCCCCCCCAACGCCGTGATGGCTCTGATGGTGGGTGCCATGACGATCCACAACATCCAGCCTGGCCCCCAGGTGATGACGAGCAACCCCGAGCTGTTCTGGGGGCTGATCGCTTCGATGTGGATCGGCAATGCCATGTTGGTGGTTCTGAACCTGCCGCTGATCGGCATCTGGATCAAGTTGCTCACCGTGCCTTACCGCTGGCTGTTCCCGTCCATCGTGCTGTTCTGTGCGGTGGGTGTGTATTCCACCAATAACAACACGTGGGATAT
This sequence comes from Acidovorax sp. 94, assembly GCF_003634645.1. Classification (NCBI taxonomy): domain Bacteria; kingdom Pseudomonadati; phylum Pseudomonadota; class Betaproteobacteria; order Burkholderiales; family Comamonadaceae; genus Acidovorax; species Acidovorax sp. 94. The sequence goes on along the minus strand of NZ_RBJA01000001.1, from coordinate 2,648,918 downwards.
CTGGATGGTTGGCCTGTTTGGCCTGGTCGGCTACATCTTCCACAAGCTGGGCACCGAACCCGCACCTCTGCTGCTGGGCTTCATCCTCGGCCCGATGATGGAAGAGAACCTGCGCCGCGCGCTGCTGCTGTCGCGTGGTGACTGGAGCGTGTTCGTCACGCGTCCGCTGTCGGCAGGCCTGCTGGCTGCTGCGGCGCTGCTGCTCATCATCGTGCTGCTGCCTTCGGTGAAGAGCAAGCGCGAGGAAGCCTTCGTCGAAGACTGACGGCACGGCCTTTTCCATCCGACTCCAGAACAACGGCACCTTCGGGTGCCGTTGTTTTTTGGTGATCTGCAGCCGCAGCACGCCCTCAGCGCCAGTACACAATGGCGGGCAAGAGGCCCGCATGTCCACTCCATTCCATCTGCCACAGCATCCCCACCGGGCTATGCTGCACAACGAAATCCACGCCCGTCCGCCCGAGGCCATGACGGCCCCGCTGGCCATTGCACACATCGTGATGCTGGCCGATGCCGCAGGGCGTGAAGCGAGCCGGGCCCATGTGGCGGCTCTGTTGCGCGACCACCACCTGGCATTGCCCGATGCGGACACCACGCACCTGCGCATGGACCTGGGGGCTTACCGCATGCGCTGGGAGCTGCACACCGAATTTGTGTCCTGGACCTTCATGGTGCCCATGGCGGCTGACGCCTTTGGCGAGCGGGAGCCCGCCAGCGCCGCAGACGCGGTGCCCCGCGGGTGGCTGGCGGCTTTGCCCGGGCACTGTCTGTGCAGCCTGAACCTGTGGGTACTGCCCACCCACACCTTTGGTTCGGGGTCGCTGGTCAAGCATGTGCTGCATGAGGACACGCTGGTGGCCTCCACGGTGGCCGACGGGCATGGCGAGGTCTATACCGATTTTGCGATCCACGCCGATGGGTTCTCGCGCATGGTGCTGCTCGCGGGCGGCATGACGCAGCGCCGCCTGGGCCGCCTCGTGCAGCGCCTGCTCGAAATCGAGACCTACCGCATGGCTGCCTTGCTGGGCCTGCCCGCTGCGCGCGAGGCCGCCAGTGTGCTGGCTTTTGCCGAACGCGAACTGGCCGAACTGGCCGACGCCATCCGCACCGCCAACCGCGACGCAGAGCCTGCGCTGCTGGACCGCCTGACCCGTCTGGCCGGGCAGGTGGAGAGCCAGTATGCGGCCACCCACTCGCGTTTTTCGGCCAGCAGCGCGTACTTCGAACTGCTGGACAAGCGCATTCAGGACATTGCTGAATCGCGCCTGGCCGGGATGCAGACGATTCGGGAATTCATGGATCGGCGCCTCACGCCTGCACGCAGCACCTGTGAATGGGCGGCGCGGCGCCAGGATGCGCTGTCGCAACGTGTCTCGCGCATGAGCAACCTGCTGCGCACCCGCGTGGAGATCGAGCAGCAGCAAAGCAGCCAGGCGCTGCTGACCACCATGAACCACCGGCAGGATTTGCAGCTGCAGATGCAGTCCACGGTGGAAGGGCTGTCGGTGGCGGCCATCACGTACTACATCGTGGGCCTGGTGAGCTACCTGGCCAAGGGGGCGCAGAAGCTTGGTTGGCCCCTGTCGCCCGAAACCACGGCGGCCATCGCCATTCCTGTGGTTGCGGGGGCTGTATGGTGGTCGCTAAGGCGATTGCACCACCGGGTGTTCCGCAAGCACGGTTAAAGAGAAGGAAAAAAAGGAAAAAGGGCGCCCCGCACTTCAAAGCGTGAACGCCCCGGTCAGCGCGTCCAGTGGAGTCCCGGCCACAGGGTTGGACCGGCGGTATGCCCCTGCAACGGCAGGGCACGCGGCCCATATTGAACCGATGCACTTCAGCTACACCCACCCCTATGCCAGCACCCGCCTGCCGGTGTTTGCGCGCAATGTGGTTTCCACCTCGCATCCGTTGGCCGCCCAGGCGGGCCTGCGCATGCTGCAGCAGGGCGGCAATGCCGTTGATGCTGCTGTGGCGGCGGCAGCGGCCATGACGATCTGCGAGCCCGTGAGCAATGGGCTGGGCAGCGACGCATTCTGCATCCTGTGGGACGGACAGGCCCTGCACGGGCTCAATGCCTCGGGCCGCGCCCCTGCGGCCTGGACACCCGGGTACTTTCACAGCCGCTACGGCAAGAGCCCGGCGAGCCCTCCCAAACGCGGGATCGATTCCGTCACTGTGCCGGGTGCCGTCAGCGCGTGGGTCACCCTGTCTGAGCGTTTCGGCAAGCTGCCCTTTGCCGCGCTGATGGAGCCCGCCGCCGAGATTGCCGAGCGTGGCTACCTGGTGCCGGTGGTGGTACAGCAAAAATGGGCCGCTGCAGTGCCTGAGCTGCAGTCGCAGCCGGGGTTTGCAGAAAGCTTTATGCCCTGGGGCCGCGCGCCGCAGGTGGGTGAGCTGATCCAGTTTGCCGCCGCAGCTCGAGCGCTGCGCGCCATCGGAGCCACACAAGGCCAGGCGTTCTACACGGGCGAAATTGCCCAGGCGCTGGTCGCCTTCTCGCAGGCCCAGGGCGGCAGCCTGACGCTGGCGGATCTGGCAGCACACCGCCCTGAATGGGTTACGCCCATTGCCCGCAACTACCGAGGCTATACCCTGCACGAGATCCCTCCCAACGGGCAGGGCATCGCAGCGCTGATTGCGCTGGGCATACTGGACCGATTCGATCTGGCGAGCCATCCCGTGGATGGCGCAGCGTCCCAGCATCTGCAGATCGAGGCCATGAAGCTCGCATTTGCCGATGTGTACCGCTATGTGGCCGAGCCATCGTCCATGGAGGTGACCCCCGCTCAAATGCTCGATGACGCGTACCTGGCCTCCCGTGCCAAACTCATCGACATGAACAAGGCGCAGGATTTTGGGGCTGGCAATCCGGTCAAGGGTGGCACGATCTACCTCACTGCGGCCGACGAAAACGGCATGATGGTGAGCTTCATCCAGAGCAACTACATGGGCTTTGGCTCGGGCTGCGTGGAGCCCACTTTTGGCATCAGCCTGCAGAACCGGGGCCAGGCCTTCAGCACCGACCCGGCGGGCCCCAACCCAGCCAACCTGGTGGCTCCCGGCAAGCGACCGTTTCACACCATCATCCCCGCCTTCCTCACGCAAAACGGCCAGCCCGTGATGAGCTACGGCGTGATGGGCGCCAACATGCAACCGCAGGGCCACATGCAAACGCTGGTGCGCATGCTGGACTACGGCCAGAACCCACAGGTGGCTTGCGACGCACCACGCTGGCGCTTCAATGAAGGGCTGTCGATCAACGTCGAGGCCGCCATGCCCGCCGCGACGGTGCAGGGCCTGCTGGGCCTGGGGCACCGCATGGAGGTGATCCAGGATTCCTACCAGGACTTTGGCGCCGGCCAGTTCATCTGGCGCATGGGCGATCCCAAAGTGCAGGGCTATGTGGCCGCCAGCGATCCGCGTCGCGACGGCCAGGTGGCGGGGTATTGATGGAACACCCCCTGAGTCGCTTCGCGCCTTCCCCCTCTCTCTACGCGCTGCGCGCTACGGGAGGGGGACGCGACCAGCGGCCTGGCAAAGCCAGTTCCGCGGCCACCTCGCGTCAGGACGTGCCAGTTTCATGGGCTGTGCTGTCGCGCAGCGCAATGAACAACTGAATATAGAAAAAAGTGGCTCCACCGCAATCTGAACAAGCGCAAGCAGCTACAAAAAACGTAGCAACCGGTCTCGCCCTGGCCCTGCTGGGCTCCATCGCCTTCAGCGGCAAGGCCATCATCGTCAAGCTGGCGTACCGCCATGGTGTTGATGCGGTCACGCTCATCATGTACCGCATGCTGTTTGCGCTGCCCATCTTCGCCGTGATGGCCTGGTGGGCCAGCCGGGGCAAGCCCCCCCTGACCCGCAAGGACTGGCTGGGCGTGCTGGGCCTGGGGCTCACGGGCTACTACTTGGCGAGCTTTCTGGACTTTGCAGGGCTGGCCTACATCAGTGCCAGCCTGGAGCGCCTGATCCTGTATCTCAACCCCACGCTGGTGGTAATGCTGGGCTGGGTGCTGTACCGGCGCAGCATCACCTGGGGGCAGGCGGTGGGCATGCTGATCAGCTACTGCGGCGTGGTGCTGGTGTTCGGCCACGAAGCCAACCTGCAGGGCACCAACGCAGCCTGGGGCACCCTGCTGGTGTTCCTGAGTGCGGTGAGCTATGCCATCTATCTGGTCTACAGCGGCGAGATGGTGCGGCGCCTGGGTTCGCTGCGGCTGGTGGGACTGGCCACCACCGTGGCGTGCCTGCTATGCCTGCTGCAGTTTGTGGTGCTGCGGCCCTTCAGTGCTGCCGTGGTGGCACCCGAGGTGATCTGGCTGTCCGTGCTCAACGCCACGCTCTGCACGGCTGCGCCCGTGCTCATGGTGATGATGGCCATTGAGCGCGTGGGCGCTGGAATGACCGCGCAGACCGGCATGGTGGGGCCGCTGTCCACCATCCTCATGGGGGTCTGGATTCTGGGTGAGCCGTTCACGGTGTGGGTGGCTGCGGGCACGGCACTGGTGATCACGGGTATTTTTGTGTTTACCCAATTGGCGCGCCGCCAAGCGCCCTGACCTGGCAGCGGAGAGCGGGTGCGCGCTCTCCTTGGGGGTGATTTATCCCGCCTTCTTTGCCGCTGCAGGCCGGGCAGAGGGTGCTGGCGCATTGGCAGGCGCACTGCCGCCCAGGCGCTGTGCAATCGATGCGCGCGACCCGCCCAGCCCATCGAGCTGGCGGCCCATGGATTGCTCCAGGTAGTCCAGGCGGGCCTGTGCCGCGGGGTGGGTGGACATTGTCAGCGTGAACATGGGGTTGTCCGGCGTGACGGTGCGCAGCTGCTGCAGCACTGAGACCAGACCGTAGGGGTCAAAACCCGCCTTGGCCGCCAGCGACACCCCGGTGCGGTCCGCCTCGAATTCGTCGGACTGGCTCAGCCCCTTGGTGTATACGGTGCGGAACAGCGACAGCAGCTGGTCCTTGACGAGCTGCCCGGCGATGTTGCTGGTGCGGATCTGCGAAGCCAGCAGTTGCGTGCCGACCCCCGCCATGGCGCTTTGCCGGATGGCCTGGAGGTGGTGTTTGGAGGTCACGTGCGTGATCTCATGCGCCAGGATGCCCGCCAGCTCGGACTCGTCGGCGCAGCGGTCAATGAGCCCCTTCGTCACGAACACATAGCCGCCCGGCGCGGCAAAGGCGTTGTAGCCTGCGTCGTCCAGCACCACAAAGGTCCAGGGCAGTCCGGGGCGCGACGACTGCAGGCTCACCCACCGGCCCAGGCGGTTCACATAGCGCTGCAGCGCCATGTCCGGGTGGGCGGGCTTGGCGCCCAGCAGCAGGGCGGCCAGCTGGCGGCCGATCTCGATTTCCTTGGCCTCGTCGATGTTCTCCATCGACTGCGTGAGCAGGCTGATCAGATCGTCACCCTGCGCCGCCGGAGCGGCTTTGCCCCCCGTGATGGCCGAGCCCAGCCCGCCCCCCAGGGAGTTGAGGATGTTCATCACGTTCTGGCTGTGGGCGGCCAGGGGCGCTGCAACGAGCAGCGCGCACAAGGCTGCCGTCTGCGCGCGGCGTTTCCAGGTGGAATTCCGGTTCATGGCCATTTCCTCAGTTAGGGCTGTAGTTGGGGTCGGAGGGGTTGCTGGACCCGCTGCCGGAGCCCCGACTGGATGTGGGCAGTGCGGGCTGCGCCAGGGCGGGCACATCCCGGGATTGCAGGGACGCCGAGCTGGCGAACTGGCGCGCCTGGTCGGCATTCACCCGCAGGCTTTCTGCCCGGCCGACGGCAGCAGGATTGGGCTGCGCATTGGCGATGTCTTCAGCATCCAGGCCACGAATGCCCACCGTGGAGGTGGCCGTGGTGGTGGAGCCGCTGTTGCCGCCAAACAGCCCGCCCAGGCCTCGCAGGCCGCTGGTGGCGGCGTTGTTGGTGGGCGTGGCCGACCCCGACTGCGGTCCCAGGTCGAACATGTGCACCCAGCCGGTGACGCCTTGCTGTGTGCTCACCTTGGTCCAGGGGCCCTTGCGCTCGTTGCTGCGCGTGACCACAGTGTTGGCCTCCAGCGGGGCCACGCTCGCACCGCTGTCGGCGGGGGTGTCGCGCAACTGGGTGGCACGCTTGACCACGGCCGCCTCCTGCGCATGCGCGCTACCTGCCAGGGGTGCCAATGCGGCCCATGCCAGCCAGGTGGCCAGGGCTCCGCGGTGCAGCCAATTCATGTTGCAGCTCTCCACTTATGATGATCTGTGAATGCTGCGGCTTGCAGCAGAACCGGAGATTGTTATGGATTTGGGTATCGCAGGCAAATGGGCGCTGGTGTGTGGCGCGAGCAAGGGTTTAGGCTATGGCTGTGCGCTGGCCCTGGTGCGTGAGGGCGTCAACGTGGTCATCAACGCCCGCAATGCCCAGGCGCTGGAGCAGGCTGCTACACAATTGGTAGCTGAAGGAGCAATGCAGGAAAGCGCTGGCGGCCAAAAAAGCTCCAAACCGACGGTGCTGGCGGTAGCTGCTGACATCACCACCGCCGAGGGCCGTGCTGCCGTGTTCTCCGTGACAGATGGCCCGGGCCGTGACTTTGACATCGTGGTGACAAATGCCGGCGGCCCGCCAACGGGCGACTTCCGCGACTGGGACCGCGATGCATGGATCAAGGCCGTGGACGCCAACATGCTCACCCCCATCGAACTGATCAAGGCCACAGTGGACGGCATGGCTGCGCGAGGCTTTGGCCGCATCGTCAACATCACCTCCAGCGCGGTGAAGGCGCCCATCGACATCCTGGGTCTGTCCAACGGCGCGCGCAGCGGGCTCACGGGCTTTGTGGCGGGGGTCTCGCGCAGCAAGATCGCTGCACGGGGCGTCACCATCAACAACCTCTTGCCCGGCAAGTTCGACACCGACCGACTGGCCGCCACCGTGACCGCTGCTGCCGGCAAGGCAGGCAAGAGCGTGGACGATGTTCGCGCGCAACAGCAGGCCCAGATTCCGGCAGGGCGGTATGGCACGGCGCAGGAGTTCGGTGCCATCTGCGCTTTCCTGTGCAGCCAGCAGGCGGGTTATATGACCGGGCAGAACGTGCTGGCGGACGGCGGCGCTTATCCTGGGACCTTCTGACCCGGGTTGAGACAGAAGGTCAACCCGTCGTCTGTGGTCACTGGCGGGCGAAGGAGATTCCCTGGCGGCAGGGCGTGGCGTTTTGCAGACAGCTTTGCCCGCCGAGGGGGAAAACTTGGTGAAGAATGGTGCCCCAGCATTCCAACCCGAAAGTACCGGAACATGACACCGCGCATCCCTCCCCAGGGCGGCCTTCCAGACCTCTATGCGATCCATGGATGCCGCTGGGGCGCTGGCATGGCCCTGGGCATGAAGGGTGCGCGGCGGTGGCCGTCCACTGCACCCCGGTTGACGAGCCAGAAGTTGCCATGCAGCCCAAACCCGCTGTGACTTCCCGCCTTCTGCACCGCATCGCTGCACTGTGCTTGGCATGGGCCGCGCTGGGTTGTTCGCCACAGGCTGTGGGCCAGCCTGCGGCCACCCCGGCAGCGGCCACTGCGCCCTACAAGCTGCGCATCGTGGGGGGGCTGGCAGGTATCAACCAGTACACCCGGCAGGAAGAGCCCTTCTGGAGCAAGGAACTGCTCCGCTTGAGCGGTGGCCGGTTTGACGCTGAAATCGTGCCCTTTGACCGAGCGGGCGTGCCTGGCGCCGAAATGCTGCGCCTGCTGCAGCTGGGTGTGGTGCCTTTTGGCACCACGCTCATGAGCTCGTTCACGGCCCAGTACCCCGAGTACACCGCACCCGATCTGGCGGGGCTGAACCCCGACATTGCCACGCTCAAGACCACGCTGGCGGCGTTTCGCCCTTACCTGGAGAAGAGTCTGCGTGACCAGCACGGCGTGGAGGCGCTGGCGATGTATGTGTATCCGGCCCAGGTGGTGTTTTGCAAGAAGCCCCTGCGCGGGCTGGCCGATCTGGCCGGGCGCCGCACGCGCGTGTCGTCATCCACCCAGGCGGATTTTGTCGGGGCGCTCGGCGGCATCCCCGTGCTGACTGGCTTCGCGCAGATCGTGCCCAGCCTCACGGCGGGCAATACCGAGTGCGCCATCACCGGCACCATGTCGGGCAACACGCTGGGGCTGCATACCATGACCTCCCATGTGCATGCGCTGCCCGTGACCTGGGGACTGGCGGTGTTCAGCGCCAACAAGGCCGCCTGGGAGGCGCTGCCGCCCGATCTGCGGGCCCTGCTGCGGCGCGAGCTGCCCCGGCTGGAGGCCGCCATCTGGGAGGAGTCCGAGCGCGAAACCTCCGACGGCATGGCCTGCAACCGTGGCATCCCCGCCTGTGTGGGGGGACGCAAGGGCAGCATGGTGGTGGTGCCGGTGTCTGCGCAGGATGAACGCAGCCGCCAGGAGATCCTTGCCTCCACCGTGCTGCCGCGCTGGGTGCAGCGCTGCGGGCCGCGTTGCGCCCAGGTGTGGAACCAGACGATCGGTCCCGTCCGTGGCCTGGCTGCGGCCCCGGCGAAATGAGGGATACCACGACCCCACTGCGCATCAGGGCCTTTGTATGGGCCGGGGCGGCGGTGTTCATTGCGGCGGTGGTGATGGTGTCTGCCGCGCTGGTATGGAACGCTCGCAAGGTGGCGCTGGATGATTACGAAGCCCAGGCCACCCGTTTTGTGGCGGGTGCCGAAGCGGCGCTCAATCGTTCCCTGCTGGCGGTGGACGTGCTGCTGGCCAGCATGGACGAACTGCTGGGCCTGTCGGGTTCGATGAGCGAATGGGTGGACCCTGACCTTGCAAGCCAGCGCCTGCGCAGCTCCGCACGGCAGAACCTGATGGTGCGCTATGTGGCGCTGCTGGACGCGAACGGCAAGACCATCGCCTCTTCCGATGCGGCTGGCAGTGCGCTGCCGCTGCAGCTGCCTCCCGGTTTTCTGGCGTCTGTGCTGGAGCAGCCCGTTTCCACCCTGATGATCAGCCCGCCGGTGGTGAGCTTTGCGACTGCCGAGCGCGTGCTGTATTTTGCGCGCCACCTGCGCATGGCCGACAGTTCCCTTGTGGTGGCCATTGCCGAATTGCCGGTGGGGGCGCTCAGCTCGGTGCTGGTCCAGGGTGTGGACATCACAGGCCTGCAAGTGACGCTGGAGCGTGCCGGAGGGCTGCTGCTGCTGAGTGCGCCCAACCGCGAGGAGGCGATCACGCCCGTGCTGTCCCCGCCACTGCAGGAGGTGGCCGCCCTGGGGCAGGCGTGGAAGGCACCCGCCCGCTTGAGTGGCGAGCCGGCGCTGGTGGTCTACCGACCCATCCTGTACCAGGACCTGCGCATCTCGGCGAGCATTCCGCTGCGCGATGCGCTGGCAGGCTGGCGCGACCAGCGCAACGCCATTGCACTGACGGGGCTGTTGTTTGTGGCCATGATCGTGGCAGCGGGCAACCTGGCGCTGCGCTACCTGGACCGTATGTCCCAGGCGCGGCTTGCCATTGCGCAGTCCAAGGCCACCCTCGACCAGGCACTGGAGTCGATGGTGAGTGGTTTTGTTCTGCTCGACGGCGAGCAGCGCGTGGTGCAATGGAACAGCCGGTTTGAGGAAATTTTCCCGTGGCTGCGCGCCGTGATGGCGCCCATGGTGCCGTTTCGGCGCGTGATGGAAGAGACCGCCCGGCACCATCTGCCGCGCGCCAGCGAGGAAGAACGCATGCGCTGGGTGGAGCTGCGGCTGCTCAAGCAGAACCAGCACCATGAGCCCCATGAGCAGGTGCTGCCCAATGGCCGCACGATCCAGATCACCGAACGGCCCACACCCGAGGGCGGTCTGGTCATCACCTACCACGACGTGACGGCCCTGCGCCGCGCCAGCGCCGAGATTGAGAGCCTGGCCTTCTACGACCCTCTGACCAATCTGCCCAACCGCCGGCTGCTGATGGACCGCATGCAGCAGGTGATTGCGGCCAGCGTGCGCAGCGGGCAGTACGGGGCCTTGCTGTTCCTGGATCTGGACCACTTCAAGACGCTGAACGACACCATGGGCCATGAGGTGGGCGACATGCTGCTGCGCCAGGTGGCAGAGCGCCTGAAGACCTGCGTGCGCCGCGAGGACACCGTGGCGCGCCTGGGGGGAGACGAGTTCGTGGTCATGCTGCACGAGCTGTCGCTGCACAGCGAAGAGGCGGCTGCCTATGCGCGCCGCGTGGGCGAAAAGATCCTGCGCACGCTCAACATGCCGTACTCGCTGGCCGGGCTCAGCCACCACAGCACGCCCAGCATCGGGGCCACGCTCATGGGCGGGGCGCTGCAGCCCTCGGTCGATCTGCTCAAACAGGCCGACATCGCCATGTACCAGGTCAAGTCGCAGGGCCGCAATGCGCTGTGTTTTTTCGATCCGCAGATGCAGATTGCCATCAGCGTGCGTGCGCAGCTGGAGGGGGATCTGCAGGCCGCGCTGGCCGCGCGGCAGTTCGCGCTGCACTACCAGCCCCAGTTCCATCTGGACGGGCGCATCGTGGGCGCCGAGGCGCTGATCCGCTGGATCCATCCCGAGCGCGGCCTTATTGCGCCGAGCGCCTTCATTGGCGTGGCAGAAGAAAGCGAACTCATCGTGCCCATGGGCCACTGGGTGCTGCGCACCGCGTGCGAGCAGCTGGCGGCGTGGGAGAACGATGCCCGCTACCGGCATGTGCCGCTGTCGGTCAACGTGAGCGCCCGGCAGTTCCGCCAGCGCGACTTCGTGGCCCGCGTGGTCGAGGTGCTGCGCGAGACCGGCGCGCGGCCCCACCTGCTCAAGCTGGAGCTGACCGAGTCGCTGGTGCTGGACAACGTGGACGACACCATTGCCAAGATGGGCCTGCTCAAGACCAAGGGTGTGCGCTTTTCGGTGGACGACTTCGGCACGGGCTACTCGTCGCTGGCCTACCTCACGCGGCTGCCGCTGGACCAGCTCAAGATCGACCAGTCGTTTGTGCGCAACCTGGGTGTGCGGCACACCGACGACGTGATCGTGCAGACCATCATCGGCATGGCGCGCAACCTGGAGCTGGATGTGATTGCCGAAGGTGTGGAAACCGTACAGCAGAAAGCCCTGCTGGCAGACTATGGCTGCCAGCTCTTTCAGGGCTATTTGCTGGGCATGCCCGGGCCGGTATCGGAGCTCGAAGTCTTGTTGCAGCAGGCCGCAACACAAGCCTCGGCCGAAGGCGCAGCAGGCTGACCCCGCCTGTCGCTATCGCCGCGACGACACCACGATCCCGCCCACGATCAGTGCGAATGCCACACCGTGGAAAAGCTGTGGCGTTTCCCCTAAAAAGGCGGCCGACAGGATGCCCGCAAACAGCGGGGTGAGGTTCACGAAGAAGCCCGCCACTGCAGGCCCGGCGCGCTCCACCCCCACGCCCCAGCAGCGATAGGCCAGCACGGCGGGGCCCACGGCGATGAAAGCCAGCGCTGCGATCAGCGGCCAGCCCCATGCGATGTGGGTGTGGCCCATCGCCCATTCCACGCCCGCGAAGCTGCCCGACCATGCCAGGCCAAACACCATCTGCGCCATCAAAAAAGCGGCCCAGTCGCCCCGGATGCGGGCGGGCTCGCTGGTGCGCGACAGCAGCCAGCTGTAGAACGCCCACGAGATGGTGGCCAGCAGCATGAACACATCGCCTGGCACGAGGCGAAAAGCCAGCAGCTGCGACCACTCGCCCCGGCTGAGCACCAGCAGCACGCCACACATCGACAGCAGCGCGCCCAGCAGTTGCCGCCGCGTGACCGCCGCGCCGAAGAACAGCGCCCCCACGGCCAGCATCCACACCGGCATGCTGGAGCCCACCAGCGTCACGTTGATGGGCGTGGAAGTCTGCAGCGCCATGTACTGCAGCGCGTTGTACAGGCCAATGCCGAGCAGCCCCAGCAGTGCATAGCGGCGCCAGTGGGGCCACAGCGGGCTGTCCTTGCGCAGCACGTTGTACGCGAGCGGCAGCAGGATGAAGAAAGCCAGCACCCAGCGGATGAAATTGAGCGTGATGGGCGGGATCAGGTCGTGCACCAGCCGGCCTGTGACGGCGTTGCCAGCCCACAGCAGCGGCGGTATCACCAGCAGCGCCGCCGTACCGGGCGTGAGTCTTTGAGTCATGGGCTGCACTGTAACGGTGCAGGGCAGGACAAGGCTTTCAGATTCATGGCAGGATGGCCGCCGTTTGTCTCGCCCGTTACAGGCCCCATCCATGCCCGTTGGGGACCCGTTCAACACCCGTTATCCAGGAGCGTTTTGCCATGAGCCTTGCCGTCCAGATCCGCCAGCACGGTGGTCCCGAAGAACTTCACATCGTTGACGTCGCCGTGGGCGAGCCCGGCCCCGGCGAGATCCGCATCCGCCACCACGCCATCGGCCTGAACTTCATCGACGTGTACCACCGCACGGGGTTGTACCCCCTGAACATGCCCGCCACCATCGGCATGGAAGGCGCGGGCGTGGTCGAAGCCGTGGGCGAGGGCGTTGCGCACCTGAAGGTGGGCGACCGCGCTGCCTACGCCAGCCAGCCCCCCGGCGCTTATTGCGAAGTGCGGGTGATGCCCGCCAAGTGTGTGTGCAAGCTGCCCGATGCCATCAGCTTTGAGACGGGCGCGGCCATGATGCTCAAGGGCCTGACGGCGCAGTACCTGCTCAAGAAGACGCTGCCCGTGGAAGGCCTGCAGCCCGGCGACCATGTGCTGTTCCACGCCGCTGCGGGTGGGGTAGGCCTGATCGCCAGCCAGTGGGCCAAGGCGCTGGGCCTGCAGCTCATCGGCACGGCAGGCACCGATGCCAAGTGCCAGCTGGCCCTGGCCAACGGCGCGGCGCATGCCATCAACTATCAAAAAGAAGATTTCGCAGCCCGGGTCAAAGAGATCACCGGCGGCAAGGGCGTGAAGGTGGTGTACGACTCGGTGGGCAAGGACACCTGGGACAAGTCACTCGAATGTCTGCGTCCCTTTGGCCTGATGGCCAGCTTCGGCAACGCCTCGGGCCCCGTGGCACCGTTTGCACCGGGTTCGCTGGGCGCCAAGGGCTCGCTCTACGTCACGCGCCAGACGCTGTTCACCCACATCGCCACGCGCGAAAGCACGCAGGCCATGGCCGACGACCTGTTTGCCGTGGTGGCCAGTGGGCAGGTGAAGATCCACATCGACCAGCGCTACCCGCTGGCCGACGTGCAGCAGGCGCACCGCGACCTGGAAGCACGCAAGACCACGGGCTGCACCATCCTCACGCTGTGACAGCCTCCTACCCCGGCGCATCGTTCGACCAGTGGCTGGTGGGTGCGCGGCAACTGGCGCACCAGCCCGCCCGCCAGCCACGCCAACCCCTGCGGGTGGCGGGGCAGGTGGTAGGGTCGGTTGCGGAAGGATTTCTAAGCAAAATAAGCCTCCAGCGCTTATTGGATAAGCGCTACCAGCTATCAATGGGTGAGCATGGCGGCGCCCCTGCATGGAGTCTGCATCTGCCGCCCGAAGCTGCCTCTGATGCCAACGTCAACGCCACCACCGACGCCCTGAACACCTTGGCCGAAGCGCTGCGCGACGCCAACCTGTGTGGCCCGTGGCGCAACGAACAACTGGCGGTGACCAACCCCAGCGGCGAAGTCGTGGGCACCGTGGAGCGGGGTGCCGTGCGTGTGCTGGGCATCACCACCTGCGCCGTGCACCTGGTGGGGCTGGCGTCCGATGGGCGCATGTGGGTGCAAAAGCGTTCGCTGAACAAACCCAACGACCCAGGCCTGTGGGACACGCTGATGGGCGGCATGATCTCGGCCGCCGACTCGTTGCCCCAAGCCCTGGTGCGCGAGACCTGGGAAGAAGCCGGGCTGCATGTGCACACCCTTGCCGGCGTGGCGCACGGTGGCCATGTGCTGTTCAGCCGCCCCAGCAGCGAGGGGGGCGGCGCTGGGTACATGGTCGAGCGCATCGACTGGTTCCGCGCCGTGGTGCCCGAGGGCATGGCGCCCGACAACCAGGACGGCGAGGTGGACGAGTTTGCACTGCTGCCCTTGGAAGAGGTGCGCGCGCAGGTTGCCCAGGGCCGGTTCACGCTGGAAGCCGGGCTGGTGATTGCGGGTTTCCTGGGGCTGTGAGCGGCGCTTTGGCCCCTGGCAGGCAGCCCAGACCCAACAGCGTGGCCTGCACCGCCGCGTCCAGCGGCGTGTGGGGCTCTTCGCCCAGCACGGCGCGCAGCGGGTCGTTGGCCATGCGCACCGGTTGCCTCCACAGGTAGCGCATCTCCCGCAGTTCGCGCAGCGTGGCCACAAACGGCGCGGCGAGTGTGACCAGCCACCACGGAAAGGCCCGCACGTGCGGGGCCGCACCACCATGTGCCACCACGGTGCGGCCAATCGCGGCGGCCATCTGCGTGCCGTCGGCGTCCCAGTGCCCGGCCATGTGAAAGCGTGCAAACGCGGGCAGTGTGGCGCGGCGCTCCAGCAACTGCACCATGGTGCGCGCCACGTCGGGCAGGTATGACCATTGGTGGCCCACGCCGGGTGCGCCGGGCAGGTTCACCGCCTTCACGGGTTGGCCGGGCTTGACGAGGCCTTGCGAGAACCAGCTGTTGCCCACCTGGGGGCCAAAGTAGTCCCCCGCCCGCACGATGAGCACGCGGCAGGTGCCCGCGCGCAGCGGGTGGGGCTCGGTCGCCTGCTGCAGGCGCCGCTCCAGCTCCACGCGCACAGTGCCCTTGCGGGTGTGGGGGCGCTGCGGTGAGTCCTCGCGCAGCACCGGGAAGGCGTCGGGCCCGTAGTTGTAGATCGTGCCGGGCAGCACCACGGTGGCACCCACTGCGGTGGCCGCCGCAATGGTGTTGTCGATCATCGGCAGCACCAGCTCGCTCCAGCGCCGGTAGCCGGGCGGGTTGACCGCGTGCACGATCACGTCGCAGCCTGCGGCAGCGGCTACCACGTCCTCGCGCCGCATCGCGTCGCCGCGAATCCAGGCCACGCCGTCGCGTTGCTCCCCGGCCTGCGCCACGCCCCGGTGCAGTGCGCGCACCTGCCATCCCCGGTCGCGCAGCTGCCGCGCCACTTCGCCACCGATGCCCCCGGTCGCGCCGAGAACCAGAACCGTATTGCCTGCGTTTGCCATGTTTTGCTCCAAAAAAAAGTGGTGATGGATGCAGTGTGGTCGTGGGTGTTGTGAAATGGAATTACCGAAAATCGGCGCATGGCTATACATTTATGTATGGCACAACCTGCACACAAAGACATTGGCTGGGAGCTGTACCGCTCGTACTTGGGCGTGGTGCAAGAGGGATCGCTCTCGGGCGCAGCCCGCGCGCTGGGGGTGACACAACCCACGGTGGGGCGCCACATTGCGGCGCTGGAGCAGGCGCTGGGACTGGTGCTGTTCACCCGCTCGCAGCAGGGCCTGCTGCCGACCGAGGCGGCGCTGGCGCTGTGCCCCTACGCGCAAGCCATGGGCCACACCGCCGCTGCCCTGGTGCGCGCAGCCGACAGCCATGGCGGCGGCGTGCGGGGCACGGTGCGGGTGACGGCAAGCGAGGTGATCGGCGTGGAGGTGCTGCCGCCCATCCTGGCGCAACTGCAGGCCGAGCACCCGGCGCTGACGGTGGAACTGGTGCTCAGCAACCGCGTGCAGGATCTGCTGCAGCACGAGGCCGACATCGCCATCCGCATGACCGAGCCCCGCCAGGACGCGCTGATCGCCCGCCGCGTCGGCAGCATTCCCTTGGGACTGCACGCCCACCCCAGCTACTTGCAGGCGCACGGCGTGCCCGAGACGCTGGCCGACCTCGCCCGCCACCGCCTGATTGGTTTTGACGCAGAAACGCCCTTTTTGCGCGCCGCGCAAAAGGCGGTGCCCGCGTGGCGGCGCGACCAGTTTGCAGTGCGCAGCGACAGCGATGTGGCGCAACTGGCTTTCATGCGCGCCGGGGGCGGCATTGGCGTTTGCCAGGTGGCACTGGCGCGCCGTAGCACCCCGGCGCTGGTGCATGTGTTGTCACAGCAGTTTGTGTACGGGCTGGAAACCTGGGTGGTGATGCACGAGGACCTGCGCGCCAGCCCGCGCTGCAAGGTTACGCTGGATGCGTTGTGGACGGGGCTGCAGCGCTACGTGGCGGACGTGGAGTGACGGCGAGACAACGCCGCACAGCGGCGGGGGTGAGGTGTTGCTATAAAAATAATAGCTTTTAGCGCTTATGGATAAAGCGCTAGAGACCAGAAAAGGGGCTCTCTTCCGTTTCGGGTGGAACACTACAGTTCAAATAAATCCATTGACACCCCCTGAACAGGAGCCCTCCCGATGCAAGAAGCGTTGTTCTGCCAAGCGTTGGGGCTGGCCGCGCCCTGGGCTGTGGAGCGTGTTGCACTGGATGTCGAGCGCAGCCGCATCGACCTGTACGTGGTCTGGCAATCGGGCAGTGCCGCCTGCCCCGTTTGCGCCGCAGCTGAGCAGAAACTGCATGACCACCGCCAGCGCAGCTGGCGGCATCTTGATTTCTTTCAGTTCGAAGCCTACGTGCACTGCGCGCTGCCTCGCGTGTCATGCAGCGCCTGCAGCTCTACGACCCAGCTGAGTGTTCCCTGGGCGCGAGAGGGCAGCCGCTTCACGCTCATGTTCGAGGCTCTGGCTCTGACGCTGGCCCGTGAGATGCCGGTGGCCGCGTGTGCACGCATCCTGCGCTGTGCGGACAACGCCTTGTGGCGCCAGATCGATGCCCATGTCAGCTTGGCGCGCGCCAAGGAGAGCTACGCGGGTGTGGCGGTCATCGGTATCGATGAGACCAGCTGCGCCAAAGGCCACAGCTACATCACCCTGGTGCACGATCTTGAGCGGGCGCGACTGATCTACGCCACACCCGGCAAGGATGCCAGCACCGTGCAGCGCTTTGCGGCGGACCTCAAGAGCCACCAAGGCAGGCCCGAAGCCATCCAGGTGGTGTGCATGGACATGTCCAAGGCCTTTATCGCAGGAGCAGGCCAGCACTTGCCCCAGGCGGCCATTGCCTTTGATGGCTTTCATGTGGTGCAGATGGCCAACCGGGCAGTGGACGCAGTGCGGCGGGAAGAGGCCCGGGGCGAGCGCTGGCTCAAGAAGACCCGTTGGTGCTGGCTCAAGGACAAAGCCAAGTGGACGGACAAAGAGCAGGCAAAGATGGATTGGCTGCCTCGCACCCGATTGAAGACCGCCAGGGCGTGGCGGATGAAGGAGGCGCTGCGCGATGTTTACAGGAACTCAGACGCGGATGCCGCCAGCAGTGCACAGGCACTCAAGAAATGGCTGCACTGGGCGCAACGCAGCCGCTTGCAGCCCTTCAAGGACTTGGCCAAGACCATCCAGCAACACTGGGCGGGAATACTCCAGGCGTTTGATGCTTCTCATCTGCACACCGGCTATGTGGAGGCGGTGAACTCACTGTTGCAAGCAGCTAAGGCCAAGGCGCGTGGCTATGGCACCACCGATCACTTCATCGCCATGGCGTTCTTGATTGCTGGCAAGCTCACTCACCTGCCAGGCAGTCCTTTGCGAAAAGCAAGGGCCTGACCATGGCTCTGGTGGGGAATGTGGCGTTCCACCCGAAATGGAAGAGAGCCAGAAAAGGCTTGAATTTCTGCTGAAGGCGCTTCTCAAGCCTGGTCCGCCATCGCCCTTAGCCGGCTGGGCGCCAACGCTCCGGCCGATTCCAGAATCGGGTAGGCCACCGAGCACAGCAGCGAGTTGATGCGCTTGAGTTCGCTGATCAGGTCGATGTGCAGCGAACTGGTCTCGATGCTTTGCACCGTGTTGTCCGACAGGCGCGCCAGGTGGGTGGCGGAATACGCGTGTTCCAGGTCGCGAAAGCGGGCTTTTTCTTCGAGCAGCTTTTGCGCATCGCGCACGCTGCCGTTGAGGAACACGCTCATCGCCAGGCGCAGGTTGTCGATCAGGCGGGCGTGCAGTTCGTTGATTTCTTCCATGCCGGCCTCGGAGAACTGGCGACCCTTCTTGATCTTCTTGTCCTCGATGTCGATCAGCACGCGCTCGATGATGTCGCCGATCTGCTCCATGTTGATCGTGAAGCTGATGATGTCGGCCCAGCGGCGGCCCTCGCGTTCATCCAGGGCCTCGCGCGAAATCTTGGTCATGTAGTACTTGATGGCCGAGTACAGGCCGTCCACCTCGTCGTCCAGTTTGCGCAGGTCCTGCGCCAGCTGCAGGTCGTCGGTGCGGATCACCTTGTGCAGGCCCAGCAGCATGGATTCGACCACGTCGGCCTGGTGCAGGGCCTCGCGCGCGGCGCACGAGATGGCCAGCGAGGGCGTGGCCAGGGCGGAGGGGTCCAGATGCTGGGGGCGGGTGCCCGCAGCCTGCGCCTTTTCCTTCGGCAGCAGACGTTGCACC
This sequence comes from Acidovorax sp. 94, assembly GCF_003634645.1. Lineage (NCBI taxonomy): Bacteria > Pseudomonadati > Pseudomonadota > Betaproteobacteria > Burkholderiales > Comamonadaceae > Acidovorax > Acidovorax sp. 94. The sequence continues at coordinate 2,630,575 of NZ_RBJA01000001.1, read as the reverse complement.
ACGCGCGCCACTGTGCCCGTCAGGCCGATGCAGATGATGCCCACCACCACGTTGAATGCCAGGTGGAACAGCACCACCAGTGCTGCGATTTCGGGCACGTAGGGGCGCACATGCTGCAGCCACAGCCCGGTGAGCGGGGTCATGATGATGACGCCAATGATCTTGAAGAACAAGTTGCCCAGTGGCACCTGGCGCGTTTGCACGTTGGCCTTCATCGTGGTCAGCACCGCCAGTACGCCGCTGCCGAGGTTGGCACCCAGCACCAGGCCCAGCGCCACGTCGGGCGGGATGCCGCCGGAGCCTGCCAGCGCGGCGGTGAGCAGCACGGTGGCGAGGCTCGAATACGCCACGATGGCCAGGATGGCGCCGGTGAAGATCTCCAGCAGCAGGTCGCTGGTCAGCGCCCCGAGCAGCGTACGCACCGTGGGTGACTGGGTGAGCACCGTGGTCGATTCGGTGATGAGGCGCAGCGCCAGCAGCATCAGCCCCAGGCCGATCAGCACCCTGCCCACCCGACCCACGGCCGTGTCCTTGCGCGAGATGAACAGCACCACACCCGCGAAGATGAACAGGGGCGACAGCCAGGACAAATCCATCGAGAACACCACCGCCATCACGCTCGTGCCCACGTCGGCGCCCAGCATCACAGCCAGCGCGGCGGGCAGGCCCACCAGGCCCTGGCCCACGAAGGAGGACACGATGAGCGCCGTGGCCGTGCTCGACTGCACCACGGCGGTCACCCCGATGCCCGACAGCACGGCCGTGAACCGGTTGCTGACGCTGTGCGCGATCAACTGGCGCAAATTGGCGCCAAAGACACGCAGGATGCCGGTGCGCACCAAGTGGGTGCCCCAGATCAGCAGCGACACCGCTGCCAACAGATTCAAGAGATGCTTCATGAAAAACCGTTGTTTCTTCTTCTTGTGTCCACCCAAACGAGCATGCGCCATGCACTGCGCCGACGCAAGCGTTAAAGCTGGCGCCCGTGCAGGGAAGCGGTTTCATTCATTTCTGTGCCCGTAGGCGGCGGCAGGCGGGGAGGCATGAGCCTGGCTGCTCGGCTTCCGGGATGAAGAGCGCGCAGAAAATACTGCGGCACCCGGACCATTTGTCACAAAACTGACATATAAGCATACTCCTGATTGAGGAGTTGTGCAGCGATGACCCTGTCGCGGCTGGGTGCTCGGCGGTGGAGGTCTTGTCGCCAGGGCCCGTTTTTTCAGTCGATCAGCTGCCCGCCGTCATGAAACGGGTAGGGCCCCGCGTATTGGCCGCTGGCCACGGTGTGGCTGACCAGCCGCCCCCCCGCAGGCAGGGCGTGCAGCGCAAAGCCGGGCGGCTCCAGCATCCAGGCCGAGGCGGCGTTGGGCGCCAGGTCCAGCCGCACCTGGTGCGCGGGCGATGGCACGGTGGCCGCGATGGTGCCGCCAAACCGCACCTGGATGGCCCGGTGCAGGTGCCCGCAGATCACACGCTCCACCTGCGCGTGGCGGGCCACGATGGCTTCGAGCGCATCGGCGCCTTCGCGCAGGCCGATGTCGTCCATGTGGCCAATCAGCGTGCGAAACGGTGGGTGGTGCATGGCGATTACCACCGGGCGGCTGGTGTGGCGTGCCAGCTCTTCATCCAGCCATTGCAGGCGCTCTGTGCACAGGCTGCCCTCGCTGGCGCCGGGCACCACGGTATCGAGCGCGATGAGCTGCATGCCGCCCACCGGCACGCTGTACTGGATGAAGCCCTCGGACCCCAGGTAGTGGTGCTGCGGAAAGCTCGCGCGCATCTGCTCGCGGCTGTCGTGGTTGCCGGGCAGCAGGTACACCGGCATGTTCAGCGGCGTGAGCAGGGCGCGCAGGTGCTCGTATTCGGCGGCGCGGCCAAAGTCTGTCAGGTCGCCGGTGATGACGGCGGCATGGGGCGCCTGCGGCAGCCGGTTCACGCTGGCCACGGCCTCGGCCAGATAGGGCGCGGTATTGATGCGGCCATAGGCCAGGCGGCCGGGCTCGCGGATGTGGGGGTCAGACAGTTGGAGCAGCAGCGTGGTGGTCATGGCTAAAAGGCGTGCAGGCGGGGTAGGGCTGGCTGGGTCAGTCGCTGGTTTCGTGGCAGGGCATGAGGCGCTCGGGGGCGATGCGCACGCCCACGGTGTCGCCCGTGCGGGCGGGGTGGTCGCGCGGCACATCGGCCATCAGCGGGGGCTGGTCGGCCAGGGTCAGAACCAGTTGCACGCGGTCGCCCAGAAAGCTGCGGCGCGTGACTTCGGCCTGACCCCAGCCAGTTTGAAGGGCCGACACCTCGATGTCTTCAGGCCGCACGAGCAAGGCCGTGTGGGCCTGCACGGCGGCAGGGCAGGGCAGAGGCAGCCCACCCAGCATCAACACGGCTTGGGCGCTTGCGGCGGCGTCCCGCTGGAGCCGGGTCACGCGGCCCAGAAACTGCGCCACAAAGGGGTGGGTGGGCGCGCGGTACAGCGTCTCGCCATCGCCCACCTGCACGATCTGGCCCGCGTGCATCACCGCCAGGCGGTCGGCAATGGCCAGGGCTTCCTGCTGGTCGTGGGTGACGTGGATGGCTGTGATGTGCAGGCGCCGCAGCAGGTCGGCCAGCTCGTCGCGCAGAGACTCCTTGAGCTTGGCATCCAGCGCGGTCAAGGGCTCGTCCAGCAGCAGCACGCGGGGGCGCACCGCCACGGCGCGGGCCAAGGCCACACGCTGGCGTTGCCCGCCGGAGAGTTCAGCGGGGCGCTTGTGCTCCAACCCTTGCAGGCGCACCAGGTCCACCAGCTCGCCCACGGTGCGGCGGCGCTCGGCCTCGGGCACGTTGCGGATCTTGAGGCCGTAGCCGATGTTGGCTGCCACCGTCATTTGCGGGAACAAGGCGTAGTGCTGGAACACCATTCCGATGCCACGCTGCTCGATGGGCAGGCGCGTCACGTCGGTGCCGCCAAAGGCAATGCGGCTGCCTTCATCGGGCGCCTCCAGCCCGGCGATCAGGCGCAGCAGTGTGGTCTTGCCGCAGCCCGATGGCCCCAGCAAGGCGACGACCTCGCCGGGCTCCACAGTGAGGTCGGTCGGCCGCAGGCCCCGCGTGCCATCAGGGTAGGTTTTGGCGCATTGGTTTATCTCCACGCGCGTGCGTTCAAGTTCCATGGTGTTTTTCGATCAGGGTGCCGACGGCCTGCAGGCCCCACAGCACGGGCAGGATGACGATAAGAAAGACCAGCGTGTAAGCGGAGCCGATCTCGATGCGCATGGACGCATAGCTGTCGGCCAGGCCCACGGGCAGGGTGCGGGTCAGCGGGGTGTGCAGCATCCATGTGAGGTTGAATTCGCCCACCGACAGCGTGAACACCATCAGGCTGCCCGCCACGATGGCGGGCAGCACGGCGGGCACCAGCACACCCAAAAAGCGCTGCCCGAAGCTGGCACCCAGCGAGCGTGCCGCTTCTTCAAGCGAGAGCAGTTCCTTGCGCTGGAATGCAGCGCCCACGGTGCGCACCATGAACGGCAGGGTGAACACCATGTGCCCCACCAGGATGAACGCAAAGCTGGTGCGAAAGCCTTGCAGCGTGCCGTAGGCCAGGATCAAGGCCAGCGCGCTGGCCAGGCCGGGCACGGCCACCGGCAAGGTCAGCAGTTCTTCAAACAGGCGTGCGGCGCGCGAGCGGCTGCGTGCCAGCGCATATGCGCAGGGAACGCCCAGCAGCAGGTTGCCCAGCACACACAGCAGCGCAAGGCCCAGCGACCAGCCCACGGTGCCACCGTACAGGTCCCACACCTCGTGTAGCCATCGTGTGGTGAGCCCGCTGGAAATGCCAGTGCTGTAGTTGTTGACGAGCCCCGCCATCACCGACAGCGCGATGGGGGCGAGCATGAACGCCGCCACCAGCGCCGTGAGCGCCAGCAGGGGGAAGGAGGCTTGTTGGGTCGTGCGCATGGTGGTGGTTACGCCCCGGCAGCCGGTGCCGGGCCCGCAACACGGCGGGACAGCCACAGCACCACCCAGGTGATGAGCCCCAGGGTGATCGACAGGCTGGCGGCCAGTGCAAAGTTGGCGTAGTTGGTGAACTCGTTGTAGATGGTGATGGGCAGCACCTCGAACTTGCTGGACAGCGTGAACGCGGTGCCAAACGCGCCCATGGCCGTGGCGAACACAATGGCCCCGCACGACAGCGTGGTGGGCGCGAGTTCGGGCACCCACACGTCGCGCACCACCCGCCAGCGCGGCGCGCCCAGCGAGCGGGCGGCTTCTTCCAGTGCCGCATCCATGGCTCCGGCCGCCGCTGTGTAGGTCGCAACGGCCCGTGGCAGCGAGAAGTACAGATAGGCCAGGAACAGCCCGGCCAGGCCGTAGGCAAACGTGACGCGGCCCAGGCCCAGCGCGTCCGTCAGGTCGGCCACCAAGCCTTGGCGGCCACCGAGCAAGATCATGAAAAAACCAATGATCACGCCTGGAAACGACAGCGGCAACGTCAGCAGCGACAGCAGCAGCAGCCGCCCTGTAAAACGGTGCCGCGCCAGCGTGATGCCCACGGCCGCGCCCAGCACCAGGGTGGCCAGCGTCACCGCCAGGGACAGCCCCAGTGTCTGCAGCAGGCTTTGCAGGTAGCGCGGGTGGGTGAGCACCACAAAGTAGGTCTCCCAGCCCTTGCTGGCGGGCAGCGCAATCAGCTGCACGATGGGCAGCAGCCAGAACGCTGCAAAGAATGCCACGGCAGGTGCGGTACACGCCAGCAGCAGCGCGCGGGATGGAGCAAAGCTGTTGTGGCGCATGTGCATCTCTCCAGCTCGCCCCGGCTTACTGGGCTTCTTTCAGGTAGCGGTCCGAGAAGGCCTTTTGCACTGCGGCCATCTTGCTGTAGTCCACCGTTTTGGCGCGTGCGTATTCGCTGGCAGGCAGGAAGCGGGCCTGCACCTCCTTGGACATGGCGCTGGCGCGCACGGGGCGCAGGTAGGCATTGGCCCACAGCGCCTGCCCTTCGTCCGACAACACAAAGTCCAGCACCTTCTTGCCGTTGTCGGCGTGCGGCGCGTTGGCCACCAGGCTCATCACGTAGGGCACCACCACCGTGCCTTCAGTGGGGATCACAAACTGCACATTGGCCTTGTCCTTGTACTTGGCGCGGTAGGCGTTGAAGTCGTAGTCCAGCAGGATCGCGATCTCGCCCGACAGTACGCGGGCGTAAGACGTTTGCTTTGGAACGATGGGCTCGTTCTTCTGCAGCGCCTTGAAGTAGTCGATGCCAGGGCCGAAGTTGTCCAGCGTGCCGCCGCGCGCCTGGTTCACTGCCACAGCGCCCACATAGCCCACGAAGGCCGATGCCGGGTCCAGGTAGCCGATGAGGCCCTTGTAGTCGGGCTTGAGCAGGTCGGCCCAGGACTGCGGCACGGGCTTGCCCTTGAGTGCATCCACATTGACCATGAAGCCCAGAGTGCCCGAGTGGATGGTGAACCAGTGGCCTGCAGGGTCCTTCAGGCCATCGGGAATCTCGGCCCATGCAGCGGGCTTGTAGGCGGCCACCACGCTGTCCTTTTGCGCCTGGATGGCAAAGGTCACGCCCAGGTAGGTCACATCCGCAACGGGGCTCGCTTTTTCTGCCACCAGCTGGGCCAGCGACTGGCCGGAGTTCTTGTTGTCTGGTGGCACGGTGATGCCGGTCTTGGCCTTGATGGCCTTGATCTGGCTGCCCCAGTCGGCCCATTCGGGCGGGCAGTTGTAGCAGATGGCGTTTTGCGCCATGGCCGTGGCACCGGCTGCCAGGCCCCAGGCCAGCAACGTGGCGCGGGTGAAGTTTTTGAGGGTTGTTTTCATGGATCAGCTCCTTGGGTTCAGGTGAGGGGAGGAACAAGGGAAGAGGCGGGCGGTGCGCAGGACTCGCCAGCGCGGAACTGGTGCGCCAGCGTCAGACCCATGTCGGGCCCCAGCGGGTTGCCACTGGCCACTGCCTGGGCCAGCAGCTCCACGCTGTGGCGGCCGATGTCGGCATTGGGTTGCACCAAGGTGCTCAGTTGCGGAGTGAGGTCTTGCCCCAGCGCAATGCCGTCGAAGCCCACCACGCTCAGGTCGCACGGCACCGCCAGGCCCGCCAGGTGCGCGGCGCGGATGCTGCGGATGGCCAGCAGGTCGTTGGAACACACCAGGGCCGTGGGGCGGTCTTGGCTGTTCAGGGCTTCGCCCAACACCTCTGGCGCAGCGGCCACGAAGGGCACCTGCAACACAGGCTGGGCCCGCAGGCCTGCCTGCTCCATGCCGCGCGCGTAGCCCCGGCAGCGTTGTTGCGCGCGGTCAGAGGCGCTGAGCAGCCCGCTGACCATGGCGATGCGGCGGTGCCCCAGCGTGGCCAGATGGGTCACCACGTCGGCCACAGCCAGCTCGCTGTTCACCGACACGCAGGGGTGATCGGGGTGGTGGTTGTAGGCGAGCACATAGGGCAGACCCACCTCGGCCAGCCGCTGCAGTGCGGTGGAGGTGGCGGGGTTCGAAACCACCAGGATCATCCCGTCCACGTTGCCCGCCAGCAGCAGGTTCACCGCGCGGTCTTCCTGGTCCAGGCGGTAGTCGGTGGTGAACGGCGAGATGGCGTAGCCACCCGCTACGGCGGCCTGGGCAATGCCTTCCAGGCATTCGGCAAACACGGGGTTGGTGAGCGTGGGCAACACCACGCCCAGCACGCGGCTGCGCTGGGTGCGCAAGGTGCGCGCGCTGGCGTTGGGCAGATAGCCCAGGGTGCGGGCGATGTTCTCCACATGCTCGCGCGTGGCCGGGGCCACTTTGTCAGGCAGGTTGAAAACACGCGACACGGTGGCAACCGACACACCGGCCTCGCGGGCGACTTCCAGAATGCTCATGGCAGTTTGGTGCAATACATTTGATGTAAACGTTTACATTGCAACCGCTGACCGTGACATGCGCATGACACTGCATGCGGCAAGAGCAACTGGCGCTACAAAGCAAACAGCCCGCACGAGGCGGGCTGTTGCAAGGCTTGCACGGGGGATGCCGGTGGCGTCAGCGCTCGCGCCGCACGCGAAGCAGCTCATCCAGAATGAGACACGCTGCCCCCAGCGTGATGGCCGAGTCCGCCACGTTGAACGCCGGAAAGTGCCAGCCGCTCACATGGAAGTCCAGAAAGTCCACGACATAGCCGTGCATCAGCCGGTCCACCACATTGCCCACCGCGCCGCCCAGAATGCTCGACAGCGCAAAGCCAAAGAGCTTTTGCCCCGGGTGGGCACGCAGCTGCCACACGATGAAGATCGTGGCTGCCACGCCGATGCCGGTGAACAGCCACCGTTGCCAGCCCCCCGCGTCTGACAGGAACGAAAACGCAGCACCCGTGTTGTGCGCCCGCACGATGTTGAAGAAGCTGGTGATGAACGTGGAATCGCCCAACTGGTAGTGGTTGAGGATCAGGGTCTTTGTGATCTGGTCGACCACCACAAGCACCACAGCCCAGGCCAGCCAGGGCCACATGCTCGCGCCGGAACGCCCGGCCTGCAATGTGCGGTCCATCAGGCGTGCTCCCGGCTCTCGCCGTCGCCGTAGAGGTTGCTGGTGCAGCGGCCGCAGATCGTCGGGTGGGCGGCGTCCTGCCCTACATCGCTGCGGTAGTGCCAGCAGCGCTCGCATTTGGCATCAGAACTGGGCTTGACGCTTATCTGTAATGTGCTACCAGCTACCAATTCAATAGCAGATGTGATGAACACGAACTTGAGGTCATCGCCCAGGCTGGCCAGCAGCGCATGGTCTTCGGGCGCCGCCGTGAGGGTAACGGTGGCCTGCAGGGACGAGCCCACCTTGCCATCGGCGCGCAGTGCTTCGATCTCCTTGTTCACCGCATCGCGGATCTCGCGGATGCGCGACCACTTGGCCAGCAGGCCTTCGTCGGCACCGGCACCCACGCCCGCCACGTTGCCGTAGGTCTCCAGGAAGATGGAGTCGGAGCTGCCGAACACCTTCCACGCCTCTTCGGCCGTGAACGACAGGAACGGCGCCATCCAGCGCAGCATGGCGTGCGTGATGTTGTAGAGCGCGGTCTGCGCGCTGCGGCGGGCCAGGCTCTTGGGCGCCGTGGTGTACAAGCGGTCCTTGAGCACGTCGAGGTAAAAGCCGCCCAGGTCTTCCGAGCAGTACAGCTGCAGCTTGGCCACCACGGGGTGGAATTCGTAGACCTTGTAGTGCGCCAGCACCTCGGCCTGGAACTCGGATGCGCGGGTGAGGGCGTAACGGTCGATCTCCAGCATCTGGTCGAACGGCACGGCGTCCTTGGCCGGATCGAAATCGCTCACGTTGGCCAGCAGGAAGCGCAGTGTGTTGCGGATGCGGCGGTAGGCGTCCACCACGCGGGCCAGGATCTTCTCGTCGCCCGCGATGTCGCCGGAGTAGTCGCTGGCGGCCACCCACAGGCGGATGATTTCGGCGCCGAGCTTCTTGTTGATTTCCTGCGGGTCGATGCCGTTGCCCAGCGACTTGCTCATCTTGCGGCCCTGGCTGTCCACGGTGAAGCCGTGGGTCAGCAGGCCGCGATACGGCGCGCGGCCTTCGAGGGCCGAGGCCAGCAGCAGCGAGCTGTGGAACCAGCCGCGGTGCTGGTCGTGGCCTTCCAGGTACAGGTCGGCCTCGGGGCCGGTGTCGTGGTGCACCTCGGGGTGCGTGCCGCGCAGCACATGGCTGAAGGTGGAGCCGGAGTCAAACCACACTTCCAGGATGTCGGTGCTCTTGGTGTAGTGCGGCGCGTCTTCGGCGCCCAGGATTTCCTCGGTCGTCACGCGGCTCCAGGCCTCGATGCCGCCCTTTTCAACTATGTCAGCCGCCTGGTCCATGATTTCCATGGTGCGCGGGTGCAGCTCGCCCGAATCCTTGTGCAGGAAGAACGGGATGGGCACGCCCCAGCTGCGCTGGCGCGAGATGCACCAGTCGGGCCGCCCGGCGATCATGTCGTGCAGGCGGGCCTTCCCGTTCTCGGGGTAGAAGCTCGTGTGTTCGATCGCATCCAGCGCGATCTGGCGCAGCGTCTTGGCGGGCTTCATGCCGGGCTGGGTGAACACGCCTTCGCCCTCGTCCATGCGCACGAACCACTGTGCGGCGGCGCGGTAGATCACCGGCGTCTTGTGGCGCCAGCAGTGCGGGTAGCTGTGTGTGATGTCCTTGGTGGTCATCAGGCGGCCTGCGTTGCGCAAGGCTTCGATGATCACGGGCACGGCCTTCCAGATGTGCTGGCCGCCGAACAGCGGGAAATCGGCCGCGTAGGTGCCGTTGCCTTGCACGGGGTTCAGGATGTCGTCCAGTGCCATGCCATGCGCGCGGCAGGAGTTGAAGTCTTCCAGACCGTAGGCAGGGGAGGAGTGCACGATACCCGTGCCGTCGTCGGCCGTGGCGTAGTCGGCCAGGTACACGGGCGACAGGCGCTTGTAACCCTGGGTTCCGTCCTCGCTCTTCACGTCGTACAGCGGGTGTTCAAATTCCAGGCCGCCCAGGTTCTTGCCCAGGGTGGTGGCCAGCACGCTGCCCGTGAGGCCGTACCGCTCCAGGCACGAGGCCACCAGCGGCTCGGCCACGAGCAGGATGCGCTCGCCCGTGTCCACCAGCGCGTAGCTGATCTCGGGGTTCAGGTTCAGCGCCTGGTTGGCAGGGATGGTCCAGGCGGTGGTGGTCCAGATGACCACAAACGCATCCTTGGCCAATGCGGGCAGGTCAAAGGCGGCTGCCAGCTTGGCGGGGTCGTGCGACTTGAAGGCCACGTCCAGCGTGGTGCTCTTCTTGTCCTGGTATTCGATCTCGAACTCGGCCAGCGAAGAGCCGCAGTCAAAACACCAGTACACGGGCTTGAGGCCCCGGTACACAAAGCCGCGCTCCATCACGCGCTTGAAGGCGCGGATCTCGCCCGCCTCGTTGGCGGGGTTCATGGTCTTGTAGGGGTTGTCCCATTCGCCCAGCACGCCCAGGCGCTTGAAGTCCACCATCTGCTGCGCGATCTGCTCGGTGGCAAACGCGCGGCTCTTGGCCTGCATGTCATCGCGGCTCAGGTTGCGGCCGTGTTTCTTCTCGATGGCGTTCTCGATCGGCAGACCGTGGCAGTCCCAGCCAGGCACGTACAGCGCGTCAAAGCCTTCGAGCTGGCGCGCCTTGGTGATCATGTCCTTCAGGATCTTGTTGACCGCGTGGCCCATGTGGATCTGGCCGTTGGCGTAGGGCGGGCCGTCGTGCAGGATGAACTTGGGCGCGCCCCGGCGGGCATCCCGCAGGCGCTTGTAGATGCCTTGGTCTTCCCAGTCCTTGACCCAGCCCGGCTCGCGCTTGGGCAGGTCGCCACGCATGGGGAAGGAGGTGTCGGGCAGGTTGAGGGTGCTGCGGTAATCCGTGGAAGGAGTGCTGGCGTTGTCGTCGGACATGAGGGAGCCTTAAAAACGGGGCATTCCGGGGCAAGGCCCGGAGCAAGAACGGGGTTGGAGCGCGAAGGATGGCGGGCCCGTCAGGCGGGCGCTGCGAGAAGCAGCTCCCTCAAATTCGGTCGCGGGTGGTCTGGCGCCGGGTTTCGGTGTGGTTGGGTGCCTGGGCCGAGGCAAAGTAGGCACGCGCGTCGGCGCAGTCTTTGGCGATGCCCTTCGTCAAGGCATCCAGACCGTCGTATTTCAGCTCGTCGTGCAGTTTGTGTAGCAGTTCCACGCGCACGATTTTACCGTACGCCCCCTCGGGCCCCAGATCGGCGGGCCAATGCAGGCAATGGGTTTCCAGCAGCACGCGCCCGCCGTTGACGTCGTTCGGGTCCAGCGAGGGGCGCACGCCCAGGTTGGCCACCCCTGGCAATGGCTCGGTGGCAAGGCCATGCACCAGCACGGCAAAGATGCCGCTGGCGGCAGGCTTCCAGTGGGCAAAGCGCAGGTTCAGGGTGCGAAAGCCGTCGCCTGCACCGGCGGCGGTAGCACCCAGTTCGCGCCCGAGCTTGCGGCCATGCACCACATGGCCGCTGATGGTGTAGGGCCGTCCCAGCAGGCGTGCCGCGGCTTCCATGTCGCCTGCGGCCAGCGCCTGGCGCACGGCGGAACTGGACACGCGCAGCCCATGCACCTCGTAGCTGTTCATGCGCGCTACGTCGAAGCCCTTGGCTTGCCCGGCCGCGTCCAGCATCGCGTAGTCGCCGGCGCGCTGGCGGCCAAAGCGGAAATCGTCGCCCACCAGCACATACCGGGCCCCCAGGCCACGCACCAGCACCTCGTCGATGAAAGCGTCGGGCGACTGGGCGGCCAGCCGCGCGTCAAACGGCAGCACCACGGTCTGCTGCACACCGCAGCGGGCCAGTTCGGTGAGCTTGTCGCGCAGGGTGCCGATGCGTGCGGGTGCCAGCTCGGGCTTGTGGTGGGCGCCCGCGAAGTAGTCGCGGGGGTGGGGCTCGAACGTCAGCACGCAGCTTTCCACGCCCCTGTGTGCAGCCTCGCTGTTCAGCAAGGCCAGCATGGCCTGGTGGCCCCGGTGCACACCATCGAAATTGCCGATGGTCAGCGCACAGGCATTGGCAATGCCAGGGTGGTGGAATCCGCGAAAGATCTTCATCGGTTTGTTATCTTTTTGATAGCAGCATGCGCAAGTCCATCAAGCGCAGGACGCCAATTTGTCATGAAAACGGAGTATATTGTGACCCACGGCCGGCCCTGCGCAGGGCTGCCCGCGAGACATCTGCGTTCCGATCCTTGTGTACTTTGTGTTCCAGGAGGCGTGTTTTGAAGGTCTTGAAGCTGTCAGCCCAAGGGCTGCCCCAATCGTGGATTTCGCTGGAGCAGGCGGTGATTCATTACGCCGCCGGGGAAGTGCGCTGGGAGTCTGGTGCACAGATTGCCCGGTTCCGGGGCGGGCACAACGCCATCTCGGGTGAGCAATCGGTGATCGCCATCAACAGCATCATCGGCACCAAGGGCGTGCCCAGCATCAATCCGTTCGAGCTCAAGCCCAGCCTGACCAACAGCAAGCTCTTTGCCCGCGACCGCAATGTGTGCGCCTACTGCGGCGGGCATTTTCATGAGGAAGACCTGACGCGCGAGCACATCGTGCCGTTTGCCCGCAACGGCCAGGACCACTGGATGAACGTGGTCACGGCGTGCCGCCCCTGCAACCACCGCAAGGGCCCCCGCACTCCAGAGCAGGCACACATGCCGCTGCTGTATGCGCCCTATGTGCCGAGTCTGTGGGAGGACTTCATCCTGCGTAACCGGCGCATCCTGGCCGATCAGATGGAGTTCCTGATGGCCCACGTCCCCAAGTCCTCGCGTCTTTTGGCGTAGAGCGGCCAATACGACCCCACTGGCGTTGTTGCTCCGTCTTGCCGTGAGGGCCTGCCAACCCTCTTTTCGGGGATCGCGTTGCCCGACCTGGGGGTGGGATGCAAGGCGCCTGTGCGCAGCAAGGTAGGCACCTTGCAAGCGCGGTCAACGCCGCAGACGGCCCCCAGGCCGGGCAACCCGAAGGGAAGGCCCCTGCGGGCGCGCCACTCGTCGTTCCGCTCCTTACGTGTGCAAGAGCGCACGCTGCGTCGCGCGCCTAGATTGGCACGCCCGCAAGGGCCTTCGCGACCCCGAAAAAAGGGTTGACAGGCCCTTCGTACTGTCTGCGACGGAGCGCCTAGCCATCGGGGCCGTCTTGACCGCTCTTGGGGGCGTGCTACACGGTGCAAAGACACGGTGCAGCGCCTATTCCTTTAGTAAGTCAGTTCCAGGAACACCAGATGGCCGCTGGCAGCGGGCCAGGTCTGTCCCACCACGCGTTCGCCATTGAATTCACCCGCAATGCTGCGCACGCCGCCCGCAGGCTTGACCTTGGCAGATGCAACACCTGCCCCAGCGGGCACGCCCGCAGGCACTGCGCCATCCAGCAGCATCTTGTCGCGTGCCGGGTCCAGGTAGCCGCGCGGGCGGGTCAGTGTCACCACGCTCTCGGCGCTTTTGTCGGCATCGGCCATGCGTTCTGCGCGCAGGTGGATGAGGTTGCTGCTGCGTGGAAAGCCGCTGCGGTAAATGTGGGTGGTGGCATAGCCGGGTGCGCTGATCACGAACTCGACGGGCGCGCCGTTGGGCACCGTCAGTGGTCCCCATTGGCCATCCGCACCCAAGGTTTTGCGCAGCAAGGCATTGCCCGCGCGGGCGCCCGTGGCGGGGTCGGTGGCATACACCTCCAGCTGCGCGCCCGCCAGGGGCAGGTTGTTGCTGAAGTTGCCGGTTTTGGGGTCGGCCGGGTCCACGCCCAGGCCGGTGACCTTGCCGTTGAGCACCACCTGCTTTTCAGCCGCAATGGTGGTGACCTGCGGTGCCTTGCCGGTGATGAAGCGGTAGGTGGCTTCAAACGCAGCGGGGGAGTACGACGTCTCGCGGTGGTCGATGCGCGGAATCACCAAGTTGGTGGCGCCCTTGAGTTCGGGGCCTGCGGCGGTCACGTAGGTGGGCTTGCCTTTCTGGCCTATCCACAGACCGTCGGGCTGGGCGAACTTGTCGTTGTTGTCCGAGCGGATCGTCATCCATTTCACGGGGCCGCTCACCTCGTCGCCCGCCGCGTTCTTGGGAGCATTCAGCGCTTTGAGGAAAGGGCCCGTGCCCGAGAACTCGTTGCCTTCTCGGAACCCCGGGATCGCCCACACGCCGTGGTTGGGCGTGCCGCCGAGGATCGCGTGGCTCACCGTCTTGTCGCCGCCGCCGTTGTAGATGTAGTTGCGGATGGCGTTGCCGCCGCGCGAGTTGCCCACCAATACCACTTGGCTTGCACCCGTGGCCTTGAGCACCTTGTCCACTTCGGCCTTGAGGTAGGCCATGTGCTCTGCGGCCGAGGTGCGGCCCGCCTGGGGTTTGGCGTCCTCATCACGCGACAGGGGGTAGGGCACGTCAATGGCGTGCAGGCGTTCGCGCGGCCAGCCGTTCGATTCAAACCGCCACACGGTGGTTTGCCACAGTGCGGCGGTGTCGCCGTTGCCGTGCACAAAGACGATGGGCGGCGCTTCGGACAGGCTGGGACCCTTGGTGGCGCAACCGGCCAGGGCCAGGGTGGCTGCTGCAGCGGTTGCCAGCAGAAGAGATCGGCGTTGCAGCCAGAATTTGTTGTTCATGAAGGTGTCTCCGACAAGAAAAAATGCCCGTGGATCGGTGAATCCACGAGCATGGCATGTGAGCGTTACATGGCTGCGTCAGTTCACATCAGGCAAACACGCCTGCGGTGTCTTGCATGCGGGCGGACACTTCGCCCAGATGGTGCAGCGTGTCGCCAAAGGCCACTTCCAGCTGGGTGAGCTTCTTGAAATAGTGGCTCACGATGTACTCGTCCGTCACACCGATGCCACCATGCAGTTGCACGGCCTGCTGGCCCACAAAACGCATCGATTGACCCAGTTGCACCTTGGCGCGCGCCATGGCGGCGCGGCGCTCGGCGGCAGGGGCGCCCAGCTTGAGGCTGGCGTAGTAGCTCATCGAGCGGGCCAGTTCCAGCTGCATCTTCATGTCGGCCACGCGGTGGCGCAGCGCCTGGAAGCTGGCAATGAACACGCCAAACTGCTTGCGCTGGTTCATGTATTCGACGGTGATGGCCACGGTCTTGTCCATCACGCCCACGGCTTCGGCGCAGTTGGCGGCGATGCCGGTATCCACGGCCAGTTCCAGCGCGGCGAGGCCGTCGGTGGTGATGAGCGTGGCGGGGGCGTTGGTGAACTTCACCTCGGCGGCGCGGCTGCCGTCTTGTGTGACGTAGCCTTGGGTGGTCACGCCAGTGGCGGTGCGCTCGACCAGGAAGAGGGCGATCTTGCCGTCCAGCTGTGCGGGCACGATGAACGCATCGGCCTTGTCGCCGGCAGCTACTACGCTTTTGATAGCTGTCAGTGCATATCCATCTTGCGCTGGGGCCGCTTTTGCCTCGCAAACATCCAGGCGGTATCGCGCCTTGCGCTCCTGCTGGGCCAGTACCACCAGGGCTTCACCACTGGCCACGCGGGGCAGCCAGGCCGATTGAACGTTGGCCGGTGCGTAGTGCGACAGCACGCTGCTGGCCATGAAAGCCTGAGCGATGGGCTCCAGAACGATGCCACGGCCCAGTTCCTCGGCCACCACCATGGCGTCGATCGCGCCCTGGCCCATGCCGTCGTGGGCTTCGGGCACGGTGAGGGCCGTCAGGCCCAGCTCGGCCAGTTCGTTCCAGGCGGCGCGGTCAAAACCACCGGCGGCCACGGCGGCGCGGCGGCGCTCGAACGTGTAGCCCTTGTCCACCCACTTGCGCACGGCGTCGCGCAGTTGTTCCTGGTCGTCAGAAAAATCGAAATCCATGTTCTTGTCTCCTTAGCCCAGAACCGTCTGCGCGACGATGTTGCGTTGAACTTCATTGCTGCCACCGTAGATGGTGGTTTTGCGCAGGTTGAAGTAGGTGGACGCCAGCGGCGCGTTGGCAGTGACGCCGCCGGGGAAGTTGCCCTGCCAGCCCGCTTCCATGGCCTCTTCGATGAAGGGCATGGCAAAGGGGCCTGCGGCCAGCATCATCAGCTCGGCGTAGCGCTGCTGGATCTCGCTGCCCTTGATCTTGAGCAGACCCGCGATGTCGAGCGAGTTCTTGCCCGACTTCTCGGCCGACAGCACGCGCAGCACCAGCATTTCCAGCGCGACGATGTCCACTTCGAGCAGTGCGATCTGGTCGCGGAAGCGCAGGTCATCCCACACGCCTTCGGTCTTGGCGATGCGCTTCAAGCGCTCCAGCTCGCGCTTGCTGCGGTTCACGTCGGCGATGTTGGTGCGCTCGTGGCTCAGCAGGTGCTTGGCGTAGGTCCAGCCCTTGTTCTCTTCGCCGATCAGGTTTTCAGCAGGCACTTCGACGTTGTCGAAGAACACTTCGTTCACCTCGCATTCGCCGTCCAGCAGCTTGATGGGGCGCACGGTGACGCCCTTGGACTTCATGTCGAGCAGCAGGAAGGAGATGCCGGTCTGGGGCTTGCCCTCGGTGCTGGTGCGCACCAGGTTGAACATCCAGTCGCCATGCTGGCCCAGGGTGGTCCAGGTCTTTTGGCCGTTGACGATGTACTTGTCACCCACGCGCTCGGCGCGGGTCTTGACGCTGGCCAGGTCCGAACCCGATCCTGGTTCGCTGTAGCCCTGGCTCCACCAGACTTCGCCGCTGGCGATGCCAGGCAAAAAGCGCTTTTGCTGCTCGGCGTTGCCAAACGCCATGATCACCGGGGCCACCATCACCGGGCCAAACGGCACGATACGGGGCGCACCGGCCAGGGCGCATTCTTCTTCAAACAGGTGCTTTTGCACGGCCGTCCAGCCGGGGCCGCCAAACTCCTTGGGCCAGCCGAAGCCCAGCCAGCCTTTCTTGCCCAGGATCTTGGCCCAGCCCTGCAGATCGTCGCGGGTCAGGCGCAGGGCGTTGTGGACCTTGTGCGAAATTTCTTTCGGTAGATTAGCTTGAACCCAGGCGCGAATTTCTTCGCGGAACGCCTGTTCTTCGGGGGTGAATGCGAGATCCATCGGTTTGTCTCCAAGTGATCCGCATTTGTAGCACGGTCGTTCGTTTTAGTCCTGTCCGGGTGGCGACATCGGCGCGGAGTCTGGGGAAATGCCCAGTTCAGAACACAGCCGCTGCACCGTGGTGCGCAGGTTGGCCACCTCTGTCTCCAGTGCGTCCACCCGCGCTTGCAGTGCGGCAGACGTGCCGGTGCTGCCACCGCCGCCACTGCTGGGGGCTGACACACCGGCGCTGGTGTCTACAGGGCCACACATCAGGTGCGCCCAACGCTGCTCGCGGGCACCCGGCGCGCGGGGCAACTGCACGACCAGCGGGCCGCCCTTTTCGGCGCTGCGCTCCTGCAACTCGTCCAGAAAAGCTTCGACCGACGAAATGTCGGCAAAGCGGTACCAGCGCTCGGCGTTGATGCGCAGTTCACCCGCCGTCTGCGGGCCGCGCAGCATGAGCAGGCCCAGCAGCACGGCCGACTGCTCGGGCACGCCCACGCCGCGCTGAAAGTTGTGTTCCCAGCGTGTGGTGCGGTTGCCGCTGCTCTCAAACGCCAGCGTCAGCAGCTTGAGCGAATCCAGGGCTTCCTGCGCCTCGGCGTCACTCAGGTTCATCACCGGGTCGCGGCTGGTTTTCTGGTTGCAACCGGTGACCAGGCCGTTGAGCGACATGGGGTAGCTGTCGGGCACGGTGCGGGCCTTCTCCATCAGCGTGGCGAGCACGCGGGCTTCGTAGGGGGTGAGGGGGCGGGTGGCGGGATCGAAGGGCATGAGGAGGCTGTCGGGCTTGGGGTTGGCGCTGCGTTGTGCGACAGAGTATGCAGGCTAGGCGCCCAGCGCAAGCTGCACTGGCTGTGCAGCGAGCATGGGCAACGCCGCCTGCGTGCTCTGTCGCACAACCCTTCGGGCCGCCGCCTCGGACCGCCATGCTGCGTTGCGGGTTCGTTGTGTGGCTGGGCCACACGGCCTCACCCGCGCCTTGCCTGGCACCCCCAGGCGGTGGCGCAGAGCCAACCCCATGCTCGACAGCCTCCTAGATAATCCGTGGCAATTTATGAAGAACATCGTCATTCTGATCTCTGGCGGCGGCTCCAACATGGCCACCATCGTCCGGACTGCGCAGCAGGAGCACTGGGAGCAGCGCTACGGCGCCCGCGTCGCGGCCGTCATCAGCAACAAGCCCGATGCCGCCGGGCTGGTGTTTGCGCGGGAGCAGGGCATCGCCGCCGAGGCGCTGGACCACAAGGCCTTTGCCAGCCGCGAAGCATTTGACACGGAACTGGCCGCCACCATTGACCGCCACCAGCCCGCCCTGGTCGTGCTGGCCGGGTTCATGCGCATCCTCACCCCGGGTTTTGTGGCGCACTACGCGGGGCGGCTTATCAATATCCACCCCTCGCTGCTCCCCGCTTTTACCGGGCTGCACACGCACCAGCGCGCCATCGATGCAGGCTGCAAGTTTGCGGGCGTGACGGTGCACCAGGTGACGGCCGAGCTGGATGTGGGCCCCATCCTGGACCAGGCCGTGGTGCCGGTGCTGCCGGGCGACACGGCCGAGACGCTGGCGGCCCGGGTGCTGACGCAGGAGCACGTGATCTACCCCCGGGCCGTGCGGGCGCTGATTCAGGCCTTGTAGCCCACAGGCTGATCGGTTTGGGAGCGTCCGGCTTTCGCCCCCACAGGCCTTGGTGAGCTCAGGGGGTATATTTTGCTATTAAATTAGTAGCTAACTGCGCTTATCCATGAAGCGATAGAGCCTGTTTTTTTCATATTTTCTGCTGCCGGATGGTTCCGAGATCCCGGCGCACGCAGTTCGTCAACTGACGGGCGAATCGCACTGCGTGGCCAGAAAACCTGCGGCTGGTGGCAAGCCAGCCCCTTCCTTTTGATCAGGCCATTGCGCTCAGGCTACCGGTGCTGGCGGGCGAATTCCAGTCATTGGCCACCATTGCGTACTGCTGGCGCGCAAAGTCGGCCAGCCGCGCCAGGTCGTTGCGTTGGCTGGTGTCCGATGTCGATGCCTGGCTGGGGGGCTGCTGGAGCTGGCTGGTCAACTGGTCGATGAAAGTCCTGGATTCGCTGGCGCTGATGCTGGCGTCGCCATCGGTGTCGATGGCGTTGAACAGCGCGGTGATCGCGTCCTGCTCCACGCTGCTGGGGCTGCCAGCCAGCCGTTCTGTCAGCGAGACCTCACCATCCTTGTTGGTGTCCAGGGCGTCGTAGGTGGTGGTGCTGTCGGCGGAAGCACTTGCACCACCTGGGCCTCCGGGTGGCGGCGGCATGCCGCCCATGGCCTGCATGCCGCCGCCTGCTTCATCCGCCGCGCCGGAAGGGCGGCCCGCGTCGAATTCGGCTTCGGTCAGGCTGCCGTCGCCGTCCGCATCCAGGTGGCTGAACACGTCGTCACTGCTGACGCCCACTCGGCTCGCCGTGCCGCCCGACATCGCCTCCAGCAGGGCCTGCAGCTCGGTCTTGCTCACGGCGCCATCGCCGTCGCTGTCCACCTTGCCAAAGAGGTCGTCGCCCGCCTGGCCGGTGGCGGTGTCGCTGTCGCCCCGCGACTGGGCAAAAGCCATGGTGGACGGTGGCGGGGGCAACACGCTTTGCATCGTCTTGCCCAGCTCGTCGGCGTTGAGGTTGCCATCCCCATTGCTGTCGTACTGCTTGACCAGGTCTGCAGCGCTGGTCTGGCTGCTGACGCCGGTTTTTTGGGCCACATCGTCCAGAAGGCCCTGCAGTTCTGTGTCACTCACGCCGCCGTTGCCGTCGGCATCGATTTTGGACAGCAGCCGCTCCGGCGTGGGCGCCGGGCGTGATGCCCGCTGCACACTTGCACTGGACCAGGCACTGCTGACGCTACTGATGGTCGTCATCGTCGTTCCTTTCGCTCCAAGGGTGGGTCGGTGCCTGGTCCCCCAAAACGGAAGCCCTCAGCCATGGCCCGTAACCATTCTTGGTTGTGCGTGTCTCCGGGGTTTGTCTGCTTTGTACCAAGGTCGATACAAAGGGTGTCCACAAGGACCGAACAATGGCGGAAATGCCCGCCAGATCGTCGCCAGCGGTGGTTTGTAGCTGCCTAAACTTGGGTGTTCTTTTGCACGACAGAGCCCATGCAACACATCCTGGTGGTGGACGACGATGTGGAGATCACCACACTGCTCACCGAATACCTCGCCCGCTTTGGCCACGCCGCCCACGCGGCGTGTGATGCGGCGTCGATGCGCGCGCAGATGCTCGCGCACCCCATCGGCCTGGTGGTGCTGGATGTGATGCTGCCCGGCACCGACGGCATCACCCTGGCGCGGGAGCTGCGTGAACGCTCCCGGGTGCCGATCATCATGCTCACCGCCCGCGCAAACCCCTACGACTGCGTGCTGGGGCTGGAGATGGGGGCCGACGACTACATGGGCAAACCCTTCGAGCCGCGCGAGCTGGTGGCACGCATCCAGACCGTGCTGCGCCGCACGCGCGGCGAGAGTGCCCCGGCCCCCCAGGAGCCTGACGGGCTGGTGCGCTTTGATGGCTGGACCCTGCACAGCATCGAGCGGCACCTGGTATCCCCACAGGGTGTGGTGGTGCCGCTGTCGAACGCCGAATTTCGCCTGCTCTGCACCTTCTTGCGCATGCCGCGCCGCGTTTTCAGCCGCGACCAGCTCATGGAGCAGGCGCGAGGCCGGGCCATGGACGCATTCGAGCGCAGCATCGATCTGCTGGTCTCGCGCCTGCGCAGCAAGCTCTCGGACGACCCGCGCTCGCCCTCGATGATCCGCACTGTGCGGGGTGCTGGTTACGTGTTCAACGTGCAGTCGCTGCAGGGGCAGGTGGGATGGCCGCATTGATGGTTGCGCGATGGCCTGCGGCGCTGCAGCGCTGGCTGCCTGACACCCTTTTTGGCCGGCTCGCTCTGCTGCTTATCGTGGCCGTCATCGTGAGCCATGTGCTGGCGCTGACTTTGATGTTTGAACTGCGCCCCGCGCACCCCGGGCACCCGCCTGGCCCGCAGCCCCCCGGGGTGGCAGCCGATGGGCACACTTTGCCGTTGCCGCCGCCGGGTCCAGAGCAGGGCTTGTGGAATGCCCCGCCGTCGCTGCAACTGGGGCTGCTGCTCGACATCAGCGTGCGGCTGGCGGCGCTGGTGGCCGTGGCCTGGTGGGCGGCACGCTGGCTGTCGCGCCCCATGCACCGGCTCGCCACGGCGGCGCAAGAGTTGGGCCGCGATATCGACCGGCCCCCGCTGCCCGAGGACGGCACGCTGGAATGCCGCGACGCCAGCCGTGTGTTCAACCAGATGCAGGCGCGCATCCGACAGCAATTGGCCGAGCGCGACCGGTTTGTGGCGGCGGTGTCGCATGACCTGCGCACGCCGCTGACCCGGCTGCGCCTGCGCACCGAATGCCTGGACGATAGCCACGCCCAGCAGCTGTTTCGCCGCGACATTGCAGAGATGGACGCCATGATCGCCTCCACGCTGGACTACCTGCGCGGCGTGGCTGGCGCCGAGGCTTGGGTGCTGCTGGATGTGCAGGCCCTGGTGGACAGCATGGCCGACGACCAGCTCGCCATGGGCCATCGGGTCACGGTGGCGGGGCAGGCGGCCCCGCTGCGGGGGCAGGCCGTGGCGCTGCGGCGCTGTCTGGACAACCTGGTGGGCAACGCGATTCGCTACGGCGGCAGCGCCGAGGTCACGCTGCACGATGCGGTTGATGCGCTGACCATCGAGGTGCGTGACCATGGCCCGGGTTTGCCTGCCGAAGAGCTGGAGCGGGTCATGGAGCCGTTCTACCGCATCGAGTCCTCGCGCAACCGCCAGAGTGGCGGGGCCGGGCTGGGGCTCACCATTGCCAGCGATATAGTGCGGCGGCACGGAGGGAGGCTGGCCTTGCGCAATGCTGCGGGTGGTGGTTTGGTGGCAGCAGCCATTTTTCCGCGCACTGCGGCGTGAGCCCACCGGGCTCAGCCCGCTGGGGTTTCATCCCCGCATTTCTCAAACCGTGGCCGCATCACACCGTCAACGAGCACCTGCTCTTCAAACATGGCGGCGGGTCGCACCCACAGCCCACGCTGGCCATAGAGCGCGCGGTACAGCGTCATGGGCTCCAACGTTTCGCTGTGGCGCACGGTATCAATCACCTCGTAGAGCATGCCCTTGTAGTGGCGGTACAGGCCGGGCGGTGTGCGAATGAGTGCTGGCAGGTCGTCGTCGGTCATGGTGGTGGGTGTGGGGTCGTGAGTGGTTAGGATGGCGGTTGAAAACAACCCAAGAGTGAGGGAAGCCCGTGGATCAGGCAGATTTTGTGCATCTGGTGCGCATGAGCGAGCATGCCAGTGCTGACAACAGCCGCGCATACCGCCGCAGTGTGGCCGTGTTTGCGGCGCTGGGCTATGCCTGGGTGCTGGGGTGCCTGGGACTTGCCGCAGGCATTTTGCTGTGGGTGGTGCCGCAGATGTTGCAGGGGAAGTTTCGCTTTGCCATGGTGTGGCTGCTGCTGGGGGCTGCGGGCCTGCTGTGGGTCAGCCTGCGGGCGCTGTGGGTGCGTTTTGACGCGCCTGAGGGCGTGGAGATCACGGCGCTGGAGGCACCGGAGCTTTTTGAGGCGCTGGAGCGCATCCGCCGCAAGATCAAGGGCCCGCCCATCCACAAGGTCACCCTGAACGACGAGTTCAATGCGAGCATCCAGCAGCTGCCCAAGTACGGCCTGCTGGGTGGCGCCGTTAACCACCTGAGCATCGGGCTGCCTTTGCTGATGGCGTTGGACCGGCCGCGTTTTCTCGCCGTGCTGGCACACGAATACGGCCACTTGCGCGGCGACCATGGCCGGTTTGCGGCCTGGATCTATCGCACACGCCTGTCGTGGATGCGCCTGAACCACAGTCTGGCCGACGACGAAGGCCCGGTGGCCGCGGCCACGCAGGCGTTCATGCGCTGGTACTTTCCGCGCTTTTCGGCCAAGACGTTTGCGCTGGCCCGCCAGGACGAATACGAGGCCGACCGCATTGCGGGCAAGTTGCTGGGCCGTGATGTGACCGCCGCCGCCCTGGCCGAGATCGAGATCCGGGGCGCAGCGTTGCAGGCAGAGTTCTGGGGCAACCACTGGTGCGGTGCCGCTGGCAATCCGCTGCCGGTGGGGCCTTATCGCAGCATGCGTCGTTTCCTGGCCGAGGCCCCAGATGCCGCTTTTGCCAACGACGCACTGCGCCAAGCGCTCAAGCGCCTGAGCAGTGTGGACGACACCCACCCCGGCTTGCGGGACCGCATCGAAGCGCTGGATGCCACGCCCACACTGCCCGACTGGTCGCGTGGCAATGCCTTGACCCTGCTGGGCGATGAGGCCAAACGGTGGGTCAAACACTTCGACAAACAATGGTGCCGCGACAACGCTACGGAGTGGAAGCAGCACCACGCGTGGCTGGAACGTGTGCGCGCACGCGCCCAGGCGCTGCAGGCTTCCATCGCTCAGAACAGTGCGGCTGAGCTGGTGGAGCTGGCCCGCCTCAAGCGCCATCTGGACCCCCGTGCCGATGTGCGCGCCTTGTATGAGCTGGCGCTGGAGCGCAGCCCCGAGTACGCGCCCGCCCTGTGTGGACTGGTGCCTTGCCTGCCCGAGGACGATCGCGAAGGCAAGCTTCTGCTGCTGCACCGGGTGTGGGAAGCGGGCAGCAACGACCGCTACTGGGCCGCGCGCACCGCGCTGGCCGAGCTGGAAACTCCCCGCATGGGCATGGAGCATGATGCGGCGGCCTTCAAACAGTGGCGCAAGCGGCTGGAGCGCGCGCAGGAGTCCGAAGAGCGCGCCTGGGAAGAGCTGTCGGGCACCTCCTTCTTCAGCCAGATCACGCGTCACGACCTGAGCCCCTTCGAACTGGCCGAGCTGCAATCGGAACTGGCCCGCTGTGCGCCCCTTGCCCGCTGCTGGCTAGTGCGCAAGAACCTGCGCGAGCACCCGCAGCGCCGTGCGTACCTGATCTTTGTCGAGCTGCCGGGGATGGACGATGAAAGCCGTTACCACCTGTGCCGCGCCCTGGAGCGCAATCTGAGCCTTCCCGGCCCCGCGCTGGCGCTGTGGGCGGGTGAATCGCCCAGCCTGAAGGAGATTCAGCGCTATGCGTTTGATCCGGTCTACACGCGTTGACAAACCGAACGGATCGATGCGGATCGTTTGAAGGAGCCTTGTGGTTGGCTGTGGATCAGACCACAGTGGGACAATCGGGGGATGCATCCCAAAGTTCTTCTCGACGCCTGTGCCGAATTGGTCAGGCTCACCCTCACGTTTGAACACCCCGCCGATGCGGTGGTGTCACGATTCTTCCGCGATAACCGGGGCCTGGGCCCCCGCGAGCGGGCCACCCTGGCCGAAACGGTCTACACCGTGCTGCGCAAGAAGCTCCTGTTCGACCACATGGCGCCCTCGGGCTCGGGACCCAAGGAGCGCCGTCTGGCCATCCTGGGGTTTTACGGCCCGCGCGACTTCCTCAAGAGCGCACTGACCGACCAGGAAAAGAACTGGCTGGACCAGTGCGATGCGGTCACGGTCGATGACCTGATGGAGCGCCACCGTCACAACCTGCCCGAATGGCTGGTGAAGCCCCTCAAGGACCAGCTGGGCGACGGCTTCTGGCCGCTGGTGGAAAGCCTGGCGCAGAGCGCCCCGCTGGATTTGCGCGTCAATGCCCTCAAAGACAAGCGTGCCGACGTACAAAAGGAGCTCGCCAAGGCCGGTATCAAGGCCAGCCCCACGCCGTATTCGCCCTGGGGCCTGCGCATTGACGACAAGCCTGCGCTGACCAAGCTGGATGCGTTCACGCGCGGTGCCATCGAGGTGCAAGATGAAGGCTCGCAGTTGCTGGCCCTGCTGCTTGACGCCAAGCGCGGCGAGATGGTGGTGGATTTTTGCGCAGGTGCAGGTGGAAAGACCCTGGCCATCGGCGCGGGCATGCGCAGCACCGGGCGCCTGTATGCGTTTGATGTCTCGGCGCACCGCCTGGATGCTCTGAAACCGCGCCTGGCCCGCAGCGGCCTGTCGAACGTGCACCCCGCCGCCATTGCCCACGAGCGCGATGACCGCGTCAAGCGGCTGGCGGGCAAGATAGACCGCGTGCTGGTCGATGCTCCGTGCTCGGGCCTGGGGACTCTGCGGCGGAACCCGGACCTCAAATGGCGCCAGTCGCCCAAAGCCATCGAAGAGCTGGTGGCCAAACAGACCGCCATTCTGGACAGCGCAGCGCGCCTGCTCAAGTCCGGCGGCCGTCTGGTGTATGCCACCTGCAGCATCCTGCCGCAGGAAAACGAGGCCATCGCAGAGGCATTCAGCGCATCGCACCCGGACTTTGAACTGCTCGACGCGGGCGAACTGCTGGAGCAGCTCAAGGTGGAGGGGGCCAAGGCGCTGTGCAGCGGTGGTGAGTCGGGCAGTGGTTATTTGCGCCTGTGGCCCCATGTGCACCAAACGGATGGGTTCTTTGCCGCAATCTGGTCCAAAAAGGCCTGACTTGGCCTTCTAAAGGCGCTAAATCAGCGTAAATACCATGGATACCCCCGAACCTATTTCGCGGGTACCACTCTAAAATCAGGTAACCGGTCCGTTGGCGAACGGTTTCTCTGTAGAAGTAAGGCTTTCTGAATATGCTGTTACCCGATTGGGCTGTACTGAACGCTGCCATTGACTGGCTGGGCCATGGGTTGTGGAACCTGGCCTGGTGGCAGATCATTCTGTACACCCTGGCGACGACCCACATCACCATTGCGGCGGTCACGATTTTCCTGCACCGCGCGCAGGCGCACCGCGCGCTGGACTTGCACGCCATCCCTTCGCACTTTTTCCGCTTCTGGCTGTGGATCGGTACGGGCATGGTCACCAAGGAATGGGTCGCCATCCACCGCAAACACCACGCCAAGTGCGAAACCGTGGACGACCCCCACAGCCCCCAGACCCGTGGGCTGGACACCGTGATGTGGCGTGGCGCCGAGCTGTACCGCGCCGAGTCCAAGAACCAGGAGACGATGAAGAAGTTCGGCCACGGCACGCCCGATGACTGGATGGAGCGCAACGTCTACACCCGTTACGGCTGGCAGGGTGTGGGCCTCATGCTGATCCTGAACCTTGCACTGTTCGGCGCTCTGGGCGCCGCAGTGTGGGCGGTGCAGATGCTCTGGATTCCGTTCTGGGCGGCGGGGGTGGTCAACGGTGTGGGCCACTACTGGGGCTACCGCAACTTTGAGGCGCAGGATGCCAGCACCAACCTCTCGCCCTGGGGCATCATCATTGGCGGCGAAGAGCTGCATAACAACCATCACACCTATCCCACGTCGGCCAAGTTCTCGGTCAAGCCGTATGAGTTCGACATCGGCTGGGTCTACATCACGCTGATGAAGAAGATTGGCTGGGCCACGGTCAAGAAGGTGCCGCCCAAGCTGCAGTTGGGTGACGTCAAGCCTGTAGCCGATGAAAAGACGCTGGAGGCCCTGATTGCCAACCGCTATGAGGTGATGGCTGGCTATGCGCGTGGCGTGCGCCAGGCCTGCAAGGACGAAATCGCAGCGCTCAAGGCACGCAATGCCGATGCCTCGGTGCTCCAGGCCGCCAAGCGCTGGCTGCACCGTGATGCCGAGAAGGTGCCGGCCATCGCATTGCCGCAACTGGCCCAGGCCCGTGCTGCGCACCCCGCGCTCGACAAGATGGTCACCATGCGCGAAGAGCTGCGCCAGCTGTGGCTCAACACCTCGCAATCGCGCGAGCAGCTTACCGCGGACCTGCAAGCCTGGTGCCGCCGCGCGGAAGAAAGCGGTATAGCCGCCCTGCGTGAGTTCTCGCTACGGCTGCGTGCGGCGCAGGGCTGAAGCGGGCCGCGCATTGTCCAAGGCCTTGCCATCTGGCAAGGCCTTTTTCTTTGGTGCAGCGGTTACCGCATTGCGGGCACCTTGCCAAAAGCGCGGTTCTTTGCGGTTTTGTCCCGGCCTGCAAAGGCTGAGCGCAGCAGGTGCCGTACTTGGTGCCAAAGTCCCGGCCTGGGAGTGCCTTCGATCACCTGGATCTCAGAGCGGCAGTGCAGGGCGTTGCCCACCTGCACCCAGGCGGCCTTGGTGTTCCAGCCCTCGGGCAGATGTTCGCCCGCCCCAAGCCGCATTTGCGGCAGAGTGTGCAACGCGTGCCCGAAGTCTCGTGGAGCAAAGCGAAGTGACACCTCTCCCTGAGTGGTGTGCAGTGCGCTGCCGGGCGGCAGGCACAGCCACAGGCTCTGGCCGGGTGTGAGGCCCAAGGTGACTGCGGCCGATGGGGTGGTGGGCGGGATGGTGGTTGGATTGCGCTGTGGCATGGTGCGGGGCTCCTGAAGGAAGGGCTGCTGTGAGGCTGTAGCGTAAAAAAAGCAGCGTTGCTCCGGCAGGTACACGGCGGTGCAGGAACGGGTAGAACAGCGCAGATTACTGGCGTGCTGTTATGGTCCGATCTGTGCGTTCCTGTATCTGTACCCGCAGAGAGGGCTCGGGCACGATGCGCCTCTAGGCTTCTGAGCCTGCGCCACAGCTCGGCAGCAGTACCCCATACCCGCCATGTCACATTCTTCCGATTCGCGGGATGCCCCGCTCTACCGCCAACTGGCAGCTTTGTACGAACAGGCCATAGCCGCTGGCAGCCTGACGCCTGGCATGCGCATGCCGTCGGTGCGGGAGCTGTGCCAGCGGCACCAAGTGAGCCTGACCACCGCACTACAGGTGTTGCGGCATCTCGAATCCCTGGGCTGCGTGGAGGCGCGCGAGCGGGTGGGCTACTTTGTGCGGGAGCCGGGCGATGTGGCGTTGCCCCGGGCGCGCGAGCCCGAGTTGCACGAGCCGCTGGCCCACGACCCGCGGGTGTTTGCGGGCATCAACGAGCGCATTTCCGGTTTTCTCGAAAAAGCCCGCCGCGCAGGCCCGCTGCCGCTGGACTTGGGCAGCGCCATGCCCGCGCCAAGCCTGTTTGATGCGGCAGCGCTCAACCGCCTGGCCCACGGCCTGTTGCGCGAGCAACCCGACGTCCTGGTGTACGGCCCGTCCGCGCCCACCACCCACCCCGAATTCCAGCAGGCCATGGCCCGGCATGCGCTCACATTCGGCGTGTGTGTCGCGCCGGCCGATATTGGCGCAACGCTCGGCAACTCCGAAGCGGTGAACCTGGCGCTGGACGCCATCGCCGAGCCGGGCGACGTTATCGCCGTCGAATCGCCCACCTTCTTTGGCATCCTGCAGGCCATCGAGGTGCGCGGGCTGCGCGCGCTGGAGATCCCCTGCAGCCCGCACACGGGCATGTCGCTTGAAGCCCTGGAACTGGCTGCGCGCAACGAGCCACGGCTCAAGGGTGTCGTGGTGGTCCCCCACCTGCAGATGCCGCAGGGCAGCGTGATGCCCGATGCGCACAAGGAGCGACTGGTGGCTCTGTGCGTGGAGCATGGCTTAGCCCTCATCGAGGACGACATCTACCGGGAGTTCGTGGAGTCGCCGCACGTGCTGCGGCCCGCCAAGGCCTGGGACCGGCAGGGCGATGCCGGGCAGGTGATCTATTGCGCATCGCTCAGCAAGAGCTTTGCTCCCGGCTTGCGCCAGGGCTGGATGAGCGCGGGGCGCTGGCAGGCCCGTGTGCAGATGATCAAGTTCGCTCGCACGCGCAACATGCAGACCTGGTCGCAGCTGCTAGCGGCGCGCAGTGTGGACTCTCCGGCCTACGAGCGCCACATGCGCCGCATGCGGGCGCAGCTGCGCATCCAGCGAGAACAGGCGGCGAGGGCCGTAGCGCGCTACTTTCCCATGGGCACACGCCTGAGCCTGCCGCCGGGTGGCCTGAGCCTGTGGCTGGAACTGCCGGTCGGCATCTCTTCCACGCGCCTGTACGACGAGGCGCTGCAAAACGGTATCCGTGTGGCCCCGGGCCCCATGTTCTCCAACACCGGGCGGTATGAGCACTTCTTGCGGCTGAGCTGTGGGATGCCGTTCACGGCCGAAGTGGAGGCGGGCTACCGCAGGCTGGGCGCCTTGCTGGCTGCACAGATGGCCGAGTTGCCCGTGCCGCGCAAGGTTGCTTGAGCAAAGAGTCTGGGTGAAAGGTCTGCGCAGCAGGCATAAAAAAACCGCC
This sequence comes from Acidovorax sp. 94, assembly GCF_003634645.1. NCBI lineage: Bacteria > Pseudomonadati > Pseudomonadota > Betaproteobacteria > Burkholderiales > Comamonadaceae > Acidovorax > Acidovorax sp. 94. The sequence continues at coordinate 2,602,011 of NZ_RBJA01000001.1, read as the reverse complement.
CTGGACGGGCGGTTTTTTTGAGGGAACGGGCCGAATTACTTGAGCTTCATTTCCTTGTATTCCACATGCTTGCGAGCTTTTGGATCAAATTTCATGATCAGCATTTTCTCGGGCATGGTCTTCTTGTTCTTGGTCGTGGTGTAGAAGTGGCCGGTACCCGCAGTGGATTCCAGCTTGATCTTGTCGCGTCCGCCTTTGCTTGCCATGGTGCTTCTCCTTAAGCCTGACCACGTGCGCGCAGGTCTGCGAGCACCGAGTCGATACCGTTCTTGTCGATCAAACGCAGGGCAGCGCTCGAAACGCGCAGGCGAACCCAGCGATTTTCGGTCTCGACCCAGAAACGGCGGTATTGCAGGTTCGGCAGGAACCGGCGCTTGGTTTTGTTGTTGGCGTGGGAAACGTTGTTCCCGACCATGGGCTTCTTGCCCGTTACGTCGCAGACGCGTGCCATGAGGACACTCCGATACTTTTTAACGGCCGTTCGCTGGGCCCTGGGCTTGTTTGCTCAGGTTGGCTTGCGGCCTCACCTCGCCAGAAAGGGTGGCGGTAACCCGATTGATTTGCCTGTTTCGGATGACCGCAAAAACGGGCCGAATTCAGCAAAGCCGCAGATTATAGCCTGCTGCCCAGTTTTTCATCAAGACTCTTGTTCCAGGAAGCGCTGGGCGTCCAGTGCAGCCATGCAGCCCGTGCCTGCGCTGGTGATCGCTTGGCGGTACACATGGTCCTGCACATCGCCTGCGGCAAACACGCCGGGCACGCTGGTCTGGGTGGCAAAACCCTTGAGCCCACCCTGGGTGATGATGTAGCCGTTCTCCATCTCCAGCTGGCCCTGGAAGATCTCGGTGTTGGGCGCGTGGCCGATGGCGATGAAGCAGCCCTGCAGCTTGATGTCTTCCGTGCTTCCGTCCTTGGTGCTCTTGATGCGGATGCCCGTCACGCCCGTGTTGTCGCCCAGCACTTCGTCGAGCGTGTGAAACAGCTTGAGCTCAATCTTGCCGGCCGCGACCTTTTCGTTGAGCTTGTCCACCAGGATGGGCTCGGCCTTGAACTTGTCGCGTCGGTGCACCAGGGTGACCTTGCGGGCGATGTTCGACAGGTACAGCGCTTCTTCTACCGCCGTATTGCCGCCACCGACCACGCAGACGTCCTGCTCGCGGTAGAAGAAGCCGTCGCAGGTGGCGCAGCCCGACACACCCTTGCCCATGAAGGCCTCTTCCGAAGGCAGGCCCAGGTACTTGGCCGATGCGCCAGTGGCCAGGATCAGCGCATCGCAGGTGTAGGTGCCGCTGTCGCCGGTGAGGGTGAAGGGGCGCTGGCTGAAATCGACCTTGTTGATGTGGTCAAAGATGATCTGGGTCTTGAAGCGCTCGGCGTGCTCCAGAAAGCGCTGCATCAGCTCCGGCCCCTGCACGCCATGCACGTCGGCCGGCCAGTTGTCCACCTCGGTCGTGGTCATCAGCTGGCCACCCTGGGCCATGCCGGTGATGAGCACCGGGTTCAGGTTGGCGCGGGCCGCATAGACGGCCGCCGTGTAGCCCGCAGGGCCCGAGCCGAGAATCAGAACTTTCGCGTGTTGGGTGGTGGACATGGTAAAAGCCTGTGTTTTGCGCCTGCTACATGCGGCGCTGTTGGGGAAGCTGGGGGTTGAGCTGGCAAGTATCAACCGTGCACCGCTCACGCGAGCGGTCCCTTTTTCAATCACGGCGATTGTAAGAACCCATTGATACCCCTTGCACAACCCGTGCGGCTCCGGTTGGGTCGCTCTAGAGAGGAGTTTTCATGTCGACGATGTTGTCCAACCTGGACCTGCTGCGCCGGGTGCCCTTGTTTTCGCTGCTCACGGTGGCCCAGGCCGAGGTGATCAGTGGTGCGGTGATCAAGCGCCGCTTCAAGCGTGGCGAGGCGCTGGTGGAGCAAGGGCAAAAATCCAACGCCCTGTTCATCCTGCTCACGGGGCGCGCCCGCGTGATGACATCGGACAGCCGGGGGCGTGAGGTGATTTTGGCTACCCTCGCGCAGGGCGACTACCTCGGCGAGATGAGCATCATCGACAACGAACCCCACTCGGCCACGGTGCGTGCCGAGGTGCAGACCGATGTGCTCATGCTCGGGCGCGCAGAGTTCGCGCGTTGCCTCACAGAGAACGCCTCCATGTCGCTGGTGGTGATGCGGGGGCTGGTCAAGCGCCTGCGCCATGCCGACCGCAAGATTGAGTCACTGGCGTTGCTGGATGTGTATGGGCGTGTGGCCCATGCCCTGCTGGACTTTGCGGTGCCCGATCCTCAGGGCCAGTTGGTGATCAAAGACAAAATCTCCCGGCAGGACCTGGCCAAGATGGTGGGCGCCTCCCGCGAGATGGTCAGCCGCGTGATGAAAGATTTGGAAGAGCGTGGCTTTATCGAGGCATTGCCCAGTGGCGCCACTGTGCTCAAGGACCGATTGAACGCGTTGAGTTAGCAACGCTTCAGCCCGGGTGTCATGCCCGGGGGCTTGCGGTAAGCTCGCCCGGCACGCTTATGACCTATTCCCTCAATACCCTGAATGCATCGGCTGCGGCGAAGTCGCCGCCGCGTACGGGCGCTGCCCGTTTTGGCCACGAAATTGGCCTGATGGTGGGGCTGCTGGCCCTGGTTTTCTGGTTGCTGGCCCTGCTGAGCTATTCCGCGCAGGATGCCGCTTGGTCCACCTCGGGCGCCCGGGGTGGGCGTTTGGTCGCCAACTGGGCAGGCCGGTTTGGTGCGTGGCTGGCCGATGGCAGCTACTTTGCACTGGGTTTTTCGGTGTGGTGGTGTGTGGCGGCCGGTGTGCGGGCCTGGTTGTCGTCGCTGGCGCGGTGGATGCGCGGCGGCGAATCGGCCCCGGGCGCGGTAAGCCCGATGCGCAGGCGGGCCATGTTCTGGGTGGGGCTGGTGGTGCTGATGTGTGCCAGCACTGCGCTGGAGTGGTCGCGCCTGTACCGGTTTGAAGCGTTCCTGCCGGGGCATGCTGGTGGCGTGCTGGGCTACATCACGGGGCCTGCCAGTGTGAAGTGGCTGGGTTTTACGGGCTCGGGCCTGCTGGCGATCGTGCTGGCTGTGCTGGGGGCGGCGCTGGTGTTCCGTTTCTCCTGGGGCCATGTCGCGGAAATTGTGGGAGGGCGCATCGACGCATTGGTGCAGTCGCGCCTGGCCAAGCGCGAAGTGGCCAAGGATGTGGCTGTGGGCCGCAAGGCCGCGCGCGAGCGTGAAGTGGTGGTGCTCGAGGAACGCACCGAGAGCGAGGTGCACCACCCCCAACCGATCCAGATCATCGAACCCGTGCTGGTAGACGTGCCGCAGAGCACCCGCGTGGTGAAGGAGCGCCAGAAGCCGCTGTTCACCGAGATGCCCGACAGCAAGCTGCCACTGGTGGACCTGCTCGATGGCCCGCTGCAGCGCCAGGAAACCGTGGCGCCCGAGACGCTGGAGATGACCAGCCGCCTTATCGAGAAAAAACTCAAGGACTTTGGCGTGGAAGTACGCGTGGTCGCGGCCATGCCCGGACCGGTTATCACGCGCTACGAAATCGAGCCCGCCACCGGCGTGAAGGGCTCGCAGATCGTGGGCCTGGCCAAGGACTTGGCGCGTTCGCTGAGCCTGGTGTCGATCCGCGTGGTGGAGACCATCCCCGGCAAGAACTTCATGGCGCTGGAGCTGCCCAACGCCAAGCGGCAGTCCATCCGCCTGTCCGAAATCCTAGGCTCGCAGGTTTACCACGAGGCCAAGAGCATGCTCACCATGGGCCTGGGCAAGGACATCGTGGGCAACCCGGTGGTGGCGGACCTTGCCAAGATGCCGCACGTGCTGGTGGCGGGTACCACGGGCTCAGGCAAGTCGGTGGGGATCAACGCGATGATCCTCTCGCTCCTGTACAAGGCCGAGGCACGCGATGTGCGCCTCTTGATGATCGACCCCAAGATGCTGGAAATGTCGGTCTACGAAGGTATTCCGCACCTGCTGGCGCCCGTGGTCACCGACATGAAACAGGCCGCGCACGGCCTGAACTGGTGCGTGGCCGAGATGGAGCGGCGCTACAAGCTCATGTCCAAGCTGGGCGTGCGCAACCTCGCGGGCTACAACGTCAAGATCGATGAAGCCAAGGCGCGCGAAGAGTTCATCTACAACCCCTTCAGCCTGACGCCCGAAGAGCCCGAGCCGCTGCAGCGCCTGCCGCACATCGTGGTCATCATTGATGAGCTGGCCGACCTGATGATGGTGGTGGGCAAGAAGATCGAAGAGCTGATCGCCCGCCTGGCGCAGAAGGCGCGTGCGGCCGGCATCCACCTGATCCTGGCCACGCAGCGCCCCAGTGTGGATGTGATCACGGGCCTGATCAAGGCCAACATTCCCACCCGCATCGCGTTCTCCGTGGGCTCCAAGATCGACAGCCGCACCATCCTCGACCAGATGGGCGCAGAAGCCCTGCTGGGCATGGGCGACATGCTCTACATGGCCAGCGGCACGGGCCTGCCGATCCGGGTGCATGGCGCCTTTGTGTCGGACGAAGAAGTACACCGTGTCGTCAGTTATCTCAAGGAACAAGGGGAGCCGGACTACATAGAAGGCGTGCTCGAAGGTGGAACTGTGGATGGCGAGGGTGATCTGTCAGGGGAGGGCGGTGGTGGCGAAGGGGGCGAGAAGGACCCCATGTACGACCAGGCCGTCGAAGTGGTGCTCAAGGACCGCAAGGCCAGCATCTCGTACGTGCAGCGCAAGCTGCGCATTGGCTACAACCGCTCGGCGCGGCTGCTGGAAGACATGGAAAAGGCGGGCCTTGTGAGTGGCCTGACCACCAGCGGCCAGCGCGAAGTGCTGGTTCCCGCGCGCAGCGAATGACAAGGGCAGGGCGATGAGCCCAGCCCGTGCCCCACAGGAGTTCCTTTTGAAAAAGACCGTTACTGCAATTTTGATAGCTGCCAGCGCAACGCTGGCCAGCGCTGATGGCTTGAAAAGCCTTGAATCGTTCATGAAGGGCGCACAAACGGGCAAGGCGGATTTCACGCAGACCGTGACTTCGCCCCCCAAGGACGGCCAGACCGCGCGCACCAAGACATCAAGCGGCAGTTTTGAATTCCAGCGCCCCGGGCGTTTCAAGTTCGTCTACAAGAAACCCTTCGAGCAGACCATCGTGGCCGATGGCCAGACCCTGTGGCTGTACGACGTGGACCTGAACCAGGTCACCCAGCGTTCGCAGTCACAGGCGCTGGGCAGCACGCCCGCCGCGCTGCTCGCATCGGCCCCCGACCTGTCGGCGCTCAAGGCCGAGTTCACGCTCGAAGCAGCGCCTGAGCAGGATGGCCTGCAGTGGGTGCTGGCCAGCCCCAAGACCAAGGATGGCCAGCTCAAGAGCGTGCGCGTGGGTTTTGCGGGTGAGCAACTGGCGGCCCTCGATATTCTGGACAGCTTTGGCCAGCGCTCCCTGATTCGTTTCACTGGCATGCAGGCCAACGCAGCGCTGCCCGCCAGCACCTTCCAGTTCAAGCCGCCCGCTGGAGCGGATGTGGTGAAACAGTAAGTTGCTGCGAAAAAGATAGCTGTCAGCGTTTATCAGATAAGCACTAGAGGCCAATTTGGCTTAAAAACCAGCGTGATGTAGACAGGATACGAACATGGCAGCACGCAGTGCCTCCGCAGCACCTTCCCAGGCCCACCCCTCGGCCCACCAGCCCCTGGCCGAGCGCCTGCGGCCCCGCACGCTGGGCGAGGTGATCGGGCAGCAGCATGTGCTGGGCCCGGGCATGCCGCTGCGGCTCGCGTTCGAATCGGGCCGCCCGCACAGCTGCATCCTCTGGGGCCCGCCGGGTGTGGGCAAGACGACCATCGCGCGGCTCATGGCCGATGCCTTTGACGCGCAGTTCATCAGCATCAGTGCCGTGCTGGGCGGGGTCAAGGACATCCGGGAAGCGGTCGAACGTGCCGAGGCCGCGCGTGATGGTCTGATGCAGCAGCGCACGATCGTCTTTGTGGATGAAGTGCACCGCTTCAACAAGAGCCAGCAAGATGCCTTCTTGCCGCATGTGGAGAGCGGGTTGTTTACCTTCATTGGTGCGACCACCGAAAACCCGTCGTTCGAGGTGAACTCGGCGCTGCTATCCCGCGCCGCCGTGTACGTGCTGCAGCCGCTGTCCGAACAGGATTTGAAGCAAATAGTGGCTCTGGCGCAGGCGGAGAAAGCGCTACCAGATATCGAAGATGTAGCAATTGATCGACTGGTGGCCTATGCCGATGGCGATGCCCGCAGATTGCTCAACACACTCGAAACCCTGGCCATGGCGGCCACGCAAGAGAAGCTGTCCGAGATCACCGACGCCTGGCTGCTCAAGGTGCTGGGCGAGCGCATGCGCCGCTATGACAAGGGCGGCGAGCAGTTCTACGACACCATCAGCGCGCTGCACAAGTCGGTGCGCGGCTCCGACCCCGATGCCGCGCTGTACTGGCTGGTGCGCATGCTCGACGGCGGTGCCGACCCGCGCTACATGGCGCGCCGCCTGGTGCGCATGGCCAGCGAGGACATCGGCCTGGCCGACCCGCGTGCGCTGCGCCTCGCGCTGGACGCGACCGAGGTGTACGAGCGCCTGGGCAGCCCCGAGGGTGAGCTGGCCCTGGCCGAATGTGTGGTGTACCTGGCCGTGGCGCCCAAGTCCAACGCGGTCTACAAGGCCTACAACGCAGCCCGCGCCTGGGTGAAGCAGGACGGCACCCGCCCCGTGCCCATGCACCTGCGCAACGCACCAACACAGCTCATGAAACAGCTCGACTACGGCAAGGGCTACCGCTACGCGCACGACGAAGAGGGCGGCTTCGCCGCAGGCGAAAACTACCTGCCCGAGGGCATGCCGGAGCCCGGTTTTTACGCGCCGGTGGAGCGTGGGCTCGAAATCAAGATTGCACAGAAATTGCGTGAGCTGCGTGCGCGCAATGTTTCGGCCGATCTGGAGGATGGGCCGGACGAAAAGTCCTGAACCTCTGCCCGTGGGAGCCGCACCCCGCGTCATGCTGATTTGGCATGAGGCTGGTAATAAGTTCGCACATCAATTTTCCTGCTTGCATCATGTGAGCTTATGGATTGCGTTGCCCGCTGATGTGCCGCCAACCCGAGGGAAAACCCCGCCCGGCTTGGTGGGGGCCGCTTGTGACTACTCGCTACAATCCCGTCCACAAACCCGCACAGCTGCACTTCTGGCGGGTTTTTTGCTAGATGGCAGTCGGGCCCACAAGGCTGTACCGATTCCGGTGCCAAAGCGGTGGGTACGTTACAAACGAAGGACTTCTCTTATGGACATTTTGCTGCAACAGATCATCAACGGTCTGGTACTCGGCAGCATGTACGCCTTGATAGCCTTGGGCTACACGATGGTGTACGGCATTATTCAGCTGATCAATTTCGCCCACGGCGAAGTGCTCATGATTGGGGCTCTGACCAGTTGGAGCTGTATAGGAATGATGCAGGCTGCAATGCCTGGCGCCCCGGGCTGGCTCATCCTGCTGCTGGCCACGCTCATTGCCTGCGTGGTTGCCGCAACGCTCAATTTTGTGATCGAGAAGGTGGCCTACCGCCCTCTGCGCAACAGTCCTCGACTCGCCCCCCTGATCACCGCCATCGGCATGTCGATCCTGCTGCAGACGCTGGCCATGATCATCTGGAAGCCCAACTACAAGCCCTATCCCACGATGTTGCCCAGCGCGCCGTTCGAGGTGGGTGGCGCTTACATCACCCCCACACAGATCCTGATCCTGGGCGTGACCGCTGTTGCCCTGGCCTCGCTGGTGTACCTGGTGAACCACACCAACCTGGGCCGCGCGATGCGCGCCACGGCTGAGAACCCCCGCGTTGCTTCCCTGATGGGCGTCAAGCCCGACATGGTGATTTCCGCCACCTTCATCATCGGCGCCATTCTGGCCGCCGTGGCCGGCATCATGTATGCCTCCAACTACGGCACGGCGCAGCACACCATGGGCTTCCTGCCGGGCCTCAAGGCCTTCACGGCGGCGGTGTTCGGCGGCATTGGCAACCTGGCCGGTGCCGTGGTGGGCGGCATTTTGCTGGGTCTCATCGAAGCCATCGGCTCGGGCTACATCGGCACGCTCACGGGCGGTCTGCTGGGTAGCCACTACACCGACATCTTTGCGTTCATCGTGCTCATCATCATCCTGACGCTGCGTCCTTCGGGCCTGCTGGGTGAGCGTGTGGCCGATCGCGCCTGAGGAGCCTCACACCATGAAGAACACCAAAACCAACTGGATCCTCGGCGCCGTCGCGCTGCTGGTGCTGCCGCTGATCCTGCAATCCTTCGGCAACGCCTGGGTGCGCATTGCCGACCTGGCGCTGCTGTATGTGCTGCTGGCCCTGGGCCTGAACATCGTGGTGGGCTACGCCGGCTTGCTGGACCTGGGCTACGTGGCGTTCTACGCCGTGGGTGCCTACCTGTTTGCCTTGATGGCCTCGCCGCACCTTGCGGACAACTTTGCGGCATTTGCCGCCATGTTCCCCAACGGCTTGCACACCTCGCTGTGGCTGGTGATACCGGTGGCGGCGTTACTGGCGGCGTTCTTCGGAGCGCTTCTGGGGGCGCCCACGCTCAAGTTGCGCGGGGACTACCTGGCCATCGTGACCTTGGGCTTCGGCGAAATCATCCGTATCTTCCTGAACAACCTGGACCACCCCGTCAACCTGACCAACGGCCCCAAGGGCCTGGGCCAGATCGACTCGGTCAAGATTTTTGGTCTGGACCTGGGCAAGCGCCTGGAGGTGTTCGGCTTTGATATCAGCTCCGTCACGCTGTACTACTACCTGTTCCTGGTTCTGGTGGTGGTCTCCATCGTTATTTGCTATCGCCTGCAGGACTCACGCATCGGCCGCGCCTGGATGGCCATCCGTGAAGACGAAATCGCCGCCAAGGCCATGGGCATCAACACCCGCAACATGAAGCTGCTGGCCTTCGGCATGGGCGCTTCGTTTGGCGGCGTATCGGGTGCGATGTTCGGTGCGTTCCAGGGCTTTGTGTCGCCCGAGTCGTTCAGCCTGATGGAGTCGGTCATGATCGTCGCCATGGTGGTGCTGGGCGGTATCGGCCACATTCCCGGCGTGATCCTGGGTGCCGTGCTGCTGTCGGCCTTGCCCGAAGTGCTGCGCTACGTGGCAGGCCCGCTGCAGGCCATGACGGACGGCCGTCTGGACTCCGCCATCCTGCGCCAGCTGCTGATCGCACTGGCCATGATCATCATCATGCTGATGCGTCCCCGTGGTCTGTGGCCAGCGCCCGACCATGGCAAGAGCCTCACGCAGAAGACCTGAACACCGCAGAAAGTTAGAACATGGCAGAGAACATTCAGAAATCAGCCAGCGACGTGGTGCTGCGGGTTGCAGGTATTTCCAAGCGTTTTGGTGGCCTGCAAGCCCTCTCCGACGTGGGCATCACCATCGAGCGTGGCCAGGTCTATGGCCTGATCGGTCCCAACGGCGCGGGCAAGACCACGTTCTTCAACGTGATCACCGGCCTGTACACCCCCGACAGCGGCACCTTTGAGCTCGCCGGCAAGCCTTACGAGCCCACGGCCGTGCATGAAGTGGCCAAGGCGGGCATTGCCCGCACCTTCCAGAACATCCGCCTGTTTGCAGAAATGACGGCGCTGGAAAATGTAATGGTGGGCCGCCACATCCGCACCAAGTCCGGCCTGCTGGGGGCGGTGCTGCGCACCAAAGGCTTCAAGGAAGAAGAGCTGGCCATTGCCAAGCGCGCGCAGGAACTGCTCGACTACGTGGGCATCGGCAAGTTCGCCGACTACAAGGCGCGTACCCTCTCCTACGGCGACCAACGCCGCCTGGAGATCGCCCGGGCCCTGGCCACCGATCCGCAACTGATTGCGCTGGACGAGCCCGCAGCCGGCATGAACGCCACCGAAAAGGTGCTGCTGCGCGAGCTGATCGACCGCATCCGCAACGACAACCGCACCATCTTGCTCATCGAGCACGACGTGAAGCTGGTGATGGGCCTGTGCGACCGCGTGACGGTGCTCGACTACGGCAAGCAGATCGCCGAAGGTACGCCTGCCACCGTGCAGAAGAACGAAAAAGTGATTGAGGCCTATCTGGGCACCGGAGGACATTGAGAATGGCCGAAAAATCCAACAAGGTACTGCTGCAGGTCAAGGGCCTGAAAGTGGCCTACGGCGGTATCCAGGCCGTGAAGGGCGTGGACTTTGAAGTGCGCGAGGGGGAATTGGTTTCGCTGATTGGCTCCAACGGCGCTGGCAAGACCACCACCATGAAGGCCATCACCGGCACCCTGGGCATGAACGATGGCGACATCCATTACCTGGGTGAAAGCATCAAGGGCAAAGGCGCGTGGGATCTGGTGAAGAAGGGCCTTGTGATGGTGCCGGAAGGCCGGGGCGTGTTCGCCCGCATGACCATCACCGAGAACCTGCAGATGGGCGCCTACACGCGCCGCGATAAGGCAGGCATCCTGGCCGACATCGAAAAGATGTTCACCATCTTCCCGCGCCTGCGCGAGCGCAAGGACCAACTGGCCGGAACCATGTCGGGCGGTGAGCAGCAGATGCTGGCCATGGGCCGTGCGCTGATGAGCCAGCCCAAGGTGCTGCTGCTGGACGAGCCCTCCATGGGTCTGTCGCCCATCATGGTGGACAAGATCTTTGAAGTGGTGCGCGATGTGTACGCCCTGGGCGTCACCATTTTGCTGGTGGAGCAGAACGCGAGCCGGGCGCTGGCAATTGCCGACCGTGGCTACGTGATGGAGTCCGGCCTGATCACCATGGCCGGCCCCGGCCAGGAACTCTTGAACGATCCCAAGGTGCGCGCCGCCTACCTGGGCGAATAAGGCAACACCCATGCCCGGCCCGCCCTGCGTGGGGCAGGCGCATGGTGCGTCGCACAAGGCACTGCCACACGGCGGTGCTTTTTTTTTGGCGCAGGCGTTGGCGTTTGTATGAAGTGATTGCTATATTTTCTATAGCTTATGGCGGATGTGTATCAAGCGCCAGATGCCAATTTTGTTCATAATTTGCACCCATCCCGCCACCACCTGTCGCCGCATGTCGATGTCCGCTCTGCAATCCTTGCCCGTATCACTCCAGACCGTGTTGCTGCTGATTGCCAGCAACGTTTTCATGACCTTCGCCTGGTACGGGCACCTCAAGAACCTGGCCACGTCACCCTGGTACACCGCAGCGCTGGTGAGTTGGGGCATTGCATTGTTCGAGTACCTGCTGCAGGTGCCCGCCAACCGGATCGGGTTTACCCAGTTCAACGTGGGGCAGCTCAAGATCATGCAGGAGGTGATCACGCTGGCGGTGTTCGTGCCGTTCGCGGTGTTCTACATGGGCCAGCCCCTGAAGTGGGACTACCTCTGGGCAGGCCTGTGCCTGGTGGGGGCTGTGTATTTCATTTTCCGCAGTGCCTGATGAATGGTGCGTGTTGCCCGGTATCCGCGCCGGGCGCCCGTGGCTGCGGGTGAGGGCGGCCGGTTAAACTCGCCTGTCACTTAAAAGTCATGGTTTTGTCATGGCTTTGTCTCATTTTCAAAAAATCGATACCGATCCAGGAGCCTCCATGCTGTTTGCCAAGCTGTTGCCACGCGAAGGCAATTTTTTCGAAATGTTCAACCAGCATGCAGACCGCATCGTCGAGGCGGCCCGGGCTTTCTCGCAACTGGTGGCCAACTACAGCGACCCGCACCTGCGCGACAAATACAACCAGGATGTGGACAACGCCGAGCGTGCTGCTGACCGCGTGACGCACGAGGTGAACAAGGCCATCCACAAGACCTTCATCACCCCTATCGACCGCGAGCAGATCCACACGCTGATCAACACCATGGACGATGTGGCCGACCTGATTCAGGACTCTGCCGAGACCATGGCGCTGTACGACGTGCGCCACATGACGGAAGAGATCACCCGCCTGACCGACCTGAGCCTCAAGTGCTGCGAACGCCTGCGTGATGCCGTCAAGTTGCTCGACAAGATCGCCGATCCGGCCGTGGCTGAAGCCGCGCTCAAGACCTGCGAAGAGATCGACAAGCTCGAATCCGACGCCGACCGCGTGATGCGCAGCGCCATGAGCAAGCTCTTCCGTGAAGAGCCCGATGTGCGCGAGGTGATCAAGCTCAAGGCCATCTACGAGCTGCTGGAGACCATCACCGACAAGTGCGAGGACGTGGCCAATTGCATCGAGGGCATCGTCCTCGAAAACTCCTGATCCGGCAGGCTGACCAGTATGGAAACCGTACAAACGGCCCTCTGGGTTGTGGTTCTGCTCGTGGCACTGGCGATCCTGTTCGATTTCATGAACGGGTTCCATGACGCTGCCAATTCGATTGCCACGGTGGTGTCCACCGGCGTGCTCAAGCCCGCACAGGCGGTGCTGTTCGCCGCGTTCTTCAACTTTGTAGCGATCTTTGTCTTCCACCTGAGCGTGGCCGCCACGGTGGGCAAGGGCATCGTTCAGCCCGGCATCGTGGACACCCATGTGGTGTTCGGTGCCTTGGTGGGCGCCATCACCTGGAACGTCATCACCTGGTACTACGGCATCCCCAGCAGCTCATCGCATGCGCTCATCGGCGGCATCGTGGGGGCGGTGATCGCCAAGGCGGGTGCCAGCGCGCTGATCTCCACCGGCATCCTCAAGACCGTGGCGTTCATCTTCGTTTCGCCCTTGCTCGGCTTCCTGCTGGGCTCTCTCATGATGGTGGCTGTGGCGCACATCTTTCGGCGAACGCGGCCAAGCCGGGTGGACAAATGGTTCCGGCGCCTGCAGCTCGTGTCCGCAGGGGCCTACAGCCTGGGTCACGGGGGCAACGATGCGCAAAAGACCATCGGCATCATCTGGCTGCTGCTGATTGCCACAGGGTATTCGTCGGCAAGCGATGCTTCGCCACCCACCTGGACGATTGTCAGCTGCTACGTGGCTATCGGCCTGGGAACCATGTTCGGCGGCTGGCGCATCGTGAAAACCATGGGCCAGAAGATCACCAAGCTCAAGCCCGTGGGCGGCTTCTGTGCCGAGACGGGCGGGGCGCTGACCCTGTTCCTGGCAACAACGCTGGGTATTCCGGTGTCCACCACCCACACCATCACAGGCGCCATCGTGGGCGTGGGCTCCACGCAGCGCGCCAGCGCAGTGCGCTGGGGCGTGGCAGGCAATATCGTCTGGGCGTGGATCTTGACCATCCCCGCCAGTGCGTTTGTGGCTGCCGTGGCGTACTGGATCAGTCTGCAGATATTCTGAATGCCCTGATTCCTGATTTGCTATTGAATATATAGCTGATCAGGCAATATGGAAAAGCGCTAACGCCCCATTTGAATGTGAATTCAATGGGGCGTTCGCTTGGTGGGTGTCGGTCACTGCGAGATCTTGCGAGCTTCCTCGATCTGGTACTCGAAGTACCGTTGGAAGCTGAACGCGAGGCTGGCCATCAGCACCGCCGTGCCCACCAACAGCGATACCACGATGGCGCCGATGGTGATCCATTGGGTTCTGCCCGCCGGGGCGTCGGGTGCGGCCGTGGGGTTGTAGCGCGCGTTCCACGCCTCGGGCGTCTTGAGTGCAAACAGGATGGCTTGCAAGGCGCAGCCCGCAATCGTGAAGCCCAGCAAAGGAATCAACATCCAGCTGGTGTGGTCGTCCTGGCCGAGCTGTTGCACGCGCTGGATGCCGTAGATACCGAGGGCCGTCGGTATCGGGAGCAGCCAGCCCAGCATGTCGGTGATCCCGTGCAGGTAAAAGCGGTGAAGGCCTAGCGGCCCGCCCACGAAGGCAAGCCATGCCGCCAAAGTTTTGTTTTTCATGGGGCATTATTCATCGTCGGGCCGCCCCAAGATGAACAAATGGTCTCCAAGGGGGCCGCTTCGGAGGGCTGCGCTCTGCGCTGCGGGGCGAGCATGGGGGCCGTTTTCATTCGGGCGATGTGGTGTCGCCCGCGCCCAGGGTTTTCTCCATGAGCACGATGTCGCGCCAGGCGCCGAACTTCCATCCCACCGAACGCATGACACCCACGTCGGTGAAGCCCAGCGCCCGGTGCACACCGATCGAGCCCGCGTTGGCCGAGTCGCCAATCACGGCCAGCAGCTTGCGTACCCCAGCTGCTTCGGCCTGGGCCGCCAGCTCGGCCAGCAGCTTGCGGCCCAGGCCCATGCCACGGGCGCTGTCGGCCACGTAGATCGAGTCCTCGGCAGAGAACCGGTAGGCTGGACGGGGCTTGAACCAGTTGGCATAGGCAAAGCCCAGCACCTGGCCGTCCTTTTCGGCCACCAGCCAGGGCAGGCCTCGGGCCAGTACGTCGGCACGGCGGCCTGCCATGTCGGCTTCAGATGGTGGATCGATCTCGAAGGTACCTGTACCGTGAAGCACATGGTGTTGGTAAATGGCCGTGATGGCGGGAATATCGCTGTCGGTGCTGGAACGAATTTTGGGCATGGAAGAGGGAAATGGATATAATCGCGGGCTTTGCAGCGTGTCGCTGGCCGGGTGGCCATGTCGCGTGTCTCAAGCGTTGCGAATATGGTTGCGAACACAGTGGCTCAAGGCAAATGTTGCCGGAGTTCACCACCCGAAGGATAAATCATGGTCGTCATTCGACTCTCCCGCGGCGGCTCCAAGGGCCGCCCTTTCTTCAACATCGTCGTTGCTGACAAGCGCGTGCGCCGTGATGGCCGCTTCATCGAGCGCATCGGCTTCTACAATCCCACCGCCAAGGAATCCGAAGAAGGCCTGCGCATCGTGCAAGACCGTCTGACGTACTGGAAGAGCGTGGGCGCCCAGTCCTCGCCTACCGTGGACCGCCTGATCAAGCAAGCCGCCAAGAAGGCTGCTTAAAGCTCCCTGAAAAGGGCGGGTTTCGTCGGCATGCCTGGCGAAACCCGCCCTTTTCCTATTCTGGAATCCCCCGCCATGGCTACCAACCTGACCCTCGAACCCGCAGAGCTGCCCACAGACGCCGTTGAAGTGGGGCGCATTGCCGATGCCTGGGGTGTCAAGGGCTGGTTCAAGGTGCTGTCGCACAGCAGCAGCCCTGAGGCGCTGTTTTCATCCAAACGCTGGTACCTGCAGCCTTCCGAACGCGGCGCCAAGACCTTTGCGGGCACCGTGTTGTTGTCCATCCGCCAGGCCAAGGACCATTCGGACACCGTGGTTGCCTGGGCGCAGGGCATTGATGACCGCGATGCCGCCGAAGCCTTGCGCGGTGCGCGCATCTTTGTGCCGCGCTCCAGCTTTCCGTCCACCACGGAGGGCGAGTACTACTGGATCGATCTGATCGGTCTTGCGGTCGTCAACCGCGAAGGTGTGGCGCTGGGGCAGGTGCAGGAATTGATGTCCACCGGTCCGCAGACGGTGCTGGTGTTGACTTATGAGCAGGACGGCAAGGCACAGGAGCGGATGATCCCTTTTGTCTCGGCCTTCATTGACAACGTGGACCTGGCCGAAAAGCGCATCACGGTGGACTGGCAGCCGGACTACTGATCGGAACTCCCGCCCTGGCGCCGCCCACCATGCGCTTTGACATCATCACACTGTTCCCCGAGCTGTTTGCGCCGTTCCTGGCCAGCGGCGTGACCCGCCGCGCGTATGCCGGCGGCCAGGTCGATGTACGCCTGTGGAACCCGCGCGATTACGCCGATGGCAACTACCGTCGTGTTGATGATCGGCCCTTTGGCGGCGGGCCGGGCATGGTGATGATGGCTGAGCCCCTCGCCCGGTGTCTTGCAGCTATCCGGGTGGAGCGTGGTGAGGCCGAGAGTAGTGAGGCGCCGCTGGTCCTTTTTTCGCCCATTGGCGAAACGCTGAACCACGCTGCCGTGGAGCGCTGGTCTGCAAGTACGGGTGCAATCCTGCTGTGCGGGCGCTATGAAGGCATTGACCAGCGCTTCATCGATACCCATGTCGATCTGCAGATGAGTCTGGGCGACTTTGTGCTGTCGGGTGGCGAAATCGCCGCCATGGCCCTGCTGGACGCTGTGGCGCGCTTGCAGCCCGGTGTGCTCAATGATGAGGGCAGCCACCAGCTCGACAGCTTCAACCCGGCGCTCGATGGCCTGCTCGATTGCCCGCACTACACGCGCCCTGAAGAATGGGCAGGGCAGCAGGTGCCTGCCGCGCTGATGTCTGGCCACCATGCGCAGATCGAGCGCTGGCGGCGCGACCAGCGCCTGGCCACCACGGCCCGGCACAGGCCCGATCTCATCGAGGCGGCGCGCAAAGCAGGGCATCTGGCCGCTGCGGATGAAGCAGTATTGGCCAAGCTCAGCTGAATTGCTATAATCAAAGGCTTTTCGATCCTCTGGCCGGCCGTTTTGACAGGGAGTTCTCCCGCAAAACACTGAGACGTCAATCCCGACGCAGCCATTTTTGGCGCGGACAAGATCGTTGGATATCAAACATGAACCTGATTCAGACCCTGGAAGCGGAAGAAATCGCCCGCTTGAACAAGACCATCCCCGAATTCGCCCCTGGTGACACCGTCATCGTGAGCGTGAACGTGGTGGAAGGTACCCGCAAGCGCGTGCAGGCCTACGAAGGTGTGGTGATTGCCAAGCGCAATCGCGGCCTGAACAGCGGCTTCACCGTGCGCAAGATCTCCAGCGGCGAAGGGGTGGAGCGTACGTTCCAGACCTACAGCCCCCTGATCGCCAGCATTGAAGTCAAGCGCCGTGGTGATGTGCGCCGGGCCAAGCTGTACTACCTGCGTGACCGCAGCGGCAAGTCGGCACGTATCAAGGAAAAGCTGCCTTCACGTGTCAACAAGGCTGCAGCCGCCACCGCCGCATAAGGCGCAGGCTCGACCTCACAAGCCGCTACAGCGTCTGCCTGTAGCGGCTTTTTGTTTTTCGGCTTGTTCACCTCCCCCTTCTTGTGGACCCTTCTTCCAGTCCTGCTGTCTCGTCGGTGATCGCTCCTTTGTCGAGCCTGCCCGACTTTGACCCCCGCCTTGTTCCGGTAGTGGGGGTGGATGCGCACCTGCCTGCGGTGCCGGTTCAGGCGCAGACCGCTGAAGCGCTGCGGGCGCGTTTTGCGCACCCGCCGCAGTGGGAGCCTGAGGTGCTGCTGGAAAAGAAGTTCATGAACCGCGAGCCCGCCCGTGCGTCGGTGCTGATTGCCATCGTGCTGCGCGAACAGCCCATGGTGCTGTTGACCGAACGCACGGCCCACCTGTCCACCCATTCGGGGCAGGTGGCCTTCCCCGGGGGGCGGGCAGACGCGGGAGATGCAACGCCTGCCGACACGGCCTTGCGCGAGGCGCAGGAAGAGGTGGGGCTTGCTCGGGATTTTGTCGAAGTGCTCGGCACGTTACCAATCTATGTCACCGGCTCATCGTTCATCATCACGCCCGTGGTGGCGCTGGTGCAGCCGGACTGCGTGCTCCAACCCAATCCGTATGAAGTGGCCGACCTTTTCGAGGTGCCGCTCGATTTTCTGCTCAACCCCGCCAACCACCGGCGCCATGTGTTCGATCGGGATGGCGTACACCGGGAGTGGTTCTCGATGCCCTACCAGGACGGCGGCAAGAACCATTACATCTGGGGTGCGACAGCAGGCATGCTGCGCAACTTCTACCGTTTCATGCAGGCGTAAACCGGGTCCGCGTGCGATAGGGTGCATCGGGGCAAAGCACCAGTATCATTGCCCCCCATGAGTTTCTTCGCCATCCTGTTCGCTCTGCTGATCGAGCAGGCCCGCCCGCTGGCACGCAGCAATCCCATTCATGCAGGTCTGAGAGCGTGGGCGCTGTCCGTGAGCCGCAATTTTGATGCGGGCAAGCCGCACCACGGCTGGGTGGCCTGGAGCCTTGCGGTGCTGGTTCCGGCCCTGGTGACCCTGGCCATTCACTGGCTGTTGCTTTGGGGGCTGGGGTGGCCCTTTGCAGTGCTGTGGAGTGTGGCAGTGCTGTACATCACGCTCGGGTTTCGGCAGTTCAGCCACCACTTCACGGGCATCCGCGACGCGTTGGAGGAGGGCGATGAAGATGCTGCCCGCGAGCGCCTGGCCCACTGGCAGCAGGTGGATGTGGGGGCGCTACCGCGCAGCGAGATCGTGCGCCATGTGATCGAGTATTCAGTGTTGGCGGCCCACCGGCATGTGTTCGGCGTGTTGGCATGGTTCTCCGTGCTGGCTGCCCTGGGCCTGGGGCCGACCGGGGCTGTTCTGTACCGGTTGGCTGAGTTTGTATCGCGCTATTGGCATTACAAGCAGCGCACGGGCGCCCAGCCTGCCAGCGCCTCCCTGCAGCAGGCTTCTGCGCAGGCGTGGACTGCCATCGACTGGCTTCCGGCCCGGCTCACCGCGCTGAGCTTTGCGGTGGTGGGCAGCTTTGAAGAGGCGATTGAGGGCTGGCGGTTTCACGCACAGCGTTTCCCCAATGACAACGACGGCGTGGTGCTGGCCGCCACGGCAGGTGCCATCAATGTACGCCTGGGGGGCGAGGCACTGAAGGCGCGCACTGAATTGCACGCGCCACAGGGCCTAGAGATCGACGCTGACATGGGCGACAGCGATTCCACTCCCGGCCGCGAGCCCGAGGTGGGCCACCTGCGCAGCGTTGTGGGGTTGGTGTGGCGCTCGGTGGTGGTGTGGATGCTGCTGCTGGCGTTGCTCACGCTGGCGCGTTTGCTGGGGTAGCTGGCAAGCCCCCTGGACCGCAATGCGGCTGCCCCCGGAGGAGGGGGCGCACCCTCAACCATGCAAGCCAGTTCCACGGGTGCGCTGGTTTCCGCCGCGCCAGGAGTGAAGGCCGCGCCCGGCTCAGTACCGGGTGTGGCGCAGTTCTTCAAATAGATCGCTATAAATTTTATAGCGTGTTGCGCTTATACCGCCTGCGCTGGGGCCCAGTTTGACTGCATCCAGCACGCCACATCCCGGCTCGTGCAGGTGTGTGCAGTTGTAGAACTTGCAGGCTGTCGCATGTGCTGCAATGTCGGGCATGCAGGCTGCCAGTTGCATGGGGGCAATGTGGTGCAGCCCAAACTCCTGGAAGCCTGGTGAATCGATGAGCGCGGTGGTACGGGCCTTGTCCATCCAGTACCAGTGCGTGCTGGTGGTGGTGTGTTTGCCCGAGTTCAGCGCCTGCGAGATTTCACCGGTGAGCACGGAAGCGCCTGGCACCAGCAGATTGA
The DNA here is from genome assembly GCF_003634645.1 of Acidovorax sp. 94. Classification (NCBI taxonomy): domain Bacteria; kingdom Pseudomonadati; phylum Pseudomonadota; class Betaproteobacteria; order Burkholderiales; family Comamonadaceae; genus Acidovorax; species Acidovorax sp. 94. The sequence goes on along the minus strand of NZ_RBJA01000001.1, from coordinate 2,582,863 downwards.
TGAGGGTGCTCTTGCCGGACCCTGAGGGCCCCAGCACCAGCGTGGTCTTGCCCTGCAGATGTTCCATCAGCAGCGCGCGGTCCACGTCGCTGGAGAGCGCCAGCGACAGCGGCAGCACGCCATAGTGCTTGCTGGCGCCCATGTGCCGGTAGGGCAGCAAGCGCTCCCAGGCGCGGGCGAAAGGTTCGACCAGATCGCTCTTGTTGAGTGCAATGATGGGCTTGATGCCCTCGGCCTCGGCGGCAATCAGGGCGCGGGCTAGCTGGCTTTCCGAAAACACCGGCTCTGCCGCGATCAGGATGAGCACCTGGTCGAGGTTGGCGGCAAACGACTTGGTGCGGATCTCGTCCTGTCGGTAAAAGAGGTTGCGCCGTTCCTTGACCTTTTCGATGGTGCCCTCTTCGCCCTGGCCGGGCGGGGGCGCCTGCCACAGCACATGGTCGCCCACCACTGCCTGACTCTTTTTGCCGCGTGGGTGGCAGATGCGGCGTTCGCCGTCGGGCGTCTCCACCATGCAGTGGCGCCCATGGCTGGCGACCACGGTGCCGTCCATGAGCGCGCTGCGTTCAGCCATGGGAGCCTGTGGTGCGCAAGGTCATGGGGTCAGGCCACCAGGGCATCGAACTGCGTTGCGCACTCGAAATCCGTGGATGAAATGCCATGCACGTCGTGCGTGTTCAGGCGCACCACGCAGCGGCTGTAGTGCACCGACAGATCGGGGTGGTGATCCTGGGCATTGGCAATGAAGGCCAAGGCGTTCACGAACGAGATGGTCTCGTAGTAGTTGGCGAAATGGTAGGTCTTCTCAATGGCGACGTCAGCGCCATCGCCCGTCAGGCTCCAGCCTTCGAGTTTGGCCAGGTTTGCTACAACTTCGGTAGCTGTCAACGCACGACGGGTAAGCATTGACCAGTCTTTTTTCTTCAACATGGTAGTCATGGATGGGAGGGGTTGTGCATGCGCGCCAGCCGCTCGGTGGCGGGTGGGTGCGAGTAGTAGAACTTCACGTACACCGGGTCGGGTGTGAGCGTGGAGGCATTATCTTCGTAGAGCTTGAGCAGGGCGGAGGACAGGTCGGCGCCGCTGGCCTGGGCGACGGCGTAGGCGTCTGCCTGGAATTCGTGGCGGCGCGAAAGTTGCGAGAACAGCGGCGAGATGAAAAACGTGAAGACTGGCACCACAAGCATGAAAAGCAGCAGGGCCAATGCGTCATTGGGGGCTGCGGCCAGGGTGGGGTCCAGCGAGATACTCGGCCGCACGCCCAGGCCGGTGTAGAACCACACCTGGTTGGAGAGCCAGCCCAGCAGTGCAAAGCCTGCCAGGCTCAATGCGAACATGGTCACGATACGCTGGATGATGTGGCGGTGCTTGAAATGCCCCAGCTCATGGGCCAGCACCGCCTCGACCTCGCCCGGGGCCAGCTGGCGCAAGAGGGTGTCGTAAAACACCACGCGCTTTGCTGCGCCAAAGCCCGTGAAGTAGGCGTTGGCATGCGCGCTGCGGCGGCTGCCGTCCATCACGAACAGCCCTTTGGCTGAGAAGCCGCAGCGCTGCATGAGGGCAGTGACGCGGGCCTTGAGCGATTCGTCTTCGAGGGGCTGGAACTTGTTGAACAGCGGGGCGATGAAGGTGGGATACACCACCATCAGCAGCAGATTGAAACCCATCCAGAAGCACCAGGCCCACAGCCACCACAGCGGGCCGGTTGCCCCCATGATCCACAGGATCAGCGCGGCGATGGGCAGGCCGATGAGTGCGCCGACCAGCAGGCCCTTGAGCGCATCGGCAAGCCACAGGCGCCAGGTCATCTTGTTGAAACCAAAGCGCTCTTCCACGACGAAGGTCTGGTACAGCGACAGCGGCAGGTCGATCAGGCCGCTGATGGCGGCGAAGGCGGTCAGCAGCGCCAACTGCTGCCACATCCCGCCGCCCAGGGCGCTGAGCAGGGCCTGATTCAGCACATCCAGTCCACCCAGCAGTGTCCAGCCCAGCAGCACGGCCGCACCCAGTGCCATTTCCAGCAAGCCCAGGCGCGCCTTGGTGATCGTGTAATCCGCGGCCTTCTGGTGCGCCGCCAGCGCGATGCGTTCGGCAAATGGTGCGGGAACGTCGCTGCGGTGTCGCGCCACATGCCGGATCTGGCGCGTAGCCAGCCAGAACTTGAGCACAAGGCCCAGGGTGAGAGCTGCGGCAAACGCAAGCGTCAGCGCCATGGCGGGAGAGAAGGCGTTGGAAGTGGGCATGAGCGGCGAGTTTAGGCCATCGGCGACAATGCGCGCCATGTCAGAAGCCAACAACCCCACCCCTCACGCACTTGCCAAATCCGACCAGAACCTGGTCTGGCTCGATTGCGAAATGACAGGCCTGGAGCCCGATACCGACCGCCTGCTGGAAATCGCCGTCATCGTGACGGGACCGAGCCTGGAGCCGCGCATCGAGGGGCCAGTTTTTGCGATCCACCAGTCCGATGAACTGCTGGGCAAGATGGATGCCTGGAACAAGGGCACCCACGGTCGCAGCGGCCTCATCGACAAGGTGAAGGTCTCGACCGTGACGGAGGAGGAGGCAGAGCAGCAGATCATTGCCTTCCTGAGCAAGTACGTTCCCAAAGGGACTGCGCCTATGTGCGGCAACAGCATCGGCCAGGACCGGCGCTTTCTGGTGCGCTATATGCCGAAGCTGGAGCGATTCTTCCATTACCGCAACGTGGACGTGAGCACCCTTAAGGAATTGGCCAAGCGCTGGAAGCCCGAGGCCTACACCAGCTTCAAGAAGGCGCAGAAGCACACGGCCCTGGCAGACGTGCATGAGTCCATTGACGAACTGGCGCACTACCGCAAGCACCTGCTTTCGGTGTGACGGATTCCGGGGAGGGCGGCTGAAGACCTTGTGGGTTTGTATCGCAAGAACTGAGAGGGGCTTGCGGGAAAATACCTATCCATGCCATAATCAGCGGCTGCGCAGGAATCCATTCCTCGCAGATTGTGCATCTCCCCTCACACACCGGGCTTGCCAGCCGACTGTTTTCAACGCAGTGCAGGACTAGCGAACAACGCCCACCAGCATCCGCCCAGAGCAATGCAGGTTTCGTTTGATGGTTGATGTTTTTTAACCATTGACGAAGCCACTCGCAGGCTACGCTTGCGATCGTCTTCGTGAGAGAAAAATCATGACCGACACCTCTTTGGTGCAGGGCGAATTCGCGCCTGCCGACACTTCCTTTGCTGCCGACATTTCCGTGCAGTCTTCCCCTCTGGACGCCGTGGTAGCAGCTGCCACCGAGGCCGACGTTGCCGTGACCGCTGAACCCAACGGCTTTATCGAACTGGGCCTGGCCCCTGAACTCGTGCAAGCCGTAGCTGACCTGGGCTACACCCAGCCCACCAGCGTGCAGCTCAAGGCCATTCCCTTGGCAATGGGCGGTGGCAACGACTCCACCAAGTTCATCGACTTGATGGTTTCCAGCCAGACCGGCAGCGGCAAGACTGCCGCCTTCCTGCTGCCCGTGCTGCACACGCTGATCAACCAGCAGGCTGCTGCCGAAGCCGAAGAACGCGCTGCTTTCGAGCGCGCTGTGGCCGAAGCTGCCGCCCGTGGTGAACCTGCCCCCAAGCGCGCCAAGCGCAAGGACCCCACCAGCTCGCGCAATTTCAAGGCCGCCACCCCTGGTGCTCTGATTCTGTGCCCCACGCGTGAACTGGCGCAGCAAGTCGCGCACGATGCTATCGACCTGGTCAAGCACTGCCGTGGCCTGCGTGTCGCTAACGTGGTGGGTGGCATGCCTTATCAATTGCAGATCGCCAAGCTGCAAAACGCCGACCTGGTGGTGGCCACCCCTGGCCGTTTGCTGGACCTGCAGCGCTCGATGCAGATCAAGCTCGACAAGGTGCAGTTCCTGGTCGTTGACGAAGCCGACCGCATGCTCGACCTGGGTTTCTCGGACGACCTGGCCGAACTGAACCAGCTGACCGCCCAGCGCAAGCAGACCATGATGTTCAGCGCCACCTTCGCGCCCCGCATCCAGCAGTTGGCCATGCGCGTGATGCACGACGGAGGTTCGTCTGTGCAGAAGGTCACCATTGACTCTCCGCAAGAGAAGCATGCCAACATCAAGCAAATGCTGTACTGGGCCGACAACGCCCAGCACAAGCGCAAGATGCTGGACCACTGGCTGCGTGACACCACGATCAACCAAGCCATCGTTTTTGCCAGCACCCAGGTGGAGTGCGATGGCCTGGCCAACGACCTGCAGCAAGAAGGCTTTTCGGCCGTTGCATTGCACGGTGCCCTGAGCCAGGGTTTGCGCAATCGCCGTTTGATGGCATTGCGCGCTGGCCAGGTGCAGATTCTGGTGGCTACCGACGTGGCAGCACGTGGTATCGATGTGCCCACGATCACCCATGTGTTCAACTTCGGCCTGCCCATGAAGGCCGAGGACTACACCCACCGCATTGGCCGTACTGGCCGTGCGGGTCGCGATGGCCTGGCCATCACGTTTGCCGAGTTCCGCGATCGCCGCAAGATCTACGACATTGAGTCGTACAGCCGCCAGCAGTTCAAGGCCGAAGTGATTCCCGGCATGGAGCCCTCGCAGCGCGCGCCGCAGGCACCTCGCGGTGGCGATTTTGGTGGTGGCCGTGGCGCCCCGGGCCGTTCGTACGACAACCGTGACAACCAGTCGCGTGGCCGCTTCGGTGGTCCTGCACGTGGTGGCAATGACCGTGGTGGTTTCGGTGGTGGCTTTGGCGGTGGTTTCGCTGGCCGTGACAACCGTGGTGCTCCTGCACGTGGTGAAGGCGCTGGCGGTTTTGCGGGTCGTGATGAGCGTGGTGGTGACCGTAGTTTTGCGCCGCGTCGTGATGGTGAAGGCTATGGCCGCAAACCTGGTTTTGGTGACGCAGGCCGTGGCAACTTTGCGCCCCGTGGTGATGCAGGTGCACCGCGTGGTGATTTCGCTCCCCGCAAGCCAGCGTTTGCCAAGCCAGCTGGTGGTGGCGGCAAGCCGTTCGTGGCACACGATGCCCGCAAGCGCCCTGCGCGCCCCGCGCGCTGATCGCTGACAGGTCTGTGGCGCTAGCGCCACCCCTGTTGCAAAGGCCGGTACCGCAAGGTGCTGGCCTTTTTTGTTGTTGTGGGGACCCTGGACCAAGAATACGCAGAGTAGCTCGACAATAATTGCCCAGGGAGGAATCTGCAGTGTCGTCTTCGTTATCTTCCGAGGCAGACTTCGAACACATGTTCGAACTGGCGCCTGTGTCTCTCTGGCTGGAGGACTACAGCGCCCTGAAGCAACTTTTTGATCGCTGGCGCGCTGCGGGTGTTTCCGATCTTCGTGCCCACCTTGCTCAGGACTCCGCAAGGGTGCGGCAATGCAGCGCTGCCCTCAAGGTGTTGAAAGTCAATCGCCGCACGCTGGAGCTGTTTGCGGCCGAGAACCAACAGGTGCTTGAAGCGAATCTGGACCAGGTCTTCAGGGATGACATGCACGATGCGGTCTTCCATGAGCTGGCGGCACTGTGGTCCGGGCAGCTGGAGTTTTCGAACCAGACGGTCAACTATGCGCTGGATGGCCGGCGTCTTGACGTTCAGATTCGCGCACGCATCCTTCCAGGGTATGAAGCGGACTGGAGCCGCGTTCTGCTTTCGCTGGAAGACATCACGGCCCAAGTGCGGAGTGCCAGCCAACTTCGGCGCAGCGAACAATATGCACGGGATTTGTTCGAGCACTCCCCGGTCTCGTTGTGGGTCGAGGATTTCAGTGCCGTGAAAAGCCTGCTCGACGGTGTTCGCGCGCAGGGCATTGACGATTTCAAGACCTTCATCACGGTGCACCCTGAATTCGTCACGCGCTGCATGCAGGAGATTCGCGTGATCGATGTCAACCAGCAGACGTTGCGCATGTTCGGTGCGTCCAGCAAGGAGATGCTTCTGAACAACATCGGGCGGGTGTTTAGGGGTGAGATGCATGAGTCCTTCGCGGACCAGTTGCTGGACCTGTGGGAGGGCAAGACCTTTCAGCAGCGCGAAGTGGTCAACTACGCGCTGTCGGGGGATGCGGTGCATATCCACATGCAGTTTTCCGTGTTGGCAGACCATCTTGCGGACTGGGGGCTGGTGCTGCTGTCGCTGGTGGACATCACGGCGCGCAAAAAAGCCGAAGCCTACCTGGAGTACCTTGGCAAGCATGACGTCCTGACGCAGCTGCGCAACCGGGCCTTCTATGCGGAAGAACTCAATCGTGTCACCCGCAAGGGGCCGTGGCCTCTGTCCATCATTGCGATTGATCTGAACGGGCTCAAGGTTGTGAACGATGAGCAGGGCCATGCTGCGGGCGATTCCATGCTGCGCAGGGTGGGCGAAGTACTGGCCAAGGCGGTGGACCCGCCAGCCTGCGCCGCGCGCATTGGCGGAGACGAATTCACGGTGTTGCTGCCCGGCATGGACGAGCGCAGCGCCTTTGCGTTGCAAGAGCGCATTCTCTCCATGTTGGACTTGAACAACCAGTTCTATCCGGGCCAGCCGATCAGCCTGGCCATGGGCGTCGCTTCGTGCCGTTCGGGCGACATGGTCGAAGCGGCCATCCATCGCGCCGACCAGGCCATGTATGCCGAAAAAATCCGGTACTACCAGGAAAAAGGGGTGGACCGGCGGCAACTGTCATAGGACCCCCTCCGGGTTGCACGGAAGCTTGGCGTCAGGTGCCGTGGGGTGCACTTCAGAACTCAGCCGGCGTGAACTGCGTAGCGGTGGAGCCGCTCGGTTGGCGCCCTGGCTAGAAAGTTGCGCTCCGAGGCATCGATGGCCCCAGTGCCTGGTGGTAATAGCGGCTTTCAGAGGCTTCACCAGGGTGCCTACTGTGCCTCTACCGCCTTGAACGCTTCGACATCGACAAACTTGCCAAGCTTCCAGTTAGGCTGGGCGTTGTACTCGGGCGCCTGGAATCCCACTCTCGCTGGTGCGCACTGACTTGGCGGGGCGTAGAGTGAGGTCTCATCGTTGCAGCACGCAGGGCAATTCACAAACGCCAGGGGCTCAACCTGGCGTTGCAGTCCTGCCAATATCGGGCCAGCGATGGTGCAGATAGATCCAAGCCATCATGCCCACGCACATCATGAGCAGCGATGCGAAGGCCAGCAAAACCGTTGAGTGCATCACCAAAGGGACCAGGATGCCCGCCACAATGCCGTTCGCAGTAGAGCCGACAAACGCTTGCATGGACGAGGCCATGCCGCGGCGCTCGGGGTGAAGGTCCAGCACCAGCAGGGTCACTACCGGCACCATCAGTGCCCAGCCAAACGCAAAGACTGCAATCGGCAGCAGCGACCAGGCTGCGTGCACGGGAAAGAGCAGATTAGCTCCCAGGTTGAAGACGGCTACGGTGAACATGATCACAAAGCCGTGCCGTATCTGTCGTTTTGGAGCGATCTTGCCGGCCAGACGCCCGCTCAGCCACGCGCCGCCCATGATGCCGGAAATGGTCAGTAGAAAGAACCAGAAGAACTGCGTGGGGGCTAGTGCAAGGTGTTCGCCCAGAAAGGCAGGTGCTGCCAGTACGTACAGGAACATCCCATTGAAAGGAACGCCGCTTGCGAGCGCCAGCAGCACAAATCGAGGGCTTGACCCCAGCTGCCAGTACCCCCGCATCAGATGGGGCACATTGAACGGCTGGCGATGCTCGGCCTGCAATGTTTCGGGCAGGAGCCTGAAGTTTGCGACCCAGAGCACCACGCCCACACAGGTCAGAAACCAGAAGATGCTGTGCCAGCCTGCATGTACAAAGAGCCAGCCGCCCACGATGGGAGCGATGGCTGGGGCTATGCCAAAGTAGATCGTCACTTGGCTCATCACCTGCTGCGCGCGCGCTGGGGGAAACATGTCGCGGATGACCGCACGCGACACCACAATGCCTGCGCCCGTAGACAAGCCCTGCAATGCCCTGAACGCTATGAGCTGGCCGATGCTTTGTGACAGCGCGCATCCAGCCGAGGCCAGCGTGAACATGGCAATCCCGCACAGGACAACCGGTCGCCGGCCAAAGCTGTCTGCGAGTGCTCCATGGAAGAGGTTCATGAACGCAAAACCAAAGAGATAGGCCGAAAGGGTCTGTTGCATCTCCACCGGGGTGGCGCCCAGAGCACTGGCAATGCCTGTGAAGGCAGGTATGTAGGTGTCAATCGAGAAAGGCCCCAGCATGCCCAGTACGGCGAGGAGGGCGGCGAGGGTCCATTGGGGCGCGCGCCAAAGTGTGTGGGCGTTGGGATTCATCGGGTGGGCAACGGGTAGAACATCGGGCAGGGGGGGGCTCGGGCAGGGCCGATGACGGCCGTTGCGGCAAGAGCCGCTATCAGGGCTTGGTTTTCTGCGGCAGGAGTTGACCCCCGGATGAAAACCGGTACCTCCCCTCCATCCAGCCCAGTCCGAACAGGGCCAGAGTCTGTTCATAGTACGCCGTGGATCGCACGGGATTTGCGATGAGGCGGCTGAGCTGCGCTTTCAATGCAGCACTATCGCCTTGCGCCTGCAAAAAGGGCAGCATCGCTGCCGTAAAGCCTGCCGGACCGGGGCCTGAGCCCTGTCCTGTCAGTACATCAATCGATTCAGGTGGGTACCCCTGTTCGCGCACGTATCTCGCCATGGGGGCCAATGCAGAAAGCAAGGGCTTGCGGCCAGGTGCGGCAGGGTGCAGCATGCCTGCCCACAGGTAGACGCGAATCGCGTTGTAGGCGCCCTGGCCTTTTTCCTTGCCTTTTTCGTCAATGAGAAAGCCTTGCCGTGCGTCGTACAAAGTCCAGTCAGGGGTGTAGCCTTTGGGGGAGGCTCCCATGATGATTTTTTCAGAACTTTGAGTGAGCTGCCTCCAGGCAGGGAGGGGGTAGAGCGTGGCCAGCCGTTGCATGACCTGCAACGGCATATAGCTTGGGTTGAGCTTCCATCGGCCTTCGGGCTCCACAAAGCCGCTTGGCCCGGGGAGCAGACTCGGCCCCAGGCCAGGGAGGTCTGCGGTCTCCTCTGCGATGATGCGGGCGGCCAGACGAGCCCCCAAGGCGCGATATTGCGGGGCGTTCCACAGGCGTGCCGCCTCGCCCAAGACATAGGCAATCCAGATGTCGGCGTCGGAGGCCGCATTGCTGTCAATAACGCCCCAGGTTCCGTCCGGCCGACGGCCCCACAGCCACGCGGGCAGGCGTGCGCCCAGGTCTCCGCCGCTCAGGTTGTTCTCGGTCCAGCGCAGGAGGGTGTCGAAACCCTTGCGGTCATTGGCGACCAGGGCAAAGAAAAGTCCGTAAGCTTGGCCTTCCGAGTAGGTGCGCCCTCCCTCCCCGTCGTCCGAGATCACCCGGCCTTCCTCGCTGGTGAATTGGGACTTGAAGGTATCCCAGGCAGGCCATTGGCCGCCGCGCGCCAAGCCTGCCACTGCTCGCTCCTGCCCTTGTGCGCGTGACAGCGTGGCGGGCGCGAGCAGGCTCAGTCCTGTGAGAAGTGCTGTCCGCCTCAGGAGTATTGGAGTCATGAAAATCCTCGTGTCGCAATACCAACGGGAACGGGTTCTTCTGGATAGCGTATGGTGCACAGCGCATATGTGCGAGCAAGATGAGGTTATTTTGTAACCTGAAGATGCTGCTGAGAACGGAGCCAGCCGAGGAAGGGGTGTGTTGCGCCTCTGTCGTAGCCAGAAAAACAAAAAAGCCGACGCTACGTTGAAGTAGCACCGGCTTTGTGCGCCTTGCGGCTTTTGTTTGGTGGGTCCTGAGTGACTCGAACACTCGACCTACGGATTAAGAGTCCGCTGCTCTACCAACTGAGCTAAGAACCCAAACTTTTTATAAATCTTTCTGCATTGCTGCAGAGCCTCGAATTATGCACTAGTTTTTTGTGGCTTGGCAAGCAACCCAGAAAATTATTGCATGGCATTGCGGCTGGCGAGTTCGACAAACAGGCCACTGTGGTCCAGTTCGCCCAGGCCATGATCTACGCCTTCTGCATAGAGGGTCTCGAACAGGGCTGTGATGGGCGCGTCGAAGCCGATCTCGCCGGCCGTCGCCAGGGCGTTGCGCATGTCCTTGAGCTGCACGGCCATGCGGCCGCGTGGGGCAAAGTCACGCTCCACCATGCGCTGGCCATGCAGTTGCAGGATGCGGCTGTCTGCAAAACCTCCCTGAATGGCTTCGCGCACCTTGGCCATGTCTGCGCCGCCCTTGGCTGCAAACAGCAATGCCTCGGCCACCGCGCCGATGGTGATGCCCACGATCATCTGGTTGGCCAACTTGGTGAGCTGGCCCGCGCCGTGCGGGCCCACATGGGTGGCGCGGCCGCAGGCGGCGAACACGGGCTGGGCCTGCGCAAAGTCTTCAGGGCGCCCGCCCACCAGGATGGCGAGCGTGCCGTTTTCTGCTCCCACCGTCCCACCTGATACAGGTGCATCCAGGTGGGCCAGGCCCATCTCGCCCAGGCGGGCGGCGTGGTCCCGTGCTTCGCGGGGCTGGATGGAGGCCATGTCGATGAAGAGGGCGCCTTTGCGCATCGCCTTGGCCGTTCCGGATTCGAACAGGACGTGTCCTACGACAGGGCCGTTTTCCAGCAGGCTGATCACCACATCGGCGTTCTGGACCGCTTCGGTGGGCGAGGCATGGACGGTGATGCCAAACGCTGCCAGGGGCTCCGCCTTGGCTCGGGTACGGTTCCACACCTGGACCTGATGGCCGGCTTCCTTGAGGCGGCGTGCGATGGGGCGGCCCATCATGCCAATGCCCAGGACTGCAATGCGAAGCGGGGTGGTGGTCATGGCGTCATTCATCCGGGATCGTTGTCTCTGTGTGCATCATGTGCCTTTTTGGTGCATCACCCTGTCACGGAGCTTGCAGCATGGCTAGATTGGAATGATGATGCCGCACAGCCCCAGGAGACCCTACCCATGACCTTGCCCCTGCATGACCCCGCCTGGCTGGAGCGCATGTACAACAACCGTGCTCTGGTGCCCGACCACATGGACTACCTGCAGCGCTGGGCACGGGATTCTGCGCAGGTGCGGGCCAACGTCCCGTGTGTGCTGGATGTGGCCTATGGCAGCGGTGCAGGGGAAACCCTGGACGTGTTTCCGTCTGCACGTACCACGGGCGGGCCGGTGCCTGTGCTGGTGTTCATCCATGGCGGCTACTGGCGGTCGCTCGACAAATCCGATCACTCGTTCATTGCGCCGCCTTTTACCCAGGCCGGGTTTTGTGTGGTGGTGGTGAACTACGCGTTGTGCCCAGGCACCCCCGAGGCGCCGGTGACCATCCCGCACATCGTGCGGCAAATGGAGAAAGCACTGGGTTGGGTGTGGCACCACGTTGCCGCCCATGGGGGCGACCCGAAGCGGATTACCGTGGCCGGGCATTCGGCGGGCGGCCACCTGGCGGCCCTGCTGCTCACCAGTGTGTGGCCGCTGATCGGTGACGGTCTGCCGGATGGGCTGGTGCGCAATGCGCTGTCGATCTCCGGGGTCCACGATCTGGAGCCCATCATGCACACCCCCATGTACCAGACGGTGTTGAACCTGACGGAGCAGCAAGTGCTGCAGTACAGCCCGGCGCGCCTGCTGGAGCCCGCCATCGGTACGCTCTATTGCGCCGTAGGGGCGGATGAAAGCACCGAGTTCCTACGGCAGAACCAGTTGATGCAGAACGCCTGGGGCAGCCACTTCGTGCCCCGTAGCGTGGCATTACCCGGACTGCACCACTTCAGCATCGTCGATGCCCTGGCCCAGCCGGGGCATGACCTGCACCACATGGCGCAAAACCTGCTGCGGGCCTGACCTCGCGTTGACCTCGGCCCGGGTGCTGGTTTACATCAGCAGGTGCTCACCCGCGTTGTCGCCGCCCAGGATCACATAGTTGACCTTGCGCACGTCCATCAGCTTGGTGCCGCCGGCGTAGCTGATGGAGCTTTGCACATCCTGCTCCATCTCGATCAGCGTCTCGGCCAGCTTGCCCTTGATAGGCTCCAGGATGCGCTTGCCTTCCACGTGCTTGTACTCGCCCTTGTTGAAGTCGCTGGCCGAGCCGTAGTACTCCTTGAACAGCGCGCCGTCCACTTCCACCGTCTTGCCGGGGGATTCTTCATGGCCAGCGAACAGCGAGCCGATCATCACCATGCTGGCGCCAAAACGGATGCTCTTGGCGATGTCGCCATGGCTGCGGATGCCGCCGTCGGCAATGATGGGCTTGGTGGCCACGCGGGCACACCACTTGAGGGCCGACAACTGCCAGCCGCCCGTGCCAAAGCCGGTCTTGAGCTTGGTGATGCACACCTTGCCCGGGCCTACGCCTACCTTGGTGGCGTCGGCGCCCCAGTTTTCCAGGTCGATGATGGCTTCAGGCGTGGCCACGTTGCCCGCAATCACAAACGCCTTGGGCAGGTGCTGCTTGAGGTAGCCAATCATGTTCTTCACGCTGTCGGCATGCCCATGGGCGATGTCGATGGTGATGTATTCGGGCGTGAGGCCCAGTGCCACCAACTGGTCCACGGTGTCGTAGTCGGGTTGTTTGACGCCCAGTGAGATCGAGGCGTAGCAGCCCTTGGCGTGCATGTCCTTGACGAACTGAATGTTGTCCAGGTCAAACCGGTGCATGACGTAGAAGTAGCCGTTCTGGGCCATCCAGGTACAGATCTTTTCGTCCACCACCGTTTTCATGTTGGCGGGTACCACGGGGATGCGGAACGAGCGGCCGCCCAGCTCCACGCTGGCGTCGCATTCCGAGCGGCTTTCCACGCGGCATTTGCGGGGTAGCAGCAAAACGTTGTCGTAGTCGAAGATTTCCATGAGATTCCAAGCTCCTTTGAAAAGGTCGCCTGCGAAGGATTTCGCGGGCGTGGGCGCTTGGCTTGGGACCGGCTTTGTGGGCACTGGCGTGGTGGCCAGCTCCGAACCCCGCAGATTGCGCGGGCACAAAAAACCGGGCGTCAAGAAACTTGGGCCCGGTGATTGATTCTACCCGCCTGCCTGGCAGACCCTATAACCGTGCGGGTATGACCGGTATCACCGATGTCATCGGCAGGTGGACTGCGCAGCCGCCAGGACGCTGCCCTGGGCGTCCTGCACCCAGCCCACCATGCGCAGCCGCTCGGCCTCTGCGCCTTCCGGGATGCGAATGGACCGGGTTTCCATCCATTTCATTTGCTCTTTTTTTGATAGCTTGTCGCGCTTTTCCCACGTGCCGTGGAGCATGTTTCGAACCATATTTCGCGCCACTTTCGTGCCTTCGGTGCCTGCAGGCACGGATTCGACAAGCAGCAGGTAAAAGTCCATGGCTCCGGGCGTTGCGACGTTGCGCTGCACGGGCGTGAACGCGATGGCCGCGCCCAGGTAGTCGTTAAACGGCATGCCGTGGGCCACGCGCAGGCGGGCGGGCGTGGCGGCCTCGATGGCCGCAGTGTGGACATCGGTGGTGACAGGGGGCTTGCGGCCCAGGGTCTGCAGGCGGGCCAGGGCGTCGTTGGTGGCGGCGGCCGACAAGGGCGCTTCGTCACCGGCCTTGCCCGGCACGATCCAGTCCAGCACCGCCACGCCCGCCGTGGCAGAGGGCGCGGGGGTGGCCGCATCGCTCCAGCAGACTTCGCAGTCGGCACTGATGAAGCGCTCGAAAATGGCCACGGGCTGTGGGAAGCCGTCACTGCTGCAGCTGGCCTGGGCCAGCGCTGAGGCTGTGTAAGTGAGGACCAGGACGCTGGCCAGGGTGCGGGCAATGTTTTTCATGGTCGGGCGGGGGAGGGTGCCGGGGCGCTTTCTACAATGGCCGCATGTTCCCACAAGACCCGTTCCCGGGTGCACCCGAAGCCCTGGTGCCCCCACACGCTGCTGCGGCCTCGGCTGCATCGCCCCTCCTGGCCAATCTGAACGACGAGCAACTGGCGGCCGTCACGCTGCCCGCAGGCCACGCACTGATACTGGCGGGCGCAGGCTCGGGCAAGACGCGTGTGCTCACCACCCGCATTGCCTGGCTGCTGCAAAACGGCTATGCCACGCCCGGTGGCATTCTGGCTGTCACTTTCACGAACAAGGCCGCCAAGGAGATGGTGGCGCGTTTGTCCGCCATGCTGCCAGTGAACGTGCGTGGCATGTGGATCGGCACCTTCCACGGCCTGTGCAATCGCCTTTTGCGCGCGCACCACAAGGCGGCGGGCCTGTCGCAGTCCTTTCAAATTCTGGACACGCAAGACCAGCTCTCGGCCATCAAGCGCCTGTGCAAGCAGCACAACGTGGACGACGAGCGTTTTCCGCCCAAACAGCTGGCGTATTTCATTGCCAATTGCAAGGAAGAAGGCCTGCGCCCCGCCAACGTGGAGGCGCACGACAGCGACTCGCGCAAGAAGGTCGAGATCTACCAGCTGTACGAAGAGCAATGCCAGCGCGAAGGCGTGGTGGACTTTGGCGAGCTGATGCTGCGCAGCTACGAGCTGCTGCGCGACAACGACCCGATCCGCGAGCACTACCAGCGCCGGTTTCAGCACATCCTGGTGGACGAGTTTCAGGACACGAACAAGCTGCAGTACGCCTGGCTCAAGCAGCTGGCGGGCAACGAGGTGGGCGGGCGCTTTGAAGCGCGCGGCAGCGTGATTGCCGTGGGCGACGACGACCAGAGCATCTACGCCTTTCGCGGTGCGCGCGTGGGCAACATGACCGACTTTGTGCGCGAGTTTGATGTGCAGCGCCAGATCAAGCTGGAGCAGAACTACCGCAGCTACAGCAACATTCTTGATTCGGCCAACGCCCTCATCAGCCACAACAGCCGCCGCCTGGGCAAGAACCTGCGCACCACACAGGGTGCGGGCGAGCCCGTGCGCGTGTACGAAGCCAGCTCCGACCTGGCGGAGGCGCAGTGGATGGTCGATGAGATCAAGCAACTCGTGCGCAACGACGGCTTTGAGCGCAAGGAAATCGCCGTGCTATACCGCAGCAATGCGCAAAGCCGGGTGATCGAATCGGCACTGTTCAATGCCAGCGTGCCCTACCGCGTGTACGGCGGTCTGCGCTTCTTCGAGCGCGCCGAAATCAAGCATGCGCTGGCCTACCTGCGCCTGCTGGAGAACCCACACGATGACACCAGCTTCACGCGCGTCGTCAACTTTCCGCCGCGTGGCATTGGCGCGCGCAGCATCGAAGTGCTGCAGGACGCGGCCCGCGCCGCAGGTTGCTCGCTGCACGACGCGGTGAGCGCCGTGCCCGGCAAGGCGGGCGCCAACCTGGGCGCGTTCGTCGCCATGGTCGATGTGCTGCGCGAGCAGACCCAAGGCCTGAACCTGCGCGGCATCATCGAGCAGATGCTCGAATCCACGGGCTTGGTGGAGCACTTCCGCACGGAGAAGGAAGGTGCCGACCGCATCGAGAACTTGCAGGAACTGGTCAACGCTGCCGAGAGTTTTGTCACGCAGGAAGGATTTGGCCGCGACGCCGTGGCCCTGCCACTGGACGAGCATGGCACGCCGCTCACGCAAAGCGCTGTCAGCCAGGGGCTGGACCCCAACGCACCGGTGCTGGACGAACCCCTGAAGCCCGCCGTGCCGGGCATCGTGGACGCCGACACCGGCGAAACCCTCTCGCCCCTGGCCGCCTTCCTGACCCACGCCGCGCTCGAAGCGGGCGACAACCAGGCCCAGGCCGGGCAAGACGCGGTGCAACTGATGACCGTGCACGCCAGCAAGGGCCTGGAGTTTGACGGCGTGTTCATCGGTGGCATGGAAGAGGGCCTGTTCCCGCACGAGAACTCCGCCAGCGACCGCGACGGCCTGGAGGAAGAACGCCGCCTGATGTACGTGGCTATCACCCGTGCCCGCAAGCGCCTGTACCTGAGCCATTCGCAGACGCGCATGCTGCATGGGCAGACGCGCTACAACATCAAGAGCCGCTTTTTTGACGAGCTGCCTGAGGCCGCGCTCAAGTGGATTACGCCCAAGCAGCAAGGGTTTGGATCGTATGCTCCTAATTCAGGAGCTGGTGGCGTATATCCATCAAGCGCTAGAGGTCAATTTGGCTTTAAATCCGAGACCTTTGCCAGCCCACCCGTCCCGGTGCAGAAGACCGCGCCGTCCCACGGCCTGCGCGCAGGCATCAACGTGTTCCACACCAAGTTCGGCGAAGGCAAGGTGCTGGCCATCGAGGGCACGGGCGACGACGCGCGTGCGCAGGTCAACTTCCCGCGCCACGGCACCAAGTGGCTGGCGCTCAGCGTGGCCAAGTTGACGGTGGTGGATTGAGCGCAGCCATTGCCCCTGCTCCCACCCTTGCTCCCGCCCCGATCCTTGTGGTGCTGGGCGGGCTGCCCGGCGTGGGCAAGAGCACGGTCGCCCACGCGCTGCTGGCGCATTGGCCTGCGGTGTACCTGCGTATCGACACCATTGAGCAGGCGCTGCGGGATTCCGGCGTGCTGATGGCAGGAGAGGTGGGCGCGGCGGGCTACCGGGTGGCCTATGCGTTGGCGCGCACCCAGCTTGCGCTGGGCATGCCGGTGCTCGCGGACTGCGTCAACCCGCTGCCGGTGACGCGCGAAGCCTGGCGTACCGTGGCGCGTGATACGCGGGTGCCCCTGCTGGAGGTGGAAGTGATTTGCTCGAATGCCGCAGAGCACCAGCGGCGGGTGGAAACGCGGGCCATGGAAGTCCCAGGGCTGCTGGTGCCGACTTGGCAGGCCGTGTTGCAGCACGATTACGCGCACTGGGGTCAGGAGCGGCTCGTGGTGGACACTGCGCGCAGCAGCGCCGCTGAGGCAGCGCGGCACATACTGTCTGCATTGCGCGAGCGCACAGCAATCACAACCCAGGGCATTTGAGCCGGTGTGCCGCCTGCCGTCGGCTTTATCTTGCTTGGCAGGTATACGCCTGTTTGTCAGGCCACGCCTCCGCCACTAAATTGCTGACGGGCTCCATCTGCACCGCGCCCACTGCCTCCAACGCGCGTAAAAATCCGTAACCTGTGCAACCCCTTCCTTCACTCTGGCTGCACAGATGCTCCTTATTTAATAGCTGTTTGCGCTTGGCACATATGCCATGGGGCCGAATTTCGCCATCAGCACACGCCGACTCATCCCCTATAGGGGTCATTCCTAGCTAGGAGCCTTCCCAGTTTCGCGCGCTGATGCCTGTAGGCACAGTCGCGCGCCATGCAAGTCGCCCCCTCAGCCTCCACCTACGCTCCCGCCCCTGGCGACCTGGCCAGCCAGCCCGCCCCTGGCAGCGCATTCAACAGCTACACAGACCAACCCCAGGACAACGCTGGCGCCTTCACCGACAGCGGCCCAGGCGGCTACGCCCAGCCCGATCCTCAGTACCCCCAGGCTGACCACGCCCTGGCCAGCACCTCCCTCTTCGCCCCCACCGACCACACCCCCAGTACCACGCTGGCCCTGATGGTGCAGGCACAGACCAAGCCTCTGCTGGTCACCCCTGAGAACGCAGCGGGCCTGGGCATCGACCTGGTGAGCACCAAGCCCCTGACCGTCACCCCTGAGAACGCAGCGGGCCTGGGCATCGACCTGGTGAGCACCAAGCCCCTGACCGTCACCCCGGAGAACGCAGCAGGTCTCGGCATCGAGCTGGTGCAGACCAAACCCCTGCAGATCACCCCCGAGAACCCAGCCATTGGCACCGTCGGCGCCCAGGCAGCAGCCCCCAACGCCAGCCCCACCGAGATCGCCGCCCTGGAACTGCTGCTGGCCGAGCCCGCCAACCAGGACATCATTGCCCAGTACGGCCCGCCCCTGCGCCCGCTGAACACCGACACCAACGTCGGCCAAGGCATCCTTGCGCGCTTTGGCCCCGACCTGGGCGCGCGCCTGACCCAGCTGCAAGAAGCCCAGGATGGCGTGCGCAACGAATACCTGCACGCACTCGACCAAGCCACCCAGAGCCCCGGCCCCGACACCCCGGGCAGTCAATGGGTCCCTGGCACCGGGCAAGGCGAGACCGCCGAGCCTGGGCGCTGGACACTGGACCCCGCAGCGTTCTCGCGCCACTACGCCCAAGGCGACAGCCTGGCCCAACGCGCCTTTGCCGACATGCACGGCCAAGACCCCCTGGTGTTCCATGAGGGCAGGGAAGGTGACGCCCACAGCGAACCCAGCTACCACACGCTAGGCCCCTTCAGGCTGGCCCAAGGCCAGCCCTACGGCAGCGACTCCAGCCTGCCTGACGCCTGCCTGCTGCGGGACTACACCCAACTCAGCCCAGAACACAGCGCAGACCTTATCAACAAGGAATACCTGTGGTTTGACCCCGTCAACGGCTGGAGCACCAGCGCAGACAACATCCAGGCCCCGACGGGCTTTCTGGACAAAGCCCTGCCCGTCGCATTCAGCGCACTGATGTGCATGGTGGCCTTGCCGCCTGTGGGCACCCTGCTGTCACAGGCAGGGGCAGGCACCTTCGTTCAAGGCGCTGCCATGGGGGCCATGGGCAGCGCGATCTCCCAGACGGTGATGACCGGCGGAATCGACTTCGGCAACCTGCTGCGCTCGGCCCTGACGGGAGGCATTGCAGGCAGCGTCATGCAATACACAGGCCTGAAGGACATGCTCGACAGCGCCGACCTGGCCAAGAGCAGCCTCGCACATCTGGGCAAGGCGGGCCTCACGGGGTTATTGCAAGAAGCCACGGGCGGCCAATTCAAAGACGGCTTCATGAACAGCGCCCTGGCCAGCATCGCGCAAGGGGTGGGAGACCATCTGAATCAGCAGATCGGCGAGCTCCAGGACATCAGCCCCGAGCAGGTCAGCGTGCTCAAGCTCCTGAGCAAAGCTGCCAGCAGCGCATTGAAGATCGCGGGCACCAACGACCCGGCGGCGGGGTTTGCGAGCGAGTTTCTGAGCGGAGTGCTGGGCGACGGGCTCCAGGGGGCGCAAGGAACGGGGCAAGGGCAGGAACAGAGCCAGGTGGGGAATGAGGGACAACCGGGACAAGCTGCACAGCCAGGAGACAGGCCCTCCAGCGACTGGGTGAAGAACCTGGGGGCCAGTGAGGTGGATGCGCAGACGGCGCAGTGGGTAGAGGCATTTGCCAACCCCGCCACATTGCCATCGTCGCAAGGCATCCAGGTCGCATCAGCCCCCAACGGTACAGTGGGTGATGCGGGTTACTTTGATGACAGTGGCGCTTACATAGAGCCCGCCCAACTGATCTGGCCTGACGGCACCACCAGCACGCTGGCACAAAGCAGCAATGGCGAGCCCATGCTGTCAGAGACCGAGGTGCGTGAGACTGCGCAGCCGATGCTGCCAGAGGACTTTCGCAGACAAGAGATCGAGTATCGCAACAGCACAGAGGTACAACCACCACAGTACAGCTTCACGGAACTGGTGGAGATGTCCCACAGCCCCGTTGACAGCTACAGTGCCCAGGAGTACCGGGACGCCGCCGCGCAGTACCGAGCGAGCATGGGAGAGGACTTCCGGCGGGACAGCATCTACAACGGCCTGTGGACCCGAGCCGCAGCGTTGGACGCAGCTGCAGGCGGCGGATGGGGGCAAGAGGTGATGAATGACATCACCGGCTTTGCAACGGAAGAAGGGCTGCATGCACAGACAGGGGTGGCGATAGGCGGTGCGCTGGGCCGGGGTATTGGAAACAGGCTGGGTGGCAGCGTTGACAATGTGGTCGAGGCTGCGGGCACGAAGCCGGATGGGGCTGTGCCTGCGGCTGGGTCGGGTGTGGGTGGTGTTTCGACCAATGGGGCCAATGGAGGGACAGCGACAGCGGGAGGTACTGCAAACGCTGCGACCTATGCTGGCTTGAAGTTGGATCTAAAGACGACCCAGGCTGCAAACGAGGTAGTCGAAAGCCTCCAGACTACTGGGAAATTGCCTCCAAACTACGTCGATAAAGCGCAAGCAGCTCAACAAGGATGGCAACCGGGCAAGGCGTTAAACAACTTTGTGCCGGGTGGACAATTGGGTGGTGATGTCTTCAATAACGTTCCACCTGTCAACGGGCTACCGCAAGCTGCAAACAGGACTTGGCAGGAAGTGGATATTGGAATGAGTAATACCATGTCCAGAAGCAATCAACTTGGTACACGGTTGCTTTATTCCAATGATGGTCTTCTGTACATAACAACTAACCACTATAAAACGGTTACGCCAATCGGTTCTTGGAAAAAATAGGGGAAAGCATGGAAATACTCATTGATGGTGATGCGCTTGAAACGGCGAGTGATTTTCACCGCGCATTTGCGTCTGCGCTTGGAATTGAAAGTTTTTATGGTGAAAATCTTCACGCGTTATGGGATGTTTTGAGCGCTAGTATTGAAAGGCCCGTGACGCTGACTTGGAAGCGGTCTGATAAGTCAAAACAGGCGTTAGGGGCTGACTTTGATGCAATTGTTGATGTGCTTCGACGAGTTGAGTTGCAGGATGAGAAATTTGGTTGGGCAGACAGGTTTTCTTTTGCCCTTGAATAGGTGTTGCGAATGAAGGAGTCAAGACCGAGGCGGAGGTAAACGCGACGTTCTTGAGCTCCCAGCTTGATAAGAAATTCAAGGGCGCGGATGGCTTTGGGCTATCGATCACAAAGAAATATACAGAAAACCTGTCGCAATACCAGTCCGCGATTGAAGCGCACCATTGGTAATGGAGGAATCTATTATCATGGAACATATCAGTACGTCCCAGGGTCAACATTTCACTTCAATCCGATTACAAGCAACGTAGTGGTTGTTGGAAAAGTCCTAGCCTTTGTGACTGGTTGGAAGCTTGCACCTGAAACACACAATTCGAAAAAATTGTCTAAAGGATGGGGTCCTCAGAAGAGTTATGCTTCGCTGATGGTGGTAAAAGATTTTCTTAACGACAGTGTTCAGACCGGACACATAGTTAACAGGTGTGCGAGGACATGGTTTACAGATTTGATTAAACGGCTTCGGTGTCGGTTAGGTGTCGCATCCCGTACGATCATATGGTCGCTTGTGAAACAGGCGCGGGTGGGTCTGGTACCACTCTTTCATCGCCTGCATCGGCGTACTGCTCTTGAGCGCTGACTGCGGTAACTGGTGGTTGTACAGGGCCACATAGCGCAGCAGGGTTTGCTCCATGTCTTCGCGGCTGTTGAACCTGTGGGTCTTCAAAACGTCCGCAATGCGGCCGTTAAACCGCTCAACCATGCCGTTGGTTCTGGGCGTCCTGGGCTTGGTCAATCGGTGCTCTATGCCCAGTTCCTGGCACAGTTGATCGAACTCATGGTTGCCGCTGGGTTCGCGTTCCTTTCTGGCAAACAGACGGTCCGTGAACTCTTTGCCGTTGTCGGTCAGCAGCTTGTTGATCCTGATCGGACAGGCCTTGTGCAATGCCTTGAGGAAGGCCTGTGCACTGGCAGCTGTCTTGTTGGCCTTGAACTGCACGAACACCCATCGCGTGGCCCTGTCGATGGCCACGAACAGGTAGCGCCGGCTGCTCTCATCCTGCATCTGGGGCAGGTACTTCACATCCATGTGCACGTAGCCTGGCTCGTAGCTCTTGAAGGCCTTGTAGGCCAGCGCAGGCTGCTGGGGCCTTAGAGAGCATTGAGGTTGCCCGCTCCATGGCGGCGCAAGCACCTGTCCAGCCCGGAGCGCGAGACATGGGGACAGATGAACTCCCGTGTCACGGCCAGCAGGTCATCCAAAGGCAACAGCAAGGTACGCCGCAAGTGAACCACCACTGTTTCTTGTGCTGGCGTGAGCACGGTCTGCAGGTGGTGGGCAGTGTGAGAGCGGTCTGCAAAGACGGAACGCTTCTTCCACTTGTAGACCGTCTGCTCAGTGATCCCAAAGCGCTGGGCCAAGACGCTGGCTGGTTCATCGCTGGCTGCGATCTCGGCACGCACGGCGGGCGTGGTGCGGGCGTTCTTGTGCAGGGCTATCAACATGGCTTCACTCCCTGGGTGGATTGCAAGGACTCTATCAACTCCTTTAGAACCGCTCGCGCCATGAAGAGTGGATAGCGTTTGGAGTCTATGCAATCGTCCGGGATGTGACAGTTAGGTCAATCACCAGGCAGCGGTGATGCGCGAAGAACACTTCAAAGCAGCCGTCCTTGTCCTGCTTGGGCCGGATACCCACCTTGTGGCGGTGCAAGGCATTGCTCAGCTTGTAGCGCTTACCTCTGAACTTCAGGATGCCGTTCCAGTCGACCGTGCGCACCTCGTCTTCACTGCTGTACTGCGGCGGGCTCAATCGCTCAGGGAACGCTCTCTTGCTGGGCCGGTAGCATGTGACCGGGGTGGCTCCGTGCAGTGCTTCATGGGGGCGCTGGTGGTTGTAGACCACACGCCAGCGGTCCAGCGCCTGCTGGACCTTCTGCAGGCTCTCAAAGCACCTTCCCTTGAGCACCTCGATCTCCAGCGTTCGGTGAAAGCGCTCGTCCTTGCCATTGGTTTGCGGGTGGTAGGGCCGACTGTGGCTGACGTGGATGCCCAGTTGTACCAGCCACACGCCCAGCGCTGTGAGCTGGCCAGGCGCACTCGGTGAGCCCCAGGGAGCACCGTTGTCGAAGTTGATCTGCGCAGGCAGGCCGTAGCGCCTGAATACCTCCGTCATGTGCGCTTGCACGATCTCAGTGGCAGTTTTGCCGCAGGCCTGAAGCGCAAGGTTGAAGCGCGAGTGATCGTCCAGCATGGTCAGCGGCGAGCACCGACCCTCAACGGTCTGGAAGTGGCCCTTGAAGTCGGCCTGCCAAAGTGCGTTGGGCTCCTCGCGTTCGAACCGCTGCCAGGGCTTGGCCGCTTCGCTGGCCTCGGGCGTGATCAAGCTGTGGCGGCGCAAGATGGAAGTGATGGTGCTGGGGGCCACGTTGGGTCCACCCAGGTGCTGCAAGCGCCAGCTGATCTTGCGCCCGCCCCACGAGGGATGCTCGATGCGCACATCTATGACGGCCGCCTCCACCTGCGGTGAGGAGCTGCTCGGACTGCTGCGGGGCCTGCGCGATCGGTCTACGAGCCCCTCGCTGCCTTGCTCTTCAAAGCGGTTGAGCCACTTGTACGCGGTTGGGGCGCTGATGCCAAAGCGTCGGCACAGCTGGCGCACGTTGGCCCCTTCTTGCCTTGCCAGCGCAACGAATTCCTGTCTCAGGTTCATGGTGTTGCAAGCCTTCCATGGCATAGCGACCTCCGGCGAAGTTCGCCGAAAGTGTTAACCATGTCCTCGCACACCTGTTAACTATGTGTCCGGTCTGAACACGACAGCATTGATTGCTCCGCGTTTTGCGATCAATACGCCCAGCGTTGGAAAAATGAAAGGGACAGTGGTGAGTTGTTGAAAGATGACTCAAGCACAAGCGATGCGTTGACCAGTATTTTTTGCTTGATTGACTTGTTCAATCCTTCGGATGGCTGGGACGATTGCGAGTTGAACGAAGAAGGTTTTCGCCTCGAAGTATCAAAAATCACAAGAGATTTTTAACGGACTCGTTTGGATTATTCTCAAAATACTTCTCCCTTGATCGTCAATAGGGAAGATCTCCTCGAATCGATTTTGGCTGGGTCGCAGCACAGGGTGAACTAGAACAGCATTGACGCTGTGAGATTGGGCGTGTGGCGCGACCCCGGCATGTGTTGCGCGACGGGCTGTTGCACTGATGCTGTTGGCTCTTTGTCCCCTGCGCAAGCCGTCAGAAACTCTGCGTCAGCGGCACAGCGTGTCGACAAGGAACACGGACCCCGCGCAAGGCCAATAAAACAGTCGCAGCCGCAGTTTCAAGAGGCCACCACCCAGTGGTTGTCCAGCCGCACACCTTGCAGGTTGCGCCCATGCGGGTGGCTTACGGGTGCCGTAGCCTGGGCGTTCTGCAGGCTGGCACCCAGGCCACCCGCCCACAGCGCGCCGCCGTGTACAGCCAGCGGGCAGACGTCGGGCAGCGGCACCAGCCCGCGCCATTCGCCTTGCGGTGTGTACGTGGCAATGCCGTTGGCGTGGGGGCAGCTCACGGCCCAGCCTGGGGGCGTGGCGGCCATGCTGCCGCCGTAGCCGTGGATGCTTTGCGCAATGCGCTCGGGCGTCGGCACCACGCGCAAGGCCGTGCCGTCGAACAGGGCCAGCACGGGGGCGGCGTCTTTGGCGTTGCTGTCGTCGTGTTCGGCCTGCAGGGCGATGCCCAGGGTCCGAGCATCGGGGCTCCAGGCCAGATGACGCAGGCTCAGGCGCTGGTCTTGCAGGCGCCACTGGCCCAGCAGGCGGCCGGTGTGGCCATCCAGCCGCACGATGGACGAGTCCATGGTGGGCAGGTCGCGCTTGGCCCGTCCAGTCTCGGGTGCGGTGGGCACACCGCCGTTGGCGACGATGAGGGTGGGCGCGCCGTTGTGGGTGGTGCGTGTGTCCCAGGTCAACTCATGGGCGTCGATGCCGTGGGTGGGCCACTCGGCGGTTTTTTGCAAGGTGCGGGCGTCGCGCACGCCGATCCAGCTGGCGCCGGTTTCGACATCGGTTTCGGTGGTGACCAGGCGAGTGCCGTCGGGACTGGCGAGGACGTGGCCGTTGAAGCTGCGCTCGCCGTCCTGCCAGAGCCATTGCGGTTCCGCGCGTTGGCCGGGCCACCAGCGCACCAGCCAGTCGCCGGGGCGGCGCGCGGTGGCCAGTACCGATCCATCGGGCAGCACAAAGAGGCCGTGGGCGCGGGTGGGGACTTCGAGCGACGCGTGGATATGCAACGGCTGCCCGGCGCCGAGTTGGGTAGATAGCAGCCCGATGTGAAAGCTGCCCTCGCGCTCCCAGGCGGCAGCCAATTGCACGGTGCCGTTGTTTCTGGCGAACGCAGCGGCTGGAGCGAACGCCCACGCGCCCAGGCCCGCCAGCCTTGCCAGCGTTTTGCGGCGGTGGGGGTCAATCACCATCGGCGTCCGAGAATCCAATGCTCACCTGCAGCGCCGGTGCCACTTCGGATTCGGCCAGATACTTGAGTGCGGCCAGATCCTTCGCGGTCTGCTGGATGGTGGCCTTGTTCTGCACGCCCGCTTTTTGCACCTGCGCCATCGATGCATCGACCTTGCCGGTGGCCTGGTGCAGTTTGTCGGCCAGCGGGTTCAGGCCCTTGCCGCGCAAATACATCTCCAGCGGCACCAGCGCCTCGCCGGGCGCGGGTGTGGCGGCGTTCGCAGGCAGGGCGGTCACGCTGCGCAGGCCTACCCAGGTGGCGGCCCAGGCGGCCAGGGTGTCGCCGCTGGCGATGCGGGGGTAGTCGGGCGTGCGGCTGCCAGATCCCGATCCAGCGGCGCGCAGGGGCTTTTCCATCTGCGCCCAGCGCAGGCGTTCGATGCCGCCCACCCATTGGTTCACAAACTCGCTGATGGCCTGGGTGGACTGCTCTTGTTCGTCCTCGGCGCCCCAGTCGGTGCCTGCGGCGGTGGTGAAGGCGGCTTGCAAGGCGGCGGATTCGCGGGCCACGTCCTGCGCCACTTCGTGTGCGTAGCTGCAGGCAGGGCTGCCGGGCTGCACGGGGCGGGTCCACAGCAGCCATTCCAGCGCGGGCAGGCCCTTGGCGGGGGTGCCGATGCGCTCGAACGCCTTGGCGCCTTGGGGCTGGGCGGCGATGGCTTTTTCGATCAGCGCGGGGCGGGTGGGTGTGAAGTCGATGGCGCGCTGGCTGCGGCGGGCGATGACGGGGCCTATCGACACAGCGGTCAGCTGCTCCCATGCGCGCGCTGTGGCCTGCCAAGCTGTGCGCGCGGCGGCCAGAGCCGTCTTGCTGTCACTGGCCGGGGCCTGGCACAGTGCGGCCACGGCGGGCGCCAGGGCGCGGGCGCTCTGGTCAAAGTCTTTGGCGCGGGGCAGGGCCCAATGCCCGTAGATGCCCTGCAGCGCGTGTACGGTGTCGTAGAACGGCACTGCCTCGCGCTGCCAGGCGGGGGCGACAGCCGCTGTCTGGGCCTGCGTCGCTATGGGGGGCAGTGCGGTCAGCAGCAGGGCGGCAGCAAGGAGGGATGTTTTCATCGCCGGGCCGCCCCAAGATGAAAACGCGGCTCCCTCGGGGGGCAGCGACCCGCGCAGCGGCGGAGCGTGGGGGTCAATACTCATAGCGACTCCACAAATTTCACCAGCGCATCGCGGTCGGCCTTCTTCATTTTCAGCACCTGGTCCTTGGCTGCTTCGGCCTCGCCGCCGTGCCACAGCACCGCCTCCAGCACGCCGCGCGCGCGCCCGTCGTGCAGCAGGCGCGTGTGGCCGTTCACATCCTTGATCAGGCCGGTGCCCCACAGTGCGGGAGTCTTCCACTGGCGGCCGTTGGCGCCAAAGTCGGGCCGGTTGTCGGCCAGGCGTTCGCCCATGTCGTGCAGCAGCAGGTCGGTGTAGGGCCAGATGCGCTGGCCGTTCAGGGCTTTGCTGGTCAGCGTGGGGAAGGGGCCTTCCTTGGTCACGTAGCTGGGCCGGTGGCAGGTGGCGCACTGGGCCTGGGCAAACAAGGCCTGACCGCGTTGCACCTGCACGTCGTTGACGTTACGGCGCGCGGGCGGTGCCAGCGTGGCCTGGTAGAAGATCACGTCGGCGAGGGTCTTCTCGTCGATCTCCACAGCCGGCTGGCCTTGCACGCTGGCGCCCTCCTTGCCACTTTTGCCGCTGGGTGCTGCCAGGCAGTCCTTTTGTGCGGGGGTGCAGGTCTCGTGCGCGAAGTGGCGCGAGGTGATGCCCATGTCGCCCAGAAAGGCGCCGCCCGTCTGGTGCGCGATGGTGGCCACATTGGCCTTCCAGCCAAATCGCCCTGTCATCATGCTGCCCGAGGGCGCGTCCCACACTTTGTTGGCTTGGCCTTTGATGGTGCCGGGCGCCGCAGCCTGGTCGGCTGCGTTGGCCAGGATGTCGGCCTCGGCAATCGCTTCGAGCAGGCCCACGCCGATGATCTGCGGCGCAATGCGCGGGCTGCTCATCGCGTCCGGGTGCATGGGGCCGTAGCCCAGGTCGGCGAAGCCATACACGGGCTTTTGCAGCGTGTAGGGCGTGCCGTCGGCAAACTGGCCTTTGATCGTTTCGTAGCGCAGCGTGACGCGCCCTTCAGGGCTGACGCCCTGGATGGCTGCGTTGTTGAACTGGTCTCCATACACCGGGTCGGGCTTGGGCCCGCCATGCGCGTCTTTGCCGGGGATGGACAGGCGGATCAGCAGGGCCACGGTCGGGTCCTTGGTCTCGCCCAGGCGGTTGAAGATCGCTGGCGGCTCGCCCCGGCCGTCCTGCACATGGCAGCCACCGCACGAGCGCGCGATGAAGTGCGGGCCCAGGCCATCACGGGCCTTGGTGGACGCGGGGGCCTCGACCCAGTTGCGGCGAAAGAACGAGTTGCCGATGACAAAGCGCGTGCGTTCCTCATCGGTCAGGTTGGCGGCTGGGAACGAGAAGGCATTGCGCCCGGTGGCGAATACGGTGGTCTCGCCGCCGGTTTTTTCGCCCTGCGGGTCGGGTTGGGGGGTCGCCGTCAGCGATGGAATGCCCAGGCTGCCGAAGCCGGCGAGCGCGACGATGGCGGTGCTGGCAGCCGCCAGGCGCACAGCGCGCTGGCGGCGTTTGGCTCGCGAGATCTGCATGTTCAAGGCTGGACCAGCGTCAACTTGGTGATGCCAATGGCGTTGGCGGCAGCGACCAGGTCTTTGCTTTGTTGTGTGAGGCTGTCGATGGTCTTCTGGATGCGCTGGCGGCCCGGGGCGTCCTTGCCGCCGATGATTTCGCGATCGAACGGGGCCTGAATGCCTTCTGCGGCGACCACCGATGCGGCGATCTGCTGCGTGGTCTTGTCGGCCAGCGCAGCGTCCCTGGCGGCCACCAGGTCACGCAGCGACGGGCCTTGCAGCACTGTGCCGTTGGCCTGCTTGTACTGGCCCAGCCACACGTTCTGGATGCCCAGTGCGTTGGTCACCGCATCGCGGTGGGTGTTGTCCGAAAAGCACGAGTGCTCGTCTTCCTGGTCCTGGCTGTTCAGCGCCACTTCCAGCCGTTCGCCGGCCAGTTCGCCGCGCGACAGCGAGCCCAGGCCCACCAGCATCTTGCGCACCGATTCCTGGCCGCCTTTGACGAAGCGGGCGCGGTAGTTGTTCTTGGCATCTGGCGCCCAGGCCTTCACCAGCGTGGTGAGGTCGTCAATGAGCAGCTCTGTCACCACGTTCAGGTATTGGCGGCGGCGGTCGGCATTGGGGGCCTTGCCATCCACAAAGTCTTCAAAGCTGCGGTTGCCCGGGCCGCTGTCTGACAGGTCCTGGCCCCACAGGAAGAACTCGATGGCGTGCCAGCCAGTGGCAATGTTTTCCTCGCCGCCACGCTCGTTCTGCGCGGACAGGTTCTTCTTGTTGATGGTGAACTTGCGGTTGTTCACCAGCCCGGCCGTGGCCTTGCCTTGCACGCTGTCCACAAACGATTCGTCCATGGGCCAGGCGTTGATGCGGCCTTCAGGGCCGTTGTCGTTGTCAATGGGGCCGCCGTAGAAGCGGAAGGCCTCCGTCTGGCCGTAGAACTCGCGTGCGGCCAGCCAGGTCTTGCGGGCTTCGGCCAGCGTTTCTGCAGAGGGCTTGGCTGTGAATGCCAGCACAGCCGTCTGCAGGGCCTTGGCGGCATTCAGCGTGTCGGTGTAGTTGGCATGCACCAGGTGGCCGTAGTGCGCGGCCACCATGTTGGTGTTCACCGCCTGTGCGTTGGCCGACGGGGCCGGCGCCCCACCTGTCTGCGCTGCTGCGTGAGTGCCATAGGTGCACAGGGCCAAAGCGGCCACCAGGACCGAGGTCTTCAGAAAGGAATGGGGCATGCAGAGGTCTCCGGGGCAAAGGGGCGCGCAGGCCATGGCATGGAAGGCGGGTGGGCCTGCAAGGGCGCTGCGGTGGTCAACGAAGGGGCCGCACTGGCTGAGGGAGCCTGTGCACCACAAGGTGCGAGGGCGTGGCTGGGTGGGCGAGGGCAGGTTTTGATTATACAAATAGTAGTGATTCGTATTTGTGTATATCCAACTCTGGTGCGACCACCAGCTTGCAGGGACCGACTGTCATCAAACCGCCGCAAAAGCTTCACGGCGATGTCACCCACGGTTTCTACGCTCCATGGGTTTTGTAACCAACAACCCGAGGAACCCCATGAACCACCGTGTGGCTGCGCCAGAGCAGGCGATTGACTTCAACAACGAGAACTCCAACACCTCTGCCAACCCCAGCTTTGATGCGGTGCTGGGCGCTCGCCTGTCGCGCCGTGGCCTTCTGCGGGGCAGCGTGGGCACGGTGGGCACCACGCTGCTGGCGGGCTTTGGCGTGTCGGCCTGCGGCGGCAGCGACGACCCTGCAGTGACTCCACCCCCTGCCGGCCCCAAGCTGCTGGGCTTTGGCGCGGTGCCCAAGAGCCTGGCCGACGTGGTGGCCGTGCCTGCAGGCTACACCGCCAGTGTGCTGTTTGCGCTGGGCGACCCCATTGCAGCAGGCGTGGCTGCCTACAAGAACGATGGCACCGATGGTGACTTCGACAAGCGCGGTGGCGATCACCACGACGGCATGGAATGGTTTGGCCTGGGTGCTGACGGCAAGCGCAACGACAACGCCATCGAGCGCGGGCTGCTGGCCATCAACCACGAAGCCACCACCGACGAGAAGCTGTCGTCCCACTTCCTGCATGCCAACGGCGGCACGACCACCTTGCCACGCCCTGCGGCCGAAATCGACAAGGAAACGGCGATCCACGGCATTGCCGTGATCGAAGTCGCCAAGTCGGGTGGCAAGTGGGCCTACGTGCAGAACTCTGCGCTCAACTTCCGCCTCACGGCACTGAGCCCCATCGAGATCTCGGGCCCTGCGCGTGGCAATGCGCAGATGATCACCAAATTCTCCCCCACGGGCACCACCACACGCGGCACGCTGAACAACTGCGGCACGGGCAAGACGCCTTGGGGCACGTTCCTCACCGGTGAGGAAAACTGGTTTGGCTACTTCACGCGTGGCGCTGCCGACGATGCCGCACGCGGCAACGACAAGAGCGTCACGGCCCTCAAGCGCTATGGCCGCAACCAGGGTGCTGCATCGCGCCACGGCTGGGAGAGTGGCGGCGCCGCCGACCAGTACCAGCGCTGGAACAACAGCAAGACCGGCACCTCGGTGGACGGCAGCGACGACTACCGCAACGAGATGAATGGCATGGGCTACATCGTCGAGATCGATGCCTACGACAAGACCCGCATGGCCAAGAAGCGCACGGGCCTGGGCCGCTTTGCGCACGAAAGCGCGGCGTTTGGCAAGGTTGAGGCAGGCAAGCCGCTGTCGGTGTACATGGGTGACGATTCGCGCGGCGAATACATCTACAAGTTTGTTTCCACCGCGCTGTGGAATGCCGCCGATGCCAATGCCGCCGACCGCATGGCCGTGGGCGACAAGTACCTGGACAGCGGCAAGCTGTATGTGGCCAAGTTCAATGCCGATGGCACGGGCACCTGGGTCGAGCTGGCGCTGGCCAACACCGCCATCAGCGGCTATGCAGCCTACAAGTTTGCCGATGCAGCCGACATCGCCATCAACACCCGCCTGGCGGCGGATGCCGTGGGCGCCACCAAGATGGACCGCCCCGAATGGAACGCCGTGAACCCCGCCAACGGCGAGATCTACTTCACGCTGACCAACAACAGCAACCGCAGTGTGAACCCCACGGGTAGCCAGTACCTGCCAGACGCCGCCAACCCACGTGCCTACACCGACATGAAGGGCACCTCGGCACAGACCGGTAACCCCAACGGCCACCTGGTGCGCATGAAAGAAGGCGCCTCGGTCTCGGCTTTTACCTGGGACGTGTACCTGTTCGGCGCCGAAGCCGGGGCCGACAAGGCGCTGGTCAACATCTCGTCGCTGACTGCTGACCAGGACTTCTCCAGCCCCGATGGCCTGGCCTTCAGCAAGGCCACCGGCATCTGCTGGATCCAGACGGACGACGGCGCCTACACCGACGTGACCAACTGCATGATGCTGGCCGCTGTGCCCGGCCAGGTGGGTGACGGCGGCAAGAAGACGCTGAGCTACACCAAGACCGACGGCACCAAGCTGGACATCGTGACCCCCGTGGGCAAGGCTGCCACTGAAAGCACGCTCAAGCGTTTCCTGGTCGGCCCCAAGGGCAGCGAAATCACCGGGGTGGCCGAAACGCCCGACGGCAAGGCCATTTTCGTGAACATTCAGCACCCCGGTGAAGGCACCGCCTTGGCCAATGTGGGCGACGCCACCAAGTACCAGAGCCAGTGGCCCGCCAACGCAGGTTACGGCGCAGGCAAGCGCCCCCGCTCTGCCACCATTGTGATCACCAAGAACGACGGCGGCGTGATCGGGACCTGATCCCCCGCTAGTTCGTTTTTTGACCGACCCGGCCCGCTGGCCAGAGGGTTGCCACCAACAGGGCAAACCACTGGCCGGCGGGCCTTGTCCGTTGCGGTGGGCGCGTTGCCAGGGGTGTGGTCGGCGGGTCAGTAGGTGCTGGTGTCGCCGGGGGGCGGTGGAACGGCGCGGGTGGGGGCCGTGG
Source organism: Acidovorax sp. 94 (assembly GCF_003634645.1). NCBI lineage: Bacteria > Pseudomonadati > Pseudomonadota > Betaproteobacteria > Burkholderiales > Comamonadaceae > Acidovorax > Acidovorax sp. 94. The sequence goes on along the minus strand of NZ_RBJA01000001.1, from coordinate 2,551,419 downwards.
GTGCCGGCGGTGTTGTTCCTGGCGTTGTGCCGCCGGGCGCGGGGTAGTTTATCTGCCCGCTGCCGTCTTTGGTGCCCTTGCGCCCGGCAATCTGCCAGGCCGTGCGCTGGCCGATGAGGCCGGCCAGAAACTCCAGCTCTTCGTCGGTGTGGTTGATGGCACCTGCAGGGGTCAGAAGGCGGCCGTCGCGCGGCGCAGGCTCGGCCCAGAACGACTGGTGGTAGACCGACTGGCTGACCACGCTTTCGTTGCCAGCGGCCAGGTCCACCGTTCCATAGCAGTTGCAGAAGTAGCCCCGGTGGTCCAGCTCGGGGAACACCTCGGCATACACACCCGTGCCCCGGATACCCGCCGTGGCGGTGGGCAAAATCACCTGCCGGTCGGTGCCTTGCCCCCACACGCTGGCCACCGCGCCGGTCAGCACCCGCAGCACCTTGACGGCGGTCGGCGTGTCGCCCTCCAGCGCAAGGCGTGTGTTCTGCCGCACCATGAAAGCGCTGTTGCCCACGGCAAAGATGGCGGTGGAGCCCGGCCCCGTTTCGATGCGGTCACCGGCGGCGATGCTGCCCTGTGCCGTCAGCGCCTGCCCATTGCGCAGCACATCCCCGCGCACTTCGACGATGTTGCTGCCCGATTGCGCCTGTGCGGCCATCCACCCGCCTGCGGCCACCCACGCGGCGGCGGCCTGCAACAGGCTGCGCCGCCGGTGCCAGAGAAGCTCGTTGTCAGTCCGGCCCAGGAGCAGGGGAGTCAGGTGGTGGTGTGTCATGGGGCGGCTCGGGTTCTGGGGTTGAAGGGGGCTCGTAGCTGTCACGGAAGGTGAACACCACCGACGTGAAGAACATCGCCGCCATCATCAACGCGGCACCCACCATGATGCCGCCAGCCGCCGATGCCGCAAGCCCCGCCGTAGCCAGCAGTGCCGACACCAGCGCCACCACCAGCCCCCCCAGCAGAAACACGCCCAGCCAGCCCAGCCCATAGACAAGGAATGCGCTGAAGTTGCGCACGCAGGCCACGATGCTGAAGAACAGCGCCTTGACCGGAGGCACGCCATGCCAGTGCACCAGCCCCGGGGCATGCCAGAACAGCAGCGACAGCGGCAGGTACAGCACCATGGAGAGCCACATCGCGCTCTGGAACGCCGGGTCTTCGGCCACTTCCTTGCTGAGCTGGGCACCGCCCAGGTACACCTTGGCGAACTGCCCGCCGTCGATCAGGGCCGACAGGCCCATTACCGCCAGAAAGCAAGCCGCATACAGGGCGCCCAGCACCAGCATGTCACGCAGGCGCTGCTGCCCGGTGCGAAACGCCACCAGCAGCACGGCCGGTGTGGGAAACCGCCCCTGCGAGGCTTGCGCTGCCGCCACCATCATGGCCAGGGTGGCCGATGGCAGCAGCATCAGCGCCACCGCAGGGCCGACCAGCGGAATCATGGAGGCCAGCGACATGGACGCCATGGTCATGAAAAACAGCGCTGCCAATGCCATGGGCTGCTTCCAGAACGTCCGTATACCAAGCTTGACCCAGGTCATGCCAGTGCGGGCGGGGACGATGTGGAGTTTCATGAAGGTGCTGCTGAAGAAAGGTGGGGCCTGCGCCCGGGCATTGCCGGCAGCCAGAAGGCCGCCCATGGCAGTGCAATAGCTTGGAATTTACCCCAGCGGCCCATTCCGGCCACTGCACAAGGGCTCAGGCGTGCACTGGGTGTGCAAGGCGAGCACGCAAGACGCGCTCGAAATGGGTGGGGTCGTGCGGCGTGAGCATCGAGGCTTCGCGCGGCAGGTAAAAGTCCCACAGGCGCGAGATCCAGAACCGCAAGGCACCGGCGCGCAGCATGGCAGGCAGCAGTTCGCGTTCGGCCGCGTTGAGCGGGCGCACTGCCTGGTAGGCATCCAGCATGCGGGTGGCGCGCTCGGCGTCGTGCGCGCCGGTGGCCAGGTCGATGCACCAGTCGTTCAGACACACCGCCAGGTCAAACAGCCAGGTGTCCACGCCCGCAAAGTAGAAGTCGAAGAAACCCGTGAGCTCCTCGCCATCGAACATCACGTTGTCGCGGAACAGGTCGGCGTGCACGGGGCCCCTGGGCAGTGCGGCATACGCTGCGCTGGCCGCCACATGGTTCTGGTAGGCCAGCTCAGACCGCAGCAGGGCGGCCTGGGCCGAATCGATGTGGGGCAGCACCACGGGCACGGTTTCGTTCCACCAGGGCAGGCCGCGCAAGTTGGGCTGGTGTCGGTCAAACCCACGCCCCGCCAGGTGCATGCGGGCCAGCATGGTGCCCACGGCCGCGCAGTGCACGCCCTGGGGTGCGAGCTGGCTTTTGCCGCGCAGCTTGTTCACCACCGCAGCGGGTTTGCCACACACGGTGTGCAGGATGTCGCCGTTCTTGTCAGCACGCGGGTCGGGCACGGGCACGCCGCCGTGCGCCAGGTGTTTCATCAGGTACAGGTAGAACGGCAGTTGTGCCGCCGTGAGGCGCTCGAACAGCGTGAGCACGAACTCGCCCTGATCGCTGGTCAGAAAGTAGTTGGTGTTCTCGATGCCACCCTCAATGCCGCGCAGCTCTACCAGCTCACCCAGTTGCAAACGGCGCAGCAGCTCGCGCGCCTCGGTGTTGGAGACTTCGGTAAAAACGGCCATCGCTCAGGGGGGTTACAAAGAAATGAAAAACTGGCAGAAGAAGGGCAGGGCGTGCAGCGGCTTCTTGGGGGCAGCGCGGTGGCGCTGCCAAATACCGCAGTCGCCGCCGGGGCCTCAGAACTTCAGCACGTTCCAGACACGCGGGGCGGTGGTGGTCTCGGCGCCGCTGTTGCTGCCTGCGCGGCTGCGTGCGCCATCGGGCGATTGCACTTCATAGCCGGGCATGTTGCCGGTCTTGGGCTGCACCGAAATCGTCTGTGTTTGCCCGCCCACACGCAGCTCATCAACGCGACTGCCCGCGTCTTCCACCTGGATGCGCTCGGTACGCTGGTTGGTGCGGCCTGCAGGTTGCTCTTGATTTGAGAGCGCTTCGCGCTTGTCCGTCGTGCCCTGAGGGGCATTTTGGCTTGGGTTTTGGGCCAGGGCGGTGCCGGAGGCAATGCCCAGCAGCAAAAGGAGGTAGAGAGCGCGCATCGGGCGATTGTAGAGCGCTGCCTGGGTGGAGTCCGGCCGTGCACAATCCGTGCATGACTGACAAAAAGACCCTGGTGCTGGTGGACGGCTCCAGCTACCTCTACCGCGCCTTCCATGCCATGCCCGACCTGCGGGCGGTGCCGGGCGACCCCACAAGCCCTGCCACCGGTGCCATTCGCGGCATGATCAACATGATGCAGGCCCTGCGCAAAGAGGTGACTGCCGACTACGCCGTCTGCGTGTTCGACGCCAGCGGCCCCACCTTCCGCGATGCCCTGTACACCGAATACAAGGCCACGCGCTCACCCATGCCCGACGACCTGCGCAGCCAGATCGAGCCCATCCACCAGGTGGTGGACCTGCTGGGCTGGAAGGTGGTGGCCGTGCCCGGCGTGGAGGCCGACGACGTGATCGCCACCTTGGCCCACGTGGCGGCCGCACAGGGCATTGAGGTCATCGTGTCCAGCGGCGACAAGGATTTGAGCCAGCTGGTCAACGAGCACATTACCATCATCGACACCATGAGCGGCAAGCGCCGCGATGTGGCGGGCGTGACAGCAGAGTTTGGCGTGCCACCCACGCTGATGGTGGACTACCAGGCGCTGGTGGGCGACACCGTGGACAACGTGCCCGGCGTTGCCAAGGTGGGCCCCAAGACGGCCGCCAAGTGGCTGGAAGAATATGGCTCGCTCGACAACCTGATTGCCAACGCCGACGCCATCAAAGGCGTGGCAGGCAACAACCTGCGCGAGGCCATTGCCAGCGGCCAGCTGGCCTTGAGCCGCCAGCTCGTCACCATGAAGACCGACTGCGCGCTGGCCGACCACATCCCCGGCCTGCCCGCGTTTGATGACATCACGCTCGACGCTCCAGACAACGCCGGCCTGCTGCCGTTTTACGAACAATACGGCTTCAAGGGCCTGGCCGCTGCCATCAAGGGTGCAGCCGCCCCAGCGGCTACAGCCCCCACTGTCGCAATGCCCGGCCAGAGCGGCGATCTGTTTGCCGACCACTCCGCCAGCACCGTGGCCGAAGAAGCCCAGCACCGCACGGTGGTGTACGACACCATCCTCAACTGGGCCGACTTTGACCAGTGGCTGGAGCGCCTGCACAAAGCCCCGCTCACGGCCATCGACACCGAGACCGATTCCCTCGACGAAATGCGCGCGCAAATCGTCGGCATATCTTTTAGCGTGCAGCCCGGTGAAGCCGCCTACATCCCCCTGCGGCACGAAGGCCCCGACGCGCCTGCGCAACTGCCGCTGGATGACGTGCTCGCCCGCCTCAAGCCCTGGTTGGAAAACCCCAAGCACCATAAGCTGGGTCAGCACATCAAGTACGACCGCCATGTGTTCGCCAACCACGGCATCGAGGTACAGGGCTACGCGCACGACACCATGCTGCAAAGCTACGTGCTGGAAGTGCACAAGCCCCACAACCTGACCAGCCTGGCCGAGCGCCACACCGGCCGCAAGGGCATCACGTATGAGGACCTGTGCGGCAAGGGGGCGCACCAGATTCCGTTTGCGCAAGTGCCGGTCGACAAGGCCGCCGCCTACTCGTGCGAAGACTCCGACCAAACTCTGGACGTGCACAACGCCCTGTGGCCCCTGCTGCAGGCCGACGACAAACTGCGCTTCATCTACGAACTGGAGATGCAGAGCAGCGAGGCCCTGTACCGCATCGAACGCAACGGCGTGCTCATCGACGCCCCCACGCTGGCCGCACAAAGCCACGAGCTGGGCCAGCGCATCTTGCAGCTCGAAACCGAGGCATATGAAATTGCAGGCCAGCCCTTCAACTTGAGCAGCCCCAAGCAACTGGGCGAAATCTTCTTCGACAAGCTGGGCATGCCGGTGGTGAAAAAGACGGCCACTGGCGCCCGCAGCACCGACGAAGAAGTGCTGGAAAAGCTGGCCGAGGACTACCCCCTGCCCGCCAAGCTGCTGGAGCACCGCTCGTTGAGCAAGCTCAAAGGCACCTATACCGACAAGCTGGCGCAACTGGCCCTGCCACGCACCGGCCGCGTGCACACCCACTACGCGCAGGCTGTGGCTGTCACTGGCCGCTTGTCCAGCAACGACCCCAACCTGCAGAACATTCCCATCCGCACCCCCGAAGGCCGCCGTGTGCGCGAGGCCTTTGTGGCCCCCGCAGGCCGCGTGATTGCCAGCGCCGACTACTCCCAGATCGAGCTGCGCATCATGGCCCACCTGAGCGGCGACCACTCGCTGCTGCACGCCTTCCACGCCGGGCTGGACGTGCACCGCGCCACCGCTGCCGAAGTGTTTGGGGTGGAGGTCGATCAGGTCACTAGCGAGCAGCGCCGCTACGCCAAGGTCATCAACTTCGGCCTCATCTACGGCATGAGCAGTTTTGGCCTGGCCAAGAACCTGGGTATCGAAACCAAGGCCGCCGCCGCGTACATCGACAAGTACTTCCAGCGCTACCCCGGCGTGAAGCAGTACATGGACGAGACCAAGGCAGCCGCCAAATCCATGGGCTATGTCGAAACCGTGTTTGGCCGCCGCCTGTACCTGCCCGAAATCAACTCCCCCAACGGCCCCCGCCGCGCCGGAGCCGAGCGCGCCGCCATCAATGCCCCTATGCAAGGTACGGCGGCCGATCTGATCAAGCTGGCGATGGTGGCGGTTCAGAAGGAGCTGGATGCCCACAAACCCAGCATCCAGATGATCATGCAGGTGCACGACGAACTGGTGTTCGAGCTGCCCGAGGGCGAGGTGGACTGGCTCAAGACCCACATCCCACGTCTGATGGCGGAGGTGGCTGCGCTGAAGGTGCCGTTACTGGCCGAGGTGGGGGTGGGGGCTAATTGGGATAAGGCGCATTGAGCGCAATTTGAGCCGAGAATGATAAAAATTTTGAACGCATTTGGCCTTTAGCGTTTGTAATCAATCCTCAGTGGCCAACCGTGCCGTTTATACCCCCCCCCGGTGATCGGGGGGACTAGCCCGAGGTGTCCAACTCTGTGCTGGGCGGCTGCTATGGCGATACCAGGCGTCAAACGCGCAGCATTTATTTGGCAAATTGCTACTCGTATTTGATGCGTTGGGCCTCTGCTGTCTCATCCGCATTATTTAAGAACTCGATCAGCTCGCTGAGGATGATTAGGTCGCAAAATTTCGCACCAGTCTCCAGGTCAACTAGTACATGCGTAACGCCATGATACTGACGCTGATCGGCATTCTCTGGCAGCAAGAGCGATACGATACCGTACTTTTCTCTGTACGTCTCGCCTGTAGTCCATGCGACGCATAGGTCAATGTCCTTAATATTTTTGTCCTGACTGTCAAAGTCCTCGACTAGTCCATCCAAGGAAAATTTGTACTCCAGAATACGCGGGGTAGTGACCTTGCCACTAAGAGCGTTTGCGGTCTCTTTGGGTACACCTAGTGGGTTTTTCCCCTCGTCGTAAATGTATAGCTGAGGAGATAAGTCAAATGCAATCTTGAATAAGCCATCATATGTAAATCGCTCGTTCGTAGACATCATATTAAGTCCGCGAATCACCCCTCCGGCAATCAACTGATGAAAAAGTGCAATTACGTCTTGTTCACGTGTAGGTACTGATGTTATTGATACACGCTCCACTGGTAAAAAGAAGTGCTTGCTTTGGAGTTTTAGTGGTTGCTGAAGCTCATGGGAGAGCATTTCCTTTTTCCAATCGTCAATAGCAAGCTCTCTCACAAGATCAGGCGAAGTACCTGTATTTGCTTTGAGCAAATATCGCATTTTTGAGAGATGCGTCTCGACGATGTGGCGCGCAACGCTCTTGGCGAAGTCAGTGAGTTCGCGATGAAACCCTTTACGCCCGAGATCCGGCGTGTAGTTATCGAAGTGGATAAGAAAGTGAACCTGGTGCTGTCGACCAATGTTTCGCGTGAGCGGTATCAGCATTGTTTCGCCTTGCGGCATGTTGTTAGCCGCTAGCTGTATTCCGCTTGAGAGGACTCGGGAGCGGAGCCCCAACTCATCATTGAATTGAGTCCAGAGCTTTGCTGTGTATCCGAACTCAACACTGGTTGTCGGGGTGTATCGCTCAAGAACTTCAAGCTCTTCTTCATCAAGAGCGTTGCCCAGTAGCGCCTTTAGTTGGCTCGCAGTCCATGTTTCATAAATGAAGTCGAGATTACTGTATTTGTCCGGCATCTTTCTGCCAGGCCCATATTTGATATAGAGATCGTCCTGTGCTTTTGTGAGGGTGTTGTACGAAGACTTTTTCGATGCGTTCTCGTGCAGCCACGGGTACTTGGTTCCCATCTGCGTCAGGGTGGAGATTTTACCTTTTGCAATAACGGTAATTGTTACTGAAACCAGTGGGTCAGCGATAACTGAGCCAAGCCCAGTTTTTACATAGAGTATTTTTTGCCAAGTCGGTGCAGTAGTTGCTTGTAGCCAACCTAATTGTCGAGGGTGGGTTGTTCCGTCAAAGCGCACAGTTATTGATACACCTCTGTCAAACGCGGCGAATGCGTCGTCTGCCATTTTTGAAGAGTCGGGCTCAACCTTTGGGTTTGCGCCGCTTGTATCATCCTTGAGCCAGTTGCGTGCATTGATGATTCGACCAGAAGCCTCAAAGCCTGGTACCTTTGTCGTTACCCGCATATAGTTGAAGCCGTACGCAACATATGTGGCTCCAACGCCCTTGTGGCCGCGTGTATTGCCAGACTTGAATGAGAAGTTTGGCGCGAGGAATTGTTCAAATTTCTCTTTGTCAAGGCCGATGCCATTGTCACTTACTGTCAGTGAGTTCTCGTCGATATCGATCCGAATATTGATTTTTGGCTTATATTCATTGCCTGTTCCTGCGGATTTTTCAGCTGTCGCGCGAGCTTCCACTGCATCGAGCGCATTTTGAATTAGTTCGCAGAAAGGGTCATACCATCCGACGTAGGAACTCAGAATGTTACTAATCTCCCGCTTCAGCGCTCCAAAAGCAGCGCTGTTGATCTTGGTATTCTTAAACTCAAGTGGGTCAAACGGTGTGAAGCTCATGGCGTCCTTGCTAGATTGCTCTAGTTAGCATCGTAGCCTAGGCGGCCAAAGAGTTTTTGTGTATAGCTCTCGCAACTAGCCTGAAACCCCTTTTTACCCAGGACTCTCGCATGTCTACCACCCCCTACACCCCCCCCGCCATCTGGCAATGGAACAAAGAAAACGGCGGTCAATTCGCCAGCATCAACCGGCCCGTTGCCGGTGCCACGCATGACAAGGAACTGCCCGTAGGCCGTCACTCGCTGCAGCTGTATTCGCTGGGCACGCCCAATGGCGTGAAGGTGACGGTGATGCTGGAAGAGCTGCTGGCGCTGGGCCACAGCGGGGCGGAGTACGACGCGTGGCTGATTCGCATCAACGAGGGCGAGCAGTTTGGTAGCGGTTTCGTGTCTGTGAACCCCAACTCCAAGATCCCCGCGCTGCTGGACCGCACCGACCCCGCCAACCCGGTGCGCGTGTTTGAGTCCGGCGCCATCCTGATGTACCTGGCCGAGAAGTTTGGCAGCGCCTTTTTGCCCAAAGACGGCGCGGCGCGTGCCGAGTGCCTGTCGTGGCTGTTCTGGCAGATGGGCAGTGCGCCGTTTGTGGGCGGCGGGTTTGGGCATTTTTATGCCTACGCGCCGGTCAAGATCGAGTACGCGATCGACCGCTATGCGATGGAGGCCAAGCGCCAGCTGGATGTGCTGAACCAGCGCCTGGCTATGACCGAGTACGTGGCGGGCGATGAGTACACGGTGGCCGATATTGCGATCTGGCCCTGGTATGGCTTGCTGGTGAAAGGGCAGGCCTACAACGCGGGCGAGTTTTTGCAGGTGCATGAATACACGCATGTGGTGCGCTGGGCCGAGCAGGTGGCCAAGCGCCCGGCGGTGCAGCGTGGGCGCAAGGTGAACCGTGTTCAGGGCGACCTGGCCAGCCAGTTGCGCGAGCGGCATGACGCCAGCGACTTTGACACCAAGACGCAGGACAAGATCGAGGCTGCGGCAGCAGCTTCTTCACCCGCACGCTGAGTGTTTTTGCAAGGCGTCACCATGACCACTTTGTATGACTGCGCCACGGCGCCCAGCCCGCGCCGCGCGCGCATCCTGCTGGCAGAAAAGGGTGTGGCCCACGACACCGTGCAGGTGGACCTGCGCAACGGCGAGCAACTGGGCGATGCCTACCGCCAGATCAACCCGCAGTGCACGGTGCCCGCGCTGCGCACCGAAGAGGGTTTGCTGCTGACCGACAACGCGGCCATCACCGCGTATGTCGAGGCGCGCTACCCGCAGCCTGCATTGCTGGGCGAGACGCCTGCCGAAAAGGCCGAGATCGCCAGCTGGAACTGGCGCATGGAGTTCGAGGGCCTGTTGGCCATTGCCGAGGCGTTGCGCAACAGCGCACCCGCCATGGCCAACCGGGCGCTGCCGGGCGCGGTGGACTACCCGCAAATACCGGCGCTGGCCGAGCGGGGGCTGGTGCGCGTGGGGCAATTCTTTCAGTTGCTTAACGAGCGCTTGGCGGACCGCGACTTCATTGCCACCGACCGCTTCAGCGTGGCCGACATCACGGCGGTGGTGGCGGTGGACTTTGCGCGCGTGGTCAAGCACAAGCCCGGCGAGCAGCACCCGCACTTGCTGCGTTGGCGTGCGGCCATGGCGCAGCGGCTGTCGATGTCGCTCTAACTATCGCGCTGCTCCAGTCCCCGTTTTAGTCGCAATGGGTGGATGCAAGGATTGCGCATCGGGCCTGTTCCTTGCATTGTTAGGTGATGCGCCTTCGCCACATAGAAGTTTTCAACGCCGTCATGCTCACCGGCAGCGTGAGTGCGGCGGCCCGCCTCATCAACGTCACGCAGCCTGCGGTCAGCCGCATCCTGGCGCATGCCGAGCTGCAGCTGGGCTTTCCGCTGTTCCATCGCCTCAAGGGCAAGCTGGTGCCCACCACCGAGGCGCAGACGCTGTACCCGCACATCGAGCGTTTGTTCACCCAGCTCGATGATGTGCAGCGCCTGGCCAACAGCTTGAAGGGCGACCAGCGCGAGGGCGAGTTGCACATCCTCAGCGTGCTGGCGCTGAGCTACGAGGTGCTGCCGCGCGCGCTGCGGTTCTTTCGGCAGAAGCACCCGGATGTGAAGGTCACCATCGACGCGCTCCATTCTCCGCAGATCGTGTCGGCCCTGGTGTTGCAGGAGGCGGATGTGGGCTTTGTGTTCAGCGCCATCGCCCACCCTGCGCTCACGCAGGAGCACCTGGCAGATGGCCGCATGGTGTGTGTGGCGCCCAAGGGCATGCTGGGTGCGGCGCTGGTGGATGCGGGCGTGGCGCACCTGGCCGATCTGGCCGACACGCCGGTCGTGCGGCTCGACGTGCGCGACCCTATCGGCACGGTGGTCAGCCATGCCTGCCGTGAAGCCGGCGTTGGCCTACAGACGGCGATCACGGTGCAGACCTACCACGCCGCGCTGGCCCTGGCGCACCACGGCCATGCGGTGGCGGTGGTGGACACCTGCACGGCTGCTTCGGCCGACCGCAGCAAGGTGGATGTGCTGGCGCTGGCGCCGCACATTGCCGTGCCCATCAAGTCATTGCGCACCGTGAACCGGCCCAGCTCGCTGCTGGCCAGCGCCATGACGCAGTGCATGCGCCAAGCGGTGGCCGAGACGCTGGAGTCCGTGGGTCTGCGGGAGGCCGAATAGCGCCGTGTGGGGAGGGCTGCTCAGGCTGTCGGCACCACCAGCTCGGCCACCTGCGCGGCCGTGCCAAACGCCAGCGTAAAGCCCAACGCGCCGTGGCCCGTGTTCAGCAGCAGGTTGTCTGGGGCGTGGGTGTGCCTTCCCACCAGCGGCACGCCCGCGGGCGTGGCTGGGCGCATGCCGGTCCAGGGGCGCAGTTCGCTGAAGTCGCTGCAGCCGGGGAACAACGCGCGGGTGGCCTCGCACAGGCTCTGGATGCGGGCGGGGGGGATGTGGTCGTCGTGCCCTACAAGCTCGGCCATGCCGGCCACGCGCAGGCGCTGGCCGATGCGTGCGAAGACCACCTTGCGCGCAGCATCGGTCACGTTCACGCGGGGCGCTGCACCGGCAGCGTCCGTCGTATCCAGCGTGACGCTGTAGCCCTTGAGCGGGTAGATGGGCAGGCGAAAGCCCAGGGTCTTTGCCGCCTGGTGGCTGGCGCTCCCCAGGGCCAGCACAAATTGCTGCGCCTCGATGGCGCCAGCGCTGGTCTGGACGGCTGCAATGCGCCGCGCATGGTGCACAAAGCCCTCCACGCGCGTGCCCAGCACAAAGCGCACCCCGCGTGCCGCCAGCAGCCTGTGCAGCCCCTGGCACACGGCCAGGCAATCGGCCGCGCATTCGCTGGGGGTGTAGATGGCGCCTGCAATGCTGCGGTGGTAGTGCTGCAGCGCGGGCTCGATCTCCACACAGCGCTGGGGCGAGACGGCTTCCTGCTCGCTGCCCCAGGCGCGCTGCAGTTCCATCTGCTGCTGCGCTGCGGCGAGGCCCGCAGGGGTGCTGTACAGCACGAGCTTGCCAGTGTTGGAGAAATTGCAGTCCAGCTGCTCGGCCTGCAGCATTGCTTCAAAAGCTTGGCGGCTGAGTGCGGCCAGGGCCAGCAGGTGTTGGGTGCTGCGCTCGGACGTGCGCCGGTTGCAGGCCCGCAAAAACTCCAGGCCCCAGCGCCACTGGTGCACGTCCCACTGCGGGCGCATCTTGAGCGGCGAGCGGGGCGACAGCAGCAGTTCGGGCAACTGGCGCCACAGGCCGGCATTGGCCAGGGGCTGCACATAGCTGTAGCTCAATTGCGCGCCGTTGCCGCCGCTGGCGCCAGCACCGGGCTGAGCCTGGTCGATCACGGTCACCTGCATGCCACGCTGGTGGAGCTCATAGGCGGTGGCCAGGCCCACGATGCCCGCGCCAAGGACACATACCTGCATCTTGTGTGTTCTACGTTGTTGGTTGACTGAAAGTCAATGTAGGGTGAGGGCGGGCCTTTGAACAATGCCAATGCCATGCGCAGCCATGCCGAGAAGTTATGCGTGTGCACCGATGGAAGGCACACAGCACGGAACTGCCGCGCGGAATGGGAAAAATGGCACTTGGATGGTGCGGCGGTGTGCACCAGATCGGCGGCATAACTTTTGGTCATAACGTACCCGTGCAAATGAATTGTTCAAGTGCGGCGCGAATTTTTACAGTGCCCCTGCGTCTCGCTTTTTCAACCGTCCACCTGATTTTTCGCAAAGGGATTCCCATGAAGCTCTCCGCCGTCACCTCCGCCGCCATCGTGCTCACCGGCCTGCTGGCCAGCACCATGGCCAGTGCCGACACCCTCAAGAAGGTTGCCGAGTCGGGCAAGATCACGCTGGCCTACCGCGAGTCGTCGGTGCCCTTCAGCTACCTGTCGGGCCCCGGTGCCCCGGTGGGCTTTGCGGTGGACATCTCGAACGCGGTGGTCGATGCCGTGAAAAAGCGTGTGAACAACCCCGCCCTCAAGGTGGAACTGCAGGCGGTGACATCGCAGAACCGTATTCCGCTGCTGACCAACGGCACCATCGACCTGGAGTGCGGATCGACCACCAACAACACGGCGCGGGGCAAGGATGTGCAATTTGCCATCAACTACTTCTACACCGGCACGCGCCTCCTGACCAAGAAGACATCGGGCGTCAAGAACTACGCAGACCTGGCCAAGAAGAAGGTGGCCAGCACCTCGGGCACCACCAACGCACAGGTGATTCGCAAGTACAACCGCGACAACAACCTCGACATGGACATCGTGCTGGGCAAGGACCATGACGACTCCGTGTTGCTGGTGGAAACGGGACGGGCGGAAGCGTTTGCGATGGACGACATCCTGCTGTTCGGCCTGATGGGCAACCAGCGCAACCCGGCCGATTGGACGGTGGTGGGTGATTCGCTGCAGGTGGAGCCCTATGCCTGCATGCTGCGCAAGGATGACCCGCAGTTCCAGGCGCTGGTCAACGGCGTGATCGGCGGGATGATGAAGTCGGGCGAATTCGAAAAGCTCTACACCAAGTGGTTCATGTCGCCCGTGCCACCGCGCAACCAGAACCTGAACCTGGCTATGAGCAAGGAGCTGCGCGAGAACCTGGTGGCCCAAAGCGACAAGCCCGCACAGTAAGCCGGAGCGCGCATGTCTTTAGTGTCTGCAAGCCACCCCCACGCCCCGCAGGTGGTGGGGATTCTGGGCGGGATGGGCCCGGCCGCCGGGGCTGACTTTGTGCGCCTGTTCGTGCAGGCCTGCACCGACCGCATGGAGGTGCTGGGCATTCCGGTGCACGACCAGGCCTACCCCGAGCACTGGCTGGCGCAGGTGCCCATACCGGACCGCACGGCCGCGCTGAACGACACGCGCCCCGGCGCGCACCAGCCCGCAGACCCCATGCTGCAGGCCACCGGGCGGCTGGCTGCGCTGGGCGCGCGAGTGGTGGCGATTGCCTGCAACACGGCCCATGCCTGGCACGGCATCCTGCAGCAGCGGTTTCCACAGATGGTGGTCTTGCACGGCGTGCAGGAGGTGGTAGCCGAGCTGTCGGCGCGCAAGGTGCAGGGCGTGGGGCTACTGGCCACACGCGGCGCCTACGACGCGGGCCTGTACCAGCGTGAGCTGGAGCGTGCGCGCATCGCCTGCTTTGTACCCGACGACCATGAGCGCGAGCAGTTGATGCAGGGCATCTACGACGGCGTGAAGGCGGGCAACTATCCGCTGGCGCGACAGCGCTTTGAGGCCGTGTCGATTGCGCTGCAGGAGCGCTACGGCGTGTCCACGCTGATCATGGGCTGCACCGAGATTCCCCTGGCGCTGGCGGAGCACCCCCGGCTCGAAGGGCTCTCGCTGGTGAATCCCTCGGTGGTGCTGGCCTCGGCCCTGGCCCGGCATGCCTACTGGCACATCCATCCTGCGGGCTGAGCCCAGCGCACTGCCGTCGGCTTGGTGAGCGGCCGAATCCTTTTTCTTGCCATGTCCTCAGTCTGCCTGGGGTGGCGACTTCTTGATTGAAGGTGAACACCATGACAGTTGCGACGGTCGGTAAAAGGCTGGGCGGGAGCATGAGCGCGGCCGTGCTTGCGCTTGCGTTCGGCATGGCGGGTGGCGGCAAGGTGCTGGCACAGGCGGCGGCACCATCGCAGGCGGCGCCGTCGTCACCATCCCTGGGGAAGACGCTGCAACGCATCCAGTCCAGCGGCGTGGTGGTCATCGGCCACCGCGAATCGTCCATGCCGATGTCCTATGTGGCCCACGGAACACCCATGGGTTACAGCGTGGATGTTTGCCTTCAGGTTGCGCAGGCGCTGGGGCGCCATCTCAAGCTGCGCGAGACCAAGGTGGCCTACCGCCTGGTCACTTCCAGCAGCCGCTTCGATGCCATCGAAAAAGGCGAGGTGGACCTGGAATGTGGCTCCACCACCAACACGGCCGCGCGCCGTGAGCGCGTGGCGTTCACCATTGCGCATTTCATCGCCTCGTCGCGCATCGTGGTGCAAAGCGACAAGCCGTATTCCCGCATCGAAGACCTGGACGGCAAGACACTCGCATCCACAGCGGGCACCACCAACATTGATTCGCTGGCGCGCGAGGCTGCCACCAAGTCGGTGCGCGTGCGCATCGAGCCCGCCAAGGACCACGCCGAGGGCTTTGGCTGGGTGGTCAGCGGCAAGGTCCAAGGCTTTGCGATGGACGACGTGTTGCTGTACGGCCTGCGCGCCAGCCACACCCGGCCGCAGGACCTGAAGGTCATCGGCAAGCCCATGACCATCGAGCCTTATGCGGTGGCGTTTGAGCGCAACAACTCCGAACTCAAGGCCGTGGTGGATGCCGAGCTGCGCCGTTTGATCCAGACCCGCGAGCTGCACCGCCTGTATGACAAGTGGTTCACTCAGCCGATTCCCCCCCAAGGCATCAACCTGGGCATGCGCATGCCGCACCTGCTGGTGGATTCGCTCAAGTACCCGTCGGACTACGTGCCGCAGTAGGCACGGTGGCGCGCGGGGTGGGCCTTCAACGCCAGGCCGTAGCCACCAGCTGGCTGTAATGCACGCCTTTGCGCCCAAGCAACTGCTCGAACACGGCCGGATTGCCCACGTTGTCGCTGCCCAGCATGCTCAGGGTTTCGGTGCACCAGGGCACGCTGGGCACCGCATCGCCCATGCGGGCGCTGAGCTGCGTCAGCGCGTCGGGCAGGCGCAGCACGCGGGCGGGGCCGTGGCCCTGTTGTTGCCGCAGGCTGGCGACGAAATCTCCCATGGTCAGCGCTTCCGGCCCCGGACATTCAATGAGGCCCTGGGTGGCCATGGCTGGGCCCAGCAGGGCAACGATGGCAGCGGCCAGGTCGTGCACCGACACGGGCTGCACGCGCGCCGTGAGCATCGGGCCGGGGAACAGCGCCACGGGCAGGCGGGCCAGATTCATGAACAGGGCGCTGCTGTCGCCGCCTTTGCCAAACACCACGCTGGGCCGCAGGATGGCGGGGTTCAGGGCGCCCCGCGCGGCCAGGGCCTGTAAATGCACGTCGGCCGCGCGCTTGGTGCTGGCGTAGCGCGTGGTGCTGCCCTCAATGCCCAGCGCCGAGATGTGCACCACCCGCCTCACACCCGCCTGAGCACAGGCGTTGAACAAGGCCACGGGGGTGTGCTGGTGGACGGCGTCGATAGGGCGTGCGCTGCTGTCGCGCAGCACGCCCACAGCGTTGACGACGGCGTCGATCCCCGCCAGGCGTGGCAGCCACGCATCGGGCGTGGTGTCGCGGGCAAAGTCTATGGGGATCTGCAGCGGCTGCGCGGTGCGCTGGCGGGGCGAAACCCCGCCGTGCACCGTGTGCCCTGCGCGGGTCAGTGCCGCTGCCACGGTGTGGCCAATGAATCCGGTGGAGCCGGTCAGCAGGATGTGCATCAACAGTGCCTTTGAAAGGAAAAGAAGGTCATCGGCGGGTGCGGGTTCTTGGAGCGGTGCACGAAAAAAAACGCTGAGTGCTCCGCTGCTGCCAGCGGCGCCGGGCCTGTTCATGCGCCCGGGTCAAACACCTCAAAGCGGTTGCGGCCCCCATACTTGGCGCGGTACAGGGCTGCATCGGCCGCCTGCACCAGTGTGTCAGACCCGGCCTCCGGGCGTGGGACCACACTCGCAATGCCCATGCTGAACGTGATGATGGGCGCCGTGGGGGAGCGGGGGTGGGCCAGGGCGGCGTCCCGCAGGCTGTCCATGCAGCGCTGTGCCACGGTCACGGCCTCGGGCAACGGCACGTCGGGCAGCAGCAGCACAAACTCTTCGCCGCCATAGCGTGCGGCCACTTCGTCTGCACGGCGGATGGTGGCTTGCAGCAGCTGGGCCACGCGGCGCAGGCATTCGTCGCCGGCCAGGTGGCCGTAGTGGTCGTTGTAGAGCTTGAAGTGGTCGATGTCGATCAGGATGACGGTCAGCGGCAGGCCGTGCCTGCCGCAGCGCATCCATTCCGTGGCCAGCCGGTCGTCAAAACGGCGCCGGTTGCCGATGCCGGTGACACCGTCGGTGGTGGACAGCAGCGCCAGCTTGGCGTTGGCGGCGGCCAGCTCCTGCTCCTTGCGCACCAGCTGGGTCACGTCGGTGCGCACACCGGCAATGCCGCCCTGGGGGGTGCGGCGTTCGTCGGCCTGCACCCACCGGCCGTCGGTCAGGTGCTGCAATACGGACTGGATGGCGGCCTGGTGGTCGGCCACACGTTGGGCCAGCCAGGCCTCTTCGTTGCCCACTGCGTCCAGGTACTGCCCGCGCTCAACGCCGTAGCGGGCAATTTGCTCAAAGGTGCTACCGGGCACGATCATGGGTGCCGAGATGGGGTACAGCCGTCGGTACTGCGCGTTGCACACCACCAGCCTGTCGTCGGCATCGAACAGCGCAAACCCCTCGGGCAGCGATTCGATGGCGTCCTGCAGCAGTTGCCGCGCCTGCTGCGCTTCGTCCTGCGCCGCTTCGAGTGCCTGGCGCTGCTCGATAAGGTCGGTGATGTCCAGGCGCACCGCCACCACATAGTTTTCAGGGGTGCGGGTTTCGTAAATGTTGATCCAGCGCCCATCGGCCAGCCGCTGCACCAGGTTGGACGTGCGGCTGCCGTGCTCTGACAGGCGCTCGGCGATCCAGGTTTCTTCGCGGCCGTTGGCAGAGGGGACCAGCCCCCGCTGCACCGAATACCGCAGGATGTCGGCAAAGCTGTTGCCCAGATGCTCTGCGTAGTTCATGTGGGGGTACATGCGCGAGAGCTGCTGGTTAAACAGCACCAACCGGTCCTGCTCGTCAAAGATCTCGATGCTGACGGGCAGGGCCTCCACCGCGCGCTCCAGCAACTGGCGCATGCGCTGGCTTTCCTGGCGGGCTTCCTCTGCCTTTTGGCGCTGCTCGATCAGGTCGCTGATGTCCAGCCGCACCACCACGGTCATGCCCGAGGGGGTGCGGCTTTCGTGCATGTGCATCCATGCACCATTGGGGTAGTGGCGCACCTCGGGGCCAGGGCGGTGGCCGCGCAGGGCCAGTTCGTGGGCCAGCCACAGCTCTTCCTGGCCGCGCGCTTCTTCGGGAATGCCGTGCTGGAGGCCTTCACGCAGCAGTTCTTCATAGGTCTTGCCCAGCGATGTCTGCACGGGCAGGTGCGGGCGCAGGTTGGCCATGAAGTTGTTGCACAGCACCAGCCGGTCGTTCTCGTCATAGATATCGAGGCCGGCGGGCATGGCGTCCACCGCCTCGTGCAGGCGGCGTTCTGCGCGTTCGGCGTCGGCCAGCGCCTGTTTCAGCGCGCGTTCCTTGTGCACGGTGTCCGTGATGTCGGTGCGCAGCACCACCACGCCGCCACCGTCGAGCGTGCGCTCGGTCAGCTGCATCCAGCGGTCGCCCCGCACCTCCTGCACTTCGGGGCCGCACGGTGATCGGTGGCGTTCCATGCGCCCCGCCAGCCAGGTTTCCAGGTCTGGCCGCGCGTCCCGGATCTCGCCCGAAGCGGCGGCCCGGCGCAGTACGTCTTCAAACCGTGTCCCATAGTCCACCGCCATCGTGATGCCCGGGGCCACCTCGCGGTAGCGTGTGTTGCACAGCACCAGGCGGTCGTCCGCGTCGTAGATGGCCAGGCCGTCGGGCAGGATGTCGAGCGTGGCCGACAGCTGTGCGCTGGCCTGCTGGGCTGCCTGCTGCGCAGCCTCTGCCGCCACCTGGCAGCGCTGCGCACGCCGTGCAAGCTGCCAGTGCAGGCCGGCCATGGCCCACAGCGCCAGCCCGGCAGCCACCAGCGCCGCGCGCACTGGCGCCTCCAGCACATGGCTGGCCAGCGCCCAGGCCAGCAGCCCCAGCCCACCGATGCCGCAGACCCCACACACGACCGCCGTCAGCAGAGCCGGAGGTTCTTCGCGCGCTGGCGGTGGAGCAGGGGGCATGGTTGGTAGGTCCCAGGTTCGCAGAAAGTCTAGCAGTGCGCCCCTGTTTGCGGTACCGGCAAATGCGGCAAGGCTCCAAACCGCCTAGACTGCGGCTTCCGCCCGTTACCGCCCTTGTTGGCCCCCTCTTCTTTCACCCTGGAGAAACCGATGCTCACTGAAGACCTCCACTCCGACGCACGCGCGCTTTTGCCTGGCCGCACCACCGAGGCGGGCGCCACCCGACGCACGGCGCTACAGAC
Organism: Acidovorax sp. 94; assembly: GCF_003634645.1. NCBI lineage: Bacteria > Pseudomonadati > Pseudomonadota > Betaproteobacteria > Burkholderiales > Comamonadaceae > Acidovorax > Acidovorax sp. 94. The sequence goes on along the minus strand of NZ_RBJA01000001.1, from coordinate 2,532,648 downwards.
CGCCCTTGGCCTGGGCTATGCGGCGGCAGCCGCACCCATCATGGCGCAGACGGCCATCGCCACGCCCAGCGACGGCCTGACGGCCGGGGAGGTGAGTTTTACGGTCAACGGCTTCAAGGTGCCCGCTTACCGCGCGGCACCTGCCGGCAAGACCGGTCTGCCCGTGGTGCTGGTGATCCAGGAAATCTTTGGCGTGCACGAGTACATCGCCGACACTTGCCGCCGCTTTGCCAAGGCAGGCTACCTGGCCATTGCGCCCCAGCTGTATGCGCGCCAGGGCGACCCGTCGCAGTACACCGACATTGCCAAGCTCATGGCCGAAGTGGTCTCCAAGGTGCCTGACGCCCAGGTGATGGCCGACCTCGATGGTGCGGTGCAATGGGCCTCTGCCAACGGCGGCGATGCCGCGCGCATGGGCATCACCGGCTTTTGCTGGGGCGGCCGCATCACCTGGCTGTACGCAGCCCATGGCCCCGTGAAAGCGGGCGTGGCCTGGTACGGCAGGCTGGTGGGCCAGGCCAGCGAGCTCACGCCCAAGCACCCTGTGGAAATCGCCCCCATCCTCAAGGCCCCCGTGCTGGGCCTGTATGGCGAAAAAGATACCGGAATACCCCTTGACACGGTTGATAAGATGAAAGCTGCCCTGGCCAGTGGCTCGCCGCAGGCCAAGGCATCGGAATTTGTGGTGTACCCCGACGCGCCCCACGCCTTCCATGCCGACTACCGCGCGAGCTACCGCAAGGAAGCCGCCGAAGACGGCTGGAAGCGGGCGCTGGCCTGGTTCAAGACGCACGGCGTAGTCTGAGAGGCTGAGAGTCTTTTGCCTATGCCCGCCTTGCGCGCCAAAACACCGCTGCTCGTCGTTGCAAATGCTCGCCATAGCCCGAGCTATGGCTGCGCTTTGCGCCTCGATCAGCTGCGTTTTGACGCACCTTTCGGGCTCGGGCAAAAAACTCTCGGCCTCTGAGCCGGTACCCTGCAATCCGCCCGCAGCCGCCCCCTCACCGGGGCGGCTTTTTTAATCTCGCGTCCGGGGCGTGGGATTTGAACGAAAATAAGCTCTGTGGCTTATCTATAAAGCGTAAGAAGCTATGACTTTAGTAGCAATCATCTTGGCCACGCTGGCTGCGGGCATTGGCAGCGTGTGGCTGGCCGCACTGCTGATGCGGCTGGGCCTGGGCGGGCGCACCGACAGCGTGGGCCCCCAGCACCTGCTGAGCCTGGCGGCGGGCGCCCTGCTGGCCACGGCCTTCATGCATCTGCTGCCCGAGGCGTTCGAGAGCCAGGCGGGCGCTCACGACCTGTTTGCCACCTTGCTGGTGGGCGTGGTGTTTTTCTTCTTGCTGGACAAGGCCGAGCTGTGGCACCACGGGCATGAGCACAGCCACGCACAGCCCTCCACCCACGGCCACGTCCATGCAGACCACGATCACGCCCATGACCACGGCCATGCGCACCACCATCACCACGGGCCGCGCTCTGGCGGATGGGCGGTGCTCACGGGCGACAGCGTGCATTGTTTTGGCGACGGCATCCTGATCGCCTCCGCCTTCATGGCCGACATCCGCCTGGGCGTGATCGCCGCCGTTTCAGTGTTGGCGCACGAGGTGCCGCACCACATGGGCGACCTGGTGGTGCTGCGCCAGACCAGCCCCAACCGCCGCATGGCGCTGGTCAAGGTGTCGCTGGCGGGCGCCGTGACGGCGCTGGGCGGCGTGGTGGGCTACTTCCTGGTGGGGCAGCTGCAAGACTTCTTGCCCTACTTCCTGGCCGTGGCGTCGAGCAGTTTTGTGTATGTGGCGCTGGCCGACCTGATTCCCCAGCTGCAAAAGCGCCTCACGGCGCGCGAAACCATTGCGCAGATCGCCTGGCTGATTGCGGGAATGGTCATCGTGACGCTGGTGAGCGGGGCGGCGCACAGCCATTGAGGCCATGGCCCACGGCGCCCGCGCTATTCAGCGCGAACGCCGCCGCGCGCGCAGGCCCATGGCGCCCAGCAGCGTGCTCAGCAGGATCAGGCCCAGATGACCCAGGGTGGGTACGGCGGTGACGGAACCACCGCCAGGGCCTACCGCCAAAGGGACGCATGGCGAGAACTCTGAGCTTTCCTTCGTGCCATTGCCATCTTGGTAGTCGCGTGTGGCAGTCATCGTCAGTCGGCTGCCTGCCGATACGGCGGGCATGGCGGCCGTGCCGGTGTGGGCGCCGCCAGTATCGGTGCTGATGTCCACGGCACCCAGGTAGATCTGGCCTTCTCCAAAGTTGCTTGCGTCGCAGGTGGTGTTGGAAAAGAACTCCATGCGGTAGGACGCGTTGCTCGCGCCCGCGAATTCAAAGTTCACCACGGTTCCTGCAGCGTTGCCCGTGGCGCCAAGGATCAGCGGGTACCTTGGGCTGGCATTCACCGTGGTGGGGGCGGCGGCCATCGGGCCGGCGCCCAGACCCGTGGCCGTGTCGATCAACTCAATGCCCAGACCGCCGTTGCTGTGGATGTTGTTGCCTGACCACTGGTGGTACCGCATGGCAGGCGCAGCGGCAGCGTTGCGTTCCACACGGATGCCGTCGCCCCCCCAGTGCGCAATGAGGTTGCCCTCCCCGGGGTCGGAGCCACCCACCTCGACGCGCTGGGGACTGGCCGTACCGGAGTTGATGATGTAGATGCCGTGCTGACTGCCGGGCGCGGCGATGGGTGTGCCGTTGGTGCCCACGCCAATGCGGTTGCGTTGCAGAAAGCTGTAGTTATTGGCGCCCGAATCGCCTGTGATGAAGACACCCCGGTTGCTGGCGCCGATGGTGTTGTCATTGACCAGGGCGTTGTTGCTGGAGTGGAGGCTGACGCCCACAGCGGTGGCGCGTCGGCTGTCTCCAGCACGGTTGGTGCCGATGTAGTTGTTCCGGATTTGGTTCTGAGGGGCGTTGAAAAGGGCAACCCCGGCCTGGGTGTCATGGGCAACGATGAGGTTGCGCTCCGCTGGCAGGCCGCCGCCCACCATGGCATTGCGGGCCAGGTCATTGATGAAGATGCCGCTGCCTGCGTTGGCCAGCAAACCGGTGGCGTCATCGCCCACACCCGTGCCATCTGTGCCGATGAAATTGCCGGTCACTGATACTTCTATGAGGCTATTGGCAGTGTTCTGACCGGACAGCATGACGCCGTGTGCTCCAAAACGCGTGATAGCTACCCCGCGCAGTATGGAGTTGGAGGCTCCGCTCAGAAACACCAGCCCAGGGACGTTGGGCCCCGCATTCTGGCCATCGATACGGATACTGATGGACGCATCGTTGCCCACAGTCAGCGTGTTCGGGTTACCTGCGCCCAGGGCATAGCCGTCGATGGTCACCGGATTGATGATGGGAGGAAGTGCTGATGTCGGCGAGATCGTGACCTGCCCACCACTGAAATCGAACTGGATGGTGTCGGGGGCCGCATTGGCATTGGCGGCCTGGATGGCGGCGCGCAGGGTGCAGGGGTTGGGCACGCCGGTGCACATGGCGCCGCCCAGTGGGGCATCGCCAAGATCATTGACCACAAAAGTGGCTGCCCAGGAGGCGCTGGACAACAGCAGCCCGGCCAGGGCCATGGCAAGGGGGCGCAGCGGTGCTGTGGGGAAAGACGGGTTGTGCGGCATGGTGCTGTTTGAGGTTTTAGTGTTTTTGGGCTCTAGCGCTTATAGGTATTGCGCTAGCAGCTCCATTTTTGATAGCGAATGGCGGCTCTGCCGCGAACGCGGCGCGCAGGGTGCCCTCCGTCGGTGATTCTTGGGAAAGCCCCCGCTGTTGTCTTGACGCTGCACGACCTGCCATTGACCCCATGCGACTTGATCCGCAATCTGCAACACTCTTTTCTGAGCACAACAACGAGGGAAAAAGGAGCAGCGCGTGAAGGCACCCGTACCGGCCCCCACCACCCAAGCCGCGCCTGCGGCGGATGCCGCGCCCACGGCGGCGCTGAGCCTGAGCGCGTTGCCAGGGGACAGCCAACTGCACAGCATGCGCGAGTACCTGGCCGAAATGATGAGGGTAGACCTGTCGCCCCTACACCCCGACCAACCCCTGCACTACCGCGCTGCGCTGCGCATGGTGCCGGGCGCCAGCTGGGGCAGCTCGCAGGCCAGCCCCGTGCGCACTACCCGCACGGCAGCGCTGTGCAAGGACGGGCAGGACGACCTGATGCTCGTCATGTCCTCCGCCCCGATGACCATCGAGCAGCCGGGGCACAGCGCGCTGCGCATTCAGTCTGGCGACGCCGTGCTGCTGTCGCAGGCGCGGCCCCTGCAGATCATGCTGGAGGAAACGGGGGAGTCCTGGGCGCTGCGCGTGCCGCATCGCGACATGGCGCGCATGCTGCCGCGCCTGTCCAGTGCGCCGGTGCTGGCCCTGCGCCAAGGCACGCCGATGCTGCAGCTGCTGCAGCGCTTTGGCCGGTTGCTGGAGTCCGACCCCCTGCAGGGCGCTGCCAGCCAGCAATTGGCCGCCCGCCAGCTGCAGGAAATGCTGGCGGTGGCGGTGGGCCAGTCTCCCGACTTTGCCGCCTGGGCCGAGCAGCACAGCCTGGCGGCGGCCCGCCTGCAGGCCGTGCGGGCTGACATTGCCGCCCACCTGAGCACCAGCCGGCTCAGCTTGGAATGGCTGGCCGCCCGCCAGGGCATCTCAGCCCGGCACCTGCAGCGCCTGCTGGCTGCCCAGGGCACCAGCTACCAGGACACCGTGCGCCATGCGCGTCTGGAGGCCGCCCGGGCCTTGTTGCAAGCGCCGCGCAACGCGGGCCTGAGCATCACGGCCATTGCGCATGCGTGCGGTTTTTCAGAAGCGTCGGCGCTGAGCCGGGCGTTCCGGCAGCACTATGGGATGACGCCGGGGCAGGCGCGGTGGGAGGGTGGGATGGGCGCCAAAAAATGAAAGACCGTGTGGCGCACTGCGCCGGATGTGCCGCGTTTGGGGCGTACGCACTTGGCGAAGCCCCAAGAAAGCTTGACCTGCCTCAAGCCTGAGCCCGCCTGTTGTGCCATTCTGGTGGAATGACCTCCCCCCACGCCGCTACCGTCACCCTGGGCCTGCTAGCCCAGCCCACTCGTTTCCTGTTCTTCACCGGCAAGGGCGGCGTGGGCAAGACCTCGCTGTCCACGGCTGCGGCCATTTCCCTGGCAGACGCCGGTCGGCAGGTGCTGCTGGTCAGCACCGATGCAGCCTCCAACCTCGATGAAATGCTGGGCGTGCCGCTGTCCAACCAGCCAGTGGCCGTGCCCGGGGTGCCGGGGCTGCACATGCTCAACATCGACCCCGACACGGCCGCCGAGGCCTACCGCCAGCGTGTGCTGGCGCAGCTGGAGGCCACGGCCAGCAGCGATGAACGCGCGACAGTGCGCGAACAACTCTCGGGCGCCTGCACCACCGAGATCGCTGCGTTTGACGAGTTTGCGGCGCTGCTGGCCAGCGAGGGCAGCGCCATCGGCCACGTGTTCGACCATGTGGTGTTCGACACCGCGCCCACCGGCCACACGCTGCGCCTGCTGAGCCTGCCCAAGGCCTGGACCGGATTCCTGGCGGGCAACGACCGGGGCGCCTCGTGCCTCGGGCCGCACTCGGGGCTCAAGATGCAGGAGGCGCGCTTCAACGCCGCCCTGGCCGCGCTGAGCGACCCGGCCCTGACCACCGTGGTGCTGGTCACCCGCCCCGACCCCCGCCCCATGCAAGAGGCTGCGCGCACCGCGCTGGAGCTGCGCGCCCTGGGCCTGGCCAACCAGCGCCTGGCCATCAACGGCGTGTTCCATGCCAGCCAGCCGGGGCATGACGCCGTGGCCGATGCCATCGAGGCCCTGGGCCGTCAGGCCATGGACCAGATGCCCGATGCGCTGGCGCACCTGCCCCGCGACGAGGTGCCGCTGCGCGCCTTCGACACCGTGGGTTTGCCTGCGCTGAGGGCGTTGCTGGCGGGTGGCGCGGTGCCATTGAGCGCGCCCTCTGCCGTTGTCGGCGCGTCGTTGCAGGCCGAACCCCTCTCGTCCCTGGCCGATGCACTGGCCGCCAAGGGCCACGGCCTCATCATGGTGATGGGCAAGGGCGGCGTGGGCAAGACCACCATCGCTGCCGCGCTGGCCGTGGGCCTGGTGCAGCGCGGGCACAGCGTCCACCTCACCACCACCGACCCGGCAGCCCATGTGCAAGCCCAGCTCGACGGCAGCCTGCCCGGCCTGAAGGTGGGGCGCATCGACCCGCAGGCAGAAACCCAGGCCTACATCGACAAGATCATGACCACGCGCGGCAAGGCCCTGGACGACGCGGGCCGCGCCCTGCTGCTGGAAGACCTGCAATCGCCCTGCACGGAAGAGGTGGCCGTGTTCCATGCCTTCAGCCGCGTGGTGAACGAGGCCCGCAGCGCCTTTGTGGTGCTGGACACGGCACCCACCGGCCACAGCCTGCTGCTGATGGACGCCACCGGCGCCTACCACCGGCAGATGACGCAGCAGTACGAAGGCAGCGCAAACTCCAAACACATCATCACCCCGCTCATGCGGCTGCAGGACGCTGACATGACCCATGTGGTCATCGTCACGCTGCCCGAAGTCACCCCCGTGAGCCAGGCGGCAGCGCTGCAGGACGACCTGCGCCGCGCCCACATCGAGCCCTGGGCCTGGGTCATCAACAAAAGCGTGGCGGCCACGGGCACCAGCGACCCGCTGCTGCAGGCCCGCCTGGTGGGCGAGCAACAGCAGGCCGCGCGCATTGCCAACGGCCTGGCGCAGCGCACTTATGTGCTGCCCTGGCTGGCTACGCCGCCGGTGGGGGTGGCTGCACTGGGCCAACTGGCGTCGGCGCCCCCAGCCACGATCCGTTGAGGCAAACAGGAATTAGGACTAAGGGTACAAGTGCCAAAGAAAAATAGCTGCCAGCGCTTATCAGTAAAGCGCAGGCAGCTATAGTTTTAATAGCGAATGCCGGGCGGTGTGCACCACCTTGCGGCATCGCTGTGGTCACAGCATGGTTTCGCGCTGTTGCTCTGCGCGCGATGCGCCAATGGCGGTTTCCACGTTCTTGACCTCTTCGGGAGGGGGCAGCACGGCAGGCAGGCCCAGCGCCTCCAGGGCCAGCTCGCGGCACCAGCCCTTGGTGTGGTACAGGTGGTGGTCTTCGTCTTTCTCCACCGCCTTGTGGGCCGATTTCAACGTCTGGCCCACGTCGCCCGTGGCCACCTCGGCCACCTTGCCCAGCAGTTCCCAATTGGCGTGGTCTTTCGTCTCGGCGTGCACCACACATTCACAGGCCACCAACTGGGCGGCGGCGGGGTTGCCCCCCTGTTTGGCCAGCAGCATGGCCTTGACCAGGGATTCGCCGATGTGTTTGACCACCGCCCGGCTGGGCGACTGCGCATCGGGGTCCAGCCCCAGGGTGTCGCACAGGCTGCGCACCACATCCTGGTGGGTCAAGGTTTCTTCCAGATAGCTTTCCCATTCCTTCTTGAGATCGGGGTTCACGGCACAGGTGAGCGCGGTGCGGTACACCTGCTCGCCGCCGAGTTCGGTTTCCATCATCTGGAGCACAAGATCATCAAGCTGGTGGCTGTCATAGTGGGCTTTGGGCATGGTTTCTCCTTGGGTGGGGGGGTTGGGAACGGGATGGATGCGTCATGCGAGGGTGCGGACCTTGGGTTCGCGCTCCCACTGGCGGGTCTGTGCGGCGGCGATGAAGCCCTGCGCGTCGGCGGGATCCACCACGCCTGCGTCGGGCTCGATGCCACCGGCTTGCAGGATGGCCTGGGTGCCCTTGCAGGCGGCAATCGCCTTGAGGTGGCCGAACGCGTCGCGGAACCAGTCCACGGCGGCGGCCTCTTTGGCCAGCATTGCGCCCATGTCGGGCGACAGGATGGAGGCCACAGCGTCAAACACAACCGATGGCGTGCCTTGCAGCTGGCCGTCGGCGGGCAACAGCGTGCCGTCTTTCAGCACGGCTCCGCCCACCTTGGGCGACACGATCTTGACGGTGGCGCCGACCTTCTCCAGCGCCTTGCGCAGGTTGGCCACCGTGTTGCCGTTGGAGCCATCGGCCACCAGGATGCCGATGCAGCGCCCCTGCAGCGTAGGCTTCATGCGGTCGATGATGCGCAGCGCGGGTGAAGGGGGCAGGTCCTGCACTGGCTCGGCGGCAGTCGGGGCGGGGGGAAGCGCCTGCATGCCCAGGCCGTCGGCTACACGCTGGGCGAGGTCGTGGTCTACATGCTGCAGGTGGCCCACCACGGCTTCACGCACATGCACGGTGGCTACCTTGGACAGCTCGAATACCAAGGCCGACGCCATGTGGGCCTGCTCCAGCGGGCTCTGGCTGCGAAAGAACATGCGCGCCTGGCTGTAGTGGTCGGCAAAACTCTCGGGGCGGATGCGGCCTTTTCCTCGGCCGTCGCCGTCGTCGGCCTGAGCGAAGTGGCGGAAGCCTTGTGCCAGTGAGGCGCGTGGCGTGTCACCCTGCAGGCTGCTGGGTTCGTAGGCAACGCGGCCCTTGGGCACCTGCATCTGCATGTGACCGTCGCGCTGCATGTTGTGGAACGGGCACTTGGGCGCATTGATGGGGATCTGCGTGAAGTTGGGCCCGCCCAGGCGGGACAGCTGCGTGTCCAGGTACGAGAACAGGCGGCCCTGCAGCAGCGGGTCGTTGCTGAAGTCGATGCCAGGCGGCACGTTGGCGGGGCAAAACGCCACCTGCTCGGTTTCTGCAAAGAAGTTGTCGGGCCAGCGGTTGAGCACCATGCGGCCAACGGGCTGCAGGGGCACCAGTTCCTCGGGGATGAGCTTGGTGGGGTCCAGGTGGTCGAACGGGAAGCGCTCGGCGTCTTCTTCGGTAAAGAGCTGCACCGACAGCTCCCATTCCGGGAAGTCGCCCGCCTCGATGGCTTCGAACAGGTCGCGCCGGTGGAAGTCGTTGTCGGCCGATTGCAGCTTGACGGCTTCGTCCCAGACCGTGGACTGGATGCCCAGCTTGGGACGCCAGTGGAACTTCACGAACGTGCTGTCGCCCACAGCATTGACGAGCCGGAAGCTGTGCACGCCAAACCCCTCCATCATGCGCAGGCTGCGCGGGATGGTGCGGTCGCTCATGGCCCACATGATCATGTGCATGGTTTCGGGCATCAGCGAGACAAAGTCCCAGAAGGTGTCGTGCGCACTGGCCGCCTGGGGGAACGCGCGGTCGGGTTCCATCTTCACCGCGTGCACCAGGTCCGGGAACTTCATCGCATCCTGGATGAAGAACACGGGGATGTTGTTGCCTACCAGGTCCCAGTTGCCTTCGGGCGTGTAGAACTTGACGGCAAAGCCGCGCACGTCACGCGGTGTGTCCACCGATCCCGCGCCGCCTGCCACGGTCGAAAAGCGCGTGAACACGGGCGTCTGCACGCCCACTTCCGTCAGCACCTTGGCAGTGGTGTATTGCTTGAGCGAATGCGTGAGTTCAAAGAAACCGTGGGCTGCCGAGCCGCGCGCATGCACGATGCGCTCGGGGATGCGCTCGTGGTCAAAGTGCGTGATCTTCTCGCGCAGGATGAAGTCTTCGAGCAGCGTGGGGCCGCGTGGCGACGGGCGCAGGGAATTCTGGTTGTCTGCCACCGGGATGCCCTGCTGCGTGGTCAGCACCGGGTGCTTGCCACCGGCTTGCTGCTGCAACTCGCCTGCGTTGCCGCGAAAGGTGTCTGACTGGGTGGAAGAGGGCAGGGCAGACGGCGATTTTTTTGCCGCGCCGCGCGAAGTGGGGGTTTGGGCCATGGGCGCTCCTGGGGGTTCTGGGTAATGAAACAAGACCAACCAACATCGTTGGACCCCCGTGCTTTTCGAGGAGTAGGACGCCGCCCCATCCGGGCGTCGTCGTCGTCAGGCAATGGCCCGTTGCCTGTGCGCTAAAGCCTCTCGGTGTTTGCTACGCTTGCGCCCATCCTGCAGGGCCCATTGCCTTGTGGCGCGACCCTCTCCTTTGCCCTTGCCAGACTGATCCATGTTCTACGCCATCCCCCTCGAAAACCGGCCCACCTGGCGCAACCCGCCCTGGATGACGGTGCTGCTGATCTTGGTGAACATGCTCGTGTTCTGGGGCCCGCAGCGCTCGGAAGAAAAGGCGCAGGACCGGGCTGCCGCCTTCTACGTGGCCAGCCCCTTGCCCGCCATCGAAGTCCCGCGTTTTGTGGCCTGGCTGGAAGAAACCGGCGACAAGCACCTCAAAGAGGCCCGCGCCCTGCAAAAGGCGGGCGACCATCGCATGCTGTTGCGCTGGATGGAGCAGGAAGACGGCTTTCAGCAGCGGCTGAAAAGCCCGCGCTTTGTGCCACCCGAAGACCCGCAGTACACCGACTGGAAGGCCGCGCGCGCCCAGTACGAAGCCCGGATGCCAGCCCCCTTCACCCGCAAGTGGGCGCAGAACTTTGAAAAGGACGCGGAGCTGCGCCCCGTCACCTGGCTCACGGCCACCTTCTTGCACGGCAGTACCGGGCACCTCATCGGCAACATGGTGTTTTTGTTTCTGTTCGGCTTTTCGGTGGAGCTGGCACTGGGCCGGGGCTGGTACCTGGCGTTTTACCTGCTGGGTGGCCTGGGCGGCTCGCTGCTGGCGGGCTGGGCCTATGCGGGCATGGGCAGCTACGGCCTGGGCGCTTCGGGCGCCGTGTCGGCCCTGATGGGCATGTACGCGGTGCTGTACCGGCTGCGGCGCGTGCGGTTTTTTTACCAGCTGTTTTTCTACTTCAACTACGTGACCGCACCGGCGTTGCTGCTGTTGCCCGCGTGGATTGCCAACGAGTTGCTGCAGCACTGGCTGAGCGGAAAGGGCGTGGCCTACATGGCCCACCTGGGCGGGCTGGTGACCGGCGCATCGCTGATGGCGCTGGCCATGCTGCTGCGCAAGAAACCGATGGTAGTGCCGGTGACGCAGGACGCCGCGCTCGACGACGGCTTTGACGCCCATGTGGCCAACGCCCAGCGCCTGGCGCAGGGCATGAAGTTCGAACAGGCCCTGGCCCAGTGGCGCGCTGCAGCCAAGCTGCGCCCGCAAGACCAGGCGGTGCTTAGCGCCTGGTTCAAAACGGCATCGCTTTGGCCCGACGGCGAAGACTTCCACCGTGCCGCGCGCCGCATCTTTCGCCTGCACGCCCACGACGAGCAGACGCTGCAGTTTCAGCACGCCAGCTACCGCAGGTATTTTGAAAAGGCCAAGCCCGGTGCCCGTTTGCAGCCGGACGACATGGCCCGCCTCTCACGCCGCTTTGCGCGTGCGCAGCAATGGGGCGATGCCGAAAAGCTGTTCAACGCCTTGCACATGACTGCCCCCACGCACCCCGAGCTGGGCGACACGCTGGGCATGCTGGTGTCGGCCTTGTGCCATGCGGGGCGGCGCGAGCAGGCGGCTGCTTTGGGACCGCAGCTGAAGCAGCTGGCACCGGGGAGTGCGGCGCTGCGGGGCCTGGCGTGAGGATTGTTGTTGGTAAATTTGGTGCTAGCGCTTATTGAGTAGGTGCAAGCAGCTATTAAATTAGTAGCAATTTCCGAAATCGCACTGCTAATTTCTATCGGTTGGGCTGAGCTGGTCGGAGCCTGGTCCACCGGCCCATCAATGCCGATGCGCCACCTGCTGCAGATGCCCGGCAGGCCCCTGGCTGTATCCCCCCATCGGCCCTCCAGGTGCAGTAGGAGGCGCAGCCGGTGGCGCCCGCCGCACGCGCGGCACCACGCTCAACTGCACGGTGTCCAGCACCGGTCCCGGCACCACGTTCAGTGCCTTGCGCGGCAAATCAATCAACTGCTCGGCATGCCACACCCGCACCTGCGCGGCACCATCCGGCACGCCCGCAAAGCGGGCAATGCCATCGGCATCGGTCTTCAGCGTCCAGCCCGAATCCGTCACAAACACATGGCCGCGCATGGAGCCGTGCAGGTGGCATGACAACAGCACCACCCCCGGCGTATCGAGCTTGACCTCAAAGGAGTTGGCAGGCTTGCCGTCGGCCTTGCCCGCCAGGCGCAGTTCAAAACCGCTGTTGGCTGTGCCCGCCGCAGCCGCCAGGCCCGCCGCCGCACCGCGCACGTGGTGGTCCCAGCGGTCCTGGTTGGTAAAGCGCACCGTGGCACCGGGCTCGACCACCGTGACGGCGGGCACAAAACGCATCTTTTCCTGCTCGATGGTGGGGTTGGCCTGCAGCAGGCTGGGCGATGTGCCGCCCGTGCCACCGGGGTACACCACCACCACGGCTTCGGGCACGGGCTTGCCGTCGCGGTCCAGCACCTGGATTTGAACATTTCCGGCGCTAGCGCTTGCCCACAAAGCGCTAGCAGCTACAAAAATCATAGTATTTTTCATAGGTACATTCTCAGCGGATGGTGATCACATCGCGGTGCATGGGCGCCAGCAAGGCCAGCAGGCGGTTTTGCTGTGCGAACGGTATGCCCTGGGCATCCATGGCGCTTTGCAGCACCTCTACCAGGGCGTTGAAGTGGCCCTTGGTGATGTCCATGTCGGCATGGGCTGATTTCATGTCAGCGCCTTCATATTTGCAAGGGCCACCGCTGAGCTGGCAGATCTGGTCGGTCAGGCTTTCCTTGAGCGCGGCGGGTTTGGTGTCCTTGAAGTGGCCGCCGATGCGTGGGTCCACCACCAGACGGTTCACAAAATCGTCCATCAGGCGCGTGATGCCGGGCTTTTCACCCAGTGCCTGGTAGAGGCCTGCCGGGGCCGTGGCATTGGCGGCGCCGGTCTGGGCCAACGCTGGCTGGGCCAGCAGGCCGCCCAGGGCGAGTGCAAGGGCAATGAGGGTTTTGGGGTGGGTCATGGAAAAGTCTCTTCAGAAAGCGACTTGGGCCGACAGGTAGTAGCCCGTCTGGCGGCGGTGGTTGGTGATGCCGGGCACGATGCGGCCCAGGTCTACATAGGCCAGCGTCAGTGACAGGTTCTTGCTGGGCGCCCAGGCGATGAAGATGTCTTTCCAGTCGTCCTCGCGCAACGCGGCGCCCAGGCCGGCGGCGGCGCCCAGCGCCTGCAGGTTGTTGGGTTTGAAGCGGACTTCGGCGCCCACCGCCAGGTTCTTGCTGATGAGGTACGCCACCGAGAACTCGGGCTGCAGGCTGCGGCGGTTCTTGCCGGGTGCGGCAGCGCCAAAGCCCAGCAGGCCGTTCTGGTTGGCGTTGGTGGAGCGCAGCGTGCCGTTGACCAGCAGGCTCTGCGCCAGCAGCAGCTTGGTGGCGCTCACATACACGTCGGTGCCGCTGGTTTGGGTGCCCAGAAAGTCGAGCACCGACCCGATGGAGCCAGGGCGCACGCGCTTGTGCTCCAGCCCCACGGCGATCTGCGGCATCCAGCTGTCGGCGTTCAGCACAGCATCGCCTGCCACCTTGACCTTGATGCCCACGACATCCATCTGGATGTGCTGCCCGGGGCTCACGCCAAACGGCGCAATGCCATTGAGCGCGACGGCGGGTGATGCGTCAAAGTCCTGCCGCGCCAGCGACAGCTCCACCCGGTCATGCAAACCCACCGCAACACCGTAGCCATTGAGGCCGTAGTCCTGCGTGGCGGCGCGCGTGGCGTAGCCGGAAAAGCCCACCTCGCCTTCAGTGGCGTTGCTGCCGATCACCGCCCAGGGGGTGAGCCCGCCACCGGCCGACCCGGCGATGGTGCTGACGCCCCCTGTGAGCAGCAGTTTGCCGGTGTCGGCATGGGCCACGGTGGCGGCCAAGGCAAGCGTGGCGGACACCGCAAGCCAGCGTGGATTCTTCATGGGGTCGCTCCTGGGTTGTAAATAAATGCTACACCGATGGAGGTACGTCAGGGCGCCACCAGCGGATGCATATTCCAGAGCGCTGCCGAGGGTCTTTGAACCACGCCGCCGCTGGCGCGGTGGCTCAGCCCGAAAAAGCGATCCGCTGCACCGTCCAGTACAGCGACAACACCAGCAGCGCCGCCGAGCCCCCCCGCACCACCACCGTGCGGTAAAGCGCCCAACGCGCCAGCACCAAGGATGCAGCACACCACAGGGCCACCACCAGGAGTTGCCCCGCCTCGACCCCCAGGTTGAACCCCGCCAACGCCCACACCAGCGAGCTGCCTGAAATCCCTGCCTCCACCAGCACCCCCGAGAAGCCGAGGCCGTGGATCAGGCCAAAGCCCAGCGCCAGCCAGTGGCCGCGCAGGCCCCGGACGGGGAACAGATTCAGCAGCGCCGAGATACCAATGCTGATCGCAATGGCAGGTTCCACCCAATTGCCCGACACCGTCACCCAGCCCAGGCCCGCCAGTGCCAGCGTGACCGAGTGGCCCAGGGTAAAGAGCGTGACGGTGAGCAAAAGCGTCTTCATCCCGGTACGGCGATCCAGAGCGTCAGTCGTCCGGGACGCAGGCAGCTGCTTTGTCATCGGTTGCGGGCTGCGAGGCAGAGGCTGCAGCACCAGCGAAATGGGCAGCAACAGCGCCAGCAAAAAGGCCAGGTGGTCATAGCCTTGCAGAATGTGGTGCACCCCTTCGGCCACAAATTGCAGCAGTGTTGCCACACCACTGCGTGGGGATGCGGGCTCCTGGGCGTCTGCACCTCCAGCCCCTTGCGCACCTGGCTCCCCTTGGGGTGCGACACCGCTGCCTGCGGATCGCAGGTCGGTGCTGGCGCGCCCATCGGGGGCCAGCACGGCCGCCAGCGGCTGGCCGCCGAGCACACCGCCCACCAGCAGACGGTGCGTGGGGTCGATGCCCTGCATCAGCCCGTAGCGCAGTGTGACTGCCTGGGCGGGCGCACAGGGGAGCGTGGCAGCCAGTCGCGCGTAACGGCCATCGGTGCGCTGCTCCAGTGCTTCAAAGCGCCAGGCGGGGGCCGTCGCCGTTCCATCGCACTGCCACAACATGCCCTGGCCCACCCACTGGGCCATGGCGGGCGCGGACTGCCGCACCTCCCCCCAGGTGAGTTGGCGGTCGCCATTGGCATCGAGCTGCTCCAGCGCGGCGTCCACATCCTTCAACGCCACCGACAGCACCAGGCCTACCGATGCGCCTGCCCCTGCAGCGCCCTGGGGTGCCGGGGCATCCGCCACCCGCAGATAGGCGTCGCTGGCCTTGTGGGCCCGTGCGCTGGGCACCAGCGCCGCGGCAAGCAACACGACCGCAACCATGGCTCGCAGGGGGGCCGTTGTCCAGTGTTCGCAGCGCATCATTGGCCTCCCCGGGGTTGCCAGCGCGCCAGGCGCACGTCCTGCAGCCCGGTTTGCAGGAGGGCCTGCCGCACCGCTTGGTGGGCGGCAGCGTCGCCCGATTGTTCAGAGGTCTGCAGTGCAAGCCACCAGTCGAGTGGCTCTTTCTGCAGGGCAAGGTTGGTGCGGGCCGCCTTCCATGCGGCGGCGGGTTGCCCTTGCAACCACAGCGCCAGCAAGGCACGCTCCCGGGCATGGGCATCCAGCCCCTCGCCGCGCGCCGCGATGGCGGCAAACCGCGCTTCCAGGTCGCGCGCCAGGGGTTGCCACGCGGCGTCCCCCATCAGCCGCAGGGCCTGTGCGCGCCGCAGCAGCACGGCATCGCTGTCGGGCTGGTGCCTGAGTACCTCCAGCGCGGCGCTCGCACGGTTGCGGCGCAACAGCTGGTCGGCATAGGCCAGCGCGGTGTAGCCGTCGGGGGCATCGGCCAGGCTGCGGCGGTAGGCAGCGTCGGCGGCATCATCGCGCCCTGCGCGCTCTTCGCTTTCGGCCAGTAGTGACCCGATCCAGGCCCGCTGGGTGGCATCCCCCGCAGCCTGCTGCCACAGGGCGGTGAGACCGCTGCGCGCAGCATCGTGCTGACCTTGAAGTGAACGGGTTTCAAGCAGGCAGGCGGTGGCATACAGCGTGGCGCCGTAGCGCGCCACGTTGCGACAGGCGGCCTCGGCGGCCTCATAGCGCGCGGCCACACGCTCCAGCGTGGCCAGCGTGAGCCAGCCCTGCACCTGCGCGGGGTTGGCCTGCAAGGCACGCTCCAGCGTGGCGCGCGCTGCTGCAAATTCATGGCGCCCTTGTTCCACGGTGGCCTGCAACACCAGCAGATCGGCGGGGGCATCGGCCTGGCCCCACCAGCGTGCCAGGGCCGCTTGAGCCCGGCCCAGGTAACGCGGGTCCGCCGTCTCGCGTGACAAGCTGATCCAGCGCCGGGCGATGGCGGCGGCGGCCTGGGGGGTGGCGGGAGCTGCACTCACACGCTCGGGCAGGCGCTCGACCACATCGGCATCCAGGCCGGGGGGCAAGTCCTGCGGCAAGGCAGCCAGGGCCGTGCCAGCCCAGAACACAAGGCACATGGCCGCACACAAAATGTGAGAAGGTTTCTTCATGGGCTCGTGATAACAAGGGGTATGGGAGGAGGCAAACTCACCCACGGACGCTCCTGGCTACGCCCATTCAGGGCGCAGCCAGGGGCATCGCGGAAGGTCAGAGCCGCGAATCGGGCTCTTCGGTCTCGGTGCTGGACAGCACCAACTGGTCCACCGCCTGAGGCTCGGTGTTGTCCGATGCGCCGCTGGCCACAATCGGCTGCACGTACGCGAACGCGTTCACCATCACGGGGCCCCCATTGCCAGGGTCTGCCGTGTTGTCACCGCCTCCGCCCCCGCCGCAACCGGTGATGGCCAATGCCGCCACCGAGGTGAGCGCCAGGTGCTGAATCCGAAAGTTCTTTTGCATGGTGTGTCTCCTTCGGATCAGAAGTTCTTGGCACCGGGCAGTGGTGGGTTCACGTAGGGGAAGGCTGTGCGGTAGTCGGTGGCTTTCGTGCGTGAGCCATCGACAAATGCAACGCCTCCTGCCGGGGCGTCACCGGGCTTGCAGCCCACCTTGAGTGCGTCCGAGGCACCGGTCACCGTGCACAGCGCACCCATGGCCACACGCAGGGACACGTCCACCACATCGTCGCCCAGGCGGCGCCCGTTGGGGAAGCCTGCCGCATCGCCGGCGACCACGCCCAGGGAGCTTTGTGCAGCCACTGGCGTGGCCGCAATGCCGGTGTTCAGGCGCAGCATTTCGGCCAGGGGCCCGCCTGCGCCCAGGCCGGTGATGTTTCCGGGGCGGTTCACCGTGGGCAGGCCCGTGAGGAACGCCGTCATCAAATCAGTGCGCGGGAAGTTGGTGGGGGCCTTGGCGCCAAACAGCGTCTCGACCAGCGCGGGCAGCGTGGGGTGTGTCACATAGTCCGCAAAGTTGGCGGCATCGTCCTTGGGCTTGGACGCGTTGAACTTGTCCTTGTCCTTGAGGCCGATCACCACCTCATTGACCAGCGGCATGCCCAGGCGCGAGACCTGCGTCCATGCGCCACCGGCCTTCTCGCTGGCCTGTAGGCCCGAGTCCGGCTTGCTGTTGAGCAGGCGGGCCTGGCGCAGGCTGGCAGTGGTCCAGCCGCCAATGACCTTCTCGCCCGATGCAGCCGTGAGGCAACTGGTGGGCACTTCCACGGACAGCGAGGTCACGTTCTTGTCGGCAATCTGGCCGGCACCAAAAGCCGCTGCATTCGACTCGCTGGTGATGACCGCAGCGGGCGCATTCACCAGGTCAAAGATGGTGCCCAGCGACACAGGGAACGGGTCCTGCCGCTGGCCCACAAACACCTTGCCGGGCGTGGAGCAGCCGGGGATGTTGATGCCATACACATATTTGCTGGCATAGGCGTCGTAGGCAGCGGCATTGCCCAGGGATTTTTCTCCGATGTAATCGATGGGCTTGGTGAAGGTGGTGCCCCCGCCAGCCATGCTGATCTGCTCGCGCTTGCCGGTGCGGCGGTCACCGCGCACGATGAACATCTCGTACTCTTCGCGGTAGGCCAGCGGGTCGGCCGCCGCGCCGCTGATGCCCCCGGCGTTGCGCAGCGGGATCGCTACCTTCTTGCGGGCACCGTCAGGGCCGATGTCGAGGGTGGTGCCGTTGCCACCGTTGTTCAGCGTGTTTTTGAAGCGGAACTGGAAGGTGATGTCCTCTGCCGCGTCGCCGTTGTTGTCGATGTGGATCTCATACAGCGCATTCGGGTCCAGGCTGAAGTAGTTGGGGCCGCCATAGGCATCCTGCAGCGGCAGGTAGTTGGCGATCATGGTGACAAAGCCCGCGCGGCCCGGTTCGTAGCTGTTGAACAGGTAGAAATCGGCGCCGTCAACCTTGGGCTGGGTCGTGATGAACGGTGCTTCGCGGTGGCTGGACGCCAGGCTGACGCCCGCTGCGCTGGCCGCCAGGGCAGCCAGCACGGCCAGACTGATTCTTCTCAATGGCATGAAGATCTCCTCGTAGGTGGATAGAGAGGTGCCAAGCACCCCACCACCTATACGGCGAAGAGAACCCTCTGGATTCAGCGGCTGCGACGATTCTTTGTGGGAGGCGTCCCGCCGCCCCATCCGGCAACCCCATGCGGCAATCCCACGCGGCAGCCCGCTGTGTGCCGTTCAGGTGGCCTTGCGGATCAGTGCGCCCTTGAACAGCACCGGCCCGGTCGGGCCTGTGGCGCTGGGTACGCCGCCCAGCGGCTCCAGGCTGATGGCCAGTGTGGGCACTTCCTTCACATCACCTTCCTGGGCCACCAGCTTGAGCAGCTTGTCATGCCCCAGCACACCGAGCGAGCGTGGGCCTTGGCCGGGTGGCAGCGCCCACAGTTGCAGCGACTTGTCCGCCCCCTCCTGAAAGCCGCCCACGCGCTGCAGCACCAGCTGGTTGTTCTTGGGGTCGAAGGTGACCAGCATCGACGCGTCCGCCTTGTCGTCGGCCAGCACGGCCACGTACTGGATCTGGGGTGTGGCCTGCAGTTGCTGCTGCAGCGTGGCAATCTGCGCGCCGGTGGTGGCACGCAGGCCACCATTGACCTGCACGCCGACCACCACGGCCGCCAGCGTGGCGATGGCCCCCGCAGCGGCTGCACCGCGCCACACCAGCAGGTTGCGCCACCAGCCACCGGGGGCCGCAGCAGCCGGGGGCACACGCGCAGCCTGCATGGCCGCCGCAGCCTTGTCGGCCTGCACGAGGTTGTCGATGCGGGTCCACACGGCGGGGGCGGGGTCGATGGCAGGTTGCAGCTCGGTCAGGCCCGACCAGCGGGTCTGCCACACCAGGGCGGCGGCGCGCACGGTGGCATGTTCGCGTGCCAGTGTTTCAAAGCGGCGGCGGGCGCCGCCGCGCAGCGTGCCCAGGGCATAGCTGGCGGCCAGGCGGTCGAGCAGGTCGGGGTGTTGGGTGATGTTCATGGTGGACCTTCCGTGCTCAGGCGTAACGCGCCATGCAGGTGCGCAGTTGCTCCAGCCCCCGGCGGATCCAGGTCTTCACGGTGCCCAGCGGCAACTTGAGCTGCTCGGCCAGTTCGCCGTGACTCTGGTCACGCAGATAGGCCAGGCTGACCACCTCGCGTTGTTTGTGGTCGAGCTTGCCCAGGCAGTGGTGCAGCGCAAACGACTGCTCGCTGGCATCGGCCGTGTCCATGGGGTTGGGCGAATCGCCCTCCAGCGTCTGGGCCAGCTCGTCGTCCAGCTCGTTCATGAGGTCGGCCCGGTCGCTGCTGCGCTTGCGCAGCGCATCCAGCGCCCGGCTGCGTACGATAAGCCCCATCCACGCCATGGGCGGGCTGAGTGATGCGCGGTAGTTGCCGGCGCCGCGCCAGATGCTCAGGAAGGCCTCCTGCAGCACGTCCTCGGCCACATCGCGGTTGCGCACAATGCGCAAGGCCAGGCCAAAAAGCGGCGACGAGGTGCGCTCGTACAGCCTTTTGAGCGCAGAGTCTTCCTGCGCGGCGATGCGGTCAAGGAGTTCCATCAGTTCACGGTCTGGTTGGGGGGTGCTCATGCGCCCATTCTCTGGGATGGATCGGGTTTCAAGGACTTGCGGGGCTTTGCTGTAGCTGAATACGCCACAAAAGGGAGGATGGATTCACCCGGAAGCCAGAAACAACAAAGGCCGCAGCGCGGCCTTTGCAAGGGCGAGTCGGCAAGACTCAGGTCGGATAGGTGCCTGGCAACAGAATGGAGCGGTCCACCGTGTTGATGTTGGTGTGGCCGCAGAACGCCATGGTGATGTCCAGCTCTTTCTGGATGATCTGCAGCGCGCGGGTCACGCCTGCCTCACCAAAGGCCCCCAGGCCATACAGGAAGCTGCGGCCGATCAGCGTGCCCTGCGCGCCCAGCGCGCGGGCCTTGAGCACGTCCTGCCCGCTGCGGATGCCGCCGTCCATCCACACCTCGATGTCCTTGCCCGCCGCAGCGGCAATGCCGGGCAGCGCGGCGATGGAGGATGGGGCGCCATCGAGCTGGCGGCCGCCGTGGTTGCTGACGATGAGCGCATCGGCGCCGCTGTTGACGGCCAGGCGCGCGTCTTCGGCGTCCATGATGCCCTTCAAGATCAGCTTGCCGCCCCAGCGCTTCTTGATCCACTCCACATCGCCCCAGTTGAGCTGCGGATCGAACTGTTCGGCCGTCCACGACGACAGCGACGACAGATCGCCCACGCCCTTGGCATGGCCCACGATGTTGCCAAAGCTGCGGCGCGGCGTTCCCAGCATGCCCAGGCACCAGCGCGGCTTGGTGGCCAGGTTGATGAGGTTGGCAATGGTGGGGCGGGGCGGGGCCGAGAGGCCGTTCTTGATGTCCTTGTGGCGCTGGCCCAGGATCTGCAGATCCAGCGTGAGCTGCAGCGCCGAGCAGTTGGCGGCCTTGGCGCGGTCGATCAGGCGCTCGATGAAGTCGCGGTCGCGCATCACGTACACCTGGAACCAGAACGGGTAGTTGCCCGTGTGCTGGGCCACGTCTTCGATGGAGCAGATGCTCATGGTCGAGAGCGTAAACGGGATGCCGAAGGCCTTGGCCGCCTTGGCACCCAGGATCTCGCCGTCGGCATGCTGCATGCCGGTGAGACCCGTGGGCGCAATGGCCACGGGCATGGCCACGTCCTGGCCGACCATGGTGGTGCGGGTGCTGCGGCCCTCCATGTTCACGGCCACGCGCTGGCGCAGCTTGATGCGCTGAAAGTCGCTTTCGTTGGCACGGTAGGTGCCCTCGGTGTACGAACCCGAATCGGCGTAGTCATAAAACATGCGCGGCACACGGCGCTGGGCAATGACACGCAGGTCTTCAATGCAGGTGATTTTGGACAGATCGGGCACGCGGACACTCCAGAAAGGGGTTGCACAGGGGGCAGACAGGACTGCGCCGAATGGTAGGCACTTGCCTGCGGGTGGGCCATCAAAATTATTTGTGCGGGCTGCAACAAATTTCCAAGGCGGTGGGAGAACGGGGGCCTTGGAGGGGCAAGAATTCCAAGTAAATTGGCTGCTAGCGCTTATTTGGAAAGCGCAAATTGCTATAAAATTTATAGCAATATACCGCGCCAGAACTCTGGCGGCTTATGGATCCTGCCCAGCGTCCACAGCGGCCAGCACCACCTCGGGCTCGGCGTCCGGGCCCCGGTAGAGCATGAAGCGCATGCGCCCGCCGCGTTTGGCGGCGTACATGGCGCTGTCGGCATGGCGCGAGAGCGCATCGAACGTATCGCCGTGCTGAGGGAAGAGTGCGATGCCGCCGCTCAGCCCCACCTGCAGAAAACGCCCCGCCAGCGCGAAGGGCGCGTCGCACGACGCAAGGATCTTGCGCGCCACGTGGCAGGCGGCCTCGGCGCCGTCCAGCCCCGGCAGCAGCACAACAAACTCATCCCCGCCCTGGCGGCACACGGTGTCGGACGCGCGCACGGCAGCCTTCAGGCGCTGCGCAAACTGCACCAGCAGCAGGTCGCCCACATCGTGGCCCAGGGTATCGTTCACGTCCTTGAAGCCGTCCAGGTCCAGGTACATCACGGCCAGGCACTTGCCTTCGCGGCGGGCCTGCGAGATGGCCAGCTGGGCGCGGTCTTGCAGCAGCACGCGGTTGGGCAGGTCGGTCAGTGCGTCGTACTGGGCCAGGTGGGCCATGCGCTCGGCCATGACCACCGATTCGGTCACGTCGCGCAGTACGGCCACGGCGCCGGTCACCGTGCCATGGCGGTCGGTGATGGGGCTGGCGGTTTCCTCCACCTGAAAGCGCTGACCATTGGTGCGGTGCAACAGCACACCCCGCACGGGGGGAGTCGCCATGCCGCACTGGATGGCCGCACGCAGCGTGTTGGTCAAAGGCTCATCGTTGTCAGGGCTGCGCAGGCTCACCACCTCGTCCACGGTGTGGCCTGCCGCATCAAACGCCTGCCAGCCCGTCAGGCGTTCTGCCACGGGGTTGAGGTAGGTCACCATGCCCTTCGCGTCCGAGCAGACCACTGCGTCGCCAATGGCTTGCAGCATCAGGCGCACGCGCTCTTTCTCGTCGAACAGCTCGTTCTCCATGTGCTTGCGCTCGGTAATATCCGTCACTTGCACGAAGAGCCCGGTGACCACGCCGCGCGCGTCTGCGTCGGGCAGGTAGGAGACGATACTGTGCCGCGGCTGGCCTTTCGGGTTCTGGTCCGTACGTTCAAAGCGCTGCGGTGCACCCGCCAACGCCAGGTCGTAGTAGGGCTTGCTGGCCGCGTAGCGGGATTCGCTGAGCAGCTCGCTGATATGCCGGCCGCGCACAGGCACCGGGTAGGTGCCGAACTCCTCGAGTGCCGCCCGGTTGGCAAAGCGGTTGTGCATACTGGCATCCCAGTAGGCAATCATCGAAGGCACGTTGTCGAGGATGGTGCGCAGGTCATGCTCAGCCTCGGCCAAACGCGCCGAAACCTGCTGGCGCAGCACCAGCTCACGCACGAACAGCAGCGCCAACCCAAGGCAGCCAGCCATCAACAGCGCAGCAAAACCACCCAGGACCCAGGCACTGCTCCTCCACTTGGCCAAGATGGTGTCGGTGGACTGGGCCACGTTCAGAATCAGCGGGTAGTTGCCCACAGGCCGGAAGGAGTAGAGGCGCTCCACGCCGTCGAGCGCGGCCTTACCGACAAAAGAGCCTGTGCCCTCGGCCTGAAAACGCAGCAGGTTAGGCGTACCAGCGATGGTTTTGCCGACATCAGCATCACCATACGGAAAGCGGGAGATCACCACCCCGTCCCGCCGAAACATGTTGACCCCGCTGTTGGAGCCCAGGTCCAGCGAACCAAACAGTTCGTTGAAATAACTCAGGCGGATAGCGCCGACCACCACCCCGGCAAAGCTGCCGTCTGCATGGAAGTACGGACGAGAAATGGGCAGGATGTTCAGACCCGTCACCCGTGAAGGCACGGGCTTGCCGAAGAACAGCTCCCGCTCGCCCCGCTCACTGAATGCCAGAAAGTAGTCGCGGTCGCCCAAGTTGGTGCGGCGAGGGGTCAGGGAGCCCGAGTCCAGAATGACGTTGCCCTGAGCGTCCAGCACCAGCACATCGCCCGCGCCGCGCGCACGCAGCGAGTTGTCAAACACCACCCGCGCACGCAGGTCGGGGGGCAGCGCCCATACCTCGGGCCGTGCCACCTCGCGGGCCACGCCCTCCAGGGATTTGTCGAACGAGTCCAGCGACCAGGCCAGGCCCTGCTCCATGGTGCGGGCCAGGTTGGAGTTGGTCTGCACCGCGTAGCTCCATTCGTCGTTGCGAATGGTCCAGATGGTGCGGGCAAACAAGGCACCAATGCCCAGAGCCACCAGCAAAGCCAGCCATATGAGGCGGTGAGAGAAAAACTGGCGAAGGGAGGGCATAGGGATAGTTTGTAACTATTTTAAACAGCCGCCTTAACAGGGACTTGGCCCCAAGTCACACCGTATTCCTCGGACTTGTCAGCGTCAATGCGCACCTGCCCGGAGAGGCTGGGCCACCACACCTGCGCCACGCACCTCCAAACGGACCTCGTCCAGCACCTTGCCCTGCGCGTCGGTGAGCTGCACCACATGGCGCCCGGGCCAGGGCAACCAGGCCACCCGAGGGCCTCGGCCCAGGGGTTTGCCATCCAGCCGCCACTGCACCGCATTGCCCGTGGCGGTGAACTGCAGGCGCTGGCGCGCCGGGGGGATGTCGGGGTCCAGCGCAATGATGGTGCCCGGGGCGGGGGCGGTGATGCGCGGGGGCAGACCCGCAGGAGATACGGCCGCATCGGGCGCAGATTTTTTAGCATCATTTTGGCCACTAGCGCTTGATGGGTAAGCGCTAATAGCTACCGAATTAATAGCAAAAAACGCCTGCTGGGTGCCCTGCACAAACCACTCTTCCCGCGCGGCCTCCAGCGGCTGGCCGCCGCCGCGTGGGTCCGGGCTGCCGGGCTGCGGCGCCACGGGCCCAAATTGCACCGCTGTGCGGGCCAGGCCCACGGGGGCCTTGGGGGCGCGGCTGGGCTCGCGGGCATGCAAAAACCCCATCACCGCCGACCAGATGGGTGCCGCGCCGCTGGTGCCGCTCACGTCGTGCATGGCCGCGCCGCTGGCGTTGCCCACCCACACGCCCACGGTGTAGCGCTCTGACCAGCCCACGGCCCAGTTGTCGCGCATGTCCTTGCTGGTGCCGGTTTTCACGGCCGTCCAGAAGCGGGTGGCCAGCACGCTGTCGGTGCCGAAGGTGCGGGCGCGTGCGTTGCCGTCCGAGAGGATGTCGCCCACGATGAAGGCGGCACGGGCGTCCAGCGCAGGGGCAAAGCGCGGCTTGGCAACATCCGAGAGCGCTACAGCACTCGACCGTCCGCCGTTGGCGAGCGTGCGGAAGGCGTTGGTCAGGTGCAGCAGCGGCACCTCGGGGCTGCCCAGCGCCAGGCTGTAGCCAAAATAATCGCCGCTTTCGCGCAGCGGCAAGCCCACGGCGCCGAGCTGGCGGTGGAATGCGTCGGGCGTGACCATCACCAGCGTGCGCACCGCCGGCACATTGAGCGACGCGGCCAGCGCCGTGCGCACCGACACCCAGCCCTTGAACTGCCGGTCGTAGTTCTGCGGGATGTACAGGCCGCTGGCAGTGGTGATCTGCGCGGGCGAATCCTCTACCAGCGAAGCCGCCGTGAGGCGCCGCTCGGCAATCGCCTGCGCGTACAAAAACGGCTTGAGTGTGGAGCCCGGCTGGCGCAGCGCCAGCACACCATCGACCTCGCTGGCCTGGCTCAGTTGCCCTGAAGACCCCACCCAGGCCAGCACCGCGCCCGTGGCGTTGTCGAGCACCAGCACGGCGCCGTCTTCCACATTGCGCCCGCGCAGCTCGCGCAGGTGCTGCTGCAGGCTCTGCACGGCAAAACGCTGCAGCGGCGCGCGCAGGGTGCTGGACACACGCTCGGGCACTGCGCCGTCTTTGCCAGAGCGCTGGCGAAGCAGGTAGCGGGCGAAGTGCGGCGCCACGCCTTCGCTCGCATCAAATGCGCGGCGCTGCAGGGCGGCGGTGGTGAAGAGGTCCAGCGCATCGCAATCCACACGGGCCAGGGCTGGGGTGGCGCGCTGCGCGGGGCGCGCGCCGCTGGTGGCCTGCATATCGCGCAGCACCCCGCACGCCCGTTGCGCCACCAGCGCGGGCCGGGCATTGGGCGCGCGCACCAGCGCAGCAGCCACCGCCGCCTCGCGGTCGTCCAGCCCGTGCGCGGCCTTGCCAAACAGCGTGCGGCTCAGGGCATCAATGCCCACCAGCTCGCTGCGAAACGGCACGAGGTTGAGGTAGGCCTCCAGGATCTGGTCTTTGCGCCAGCGCCGGTCCAGCACCTGTGCGGCCACCGTCTGCCCCAGCTTTTGAACCACGGTGCGCCCGCCAGGGCCCTGGCGCCAGTCACCGTCCAGCAAACCCGCCAGCTGCATGGTGATGGTGCTGGCCCCGCGCGTGCGCTGATTCCACAGGTTGCCCCAGGCAGCGGCCGATGCGGCGCGCCAGTCCACGCCGCTGTGCTCAAAAAAACGCTTGTCCTCGCTGAGCACCAGGGCCGTGCGCAGGGCGGGCGACACCTCCGCCAAAGGCACCCACTGGCCGCGTCGCACGGTGGCGTCGGTGCGCAGGCGCTGCAGTACCTCGCCTTCGCGGGAGAGGATGAGGGTGTCGGAGGGCTTGAAGTCGGCTCGCACCTCGTCAAACGCCGGAATAGCCCAGGCGGCCGATGCGCTGACTATCCAGAGAGTCCAGCCAGCGTACCAGCGGCGAACGCCGCCCCCCTGGCGCTCAGCCATTGGGATGCTCCCGGTCAAACCGGGTTTCGGCTTCGCTCAGGTGGCGCAGCAGCACGTGCGAAATCAGGTTGACGCCAATGCCACCAAACACCACGGGCAATACATAGAGCGCGATGGACAGCTCGGAGATGAACACCGCGTCGTCGGCCAGCGACGGCGTGGTTTTGGCCAGGGACGCGAGCGACTGCAGCAGGTACACGTCCACCCCTGCGATCAGCACCAGCGCCACACCAAAGCCGAGTACGGCCACGCGGGAGATGGACCGGGTCGCCAGCAGCAACCCGTAAATGCCCGCAGGCAAAACCAGCGAAAACGCCACCAGCACCCAGAACCGCAGTTCCACAAAAACACTGAGGCTCATGGCGTTGTGCTGAAGGGCAGGCTCAAAACGGAAGGTTGCATGGCGCTGCGGTTTACCGAGCCGCCTCCACCTTTACCCGCGCGTTGGGCACCTCGCCAAACATCTCGGGGGCGTACATGGCTTCCACCCGGCTGGGCGGCAAGGCAAAGTCACCCACGTTGTTCAGGCGCACGGTGTATTCCATCTTGACCGTGCCCTTGGGCAGGTATTCGTAGTAGCTGCGGAAGGCCTCGAAGCTGCGCTCCTCGAACGCGGGCCAGCCCGCGCCGCTGCGCTTCTCGCCTTGGGTGGCGATCTGCGAATCCCGGCCCAGGCCGCTGCCCAGGATGGTGGCACCGCCCGGAATCGGGTCGGTGATGGCCACCCAGGTCATGTCGGCGCTGGCGTTCACCTCCAGCGTCACACGCAGCACGTCGCCGCGCGTGTACTGGCCTGCGGGCAGTGACTTGTTGGCCTGCTCCACGGGTGTCACGGTCTTGGTGATGGCATATCCCGCAGCAAAGGGCGCCTTGAGCTGGATGGCGGCGACGGATTGCAGGGTGAGCCACGGCTTGCCGGGCCCTTGGTGGGTCACCGCCAGGTTCTCCTTGCCACCCGCTTTGCCCCAGGCCAGGAACATGTCGTTGTTCTTGAGGTTGCCGGGCGATGCGGGCGCGCCGAACCAGGTGGTCTGGTGTGCGGCGCCCGTGGCGTCACTGGCCTTCAAGCGTTCGACCTTGCTCCAGTCCACGCTGGCGGTGTTGCCAGACATCGCGGCTTTGGTGGTGCCCGAGACTGGCACGGCCTCGAACTTGGCGCTGAATTTTTCCAGCGCCAGCCCGCCCCACAGATTGGCGGTGGTGGTGTGCCAGGCGCCCGCCTGCTGGCGGCTGATGAAGCCGTTGGCGAGGCGGCCCATGTCGTCCTTCCAGGTGGGGTCGTCCATCACCGCGAGCATCAGGCGCGCGGTGTTCACGTCGCCGTTTTGCATCAGCCACCACCAGTAGTCGTCCTGCTCGGTGCTGAAGATGAGCTTGGTGCCCTGGAACGACAGTCGGCTGCGCAGGATCTGCATGGCCTCGGCCAGGCGCTGGTCGCGCTGCGGCACATCGGCCACGCGCTTCAAGACGTTGACCCAGTCGATCACCGTGTGCGTGGGCCACTGGTTGGGCGCGATGGTGATGCTGCTGACCATGCGGCCCTGGGCCTTGCCGTAGCGCGAGAGGGCTTCGAGCGCGGCCACCTTGCGCATGTCCAGGTCCTTGCGGGGGCTCCAGAAGCTGCGCTGGATGCGGCCTTCCACAAACGCGATCAGGCCACGCTCCATGGGCGCGCGGGCGGCGTCGGGCAATGCAAACGCGGGGTTGATGCTGGCGGCCTCGTGCGTAGCGGCCAGCACGTAGGCCGTCAGCGTGTCGCTGCCCCGGTTGCCATCCCCATCGCGCGGTGGGAAGTAGTTGGCCAGGCCGTCGCTGTCGAGGTAGGTGGGCAACTGCGCCACCACGGTCTGCCACAGCGCGCCGTCGCGCAGGCCCACGGCCTTGCTGGTCTTTTGCTCCAGGCAGGCAAAGGGGTAGCGGGCCCACCAGTCGCGCACGCCCGGCAGGCCTTCGGCCAGCTTGGGCTGCAGCGACATCTTGAGGCCGCCCCGGCCGGGGATGGCGTCCGCTGGCGGGTTCACATCCAGGTTGAAACTGCCGTCCACCTGCACCAGCGTGGCCTGCTGCACCGTGAGTGGCACAGCCGGGATGATGCGCTGGCGGGCCTTGAGCGCATCGCGCGCGCCGCCCACCGTGTCCTTCGCCTCGATCTCCCACAGGATGGTCTCGGCGCGGGTCTGCGCCAGTTGCGCTGGCGCCGTCACGTTCCAGGCGACTTCACGCGCTTCTTCGGGCGGGATGTCGATGGTCTGCGGCTTCAAGTCCAGCAGCGTGGCGCGCGGCGATACCTCCACCTTCATCGCCGTCTTGGTGGTGTTGCGCAGCGTGATCTGGGCGCGGAACTTGTCGTCCTCGCGCACCAGCGGCGGCAGGCCGCTGATGATCTGCAAATCCTGCGTGGCGCGGATGCTGGTGCTGCCGGTGCCGAAGAGGCCCGTGGCGGCATCGGCCACAGCCACGATCTTGAAGGTGGTGAGTGCGTCGTTCAGCGGCACCGTCACCTTGGCCTGGCCGTTGGCGTCGAGCTGGATGGAGGGCTCCCACAGCAGCAGCGTGTCGAGCAGCTCACGCGTCTGCGCGCGCCCCCCGCCACCGCCTGCAGGCACGGCCTTTTTGCCGTAGTGGCGGCGGCCGATGATTTCCATCTGCGCGGTCGATGTCTCCACGCCCCAGCTGCGCCGCTGCAGCATGGCTTCGAGCAGGTTCCAGCTGGTGTTGGGCATCAGCTCCAGCAGGGCCTGGTCCACAGCGGCCAAAGCCACCTCTGCATTGGCAGCGGGCTTGCCGCCCGGCAGGGTCGCGGTGATGGTGACCTGGGCCTTGCCGCGCACGGCGTAGCTCTCCTTGTCGGCCGTCACCTTCACGTCGATCTGATGGGCCGCTGTGCCCACGCGAATCTCGGCCATGCCCAGACGGAACGCGGGTTTGGACAAGTCCACCAGCGCCGTGGGCGCCTGGTACTCCTTGCCTTCGTACCAGAACGAGGTCCACCACTCGCGCGGCGCCTTGAAGCCCCAGGTGAAGAAGCTGTACCACGGCACTTCGCGCAGGCGGCCACGCAGGGCCAGCACGCTCACGTACACATTGGGGCCCCAGTCGGGCTGCACCTTCAGGCTCACCGTGGGGTCTTGCCCGTTGAGCTGCACCACCTGGGTGTCGATGATGCCTTCGCGCTCCACGGCCACCAGGGCCGTGGCAAAACGGAACGGCATGCGCACTTGGAACTTGGCGATCTCGCCGGGCTGGTAGCTTTTCTTTTCGGGCAGCAGGTCGATGCGGTCGTGGTCTTCACCGCCAAACCACAGCTCGCCCTGGCGCGTGACCCACACTGACGAGGCGGCCACGCTGGTGTTGCCGTCCTTGTCGGTGGCCGTCACCACCAGCTCCACCTCGCCGGGCTCGTCGAGCTTGGATTCGCACAGCAGCAGGCCGCGTGCATCGCTTTTGCCGCTGCACAGCGTGCCCAGGTCTTTGGTTTCGGTCTGGTTGTCGTAGCTGTAGAAGCCGCCCACCATGCGCTTGCGCGTGCTGGTGGTGATGCGGGCAATGGCCTGCACCTGCAGCGAGGTGTCGGCGGCGGGTTTGCCGTTGTGCTGCAAGGCCAGCGCCTGGTAGCGGATCTTCTGTCGGGCAGACACCCAGCCCTCGGTCTTGATGCCCGCCACCACACCGGCGGGCCACAGCGCTTGCGTGCTGCGGATGGTCTGCACCTCGCCATTGGGGTCGGCGTAGGTGGCTTCCAGCAGCAGCTCCTGCGGTTGGCGGGCCTGGGGCACGTTGTCGATGGTGACCTTGCCCGCACCGTCCTTGTTCAGCGTGAGCGGCAGCTTGTCGGCAATCACGCGTGCATCCTGGCGGGCCGCAGCTTCTTCGTCGTCGCTGTTCGCACTTTCCTGCTCGCGCTTGCGGGGTGGTGTGAAGCGGAAGGCCTCGTAGTCGCTGTACTGCAGCGCCTTGCCGCGCACCATGGCCGACACGCGCACCGGCAGGTTGGCGGCCCCGCCGCCCGCCACGTAGTTGATCTGCACATCGGTGGGCACCGAGCGCACGCGCACCAGGGCCTTCTTCTCGACCGGGGTGATGCGCCCCTCCAGCACGGGCAGGCGGAACTCCTCCACCCGGAACTCGCCGGAGCCGAAGCTGCGTTCATCACCGGAATCCTTGCGCAGCTCCACCTGGTACACCCCCAGCTTGGCGGCGGGCGGGATGGCGAAGCTGTTCAGCGCACTGATGCCACCCGTGGCCGTGTCGCGCCAGGCGACGGGCTGGGTGAACTGCTGGCCACTGCCCACATGGGTGATGACCAGGGTTTCGGGCCGTGCCTTGGGCAGCGCAAAACCCTGGCGGGTTTCCGAGCGCAGCACGTGTTTCATCGACACGGTCTCGCCCGCGCGAAACAAGGTGCGGTCAAAAATGGTGTGGGCGCGTTCGCTGGGGCGCGGGTCGCTGTTCGTGGGCACGTTGAAGCGCCAGGGCTCGATGCCGCGCTGCCAGTCACTCCAGGTAAAAGCCATGTCCTCCACGCCGCCCTCGTCCTTGTGGCGCGCGCTCACGAAGTAGGCGTTGCCGCCGTCGCCGTAGTCGCCGCCATCGCCGCAGCGGGTGGGGTCGGACGACAGGCCTTCGATGCGGGCCACGCCCTGAGCATCGGTCAGTGCGTTGGCCAGCTCATTGCCCTTGCAGTCGCTCACACGCACCGTGGCGCCCTGCACCGGCTGGCCCTTGTCCAGCGTGGTCACCCAGGCCATGGCGTTTTCGCGGCCGAGCTTGAAATGCACGCCCAGGTTGGTCACCAGGGCCGAGGTGCGCACGACCATTGTGCGGGCGTCGCCGTGGCGCTCATCCAGCAGCGAAGCGCCGAGCTTTTGCGAGGCGATCTCCACCACATGGAAGCCGGGCGGCAGTGGAATGCCCACCACCTCGAACGGGCGCGGGTCGTTGCTCGCTGGCTTGGGCAAGTCCAGCGTCTTCACGCCCCCCTTGCCCGCCAGCAGCGAAAGCATGCGCGACTGCACATACTCCTTGTCTTCGTCCAGCACCTTGGGCAGCGGTCCGGTCACGTCGCGCCGCGCCTGCTTGCGATCCACCACGTAGCTGTCGTAGCGCTGCACCTTCTTGAACCACGCAATGATGTCGGCGTCGGTGCGCGGCTTGAGCGTGCTCACGGTGCCCGGCTGCAGGCCCTGCACGCGCAGGGCGGCTTCCACGTTGCGCAGTGTCACGGGCAACAGCGCTGGGGGGTTGTCAGAGCGCGGGCCTTCGGCAAAACGCTCGACGATGCCAAAGGGCGCTGCCGCAAACTTGGCCAGGGGCGGCATGCCGCCGGTGGCCACCTTGAGCGGGAAATTGTCTGCGTTGCGCAGCGGGCGGCCCGAGGCGTCCTTGAAATCCTTGGGCAGCTCCAGTGTGAAGGCCGTGTTTTCAGCCAGGGGCGCCGCAAACTGCACGCTGTTGACCAGCGCATCCCCCTTTTGGCCCTCGATGCCGCCATCGGTCTGGGGCTTCAGGGTTTCCTTGGCGGACTTGAGGCGAATGGCCGTGGCCAGGCTGCGCGGCACCGGGGCGTTGAAGGACAGCTGCATCGGCCGGATGGGCAGGCACGCCGCCTGCGCGTTCTCTCGCTCGCAGCTGAACTCGGCCGCAAACGGCTCGCGCACCTTGAAGTCAAAGCGCTTCTCCACCGTGTTGGCCACGCCGCTGGGCGTGGCCACGCCGCTGGGCGTGGCCACGCCCTTGCCAAACACGATCTGCATGCGCGAGCCCGAGGTGAACCGCCGGTTGCAGGCCAGCGTGGCGTACTGCAGGGGTTCTTTCGCCGCGCTTTTTTCCAGGCCCAGCGTCTTCAATATTTCGGCGCGCTGCGCGCCTTCAATCAGCCGCACCGGCACGCGCTCGCCCACGCCTTCCACCGTGCACCACACATTGGCCTGAACGCTGGCGGTGGTGGCGGGCCCGTTGAGCTGCAGCACGAAGAACTGCTCTTCGTCGATGGCCTGGTAGGGGTTGGGGCGGATGGTCTGCACAAACGGCCCGCCGCTATTGAACTGATAGCTTTTGGCGCCCGTCAGATCTGCGCCAGAGGCCGATTTGAACCCGGGTTTGACCGTTGCGGTGCAGCGCACGCCGGGTGGAAGGTCACTTTCAAAGTCGAAAACCCACTCGCGCTCGCCTGTCCAGCGGCCCGTGCCCTTGGTGGCGCTGGCATCGCTGCAGCTCAGGTTGATGGGCGCGGGCGCCTTGGGGTCGCCGAAGTTGACGGCCGCCGCATCGAACTTGGCCACCACTTGCCGCACCCGGGCCACTTCGCCCTGCGGTGAAAAACTGGTGATCTGCAGGGCGTGTGCGCCCATCGAAACCAAAGCCCCCGACAACAACACCAGGGCACGTTGCAAGACATTCATTTTTGACATCCCTCTATCCGACTCGACCGCGAGGGTAGCCGATATGCCGGAGACCGCCCCCTGCTGCGATGACACGGAAGGTAACAACTCGTTCGCAGCCCCCGCGCGCCAAGGCTGGCGGGCAGTGCGCACAAACCCCACCGGTATACTGCGCCGCAAAATAAAGCGGGAGAGAGGGAATCATGAAAAAGATCGTCTTGTTGGCGGCCTTGTGCGCGGGCGCCTGGTATTACTTTGTCGGTGGGCGCACATTGGACGAAAAAATGGTGCGCGCCTACTACGACCAGAGCGCGCACGCCCTCTACAAGCGAGACGCTGAGCTGATGTGCAAACAGCTCAGCAGCAAGGCCATCATCCAGGACGAGACGGTGATGAACGGCCAGACGCAGCGCAGCACACTCAACCACGACCAGCAGTGCGAGGCCTTCAAGGCCAGCATGCAGATGTTCGAGCAGATCGGTGACCGCATGGGCGGCATCCTGACGGTCGAGTTCGAGTTCCACATCGACAGCATCGAGATCGAACCGGGCCGCAAAAGCGCCAAGGTCAAAGGCACCAGCCTGCTGAAGATGGGGGAAACCGTCATGCAGTTCAGCTCCACCTTCAACGAGCAACTCGTGCGCGAAATGGGGCAAATGAAGCTCCTGCGCTCCGACCAGCGCACCGTGGTGCGCATGGCGGGCGGGCGCGGGATGTCGCAGTCCGACTTCTTCTCCAAATAAGCCCGGGGCACCCCATGCAGCGCGAAACCGCAAAGACGCCCCGTCCGTTCTGGCACCAGATCAACACCTTTTTCGCGTTTCCGCTGCAACCCAAGCCGCTGATGTACAGCGTGCTGCTGGCGCTCTCCAGCTTGCTGTTCAAGCTGATCTTCTTTGTGCCCGACGCCCTGGGCATCCTGATTGTGGAGATCGGCATCCTGCTGGCCGCATCGCGCTACGGATTCAAAGTCACGGCCCTGGGCTCGCGCGGCATCTACAAGGCCGAAGACTACCCTTCCGAGCTGGACCCTGACTGGAAGAACCTTCCCTGGAAGCTGTTCGCCATCCTGATCGTGCAAGCCATGGCCGTGGGCTGGCTGCAGCGCCTGAACCCCGTGCTGGGCACGCTGGCCTGGCTGGCCATGTGTTTCCTGCTGCCCGCCACGCAGATCGTGCTGGTGCAGACCTGCAGCTTTACCGAAACCCTGAACCCCGCCAACGCCTGGAACGCCGTGCGCACCATTGGCTGGCCCTACCTGCTGCTGTGCCTGTTCCTCTTCCTGCTGAGCCAGGGCACCTTCATTGCGCTGGGCATGCTGGTGCCCATCTTCAAGGGCTGGATCCTGCTGCCCATCGTCAACTGGCTGCTGATCTATTTCAGCTGGGTCATGGCCAGCCTGCTGGGCTACGCGATGTACCAGAACCATGCAGCCTTTGGCATTGACCTGCTGCCCGGCGCAGGCCTGGACGACGACGGCACCCCTGTGGACCGCCGCAGCCCCCGCCAGATCGAGCAAGACGCCACCGACGCACACGTAGCCGCGCTGATCACCGCGGGCGACATGGTCGGCGCCCTGGGCGTAGCCTACGAAGACCAGCGCACCCGCAGCGACGAAGTGCCCGCACAGCGCCGCTACCACCGTGTGCTGACGCTGGCCGAAGGCAAAACCGCCACCCTGCTGGACCATGCCCAGCGCTACATCCCGCTGCTGCTGCGCTCGGGCCAGGGCGGCGAAGCGCTCAAGGTCTTTCAAACCTGCCGGGCCAAGGACGCCCAGTTTGCGCTGCAGGACGCCAACGCCACCCTCAACCTGGCCAAAGCCGCCTGGAATGCCAACAACGCCAAAGACGCGCTGGCCCTGCTGCAGGGCTTTGACCGCCGCTTCAAAAACCACGACAGCGTGCCCGCCGCCTATGAACTGGTGGCCCGCGTGCTGCTGCAAGGCATGAACCGCGCCGACATGGCCCTGCGCGTGCTGGCCACGCTGGAGTCCCGCCACCCGGACACCGAGGCCACGCGGGAAACGCGGTGGCTGCTGCGCAACCATGTGCCGCAGGGGGCTGCGGGGGGTTAAGGATGACCTGTATAACCCTCGCGAGGCGGTGGTAGTGCGGATCGGGATGGGGCACAAGGCGTCTTTTTGCAGCCAATAGCCGCGCTATTGGCAAGAAAAGCAACGCAGTGGCCCGCCCGAGACCGCGCTATCACAGACCGCAGGGAGTTATGCAGGTCATCCTTAAGGGGTTTCGGGGATTTTGGCGCCCTGGCGCTTATCCATCAAGCGCGAGATGCTATGGTATTGATAGTGATTGCCGAGTGTTCCATGAACCGGCCGGGCCTCTTCTCTGAACAGGCATGCCTCACACACCAGCAAGCCAGCAAACCAGCCCAGGCTTCGGCAAGTTCGGCCCGAGCGGGTGGGGCAAAAACCCCACGTCCACTACAAAAATAGTAGCTGCTAGCGCTTGATGAATAAGCGCTAGCGGCCTAAAACATCAAAAAATCCAAGACCAAACATCACCCCGGCATCCGCAACCCCGAAGACACCGAAGGCACGTTCGACGGCCGATGCTGCGGCCCCTTTGGCTGCTCCACCCGCACCACATGCGCGTCCGCAACTCCACCGTTCAGCCCCACCTCCCCACTCGCCGGTGCATGGCCCACGCCCGCCCCGGCGCCCCCCGCCTTGGCAAGGGCACCAGGGGCTGTCAAGAACAGATACAGCGCCTTCGCATCCACATCACTCAACTGCCCCAGCGACTCAAACGGCATCACCTGGATCGGCGTGCCATCCGGCCGCTTGCCAGTGCGCAGCATCGCCACAAAGCTGGCGGCATTGGGGTAGCGGGCCATGGCGCTGTTGGCGCCGGGGCGGATGTCGGCAGCGGCGGGCCAGTCCGGCGGGCCGCCCGGGATCTTGCCGCCCGACAGGTCTGCGCCGTGGCAGCCGATGCACATGTTGGCCACATACTGGCCGTTGGCCACCGTCACGCCCGCAGGCACGGGGCGCGATGGCGCCAGCTGGTGGTCGATGCGCGCGGCTGCGTCGGGGATCGCGCCCAAGCCGTACAGCACCCAGGCAGGGCGGGGCAGTTCCACCACGGCCTGCGTGCCCTCCTGCGGCTTGAACTGGCGCACGTAAGACACCAGGGCATTCAGGTCGTCGTTGGTAAAACGGTTGTAGTCCTCGCTGGGCATCACCAGCAGCGGGCGGCCATTGGGCTTGACGCCGTGGCGGATCACGCTGTTCCAGTCTTCGGGCTGGTAGCGGGCCACCACGCCAGCGGGGGTGATGTTGGGGCCCACGATGCGCGTGCCCTTGCCGTCGTTCACAAACTCGCGGCCCGTGCCTTGCGCGCCGTGGCAGTCGGTGCAGCCGCGCGACGCATACAGGTACCGCCCGCGCTCAATGGTCTGCGCGTCGGTGGTGTAGGCCACGGGGCGCGGCTTGATGTCGATGTAGCGGTTGCGCTTTTGCTCGGCCAGGTACAGGCCGCTGGTGGCTGTGGCCACAACGACCACGCCCAGCAGCAGCGCGCCGCCTGCGGTCCATTTGATCCAGCGTTTCATGGTGGTATCCCTCTTCTTCGAATGAATGGCAACTGAACGAATCAGCGTGTTCAGGCGCCGGATTCTGGATTCGAAGAAGCGGTTTGTGACACCCTCCTGCCGCAGGGCGTGGCGCAGCCGGTGACATTTGTCACAAACGCGCCGCCAGTGTGGTGTGGCGCGCGTCAACGGCCCCGTTGCTCAGCGCTCGATGGTCTTGTTCCAGCGCGTGTTCCAGGCCGGGCGGTTGGCGTTGACGCTGTCCCAGTCCAGGGTCACGGCGTTTTTCATCCACTGGTTGATCTTGGCCACCTGCTCGGCGCCTTCACCCACGGCCGGGGCCTTGGGGTTGGTGGGGATCTGCGCGCCAAACTGCAGCACATTGGCCTGGGCCAGGGGGCTCAGCAGAAATTCGGCCAGTTTTTGCGCCAGCTCGGGCTCGCTGTTCTTGGCGATCACGCACTGGCCTGTCATCAGCACCACCGAGCCTTCCTTGGGCTGGGCGTATTCCACCGGAATGCCCTTGGATTTGAGTGCAGCCACGGCCGTGGGCGTGAGCGGGAAGATCGCGGCCTCGCCCGTTTGCACCATCTCCGAAATCTTGGCCGAGCTCGGGATGTACTCCAGCACGTTCGGGCCGATGGTCTTGGCCCAGTTGGCAAAGCCGGGTTCCACGTTCTTGTCGTTGCCGCCCTGGATGCGGTTGAACATCAAGAAGCCGTGCAGCCCGAACGATGAGGAGGGCATGGACTGGAACACCACCTTGCCCTTGTACTTGGGGTCGGCAAAGTCCATCCACGAGGTGGGCGCGGCCCAGCCCTTTTCGGCAAACATCTTGGTGTTGTAGGCGATGCCCGTCATGCCCACGCTGACTCCGCTGGCCAGGTCGTCCTTGAAGCGGGCGGCGGGGTAGATGTCGTTCAGATGCTGGTTGGGTTTTTGCTTTTCGCACAGGCCCATGCCCATGGCGCGCACCATGATGCCGTCGTCCAGAAACATCACGTGCATCTGCGGCTTGTCCTTGTTGGCCTGGGCTTTCGCCAGGATGTCCGAGGACGTGCCGGGCACCACCACCACCTTCACGCCGTGCAGCTTTTCAAACGCCGGGAACACGTACTGCGTGTACGCCTTCTCCATGGTGCCGCCGTTCATGCCGATGTACAGCGTTTTGGTCTGCGCGGTGGCAGTGCCTGTGGCGGCCACGGTGGCCAGTGCAGCGGCCGCCACAAGGGCGCGGC
This sequence comes from Acidovorax sp. 94, assembly GCF_003634645.1. Lineage (NCBI taxonomy): Bacteria > Pseudomonadati > Pseudomonadota > Betaproteobacteria > Burkholderiales > Comamonadaceae > Acidovorax > Acidovorax sp. 94. The sequence goes on along the minus strand of NZ_RBJA01000001.1, from coordinate 2,495,447 downwards.
GGGTGCGGCTGGCAAAGCGGGGGGAGAAGGTCATGGTGGTTTCCTTTCTGGTGGGGAGGGGAGTTTTTTCGGTGGCAAACGGGGTCAGTGGGCAGCGGCAGTGCTGGCCACGTCAGCCACCGTCGTTGGGAGAAATCGCTCAATCGCAAAGGCATCAATCGGCGTGGTGCTGCGGCCATCGCGTGCCAGCTCTGCCAGCACCTCGCCCACACCGGGGCCGATCTGAAAGCCCGCACCCGCAAAGCCAAAGCCATGGATCAGGCCGGGCGTGGTGTGGCTCTTGCCCAGCACCGGCTGGCGGTCAGGCAGATAGCCTTCGGTGCCGCTCCAGGTGCGAATGAAATGCGCATTCTTGAGGGCGGGCAACAGCTCTACGGCCTGCACTGCCAAGGTAGCGATGGCGCTGCGCTCGGAGCGGGCGCGGTCGGCATCCAGCGCCACACCTGCGCCGCCGCCCAGCACGAGGTTGCCACGCGCTACCTGTCGGCAGTAGATGCCGCCGCCTTCCACACCCAGGCTCCAGTGCATGAAGAAGGGCAGGGGCTCGGTCACCGCCATGGCGGGGTGGCCGGAGTGAATGGGCACGGCCTCGCCAAACTGCGCGGCCAGCGCACCGGCCCAGGCTCCTGCGCAATTGATGAGCACGGGTGCACGCACCGCCACGGTGGTGCCCGAGCGCACGGTGAACAGCTGCCCGTCGTGCTCCACCGAGGTCATTGGAGTGCGCTCCAGAATCTGCGCGCCCGCGCGCTTGGCCGCCAGTGCAAACGCGGGCGACACCAGGCGCGGGTTGGCCTGGCCGTCATCCGGGCAGAGTGATCCCCCCACAGCGCGCCCGCCCAGCCAGGGGCAGCGCTCGCGCAGTGTGGTGCCGGAGATGAGCTGTAGCCCCAAGTCAAAGTCGCGGCTCATTGCTGCATAGGCCTCCAGTGCAGCCATGTCCGCCTCGCTGCGGCCAATCTTGAAGTGCCCGCTGCGCTGGTATTCGCCATCGGTGCCAATCAGCGCGGGCAGGTCGGCCCACACCTCGTGAGCGCGCTGCGCCAGCGGCAGCTGGCTCACCGGGCGGCCCTGACGGCGCACGCCGCCATAGTTCACGCCACTGGAGCGCGAGCCGCACAGGTCACGTTCCAGCAGCACCACGGCCACGCCTTTGCGGCGCAGTGCCAGCGCGGTCGATGCGCCCATGATGCCGCCGCCCACAATGGCAACGTCGGTGTCGATCGTTGGGGTGGCGGTCATGCGCGGGCCTCCGCCTGGGGTTGCAGGTGGATGGGAATCGGCTTGATCGGCGCCTGTCCGCGCAGCCGTCCTACCGTGTCAATCGGCTTGCCTGTGGCGTGGGCCAGAATTTCTGCAGCGGCCACACCGCACATGCGGCCTTGGCAGCGGCCCATGCCCACGCGGGTCAGGGCCTTGAGGCGGTTCATCTCATCGGCTCCCGCATCGCGGGCACATGCGCGCAGCTCGCCGGCTGTGATGTTCTCGCAGCGGCACACCACCAGCGCATCGGGTGCGTGGGCGGCCCAGTCGCTGGGGAAGGGAAAGGCGCGCTCCAGCCCTTGCCGAAACGGCATCAGCTTCATCAGCTTGCGTTCCAGCTCAGTAGTGCGTACCGCATCGACCTTCACGCCATGGTCTGCCAGCAGCGCCAGCGCAGCGCGCTCGCCCGCCCACTCGGCCGCATCGGCGCCCATGATGCCCGCGCCATCGCCCGCCAGGTACACACCGGCAACGCTGGTGCGGCCTGCTGCGTCGCGTTCAGGCAGGTGGGCGCGGTGCATGGGGGCCCAGGCAAAGCGGCAGCCCAGCAGGTCGGCCAGTTGGATTTCGGACCGCAGCGCATAGCCAAAGCCCACGGCATCGCAGGGCGCGGTGTGTTCGGTCTGGCCGTCAGTCCACACCACGGCATTCACCCGTGTTTCGCCCTCCACGCGCAAAGGCCGCACGCCGGTGTGCACCGCTACGCCATGCGCGCGCAGCCAGCCCACGTAGTACATCCCTTTGGCCAGCACGGCAGGCTGGGTGAGCATGCCGGGCAGGGCGGCCAGCTGGTCGGCAAATCGGGCGGTGTCTAGCACCGCCGCGACCTTGGTGCCCGCCTTGGCATATTGGTACGCCACCAGGTACAGCAGCGGCCCGGTGCCCATCAGCACCACGTTGCGGCCGATGGTGCAGCCCTGGAACTTGAGCGCCACTTGCGCGCCGCCCAGCGTGTACACGCCGGGCAGCGTCCAGCCCGGCATGGGCAGCACGCGGTCGGTGGCGCCGCTGGCCACGATGAGTTGGCCGTAGGGCACCGTGCGCGTGGTCTGTGTGGGGCCGTGCAGCACATCGAGCTGGCCGCCCTGGGCGTTCCACACCAGGCTGTTGGGTTGGTAGTCGATGTGGGCGGCCAAGCCATCCAGCGTGCTGTGCAATGCCGTGGCGCGTGATGCTTCGGTGCCGTACAGCGTTTGCGGGCTGCGGGCAAAGTGGGGGGGCTGGCGGCGGTAGATCTGCCCGCCGCCGCGCGAGGATTCGTCAATCACAACAGGACGCACGCCATGCGCAACCAGCGTTTTCGCAGCGCGAATGCCCGCAGGGCCAGCGCCCACGATCACGGGTTGTAAGGCGGGGGCGGTCATGCGGCCCCTCCGGTGGTCAGCTGCATGCCCGCCTGGATGAAGGTGGCGCAAGACCGTAGGCGTTCGCCGGTAGCCGTCATCACCCAGCAGTCCTGGCACGCGCCCATCAGGCAAAAGCCTGCGCGCGGCTCGTGGCTGAACTCGTTGCGGCGCAGTTGGGCGCGGTGGGTGAGGATGGCGGTCAGCACCGTGTCGCCTTCGAGCGCAGCGGCGGGTTCGCCATCGAGCATGAAGGGCACGGAGGCCCGGTCTTTTTCGGCCACGCGATGGAGCAGAGGTTGGCTGGAAACCATGGTTGCGGTACTCATTTATTTCCGACCGACCAGGACTCGGTCCAAGCCGTACACCCGGTCGAGAATCACCATCGCGCAGGCCGTCAGGGCCACCATCAGTGCCGACACCGCAGCCATCAGTGGGTCGATGGATTCGGTGGCGTACATGTACATGCGCACCGGCAGCGTCACCGTGCTGGGCGAGGTGACAAAGATCGACATCGTCACTTCGTCAAAGCTGTTGATGAAGGCCAGCATCCACCCGCCCGTCACGCCGGGCAGGATCATCGGCAGCGTGATGCGCGTGAACACCGTGGCCTGGCTGGCGCCCAGCGACAGGGCTGCATGCTCGGCACTGCGGTCAAACCCCACCAGCGCAGCCACCACCAGCCGCAGCGTGTAAGGCGTGACGATGAGCGCGTGCGCAAACACCAGCCAGCCAAAGCTGCCCGTGCCGCCCAGCAGCGCAAAAAGCCGCAGCAGGGCCACGCCCAGCACCAGATGCGGAATGATCAGTGGCGACAGAAACAGGCCGTTCAAAAAGCCGCGCCCCGCAAAGTCATAGCGCGTGATGGCAATGCCCGCTGGCACTGCCAGCAGCGTGGCCAGCGTGGCCGATGCCAGTGCCAGCCACAGGCTGTTCCAGAACGACTGCACAAAGTCCGAATGCGCGAACACTGCCTTGAACCAGCGCAGCGAGAACTCAGTGGTGGGCAGCGTCAGCGTGTTGTGCGGCGTGAACGCCACGATGCACACCACCAGCAGCGGGGCGAGCATGAAGGTGATGACCAGCGCGTTGAACGCGAGGGCCAAAGGTCCGTTCTTCTGCATAACTTCAGCCCAACGCTTTCTTGTACCGGCCCTCAACCAGCCGGTTGTAGCTCAGCATCACCACCAGGTTGGCCACCAGCAGCGTCAGCGCAATCGCTGCGCCCAGGGGCCAGTTCAGCTCGTGCAGGTATTCGTCGTACACCACCGTGGCCACCATCTTCAGCCGCCGCCCGCCCAGCAGGCCGGGGATGGCAAACGAGCTGGCCGCCAGCCCAAACACGATCAGGCTTCCCGACAGGATGCCGGGCAGCACCTGCGGCAACACAATGCGCCGCAGCGTGGTGAAGGGTGTGGCCTGCAGCGACAGGGCGGCGTTCTCCACACCCGGGTCGAGCTTTTGCAGCGAGGTCCACACCGGGATCACCATGAACGGCAGCATCACATGCACCAGCGCAATCACCACGGCGATCTCGGTGTAAAGCATCTTCACGGGGCCAAATCCAAGTAGCCCGAACAGCCCATTCACCAGCCCCTCAGGCCCCAGCAGCATGCTCCAGCCAAAGGCCCGTACCACCACGGATACCAGCAGCGGTGCCAGCACCACCAGCAGCAAGATGGAGCGCCACGGGTTGCCCATGCGGCTCAGGATGTAGGCCTCGGGTGCGCCAATGGCCACGCAGATCAGCGTGACCAGCCCCGCAATCCAGAACGTGCGCCAGAAGATCGTGTGGTAGTACGAATCGGTGAACACATGGGCGTAGTGCTCCAGCGTGAACTCGCCTGCCTTCACCCCTGTGGCCGGGTCGAACGCGTTGAACGACAGCACGGCCGTGAGTGCCAGCGGCACCAGCAGCAGTACCGTGAACAGCAGCAGCGCCGGGCCGGACAACCACCAGGGCACGGCCTTTTTGTGCAGCAAGGTGGTGGCCAGGCTCATGGCGCCACCTCGGCGGCGTCTTCGGCCTCCAGCTCGGCCATGGCGGTTTCATCGGCGGGCAGCAGGCGCATGCAGTGGTCGGGCCAGTCCACGCCCGTGCGCTCGCCCTCGGCCAGCGCAGCGCGGCCGTCGTTGGGCACCAGCACCATCAGGTCGCCCACGGGGGTGCCCACACGGTACAGCCACTGGCTGCCCAGGAAGAACCGCTCGCACACCTGACCATCCATCCGGCCCTGCACGGCGGGCACCAGTTGCACTTTTTCAGGCCGCACGCTCAGCAGCACGGCGGCGCCGGGGCGGTAGCGGGCACCGTCCACCGCCATCGTGAGGGCGCCCACCTTCACCTGCGTGTGTGTGCCGCTCGCATGGGCGACTTGGCCCGGTAGCAGGTTGGCCTTGCCCACAAAGGTGGAGATGAAGCGCGTGCGCGGGTGCTCGTATACGCGATGCGGGTGGTCGATCTGCGTGGCGCGGCCGGCTTCCATCACCACCACACGGTCGCTGATGGACATGGCTTCGCTCTGGTCGTGCGTGACCATGATGGTGGTGGTGCCCACCTTGCGCTGAATCTGCCGCAGCTCAAACTGCATCTCCTCACGCAGCTTGGCGTCGAGGTTGGACAAGGGCTCGTCCAGCAGCAGCACGGGCGGCTCGATCACCAGCGCACGGGCCAGCGCCACCCGCTGGCGCTGGCCGCCGGACAGCTCGCGCGGGTAGCGCGTGGCATGCTTTTCCAGGTGCACCAGGGCCAGCGCCTGGGCCACCCTCTCGGCGCGCTCGGCCTTGGGCACCTTGCGCATCTCCAGCCCAAAGCTCACGTTGGCCGCCACCGTCATGTGCGGGAAGAGCGCATAGCTCTGGAACACGATGCCCAGCCCGCGCGTGTTGGCCTTGGCGTGGGTGATGTCCTTGCCATCGAGTTCGATGCGCCCGCTGGTCACCGCTTCAAACCCCGCCACCATCTGCAGCGTGGTCGTCTTGCCGCAGCCCGACGGGCCCAGCAACGACACAAATTCACCCTTTTGCACCGTGAGGTTCATGGACTGCACCGCGCAGGTGCTGCCATAGAACTTGGTCACATCCGTGAGCTTGAGAAACGACATCGCGAAAGCCTTTCCGGTAGTGGCATCGCACGGTTTGCCTGGGGGCCGTGCGTGCCACCTGCTGTGGAGTTGCATGGACGGGCTGCGGGCCTTCGGTGTGCTTGCACCGGGGTGGTGCAAGTGCCATGCAAAAGCTGGAACAGCCGCTCGATTCAATTGAATCTATTGCAATAAACAAACCAGAATGCTTCGGGTATTCCATTAAACAGAATTTTTATTGAATTTATTCCGTTCAATGAAATATGATGCCTTCAGTTTGATCAACGAATTCCACAGGAGCGAGGTATGGAAGCCGCATCCACCGCCACCGGCGGCGTACCCCGGGTGTTTGCCGTCATCCGGGCCCTGTCGGCCGTGCAGGCCGAGGGCGGGCGAGTCACCCAATTGGCGCGTGCCGTGGGCCTCACGCAAGGCACCACGCACCGTTTGCTGCAATCGCTGGTGGCAGAGGGCATGGTCGAGCAGGACGAGCGCAGCAAGCTCTACCGCCTGAGCATGGATTTCTTCGCCCTGGCTGCCAAAGCGGGCAACCCCGGCGACCTGCGCAGCCTGTGCCGCCCCGCGCTGCTGCGCCTGTGCGCCAGCTTGGGTGACAGCATCTTTCTGTTGGTGCGCAGCGGGTTCGATGCGGTGTGCCTGGACCGCAGCGAAGGCCCGTTCCCCATCCGCTCCTTCACCGGCGACATCGGTGGCCGCGTGGCCCTGGGCGTTGGGCAGGGTGCGCTGGCCATCCTGGCCTTCTTGCCCGAGGCCGAGCGCGAAGAGGTCATCCGTTTCAACCTCTCCCGCGTGCGCGAGTACGGCGTGTTTGACGAGGTCTATCTGCGCACCGAGATCGAGCGCGTGCGCCAGCTGGGCTACGCCGGCCGCAACACCGGCTTGCTCGAAGGCATGGCTGGTGTGGCTGTGCCTATCCTGGACCGTGAGGGCCGTGCAGTGGCGGCGCTGAGCGTGGGCACCATCTCTGCGCGACTGAACGACGACCGACTTCCCACGGTGGTGGAGTTGCTCAAGCGCGAGGCAGCAGCCATTGGGCCCAAGATCAATCCATTTGATGCCACCCTGCGGCGGCCCGCGCAAAGCCTGTCGAGCGTGCGCAACGACCACGCCATTCAGCCCGCAGAGCAGGATTGAAGAGTTAGACACGACACGCAGGCCCACACCCCATGTCCGCCACAACGCAACTGAATTCGCCGTCGCTGCACGCCCACCCGCACGCTTGCGCAGCACTGGCCGAGGCATTGTTCAACGATCCGTTCTACCAAGCCGTCACCATCGACCACGCGGCCAACACTGTTCGCCGCCTGCAGGTGCTGGCCCACTACTGCGCGCTGGCCATGGACGAAGCCCGCGCCGTGGGCGACGTGCAGGTGGCCGACCTCCACGGCGCCGCACTGTGGATCACACTCCACGCGCCAGCCGCAGACAAGGCGCAATACAGCGCCCAGCGCACCCGCAGCTTGCGCCAGTTGCTGGGTCCGCTCGGGTTTGACCACTACCAGCGCATTTGCGCCGCCATGGAAGCGCAGGTGCCTGCCGATCTGCACAGCGCGTGGTACCTGTCGATACTGGGTATGCACACCGCCGCGCGTGGCCACGGGTTGGCGCAGCGGCTACTGGCGCCCACCTTGGCCAAGGCCGACCAGGCCGGTGCATCGTGTTTTCTGGAAACCTTCAACCCCTTGAGCGTGCCGTTTTATAGCCGCCTGGGTTTCACGCGGTCGGTGGAATGTGTGGAGCCAATCACCGGCAGCACCTATTGGCTGCTGGTGCGCGGTGCCGCCGTGCTTGGCAGGTAGCCAGCGTTCACGGCGCCGCTGTTGCCAAGCCCATGTAACCTAACGCCCGAAAACGCTTTTGCCGTCTTGCCTTTGCCTGCATGCTTGCTGCACACCCACGGAGGCTGCCTTGCAACGCACACCATCCGCATCAACGTCGCCTCCCCACCCACTTCCTCATTCACAGTCGCCGATCGAATCCGGTCTGCCCTTCAGCTTTGGCAACCCCGTGCCATTGAGCACTCGCAGCAGCGTGATGCTGTGGGCCGCCAGCGCAATCGCCTTCGCCCTGTTGCTGGCGGTGCCGCGCTGGTTGCCCGACCAGTGGGGTGGCGCTTTGGCCGCGCTGCTGTTTGTGGGCGTTCAGTGGGCGGGGCTGCGATGGGCGGTGGGCCCGGCATGGGTGGCGCTGTTCAGGCGACCCCGCTGGCGCGATGTGGCGCTGGGGCTGGCCGCAGTGCCGCTGGTGATCGGCTTGCCCGCGCTGGTGGCTGCATATGGGTTGGGCATGTCTCACCTCAGCGCCAACGCCAGCATCGATGCTGTTGCGGACTTGTCCCCAGCGCAGCTGGTTGGGCGGTTCGCACTGGTTGCCGTGCAGCTGCTGGGCGAAGAGCTGGTCACCATCCTGCCACTGCTGGCCACCGTGGCCTTGCTGCACAGCGCTGGCATGCCCGCCCGTTGGGCCGTGGCCTTGGCATGGATGGTTACGGCGCTGGTGTTTGGCGCACTGCACCTGCCCACCTACCAATGGCATCTGGGCCAGGCCTTGCTCGTTATAGGAGCCGCTCGTCTGGCGCTGACGGCAGTCTTCATCTACACCCGCAACCTGTGGGCCAGCACCATCGCCCACATTGCCAACGACTGGACGATCATGGCCTTTGTGCTGGCCTCTACCCGCACCATTGCCTGACCCATTGACCCTGCCCACCGCCGCAAGGAGTTCCTGTGGACTTTCTCAAGATCCTCAAGTCATTTGAAGACTTTGTGTACGAGGCACTGATCTGGCTGATCCTGCTGCCCAAAACCCTGGTGCGCATCGTGCTGCGCCCGCGACAGATGGTGGCCTACGTGCAGGCCGAGCAAACCCGCGAAGGCGACGACCGCTACGGCGACGCCATCAGCCCGCCGCTGCTGCTCATCCTGTGCGTGCTGGTGTCCCATGTGTTCGACCTGGCCCTGCGCAAACAACCGGCGCAAGAGATGGGAACGCTCGCGGCCGCACTGCTCAAGTCCGAGCAAAACCTGCTGCTGTACCGCACCATGGCGTTTGGAATCTGGTCTCTGGCGGGCGCCGTCTGGTACATGTGCCACAGCCGCCAGCCCATCCACCGCGTCAACCTGCGCAACCCGTTTTATGAGCAGTGCTACCTGGTGGCACCGTTTGCAATGGCCATGTCGGTCAGCACCACGTTCGCACTGTCGGGTGGGCTGCTCTCTGCATTCGGAGTGGGGCTTGCACTGTTGGCCCTGCTTTGGTTTTTTGTCGCCGAGTGGCACTGGGTGCGCGAGCGGGCGGGGTTAGGCGCAGGCCGTTCAGCGGTGGTGGCTGGAGGGCTGGTGTTGATGGGGCTGGTGGCGAATACCGGCCTGGGGTATCTGCTGAGGCATTTGTGAGAGGTTGGTTAGAACGAATTCGATATAGGGCGCTGCCTCGTGCACGCTGGCGCACTTCACCGTAGGGCAGAATTCGGCCAGAAGCTGCCTTCAGTGATGACTACAGACAACTACACCCCTCCGTCAACGCTTCAAGAACTGATGCAGCGATACGCGCTGGGTGAACGGCATTTCCCGAACGTAGATTTGTCTGAGGCCAATCTTTCTCGCGTTACCCTTGATGGGGCAAGCTTCGGGCCGCATTCCTGGTTTTCCAGTGCAGACTTCACTGGCGCAAGCCTTCGCGGGACCAGCTTTAGCAACTGCAACGTCAAGTGCGCGACGTTCACTGGAGCCGATCTGACCAACGCGACTTTCGAAGATGCGGCTATCGAGTCGATAGGCTTGGATGGTGCTGTGCTAGTCGGAACGAACTTTGTTGGTGCGACGTTCTACGGCATTACGCTGGGGCCAGCCGACCAGTTTCCTTGAGAAGCAAGGGCGTTTCGCAATTCTGAACGACTGATTTAGGAGACAACGCCCGGCTGCTTTGGGCCCATGTCCGACATTCGACAACCTTCATGTGAACTGGTCATAAAACACCTCAATCTGGCTGGTAGCGACCAAAGCTTGGAGCGGAAAGACCAGCCAAGGAGTTGCGACCTCCATGTCATTGAGGCGAACTAACAATTGATCTCGCACATCCGGTTTCACCTGCTGCCGCCAGTTCAGCACTTGGCCCCAGGTCGAACTTCCGTTCAAGTGCAAGGGAAACCATGCGGACTGAACTGAAGCGCTATAGGCCGTTGGAAAGAGTCGCTTGTATGCCTGCAGGTTGTAGAGCCAAGAAACGCCGCGCACGGTTGTAGCGCGTGGCTCCGTGCGCTGAACATGCGATATCAGTTCTTGTAAATCGGCCCTCCTTGCGCTGGAATTCTCAATAGCAAGCGGACTGGAATTGATTCCATCTGGCGCAACAAAGTGGATGCGCAAGGTACCGTATGCATCGGGCGGATCGTAAGAAAAACAGCCGAACGACCGTTTGACTTCGATGTAGGAAAGAGATTGTTGGAAATCGGCACACAAAGCGACTTGCTCGACACGGTCATCAACCGCGCTTTTTACCTTGTTCAGAAAGAGTTTCCACCTACTTGCGCCAGTGTCCCCCCACAGATTCAGCCTGCGTCGCAAGTTGGTACAACGGTCAATGGCGACGTCGAGAGGCACTGCCGCTTTCGCTGCATAGTGCGTGGCAAATTTCAATTGCAGGGAGAAATAGTCTTCAAGCATGAATATGACGTTAGCACCGTCTTGCCAACTTTCGCTTCTGGCCGATAGCAACCGAGCGAGCTCCCGGTCCGGGCATGGATCATCAGGTGTTTTGTGCCAATTTTGATGAGCTGTGGCCGCTTTGCAATATGGCGCTACAGGCCATTTTGATTGCCGCCTCATCCTCTTGGCGATATGCCCCGGTCTCTCGGTATGAGCGATAGGTCCTCACCCTTGCCGCTGCCCCTCACATTCCCCCACCACCCAATTCCTGAACGCCTTCACCAACGGTGTTTGCGCCCGTGCCTCCGGGTACACCAAGTAGTACGCATCGGTGCTCGTCAGCACCTGGTCCGACAGCTCCACCAGGCTCCCCGCAGCCAGTTCCTGCGCAATCAAAAAGCGCGGCAGCAGCGCCGCCCCCAGGTGGGAGACCGCAGCCTGCGCAATCATGGCGAAGTGTTCGGATTGCGGGCCGCGCAGGGCCAGGGCCGTGGGCACGCCCACCAGCTCAAACCATTCGGCCCATTGGGTGGGGCGGGTGCTTTGCTGCAGCAGCACCACGCGCGTGAGGTCTTGCGGTGTGTGAATGTTGTTGCGGTCGCGGTAGGTGGGGCTGCACACGGGCACGGTTTCTTCGTGCATCAGGTATTCGCACACGGCGCCTGCCCAATGCGGGGTGCCGAAGTGGATGGCGGCGTCAAACGGTGTGCCCGCAAAGTCAAACGGCTCGGTGCGGGCCGAGAAGTTGACCATGGCCGCGGGGTGCAGTGCCATGAAGCCGCCCAGGCGCGGGATGAGCCAGCGGGTGCCCAGCGTGGGCAGCACGGCCAGGTTGAGCAGGCCGTCGGTGCTGGAGAACGCCATGGCTTTTTGTGTGCTGGCCGACAGTTGCTGCAGCACGTTTTGCACGTCGGCCGCGTAGACCCGGCCCGCGTCGGTCAGCACCACGCGCTGGCGCACGCGGTGGAAGAGAGCGGTGCCGATTTGCTCTTCCAACTGGCGGATCTGGCGCGACACGGCACTTTGGGTGAGGTGCAGCTCTTCGGCCGCGCGCGACACGCTCTGGTGGCGCGCCGCCGCCTCAAAGGCCAGCAGGTCGGCGGTGGAGGGCAGGAAGGCGCGGCGCAGCAGGGTCATAGTGGCAAATGGGGTCGATCATGCGCAGGGGGAATGAGCGACGCCGTCACCTTGTGCATGGTTTTGGGGTGTAGCGCTGGTACATCAAGCGTCGGCAGCTCTGCAATTTTCAGGCACTTCATGCTGATTTGTGATCAAGTAGTTCCATTTTTTTGCTATCCAGCACGGCGCGATTGGCGGATATTGGCGCATTCATTGCGTGTGTTCTCCCACGCTGTTGCCATCTCTCTGCCTCCATTCACCTTTGCGAGCCGTCATGTCTGCCACCCTTGCTGCCACCCCCCTTGTGTCTGAAGTCGATCAACTGCTGCAACGCCTGGGCGTGCCCCGCGCTGCCTACACTGGCGGCACGCTGGCGGCGCGTTCGCCCATCACGGGCGAGGTGTTGGCCCAGGTGCCGCAGCAAAGCCCGGCCGCGGCCACGGCCGCCATCGGCCGCGCGCATGCGGCCTTTTTGGCGTGGCGCAATGTGCCCGCACCGCGCCGTGGCGAACTGGTGCGCCTGCTGGGCGAAGAGCTGCGCGCCGCCAAGGCGGACCTGGGCTTGTTGGTGACCATCGAGGCGGGCAAGATCCCGTCCGAAGGCCTGGGCGAGGTGCAGGAGATGATCGACATTTGCGACTTTGCCGTGGGCCTGTCGCGCCAGCTGTACGGCCTGACGATTGCCACCGAGCGCCCCGGCCACCGCATGATGGAAACCTGGCACCCGCTGGGCGTGTGCGGTGTCATTTCTGCCTTCAACTTCCCTGTGGCTGTGTGGTCGTGGAACGCCGCGCTGGCACTGGTGTGTGGTGATTCAGTGGTGTGGAAACCTTCGGAAAAGACCCCGCTCACGGCCCTGGCCACGCACGCGATTGCCCAGCGCGCCATTGCGCGTTTTGGCACCGACGCACCCGAAGGCCTGCTGGAGCTGATCGTGGGCCAGCGCGACATTGGCGAAGTACTGGTGGACGACGCCCGTGTGCCCGTGCTGTCGGCCACCGGCTCCACGGCCATGGGCCGCGCCGTGGGCCCGCGCCTGGCAGCGCGGTTTGCGCGCGGCATCCTGGAGCTGGGCGGCAACAACGCGGCCATCGTGGCGCCTACGGCGGACCTGAACCTGGCACTGCGCGGCATCGCGTTTGCCGCCATGGGCACGGCGGGCCAGCGCTGCACCACGCTGCGTCGCCTGTTTGTGCACGAGAGCATTTACGACCAGCTGGTGCCCCAGCTGGCCAAGGTGTATGCCAACGTGCAGGTGGGCGACCCGCGCACCGCTGGCACGCTGGTGGGCCCGCTGATTGACCGCCCTGCGTTTGACGGCATGCAAAAGGCGCTGGAGCAAAGCCGCGCGCTGGGTGCCACGGTGCACGGCGGTGGACGCGTGGAAGGCCTGGACGGTGCAGATGCGTACTACGTGCGCCCCGCGCTGGTCGAGCTGCAAAAGCACGAAGGCCCCGCGCTGCACGAAACCTTTGCGCCCATCCTGTACGTGGTGCGCTACAGCGGCATCGACGAAGCCATCGCCATGAACAACGCCGTGGGAGCGGGCCTGTCGTCGTCCATCTTCACGCTCAATGTGCGCGAGGCCGAGTTGTTCATGTCTGCCGCTGGTTCGGACTGCGGCATCGCCAATGTGAACATTGGCCCCAGCGGCGCCGAGATTGGCGGCGCATTTGGCGGCGAGAAGGAAACGGGCGGTGGCCGCGAAGCGGGCTCGGACAGCTGGAAGGCCTACATGCGCCGCGCGACGAACACCATCAACTACTCCACCGCATTGCCGCTGGCGCAAGGCGTGACGTTTGACGTGTAACCCACGCGCTGGTTGCTCCGTTCATGTTGATTGCTAAGGACTCACACCCCATCGTCATCATCGGCGGTGGTGTCATCGGCAGTGCGATTGCGTACTTCCTCACGCTGCAGCAACCGGGCTGCGAGGTGGTGGTGGTCGAGCGCGATCCGACCTATGCACGAGCATCGTCGGCGCTGTCGGCCAGCTCCATCCGACAGCAGTTCTCGACGGACATCAACATCCAGATCTCGGCGTTTGGCATCGGCTTCTTGCGCAACGTGGGCACGCTGCTGGCCTGCAACGGCGATGTGCCCGACATCGGTCTGCACGAAGGCGGCTACCTGTACCTGGCCACCCAGGCAGGCGAGGCCACGCTGCGCGAGAACCATGCGTTGCAAAAGCAGTACGGCGCCGATGTGGCGCTGCTGAGCCCGCAGCAACTGGCAGAGCGCTTTCCTTGGCTGGCGCTGCAGGACGTGGCGCTGGGCTCGCTGGGCCTGTCGGGCGAGGGCTGGTTTGACGGCTACCTGCTGCTGACGGCGCTGCGCAAAAAGGCGCAGAGCCAGGGCGTGCGCTATGTGGCCGATGAGGCTGTGGGGCTGGACACTGCGGCCAGCGACGGCGTGTTGCATGTGAACGCAGTACGCCTGCAAAGCGGCGCCGTGCTGCCTTGCCGCTACGCCGTGAACGCGGGCGGCCCGTGGGCGGCTGCCATTGCGGGCTGGGCTGGCATTGATCTGCCGGTGGTGGGCAAGCGCCGTACGGTCTTCAACCTGGCCAGCCCCGCAGCGCTGCCGAGCTGTCCACTGCTCATCGACACCAGTGGCATTTGGCTGCGGCCTGAGGGCAAGGGTTTTATCTGCGGCTTTGCGCCAGAGGTGGGCAACGACGCCGACTTTGCCCCGCTGGAGCCCGAGTACGCAGCGTTCGAGGACCACATCTGGCCCACGCTGGCCGAGCGCATCCCGGGCTTTGAGGCACTGCGCATGCAGGGCGCCTGGGCGGGCTACTACGAGATGAACACGTTTGACCACAACGCCATCGTGGGCCTGCACCCGGCGTGCGACAACCTGGTGTTTGCCAACGGCTTTTCGGGGCACGGCCTGCAGCAGTGCCCGGCGGTGGGGCGCGGCCTGGCGGAGTGGATGTTGACGGGCGGCTACCAGAGCCTGGACCTGTCGCCGCTGTCCATCGAGCGCATTGCGCGCAACCAGCCGTTGCTGGAGAAAAACGTCATCTGAGCCTTGAGCCCCCTGCGGCGATGCCCCGGCGCACCGCCCGTTCGATTTTTCCTTTTTTGGTATTTCTGCTTTCGACGCTTTCCAACCTGCCAATCACAACACCACCGGAGACAACGACCATGGCAATTTCCCGCAAGACATTCACCGCGCTCGCCGCAGGGCTGGCACTGGCCTGCACGGCTTTTGCACCCGCTCAGGCACAGACCCCATCCACCCCCACGCTGGAGAAAATTAAGGCATCTGGCAAGGCGGTGCTTGGCGTGCGCGAGACTTCGCCGCCCATGGCCTACGCACTCGGCGCCAACGAAAAATATGTGGGCTACCACGTGGAGCTGTGCGAGCGCGTGCTGAAAGAAGTCGCGCCCGACGCCAAGCTCGAATACATGGCCGTGACGGCGCAGAACACGCTCCCGCTGGTGCAGAACGGCACGCTGGACATCGGCTGCGGCCCCACCACCAACAACACTGCGCGCCAGCAGCAGGTGGCCTTTGCCGTGACCACCTACGTGAGCGAAGTGCGCATGGCAGTGCGCAAGGATTCGGACCTGAAGTCCATCAGCCAACTTGCCGGGCGCACCATCGCGGCATCCACCGGGACCACGGCCGTGCAGTTGCTGCGCAAGCAAGAGCGCGCACTGGGCGGCGGCGCCATCAAGACCGTGCTGGGCAAGGACCACCACGAAAGCTTCCTGTTGCTGGAAACAGGCCGTGCCGATGCGTTTGTGCTCGACGACAACCTGCTCGCCGGGATGATCGCCAATTCCAAGGACCCGTCGGCCTACCGCATCGTGGGCGAGCCGCTGGGCGCCGAGCCAATTGCGCTGCTCTTCCGCAAGGACGACACCGCCTTCAAAACGGCGGTGGACGGTGTGCTCACCAAGCTAATGCAAAGCGGCGAGATGGAAAAGATCTACACCAAGTGGTTCGTGAACCCCATTCCGCCCAAGAACATGAGCCTGAACCTGCCGCTGGGCACCACGCTGCGCCAGCTGTTTGCCACGCCCAACGACAAGCCCCTGGAGACCTACCAGCAATGAACGCCGCCGTTCCTGCCACGGCCTTCCGCGCGGCCGACCGCATCAGCGCCATCGGTGTGTCCGACATCGTGCGCATCACCCAGGCAGCCAACGAGCTCAAGCGCCAGGGCCAGCCCGTCATTGTTCTGGGCCTGGGCGAGCCCGACTTTGATACGCCCGCCCACGTGATTGAAGCCGCGCAGCAGGCCATGGCGCAGGGCGACACGCACTACACGGTGCTGGACGGAGCGCCCGCGCTCAAGGCGGCCATCCAGCTCAAGTTCCGCCGCGACAACGGCCTTGCGTTCGCCACCAACGAAATCACGGTGGGTGCGGGCGCCAAGCAGGTCATCTACAACGCGCTGATGGCCAGCCTGAATCCCGGCGACGAGGTGATCCTGCCCGCGCCGTACTGGACGTCGTACGCCGACATGGTGCTGATTGCCGGTGGCGTGCCTGTGGTGGTGCCCTGCAGCGAAGCCAACGGGTTTCGCATTACGCCCGAACAGCTCGACGCGGCCATCACGCCGCGCACGCGCTGGGTGTTCATCAATTCCCCCTCCAACCCCAGCGGCACGGCCTACAGCACCGAGCAGTTGCGGCCTATTCTGGAGGTGGTGCTGCACCATCCGCAGGTGTGGGTGCTGGCGGATGACATCTACGAGCACATCCTGTATGACGGGCTCGCGTTTGCCACCCCCGCAGCCGTGCTGCCCGCACTGCGCGAGCGCACGCTGACGGTGAACGGTGTCTCCAAGTCGTACGCCATGACGGGCTGGCGCCTGGGCTACGGTGCCGGGCCCAAGGCATTGATCGCGGCCATGGCAGTGGTGCAAAGCCAGGCCACATCGTGCGCGTCGTCCATCAGCCAGGCCGCTGCGGTGGCTGCACTCACCGGCCCGCAGGACGTGGTGGCCGAGCGCTGCCGTGCGTTTCAGGCGCGGCGCGACCTGGTGGTGGCGGCCCTCAACGCATCGCCGGGCCTGCGTTGCCGCGTGCCCGAGGGCGCGTTCTACACCTTTGCCAGTTGCGAAGGTGTGCTGGGCCGCACCACGCCGGGCGGTGTATTGCTGCGCACCGACGCCGATTTTTGCGACTACCTGCTGCGCGAGTTCCATGTGGCCGTGGTGCCAGGCAGCGTGCTGGGGCTGGCGCCGTACTTCCGTATCTCGTACGCTGCCAGCATGGCCGACCTGCAAGAGGCCTGCGCGCGCATCCAGCGCGCGTGCAAGGCACTGTTCTGAGTTCTTGTTCTGTTTTGTGAAATGACCGTCTGACATGACTACCGCACCCACCACCTCCCGCACGGGCGGCCAGATCCTGGTCCGCCAGCTCATCACCCACGGCGTGAAGCAGCTGTTCTGTGTGCCGGGCGAGAGCTATCTGGCCGTGCTCGATGCCCTGCACGATGCCGACATTGCCGTGACGGTGTGCCGCCAGGAAGGCGGTGCGGCCATGATGGCCGAGGCGCAGGGCAAGCTCACGGGCCAGCCCGGCATCTGCTTTGTGACACGCGGGCCGGGCGCCACCAATGCGTCGGCCGGTGTGCACATCGCGCACCAGGACTCGACCCCCCTGATCCTGTTCGTGGGCCAGGTGGCACGCGGTGCCATGGGGCGCGAGGCGTTCCAGGAACTGGATTACAGCGCGGTGTTTGGCACCATGGCGAAGTGGGTGGTGCAGATTGACGACCCGGCACGCGTGCCGGAGCTGATCTCGCGCGCCTTCCATGTGGCCACCTCGGGCCGCCCCGGCCCCGTGGTGGTGGCGCTACCCGAGGACATGCTGACCGAAGCCGCCAGCGTGGCCGATGCGTTGCCCTACCAGGTGACCGAGACGCACCCAGGGGCTGCGCAGATGGCCGAGCTGGCCCAACGCCTGAAGGCCGCGCACCAGCCCGTGGCCATTCTGGGCGGCAGCCGCTGGTCCGAGCAGGCGGTGCGCGAGTTTGTGGCGTTTGCCGAGGCTTGGTCGCTGCCGGTGTATTGCTCGTTCCGGCGACAAATGCTCTTCCCGGCCAACCACGCCTGCTATGGCGGCGACCTGGGCCTGGGGGTGAACCCGCGCCTGTTGGCGCGCATCCGCGAGTCCGACCTAGTGCTGGTGGTGGGCGGGCGCCTGTCAGAGATCCCGTCGCAGGGCTACGAGCTGTTTGCCATCCCCAACCCCACGCAGCCGCTGGTGCATGTGCATGCCGATGCCGATGAGCTGGGCAAGCTGTACCGGCCCGCGCAGGCCATCCACGCAACGCCGCAGGCATTCACGGCGGCGCTTGCGGGTGTGCGGCCTGCGGGGGCTGTGGCCTGGCATGCCCATGCGGAGATGGCACGGTCCGAGTACATCCTGTGGAGCGACACCAACCCCATCCAGATCCCCGGCGAGCTGCAGATGGGCCAGGTCATGCAGCATCTCAAGTCCACGCTGCCGGCCAACACCATCTTCTGCAACGGCGCAGGCAACTTTGCCACCTGGGTGCACCGCTTCTGGCCGTTTACCACTTATGCCAGCCAGCTGGCGCCCACCAGTGGCTCCATGGGCTACGGCCTCCCCGCGGGCGTGGGTGCCAAGCGCCTGTGGCCGCAGCGCGAGGTGGTGGTGTTTGCGGGCGACGGCGACTTCTTGATGCACGGACAGGAGTTTGCGACCGCTGTGCAGTACGGCCTGCCCATCATCGTGGTGCTGCTCGATAACGCCATGTACGGCACCATCCGCATGCACCAGGAGCGCGAGTACCCCGGCCGCATCAGCGCCACCCAGCTCAAGAATCCGGACTTCAAAGCCTACGCCCAGGCCTTTGGCGGGCATGGAGAGCGGGTAGAGCGCACCGAAGACTTCGCCCCGGCACTTGCCCGTGCACGCGCGAGCGGTCTGCCCAGCGTGTTGCACTGCCTGATCGACCCCGAGGCGATCACGCCCACGGGCACGCTGCAGGGCATTCGCAGCGCGGCGATGGCCAAGCGATAGCCAAGCGATAGCACCGTCATGCCCGGTGGCAGCAGTCTGTCACTCTGCCGCGCACAATAGCGGGCGTGACCGTTTTAGCGCCTGATTTCCCCGATAACGAGCCCGCAACTGCAGCCCCGCCTCAGCGCCAGGGGCAGCGGCTGCGCCGCATCGCCCATCTCGATATGGATGCCTTTTTCGCATCTGTCGAACTGCTGCGCTACCCGCAGCTCAAGGGCCTGCCCGTGGTGATTGGGGGCGGGCGGCGCAAGGTGGATGAACTGTTGCTGCAAGGCCCGGATGGCACGGGCTTGCGGGAGCGGCATTTCATCCCGGTGGAGGACTTTCCGCTGCTCAAGGACTATGTCGGCCGGGGCGTGATCACCACCGCCACCTACCCCGCGCGGCAGTTTGGTGTGGGCTCGGCCATGGGGATGATGAAGGCCGCCAAGCTGTGCCCGCAGGCCATCGTGCTGCCGGTGGATTTTGACGAGGTGCGGCGGTTTTCACGCCTGTTCAAAAGCACCATCATGGAGATAGCCCCCGTGATGCAAGACCGGGGCGTGGACGAGGTGTACATCGACTTCACCGACGTGCCCGGCGGCCAGCGCGAAGGGGGCAGGGTGCTGGCGCGGCTTATCCAGAAGAGCATCTTTGACGTGACCGGGCTGACTTGCTCGATTGGCGTGGCGCCCAACCGGCTGCTGGCCAAGATGGCCAGCGAGTTCAACAAGCCCAACGGCATCTCCATCGTTTACGAGGAAGACTTGCAGACCAGGATCTGGCCGCTCAATGTGCGCAAGATCAACGGCATTGGCCCCAAGGCCGGCGAAAAGCTGGCACGGCTGGGCATCGAAACCATCGGGCAGCTGGCGGCGCAGGATGAGCAATGGCTGATGGGCCACTTTGGCAAGTCCACCGGGGCGTGGATGCACCGGGTGGCCTGGGGCCGCGACGACAGCCCGGTGGTGACCGAGAGCGAGCCGGTGAGCATGAGCCGCGAGACCACGTTCGACCGCGACCTGCATGCGGTGCGCGACCGCGCTGAACTGGGCGCGATCTTCACCGACCTGTGTATGCGCCTGGCAGAAGACCTGCAGCGCAAGGGCTATGTGGCGCGCACCATCGGCATCAAGCTGCGCTACGACGACTTCAAGATCGCCACGCGCGACCACACGGCGAACCTCTACACGGCCGATGGCGCCACCATCCGCCAGCTGGCCGGGCAGTGCCTCAAACGCGTGCCGCTGGACAAGCGCCTGCGGCTGCTGGGCGTGCGGGCCAGCACGCTGGCGCGGCGGGGCGAAGAGCCCGTGCTGGAGCCACGGGCTGGGGCAACGGCAGAAGCACGCCGACGCAAGCCAGGCTCCGCAGATGGCGCAGAGGGTGCGGGTGGCACGGCGCAGCTTTTTTAGCGCGGGTTGATGTTGTTTCCGCCAGTTCACGGCCCGGTGGGGTCGTGGCAATCGGCGTAAACACCCAGAGTGAGACCTGCCTGTACCGCCTGTTGCGTTCCTATACTCGCCCGCATATGGCCACTGCCACCGATGCCTCCTCCGCCAACCTGCAAGCGTTGATCCATGCCGCAGCCGGGGGAGACCATGCCGCCTTCGCGCAGGTCTACCAGCGCACCCATGTGCATCTGTTCGGCGTTGCCGTGCGTATGTTGGGGCAAGGACAGGCGGCCGAGGATGTGCTGCAAGAGGCGTATGTGAGCATCTGGAAAAACGCTGGAAGCTACCGCAGCGAAGTGGGCGGGCAGCCCATCCAGCCCATGACATGGCTGATTGCCATCGTGCGCAACAAGGCGCTGGACGCCTTGCGTGCCCGCGCCCGGCGGCCTGAAAGCGCCTGGAATGACACCACGGAGCTTGCAGGCAGCGATGGGGATGGCCGCGACGCGATGGGTGCTGCGTCTGCATTGGCCCCCGCACCCAGCGCGATGCATCTGCTGGAGCAGGCCACCCAGGCGCTGCGCATCGACGGCTGCATGAATGCGCTGGAGGGGAGCTACCGGCAAAGCCTGGCACTGGCTTACTACCAGGGCCTGTCGCATTCCGAGGTGGCAGCGCAGATGGGCGCGCCGCTAGGTTCGGTCAAGGCGTGGATCCGGCGGGGCCTGGAGCGCCTGAAAAGCTGCCTGGCCGCGCAAGGGGTGAGCGCATGAGGTACACCCACCCCGCGCTGCTGGACCACCTGGCGTCTGCCTACGTGCTGGGCACGCTGGGCGGTGGCGCGCGCCGCCGCTTCGAGCGGCTGCTGCGCGATCGCAGCGACGTGCAATTGCTGGTGGCGCAGTGGGAAGGGCGGCTGGGGATGCTGGCCAGTTCGGTGCCGGTGCAACAGCCACCGCAGCGCGTGTGGGCCGCCATTGAGGCGCGCACCCGGCCGCGCGATGTGAAAGACGCAGCCCCGCAGGGCGGTTGGGCCGGTGTGCTGTGGCGGCGCCATGGTGTGTTGCAGGGCTTGGCGGGTGTGGTGTTGGGTGTGGTGGCTACCGTGGCCCTGGTGGCTGCGGTGCCAACCTTGTTTGTGTCGAGCGACCAGGTGGCCCTGCGCGCAGGGGACAAACTGCCGCAGGCCTATGTGGGCCTGCTGACGGACGAGGCGGGCAACGGCAAGGTGCTGGTGAGTTCGCTGCGCCATGGACGCACGCTGACGGTGAAGGTCATCGGGCCTATCACGCTTCCAGCGATGCCAGCGACTTCATCGACGATGGCGGGTGCAGCCCCCCAGCTGGTGCTGTGGGCGGTGCCAGCTGACGGTGCCCCGTTTGTGCTGGGCACGGTGCCGGTGGCAGGTTCTGCGGTGTCGGTGTTGCCCGATACGTCGGAGAAGCTGCTGCTCAAGGTCAGCAAACTCATGGTGGCGCTGGAGACATCGGGAGCGCCGCAGGTGCCCAGCAGCACCGTGCTTTTCACCGGCAACTGCGCCAAGCTGTGGTGAGCGGCGCAAGGCTCCCGTCGGCTTTGCAAAAATAATTGTCCGGCGCTGCATCCGTTTTGCATTCCGTGTCGTTTATCTGAGGTGCCGGTCTCCGGCATGGGGCCAGCGCGGCCTCCTACCTTTCCCACTTCACGTTTTTCAGGAGCCTCCCATGCCTTCATTCCCTGTTCGCCCCTTGATGTCTGCGCCCCTGCTGAGCCTGGCGCTGGTGCTGGTGCCCGTGTTGGCACTGCCCATGGCCCACGCGGCCGATATGCCCACCACGCCAGTGGAGAACGCACGCATTGACGACTTTGCCGTGGGCAAAAAAGCCATCGAAGCCAAGAACTGGGCGCTGGCGGCCAGCAGCTTCAGCAAGGTGGTGGCCCAGAATCCGCAGAACGCCGATGCCTATAACCTGCTGGGCTACTCCAACCGTTGGCTCGGCAAATACGACGAGGCGTTTGCGGCCTACAACAAGGCACTGGCGCTGGACCCCCGCCACAAGGGAGCGCTGGAGTACTCGGGCATGGGCTACCTCAAGGTTGGCCAGAAGGCGCAGGCCGAAGCCCAGCTCGCCAAGCTGCAGGCCATCTGCGCGCAGTGCGAGGAGACCACCGATCTCGCCAAGGCCATTGCGGCCTACAAGCCGGCGCAGTAAGAGCGGCTAAAAAACCCTTCTGGCGTCGTTGCTGCGTCTGGTCGTACTACCCGTACTGCCTGCGACGTGGCGCCTCGCCAGAACCGATGCGCTGGGTTTTGTTATCCGCTCTATATCGTTTTCAGGCGCCTGAGTTTTTTGGTGTGTAAGGTTCTGTTGGCCCGTTAGACTTGATTGGTATCAAGCGGTAACGAAAAGCGTGCCGCGCTGCCTGCCCATGCTGCAGGCCCATCAGGAGCCAACATGCGCATCAACCTGCCCGTGACCCAGCAGAACTTCGACTATTCCGGCGATGAACTGCTGGTGTCCAGCACCAACACCAAGGGCGAGATTACCCACTGCAATCCAGCGTTCGTTCGCGTGAGCGGCTACAGTTACGACGAACTCATTGGCCAGCCGCACAACCTGATCCGCCACCCCGACATGCCCGCCGAGGCCTACAAGGACATGTGGCGCACCATTGGCCGGGGGGAGCCCTGGACGGGCCTGGTCAAGAACCGCCGCAAGAACGGCGACCACTATTGGGTGCGCGCCAATGTCACCCCCATCATGGAGGGCGGCAAGCCACGTGCCTACATGTCGGTGCGCACCAAGCCCAGCGCGGCAGAAATTTCTGCTGCCGAAGCCCTGTATGCCCAGATGCGCAGCGAGGCGGCATCGGGCGCGAGCAGCTTCTACCTGGACTCGGGCAACGTGCGCTACCGGGGAGTGCGTGGCTGGCAGCAGCACCTGGCGCAGATGGCGTTGCTGCCCCGCATGGCGATCCTGCTGCTGGTAACGGTGCTGCTGGCCTTGTTGCCCGATGTGATGGGTCTGCAAGGCACCACCGCCTGGGTAGCCCGCCTGGTGTTGCTGTTGCTGGGGGCGGGGTGGACGCTGTGGCGCTTTCAGGCCACCGTGTTGCAGGGCGTGCACGATGCCACCCGCTTCGCGTCCGACATCTCGGCCTGCAACCTGGCCACGTCGGTGGGCACTGACTATCCCCAACCCCTGGGCGCGCTGATGCAGCGCCTGCTGCAGACCCAGGTCAACCTGCGCGCAGTGGTGGGCGATGTGCGCACCGAGGTGCGCAACTTCATTGAATCGGCCGACGAGATCTCGCGCGGCGGCCTCGACCTGTCGGCCCGCACCGAATCGCAGGCCAGCAGTCTGGAAGAGACTGCTGCGGCCATGGAGCAACTGGCCAGCACGGTGCTGGAGACCTCCGAGACTGCCGCCAAGGTCTCGCGCGAGAGCGCGCAGAGCAGCGACATCGCCAAGCGCGGCGGCCAGGCGGTGCAAGAGGTGGGCACCGCCATGCAGCAGATGAAGTTGTCGTCCACCAAGATCAGCGAAATCGTGGGGGTGATCGAGGGCATTGCCTTCCAGACCAATCTGCTGGCCCTGAACGCCGCCGTCGAGGCGGCCCGTGCCGGTGAGCAGGGGCGGGGTTTTGCGGTGGTGGCGGGCGAGGTGCGGGCGCTGGCCCAGCGCAGCGCCAGCTCCGCCAAGGAGATCAGCGGTCTGATCGGCGTGACGGTGAACCAGATCGCCAGCGGTGCCCAGCAGATGGGCCATGCAGGCACCACCATTGAGGGCGTGGTCGATGCAGTGGAGCGCGTGAGCACGCTGGTGCAGCAGATCAGCAGTGCCACCAAAGAGCAGTCGCAAGGCATCGCCCAGGTCAACGAGGCGGTGACGCAGCTGGACACCGTGACGCAGCAGAACGCGGCGCTGGTCGAGGAGTCTGCGGCGGCGGCGCAGGGGCTCAAGGAGAGTGCGGTGTCGCTGGGCCGCTCGGTGGATGTGTTCCGGCTGGGGTAACGGGTAACGGGTGCTGTGGCGAGCGACCGCCAGCCACGCAGACCTTGACGAATGCTTACTCGTAACTTACAGTGATTTTCCCGTTTTCCGGGAGATCACCATGACCATCAACGAGCTGCAACGCATCAAGCAGTGGCATGTCGCGCACAAGGCAGACCACCCGCTCGAATACCACCTGTGGGACCTGGTGTTGACGGTCTGGATGCTGGGCTGGGTGGGCTGGTTTCCCATCATCGCTTTTGGCGAGCCGTGGACTGCGCCGCTGTGCCTGATGGGTATCTTCGGGCCCAGCCTCTATGTCACCTGGCGAACGCGTGCACACCTGCGCCACACCCTGCGGTGCGACTGGATCGATGCGCGGAGCTGATGGACGCGACTGACGGCGGCTGGGCCTACTGCCGTGCCGTGCGCACGTTGCGCGGCAGGCCCTGCGGGTGGCTGGTGCGCAGCGGGTTGATGTCCAGCCCGCCCCGGCGCGTGTAGCGCGCGTACACAGTCAGTTTGATGGGTTTGCAGCGCGTCCACACATCCATGAAGATGCGCTCCACGCACTGCTCGTGGAACTCGTTGTGGTTGCGAAAGCTCACCAGGTACTGCAGCAGCCCTTCCTGGTTGATCTGCGGGCCGCTGTAGCTGATCTGCACACTGCCCCAGTCGGGCTGGCCGGTCACCAGGCAGTTGCTTTTGAGCAGGTTGCTGGTCAGGGTTTCGGTCACGGGTGCTTCGTTGAACGTGGCTGTCAGCAATTCGGGGGCTGGCTGGTACTGCGTGCATTCCACATCCAGGCGGTCCAGGCTCAGGCCGTCCAGCTCGTGCACGGGTTCCTGGTCGAACAGCTCGGGGGCGATGAGCTTCACGCCCACGGTGGCCGGGTGGTCGGCGCCGCGCCACACGGCTTCGCTGATGTCGGTGCGGATGCGGGCCTGCACTTCGGCCGCATCGGCAAAACGGGTGTTGTTGAAGCTGTTGAGGTACAGCTTGAACGACTTGCTCTCCACGATGTTGGGCGTCTCGCACGGCACGGTGATGTGCGCCAGCGCCACCTGCGGTTTGCCGCGCAGGTTCAGCCACGACAGCTCGAATGCCGTCCACAGGTCGGCCCCGAAGAACGGCGCGGCGCCGGTGATCCCGATTTCGGCGCGCTTGCCAGAGCGGGGGATGGGGAACAGCAGCGATGCGTCGTACTGGTCCACGTAGGCGGAGGACTTGCCGAGTTGGGATTGTTCCGGGGTGTTCATGGATGCTATTAAATTTATAGCTAATAGCGCTTTATGGATAAGCGCTAGAGCCTGTTTTCACTTGAATTCCCGTTCGCGCAGCCACTTGGTGGCGATCCACTTCTCGCCCGCGATCACCGGCGCACCGCCGTGCAGCGTGCGGGTGGACGGGTGCGGGCGCTCATAGCTGAAGAACACCGCATTGCCGCGCTGCGGCGCGACCTCTAGGTGCACGTCGGGGAAGGTGGTGCCGCCGCCTTTTTCGGGGGTGTTCAGGTACATCACCAGTGTGCCCACACGTTGCCCGCCGCGCTGGACGATGGTGGGCGTGCCGGGCTCGGCGGGGTCGAAGTAGTCGTAGTGAGGCTTGTACTCGGCGCCTGGGCGGTAGTGCAGCACCTGCAGGCCCTCGCCGTTCTCGATGGGCCAGTTCAGCAGGCGCGCAATACGTTCTTCGATGCGCTGGATCAGCGGGCTCTGGCCGCGCTGGAAGAACATGCCGTCGCTGGTGCGGTCGTCATTGATTTCCTCGCCGCCCGTCTTGGTGGCCACGGTGAGCGAGCGCGCCATGCGCGGCGCAGCGTCCGCGATGAGGGCGTCGCATTCTTCGGGCGAGAGCAGGTTGCCAAACACCACGATGCGCGGCTGGGCCATGGCCAGCAGCACATTCACGGTGCGGTCGCCACAGTCCACCTGGGCGGGCGATGCATCCAGCTGGGGCTCGGGCACAGGCACGGCGGCGGGCTGGCCTTGTTGTACGGCCAGTTCGTTCAGGTGGTCTTGCAGCGTGACCTCCAAGGCGTCGGCGGCCACGTCTTCATCCCAGCCCGCATCGCGCATGGACTGCAGCACCACAGGCGCGGCGTAGCCGGCCTGGGCCTGTTCGATGATCCAGCGGCGCAGCTCGGGCGTGATGGCCTGCCGCGCGGTGCTGGCGCGCTGGTGGGTGGTTGTGGTGCTGCTGTCGGGGTGCTGCTCAGAACGCGATGCCATGGCGGTCCTTCAACGTGAATGGGGTTAGCAGTTTCAGGCGGTGGGCAGGGTCTTGCGCCGGAAGACCAAGCGCTCGGGCTCGGATGATGCCGGGGCAAAGGCATAGCCGTCCAGATCAAACCCCTCGAGCTTGTGCGGCGTGGCCACGCGGTGCGTGATCGCATAGCGCGCCATCAGGCCCCGCGCACGTTTGGCATGGAAGCTGATGATCTTGTAAGCGCCGCCTTTCCAGTCTTCGAACACACATTCGATGACACGGGCCTTGAGCGCCTTGCGGTCGACGGACTTGAAGTATTCCTGCGACGCCAGGTTGACCACCACGGGGGTCGTGTCGGCGCGCAGGCGGGTGTTGAGGTGCTCGGCAATCTGGCTGCCCCAGAACTGGTACAGGTTGCTGCCTGCGCTGGTGGCCAGGCGCGTGCCCATTTCCAGGCGGTAGGGCTGCATGCGGTCCAGCGGCCGCAGCACGCCATAGAGGCCGCTCAAGATGGCCACATGGCTTTGTGCCCAGTCCAGTTCCTGCGGGGCGAGCGTGCGGGCGTCCAGTCCCTCGTACACATCGCCGTTGAAGGCCAGCAGCGCCTGGCGCGAGTTGGCGGCCGTGAAACGGGGGCGCCAGGCCTGGTAGCGCGCCACGTTCAGCGCGGCGAGCTTGTCACTCAGGTCCATCAGCGAAGCGATTTGCTGCGGAGATTGCTCGCGCAGCACCTCAATGAGCGCGGTGGATTGCGCCACAAACTGGGGCGTGGTGTGTGGCAGGCCTTCGGGCAAGGGCGTGTCGTAGTCGAGCGATTTGGCGGGAGACAGCAGGAACAGCATGGAGGCAGAAGGTCCGTGGATCTCGGAAGGTGCAGCAGGTGGCCGGGTGGGCTGCTGCGATTCTGGGGAGGCGGTGGCTCGAAATGGTACCTGTTGAAGGACTGTCTTCGGGCGCTTGCGGGCATTCGCAGGCTCCCGCAAAAAAAGAAGGCGGCCTGGGCCGCCTTCTTTTTGCATAGCTGCGGCTCCCTGAGGGGCAGCAGCTGTTTTCAGCGCATCAGGCCGAGGGAGTCTGCTCAAACGGCAGCTTCATGGCAGACAGGTCGCGGCGGGTTTCCACCAGCACCAGCGGGCCTTCGTCCAGCACTACTGCAGGTGGGCGCTCGCGCGGCACGCGGATGGGCTTGGGCTCGGCGGCAATCGCAGCTTGCACAGCAGCGATCTTGTCCATGTCGGAGTTGACCCACTGCAGGCCCGACGCGGCAGCCACTTGCTGCAGCTCGTCGATGGGCAGTGCGAACGCCTGGACGCGGGGCAGACCGTTCGCAGCGGGTACCACCGGTGCGACGGGTGCCGCAGAGGGTGCAGGTGCTGCAACAGGCGCTGGTGCCGCCACAGGTGCTGGCGCGGCCGCCACCGGGGCTGCTACCGGCGCGGCGACAGGTGCAGCAACGGGGGCCGGTGCGTGGGCCGGGGCGGGCACGGGTGCTGCCACAGGCGCTGGCGCGGGTGCCGCTGCCGCTGGCTCCGCTGCAGGGGCCGTGAAGTAGCTGCGGCGTGGCGCTTCGTCCTGCGCGGGTGCTGGCTCGGCCTGCGTGGGGTCGAAATCCAGCATCGCCGGTGCGGCGGCTTCGGCATTGCCGATGTTGTCACGCGGACCGCGTTCGCCACGCTCGCGGCGGTCACGGCCGTAGCGGTCGCGCGAACGGCGCTCGCGGCGCTGTTCTTCTGCAGCGGCTCCATTGCCGTTGGGCTGAGCGTCGTTGCCGGACAGGTCCAGATCGGGCAA
This sequence comes from Acidovorax sp. 94, assembly GCF_003634645.1. NCBI lineage: Bacteria > Pseudomonadati > Pseudomonadota > Betaproteobacteria > Burkholderiales > Comamonadaceae > Acidovorax > Acidovorax sp. 94. The sequence continues at coordinate 2,467,616 of NZ_RBJA01000001.1, read as the reverse complement.
GGCAGCCAGTGGCGCTGTGTCGGCAAAGTCGCCAGGCGCTGCGGCAGCGGCCGTTTCCTGGGCTTCCACCGCGCGGGGGGCGCGCTCGCCACGTTCGCCACGGTTGCCGCGATCCCCACGTTCACGGCGTGGGCCGCGTTCGCCACGGGGCTGCTGGGTGGTTTGGCCTTCTGTGCTGTTGCCGGGATTGCCAGCGTTGGGGCCTTCCACCTGTGCGGTCACGGCGGTGTTGTTATCACCGTTCAAGCCTGCGTTCTGGTTGCGCGGCTCGGTGTTGTCGCGGCGGCCACGGCCGCCTCCTTCACGCCCTTCGCGTCCATTGCGGCCACCGTCGCGGCCTTGGCCTTCGCGGGCCTCGCCTTCGGGGCGGCGCTCGGCGTCGCGGGGTGCGCGGCCTTCGGCCGAGCGTTCGCCACGGCGGCCCCGGCCTTCGCCGTTGCCTTCGCGGTTGCCGTCACGGGGTGCGCCTTCGCGCTGGCCGTCCCGGTTGCCATCGCGGCCACCACGGCGGCCACGGCCTTCACCGTTGCGGCCATCGCGGCGGGGTTCACCACGGGCGGTGGTCTCCGGGGCTGCTGCCGGTGCGGGCGCGGCCACGGGGGCAGGGGCTGCCGGTGTGGTGCCAACGCCGAACAGGCTCTTGATCCACCCAAAGAAGCCTTGCTCTTGGGGGGCGGCCGCAGCCGGGGCCGGGGTTGCCACGGGGGCGGGTGCTGGCGCGGTCGCAGCGGCGGGGCGCTGGCCGGCGCGTGGTGGGCGGGCGGCGCCTTCGGCACGGGGCTCGGCCACAGGGGCGGGTGCGTCGGGCAACACGCCCTTGATCACCGGCGTCTGCTTGTTGGTGGGCTCTTGCGAGCGGCGCGTCACGGCGGTGGGGTCTTCCACTTCTTCGGCAAGCTTGTAGCTGGCTTCGATGTGGTCCAGGCGCGGGTCGTCGTGCTTGAGGCGTTCCAGGCGGTAGTTGGGGGTTTCCAGCGTCTTGTTGGGCACCATCAGCACGGCCACGCGCTGCTTGAGTTCGATCTTGGCGATCTCGGTGCGCTTCTCGTTCAGCAGGAACGAGGCCACTTCCACCGGCACCTGGCAGTGCACGGCGGCCGTGTTGTCCTTCATGGACTCTTCCTGAATGATCCGCAGGATCTGCAGGGCCGACGATTCGGTGTCGCGGATGTGGCCCGAGCCGCCGCAGCGGGGGCAGGGGATGGACGAGCCTTCGCTCAATGCGGGCTTGAGGCGCTGGCGGCTCATTTCCATGAGGCCAAACTTGCTGATGGTGCCGAACTGCACGCGGGCGCGGTCCTGGCGCAAGGCGTCGCGCAGGCGGTTTTCCACTTCGCGGCGGTTCTTGCTCTCCTCCATGTCGATGAAGTCGATGACGATCAGGCCGCCCAGGTCGCGCAGGCGCATCTGGCGAGCCACTTCGTCGGCGGCTTCCAGGTTGGTGCGGGTGGCGGTTTCCTCGATGTCGCCGCCTTTGATGGCGCGGGCCGAGTTCACGTCCACGGACACCAGCGCTTCGGTGTGGTCGATCACGATGGCGCCACCCGAGGGCAGTTGCACGGTGCGGGCGTAGGCCGATTCGATCTGGTGCTCGATCTGGAAGCGGCTGAACAGGGCGGCGTCGTCGCGGTAGCGCTTCACGCGGGCGGCATGCTCGGGCATGACATGCGCCATGAACTGCTGTGCCTGTTCGTAGATGTCGTCGGTATCGATGAGGATGTCACCGATGTCGTTGTTGAAGTAGTCGCGGATCGCGCGGATCACCAGGCTCGATTCCTGGTAGATCAGGAAGGCCCCCTTGCCACCCTTGGCGGCGCCGTCGATGGCATTCCACAGCTTGAGGAGGTAGTTCAGGTCCCACTGCAGCTCGGGCGCGGTGCGGCCAATGCCGGCGGTGCGCGCGATGATGGACATGCCGTTCGGGTATTCGAGCTGGTCCATCGCCTCCTTGAGCTCGGCGCGGTCTTCGCCCTCGATGCGGCGAGAAACGCCACCGCCACGGGGGTTGTTGGGCATCAGCACCACATAGCGGCCGGCCAGCGAGACGAAGGTGGTCAGGGCCGCGCCCTTGTTGCCGCGCTCTTCCTTTTCAACCTGAACCAGCAGTTCCTGGCCTTCCTTGATCACCTCATTGATGCGCGCCTGGCTGGGCGAGACACCGGGGGTGAAGTAGCTGCGCGAGATTTCCTTGAACGGCAGGAAGCCATGGCGGTCTTCGCCGTAGTCCACAAAACAGGCTTCCAGCGAGGGCTCGACGCGCGTGACGACGGCCTTGTAGATGTTGCCCTTGCGCTGCTCGCGCCCTTCGATTTCGATTTCGTAGTCGAGGAGTTTTTGTCCGTCGACGATGGCCAGGCGCCGTTCTTCGGGCTGCGTGGCGTTGATGAGCATCCGCTTCATGATGCGATTCCTTCAGTGTTTCGCGGACAGCAGCGGAGCAGCCAACCGTGACCCACGGAGAGGGCTGCGCGGGCTGCCGCCCACAGTTTCCAAACCAATACAACAAGCTCTACAGGAGCTGTGAATGCCTGGACTGACGCATCGAAACGAAGGGAATTGCCGGGGATGCCAATGATCTGCCGCGCTCTAGCGCAGCATCGGGAGGCAGGGGCGCGTGGATGGGGGCGAGTGGTAGGAACGCAGTTTTGCTAGCAAAAAAGTAGCTGATTGCGCTTGCTGGCTGTGCGCTGAGGGCGATTTTGAGCATGCAGCCAAAGGCCGCAGCCTCCGCCACAGGGTCACCATCCATGCCATCAACAACCACATGCTCGCTTTGATCCGCTGGCAGGCTGCGCCCGGGTAGGGAACATCTGCCAGCTTGGGGGATTCCGTATCAGTGTTTCAATCTGTCAGCCCGCCGCACGGCGTGCTGGCCACCACAGGCATCTGGCCTGCAATCTGCGCGCACGACGCCCGCTGGCATCGACCTGCCTGCACGAGGGGCAAGGGCTGTGTGGACTAAACTCCAGACAAATCAACCACTTACATAACAACGCGCAGGTGAAACACATTATAGGGGCCAAACCGCCCGCCGCCCCTGGGGGGCTTCCCGCAGCCCGCCTGGTGGAAGTGGATGCTGACTCCGCAGGCCAGCGGCTCGATAACTTTTTGATACGCCACTTGAAAGGTGTGCCTAAAACGCATGTCTACCGCATCATCCGCAGCGGCGAGGTGCGCATCAACAAAGGCCGCGTGAGTGCCGACACCCGCGTGGAAGCCGGTGACGTGGTGCGCCTGCCTCCTGTTCGAATTTCAGACAAGGTGGCCGAGAAGGCCGAGCGCCCGGCGCCCGCGCGCGAATTCCCCATCCTGCTCGAAGACGAGCACCTGATCGCCATCGACAAACCTGCCGGTGTAGCGGTGCATGGCGGGAGCGGGGTGAGCTTTGGCGTGATCGAGCAGCTGCGCCAGGCGCGGCCGGCCTCCAAGTTCCTGGAACTGGTGCACCGGCTGGACCGCGACACCTCGGGCATCCTGCTGGTGGCCAAGAAGCGGTCAGCGCTTACCCACCTGCAGGACCAGTTCCGCGAGCGAGAAACGGGAAAGACCTATCTGGCACTGGTCACGGGCACCTGGCCTGCCAATAAAAAAGTCATCGACCTGCCCCTGCACAAATACCTGCAGGCCGACGGCGAGCGCCGCGTGCGTGTGACCACGGCCGACGACCCGGATGGCATGCGGTCCATCACACTGGTCAAGGTGCGCAGCACCGTGCCCGCGCGCGCTGCGCAGGGCCTGCCCGCCATGTCGTTGCTGGAGGTGACCATCAAGACCGGTCGCACCCACCAGATTCGTGTGCACCTGGCCAGCCAGGGCCACGCCATCGTCGGGGACGACAAATACGGCGACTTTGACCTCAACAAGCGCCTTCAGAAGCTCTCGATGAAGCGCATGTTCCTGCACGCATGGCGGTTACAGTTCAATCACCCCGCTTCGGGCGAGCGTGTGCAGCTGATTGCCGAGCTGCCCCGCGAGCTGGCTGATTTTGTGTCCCCTGCCTGACGATCCTGCGCGAAGAACCCCCTCCATGTCTGCCAAAAACTTCCGTCCGCGCCGCTTCGACCTCATCGCCTTTGACTGGGATGGCACCCTGTTCGACTCCACCGCCATCATCGTGCGCTGCATCCAGGCGGCGGTGCGTGACGTGGGTGGCACCGTGCCCGCCGACAAGGAGGCGGCCTATGTGATTGGCATGGGCTTGATGCAGGCCCTGGCCCATGCCGCGCCGGATGTGCCGCCCGAAAAGTACACCGAGCTGGGCAACCGCTACCGCTTCCACTACATCCAGCACCAGGACGACCTGAGCCTGTTCGACGGCGTGTTACCGCTGCTGAACGACCTGCGTGAACGCGGCCACCTGCTGGCCGTGGCCACGGGCAAAAGCCGGCGCGGGCTGGACGATGCGCTGCACTCGGTGGACTTGCGCGGCGTGTTTGACGGCTCGCGCACCGCCGACCAGACCGCTGGCAAGCCGCATCCGCTGATGCTGCAGGAGCTGATGGCCGAATTTGACGTGGCGCCGGAGCGCCTGCTGATGATTGGCGACACCACCCACGACCTGCAGATGGCGGTCAACGCGCGCTGTGCGAGCGTGGGGGTGAGCTATGGCGCCCACGAGCCCGACGCCTTTCACGCGCTCCAGCCGCTGGCGGTCGTGCATTCGGTGCGCGAGCTGCACGATTGGCTGCTGCACAACGCGTGACGCCGGATATTGGAGCGGGACGATCCCATGACCACACCACCCGATCAGCCCGTTGCGCTGTGCAACAGTGCCGACCTCGTCGATGGGGGCTTGGCGGTTCCGTTTGATGTGCATTACGCAGGTCAGACCTGCCGGGCCTTTGCGATCCGCTACCAGGGCCTGCCGCATGCCTACCTGAACCGCTGCACCCATGTGGCCATGGAGATGGACTACCAGCCGGACCGCTTTTTTGACGACACGGGCCACTGGCTGCTGTGTGCCACCCACGGGGCCGCCTACCTGCCGAGCACCGGCCAATGCGCGGGCGGACCGTGCCGCGGCGGGCTGGTGAAAATTGCTTTGTCCGAAAGCGATGGTGTGGTGCACTGGCATACTGCCTACAACCTGCAACCCGTAGAGTTCTAGAAAATCCAGATGAATTACCCTTATGTGCTGTCGCCTGGTCCCAGCCAGCGCGGTGCGCGGGCGGCAGTGTTGCAGTGCCCAGGACGTACGACATGACAGACCCCCAGCAGCCCGGCTCTTCGGGTTTTGACCCAAAAAGTAATCCCGCGCCCGACCTGTGGGCGCAAGCAGCTACAAATTCAGGAGCATCTGTGAGCGACTCATCGCGTGAACCCGGCTGGGAGCGCGCCACGCTGGAAAAGCTGGCCTTCTCCGCCCTCCAAGAACAGCGCAGCGCCCGCCGCTGGAAGATCTTCTTCCGCCTGGCATGGCTGGTGCTGATTGCCGCAGTTGCCTTTGCGGCCCTGCGCCAGGCATCGCCCAGCGCTAGCAAGAGCATGCCCCATACGGCGGTGGTGGACATCAAAGGTGAGATCGCCAGCGGCGCCGAGGCCAGTGCCGAGTTCGTGGTGGCCGCCATGCGCAGCGCACTGGAGGACGAAGGCTCGCAGGCCCTGGTGCTGCTCATCAACTCCCCCGGCGGCAGCCCGGTGCAGGCCGGTATCATCAATGACGAAATTGTTCGTTTGAAGGCCAAGCACAACAAGCCGATCTACGCCGTGGTTGAAGAAACCTGCGCCTCGGCGGCTTACTACATTGCCGCAGCAGCCGACGACATCTACGTGGATAAAGCCAGCATCGTGGGCAGTATCGGCGTGCTGATGGATGGCTTTGGCTTCACCGGCACCATGGAAAAGCTGGGTGTGGAGCGCCGCCTGCTGACCGCTGGCGAGAACAAGGGTTTCCTCGACCCGTTCAGCCCGCAGACCGAAAAGCAGCGTGCCTACGCGCAGACCATGCTCGACCAGATCCACCAGCAGTTCATTGCCGTGGTGAAAGCCGGGCGTGGTGACCGCCTCAAGACCACGCCCGACACCTTCAGTGGCCTGTTCTGGACCGGCCAGCAGGCCGTGGAAATGGGCCTGGCCGACAAGCTGGGCAACCTGGACTATGTGGCCCGCGAGGTGGTGAAGGCCGAAGACATCATCGACTACACCCGCCGCGACAATGTGGCGGAACGGCTTGTCAAGCGCTTTGGCGCGGCGATTGGTGTGGGCGCCGTGAAGTCACTGGCCGTGGCTGGACCTCAGCTGCGCTGACACCGTCCGACGCGGCCTTTGGGCCATGCACAAAAAAAGCCCCGGGTGGAGATTCCACACGGGGCTTTTTTGCGTCTGGGCCTGCGTGGCGGTACGTGGTGTGACGCAGTCGGCCGTGCCGGCCTCCGAGGGCTGGCAGGAGGGTGGTTTTTAGCTGTCCAGCCCGCCCGCCTTGCGCTGGCGCGAGCCGTCTTCCAGGATGGTGTCGTCGGCCACCAGCTTGCCCGTCTCGTCCCACTGCTTGCGGGCCGTAAGGCGCGTGCGTCCCCGGGCATCGGGGGCTGAATACTGTTCTTCAATCGCCAGCCGGCCGTTGTCGTGAAAGGCCTGCTGCGTGCCCACGGGCCATTGCTCGGCATTGAGCTGCTCGCGCCGCGCCAGCTTGCCATCGTCACGGTACATCTCGCGCTGCACGCGCCCCTGCTCACCGGTGCCGGTCCAGGTGCTGCGCTCTCGCACCGATCCGTTGAGGTACCAGCGCTCGACCTGCACCTCCCGCCCATCGGCAAAACTGCGCTGCTCGATCAGCTGGCCGGATGCGCCGTAGCGCTTGGCGCTGAACAGCGATCCCCGCGTATCGCGCAGTGTGCGCTCGTCCGGCGCGAACACCCGTTCCTCGCGCAGCACACTTTTGCCGCCCTCGGTGGTGAAGCTGCGGTGCACACGCCGACCGTCCACCACGAGTTGCTGGGCGGCGACGATGCCGTCGCGGGTCCATTCGGTCGCGCTCAGCAGGCGGCCCTGGTCGTAGTGCAGCTGCGCGGTTTTGGCGCCGTTGTCTGCATGGAGCAGGGTGTCAGTGGCACCGTCAAAGCCGCAGAGTTTGCGGTCTTCGGGCAGCACGTTGGTGCGCGGGCAGAACAGGCGTGTGGGCTGGCCCTTGCTGTTGGTTTCCACATAGAACAGCTCCTGCCCTCCGCCGTGGAACGACACACGCTCCACGCGGCCGGTGGCGTCAAAGCGCCTCACGGCCCCCTGGGTGCGGCCGTTGTCGGCGGTTTCTTCGCGCCGCACCTGGCCGTTGGGCCAGAACTCGGCCACCCGGCCGTGGCTGTTGCCGCGTTCGTTGACCGTGCGTTCGCGCTGCAGGCGGCCTTCGCGGTCGAACATGCGCTCCAGGCCCACGAACTTTCCGTCGCGCAGTTCCTGCTCGCGCTGGAGGTGGCCGGTGTCTTCTTCGCGGCAGCGCACCAGCCCGGACTGGCCGGCGGTTTCGGCACCGTTGGAAATATTGATGGGTTTGCCATTCAATTCACAACGAATAATGGCCTCAGCGCTTGAACCATAAGCGCTAACAGCTATAAAAAATATAGTGAATAGACGGTTCATGCTTAGCGGCCCATCGCAAACACGACAGGGGTGCGGTTGTCGGGGGGCGTGGGTTGCTGGCGCCATTGCCGCACGAGCTGGCTGCGGATGCGTGCGTCGGGCAGCGTCAGCCCGCTGGCCAGCGCCAGGCGGGTGTGGGGCTGCAGCGTTTGCACCAGGGCCTGCCAGAGGGCGGCGTTGCGGTAAGGAGTTTCGATGAAAAGCTGGGTCTGTCCTGTCTTGAGGGCCAGGCCTTCCAGCTCCTTGATACGCTGGGTGCGCTCCTGGCTGTCCTGGGGCAGGTAGCCGACAAACGCAAAGTGTTGCCCGTTCAATCCGCTGGCCGCCAGCGCCAGCAGCAGCGACACAGGGCCCACCAGGGGTACAACGGGGATATCAAGGTCGTGTGCCGCGCGCACCACGGACGAACCCGGGTCGGCCACTGCAGGCATGCCCGCCTCGCTGATCAGCCCCATGTCGTGCCCATTCAGTGCCGCTGCGAGCAGCGGGCGTGCGTCGAACGGGGCTGATCCTTTGTCGCCATGGTCGCCTTTTTTGTGGACTTCGCGGGGAAGCTCGGTGATCTGCTGCTGCTGCAGGGGGGCTGCCAGGGGGTGTAGTGCGTCGATGCGTTTGAGGTAGGCGCGTGTACTCTTGGCGTTCTCGCACACCCATTGGGTCAGCCGTGCAGCCGTCTGAAGGGTGGCCGAGGGCAAGGCATTCTGCAGCGGGACCTGGGCGTCGCAGCCAAAGTCGAGGGGGGCGGGCACGAGATAAAGCGTGCCCTTGCGAGCGCCTGAGTGCGGTTCGGTGGGGGGATTTGTCATGGCAGCACCAAGCCTGCCGCGCGCAGCATGCGGCAGGTGCGGATCAAAGGCAGTCCGATGAGGGCTGTGGGATCGTCGCTGTGGATGGCATCCAGCAGCGCAATGCCCAGGCCTTCGCTCTTGGCGCTGCCAGCGCAGTCGTAGGGCTGCTCGGCGCGCAGGTAGCGCTCGATTTCCGCGTCAGACAGCTCACGGAATTTCACCTCCACCGGGGCCAGGTCGATCTGCTCGAAACCCGTAGCGGCACACACCACGGCCACGGCGGTCTGGAACACCACGGTTTGGCTGCTCATCTGGCGCAGTTGCACCACCGCACGCTCGTGGTGGCCGGGCTTGCCCAGGGGCTCGCCAGCGAGGTCGGCAACCTGGTCGGAGCCGATTACCACCGCATCGGGGTGGAGTTGCGCCACGGCGCGTGCCTTGGCCAGCGCCAGGCGCAAGGCCAGTGAGCTAGGGGCTTCGCCCGGCAGGGGGGTCTCATCCACCTCCGGGGCCGTGACGTCAAAAGGCAGGTTCAACCGCTCTAGCAATTCACGCCGATACCGCGATGTGGAGCCCAATACCAGAGGGCGTTTCAGGGGGGGGGATTGATGCATGCGCCGATTCTCTTACACTGCCGCCATGACCAAGGAATTCTCCCCCCAGCGCCTCGACGTGAAAGCCTTTGCACAGGCGGGCGGTCGGCTGGCGGGCCACGATTCACTGCTGAAGTACGAACGCCTGGCCCAGGAGGCCAAGGGCCTGCACCCGGACCTGATGGTGGACTGGGAGGCTGTGGGCGAAGTGCGCACGGCGCTGGGCGGCATGGGCCAAGTCTGGCTGCATATCAAGGTTACTGCGAGCTTCCCCATGGAATGCCAGCGTTGCATGACGCCGGTGGATGTGCCGCTGGAGGTGGACCGTGAGTTTCGCTTCGTGGCCGACGAGGCCACCGCAGAGGCTCTGGACGACGAAAGCGAAGAAGACCTGCTGGCCATGAGCCGCGAGTTTGACCTTCACGAGCTGATTGAGGATGAGTTGCTGATGGCCTTGCCCGTGGTGCCCAAACACGACGAGTGCCCTACCGCAGTACCACTGGCTTCTTCGGACGACGATTTTGAGGAAGCCAACGACGAAAAGCCCAATCCTTTTGCGGCGTTGGCCGCACTGCGCAAAGACAACAAGGGCTGATTGGACGACCCAAAAATCATTTGGGTTATAATCGTGGGCTTCACGCGAACCCCATCGTGTCTTTTTGGGCTGATCGCGTTTTTACCAACCTATTCCAGATCAGGAGCCATCATGGCCGTTCAGCAAAACAAAAAGTCCCCCTCCAAGCGCGGCATGCACCGCTCGCACAATGCCCTGAATGTGCCAGGCATTGCTGTGGAACCCACCACCGGTGAAACGCACCTGCGTCACCACATCAGCCCCAACGGTTTCTACCGTGGCCGTCAGGTGCTGAAGAACAAGTCTGAAGCCTGATCTTCGCCCCATCCAAAGGCCCGTTGCTACTGAAACCGTAGCGCGGGCCTTTGTTTTGACCGTCGTATTTATTTTTCCGGCCCTCCTGGCCGGCCGGACAAGTCGCCCATGATCACACTGGCTGTTGACTGCATGGGGGGCGACCATGGCCCCCGCGTCACGCTCGCGGCGTGCCGCCAGTTTCTCGATACACACCCTGATGCCCGCCTGCTGCTCGTCGGTCTGGTGGATAGTCTGCAATCGTTTTCGCACGACCGTGCCACGATCATTCCTGCTACCGAAGTGGTGGCCATGGATGATCCTGTCGAGGTGGCTCTGCGCAAGAAGAAAGATTCTTCCATGCGCGTGGCGATTCAGCAGGTCAAGGATGGCGCGGCCTCTGCGGCCGTTTCGGCAGGCAATACCGGCGCGCTGATGGCTATTGCCCGGTATCTCCTCAAGACGCTGGACGGCATCGACCGCCCCGCCATTGCGACGCAATTGCCCAACGCCGCAGGTGGTGCCACCACGGTGCTGGACCTTGGGGCGAATGTGGATTGTTCCGCCGAACATTTGCTGCAGTTTGCCGTGATGGGCTCTGCCTTGGTATCGGTCCTTCGGGATGGCGGGGAGCCCACCGTCGGTTTGCTCAATATCGGTGAAGAGGCGATCAAAGGTAGTGAAGTAATCAAAAAAGCCGGTGAATTGCTGCGATCTGCAGCCAATTCCGGTGATTTGAATTTTTATGGAAATGTTGAAGGCAATGACATTTTCAAGGGCACTGTTGACATCGTGGTATGTGACGGATTTGTGGGCAATGTGGCCCTCAAGGCCAGTGAAGGGGTGGCATCAATGATCATTGGCGCCCTGAAAACGGAGTTCTCCCGCAACATCTTCACTAAAATCGCTGCGATCACCGCGTATCCGATCTTAAAAGCGCTCATGAAGCGCATGGACTACCGCCGCTACAACGGCGCGGCGCTCCTGGGGCTGCGCGGGCTGGTGTTCAAGAGCCATGGGTCGGCTGACACAATGGCGTTCGAGCAGGCTTTGAACCGGGCGTATGATGCAGCCCGCAACAACCTGCTCGACCGCGTCCGGACCCGGATTGCGCACGCAGCGCCGCTTCTGGTGCCTGCGGATGCCCAGCCCCAGCCTGGCGTTGCGGCGACGATGACACATTGATGAGACGCTACTCCCGCATTACCGGCACCGGCAGCTACCTGCCCCCGCGCCGGCTGACCAACGCTGATCTGGTGGCTGAACTGGCCCAGCGCGGCATCGAAACCTCAGATGAGTGGATCGTGGAGCGCACCGGCATCCGCGCGCGCCACTTTGCGGCGCCTGATGTTGCCTGCAGCGATCTGGGCCTGGAGGCTGCGCGCAATGCCTTGCAGGCGGCGGGCCTTCTGCCGACCGACATTGACCTGATCATCGTGGCCACGTCCACCCCGGATATGGTGTTTCCCTCGGCTGCCTGCATATTGCAGAACAAGCTGGGAGCCAATGGTTGCCCTGCGTTTGATGTGCAGGCGGTGTGCAGCGGTTTTGTCTATGCCCTGTCCGTGGCGGATGCCATGATCCAGACGGGTGCTGCCAACCGCGCGCTGGTCATTGGGGCAGAAGTTTTCAGCCGTATTCTGGATTTCAATGACCGCACGACCTGCGTGTTGTTTGGTGATGGTGCGGGTGCCGTGGTGCTGGAGGCGTCGGAAACGCCGGGCATCCTGTCCAGCGACCTGCATGCCGACGGCAAGCATGTCGGCATCCTGTGTGTGCCCGGCAACGTGTCGGGTGGCAAGGTCCTGGGGGACCCCGTCCTCAAGATGGACGGGCAGGCTGTCTTCAAGCTGGCGGTGGGCGTGCTGGAGAAGGCCGCGCATGCGGTGCTGGCCAAGGCGGGGCTGACCGAGGCCGATATTGACTGGCTGATTCCCCACCAGGCCAATATCCGCATCATGCAGGGCACGGCCCGCAAGCTCAAGCTGTCCATGGACAAGGTGGTGGTCACGGTGGACCAGCATGGCAACACCTCGGCAGCCTCTATCCCCCTGGCGCTGGACCATGCGGTGCGTACGGGCCAGGTCAAAAAGGGTGAGACCCTGCTGCTCGAAGGTGTGGGCGGCGGCTTTACCTGGGGCGCGGTGCTCCTGAAGTTATAGCTTGTGGCGCTTGCTGGATAAGCGCTAGGCATCAATTTCAATCATATTTCTGGATTTTTCATGAAGTCTTTTGCATTTGTCTTTCCGGGACAAGGCTCGCAATCGGTGGGCATGCTCGACGGATGGGGTGATCACCCGGTGGTGGCCCAGACCGTGCAGGAAGCCTCGGATGCCCTGGGTGAAAACATCGGCCTGTTGATCAAGGAAGGTCCCAAGGAGGCGCTGGCCCTGACCACCAACACGCAGCCGGTGATGCTGGTGGCTGGGGTGGCTGCATGGCGTGTCTGGCGTGCAGAAGGTGGTGCTGCCCCGGTCGCTGTTGCGGGGCATTCTCTGGGCGAGTATTCGGCGCTGGTTGCCGCAGGTGTGTTGACGCTGGCCCAGGCGGCGCCGCTGGTGCGCCTGCGTGCAGCTGCCATGCAGGAGGCCGTGCCGGTCGGCACTGGCGCCATGGCTGCCATCTTGGGGATGGAGGCTTCCAAGGTCATCGCAGGATGTGCCGAGGCCGTGGCCTCGTTCGGTGTGGGAACGGCAGAAGTGGTTGAGGCTGTCAATTTCAACGACCCCGTCCAGACGGTCATTGCAGGCACCAAGGCCGGCGTCGAAAAGGCCTGCGAAATGCTCAAGGCGGCAGGTGCCAAGCGCGCACTGCCATTGCCGGTGTCTGCCCCTTTTCACTCCAGCCTGATGAGGCCTGCCGCTGAGAAGCTGCGCTTGGCGCTGGCGGATGTGGCGCTTGCTGCGCCCCAGATTCCGGTTCTGAACAATGTGGATGTCGCGGTGCAGCAGGACGCTGAGGCGATCCGAGACGCGCTCTACCGCCAGGCCTTTGGCCCCGTGCGCTGGGTGGAGTGTGTGCAGGCCCTCAAGGCCCGGGGGGTCACCCATATTATTGAAAGTGGCCCTGGCAAAGTGCTGGCGGGTCTGACCAAGCGCATCGATCCTGAGCTGGTGGGTGCGACACTGTTTGATATGGCCACGCTGGCCGAAACCCGGGAGTTGTTGGCATGACGCAATCCTCATCGGCCGCGCAAGTGGCGTTGGTCACTGGCGCATCGCGCGGCATTGGTGCGGCCATTGCGCTCGAGCTGGCGGTACGTGGCTACCAGGTGGTGGGCACGGCCACGACGGACGATGGCGCCGAGCGCATCAGCCAGGCCCTGGCGGCCTACCCCGGCTGCCGTGGCGCCAATCTGAACGTGAATGACGGAGCTGCCATCGAGGCGTTGATGGATTCCATCGTCAAGCAGCAGGGTGGTCTGCATGTGCTGGTCAACAATGCGGGCATCACCCGCGACACCCTGGCCATGCGCATGAAGGACGATGACTGGGATGCGGTGCTGGACACCAATCTCAAGGCGGTTTTCCGCGTGAGCCGCGCGGCAATTCGCCCGATGATGAAACAGCGATTCGGGCGCATCATCAGCATCACCAGTGTGGTGGGGGCATCGGGCAATCCCGGTCAGGCCAACTACGCGGCAGCCAAGGCTGGAGTGGCGGGAATGACCCGTGCACTGGCCCGCGAACTGGGCAGCCGCAGCATCACGGTCAATTGCGTAGCGCCGGGATTTATCGAGACGGATATGACGTCGGTGCTGCCCGAAGAACAGCAAAAAGCCCTCAACGCCCAGATCCCTTTGGGGCATATGGGCAAGCCGCAAGACATCGCACATGCCGTGGCCTACCTTGCTTCGCGCGAAGCAGGGTACGTGACCGGGCAGGAGTTGCATGTCAATGGCGGCATGTACATGTAATTGAGACAAGTTAACGCCGGTTCATCCGGACGGCGGGCTGCTGAGGGGCTTCTCCTTAAGCGGCTAGAATCGCGGATTCATTCACAACCCCCAGAGGGAAACCATGAGCGATATCGAAGCACGCGTCAAAAAAATCATTGCCGAACAACTCGGTGTGGAAGAGTCCCAAGTCACCAATGAAAAGGCCTTCGTGGCAGACCTCGGTGCCGACTCGCTCGACACGGTGGAACTGGTGATGGCACTGGAAGACGAATTCGGCATCGAGATCCCTGACGAAGACGCCGAGAAGATCACGACGGTGCAAAACGCCATCGACTACGCCAACACCCACCAGAAGGCCTGAGCGGCGCACTGCGCCTGACTCAAGCGATCAACAGAAGGTTTTTACGCATGAGCCGTCGTCGCGTTGTCGTGACCGGCCTGGGATGCGTCAGCCCCGTGGGCAACACGGTGGCCGAATCCTGGGCCAATCTCCTTGCCGGAAAATCCGGTATTGACCTCATCACCAAGTTCGACACTTCGAACTTTGCCTGCAAGATTGCAGGGGAGGTCAAAGGTCTTGACCTGGAGTCGTACATCAGCGCCAAGGATGCGCGCGCGATGGACAGCTTCATCCATTTCGGCATTGCAGCTGCTGCACAGGCGGTTGAAGATGCCGGTCTGCCCACGGGTGAAGCGCTCAGTGAAGAGTTTGCGACACGCATAGCCTGCGTGATCGGTTCGGGGATTGGTGGCTTGCCACTGATCGAGAATACCCACGCGGAACTGGTCAGTCGCGGTCCGCGGCGCATCACGCCGTTCTTTGTGCCAGCGTCCATCATCAATATGGTGGCGGGCCATGTGTCCATGCGCTTTGGCTTCAAGGGGCCGAACCTTGCGGTCGTGACGGCCTGCACAACCGGCCTGCATTGCATTGGCGAGGCTGGCCGCATGATCGAATACGGTGATGCGGATGTGGTGGTGGCGGGTGGCACTGAATCCACGGTGTCGCCGCTGGGCATTGGTGGTTTTGCGGCCATGCGCGCCCTGTCTACCCGCAACGATGACCCCAAGACCGCTTCCCGCCCCTGGGACAAGGACCGAGATGGTTTTGTTTTGGGTGAGGGCGCCGGGGTCATGGTGCTGGAGGAATACGAGCATGCCAAAGCCCGTGGTGCCAAGATCTATGCGGAACTGGGTGGTTTTGGCATGAGCGCCGATGCAGGCCACATGACGGCCCCCAGTATGGATGGTCCGCGCCGTGCCATGCTCAACGCCCTGCGCAATGCCGGCATGAATGCCGATCAAGTTGACTACCTCAACGCCCATGGCACTTCCACGCCGCTGGGTGATATTAATGAGACGAATGCCATCAAGGCGGCCTTGGGCGACCATGCTTACAAGGCTGTGGTGAGCTCCACCAAATCCATGACCGGTCATTTGCTGGGTGGTGCGGGCGGTATTGAGAGCATTTTTACAGTGCTGGCCTTGCATGAGCAAAAGGTACCACCCACCATCAATTTGGCGAATCAGGACCCCGAGTGCGATCTGGACTACTGCGCCAACACGGCGCGTGACATGAAGATCGACGTTGCAGTCAAGAATAACTTCGGTTTTGGTGGCACCAACGGGACGCTGGTTTTCAAGCGCGTCTGATCATTGGGTCAGGTGCTCTGCCGCCCGACTTGGCGAGGCCGTGGTTCTTGTTGCGGTCCTGCAATCGTTGGTTGCTCAGCACGGGCCTATGTTCCGTGCTAAGCAGGCGGCACAGCCTTGGTAGCGTTTCGTGGGTGTAACTTCACAGCGACCACCTTCGGTGTTTTACCCCCTGCGGCGCAGCCGCCTGTTCGGGGGCTTGCTGGGGGCATTGTTGCTGATCAGCGCAGCGGGGCTGGTTGCTTGGTTCTTGCGAAGTGGTGGTGCTGCATCCCCATGGCCCGCAGCGATGGCGGGCGGTCTCTGGTGTCTGGCTGCCGCCAGCGCATTCCATTTTTGGTTCTGTCAATTTTCTGGTGGTATCCACTGGGATGGCCAGGCCTGGACACTGGTGGCTCCGAACTCCGGGGCGGCCTGGATGGCATTGTCCGGGCCTCCTGAAGTCCTTCTCGATTTGCAGTCACATCTGTGGCTGCATGTCATTCCGGTGGGGCACCGCCGCACCTGGCTGTGGCTGGCGTGTTCCGCGCAGCCCGAGCGTTGGCTGGATCTGCGGCGTGCGGTATATTCGCGCGCCAGACCGGGCGCTGACAACGCTGACGAAACCGCCCCGGCCAGCAGCCGTGGGCGTGAATCCTGAGTATCCATGACTGTAATTCCGCCTTCCCCTTCCGAAGATAGCGACCTCCAACTGGTGGAGCGCGCGGTAGCGGGCGATCAGCGTGCCTATGAGTTACTGGTCATCAAGTACCAGCGCCGTATCGAGCGTCTCATTGGCCGGATGGTGCGGGACACCGACATCGTTCAAGACATAGCGCAGGAGACGTTCATCCGGGCCTACCGCGCGCTGCACCAGTTCCGGGGGGATGCGCAGTTCTACACTTGGCTCTACCGGATTGCTGTCAATACCGCCAAGAAGGCGCTCATGGACATGAAACGCAATCCGGTCATCTCGGAGAACGCTTTGCGGGGGAACGAGGACGAAGATGAAACTTCCCGCCTCGGACACGAACTAACCAGCGACGAAACCCCCGAAACCGTACTCGCTGCCCGAGAAATCGCGCAAGCCGTGAATGCGGCTATGGAGGCGTTGCCCGACGATCTGCGCCAGGCGGTAACGTTGCGCGAGATTGAAGGGCTGAGTTACGAAGAGATTGCGACGGCCATGGATTGCCCCATCGGCACGGTGCGGTCACGGATTTTTCGGGCGCGAGAGGCCATTTCGGCAAAAGTGCGTCCTCTGCTTGAGAACCAGTCAGGCAAACGGTGGTGAGGTAATGAAATGAACAACGCTGTACGAAGTGATGGATTGGTGGGCGGTGCTGTGGTGGCTGAGATAAGCAGGCGCGAGCAATTGTCGGCACTGGCGGATGGTCAGTTGCATGGAGACGAGGTGGCGGACGCCCTGGCCTATGCGGCGCAAGCCGAAGGCCATGCCACTTGGCAGCTCTACCATTTGGTGGGAGATGTATTGCGTTCTTCCGACCTCGCGCAACCTGCCAATCCGACTTTCATAGCGCGGTTGCGTAATGAACTGGCCAAGGAAGGGCCTGTTGTACGTCCTGCGGCCGCTGCTGTGCCGCGGGTCGATGTGGTGGCCCCGGCAATGGCGGAAGCTGCCAATGCGTCGGTCTTTCGCTGGAAAATGGTCGCGGGTTTTGCGTCTTTGGCGGCAGTTGCGGCGATTGGTTGGACCTCTCTGGCCACGTTGCAAGGCAATGGTGCACCCGGCGCCACGGGTGGAGCCCAGCTGGCCATCTCTCCCGAGTCGGGTGCGAATGGCCCCAGCTCCGGTGCCCCTGTGGTCGCAGTGGCTGATGCCGATGGTGGCGCGCAGGTGATGATTCGGGATCCCCGCCTGGACGAGTTGCTGGCGGCACACAAGCAGTTTGGCAGCACATCCGCATTGCAGATGCCTGCAGGATTTTTGCGCAATGCCACCTTTGAGACGCCCAGCCGCTGAGCCGGGAGTGGCTTGCTGGCGTGGTGAGATTGTGTGATGAGCTACCCGGGAGTTTTGTGCGTTTGGTTGAAAGCACTGCCGCAGCATTTTAAACACGGGGTGATTGCTGCCCTGTGTGTGACAGGACTCTCCGTATCGGCAGGGGCCTCGTCGGCAGAGGGGGGCGTTTCTTCTGCAGCAGAGGCGGCTCCCGCGCCTGTGGAGCGCAGTATTCTGCAGTGGATCGAGCGCATGCACAGCGCGCCCTGCGCGCGCCCGTATGCCGGTACCTTTGTGGTGCTGGCTGCTTCCGGAGCGATGGCCAGTTCACGCATCTGGCACGCCTGTGAAGGGGCGCAGCAGATGGAGCGCGTGGAGGCTCTCAGTGGCACTCCCCGGACCATTTTTCGGCGCAACGACGAGGTACGTACGTTCTGGCCCCAGTCGCGTGTGGTGCGGTCGGATCGACGGGATGCCTCTGGGCTGTTTCCACGAGTTCCGCTGGTTGAGGGCACTTCCATATCCCAGTTCTATGCCGCACGCCCTGTGGGCCAAGAGCGCGTTGCCGGATTTGTTGCCGACGTGGTGTGGTTCAAGCCCGTGGACTCGCTGCGTTTTGGCTACAAGCTGTGGAGCGAGCGGGAGACCGGTCTGGTTGTGAAGCTGCAGACCTTGGGCGCGAACGGACGCGTTCTGGAGCAGGCTGCATTCTCGGAGTTGGACTTGAACGCCCCCGTTCGCGTGGAGCAGCTTTCACGGCTGATGGACGCGACCGCTGGTTACAAGGTGGTGGCGCCGGTTGTGGTCAAGACCACGGCCACGGCCGAGGGCTGGGTGCTTCGTCAGCCGGTTGCTGGCTTTGTTCCGGTGAGCTGCCATCGGCGCGCTGTGTCTGCTGACGACGGTGCGCAGGGTGTCTTGCAGTGCCTGTACTCCGATGGTCTTGCATCGGTATCGCTGTTCATCGAGACCTTTGATCCCCAGCGACACCCCTCCCAGCCCCAGGTCTCGGGTATGGGGGCCACGCAGCTTCTTGCGCAACGGGTCTTGCCCGATGTATGGCTCACAGCGGTGGGGGAGGTTCCTTTGCAGACCCTTCGCCTGTTTGCGGGTCAATTGGAGCGCACACGCTGACACTGACACTGAGGCCAGTGGCCGTGACGCTGGCGGCTGCTGTCTCTGAGCCAGCGCTGTGGCGGGGCCGTTTGCAGGGGCATGCGAAGTGCATTTGCGATGCGGGAACCAAATGGCCGCACACTCTTCACAGTTATACACCGTTTGATGACTGTATTTGCTACCAATCACGAAAGGTCGATGATGTCGAAGTTCGATGGAAATGCGCTGCGCTCCCTGGCATTTGCATGCATGTTCGCAGGGGCTGCTGGAGGCATGGGTTTGCCCCAAGCGGCCTTGGCACAACCTGCTGCAGCGGTTCGCGGTTTGCCAGACTTTACGGATCTGGTGGATCAGGTGGGGCCCTCGGTGGTCAATATTCGGACGGTAGAAAAAGCGTCGAGCCGTGCAAGTGCAAACGGCATGGACGAGGAGATGATGGAGTTCTTCCGCCGCTTTGGCGTGCCGATCCCCAATGTGCCCAGGCAGCAACGTCCTCAGCGGCCGCAAGACGATGAGCAGCCGCGCGGCGTGGGTTCTGGCTTCATCCTGACTGCGGACGGGTTTGTGATGACCAATGCGCATGTCGTGGACGGCGCTGATGAGGTGATCGTCACCCTGACCGACAAGCGCGAATTCAAGGCCAAGATCATTGGTGCGGACAAGCGTACTGATGTGGCGGTGGTCAAGATCGAGGCCACGGGCTTGCCTGCCGTCAAGGTGGGTGATGTGGGGCGTCTGCGGGTGGGCGAATGGGTGATGGCGATTGGATCGCCCTTTGGGCTGGAGAACACGGTGACTGCGGGCATTGTGAGTGCCAAGCAGCGCGATACTGGGGACTACCTCCCGTTCATTCAGACCGATGTGGCCATCAACCCGGGCAACTCGGGCGGTCCGCTCATCAACATGCGTGGCGAGGTGGTGGGGATCAACAGCCAGATCTATTCGCGCTCGGGTGGATTCATGGGCATTTCGTTCGCGATTCCGATGGACGAGGCCATCCGCGTGAGTGAGCAGTTGCGCGCATCCGGCCGGGTGACACGGGGCCGTATCGGCGTGCAGATCGGGCAGGTCACCAAGGACGTTGCGGAGTCCATTGGCCTGGGCAAGGCCCAGGGTGCGTTGGTGACCGGGGTAGAGGCGGGATCACCCGCAGACAAGGCGGGCGTGGAGGCTGGTGACATCATCACCCGCTTTGACGGCAAGTCCATCGAGAAGGTTGCGGACCTGCCTCGCCTGGTGGGCAATACCAAGCCTGGTACCAAGAGCACGATGACCGTGTTCCGCCGTGGCGCTTCGCGGGACCTGGGCATCACCATTGCCGAAATTGAGCCCGACAAGCCAGCTGCCAAAACGGCGGAGCGTGAGGAGAAACCCAAGGCTTCGGCTGCTGCACAGCAAATGGGATTGGCGGTCACGGAACTTTCGGACGCCCAGAAAAAGGAACTCAAGATCAAGGGCGGTGTGCTGGTCGCGACCGCCACAGAGGCCGCAGCACGTGCCGGCCTGCGCGAAGGCGATGTGATTCTCGCGATTGCCAACACGGAAGTGTCTGGTGTGAAGGAATTTGAGGCTGTGCTCGCCAAGGCCGACAAGAACAAGCCCATCAATGTGCTGTATCGGCGCGGCGAGTGGGCCCAATATGCCTTGATCCGTCCCGGCCGATGACGAGCGGCGTTGTGGCAGATGTGGGGGGATGGGTTGTCCCATTTCCCCACATTTGCAGCAGGCCTTTGCCGGAGGTGTGGGCATTTTGGTTTTTTTGTCTTTTCCTTCTTTCGATGTTGGAAGTTAGCCTTGGCTAACTTTATGAAGGTCTATCAACTGATTTCGATAGAATAGAGGTCCCTGTTCAACGCTAATTCATATATTAGCTGGACGTTGATTCACGATGCGGGATGTGACGGTGTCATGCACAGCCGATCCACAGCTCACCCACAAGTTGTCCAGCGTTGTAGTTGTGCAGATTGTGTATAAGTTGTTGATAAGATCCCTGTTGCACCCTGGCAACTCCCCTTGGATGCAGTCGGATGGGCTTTTTACTGCGGGCTTTTTGCCTACAATGAAGCTCCAACTATCGCAGTTGCCAATGATTGTTGGTTCAGGGCGCGTCGCCATTCGACGCGCCCTTTTTTCTTGTGTGCTCCGTTTTAATTCAATCACTTGACGCTTTCCGTTGATGAACCACATCAGAAATTTTTCCATCATTGCGCACATCGACCATGGCAAGTCGACGCTTGCAGATCGTTTGATCCAGCGCTGCGGAGGCCTTGCGGACCGTGAGATGGAGGCCCAGGTTCTGGACTCGATGGATATCGAAAAAGAGCGTGGGATAACCATCAAGGCGCAGACCGCAGCGCTGCAATACAAGGCGCAGGATGGGCAGGTCTACAACCTCAATCTGATCGACACACCGGGGCATGTGGACTTCTCGTATGAAGTGAGCCGCTCGTTGTCGGCATGCGAGGGCGCGTTGCTGGTGGTGGATGCTTCGCAAGGCGTGGAAGCTCAGACCGTTGCGAACTGCTACACCGCATTGGATCTGGGTGTCGAGGTGGTGCCGGTACTCAACAAGATGGATCTGCCCAATGCCGATCCCGACAATGCCAAGGCTGAGATCGAAGATGTGATCGGCATTGATGCGACCGATGCCATCCCGTGTTCTGCCAAGACCGGCATGGGCATCGACGAGATCCTCGAAGCCATCGTGGCCAAGGTGCCCGCGCCGCGCGGCAATGCCGATGGGCCGCTGCGCGCGATGATCATCGACAGCTGGTTCGACAGCTACGTGGGCGTGGTGATGCTGGTGCGTGTCGTCGATGGCCGTTTGCTCAAGGGCGAGCGCATCAAGATGATGGCCAGTGGTGCGGTGTACAACGCGGACAACCTCGGTGTGTTCACGCCCGCCAACGAGCCGCGCAACTCGCTTGACGCAGGGCAGGTGGGCTACATCATCGCTGGTATCAAGGAGCTGCAGGCTGCCAAGGTGGGTGACACGATCACGCTCGAAAAGAAATTGCCCAACAATGCGGGCCCTGCCGCCGAGGCGCTCCCCGGCTTCAAGGAAATCCAGCCCCAGGTGTTTGCCGGTCTGTACCCGACCGAGGCGAGCGAATATGACTCGCTGCGTGACGCGCTTGAAAAACTCAAGCTCAACGATGCTTCGCTGCACTACGAGCCGGAAGTGAGCCAAGCGTTGGGCTTCGGTTTTCGTTGCGGGTTTCTCGGCCTGCTGCATATGGAAATCGTGCAGGAGCGCCTGGAGCGCGAGTTTGACCAGGATCTCATCACGACCGCGCCCAGCGTGGTCTACCAAGTGGTCAAGGCCGATGGTGAAGTGATCATGGTCGAGAACCCCTCCAAGATGCCCGATCAGGGGCGGCTTGAGGAAATCCGCGAGCCCATCGTCACGGTGCATCTGTACATGCCCCAGGACTATGTCGGCCCCGTGATGACGCTGGCCAACCAAAAGCGTGGTGTGCAGATGAACATGGCGTACCACGGTCGCCAGGTGATGCTCACCTATGAAATGCCGCTGGGCGAAATCGTGCTCGACTTCTTCGACAAGCTCAAGTCGGTGTCGCGCGGGTATGCATCCATGGACTACGAGTTCAAGGAATACCGTGCGTCCGATGTGGTGAAGGTCGACATCCTGCTCAACGGCGAAAAGGTCGACGCGCTGTCCATCATCGTGCACCGATCACAATCGCAGTACCGTGGCCGCGCAGTGGTTGCCAAGATGCGCGAGATCATCAGCCGCCAGATGTATGACGTGGCCATTCAGGCCGCCATCGGCGCCAACATCATTGCGCGCGAGACCATCAAGGCATTGCGCAAGAACGTGCTGGCAAAATGTTACGGCGGCGATGTCAGCCGCAAACGCAAGCTCCTTGAGAAGCAGAAAGCGGGCAAGAAACGCATGAAACAGATCGGATCGGTCGAAGTGCCACAAGAGGCATTTCTGGCCATTTTGCAGGTGGAAGACTGATGCTCCAGTTCATGCAGATTTTCACATCCCTGGTACTGGCCGCATTTGGTGGCTATATCGGGGCCTGGTACTTTGGTGCCATCGAAGGCAATTTCGCCTTGCTGTTGTTCCTGGCCACGGTGGTCACGGGCGCGTACTGGCTGGCCGAGCGTTTCTACTTTTTGCCCCAACGCCGCCGAGCCGCCCAGGCCGTCGAAGATGCGGCGACCGCACGCCGTGCGGAGCTGGACCGCATGGGCATCCAGAAGGTCGATGTGGATGTGCAGGAGGCCAAGGGGCGGCTGCTCATGCAGCCTTGGTGGCTGGACTGGACGGCGGGGCTTTTCCCGGTCATTGTTGCCGTGTTTGTTTTGAGGTCGTTTCTTTTCGAGCCCTTCAAAATCCCGTCGGGTTCGATGATTCCCACCCTGCTGGTGGGCGACCTGATCCTGGTGAACAAGTTCACCTACGGCGTCCGCCTGCCGGTGATCCATACCAAGATCATCGAGGGCGCCAAGCCTGCGCGCGGTGATGTTCTGGTGTTCCGCTATCCACCCCAGCCGAGCCTTGACTACATCAAGCGGGTGGTGGGTGTGCCGGGTGACGAGGTGGCCTACATCAACAAGCGCCTCACGGTCAACGGCCAGGCCATTGACACCAAGGCGCTGCCAGACTTTTTCGAAGAAGACTCGATGCGCTACTTCAAACAGTTTGAAGAGCAACTGGGTGCACAGCCCCACCGTTTGTTGAACAACCCGGATGTGCCCGCTTTTGTACAAGGCGCCAGCAATTTTGCCTATCGCAAGAACTGCCGTTACAGTGTTGAGGGCGTTGTGTGCAAGGTGCCCGAGGGCCACTATTTCATGATGGGGGACAACCGGGACAACTCGCTCGATTCGCGCTACTGGGGCTTTGTTCCTGAGGGCAATATCGTCGGGAAGGCCTTTTTTGTCTGGATGAATTTCGGTAATCTCAAGCGCATTGGGTCGTTCCATTGATGGATGACCAGCTTTTTTGGACACTGAGGGGGAAACACATGCATATCAATCGCTCTACCAGCCCATTTCGCCAACGCGGTTTGTCATTCATTGGGGTGATTTTTGTGGGTTTGATCGCCGTGGCTGCATTTGCTATTGGCGGACAGTCTGTCCCGATTTTCCTGGAGTATCAGGCGATCAAGAAGGCTGCGAGCAAAGCTGCCAAGGAAGCCTCCACTGTCGCGGATGTCCGGGGGAACTTCGACCGCTCTGCTGCGATTGACACCATCAACTCCATCCAGGGAAAAGATCTGGAGGTTGCTAAACGGGGGGACAACAAGATCGTGGTTTCCTTCAAGTATTCCCGCGAGATAGCGCTGGCAGGCCCTGCCTACCTTGTCTATCGCTTTGAAGGACAGACCAACTAGTGCATCCCGGCCTTCAAGCGCTGCAGACCCGTCTGCAGCATGTTTTCTCCGATCCATCCCTTCTTCAGCGCGCCACCACGCACCGCAGTTTTTCGGCCGACCACAACGAGCGGCTGGAGTTTCTGGGTGATTCC
The DNA here is from genome assembly GCF_003634645.1 of Acidovorax sp. 94. Taxonomy (NCBI): domain Bacteria; kingdom Pseudomonadati; phylum Pseudomonadota; class Betaproteobacteria; order Burkholderiales; family Comamonadaceae; genus Acidovorax; species Acidovorax sp. 94. The sequence goes on along the minus strand of NZ_RBJA01000001.1, from coordinate 2,443,680 downwards.
GTGTTGAATCTGGCGGTTGCGAGCCTGCTGTATCGGCAGTTGTCGGCGTTGCCGGAAGGCGATCTCTCTCGCGTGCGTGCCAACCTCGTCAAGCAGGACACGCTGTACCAGCTGGCGCTGGGCCTCAAGATCTCCGACGTGCTGCGATTGGGTGAGGGCGAGTCCAAATCGGGAGGACAGCAACGTCCATCCATTCTGGCCGACGCGCTGGAAGCGCTGATTGGCGCCGTGTACCTAGATGCCGGCTATGCGAGTGCCGAAGCGTTGGTGCACCGCCTTTTTCAGGGCGTGGAGATCAACCCGCAGATGCAGGCTGCATCCAAGGACGCGAAAACTGCATTGCAGGAGTTGCTCCAGGGCCGCAAAATGAAGCTGCCGCAGTACAAGGTCGTCGGCACAGTGGGCGCTGCGCACCGTCAGACCTTCGACGTCGAGTGCGATATTCCTGAACTGGGCCTCACCGAACGCGGCATCGGCGGCTCCCGCCGGGCGGGCGAGCAGGCAGCCGCTGCTGCCATGCTGGCTACATTGAAAGCAAAGAAATTATGAATGATGCTACCAAAGATGTAGCGAATGAAGACGATCCAGCAAGCGCTGGAGCGCAAAATGACCTCGAAGCCATGCTGGCGGCAGCAGGCTCCCCGGCCGCCGTGCCCGGCCAGCGTTGTGGTGTGATCGCCATCGTGGGCAAGCCCAACGTGGGAAAGTCCACATTGCTCAATGCGCTGGTGGGGCAGAAGATCAGCATCACCTCGCGCAAGGCGCAGACCACGCGGCACCGCATCACCGGTATTCGTACGCGCGAGCAGACTCAGTTCATTTTTGTGGACACACCGGGTTTCCAGACGCGCCATGCCACCGCACTCAACAAGTCGCTGAACAAGACCGTGATGGGCGCGATTGGCGATGTGGACCTAATCCTCTTCGTGGTCGAGGCGGGCAACTTCACGCTGGCCGATGCCAAGGTGCTGTCGCTGTTCAAGCCCGGCATACCCACGCTGCTGCTGGCCAACAAGCTCGACATGGTGCACCGCCGTGCCGAGCTGGCCCCCTGGCTCAAGAGCATGCAGGAGCGCCACCCGTTTGCCGAGTTTGTGCCCATGTCGGCCAAGAACAAGGGCGACATCGAGCGCCTGTTTGGCATCTGCGCCAAGTACCTGCCCGAGCAGGGCTGGTGGTACGGCGAAGACGAGCTGACCGACCGCAGCGAGAAGTTTCTGGCGTCCGAAACCGTGCGCGAGAAGCTGTTCCGCTTCACGGGCGACGAACTGCCTTACACCTCTACCGTGGTGATCGACAAGTTTGAGGAAGAAGCCAGCAAGCAGCACAAGCGGCTGGTCAAGATCGCTGCCACCATCGTGGTCGAGCGTGACAACCACAAGATGATGGTGATCGGCGACAAGGGCGAGCGCCTGAAGCGTATTGGCACCGAAGCCCGCCAGGAACTGGAAAAGCTCATGGATGCCAAGGTGTTCCTGGAGCTGTGGGTCAAGGTGCGCTCCGGCTGGGCCGACGACGAGGCGCGCGTGCGCTCGTTCGGTTACGAATAATTCCGTGCCCGCCCGTGACCCTGTCTTGCCCGGGCGGCACAATCTGTCTGGCGCTTGCCAGCCGCATGCATTTGTGCGGGCCTGAAGCCAATGGCTGTCGCCAAGCGCATCTCCGATGAACCCGCCTTCGTGCTGCACAGCTACGACTGGAGCGAGTCCAGCCTGATCCTGGAGGTTTTCTGCCGTCAGCAAGGGCGTGTGGCGCTGGTGGCCAAGGGGGCCAAGAAGCCCAGCTCCAACTTCCGCCCGGTGCTGCTGCCGCTCCAGCCCTTGTTGGTGACCTACACGCTCACCGGCGATGGCAGCGCAGACATCCACACCCTCAAGGGGGCGGAGTGGGTGGGCGGCCATGTGATGCCCACGGGCGATGCCCTGCTGTCGGGCATGTACCTCAACGAGCTACTGCTGCGCCTGCTGGCGCGCGCTGATCCGCATGCGGCCCTGTTCGATGCCTATGCCGGTGTGGTGCGCGTGTTGGCCAGCGAACACGGCGATGCGTTAGAGCCCGTGCTGCGCAGCTTCGAGCTATTGCTGCTGCGCGAGATTGGCTTGCTTCCTGGCCTGGATGTCCAGACCATGACGTTGGAGGTCTTGCAACCCAAGACGCGCTACACGCTGGTGCCCGAAGGCGGCCTGCGCGCCTCCTCTTCGGCCGACCGCGCGGGCCTGCTCGGCGTCCAGTGGCAGACGTTGCAACGCGCGCTGGACGACGCAGCCACCTACACCGCCACCTTGCGTGCCTGCGCGCCGGTGGCTGCAGAACTCAAACCCCAGCTGCGCGCCCTGCTGCAATACCATTGCGGCAGCCCTATGCTGCGCACCCGCCAGCTCATGATCGATCTGCAGGCCCTATGAACCAGACCTCACGCACCCCCCACGCCACGGCCCTCTCGGTCAATGTCAACAAAGTCGCCCTGGTGCGCAACACGCGCCACCTGGGCATTCCCAGTGTCACCCGGGCGGCCGAGCTGTGCCTGCAGGCGGGGGCCCAGGGCATCACGGTGCACCCCCGGCCCGACGAGCGGCACATCCGCAGCCAGGACGTGTTCGAGCTGGCCACGCTGATGAAGGCTTGGCCCGACCGCGAATACAACATCGAGGGCAATCCATCTCAGAACCTGATGGACTTCATCCGCAAGGTTCGCCCGCACCAGGCGACCTTTGTACCCGACAGCGAAGACCAGTTCACCAGCGACCACGGCTGGAGCTTTCCGCAGGATGCCGAGCGCCTGGCGCCCCTGATCGCCGAGTGCAAAGCATTGGGCGTGCGCGTGAGCCTGTTCATGGACCCCGTGCCCGAGCAGATGGCCGCCGCCAAGGCGGTGGGCGCTGACCGGGTGGAGCTGTACACCGAGCCCTATGCCGCAGCCTGGGGCACGCCGCAGCAAGACGTTGAGCTCAAGCGCTACGCCGCCGCCGCCCAGGCCGCGCTGGATGTGGGGCTGGGCGTGAACGCGGGTCACGACCTCAACCGTGACAACCTCGCCGCCTTTGTGCGCGAGGTGCCCGGTGTGCTCGAAGTCTCGATCGGCCACGCCCTCATTGCCGACGCGCTGGAGCTGGGCTACGCCGCCACGGTGTTGGCCTACCTGGGCTGCATCCAGTCGGGTTGTGCCGCACAACCTGATAACTCCTGATTTGATAGCTGCTAGCGCTTGATGGATAAGCGCTAGAGCCTAATTTTATTCAAATACCATGATCTACGGCATTGGCACCGACATCTGCGACGTGCGCCGCATCGCGGCCAGCCTGGAACGCCACGGCGAGCGCTTTGCCCAGAAGGTGCTGGCCGACGGTGAATTGGCCACCTGGCACGAGAGGAGTGGCCGTTGGCCCGACCGCGGCCTGCGCTACCTGGCCACGCGGTTCTCTGCCAAGGAAGCGTTCAGCAAAGCCATCGGCCTGGGTATGCGCATGCCCATGACCTGGCGCCACTGCGAAGTGGCCAAGCTTGCGAGCGGCCAGCCCGTGATCGTGCTGCACGGCGCACTCAAGGAATGGTTTGACGCCAAAGGGCTGAAAGCGCACCTGAGCGTGACGGACGAGACCGACTACGCCGCCAGCTTCTGTGTGGTAGAGAAATTGGATTAAAAATGGCCTCTGGCGCTTGATGGATAAGCGCTAGCAGCTATGTTTGTAATAGCAACCTGATGTTTGACACCCTATGACCGAACACGCACCCCTCATCCTTGACGTGGCAGGCACAGAGCTGACCGCCGCCGACCGCCGCCGCTTGGCCCACCCGCTGACCGGTGGCGTGATCCTGTTTGCCCGCAACTGGGAAAACCGCGCGCAGCTGCTGCAGCTGACCAGCAGTATCAAGGCCGTGCGTGACGACCTGCTGATCTGCGTGGACCATGAGGGCGGCCGCGTGCAGCGCTTTCGCACCGATGGCTTCACCCACCTGCCGCCCATGCGCGCTCTCGGCGAGATGTGGATGGACGATGGCAAGGGCGCCAAGGCCGTGCCTGGCAGCGGCGCGCTGCGCGCCACCAATGCGGCCACGGCGGCGGGCTACGTGCTGGGTGCGGAGTTGCGCGCCTGTGGGGTTGATTTCTCGTTCACCCCCGTTCTCGATCTCGATTGGGGTGAAAGCGGTGTGATCGGCGACCGTGCCTTTCACCGCGACCCGCGTGTGGTGGCGCTGCTCGCCAAGAGCCTCATGCACGGTCTGCTGCAGGCCGGCATGGCCAACTGCGGCAAACACTTCCCGGGGCACGGCTTTGTCAAAGCCGACTCGCACACCGAGGTGCCGGTGGACAAGCGTAGCCTGAAGGCCATCCTGGCCGACGACGCCGCGCCATACCCCTGGCTCAGCAGTACGCTCACCAGCGTGATGCCGGCCCATGTGATCTATCCCAAGGTGGACAGCCGCCCCGCAGGCTTCTCGCGGCGCTGGCTGCAGGACATCCTGCGCCGCCAGATGCGTTTTGACGGCGCCATCTTCAGCGACGACCTCAGCATGGAAGGCGCTCGGCGTCTGGACGGCCAGGTCGTCAGCTACACCGACGCAGCCGTTGCAGCGCTGGAGGCAGGCTGCGACCTGGTGCTGTTGTGCAACCAGAGCGTGGGCGATGGCAAGGCCGTGGATGAACTCATCGACGGCCTGGAACAGGCCCAGAACCAAGGCCGCTGGCAGCCGAGTGTGGACAGCGAATCCCGCCGCCTGGCGCTGCTGCCCGAAACCCTGCCCCAGGCCTGGGATGAGTTGATGTACCAGCCCGCCTATCTGCAGGCCTTGGACCTGTTGCCCTAACGCCGTGAGAGCCCGTGGCCTGGAGTCTGGTTCGGCGCCCTCGTCGTTGCCGTGCTCGCCGGGTGTGCAACCCGCCTGCGCCCGCCGCCTAGCGTGCGACACTGCCAGACCCTCACGCACAGCCGATTTCTCGGCTTCAGTGGACTAGGGCGTGTTGAAAGGCCCTGGCGTGACTGGAGGCGGGGCTGCCGGGGCACTTTCTGCGGCCTCTGCAGCGTTGGCGGGAAGTGCCGGCGGTGGTGGCACCCCCTGAAACCTGCGCACCACGCGTTGAAACACCAGCGCATTGGGAATCTGCAGCCAGGCGACCTGGTCCGCCGCAGCGCCATGGTCTTCGAGCGTGGTGTAGAGCAGGTTGATGTCCACCACACGTCCTTTGGCCCCGGGCTTTTCGGCGGTGTCCAGCACCTCGATGTAGTCGCCAATCTTGAAGGGTCGCACGGTGAAGATGAGCAGCGCGCAAAACAGGTTGGAGAGCACACTCCACGCCGCGAAAAAGGCCACGGCCCCGACAGTGGCAAACCCGGTGAACGCGGTCCAGAGCACGGTGGCCGACACCCCCATGCGTTCCAGCACCAGCAGCGCCGCACTGGCAATGATGAGCCAGCGGATCAGCCCGTTCATGGGCACCACCAGTTCGTCGGGCACCTGGTAGTGCGCGCTGGCGCGGCGCACGATGCGGCGCAGCACCCGTTGCAGCAGCCAGGCGACAAACAGGATCAGCAGGATCTGCGTGCCGGGGATGATGACTTCGAGCCAGTCTTGTACCCAGTCGGGAAGGCGGGTTTTCAGCAGCTGCATGCGCGAAACGGCGGTGCGGGCGTTGCGCTCGGTGGCGTCAAACGTGAGGGCAGAAAAGAAACTCAATTGCGCAGTTGCTCCACGGTGTCCATCTGCATTTCGAAACTGAAGAAGCGATTGCGGCCCTGGGCCTTGGCGGCATAAAGCGCCTGGTCGGCACGCATGATCATGCTTTCGGCGTTGGTGCTGTCGTCAGGCACGCAGGTGGTGATGCCGCCTGACAGCGTGAGGATGTTGCCCAGCGGTGAATCTGCGTGTGGAAGGGCGCGCACCTTGAGCAGCTGTCCCAGGGCCCGCGCGAAGGTCATGGCACCCGAGCGTGGCGTGTTGGGCAGGATGAGGGCGAATTCCTCACCACCGTAGCGTGAGGCGATGTCACGCGGGCGCACGCACACCTCGCGCAACAGGCGGCCGACTTCCTTCAGGCAGGCATCGCCCTGCACATGCCCGCTGGCGTCATTGAAGAGCTTGAAGTGGTCCAGGTCGCACAGCATCAGCGTGAGCGGCGTACCGTCCCGGCGCGCAGCCAGGATCTCGTTGTGCAAAATGCGGTCAAACCCCCGGCGGTTGACCAGGCCGGTGAGCGCATCGATTTCCACCATTTCGTTGAGCCGCTGGTTGGCCAGATGCAACTCGGCCGACATGGAGACGAGCCTGCGGCGCATGTCCAGCAGCCGGCGCATGGCGCGCAGTTTGGCCATCAGCACGATAGGCTTGACGGGTTTGACGAGGTAGTCGTCACCACCCACTTCAATACCGCGCCACACATCGAGTTCGTTGTCCAGGCCCGAGAGGAAGATGATGGGCGTCCAGTCGCCCGCTTCGCTTTCGCGCATCTGCTGGGCGACCCAGTAGCCGTCCTGGCCGGGCAGCCGGATGTCCAGCAGCACCAGATCGGGGCGGTGGGTTTTGAACAGGTGCAGCGCTGCGTTGCCCTCGGGCGCCTCAAAGATGTCTGACACCCCAGCCCGCCGCAGCTCGGCCACCAGCGCTGCGCGCACGGATCCCTGGTCTTCGACCACCAGCACCGAAAAAGCGTTGCCCGAGGGCAAGGGCTGGCTGGCCGGGTAGGGGGCGTTGCTGGAACTGAAGGGCACGGTAGTGTCTCCTTGGGGCCGTCAAAGGGCGGGTCCGGGATGCCCCGAGCGCATCCGGGGCGCGCGACTCAGGACTCGCGGCGCAGCGCGGGGAACAGGATCACGTCGCGAATGCTGGGGCTGTCAGTCAGCAGCATCATGAGACGGTCAATGCCGATACCGCAACCCCCCGTGGGGGGCATGCCGTATTCCAGCGCGCGCACGAAATCGTGGTCGTAGAACATGGCTTCGTCATCGCCGCTGTCTTTGGCGGCCACCTGGGCGTGAAAGCGGGCGGCCTGGTCTTCGGCGTCGTTCAGTTCGCTGAAACCATTGCCGAACTCGCGGCCGGTGATGTACAGCTCAAAGCGCTCCGTCACCTCGGGGCGCGCGTCGTTGGCGCGCGCCAGGGGCGAGATCTCGGTGGGGTGCTCCATGATGAAGGTGGGCTGCCACAGCTTGTCTTCCACCGTTTCTTCAAAGTACAGCACCTGCAGGCTGGCCAGCGTGCGGGCCGAGAGCTTGTCCTTCTCTTCGGTCATGCCCAGCTTCTTCAATGCGCTGATGAGCCAGGCGGCATCGTCCACATGGGCGCCTGCTTCGGTGTGCTGGAAGATGGCTTCGCGGATCGTCAGGCGGGCAAACGGCTGGGTCAGGTCCACCGCACGGCCCTGGTAGGTCATCTGCAGCGAGCCCGTGGCTTTCAGGGCCACTTCACGGATCAGCGTCTCGGTGAAGTCCATCAGGTCCAGGTAGTTCCAGTACGCCGCGTAGAACTCCATCATGGTGAACTCGGGGTTGTGGCGCACCGAGATGCCTTCGTTGCGGTAGCTGCGGTTGATCTCGAACACACGCTCGAAGCCGCCCACGATCAGGCGCTTGAGGTAGAGCTCGGGCGCGATGCGCAGGTACATCTCCTGCTCCAGCGCGTTGTGGTGCGTCACGAACGGCTTGGCATTCGCGCCGCCCGGGATGGGGTGCAGCATGGGCGTTTCGACTTCGAGGAAGCCGTGGCTCACCATGAACTCGCGCAGCCCGCTCACGGCCTTGCTGCGCGCCATGAAGCGCTTGCGGGCGTGCTCGTCGGTGATCAGGTCCACGTAGCGCTGGCGGTATTTCTGCTCCTGGTCGGCCATGCCGTGGAACTTGTCGGGCAGCGGGCGCAGGCTCTTGGTGAGCAGGCGCAGGCTGGTCACCTTGACCGACAGCTCGCCCGTCTTGGTCTTCATCAGCGTGCCTTCGGCGCCCACGATGTCGCCCAGGTCCCAGTGCTTGAAGGCGGCATACAGGTCTTCGCCCACGGCGTCACGGGTCACATAGAGCTGAATGCGGCCGCCCACGTCGCCCAGCGAGCCATCCTGCACGGTTGCAAAACTGGCCTTGCCCATCACGCGCTTGAGCATCATCCGGCCAGCGACCGAGACGTTCACCGGCGTGGCTTCGAGGGACTCGTTCGTGGCAGTGCTGTGTTCCAGGTGCAACTGGGCAGCCTTGTGGCCGGGCTTGAAGTTATTGGGGAAGGCAACCCCACCGCCAGTGGCCTGGACTTCGCGCAGAGCGCGGAGCTTTTCGCGGCGCTCGGCGATGAGCTGGTTTTCGTCCTGGGGAGCGGGGGCGTGGTTTTGGTCTGACATAGGTGCCGTCGGTGCGGGGGCGTGAAATGGGGGCTGGGTTCAGCCAAACCCCTCATTTTATCGGCTATGTGTTGCCGACAGGTCCTAAGAACCTGTTCAAGATCTTTTCGGGGATCGCATTGGAGTGCAATCGGGATGAGTGGACGCAACGGATGCGCCGCATGGGCGCACGCCCATGCAAGCAGCCGAGGCTTCCAATCGCCCGATTTCACTCAAACCCTTCGGGCAAGTGCCTTGCCGGGCGGTCTGCGGCGTTGCGGCGCTTGTGGATAGCCGGGCTATCCACTGCGCTCCGCGCCTTGCATCCCATCCCGGCAAGGACCTTGTGCGACCCCGAAAAGATTTAGAACAGGTTCTTATCCCCTGGACGGCCGGTCGCCCCACAGCGCGGATGCCGTCCTCACGATGATCTTCAGGTCGCTCCAAAGCGTGTGCGAGCGGGCGTACTCCGCGGCATAGCGCAGCTTGATGGGCAGAATCTGCTCCACGTAAGTGCGCTCCGGATCGCTGCTCTGGCCCAGCAAAGTGCTTTCGTCGCGGAACTCGATGGAGGCGCGGTCTGTGATGCCGGGCCGCACACTGAGCACCAGGTCTCGCACAGAGTCCGGGTAAAGTGCCACATAGTGCGGCACCTCGGGCCGGGGGCCGACAAGGCTCATATGGCCCAGCAGCACGTTGAAAAGCTGCGGCAATTCATCGATCTTGGTGCGCCGCAGCCAGTGGCCCGCCCGGGTGATGCGGGCGTCGGCCCCCACGGTAATCGCCGGGCCCGCAGCTTCTGCACGCGGGTGCATGGTGCGGAACTTGACGATGCGGAACAACCTGCCCGCGCGGCCTACGCGCTGCTGGCGAAAGAATGCCGGGCCGGGCGAATCCCACACCACCCACAGTGCCACGGCCAGCAGAACGGGCGCGAGCAGCAGCAGCCCGAGGGCGGCCAAGAACAGGTCGAACAGCCGCTTGGGCATGTCAGCCCAGCACCTCGTGCAGCGCGGCAATCACACGGTCCTGATCGCTGTCACCCATGGCGGTGAACAGGGGGATGCTGATCATGGCCTGGTAGGCTGCATCGGCCTGGGGGAACATCTCCGGCGTGAGCTGATAGCGGTCCCGCCAGTACGGGTGCCGGTGCAGCGGCACATAGTGCACGCTGGTGCCGATGCCCCGGTCCGACAGGGCCTGGATGGCCTCGTCTCGCCCCAGCGGTGCATCGGCACGCAGCCGGATGACATACAGGTGCCATGCGTGGATGTCGCCCTGGGGTGCATTGGCTGGCAAGTTCAGGGGCAGGGGCGCCAGCTGTTCGTGGTAGCGGTTTGCCAGGGCCTGGCGCCGCTGCACAAACTGCGGCAGCCGTGCCAGCTGCTCCACGCCCATGGCGGCTGCAACGTCCGTCATGTTGTATTTAAAGCCGGGCGCGATCACCTCGTAGTACCAGGCCGGGGTTTTGGAAGTGAAGCGGTCAAACGCATCGCGGCTCATGCCGTGCAGCCGCATGGTGCGCATGCGTTGCGCAAGCGCGGGGTCGTGCGTGACGGCCATGCCTCCTTCGCCGGTGGTGATGGTCTTGTTGGCGTAAAAACTGAACACCGTGACATCGGATTGCAATTGCCCCACCAGGGTGCCGCGCCAGGTGGTGGGCAAGGCATGGGCCGCGTCTTCCACCACCTTCAGGTGATGTTCTTTGGCGATGGCCAGAATGGCGTCCATGTCGCAGGCCAGCCCGCCGTAGTGCACGGGCATGATGGCTTTGGTGCGGGGCGTGATGGCTGCGCGCACCTTGGCCGGGTCGATATTGAGGGTCACCGGGTCCACGTCCACCAGTACCGGGTCCGCACCCAGGTAGCGCACCACCTCCACGGTGGCGGTGAAGGTCAGTGTGGGCGCGATCACTTCATCGCCGGGGCCGATGCCCAGGGCCTCCAGCGCGAGGTGCAGGCCCGCCGTGGCGGAGTTGACGGCGATGCTCTGCAGACCACCGCCGCCCAGGAAGGCGGTGAATGCCTGCTCAAACTCTTTGGTCTTGGGCCCGGTCGTGACCCATCCCGAGCGCATGGCCGCGCTGACGGCATCGATTTCTGCCGGCCCGATGTCGGGGCGGGCGAACGGGAGAAAGGGTAGGTCGGCGGGGGAGTTCATGGGCGTTGTGGTGAGTGCTAAAAGGGCCAGAGCGAGGCCGCGCTCAGCGTGGCTTCACGGCCCAGGTCAGGCGGTGGGTGCGCAGAAACCACAGCAGTGCGGATGCTGGCGTAATCGCTGGCGCGGGCAGGCGCCGTGCCAGCGGAGGTGCCAGCGTAACGCGGCGGGAGTGTATCTGGGCCCCGGGAAACAGGATGCCCAGTTCGCGCAGTGGAATGCCCTGTACATCGGTGTTGGCGGGGTTGTTGACGACAAAGTCATAGACGAGAACACCGCCGCCGGGCGCGACCCATTGCCAGATCACGTCGGCCAGATGGCGGCGATAGCCCTCGTCGAGCAAGGAGCTGAAGAGTGTGAACGCCAGCACGGCATCCTGGCTGGCGGGCTGCACCGGGGCCAAGGCGGCATCGCCTTCGGCAATGGCCACGCCCGCTGGTAGCAAGGCGCGCGCTGCGGCGGCACGTTCTGGAAGAAGCTCCAGGCCCGTCAGGAAAGCGGGCGTGGCGCCCAGCCGCACCAGATCGTGCAGATTGCCCGCACTCCCACAGCCAACCTCCAGCATGGGCCGCTGGGCCAGGCTGCTCCAGCCGTGGGCCCGCCAGATGCGTGCCATGGCGCGCAGGCGCTCCTGCTGTGCCTGCAGCGCCGCAGCGTTGGCATACAGGCTGTAGCGCGCTTCGTCGGCCACTGTGTCGCGCCGGGCGTAGCGGGCCTTGACGGCCTGGGGTTCGTTGTCGGTCATCGGGTGATGCGTGCAAAGTCGGACGAAGGGGCGCGCGAGCGCGCAATGTCCCACAGTCCTCGCCAGGTACCCAGGCCGTAGCCCACATGAAACGCTGCAATCGTCCCCGGGAGGCGGGGCAGCAGTCCCCCGTTGCGGGCCGACCGGGCTGCCGCCACTGATGCCGCCAGAAGATACCCTGCGTAGGCGATGCCCAGTGCAGCCAGGGGCCAGGCGGACCACGGCGAGGCAGCGGAGGCTCCCACTGCTGCGGCCACAAAAGCTGCGGGCACCAGTTGTCGCACGGAGCCCGGCTGCCCATGTTTGCGCATCACAAAAGGCCGCCAGTAGCCATATTGCCGTTGTTGCGCGAACAGGTGCCTGAGCGAATTGCGCGGGTGGTAGGTGGAATGGATGAGGCTGCTCTGCCAGATGCGTGCACCCCCCAGGCGCATGCGCAGGTTGTGCTCGTCGTCCTGGTTGCGCACCAGCGTTTCGTCAAACAGCCCGAATCGGTCAAACACGCTGCGGGGCCAGCATCCGAGGTAGACGGTATCCACCTCGCCTTCGTACTGCACATCGCGCGACCGTGCGCCACCTACCACCCAGCGGCATTGGAAGGCGGCGGCTATGGCGGCCCCGGTGGGGCCCGTTCCGTGGGCGACCCATGGGCCGCCCACGTTGTCAGCGCTGGTGCGTTCAAGCGCCTGGATGCACTGCGCAAGGTAGTCGGGGGCAAACTGGCTGTGCACGTCCATGCGGGCAATGGTGCTGCCCCGTGCGCGGGCAATGCAGGCGTTGAGCCCGGTGGACACAATGCGGCCGGGGTTGTCCACCAGCACGAGCCGGGGGTCTGCAGCACAGCGCTGCATCAGGTGTTCGCGCGTGCCGTCATCGCTGTCACCGTCTGCAATCAGCACTTCCATGCGCCAGCCCGCCGGGAGTTGCTGGCGAAGGGCGGAGTCGCAGAATGCGTCAATGTGCTGGCGCTCGTTGCGGCACGGCACGATCACGCTGATCAGGTTGTCCAATTCAAGGCCTTGGGGCATGGGGTTCAAGGTGTACGGAGCAGTTGCTGGTACAGCGCGTGCATGCGGTTCATCTGCACCGCGCGGTCGCCGTCTTGCGCTATGCGGGCAGCATTTTGCAGTCCGGCTTGTTCCGCGATGGCGTCATTGGCAATCAGGGCTTCGAGCCGGGCGGCGAGCGCTGTGGCATCTCCGGCTGCAACCAGCCACTCAGCGTCGATCCAGTGCCGGTTGGCCTGCAGTTCGCTGGCCACCACGGCGAGGCCACACGCCATGCTCTCCAGCATGGCGACCGATGTTGCATCGCTGCTGGGCACCGACACAGATATCTTGCTTTCGCCCAGTACCCGGGTCATGCCAGCGTCATCGAGTCGGCCGTGGAACTGCACCTTGTTGTCCAGCTGCGCCTTGTGCACCTGGCTGCGCAGGGCACCTTCCAGACTGCCTCCGCCGAGCAGGTGCAAGCGCAGATCGGCGCCCGGCAATCGCGCCTGCAGCAGGGCGAACGCTTCGATGACGGTGTCGATGTTGTAGTTGGGTTCCCAGGCGCGCAGGCTCACCAGCTGGCTGCCTTGCTTGTGACTCCAGGGAACGGGGTGGAAGCGCTGCAGTTCCACACCCCAATGGATTTCCTCGGCGGCGCCGGGCGGGCGGAAGTCTGCCACCGCGCTCATCAGGCTCGCTGAGTCGCCCGTGATGAGGTCAGCCTGGCGCAGTATCCAGCCGGTCAGCCAGCGCATCCAGGCGCTTTTGCCTGGGGTCACCAACAGGTCGCTGCCCCAGGCGGTCATCACCAGCGGATGTTTGCCGCAACGTGCGGCCAGATAGCCGTAGGAGGTGACGTAATGGGCATGCAGGAGGTCAGGAGCCAGTTCGGCCACGTGGCGCTTCGTTTCCTGAACGCGGGACAGCCAGTCCAGCGATCGGTGCACAGGCCGGATGGCCCGCACGGTGACGCCATCGATGGCTGCGGGGCGGGCCGTGATCAGCGAAACGCGGTAGCCACGCTGGAGCATCTCCCGCGCCCACCGCTGGACATGGGGGCTGGTGGCATCGCCCAGCAGGCACAGGTGTGTGGCCATGTCAGCTTGCCCGTGTCCAGGATTCGTAGTGTGGGCGCAGTTCCGGATGCTGCGACAGCAGGCGCTCATCCTGCTCGCGCACGTCGCCAATCTTGCGCGCTGGGGCCCCTGCCATGATGGCGAAGTCGGGCACTTCGCCGCGCACCTGCGCGTAGGCACACACCACCACCCCCTTGCCGATGCGTGTACCCGCTTCGATCAGGCTGTGGGGGCCGATGAACGTGTAGGCGCCGATCTCCACGGGCGCGCTGATGTAGCCAGGCTTGGGGCCCTCGTGGACGGCGTAGCCACTGCCCAGGAGGCGAATGGCGCGGTGGGAGCTGTGGGTGACGATGCTGACGAAGTTGGTGATCTGTACCCCGTGCCCAATCTGCAGGCCTGCCGTGGCGTCGATGAAGTTGAATTGCCCAATGAACACGTGGTCGGAAAGCAGCAGCCCCTCGGCGCCTTCGATGCAGGTGCTGGGGGCAATGCGGGTGTGGGGCAGGCTGCGGCCCAGGTGGTCGCTTTCCCCGAACACCATGCGGTAGAACAGCGCCTGCCAGAGGCGGCGGCGCCAGCGGTTAAGCACGGCTCTCATGGGGGATGTCCTTCCAGTTTGCCAACGCCCAGAAATAGTAGGCAAAGTAGGCCAGCATGCTCGCTGACACGCCCCATCCGGCGCCGGGCAGCCCGCCCAGATGGAGGCCCAGCAGCAGGCCCGCAAAAAACAGGCATTGTCCAATCAACGCCAGGCGCAGCGCCCAGGCCTGCGCGCCCCAGGCCATGGTGACCACCGCGAGGGGCGATGCCATGAAATGCACGGCGATGTACGGCGCAATGGCCCGGGCCAGTTCCCCGGTCTGCGCCCATTGGTCGCCAAAGGCCAGGGAAAAGATGTCCGGGCCCCAGACAAGCAGCACTGCCGCCAGCGGGCAGGCCAGGGCGGCCAGCCCCAGCAGGGCCTGGCGCACCAGGGTGCGCGCTTCGTTGGGGCTCTGCGCCTTCAGAAGGCGGGGGTACAGGGTTTGCGACAAGGCCCCGCCGATGAGGGTCGCAGGGGCCTTGAGGTAGCGCAGCGCCAGCGCCCAGAATCCCGCTGCGGCATCTCCGGTCCAGGCCGCCACCAACACCAGAGTCAGGGTGTCCTGCAGCGCCCCCATGAAAGCGTGGGGTGTGTTGAGCAACGGAAAGTCCCGGTGCTGTTGGGCCATGGACCGGAGTGTGGCCAACGGCTGGCGCCACAGACCCACCCAGCCACCCGCAGGGGCAGGCCTGGCCAGCATCCATGCCGCGCCCAGGCTGGCCAATGTGGCGCCCAGCACCAGACCCAGCGGGCCGGTCTTCATGAATCCGAACAGCAATTGCAGGATGGCGCCACCGCCTTGTTGCAGCAGCCTGGCCGCCGACAGCAGACCAAAGCGTTGGGACCGTGTCGCCCACAGCGTGAGCCATTGCACAGCACCGCCTGCGAACACCGCCAATGGCAGCGCCCACACCATCGGCATGCCGCGCCACAGCAGAAGCACGGCTGCGGCTGCAGCAGATGCCGTGGTGACAGCGAGCAAGATGCGAGCGCACAGCGCCATGAGCTGGGCGGCGCGCGGCTCGGTGCTTTCGAGGGGGAGTGCGAATTCATAGCGCGCACAGCCCACCACCGCCAGGTTGGTGGCCAGCGCCCACAGCAGTGCAAACTGTCCGAAGTCCTCAGGGCTGTAGAGGCGTGTGAGTGCGGGGCCCAGCACCAGCGGGATGGCGTGGGCTGCAACGCTGCCCGTGAGCAGGGTCAGCGTTGCCCGTACAAGTCCCGACTTCATGGCAGTACGGGTTGCGTTTCGGGGTGGTAGCCAGGCACCAGCTGTCGCAGCAGAGCGGTCATGGCGATGGGGTCGCCGGCATGGGCTGCCTTCTGCAATGCCTGGAGCAAGGTCTGCAGCTCCTCCCAGGGGCGGTATTCTTCACGCGCCCGCAGGATGCGGGGGTGGTCGGTGGGGAAGGGATTGTCCCCAATCAGCAGTTCCTCGAAAAGTTTTTCACCCGGGCGCAGTCCGGTGAAAACGATTTCGATGTCTCCTTCGGGGTGCAGATCGTCGCGCACCGTCAATCCCGACAGGGCCACCATGCGCTCTGCCAATTCCAGAATCTGTAGAGGCTCGCCCATGTCCAGCAGGAACACGTCGCCGCCCTCGGCCATCGCCCCTGCCTGCAGTACCAGCTGGGCGGCTTCGGCAATGGTCATGAAGTAGCGCGTGACGTTCGGGTGCGTCACGGTAAGGGGGCCACCGGCCGCGATCTGCTTGCGAAACAGCGGTATCACGCTGCCACTAGAGCCCAGTACATTGCCAAAGCGCACCATCGACAGGCGGGTGGGGCAAGTCCAGGCGGGTGAGCTGTCGGCAAGCTGCGGGAAAGGCGCTCGGGGCGACGCTGCAATTGCTTGCAGCACCATCTCTGCCACACGTTTGGTGGCGCCCATGATGTTGGTCGGGCGCACGGCCTTGTCGGTGGAAATCAGCACGAAATGGTTGGCACCGCACTCCAGCGCCACCTGCACCATGTTCAAGGTGCCAAACACGTTGTTCAAAATACCTTCGCCCGCGTTGGCCTCCACCATGGGCACGTGCTTGTAGGCGGCCGCATGGTAGATGGATGTGGGCCGGTATTGTCGGCAGATGTCTGCCATGCGCGCCTTGTGGGTGACGCTGGCGAGCAGGGGCACCAGCGCACATGCATGCTCGCCCTGGTGCACCAGCGCCGCCAATTCGTGGTGGATGGAGTACAGCGCGTATTCGCTATGGTCCACCAGCAGCAACTGGCACGGCCCTTCGCGCACGATCTGCCGGCACAGTTCGCTGCCAATGCTGCCGCCCGCGCCGGTCACCAGAACCACGGTGCCCGCCAGATTGCGCCCCAGCAGACCTGGGTCCGGCGCCACCGGCTCCCGGCCCAGCAGGTCTTCGATTTCAAGGTCCTGGAAGTCCGTGACGGTCACCCGGCCGCTGGCCAGGTCCGACAGGCCCGGCAGCGTGCGGATCCGCACGGGCAGCTCGCGCAGGCTTTCGATGATTTGCCGCCGTCGCTCGCGCGTGGTGCTGGGCAGCGCCAGCAGCACGTCGGTGATGCCAAGGCGGCGTACCACCTCGGGCAGCGCGTTGGAGGCGTGCACACGCACGCCGTTGATGCTGCGCCCGATCTTGCTGGCATCGTCGTCCACAAACCCCTTTAGCAGGTACTGGCGCATGCTGCCCAGCCCTGCAGCCGTCTGTGCCCCCGCACTGCCAGCGCCGTAGATCAGCAGGCGGTACGGCGCATGGCTGCTGCGCCCCGCCAGCGCCAGCCACCCCAGTGCACGGCTGGCACCCACCAGCAGCATGAACAACAGCGGCTGGAGGATGCCGACGCTGCGTGGTACGCCCTCCCACTGAGCCGCCAGCAGGCAGCCCAGCAAAAGCGCGCCGTAGATGGCCACGGCCTTGCCGGTAGTGATGAGCGCCGTGATCCCCGTGTAGCGGAAGATGGCGCGGTACAGCCCCAGCTTGGCAAAAATCGGAAACGCAAGGGCGGGCGCCAGTGCATACGCGAGCCACTGCATGCCCTCAGGCCAGTGGGGCGTCTCCAGCCGCAGCGTGAAGGCAAGCCACATGGCGATGAGGCCCAGACAGATGTCCATGGCCACCACCACGAGGCGCTTGGCTGCGCGTGACCAGCCCAGGATGCGGTTCAGCATGGGCTATGAGAAGAAGAGGGGGTAGTTGCGATTCGGCGGCTCATTGCGTGGGCGCAATCCCGGTCCGCTCAAGGATATCTCCCACCAGTTCCAGCCGCACCAGCGGGTTGTCCAGCTCCATCAGGCGCTGCTTGAGTTCCAGGGGCACGGGCAAAAGCTCGCACCAGCGGTTGGCCACCCATCCGCAGTCGTCCAGCTGGGCTGCCGTGGGGACAATCGCAGTCGGAATTTCGGGGTCACGCTGCTTTAGGGTGTGCAGCACCTGGGCGAGGGCTGTCGATGCCTTTCTCAGGTCTTGCGGGATTGGCACCATCAGATCCGGGTCGATGTGCCCCACATCGGCGATCCACAGGCCATGGGGCAGGTGGCTGCGCTGGGTGATGCGAAAGCGCTGGCTGCCACGGCATAGCAGTGTGATCAGGCCAGGCTGCGGGGTGTCGATCTGCTCGATGACGGCCAGGGTGCCCACATCGTTGAACTGTTCTTCAGGCGCGCCCGCCTGGCGCACTTCGCGGCCTTGCGTGAGGGCGACCACGCCAAAGGGGGCGCCCGCCTGATGGCACTTGCGCACCATGTCCAGGTAGCGCACTTCGAACACGCGCAGGGCCAGCAGACCACCTGGGAACAGCACGGAGCCCAGAGGGAAAAGGGGCAAGGATGACAGGGTGAGGGGTTGTGTCATGAAAGGGGGGATACCTTGGCTCGCTATCATCCCATGGCGCAGCCTGCTTTCGCGGCGGCCCCTTATTTTTGTCTCATCCATGCTCTACCAGATCGCCTCTTTCCTGCTCGACGTTGTTGGTGGCCTGCTCACCGGGGCATGCCTGTTGCGGCTGTACATGCAGTGGCAGCGCGTGCCGTTTTCCAACCCCGTCGGCGGACTGGTTTTTGCGCTGACGGACTGGCTCATCATGCCGCTGCGCCGCGTGATCCCGCCGGTGGGGCGCTGGGATGTGTCGAGCCTGGTGGCAGCCGTGTTGCTGCAGCTGGCGCAGTATTTTTTGCTGACCCTGCTGCTGGGCGCCGCCTCGGCATGGGCCTGGCTGCCGTGGCTGGCATTGTTTGGCCTCGCGCGGGTGGCGGTGTCGGGGCTGATTGGCTTGTTGATCGTCTATGCCGTGATGTCGTGGGTGCAGGCGCGGTCACCCCTGGCCGATGTGATTGCCCGGCTGTGCGAGCCCATCCTGCGGCCGTTTCGCCGCATCATCCCGCTGGTGGGCGGTATCGACCTGTCGCCGCTGGCCGTGCTGGTGTTGCTGCAGGTGGCGATGATCGTGCTGGGCCATTTGCAGGCCAGCGTAATGAAGTAGCCCCCCTGAGTCGCCTTTGGCGCCTTCCCCCCAGGGGGACGACGGCCTTGCTGCGGGGCGGCCCTTGCTTGCCGTCCCTGGTTGGGGCCGCGCCGGTTTCGGCGGCTGCGCATGATGCGCGGCAATAGATATCTGATACCAAAATATCAGTGAAATCGACCCCTAGCGCTTATCCATAAAGCGCTAGCAGCTATCAAAATAATAGTGTTTTCGCGGCTTTGGCGGGCGCATCACCTCAGCACGAGGCTTTGCGCACGCACCCACCCGGTGGTGTTACATCACTGCGTCAGCAGGCAAACGCTGCAGCATGGCCAGACTGCTGGCCACGGTGTTGCGCAGTTCACGGCGATCGCAGATGAAGTCCACGGCGCCCTTGGTTTGCAGGAATTCGGCGCGCTGGAAGCCTTCGGGCAGGGTCACGCGCACGGTGGATTCGATCACGCGCGGGCCGGCAAAGCCGATCAGGGCCTTGGGCTCGGCAATCACGATGTCGCCTACGAAGGCAAAACCTGCGCTCACGCCGCCCATGGTGGGGTCGGTCAGCACGCTGATGTAGGGCAGGCCCTTCTTGGCCAGGCGGGTCAGCGCTGCGTTGGTCTTGGCCATTTGCATCAGGGACAGCAGGCCTTCCTGCATGCGTGCGCCGCCGGTGGCGGTAAAGCAGATGAAGGGCACCTTCTGCTCGATGGCGGTCTCCACGCCGCGCACAAAACGCTCGCCCACCACGGAGCCCATCGAGCCGCCCATGAAGTCGAATTCAAAGCACGCTGCCACCACGTTGATGCTCTTGACCGCGCCACCGATGACGATGAGGGCATCGGTCTCCCCCGTGTTTTCCAGTGCTTCTTTGAGGCGCTCGGGGTATTTGCGGCTGTCCTTGAACTTGAGGGCATCCACAGGCAGCACTTCCTGGCCGATTTCATAGCGGCCTTCGGCGTCCAGAAAGGCGTCCAGCCGCGCGCGCGCGCCAATGCGGTGGTGGTGGCTGCAATGGGGGCAAACGTTCTGGTTTTGCTCCAGATCGGCCTTGTAGAGCACCGTTTCGCAGCTCGGGCACTTGATCCACAGCCCTTCAGGCACCTGGCGGCGCTCGGTAGGGTCGGTTTGCTGGATCTTGGAGGGCAGAAGTTTTTCGAGCCAGGACATGGTGTTTTCCTCTTCAATGGCAAGACCTGCAAGCGGGGTCGGTAGACGTCCCGGCTGCGGCCTGGAGTGAAATGAGGGCGCGCACCGCGAAGTGCGCGCCGGGCAGCATTATGCGTCGAGCGCCTTGCGCACACCACGGAGGAAGTCCACCGTGAGGGGCACCACCTTGGCGTGCTCCTGATCTTCGATGAGCTGGATGATGCGGCTGCCAATGACCACGGCGTCGGCCACCTTGCCAATCGCCTGGGCGGTGGCTGCGTCGCGAATGCCAAAGCCCACACCCACGGGGATCGTCACATGCTGGCGGATGCGGGGCAGCATTTGCTCCACGGCCGAGGTGTCCAGCGCGCCCGAGCCGGTCACGCCCTTGAGCGACACGTAATACACGTAGCCGCTGGCCACGCGCGCCACCTGGGCCATGCGCTCATCGGTGCTGGTGGGGGCCAGCAGGAAGATCAGGTCCATGCCGTGCTCACGCAGGCTGGCGGCAAAGGTCTCGCACTCTTCGGGTGGGTAGTCCACGATGAGCACGCCGTCCACGCCAGCGGCCGCTGCATCGCGCACAAAGGCACCTGCACCGTGCTTTTGGTCGTAGCGCTCCACGGGGTTGGCATAGCCCATCAGCACCACGGGTGTGGTGCTGTTGCGCTTGCGGAACTCGCGCACATGGTCAAGCACTTGCACCATGCCAATGCCCAGGCTGAGGGCTTTTTCGCCCGCCTTTTGAATCACCGGGCCATCGGCCATGGGGTCGGAAAAGGGCACGCCCAGCTCAATCACGTCTGCACCGGCCTCCACCATGCCGTGCATGAGTGCAGGGGTGATGTCGGCGAACGGGAAACCAGCGGTCACATAGGGAATCAGTGCTTTGCGGCCCTGCGCTTGCAGGGCAGAGAAGGTGGATGCAATACGGCTCATTTACTTCACCACCTTGATGGATTGCTCGCCGCCCTTGACGGACTGCCCCTGGCAGCTGGGTCGGCAGTAAAAATCGGCGCCACTCAGGTCGGCCACGGTGCCAATGTCCTTGTCACCACGGCCCGAGAGGTTGACCAGGATCGATTGGTCAGGGCGCATGGTTTTGGCCAGTTTCATGGCGTAGGCCACGGCATGGCTGGATTCGAGCGCGGGGATGATGCCCTCGGTGCGGCACAGGTAGTGGAAGGCTTCCAGAGCTTCCTTGTCGGTAATGCCGACGTATTCGGCACGCCCGATTTCCTGCAACCAGGCGTGCTCCGGGCCCACGCCCGGATAGTCCAGACCTGCGCTGATACTGTGGGTTTCGGTGATCTGGCCATTGTCATCCTGCAGGATGAAGGTGCGGTTGCCGTGCAGCACGCCCGCGCTGCCCTTTTGCAGCGATGCCGAGTGTTTGCCCGACTCCAGCCCTTCGCCTGCCGCTTCCACGCCAATGAGGCGCGTTTTCTCGAACGGGATGTAGGGGTGGAAGATGCCCATGGCGTTGCTGCCGCCACCCACGCAGGCGATTACGGCATCGGGCTGGTCGCCCAGCACCTTTTGCTCTGCCAACATGGCGGGCATCTGGTCGATGCACTCCTTGCCGATCACGCTCTGGAAGTCACGCACCATCATGGGGTAGGGGTGTGGGCCTGCCACCGTGCCGATGATGTAGAAGGTGTTGTCCACATTGGCCACCCAGTCGCGCATGGCCTCGTTGAGCGCATCTTTCAGCGTCTTGCTGCCCGATTCCACGGGCACCACCGTGGCGCCCAGCAGTTTCATGCGGTACACGTTGGGGCTTTGGCGCTTGACGTCCTCTGCACCCATGTACACCACGCATTCCAGGCCATAGCGCGCGCAGATGGTGGCCGTGGCCACGCCGTGCTGACCTGCGCCCGTTTCTGCAATCACGCGGGGCTTGCCCATGCGCTTGGCCAGCATGGCCTGGCCAATCACGTTGTTGATCTTATGGGCGCCGGTGTGGTTCAGGTCTTCGCGCTTGAGGTAGATCTGCGCGCCACCCATTTCGCGGCTGGTACGGGCTGCGTGGTAGATGGGTGATGGGCGACCGACGAAGTGCTTGAGTTCGTAGTGAAACTCGGCCAGAAACTCGGGGTCGTTTTGGTAGCGCGCGTAGGCCTCGCGCAGTTCCTGGATGGCGTGGGTCAGGGTTTCGCTGACGAAGCTGCCGCCGTAGGGGCCGAAATGGCCGGAAGTATCAGGTTGCTGATAGGAATTCATGGGGATTCTTTGCAAGTTGTGCATCGGCCGCCCGCACGGCGGCAACGAAGCGTTGGATCTTCAGTGCGTCTTTGATGCCCTTGATGGGCTTTCCATCGGGGCCATCGGCTTCGACGCCGGAACTGACATCAACCGCCAGCGAGAGACCCCGCGGACGGACTTGCAAAATGCCATCGGTCACGTTTGCAGGCGTGAGTCCACCAGACAAAACGAGGTGAGAGCTGACGCTTGGTGGAAGGAGTGACCAATTGAATGCCTTGCCGCTGCCGCCAAAACCTTCGACATGGGCGTCGAGCAGGATGGCCTGGGCGTGAGAGTAATCGTGGGCGTATTTTACGAGGTCAAAGCTGGCCGCACCGTCGCCCAGGGGAATTCGGGCGGCTCGCAGGTAAGGGCGTGCGCCTTGGTGGGTGGCGGCTAGGCAATCCTGGGGAGATTCATCACCGTGAAACTGGATCGTAGCGCCTGCTATCAAAGCGCTGGTAGCTATCACATTGATAGCGGACTCGTTCACAAACAGCAAAACTGGTGTGACAAAGGGCGGCAGGCGTCTGGCCAGTTGTGCTGCGCGTTCGGGTGTTACCGCACGCGGGCTGGGGGCATACAGCACGAAACCCACTGCATCGGCGCCTGCCGCCACGGCGGCATCCACGTCCTGCTCGCGGGTCAGGCCGCAGATTTTGATGCGGGTGCGTGCATGCGGCAGCTTGGAGATGTCTTGTGCGTTCATGGCAACCAATCATACGCAGCCGTGCGCTGGGGCAAGCCCCAGGCGGCGTCATAGACCGGGCCTTGAAAAAACAGCCCATCCGGCGAAAACGTGGGCGCTGCCGCATCGCGGGATTTGGCGGCGAGCACCTGCGCCACCCATTCAGGAGGCTGGTTGCCCTGGCCCACGGCAATCAGGCAGCCCATGATGTTGCGGATCATGTGGTGCAAAAACGCGTTGGCTTCGAACTCAAAGCGCCAGTAGCAGGGGCTCCAGCCCAGCTCCGGGTGTGGTTCTCCCAGACCCCGGCGCGTAATGTCGATGCGCTGCAGGGTCTTGACGGGGGACTTGGCCTGGCACGCCGACGCACGAAACGAGGTGAAGTCGTGCTCTCCCAGCAGGTAGTCCGCAGCTTGCCGCATCGCTTGGTGGTCCAGCGGATGGAAAATCCAGCCCACGCGACCGGCGTCCACACTCGGCCGCACGGGGGACTGCAGCAGCACATAGGCATAGCGCCGCGCGATCGCGCTGGCGCGGGCATGGAAGCCGTCCGGCACGGGCTGCGCCCATTGCACGGCAATATCGGCAGGAAGAAAGGTGTTGGTACCCCGTACCCAGGAGGAGGGCGGGCGGTTCAGCGGCGTGTCAAAGTGCACCACCTGCATCAATCCATGCACACCTGCGTCGGTACGGCCTGCACACAAAGTGCTGACAGGGTGCGTGGCAAAGCGGCCCAGGGCCGCTTCGAGTTTGTCCTGAATCGTGTTGCCCGACAACTGGCTTTGCCAGCCGCTGTAGGCCTGTCCGTTGTAGCTGACACCCAGCGCCACCCGCATCATGGGGCGGCCTGGGGGTGGGGAAAGCGCGCCGTGAGAGAACCCGGCTGCATCAGCCCAGTTCGGCCAGCATACGCTGGGCGCGGGTCTTGAGGGCGCCGCTGGATTCGGCCACCACTTCTTCGATCAGCGTGCGAGCACCGTCGGTGTCGCCAATGGCGTTGAACTCTTCGGCCAATGCCAGCTTGGTAGCCAGCGGATCATCCTGCGCCGCAGCCGAGCCGTCATCGACGAACTCGGGTGCCGGAGCGGGTGCCTTGACCGCAGGGGCTGCCATGGGCTTGGACGGTGCGTTCAGGTCCAGAGACAGTTCGCCCAGATCAAATTCCATGGGGCCGGAATCCTTGGCGTCGCCTGCCAGCGGCATGGGGCCAGATGGCGCCATGCTCAGGTCGTCTGCGCTCGGGAAGTCGAGGTTGGCGACGGGCGGAGGGGCCATCATCGGGCCGGGGGCTGTATCTTGACCACCCCAGGCTGGTGCCGTTGCAGAGGGCAGCTCTGGCAAATCCAGTTCTGGGCGCAGTGTTTGTGGTTCATCGCTGGCATCGGCGTCCGTAGTGCGACGGGTGCCACCTGCGGCCGCTGCTGCAGCGGCAGCCGCTGCAAACCCGCCTGGGGGTGCTGGTGCCACCGAGGGAGCGTCGGTCAGTGCGTCATCTGGCAGGTCCAGATCGAGATCCAGGTCGAGATCGGGGGGGAGTGCCGCTGTGGCCGCCGCATTGCCAGCACCGCCCGTGAAGGTGCTCGGGAAGCCACCTGGGGGCAGCGATGGAGATTCGTCCTCGGCCATGCCGGGGCGGCCGCCAGGCTGGTACAAGCGGTTTTCGGGGTCCAGGTCGCGGCCGAGTTCGGCAATGCGGTTCCAGTCCGGGCCTTCGCCCTGCGTCAGCTTGAACACATCCCCTGCCACCGCTTCCAGTGCCTTGCGATCCTGGCGCTTGGCGTAAATTTCGCCGAGCTTCACATGGACCGACACGCGGGCCGGATTGTGGCGAATCGCTTCCTTCAGGATTTCCTCGGCCTGAAGGTCGCGGCCATAGGCCAAATAAACGTCTGCCTCCGCCACGGGATCCACATCGCCGCCAGCATCGAGCTGGCTCGGGGAGTAGGCCATGGACGAGCCGGTCGTCATTTCGCTGTTGGCGGTATCCACGCGTTGTCCGCCGCTGGCACCGAAGAATGAATCAGGCTGGATGCGGCTTTCCAGGAACGAGCTGTCTACGCCAGCGTTCTGGCGGCGACGCTGCACCACACGGTAAGCGCCATAACCCAGCAACAGGGCCAGCAGGCCACCACCGGCCAGGGGCAGGATCGGATCGTCCATGAGGCCGGACAGGAAACTCGGCTCTTCAACAGGGGCTGGTGCTGGCGCAGGCATCCGTACGGGGGCTGCGGGTGCGGATGCGACGGGAGCCGGTGCAGAGGCGGGTTCGGAGGCCGCCTCGGCAGGAACGGCAACATCCGCTGGGGCACTGGCTGGGGGCACGGGGGCCGACGCAGGTGTTTCAGGCGCGGCGGGTGCTGTAGGCGTGGCGGGGACTGCGGGGGCCTGCACGGCCACGCCAGCGGGGGCGCTGGCACCGCCAGCGGGCGCGGCACTGCCAGCAGCGGCCGATGCTGCGCCCAGCTTGTTCAGGTCGGTAATGTTCTTGGACAGTTCGGCCATCCGGGTGGCGGCCTCGCTGGCTTGCTTGTCCTTGGCGAGCTGGTCCTCGGCGGCCTTCTGGCCCTTCACGGAGCCTTTGGACAGCGTCAGCTTGTCGGGTGCGGTCGTGGCAGGTTTCTTGTCCTCCACGCGGGTCTGCACCGTGCCCGACGCAGAGCGCTCGGCAGCGGCCACTGCCGTGGTCGGGGCGGCACCTGCCAGCTTGCGGCGGAATTCGTTGAAATCCTTGGCCTGGGCTGCCAGGATCTGGCGTGCCTCGGGGGCTGGGGTTGCCTGCGCCGCAACTTCATCGGGCATCTGCAGTACCGCGCCAGCTTTGAGGCGATTGACATTGCCTTGAATGAATGCGTCCGGGTTCGCACGCATCATGGCAACCAGCATCTGATCCAGAGACACGCTGGCGGGGCGGTAGGCATTCGCCAGGCGGCCAGCGGTGTCACCGGCCTGCACTTTGACGCCGTCTGCGGGGGCTGGACGAGAGGCAGCTGCTGCCGGGCGTGGTGCTGGCGGTGCAGCAGCGGCAGAGGATTCGGTGGCGCGCGGGGCAACCGGTGCGCGCACGGCGGGCGCCGATGGGGCAGCAGGTGCCGAGATCTGAGGGGACGCCGTCACATTCGGTGCTGCGCGGCGCAGTGCTGGCGGGTCAAACAGCATGGTATAGCTGCGCACAATGCGGCCCGAGCCCCAGTTGGCGTCCAGCACCAGATCAAGGAAGGGGTCGTTCACCGGGCGATCACTCGTCAGACGCAGCACGGCGGTGCCGTCTGGGCGACGCTGCAGCTGGATTTGCAGGTTGTTGATCGCGGGCGTGTATTCCATGCCCTGGGCGCGAAAAACTTCCGGGGTAGCCGTCGTAGCGCGCAGGGTGTCGGCTTCGGCGGGGGTGATCTGGGGCAGGTCAATTTCGGCGCGCAAAGGCTCGCCCAAGGCAGACTGCACGGTGATGCGGCCCAACGCCAGGGCCGAGGCGTCGCCAGCGTAAAAGCCAGCCGACGCTACGGCCGCAGCCGCCAGGACAGAAAATTTCCAACGATGCATGTTTGCCAACAACTGATTAGGTTTTTGTGCGGCTCGGTCGAGCGGTGCTTTTTTTCTCATGGTCTGGTCCCGCCCCGGCGCGTGAAAATATGTAAAAAGCACCATAGCATCAATGTTTTGCACTGACAAGCTGAGGTGGCTCCGAAGCTTTGAGCGAGGTTCAGACGCACCAGATTGGGGCATTCAAATGTTGCCAATTGCCAACGTGGCGTAACTGAGTGTGTCAAGGCGCCCGGCGTAAAAAAGCGCGCACGGCGAGGGCCGTGCGCGCTTTTTGGGGATTGCCGGCTTAGGCGTCGAGCAAGATGCGCAGCATGCGGCGCAAGGGCTCGGCGGCGCCCCAGAGCAGCTGATCGCCAATGGTGAAGGCGCCCACATATTCAGGGCCCATGGCCAGCTTGCGGATGCGGCCCACGGGGATGTTCATGGTGCCGGTCACCGCCACGGGGGTCAGGTCCTGGATGGTGGCTTCACGCGTGTTGGGCACCACCTTGACCCACTGGTTATCGGCGGCGATCATGGCTTCGAGGTCGGCCACGGGCACATCCTTCTTGAGCTTGAACGTCAGCGCCTGGCTATGGCAGCGCATGGCGCCCACGCGCACGCAGAAACCATCGACGGGAATGGCGGAGGCGTTGAAGCCCTCGCCCATACCCAGGATCTTGTTGGTCTCGGCCATGCCCTTCCACTCTTCTTTGGACATGCCGTTGCCCAGGTCCTTGTCGATCCAGGGGATCAGCGAGCCGCCCAGCGGTACGCCGAAGTTGGCGGTTTCAGCGGCTGACAGGCTGCGCTGCTTGGCGATGACCTTGCGGTCGATTTCCAGGATGGCGCTCTTGGGATCGTCGAGCAGTGCGCGCACTTCGGCGTTCAGCGTGCCGTACTGCGTGAGCAGCTCGCGCATGTGCTGCGCGCCGCCCCCAGATGCTGCCTGGTAGGTCTGGGTGCTCATCCATTCCACCAGACCTGCCTTGTACAGAGCGCCCACGCCCATCAGCATGCAGCTCACGGTGCAGTTGCCGCCGATCCAGTTCTTGCCGCCGTTGGCCAGGGCGTTCTTGATGACGGGCATGTTGACCGGATCGAGAATGATCACGGCGTCCTTGTCCATGCGCAGGGTGGAGGCGGCATCGATCCAGTGGCCGTTCCAGCCGGCGGCGCGCAGCTTTGGGAACACTTCAGAGGTGTAGTCACCGCCCTGGGCGGTGATGATGATTTCGCAGCGCTTGAGAGCCTCAATGTTGAACGCATCCTGCAGTGCAGTCTCGTTCTTGGTTTGGGCAGGGGCCTTGCCGCCTGCGTTCGAGGTGGAGAAGAACATGGGTTCGATCAGATCGAAGTCCTTCTCTTGTTCCATACGGTCCATCAGGACCGAGCCGACCATGCCGCGCCAGCCGACCAACCCTACCAACTTGCTCATTTCAACGCCCTTTCTAAGTAAGAAACAGTGCCAGACCGGACTGCTCGCCTGGCTCGTCTGGCCAGGAAGGGCGCACGACGAACCAGGCTGAGTCAGCCCTTAATGGTCGTGGTTTTGGTGATGGTTGCGCGCGCAGCCACACCGGCCGTGGCGGCGGGTGCAATGTTCAGGGCGAACGTGTGGGCGGCAAACATAGGCGAAGATTGTAGCGGATGCGGGCTTTGGGCTCTGTGCCGTTGTTCCAACAGGCATTTCTGGGGAGCGATCGGCGGGATAGACGGTAGAAAAAAGCCAATGACTTGGGGGAGAGCCTGCGCCCATGGTCTGCACCGCACTACAGTCCTGCCTATCGCTTTGTCTGCGATTCATCGAGAGTGGAAAAATGCAAGTCATCGTTGTGGGGTCTGGCAAGCTGGCCAGGGAGCTGTTGGGGGCGCTGCCCTCTGGGGACGCAGGGCAGGTTGTGCCCTGGGCTGCCGAGGGGCTGCCTGCAGAAAAATCGGTGGTGGTGCATGCAGGCTCGGGCCGGGAGCTGCAAGCGGTGAGCGCGTTCTGTGAATCAACATGCTCTCCCCTGGTGGAGCTGGCCACGGGATCAGCGCTGGAACACGTGGCAGCAGATTTTCCGGTGGTCCTGTGTCCCAACACCAACCTTCTCATGCTCAAGTTCATGGCCATGCTGGAGCGCAGTGGGCACTTGTTCCGTGGCTATCGCATCGGGCTGACCGAGTCGCACCAGGCTCAGAAGTCGTCGGTGCCGGGCACGGCCGTGAGCATGGCGCAGGCGCTGGGTCTGGTGCCCAGTGATATCCGGTCTGTGCGCGATGCCGAGGTTCAGCAGCGCGTGCTGCAGATTCCCCCAGAACATCTTGGCCGCCATGCCTACCACCAGGTTCTGATAGAGGATGGGGCTTGCAGCGTGACGCTGGAAACCCGTGTTTATGGCGATGCGCCGTATGCGGAGGGCGTTGCGCACATCGTGGCAGCCGTGCGCGAGCGGCCGCTGGAGAACCGGCGCTACGCCATCATCGAATTCATCGACAACGGGTGGCTGTAGGCGGTACGGGCAGTACCCCGGCTCCACAATAAAAAAGCGCCGGGAGTGTCCGGCGCTTTTTTTGTGACCGCTGAGCGGGGGATCAGGCGGTCAGCGCCTTCACCACTGCATCGCCCATCTGCGCCGTACCCACCTTGGTGGTGCCTTCGCTGTAGATATCGGGCGTGCGCAGGCCCTGCGCCAGCACCTTTTGCACGGCGGCTTCGATGCGCTGGGCGGCGGCTTCCTGGTTCAGGCTGAAGCGCAGCATCATCGCGGCCGACAGGATGGTGGCCAGCGGGTTGGCCACGCCCTTGCCGGCGATGTCGGGCGCACTGCCGTGGCTGGGTTCGTACAGGCCCTGGTTGCTGCTGTTCAGGCTGGCCGAGGGCAACATGCCGATGGAGCCGGTGAGCATGGAGGCTTCGTCCGACAGGATGTCGCCGAACATGTTGCCGGTCACCACCACGTCAAACGCCTTGGGGGCCTTGACCAGTTGCATGGCCGCGTTGTCCACGTACATGTGCTGCAGCTCGATGTCGGGGTATTCCTTGTGCACGTCGGTGACCACATCCTTCCAGAACTGGAAGGTTTCCAGCACGTTGGCCTTGTCCACGCTGGTGACCTTCTTGTTGCGCTTGCGGGCAGCCTGGAAGGCGACGTGGGCGATGCGCTCGATCTCGGGGCGGCTGTAGCGCATGGTGTCGAAGGCTTCCTCGGCACCGGGGAAGTGGCCATCGGTGGCCACGCGGCGACCACGCGGCTGGCCAAAGTAGATGTCGCCCGTCAGCTCGCGGATGATGAGGATATCGAGGCCCGCGATCAGCTCGGGCTTGAGGCTCGATGCGCCCACCAGTTGCTCGTAGCAGATGGCGGGGCGGAAGTTGGCGAACAGGCCCAGGTTCTTGCGCAGGCCCAGGATGGCCTGCTCGGGGCGGAGCGGCCGGTCGAGCTTGTCGTACTTCCAGTCGCCCACAGCGCCGAACAGGATGGCGTCGGCTTCCTTGGCGAGCTTCAGGGTGGATTCGGGCAGCGGGTGGCCGTGGGCCTCGTAGGCGGCGCCGCCGACCAGGGCAGATTCCATCTCGAACTTCAGGTCCAGGGCTTCCAGAACCTTCACGGCTTCGGAGACGATTTCGGTACCGATGCCGTCACCCGGCAGAACTGCGATTTTCATTGAATTTGCTTTGATTTTGATAGCTGCTACCGCTTATGGATAAAGCGCTAGAGGCTAATTTAAATGATATTTTTGGATGCCTGCGGTGTCTTACGACACCATGGTGTGCGCCAGCCAGGGCTTGGTCGCCAGGCGCTGCGCTTCAAACGCCTTGATCTTGTCGGACTGGCGCAGGGTCAGGCCGATATCGTCGAAGCCGTTGAGCAGGCAGTACTTGCGGAAGGCCTGCACCTCGAACGGAATTTCTTCTCCTTGCGGACGCACGATGACTTGGCGCTCCAGGTCGATGGTGAGTTGGTAGCCGGGGAAGGCGTGCACTTCATCGAACAGCTGGGCCACCGTTGCCTCGGGCAGCACGATAGGCAGCAGGCCGTTCTTGAAGCAGTTGTTGAAGAAGATGTCGGCAAAACTCGGCGCGATCACGGCGCGAAAGCCGAACTGGTCCAGTGCCCAGGGCGCGTGTTCGCGGCTGGAGCCGCAGCCGAAGTTCTTGCGTGCCAGCAGGATGGAGGCGCCTGCATAGCGCGGCTGGTTCAGCACGAAGTCGGGGTTGGGCTTGCGGCTGGCCGGGTCCTGGCCCGGTTCGCCGTGGTCCAGGTAGCGCCATTCGTCAAACAGGTTCACGCCAAAGCCGGTCTTCTTGATCGACTTCAGAAACTGCTTGGGGATGATCGCGTCGGTATCGACGTTCTCGCGGTCCATCGGGGCCACCAGGCCCTTGAGTAAGGTGAATTTCTGCATGGGTGCCTTGTTACTTGTTGGCGGCGCGTTCGAGCGCGCCCCCTGCCCGTTGAACGTCCTGGCCTACGCCCTTGACGGTGTTGCATCCGCCCAGCAGCAAGGCGGCAGACAGTGCGATGAGGATGGCGGCGATTTTCTTCATGGCGGGCTCCTTCAGGCGAATTGGCGAATGTCCACAAAATGACCGTGCACGGCAGCGGCTGCTGCCATGGCGGGGCTGACGAGATGGGTGCGGCCACCAGCGCCCTGGCGGCCTTCGAAGTTGCGGTTGCTGGTGGATGCGCAGCGCTCGCCCGGCTCCAGGCGGTCGGCGTTCATGGCCAGGCACATACTGCAGCCGGGCTCGCGCCACTCAAAGCCTGCGGCCACAAAAATCTTGTCCAGGCCTTCGCGCTCTGCCTGCTCTTTGACGAGGCCCGAGCCGGGAACCACCATGGCCAGCTTCACGTTGCTGGCCACCTTGCGGCCCAGGTTCTTCACCACAGCAGCGGCTTCGCGCATGTCTTCGATGCGGCTGTTGGTGCAGCTGCCGATGAACACCTTGTCGATGGTGATGTCGTTGATCGCCTTGCCGGGCTGCAGGCCCATGTAGGTCAAGGCGCGCTCGATTGCACCGCGCTTGTTGGCATCCTTTTCCTTGTCGGGGTCCGGCACGCGGGCGTCCACGCCCAGCACCATCTCGGGCGAGGTGCCCCAGGTGACTTGCGGCACGATTTCGGAGGCGTCGAGCTTCACCACGGTGTCGAACTTCGCGTCGGCATCGGAGTGCAGCGTCTTCCAGTACGCCACGGCCTGGTCCCATTCGACGCCCGTGGGCGACAGGGGGCGGCCCCTGACGTATTCAATGGTCTTGTCGTCCACCGCCACGAGGCCAGCGCGCGCGCCGCCTTCGATGGCCATGTTGCACACGGTCATGCGGCCTTCCATGCTCATCGCGCGGAAGACGGAGCCTGCAAATTCGATGGTGTAGCCGGTGCCGCCGGCCGTGCCGATCTTGCCGATGATGGCCAGCACCACGTCCTTGGGCGTCACGCCCTTGGCGAGCGTGCCGTCCACCTGCACCAGCATGTTCTTGGCCTTCTTGGCCAGCAGCGTCTGCGTGGCCATCACGTGCTCGACCTCGGAGGTACCGATGCCGTGGGCCAGTGCGCCGAACGCGCCGTGCGTGCTGGTATGGCTGTCGCCGCACACCACGGTCATGCCGGGCAGGGTGGCACCGTTTTCAGGGCCGATGACGTGCACGATGCCCTGGCGCTTGTGCATGAAGGGGAAGAACGCAGCGGGAGAGATCTGCGCCATGTTGTCGTTCAGCGTGGTGATCTGCTCTTTGCTGATGGGGTCGGTGATGCCGTCGTAGCCGTTTTCCCAGCCGGTGGTGGGCGTGTTGTGGTCGGCGGTGGCCACGATGGAACTCATGCGCCAGACCTTGCGGCCCGCCTCGCGCAGGCCTTCAAACGCCTGGGGGCTGGTCACCTCGTGCACCAGATGGCGGTCGATGTAGAGGATGGAGGTGCCGTCCTCTTCGGTGTGGACGACATGCTCGTCCCAGATCTTGTCGTACAGGGTGCGTCCCATGGCGTGGCTTTCTTTCTGCTTTTCAGGTGGGTGATTGGATTTTAGTGTCGGGGTCTGGCCGGGGTGACAGGTGTTCCACCAGCAAACGGGCCGTGACGGGCAGGGCGTCGAAGTCGCGAGCCACCACGCGCAGCTCGCGGTGGGCCCAGGCATCGGTCAGCGGGATGGCTTGCAGGTTGCCCACGCCGCGCATCAGTGCAAACGCCCGGTCGGGCAGCAGGCCCACGCCCAGGCCGTTGTCGATCATGCGGCACATGGCATCGAGCCCTGTGACCTGGATGCGCTGTCGCAGCGGGCGCCCGGCGGCGGCGGCGGCGGCGCGCATGGCCAGGCTGATGCTGCTGTTGGCATGCAGGCCCACGATGTCCCAGTCCAGAACTTCTTCAAAATTGATAGCATTCAGCGCAGACAGGTCGTGCGCCAGGGGTACAACGAGCACCAGATTGTCGGCGCGGTAAGGGCGGCTTTGCAATTCCAGGGCACCGTTGCCACTGGCCATGCCGATGTTGCAGATACCCAGGTCGGCGGCGCCCTCCTGCACGGCATGCAGCACGTCGCTGGAGAGGTGCTCCTGCAGGTCGATCTTGATCTGGCTGTGCTCGCGCGCGAAGGCGCCCAGGTCTTCGGGCAGGAACTGGAAGATGGCCGAGATGTTGGCGTGCATGCGCACATGGCCGCGCACGCCGTCGGCGTATTCGCTCAACTCGCCCTGCATGCGTTCGAGGCCAAACAGCACGGTGCGCGCATGGTGCAGCAGACTCTCGCCTGCGGGTGTGAGCGTGACGCCCCGGCTGTGGCGGTAGAGCAGGGCGGTGTCCACGGCGGTTTCCAGGTCCGACAGGCGCTTGCTGACGGCCGATGCCGCAATGAATTCGCGCTCAGCCGCGCGGCCAATGCTGCCGAGCTCGCACACCGCCACAAACAGTTGCAGCGAGGTCAGGTCGATACGGCGCGCAAAACTGCGCTCGGAGCTTTTCATGGGGTTTTAACTTCTCGAAATGAGAAGGTTGCCTATTTTCTCCCCATTATTACCGCTTTGACATCGCGATACGCGATGGCGGCACTGCCCTTCTGCGCGAGGGTAGAACCGCTGAGGCCCAGAAAGCTACCGTAGCTCAGGCGGCGCAGGTGCTGCCGTGTTCTGGCACGGCGGCACGCCAGCGCAGCTCATGCTCAATGCGCTGGCGCAGCAGGTCCGAGGCGCCCATTTCGCCGTGCACCACATACACCTGGTCGGGCGCGTGGCCCATGCTGCGCAGCCAGGCGATGAGCTGGTTGCCATCGGCGTGGGCTGATGCAGAGGACAGCCGTACCACCTCGGCGCGAACGGCCACGTCCTGTCCGTGGATGCGGATGGTCTTCTCACCCTCTGCCAGCCGCGCGCCGCGCGTGCCCGGGGCCTGGTGGCCGGTCAGGATGATCATGTTGCGGTGGTCGCCCGCGTGCAGTGCCAGGTGGTGCAACACGCGCCCCCCGGTGGCCATGCCGCTGGCCGACAGGATGACCATGGGTCCGTGCAGCTTGGCCAGCCCCTTGGATTGCTCGGGCGTCTGGACCATGGTGGCGCCATGCTCCAGCGCTTGCACTTCGCGGCCGCTCAGGCGGTGTTCCTGCATGTGGTGCTGGAACAGCCCCGTGGTGCTGACGGCCATGGGGCTGTCCAGAAACACCTTGAGCGATGCAGGCACCACACCCTGCGCCTTGAGCAGGCCGATGGCGTGCAGTACCACCTGCGCACGCCCCACGGCAAACACCGGCACCACGGCAATACCGCCGCGCGCTGCCAAGCGCTGCAGGGCGGGGCCCAGTTCATCGAGCAAGCCTTCGGGTGGGTGCTCGCGGTCGCCGTAGGTGGACTCGATGAGCACGGTGTCGGCCTGGGGCGGCGCGTCAGGCGGGTTCATGAGCAGGTCATCGGGCCGCCCCAGGTCGCCCGAAAACAGAATGCGCCTGCCTCCCACCTCCAGCAGCACGCTGGCTGCTCCGAGGATGTGGCCTGCGGGCGAAAACGTCACACGCCAGCCGGGCAGGGGCTCAAACGCCTTGTGAAATGGGTGGATCTGGAACTGCTTGAGGCAGTGCAGCGCGTCGAGCCGGGTGTACAGGGGCAGGGCGGGGCTGTGGCTGCTGAGCTGGTGGCGGTTGAGAAAGGCCGCGTCTTCTTCCTGCAGGTGCCCGCTGTCGGGCAGCAGGATGGTGCACAGGTCGCGTGTGCCCGGTGTGCAGTGGATGGCGTGGGTGTAGCCGTCGCGCGCCAGCAGCGGCAGGTAGCCGCTGTGATCCAGGTGGGCATGGGTCAGCACCACGGCGTCGATCTGGTGCGGCGTGACGGGCAGAGGCTGCCAGTTGCGCAGGCGCAACTGCTTGTAGCCCTGGAACAGGCCGCAATCGACCAGGAGGCTCTTTCCGTTGTAACGCACCAGGTACTTGGAGCCGGTGACCGTGCCGGAGCCGCCCAGGAAGGTGATGTTGACGTTCATGTGCCCAAGCTCCCGGGTGATCATCGATGAGACCCATCCTACTGCGCTGTGCGTGCATCGCACAGGCCTTAGGGAGTTTCTTGCCCTGCGTCAAGAAAAAACCGCCTGGGCCAAAAGGCCACAAGCGGTTTTCGATGGGATGCCGGTGCGCGGTCAGCTGAAGAAGTTCTTCAGCCGGTCCGTCCAACTCTCGCCGCTGGGCGAGTGGCGGGCGCCGCCCTTCTTGAGCGAATCTTCCAGTTCGCGCAGCAGCTTGCGCTGGTGCTCGGTCAGCTTGACGGGTGTC
The DNA here is from genome assembly GCF_003634645.1 of Acidovorax sp. 94. Taxonomy (NCBI): domain Bacteria; kingdom Pseudomonadati; phylum Pseudomonadota; class Betaproteobacteria; order Burkholderiales; family Comamonadaceae; genus Acidovorax; species Acidovorax sp. 94. Next base: position 2,409,065 of record NZ_RBJA01000001.1, on the reverse strand, counting down.
TCGACTGCGATGTGGCAGTACAGATCGCCCGGGTAGCTGGCACGCACGCCCTTGATGCCCTTGCCACGCAGGCGGAACTGCTTGCCGGCCTGGGTGCCTTCAGGAATGTCGATCGCTGCCTTGCCAGCCAGCGTGGGCACTTCGATCTCGCCGCCGAGTGCTGCCGTGATGAAGCTCACGGGCACCTGGCAGTGCAGGTCGTCGCCATCGCGCTCGAAGATGTCGTGTTTCTTCAGGCGGATTTCGATGTACAGGTCACCCGGTGGGCCGCCGTTGGTGCCCGGCTCGCCGTTGCCGGTGGAGCGGATGCGCATGCCGTCGTCGATGCCCGCAGGGATCTTCACTTCCAGCGTCTTTTGCTTCTTGAGCTTGCCCTGGCCATGGCAGGTCGTGCACGGCTCGGGAATGATCTTGCCCGTGCCGCGGCAGTGGGGGCAGGTCTGCTGCACGCTGAAGAAGCCCTGGCGCATCTGCACCGTGCCTGCGCCCTGGCAGGTGCCACAGGTCTTGGCACTGGTGCCGGGCTTGGCACCGCTGCCGTGGCAGGTGTCGCAGCTCTCCCACGAGGGGATGCGGATCTGAGCATCCTTGCCGCGGGCGGCTTCTTCCAGCGTGATCTCCATGGCGTAGCTGAGGTCGCTGCCCCGGTACACCTGTCGGCCGCCGGCACCGCGCCCACGCCCGCCCTGCTGGCCAAACATGTCGCCGAAGATGTCGCCAAAGGCCTCGGCAAAACCACCAAAGCCCTCCGCCCCCGCGCCGCCGGGGCCGCGCATGTTGGGGTCCACCCCGGCGTGGCCGTACTGGTCGTAGGCCGCGCGTTTTTGCGGGTCGGAGAGCATCTCGTAGGCCTCTTTGGCCTCCTTGAACTTCTCTTCGGCAGGCTTGGCTGCGTCACCCTGGTTGCGGTCAGGGTGGTGCTTCATCGCCAGCTTGCGATAGGCCTTCTTGATTTCTTCGTCCGAGGCGTTCTTGGGAACGCCCAGGATTTCGTAAAAGTCTCTTTTGGACATGGTCATTCTGAGCCCGGTTGGAACAGGAACGCCGCGCAAGCCCCGTCAAGGGCCCCGCGCGGCGGCTGGGGTCAACGGGGGCGTGCTCAGCCCTTCTTGACTTCCTTCACCTCGGCATCGACGACGTTGTCGTCGTCTGCGGGCTTGGCGGACGCGCCACCAGCCGACGCGCCTGCGGCCTCAGCACCCCCGGCTGCCTGAGCAGCTTGCGCTGCCTGGGACTCGGCGTACATCTTTTCGCCCAGCTTCTGGCTGGCAGCCATCAGCGCCGTGGTCTTTTCGTCAATCGCGGCCTTGTCTTCGCCCTTCAAGGCTTCTTCCAGTGCCTTGACTGCGGCAGTGATCGCGTCCTTTTCACCTGCGTCGAGCTTGTCGCCGTGTTCGGCCAGGCTCTTGTTCACGCTGTGCACGGCGGCTTCACCCTGGTTGCGGGCTTGCACCAGCTCCAGCTTCTTCTTGTCGTCGGCTGCGTTCAGCTCGGCGTCCTTCACCATCTGCTGGATTTCTTCTTCCGACAGGCCCGAGTTGGCCTTGATGGTGATCTTGTTTTCCTTGCCCGTGCCCTTGTCCTTGGCGCCCACGTGCAAGATGCCGTTGGCGTCGATGTCGAACGACACTTCGATCTGCGGAACACCGCGGGCTGCCGGTGGAATGCCTTCCAGGTTGAATTCGCCCAGCAGCTTGTTGCCGGTAGCGATTTCGCGCTCGCCCTGGTAGACCTTGATGGTCACGGCAGGCTGGTTGTCATCGGCCGTCGAGAAGGTCTGTGCGAACTTCGTCGGGATGGTCGTGTTCTTCGTGATCATCTTGGTCATGACACCGCCCAGGGTTTCGATACCCAGCGACAGGGGTGTCACGTCCAGCAGCAGCACGTCTTTGCGGTCACCCGACAGCACCTGGCCCTGGATGGCGGCGCCCACGGCCACGGCTTCGTCAGGGTTCACGTCCTTGCGGGGGTCCTTGCCGAAGAATTCCTTGACCTTTTCCTGCACCTTGGGCATCCGGGTCATGCCGCCGACCAGGATCACGTCATGGATGTCAGACACCGACACGCCAGCGTCCTTGATGGCCATGCGGCAAGGAGCGATGGTGCGCTCGATCAGCTCTTCCACAAGTTGTTCCAGCTTGGCGCGGGTCAGCTTGATGTTCAGGTGCTTGGGGCCCGATGCGTCTGCCGTGATGTAGGGCAGGTTGATGTCTGTCGAGGCCGAGTTCGACAGTTCGATCTTGGCTTTCTCGGCCGCTTCCTTCAGGCGCTGCAGGGCCAGCACGTCGTTCTTGAGGTTGACGCCCGACTCCTTCTTGAACTCGTCAATGATGAAGTCGATGATGCGCTGGTCGAAGTCTTCGCCGCCCAGGAAGGTGTCGCCGTTGGTCGACAGCACTTCGAACTGCTTTTCGCCGTCCACATCGGCGATTTCGATAATAGACACGTCGAACGTGCCGCCACCCAGGTCATACACAGCGATCTTGCGGTCGCCCTTTTCCTGCTTGTCCAGGCCGAAGGCCAAGGCTGCAGCGGTAGGCTCATTGATGATGCGCTTGACGTCCAGGCCCGCAATGCGGCCAGCGTCCTTGGTGGCTTGGCGCTGTGCGTCGTTGAAGTACGCGGGCACGGTGATGACGGCTTCCGTCACGGGCTCGCCCAGGTAGTCTTCAGCCGTCTTCTTCATCTTGCGCAGGATGTCGGCAGACACTTGCTGGGCCGACAGCTTGTTGCCGCGCACTTCGATCCATGCGTCGCCGTTGTCGGCGGCCACGATCTTGTAGGGCATCAGGTCGATGTCCTTTTGCACTTCTTTTTCGGTGAACTTGCGGCCGATCAGGCGCTTGACGGCGTACAGCGTGTTCTTGGGGTTGGTCACGGCCTGGCGCTTGGCCGAGGCACCGACGAGGATCTCGCCGTCTTCCTGGTAGGCCACGATGGAGGGCGTGGTGCGTGCACCTTCGCTGTTTTCGATCACGCGGGTCGTGTTGCCCTCCATGATGGAGACGCAGCTGTTGGTCGTACCCAGGTCAATGCCGATGATTCTTCCCATGATTTTTCTCCGAATGCTTGAATGGTTTGGATGGCTAGTAACTTGTGGATAACTTGGTGTGGTTCAAGTCTTCCGGGTCGATTTTTTTGAGGCTTACTTGGGAGCCGTCACCGTGACCAGGGCCGGACGCAGCACGCGCTCGGCGATCACATAGCCCTTTTGCAGCACAGCCACCACGGTGTTGGCTTCCTGCTCGGCAGGCACCACGCTGATGGCCTGGTGCTGGTGCGGATCGAACTTGGCGCCAGCGGCCGGGTTGATGGCAATCACCTTGTTGCGCTCCAGTGCCGACGTCAGCTGGCGCAGGGTGGCGTCGGCGCCTTCGCGCAGCTGCTGGGGCGTAGCTTCCTTGATGGCCAGGGCGGCATCCAGGCTGTCGGCCACGGGCAGCAGGCTCTCGGCAAAGCTCTCGATACCGAATTTGCGGGCTTTGGAAACCTCGTCTTCGGCGCGGCGGCGGGCGTTTTCGGCCTCGGCCTTGGCGCGCAGGAACTGGTCGGCCAGATCAGCGCTTTTGGCCTTGAGCTCGGCCAACTCGCCCTGCAGGCGTGCCAGCTCGTCAGAGGCGTGGGCAGCCATGGCGGCTTCGACTTCTTCGGGGGCGGGGGCGCTCTGTGCGGGGGTGGTTTGGCTGGTGTCGGACATGTCTTGGTCTGGAAGTAAATGAACGGTACGCGCGGGATCTGGGGGCGTGTCACCACAAATCAAGGTCTGTACCAGGGGTATGGTCTCTCGGGCCCCGTATGCATCGCGGTTTGTTGTAGTACATGTCGGCCCAGCCACTGCTTTTGCAAGGGGCTGAACGCATCTATGGCATCTTTTTGTACGCCTGGACAGGGACGGCGAAGCACTGAGTGTACAAGCGACGCAGGCCGGGCTATAATCGCAGGCTTTCCCTTGCCACACCACTTCAAGACGCAGTGGGTGGTCTTACCCAAAAGGAGTATGCATGCGTCATTACGAAATCATTTTGTTGATCCATCCGGATCAAAGCGAGCAAGTTCCAGCCATGCTGGAGCGCTACAAGGGCATGATCACCGCTGGCGGTGGCAAGGTGCACCGCGTGGAAGACTGGGGCCGCCGTCAACTGGCGTACCTGATCAACAAGCTGGCCAAGGCCCATTACCTGTGCGTGAACATCGAAGCCGATCAGGCCGTGATGGCTGAACTGGAGCACGCCTTCAAGTTCAACGACGCCGTGCTGCGCCACCTGACGGTTCAGAAGAAGAAGGCCGATACGGGCCCATCTTCCATGATGAAGACCGTCGAGCGCGAAGAAGCCCGCAAGGCCAGCCAAGCTGAATATGCAGCGGCCGGTGGTGAGCGCGGCGAGCGCCCAGATCGCGCCGAGCGCTGATCTAGCCCGTTGGAGTGGAGAACCGCGTTGCCTTGACCGCCTGTATCGCAGAGGCTGAACCCCTGCGCTACACGCCCGCCGGATTGCCTGCCCTTACGCTGCGTCTCGAACACGAGTCCCAGCAAACCGAGGCAGGCCACCCCCGCGAAGTCAAGGCTGCCATGAAAGCCATCGCCTTTGGAGCGATGGCCGAGCGACTGGCACGGCAGAACATCGGAAGTCTCTGGACTTTCCATGGATTTCTGGCCAACCCGCGCAATGGCAAGACCGCAGTGCTGCACATCCAGGATATTCAACAAAATTAATTTTCAAGGGGTCCGCAATGGCCACGTTCAAGAAGTTCAACAAAGACAAGCGCCCAAAGCGCAACACCCAGTCCCTGCTGTTCAAGCGCAAGCGCTTTTGCCGCTTCACGGTGACCGGTGTTGAAGAAATCGACTACAAGGATGTCGATACGCTGCGCGACTTCATCGCCGAAAACGGCAAGATCATCCCCGCACGCCTGACCGGCACGCGCGCCATCTTCCAGCGTCAGCTGAACACCGCCATCAAGCGCGCCCGCTTCCTGGCCCTGGTGCCTTACAGCGACCAGCACAAGATCTAAGGAGCACAACCCATGCAAATCATCCTGCTCGACAAGGTTGTGAACCTCGGCAACCTCGGTGAAATCGTCAAGGTCAAAGACGGCTACGCCCGCAACTTCCTGATCCCCGCTGGCCGCGCCCGTCGCGCCACGGAAGCCGCCAAGGCAGAGTTCGAGGCCAAGCGCGCTGAACTCGAAAAGGCCGCAGCTGCCAAGCTGGCAGAAGCTCAAGCCCAAGGCGAAAAGCTGGCTGGCACCACCGTCAAGCTGACGCAAAAGGCTGGCGTGGACGGTCGTCTGTTTGGTTCCGTGACCAACCACGACATCGCCGAAGAGCTGAGCAAGCAAGGCTACAAGGTTGCCAAGTCGCAAATCCGCCTGCCCAACGGCCCGATCAAGGTTGTGAGCGAAAGCACTGTCAGTGTGGCTCTGCACACCGATGTGGTGGTGGACGTGACCGTGTCGGTCTACGGCGAAACCGCCTGAGATTCACTTCGGTGTTTCACGCAAAGCCGCCTTCGGGCGGCTTTTGTTTTTGTGCGGCTCTGGGTTGTACATGGTTACCCACTGGTTGCCCCAACTTTATCCACAGACTTGTGCCATGACGGCGCGCCGCACGGGCGCTAGCATGCCGGGTTAGCTCCGAGGATTCCATGTCTGCTGTTTTTCCGCCCCTTGACGATGGCTTCACGCCGGTGCCCGACCGTGAAATCGCCCAGTTGCGCGTGCCGCCGCACTCGATAGAAGCGGAGTCCAGCGTGCTGGGCGGGTTGCTGCTGGACAACAACGCCTGGGACCGCGTGGGCGACCTGCTGGTAGAAAGCCATTTCTACCGCCATGAGCACCAGATGATCTACTCGGCCATCGGCGCACTGATCAACGCCAGCAAGCCGGCCGACGTGATCACCGTGTTCGAGCACCTGCAGAACCAGGGCAAGGTGCAAGAGATGGGTGGGCTGGCTTATCTGAACAATCTGGCGCAATACGTGCCCAGCGCCAGCAACATCCGCCGCTATGCGGAAATCGTGCGCGAGCGTGCCATCCTGCGCAAGCTGGTCACGGCCAGCGACGAAATTTCCACCAATGCGTTCAACCCGCAAGGCAAGACGGTCGAACGGATTCTGGACGAGGCCGAGTCCAAGATTTTTGCTATTGGCGAGGAAGGCTCGCGCACCAAGCAAGGTTTCCAGTCGCTGGATACGCTGGTGATCGACCTGCTCGATCGCGTGCAGGAGATGGCAGACAACCCTGTGGATGTGACGGGTGTGCCCACCGGGTTTGCAGACCTGGACCGCATGACCAGTGGGCTGCAAGCGGGCGACATGGTGGTGCTGGCAGCGCGCCCCTCCATGGGCAAGACCTCGTTCGCGGTGAACATTGCCGAGCACGTGGCGCTCAATGAGGGCCTGCCGGTCGCCATCTTCTCGATGGAAATGGGCGCCGCCCAGCTGGCGGTGCGTATCGTGGGTTCGATTGGCCGGGTGAACCAGGGCAATCTGCGCACCGGCAAGCTCACCGATGATGAGTGGCCGCGCCTGACCGAGGCGATTGAAAAACTGCGCACCGTCTCGCTGCACATTGATGAAACCCCGGGCCTCACACCCGGCGAATTGCGCGCCAACGCGCGGCGCCTGGCGCGCCAGTGCGGCAAGCTGGGCCTGATCGTGGTCGACTATTTGCAGCTGATGAGCGGCTCTGGTTCGGCGGCCAGTTCGGACAACCGGGCGACCGAGCTGGGTGAAATTTCCCGGGGCCTCAAGATGCTGGCCAAGGAGCTGCAGTGCCCGGTGATCGCGCTGTCGCAGCTCAACCGCTCGGTGGAACAACGTACCGACAAGCGCCCCATGATGTCCGACCTGCGCGAGTCGGGCGCCATCGAGCAGGATGCCGACATCATCATGTTCATCTACCGCGACGACTACTACAACAAGGACTCCAAGGAGCCCAACGTGGCCGAGGTTATCATCGGCAAGCAGCGGAACGGCCCCACGGGTACCGTGAAGCTGTTCTTCCAGAAGAACCAGACGCGCTTCGAGAACCTGGCCATGGGTTCGGGCGACGATTTCTAATAAAAATAGCCACTAGCGCTTATTGGGTAAGCGCAAGTAGCTATCAAATTAGGGGTTTTTGTTCGGGGTAGATGGTGTTGGTCGGAGTTCCGTTACGGTCGCAGCCCCCACACCAGCAAACCCGCACATCCCACTGCAAGAACACCCACAGCCACAGTGAGCCGTTGCTGGCGTTGGCGCAGCACTTCTACCGCCTGCACCACCTGGGCATTCTGTTCGGCCAGTGACTGGATCAGCACGGCGGATTCCTGTTGCTCCTGCTCCAGCATTGCCACCCGGTCGCGCAGATGTTCCAGCTGCAAGGCCACGGGAATGTCGGGTTCGACCCCAGCGCCTTCGAGTGCTCCCGCAGCAGCTTCAGCGTTCCCTTTTCGGGTGGTGCCCAGCAGCTTCTTGGCCGCCTGGAGAATCTGGGGCGTTGCCTCGATGACGTCGCCCCAGGGCACCAGCTTCAGTGCTGCAACCCAGCCTGCAGCCAACTCAGAGCACCTCGCTGGCGAAATCTGCCAAGCGCGAGCGTTCGCCGCGCGCCAGCGTGATGTGCCCGCTGTGCGGCCAGCCCTTGAAACGGTCCACGGCGTAGGTAAGCCCGGATGACCCTTCGGTCAGGTACGGCGTGTCGATCTGCGCGAGGTTGCCCATGCAGATGATCTTGGTGCCGGGACCGGCGCGGGTGATCAGCGTCTTCATTTGCTTGGGCGTCAGGTTCTGCGCCTCATCGATGATCACGTACTTGTTCAGGAAGGTGCGCCCGCGCATGAAGTTCATGCTCTTGATCTTGATGCGGCTGCGGATCAGCTCGTTGGTGGCAGCGCGGCCCCACTCGCCAGCATTGCCGCCGTCGCCCTTGGCCAAAAACTCCAGGTTGTCGTCCAGCGCGCCCATCCAGGGGCCCATCTTTTCTTCTTCGGTGCCGGGCAAAAAGCCGATGTCCTCGCCCACGCTCACCGTGGCGCGGGTCATGATGATCTCGGTGTAGCGGCGATCGTCCAGCACCTGGGTCAGGCCTGCAGCCAGGGCGAGCAGGGTCTTGCCGGTGCCGGCCGTGCCGGTCAGGGTCACGAAGTCGATCTCGGGGTCCATGAGCAGGTTCATGGCGTAGTTCTGTTCACGGTTGCGCGTGGTCACGCCCCACACGGCATTTTTGGCCGAACCGTAATCCTTCAGGGTCTGCAGTACCGCTGTTTTCTCGCGGATTTCGCTCACGCGCGCAAACAGGCTGGGCTCGCCGGGGGCTTCGAAGTACACGAACTGATTGATCATCAGCTGCGGCACGATGGGGCCGCCAATGCGGTAATAGGTGTGGGCGCCGCTTTGCCAGCTTTCCACGTTCTTGCCGCTCTTGGCCCAGAAGTCGGGGGGCAGGGCCAGCACGCCAGCGTAGAGCAGGTCGCCATCTTCCAGCGTCTTGTCGTTCTGGTAGTCCTCGGCAGTCAGGCCCAGCGCGCGGGCTTTGACGCGCATGTTGATGTCTTTGGAGACCAGCACCACTTCGCGCGGTGCGTGCAGCTTGCGCAGGGCTTCGACCACGCCCAGGATCTGGTTGTCGGCTTTGCCCGGGGGCAGGCTGGTGGGCAGGCTGTAGTCCAGTGGCACCGTCTGGAAGAACAGGTGGCCGCCCGCAGCACGCTGGCCGGTGGAGTCAAGCTTGAGGCCCTTGGCCATGTCGGCGCCCTGGGCGGCAGCCAGGGCATCCAGCGTGCGGCTGGCCTGGCGGCCGTTGCGGGCCACTTCGGTCATGCCCTTCTTGTGGCCGTCCAGTTCTTCCAGCACGATCATCGGCAGGAAGATGTCGTGCTCTTCAAAGCGGAAGAGGCTGGTTGGGTCATGCAGGAGCACGTTGGTGTCCAGCACAAAGAGCTTGGTCGGGCCTTGCGGTGCGGATTTGCGGGTGCGTGTGGTGGTCGCCGTGGCCGGGGCGGCGCTGGCGGTGACGGCGGCAGGTGTGCCGGTGCTGCGTGCCTTGCGCGTGCCGGTGCTGCGGGCCACGGGGGCGGCGGAGGGTTGAGGTGTACGTGCTCGGGTCTCAATCTGGACCAATGGAGCTGTGTCAGGCGCTGCCAGCGACGAGGCCACGCTGTCTGCCTTGCGTCCGGCGCGGGTGGGGGCTGTAGCGGTGGTGGTGCGCTGGGGCGTAGCAACGGCTTCGTTGGCCGAGGTGGTAGCTACGCGGGGGCGGGCTGCGACTTCAAAGGCTTCTGGCGCGAGGAGTGCAGCGCGCCGGCTGGGGGCGGGGGGCAGGGGCATGGTGGCAGGGCCTCGGTCGGTAAAGGGGTAACGGGTGGGTCAGAAAGCAAAAAGCCGCCTGGAGGCCAAGGCGGCTTTTTGGAGGAGGGCAAACGTTGCGATAACCAGGGGCATAAAACCATTATGCCTACTCCGGATGTCTTGCCTGGGCAAAACAAGCGGGGTGTCGCGCCGATGCCCCAATGTGCAGATCAGGCGGCCTTTTTCAGGGCCTTGATGGATTTGACGGCTTTCAGGACCTCGTCCACGTGGCCGGGAACCTTGAGGCCGCGCCACTCTTGCACCAGCAGGCCATCGGGGCCGATCAGGAAGGTGCTGCGCTCAATGCCCTTGACCTTCTTGCCGTACATGATCTTGTTCTTGACCACGCCGAACATGTGGCACATCTTTTCTTCGGTGTCGGCGATGAGTTCGAAGGGCAGTTCCAGCTTTTCCTTGAATTCGTCGTGCGACTTCATGTTGTCGCGGGACACGCCGAAAACGGCAGCGCCTGCCTTCACGAAGTCCTTGTACTTGTCGCGAAACTGCATGGCCTCCGTGGTGCAGCCAGGCGTGTTGTCCTTGGGATAGAAGTAGAGAACCAGAATTTGGCCAAGGTGGGAGGTGTTGGAGACCTTGAGTCCACCGGTAGCGTTGGCTTCAAATTCAGGGAGGGGTTTGTTGACAACGATCGCCATATCACTTCAATCTCTCAGGATGTAGTCGTTGGTAAGCCGGGGGAGCTAGTGTGTTATTGCTCTTGGTGGTGCCCCCGACCGCAACCGGCGATTTTACCCCGAATTCACTCTTCGGCCAAATGTAAGACAGTGTGTCCGGCCCGCAGTGGCGGGCATTTAGGCAAGGCCTTGCATAGGTGCAAGCGCCGGATTTGCAGCTTGCCGCGGCGGTTGCGGGCCTGCAGCTCAGGCTTCCAGAATCAGTGCTGCCACCACGTTGCGCCCTTCACTGGCCAGGATGTTGTACGTGCGGCAGGCGGCAGGGGTGTCCATGGTTTCCAGCCCCAACCGGCGGGCGATGAGCGGCGCCAGCCACGCCGGTGGCGGGAACCGGTTGCGTGTGCCGCTGCCAAAAATGACGAGCTCTGTCTCCAGGGCTGCCAATTGCGCGAAATGTTCGGGGGTCAGGTCTTCAAAGCGCGTGCAGGGCCAGGCCTGGCGCAGCCCCGACGAGCCGATGATGACGCTGTGCGTGATCTTCTCGGCATCCACGCCGATCCAGCCGGGGCCGTAGCCGCTGATGGTTTGTGCGTTCGAGCGGTCGGGCTGGAATTTCATGGGTGTTGGCGTCGGTTGCAGGCGGTGGCGCTGCGGGTAGGCCCGGCGCAGGGCCTGGGCGCGCTTGTGATCTGTGGTCAAATTATAGGTTTCGCCAAGGTGCCAGCCGCTCTGGCCGCCACCTGACCCCACTGCACCACCGTCAGCGCATGAAAACCGTCCAAAAATCCGCCAAGCTCGCCAACGTCTGCTATGACATCCGGGGGCCCATCATGGACGCGGCCAAGCAGATGGAGGAAGACGGCCACAAGATCATCAAGCTCAACATCGGCAACCTGGCGGTGTTCGGTTTTGATGCGCCGGAAGAGATTCAGCTGGACATGATCCGCAACCTGCCCAATTCGGCGGGTTACTCGGACAGCAAGGGTATCTTTGCGGCGCGCAAGGCCGTCATGCACGAGACCCAAAAACAGGGCATCAAGGGTGTGATGCTGGACGACATCTACCTGGGCAACGGCGCCAGCGAGCTGATCGTGATGGCCACCAATGCGCTGCTGGACAACGGCGACGAGCTGCTGCTGCCTTCGCCCGACTACCCCCTGTGGACCGCCGCCGCCAGCCTGTCGGGCGGCACGCCCGTGCACTATGTGTGCGATGAAGCCAACGGCTGGATGCCCAACCTTCAGGATATCCGCGCCAAGATCACGCCCCGCACCAAGGGAATCGTGGTCATCAACCCCAACAACCCGACGGGCGCGCTGTATTCGGACGAATTGCTCAAGGGCATCGTCGCCATTGCACGCGAGCATGGCCTGGTCATCTTTGCCGACGAGGTGTATGACAAGGTGCTGTACGACGGCGCCAAGCACACGGCCATTGGCTCGCTGAGCGAGGATGTGCTCACACTCACCTTCAATTCGCTGTCCAAGAGCTACCGCTCGTGTGGCTACCGCGCGGGCTGGATGGTGGTGTCGGGCGACAAGAAGCCCGCCAAGGACTACATCGAGGGCCTGAACATGCTCTCGAACATGCGCCTGTGCGCCAACGTGCCCGGCCAGTGGGCGGTGCAGACGGCGCTGGGTGGCTACCAGAGCATCAATGAGCTGGTAGGCGAGGGCGGCCGCCTGCGCAAGCAGCGTGATCTGGCGTACGAGCTGATCACGGCCATCCCGGGCGTGACCTGCGTGAAGCCCCAGGCGGCGCTCTACATGTTTCCGCGCCTCGACCCTGCCGTGTATCCCATCGAGGACGACCAGCAGTTCTTCCTGGAGCTGCTGCAGGAGACCAAGGTCATGCTGGTGCAGGGCACAGGCTTCAACTGGGCGGCGCCGGACCATTTCCGCATCGTGTTCCTGCCACACGAAGACGATCTGCGCGACGCGATTGGCCGCGTGGCGCGCTTCCTGGAGCAATACCGCAAGCGCGTGCAAATGGCGGCGGCTGCGTAACTTGCACGTTGAGCGGTGCAGAAACTCATTTTTTCATAGCTGCTAGCGCTTTATGGATAAGCGCCAGAGCCCATTTTGACTGATAAAAATCCCATGAAACCCATCCAAGTAGGCCTTCTGGGCATCGGCACCGTCGGCAGCGGCGTGTTCAACGTGCTCGCGCGCAACCAGGACGAGATCAGCCGCCGCGCTGGCCGTGGCATTGAGATCACCATGGTGGCCGATCTGGACGTGGAGCGCGCCAAGGCGGTAGTGGGTGCTGACATCCAGGTCGTCAACGACGCCCGCGCCATCATTGCCAACCCCGACATCGACATCGTCATCGAGCTGATTGGTGGCTATGGCATTGCCCGCGCGCTGGTGCTCGAAGCCATCGCCGCTGGCAAGCATGTGGTCACCGCCAACAAGGCGCTGCTGGCCGTGCACGGCACCGAGATCTTCGCGGCTGCATCGGCCAAGGGCGTGATGGTGGCCTTTGAGGCGGCCGTGGCGGGGGGCATCCCCATCATCAAGGCGCTGCGCGAAGGCCTCACCGCCAACCGCATCCAGTGGATCGCCGGCATCATCAACGGCACTACCAATTTCATCCTGTCCGAGATGCGCAGCAAGGGGCTGGACTTTGATGTGGTGCTCAAGGAAGCACAGCGCCTGGGCTACGCCGAGGCCGACCCCACCTTCGACATCGAAGGCGTGGACGCCGCGCACAAGGTCACGCTGATGAGTGCCATTGCGTTCGGCATCCCCGTGCAGTTTGACAAGGCCTATGTCGAAGGCATCACCAAGCTCGGCGCGGCCGACATCAAGTACGCCGAGCAACTGGGCTACCGCATCAAGCTGCTGGGCATCACGAAGCGCGCCGACAAAGGTATCGAACTGCGCGTTCACCCGAGCCTCGTGCCCTCCAAGCGCCTGATCGCCAACGTCGAAGGCGCCATGAACGCCGTGGTGGTGCAGGGCGATGCCGTGGGCACTACGCTTTACTACGGCAAGGGCGCGGGCAGCGAGCCCACCGCCAGCGCCGTGATTGCCGACCTGGTGGACATTGCGCGCCTGCACACGGCCGACCCTGAGCACCGCGTGCCGCACCTGGCCTTCCAGGCCAACACGCTGGCCGATGCCATGGACACGCTGCCCGTGCTGCCCATGAGCGAAGTTGTCACCAGCTACTACCTGCGCCTGCGCGTGGCCGACCAGGCCGGTGTGCTGGCCAAGGTCACCGGCCTGTTGGCCGAGGCCGGTGTGAGCATCGACGCAGTATTGCAGCGTGAGGCTGACGAAGTCGGTGGTGAAGGATCTACGCAAACGGACCTGATCATCCTGACCCACGACACCCGCGAAGGCACCATGGACGCCGTGATCGCCCAGATGCAGGCCCTGCCCACGGTGCTGGCGCCCATCACGCGCATCCGCAAGGAGGAACTGAACTGATGCTGTACATCTCCACACGCGGCCACGCCGACCGCAAGCATTTCTGCGACATCCTGCTCGAAGGCCTGGCGCCCGATGGCGGCCTGTACCTGCCCGAGCACTACCCGCAGGTCAGCGACGCGATGCTGACAAAGCTGCGCAAGGCTTACCACGAGCAAGGCTACGCCGAGCTGGCGTTCCAGATCCTGTCGCTCTACATCGATGACATCCCCGCCGCTGATCTGAAGGCCCTGTGCGCCAAGACGTACACCGCCGAGGTGTTTGGCACGGGCGAGATCGTGCCCCTGCGCCACCTCGAAGACGGCCTGTGGCTCGAAGCCCTGTCCAACGGCCCCACGCTGGCCTTCAAGGACATGGCGATGCAATTGCTGGGCAACCTGTTCGAATACGAACTGAACCGCCGCGGTGAAGAACTCAACATCCTGGGCGCCACCAGCGGCGACACCGGCAGCGCGGCCGAGTACGCCATGCGCGGCAAAAAGGGCGTGCGCGTCTTCATGACCAGCCCGCACGGCCGAATGAGCGCGTTCCAGCAGGCGCAAATGTTCAGCCTGCAGGACGAGAACATCCACAACATCGCCATCGAAGGCGTGTTCGACGACTGCCAGGACATCGTCAAGGCCGTCAGCAACGACCTGGCCTTCAAGCGCAAGTACAAGATTGGCACCGTCAACTCCATCAACTGGGCGCGCCTGCTGGCGCAGGTGGTGTACTACTTCGCGGGCTACATCCAGGCCACCGAGACCAACGACCAGAAGGTCAGCTTCACGGTGCCCAGCGGCAACTTTGGCAACGTGTGTGCAGGCCATGTGGCGCGCATGATGGGCCTGCCCATTGACAAGCTGGTGGTGGCCACGAACGAGAACGACGTGCTCGACGAGTTCTTCCGCACTGGCGCCTACCGCGTGCGCGCGGCTGCCGACACGCACGAGACATCGAGCCCCTCGATGGACATCAGCAAGGCCAGCAACTTCGAGCGGTTCATCTTTGACCTGCTGGGCCGCAACGGCCAGCGCACGAACGCGCTGTTTGCCAAAGCGCTGCCCGCCTATGGCAGGTTCGACTTGAGCGCCGAACCGCTGTTTGCCGATGCCGCCACCAAATACGGTTTTGAAAGCGGCAAGAGCACGCACGCCGACCGCCTGGCCACCATCAAGGACAACTTCGAGCGCCACGGCGTCACCATCGACACCCACACGGCCGACGGCGTGAAGGTGGCGCGCGAACACCACCAGGACCCCAAGGTGCCCATGATCGTGCTGGAGACCGCGCTGCCCATCAAGTTTGCCGAGACCATCGTCGAAGCCCTGGGCCATGCGCCCGAGCGGCCCGCCAAGTTCGCGGGCATCGAAGACCTGCCCAAGCGCGTGCAGGTGATGCCGGCCAACGTGCAGTTGGTCAAGCAATACATCGAGCGCCATTGCACGCCCGCCCTCTAGGGTGGGCAATCCGTAGCCGCTCTGTCGCTGCGGATGCGGGAGCGGCTCAGGATACTGGGTTTGAACTAAAAATGCCCCTGGCGCTTGTCTGGTAAGCGTTAGCAGCTATAAATAAAATAGCTAACCAAGGAGCAGTGGATGAAGGTTGTCGGTTTTGCCGGTTTTTCCGGCAGTGGCAAGACCACGCTGGTCGAGCAGTTGATCCCCGAGCTGCGGCTGCGGGGGTTGCGCGTGTCGGTGGTCAAACATGCCCACCATAGTTTCGACATCGACCACCCGGGCAAGGACACCTACCGCCACCGCGAGGCAGGGGCCTTCGAGGTGGTCGCGGCATCGGACAAGCGCCTGATGCTGGTGCGCGAGTTCGAGCAGCCCGCCACGCTCAGCGTGCACCACCTGCTGGCCGAGCTGTACCAGGGCGTGGACTGGGTGCTGGTGGAGGGCTTCAAGGACAGCGACCTGCTCAAGATCGAGGTCTGGCGTGCCCCCGAACCCGGCCAGGTGGCCAAGCCCGTGCGCTACCCCGAAGACGATTTTGTGGTCGCCGTGGCCACCGATGCACCGCAGGGCCTGCCTGTGCCCACACAGTTGCCCCTGCTGGACCTCAACAGCCCGGCGCAGGTGGTGGACTGGCTGCTCCAATACGAACACCGCTTTGAGTACAACTGGGATCTGCACGGAGGCCTGGTGCCATGCGCCCCCCAATGAAGCCCCTGAAGCCGCTCGACGAGGCCCTGGCCGACCTGTTGGCCAAGGCCACGCCGTTGCCAGAGGCTGAGACGGTTACCACGTTTGACGCGGACGGCCGCGTGCTGGCGCAAAACTGTGTTTCGGCCCTGCAGGTGCCGCCGCAGGACAACAGCTCCATGGACGGCTACGCCGTGCGCTGCGCCGATGTGGCGGCCGTGGGTGTGGCGCTGCCGATCACCTTGCCTGTTTCGCAGCGCATTGCTGCGGGCAGCGCGGGTGATCCGCTCTTGCCGGGCACCGCCGCTCGCATCTTCACCGGCGCGCCAGTGCCCGAGGGGGCGGATGCCATCTTGATGCAGGAAGACTGCGAAGCCCTCGCCACGGGCGACGGCCTGGGCCTGGTGCGCATCAACGCCGTGCCCCCACAGGGCCAGTGGATCCGCCGCGCGGGCGAGGACATCACCCGTGGTGCCGTGGTGCTGTCGGCCGGCACACGCCTGACCCCGGCCGAGCTGGGCCTGGCCGCCAGCATCGGCTTGCACGAACTGCAGGTGGCCTGCCGCCCCCGCGTGGCGCTGTTCTCCACGGGCGATGAACTGGTCATGCCCGGCGAGGTGCCGCCTGAGCAAATGCGCCCTGGTGCCATTTACAACAGCAACCGCTTCTTCCTGCGCGCCATGCTGCTGCGCCTGGGCTGCGAGGTGACGGACTTTGGCATCGTGCCCGACCGGCGCGACGCGACCATCGACGCCCTGCGCAGCGCGAGCGCAGCGCACGATCTCATCCTCACCAGCGGCGGCGTGAGCGTGGGCGAGGAAGACCACATCAAGCCCGCCGTCGAGTCGCTGGGCACGCTCGACCTGTGGCAGATCGCCATGAAGCCCGGCAAGCCGTTTGCCTATGGCCAGATCCCGCGTGACGGTGGCGCCGCCCACTTCATGGGCCTGCCCGGCAACCCGGTGTCGAGCTTTCTGACCTTTGCGCTGCTGGTGCGCCCGTTTGTGCTGCGGCTGCAGGGTGTGGTGGACGTTGCTCCTCAACCCATAGCTGCTCGCGCTGATTTTGCCTGGCCCAAGGCCGATAAACGCCGCGAGTTTCTGCGCGTGCGCCACAATGCGGCAGGTGGGCTGGATCTGTTTCACAACCAGAGTTCGGGCGTGCTCACTTCGGCCGCCTGGGGTGATGGTGTGGTGGACAACCCGGCGGGCCAGACGATTGCATCCGGCGACACGGTGCGGTTCATTGCCTTTTCGGAGCTTTTGTCATGACGGTCACCGTGCGCTACTTTGCCTCCATCCGCGAGGCCATTGGGCAAGGCAGCGAGGCGGTCGATACCGCTGCCACCACGCTGGGTGCCCTGCGCGATGAACTCATCGCACGCGGTGGCGCCCATGCCAGCAGCCTGGCGCGGGGCCGGGCCGTGCGCATGGCGCTCAACCAGACCTTGAGCGATGAGTCCGCCACCCTGGCCGATGGGGCTGAGGTGGCGTTTTTCCCGCCTGTGACGGGCGGTTAGCCGGGGCGCTCTCGCGCGCTCTGGCACGTCACCTCAAAGCGCCTTCAAACGATCCTGCAGCGCCTCCGAGGCCGGCATCATCGGCGCGCGCAGTTCGCTGCGCATCCACCCTGCATGCGCCAGCATGGCCTTGAGCGGGGCAGGGTTGGGCTCTGCAAAACACGCTTCCACCCAGGGTTGCAAGGCCTGCCACAAGTGGCGGGCTGCAGGCAGGTCGCCCAGGCGCAGCAATGCCATCAACTCCACAAAACGCGGCGTCTGCCAGTGTGCACAGGCAGAGATGGCGCCTGCACCGCCGAGGGCCAGCGTATGGAAGATCTGCGCGTCTTCACCGGTCAGCACCTGCAGCCGTCCATCGGCGATCAGGGCCTGCGTCTTGGCCGTGTTGCCGCCACAGTCCTTGATGGCCTCTATGCGCGGATGCGCCGCCAGCGCCAGTAGCGTCTCGGTGGTGAGCGTGGCGCCCGTGCGGTACGGAATGTCGTAGATCAGCAGGGGCACCGCGCTGGCGTCGGCCAGGGTGCGGAACCAGTGCAGCAGGCCCTCCTGCGAGGGGCGGATGTAGTGCGGGGCGGACACCAGCAGACCTGCAACCGGGTAGTGTGCAAGGGTCCGCACCTGTTCCAGCACCTGGCCCTGGTGGTAGCCCGATACGCCCATCACCACGGGCAAACCCTGGGCGGCGCTGAGCACGGTCTCCAGTACCTGCAGTTGCTCGGCCTTGTCGAGGGCTGCGGCCTCACCGGTCGAGCCGCAGGCAACGAAGCCCGCAACGCCGTCGGCACGCAGCCGGGTGGTGAGGGCGGCAAGGGCCGGGTGGTCCACGGCGCCGTCCTTGAACGGTGTGACCAAGGCGATCCAGAGCCCGCTGAACAGCGGCTGGTGGGAGGTAGCGGTATCGGTGGCAGACATGCGAAGCGTCCTTTTAGGGTTCGACCAGGGGAAGAACCGTCCGGAGGGAGCGCGCGCGGAATGCCGGGGAGTGAAAAGAGAAAAGGAAATTTCTCTACCAGGTGGTTCCGTCGCTCATCCGGACGGAACCACAGCTCCGGTCAGATGAGCTCTGGTTTTTTGGTTTTGCCCACGCACTGCAACGCCACCGCAAGTGCGGCGGTCATGGCAAAGGGGGTGTGCGTGGACATGGGCCGCAGTATAGCCAAGCGCCCACCGTGTCCCAAAGTTGGTCAGCCTGCCTGCGGTGGCTGGGCCGCGTCGGCTGCAGATTCAGGCTGCGGCGGAACCAGCACGGGGCATTGCCACACCAGCAGCTCGGCCAGCCGGGTGACGATCCATGTCGCTTCGGCCACCGCCACGCCAGATTCGGCCGTGCACAGCCCCGCGTGGATGCGCTGCAGGATCTCGGTCTCGGAAGGCGCCTGCACGTGGTACAGCGTCTGCGCGTGCTCCACCAGGTGGCCTGCCAGGTCTTCGCACAGTTCGTAGCGGGCGCGCACGCCGTCCGCCTTTTCCGTCAGGCGCCCTCGGGTGTCGGTGTACACCGCCATGAAGGAGGGCGGCACGTGGATCTGGTTGTCGTCGTACATGGCTTGTTGGGTGGTGGGCGCGGTTCGGGGGCAGTTAAAAAGCCCGCCAGAGCGGTGCAGTCAGGGGTTGTGCACACCAGCGGCCTTATTGTGCGTGGGTGCTTGTGAGCGGGCTTGCAGGTGGTGCTGCGCCATGGCCGCTGTCTCTGCAAACCAGCCCAGCAGGTGCTGCAGCCAGATTTGCAGCTCCGCCTGAAAGCGGGGTGTGAGCGCGACGAGGCCCCGGGGCGCGTCCTGGGTGAGGTGGCCCTGCGCTGTGGCTTCATTGACCAGGTTGCGCACATGCGAGTGCGAAAAACCCAGGCGCTGCGCAAGCTCGCTGGCCCGCAGGGGAAACGGCGTGGACCCTTCTTCTCCAGGGCGGTGCACCCGGCAGTGTTCGCGCAACAGCAGCATGGCAATACGGCCACCGCCGTCTCGCTGGTCAAACCAGTCCCAGCCGCCAAACCGGCCCCGGGTTTCGGCCAGGCGATCCAGGATGTGGTCGGCCCCGGCCAGAAAGGCGGCAAAGTAGTCCGTATCGCTGTCCAGCCGCTGTGCATGGCCTGGGGGCAGGGCGCCCAGGGCCTCAGCGCAGTGCAGGTGGTGCCGCACCCAGGTGCGCAGGCCGTCCAGCAGCCGGGGGGTGGGCACCAGGTAGCGCACCCGGCGGTCGTCGGGGTCAATGTCCACCGCCACCATACCGGCAAGGCGCAGCACTGCAAAGAACGTGGCCAGCGTGCGCGCGCCCCCGGGCATGCGCCGCTGCAGCAGTGCCAGTGTGGGCCGGGGGGCCCCCCGCAATTGCCATTGGTAGTGCTGCACCACCAGCCGCCCCGCCGCATGCGACTGGAGTGCCCGGCCAAAGATCTTGTTGATGAGGCGCTCGTTCCAGTGCAGCCGCAAAATGCCGTCGCAATAGGCCTCTACGGCCTGGGCATAGGTGTCCGGGGCTCGGGAGTCGAGCGCCTCGAAGGATTCTTGCAGGTCCATGGGGCGTGTTGCGGTGCAGGGTTGCTGATTCAGTCCGGCGTGAACAGGCGCTCGAACTTGGCCTGGTCTGACGCCAACTCAAAGGTCACCACCTGGCCCATTTTCATGTCCGACAGGCGGCAGGCGCCAAACAGGGTGGTTTTGCCCGCCAGCTCCATCACATCCAGGTCGATGAGGGCGTAGGGGTGGGGCACGAACACCTGGTGCTCGAACACGTTGCGGACCGTATTGCGCGGGGACGGGTAGAGCTTGTAATGAGCGGTCTGAATCGTTTGTGTGGCCATGGGCTTAAGGTGCAGGGGTGGCTGTGGTGCGAGCAAGTACGGGTACAGTGCGGGCGAATCGTACAGACAAACCTTTTGACCTATTTATGGCACGCAACAAAAGTGAATGGCCCGCCAAGGTGCTGGCGCTGGTCCGGGGCGGCAACCTGCCCGCCGCCATCGCACAGATCAAGGTCGCGCCCACCGTCGGTGACGTCACGCGCCTGCAGACCCTGCTGGCCCAGTTGCCTCCGTCGCCCGCACTGGCGCAGTTGAACAAGGTGGTGGAAGAAGAGCGTGCCCTGCTGGCCGCGCCCCGGTTGCACCGCTCGCCCTGAAGACTCTTTTTGTCTGACTTCCACACGCCCCGTAGAGAGTTTTTTGCCATGACCCTGCCCCGCGTTTCCATCCAGACCGAGGACTTCGACCTGTCCACCGAAGTCGCTGCGCTGCGCCGCGAAAACAAAGGCATCGGCGCAGTGTGCAGCTTTGTGGGCACAGTGCGGGATCGCAACGAGGGCGACCAGGTGTCGTCCATGGAGCTGGAGCACTACCCCGGCATGACCGAAAAATCCATCGAAGCCATGTTGGACGAGGCCTTTCGGCGCTTCGATATTTTTGGCGCCCGCGTGATCCACCGCGTGGGCCTGCTGCAGCCGCTCGACCAGATCGTGCTGGTGGCGGTGACCAGTGCCCACCGGGGCCAGAGTTTTCAGGCCTGCGAGTTCTTGATGGACTACCTCAAGACCCAGGCGCCGTTCTGGAAGAAGGAAGAAACCGCCCAGGGCGCGCGCTGGGTGGATGCCCGCGTGTCTGACGACGCGGCGCTGGCGCGCTGGGGCATTGTGGCGAACAACGCCTAGACAGTCGCTGCAGCGGGCGCCCTGCGGCGTTGCGGATACGCATCCTGCCGGGCACGTCATTCACATCCATGCAATGTTTGGACTTGTGCGCAGCCACGTCCATTTCGAGAATCGCCTCCTGCCCAGATAGGGCCTGAACAGGGAGGAATTCTTCATGAAATCTGTAGCACGAGCGCTGTGGCGCGCGTGGAGGCTGAGCCTGGCCGTCGTCGGTTTGTGCCTGGCGGTCTCTGGGCAGGCCCGTGCTGATCTGGCTTTCGGGGCCGCGACCAGTTTGCGCCTGGGTGGGCTTCCCAGTGAGATGGCGACGGGAGACTTCAATGAAGACGGCCGGCCCGACCTCGTGGTGGTGGATCGCCTGGGCAGTACCGTCAAGATCCTGCTCAACACAGGCGGGGTTGCAGGTTTTTCCGAGGCGGGAGCATTCAGCGTGGGCTCTGCTCCCTATGGCGTGGCGGCGGCGGATTTCAATGGTGACGGGCATCTGGATGTTGCCGTGACCAGCTTCAACAACGGAACCGCCACGATTCACCTGGGGGATGGCAGCGGTGGTTTGTCTGCTCCGGTCACTTTTGGTGCGGGGCTCAATCCGCGCGATCTGACAGTGGCGGATTTCGACGGTGACGGGCGGCTCGACCTGGCCATTGCCGTCTTTTCCGGGGCGCAAAAAGGCGTCTCCGTCTTGTGGGGTGATGGTGACGGGCGGTTTGACGGTCGCCCCCGCACTGACATCGGTTTGGGTGTTGCAGGGCGCCATGTTGTTTCGGGCGACTGGAACGAGGACGGTCATGTGGACATTGTTGCGGGGTCGGGCGACGGTGTGTTTTTGCTGCTGGGCAATGGCGCGGGCGGTTTTGCGGCGGCCCAGCGCGTGACCGGTGACGAGTACGTCCCGTTTGTGGCCGCAGGGGATGCCAATGGCGACGGCCACCTGGACATCCTGGCACTTGTGCAGAACACCTCCGCCAGCCCTGTCCTCCTGCTCGGAGATGGGCAGGGTGGCTTTTCGCGCAGAGGGGTGGGCCCTGCCTTTGGGCGCTTCAGCGGCGGGCAGATCGTGGACGGTACGGGCGATGGCCGGGCCGACGTGGTGCTGTCCCGCTTTAGCGGCACGGTGGTGGTTGTGCCGGGCCTTGCCGGCGGCGGATTCAGTGCCCAGGGGCTGGAATACCCGGTGGGCGAATCTGCCAGCCCCCCGGCAGTGGCGGACTTCAGTGGCGACGGGCATCCAGACATCGTCGTACTGGACGACCAGCGTGGCTACCTGGCCAACCTGCGGGGAGACGGCGCGGGCCGATTCGCTGCAGCACGTGCCTACGGAATCCCAGAGCGTTACACCCAGGCGATAGCCGTCGCCGATTTTGATGAAGACGGGCGCGCCGACGTCGCCGTGACGCACCGTGACGATGATGCTGTCTGGATCATGCGTGGCGATGGTGCTGGTGGATTTGAATTCAGCACCCGGCTTGATGCCGGTGCGGGCGCGGGATCCGTGGCTGCTGGCGATCTCAATGGGGACGGGCATGTGGACCTGGCCGTGGTGAACGAGGTTGACAAGACGATCATGGTCTTCCTCGGCAATGGCCGGGGCACCTTCACGGTGGCCGGGCAGCGGTCCTTCATCGGCCTGGCCCCGCGGTCAGTGGTGATTGGCAATTTCCGGGGGGCTGGCTACCCCGCGTACGCGGCCGTGTGGGCGCCAGAGACGGCAGGTGTTTACGAAGGCATCCAGTGGGTCGGCGTGAGCCCGCAGGGCTCCATCGAAATGTTGGATGTGGCGTCGTGGGATGACGTGAAGGGGTTTGCCCCGCTGGATGTCGACCAGGACGGCCGTGCCGACATCGTGGCCGCAACGTCCGTGGGCACCGTGGGCACCTCGCTGTCCTCAGCCTCGTATCCGGGCGATCCCGTCTATGTGCCGGCGGGCGTAGGCGCCCTGAGCGCGATTGCCGGTTGGAGCCAGACGGGCCGGGCAGGGGTGTTTGCCTCCGCAGGAGTGCAGATTGCCTCGTTGGCTGCCGCGCCCGGGCAGGCGCTGAGCATGGTCGACACCTACGGCGCGGGAATCTCTGCCAGCGTTCTTGCCGCCTCTGACTTTGATGGCGATGGCGGGCCCGATGTGGTGGCCGCTGACGCAGCTTCGGGCGAGCTTGCCATCGTGCGTGGTCAGGGCGCCCCCGGTGGGCTGGGTGCGCCGCTCCTGCGGTTTGTGGGCGGCACGCCCGAGCAGATGGTGGTTGCCGACTTCAACAGGGACGGCCTGTTGGACATTGCCATCGCCAATGGTCTGGGGGGCATCACCGTGCTGGTGAATGCCTCGCCATCCCCCAATGCCGCGCTCGCGTCGCTGGCGTTGTCGCAGGTGGCGCTCAGCCCGGCATTTGCCGGTGGCGTGACGGCGTATACCGCCACGGTGCCCCATGGGGTGGCCCAGCTGTCGCTGACACCGGTGGCGGCGCAGGCCGGGGCGTCCATCACGGTCAACGGTGTGGTGGTGACCAGCGGAATGGTGACTGCGCCGCTGCCGCTTGCGGTCGGTGCCAATGTCATCCAGGTGGACGTGGTGGCTGAGAACGGCGTGGCCCGGCGCACCTACACCGTCACCGTGGAACGGAGTCAACCCGCCCTGCACACGGTCACCGCCACAGCGGGGGCGGGCGGCAGCATCAATCCGGCTGGGGCCGTCAACGTGGCCGAAGGCCAAACGGGCGCCTTCACCGTCACGCCCGCTGCGGGCTACCGCATTGCGGCCGTCACGGGCTGCGGCGGCACGCTGGCGGGCAGCACCTACACCACGGCAGCGGTGACGGCCGCTTGCACTGTGCAGGCGCGTTTTGAAACCCTGCCCACACCCACGAACACCGGGTCGGGGCCGGTCAACGTGGGCGTGGTGGATGGCAGCGCGGGTTGCCAGCTGGACCTGGCGGGCACCGGCCCGGTGGCGGCACCGGCGCCGTACCCCGGCGCCACTATGCCGCACGGGGCGTTCCGCCTGCGGCTCATCAACTGCCAGCCGGGTGAGACGGTGCGTGTGGCGGTGACCTTTCCAGACCTCACGGGCTTCACGGTGAAGAAGTACGGCCCCACACCCGACAGCCCCTTGTCCAGCCGTTACTACGACCCCGTGAACCTGCAGATCAGCGGCAACACCGTGACCTACGACGTGACGGACGGTGGCTGGGGCGACAACAGCTTTGGCGCGCAAGACGGCACCATCAACGACCCGGTGGTCCCCGTGCTGCTGGCGCCCAGCCCGGCGGCCATCCCCACCCTGTCGACATGGGGCCTGGGTGGGCTGGCCGCGCTGCTGGGGCTGCTGGCGTTGCGGAGCGGCCGACGCACGTCTGCGCGGTTTGTTGGAGCGGTGGCTCAAACAAGATTTTGAGCAAAATTGGCTGCTAGCGCTTATTGGTAAAGCGCTGGCAGCTATAAATTTTGTAGTGATTGTGAATGGGGCGGATGGAAGGTTTCATCTGCACCAGGACTTCGTCGGCTCACTGGGTTGCGGTGAGGCATCGTCAGGAACCACAAGCAGTCGTCGGGCCGTCCTACAAGGCGGCAGGGGGGGCATCGATAAATTAGCGCTACCGCTGGCAGTGACTGTTGAACGCCACAGTTGCAGCCAGAAAGAAACTCTCCGCACAGTTTCATCATCGCGTGCGCTTCATCTCCTACAAGGCTTCCCATGAAAAAATCCCTGCTGCTCGCTGCACTTATCGTTACTTTTGGTCTTGCCGCTTGCGAGAAAACGGTTGTGACCCCTCCCGCTACTGCCCCCGTGGTCGTGGTCCCGGGCCCGGCAGGCCCTGCTGGCGCTACGGGCGCAACCGGCTCGACCGGTGCCACGGTGGCCGTTCCCGGTCCTGCGGGCGAGACGGGTGCCACTGGCGCCACCGGTTCCTCGGGTGCTCCCGGTTATGACGGTGCCAAGGGTTCCACTGGCGCTACCGGTGCCACGGGCGATACGGGAGCCGATGGCAAAAAGGGCGATACCGTGATCGTCGTTCCCGCCAAGTAATTTCTCGCGGACCCTAAAAAAAGCGCAGGCGGTATTCCGCCTGCGCTTTTTTGCTTTGCGGGCTCGGCGCAGGCGGTCTGAGCCGGCGGTGATCAAATGAATCTGTTCAAGGCATCAGGGCGCCTGGGCGAAGATTGATCTGGCGCAAGGCCTGCGCTGGGGCGTCGTCTTGAAATTCCGGAAGATTTGCCCCAAGTGCAGCGCAATTCGGAGGACATCCACATGCGTCTCGACAAATTCACCACCAAGTTCCAGGAAGCCCTGAGCGATGCACAGAGCATTGCGCTGGGCAACGACCACGCCTACATCGAGCCTGTGCACATGCTCGTGGCCATGCTCAAGCAGGACGACGGACCCAAGGCGCTGCTGCAGCGTGCGGGCGCCAACGTGCCCGGCCTGCTGGCAGCGGCGGAAGCCGCCGTCAAGCGTCTGCCCCAGGTACAGGGCAACGACCAGGTGCAGGGCGGCCCCGAGCTGGGCCGCGTGCTGCAAGCCACGGAGAAAGAGGCCATCAAGCGCGGCGACCAGTTCATTGCCAGCGAGCTGTTTTTGCTGGCCGTGATCGATAGCAAGGGCGAAGCCGCCAAGATCGCCAAGGACAACGGCCTCACGCGCAAGAGCCTGGAGGCTGCGATTGAGGCCGTGCGCGGCGGACAGAAGATGGACAGTGCCGAGGCCGAAGGCCAGCGTGGCGCGCTGGCCAAATACTGTTTGGACCTGACCGAGCGCGCGCGCATTGGCAAGCTCGACCCGGTGATCGGGCGCGACGATGAAATCCGCCGCGCCATCCAGGTGCTGCAGCGCCGCACCAAGAACAACCCCGTGCTCATCGGCGAGCCCGGCGTGGGCAAGACCGCCATCGTCGAAGGCCTGGCCCAGCGCATTGTGGCGGGCGAGGTGCCCGAGAGCCTCAAGGGCAAGCGCGTGCTGTCGCTCGACATGGCTGCGTTGCTCGCGGGCGCCAAGTTCCGCGGCGAGTTTGAAGAGCGCCTCAAAAGCGTGCTGAACGAGCTGGCCAAGGACGAAGGCCAGACCATCGTCTTCATCGACGAGTTGCACACCATGGTGGGCGCGGGCAAGGGCGAAGGCGCGATGGATGCGGGCAACATGCTCAAGCCCGCCCTGGCGCGCGGCGAGCTGCATTGCGTGGGCGCGACCACGCTGGACGAGTACCGCAAATACATCGAAAAGGACGCTGCGCTGGAGCGCCGCTTCCAGAAGATCCTGGTGGGCGAGCCCACGGTGGAAGCCACCATTGCCATCCTGCGCGGCCTGCAGGAAAAGTACGAAGTGCACCATGGCGTGGACATCACCGACCCGGCGATCGTGGCCGCGGCCGAGCTGAGCCACCGCTACATCACCGACCGCTTCCTGCCCGACAAGGCGATCGACCTGATCGACGAGGCCGCGTCCAAGATCAAGATCGAGATGGACTCCAAGCCCGAGGTGATGGACAAGCTCGACCGCCGCCTGATCCAGCTGCAGATCGAACGCGAAGCGGTGCGCCGCGAGAAGGATGAGTCCTCGCAAAAACGCTTTGCGCTCATTGAGGAAGAGATCACCAAGCTGCAAAAGGAAATCGCCGATTACGACGAAATCTGGCAGTCCGAAAAAGCCCAGGCGCAGGGCAGCGCGCATGTGCGCGAGGCCATCGACAAGCTCAAATTCCAAATCGAAGAATTCACCCGCAAGGGCGACTTCAACAAGGTGGCCGAGCTGCAATACGGCAAGCTGCCCGAGCTGGAAAAGCAGCTGAAGGAAGCGCAGGCGCAAGAGGCGGGCAAGGACGGCGCCCCTGCCGCGCGCCGCCTGCTCCGCACACAAGTCGGTGCCGAAGAAATCGCCGAGGTGGTGAGTCGTGCCACGGGCATCCCCGTGGCCAAGATGATGCAGGGCGAAAAGGACAAGCTCTTGCAGATGGAGACCAAGCTGCACGACCGTGTGGTGGGCCAGCAAGAGGCGATTGCTGCGGTGGCCAACGCCATCCGCCGCTCGCGCTCGGGCCTGTCCGATCCCAACCGGCCCACGGGCTCGTTCCTGTTCCTCGGCCCCACGGGCGTGGGCAAGACCGAGCTGTGCAAGGCGCTGGCGGGCTTTCTGTTCGACAGCGAGGACCACTTGATCCGCATCGACATGAGCGAGTTCATGGAGAAGCACTCCGTGGCCCGCCTGATCGGCGCGCCGCCCGGCTATGTGGGCTATGAAGAGGGTGGCTACCTGACCGAGGCCGTACGCCGCAAGCCCTACAGCGTGCTGCTGCTCGACGAGGTGGAAAAGGCCCACCCAGATGTGTTCAACGTGCTGCTGCAGGTGCTGGACGATGGCCGTCTGACGGACGGACAGGGCCGCACCGTGGACTTCAAGAACACGGTGATCGTGATGACGAGCAACATCGGCTCGCACCTGATCCAGGCCATGGTGGGACAGGACTCGGACGACATCAAGGAAGCGGTGTGGGGCGAGCTCAAGAACCACTTCCGGCCCGAGTTTTTGAACCGCATCGACGAGACCGTGGTGTTCCACGCGCTCGATGCGCAGCACATTGCCTCGATCGCCAAGATCCAGCTGCAACTGCTGCAAACCCGGCTGGCGAAGATGGATTTGGAGTTGCAGGTGTCCGATGCTGCCTTGGCAGAATTGGCCAAGGTGGGGTTCGACCCGGTGTTTGGTGCGCGGCCGCTCAAGCGGGCGATCCAGCAGCGCATTGAGAACCCGCTGTCCAAGCTGCTCTTGGAAGGACAGTTCCCTCCCAAGAGCGTGATCGCAGTGAGCGTGAACCCGGTGCTGGAACCGGGGGTGTTCCAGTTCAGCGCCGCGCCGCAGGGTTGATCGGGACCAGGGGAAAAGGGGGTAACCCCTTTTTCCCTCTTCCCAGATGTGAAGGAGAGGTGACGTTTGAATGATTTTGTTGCGGGCGTTGTGCGCCTTTTGCTTCGGGTAGTGGTCGTCGCCATGGGCTTGGTGCTGTTTGCCAGCCTGCTGGTGGCGGTGATGGTGCTCGCGCTGGTCTGGGCGTTGCGGGCGGGCTGGGCTCGCCTGACTGGCCGCCCCGTGACCCCGTGGGTCATGCGCATGGACCCGCGCACGGGCTTCAGCACGGTGTTTCGCTCTACCGAGCGCTGGTCCTCGGGCCGCCGTGGCGCCGCGCCAGCGGCGCCTGATGCCAGCGAAGAGACCGCAGCATCGCGCCGAGGTGGCATCCTGCCTGGCGCCGCTGAGGTCACGGACGTCGAGGCGCGCGAAGTGCGCTGAAGGGGCGCTTCTGACCGGGCACTGCCCCGCACCATGCCCCATCCAGTGCGGAGCCACAGGGAGCCTGCACCGGTGTCACCTCCGTTTTTTTCGTGACGCGCCTGTCGGGGTGTCTTCTATGATCCAACCATGACACCCGCCGATATCCACGCCCATTTCGATCTTCAACGCCAGGCCAGCCGCGCGCATGTGGATGTGCCACTGCTGGTGCGCCGCGAGCGGCTGCTGCGCATCTCCAAGATGCTCAATGAGCATGGCCCGGTGCTGGCAGCGGCCGTGCAGGCCGACTTTGGCATGCGTTCTCCGCGCCTGACCGAGGTGGCCGACTTCTTTGTGCTGCGCACTCTGCTGTCGCATACGCTGAGTCACCTGGCGAAGTGGATGAAGCCCCGCAAGGTTCGCACGCCCATCTTCCTGCAGCCCGCCAGTGCGCACATCCAGCGCCAGCCGCTGGGCGTTGTGGGCGTGATTGCCCCGTGGAACTACCCAGTGCAGCTGGCCCTGGCGCCCGCCATCACGGCGCTGGCGGCGGGCAACCGCGTGATGCTCAAGCCCAGCGAGCTGACACCCCACACCTCGGCCCAGCTGGCGTTGCTGGTGGCCCAGTTTTTTTCACCCGACGAGTTCTGTGTGGTGCAGGGCGATGCCAACCTGTCGGCCCTGTTTGCCTCCCTGCCGTTCGATCATCTGGTGTTTACCGGCTCGACCGCCGTGGGCCGCAAGGTGGCCCAAGCGGCGGCGCAGAACCTGACACCCACCACGCTGGAGCTGGGTGGCAAGTCGCCCTGCATCATCGACGGCCACTGCGACATGGCGGATGCGGCGCTCAAGATTGCGCACGGCAAGCTGCTCAATGCGGGGCAAACCTGCATTGCTCCCGACTATGTGCTGCTGCCGCGCGGCCGCGAGGGCGAGTTTGCGCAGGCCTACCGGGCCGCGGTAGCGCGGCTGTTCCCCACCATCGAGGGCAACGCTGACTACGCGTCCATCATCACGCCGCGCCACCACGCCCGCCTGCGCACCATGCTGCAGCAGGCACAGACGCAGGGGGCCGAAGTGCAGACCATTGACCCCGCTGCTGGCAAGCCCGTTGTGAACACGGTGGGCACCCTGGGCGACGGCGCCAGCCGCCAGATGCTGCCCACGCTGGTGTTTGGCGCTACGTCGCAGATGCAGCTCATGCAGGAAGAGATTTTTGGCCCCATCCTGCCCGTGATCTCTTACGAACGGCTGGACGATGCCATCGCCCACATTAATGCCGGGCCGCGCCCGCTGGCGCTGTACTGGTTTGGCCAGAGCGAGGCCGTGCGCGACGATGTGCTGCGCCGCACCGTGAGCGGCGGCGTGACGGTGAACGACACGCTGATGCACATTGCGCACGACAACCTGCCCTTTGGTGGTGTGGGCGACAGCGGCTGGGGCGCCTACCACGGCGAGCAAGGCTTCCTGCGTTTTTGCCACCAGAAGTCGGTGCTGGTGCAGTCGCGCTGGTCCATGGGCTCGCTGTTCTACCCTCCCTATGGCGCCCGGTTTGACCAGGTCATGGGGATGCTGCGGCGCTGGTTGTAGCCGTCCCCTCGTCGTCGTCCTGCGGCATGCTGTCCGGTGGCACGGGCTGCGGCTGGGTGATGAGCTGCACCATGGCATCGCGCAGCTGGCCGGTGGACACCGGCTTGTGCAGGAGCAGGGCCGAGGTGGACTGCGCATCGCGCAGGCGCTGGGGTGACGTATCCCCCGTCATGATGATGGCGGGCACGCTGGTGCCCAGGTAGGCGCGCAGGGCCTGCAGCACCTGCTTGCCGGTCTCTTCGTGGCGCAGGCGGAAGTCCGTGATGATGATGTCGGGTGTGATGTCTTCCAGGCATTCGAGCGCATCGGCGCTCGACTCGGCGGTGATGCACTGGCAGCCCCAGCTGTGCAGCAGCGATTGCATGCCGAGGCGCACGGCCTCATCGTCGTCAATGGCCAGCACCTTCAGGCCCACGAGGCTGACGGTATCGGGCGCAGGCGCGGTGTCGTCCTCCAGTGCACCCTGCCAGCGGTCAAGCCACAGCCGGAACACCGAACCCCGCCCCGGCTGCGACAGCACCTCGACCGAGGTGTTCATCTCGCGCGCAAGTCGCTGCACGATGGCCAGCCCCAGCCCCAGACCTTTGCGGCGGTCGCGCTCGGGGTTTCCGAGCTGGTGGAACTCCTTGAAGATGTTGTCCCACTGGCTCCGGGGGATGCCCGGCCCCGTGTCCCAGACCTCCAGCGCCAGGCGCTTGCCGCGCGTGCGGCACGCAATCAGCACACCGCCTTTGGCCGTGTAGCGCAGCGCGTTGGAGATGAAGTTGTGCATGACCAGCCCGACCAGCGAGCGGTCGGCAAAGGCCGCTGCCGAAGTCTCCCGTGTGCGGTACACCAGCCCCGCCGTGTCGGCCTGTACGCCGAACTCCTGCTCCAGCGCCGTCAGCAGCGGCTGCACGGCAAAGGCATCGGGCCGCACCTTCACCACACCGGCTTCCAGCCGCGAATAGTCGAGCAGGGTGGTCAGCATCTCGGCCGCCGCGCCCGAGGCGGCATGGGCATGCCCTAGCACGGTGAGCTGGTGGTCGTTGAGCGGGCTGCGCTGCAGCGATTCGAGGAACAGGCCCATCGCGTGCAAGGGCTGGCGCAGGTCGTGGCTGGCAGCGGCCAGGAAACGGGATTTGTCGCGGTCGGCCTTCTCGGCGGCCTCCTGGGCCGCGAGGGCGCGTTGCGATTCGGCGCGCAGCTGGCTCACCAGCCGGTCGTTTTCCAGCTTGAGCGCAATGCTGCGCCGTGTGGCCCGGTCGGCGGTGCGCGCCTGCATGCCCGTGAGCGCGTAGTAGACACCGGTGAGAAACAGCGCGGGCCACATCACAGGCCCGCCAGCCAGCGCCACCGCCATCATCACGCCGCCGATGGCACAGGTGAGGTAGGTGACATAGGCGCGGTACAGCGGGGCCCCCAGCCCGAGTGCGCCCGACGACACCGTGCTGATGATGCCGATGGCGTAGATGACACTTTCAGGGGTGCCCCAGTAGAGCACCACATACCCCAGGCTGCCCCAGCTCAGCCCCATGGCGGCCATGCAGGCGATCAGTTTGCGCGCCGCCTGCTGCGCCGGGTCGGTGAAAGGCGCAATGCTGCGCAGCGTGAGGTACACCCCGGCCACCACGAGTGCGTGGGACACCAGCCACACCGTGATGGCCTGGGGCTCGGCCACCCGCGCCATGACCCACAACGTGCCGAGCGCGGTGGCCAGCGACGCGAGCAGCGTCATCGGAAAGTTGTGCCGCAGCAGGGCCACCTGCTCGCGCAGCACCTCATCGCGCTCCCACGCCGGCCACCCCCAGCGGGTGGGGGGCTGGGCGGCATCCGGCTGCACCGGCAGGGCCTCAGAGGGAGTCATGGAGCTGGGGGGTGGACAGGCCGAGGCGCTGGGCCGCCAGCAAGGCGGCGCTGCGACTGTTGACGCCCAGCTGCGCAAAGATGGCCGCCACGTGCACACGCACGGTGTTTTCGCTCAGGCCCAGGTCGCGTGCGATGACCTTGTTGGGCTTGCCGGTGCACAGCAGCGACAGCACGTCGAGCTGGCGAGCGGTCAGCGACGGCGTGTCCGGCCCGCGCGTGGTGGCGCTGTTGCCGCTGTTGATCGGAAAACACGGCTGCCCCGACAAGGCGCACGAAATGGCCTCCAGGATGTCTTCGGCGCTGGCGGATTTGGGCAGGAAACCATCGGCGCCACGGGCGCGCGCTTCATGGATCGCATCGGGCGCCACGCTGGCCGAGACCAGCACGATGCGCGCCCGGGGGCAGGCCTGGCGCAACAGGCGCAGCCCATCCAGGCCGCTCATGCCGGGCAGCTGGATGTCCAGCAGCACCAGGTCGGCATCGGCCAGTTGCAGTGCGCAGGCTTCGGCAATCGAGCCCGCCTCGGCAATCGTGCCCACGCGGGGGTGGTCCTGCACGATCAGGCGCAGCCCGGTGCGAAACAGGTTGTGGTCGTCCACCAGCAAAAGGCGGGCAGTCATACAGCAACAGCCCCGGCGCAAACCGGGATGCAACACCCGCCTTGCCTTGGGATGAACCGTTTGCCTGAGCTCTGTTTTGCGTAAGTCATGAGCAAGTATTGCGCACAACACACTGTTGCGGACTAGTCCATTTGTGCGATGGACGCTCCGTTGTGCACTTTCTAGACTTTCCGTCAAGCATTGAAAAGCACCTGAGGGGGTGCGTACCAACCATCCATCAATGCGCAACCTTCGTTTTTCAAAGGGTTTCCCATGACTGCCAATGCACTTCACCCAGGTTCAGCCGCTTCCGATGTGTCCCGCCACCACGGCGAACGACGACCGGGGGCTATCGCTTCGCCGCAGGGCAGCACGGGGCTGGGGGGCAACACGCTGGCCCAGATCGTGGAAGAAAACTGCCCGGGCACGCAGGCGTCGGCTGGCGTGGTGATCGAGCACCTGGACGCCCAGGCAGGCACCTGGCAGTTTTCGATGGACGAGGGGCAGACATGGCGTGCCATCCGCACCGATCTCATCAACCGCGACGGCAATCTGGGGCTGGCGCTGGACTGCGATGCGCGGCTGCGCGTGCTGCCTTTCGGGGGCCACCGCGTCAGCGGCGTGCGTGTGGCTTTCCACACGGTGCAGCGTCGCCACGGGCAAGGCAACGGCAGCTACCGCGCCTACGCGAGCGACGAGCGCGAGGATGGGTGTTCGCGCACCGTCACGCTGGTGCTGGGGCTCTCGGCCATCAACGGCGCGCCTCCTGCCGTGCATGTGCCGCGCCCCCGTAACAAGCGCGCGCTGGTGCAGCGTGCTGCGGCGGCAGCCGGTGCGGCGGGGACTTCGCTCTCGGGCTCCATGGCGCTGGCCTGAGATCCTGCTTGGCGCCCGCTGCTGGGTGTTGCTTGCGGCGCAGCCCGCAGCGGCAGTCGCTTTACCGGCGCCGCAATGCTATGTACACAGGCATTTGAGAGGGCCCCCAGAGGGTTTGCGAGGGGGCCGGACAGGGGGAAAAACCGTTTGCGGCGACAATGCCGGTCCTTTCGTTTTTTCTTTCCCTGTTTTCGTTCGGTTTTTTCATGTCCAGTATCCAGGTTCGTCCCGCCACGCTTCGCGATGCCAAAGCCATTGCCCAGATCCATACCGTCTCAGCCCAAGAGGTCTACAAAGGGCTGGTGCCAGACGAGCAGTTGAAATCCATGTCGGTCGAAAAGCGCCAGGCTTACTGGCGCGAGGCCATTGAATATTGCGAGCCCCAGGTCCAGGTGGCCGTGGACGGCGAGAAGATCGTCGGTTTTGTCGGCTACGACCGCTCGCGCGATGAAAAATCCCGCCCCACCACTGGTGAAATCTGGGCCATCTACGCCGCACCTACCCACTGGAACCAAGGCGTGGGTCTGGCTCTGTGGGATGCTGCCCGCGACGGCCTGCAGGAAGAAGGTTGCACCAACGTTACGGCGTGGGTGCCGCTGCGCAACGAGCGCGCCATCCGGTTCCACGAACTGGCGGGCTTCAAGCGCGAACTCTCCACCGCCAAGACGGCTGTGGTGGGGGGCGTCAAGATCGAAGAAGTGCGCCTGAAGCGCCCCATCAACGCGTAATCACGCAAAGGCACTCAATGATCGAATGGAGCCTCCAGGGCCAGATTCAACAAGCCCAGTGGCGCTCCGAGAGCGGTGCCCCGGCCCCGCGCCGGGTTGTCATCGCCGACGATACCTTGGCCGCCGACACGGCCTACCGCATGGCCTGTGAAGGCACGGGTCTGTTGTGGCAGGGCGACTTCCAGAACGCCCGCATGCTGCTACAGGCGCTGATGCGCCGGGCCGATGCCAAATCAGGCAAGGCGGGCAAATCGGCCAAACCCCGCAAGTCCGCTGCCAAGGCCGCCGAAAAAGCCGCTGCCGCCACCCCCGCCGAGGCCTTTCACCTGTACCGCCAGGCGCAGGCGCAGCGCGCGCGGGTGCTGGCGTCGGTGCTCATCCCGCTCGAAGGCGACTACACCATTGACCTGCGCCGCGCGCCCGATTGGCGCCAGGCCTGTACCGAAGCCTGGGGCACGGCCACGGGCGAGCGCTCGGTGGCCACGCTGCGTGAGTTGCTGGGCCTGGTGGGCGCGCACGAATGGCGCAAAAAGGGGGTAGAAGTGCAAGCGCTTGGCGCTCCACCGCTCAACCGCATCCACCCGCACTACGGCGTGTTCTCGCCCGTGCGCGGCGAATACGTGGGCCTGGTGGCCGACACGGCTCTGCCTAGCAAGACATTGGCCTTTGACATTGGTGTGGGCACGGGGGTGCTGTCTGCCGTGCTGGCACGCCGTGGGGTGCAGCGCGTGGTGGCCACCGACCAGGACCCGCGCGCCCTGGCCTGCGCGCGGGAGAACCTGCAGCGCCTCGGTGTCATGCCACAGGTCGAGCTGCTGCAGGCCGACCTGTTTCCGCCCGGCCGCGCGCCGCTGGTGGTGTGCAACCCCCCGTGGGTGCCCGCGCGCGCCAGCTCGCCCATTGAGCACGCGGTGTACGACGAAGGCAGCCGCATGCTCAAGGGATTTCTCGCGGGTTTGGCCGACCATCTGGAGCCCGATGGCGAGGGCTGGCTCATCCTGTCGGACCTGGCAGAACACCTGGGCCTGCGCCCGCGCGCGCAACTGCTCGAATGGATTGCCGATGCGGGGCTGGTGGTGCGTGGCCGGCACGATGTGAAACCGCACCACGCCAAGGCGGCCGATGCGGGTGACGCCCTGCACGCTGCCCGCGCGGCGGAGGTCACTTCGTTGTGGCGGCTGGCTGCGGCCTGATCACGGCATCATTTTCACAGGACCTACGCAAGTCGGGATGCAACAGCCGCCTCGGCATGGGGTGAACCGCTTGCCTGAACCCTGTTTTGCGCAAGACACGTTTCAAAAAACCTACCCCTCAAGCCAGTGCTGAGGGTTGGGTCGAATCAAACGGCTCGGAGGCCGAAGGCGCAGAAGGCAGCAACTGCTCGAACCTTTCGCGCAGGCTGGCAGCACGTTCGGCCCCCGCGGTCATCGCTACTTCTTCAAACATGGCTTCGCCCACGTCCAGCATGCTCGCGCGGTCCTTGGCGGCGCGCAGCGCCTCGCGAAACTGCTGCGCCAGCACGGGGTCGCGGCGCACAAACAGACGCTCGCAGGTGTCGAACAGGTACATGCGTGCGCCGGCCAGCGAGCGCAGGGCATCGCCGGGCTCCGGGCGCTGGATGGATGGCTTGTTGTGTGCAGCGGTTTGCGCGGCGGAGGGCGGAGGTAGCTCGGCCGGGCCGGCCAGGTAACCCTGGCGCATGAGGTTGTCGACAATCTGCGCGCCGATGCCGTTGTACATGGCCTGCAAGTCGGACAGCGGCTTGCCATCCACCAGGAGCAGCAGAGAACGCTCCCGCAGGCTCAGGGTGCGGACGCCGGGCAAGAGTTCCAGGCGGGCTTTTTCGGTTTTTTGTAGCAGCATGGGGTTCTCCATTCACGGGTGAATGGCGGTGATTGCAGCAAGCCGCCATGACGCTGTGATGACCTCGCTGCCGCACAATGGCGGGCTGCCCCTGGTCGTAGCATGGCTGCAAAAGCAGTATTTGCTATATATTTAATAGCTGCTTGCGCTTATCCATCAAGCGCTAGGGCCCTTTTTGATTCATATTTTGGCTGTGTGCGGGCCGCGCCCTGTGCTGGGGTGCTGGGCCCGGTGGCCTTTCTCGTGATGACCTTGCTGCTTGCCCCCATGGAGGGGCTCCTGGATTTTGTGCTGCGTGATGTGCTGACCCGCGTGGGCGGGGTGGACCGCTGCGTCTCGGAGTTCATCCGCATCACCGGCACGCTGCTGCCGGACAAGGTGTTTCTGCGCTACGTGCCGGAGTTGCACAACGGCAGCCGCACGCTGGCCGGTGTGCCGGTGCGTGCGCAGCTGCTGGGCTCTGATCCCGTCTGCATGGCTGAGAACGCCGCACGCCTGGCGGCCCTGGGGCCCGAGGGGATCGACCTGAACTTTGGTTGCCCGGCCAAGGTAGTCAACCGCCACGGCGGGGGCGCGGCGCTGCTGCAGGAGCCCGAACGCATCGCCACCGTGGTGGCCGCTGTGCGCCGCGCCGTGCCTCTGCACCTGCCCGTGTCCGCCAAGATGCGCCTAGGCTTCAACGACACCGGGCTGATGCGCGAATGTGCGCAGGCCATGCAGGCGGGCGGCGCTGCTGAGCTGGTGGTGCATGCCCGCACCAAGGCCGACGGCTACCGGCCCCCAGCGTATTGGGAGCACATCCCCACCATCCGCGCGGCGGTCGGCATCCCCGTGGTGGCCAATGGCGAGATCTGGACCGTGGCCGACGCGCAGCGCTGCCGCGAAGTGTCGGGCTGCGATGCGCTGATGCTCGGGCGCGGCATGGTGGCTGACCCCGGCCTGGCGCGGGCCATCCGCGCTTCGGATGCGGGGCAGCCCGGCGTGGACACGGTGGCGTGGGCCGACCTGCTGCCGCACCTGGCGGCCTTCTGGCAACTGGTGTGTGACGACTTGGAACCACGCCAGCGCGCGGGGCGGCTCAAACAATGGCTCAACCTCCTGCGCAGGCGCTTCCCGGAGGCTGAGGTGGCCTACCACCACGTGCGCACGATGACGGACCAGCGGGCGATCACCGCGTGGGTGGCGGCGCTGCCCGGCGGTGCTTCCAACGCAGACTAAAGCAGGTGATCCGGCGCTAGCGGGCCCAGCAGTTGCAGCATCAGCCGCAGTGGTGCGCTGGCATCAGGTTCGGTGGTGGCATCTGGCAGGCCGCTGCCCTCGGGGGCGTGCCACACCAGCTTGCCACCGTCGCGCAACTGCACATGCCAGGCGGCTTCGCGCAACGCGGTTTCGATCTGCGTGGTGGCGCGGCGTGACAGGTCGCTGCTGCGGATCAGCAGCGCGATCTCCGTGTTCTGCCGTTGCGAGCGGATGTCCAGGTTCATCGAACCCACCACCAGCAGGCGGCCGTCCATGATCAGAATCTTGGAGTGCAGCATGGCGCGTGAGCTGCCGACAGAACTGGCCGCACCGCTGAGCCCATCACGCCCCCCCGTGCTGCCCGTGGAGCCCAGTGCCCCGCGCAGCACGCCCGTGAGCTCGCTGCGCATTTCGTACAGCTCGACGCCCATGGCCAGCAGATCGGGCCGGTGGCGCGCATAGCCTGCGTGGGCAATGGGTGCATCGTTGGAGGCCAGCGAGTTGGTGAGCACCCGCACCCGAACGCCCCGCGCGCGCGCGGCTGCAAAGGCCTGCTTCATGTCGGGCCCTGGCACGAAGTAGGGCGAAATGATGAGCAGATCGCGCCGCGCTTGTCCCATGAGGTGCAGCAGCCCATCCACCACGGTATCGGTCTGGGCATCAAGAGTTGCAGGGTCGGGGGTAGACACTGCTGCGGTGGCCGATGGGATGCCGTTGGTGGTGTTGGACGCTGACGATTCGGGGGGGGCAGCGGCCCCGGCAGCAACGGTCAGGGCTTCGGTGGAGGCCTTGGCGGGCGCACGCGCAGCGCCCCGCGACACGACGGCCAGGGGGGTTGCCCGGGACGGGGGCTGTTCAGGCAGCGCGGCAAGGGAGGTGCCATCGGGCGGAATCTTGGCAGGCTTGTCCACTAGCACCGCCGCCGGGGCCCAGGTGAACTGCGCTTGCGCCAGGTCCATGGGCTGGTAGTCCCAGATGCGCGCACGCTGGGCGGCGGTGGTGCGCCGGCCATCTTGCACGGGCTGACTGTCCGGTGCCAGTGCGCCACCCTGGCCTGCGATACGCTCGCGCTGCACGGCATCCGAGTTGCGCATGCGTTCACGAAGGGTGTCCAGCTCCTCCCGCGTGACCAGCGATTGCACGGGGTAGGCGCGCTCGTTGTTCCAGTAGCTGTCGAAACTGTGGGAGAGATCCTGCACCACAGGCCCTGCTGCCAGCACGTCCAGGTCCACAAAATTGCCGGAATCGGCATTGCCGAAATAGGCGTCCCCCAGGTTGCGGCCCCCGGTGACGCCCATGGCGTTGTCGGCGATGAAGAGCTTGTTGTGCATGCGCTGCTGCACCCGCGAAAAGTCGCTCAGCGCGCTGAACATGCGCCCCAGCGGCGAGCCCCGTGCCCCGGTGAGCGGGTTGAACATGCGCATCTCGATGTTGGGCACAAAGGCCAGGCGCATCACCTGCGCATCCCGGCCCACGCTGTGAAAGTCGTCCAGCAGCACCCGCACACGCACACCGCGCCGGGCTGCGGCCACCACACTGAGCAGCAGGCGCTCGGTGCTGGCGTCGGCGTGGATGGCGTAGTACTGCAGGTCCAGCGTTTTCTGCGCGGCATCCACCAGCGCCAAGCGGCTGCTGTAGGCCGCCTGTGGCCCGCTGAGCAGCAGGAACCCCGAGGGGTGGCGGCCGCCTGCCGATGCCCGGCGCTCCTCGACGAGTTGGCCTAGGGGTGTCCCTGCGGGGGAGGCCAGAGCGCTCGACACCGGCCGCTCCACATCCTTGGGCAGGCCAGCGCAGCCGCTGGTTGTGCCTGCGATGGTGAGGGCCAAAAGCGCCAGCCAGCCGTAGCGGGCGGTGGTGCCCAGAAACGCTGGAATGGCAGGGGTCGATAAAAGCATGGCGCGATTGTGACCGTGTGGCGGTGGCCGCGCTTGTCAGACGCGGCGCCAACTCCGCCACAGTGGCTGCCCAGGCTGGCAGCTGCCTCCTCAGCGTCTTACCGGGTTTACCAGCTCACTTCGCGGTCTGGCGTGGCGCTGATCTTGTGGATCGACAGGTCAGCCCCGTCAAATTCCTCTTCCTGCGTGAGCCGCAGGCCCACCGTGCTCTTGAGAATGCCATACACCACCAGGCCACCCACCAGCGCCCAGGCCACGCCCAGGGTGCTGCCGATCAACTGGGCCGAGAAGCTCACACCACCGAGCCCACCCAGCGCCTTGCTGCCGAAAATGCCTGCTGCCAGCCCGCCCCATGTGCCGCACAGGCCATGCAACGGCCACACGCCGAGCACGTCATCGATCTTCCAGCGGTTCTGGGTGAGCGTGAACATCACCACAAAGATTGCTCCTGCCACGGCACCCACCACCAGCGCTCCCAGCGGGTGCATCAGGTCCGACCCCGCGCACACAGCCACCAGCCCGGCCAGCGGGCCGTTGTGCACGAAGCCCGGGTCGTTCTTGCCCAGCACCAACGCCGCCAACGTGCCGCCCACCATGGCCATCAGCGAGTTCACCGCTACCAGGCCGGAGAGCTTGTCCACGGTCTGTGCGCTCATCACATTGAAGCCGAACCATCCCACCACCAGCACCCAGGCGCCCAGCGCCAAAAACGGGATGTTGGAAGGCGGATGTGCAGAGATGGCCCCGTCCTTGCGGTAGCGGTTGGCGCGCGAGCCCAGCAGGATCACGGCCGGCAGGGCGATCCACCCGCCCATGGCATGCACGACGATGGAGCCCGCAAAGTCGTGGAACTCTTCGCCCGTTAGTCCCTTGATCCAGGCCTGCACCCCAAAGTGCTGGTTCCAGGCAATGCCTTCAAAGAACGGATACACAAACCCCACAATGACCGCCGTGGCCATCAGCTGGGGCCAGAACTTGGCCCGCTCCGCGATCCCGCCCGACACAATCGCCGGAATGGCAGCCGCAAAAGTGAGCAAGAAGAAGAACTTGACCAATGCGTAGCCGTTCTGCTGCGCCAGCGATTCAGCGCCCACGAAGAAATGCGTGCCATAGGCCACGCTGTATCCCACCACAAAATACACCACGGTGGACACCGAAAAGTCCACCAGGATCTTGACCAGCGCATTCACCTGGTTCTTTTTGCGAACCGTGCCCAGTTCCAGAAAGGCAAACCCTGCATGCATGGCCAGCACCATGATGGCCCCCAGAAGAATGAACAGGGCATCATTGCCCTGTTTGAGTGCTTCCATAACGTCCTCGCGCGATTGGTTGATCTGTTCTGGTGCGTTTCGAGCCTAGCTACCAGATTTGCACCAAGTTGAAGCAAAAATCGCGCCAAAGGATGGTGCGTTGTTTTGCACTGTTTTGGTGTGATGTGGAGGGGTAGGGGGCAATGGGATTTGCCGGGACAGGTGGGTGAGCTGGGTGACGGTAGCTATCTGGCATATCTTCGTGCTGCGCAGATGAGGGCCTATGGCGCAGAGCATTGTCTTGCAGGCATTCCCACTGGGCTACGCCGTGAGAGTCCACCTGCTGCTGTTCAGCCTCGCCTCACCCGTTTGTCTTTCACCATCCGCACTGCGAAGCCCGTGCCTGCGGGCAGGGTGGAGGTGTTAGAACCTGTCGCGTCCCTGCACCCGTGCCACAACGCGCAAGTCCGCGCCCAAGGTCTCTACGGACTTGAATTCCAGCGCCAGCCCATCGGCCAAGGCCGTCAACGGGCCAAAGTCTGCAATTCCCCGTCCCGCACCCAAAAGCCGTGGTGCCAGGTACAGCAACAGCTCATCGACCAGGCCTTCTCGGACCAGAGAGCCATTGAGCTTGTGCCCAGCCTCTACATGCAGCTCGTTGATGCCCCGTTGGCCCAGGTCCTGGAGCATTGCCGAAAGATCGACCTTGCCGTTCGCGTTGGGCAGGTGGATCACCGTAGCACCACAGGCTTGCAAAGCTGTCTTCTTGGTTTCGTTGTCAGAGGCTGTGTAGACATAACAATCGCGCCCTTTCATCAGCAGATTGGCGTCGGTCGGCAACTGCAACTGGCTGTCCACCACCACCACATGGGGCTGGCGTGGCGTGGGAACTTCGCGGACGTCTAGCCGGGGGTTGTCATCCAGCACTGTGCCAATGCCCGTCAATACAGCGCACGCCCTGGCCCTCCACGCGTGTCCATCCGCCCGCGCAGCGCGGGACGTGATCCACTGGCTGGCGCCATTGTTCAGGGCCGTAGTGCCATCCAGCGAGCTTGCTACTTTCAGCCGCACCCAGGGTGTACCCCGGATCATGCGGCTGAAAAAACCAATGTTGAGTTCTCGGGATTCTTCAGCCCCAGGGCCGACCACGACCTCCACCCCTGCCGCACGCAGCCGGTCAAACCCGCGCCCGCCCACCAAAGGGTTTGGGTCCGCCAACGAGGCCACCACTTTGGCAACACCAGCTTGAATGAGTGCATCGCAGCAGGGGCCAGTTCGCCCATGGTGGGAACAGGGCTCCAGCGTGACATAGGCTGTGGCGCCTGCCGTACCGAACCCCTTGCCGCTGGCGTCGCGCAAGGCCACCACTTCAGCGTGCGGCCCACCCGCACGCTGCGTGAACCCTTGGCCTATCACTTCGCCGCTTGGAGAGACAAGCACGCAGCCAACACGCGGGTTGGGGTTGGAAACAAAAAGCGCCTGGGTGGCGAGCCCAAGCGCTTGGTGGATGTGAGGGGGCGCTTTGTGAATCATGGCGCCCAAGATGGTAGCTTAGTGGCTATTTGTTCCAGCAGGTGGCATCAAAGCCAGCATCACTTTGGATTTTCCCGTTGGCACCTCGTATCCCTGTGTGGGTCAATGTGTAGTTGCCGCATTTGTCACCTACCTGGGGCGTGCCTGCCCGAGGCGTCGCCGTTAACGTGAATGATGAGGTCGTAGCAGGGCCCCCAATGGCTATGGTGTATCGCTTGGTGGCATCCCCAGCCCAAGTCAGCGTGCTTGGCAGCGCGGTTGGGTAACTACCGGTGGCAGTGGAGGCTCGCTCCAACCACTGCTGCGCCTGCAGCAACCCAGCACGGGCGTCTGCACGGTGCCCACGCCGGATGTACTCGCTGTACGAAGGAATTGCAATTGCGGTGAGGATGCCGATGATGGCCACCACAATCATCACCTCGATCAGCGTGAAGCCTTGGTGCTTTTTGTGCATATGGTTTTGCTCCCTGGTTGAAGCACCGATTATTGCAGCTGGCGCCAGCTGGGGCGTGCAGGTTGTTCGGGCATGGGTGCAAGCGTGTCGGGCTTCTTGTCTCCACCGGAAATCGTAATGCCTTTCTTGCTGGAAACGACGCTGACCGCTCCGGGTGGCAGTGTCATCCGTGACACGCCGTCATCTGTCGTGTTGTAAAAGCCATCCCCATTGCGGTCCATAACTTGCACGCCTGGCTTCTTGCCATCCATGATATTGAGCAAGGTAAGGTAGGCTTTCTCCGGCGTGCCTGCTGGTTCACAGGTTTCGTCAGTAGAACCGTTGCCACCGTACGCTGGAGTAACTGAATACACCATCAGGTTGTTGCTTCCATCGAAGAAACTCATCGGACGCAGCACACGCTCACTGGTTACCTGGAAATTGAAGTACCAGCCTTTCTTCACTGGGCCTTTGGTAGCATCGTAGTTGACATTATTCTGCGTCATCTGCCAGAAGCGCCGAGCAGAGCTCACTCCTTGACCCGCAATACCCGTGGTATTCACCATGTCTTGTTTGACCAGATCGCTGGTTCCACTGACGGCAGTAGGAATCACACCATCGTCGGATATATCTGTATTGATGACAAGCTTGCCAGAATCGATTTTGTAGTGTGTGTTGTCAAGAATGGAATAAACAGATTGCACATCCGTACTGCTCCGATCATTATCAGTGAGATTAGCGCCGGTGCCAAAGGCCACCATCATGCCGCCCGCACCACGGTCATTCGCCTTGATGGTGGGAGGTGCGGTGATGGGCTGCCGCTTTCCTGAGTACTCTGCGGTAAACAAAGGCTTGCAAATAGAAGTTTTCCAGGCACAAGGTGTGGCATCGGTGCTTCCCCACGACGCGACTGACCAGACGCTGGCATTAGTGCTGGTCAGGTCGAACTTCCAGAGATTGCCTTTCAGATCACCAGCGTAAACGATATCTACTTTACCATCGCTGTTGATATCCACCGGTTTGGGTGCCGAAAGGCCGTTGGCAATGACATTCGTGTCGAGAGCAGCATCAATTGGAGAGCTGATTTTTTGGTTGCCTGTGGCAACAATTTTCACCAATTCCTTGAGGCCATCCAAATATTGAATCAGTAAAACAGGGCGCTCATTTTTGCTGTTATAACCATTGCCCATAATTACAGCCCACCGATTGTCGTTCATCATTGCGACTTGGCTGGCTTTGAATGGATTATTGTCATCAACAACAGGTGGATGAAAAATATGTCCAATGTCCTCGTCATCGCTATTTGCCGCCAACGGTGCGCTGGGATGCAGGGTTTTGTCCATAAATACCAAGTCTTTGGCATTCACGGTAGAAAACGTCGTTGCAGGCGTGCCTGACTTCCCGCCGGGCTGGGTGACATCGAGCACGAAATAGCCTTTGCCGCCCGCTCCCAGGGTACCGACCAGCATGGTTCGCCAATCGGAAGGCGAAGCGTTGTCTGCAAGGTTGACATCACCAGTAAATGGAGATCCGTCAACATAATAACGATGGACATAGCTAGGATCGCTTAGCTTGGCGAGTTCTGGAACAACGGCTTTGGGAATATACGCAATTTTTTCTTC
Source organism: Acidovorax sp. 94 (assembly GCF_003634645.1). Lineage (NCBI taxonomy): Bacteria > Pseudomonadati > Pseudomonadota > Betaproteobacteria > Burkholderiales > Comamonadaceae > Acidovorax > Acidovorax sp. 94. The sequence goes on along the minus strand of NZ_RBJA01000001.1, from coordinate 2,365,655 downwards.
CCCATCCACGGCTGAAAAACCATGTAGCATGCCATCGTTACCACCTACATAAATCATGGGCAGGCGGTTTTTATGCGTAGAGACAAAGGATTTATAGCCTTTGAAAGAATAGTTGCTAGCGGGTTGATCCACATACCAGATTCCTGAGTTTCCAATATCCCCGTGTCTTGAGTCGCGCACGCGGAACGGCTTGCTGACGGTTCCTTCCTCATAGGTCCGTTCACCCCGTATGAAGTTGGTACGCTTCTCCCCAAGGCTGCCCCCGTCAAGGAGCGCCTTTTGAGTTGCACTCAATTTCGTCGTACCAGCTTCCCATTCGAAAGAAACGCCTTTGTTCGTATCATCGTTTGTAGTTAAGATGACTCTCGTCGAAATGTCCCTGGCGTCCAGTTTATTTGCTGTCGTTTTGTGGGTAGAGCCACTTACGACACCCCAGCCCGGATCGGGAATTATGCCGCCAGTCGTTAGAAATTTATCAGCTCTTACATATCCTGACCATTTCTTTGGGTCATAGCCAGATGTAAATGCTTGGAGATCATTGCGTATAATTGTCGTAGAGCTGCTTCCCATACTGGCAACATCTGCTGTATTTTCTAAGTTGATATTTTCAAGAATCTTTTTGAAGGCTTCTTTTAAATCATATTTACGACCGGGGCCCGTAGGATAAAACTTTCCGCGACTATTAATTGCGATGTGCCAAAGTTCGGCAGGATTGTTGGCATTCAGATTTTGGAGTACTGTGGGCACCCAGGTCGTTGTGCCTGCGACGAGCTTTGAGTAATCTCCGCCCGCACCGTAGTTGTCATCATCTGCCATCGACCATTTGGGTGCGTTTGGCCACGAATAAGCACCGGTGCCATATCCGATGGTATAGTTTACAATGTGCTGCCATTTAGCAGGGTTGTGCTTCGGATTCCAGTACCGTTGTAATGTGGTTGAACCAAAAGTTTCTGTAGAGGGAACTCCATCAGTTGTACTGGGCTTGATCAAGTCGTCAATGCCTGTCTGCAAATCTTCTCGCCACATTTTCATGGCCCAATCTGCTAACAAATCACCTTGTGCACCCCGATAGACGTTGGTTTGATCAGATGCTGTATCGTAAATCTGTCCGTCTGGGAGTGTGTAATTCACATTGTCTGCCTCTCCAGGCAGTTCGCTGGCGGCATAGCCATTCCAGCCGCCATCGGTCATGAAAATGTGGTAGGAGCGGCGGCAACCCAAGTAGGGTTCTTCCTTTGTCCCAGGTGTATAGGCCCAAGGACTATTCAAGCTCTTACCCACTTTCATATAGTTGTAGGCTTGTTTCATCATCCGGTGAGATGGGGTTCCGCTATTTGGTGAAAGGCTGCCTGCGAAGCTCAAAAAATTGGTCCGATGGGTGTCGTCAAGAACTTTCATGGAGTTGACAGCACCTGCAGTCAGATTGCCTGCCCCAGTGGATCCACCATTGTTGTGCATCACCTGCCATGCCAAGCGAATCTTCCCATCGGGCAGCAGCAGTTTGTCATTAAATACTGTTGCGAGAGCTTCTTTCAAGCGGAACATCTTGGTCTTGGTATCCCCGCCTCCTACTTGTTCGCTCATACTCCCGGAATCATCTACAGACAGAATGACATTCGGTGTCGGGGGTATGGATACCAAACCCGGGGGAAGTGTTGAAAAATCCAGGGGGTCAGCTAGCGTTACTTGAGGGGTGCAGACTGCAGCAATCAGAGCGCCGATGGCCGTTTTTTTGAATAATGGCGATTTTTTCATAAAAATTCTCCTGTCAGTTTTTCATTTTCTGACGAACAAAAGTTGACTGCAGTACAACCTGCGTACTCGGCTTAAGCCCTCGAGCTACGGCAGTGATGCGATATGCGACGCTTGGAAGGAGGTTTAGTGCAAGGCTGTTGGAGCCATTGGTGATAAGGCCAGTATTCCCTGCATTGTTATCGTAGGGAAGAATTTCAATCCAGTACCAGCCGCCTTTGGTGGCATCATCTCCTGGCTGATTTAATTTCAGGATTGGGTTGCTTTTGCTACCTGCCTCGGCGCCAGTAAATTGGCCATAGCGCGCACCAACACCATCCACCATTAGTGCAGTCAATGTGGTCTTGTCATTCCAGAAATCCTGGTTGCCTGTGCGTTTCAGGCATATTCCCTTGATGCATTTTGTAGTTGCACCATCCAGTTCGCTCAAAATGTTCCCAATTTCCTTGTCTTCAGTGGGTATCCATACTTTATTTACTACCGCGTCAGGAACTCTGCATACCTCGGGTTTACCTGCGGCCGGGACGCAGGCGGTCCCATCTGGTCGCTCACCACGGATGTCGAATTCTGCATCCTGGACGAGCGCTTGCGCTGCTTCAAAAGCTCTCTGGTAGTCGGCGTCGTTGCCAACAATCATTTCATTGAACAGAGAGGTTCTGGAACCCCACATTGCCAATAAAGCTGAGAGCATGACAATAACTATTACTACGAATAGAGAAATGCCACGTTGTAATTGAGGGTTTTTTTTTGACATGCTTTGCATGATGGTCATTGTCCGTAATCAGCCCGTCAGCCCTTGGCTTCGCAACTGGTATGTGGTGCGAAAGGTCATGTGAAGGCGATTTTTTCGATTGGCCGGAAGTGTGCCGGTACTGCTCATATTGACGGCAGTGCCATCACAGCCAGTGTAGGAGCTGCCGGCGGGCATATCGATGGGTTCATCGCCATAAAGTACGATGCATACATCTGCTCCATAAACAGTATTCCAGGCAGTTCCAATCGTGGTTGCATTGACAGTTTGAATTTTCGGAGCGCCTGTAGTGCTATCCGTTTGCCGAAGGTAGTTGACTTGGAAGTCTGCGATATTGCGGGCCAGCGCTTGTGATCCAATGCCTGTTCCGGCACAGCGAAATTCCTCACCTTGTAGAATGAACTGGCTCTGGAGGATGTTCTGTTCAAGAGGGGCTACCGGTAAATTCGGTGCGTTGGAGAGGCAGTCGCGGAAAAAAGAAACGTTGGATGCGGAGGTGAAACTCGGTTCAGCATAATTCTGATAAGCGACAGAGAGTTTGTATTCAGACGCTGTTGGTGAGTCTTTTCCAGAGATTGGCGGTGTAGATGCTGTCAGCGAGTGAAGTGATATATCTGGAGTGAAGGCAACAACATCTGCTGCGTCAATGGGATCAGCAGGGCCCTTATTGGCAGCCAGATCCAGGCGCATCGACCCTGCTTGCCGCAGTTGCTGTCCAATAATGCGGAAGATATAAGAGGCTTGTTGTTGAATTTGGCTGGCATCACTCACAGTGCCAGATACCCCGCGCGAAATCATTAGTGCACTGGCAGCAACGGCAATCGTCATAAGGCCAATGGTAATTCCAACCAATAACTCCACGAGTGTGGCGCCATGTTGAGTGGATAGATTTTCAGATCTTGGGAGATAGTTTTTTTTCATTGTTCAGACTCCAGGGCAAAAAGTCTGCGGCAAGGTCGGGCCTCCCATTGTGTAGGGCGCGCAACGGGCTGTCAGTTGAACGTATTGAAGATGGCAGATGCTGTTTGCGGGGCAGGAAACACTGCCTGTTTCTGTGTTTGTAATTTTGAAAACAGCGCCTGTTCCCGTATCTTTCTCGTTTTCTCGCCAGCTAACCATAACCCCCAATTGTCGATTGTTGTTTGCAACGGTTTCATCTGGAACAATAAAGACATTGACATCCGAATTGGGAAGTGCGCTGGTAACAGCCTGACGCCAGCGTGAGACGTCATAGAGAGCTAGTTGTTGAGAGTTGCAGGGTGCCGTTTTGCAATCAACGGGTGCTGTAGGTGTTGCGCCCCAATTCATTAAATAGCTGTTGATATTTCCTAGGGCATTGGGGTTCACCTTGGTGTGCTCGCTCAGGTCTTCAATCAGTCGAATGGCTTGCGCACGCCGTACCCCTGTCTGTGTGTCCGCGAGTGTGCGAAGTTGTACCCCCAAAATTCCCAAAATGCCTAGCGCTGTAACGACAATAGCAACAAGCGATTCAATCAGGCTAACACCGCGTTGTCGATTATTTTTCACGGACATGTGGTTGCTCCTTTCGTTGCTTTAATGCGGCCACCTGAAGAAATGCACAGAGCTGTTGCATGCCTCGACGCTACGCCCAGCGGCTGGGGTGTGACGCTGAAACTGGCAGCCCCAAGTCCGTTGATCTGTCCCCAGCGATCCACTTTGTAAAATGCACCATTGAAAAGGTGGTTAACGTTGACATTGGGCAAGTTGGGAAACGTCTGCAGGACTGTATCTGTTCCATTCAGAATCCCATCATTATTTGCATCCGTAAAAACAATCCATCCACATTCCCATTGTTGGACGGTCCCGGTGGCGCAATTCTTTCTCACAGAGACAAGCCCTCCCCGCTTGATTGCTTCTGAGCGGGCTAAATAAATACTGTTTGTTATCTCTTCGGTCGCAGCCCTGACCCTGAAGCCGTCCATCAAGTCTCTAAAGCTTGGTCCAGCCAAAGCTGCCAGAACGGCCACAATGGCTACAACAATCATCAATTCGATCGCCGTGAATCCACGACTTGGCCTAGAGCGTGTCTGCATTTGCGGTGGAAGAGATGGGGGTAGTACTTGCATATCGTGATCCTACGAAGATGAGGTGCGTGGTAGTCAGGTCAGGTGACAGGTGGCGCCTACACGCCGACGAGAGGCGGGCTTCAGCCTGTCACTTGCGTGTGTATCCCCTGCAGGCCCCGGCGTTGTGTAAGCCTCGGCACTCCCGGAACATACGACGGTCGCGTTCAGCCGCCGTCTCTTCAGAGGCGCTGCGTTGGTAGGTGACCTTGCTCACGCTTTTTTTCTTGGGAGAGGTTTTGGCTGCATGGGTTTTGTTGTCTGTGGAGCCTTTGGCCTGCGCGACGCCGACACCTGTGAGTAGTGTTAGCGCGATACTTGCAGCCAGCAAGGCAGGCAGACTCTGATGCAGGGTGTGAGGAGTGGTGCGGTGGGGAGTGCGCTGAGATTGCATCATGCGGTTTTCGATCGAAAATGAATGTGTGTAGTGTTTCCGGATCGGGTTGTGCTTGGCAAGGTGAAAATGCGGCTGGGTTATACTCGACTGGTTTTGCATGGTGCAAGACGCACGCCTGCAGCCGTTCCAGCCGCTGGCGCAAGTAAAAACCACGGCCCAGCTTCCTTCGCGGGCCTTATCAAGGAAAAACAATGATCGCATCCTCCATCAAGGCCGAAGTCGTCAAGGCGAACGCCCGTGCTGCCAATGACACTGGTAGCCCAGAAGTGCAGGTGGCCCTGCTGACCGCCCGCATCAACGAACTGACCCCCCACTTCAAGACACACGCCAAGGACCACCACGGTCGCCGTGGCCTGCTGCGCATGGTGAGCCGTCGTCGCAAGCTGCTGGACTACCTGAAGGCCAAGGACGCTGACCGTTACACCGCGCTGATCGCCAAGCTGGGTCTGCGCAAGTAATTGCAATCGCATGCGAAAACGCCTGGGTTAGTCCGCTAGCTCAGGCGTTTTTTACTTCGGAGTCGCAAAACAGAGCGAAGCTGTGTCATTCCAATGAAGTTGCCGCCATGGGTTGGTGTGCAGGTTCCCTGGAATGGCATCGTGTTCTGAATTGCTCTCCAAGCCAATCTGGTAGAGCGCTACCAGCTATTAAAAAAGGAGCTGAACATGAGCATTTTCAACAAAGTCACCAAGACCTTCCAATGGGGTGACAAGACCGTCATCATGGAAACGGGTGAGATCGCCCGCCAAGCCTCCGGCGCTGTGCTGGTGAACATTGATGACACCGTGGTGCTGGCCACCGTGGTGGCATCCAAGGGTGCCAAGCCAGGACAGGACTTCTTCCCCCTGACGGTGGACTACATCGAGAAGACCTATGCTGCAGGCAAGATCCCTGGCAGCTTCTTCAAGCGCGAAGCCAAGCCCAGCGAGCACGAAACCCTTACCAGCCGCCTGATCGACCGTCCGATCCGCCCGCTGTTCCCCGAAGGTTTCTTCAACGAAGTGCATGTGGTGATCCACACGGTGTCGCTGAACCCAGAGGTGGACGCTGACATCGCAGCCCTGATCGCTACCAGTGCAGCCCTGGCCATCTCCGGCATCCCGTTCAATGGCCCCATTGGCGCCGCACGCGTGGGCTACATCAACGGCGAATACGTGCTCAACCCTGGTCAGACTGCCCGCAAAAACTCGCAGATGGATCTGGTGGTGGCGGGTACCGAGGCCGCCGTGCTGATGGTGGAATCCGAAGCACAGCAACTGTCCGAAGAAATCATGCTCGGTGCCGTGGTGTTTGGCCACGAGCAAGGCAATGTGGCCATCAACGCCATCCACGAACTGGTGCGCGATGCTGGCAAGCCCGTATGGCAGTGGGAAGCCCCTGCCAAGGACGAAACCCTGATCGCCAAAGTGGTGGCCCTGGCTGACGACAAGCTGCGCGCTGCCTACCAGATCCGCAACAAGCAAGCCCGCACGCAGGCTTGCCGCGAAGCTTATGCGGCCGTGATGGCAGCCTTGAAGGCTGAGGGTGTCGAGTTCGACGCTGTCAAGGTTGAAGGCATGCTGTTCGATATCGAAGCTGGCATCGTGCGCAGCCAGATCCTAGCCGGCGAGCCCCGGATCGATGGCCGCGACACGCGCACCGTGCGCCCTATCGAAATCCGTGGCAGCGTACTGCCCCGCGCCCATGGCTCGTCGCTCTTCACGCGTGGCGAAACCCAGGCGCTGGTGGTGACCACGCTGGGGACCGAGCGCGACGCTCAGCGCATCGATGCGCTGGCTGGCGAGTATGAAGACCGCTTCATGATGCACTACAACATGCCTCCCTTTGCCACCGGTGAAGTGGGTCGCATGGGTTCGACCAAGCGCCGCGAAATCGGCCATGGTCGTCTGGCCAAGCGCGCTCTGATTGCCGTGTTGCCGACGAAGGAAGAATTCCCCTACACCATGCGCGTGGTGTCCGAAATCACCGAATCCAACGGCTCGTCGTCGATGGCATCGGTCTGCGGTGGCTGCCTGTCGCTGATGGATGCGGGCGTTCCGATGAAGGCGCATGTGGCGGGTATCGCCATGGGCCTGATCAAGGATGCCAACCGTTTTGCCGTGTTGACCGACATTCTGGGTGATGAAGATCATCTGGGTGACATGGACTTCAAGGTGGCGGGTACCACGGCTGGTATTACCGCGCTGCAGATGGACATCAAGATCCAGGGCATCACCAAGGAGATCATGCAGGTCGCCCTGGCCCAGGCCAAGGAAGCGCGCATGCACATCCTGGGCAAGATGCAAGAGGCCATGGGTGAAGCCAAGACTGAGGTGTCGAACTTTGCGCCCAAGCTCTACACGATGAAGATCAACCCCGAGAAGATCCGTGACGTGATCGGCAAGGGCGGTGCGGTGATCCGTGCGCTGACCGAAGAAACCGGCTGCCAGATCAACATCGAGGAAGACGGCACCATCACCATCGCCGCCACTGATGCGGCCAAGGCCGACGAGGCCAAGAAGCGCATCGAGCAGATCACGGCGGAAGTCGAAATTGGCAAGATCTACGAAGGCCCTGTGACCAAGATCCTGGACTTCGGCGCACTGATCAATCTGCTGCCCGGCAAGGATGGTCTGCTGCACATCAGTCAGATTGCCCACGAGCGCGTTGAGCGCGTGGGTGACTACCTGACCGAAGGCCAGATCGTGAAGGTCAAGGTCATGGAAACCGACGAGAAGGGCCGCGTCAAGCTGTCGATGAAGGTGCTGGCCGATCGTCCTGCCGGCGGCAGCGACCGCCCTGCTCCAGCAGAGCGCGGCGACCGCGAACCACGCCGTGACCATGGTCGTGACGGGGGCCGTCAGCCCGCGGATCAGCAGCAGCAACAATCCTTGCCCTCGGACAGCGGTTCCGGGCAGATCGTTGGCTGATTGGGTTGTTTGCTATTGATTTTGTAGCTGCTTGCGCTTGTGAATAAAGCGCCGGCGGCCAAAATCACTCAAAAATTAACCGTCCCATGAATCGCAATATGCGTGCTGTCGAGATCACTTCCTTTGGCGGGCCCGAGGTCTTGCGCCTGGGTGAACGCCCCGTGCCTCAGCCGGGTGTCGGTGAGCTGCTGATCCGTGTCGCTGCCAGCGGAATCAATCGCCCCGATGTGCTTCAGCGGATGGGGCACTATGCCCCTCCGTCTGGCACGTCTGACCTGCCGGGCCTGGAAGTTGCGGGAGTGGTGGAGTCGGGGGATGCCGCAGCCATGGCCGAGGCGGGTATCCGGGTGGGTGACCGCGTCTGTGCGCTGGTGGCGGGTGGTGGTTATGCCCAATGGTGCGTGGTGCCTGTGGTGCAGTGCCTGCCGGTGCCTGATGGCTTTAGCGATGTTGAGGCTGCATCACTGCCCGAGACGTTCTTCACCGTGTGGAGCAATGTGTTCGACCGGGGGCATCTGCAGGCGGGTGAAAGCTTGCTGGTGCAAGGCGGTACCAGTGGTATTGGTGTGACGGCTGTTCAATTGGCGCGGGCCTTTGGCGCAACGGTCATTGCAACTGCAGGTAGCGACGAAAAGTGTGCGGCATGCCTGCAGCTGGGGGCCCACGAGGCCATCAACTACAAGACGCAGGATTTTGTGGCAGAAGCCAATCGCATTACGCAGGGCAAAGGCGTGGATGTGGTGCTGGACATGGTGGCAGGTGACTACGTGGCGCGCGAGGTGCAGTGCCTGGCTGAGGACGGCCGCATTGTCATCATTGCGGTACAGGGTGGCATCAAGAGCGACTTCAATGCGGGTTTGGTGCTGCGCCGCCGGCTGACCATTACTGGCTCCACCTTGCGTCCGCGCTCTGTGGCATTCAAGGGGGCGATTGCGCGTGCATTGCGCGAGCATGTGTGGCCTCTGCTGGTGGCGGGGCGTGTGCGGCCTGTCATTCACAGCACATTTGCGGCGGCAGAGGCTGCTAAGGCCCACGCGCTGATGGAGTCAAATCAGCACATTGGCAAGATTGTTTTGACGTGGTGATCATGAAAAACAAGAGAAAACTCATCGCAGGCAACTGGAAGATGAACGGCAGTCTGGCTGCCAACGATGCTTTGCTGAAAGGCATCTTGGCGGGGCTGGCTGACGCGGTTTGTGACGTGGCCGTTGCGGTGCCGGCGCCCTATCTGGCGCAGGTGCAGGCTGCTGCGTTGGGGTCTTTGGTGGCTGTGGCTGCCCAGGATGTATCGCAGCACGAAGCAGGTGCCTACACCGGAGAGGTGTCGGCCGCCATGTTGAAAGAGTTTGGTGTGCGGTACGCGCTGGTGGGGCATTCAGAGCGCCGCCAATACCATGGTGAAACCGATGTGATGGTCGCCGAGAAAGCGCAACGCGCACTGGCGGCAGGTATCACGCCTATCGTCTGCGTGGGCGAGACCCTTCAGGAGCGCGAAGCTGGGCAGACCGAGGTTGTGGTCAAGCGTCAATTGGCGGCTGTGATCCACCTCAATGGTCACTGCATCAGCGAAGTGGTGGTGGCTTACGAACCGGTCTGGGCCATTGGCACGGGCCGCACGGCGTCGCCTGAGCAGGCGCAGGCAGTGCATGCAGTGCTGCGGGCACAGCTGTCTGCGGCCAGCGAGCATGCGGATCGAATCCGCCTGCTGTACGGCGGCAGCATGAATGCGGCCAATGCCGCCCAGTTGCTGTCCCAGCCGGATATCGATGGCGGCCTTGTTGGCGGTGCCTCGCTGAAAGCGCCCGATTTCCTTCAAATCATTGCGGCCGCCCGGTGAGGCTGCCCTTCAAACTATTCAATCAGGAGTGAACAGAGAATGAACGTGATCGTGAATGTGGTGTTGGCTGTGCAGATGCTGACGGCCTTGGGGATGATTGGCCTGATCCTGATCCAGCATGGCAAGGGTGCCGATATGGGCGCAGCGTTTGGCAGTGGCAGTTCCGGAAGTCTGTTTGGTGCCAGCGGTAGCGCCAACTTCTTGTCGCGCACTACGGCGGTGCTGGCTGCGGTGTTTTTTGTGGCAACGCTGGCACTGGCCTATTTCGGCAATGCGCGTCCTGCCAGTTCGGGTAGCGTGCTGGAAAATCCCGCTGCTGCAGTGCCTGCAGGTGCGCCTTCGTTGTCGGCTTCGGATGCTGCTGTGGCTCCTGCCGTGCCCGCCTCGGGTGCAGCGCAGATCCCCACCAAATAATCTGCACTAAATTGGGCTCCGTAAGCCGAAGCAGGGTTTTTCCGGAGTAGAATTCTGGATTGTCTGGAAAGCCAAAACCGCAAGGTTCCTCATGCCATCCAGATGCAAAAATCAGCCGTCGTGGTGAAATTGGTAGACACGCTATCTTGAGGGGGTAGTGGCGAAAGCTGTGCGAGTTCGAGTCTCGCCGACGGCACCAAAACAAAGGCCTGCCTGCATGACCCGGCTCGGGTCCTGACGGGCAAGGCCACAGCGGTGAGCACATCCTCAAGATGAACCTCGATCAGTACCTCCCCGTCCTTTTGTTCATCTTGGTCGGCATCGCCGTAGGCGTTGTCCCCCTTGTACTCGGCTACATACTGGGCCCCAACCGCCCGGATGCCGCGAAGAACTCTCCCTACGAATGTGGCTTTGAAGCCTTCGAGGATGCGCGCATGAAGTTTGATGTGCGCTACTACCTTGTGGCCATTCTCTTCATTCTGTTCGATCTCGAAATTGCATTCCTCTTCCCGTGGGCGGTGACGCTGCATGAGGTGGGGATCGCTGGTTTCGTGGCGGTCGTTATTTTCCTGGCCATTCTGGTTGTGGGTTTTGCCTACGAGTGGAAAAAGGGTGCCCTGGATTGGGAATGAGCGAGCCTCAACAAGGATGATGCAATGATTGAAGGCGTGATGAAGGAAGGCTTCATCACCACGAGTTACGACTCGGTGGTGAATTGGGCCAAGACCGGCTCTCTGTGGCCGATGACATTTGGCTTGGCTTGCTGTGCCGTCGAAATGATGCATGCTGCGGCGGCGCGTTACGACATTGGTCGTTTTGGGGCGGAAGTGTTCCGCGCGAGCCCGCGCCAGTCTGACCTCATGATTGTGGCCGGCACGCTGTGCAACAAGATGGCGCCTGCGTTGCGCAAGGTGTACGACCAGATGTCCGAGCCGCGTTGGGTGTTGTCGATGGGCTCGTGTGCCAACGGCGGCGGTTACTACCACTACAGCTACTCCGTGGTGCGTGGTTGCGATCGCATTGTTCCGGTGGATGTCTACGTGCCAGGTTGCCCGCCCACGGCGGAGGCGTTGATCTACGGGATCATCCAGCTGCAGCAGAAGATTCGCCGTACCAACACCATTGCTCGTGTCTGAAGGGTTGATGATGACCGCTGTTGCCATTCGGCCTGAAAAACTCAAAGACAATATTGCCGCCGCCCTGGGGGCGATGGTGCGTCAGATCACGGTGGCGTTGGATGAGGTCACCTTGGTCGTTGATGCGGCTGACTACCTCGAATCCATGCGCGTGTTGCGTGACGCTGAAGGTTGCCGCTTTGAGCAACTGATCGATTTGTGTGGCGTGGACTATTCGGCATATGCCGATGCCGTGCGTGAAGGAGCCCGCTACTGCGTGGTCTCGCACCTGTTGTCCGTCAGTCTGAATCAGCGTGTGCGGGTCAAGGTGTTCTGCGCCGATGATGATTTTCCGGTGGTGGCCTCGGTCTCCGACCTGTGGAACTCCGCCAACTGGTACGAGCGCGAAGCGTTTGATCTGTTCGGCATTGTGTTCGACGGCCACAACGACCTGCGCCGTATCCTGACCGACTACGGCTTCATTGGCCATCCCTTCCGCAAAGACTTTCCGCTGTCTGGTCATGTTGAGATGCGCTACGACGCAGAGCTGCGCCGGGTGGTTTACGAACCCGTGTCGATCGAGCCGCGGGAGATCACGCCGCGCATCATCCGCGAAGACAAGTACGGAGGCCTGCACTAAGGCGCCCGCGCCCCATGTGAACCACCATGGCTGAAATCAAGAACTATTCCCTGAACTTTGGTCCGCAGCATCCGGCGGCGCACGGTGTGCTGCGCTTGGTGCTGGAGCTCGATGGCGAAGTCGTACAGCGCGCCGACCCGCACATCGGCCTCCTGCACCGTGCCACCGAAAAGCTGGCCGAACACAAGACCTACATCCAGTCGCTGCCCTACATGGACCGATTGGACTACGTTTCGATGATGTGCAATGAGCACGCCTACTGCCTGGCCATCGAAAAGCTGCTGGGCCTGGAAGTGCCCCTGCGTGCGCAGTACATCCGCGTGATGTTTTCGGAAATCACGCGCCTGCTGAACCACCTGATGTGGCTGGGTTCGCATGGCAACGACTGCGGCAGCTCCACCATCCTGATCTATACCTTCCGCGAGCGCGAAGACCTGTTCGACATGTACGAAGCCGTCTCTGGCGCGCGTATGCATGCAGCGTATTTCCGTCCAGGCGGTGTGTACCGTGACCTGCCGGACTCCATGCCGCAATACAAGGTCAGCAAGATCAAGAACGCCAAGGCCCTGGAGGCCATGAACCAGAACCGCCAAGGTTCTTTGCTTGATTTCATCGACGACTTCACCAAGCGCTTCCCCGGTTGCGTAGATGAGTACGAGACCCTGCTGACCGACAACCGTATCTGGAAGCAGCGCACCGTGGGTATTGGTGTGGTGCCGCCAGAGCGTGCGCTGAACCTGGGCATGACCGGCCCCATGATCCGTGGCTCCGGTATTGTCTGGGACCTGCGCAAGACCCAGCCGTACGATGTTTACGACCGTGTGGACTTCGATGTACCCGTGGGCAAGACAGGTGACTGCTACGACCGCTATCTGGTGCGCGTGCAGGAAATGCGCGAATCCAATCGCATCATCAAGCAGTGTGTGGATTGGCTCAAAGCCAATCCGGGTCCTGTCATTACTGACAATCACAAGGTGGCTGCGCCCGCTCGTGAATCCATGAAGTCCAACATGGAGGAGTTGATCCACCACTTCAAGCTTTTCACTGAAGGGTTTCACGTGCCCGAGGGTGAGGCTTATGCTGCGGTGGAGCATCCCAAGGGCGAGTTTGGCATCTACCTGGTGAGCGACGGCGCCAACAAACCGTACCGCCTCAAGATCCGTGCGCCTGGTTTCGCGCACTTGGCCACGCTGGACGAAATGGCTCGCGGCCACATGATTGCGGACGCCGTGGCCATCATTGGCACCATGGATATCGTGTTCGGAGAGATTGACCGATGATTACCGAATCGACCCGCGCGCGTTTTGCGCGTGAAGTGGCCAAGTACCCCGCCGAGCAGAAGCAGTCTGCAGTGATGGCCTGCCTGTCTATCGTGCAACAGGAGCAGGGGTTTGTCAGTGCTGAAAGTGAAGCGGTGATTGCCGAGTATCTGGGCATGGCCCAGATCGCCGTGCATGAAGTCACGACCTTCTACAACATGTACAACCAGCAGCCGGTGGGCAAGTACAAGCTCAACGTGTGCACCAACTTGCCTTGTCAGCTGCGCGACGGACAGAAGGCGCTGCACCACCTTGAAAAGAAGCTTGGTGTGACCATGGGCGAGACCACGGCCGATGGCCTGTTCACCCTGCAGCAGTGTGAGTGCCTGGGCGCCTGCGCCGATGCGCCCGTGATGCTGGTCAACGACCGCACGATGTGCAGCTTCATGGACAACGACAAGCTCGACCAGTTGGTCGACGGCCTGCGTGCGGCGGAGGGACAAGCATGACCACCGCTGCACAGATCCTCTCGCAGTTCCAGGCCACGGGCGTCCAGACCTGCTTCCACGACCGCCACATCAACCCGCAGATCTACGCGGGCCTGGATGGTGCGAACTGGAACATCAAGGACTACGAAGCGCGCGGCGGCTATGCTGCGCTGCGCAAGATCCTGGGCACCGATGGCGGTGAACCGCTCACGCAGGACCAGGTCATCGCCACTGTCAAGGAATCCGGCCTGCGCGGCCGTGGCGGTGCGGGTTTCCCCACCGGCCTCAAGTGGAGCTTCATGCCCCGCTCGTTCCCAGGCCAGAAGTACCTCGTGTGCAACTCCGATGAAGGCGAGCCTGGCACGTGCAAGGATCGCGACATTCTTCAGTTCAACCCACACATCGTTATCGAAGGCATGATCATCGCGGCCTACGCGATGGGCATCTCTGTGGGCTACAACTACATCCACGGTGAAATCTTCCAGACCTACGACCGCTTTGAAGAAGCGTTGGAAGAAGCGCGCGCAGCCGGTTACCTGGGTGACAAGATCCTTGGCAGCAACTTCAGCTTCCAGCTGCATGCGGCGCATGGCTTCGGTGCCTATATCTGTGGCGAAGAAACTGCGCTGCTCGAATCGCTCGAAGGCAAGAAGGGCCAGCCGCGCTTCAAGCCGCCGTTCCCTGCCAGCTTCGGTCTGTACGGCAAGCCCACCACCATCAACAACACGGAGACCTTCGCGGCCGTGCCGTGGATCATCCGCAATGGCGGCCAAGCCTACTTGGAGTGTGGCAAGCCCAACAACGGTGGCACCAAGATCTTCTCGGTTTCGGGCGATGTGGAAAAGCCCGGCAACTACGAAGTGCCCATGGGCACGCCTTTTGCCAAGTTGCTCGAACTGGCCGGTGGCGTGCGCAAGGGGCGCCAGCTCAAGGCAGTGATTCCCGGTGGGTCCTCGTCCCCGGTGCTGCCTGCCTCCATCATCATGGAATGCACGATGGATTACGACTCCATTGCAAAGGCTGGCTCCATGCTGGGTTCGGGCGCTGTGATCGTGATGGACGATTCCCGCAGCATGGTCGAGAGTCTGCTGCGCCTGTCGTACTTCTATTCCCACGAATCCTGTGGCCAGTGCACGCCATGCCGTGAAGGCACGGGCTGGATGTGGCGCGTGATCGACCGTATTCAGCACGGTCAGGGGCGCGAAGGCGATCTGGACCTGCTCAATTCTGTGGCAGACAACATCCAGGGGCGCACGATCTGTGCGCTGGGCGATGCCGCTGCCATGCCTGTGCGCGCCATGATCAAACATTTCCGTCCCGAGTTTGAGGCACTGATCCGGAACAAGGCCCCGCAGGCCGCGACCTCCGTCTGATCGCGAGAAAACATATGGTTGAAATTGAACTGGACGGTCAGAAAGTGGAAGTCGCCGAAGGCTGCATGGTGATGCATGCGGCCGAGAAGGCGGGCACCTACATTCCGCATTTCTGCTACCACAAGAAGCTTTCGATCGCCGCCAACTGCCGTATGTGCCTGGTGGATGTGGAAAAGGCTCCCAAGCCCATGCCAGCGTGCGCTACGCCGGTGACGCAGGGCATGATCGTGCGCACCAAGAGCGACAAGGCTATCAAAGCCCAGCAGTCGGTCATGGAGTTCCTGCTGATCAACCACCCGCTGGATTGCCCCATCTGCGACCAGGGCGGTGAATGCCAGTTGCAGGACCTGGCCGTGGGCTACGGCGGCTCTTCTTCTCGCTACGAAGAAGAAAAGCGCGTGGTACCTGTCAAGGATGTTGGCCCGTTGATTTCCATGCAGGAAATGAGCCGTTGCATCCACTGCACCCGTTGCGTGCGCTTTGGCCAGGAAGTGGCTGGCGTGATGGAGCTGGGCATGATCCATCGCGGCGAGCACTCGGAGATCACAACGGTCACCGGTGATACGGTGGACTCCGAGCTGTCGGGCAACATGATCGACATCTGCCCCGTCGGTGCGCTCACGAGCAAGCCTTTCCGATACAGCGCCCGTACTTGGGAGTTGTCGCGCCGCCGTTCGGTGAGCCCCCACGATTCGACCGGTTCCAACCTGATTGTTCAGGTCAAGAACCACAAGGTCATGCGCGTGGTGCCGTTCGAGAATGAGGCTGTCAACGAATGCTGGATTGCCGACCGTGACCGTTTCTCGTACGAATCGCTCAACAGCGACGAACGCCTGACCCAGCCGATGCTCAAGCAGGGCGGGGTGTGGAGGCAGGTCGATTGGCAGACCGCACTGGAATACGTCGCCAACGGTTTGAAGAACATCAAGAATGACCACGGCGCCAACAGCATTGGCGCTCTGGTCAGTCCGCACAGCACGGTCGAAGAGTTGTACTTGGCTTCTGCATTGGTGCGTGGTCTGGGCAGTGACAACATTGACTACCGCCTGCGCAATGCTGAATTTGCAGCGCCCGAAGGTATCCGCTGGCTTGGCACGTCCATTGCCTCGTTGTCCACGTTGCAGAGTGTGCTTGTGGTGGGCTCCAACCTGCGCAAGGACCATCCGTTGTTCGCCCAGCGCATTCGCCAGGCAGCACGCCACGGCTGTCAGGTCAGTGTGGTCGATTCGGCCCTGGCTGACTGGGCAATGCCGGTGAAACACTCCCTGCTGCAGCCTGCTGCCCAATGGGTGGCGGCGCTTGGCGGCATCGCTGCTGCGGTGGCGCAGGAAAAGGGTGCTTCTGCGCCTGCGGGGGCAGGTGCCGTGACCGAGGGTGCCTTGGCGATCGCCCGTACCCTGCTGGGTGGCGAACGCAAGGCGCTGCTGTTGGGCAACGCAGCTGCGCACCATGCACAGGCTACGCAATTGCTGGCGCTGGCCAACTGGATTGGTGAGAACACGGGGGCATCCGTCGGCTACCTGACGGAAGCCGCCAATACGGTGGGTGCTCAGTTCGTGGGGGCTCATCCTGTCAATGGTGGCTTGAATGCGGGCCAGATGCTTTCCGGTGGTCTGAAGGCAGCCTTGTTGCTCAATACTGAGCCGGTGTACGACTCCGCTGCGGGCGCCAGCGCTGCTGCCACGCTGTCTGGTGCAGACATGGTGATCACGTTGAGCCCCTTCAAGGCCAACATGGAGTTCAGTGACGTTTTGTTGCCAATTGCCCCGTTCACCGAAACGTCTGGCAGCTTCGTCAATGCGGAAGGCCGTCTGCAGAGCTTCCACGCCGTGGTGCGCCCTCTGGGTGACGCCCGTCCTGCATGGAAGGTTCTGCGCGTTCTGGCCAATCTGCTGGGTGTGCCGGGCTTCGACTTTGAAACCTCGCAGGACGTGCTGGCCCGTGCCACGAATGCCCCAGCGGGCACGGTCACGCAATTGGCGGCTGCTCAGATGTCGAACGCTGTGAGGACGGTGCCAGTCGCTGCGACAGCCGCAGCAGGTGAACCCGTGGTCGCATCCATCTATCAACTGGACGGCCTGGTGCGCCGTTCCACGTCGCTGCAGCTCACTGCCGACGCGCGCATGGCACGTGAAGGAGTGGCCGCATGATCGACGCGATCTACAACGCGGGCCTGAACCTGCTTTCTTTTGGGTGGTGGACTGGCATCGTCTGGCCGGTGCTCTGGATCCTGATCAAGATCGTTTGTATCCTGGCGCCTTTGATGGGTGCGGTGGCCTACCTCACGCTGTGGGAGCGTAAGCTCCTGGGCTTCATGCAGGTGCGCCATGGACCCAACCGCGTGGGTCCCATGGGGTTGCTGCAGCCTATCGCTGACGCGCTGAAGCTGTTGACCAAGGAAATCATCCAGCCCACGGCGGCCAGCAAGGGCTTGTTTGTCCTGGGACCTGTCATGGCCATCATGCCGGCACTGGCTGCCTGGGTGGCTATTCCCTTTGGCCCCGATGTGGCCTTGGCCAATGTGAATGCAGGTCTGCTGCTGGTCATGGCCATCACCTCGATCGAGGTCTATGGTGTGATCATCGCTGGCTGGGCCTCGAACTCCAAGTATGCTTTTCTCGGTGCGCTGCGTGCTTCCGCACAGATGGTGAGCTACGAAATTGCCATGGGCTTCTGCTTCCTGGTCGTGATCATGGTCTCCGGTAGCATGAACCTGACCGAAATCGTGATGGGGCAGGGGCGTGGCATGGCTGCGGATAAGGGCCTGACCTTCCTGTCCTGGAACTGGCTCCCGCTGCTGCCCATTTTTCTGGTCTACCTGATCTCTGGGGTTGCTGAAACGAACCGCCACCCGTTTGACGTGGTGGAAGGCGAGGCGGAAATCGTGGCCGGCCACATGGTGGAGTATTCCGGCATGGGCTTTGCGATCTTCTTCCTGGCTGAGTACGCCAGCATGTGGCTCGTTTCCATCCTGGCTGCACTGATGTTCCTTGGCGGCTGGCTGCCCCCCATCGACAGTGCGTTGTTCAACTGGATTCCCGGCTGGATCTGGCTGGGTATCAAGACCTTCCTTGTGGTGTCCATGTTCATCTGGATCCGGGCGACCTTCCCCCGTTTCCGTTATGACCAGATCATGCGTCTGGGCTGGAAGATCTTTATTCCAGTCACGCTGGTGTATTTGTTGTTTGTCGGCGGGTGGTTGCTCTCGCCTTGGAATATCTGGAAATAAGCGGGGACACAAATGACTGCTGTTGCTGCTGCTGCACCTTTTTCGTTCAAGGATTTCTTCAAGAGCTTCATGCTCGTGGAGTTGCTCAAGGGCATGGCCCTCACGGGCCGCTATGCCTTTCGCCGCAAGGTGACTGTGCAGTTCCCGGAAGAGAAGACGCCTCTTTCACCCCGTTTTCGCGGTCTGCATGCGCTGCGACGCTATGACAACGGGGAAGAGCGTTGTATCGCCTGCAAGTTGTGCGAGGCCGTTTGCCCCGCCATGGCGATCACGATTGAGTCAGACGTCCGTGCCGATGGCTCCCGCCGCACCACTCGCTATGACATCGATCTGACCAAGTGCATCTTCTGCGGTTTCTGTGAAGAAAGCTGCCCGGTGGATTCCATCGTGGAGACGCACATCTTTGAATACCACGGCGAAAAGCGTGGCGATCTGTATTTCACGAAGGACATGCTCCTGGCCGTGGGCGACCGGTACGAAGGTGAAATTGCGGCAGCCAAGGCTGCGGACGCAAAGTACCGCTGAGCGGTGCAGGCTTCAGCCTCTTTGCCAGACTTTCTATAAAGACCCGATTCATGGACGCCAAGACTGGTTTCTTCTACCTCTTCTCGGTTGTGCTGCTGTTTGCAGCCTTCCGGGTGATCACTGCGCGCAATCCTGTGCATGCTGTGCTCTATCTCATCCTCGCGTTTTCGCAGGCGGCAGCGGTGTGGTTGCTGCTCAAAGCCGAATTCCTCGCCATTGCCTTGGTGCTCGTGTACCTGGGCGCGGTGATGGTGCTGTTCCTGTTCGTCGTGATGATGCTTGATATTCACATCGACACGGTGCGCAAAGGCTTCTGGAAGCACTTTCCCCTGGCCGCCACGGTAGGCGCTTTGATTGCGCTGGAAATGGCCGCTGTGCTGATGGGCGGGTTTCGTGGCATGGACGAGCCCAAGGCCGTCGCCACCATGGTGGATGCTGCGGGGCAGGTGGTCCCGTATTCGAATACCAAGGCGTTGGGCAAGCTGCTTTACACCGAATACCTTTATCCCGTTGAAATCGCAGCTGTGATTCTGCTGGTGGCCATGATTGCCGCCATTGCGCTCACCCTGCGCCAGCGCAAGGACAGCAAGGCCATCAATCCTTCGGTGCAGATCCGCGTCCGTGCTGCGGACCGCCTGGAAGTGGTGAAGGTCGCAGCGACCCAGAAGCCGGTGGACGAAGCACAGGCAGAGCCGGCCGTCGAGGAGAAAAAAGCATGACGCTGACATTGGGACACTTTCTCTCGCTGGGTGCGATGTTGTTCGCGCTCGCGGTGATCGGGATTTTCCTGAACCGCAAGAACCTGATCGTGCTGCTGATGGCCATCGAATTGATGCTGCTGGCGGTGAACATGAACTTCGTGGCTTTCTCCCACTACCTGGGCGACATGCACGGCCAGGTGTTTGTGTTCTTCATCCTGACCGTGGCGGCAGCCGAATCGGCCATCGGCCTGGCCATCCTGGTGCTGCTGTTCCGCAACAAGTCCAGCATCAACGCGGAAGACCTCAACACCCTCAAGGGTTGATGGGCTACCCGTATTCCCAAGGTTCTCAAGAATGAGTCAAACCCTCTCTGCTTCAACGCTCCTGGCCGTGCCACTGGCTCCTCTGGCGGGTGCTTTGCTGGCCGGCATCTTTGGTACGACCTTTGGTGGTAACTGGATAGGCCGACGCCTGAGCCATACCCTGACGATCCTGGGCGTGCTCGTGGCGTTCGTGTTGTCTGCGATGACGCTCAAGAGCGTTGCGATCGATGGCGCGCGTTTTAACGAGACGCTGTACACCTGGATGGTTGTTGGTGGTCTGAAGATGGAAGTGGGCTTCCTGGTGGACAGCCTCACCGCCATGATGATGGTCGTGGTGACCTTCGTGTCGCTGATGGTGCACATCTACACCATTGGCTACATGGAAGAGGACGACGGCTATAACCGTTTCTTCGCCTACATCTCGTTGTTCACGTTCTCCATGCTGATGCTGGTGATGAGCAACAACCTTCTGCAGCTGTTCTTCGGTTGGGAAGCCGTGGGCCTGGTGTCTTACCTGCTGATCGGCTTCTGGTTCAACAAGCCTTCGGCGATCTTTGCCAACATGAAGGCCTTTCTGGTCAACCGGGTGGGCGACTTCGGTTTCATCCTGGGCATTGGCCTGATCGCAGCTTACGCTGGCACGTTGAACTACGGCGAAGTGTTCGCGAAGACGGGTGAGCTGGGTGGTCTGCCATTCCCCGGCACCGACTGGATGCTGATCACCGTGATCTGCATCTGCCTGTTCATTGGTGCGATGGGCAAGTCGGCCCAGTTCCCGCTGCACGTGTGGTTGCCCGACTCGATGGAAGGTCCAACCCCTATCTCGGCGCTGATCCACGCGGCAACCATGGTGACCGCGGGCATTTTCATGGTGGCGCGCATGTCGCCCCTGTTTGAACTGTCTGATACGGCCCTGAATTTCATCCTCGTGATTGGTGCCATCACGGCGTTGTTCATGGGATTCCTGGGCATCATCCAGAACGACATCAAGCGTGTGGTGGCTTATTCCACGCTGTCGCAGCTGGGTTATATGACCGTAGCGCTGGGCGCATCGGCTTACTCGGTGGCCGTGTTCCACCTGATGACCCACGCGTTCTTCAAGGCGCTGCTGTTCCTCGGGGCCGGCTCGGTCATCATGGGCATGCACCACAACCAGGATATCCGCTGGATGGGCGGCGTGCGCAAGTACATGCCCATCACCTGGATCACCTCACTGCTGGGTTCGCTGGCGTTGATCGGTACACCGCTGTTCTCGGGCTTCTACTCCAAGGACAGCATCATTGAGGCCGTGCACTTCAGCCAACTGCCCGCAGCCGGTTTTGCGCACTTTGCCGTGCTCGCAGGTGTGTTCATCACGGCGTTCTATTCGTTCCGCATGTATTTCCTGGTCTTCCATGGCAAGGAGCGCTACGACCAGAACCCGGATGCGCACCATGACGACCATCATGGTCATGATGATCACCACGGGCACGATGCCAAGCCACACGAATCCCCCTGGGTGGTGACGGTGCCGCTGGTGCTGCTGGCCATTCCTTCGGTGGTGGTGGGCTTCATGTTCATCCAGCCCATGCTGTTTGGTGACTTCTTCAAGGACGTGATCTTTGTCGATGCGGCTAAGCACCCGGCCATGGCGAAGCTGGCAGAAATCTTCCACGGTCCGGTGGGGATGGCACTGCATGGTCTGCAGACAGCGCCTTTCTGGCTTGCTTTGGCGGGGGTGGCTGCTTCGTACTACATGTACATGGTCAATCCTGCGCTGCCTGCGGGCATCAAGGCACGTGTCCAGCCGCTGTACACCTTGCTGGAGAACAAGTATTACCTCGATTGGATCAACGAGAACATCCTCGCCCGTGGTGCTCGTGCGCTGGGTGTCGGGCTGTGGAAGGTAGGCGATCAGGCCATCATCGACGGCGCTCTCGTGAACGGTTCTTGGAAGTTGGTGCGTGGAGTTTCCGGCATCGTGCGCTGGATGCAGTCGGGCTTTATCTTCCACTACGCGCTGGTGATGATCCTGGGTGTCTTCGCGCTGATGACCTGGTTTGTCTGGGGCGATGCTCTGTTGCAGCTCATCAAATAAGGAAAACAACAAATGGGTCTGTTGAGTCTTGCAATCTGGGCACCGATTGCCTTCGGTGTACTGCTGCTGGCCATTGGGCGGGATGAGCATGCCCGCGCGGTGCGGTGGCTGGCGCTGGTGGGGGCCGTGGTTGGCTTCCTGGTGACGTTACCCCTGTACGATGGGTTCCAGCTGGGCACGGCGGCGATGCAGTTTGTCGAGAAGGCAGCCTGGATCGAACGCTTCAACATCCACTATCACCTGGGTGTGGATGGCATCTCGTTCTGGTTCGTGCCGCTGACGGCATTCATCACGGTCATCGTCGTAGTGGCTTCCTGGGAGTCCATCACCGAGCGCGTCAACCAGTACATGGGGGCTTTCCTGATCCTGTCGGGCCTCATGATTGGCGTATTCACGGCGTTGGACGGCATGCTGTTCTACGTGTTCTTCGAAGCCACGCTGATTCCGATGTACCTGATCATCGGTATCTGGGGTGGCCCCAACAAGATCTACGCGGCGTTCAAGTTCTTCCTGTATACGCTGCTCGGTTCGCTGCTGATGCTGATCGCACTGATCTTCCTGTACAACCAGTCAGGCGGCAGCTTCGACATTGCCACGTGGCACCAGTTGCCGTTGAGCCGTACGGCGCAGACGCTGCTGTTCTTTGCCTTCTTTGCGGCGTTTGCTGTGAAGGTGCCGATGTGGCCGGTGCACACCTGGCTGCCCGACGTGCACGTGGAGGCGCCCACCGGAGGCTCCGCCGTGCTGGCCGCCATCATGCTGAAGCTGGGCGCATACGGCTTCCTGCGTTTCTCCATGCCCATCGCCCCCGATGCCTCGCGCGAGTGGGCTTGGCTGATGATTGCCCTGTCGCTGATTGCCGTGATCTATGTGGGTCTGGTGGCCATGGTCCAGAAGGACATGAAGAAACTGGTGGCGTATTCGTCTGTGGCGCACATGGGCTTTGTGACTCTGGGCTTCTTTATCTTCAACGATCTGGGCGTGTCTGGCGGTCTGGTGCAGATGATTGCCCACGGCTTTGTCTCGGGCGCGATGTTCCTGTCCATTGGCGTGCTGTATGACCGCGTGCATTCGCGTGAAATCGCCGCTTACGGCGGTGTGGTCAACACCATGCCCAACTTCACGGCCTTTGCGCTGCTGTTTGCGATGGCCAACTGCGGCCTTCCAGGCACTGCCGGCTTTGTGGGCGAGTGGATGGTGATCCTTGGCGCTGTCAAGGCCAACTTCTGGATCGGTCTGGCCGCCGCCACTGCGCTGATCTTTGGTGCCGCCTACACGCTGTGGATGTTCAAGCGCGTATACCTGGGGCCCGTGGGCAATGACAACGTCAAGGGCCTGACCGACATCGACAGCCGCGAATTCCTGGTGCTTGCCTTGCTAGGCATTGCCGTTCTGGCCATGGGCCTGTATCCCCGTCCGTTCACGGACGTGATGGACACCTCGGTGGCGGAACTGCTCAAGCATGTTGCGCTGTCCAAGCTGAACTAAGAGATTCAAGAAGATGATTGACAACATCAGCTGGCTCGCGATTTACCCCGAAATCGTGCTGTTGACCATGGCCTGCGTGATCGCGCTGGTCGACCTGGGCGTGCACAGCGCCCGCCGCACCGCCACCTACGTGCTCACCCTGCTCACGCTCGCCGTGGTGGCTGGATTGCAGGCCATGTACGCCAGCAGCGGCAACACCTTCTATGGGTTTGGCAACATGGTGGTGAGCGATGCCATGGGCAACTGGCTCAAGTGCTTCGCCACGGTGGCCATGATGATCACGCTGGTCTATGCCCGACCCTACGCGGCAGATCGCGGCATGATGCGTGGCGGCGAGATGTTCACCTTGTCGATGTTTGCGCTGCTGGGCATGTTCATCATGATCTCGGGCAACAACTTCCTCGTGATCTACCTGGGTCTGGAGCTGCTGACCCTGTCGAGCTACGCGCTTGTGGCCCTGCGCCGTGACAATGCCACGGCCACAGAAGCGGCCATGAAGTATTTCGTGCTCGGCGCCATGGCCAGCGGCTTCCTGCTGTACGGCCTGTCCATGATCTACGGCGCCACGGGTTCGCTCGATATCGGTCAGGTGTTCAAGGCCGTCAATTCAGGCCAGATTCGCCACCAGGTGCTGGTTTTCGGCCTCGTGTTCGTGGTGGCCGGCCTGGCCTTCAAACTGGGTGTCGTGCCTTTCCACATGTGGATTCCCGACGTCTACCAGGGCGCTCCCACGGCGGTCACGCTCATGATCGGTGGTGCGCCCAAGCTGGCAGCGTTTGCCATCACCATCCGCCTGCTGGTGGACGGGTTGTTGCCCTTGGCCATCGACTGGCAGCAGATGCTGGCAGTGCTGGCGATTGGCTCGCTGCTCGTGGGTAACCTGGCCGCCATCGCGCAGACCAACCTCAAGCGCATGCTGGCGTACTCCACCATCTCGCAAATGGGCTTTGTGCTGCTGGGTCTGATGTCGGGTGTGGTGAACGGCAATGTGGATGCTACGGCCGTTGAGAACGCCTACAGCGCCTCGATGTTCTACGTGGTGACCTATGTGCTCACCACGCTGGCAGCCTTTGGCGTGATCTTGCTGCTGGCCCGCGAAGGCTTCGAAAGCGAGGAAATTTCGGACTTTGCTGGCCTCAACCAGCGTAGCCCCCTGTACGCCGGTGTGATGGCCGTCTGCCTGTTCTCGATGGCCGGTATTCCGCCGCTCGTGGGTTTCTACGCCAAGCTGGCCGTGCTGCAGGCGTTGGTGGCCTCAGGCCAGACCCTGTACATCGCGATGGCGGTGTTCGCGGTGATCATGTCGCTGATCGGCGCCTTCTACTACCTGCGGGTGGTGAAGGTCATGTACTTCGACGCACCGTTGACGGCCTCGAACGTGTCCGCCCCGGCGGATGTGCGTGTGGTGCTGACCCTTAACGGCGCGCTCCTGCTGGTGCTGGGCCTTCTGCCCGGCGGCTTGATGGCCCTTTGCGCTGACGCTGTCGTGCGCGCGCTGGCCACCTAAGCGTTCCCCACTGCCTGCTGTTCCTGTGTCGCTTACCGGGTCCGTCTGGCTGGTCATCGTGGCAGCGTTCATTGCTGCCAACCTGCCTTTTGTCAACCACCGCTGGCTGGCGGTAGGGCCACAGTCCAATCCGAGAAAGCCGCTGGTGGGCCGCCTGGGCGAGCTGATCCTGCTGTACTTTCTGGTGGGTGGCTTGGCGCTGTTGCTGGAGCGCAGGGCCGGGCAGATTGCTTCGCAAGGCTGGGAGTTCTATGCGATCACCGGGACGCTGTTCCTTACACTCGCCTTTCCAGGTTTTGTTTATCGTTACCTGCTGCGCCGCCACGGCTGATGGCCAGCGTGCCCAAGGTTTGCCATGAAGGTGCTTGATCTCCAATGCCGGCAGGGCCATGTCTTTGAAGGCTGGTTCGCTTCGGAAGACGATTTCCAGGGCCAGAAGCAACGTGGATTGGTGCAATGCCCGCTGTGCGCGGACGATCACATTGAAAAACGCTTGAGTGCTCCCCGGCTGAACCTGGGGGCGCGCGAGCCATCTGCACCGTCAGCCGTGCCTACACCGTCTGCCGCACCCGAGGGCGGCAGTCTCCAGGTCGGAAACTCTCCGGCACTTCCCCCCGCATTACAGGCTGCCTGGCTGGACCTTGCCCGCAAGATCGTCGCGAATACCGAGGATGTGGGTGCGCGCTTTGCGCAGGAGGCCCGGCGCATGCACCACGGTGAGGTGCAGGAGCGCGCGATTCGCGGGCAGGCCACTCCGGATGAGGCGATGGAGTTGCTGGAGGAGGGGATCGCCGTCATGCCCTTGCCTCTGCCCGCCGCCGCCAAGGAAACGCTCCAGTAGGCCATCGATGCTTGGGCCCAAAATATTAAATGTTTTAGGCTGCTGGCGCTTGATGGGTAAGACAGTATTGCTATCAATTTGATATCAATATGACGGGCGGCCTGGGATTAGCCGGAAACCCTCCGTAAACCCCCACTGTTGGCCGCGATCTGACAGTGCGGGCGTTACACCGTGAACTGCAACGCCGCCAGGCGGGCATAGACGCCGCCTTGCGCCAGCAGGGCCGTGTGGGTGCCTTGCTCAACGATGCGCCCATGTTCCAGCACCACAATGCGGTCCGCGTTCTGCACCGTGGCCAGCCTGTGGGCAATGACCAGCGTGGTGCGCCGACCTGTGTGGCGCTGCATGGCGGTATCCAACGCCGCCTGCACCATGCGTTCGCTCTCTGCGTCCAGCGCGCTGGTGGCTTCGTCTAGCAGGAGCAGGGGCGGGTTTTTGAGCATGGCCCGGGCAATGGCAATGCGCTGTCGCTGGCCGCCGGACAGCCGCACGCCCCGTTCACCCAGGAAAGTGCCATAGCCCTCGGGCAGCGCCATGATGAAGTCGTGTGCAAAGGCGGCACGTGTGGCTGCCATGACTTCTTCGTCTGTCGCCTGGGGGCGCCCGTAGCGGATGTTGTCCATGGCCGATGCCGAGAAAATCACGGCGTCCTGCGGTACGGTGCCCGTGTGCAAGCGCAGGGTTTCCAGGCGCAGTTGGCGGATGTCCACACCGTTGAGGCGGATGGCGCCCTGGGGTTGGCCCTGTGCCTCGGTGTCCACGTCGTAAAAGCGCTGCAGCAGCTGGAACACCGTGGTTTTGCCCGCGCCGCTGGCGCCCACCAGCGCCACCGTTTCGCCCGGCGCCAGGTGCAGCGTAAAGTCGTGCAGCGCGGGCTGGTCGGGGCGCGAGGGGTAGTGGAACCACACGCTCTCAAACTCCACCTCCAGCCCCCGTTCCGATACAGGCAGGTCCTGCGGCGCGATCGGGTCTGCCACGGGCGATCGGGTCGCGAGCAATTCCATCAGCCGCTCCGTGGCGCCCGCAGCGCGCAGCAGATCGCCATAGACCTCGCCCAGCACGGCCACGGCACCGGCCAGCAAGATCACATACACCACGGTCTGCCCCAGATGCCCGGCTGTCATCTTGCCCGCCAACACCGCCTCCGTGCCCCGGTACAGCCCCCAGAGCAGCAGTGCGGCGTTTGCAATGATGATGAAGGCCACGAGCAGGGCGCGGGCCCCGGTGCGCTTGATGGCGACCTGGAACGCGTTCTCGGTGGCCTGCATGAAGCGGGTGGTCTCGCGGGGTTCTGCCGTGTAACTTTGCACCACCGGCACGGCATTGAGCACCTCGGCCGCTATGGCGCTGGAATCGGCCACCCGGTCCTGGCTGTCGCGCGACAGGCGCCGCACGCGCCTGCCGATCCACATGGTGGGTAGCACCACCAGCACCACGGCCACCATGACCACCGACATGACGTAGGGGTTGGTCCACACCAGCATGGCCAGCGCCCCGACCCCCATCACGGCGTTGCGCAGTCCCATCGACAGGGAGGAGCCGACGACGGTCTGTACCAGCGTGGTGTCGGTGGTCAGGCGCGACAGCACTTCGCCGGTCTGGGTGGTCTCAAAGAACTGCGGGCTTTGTTGCAGCACATGTCCGTATACCGCGTTGCGCAGGTCGGCGGTCACCCGCTCGCCCAGCCAGCTCACCATGTAAAACCGCGCGGCGGAGAACACCCCCAGTGCCACCGCCACGGCAAACAGCGCCTCGAAATGATTGCGCAGTGCCATGGTTTGGGCCCCCTTGTCGGGGTTCACCAGGCCACCATCGACCAGGTTGCGCAAGGCCAGGGGGAAGGCCAGGGTGGCAAGCGCTGCCAGTACCAGGAACACCACCGACAGCGCGATGCGTGCGCGGTACGGTCGCAGAAAGGGAAGGAGGCCCGTCAGGGACCGTGGGGCGCCGCTGGAGGGTTGAGTGGGGGTGGAAGCCATGGGGGTCAGTGTAGAGGGACCGTCCATGCGCCGCTGGGCGCGCCATCGTGGCACTGGCAAGACAAGATGTAAGAAAAAAGTCAGTGTTCTGCCTGGCGGGCTGACGCGTGAGCGGGGGCGAGCCACAGACCGCTTTGTGCGGGGTATCGCCTCCAAAACCAGCAAGGGCGGGCGATGCCGTGCCTGTGCACCGTTGCCATGGGCACCGCCGCAGGTCGCGATGTCCGAAAGCGTAGGCGTTTATACATAGGCATTAGTCCCAGTATCTACTGCGGGGTAGGGGGGCATACGATGCACTGCGATCACAACGCATGTATGAGGACCTTGCTGGCCAAGGCTTCTTTCCCCAGCACCCAACGGAGCGACCCAGGCGCAATGAGCGACGTCATTCTTGAAACCCACAGCCTGACCAAAGAGTTCAAGGGCTTCACCGCCGTCAGCGATGTGAATCTGGCCGTCCGCCGGGGCTCCATCCATGCGCTGATCGGCCCCAACGGCGCAGGCAAGACCACGTGTTTCAACCTGCTGACCAAGTTTCTCACACCCACCTCGGGCACCATCCGGTTCAACGGGCACGACATCACGCGAGAGCAGCCCGCACAGATCGCGCGCCGCGGCGTCATCCGCTCGTTCCAGATCTCGGCGGTGTTCCCCCACCTCACGCTGATGGAGAACGTGCGCCTGGGCCTGCAGCGCAAGCTGGGCACCTCGTTCCACTTCTGGCGCAGCGAGCGCACCCTGTCGCAACTGGACGACCGCGCGATGCAGTTGTTGACAGAAGTGGGCCTGGAAGACTTGGCCGACGAAGTGACGGTCAACCTGCCGTACGGCCGCAAGCGCGCGCTGGAGATTGCCACCACACTGGCCATGGAACCCGAGCTGATGCTGCTGGACGAGCCCACCCAGGGCATGGGCCACGAAGACGTGGACCGCGTCACCCAGCTGATCAAAAAGGTCTCTGCCGGTCGCACCATCTTGATGGTCGAGCACAACATGAAGGTCGTCTCCACCATTGCGGACCGCATCACCGTGCTGCAGCGCGGCGCAGTGCTGGCTGAGGGGCCCTACGAAGAAGTTTCGAACAACCCACAGGTCATGGAAGCCTACATGGGCACCACCGACGGTCAACTCCAAGGAGCGCATTGATGGCTGCCGCTCCCGCCCTCGAAATCAAGAACCTTGAAGCCTGGTACGGCGAGTCGCACGTGCTCCATGGTGTGGACATCGTTGTGCAGCCCGGCGAGGTGGTCACGCTGCTGGGCCGCAACGGCGCGGGCCGCACCACCACCATGCGCGCCATCATGGGCCTGACCGGTGCGCGCAAGGGCTCGGTCAAGATCCATGGTGTGGAGACCATCCACATGGCCACGCACCGCATTGCGCACCTGGGCGTGGGCTACTGCCCGGAAGAGCGCGGCATCTTCTCCAGCCTGTCGTGCGAAGAAAACCTGCTCCTGCCCCCGGCACTGAAGACCGGCACGCCCGGCATGTCGGTGCAGGAGATCTATGCCATGTTCCCCAACCTGGCCGAGCGCAAGAACAGCCAGGGAACACGCCTGTCGGGCGGCGAACAGCAGATGCTGGCCGTGGCCCGCATTCTGCGCACTGGCGCCAAGTTGCTGCTGCTCGACGAGATTTCCGAGGGCCTGGCGCCGGTCATCGTGCAGGCCTTGGCCCGCATGATCATGATGCTGCGCGAGAAAGGCTACACCGTGGTCATGGTCGAGCAGAACTTCCGCTTTGCCGCACCGCTCGCCGACCGCTTTTACGTCATGGAGCACGGCCGCATCGTCGAAAAATTTGGCGCGTCGGAGCTGGAAGAAAAGATGCCCGTGCTCACCGAACTGCTGGGCGTTTGAACGCGCCCCGAAGTCTTGCTTCCCGTTTTCTTCAACCACACCCACAGGAGACAATCCATGAAGAACAAACTCAAAACGCTGGCACTGGTGCTGGGCGCCGCTGGCCTGGCCACCTCGGCCGCGCATGCGCAAGACAAGGTCAAGATCGGCTTCATCACCGACATGTCCAGCCTGTACGCCGACGTGGAGGGCAAGAACGGTGCGGTGGCCATCCAGATGGCGATTGATGATTTTGGCGGCAAGGTGCTGGGCATGCCCATCGAGCTGCTCACCGCAGACCACCAGAACAAGGCCGACATCGCGGCTTCCAAGGCCCGCGAGTGGATCGACACCCAGGGCCTGACCATGCTGTTTGGTGGCACCAACTCTGGCACGGCCCTGGCATCGGCCAAGGTGGCGGCCGAAAAGAAACGTGTGTACATCAACAACGGCGCCGCCAGTTCGGCGCTGACCAACGACCAGTGCACGCCCTACACCGTGCACTATGCCTATGACACCGTGGCGTTGGCCAAGGGCACGGGTTCGGCCATCGTGGATACCGGCGGCAAGTCCTGGTACTTCCTCACTGCAGACTATGCGTTCGGCCATGCACTCGAAGCCGATACCAGCACGGTCGTCAAGGCCAAGGGCGGCACCGTGGTGGGCACCGTGCGCCACCCGCTCAACGCGTCCGACTTCTCGTCCTTCCTGTTGCAGGCGCAGAACTCCAAGGCACAGATTCTGGGTCTCGCCAATGCTGGCGGCGACACCATCAACGCCATCAAGGCTGCCAAGGAGTTCGGGATTGGCAAGAGCATGAAGCTGGCGGGTCTGCTGATCTTCATCAGCGACGTGCACAGCCTGGGCCTGCGCAACACCGAAGGCCTGCAATTCACCACCAGCTGGTACTGGGATCTGAACGACGACACGCGCAAGTTTGCCGCGCGTTTCTTCGAGAAGACCAAGCGCATGCCCACCGAAATCCAGGCGGCCGATTACTCCGCCACGATGAACTACCTCAAGGCCGTGGAAGCAGCCAAGACGGTGGATGCCGACAAGGTCATGGCCACATGGCGCGGCATGAAGATGAACGACTTCTTTGCGTCGGGCCAACTGCGCCCCGATGGCCGTTACGTGCATGACATGTACCTGATGGAAGTGAAGAAGCCTTCGGAGTCCACCAAGCCCTGGGACTACTACAAGCTCGTCAAGAAGCTGCCCGGCGACACGGTGTTCACCACCAAGGCTGAGAGCAAGTGCGCGCTCTGGAAGTAAAGCCCTGAGCCGGACTCAACGCGCTCAGCCGCCCAGATGGGCTGGCCTGGCGCGTTGTGCCCCCTGACCTGAACCCCCTCCACCTGCCGCTGCCTCCCATGGAAATTTTTGGTGTCTCATTGCCGGGCCTGTTGAGCCAGCTCCTTCTGGGGCTGGTCAATGGGTCGTTCTACGCCATCCTCAGTCTCGGCCTGGCCGTGATCTTTGGCCTGCTCAACGTCATCAACTTCGCCCACGGGGCGCTGTTCATGACGGGCGCCCTGATGACCTGGATGGCGATGAACTACTTCGGCATCAACTATTGGTGGATGCTGGTGCTGGCGCCGCTGGTGGTGGGCTTGTTTGGGGTGTTGATCGAACGCCTGCTGCTGCGCTGGATCTACAAGCTCGACCATCTTTATGGCCTGCTGCTCACGCTCGGCCTCACCTTGCTGATTGAAGGCGTGTTCCGCTCCATCTATGGCGTGTCGGGCCTGGGCTATGACACCCCTGAGCTGCTGGAAGGCGCGACCAACCTGGGCTTCATGATCCTGCCCAACTACCGGGCCTGGGTGGTGGTGGCCTCGGTGGTGGTGTGCCTTGCCACCTGGTATGTGATCGAGAAGACCAAGCTCGGCGCTTATCTGCGCGCTGGCACTGAAAACCCACGCCTGGTGGAAGCTTTCGGCATCAACGTGCCCGTGATGGTGACCCTGACCTACGCCTTTGGCGCCGCGCTGGCTGCCTTCGCTGGCGTGCTGGCGGCCCCGGTCTACCAGGTCACGCCGCTCATGGGCCAGAACCTCATCATCGTGGTGTTTGCCGTGGTGGTGATTGGCGGCATGGGCTCCATCATGGGCTCCATCCTGACCGGGCTGGGCCTGGGCGTCATCGAAGGCTTCACCAAGGTCTTCTATCCCGAAGCATCGTCCACCGTGGTGTTTGTCATCATGGTCATCGTTCTCCTCATCCGCCCCGCCGGCCTGTTCGGCAAAGAAAAATAAGGGGCAGCCAGCATGAATCTCAAGAACACTGCCACCATCGGCTACGGCCTGCTACTGCTGGGCCTGATTGCCGCACCCTTCCTTGGTGCCTATCCCATCTTTGTGATGAAGCTCATGTGCTTTGCACTGTTTGCTTCGGCGTTCAACCTGCTGCTGGGCTACACCGGCCTGCTGTCATTCGGGCATGCAGCATTTTTGGGCGGGGCGGCCTACGTGGCGGGGCATGCCATCAAGGTGTGGGGCCTCACGCCCGAGGTGGGCCTGCTGCTGGGCACGGCCGGGGGGGCTTTGCTGGGCCTGCTGTTTGGCTGGCTGGCCATCCGCCGCCAGGGCATTTATTTTTCAATGATCACGCTGGCGCTGGCCCAGATGCTGTTCTTTGTGTGCTTGCAAGCCCCCTTCACCGGGGGTGAAGACGGCTTGCAGGGCGTGCCGCGCGGCAAGCTCTTTGGCCTGATCGATCTGAAGGACGATCTGGTCATGTACTACGTGGCGCTGGTCATCGTGGTGGCTGCGTTCCTGGTTATCGTGCGCACCATCCACTCGCCGTTCGGCCAGGTGCTCAAGGGAATCAAAGAGAACGAGCCCCGCGCAATCTCTCTGGGGTACGACACACACCGCTTCAAGCTGCTGGCCTTTGTGCTGTCGGCTGCGCTGGCGGGGCTGGCGGGCTCCCTCAAGACGCTTGTGCTGGGCTTTGCCACGCTGTCGGATGTGCACTGGACGGCCTCGGGCCAGGTCATCCTGATGACGCTGGTGGGCGGCCTGGGCACACTGTCGGGCCCGCTCATCGGCTCGGCCGTGGTGGTTCTGCTCGAAAACAAGATCGGTGAATTCGGCAACCTGCTGGCGGCGCTGACCAGCGTGGAGTGGTTCAAGACCCTGGGCGAATCCGTCACCATGGTCACGGGGCTGATCTTCGTGATCTGCGTGCTGGCCTTCCGCCGGGGCATCATGGGCGAAATCATTGCCTGGCTGGCACAGCGCCGCGCGGGCAACACTGCCAAGCACTGACCCCGTCATGGCCCGCAACGGCGGGCTGCTACCTGGATGCTGCTCAAAAATCCGCTGCCGCCCTTACAGGCGCAGCGGCTTTGCATATCCGGTCATCTCCAGATAGCCCCGGCCCACGGGCTGTCCGCTGCCGTCCAGCAGGTCGGACAGCCCCTCCCAATAAATCGCGCCGCTGGACCCACTGCTGTCCAGCTCCTGGTTGTCCAACAGCGCGCGCACCTCAAACTGCCCCACCGGCGTCAGCACCCGCCACTGCACCGGGTAGCGCGCGCCGCTGTGCGGGCTGGTCCAGGTGCGCAGCGGGGCGAAGACCACGGCCTGCGCGCCAAACACCTGCACGGCCTGCCCGGGTGCCCGCCACGACCCTCCGGCCCACAGCGCAGACCCATCCGCGCGCCGCAGGCGGAAGGCCGTGAGCGCGCTGCCATCGGCCAGGTTCATGCCAATCCAGTCCCAGCCCTGGGCCTCGGGGTGCATCAGCGCCTCGCTCCACTCGTGGTCCATCCACGCGCGGCCGGTGCCCGGCTCGACCGCCATGCGGCGGCCCGCCACTGTCAGGTGCCCGCTCACGGCCAGCTGCGGCTGGCTGTAGTAGTAGCTCGCCTGCGTCGCTTCCGGCCCCTTGCGCGACAGGCCTTGCTGGCCTTGCAGCAGCACGGGCTGCGTGCTGTCGAACTGCAGCTCCAGCCCCAGCTCGCTGCCGGTGATGCGCGTGGTGTAGCGGCTGCGCGGCGCCTCACCGGGCGTGCTGCCCGGCACATCACTGCGCTCCAACGTCCAGTCCTGCAGCCGGATGCGCGTGTCCGCCTCGCTGGCCTGCGCCACGCCAAAACCCGCACGCGCAATCCGCTGGTCATGCCGCAGGCGCTGGCCTTTCACATCGGTGATGGCCACATGCGCAAACAGCAGCTGCTTGGCAGCAAACGCCGACTGCAGGCCCTGTGTGGCGTCCACCCGTGAGCGGAAAAACGTGAGCTGAAACCCCCAAGGCTGGCCCTGCGCTTGCACATGGCCGGTGATGTACCACCACTCGGTGCGCAGCTCCGGGTGGCTGCCGTGGTCGCGCGGAAAGGCCAGCGGGCGCGCAGGCAGCGCCTGCGCCGCACCCGGCCAGAGCAGCGCGCCCAGCCCCGCTGTCTGCAGGCTGGCCCCCATCAGCCACTGGCGGCGCGTGGAGCTGTGCATGGTGTGGGGATCAAGGTACGGGATGGAATGGTGGGATGGGGCAGGGCGCTCAGCCCATCAACGCATCCACCTTCTGCTGCGCGGCCGTGCAATCGCCAAACGTGCGGTCCACCCACTCGGTATCGAAATACGTGGGCAGATACCGCTCGCCCGCATCACACAGCAGCGACAGGATGGAGCCTCGCTCACCCCGTTCGCGCATCTCGCTGGCCAGCGCCAGCATGGCCACAAAATTGGTTCCGGTGGACGGCCCCACACGCCGCCCCAGCAACTGCGACAGCGCGCGCATGGCCGCGATGGATTCGCAGTCCGCCACATCCACCATGCGGTCCACCAGCGTGCGGATAAAGCTCGGCTCCACCCGTGGCCGCCCAATGCCCTCAATGCGTGAGCCCGGCGCTGTCAGCGCGGCATCGCCTGAGCGGTGGTAGGCGCTGAACACCGAACCCGCCGGGTCGGCCACACACACCTGCGTGGCATGGCGTTGGTAGCGCACATAGCGGCCAATGGTGGCGCTGGTGCCGCCCGTGCCCGCGCCCACCACAATCCAGCGCGGCACCGGGTGCGGCTCGCGCGCCATCTGCGTGAACATGCTCTCGGCAATGTTGTTGTTGCCGCGCCAGTCGGTGGCCCGCTCGGCATAAGTGAACTGGTCCATGTAGTGGCCGCCGGTTTCGGCGGCAATGGTGCGGGCCGCGTCGTACACCGCGCCCGCGCTGTCCACGAAGTGGCAACGCCCGCCATGGAACTCGATTTGCGCAATTTTTTCGGGCGACGTGGTGCGCGGCATCACCGCCACGAACGGCAGCCCTAGCAGCCGCGCAAAGTAGGCTTCGCTCACTGCGGTGGAGCCGCTGGACGACTCGACGATGGTCGAGCCCTCATGCACCCAGCCATTGCACAGTGCATACAGAAACAGCGACCGTGCCAGCCTGTGCTTGAGGCTGCCTGTGGGGTGGGTGGATTCGTCCTTGAGGTACAGGTCAATGCCATGCACGGCAAAGGCAGGCATGCGCAGTGGGATCAGGTGCGTATCGGCGCTGCGCTGGTAGTCGGCTTCGATGCGGGCGATGGCTTCGTGGAGCCAGGGGGTGGGGAGGGTCATGGGGCGTTTTGTATTAGGGGCAATTGCTGGTCATGAGCAACGCTGACTGTATTGAGGTGGCGGAGATATCACGTTGAGTGGCTCGCTCTCAACCGTAGTTGGTTCCTGAATGTCACTTAAGTGCTGAGAGCAGCTTTGCCTCGTCGTCTTTGAGGTCTTTGCGTAAAGCGCGTGCCAGTTCACGCGAACGTGCAGCGAACGCAGGTAGTTGGGATTTTGTTAGGACTCGAATTGAACAGCCAAGAGGCTTAGGTAAATGTGCTCTAAACAGGAACTCGCTCTCAGCCACCTCTTTCAATTCAAGATTTCCATCTGTTAGCAATCGACACTCGAATAGCGGCGCATCAACAACAATTACGGGAAACGCGAAAACCATAGGCTTGGCGGGCCAGTTTTCACCGGAGCGGACCATGTCCACGCATGCCTTCATAACGCCGATGGAGGCCGTGTATGCCGCATCTCCTCCGTCGCTCAATGCCTGTCTAAAGCCGTATCCGCCCTCGTCTCCGCGTTCGATAGATGGCCAGCAATCAAGAAGATTGGACTCTTTGTTGGCCAGTGCGTTGCGAGCTGAGTTGGTCATTGCAGCAAAGGCCGAGAACCTGTTGTAGTTCCCAAAAGCGTCATCGGAGGTAAGCACGATCCATGGTTTAGCCGATGATTTGCACTCCAATACGAAGTTAATTTCGATTGCACCAATGTAGTCAGGATCAATCGCTACGACATCCATTTCTCTTCCCTTGCCCGTTTCGGGATCTAGATAAGGAGTCGATTGTCTGATCTCAAATTTCTCGCGTCGGAACGCGTTCGCCACCGCCATCTCCAAAGGGAATCCGGTCGAATGTAGCCAATCCAGAACTTTCTTTTGAAGCACCCTTTTCTCCTGTCATTCAACAACGATGCAGCTCCCAAAACGTGCGAAGTAGATCATGCGGGCCTTGCATCAGGACCATCTGCCTCGTCTTGGTTAGTATTTCTACATGCGAATGGACTGTATTTGAGGCATCTAGCGCGGAAGGGCTCTTGCTGATCCTTTGGGTGCTATCACCAATCCTCCTTCACCGCCATCACCGCATCCCTCCCCGCCGCCGCCCGCCCCGCCAGCCATGCGGTGACCGTGCCTGACACCACCACCGCAGCACACAACCCCAGCAGCCTCCCCCCCGGCACCGCCAGATCCATCGTCCAGTGAAAGCTCTGCGGGTTGACCACGTGCACCAGTACCACCGATACGCCCAGGCCCAGCAGCAAGCCTGCGGCCGCGCCCACGCCCGTCCAGGCGGCGCCTTCGCCGGCCACCACAGCCAGGATCTGGCGCCGCGTGAGGCCCAGGTGGGCGAGCAGGCCGAACTCCTTGCGGCGCGCGAGGATTTGGGCGCTGAAGCTGGCGGCCACACCAAACAGGCCGATGCCGATGGCCACGGCCTGTAGCCAGTAGGTGACGGCAAAGCTGCGGTCGAAGATGCGCAGCGACCGTTCACGGATAGCGCCTGCGGAGACGAACTCCACCAGGGCCCCGTCCACCGCGCTGGCGCTCTTCCGGGCCTTGGGCACACGGCCCGCCTGCGCGGCTGCCACTGCGCGGATCGAGTCCTGCAACTCTGCGATGTCTGCTCCCTCGGCGGGCCACAGCGCCAGGTCGCTGGTGCGGGCATCGCCGGTCAGGCGCAGCCATACGGTGCGGTCCATGGCCACGGCGCCCGACTGCCGGGCGTAGTCGCGCCATACGCCTGCTATATAAAAGATAGCTGGTTGCGCTTGTCTATCAAGCGCCAGGGGGCTAAAAGCATCAGAAAGTGCAGGCCACTCCATACCAGGGCGTAGCCCATACAGGTCCACCACCGCCTCGCTGATGTAGACGCCGGTGCGCCCCGCGGGCACGCGCAGGGCCTCGCCCACCAGTGGCAGACTTTGCGCCGGATCGTTACCCAGTGGGCGGCTCATGACCGTGAGCGCGGGGCGCGTGGCATCCAGCTGCAGCGGGCTCGCGCGCAGGGCTTGCACACGCGCCAGTCCAGGTAATTGCGCGACGGATTCGGCGAAGCCCGCAGGCAGCAGTGCAGCCTCGCTGCCCGGCACACCCAGGGCCGAGCGCACATACAGGGGCGATGGCAGCACTGCGTCCAGCCACTGCGTGACCGAGCCGCGAAAGCTCGACACCATCACCGTCAGCGCGACGGCCAGGCTCAGGCTGGCCACCACGCCGCCCACTGCGATAGCGGCCGTGCCACGCATGCGCCGCGCGCGCTCCAGCGCCAGCAGCGCCAGGGCGTGGCGTGCGGCCAGCGGCTGCAGGTGGTGCAACAGCCAGGCCATGGCCCAGGGCAGTACAACAATGCCACCCACCAGCAACAGGCCGATGGCCAGGTACGCGGCAAGTGGTATGCCAAAAATGGGCGGAGCGCTCGTCAGTACAGCGCCAATAGCTATCAAAATAATACCTATCCAGCCTTTGCCCGCCTGGCTTGACACGGTGCCCAGGCCTTTCAAGGTTTGCGCGGGCGGCAGTGTCTGCGCGGCGCGCGCGGGCCACCAGCCACCCACCAGTGCTGCCAGCACACCCAGCGCGGCATAGGCCAGGGCTGCTGGCGCGCTCCACTGCAGAACCGGCTGCACCCCTGCAAAGTAGCCACCGCCCAGGTCGCCCCCCAGCAAGCGCAGCGCGGCAGCGGCCAGGGCCGTGCCCAGGGCGATGCCGGCGGCGCTGCCCACCAGGCCCAGCATGGCGGATTCGGCCAGCACCAGCGCCAGGCGCTGGCGCGGTGTGGCGCCCAGCACGGCCAGCAGCGCAAACTGCGGCGCACGCTGCGCCACGCTGAGCGCCAGCACCGAAAACACCAGAAATGCGCCCGTGAACAAGGCCACCAGCGCAAGCACCGTGAGGTTCACGCGGTAGGCGCGCGACAGATTGCTGATGCGCTGCGCCGCGTCGCCCGGCTGCGCAAACACCACCTGCGACGGCCAGCCGGGCAGCGCGCGCACGGCCTGCTCCCACGCGCTGCGGTCGGTGCCCGGCTGCAGCTGCAGGTCGATGCGGCTGAGCTGGCCTGCGCGGCCAAACAGGTCCTGCGCTGCGCCGATGTCCATCACCGCCAGGGGGGCGCCCCCGGCGGCCACCGTGCCGGCCACGCGCACCGGCCATTGCTGCAGCCCGGCCTGCAGCAGGAGTTGCGGTGCCGGTTCAGTCGATGAGGCGGGCGTGGTGGGCAGACCCAGTGCCTGCAACGCCGCCGCATTGAGGAACACCGTGGCCGGTGCAAAAAGGGCCAGCCGGTCGGCCCCCGCCCAGGGCCGTGGCATAAGTGCGGGCGCCATGGTGGGCAGCAGCAGGGCGTCCACGCCCAGCACGCGCAGCGGGGCGCTGGTGGGGGAGGGCACGCTTGCAGCACCTGGCTGCGGCCGCAGGGCTCGCGCCACGGCCGACAGCTCCAGCAGCGGGCTGGCGCGCGCCACCTGGGGGTGCGTGGCAAGCTGCCCATACAACGCCTCGGGCAGATCGCCCTGCATGGCGCGCAATTCCAGGTCGGGCTGACCGTTGACGGCGCGCACCGCCTGCGAAAACTCGTCCAGCGCCGACGCATTGATCACATGCACCGCAAACGCCAGCGCCACGCCCAGCATCACCGCCGCCACCGCCGCAGCGCTGCGCCAGGGGTGGTGGCGCAGGTCCTGCCAGGAGAAGGTGCGGAGCAATGCAAGCATGGCCTGCATTGTGGCCGCAGGGGCTGGTCCCAGCAGCGTTTGATGCAGGTCAACCTTGCGTTTTGCATCCTCTTGAAGTGCCGAAAGGCTGCGCCTATCTTGGAGCCAGAAGGTGTGAATGAGCCCCGCGTGCCCGAGCAGGCTGCCAAAACGTTTCCGATCTAGGTGCAAAGCGCAGCCATAGCTCGGGCTATGGCGAGCATTTGCCACAACGAGCGGGAGCGTTTTGGCGGGATGAGCGGGCATGTGGGGTTCGTTCACACCTTCTCAGGGGCCCGCCCTCCTGCGCAGGCCCAGTTGTTTGTCTCAACCCCTTTTCAGGAGCAAAACCATGAACTCTCTTGTGACACGCGGCAGTCTGTTTGACGACTTCTTCAAGGACATTGCACCGGGCTTTTACGTGCGCCCGCTGCACGGCGACAACCTGCCCAGCCCCGGCCAGATCAAGGTGGACGTGAAGGAAACCGAGGACGGCTACACCGTGTTGGCCGAAGTGCCCGGCGTGGCCAAGGAAGACATCCATGTCTCGCTCGAAGGCAACGTGGTCAGCCTGCGCGCCGAGGTGCGCCAGCACGATGAAAAGCGCGAAGGCGAGAAGGTGCTGCGCTCGGAGCGCTACTACGGCGCGGTGGCCCGCAGCTTCCAGTTGCCCGCCGATGTGGACGCTGCACAAGCCAAGGCCAAATACGACAACGGTGTTCTGACGCTGAACCTGCCCAAGAAGGTGAACAAGGCGGCGCAGCGGTTGAACATCGAGTAACTCCATCGGACTTGCGCGAAAAAATGCAATCCACCGCCCCTCCCAGGGCGAGTGGGTTGGTTGATTCCGTGGGCGCAAGACGAACCTCGAACGGCGGTTGGGTCGCCCGCCAACGGCCTGCCGCATGCAGATCCATGGGGCTGCGTGGCCGGGATCTCTGTGGCCCGTGGAGCGTCGGATGGCCGTCCGGAGCGCCGCCGGATGGCGCTCCCCAATAGATGTTGAACTACTTCTTAAGCCTGCTCACAGCCAGTGCATGCGACCATGCCGGCCATGGCACCCGTACCGTGGTGCCTTTCAGGGAGGCGATCAAATGGTTTGCAGTGATGGAATCCTTGCCCCGGTACGCCACCTTGCGTGGCAAGCCCTTGCTGCCGGGGCGCTGTGGATAGCGTTTGCCGGGCACGCTGCAACCACACCCGCTGTGCCTGCCCCTCCACCCCGTTTCGACTGGTCGGGCCCTGCGGACGCCATGGCGGCTGCAGCGCTGGGCCCGTTGCGCGGCGCGGCTGAGGTGGGCGTGTGGCACGGGGGGCGGGCCCTTTTCGGCACAGCCCGCAACCGCGTGGCGGAGGCACCCGCGCAGGCCCTGTTTGAAGTGGGCTCGATCAGCAAGGTGTTTACCGGCCTGCTGCTGGCGCAGGCCGTAGAGCGCGGCGATCTGGCGCTGGACGACACGCTGGGCCGGCTGCTCAATGGCTCATCTGCGCTGGCTCCCGCCTTGCCCGCCCCGGTGGTAGCCATCACCTTGCGCCAACTCGTGACCCACACCTCCTGCCTGCCACGCTTGCCAGCGGACTTCCGCCACAATTCCGATCCCGCCAACCCTTATCTGCGCTACGACCGCCCCCGCCTGTGGCAAGCCCTGGCCGATGCACGGCTGACCCAGTCGCCGCCGTGCGCTGGCGCATACAGCAACCTCGGTTTTGCGGTGCTGGGCGAGCTGCTGGCCCAGCGCTACGGCAAACCCTGGGCGGTGCTGGTGCACGAGCGCATCACCGGCCCGCTGGGCATGCAGGACACGGTGCAGTCGCTGGGCGACAAGGCACCCCGCCTTGCTGCACCGCACGAGGGCGAGACGCCGG
This sequence comes from Acidovorax sp. 94, assembly GCF_003634645.1. Lineage (NCBI taxonomy): Bacteria > Pseudomonadati > Pseudomonadota > Betaproteobacteria > Burkholderiales > Comamonadaceae > Acidovorax > Acidovorax sp. 94. The sequence goes on along the minus strand of NZ_RBJA01000001.1, from coordinate 2,325,019 downwards.
TGTCGGTGTGGGAGTTTGATGCCTTTGCCGGTGCGGGCGCCTTGCGCTCGACCACGGCCGACATGCTGGTGCTCAGCCGCGCGCTGCTGGCGGGCGCGCAAGGGCCCCTGGGCCCAGCGGCCGAGCGCCTGTTCACACCGCTTGCGGACCACGACGGTGGCCAGATCGGCTACGCCATCATGCTGCGCGAGCGCGATGGGCTGCGCACCTGGCTGCATGGCGGCGGCACCGGAGGCTTTCGCAGCGTGTGGTTGCTGGCGCCCGACAGGGGTGAGGCGGTGATCGCCTTGGTGGGCAACGCGCGTGCCGCGCAGCAGGATGTGATGACGCCACTGTTGAAGCAGCGTTACCCCGTGCCGCCCGGTCAGCCCGCCACCGATGCGACCGTGCTTGCCCCGTACGAAGGGGTGTACCGGGTATCTCCTGCCGTCGCCCTGAGCCTTGCCATGGTGGATGGGCAACTGCAAGCCCGCCCCACGGGTGGGGTGTTTGAGCCGCTGCAGGTGCTGGGGCCGGATGCGTTCACGCAGCCAGCCACCGGCCGCCAGTTCCGCTTGGAGCGCAATACGGAAGGCCGACCCACAGTGCTTCACTACACACGCTTTGGGGCACGCCTGACGGCAACCCGGTCCGAAGAGCCGGTGCTTGGCCTGGTACCACCCCAGGCCCAGGGCGTGCTGGCCCCTTACCTGGGCCGCTACAGGCTGCGCGGCGGCAATGTGCTGGATGTGCAGGCTGAAGACGGTCGCCTGCAGGTGCGCCTGGGCTCGCAGCCGCGCTTCACGGTCTATCCGCTGCCGGGGCAGCCAGACCGGTTTGCGTATGACGCGGTACGGGCCGAGCTGGAGTTTGAGCGCTATCCCGGCGGCGAGGTGCGTGCCGTGGTGCTGCACCAGAACGGGCGCTTCCAGGCGCCCCGCCTGGAGCCCTGAACAGGCAGGCCTCTCAGTCAGCCGCCCGCGCTGATGCCGTCGCTGCGCAGCCGCAGCACCCGGTCGGCCCGGGCTGCCGCCGCGTCGGAGTGCGTGACCAGCACCAGCGACGCCCCATGCCCGCGTGTCTGCGCCAGCAGCAGGTCCATCACGCGAGCGGCGGTGGTGGGGTCGAGGTTGCCGGTGGGTTCGTCGGCCAGCAGCAGGGCGGGGCGGTGCACGAGGGCACGGGCAATGGCCACGCGCTGCAGCTGCCCCCCGCTGAGCTGCTGCGGCAGCCGCGCGCCCAGGTCGGCCATGCCTACGGCGTCCAGCATCTGCTGTACGCGCGTCGGGTCTTTCTGGCCCAGCAGCATCAGCGGCAGGGTCACGTTCTGCGCTACGTCCAGGTGCGGCAGCACATGAAAAGCCTGGAAGACAAAACCCACATGGGCGCGGCGCCACAGGGCGCGCTCTGTGTCGCTTAGCTGGCCCAGGTCGGTGGCGCCGTGCGTGATGCGGCCGGTGTCCCAGGTGTCGAGCCCGGCCAGGCAGTTGAGCAGGGTGGACTTGCCCACGCCCGAATCGCCCACGATGGCCACGAATTCGCCCGGCTCGACAGTGAAGTTCACGTGCGAGAACACCGGCGTTTCACCGTAGTGTTTGCCCAGCTGTTCGGCGCGCAGCAGTGTCATGGGGTGGGGGGCTCTTGTCCGCCCGGCTGCTGCTGCAGCCGCTGCAGCACGGCCTGCACGAGCTGGGCGACGGCGTGGGGTTGGTCGCAGGCGATGGTGTGGCGCTCGTGCATGCTGCGCAGCCAGGTGATCTGGCGCTTGGCCAGCTGGCGTGTGGCCGCAATGCCGCGCTCGCGCAAAAAGGCGAGGTTCAGCGGCGCGTCGGGGCCCTTGGCCGCCTGGAAGTCCAGCTCTTCCCACGCCTGGCGGTAGCCCACGCAGCGCATGGAGGGCAGGTCCGGGTGCAGGTCGCCGCGCGCGCGCAGGGCCCGCACTTCGTCGATGAAGCCGCTGGCCAGCATGGCGTCAAAACGCTGGGCAATGCGGCCGTGCAGCCAGGCGCGGTCGTGAGGTTCTAAGGAAAATAAGGCTCTAGCGCTTATCCCACAAGCGCCACCAGCTATCTTTTTAGTAGTGTGAAAGCTCGACAGGGGTTGGCCGGACACTTGCCACACCTCCAGCGCGCGCTGAATGCGCTGGCTGTCGGCCGGGGCCAGGCGTGCGGCCGTCACGGGGTCTACGCGGGCCAGCTCGGCATGCAGTGCGGGCCAGCCCTGCTCTGCGGCCTGGGCTTCGATCTGTGCGCGCACGGCAGGGTCTGCGGCGGGCATGTCGTCAATGCCGTCAAACAGCGCCTTGAAGTACAGCATGGTGCCGCCCACCAGCAGCGGCAGGGCACCGCGCGCACGGATCTCGGCGATGAGCCGCGTGGCGTCCTGCACGAACTCGGCCGCGCTGTAGGCCTGCAGCGGGTCGCGGATGTCGATAAGGTGGTGCGGGACAGCGGCAAGCTCGTCGGGCGTGGGCTTGGCGGTGCCGATGTCCATGCCCCGGTACACGAGGGCCGAGTCCACGCTGATGATCTCCACCGGCGTGCCCTGCTTGCCCAGCACAGCCGCCAGCGCGAGGGCACCCGCCGTCTTGCCCGAGGCTGTGGGGCCTGCCAGTGCGATGGCGGGCAGAGCGGCGTGCAGCAGGGGCTCAGGCATGCTCACGCGGCGCTCCAAATTTTTGCACCAGCGTCCACGAGATCAGGGCCAGCACCACCGACCAGAACCAGATGCCGTTGACCAGCGGCCACACCGTGCCGTCCAGCCGCATGCCCAGCCAGCCGCCAATCCCGAACGCGGCCAGCATCATCATGAAACCATTGAGCGCAGACGCCACGCCGGCCGCTTTGGGAAACGGCCCCACCGCACCGCTTTGCCCGCAGGGCTGGTGGATGCCGTGGCCCAGCATGAACAGGTAAAAGGGCAACAGCAGCGCCCACGGCTGGTGCCAGCCCATGAAGGCCACGGCCGCCATCAGCGTGCCGCCGCTCACGCTCAGCGCGCCAGCAATGGCCACGGTGCGCAGCAGGCCCTGGCGTACCAGCAGGCGCCGGCACAGGAAAGTGCCCGCGAGGTACGCCACGCAGGCCGACGCCATCGTCCACCCGAACTGCGTGCGCGTGAGACCCAGCACGTCGATGAAGACAAACGACGACGCGGCCAGAAAGGTGAACAGCCCGCCATAGGTGGCTGTGGTCTGCAGCGAGAACGCCCAGAATGTGGGGCTGCGCAACACATGCATCCAGGTGCCGACCAGGGCGCGGGGCTGCAGGGCTTTCGGGTTGCGGTGCGCCAGGGTCTCGGGCAAGCGCAGCGCCACCAGTGCCAGCGTGGCCACGGCATACACCGTGAGCGCCATCAGCGCCGCGCGCCAGCCCAGCCACTCGCTCAGCACCCCACCCAGTGGTGCGCAGATGCAGGCCACAATCCCGAGCCCGGTGAGTGCCTTGGACATGGCGCGCGCGCCATCGAGCGGGGTGTACAGGTCGCGCACGATGGCCCGGGCACACATCACCACCGCGCCCATGGCGGCACCCTGGGCAATGCGCCACACGATGAGCAGTGTCATGGTGGGCGCAAAGGCGCTACCCAGCGAAGCTACGGTGTAGATGCCCAGCCCCGCCAGAAGGATGGGGCGGCGGCCAAAGCGGTCTGACAACGGCCCCCACACCATTTGCGAGCAGCCAAACGCCAGCAGCAGCCCGCTGAGCGTGAGCTGTGCAGCGGCCATCTGAGCCCCCAGGCTGCGCGTGAGGGCGGGCAATGCGGGCAGGTACAGGTCAGTGGTGACGGGCTGAATGGAGAGCAGCATGGCCAGCACCAGGATGGCCATGCCTGGGTTGATGGAGGCAGGGGGAGCAGCGCCAGCAGCTGCGGTAGAGGGAGCGGACATAACCGCTGGAGCGTACCAGACAGGGCCTTCGATACCGGCGCGACCCAGGCCAGGGCAGCCGAGCAAGGGCCGCCCCGCAGCGAGGGCTGCGTCCCCCTGCCCACAGCGCGCAGCGCTGCGAGAGCGGGGGGAAGGCGCGCAGCGCCTCAGGGGGGTGTCTCTACCTCAGCTTGAACAGCGATGCCATGGCTTGCCGATACGCGGGTTGCCCTACCGAGTTGGTGTTGTGGTGCGACCCGCCTTCCACCAACACAAACTGCTTGGGCTCCTGCGCCGCCTCGAAGAGCTTGCGGCCCAGGGCGGGCTGGATCAGGCTGTCCTGGCTGCCGTGCACCACCAGCAGGGGCGAGCCGATCTCGGCCACCTTGCGGACGGACTCAAATCGCTGCGTGATCAGGCCCGACACGGGCAACCAGCCCCACTTAAAGGTGCTGACCACATCGGGGATGCTGGTGAACGTGCCTTCCACCATGGTGCCCTGTTCGTCGGACACCTGGCGGGCCAGGTCGATGGCAATGGCGCCGCCCAGCGAGTGGCCGAAGATGTAGCGGGGCTTGCCCGGTTGCTGCTGGGCCAGCCAGTCCCACGCGGCGCGGGCGTCTTCGCTGGCGGTCGCCTCGGACGGCAGCCCGGCGCTGCTTTGGCCGAAGCCCCGGTAGTCGATGGCCAGCACCGAAAAGCCCAGCTCCTGCATGCGCCGGATGCGGGCCGCCGAGCCCGCCACGTTCCAGCGTGCACCGTGCAAATAGAGCAGCACCGGCGCATCGGCACGTTCATGGGCCAGCCACAGGCCATGCAGGCGCTCGGTCTTGCCGCTGGCGTCGGGCTGGAAGTCGATCCAGACATCCTGCATGTCTGCCGTGGACTGCGCACCGCCCCAGCTGCGGTCGCTGGGCTGGAAGATCCATTCGCGCTGCTTGGCGTCGAGGGTGGCGCAGCCCACGCTGACAGCAACGGCCAGCGTCAGGGACAGGAGGAGGGCGGTTCTTTTCATCGTCCGACTGAGTCGTTCAGCGCGACAAAGTTCGACGGGCGGTTGTGCTTGCTGCAGTGGACTGGGCCAGGCCCAGCCTCACGAACACGCACCGCGCACGCTGCGCTGGTCGGTCACGCCCTCCAGCACCTTGAGCAGCCCATACTGCAGCAGCCGCAGCATGCCTTGTTCGGTGGCGGCCTCGAACAACTGGTCCACCGGCGCGCGGGTCTGGATCAGCTTCTTGATGCCCGGCGAGGCGGCCATCAGCTCGTAGATGCCCACGCGGCCTTTGTAGCCCGTGTGGTCGCAATGGCTGCAGCCCTGTGCGCGATACAGCACCCAGCCGGTGGCCCCAGCGGGCACAAAGCGGGTGCGCCATGTGGCCAGCAGTGCGTCCGGCGCCAGCCCGGTGCCAGCCGTGTAGTCGGTGGCGATCTGCTGCAGCTCGTCGGCACCTGGGGTGTAGGGCTGCTTGCAGTCGGGGCACAGGCGGCGCGCCAGGCGCTGGCTCAGCACCCCCACCAGCGCATCGGCAAAGTTGAATGGGTCCAGCCCCATGTCCAGCATGCGGATCACGCTCTCGGGGGCGCTGTTGGTGTGCAGGGTGGACATCACCATGTGGCCGGTCAGCGAGGCCTCGATGGCGATGTGTGCGGTTTCGCTGTCGCGCATCTCGCCCACCATGATCACGTCCGGGTCCGCCCGCAAGAACGCGCGCATGGCGGTGGCAAAGGTGAGCCCGATGCGGGGGTGCATCTGGATCTGCCGCAGGCCTTGGTGCGTGATCTCGATCGGGTCTTCGGCGGTCCAGATCTTGGTGTCCGGATGGTTCACCTCGGCCAGCAGCGAGTGCAGGGTGGTGGTCTTGCCCGACCCGGTCGGCCCGCACACCAGGATCAGGCCATAGCTGCGGTGCACCATCTGCTGCAGCTGCCCGACCAGGGCCGCATCCATGCCCAGCTTGGCCAGGGGGATAGGTTTGGACGAGGCCAGCAGCCGCATCACGATGTCTTCGAGCCCATTGGTGGTGGGCAGCACGGCCACGCGCAGCTCCAGCTTGGTGTGGCCAAAGCGCGAGAAGTCGATCTTGCCGTCCTGCGGCAGCCGGTGCTCGGAGATGTCCAGGTTGGCCATGATCTTGACGCGTGACAGCAGCGCCGCGCGCAGCACGAAAGGGATGCGCATGTACTCCGTCAGATCGCCATCCACGCGCAGGCGGATCAGTGTGGGCTGCTCCTCGGGGTAGGCCTCGATGTGGATGTCGGAGGCGCCGCGCGCCTGCGCATCCAGGATGGTCTTGTTGACCAGCCGGACCACCAGGCTGTCGTTGTCGGACACCTGCCGCTGCAGATCGGGGTAGCCGGGAGCGGAATCGCTGGCGCTGAGCCGCTGCGACAGTTGCCGCAGCTCTTCCTCGATCGACAGATCGGTGCGGTCCATGCCCAGTTTGGAGTATTCGAGCGTGATGCGCGCGGCCAGTTCTTCGGGGTTGGCGATGACCGGCACCACCTGCTTCTGGGCCGAGAACCGCAGTTCGTCCAGGTAGTCGGCATCGACCGGGCTTTCCACCGCCACCACCAGGCTTTTGTCGCTCACCAGCAGCGGCAGCACCTGGTGCTCCACTGCATATTCCTTGGGCACCATGCGCAGCACCTCCGGCTGCACCACAAACCCATCCAGCGCCACGAGCGGAATGCTGAACTGCTGTGCTACCACCTCGGTCAGCTGGGCCCGGCTCAGCGCTCCCATCTCCACCAGGATGTTGCCCAGCAGGTGCTTGTGGCCCCGCTGCATCAGCGTGAGTGCCTGGCGTATCTGGTCGTTGCTCACCAGCCCCTGGTTGATGAGGATGTCGCCCAGCCGCACTGGCACAAAGCTGCCGATCTGCGTGATCTGCCCGGCCAACTGCGCCGGGTTGTCGATGGGCTGCGCCGCGTCGTGGGTGGCCGGGCCGTTTGGGCCGCCCGCGGGCAGTTCCTGCCGACGCCGCTCCTGCTCCGTCAGGGCCTGTTGCACAGTCTCGGCGCTGACCAGATGCGACCGGATCAGGTGCTGGCCCAGCAGGCCCCCCACCTGGTAGTTGTGCAGCGCGGTGGTGGGGATAAAAATCCGCACACAGTGCTCGGCGTCGGTGGTCAGATAGAAGAACAGGCCCTGGCGGGTTTTGACAAAACCCTTGGTCTCGCCACGCAGGTGTTCTCCGTCGATGAACTGCACGGTGAAGGGGCGCGACGTGGTGTTGACCTCGTGCCCTCCGGGGGCCTGGTAGCGGAGGGCCAGCTCGGCATCGGCCGTCAGTGCAATCGGCGGCATGAGCTGGATGCTCTTGATGGCTTCAAAAGGCAGCGCCACAGCGGCGGCGCCTTCATGCGGTGCCAGCAGCGCCAGCTTTGCCTGCGGATCAAAACGCTCCAGCACGCCGTGGTGGGTGTCTCCGGTGGTGGTGAACACGATGGCCTCGGCCGGCGCCACGGCGTCGGCCGGCCGGGCGTCCCGAAAGAACGGCGGAAACGGCCACTGCTGCATGCGCGCGGCGGCCGTCACGACAGCCGCGAGGCCGACTGCATGGGCGAAGACGTGTCGATGGAAAGATCCCCCGCGTCCTGCGTAGAAACGCCTGCTGCCAGGCGCACCCGCAGCGCCAGGTCGGTGCGCGAATCGGCGTTGTGCAGGGCTTCTTCCAGCGAAATCCGGTCGTCCTTGTACAGCTGGTACAGCGCCTGGTCAAACGTGCACATGCCAATCTCGGTGCTGTGGCCCATGGCTTCCTTGATGCCCGAGAACTCGCCCTTGGCGATGAGGTCGGCGATGTAGGGCGAGTTGAGCATCACTTCCACCGCAGGCACCAGCTTTTCGTGCAGGCCGGGGATCAGGCGCTGCGAGATCACGCCGGCCAGGTTCAGGCTCAGGTCCATCAGCAGCTGGTGGTGGGCGTCTTCGGGGAAGAAGTTGATGACCCGCTCCATGGCTTGGTTGGCGTTGTTGGCGTGCAGCGTGGACAGGCACAGGTGGCCGGTCTCGGCATAGGCAATCGCCTGCTTCATGGTGTTGCGGTCGCGGATCTCGCCGATCATGATTACGTCGGGTGCCTCGCGCAGCGCGTTCTTGAGAGCTTCTTCGTACGACTGCGTGTCGATTCCCACCTCACGCTGGTCCACCACCGAGCGCTTGTGTGCGTGCAAAAACTCCAGCGGGTCTTCGATGGTGAGGATGTGGCCCGTCACGTTCTCGTTGCGGTAGTTGATCATCGAGGCCAGCGTGGTCGATTTGCCCGAGCCGGTGGCGCCCGTCACCAGCACCAGGCCGCGTTTGCGCAGCACCAGCTTTTCCAGCACCGGGGGCAGGCCCAGCGCTGCCAGGGGTGGGATCTTGTTCTTGATGTAGCGCACCACCATGCCGGTTTCGCCACGCTGCACAAACACATTAACCCGAAACCGCCCCAGGTTCTCGGCCGAGATCGACAGGTTCATCTCCTGCTTGGCCTCGAACTCGCTGATCTGCTTTTCGTTCATCACCGAGTAGGCCAGTTGCTTGACCTGGCCGGGCAGCAGCACGGGCATCTTCAAGGGGTGGGTCACGCCTTCGATCTTGAGATTGACCGGCGCGCCCACGCTGAAAAAGAGGTCGGAGCCTCCTTTTTCAACCATGACGTTCAGAAAGCTGAAAATTTCCACGATGGACTCCCAACAGATGACACGAAGATCGGCAAGAACAGCATAGCCTGTGCCGCGCAGTACGCCAAAAACAAAAATGGGGCCGCAGCCCCATCGTTGTTGGTGTGCAGGGCTCGAAACCCCAGGGTTACACCACGCCCTGCGCCAGCATGGCGTCGGCCACCTTCACAAAACCGGCGATGTTGGCGCCGTCCACATAGCTCACCGTGCCATCGCTGCGTTTGCCGTAGTGCAGGCAGGCAGCGTGGATGCCCTGCATGATCTGCAGCAGGCGCGCGTCCACCTCTTCGCGCGGCCAGGACAGGCGCGCGGCGTTCTGGCTCATCTCCAGGCCCGATGTGGCCACACCGCCTGCGTTGCTGGCCTTGCCCGGGGCATAGAGCACGCCCGCAGCCTCAAACGCCTTGGCTGCGTCGATGGTCGACGGCATGTTGGCGCCCTCGGCCACGCAGACCACGCCGTTCTTGATCAGCACCGCCGCGTCGTTCGCGTCCAGCTCATTCTGGGTGGCGCAGGGCAGGGCCACATCCACTGGTACATGCCAAGGGCGTACCCCGGCTTCAAAGGTGGCGCCGGTGCGGGCTGCGTAGTCGCTCACGCGGCCATACAGATGGTTCTTCACTTCCATGAGTTCGGCCAGCTTGGCAGGGGTGAACCCGTCTTCGTCCACGATGGTGCCGCTCGAATCCGAGACCGTGACCACCTTGGCACCCAGTTCCATGGCCTTTTCGACGGCGTATTGCGCGACGTTGCCCGAACCGGAGACCGACACACGCAAGCCGTCGAGCGAGCGGCCTTTGGACTTGAGCATTTCCTGCGCAAAGTACACCGTGCCGTAGCCCGTGGCTTCGGGGCGCACCAGCGACCCGCCAAACGACAGCCCCTTGCCGGTAAACACGCAGTCGGCCCGGTTGCTGAGCTTTTTCATCATGCCGGCCATGAAGCCCACCTCGCGGCCGCCCACGCCGATGTCGCCGGCGGGCACGTCCGTGTCGGCACCCACGTGGCGGAACAGCTCGGACACAAAGGCCTGGCAAAAGCGCATGACTTCTCCCGGGCTCTTGCCCTTGGGGTCAAAGTCGCTGCCGCCCTTGCCGCCGCCCATGGGCAGGGTGGTCAGAGCGTTCTTGAAGGTCTGCTCAAACGCCAGAAACTTCAGCACCGAGAGGTTGACCGACGGATGGAACCGGATGCCGCCCTTGTACGGGCCAATCGCCATGCTGTGCTGAATGCGGTAGCCCCGGTTGACCTGCACGCTGCCGTGGTCGTCCACCCACGACACGCGGAACATGACGATGCGCTCGGGCTCCACCAGGCGCTCCAGCAGGCCGTGCTCGGCGTAGCGGGGGTGTTCTTCAATGAAGGGCCACAGGCTTTCCATCACCTCGGTGACAGCTTGCAGAAACTCGGGCTGCCCTGGGTTGCGAAGGGCGACGTGTGAGAGGAAGCTGCCTGCGGACGCGTGTTTCATATTTCAAAAAACTTTCTGAAGATCAAGGGGCGGTGGCACGCCATGGCGCGCTGCAACATCGAATTATGTCTAAAAGTTATACGTTTATGCGCATGACTCTGCACAATGGTGGGGAATGTGGCAGGGTGATTGCCACTTTTTGGTGCGTTTGGATGGTGCAGTGAAGCTGTCATCCATTCGCAAAACGGGCGTCATCGCCTTGTCACAGGGGGCGCCCACAGTTCGGCGGTTCTAAACACAACGAGGAGAAGAGCATGCACATTTCCGGTGCTAAGTTGGGTGCGCTGGCCCTGGTGGCCACGCTGGCTGCTTGCGGTGGCAGCGATGACAACCCTTATCCCACTTTGAGCGGCGACAAGCCCCTCGTGATTGGCCACCGGGGTGCCGCGGGCTACCTGCCGGACCACACGCTCGAAGGCTACAAGCGGGCCATCGAGATGGGCGCCGATTTCATCGAGCCTGACCTGGTCGCCACCAAGGACGGTGCGCTGATTGCACGCCACGAGCCCAACATCACCGGCACCACCGATGTGTCCACCCGCGCCGAATTTGCCAGCCGCAAGACCAAGAAAGTGGTCGACGGCGTGGAAGAAGAAGGCTGGTTCGCCTCGGACTTCACCCTGGCCGAAATCAAGACCCTGCGCGCCATCCAGCCCCTGGCCGACCGCGACCAGTCGCACAACGGCAAGTACCAGATCCCCACGCTCGAAGAAGTGCTGGACCTGGCCAAGAGCGAAGGCGCCAAGGCGGGCCGCACCGTGGGTGTGTACCCCGAAACCAAGCACCCCACCTACCACGTCCGCCTGGGCCTGCCACTCGAAGACCGCCTGCTCACCATCCTGGCCAAGTACAGCTACACCACCAAGAGCTCGCCGGTCATCGTGCAGTCGTTTGAGGTCTCCAACCTCAAGTACCTGCGCACCAAGACCCAGATCCGCCTGGTGCAACTGGTGGACGCGAACGACGTGAACCCCGACGGCAGCATGGACCTGACCGCCCCCTACGACAAACCGTACGACTTTGCCGTGGCGGGAGACACGCGCACCTTCGCCAGCCTGCTCACGCCTGCGGGCCTGAAGGAAGTGAAGACCTACGCCGACGGCATCGGCCCCTGGAAGCCCTACCTGATCCCCTCCAAGCAGGTGGACGCCAACAAGGACGGCAAGGCCGACGACCTCAATGGCGACGGCAAGATCGACGAACGCGACCGCGTGATGATGCCCGCCACCGACGTGGTGAAAAACGCCCACGCCGCAGGCCTGCTGGTGCACCCCTACACCTTCCGCAGCGAGGCCAAGCGCCTGGCGTCGGACTTCAAGGGCGACCCCAAGGCGGAATACAAGCTGTTCTATCAGCTAGGCGTGGATGGCGTGTTCAGCGACTTCCCGGACCATGCCAAGGCGGCGCGGGATAACTGAAGCCCACTGAGGCCCGGCGCGCCTTCCCCCAAAGGGGGACGTACCCGGTGGGCCGGCAAGCCCGGTTCCACGGGTGCTCTGGCCTGGGGCTGTGCTGGTTGTGGCGGCTCCTGGGCTTGATGTGCAGGTGGACCATCGGCCCTCGGGCCGATCTTTTTGCGGGTACCTTACCGGCCCCGCAGGAACAGCGCGTCCAGTTCCTTCATGCTGAGCTGCCGCCACGTTGGCCGTCCGTGGTTGCACTGGTCGCTGCGGTCCGTGGTTTCCATCTGCCGCAGCAGCGCATTCATCTCGTCGATGGTGAGCTTGCGGTTGGCGCGCACGGCGCCGTGGCAGGCCATGGTGCCCAGGATTTCGTTGCGCGCGCGTTGCACCACGGTGGTGGCGTCGTGGGCGGCCAGTTCGGCCAGCACGCTGCGGGCCAGTTCCACGGGGTCGCCCTGGGCCAGCGTGGTGGGCACGGCGCGCACGGCCAGGGTCTTGGGGGAGAACGGCACGACTTCCATGCCCAGCGTGGCCAATACCTCGGCCGATTCTTCGGCGGTGGCGACCTCTTGCGGGGTGGCGGCAAAGGTGGCGGGGATCAGCAGGGGCTGGCTGGCAATTCGGGCGCCGCTGTCCACCTGGGACTTGAGGCGTTCGTAGACGATGCGTTCGTGTGCGGCGTGCATGTCCACGATGATCATGCCCTGGGCGTTTTCGGTCAGGATGTAGACCCCGTGGAGTTGGGCCACGGCCTTGCCCAGCGGCCAGGCGGTGTCGTTGCCGCCCTGGCCCTGGGGCCAGGTGGTTTCTTTCGCGGTGCTGTTGTTGGCCCAGGCCGCAGCAGGGGGGGCGAATGACGTGGGCGTCACGGGCTGCGGCATGGCATCTGCCTCGCCGGTGTTGGCCGCAGCGCCCCAGTTCACCAGCGGTGCGGTGAGCTCTGCAGACGGTGTGGCTGCGTCCTCTTTCCTTGGTCCCCACAGCGCCTGCAGGTCCGCCACATGGTGGCCACGTTCTTCAAATTTGATAGCTGCTTGCGCTTGTCTGTTAAGCGCTAGAGGCTGATTTGGCTTGAAATTCTCAATGGGGGCCTGTGCCGTGGAGCCCGTGTCTGCTGAAGCGGCAGCCCCTGCAGCCGCCGCCAGCGCTGCGGCGCGGGGCGCTGCCAGCGCGTTCTCCACGGCGTGGCGCACGGCCTGGTGCACCTCGCGGCTGTCTCTGAAGCGCACTTCGATCTTGGTGGGGTGCACGTTCACGTCCACGCGCGCCGGGTCGATCTCGACATACAGCGCGTAGATGGGCTGCTTGTGGCCGTGCAGCACGTCTTCATACGCGCTCCGGGCGGCGTGCGTCAGCACCTTGTCGCGCACGAAGCGTCCGTTGACGTAGCAATACTGGTGGTCGGGGCGCGAGCGGGCAGCGTCGGGCAGGCCTGCGCGGCCGGTCACGATGACGGGGCCCACGCGGTGCTGCACGGCGACGGACTGGGTGACGAAGTCTTCGCCCAGCACGTCCGACAGGCGGCGGGCCAGCGCATCTTGTGCATCCCCCTGGCCAGGCACGAAGGTGGCGCGCCACTGCTCCACCAGCTTGCCTTCGTGCCAGATGGCAAATCCCACATCGGGCCGGGCCAGCGCGTGCCGGCGCACCGATTCGATGCAATGGGCCAGCTCGGTGGCGTCGGTCTTCAGGAACTTGCGGCGCGCGGGGGTGGAGAAGAACAGCTCTTTCACCTCCACGGTGGTGCCGGTGCTGCGCGCGGCGGGGCGCAGTTCGCCGCTGCGGGCGTTCAGCAAAAAGGCGTTGGACTGGGCGATGGGGCGGGAGAGCAGCGACATCTCCGACACCGAGGCAATGGCCGCCAACGCCTCGCCCCGAAAACCCATGGTGGCCACGGTTTCCAGGTCGTTCAGGTTGGTGATTTTGCTGGTGGCGTGGCGGCGCAGGGCCACGGGCAGCTCTTCGTGTGGAATGCCGCCGCCGTCGTCTTCCACGGTGATCAGGCGCACGCCACCGGCCGACAGGCGCACGGTGATTTGCGTGGCGCCTGCATCCAGCGCGTTGTCCACCAGTTCGCGCACCACCGAGGCGGGGCGTTCCACCACTTCACCGGCGGCGATCTGGCTGATCAGCTCGTCCGGCAGGTCGCGGATGGGGCGGCGGGTGGTGAGGTGCGTAAAAGAGGCCGGCTCTGCGGCTGCAAGGGTGGGGGTGGTGTCGTTCACCCGGCCAATTTTAGGGCGGGGGCCGCGCAGGGGTATCGGCCGGTGCCTATTGGCCGATGGGGATAATGCCCGCAACTTTTTTGCGTCCGGTGCCCCCACCGGCTACCCCATGGAACTGGTGACCTTTCTGATCGACTTCATCCTGCATGTCGACAAGTACCTCGAAGCCTTTGTGCAAACCTATGGCGCCTGGGTGTATGCGCTGTTGTTCCTGATCGTGTTCGTCGAAACCGGTGTGGTGGTCATGCCGTTTTTGCCCGGCGACTCGCTGCTGTTCATCGTGGGCGCGCTCTGCGGCGCGGGGATGATGAGTTTTCCGCTGGCCTGCGCGGTGCTCATCGCGGCGGCCATTCTGGGGGACCAGTGCAACTATTCGATTGGCCGCTTCTTTGGCCCCAAGGTGTTCCAGTGGGAGGACTCGCGCTGGTTCAACCGCCGGGCCTTTAACCAGGCGCACGATTTTTACGAGCGCTATGGGGGCATCACCATCATCCTCGCGCGTTTCATGCCCTTCATCCGCACGTTTGCGCCCTTTGTGGCGGGCGTGGCCGAGATGAGCCGGGCCAAGTTCACAGCGTTCAACGTGGCCGGGGCACTCATCTGGGTGCTGGGCATTTGCTCCGCTGGCTACTTCTTTGGCAACTTTGCCTGGGTCAAGGAGAACCTGGACAAGATCATCTGGGCGATGATTTTTGTGCCCGGCCTGATCGCGATTTTTGGCGCCTGGCGGGCTGGGCGGCAGGCCAAGGCGGCCTGATTTATCAATTGCAAATGCTATAAAAAATATAGCTGCTGGCGCTTACAAAATAAGCGCCAGCAGCTATTTTTTGCCTGATTCCCAGGGGGTCAGGCACAGAGGGGGAGTTAACGGCGGTAGGGCTTGCGTTGATCGCGGTCTTCGCCGATCTCATGGCCGATGAGGGCGCCGGCCGCCGCGCCGCCAATGGTGCCCACGGGGCCGCCAAAGACAGCGTTGCCGGCTACACCGCCGACCACGGCGCCTACACCGGTGCCCACTTGGGCGCCCGACGGATTGGAAGCGCAACCACCCAGAGCAAGGGCTGCAGTGCAGGTGGTGGCGAGAAGGATGTGACGGATTTTCATGGCAGGAGTCCTTTGTGAATGGAGTCAGGCCTGGGGTCCCAGCAGCGGGTGCGTCGGGGCTCGACCTGTGGCTTCACTATCCATTCGGCGGCTGGGGCCCGGCGTAGGCAGCTGTGGCAAGCGTCTGTAGGACATGGGGCCTCGTGCGGGGCGGGCGCTGCGGTTGGCCGTAAGGCGTCCTTGGCCCATGGGCCAGAGGCCGGTGATCAGGGTTTACGTGGCCCGTGGGGTGGTTGCCAACGGGCGGGCGCAGGAAGATCATTTCTTCTCTCTGCAAACCCATCACATACATCTACAAAAGGGGACACCATGGACCAGCAACCACGGGGGATGGGTGCGCAGCTGACGGTGGCGCAACAGATTGGATTGATTGTGGGGGTGGCTGTTTTTGCGCTGGTGCTCATCCTGGTCCTGAGCCTGGTGCGGGTGCAGACCCTGGGCAATACGGTGGACCGCCTGGCCACCGAGCAGGTCGAGCGGCTGCAGCTGGCACTGCGCTGGCGCAGCAACATTGCCGTCAACTCCACGCGGGTGTTCTCCATCGTCCAGACGGAGGGCGATGACCTGCAGAACTACTTCAAGGACGTCGTGGCGGCCACCACCGCTGACACCAGCAAGGTGCAAAAGCGCTACACCGAGCTGGAAAACAGCCCGCAGGGGCTGCTCATCCAGGAGGAATTGGCCACCATCCGCAAGTCTTACCTGGAGACGCGCGACAAGTCGCTCGCGCTGAAGAAGGCGGGCGACATGGCCCAGGCGCGCGCCTATGCGCTGGGCAGCTTTGCCCCGGTGCTGGACAAGTACAACGCCGTGGCCGACAAGATGGTGAACTACCAAGTGCAACGCTCGGCCGAGCAGGCGGCCGAGGCGGCGGGCTTGATCCAGTCCTACCGCATGACCGTGTTGGTGGCGGGTGTGGCGGGGCTGGCGCTGCTGGCGGTGTTGTCGTGGGTGGTGGTACAGCGCATCCGCCGCTCGCTGGGGGAAGTGAGCGCCGTCGCCCAGCGCATTGGCGAGGGTGATCTGTCGCAGCCCATCCATGCCAGCGGGCGGGGCGAGGTGGCCGAGATGATGCGGGCGATGGAGGCCATGCAGACCTCGCTGGTGCGCATCGTGAGCGATGTGCGCCACAGCAGCGACAGCATTGCCACCGGCTCCAGCGAAATCGCCTCGGGCAATGCCGACCTGAGCCAGCGCACCGAGGAGCAGGCCAGCAACCTGGAGCAGACCGCAGCCTCGATGGAGGAGATCACCAGCACCGTGAAGAACAATGCCGACACTGCCCAGCGCGCCGCCGTGCTGGCGGGCACCGCATCGGCTGCGGCCGTGAAGGGCGGCGAGGTGGTGGGGCAGGTGGTGGCCACGATGCAGGACATTTCGGCCGCATCGCGCAAGATCACCGACATCATCGCGGTGATTGATGGCATCGCGTTCCAGACCAACATCCTGGCGCTCAATGCCGCTGTGGAAGCCGCCCGCGCGGGCGAGCAGGGCCGGGGTTTTGCCGTGGTGGCCAGCGAGGTGCGCAATTTGGCCCAGCGCAGTGCCGAGGCTGCCAAGGAAATCAAGGCGCTGATTGGTGCCAGCGTGGAGAAGGTGGATGCTGGTACGCACCTGGTCGACAACGCGGGGCAGAGCATCGAAGACATCGTCGCCCAGGTCAAACGCGTGAGTGACCTGATCGGCGAAATATCGAGTGCCACGGGCGAGCAGACCATTGGCATCAGTCAGGTGGGCGAGGCCGTCACGCAGCTCGACCAGGTCACGCAGCAGAACGCGGCGCTCGTGGAGCAGAGCGCCGCAGCGGCCGACAGCCTCAAGCACCAGGCTGCCAAGCTGGCCGAAATTGTGAGTGTGTTCCGGCTGGGGCGCTGAGCGGGGGCGGATCGGCGGATGGGCCTATGCTGCTTGGGTAGGCTTGAGGCACATGGTGACCAGCAGCGATGCATCCTCCACGGCTTTGAGCGAGTGCAGTGCGCGGGGCGCAAGGTGCACAAAATCGCCCGCGCGCAGTTGCTGAACGCCGTGCTCGCTGACAAATTCCACCATGCCCTCAATGCACAACACGGTGCCCTCGCCGGGGGTCTGGTGTTCTTTCATGGATTTGCCCACTGGCAGCACCACGCGTATCACTTCAAGCTGACCTGCTTTGAGGATGGCGGTGGTGACGGTTTCGGGCAAGCGGTCGCCCAGGGGGCGCATGCTGACGATCTGGCCGGATTGGGCGTGGGGTAGTGCCATGACTTCCTCCTTTCCTGCCGGTGCGCGATGCGCGCCGGGCTGGGACGATGAAGGCTACTGTGCCTGCACTTCGCGGCCCGCGCAAGGCGGGGGAGTCACCATTGGGCTGTCTTGAACAGGTTCTTACACCGAACGGCTGCGCGCCAGCGGCGGGTTCTTGGCAAAGTAACGTGTGATGCCGCGCATCAGCGCATCGGCCAGTTGTTCCTGGTAGGCACTGCTGCGCAGGCGCTTTTCTTCTTCGGGGTTGCTGATAAAGGCGGTTTCGACCAATACGCTCGGAATATCGGGCGCCTTCAGCACGGCAAAACCTGCCTGCTCCACGCGGGGCTTGTGCAGCTTGGCCATGCCGCCGATCTCGCCCAGCAGCACGGTGCCCAGCTTCAGGCTGTCGTTGATCTGTGCGGTGGTGCTCATGTCCAGCAGCGCGCGCTGCACGTGCTGGTCTTTGGACTGCACGTTGATCCCGCCCACCAGGTCGGCCTGGTTTTCCTTGTTGGCCAGCCAGCGGGCAGCCGTGCTGGAGGCGCCGCCCTGGCTCAGCGCAAACACGCTGGCGCCCCGGGCGGCGGGGGTGGTGAACGCGTCGGCGTGGATGCTGACGAACAGGTCGGCCTGCACGCGCCGCGCCTTTTGCACGCGGGTGCCCAGGGGCACAAAGTAATCGCCGTCGCGCGTCAGGTAGGCGCGCATGGGGTTGCCGCCCACGGTGGTGGCGTTGATGCGATCGCGCAGCAGGTGCGCCACGCGCAGCACCACGTCCTTTTCGCGCGTGCCTGCGGGGCCGATGGCGCCGGGGTCTTCGCCGCCGTGGCCAGGGTCCAGCGCCACGATGATGATGCGGTCGGTCTGGGTGGATGTGGCACGGTTGCCGGGGCGCGCGGGTTCTGGCGGTGGCGGCGCGGTGGCCACCATGGGTGGGGGCTCGGGCGGGCCAGGGCGCTGGCTGCGCTGCGCAATCAGGTCGCCCAGCGGGTCGTGCTCGGGCGCTGCGGGGGCGCGCGCTGCGGCGGCGTTGGCCGCAGCAGCGGCCGTCAGCGGCGGATTGGGTGCGGGGGCGGGCTTGGCGGGGACCTCGCGCAGGCGTTCGGCAATCAGCGCCTCCAGTGGGTCCACCGGTGCGGCGGGGTACAGGTCAAACACGAGCCGGTGCTGGTAGGCCGCCACGGGGGGCAGCGTGAACACCTGAGGCATGGCCGCCTGTTTCAGGTCGACCACCAGACGCACCACACCGGGCGCATTCTGGCCCACGCGGATGCCGGCGATGTTGGGGTCGTCGGGCTTGACCTTGGCCACCAGCTCGCGCAGCTCGGGGCTCAGGTCAATGCCCTCGATATCCACCGCCAGCCGGGGCGGGGTGGTCACGAAAAACTGCTTGGCCACCAGCGCACCGTCGGATTCGATGGTCACGCGCGAATACTCGGGGGCGGGCCACACGCGCACGGCCAGGATGGTGGCGCCGCGTGCAATCTGCTGCGTGCCCAGCAACAGCACCAGGCTGCCTGCCTGCAGCACAGCGCGGCGCGAGGGCAGGGGGGCAGCGGGGGGATGAGCGGGCAGGGTGGGTTCGTTCACGGCGTCTCAGAGTGCTTGCAGCAAGGCACGCCCGATGGGGGTATGGGCGTGCACGGTGACTTTCCTTTCGGTGTCGTCGATTGCTTCAATGTGGATAGCAAGGTCCGCAAGCGGGGTAAGCGCTGCAGCCTTTTCCGGCCATTCTGCCACCTTGAGACCGGGGTTGGCAAAAATGTCCCTGAAACCCGCATCCTCCCACTCGCGCGGGTCGTCAAAGCGGTAGAAGTCAAAGTGCCAGATGGCGATGCCCGGGGCCTCGTGCGGCTCCACCACGGCGTAGGTGGGGCTCTTGATGCGGCCCTCTACGCCCAGCGCGCGCAGCAGGTGGCGCACCAGCGTGGTCTTGCCCGCGCCCAGGTCGCCGTGCAGGGTTACAAAGGCATTGGCCAGCAGGGGCTGCGCGGCAAGGCGCTGCGCGAAGGCGGTGGTGTCGTCCTCGCTGTGCCAGGTGAAGTGGCGTGAAGCTTCGGCATGGTGGGCAGAAGCAGCATGGTTGCCACTTTCTACAATCTGGCCGGTATGTGGTGCAACAGTCAACTCGTTCCTCAAATGCAGGAGTGGGCCCGCGAGCTGGGATTTTCCCAAATCGGCGTGGCGGGGGTGGACTTGTCTGCGGCAGAGCCCGGGCTTGAGGCCTGGCTGGCACAGGGCTTCCATGGTGACATGCATTACATGGCATCCCACGGCATGAAGCGTGCGCGCCCGGTCGAACTGGTGCCCGGCACCGTGAGCGTGATCACGGCGCGCATGGATTACTTGCCGCGCGATACCGCCATGGACGCGCCCGTAGGCTGGCAGACGGCGGAGCTTTCGCGCCTGCAGCGCCCGCAGGAGGGCATCGTCTCGGTCTACGCCCGGGGCCGGGATTATCACAAGGTGCTGCGCGCGCGCCTGCAAAAACTCAGCGACCGCATCGCCGAGGCCATCGGCCCCTTTGGCCACCGCGTGTTCACCGACTCGGCCCCCGTGCTGGAAGCGGAGCTGGCCGCGCGCAGCGGGCAGGGCTGGCGCGGCAAACACACACTGGTGCTCAACCGCGAGGCGGGGTCCATGTTCTTTCTGGGCGAAATCTATGTGGACATGGCCCTGCCCGAAAGCGCGCCCGTCACCGCGCACTGTGGCAGCTGCAGTGCGTGCATTGACGTGTGCCCCACGCAGGCCATCATTGCGCCGCACCGCGTTGATGCGCGGCGCTGCATCTCGTACCTCACCATCGAACACGCCGGGCCCATCCCCGTGGAGTTGCGCCCGCTGATGGGCAACCGCATCTATGGCTGCGACGACTGCCAGCTGATTTGCCCCTGGAACAAGTTTGCCCAGGTGAGCCGCCTGCCGGACTTTGACGAGCGCAAGGGCCTGGCGGGCCAGCAGCTGGTGCACTTGTTTGCGTGGGACGAGCCCACCTTTTTGCGCATGACCGAAGGTGGCCCCATCCGCCGCATCGGCCACGAGCGCTGGCTTCGCAATGTGGCTGTGGCGCTGGGCAATGCGCTGCGGGCGACGGGCGACGAGGCGGTGCGTGCGGCATTGCAGTCCCGCGCCGACGACACCAGCGAGCTGGTGCGCGAGCATGTCGCCTGGGCGCTGGAATTTGAATGAAATTGGCATCTAGCGCTTGATGTATAAGCGCAAACAGCTATCAAAATAAGAGCATTGGTGCCAGCTTTGCTGGGGCGTGTTGCTTTTGCTCTTGCGGCTAGCGCGCCAGCAAACCTGTGTCTTTGAGGGTCAACACCAGCCCCTGGGTAAATTCTTCATACCCCGCAGCATTGGCATGGATCTGGTCCGCCCGCAGCCGCTCCTGCCCCAGTACACCCGACCAGCCTTTGCTGTGCAGCGGCACTTTCAGTTCGCCGGCGATCTCTTCGTACATCGCGTGGTCGCTCAGGCGGCCTACCGCCGCCAGCATCGTCAGCTCGGGCACCGCCACCAGCAGCACCTGTGCGCCGCTGGCCTGAGCATCGGCGCAGATCTGGCGGATGTTGCTGCGGGTGGCGGTGGCGCTCTGGCGGCGCAGAAAGTCGTTGCCGCCAATGCTCACGATCACCAACGCCGGCTTGTGCTTTTGCAGCAAGCCCGGCAGGCGTGCCAGCGCATCGCCCGAGGTGTCACCCGAAATGCCACCATTGACCACCTTCCAGCCTGTCAGGCGTGCCAGCACGGCCGGGTAGGCGGTGTCGGCAGAGGCACCCACGCCCGATGTCAGCGAGTCGCCCAGGGCCAGCACGGTGGCATCGGGCGGCAACGATTGCGCGCGCGGGGTTTTGCGCCCGCAGCCCACCAACGACGCCAGCGCCAGTGCCCCCAGGCTTGCCATCAACGCGCGGCGGCTTGCCAAGGCGTCGGAACCCAGGGCTCTGCGAGAATCGGTCATCGGAGAAACCCCAGCGCAAACGGCAGGCTGACCATGCCCAGCAATGTGGAGAGCGTCACCAGCCCGGCCACATACGGCCCGTTGTAGCCCATGCGCGCCGCCAGCACATAGCAGGTAGAGGCAGTGGGCAGGGCCGAGAACGCGAGCAGCATGGTGGTCTGCACGGCATTGAGCCCAAACAGCCGCGCCATCGCAAACGCCAGCAGGGGCTGCACCAGGTGCCGGATGGACAACACCGCCACGCTCAGCGCCTTGCCGCGCGAGAGCAGGCCAAATTGCAGGCCTGCGCCCGCCGCCATCAGCCCCAGTGCGAGCGACGCCGCACTGATGCGGCTGACCGTGGGGCTGGCCCATTCCGGAATCTGAAAGCCCAGCAGGTTGGCCACCAGGCCCGACACCGTGGCGACGATGAGCGGGTTGCGCACCAGCTCGCGCGCAAAGCTGTGCTGGCCATGCCGCGCCATGGGCCACACGGCCGCCACGTTGAACAGCGGCACGCACACGCCGATCAGCACGGCAATCATCAGCAAGCCCTCAGCGCCCGCCAGGCGCTCGGCAATGGCCAGGCCAATGAACGAGTTGAAGCGGAACGCCACCTGCGCACTGGCAGCGTGGTCGCGTGCGTCGATGTGTTTGCCCAGCCACGGCCAGTGCGGCAGGCTGTAGGCCAGTGCAATGCCCGTGACACCCATGGTCAAACCCGCAGCGACCAGGCCCGACGCGGCGCCGATGTCCACCGGGCTCTTGACGATGGACTGGAACAACAGCACAGGGAACAGCAGGTAGTACACCAGGCTCTCCACGGGTTGCCATACCGAGCGGTTGAGGGCGGTGTACCGGCAGATGAGGTATCCGCAGAGGATGAGGGAGAAGTCCGGGATCAGGAGCTGGGCGTAATTCACGTGCCGAGAATACTTGATCCGTGTCAGTCTCTGCGGGTTAGCCCTTATGTGGAATCCGCAGGGCTCCAAGGCAGCCATTGCGCATACCATCAGCGCTGTTTGTTACCCCCGCTCGAAGGAGAACCCCATGCATCGTCGTCAATGGCTCGCGCTGACCGTACTGGCTGCCGCCGCAGGCACCGCAGCCGCCCAGGGCTACCCCAACAAGGTGATCAAGCTCCAGGTGCCGTTTGCACCCGGTGGCACCACCGACATCATTGCGCGCGTGATCGCCGACCCGCTGGGCAAGGCCCTGGGCCAGAGCGTGATCGTGGAGAACAAGGCCGGTGGCGGCGGCATCGTGGGTGCGGCAGAAACGGCACGCTCGGCACCAGACGGCTACACGCTGGGCGTGGCCACCGTGTCCACCACGGCCGCCAACCCCGCCATCAACCCCAAGACCCCGTACAACCCGCTGACGGACTTCACGCCCATCATCAACATTGCGGCCACGCCCAATCTGATTGCCGTGAACCCCAGCTTCCCCGCCAAGGACTACAAGTCGTTTGTGGCCGAAGTGCAGAAGAACCCCGGCAAGTACTCGTATGCATCGTCGGGCACGGGCGGCATCGGCCACCTGCAGATGGAGCTGTACAAGAGCCTGTCCAACACCTTCGTCACGCACATCCCCTACCGCGGTGCGGGTCCGGCGCTGAATGACACCGTGGCCGGCCAGGTACCGATCATCTTTGACAACATTCCATCCGCGCTGCCCTTCATCAAGGACAACCGTCTGGTGGCCATTGCCGTGGCCGCGCCACAGCGCGTTGCCGCACTGCCCAATGTGCCCACGTTCAAGGAACTGGGCCTGGAGCCCGTGAACCGCATGGCCTACTACGGCATCCTGGGCCCCAAGGGACTGCCCAAGGACATCGTTGACAAAATCAACGCCGCCGTGCGCACGGCACTTGCAGACCCTGCAGTGAAAAAGCGCATTGAAGACACCGGCTCCATCGTGGTGGGCAACACGCCCGAGCAGTTTGCCGAGCAGATCAAGGCCGAGTTCGCGGTCTACAAGCAAGTGGTCGTCAAGCAGAAGCTGACGCTGGAATAAGCAAGCGCCGTATTCCATACTTCTCAGTCAAAGCCGCCCGTTGCCACGGGCGGCTTTTTTACGTGCTATCGTTTTTTGCATGCTTGCCACCAGCCTGACCGCCATCGACACCTTTGTGGACGCCCTCTGGCTGGAGGACGGGCTTTCGCGCAACACGCTGGCCGCCTACCGGCGCGACCTGACGCTGTACGCGCAGTGGCTGGCCGACCAGCAGCCTCCGCTGGCTTTGGACGGCACGGCCGAGCACCATCTGCAGGGTTACTTCGCTGCCCGGCATGCGCAGACCCGCGCTACGTCTGCCAACCGGCGCCTCACGGTGCTGCGCCGCTACTTTCACTGGGCGCTGCGGGAGCGGCGCATCACGGTCGACCCCACGGTGCGGCTGCAGGCAGCACGCCGGCCCCTGCGCGTGCCCAAGACCTTGTCGCAGGCGCAGGTGGAAGCCCTGCTGAATGCGCCAGACGTCGGCAACCCGCTTGGGCTGCGTGACCGCACCATGCTGGAGCTGATGTACGCCAGCGGCCTGCGCGTGACGGAGCTGGTCACGCTCAAGACCTTTCAGCTGGGCCTGAACGAGGGCGTGCTGCGGGTCATGGGCAAGGGCAGCAAGGAGCGGCTCGTGCCGTTTGGCGAAGTGGCCCGCCAGTGGCTGGACCGCTATCTGCAGGAGGGCCGCAGCGCCATCCTGGGCGGGCAGCAGACAGACGACCTGTTCGTTACCCAGCGGGGCAGCGGCATGACGCGGGTCATGTTCTGGGTCATCGTGAAGAAATGGGCGCAGGTGGCGGGCATCACCGTGCCACTGTCGCCCCACACGCTGCGGCACGCGTTTGCCACGCATCTGCTCAACCACGGTGCAGATTTGCGGGTGGTGCAGTTGCTGCTGGGCCACGCCGATATTTCCACCACCACCATCTACACCCACGTGGCGCGCGAGCGGCTCAAATCGCTTCATGCGCAACACCATCCGCGCGGGTAGCGCAGGCGCCCTGGTTGTGGTGCCCCTGCGGATACACCCCCCTTCACCCAAGGAAACACTCATGAAAAAACTATTTGTCGGCGCGTTGCTGCTGAGCACGGTCACCCTGGCCATGGCGCAGGCCTGGCCCACGGCCAAACCCATTCGCATCGTGGTGGCCTACCCCGCTGGCGGCGTGAGCGACACGGTGGCCCGAGCGCTGGCCGACAAGCTGGCTGTGCAACTCGGCACCCCCGTGGTCATCGAGAACAAGGCCGGTGCGAGTGGCAGCCTGGGCGTGGACGCGGTGGCCAAGGCGGCTCCCGACGGCTACACCCTGGGCTTTGCGGCGGTGAGCCCGCTGGCGCTCAATCCGCACCTGGGCAAGTCGCCGTTCGATCCCCAAAAGGACATTGCGCCGGTCGTGAGCGTGATGTATTCACCCGTGCTGCTGCTGGGCACATCCGCCAGCAAGGCGGCGGATTTCAAGGACCTCATCGCCACCGCACAGGCCAAGCCGGGGGCTGTGCGCTGGGCGACCTCGGGGCAGGCGTCGCTGGGCCACATCATGCTGGAGCAGATCATGGGCAAAAGCCAGGTGCAGATCACCCATGTCCCCTACAAGGGCGGCGGCCAGCAGATGAACGACGCGCTGGGCGGCCAGTACGAGGTGTTGTCCACCAACGCGGGCCCTGCCGTGCTGCAGCACATCAAGGCGGGCAAGCTCAAGCCGCTGGCGGTGGGCGCACCAGCGCGGCTCGACTCGCTGCCCCAGGTGCCCACGCTGGCAGAGCTGGGCCAGCCTGCAGCCAACCTGTCTTCCCTGTTTGGCATCTATGCGCCAGCGCAGACGCCTGTGGCCGTGCTGGAGCGCATCAATACCGAGGTGAACAAGGCGCTGGCTCTGCCCGACATCCGCAACAAGCTCGAAGCCACGGACAACGTGCCGACCGGCGGCACGGCTGCCGAATTCGCGCGCCAGATTGCGCAGGAGTCGGAGAACAACGCGCGCATCATCCGCGCGGCGGGTATCCAGGGAAATCAATGACTGCCTGAAAAACCACGGGCCCTGGATGACCAGGGCCCGTGCAGGCAAAGGTGTTTCTGGGACGAATCAGTCTTCGTTGAGGCTCTCGGCCCAGGTCAGTGCCTGCAGGTGGGCCCAGTTGACCTGGCGATTGGACAGGTGCAGCGCATCGGCGTTCTTGGCAAAGGCCACTTCGTCGCCGCTTTCGCAGGCCTTGGTCAGTTCCAGGAAGGGCGCGAACACACCGGTGCCGCGCAGCAGGGCGTCCATCACGGGCTCGGGCAGGGCCACGGATTCGAGCGCCTTTTCAATCGGAACCCCCAGCATGGTGTCCAGCAGCGAGAACACACCCACCACAAACGCGTTGTCACATTCTTCGGGTGCCAGCAGCTCGGCGGCCAGCAGCTCCATCAGGCGGCCGCGCACCACGGCGGTCTGGCCCACGGCGGGGGGCGCGCCGCCGGCACGGGACGTGGTCATGAGCAAGGCTGCCCAGCGGAACAGCTTCTTGAGGCCCAGAATCATCACGGCATGGCGGAACGAGGTGATCTCGCACGACAGGCCAAAACCGGAGGAGTTGATGAAGCGCAGCAGGTTGAAAGACAGCGTGGGGTCTTTCTTGAGCAGATCTTCGATCTCGGCCGTGCTGGCCTGTTTGCGCACCAGGTTGATGAGCTGGATGATCGTGGCCTGCGAGGGGCGGATGGTGGTGGCCTTCACCAGCGAAGGCTGGGCAAACCAGTAGCCCTGGAAGAGCTTGACGCCCAGCCCGCGCATCAGTTCGTACTGTTCGGCGGTTTCCACCTTTTCGGCCACCAGCGTGGCCTTGCTGTGGGTGGTGGAGAACTTGACCAGCGGCCCAGCCAGTTCAGGCTTGAAGGCCTGCATGTCGAGCTTGATGAAGGAGGCCATGGGCAACCAGCTGGTGTAGGCGCGCTTGAGGGCCTGCTGGTCGAACGCCAGGCGAAAACCGCGCGTGCGCAAGGCTTCCAGCGTGGGAATGCGGCCTTCGATCTCCTCGGGCGTGGCGCCTTCGGGTAGAGGGGGGACTTCCAGCACCACCTTTTCGGGGTGGATCAGTTCCAGGTGGCCGCCCGAGAGGCTGTCGTGCGTGCAGTTGATGAATACCGTCTTCTTGCCGACCAGGGCCTCGGTGCCAGCGTACGACAGGGCGTTGAACAGCAGGGCAGCGTCGCTGGCCGCTGTGTGGGCGTCGGAGGCGGTGGACCGGTCAAACAGCTCATAGCCATAGACAGCGCGGGATTCGTCCACGATGGCCTGGCGCGCAATGATGGCGAGGTTCTCGTCTACAGGGTCAACCGCAGGCGATGCAGCTTCGGGGGCGTCTTGTTCAGGTGTGGTCGACATGGGGTCCGCAGTGGTGAAGGGCTGGGCTCTGCAACGATTCTAGACCGGCGGGTGGTGCCTGCCTATGAGTGAATTTGTTGCCCGCCCACTCAGTCAGCGAGTTGGTCCGCCCAGGCCAGGGCTTGCAGGTGCGCAAAGTTGATCTGCTGGCTGGTCAGGTGCAGCAGACCCGCCGTGCGGTCGAACACCACATCGTCGCTGGATTCGCAGGCTTCGGCCAGGGTCAGCAGGTCTCCCAGGAAGCCTTCTCGCCGGAGCAGCGCCGCCGCCACGGGCTCGGGCACGTTGAGCAGGCCGAGCGCGGATTCCATGGGCATGGACAGCATCACGTCCAGGAGCGAGAAGATGCCCACGACGAAGGCCTGGTCGGCTTCTTCGGGGGGAAGGGTTTCGAGTGCCAGCAGCTCCATGAGGCGGCCCCGCACCACGGCGGTCTGGCCCACGGATGACGGAGTACCGCCCGTGCGCGAGGCAGTGAGCAGCAGCGCCGCCCAGCGGAACAGCTTTTTCAGGCCCATGAGCATCACGGCCTGGCGGAAAGACGTGATCTCCCGCGACAGGCCAAAACCCGCCGAGTTGATCAGGCGCATCAGGTTGAAGGCCAGGCCAGCATCTTTCTTGAGCGTTTCTTCGATGTCATCGGTGCTGGCCTGTTTGCGCACCTGGTTGATGAGTTCAATGATGCTGGCCTGCGACGGGGTCAGCAGCTTGGCCTCGACCAGCGCGGGCCGTGCGAACCAGTAGCCCTGGAACATCTGCACGCCCTGGCTGGAGACCATGTCGTACTGCTGAGCAGTTTCCACCTTTTCCGCGATCAGTTCGGCCTGGCTGTGGCGCCCGGCGTAGCTGATCAGCACGGCCAGCTGGTCGGGCGCCAGCACCGAAAGATCCAGCTTGATGTAGTCCGCCAGCGGCAGCCACGGGGCATACGCGGACTGCAACACCGTATGGTTGAACGCCAGGTGAAAGCCCCGGTCGCGCAGCTCGGTCAAGATAGGCAGGCGTGTGGCGACTTCTTCGGCCGCAGTGTGGCCCAGTGGAGGAATTTCGAGCACCACCTTGTCGGGCTCCACGAGTTCGAGGTGGCCACCGGAAAGGCTTTCATGCGTGCAGTTCACGAAGATGAGCTTTTTGCCCACCAGCTCTTCGGTGCCAGCGTGCGAAAGGGCGGTGAAGACCAGGATCACGTCGGTGGCGGCCGTGTGTGCGGCGCCGCTGCGCGAGCGGTTGAACAGCTCATAGCCGACCACCACCTGCTGCGCATTCACGATGGCCTGCCGCGCGATCATGGCGACCGAGGACTGGTTGCCGGAGGGCGGTGCGGTGGGAGTGCCGGGGGCAGTGGGTGAAGTCATGGAGGGAGTATCGAAGAAAGAGGGGCCAGTGTCAGCGGGCGGGGCTGGCGCGGCAAATTGTAGGAGCCGCTGCGGGCGCGCGCTGTAACCAGGAATTCAGACAGTGCTTGCATACATCGGGATGCGCCAGCCTTCTCGCCCGGGGACTGGCCGCTTGACAGAGCCTTGTTTTGCGCAAGCCATGTCAGATCTGCTGGAGCCAGCGCAGCTCGTTGTCAGTGAACCCGGCCTTGCGGCGGGCGGCTTCGTTGAACGGGGGTTTCAGGCGGGGGGCTTCGTACTGCTTGACCAGGGTGCCATAGTGGGCTTCAGGGTCTACCCCCTGGCGCTCGCACAGCCAGCGGTACCAGTGGTTGCCGATGGCCACATGGCCCACCTCGTCGCGCAGGATGGTGTCGAGAATGCCCACGGCGGCCAGCGCATCGGGCGTGCCCACTTGGCGCAGCTTGGCCTGAATCTGCGGCGTGGCGTCCAGCCCGCGCGCCTCCAGGGTGCGCGGCACCAGCGCCATGCGGGCCAGGATGTCGTGCTGGGTCTTCTCGCACATCGTCCACAGGCCCTGGTGGGCCGGGAAGTCGCCATAGTCATGGCCCTGGCGGCGCAGGTGATCGCGCAACAGGCGAAAGTGCCGGGCCTCTTCCCCTGCGACCAGCATCCAGTCGGTGTAGTAGCTGCGGGGCATGCCGTCAAAGCGCCATACCGCGTCGAGTGCCAGATTGATGGCGTTGAACTCGATGTGCGCAATGGCGTGGATCAAAATGGCGCGCCCCTGTGGAGTGGCCGGCGAACGGCGGGCGACGTCGGTATGGCGAAGCAGCTCCGGCCGCTCGGGACGGCCAGGCAGTGCACTGGCGTCGGATGGGGGAGTGGGGGATTGTTCTGCTATCGAAAGAGTAGCTGATTGCGCTTGCAGGTCAAGCGCTGCGGCCGCTTTTTGTTCAGGGTCTGCAAGGCACAAGACCTGCAGTGCACGGTGGCGAAGCTCCATCCTTACAATTCTAGGCCCTGCCATGCGGAACACGGCGCACGCTTTGTAACGTCTGGCGACTTCCCTGGGCCTGTGCAAACGCTGGCCTTTCCTCTTTTTTGGAGTGGTGCATGGCGATTTACGAACTCGATGGCATGGTGCCCCAGTTGGCGGCATCGGCCTGGGTGGCGGACAGTGCCCAAGTGATGGGCAATGTGGTGCTGGGCGAAGACGCCAGCGTCTGGTTCGGCACGGTGATCCGCGGCGATACCGAGACGATCACCATCGGCGCTGGCTCCAACATCCAGGATGCCAGTGTCTTGCATGCAGACATCGGCAAGCCACTGGTGGTGGGTGAGCGTGTGACGGTGGGCCACCAGGTCATGCTGCACGGCTGCACCATCGGCGACGAATCACTCATCGGCATTGGCGCCGTGGTGCTCAACGGCGCCAAGATCGGCAAGCATTGCCTGGTGGGCGCGGGCGCGCTGGTGACCGAGGGCAAGGAGTTCCCGGATGGCTCCATGATCATCGGCAGCCCTGCCAAGGCAGTGCGCGAACTGACCCCCGAGCAGATCGAAGGCCTGCGCCAGAGCGCCCAGCACTACATCGACAACGCGCGCCGCTATCACAACGGCCTGCACAAGCTCGCCTGAGCGGCGGCCACTTTTTTCGTTGCTGCCGTCCACTTTTCTCCTGGA
Organism: Acidovorax sp. 94; assembly: GCF_003634645.1. Taxonomy (NCBI): domain Bacteria; kingdom Pseudomonadati; phylum Pseudomonadota; class Betaproteobacteria; order Burkholderiales; family Comamonadaceae; genus Acidovorax; species Acidovorax sp. 94. The sequence continues at coordinate 2,295,737 of NZ_RBJA01000001.1, read as the reverse complement.
ACCCCTGCGTGTCTGAACTCCACAAGTTTCTTTTCGACGGCCTGCCCGTGCGCGGCATGATCGTGCGCCTGACCGATGCCTGGACCGAAATCCTGCGCCGCCGCGCCAGCAACACCAGCACGGGAGCCTACCCTGCGCCCGTGAGCGAGCTGCTGGGCGAGATGGCCGCCGCCGGTGTGCTCATGCAGTCCAACATCAAGTTCAACGGAGCACTGGTGCTGCAGGTGTTTGGCGATGGCCCCGTAAAGCTCGCCGTGGCCGAAGTGCAGTCGGACCTGAGCCTGCGAGCCACGGCGACCGTGAACAGCGAGGTGCCAGAGGGCGCAGCCCTGAGCCAGATGGTGAATGTGGGCGGTGGCGGCCGCTGCGCGATCACGCTCGACCCCAAGGACCGCCACCCAGGCCAGCAGCCCTACCAGGGCGTGGTGCCGCTGTATGGCGACCGCCACGAGAAGCTGGAGCGTCTGTCCGACGTGTTGCAGCACTACATGCTGCAGTCCGAGCAGCTGGACACCATCCTGGTGCTGGGCGCCAATGACCAGGTGGCTGCGGGCCTGTTGATCCAGCGCATGCCGATCAAGGGCGAGGGCAATTTGGCCGCAGGCCTCACGCACCGCGAGAACGAAGACCAGATCGGCCACAACGAAGACTACAACCGGATCGCCCACCTGGCTGCCAGCCTCACGCGCGAAGAGCTGCTGACCCTGGACGTCGATACCATCCTGCGCCGCCTGTTCTGGGAGGAAAAGCTGCTGCGCTTCGAGCCCCAGCAGGGCGCCAGCGGCCCGCGGTTTGCCTGCACCTGCAGCCGTGAACGTGTGAGCAACATGCTGCGCAACCTGGGCGTCGAAGAAGCCGAGAGCATCCTCTCCGAACGCGAAGACATCGAGGTGGGCTGCGAGTTCTGCGGGCAGCAGTACCGCTTTGACGCGGTCGATGCCGCGCAGATTTTTGTGCCACCCACCGTCAGCCAGCCGCCGGGACCCACCGGCATCCAGTAGGGCATCTGGTAGGTCTTCCGGCGCCCGTCGCAGCCACGGCTGCCTGCGCTCCACGGGCCAGCCGACGTGCCGGGCGGATGACCATCGTTGACAATCGCACGCGCTTTATCACGCTGTGCGCCCCTAAGATGTCGCCTTCCACACGGCAGGTTCTCTGCAAGGCCACCCCAGGGGCAGGCCCGCAGTCGCACCGCTTTCTTGGTGTGGTGCTGCAAGTGCAAGAGGAGCTATGGGGTTACTACGCCGTGTGTTTGGGGGTGCCCGGGGGCAAGAGGCTGTGCCTTCCCTGGAGCTGTGCGACAGCAGCCGGGCTTCCGGCACGCAGGATTCGCTGCGCGCGGACACCGTGCTGGCGGCCCTCGACATCGACGCCGCCATCAATGCCCACGAGCGCTGGAAAACCCATCTCATGGACTACCTGGAAGGCCGTACCACCGAGGGTCTGGACCCTGCGGAGGTGCGCCGCAGTGACCGGGGTGCCCTCGGGCGCTGGCTGCATGGGGTGGGCGGTGAATTGCTGGGCGACCAGCCTGCGTATGCGGTGCTGATGGCACGCCACCAGTATTTCCACGAACAGGCCGCGATGCTGGTGGAGCTGGCCCAGCAGGGCGAGTGGGACAAGGCCGTGCAGGTGCTCCATGGCGGCTACCGCTATGGCTCCAGCCAGGTGGTGCTGCTGCTCAAGGAGCTCAAGCGCGGTCTGGTGCAGCAGGCCTGATCTCATCCCTCTGCCTCCATCCCCTCCACGTTTTTTGGGGATATGCCTCGGGTCGCGGGTTTTAGGTGGAGCCTGTGTCCCGCCCCATCAGTGCAGTGAAGAGTCGGTGTTCGCATTCGGGATCACTGCATTTTTCGCAGTTCCAGGCGCGCAGGCGGGGCGCTGTCCGGGTACTGGAGCCAGAATCTGAATCGAAATTGCCTCTGGCGCTTGATGGGTATGTGCTAGATGCTATGTTTTTTATAGCATTCAGCGCATTGGCTATGCGCTGCTCACCGTGGCCATACACAACGCGATAGCCCATACCCACCTGGGTCAGATCCGCACGCAAACGTGCATCGGCGGCTTCCTGTGCGGCCCGCTCGCTGGTGGGGCAGGGCAGATCCAGCCCCATGAGCAGAATCAGGCTGGCATCCACGACCCCCTCAGAGGGCAGGCCATGGTTGCAGAGAATTTGCGCGGAGCCGGGGGCAAGTTGCGCGTGGAGCGCATCGCGCAGCGCCTGGGCCCCGGTGCCGGGCGCGCCGAGGAGAACAATTGTGGGCGGGAGGGGCACGGTGGCAGGGGGGCAGAAGGTGGGGCGTCGTCCCCAATCCACCATCAAGACATCCGAAGGGCAGTTTTTGGGGGCCGGGGCACTGACCCCCGGAGGGGTGAGCACAAGGACTCAGCGTGGCGTGAACTGCACGTAGACCTCGTTGGGCTTGACCATGCCCAGTTCGCTGCGCGCCTTTTCTTCCACCATGTCGAGCCCTTCCTTGAGGTCATGCACCTCGGACGACAAGCGCTCGTTGGCCAGCTTGGCCTGGTCATTGGCAGCCTTTTGCACATCGATTTGCCGCTGCATCTCGTTGACGCGCGGCACGCTGCCCCGCCCGAGCCAGAGCTGGGCGTGCAGCGCTGCCAGCAGAGCCAGCAGGATCACAGGCACAAGGCGGGAGCCCATGGCTCGCTCGGGCTGGATGGGGATCAGCGCAGGTTATAGAACGCAGCGCGGCCGGGGTACTGAGCGATTTCACCCAGGTCTTCCTCAATGCGCAGCAGCTGGTTGTATTTGGCGATACGGTCCGAGCGGCTCAGCGAGCCGGTCTTGATCTGGCCTGCGTTGGTGCCCACGGCGATGTCGGCAATGGTGCTGTCTTCGGTTTCGCCCGAGCGGTGCGAGATCACGGCGGTGTAGCCTGCGCGCTTGGCCATCTCGATGGCGGCAAAGGTTTCGGTCAGCGTACCGATCTGGTTGATCTTGATCAGGATCGAGTTGGCAATGCGCTTGTCGATGCCTTCCTTCAGGATCTTGGTGTTGGTCACGAACAGGTCGTCACCCACCAGCTGCACCTTGTCGCCCAGGCGTTCGGTCAGGTGTTTCCAGCCGTCCCAGTCGCCTTCGTGCATGCCGTCTTCGATGCTGATGATCGGGTACTTGTCCACCCAGGCCGCCAGCATGTCCGTCCACTGCTGGGCGGTGAGTTTGAGGCCGCCTTCGCCTTCCAGCACGTAGTGGCCGTCCTTGTAGAACTCGCTCGCGGCGCAGTCCAGGCCCAGGGCGATCTGTTCTCCCGCCGTGTAGCCAGCGGCTTCGATGGCTTGCAGGATCAGGCGGATGGCCGCCTCGTGGTTTTCAACGCTGGGGGCAAAGCCGCCTTCGTCGCCCACGGCGGTGCTGATGCCCTTGTCGTGCAGAATCTTCTTGAGCGCGTGGAACACTTCGGCGCCCCAGCGCACGGCTTCACGGAACGTGGGAGCGCCCACCGGGATGATCATGAACTCTTGCAGGTCCAGGCTGTTGTTGGCGTGCGCGCCGCCGTTGATCACGTTCATCATGGGCACGGGCAGTTGCACGCTGCCCATGCCGCCCAGGTAGCGGTACAGGGGCAGGCCGGACTCTTCGGCGGCAGCACGGGCCACGGCCATCGACACAGCCAGCATGGCGTTGGCGCCCAGGCGGCTCTTGTTCTCGGTGCCGTCCAGATCGATCAGGGTCTTGTCCAGGAAGGCCTGCTCGGAGGCGTCCAGGCCCAGCACGGCTTCGCTGATCTCGGTGTTGATGTATTCCACAGCCTTGAGAACGCCCTTGCCCAGGTAACGGCTCTTGTCGCCGTCGCGCATTTCAATGGCTTCGCGGCTGCCGGTGGAGGCGCCCGACGGCACGGCGGCCCGGCCCATCACGCCCGATTCGAGCAACACGTCGCATTCGACGGTGGGGTTGCCGCGGCTGTCCAGAATTTCGCGACCTACGATGTCAACGATTGCGCTCATTTTTTTCCTTTGGATAGATAGAGGTCAGACCGGGGCGTCAACGCCTTCGACCAGCACCATATTGAAAAACTCGGTCGCACCGGCGCGCTTGCTGCGCGCGGCACGGTACAGCTCGGCGTCGTAGAAAGCCTTGGCGGCATCGAAACTGGGAAAGCGCAGCATCGCCACGCGCGCGGGCGTCCAGTTGCCTTCCAGGGTCTCGAACTTTCCGCCGCGCACCAGGTATTCGCCACCGTGGGCCTTCACGGCTGCGGGCGCGGCCGCCATGTAGTCTTTGTACTGTTCGGGGTTGGACACTTTCATGTCCACGATGATGTAGGCAGCTGGCATGGGGTCGTCCTGTTAGTTGAAGTTGTTTTCGAGAAATCCGCTTTTCTTCGTGATGTCATCCAGTGCCACCAGGGTTTCGAGCAGCGCCTTCATGTGCTTGAGCGGCACGGCGTTGGGGCCGTCCGACCAAGCCTCAGCAGGGCGGGGGTGGGTTTCCATGAACAGGCCCGCCACGCCCACGGCTACACCGGCGCGGGCCAGCACGGGCACCATGTCGCGCGCGCCACCACTCACGGCACCCAGGCCGCCGGGTTTTTGCACCGAGTGGGTGACGTCAAACACCACGGGCGCACCGGAGTTGCGCATCTCGGCCAGGCTGGTCATGTCGGCCACGAGGTTGTTGTAGCCAAAGCTCACACCGCGCTCGCAGGCCAGGAAGCGGTCTTCCGACAGGCCAACTTCGGCCGCTGCAGCCCGGGCCTTGTCGATGACGTTCTTCATGTCCCAGGGCGCCAGGAACTGGCCCTTCTTGATGTTCACCGGCTTGCCGCTTTGCGCCACCGCGCGGATGAAATCCGTCTGGCGGCATAGGAACGCAGGCGTTTGCAGCACGTCCACCACGCTGGCCACCTCGGCCACGTGCGAGGTGTCGTGCACGTCGGTCAGGATGGGCAGCTGCAGCTGGCGGCGCACTTCATCAAGGATCTTGAGGCCAGCGTCGATGCCGACGCCGCGCTTGCTGGTGCCGGAGGAGCGGTTGGCCTTGTCGAACGAGCCCTTGTAGATCAGCGGAATGCCCAGCGGCGCGCAGGCTTCCTTGAGCTGGCCTGCGACGTCGAGCGACATTTCCAGGCCTTCAATGGAGCAAGTGCCCGCGATCAGGAAAAAGCGCTGGTCCAGGCCAACGTTGAATCCGCACAGCTGCATGCTTGAGTCCCCTTATGCTTTTTTTGCGGCTTGCTGGTGTTCCACTGCGGCCTTGATAAAGGCGTTGAACAGCGGGTGGCCGTTCCAGGGCGTGGACTTGAACTCGGGGTGGAACTGCACGCCGATGAACCAGGGGTGCACGGTTTGCGGCAGCTCCACGATTTCGGTGAGTTCTTCACGCTGGGTCAGCGCCGAGATCACCAAGCCCGCCTTGCGCAGCTGGTCCAGGTAGTTCACGTTGGCTTCGTAGCGGTGGCGGTGGCGCTCGGTCACCACGTCGCCGTAGATGCTGTGGGCCAGCGTGTCCTTGGACACGTCCGAGCTCTGCGCGCCCAGGCGCATGGTGCCGCCCAGGTCCGAGTTTTCATCGCGCTTCTTGATGGTGCCGTCTGCATCCTTCCACTCGGTGATCAGCGCGATCACGGGGTGAGGCGTGGAGGGGTCGAACTCGGTGCTGTTGGCGTTGGCCAGGCCTGCCACATGGCGGGCGTATTCGATGGTGGCCACCTGCATGCCCAGGCAGATGCCCAGGTAGGGCACCTTGCGCTCGCGGGCAAACTGCGCCGTGGCGATCTTTCCTTCCACGCCACGCTGGCCGAAGCCGCCGGGCACCAGGATGGCGTCGTATTTGGCGAGCTTGGCGGCCGCGTCGGCGCTGTCGATGGTCTCGGAATCGACATGGTCGATCTTCACGCGCACATGGTTGCGCATGCCCGCGTGGCGCAGGGCCTCGTTGACGGACTTGTAGCTGTCCGACAGGTCCACATACTTGCCGACCATGGCGATGGTGACTTCGCCCTGGGGGTGTTCGGTTTCGTACACCAGGTCGTCCCAGCGCTTGAGGCTGGTGGGTGGGGTGTTCAGACGCAGCTTGTCGCAGATCAGGCCATCGAGGCCCTGTTCGTGCAACATCCGGGGCACCTTGTAGATGGTGTCCACGTCCCACATGCTGATCACGCCCCACTCGGGCACGTTGGTGAACAGCGAGATCTTGGCGCGCTCCTCTTCAGGGATGCGGCGGTCGGCGCGGCACAGCAGCGCGTCGGCCTGGATGCCGATTTCGCGCAGCTTTTGCACGGTGTGCTGGGTGGGCTTGGTTTTCAGCTCCCCCGCTGCAGCGATCCAGGGCAGGTAGGTCAGGTGCACGAAGGCTGCGTTGTTCGGGCCCATGCGCAGGCTCATCTGGCGCACGGCTTCCAGGAACGGCAGCGATTCGATGTCACCCACGGTGCCGCCGATTTCGACAATGGCCACATCCACGGCATCCGGCGTGGCGATGCCGGCGCCGCGCTTGATGAATTCCTGGATTTCGTTGGTGACGTGGGGAATGACCTGCACGGTTTTGCCCAGGTAGTCGCCGCGACGTTCCTTCTCCAGCACGGACTGGTAAATCTTGCCCGTGGTGAAGTTGTTGGTTTTCTTCATGCGCGTTTCGATGAAACGCTCGTAGTGGCCCAGATCCAGGTCGGTTTCTGCGCCGTCGTCGGTCACGAAAACCTCGCCGTGCTGGAACGGCGACATGGTGCCCGGGTCTACGTTGATGTAGGGGTCAAGCTTGATGAGGGTGACTTTGAGTCCCCGCGATTCGAGGATCGCGGCAAGGGAGGCTGAGGCGATTCCCTTACCGAGGGAAGACACCACACCGCCGGTGACGAAGACAAATTTGGTCATGTCTTTTTTGGTGGTGGGAAATTGGGATTATAGATGGCACCCCGGCGACACCCCCGAGGGCAGGGTCACCCCCGTCTGCTAAATTCGCGCCATGAATGAGCTTGCTGGCAAACACATTGTTCTGGGTCTGAGTGGGGGCGTGGCTTGCTACAAGGCGGCCGATCTGTGCCGCCAGCTCATCAAGGAGGGCGCCACCGTGCAGGTGGTGATGACCGAGGCGGCAGAGCAGTTCATCACCCCGGTCACCATGCAGGCGCTGTCTGGCCGCACGGTGTACGGCTCGCAATGGGATGCGCGCGAGCCCAACAACATGCCCCACATCAACCTGAGCCGTGAGGCCGACGCGATCTTGATAGCCCCATGTAGCGCCGATTTCATCGCGCGGCTGGTGCAGGGCAGGGCGGATGAGCTGCTCAGCTTGCTGTGCCTGGCCCGCCCTGCGCAGCGGGTGCCGTTGCTGCTGGCTCCGGCCATGAACCGCGAGATGTGGGCCCATCCGGCCACGCAGCGCAACCTGGCCCAGGTTGCGCAGGATGGCGCGGTGGTGCTGGGCGTGGGCAACGGAGACCAGGCTTGTGGCGAGACTGGCGATGGCCGCATGCTTGAGCCTGTGGAGCTGCTGGAAGAGTTGATTGCCTTCTTCGCGCCCAAGGTCCTGGCGGGGCGCAAGGTGCTGGTGACGGCGGGGCCCACTTTTGAGGCGATCGATCCTGTGCGTGGCATCACCAACCTCTCGAGCGGAAAGATGGGTTTTGCCATTGCCCGTGCGGCCCGCGAGGCCGGTGCCGAAGTCACTTTGGTGGCCGGGCCTGTGCATGTGCCCACGCCACGTGGGGTGCAGCGTGTGAATGTGCAGTCGGCCCAGGAGATGCTGGCGGTTGTACAGCGCCATGTGCAGGCGGCGTCGGTGTTCGTTGCCACCGCTGCCGTGGCGGACTGGCGACCCGCCAGCCAGTCCTCCCAGAAAATCAAGAAAGACGGCTCGGGCCAGACACCGACCCTGGGTTTCGTGGAAAACCCCGACATCCTGGCCATGGTCGCGAAGTCATCGCATGCCCTGGAGGGTGATCTCTTTTGCGTCGGTTTTGCTGCTGAAAGCCATGATCTGCTGGCCCACGCCACGGCCAAGCGTGCGCGCAAAGGGGTGCCGCTGCTGGTGGGCAACATTGGCCCTGCCACCTTTGGGCAGGATGACAATGCCCTGCTGTTGGTGGACGCCCAAGGGCACCGCGAGCTGCCCCGGGCTTCCAAGCGGGTGCTGGCCCAGCAGCTGATCGGGGAGATTGCGGCGCGGTTGTCCCCTGTGGGTTCCTAGAGGTCTTTGCCGGGAGGCCGTATGAAGACTGGTGCCACCAAGCCTGAATGGGATACGCCGCCCGATGGCGACTTTGCACGCTACGTGGAACGGCTGACCGCGCCTGCACCTGCCAGAGGTGTACAGGCTCCAGCCCCTGGCTCCACCACCGCCCAGAAGCCCGCTGGGGCGGGTGGGGTGCGCCCGGCGCCCCAGTCCGGTCCGCCGGATCTCGCTCTGGTTCTGAAGCCTTTGCTGGGCGTTGTGCGTGCGGTGCGCGCCGTGCTGCTGGTGTTGATTGCCTTGCACGGGGTGGCGCTGTTCATGTTCAGTCAAGGGTCTTTGCCGGGGCTCGCGGTCATGGCGGCCACCTGGTGGGGGTTGGGGCGTTTGATTGACGTGGCTCCCAAGGCCCTATCATCCGCAGCCTTCGGGGCCGCGTCTGGCGTGGAGCCCTTGCAGGAGCGGCTGCGGCAAGTGGCCCAGCAGCGCACAACTGGAAAGAAGAAATAGCCGTGAAGATTGATGTGAAGATTCTGGATCCGCGCATGGCGGACCAATTGCCCACCTATGCCACCCCCGGCAGTGCTGGCCTGGACCTGCGCGCTTGCCTGGATGCTCCGCTCACCCTGCAGCCGAATGCCTGGCAACTGGTGCCCACGGGCATTGCCGTCTACCTCAAAGACCCCGGGTACGCCGCGCTGATCCTGCCGCGCTCGGGTCTGGGCCACAAGCATGGCATCGTGCTGGGCAATCTCGTGGGCCTGATTGACAGCGACTACCAGGGGCAGCTCATGGTGAGCGCCTGGAACCGCAGCAGCACCGCATTCACGCTGGAGCCCATGGAGCGGCTCGCACAGCTGGTGATCGTTCCGGTTGTGCAGGCGCAGTTCAGTGTGGTGACTGAGTTTGCAGCGACGGAGCGGGGCGAGGGTGGCTACGGGTCAACCGGGAAGGCCTGAGCACCGGGCTGAATGGGGTCGGGGGAGGTTGGGGTTGTAAGACGCCGCTTACCTTTGGATGGGTTTGTTACTGACGCAGGCGCAGCCCCTGCGTCTACGGGACAGGGGGCTGGGGCGTTGTTCCAATCTAGGTATGCGCACCTAGGCCGGATTCCCTGCAAGCCGTGTGCACCCCCTGACTTTAGGAGTACGAAAATGCTGCAAATTACCCGTTCTTTCGCCATCGCTGGCGCCGTGGTCCTTGTGGGCTCGTTGGCCGCCTGCGGCCACAACCGATCGGCCCCTGCGCCACAATATTCGGGGGGCTACTCGGGCGGCTACCAAACGGCGCCGGCCTACCCGAACAATCCGGCCGGCACGGAGTACGGTCGGGTTTCCAATATCGAAGTGCTGCAGGGGCGGTCGCAAGGCCAGACCTCCGGGGCTGGTGCTGTGATCGGCGCTGTCGTCGGTGGTGTTCTGGGCAACCAGATCGGCAAGGGCTCCGGTCGTGCCGCCGCAACCGGCGTGGGCATTGTTGGAGGCGCAGTAGCAGGCAATGCCATTGAAGGCCGCAACAACAGCCAGGAAGTACAGGGCTACCGCCTGTCGGTGCAACTCGATCACGGCGGCTACCGCGTCTACGACGTAAGCAGCCCCGGCGATTTGCGCATTGGCGACCGTGTACGCCTGTACAACGGCCAGATTTCACGCCTTTAATCGACCATTCGGGCTTGGCTAGGCTCTGAAAACCGTTCAGGGCCTTCCTTTCGCCCAGCTCAGTGGAGCAGGTTACTGCCAGGCGCCTGCGGCTGTACCCGAAAAAAGCCTGTGCCGGCGCTGCCCCGGCCAATTTCCTCTTCGGTGGCTTCCCGCACGGCCTGTACGGTCAACTGCAAGCGCAGCGCAATCCCCGCCAGCGGGTGATTGCCGTCCAGGACCACATGCTCCGGATAGATCTCCGTGACCGTGTAGAGCCCCGTGCGGGGGGCATCGGGATTGCAGCCCTCGGGCAGCGCGGCGCCGTCAAACGTCATTCCCTCTTCGATCTCTGCCGGAAAAAGATCGCGTGGCTCCAGGAACAGCAGTTGGTCGTTGAAGTCACCAAACGCATCTTCGGGCTCCAGGTGCAACGCCAGCGTGGCACCGGGGCCGTGGCCTTGCAGGGCTTCTTCGATGCGGGGTAGAAGGTCGTCGCCCCCCACCAGAAACTCTACGGGATCGTCGAGCACATCCAGTTCTTCGCCAAGGGTGTCTTTCAGTGTCCAGGTCAGTGCGACCACACATTGTTGGGTAATTTCCATAGGAGAATTGTCGCAGTTTGACCAACGGCTCCGCAAAGGGGCAGACCAGTTCCCATGGATATCCAGCAACCCCTTACCCTGCTCGGTGGCCTGACCCCCGCCCAGTTCATGCGCCGCCATTGGCAGAAGAAGCCCTTGCTGGTGCGCCAGGCCATTCCCCAGTTTGCTCCCCCTGTGTTGCGGTCGGAGCTGTTCGCGCTTGCCGCCCAGGAGGGCGTGGAGTCCCGCCTCGTGCAACTGGCCAAAGGGGCGTGGAAGCTGCGCCATGGACCCTTTCAAAGGCGTGCCCTGCCTGCGCTCCAGCAGCCCGATTGGACTTTGCTGGTGCAGGGCGTTGACCTGCACAACGACGCCGTGCATGCGCTGATGCAGCAGTTCCGGTTTGTGCCGGAGGCGCGGCTTGATGACCTCATGATCAGTTATGCGTCCGACGGCGGTGGTGTGGGCCCGCATTTCGACAGTTACGACGTCTTTCTGTTGCAGGCCCACGGAACGCGTCGTTGGCGCATTGGCCGCCAGAAGGATCTCACGCTGCGCGAGGGTATTCCCCTCAAAGTGCTGGCGCAGTTCGAGCCTGAAGAGGAGTACCTGCTGGAGCCGGGCGACATGCTGTACCTGCCGCCGCGATATGCCCACGATGGCATCGCCGAGGGCGAATGCATGACTTATTCGATCGGCTTTAAGGTGCCGTCCCGCGCCGAACTGGGCCAGGAATTGTTGGTGCGCCTGGCCGAGGATGCTGCGGATCAAGACAAGCCCCTGCTGTACCGCGATGCCCAGCAGGAAGCTGTGTCTCAACCCGCGGCCATTCCGGCGGGTTTGCAGGACTTCGCGCGGGATGCTTTGAGCCGCGCACTGGCGCAGCCCCTTGTTTTGGAGCGCGCACTGGGGGAGTATCTGACTGAGCCCAAGCCGAATGTGTGGTTCGAACCTGGCGATACAGGCGTGATGCTGGAAGGGGTGCGCCTGGACCGCCGCAGCCGCATGATGTACGACACGCACCATGTGTTCATCAATGGCGAGAGCTACCGCGCAGCAGGCCGCGATGCGACGCTAATGCGCCGCCTGGCTGATGAACGTCAGTTGACCGCCCGCGAGCTTGCGCGCGCCAGTGACGACGCGCTGGAGCTGCTGTCGTCCTGGTGTGATGCGGGCTGGGCCCACGTCTGGGCTGGATAGATCGAGGCACCCCAGGAGACACCGCCATGACCGAGACTTCTGCCAGTTCCGCCGATTCGCGGCCCGATCTCCCGGTGGGTCGTTTCAGCAGCCGTGAAGTGTTTCAGCAAATGGTGCGCGACGCGATTGCCACAGCCGCCCGGGATGGCTGGAAGGAAATTGTGATCAGCGATGCGAATTTCCATGACTGGCCCCTGGGCGAACGCAGTGTGGTGGAGGCCTTGCAGGATTGGGCCCATGGAAGTCGGCGTTTCACCATGCTGGCGTGCAGCTACGATGATGTGATCCGTCGGCACGCGCGTTTTGTGCGTTGGCGGGGCACCTGGGACCACATCATCAATTGCCGTCGCAGCCCGGCGGCTGATCCCCTGGATATTCCCAGCGCATTGTGGTCCCCGCACTGGGTGATGCAACGGCTGGACCCGGAGCGGTGCGTGGGGGTTGCAGGCTTTGAACCAGATCGCCGTGTGCTGCTGCGCGAGACGCTCAATGAGTGGGTTCGTAGCAAAAGCACGCCCGGTTTCCCCGCATCGACGCTGGGGTTATGAGCCAAATGCGCGCTTTGCGCCTTGTCAATTGGGCGTAAAGGTTTCGTCAGTGTTAGTCTGTATTGACTAAATACCAATATAATCAGCGGCTGCGCCGAAAAGGTGCAAGCCAAGCGCATTGTGCCAAAGCGTACCGGGGCTTCCAAAAAGCCTGACGCCGTGGCTTTTCAAGATTCTGTCTGTCCAACTAGGAAAATCGAAATGAAGAACTCTCTCGTTCTGGCCGCCCTGATCGCCGCTGCTGCACTCGCCGCTTGTGGCAAGAAGGAAGAGCCCGCTCCTGCTCCAGCACCAGCTGCCGTGGAAGCCCCAGCTCCAGCACCCGCACCAGCTCCTGCCGCTTCTGAAGCCGCTCCTGCCGCTTCCGACGCTGCCTCGGCTCCTGCTGCCGATGCTGCCAAGGCTGCCGCTGACGCTGCTGCCACCGCTGCTACTGGCGCTTCCGCAGCCAAGTAATTCGCTGCAGGCCGCAGCAGGTTGCAAAACCTGCTATCGACCGAGAGCCCCGCACCGCAAGGTCGGGGCTTTTTCTTTTTGGGGGCGTTTTCCTTCCCCGGAGTTGGTCGTTTGCGGCGTGACCGGAGTCACTTCATCCTGCAACTGCCAGCCAGGGCGTTCCCACCGTTGGGCTGGCGACGGTGATTTCCTCGGCGGGCCACTCCAGTGCAAGGCCTAGCGCCTGTTGAGCGAGGCTGGGTGCATTGTTCTGTGCGCTCAGGTGGGCGGCCACCACACGCTGCAGGCCAGGGTGCCGCACGGCACGCAGGATGTCGGCTGTCGCAAAATTGGCCAAGTGCCCATACGGTCCCCCGACGCGGCGTTTCAAGAAGGTCGGATACCGGGATGCTTCGAGCATTGCGGGGTCGTGGTTGGCTTCAATCATCAACGCATGGCAGCCTTGTAGTTGCTGCAGAACATGGTCGCTGGCGTGGCCCAGGTCGGTGAGCACGCCAAGGTGGGATGCGCCGTCCGAGCAGCGCAGCTGCAGCGGCTCGCGCGCATCATGGGGCACCGTGAAGGGCAGGGCGCTGAAGGTGCCGAGGTCCAGAGCCTCCATGTCGTGTGCGATGCGCAGCATGCCATCAAAGTCGGGGGCTCCGAGGGCGGCGTAGGTGCCCTGGCTCATCCATACCGGGATGCGGTAGCGCACGGCCACGGCCAGTGCACAGCCGATGTGGTCCGAGTGTTCGTGGGTGATGAAGACGGCATCCAGGTCTTCGATCTGCAACTGCGCTTGCGCCAGGCGGGTCTGCAGTTGCCGGATGCCGAATCCGCAATCGATCAGCAGGCGGCGTACCTGTGTGCCGCTGCTGCCTTCCACCACCGTGGCATTGCCCGTGCTGCCGCTACCCAGGTTCTTGAAACGCAGCATGTCGTGGTTGAAGGCGCTTGCCGCGCAGCGCCTCTGTAGCCTGGATCCCGGGCCCAGTCAGGGGGAGCGAAGAGGCGCGCGGTTCGTCGCTTATTTCAGATCGTCGGCAATCACGCGGACGATGCGCTCGGCATTGGCGGACGATTCGGGGACGCCGGCTTCGTTGAGCACCGATACCGTGGTGGACTCCCCTTGGCTGCGCACCAGAATGCGGTACTTGAGTGGAGGTGTGGCGTTGGACGAGCTGAAGAGTTTGCCGAAGAACCCTGGCTCCTTCTTCTCGGCATTGGGCGCCACATAGCGCACAAAGTAGGTGCCTTCATTGCGATTGCGGTCTTCCACCGTGAAGCCGGTGCGGTCCAGGGCCAGGCCGATGCGGCGCCAGGCGCGGTCAAAACCCTCGTCAAGCTGGACCACGGGTTTGTTGTCTACCGTGGCCATGCGGGCCGACTGAGCGCGTGGGGCGGGGGCTGCAGCCACTGCCTTGGACTGCTCTTGGCTCACGCCCAGCTTGACCATCAGGCGGCGCAGGAATTCGGTTTCGAGTTCCGGGTCGGAGGGGCGGGGTTGCCACACGGTGCTGTCTTTGGAAACGTTGCCGTAGACCTCAATCATGCCGCGGTGGGTGATGTAGATCTCGGTGCCGCCATTGGCGTTGCGCTCCAGGCGCGTTCGGAACTTGTCGCGTTCACCGGTGGAGTACAGCGAGTCGAGCAGCTTGCCCAGGGTCGAGCGGATGAAATCCTGCGGCAGCTTGGCGCGGTTTTCGGCCCAGTCGGTTTCCATGATGCCCACGTTGGCGTCTGCCTGCGCCAGGTTGAAGCCGCTTTCCTGCCAGAAGTCGCGCACGGGTTCCCAGAGCTTGTCGGCCGGGCGGTTGACCACCAGCCAGCGCTGGTTGCCGTCGCGCTCGATGCGCACGTCGCCCAGTTGCAGGGCTGCGGCGTTGGCGGTGCCCGATGGCTGAGCAGCCTGGCCGGCCTGCATGGCGGCGGCCGAGACGGCGCCGCCTGGGACGTTGTAGCGTGAATCACGCGACAGCTGGGTCAGGTCTGGCGGGACTTCCAGGGTCGAGCCTTTGGTCGCGCTCTTGTAGTCGATCTTGTCGCCCTCCAGGGCGGCACAGGCAGACAGGGCCATGGCAAGGGCCAGCAGGCTCAGGCGGGTGGTAGCAGCTTTCACGCGGAAATCCTTGGAGAGTGTCTCGGGGAGCGGGCGCAGCCCGGATTAGATCAGGCCGCTGGTGCGCAGCGCAGATTCGACCACAGCCTCGTTGCTGGTGGTCAGCGGCGTCATGGGCAGGCGCATCGTGCCACCGCACAGGCCCATGCGGGCCATGGCCCACTTGACCGGGATGGGGTTGGCTTCGACAAACAGGTTCTTGTGCACCGACATCAGCTTGAACTGGATTTCCATGGCCCGGCGTGCATCGCCCGCCAGGGCAGCCACACACAGTTCGTGCATCAGGCGCGGGGCGACGTTGGCCGTCACGCTGATGTTGCCGTGGCCTCCGCACAGCATCAGCGCCACAGCGGTCGGGTCGTCGCCCGAATACACGCCAAAGTCCTTGGGCACGTCGCGGATGAGCCACTGGGCGCGTTCGATGTTGCCGGTGGCTTCCTTGATGCCGATGATGCCGGGCACCTGGGTCAGGCGCAGCACGGTGTCGTGTTGCATATCGGCCACCGAGCGGCCGGGCACGTTGTACAGCACGATGGGCAGGTCGCCCGTGGCTTCGGCAATCGCCTTGAAATGCTGGAACTGGCCCTCTTGCGTAGGCTTGTTGTAGTACGGCACGACCTGCAACTGGCTGTCGGCCCCCACGCCGCGCGCGAACTTGGCCAGCTCGATGGCTTCGGCGGTGGAGTTGGCGCCACAGCCCGCCATGATGGGCACGCGCTTGGCAGATTGCTCCACGGCCACGCGGATGATCTCGCAATGTTCTTCGACGTTGACGGTGGGCGACTCGCCCGTGGTGCCCACCACGCCGATGCAGTCGGTGCCTTCGGCAATGTGCCAGTCGATCAGTTTGCGCAGGGCCGGGTAGTCCACGCTACCGTCCTCGTGCATGGGAGTGACGAGGGCGACGATGCTGCCGGTGAGAGCGACGGAGGAAGAGGTCATGTCCGCAGTGGTAAACGGTAAAAGAGCATTCTAACTAGCCCACATGGGCAGAAGATGTCGTGAGGGTCCCCCAGGCGGCGGGAGTTCCTGCACGGCCGTGATGCGTTGCACAAAACGGTCGGGTTTTTTTTGGAAGCCGTCTTCATAGGCCAGCGTGCGCAGCCCCGTGCAGGCGGTCAGCAGTTCTCCGGGCCGCAGCAGGAACTCCGGCCGGGCCGGGCGGCCCACGGTTTCGTTGCCGTATGCAAAGGTCTCGTAGATCAGCACACCGCCTGGGGCCACGCTTTCCGCCAGGGTGGCCAGCAGGGGCCGCCACAGGTAGTTGGTGACCACCACGGCACCAAACTGGCGGCCTGCAAAGGGCCATGGGCCGCTCTCGATGTCGGCCAGTACCAGTTCACCCAGACCCTCGCAAGCGGCCAGAGCCTCGGCAGAGCGGTCCACCCCCACCACGGAGTGCCCCAGGCCGCGCAGCCAGCGCAGGTGGCGCCCGGCGCCGCAAGCCACGTCGAGCACCGTGCTGCCCGGCGCAATCAGGTGGGACCAGCGGCGGACCCAGTCGGAGGGAGCTTCGTTACCGTGCATGTGCTATTGAAAATATAGCTATCAGCGCTTGTCCATCAAGCGCTAGCGGCCAAAAAACTTGAAAGAGGAAGGCGCGGGCTCAGAAGCACGCCCACATCTGGTCGGCCAGCATCACCATGAAGTCCGGCACCGTGTACATGCCAAACACCGCCAGGCACAGCACCACCGCCGTGATCCAGCCAAGCCAGCGCCATACCCGTGGCACGCTGCTGCCGGGCGGGGTGGTGGATGCGCTGACGGTGGGCATGAAGAAGTTCTTTGCAGGGGATGGTCAGGCAGGTTGGGCTGCGCCGCGCTGGATGGGGCTTTCCCGGACCGGCAGGTTTACCAGCCCGGCAAAAATACCCAGGCCGATGGCGATGTACCAGACGATATCGTAGCTGCCCGTCGCGTCATACAGATAGCCCCCCAGCCACACGCCCAGGAAGCTGCCGATCTGGTGGCTGAAGAACACGAAGCCGCCCAGCATCGACAGATGCTGCACGCCAAAGATTTGCGCGATGGTGGCGTTGGTGGGCGGGATGGTAGACAGCCACAGCGTGCCCATCACCGCCGAGAACACATACACCGACAGCGGCGACAGCGGCACCAGCAAGAACACGCTGATCGCCGCAGCCCGCGCAAAGTAGATAAAAGCCAGGATGAACCGCTTGGGCATGCGCTGGCCCAGTGTGCCGGCCACATAGGTGCCAAGCACATTGAACAGGCCAATCAGCGCCAGTGCATAGCTGGCCACCTGGGGCGACAGGCCGTGGTCCTTGAGGTAGCTGGGCATGTGCACGCCGATGAACACCACCTGGAATCCACAGACGAAGTAGCCCGCCATCAACAGGTTGAAACTGGGGTAGCGGAACGCCTCGCCCAGCGCTTGCAGGATCGTCTGCTCGCGCTTGACCGGGGCCGCTCCCGCGAAGTTGGGCTCGCGCAGCCCAAAGGCCAGCGGCACGATGAGCAGCACCATCAAGGACAGCGCCAGCAGCGCCTGCTGCCAACCCAGTCCGGCAATCAGCCAGCCTTCCACCGGCACCATGAGGAACTGGCCGAACGAGCCTGCCGCAGCAGCAACACCCATGGCCCAGGACCGGCGTTCGGGTGCAATCTGGCGCCCCAGCACACCGTAGATCACGGCGTAGGTGGTGCCTGCCTGGGCCGCGCCAATCAGCACGCCCGCCGTCAGCGCAAACAGCGTGGGCGTGGGCGACAAAGCCATGCCCGCCAGGCCCAGGCCGTACAGCACGGCACCGCCCATCAGCACGCGGAACGCGCCAAACCGGTCGGCCACCATGCCCGCAAAAATGCCGATCAGGCCCCAGGACAGGTTCTGGATGGCAATTGCCAGTGCGAACGACTGGCGCGTCCAGCCCATCTCCTGGGTGATGGGCAAGAGCCAGAGCCCGAAGCCGTGGCGGATGCCCATCGACAGTGTCACGATGGCCGCGCCGCAGGCCAGCACCTGGAACATGGACAGTTTGGGAGGATTCGTATGCATGCGCAGGAATGTAGCCAGATTGCGTGAAACGTGCTGATACACCGGGGACCAATACAGTTGGCAGCAGGGGCGAAGGTGGGGCTGGTTTTATATCCAGCTATTGCTGCGTTGCCGCACTACAATCCGCCCCATGTCTGTCAAACCGTCTTCTGCATCCGCCAGCGAATATTCCGAAGGCTCGATCCGCGTGCTCAAGGGCCTGGAGCCCGTCAAGCAACGCCCGGGCATGTACACCCGCACCGACAACCCCCTGCACATCGTTCAGGAGGTGCTGGACAACGCGGCCGACGAGGCGCTGGCCGGGCACGGCAAGAAGATCCGCGTCACGCTGCATGCCGACGGCTCGGTCAGCGTGGAGGACGACGGCCGGGGCATTCCGTTTGGCATGCACCCCGAGGAAAACGCCCCGGTGATCGAACTGGTGTTCACCCGGCTGCACGCGGGTGGCAAGTTCGACAAGGGCAAGGGTGGTGCCTACAGCTTCTCGGGCGGCCTGCACGGCGTGGGCGTGAGTGTGACCAACGCACTGGCCACACGGCTGGAGGCAACGAGCTACCGCGAAGGCAAGGCGGCACGCCTGGTGTTCTCGGCCGGTGACGTGATCGAACCCCTGGTGGCCCGACCGCTGGAGGCGGGCGAGCGCAAGCAGGGCACGTCGGTGCGCGTGTGGCCCGACGCCAAGTATTTCGAGTCGAGCGTGCTGCCCATGGGCGAGCTCACCCACCTGCTGCGCAGCAAGGCGGTGCTGATGCCCGGCGTGACGGTGCAGCTGGTGAACGAGAAAACCCGCGATACACAAACTTGGCAGTACAAAGGCGGCCTGCGCGACTACCTGATGCAGACGCTCAACGGCGACCCGGTGATCCCGCTGTTTGAGGGCGAGGGTTTTGCCGACCGCAACAACGAAAGTTTTGCCGAAGGCGAGGGCGCATCCTGGTGTGTCGCCTTCACCGAAGACGGCCAGCCCGTGCGCGAGAGCTACGTCAACCTGATTCCCACGAGCGCAGGCGGCACGCACGAGAGCGGCCTGCGCGACGGCCTGTTCAATGCGGTCAAGAGCTTCATCGAACTGCACAGCCTGCTGCCCAAGGGTGTGAAGCTGCTGCCTGAGGACGTGTTTGCGCGCGCCAGCTATGTGCTCAGTGCCAAGGTGCTCGACCCCCAGTTCCAGGGCCAGATCAAGGAGCGCCTGAACTCGCGCGACGCGGTGCGGCTGGTCAGCGGCTTCGTGCGCCCTGCGCTGGAGCTGTGGCTCAATCAGCACGTTGAATACGGCAAGAAGCTCGCCGAGCTGGCCATCAAGGCCGCGCAAACCCGCCAGAAGGCGGGCCAGAAGGTCGAAAAACGCAAGGGCTCGGGCGTGGCCGTGTTGCCCGGCAAGCTCACCGACTGCGAAAGCAAGGACATCGCCCACAACGAAGTCTTCCTGGTCGAGGGCGACTCGGCTGGCGGCAGCGCCAAGATGGGCCGCGACAAGGAAAGCCAGGCCATCCTGCCGCTGCGCGGCAAGGTGCTCAACACCTGGGAGGTGGAGCGCGACCGCCTGTTTGCCAACAACGAAATCCACGACATCTCGGTGGCCATCGGCGTAGACCCGCACGGCCCCAACGACACGCCCGATCTGTCGGGCCTGCGCTACGGCAAGGTCTGCATCTTGAGCGACGCCGACGTGGACGGCTCGCACATCCAGGTGCTGCTGCTCACGCTTTTCTTCCGCCACTTCCCCAAGCTCATCGAAACCGGCCACATCTACGTGGCGCGCCCGCCGCTGTTCCGCGTGGATGTACCCGCGCGCGGCAAGAAGCCCGCCGCCAAGATGTATGCGCTGGACGATGGCGAACTGACTGCCATCCTCGACAAGTGCGCCAAGGACGGTGTGCCCAAAGAGAAGTGCCAGATCAGCCGCTTCAAGGGCCTGGGCGAGATGAACGCCGAGCAGCTGTGGGAAACCACGCTCAACCCCGACACCCGCCGCCTGCTGCCCGTGCAACTGGGCGACATGGACTTTGCCGCCACCGAAGGCCTCATCACCAAGCTCATGGGCAAGGGCGAAGCCGCCGCGCGCCGCGAGCTGATGGAGTTGCATGGCGATGCGGTCGAGATCGATATCTGACCGCATCGACGCGCTCCGCCCGGTGTTTGTGATCAAAATATGAATAAAAACAGTGCCCTGCGCTTGTCTGTATTGGGTTTGCTGCTATGTTTTGTGCAGCAAATGGCCCATGCGGACCTGTGGGCGCATGTGGACGAGCGTGGCGTGACGCACTTTGCGGCCGAGCAGGTCGATGCGCGCTACCAGCTGTTTTTTCGCGGCAACGACTTTGACTCCACCCGCGACGCGCCTGCCAATGCGTCGCCCATGCCCTACGCGCTGCCCGCAGCGGGCGCGCGCCTGCTGGCCTTTTTTGACATCGCCCCCGACTACAAACGCGTCAAACACCACCTGCGCGCTGCGTCCGTCAAACACGGTGTGGACTACGAGCTGCTGCAGGCCGTGATCGCGACCGAATCCGGCTTTGACGCCACCGCCGTGTCGCCCAAGGGCGCCGTGGGCCTGATGCAGGTGATGCCTGCCACCGCCAACCGCTTTGGCGTGAGCAGCGACGCCAAGCGCACGGTGGAACAAAAACTGGCCGACCCAGCGGTGAACGTGCCCGCCGGCACCCGCTACCTGCGCCACCTGCTGGACCTGTTCCCCGGCCGCATGGACCTGGCCGTGGCAGCCTACAACGCCGGTGAAGGTGCGGTGCAGCGCGCGGGCAACCAAATCCCCGCGTACAAGGAAACGCAGAACTATGTGCGCACCGTGCTGGGCCTGTATGCCCAGCTCAAGCCCCCGGCACCCGTGCTGGCACAGCGTGCAGCGCCTGGCCGCGTACGCATGGAGCTCTCGGGCGGTGCCACCAACAGGGGCAACCTGCCGCCCACCCGCGTCGCGCAGACACGCGACCAGAACCTGAATCAAGAACCTGTAGTTAACGAATGAGCGACCAACCGACTTTGGATTTCACCACCGCAGGCGATGACGGGGGCGACTCCCTGGGCCTGGCAGGCTATGCCCAGCGCGCCTACCTTGAATACGCACTGTCGGTCGTCAAGGGCCGCGCGTTGCCCGATGTGTGCGACGGTCTCAAGCCCGTGCAGAGGCGCATCCTGTATTCGATGGACCGCATGGGCCTGGGCTACAGCGGCCCCACGCGCAATACTGCCGCCAAGCCGGTCAAGAGCGCCCGCGTGGTGGGCGATGTGCTGGGCCGCTTCCACCCGCATGGTGACCAGTCGGCCTACGACGCGCTGGTGCGCATGGCGCAGGACTTTGCCCAGCGCTACCCGCTGATCGACGGCCAGGGCAACTTCGGCAGCCGCGATGGCGATGGCGCCGCTGCCATGCGCTACACCGAGGCGCGCCTGTCGCGCATCACCAGCCTGCTGCTCGACGAGATCGACGAAGGCACCGTGGATTTCATGCCCAACTACGACGGCAGCACCGAGGAGCCGCGCCAGTTGCCCGCCCGCCTGCCGTTTGCGTTGCTCAACGGCGCCAGCGGCATCGCCGTGGGCCTGGCCACCGAAATCCCCAGCCACAACCTGCGCGAGATCGCCGACGCCTGCATTGCACTCATCAAGACACCTTCGCTGAGCCAGGACGAGCTACTGGCCATCGTGCCCGGCCCGGACTACCCCGGCGGTGGCCAGATCATCAGCAGCCCCGGCGACATTGCCGACGCCTACCGCAGCGGCCGGGGTAGCCTCAAGGTGCGCGCACGCTGGAAGATCGAGGAACTGGCGCGTGGCCAGTGGCAACTGGTGGTGAACGAGCTGCCACCGGGCGTGAGCACGCAGCGCGTGCTCGAAGAGATCGAGGAAATCACCAACCCCAAAGTCAAGGCCGGCAAGAAGGCGCTGAGCCAGGACCAGACGCAACTGAAGGCCAGCATGCTGGCCGTGCTGGATGTCGTGCGCGACGAATCCAGCAAAGACGCCCCTGTGCGCCTGGTGTTCGAGCCCAAGACGGGCAAGACCCCGCAGCAGGAGCTGATCACCGCGCTACTGGCGCACACCAGCCTGGAGACCTCGGCCCCGATCAACCTGACGATGGTGGGGCTCGACGGCAAGCCGGTGCAAAAGTCGCTGCGTGTGATGCTGGAAGAGTGGATCGCCTTCCGCCAGACCACGATCACGCGCCGCAGCCAGCACCGGTTGGACAAGGTGCTGGACCGTATTCACATCCTCGAAGGGCGGCAGACCGTGCTGCTCAACATCGACGAGGTGATCGCCATCATCCGTGCGGCCGAGGAGCCCAAGGCCGCGCTGATTGCACGCTTCAACCTCAGCGACCGGCAGGCCGAAGACATCCTCGAAATTCGCCTGCGCCAGCTTGCGCGGCTCGAAGCCATCAAGATCGAGCAGGAGCTGAAAGAGCTGCGCGAAAGCCAGGGCAAGCTCGAAGACATTCTGAACAACCCCGGCTCGCTGCGCCGCACCATGGTCAAGGAGATCGAGGCCGACGCCAAGACCTTTGCCGATGCGCGCCGCACGCTGATCCAGGCCGAGAAAAAGGCTGTGGCCGAAGTGAAGGTGGTGGACGAGCCCGTCACGGTGATCGTCTCGCAAAAAGGCTGGGTGCGCGCTCGCACCGGCCATGGCCACGAGGCTGCCAGTTTTGCCTTCAAGGCGGGCGATGGCCTGTATGGCACGTTTGAATGCCGTACGGTCGATACCTTGCTGGCCTTTGGCAGCAATGGCCGCGTGTACTCGGTGGCGGTGTCGCTGCTGCCCGGCGCACGCGGTGACGGCCAGCCGGTGACCACGCTGATCGAGCTGGAGTCGGGCACACAACTGCTCCACTACTTTGCAGGGCCCGCCAACGCCACGCTGCTGCTGTCCAACTCCGGTGGCTACGGCTTTCTGGCGGCGGTGGAGAACATGGTCTCGCGCCAGAAGGGCGGCAAGGCCTTCCTCACGCTGGGCGAGGGCGAAACCGTGTGTGTGCCTTCGCATGCCGCAGGCAGTACAGGCAGCAAGCCGGTGCTGCCTGCCACGCACGTGGCCTGCGCTTCCACGGGCGGACGCATCCTCACGTTCGAAATTACCGAGTTGAAAACCATGGTCAACGGCGGTCGCGGCCTGATGCTGATCGACCTCGAAGACAAGGACCAGCTGGCGGGAGCCGCAGCCTACACGCGCAGCATTCGCCTGGATGGCATTGGCCGGGGCGGCAAGCAGCGCGACGAGACGCTCGAGATCCGCAGCCTGAACAACGCCCGCGCCGCACGCGGCCGCAAGGGCAAGGCGGCGGACCTGGGCTTCAAGCCCAACGCCGTGACGCGCGTGGAGTAAGGGTGTGGCGTCGCGCTCACCCACGCTGGATGAGCTGCGCCGCTACGCGATTGCGCGCAGCCTGTTCAAACCACAGACCCTGCCCGGTGCGATCCGCACGCTGGGTTTTGTGCAGGCCGATCCGATGCGGGCGCCCGCGCGGGCACAGGACCTGATTTTGCGTTTACGGGTGCGTGACTACCGTGCCGGTGACCTGGAACGCCGCTACGAGCGGCTGGGCATTGAGGAAGACGCTTTCGTCAACTACGGTTTTGTGTCGCGCGAGATGCTGGCGCTGCTGCACCCGCGCACGCCGCGCAGGCCGTGGGACGCAGCCACGACCGAGCGTGCGCGCGAGGTGCTGGCGTTTGTGCGGGAGCGGGGCGCGGTGCATCCACGTGAGGTCAGCGAGGCGTTTGCGCACCATGGCCGCGTGGCAGGCTACTGGGGCGGAGAACTCAACGCGAGCACGCGCCTGCTGGACGCCATGCACCACCACGGCTGGTTGCGCGTGTGCCGCCGCGAATCGGGTACCCGGGTGTATGCGCCGGTGGCGCACCCCGAGCAGGATGCCAGTCCTGCCGCACGCATGGCGCGCGCCGAAGCCCTGGTGGATCGCATCGTGGCGCTGTATGCCCCGTTGCCTGCACCCAGCCTGGGCTACCTGGTCACGCTGCTGCGCTACGGCGCACCGCAGCTGGCTGCCGAGGCGCGCGCGGTGGCCAAGGCCGCACCGTCACGCTACGGCCATGCGGTGGTCGATGGAACCACCTGGTTTTGGCCTGTCGCTGAAAGCCCGGCATCGCGCCGCCACCAGCCGCATAACGGCGTGCGGCTATTGGCACCGTTCGATCCCGTGGTGTGGGACCGACGCCGCTTTGAGATGCTGTGGGGCTGGGCGTACCGGTTCGAGGCCTATGTACCGGCACCCAAGCGCACCATGGGCCACTATGCGTTGCCGGTGCTGTGGGGCGAACAGATGGTGGGCTGGGCCAACCTGCGCGTGGAGCGCGGTCGGCTGCAGCATGCTCTGGGTTTTGTGGCCGGGCGCCCACCACGCGACGCGGGGTTCCGGCGCGCGCTGGGCGACGAACTGGCGCGTTTTGAGGCCTTCCTCGGCTCCGCAGCCTGACAGCCCGCTCACGCACCCGGCACCCCGGGCCTGCGAGTTAGCACCTGTCGCCAGTTTTTTTCAGGGTGTTGCAGCGGGCAACAGGGGCCGCTGGCACCACGCTTTTGTCGACGATGGGCGTACAGATGGCATGCGAATGGGGCATTTGCCCGAGCGACACGACCTGCTGAAACCCCGTGGCCGAACTCTGGCGGCGCAATGACGTGCACCCCGGGAGATGTGCTGGGGCCCATGCAGGCAGGGCAGACCCTGATGTGCAGTGACGGAGTTTGTGCAATCGTGAAAAAGCGTGCAACATCTGTACACAAACACAACGCTTCAGGAGACAACCATGCCCAAGCATCTTCGGATGGCTCACAAGCTCTGGCTGGCGGTGATTTTGATTGTGGTC
The DNA here is from genome assembly GCF_003634645.1 of Acidovorax sp. 94. Taxonomy (NCBI): domain Bacteria; kingdom Pseudomonadati; phylum Pseudomonadota; class Betaproteobacteria; order Burkholderiales; family Comamonadaceae; genus Acidovorax; species Acidovorax sp. 94. Next base: position 2,271,216 of record NZ_RBJA01000001.1, on the reverse strand, counting down.
ATGCTGGTGGCGGTGGTGGGCTTTGCGGCCTACCGGTCTGCCAAGGTACAGGCCCATGCTGATGCGGTGAGCAAAGACATGGAGTCGCGCGTGCAGGCGGCACTGCGCTGGTCGGGTCTTACCGAGACCAATGCCGCCAGAACCCAGGCCCTGATCGTCAGCAGCGACCCGGCCGTCGAAGCCGAGTTCAAGGATGTGATTGCGGCCACATCGGCGCAGATCAGCGAAGTGCAAAAGTCGCTGGAATCCATGGCCCTGTCAGAGGCCGACAAGCAGCAGATGGCCAAGATCGCCGCTGCGCGCAAGACCATGATCGACCTGCGCGGCGAGGCCCGCAAACTCAAGAGCGATGGGCAGCAAGAACAGGCGGTGACGCTGATCACCCAGAAGTACAACCCTTCGGTGGCGGCCTACACCACCACGCTGCGTGAGTTCGTTCAGCAGCAGCAGCAAGGTGCCGAGGCCGTTCAGAAGCAGATGGCGGCAGAGCGCATGCTGACGGTCAAGATTGCTGCCGTGGCTGTGGGCCTGCTGCTGCTGGCCATCATTGTGGGTGCCTACTACCTGATCGGCAGCATCCAGCGGCCCCTGGAGCAGGCCAACGGGCTGGCCGAACGCATTGCGGGGGGAGACCTGAGCATGCAGGAATCCGTGACCCGGGGCGACGAGTTTGGCGATCTGCTGCGTTCGCTGTATGCCATGAGCAGCGCCTTGGGCCGCATGGTGCACCAGGTGCGCCAGAGCACCGACAGCATCGCCATCGCCAGCGCCGAGATTGCTACGGGCAACCACGACCTGTCGGCCCGCACCGAGCAGACCTCCAGCAACCTGCAGGAGACGGCGGCCGCCATGGAGCAGTTCACCAGCACCATCCAGCAAAGCGCAGGCAGTGCGCAGCAGGCCAGCAGCCTGGCGGCGGGCGCCACGGGCGTGGCGCGGCGGGGCGGCGAGGTGGTGAACCAGGTGGTGGCCACGATGGAGGACATCAACCACAGCAGCAAGAAGATCGCGGACATCATTGGCGTGATTGATGGCATAGCCTTTCAGACCAACATCCTCGCGCTGAACGCCGCTGTGGAAGCTGCCCGCGCGGGTGAGCAGGGCCGGGGTTTTGCGGTGGTGGCCAGCGAGGTGCGCAGCCTTGCCCAGCGCAGCGCCGAGGCCGCCAAGGAGATCAAGTTGCTCATCAGTGCATCGGTCGAGAAGGTGGAGACGGGCTCGCGCCTGGTGTCGGACGCAGGCACCACCATGACCGACATCGTGCAGTCGGTGCAGCGCGTGACCGACATGATTGGCGAGATCACCGCAGCATCGTCCGAACAGAGTGCGGGGGTGTCGCAAGTCAACAAGGCGATCAGCAACCTCGACCAGATGACGCAGCAGAATGCGGCGCTGGTGGAAGAAAGCGCCGCCGCCGCCCAGAGCCTGCGTGAGCAGGCAGACCACCTGGCGCGCGAGGTGTCCATGTTCAAGGTGAATGCCGCCAGCTATGGGCCCGCGCAGGCGGCCATTGGTGCGGCGCGCGCCACGGCTGCCCAGCGGCCACAGGCACCCGCCGCCACCGCTGTCCCCTCGGCACCCGCACGGCCCGCACCGGGTTCTGGTGCGAAGGCACTCCACGGCACGCCCGCTGCGGTGGCCAAGGCTCCGGCTGCAGCGGCCGCTGTTTCCAAGGTATCTGCGGCACCTGCACCCGCCAGCCGCAAGCCCGCGGTGGCCCAGGGATCGGAAGAGGACTGGGAGTCTTTCTGACGCTCTGACAACTGGCGGCCATGGTGTCATGGCGGCTGGGAGGGGCGCATCCGTCGCCGCCCTGCGCAGAAAACAAAAAACCCATGGCAGCCATGCCATGGGTTTTTTGGTGAGGGGTGGGGTCTGTCAGGCCAGCTCGGCGATCAGCTCGATTTCCACGCAGGCACCCAGGGGGATCTGCGCCACGCCAAAAGCGCTGCGGGCGTGCACGCCTTTTTCGCCAAAGACCTGGCCCAGCAGTTCGCTGGCGCCGTTGGTCACCAGGTGCTGCTCGGTGAAATCACCCGTGGAATTCACCAGGCTCATGACCTTGACGATGCGCTTGACGCGGTTGAGGTCGCCGCCACAGGCCGCCTGCAGCGTGCCCATGAGGTCAATCGCTACCGAGCGTGCAGCTTCCTTGCCTTCATCGGTGCCAATATCGCGGCCAAACTGCGCGGCCCAGGGCTTGCCGTCCTTGCGTGCGATGTGGCCGGACAGGAACACCAGGTTGCCCGTCTGCACATAGGGCACATAGGCGGCAGCGGGCACCGACACGGGGGGCAGGGTGATGTTGAGTTCTTTCAGCTTGTCGTAAACGCTCATGGTCTTTCCTCGGTTTGGCGTGAAGGTGGATGGCGGGGGCTTGCCGGTGCAGGTGCGCCGGCACGGCCTGCTGGTCAGCGCGGTGGCTTCGCGGTCCGGCGGCACCCGGATGGCCGCGAGTGTTACACAGCCTGGTGTGCAGAATCCAGCGGCCAGCCCTCAGGCATCGCATTAGCATCAGCCCATGCCCGCCATAAGCGCCCCTAATGCCATTCCCTCCGCCCCTGTGGGCCTGGATGGCGCCGTGGCCAGCGAAAGCTCCGCGATGGTCGCCGCCGTTCCCTGGCGCTTGCCTGCGTGGCTGCTGGGGGCCGTATTGGGGGCCGCGCTGCAGCTGCAGCAGCCGGTGTTGTGGCCCGGGGTGGTCTACGGGGCGGTTCTGGTGGCGGCGTGTGTGGTGGGCGGGTGCGCGCGGGCAGCGTCCAGGCGACGCAGATGGGGCGCTCATGCCGCCACCGCGCTGGCGGTGGGCGCCGGAGTGCTGGTGATGTTCGCCCTGTGTGGGCTGCGCGCTGTGGACTATGCGGCCCAGGGTCTCGCGCCCGCGCTGGAGGGCCAGGACATCCGGGTGACCGGCGTGGTGGCGGCCATGCCGCAGACCAACGAGGCTGGCACCCGCATCCGCGTGGACGTGGAGGCCGCGCGCCTGAACGGTGCCCCGGTGACGCTGCCGCCGCGCATCGATGTGGCCTGGTACGGCGGCCCGTTCCGCGATGCGGCCGGAATCGTGGACCTGCAGCGCCCACCGCCCGCCCTGAAAGCCGGCGACCGCTGGGCGTTGACGGTGCGCCTGAAGGCGCCGCACGGGCTGCGCAACCCCCATGGTTTTGACTACGAGTTGTGGATGTGGGAGCAGGGCGTGCAGGCCACAGGCTACGTGCGTGCAGGGCCCAAGGACGAGCCGCCGGAGTTTGTGGCTGCAACCTGGCTGCATCCGGTGGAGCGGGCGCGGCAGTCGGTGCGCGATGCGATCCTGGAGCGCCTGGCGGGCGACCAGGATGGCAGTGACCCGGCCCGCACGCGCGTTGCGGGCGTGGTGGCGGCTTTGGTGACGGGTGACCAGCGCGCCATTGACCGTGCCGATTGGGATGTGTTCCGCGCCACGGGCGTGGCTCACCTCATGAGCATCTCCGGGCTTCACATCACCTTGTTTGCCTGGCTGGCCGCGCTGGTGGTGGGTGCCCTGTGGCGGCGTTCCACCCGGCTGTGCCTGGCGGTGCCCGCGCCCTCTGCAGCACTGGCTGCCGGGGTGGTGCTGGCGGCAGCCTACGCGCTGTTCAGCGGCTGGGGCGTGCCTGCACAGCGCACGGTGATCATGCTGGCGGCCATTGCCGTGCTGCAGCTCAGCGGCCGCCGCTGGCCCTGGCCGCAGGTGTGGCTGTGGGCGTGTGCGGCCGTGGTGGTGGCAGACCCGTGGGCGTTGGCGCAGGCGGGCTTCTGGCTGAGCTTTGTGGCGGTGGGTATTCTGTTTGCTACTAATTCAATAGCTGGTAGCGCTTATCCATCCAGCGCTAGGCACCATTTTTATGCATTGATTCGGGAGCAGTGGGTGGTGACGCTGGCGCTCACGCCCCTGACCCTGCTGTTGTTTGGCCAGGTGTCGGTGGTGGGTTTTGCCGCCAACCTGGTGGCGATTCCCTGGGTCACCCTGGTGGTCACCCCGCTGGCGTTGGGCGGCGTGCTGTGGGCACCCTTGTGGAGCCTGGCCGCCCTCAGTTTGCAGCCGCTGGCAGCCCTGCTGCAATGGCTGGCGTTGTGGCCCTGGGCCGTGGTCTTCCTGCCTGCCGCGCCGTTGTGGGCGGGCATGCTGGCCGTGGCCGGAGGCGCGCTGCTGGCCACGCGCCTGCCCTGGCGGCTGCGGCTGCTGGCATTTCCCCTCCTGTGGCCCGCGCTGTGGTGGCAGCCGGTGCGCCCGGCGGCAGGGCAGTTTGAACTGCTGGCCGCAGACATCGGCCAGGGCAATGCGGTGCTGGTGCGCACCGCCACCCACACGCTGCTGTACGACGCAGGGCCGCGTTTCAGCCGCGAGAGCGACGCGGGCCACCGCGTGCTGGTGCCGTTGCTGCGGGCACTGGGGGAGCGCGTGGACACCCTCATGCTCAGCCACCGCGATGCAGACCACACCGGCGGTGCGGCCGCGGTGCTGGCGCAGCAGCCGCATGCGGAGCTGTTGGGCTCGATCGAGGCAGAGAACACCTTGCAGGCCTTGCGCCCAGTCCAGCCCTGCCTGGCGGGCCAGCGCTGGGAGTGGGATGGTGTGGCCTTCGAAGTGCTGCACCCGCAGCCGGACGACGCGGCGGTGCGCAGCGTGCGCCCCAATGCGCTGAGCTGTGTGCTGCGCATCACCTCCGCCGGGCCGCAGGGCGTGTCGGCCTTGCTGGTGGGCGACATCGAAGCCCCGCAGGAACAGGCCCTGCTGGCGCGCGGTGCGGCGCTCCAGGCCGACCTGCTGCTGGTGCCCCACCACGGCAGCAAGACATCGTCATCCCCGGCGTTTCTGGATGCCGTCCAGCCGCGCACTGCTTTGGTGCAAGCCGGGTACCGCAACCGCTTTGGCCATCCAGCCCCGCAGGTGTTGCAGCGCTATCGCCTTCGCGACATCGAGGTGGTGGAGTCTTCGCGCTGCGGCGCCGCGACCTGGGCCTCTGTCAAACCCGCAGCGATAGGGTGTGAACGCGATGCGGGCCGACGCTACTGGCAGCACCAGATGGCGCCCCGGGCGGACTCAGCAGGCGCGATGCCGTAGTGCCACCAGGGGCCGTTTGCAGAGTGTGGGCGCGCAACTTGCTATCCTGTCTTCAGGAGGCCAGTTCATGCAGAAATTTGACGAGATGTACGCCATGCTGCCTTTTGATGGCAGCGATGTGCGGGAACACTACAAGCGCTACGCGCAGTGGTTGAGCAAACAGCCCCCTGATGTGATGCAGGCCCGCAGGGCCGAAGCCGAGATGATCTTCCGGCGCGTGGGCATTACCTTCGCAGTTTACGGCGCAAAGGACGAGGGCGGCGCGGGCAATGAACGGTTGATTCCGTTTGACCTGATTCCGCGCATCATTCCGGCCCATGAGTGGAGCAGCATGCAGCAGGGGCTGGTGCAGCGGGTCACGGCGCTCAATCGCTTCATCCACGACGTGTACCACGGCCAGGACATCATCCGCGCCGGCATTGTGCCCGCCGACCTCATCCTCAACAACGCGCAGTACCGGCCCGAGATGGCCGGGTTGCATGTGCCGCAGAACATCTACGCGCACATTGCCGGCATCGACATCGTGCGCGCGCCCAACGCGCAGGGCGAGGGCGAGTACTACGTGCTGGAAGACAACCTGCGCGTGCCCAGCGGCGTGAGCTACATGCTGGAAAACCGCAAGATGATGATGCGGCTGTTCCCCGAGCTGTTTAGCCTGCACAAGGTGGCGCCCGTGGCCCACTACCCCGACATGCTGCTCGAAACCCTGCGCGCCAGCGCGCCCGCAGCGGCCGACGAGCCCACGGTGGTGGTGCTCACGCCCGGCATGCACAACAGCGCGTACTTCGAGCATGCCTTCCTCGCGCAGCAGATGGGCGTGGAGCTGGTCGAAGGGCAGGACCTCGTCGTCAAGGACAAGTTCGTCTACATGCGCACCACGCGCGGCCTGCAGCGGGTGGACGTGATCTACCGCCGGGTGGACGACGACTTCCTCGATCCGCAGGTCTTCCGCCGCAACTCCACGCTGGGCTGCCACGGTCTCATGGAGGCCTACCGCGCAGGCAACGTGGGCATCTGCAACGCCGTGGGAACGGGCGTGGCCGACGACAAGTCGGTGTACCCCTACGTGCCCGAGATGATCCGCTTCTACCTGGGGCAGGAGCCCATCCTCAAGAACGTGCCCACGTGGATGTGCCGCAAGCAGGAGGATCTGCAGCATGTGCTGGCCAACCTGAAGGACCTGGTCGTGAAGGAAGTGCACGGTGCCGGTGGCTACGGCATGCTGATCGGCCCGGCCGCCACACAGGCCGAGATCGAGGACTTCCGCCGTGCCCTGCTGGCCAACCCGGCGGGCTACATCGCCCAGCCCACGCTCAGCCTGTCGAGCTGCCCGACCTATGTGGAAAGCGGCATCGCCCCGCGCCACATCGACCTGCGCCCCTTCGTGCTCAGCGGTCGCGAGGTGCAGATGGCCGCAGGGGGCCTCACGCGCGTGGCACTGCAAGAGGGCTCGCTGGTGGTGAATTCGTCGCAGGGCGGCGGCACCAAGGACACCTGGGTGCTGGGCGAGGGTGCGCCTGCCGCGCAACCCAAGGCCGTGCAATCCCAGTCGCAATCGCAATCCCAGGGCCAGTCGCAAAGTCAATCGCAAGGGAGCCTCTGAACATGCTGAGCCGCACCGCCGACCATCTGTTCTGGATGTCCCGCTACACCGAGCGGGCTGAAAAGCCCCATGCCATGGGGCTTTCGACACAACACCGCGTGCGTGCGCAGCACGTGCGGGGTTCTCAGCCCTGCTCGATCAAGGAGGGCGCATGCTGAGCCGCACCGCCGACCATCTGTTCTGGATGTCCCGCTACACCGAGCGGGCTGAGAACACCGCAAGAATGCTCAATGTGAGCTACGAGACCTCCCTGTTGCCCCAGGCTGCCGATGTGGCGCAGAAAGGCTGGGAGGGCCTGCTGTCCATCAGCGAGCTGATTCCTGCCTACACCGCCAAGCATGGCGAAGTGACGCCCGCCAACGTGCTGGAGTTCATGGTGCACGATGGCAACAACCCGTCGTCCATCCTGTCGTGCCTGCGTGCCGCGCGCGAGAACGCGCGGGCCGTGCGCGGTGCGTTGACCACCGAGGTGTGGGAAACGCAGAACCAGACCTGGCTGGAGCTGCACCGCCAGCTGGAGGGTGGCGCCTTTGAGCGCGACCCAGGCCAGTTCTTTGAATGGGTGAAGTACCGCTCGCACCTCTCACGCGGTGTGGTGCTCGGCACGATGCTGCAGGACGAGGCGTTTCACTTTTTGCGCATGGGCACCTTCCTGGAGCGCGCGGACAACACCGCGCGCCTGCTGGATGTGAAGTTCCACGCGGTCAAGAACGACTTCTTCGGCCGCCCCAGCGACCGCAACCAGGAGAGCGACTTCTACCACTGGAGCGCCATCCTGCGCAGCGTGTCGGCGTTCGAGGTGTACCGCAAGGTCTACCGCGATGTGATCACGCCGGGGCGCGTGGCCGACCTGCTGATCCTGAGCCGCGATATGCCCCGATCGCTGCACGCCTGCCTGCGCGAGGTGGTGGACAACCTGGCCGTTCTGGCCAACGGGCAGTCCGCCGAAACCAGCCGCAGGGCAGGGCGCTTGCTGGCCGACCTGCAGTACGGTCGCATCGACGAGATCCTGGCCACGGGCCTGCACGCGTTCCTCACGCAGTTCCTGGACCGGGTCAACGACCTGGGTGGCGGCATCAGCCGCGATTTTCTGGTGACGTCCGGCGATTGAAAACCAGCATGGCCGCGCCATGCAAGGCCAGCCCCGCTGCGTAGGGAATGAGCGGTGCCCAGGGAGAGCCCAGCCAGGCTCTTGCCTGCGCGCCACGCAGCCAGTCGGGCATCACTGCGCCCCAAGGGGCGTGCAGGCTCGTCTGCAGAAACCCATAGGTCGTCAGCCCCAGACCTACAGTCGCACCCAGAGCGATGCCGTAGGCCACCGGCAGCTTGCGGCGACCCGCCATGGCCATGAAGGCTGCACTGAAGAAAACTCCCAAGAACATGGTTGCCAGCCACGCCACAGGCCACCATCCCGCATCACCCCTTCCGGACTGAGCCGCCAGCAAAGCATTGAGCCCACCGATGACGCCCAGCGTCAGCAGGGGGACCAGAAAATTGCGATACCGTGCGCTCAGCCGTGCCGAATACGCATTCGGGGTTGGCGATGTTTGGGGCGTGGTAGCGCGCATTACCAGTCATTCTTGCGCGTTGCGCCGCTGGTCGCGCAGCATGAAGAGGTAAAGGCTCTCGACCTTCTCACGTGCCCAGGGGGTTTTGCGCAAAAACTTGAGGCTGGAGCCCACGCTGGGGTCGATCTGAAAGCAGCGGATGGGGATCTGTCGGCCCAGCTCGTCCCAGCCAAAATAGTCTGCCAGGCCCACTACCATGGCTTCCAGCGTTACGCCGTGCAGGGGGTTGCGGGGCTGTTTGGCAGAAGCTGCTGGAGGTGTGGGTTCAGCAGCTTGCGCGGTGTGGCTGCCCTCGGTGGTGCGCGCGTCAGGGGTGGGGGTGGACTCGGTAGCGTTCATGGGCCCAAGCATAAAGGCCCCTGCCTGCCTTTGTGGAATGCCTTCACTGCGTGCGTTGCAGGTGGGTCTCGCGCTGAAACAGCTCGGCCGCCCAGTCCACAAACGCACGCACCTTGGCGCTCAGGTGGCGGTTGGGTGGATACACCACGTACACAGGCAGTGGCGGCTGGGTCCACTCGGGCATCAGCCGCACCAGGGCGCCATTTTGCAGGTGTTGTTGCGCCTGGTAGCTGGTGATCTGCCCGATACCCAGCCCCGCCAGCACGGACGTCACATAGGCATTGGCTTCATTCACGCTCAACTGGTAGGGACCCGTGATGTCGATGGATTCGGAGCCCTTGACGAACTCCAGCGGGTAGTGCCGGCCGCTTTGCGGAGAAAAATAGATCACGCTGGCGTGTTTTTCCTCGATCTCCAGCGGATGGGTGGGCGTGCCCTTGCGCGCCAGATAGTCGGGCGATGCCACCGTGATGAACTCCAGGTTGCCCACCCGCCGCGCCACCAGCGACTGGTCGCTGAGCTCGCCACCGCGAATCACGCAGTCCACGTTATCTCCGATCAGGTCCACGATGCGGTCGCTCACCCCCAGGTCCACCTGGATGTCCGGGTACCGTGCATGAAACTCTGCAAGGTTCGGAATGATGAGCAGCTGTGCCACCGACGTGCCGACATCGATGCGCAGGCGACCGCGCGGATTGGCGCGTGCATTGGTCATGCTGGCCTCGATGTCATCCAGGTCGGTCAGCAGTCGGACGGTGCGGTCGTAGTAGGCGGCGCCGTCGGGCGTCACTGTCACGCGCCGCGTGGTGCGGTTGAGCAGCTTTACGCGCAGGCGCTCCTCCAGCGCCTGCACATGCTTGGTCACGGTGGCTTTGGGTAGCGATAGCGAATCCGCTGCCCGGGTAAACGTGCCGGCCTCCACCACCCGCACGAATATGCGCATGGCCTGTATTTGGTCCATGGCTTCTCCTTGAATCTGGAACGTCAGCACCCACCAGTGGGTGCTGCGGAATTCTCACACGGGCACTGTCGTTTGATTGTTGAGCTTTTGGAAACAGTGCGGTGGTGTTTGACCTGTTTATCTGAAAGGCCCGAGCCACTACATTTCATCCATCGTCAATCCAATGGGTACATGCCATGCAGCCCGACCAGCCGTCCTCGCTATCTTCCACATTGCCACCCGTTGCCAAACCCACCGAAGGGGGCAAGGCCGCCTCCGTGTGCTCCGACTCCACTATTGAAGTGACCAAGGGGCAGGATGTGGCCGTGCGCATGTATGGGCGCAAGAAGACGGGCCAGGCGTCGCCGGTGGTGGTGCATTTTCATGGAGGCGCATTTACCTCGGGGGGGCTGGACAACGGCTGCACCGTGGCCTCGCTGCTGGAAGGTGTGGGGGCCGTTGTGGTGTCGGTGGCGTACCCGCTCACCCCGTTCCCGCAGCCGGTGGACACGGGCTATGACGTGCTCAAGTGGGTGCACCGCAACCGCACCAAGCTCGGCGGGCAAGGTGCACTGGTCTACCTGGCGGGTGAAGAAGCGGGCGGCAATCTGGCTGCGGCTGTGGGGCTGATGGCGCGCGACCAGTCGCACCCGCCGCTGGCCGGGCAGATCCTGCTCTCGCCCATGCTGGACCCGTGTGTGGGCACAGCCTCGCTGCGCGAAGCCACGGGCAATGCCACTGGCTGCAAATGGGCCGAAGGCTGGCGCAATTTTCTGCGTTGCCCGCGCGATGCCGAGCACCCCTATGCAGTGCCTGCCGCAGCACACCGTCTGGCCGGCTTGCCGCCTACGCTGGTGCTGGTGGGCGACACCGACCCCATGCACGATGAGGCACTGGCCTATGCCGCCCGGCTGGAGGCGGCGGGCCTGCAGGTGACCCGCCATGTTTTCTCGAAAACGGCGCAGTGGCCCGATGCCTTGCTGCAAACCGGCCCCCACGAATGCCCTTGCGCAACCGGTGCGCAGGAACAGTTCCGCCTGTTCTTTGAAGCCACCCGATGTCCGGTGCCTTCCTGAGACCCTGAACCCGGCAAGGCTGTCTCCAGAAAGTCATTGACCTCAACTTTGGTTGAGGTTTGATACTGCGGCCTTACCGCCAACCACCTGGTTATCAACGCTGATTTTTCCGGCCCACACGTGCCGGAGGGAGAAGCTTTGCCCACGTATTTCTGCACGCCGAGCCCATCAGGGCGCAGACGGCGGGCAGGTGCCATTGATGTCAACGATACATACGGAGGAAATCACACCATGAACAACCCGTTGGGCGACTTGCCTGTCTGCAGCCACGGCTGTCACAACACACAGTGTTGCCGCGTCTTCTGACGTCGGTTCTCAGTGTCCCGGCGGTGTGCTGCCGGGGCCTTGACTTTGCCACGGTGTCATTGCCGAGACTGCCCATCTGCCCACGGTTGTGACACCTTTTTTGACTCTTGTCGGCACAACGCCACCTACCGGGGCGCGGCAGAAAACCTCCACCGGCTCGCTCCACAAGGGCGGCCTTAACGATTGAAACGACCATGAACTCCAATCCTCTCTCCAAGAGCCGCCCGCTGGGACTGGCCACCCTTGCCACTGCTGTGACGGCCACCGTGGCCGCCATCATCCTTGTGTTCCAGGCGCCCGCCGCCCAGGCCGATGGCACCCCTGCTGCGCCCCCGGCCATGCCGGTGTCGGTGGCGGCCGTGCTCCAAAGAGACATCGCCCTGTGGGACGAGTTCTCCGGCCGCCTCGAAGCCGTGCAGCGCGTGGACGTGCGCCCGCGCGTCTCGGGCGCCGTGCAGGCCGTGCACTTCCGCGAAGGCTCGCTGGTCAAGCAGGGCGAGCTGCTCGTGACGGTGGACCCCGCCCCTTACGCCGCCGAAGTGGACCGCGCCGAAGCCCAGGTGGTGGCTGCACAGGCACGCGTGTCGTACACCCGCAGCGAACTGGAGCGCGCCACGCGCCTGCTCGAAGAAAAAGCCATCGCCCAGCGCGAGCACGATGAGCGCCTGAACGCCCAGCGCGAAGCCGATGCCAACCTGCGCGCCGCCCAGGCTGCGCTGCAGACCGCGAAGCTGAACCTGGGCTACACCCAGGTGCGCGCCCCGGTGGCGGGCCGTGTGGGCCGCATCGAAGTCACCGTGGGCAACCTGGTGGCGGCCGGTCCGGGCGCTCCCGTGCTGACCACGCTGGTTTCCGTGAGCCCCATCTACGCGAGCTTCGACACCGATGAGCAGATCGTGGTGAAGGCCCTGGCCGACCTGCAAAGCGGCCAGCGCGGCAACAGCGCCCGCCAGCTCATCGAGCGCATTCCTGTGCAGATGGGCACCGGCACTGCGGGCGGCACGCCGCACGCCGGTCGCCTGCAGCTCATCGACAACCAGGTCGATGCCAAGAGCGGCACCGTGCGCGTGCGCGCCGTGTTCGACAACGAAGACGGCTCGCTCATCCCCGGCCAGTTTGCCCGCGTCCGCATGGGCCAGGCCCGCAACACGCAGGCGCTGCTCATCAACGAACGTGCGGTGGGCACCGACCAGAACAAGAAGTTCGTGATGGTGGTGGGCGAGGGCAACAAGGCCGAGTACCGCGAGGTCACCCTGGGCGCGCCGATTGACGGTTTGCGCGTGGTCACCTCGGGCCTGAAGGCGGGCGAGAACATCGTCGTCAACGGCCTGCAGCGCGTGCGCCCCGGCGCCGTGGTGGCGCCACAGCCTGTGCCCATGACCGCCAAGGCCGAGATTGCGGGTGATCGCAAGGAAGCCAAGAACGCCGCCAAGTCGCCAGCCGCCTGAGCGCGCTGGACACCAGGAATTTGCATCCATGAACCTGTCCCGTTTTTTCATCGACCGCCCCATCTTTGCCGGGGTGCTGTCGGTGCTCATCTTCCTCGGGGGGCTGATCGCATTGCGCGGTCTGCCCATCTCCGAATACCCTGAAGTCGCGCCGCCGTCCGTGGTGGTGCGCGCCCAGTACCCGGGCGCCAACCCCAAGGTGATCGCCGAGACCGTGGCCACGCCGCTGGAGGAATCCATCAACGGCGTGGAAGGCATGCTCTACATGGGCAGCCAGGCCACCACCGACGGCGTGATGACGCTGACCGTGACCTTTGCCCTGGGCACTGATCCCGACAAGGCCCAGCAGCTGGTGCAAAACCGCGTCTCGCAGGCCGAGCCGCGCCTGCCCGAGGAAGTGCGCCGCCTGGGCGTCACCACTGTGAAGAGCGCGCCGGACCTGACCATGGTGGTCCATCTGGTCTCGCCCAACAACCGCTACGACATCGACTACCTGCGCAACTACGCGGTGCTCAATGTGAAGGACCGCCTCGCCCGCATCGGCGGCGTGGGCCAGGTGCAGATCTTCGGCGGCGGCGACTACTCCATGCGTGTCTGGCTCGACCCGCAAAAGGTCGCGCAGCGCGGCCTGTCGGCCAGCGACGTGGTGACCGCCATCCGCGGCCAGAACGTGCAGGCCGCTGCCGGGGTGGTGGGCGCATCGCCCGGACTGCCCGGCGTGGACCTGCAGCTGTCCATCAACGCGCAGGGCCGTCTGCAGACCGAAGAAGAGTTCGGCGACATCATCGTCAAGACCGGTGCCGACGGCGCGGTGACGCGCCTGCGCGACATCGCCCGCCTGGAGCTGGGCGCGGCCGACTACTCGCTGCGTTCGCTGCTCAACAACGACCCGGCCGTGGGCATGGGCGTGTTCCAGGCGCCGGGCTCCAACGCGCTCGACATCTCGTCGAACGTGCGCGCCACCATGGACGAGATCCAGAAGAACATGCCCGAAGGTGTGGAGTACCGCATTGCGTACGACCCCACGCAGTTCGTGCGTGCCTCGATCAAGTCCGTGATCCACACGCTGCTCGAAGCCATCGCCCTCGTGGTGCTGGTGGTGATCCTGTTCCTGCAGACCTGGCGCGCGTCCATCATCCCGCTGCTGGCTGTGCCGGTGTCGGTGGTGGGTACGTTTGCGGTGCTGCACCTGCTGGGCTTCTCGATCAATGCCTTGAGCCTGTTCGGCCTGGTGCTGGCCATCGGCATTGTGGTGGACGATGCCATCGTGGTGGTGGAGAACGTGGAGCGCAACATCGAGGCGGGATTGACCCCGCGCGAGGCCACCTACCGCGCCATGCGTGAAGTGTCCGGCCCCATCATCGCGATTGCGCTGGTGCTGGTGGCCGTGTTCGTGCCGCTGGCCTTCATCAGTGGCCTCACAGGCCAGTTCTACAAGCAGTTCGCGGTGACCATCGCGATCTCCACGGTGATCTCGGCGATCAACTCGCTGACCCTGTCGCCCGCCCTGTCAGCACTGCTGCTCAAGGGCCACAACGAGCCCAAGGACGCGCTCACGCGCGGCATGGACAAAGTGTTCGGTGGCCTGTTCCGCGGCTTCAACCGCCTGTTCCACCGTGGCTCCGAGGCCTACAGCGGCGGCGTCAAGCGCGTGATCGGCCGCAAGGCGCTGATGTTCGTGATCTACCTCGCGCTGGTGGGGGCCACCATGGGCCTGTTCAAGATCGTGCCCGGCGGCTTCGTGCCCGCGCAGGACAAACAGTACCTCATCGGCTTTGCGCAGTTGCCCGACGGCGCCACGCTGGACCGCACCGAGAACGTGATCCGCCGCATGGGCGAGATCATGAAGGAGAACCCCAACGTCGAAGACGCGATTGCCTTCCCGGGCCTGTCGATCAACGGCTTCACCAACAGCTCCAACGCCGGAATCGTGTTCGCCACGCTCAAGCCCTTTGCCGAGCGCACCCGCGCCGACCAGAGCGGCGGCGCCGTGGCAGGCCAGCTGAACCAGGCCTTTGGCAGCATTCAGGACGCGTTCATCGCCATGTTCCCGCCACCCCCGGTGGCGGGCCTGGGCACCACGGGAGGCTTCAAGCTGCAGATCGAAGACCGTGCCTCGCTGGGCTACGAAGCCATGGACGGCGCCGTGAAGGCCTTCATGGCCAAGGCCTACCAGACGCCCGAGCTGACCGGCATCTTCAGTAGCTGGCAGGTCAATGTGCCGCAGCTGTACGCCAACATCGACCGCACCAAGGCACGCCAGCTCGGCGTGCCCGTGACGGACATCTTCGACACGCTGCAGATCTACCTGGGCAGCCTCTATGCCAACGACTTCAACCAGTTCGGCCGCACCTACAGCGTACGCGTGCAGGCCGATGCGGCCTACCGCGCGCGGGCTGAAGATGTGGGCCTGCTCAAGGTGCGTTCCAGCACCGGCGAGATGGTGCCGCTGTCGGCGCTGATGAAGATGGAGCCGAGCTTCGGCCCCGAACGTGCCATGCGCTACAACGGCTACCTGGCTGCTGATGTGAACGGCGGCCCTGCACTCGGTTATTCATCGGGCCAGGCGCAGGCCGCCATCGAGCGCATCGCGGCTGAGACGCTGCCCCAGGGCATCACCTTCGAGTGGACCGAGCTGACCTACCAGGAAATCCTGGCGGGCAATTCTGCCGTGCTGGTGTTCCCTCTGGCCATCCTGCTGGTGTTCCTGGTGCTGGCCGCGCAGTACGAAAGCCTCACCTTGCCGATTGCCATCATCCTGATCGTGCCCATGGGCATCCTGGCGGCCATGACCGGCGTGTGGCTGAGCAACGGCGACAACAACGTGTTCACGCAGATCGGGCTCATCGTGCTGGTGGGGCTGTCAGCGAAGAACGCGATCCTGATCGTGGAGTTTGCGCGCGAACTGGAGTTTGCCGGGCGCACCCCCGTGCAGGCCGCCATCGAAGCCAGCCGTCTGCGCTTGCGTCCTATCCTGATGACCTCACTGGCCTTCGTCATGGGTGTGCTGCCCCTGGTGCTGTCCACCGGTGCCGGCGCCGAAATGCGCAGCGCCATGGGCGTGGCGGTGTTCGCCGGGATGATTGGTGTGACGGCCTTCGGCCTGTTCCTCACGCCCGTGTTCTACGTGCTGCTGCGCAAACTGGCAGGCAACCGCCCGCTGGTGGAGCATGGCGCGCATGTGGCGCCCATCTCGCACACCCCGGGCAGCGGCGGCATTGCCCACCCGGTGCTGGCAGCGCCGCGCAAGGAGCACGAATGATGCTTTTGAAAACGGTGACAACAAAAATCTTTGTGGCCCTCGCCACGTGCTCCGCGCTGCCGAATGCAGCGGGCGTAACGACTGGGGCAGGAGAACAACCATGACCGATTTGCTATTGAAGAAAAACTCCACCGAGGGTGCTGCCTTTGGCGTGCGCAAGCGCAGCCTGCTGGCGCCCCTGGCCGCCGCCCTGGTGCTGGCCGGTTGCATGACCCAGCCCGTGGCCCCCGCGCCGCATGCGGGTGTGCCCGTGCCCGCCAGCTTCACGGCAGGGGGCGACGCGCTGCCCACGGCCCCCTGGACGGTGGCCGTCCCCGCCGAGGCGCAGCCGCGCGGCGAGTGGTGGCTGGGCTTTCAAGACCCGGTGCTGGCCGACCTGGTGCAGCGCGCGGGCCAGGCCAACACCAGCATCCAGCAGGCCGCCGCGCGGCTGGCCGAAGCGCGCACGCTGCTGCGTTCTGCTGACGCCGCGCGCTCGGTGCAAGTGGGCGCCTCGGCGGGCGTTGCGCGCCAGGCCGGTGCCAACAGCACGGGCAGCGTGGTGCCATCCACGCTGGGCACGGCGGGGCTCAATGCCTCGTACGAGCTGGACCTGTTCGGCCGCCTCTCGCAAACCAGCGACGCCGCGCGCTTGGACGCCGACACGCGCGAGGCTTTGCTGCAGAGCACGCGCCTTATGGTGCAGGCTGATGTGGCGCAAACCTACCTGCAACTGCGCGCCGTGCAGGCCGAGCAGGTGCTGGTGCAAGAGAGTCTGGCCGCTTACCAGGACACCCTGCGCCTGACACAGCGCCGCCTGCAAGCCGGCGATGTGGCCGAGCTGGACGTGGCCCGTGTGCAGACCGAGGTGGCGGCCACCGAGTCCGATGCCCTGGGCTTGCAGCGCCAGCAGGCCTTGCTGACCAACGCGCTGGCTGTGCTGGCCGGCGAGGTGGCCAGCGGCTTTGTGCTGCCGCCCGCAACGGGCGATGCCGCGTTGCCGGTGATTCCGCCGGGCGTGCCCGGCACGGTGCTGGCGCGCCGGCCCGATGTGTCGGCCGCGCAAACTGCCGTGCTGGCCGCGCAGGCACGCGTGGGCGTGGCACAGAAGGCGTGGTTCCCGGCCGTCACGCTCACCGGCAATGCGGGGCATGCGTCGCCCGAGCTGGGTGACCTGTTCAAGTGGTCGGCCCGTGCTTGGGGCGTGAGTGCGCTGCTGTCGCTGCCGATCTTTGACGGCGGCCAGCGCGATGCACAGATCGAGGGCGCCAAGGCCCGCCTGGAGGCTGCGCTGGCGGACCATCGGGGGCAGGTGCTCAACGCGTTTCGTGACGTTGAGGACCAGTTGACCTCGCTGCGCTTGTTGTCTGGCCAGGCCGAGGCGCAAGGGCGTGCGGTGACTGCGGCGCGGCGGGCCACGCAGTTGTCGGATGTGCGGTATCGCAATGGCTTGGTGAGTCAGCTGGAGTTGCTGGACGCGCGGCGCAGCGAATTGCGCAATCGGCGGCAGGAGTTGCAGGTGCGGACGGCGCAGTATGTGGCGACGGTGGGGTTGATTCGGGCGCTTGGAGGCGGGTGGGGGGATCAGCCTGCTGTGAAGGTGGCGCAGGTGTCGCAGTAGTTTTTTTGAGTGATTTCGGCTGCTGGCGCTTATCTATAAAGCGCTGGCAGCTATTGTTTTTGTAGTTCTTTGTTCTTGGGGACCCGTTCGGCCTGAGCTTGTCGAAGCCTTGGCGTGCTGGTTTGAAAAGCATGCTGGGGTTGAGGGCGGAGGCCGGGTTGTCGCCCCGGCGGGCGACTCACTTTTCTTTGCTTCGCCAAAGAAAAGTAAGCCAAAGAAAGGCGACCCCCAGTCTGCGGCCCCTGCGCTTCGCTACGGGGCAAACCTGCGTCGGGGCGGTTGCGGGGTGCGCCGTGGAACTCGCTTTGCTGCTGCGCAGCGCCGCTCGGACAACCACGGCGAGTCAGTTAACAAGGCATGGGCGCTTCGACGCCCATGCCACCCCGCAACCGCCCCGCCGCAGGCGCAGCCAGCAGGGGTGGGGCAGCAGAACATCCGAACAGCCAAACTGCCCTTCGGGCCATCGCTGCGCTCGGCCCTGCCGTCGCAGCGCGTGGCGCTTGCGCCCGCGAGATGGGGCCGAGCGAAGCAATGGCCCGTGTGGATGTCCGCTCCCCCGGGTTCCCTTCTGGATGCGCCTGGGGCGCGCAGGGCGCGGGGTGGCATGGGCGTCGGAGCGCGCATGCTTCGTGAACTGACTCACCGCAGTTGTCCGAGCGGAGCGCCGCAGGCGCGCAGCGAGTTCTGCGGTGCACCCCGTGACCGAGCACCCCAGGTTGCCCCGCAGCGCAGCGAAGGGGTCGCAGACAGTAGGGTCGCCCTTTCTTTGGTTCCTTTCTTTCGGCGACGCGAAAGAAAGGGACTCGCCCGCCGGGGCGACATCCCGGCCTCTGCCCTCAACCCAAGCACGCCGCCCAAACTAGAGAACGAGCTTCCACCGGCTCCGACAAGCTCAGCGCGAACGGGAAGGAGAGCCCCAATAACTATAAAAACAATAGCTGCTAGCGCTTATTCCAAAAGCGCCAGCAGCCAAAATCGTTCAAAAATCCCTTTCCATCACCCCTTCAACCACCCCCTCAACCTCCCCACCCCTTCCCCCAACCTCCCCACATCCCGGCTCGCAAAACACCACCGCAACCACCCCTGTGCCTCGCCCCCGAACGCACTGCCCGGCGCCAACCCCAACCCCGCCTCCCGCACCAGCAGCTTGGCCAGCGTCAGGCAGTCGTCGTAACCGTCGATGCGGAAGAACGCATACATGCCCCCACGCGGCGTGGCCACCGACACTCCCGGCACATCGGCCAGCAGCGGCACCAGCGTGTCTCGACAGTTGCGAAGATGGTTCACCAGCGCAGGCGTCACCTCCTCCGTGCGCTGCAGCGCCACCGTGGCCCCGCGCTGAACGAACACCGGCGCGCACGAAGTGTTGAACTCGATCAGCTTGCCAACGGCATGCGTCAGCGATGGCGGCAACACCAGCCACCCCAGGCGCCAGCCGGTCATTAAAAAACTCTTGGAAAAACTGTGCGTCACCACCAGCCGGTCTTCCGGCTCGGCTACGTCCAGAAAGCTGGGGGCCGCGCCATTGGCCGTGTCGCCCGCGTAGTACAGACGCTCATACACCTCGTCCGCCAGGATCCATGTGCCCGTGCGGCGGCAGTGCGCCAGGATGGTGGCTTGCTCCTCGCGCGTCAGCGTCCAGCCCGTGGGGTTGTTGGGTGCGTTGACGACCAGCAGGCGCGTGCCAGGTGTGATGGCGGCCAGCAGCGTATCCATGTCCAGCTGCCACGCGCCGTGCACGTCGGCCACCAGTGGCACGGTGCGCACCTGCGCACCCAGAATGCGCGGCTGCGCCACCAGGTTGGGCCACACGGGGGTGACCAGCACCACCTCGTCGCCCGCGTCCACCAGCGCCTGCACGGCCACCATCAGGCCGTTCACACCGCCGGACGTCACTGCGATGCGGTCAAACCACGCATCGGTGTGCTGCTGCGGGTGCAGGCCGTGCATGTAGCCCGCAATAGCGTGGCGCAGTTCGGGCAGACCCAGGTTGTGGGCGTAAAAGGTCTCGCCCTTTTGCAGTGAGGCAATGGCCGCGTCGCGGATGAAATCGGGCGTCACCTCGTCGCTCTCGCCGAACCAGAACTTCAGCACATCGCTGCGCCCCAGGCCTTCGTTGGCCACTTCGCGGATGCGCGACTCTTCGAGGCTTTGGACTACTTCTCGCATGCAATCTCCTTGAAATACACAGCCATCATCGCAGGCGTATAGTCGTTTTTTTGATTTTTTCACCACCTTGGCTGACCAACCAACGCTCATGACCTATCCCAACACCCAGCTCTTCATCGCAGGCCAGTGGCAAGACGCCGCTGAAGGCAAGACCCTTGCCGTGTTCAACCCCGCCACGGGCAAGGAAATCGGCCGCGTGGCCCATGCCACCAAGGTCGACCTGGACCGCGCGCTGGACGCCGCACAAAAGGGCTTTGAAGCCTGGCGTGACATGCCTGCCGCCGAGCGCGCCAAGACCATGCGCCGCGCAGCGGCCCTGATGCGCGAGCGCGCCGAGGCCATTGCCGCCATCATGGTGCAAGAGCAGGGCAAGCCCCTGGCGGAGGCCAAGGTCGAGACCATGGCGTCTGCCGACATCATCGAATGGTTTGCCGACGAATCGCTGCGTGTGTATGGCCGCATCGTGCCCTCGCGCAACCTCAAGGCCACGCAGATGGTGCTGAAGGACCCGGTGGGCCCCGTGGCGGCCTTCACGCCCTGGAACTTCCCCATCAACCAGGTGGTGCGCAAGCTGGCCGCCGCGCTGGGCGCCGGTTGCTCCATTCTGGTCAAGGCACCCGAAGAAACCCCCGCCAGCCCCGCCGAGCTGATCCGCGCGTTTGCCGATGCCGGTGTGCCCGCAGGCACCGTGGGCCTGGTCTATGGCGACCCCGCTGAAATCTCCAGCTACCTGATCCCGCACCCCATCATCCGCAAGGTCACCTTCACCGGCTCCACGCCCGTGGGCAAGCAACTGGCCGCGCTGGCTGGCAAGCACATGAAGCGTGTGACGATGGAGCTGGGCGGCCATGCACCGGTCATCATTGCGGAAGACGCCGACCTGGAACTGGCCATCAAGATCGGCAGCGGGGCCAAATTCCGCAACGCAGGCCAGGTCTGCATCTCGCCCACCCGCTATCTGGTGCACGAGAGCATCCGTGCCGATTTCGTGGCTGCCTTCGCCAAGTACGCGCAGGGCCTGAAGGTGGGCGATGGCCTCACGGCCGGCACGCAGATGGGCCCGCTGGCCAACCCCCGCCGCATCACGGCGATGGCCGACCTGATGGCCGACGCCGTGCAGCAGGGCGCCACGCTGGTGACGGGTGGCGAGCGCATTGGCAGCGAAGGCAACTTCTTCCAGCCCACGGTGCTGAACGACGTGCCCCTGTCGGCCCGCATCGTGAATGAAGAGCCCTTCGGCCCCGTGGCCGCGATTCGCGGGTTTGAAAAGATTGAAGACGCCATTGCCGAAGCCAATCGCCTGCCGTTTGGCCTGGCCGGTTATGCCTTCACTTCGTCGCTGAAGAACGCGCACCTGTTGGCGCAGCGCCTGGAAGTGGGCATGTTGTGGATCAACCAGGCCGCCGCGCCCGCGGCCGAGCTGCCGTTTGGCGGGTTGAAAGATTCGGGCTATGGCTCGGAAGGCGGCCCCGAGGCCATCGAGGCGCACCTGAACACGCGCCTGGTCTCGATCATGAACGTGTAAGGACGAAACGCCGGAGAGCTGGCGCGGCAGGGCTGTCGCGCGCAGCCCGGCTGCGGGTGTGGCCAAGTCAAAGCCTGCGCGCGATCTTTCAGGAGCCTTCCTGCGAGATCGTCCGCAGGCTTTTGTTTTTGCGCGCTGAACCAGTCTGGCAAGCAGTGCCAGGGCAGCCGCGAAGAAATCGATTGACGTGGCCTGTCAAATACATATCATGATATATATCTAAGGAAAAAACATGATCCAAGATGTCGTCAAGGAACTCGGATTCCTCACCCTCGGCACCCGCTTCAAGCGTATTGGTGAGGCGCTGCAGGCGCAAACGCAGGCACTGCTGACCCAGCACGGCATCGACATGCCTGCAGCGCACTTCCCGTTGTTGGCGGCGCTGGACTGGCATGGTGCGCTGGGGGTGGGCGAGCTGAGCCAGGCCGTCGGCGTCAGCCAGCCGGTGGTCACGCGCTCCTTGAAAGGGCTGGAAGACAGCGGGCTGGTGCAGTCGGAGGCGGTGGAGGGTGACCGGCGTGTGCGCCGCGTGGCGCTCAGCTCGCAAGGCCAGGCACTTGTGCAGCGGGCGCAACGCGATGTCTGGCCCGTGCTGGAAGCCTCCGTAGCCCAGGTGTGTGCGTCGCTTGAAGGCCCCTTGCTGGACCAGTTGGAGGCGCTGGAGGCGGGGCTTGCGCGCACCTCGCTGCTGCAGCGCTCGGCTGCCACCATCGCCGCAGAGCACGCCACAGGCCGTCGCCAAAAAACTCCCCGTGCCCCAGGAAAGGAAACAGCACGATGACCACCACCAACCCCTTCGACCGGCCCGTCTGGGCATCGCTGACCTCCACGCCCGGCCTGGCAGAAGGTGGCGACCTGGCCAAGCGCTACCGGCGGGACGTCAACCTGTTTGCTTCGGCCCGGGATGACGCCGATGACGCCAGCCTTGCCGCGCTGGCCGGTCTGGTGGCCGAGGGGGAATCGGTCTTCGTGCTGCAAGCGCAGCCCATGCCGGTGCCCCAGGGGCTGCAGGCCCTTCGCCGCGCCGTGGGCGTGCAGATGGTGGCCGGGCGGGCTATCGCAGCCGAGCCCGGCGCGGAGGCCGTCGTCGTGCTGGGGGATGCCGATGCTGCTGCCATGGTGGCCCTGGCGCAGTTGACTGAGCCCGGCCCGTTCCTTGTGCGCACCCACACCATGGGCCGCTTTGTGGGCATCCGGTCCGAAGGTGTGCTGGTGGCCATGGCGGGTGAACGCATGCGTTTTGAAGGCGGCACCGAAGTGAGCGGCGTGTGTGTCCACCCCGAGTTTCGAGGGCGCGGTTATGCCCGCCGGCTTTCATCCGTGGTGGCCCACGCCATTCAACAGCGGGGGGACCAGCCCTTTTTGCATGCCTGGACCACGAATGAAGCCGCCATTGCCTTGTACGAGAGCCTGGGGTTTGAAATCCGCACGGAGGTGCAGGTGACTGTCTTGGGAAAATAAGGCAGTAGACCGGCTGAGGACACGCCATCCCAGACCGCCGCATTTTATGCTGACCATCTCAAGGGGCTAAGCGGACTTGAGATAATAAAATTCTGAAGAGTGAAAATAAAATGCACCGAACCATTGATATTTTTTGCAGGATCAATTGAGTTAAGCAAAAATTAATCTGGCATGGCTAGCATGAAACCATCATTCCATTGGAGGCCTGTCGATGAACCATGCTGTGAGAAACGTCGCTGCGAGTGCGGTGGGAGCCTTGGCCTTGGCTGTGTCCGCGCTGGCGGCGGAGGCCGATAAGCCGCCCGTCCAGTCGGCGGGGCCATCCAGTTTCAGCCGCGAGCGCGCTGAAGATGTGTGTACGCGGGAGCCGCGAAGCCAGTGGTTGCCTGAGGCGGAAATGCGCCTGCTGGCGGAGTTTCGTGGCTACAAAATCGCCACATTCAAAATCGCCAATGGCAGTTGCTACGAAATATACGGATTCAAGAGTGGCAATATGGTCGAGGCCTATTTCGACCCCGTAACGTCGAAACTCGTGCGGCAGAATATTGCCAAATAAAACCGCTGCCAAAAGGCCGGATGCTGTAGCGTAAAAAAACCCCGCACTCCGAAGAAGTGCGGGGGTAAATAGCTGTATGTCTGCCCTCCCACCAGTTAGGGCAGCAGCGGGATCAGGCCATCAGAAGTTGTGGCGCACACCCATCGCGAAGGAGCTGAAGTCGTTGCCCGCAGTGGCCACGCCGTAGCTGGCGTTGTGGTTGTTGTTGATGCGGGTGTAGTACGTGTAGATCTTGGTGCGCTTGCTCAGGTTGTAGTTGTAGCCCACGGTGTACTGGGTGGCGGCGCTGTCGGCCACGTTGGAGTACTTGCCGGCACGGCCCACGTTCAGGTGGAATTCCGACACGCCCATGATGTAGGCACCCGACAGGCGCACGTTGGTGCGGTTGCCGCCGTTGGCGAAAAACACGTTCTTGTCGCGCTGCACGTAGGCGCCCACCACGAAGGGGCCGGTCGAGTACGAAGCACGCACCGCGAACTGGTTCTGGTCGTCCAGCTTGGAGTAACCGGCGCCCAGGCCCAGCTTGCCGATCTCGTAGTTGGCAGCCAGGTCGAGGCTGTTCTTGCCGCCGGTGCCGCTGGCTTGCTCATGCATGGCCCAGCCGGCTTCGAACGTGGCGCCGCCCAGGCTGGGGGCGCGATAGGCGATCTTGTTTGCGTCGCGGGCAGGGTAGGCGTACAGCGCATCCGACGACGAACCGGTGTCGTGGTTGTGGTTGCTGATGAAGTCAGCGGTGGCGTAGTAGGACTCTGAAGTGAAGTTGCCCAGACGCAGCATGCCGAAGCCACCGGCAAGGTTCACTTCGCTCTGGCGGCCGAAGAAAGTGGAGCTTGTGGCGCCGGTGCTGGAGTCAAAGCCGCTTTCCAGCTGGAAGCCTGCCATCAAACCGCCGCCCAGGTCTTCCTGGCCCTTGAAGCCGAAGCGGGAGGAGTTGTTGAACAGGCCGGTCTTGGACACATTGCCTTCTTTTTGGTGCTCGAACGTGGTGTTGACCCGGCCGTACAGGGTGACGCTGCTCTGTGCAAAGGCAGCAGACGTACCCACCAGGGCCAGCGCGGCGAGGGCGCAGTGGTTAATCGTTTTCATTAGCAAGGTTTCCTTAAATCAAATTTTGTTTGATGACAAATAATCACCGGCCAAAAACGCACAGGGGTGATGCTTTCGGGCCGTCGCTACAAGCAAGTTTGATGCCTGTGGTGATGTGATCGTTGCACTTTGCAACGGAGGGGGATGCTAATGGCCTATTTGTATGTCCGCCACAGGGGTAAACACCTTTTACCCGTGGGGGTGTTGGTGCTGTGCAACAAATCTGAAAATTTGCCCCTTGAGCGCCGCCGTGTGGGTCGGTTGAGCATCGCTGGGCCATGCCCCGGAGGCAAGAACCTGTTGAAAAGAGGAGCGAGCCCAGCGGGCGGCAGGCACCGATGCGGCCCGTGGCTTCTTCAGAACCGATACGTCGAAGTCAGCGTGTACGTCCGCGCCTGCCCATAGAAACAATCCCCTCGCGCCAGGCACTGCGTGATGTGCACTTTGTCCGCCAGGTTCACCACGTTGAAGGCCACGCGCCAGTCGCCTGCGTCGTAGGCCACCATGGCATCGGCCAGCGTGGCGGCCGGGGTGCTGATGGCGCTGGTACCGCTCCACTGCGAGCCGGTGTAGCGCACGCCAGCGCCCACCGTCCAGCCGCCACGGCCTTCGCTGGCGAAGCGGTGGCTCAGCCACGCGGATGCTGTGTGCTTGGGCACGCTAGCAACCGGGGTGCCCTGGTCGCCGGCGTTGCTGCGGCTGATCTTGGCGTCAGTGAAGGCATAGCCCACGGTGAAGTCCCAGTTGCGTGCCAGGCTGGCCTGCACCTCGGCCTCGAAGCCCTTGACCTTCACTTCGCCGATCTGCAGGCTGTTGAGCGGGTTGGTCGGGTCGGTGGTCTTGCGGTTCTTTTCGCGCAGCTGGTAGACGGCGGCGAAGGCGTTGATGCCCTGGCCAGGCGGCTGCCACTTCACACCGGCCTCCCACTGCTCGCCGCGCTGGGGCTTGTAAGGCGTTCCATAGGCGTCCACACCGCCCAGGGGCTGGAACGACTCGGAGTAGCCCGCATACGGTGCCCACCCGCCATCCATCTGGTAGGTGACGCCCGCGCGTTTGCTCCAGGCCTTGTCGTCGGCTGCAGCGGCGGGTCGGCCTTCGGTGTCGCTCTTGGCGTTGTCGTGGCGCAGGCCCAGCGTGGCGGTCCAGCGGCCCCACTTGATCTGGTCCTGGGCGTAGAAGCCCAGCTGGCGCTGCTCGACGCTGGGCACGCGTGCCAGGGCCGATGCCGATGGCGCCGTGAAGTTGCCGTACACGGGGTTGTACACATCGATGGCCGGTGCCACGGCGCGCCAGCTTTGCTGGCCCCAATGGTTGCGCTGCACATCGAGGCCACCCAGCACGGTGTGCTCGGTTTCACCCCAGCGCAGCTTGCCTTCGACTTGCGTATCCACCAGCAGCATGCGCGCGTTGCCCAGCGTCCACGAGGCGTCGCGCAGCACGGTGCGGTTGTCGGCGTTGAACACGGGGCGCGCGGGGCGGCCCAGTGCGGCATTGGCGGCAAAGCTGGTGTACAGCGTGCGGTAGTCCACGTCGCTCACACTGCGGCGCAGGTTCTGGCGCACGGTCCAGGCGCTGTCGATCTGGTGGCTGAACAGGTAGCCCCAGGAGGTGCTTTCGGAGTTGTAGCGGTCCCAGCCGGGTTCGCTGATGAAGGTGTTGGTCGGGATCTGCCCGTAGCGGTTGGGCAGCTGCGTGCCCTGCCAGGGGAAGAAGCCGATGAGCGAACCGCTCTTGTCCTTCTGGTGCGTGAGCTGCAGCGTGAGCGAGGTGGCGGCGCTGGGCTTCCAGGTGACGGTGGGGGCGATCACTACGCGGTCGTCGCGCACATGGTCCACCTGCGTGTCGCTGTCGCGGCCCACGGCCACCAGGCGGTAGAGCCATTCGCCATCCTGCGTGAGCTTGCCGGTCATGTCGGCGGCGAGCTGCTTGCGTGCGTTGCTGCCCAGCTGCACTTGCACTTCGCGCTGCGTTTCGGCTTGCGGGCGCTTGCTGGTGAGGTTGAGCACACCGCCCACGCTGCCCTGGCCATACAGCACCGACGAGGGGCCGCGCAGGAACTCGACACGCTCCAGCGTGTAGGGGTCGGGCCGGGTGTCGTTCCAGTAGCCGATGAAGCGCACCATGCCATCGAGGTACTGCGTCACGTCACCGCCGCGCGCCTTGAAGGTGTCCTGGCGGCTGTCGAAATAGTTGGACACGGCCCCCGCCGTGTACGCCGTCACCTGGCGCAGCGTCTGCACGCCCTGGGCCTCCATCTGGTCGCGGGTGATCACGCTGATGGCCTGCGGGGTTTCGATGAGCGGGGTGTCGGTCTTCGTGGCGCTGAGGGCGCGCTTGGCCACAAAGCCGGTGACCGGCGCGGTGGGGCTTTCCTGCTCGGCGCCCGCACTCACGGTGACGGGGGCCAGGGCTTTCTCTGCAGCGGGCGCCGTGGGAGCGGTGGGGGCTGTGGGTGTGGCCTGCTGCGCATGGGCGGCGCCGCACAGGGCGAGCAGGGCCGCGTGCGCGATGGCGGTGCGGCAAACGGTGATGCCAGATTGCATGGTGCTGTTTCTCCGATGGTTGAAAAAAGGGGGCGGGCCCGAAGGCCAGGCACGGCGCGTGGCGCGCCTGGAACGCTTGGCTTTGGGGCTGGCGATGGGACAGGCGCAGCCTTGGCGCAGGTCTTCAGAACGTGTAGTCCAGCGACACCTGCAGGCTGCGTGGCGTGCCGGGCACCACGGCGCCAAAACCGGCGGCGGTGGTGGTGCCGTCGATGTAGTAGCGGCGATTGCCCGCGTTCTTCAGGTTGGCCTGCAGCCGCACGCCGCCTGCAAACTGGTAGCCCACGGCCAGGTCGGCCACGGTGTAGCCGGGCAGGCGCCACCTGTTGTCGTTGGCCGTGAACTTGTCGCCCTGGTGCACCAGGCCACCACCCACCCACAGGCCTGGCAGCTGGGGCAGGCGGTATTGCGTCCACAGCGATGCGGTGCGGCGCGTGGCCCGCTCGACGCGGTTGCCCACGTTGGCACCGGCCGTGGTGTCGGCCAGCACCTTGGGGTCGTGGAAGCTGGTGTTGGCCGTCACCGTCCAGCCGGGCGTGATGCGGCCCTGCAGCTCCAGCTCGATGCCCCTGATGCGCTGGCGCGCGGTGAGCACCGAGTAGCCGGGGCGCGCCGGGTCGGTGGCGGGGGCGTTGGTCAGCTCCAGGTCAAAGGCCGACACGGTGGTCATCAGGCGCTGGTCCAGCCATTCCTGCTTCCAGCCCACCTCCAGCTGCTTTCCCTCCGAGGGCGGGGCCGATTGCGCCCCCCACACCAGCGTGCCCGAGTTGGCCTGGAACGAGCGCGCATGGCTCGCGTAGAGCATGCTGCCCGGGCGGGGCTCCCAGCTGATCGCCGCGCTCGGCTGTGTCTTGGTCACGTCGGTGACGGGCGTGGTGTAGGCGTCTTTGAAGCGGTCGTGGCGCAGGCCCAGCAACAGGCCGAAATCGCCCAGCACCATGCGGTCTTGCACAAACACACCGGTGTTGCGGGCGTCGGAGGAGAGCTTGCCCACGCCCGTGGAGGCCACGGGTGGCACCAGGCCTGCAACGGGGTTGTAGAGGTCGATAGCGCCCAGGTTGCCTGTGGTGCGCGCGCCATAGAAGCCCGCAATGGCGCGCCAGTCCAGGCCCGCCAGCACCGTGTGCTTGACCGCGCCGGTCTGCAGCTGCGCGCGCAGTTCGGCCAGAGCCGTGTCCGACGTGTATTTTTGCCCCGGCGCCATCCAGTAGCCGCGCGCCACGCGGCCGTTGGTCACTGGGCCCATGGGCGACACGATGTTCACGTTGCGAAAGGTCTCGTTGCGCGACAGGTGCACGCGGCCTTCCAGCTGGTCCGAAAAGCGGTGCTGCAGCTCGGTGGAATAAAAGCGCAGATGGCCATCGGTTTTCAACCAGGGCTCGCCGTAGAACGCGCCCACCGGCAGCACATCCGCGCTGCGTGGATTCTTGGGGTCGGGCACGGCCAAACCGGAGGTCGAAGTGCCGTCGATGCTTTGGGTCTCGGCCTGCGCACGCCAAACGGTGTCGGGCGTGATCTGCCACTCCAGGCTGCCCGCAATGCCTTGCTTGCGCGGGGTGTTGCCATCCACAAAACTGCCGCCCCGGCTGGCGCCGCCGTCCAGGCGGTAGCGTAGCGTGCCATCGGTGTTGAGCGGGCCAGTGAGGTCGAACTCGGCACTGCGCCAGCCATGGCTGCCGGCGCCGATCTTCACGGTGCGG
This sequence comes from Acidovorax sp. 94, assembly GCF_003634645.1. NCBI lineage: Bacteria > Pseudomonadati > Pseudomonadota > Betaproteobacteria > Burkholderiales > Comamonadaceae > Acidovorax > Acidovorax sp. 94. The sequence goes on along the minus strand of NZ_RBJA01000001.1, from coordinate 2,242,951 downwards.
AGCGGATCGGCTTGTGGCCGCTTGCTCACGTAGTTGACGAGGCCGCCGGGCGCGACTTGGCCAAACTCCAGCGCGGCGGGGCCCTTGATGACTTCCACCCGCTCGATGTTGAACAGCGGTGGGTCCAGCAGGTGGATGAACTTGGCGCCGTCGCGAAGGAAGTTGTAGGTGTTGTTGGCCCACAGCCCCCGGATGGAGAACTGCGAGTACGAGCCGTAGTACTCGCTGCGCGACGAAACGCCCGAGGCATTGCGCAGCACATCGCGCTCGGTGGTGGCCATCTGCTGCTCCAGCAACGCGTTGTCGATCACGCTGACCGAGCGCGGCGTCTCCAGCACCGACAGGCCCAGGCGCGAGCTGCTTTGCGCGCGCCGTGCGGGCGTGGCGGCTTCGCCTGCCGTGGAGTCGATGACATCGACCTGGCGCAAGGAGGGGGCGGCTGCTGGAGCGTCGGAGGGTATAGGTGCGGGTGCTGTGCTGTTCTGCGCGAACGCGGTGCCGCACACAGCCAGCAGTGCGGCTTGCGCCACAGCGGTGCGCAAGAGATTGGGGTGAATCATGGTGCTATCATATTAATAGCTGTTGGCGCTTGTCGGTAAAGCGCTGCAGCCCTTTTTGTTTGATATGAATGCCGACCGCCGGGGCGTGCCAAGGCAGTACCACGCGCCGCGAGAGGGCGGTGATTTGTGCGGTTAGCGAATCGGCGGTGGCGGCAGCCGGGGCTCAGTGGGCCTTGGGCGGCTCGGGCAGGGCGGGCGACGCCATGCCGTCGGCCAGCACAAACGTGAGCGTGGTCACGTAGCTGGCTTCGCCGTACTTCTCGCCTTGCACTTCGCCGGGGGTCTTGTCGCTGTGCTTCACCTCGGCCACGTACTGGCCCTTCCAGGGGGTGACGAAGGTCACCGTGCCGTCTTCACCTGCCTCGGCCTCGCGCGTCCAGCCCGACGGGGCGGCCAGCTGCACCTTGGCCTTGGGCAGCGGCGCACCCTTGTAGACCACCTTCAGCTCGCCGGGCTTGCCGGTGGGCACCAGGTCCAGCGGCGCGGTGGGTGCCACGGGCTTGGCCAGGCTGGCCACCCAGCGGGCCGAGGGCTGCCAGATCATGGCAGGCAGGTTGCGCTTGCTGCGGTCGATCAGCGGGTAGGTGGCGGCGGCGAACAGCGTGTCGGGCGTGCCCGTGGTGGTGTAGACAAAAGCGTCTTTGGCGAGCTGGCCTTCCACGCGCTGGGCGGCGGCACCTGCGCGTTGTTGTTCCAGTGCGGGCACACCCTTGAACTGGTCCAGCCGGCCGGGCGAGGTCTCGCGCAGGTTCTCGTTGAACTCGCCAAAGTGCAGGCGCGCCTGGCCGCCAGCGTTTTCGAGCCAGACCTGGTGGGCTTGGGCGGAGTTCACCGCGGTGAGGGCGCCGCAGGCCAGCAGGGCGGACAGCAGCGGGGCTTGGAGGCGTTGGTTCGAGGACATGGACGTTTTCCTTTCGGTGGTTTTAGTGACAGCAAAAAACAGCGGAGCGCAGTGCTCCACACCCCCGGCGCTACGGGGGAAAAAACTCATTTTTTGATAGCTGCCTGCGCTTGTTGGATAAGCGCTGGGTGGCTTTTTGACCCTGAAACGGGTCTTGGCAGTGCCTGTGTGGCGCGGGGTGCCGCTCTAGAAGTCCACGCTCACGCTCAGCGACAAGGTGCGCGGCGCACCCACCACCAGGTAGCCCGAGCCGGGGTAGCCGCCGACTGAGGCCCAGTAGTTGCGGTTGGTCAGGTTGTCGATGCGGGCGCGCAGTGTGACGAGCTTGCCTTGCACTTCCGTCATATAGCGGGCACCCACGTCGAGCCGGTTCCAGCCGGGCACGCGCAGGGTGTTGGTCGCGTTCGCATAACTGGCGCCGGTGTGCACCCAGCGGCCGTCCACGGCCAGGCCCGGCACGCCGGGCACGTCCCATTCCGCCCCCAGGTTGGCTTGCAGCTTGGGTACACCGATGACGTGCTGGCCGTCGGTGGCGGCAGCGCCGGTGGTCTGCTGCTTGGCATCCAGCCAGGTCAGGCCGCCCAGCAGGCGCAGGCCCTTGGTGGCCTCGCCTTGCACGGCCAGCTCGATGCCCTGGTGGCGGTCCTTGCCGCTGGTGCTGAAGAGGTTGGCCGCGTTCAAAAACGCACGCGGCTTGGTGGTGGAAAACAGCGCCACGCTGCCGCCCACGCGGCCGGCGTCAAACTTGATGCCCACTTCCTTTTGTTTGGAGACATACGGCGCCAGCATCTCGCCACGGTTGGTCGCCGTGCTGGGCGCGGTCTGGCCCTGGCTCAGGCCTTCCACATAATTGGCATACACCGACAGGCCCTTGTCCACCTTGTAGACAGCCGCCAGCAGCGGGCTGGTGCGGCTCTGGTCGTAGCGGTCGGTCTGCAGCCCGGTGCCGTAGTCGTAATTGGCGATCTCCATCTTCTGGTGGCGCAAGCCCACGGTGAAGAGCATGCGGTTGTCCATGAACGCCATCGTGTCACCCAGCGCAAAGCTGGACAGGCGCGTGCTGCCGGTGCGCAGGGGATTGGCCAGGTCGCCGCCAAACAGGGTGTTGGCGCTGAAGCCGGGCAGGTTGGTGGCTATGGGGTTGTAAAGATTGGTGGCGTGCGTGTTGCGCCAATCCATGGCGTAGGCGTTCTTCTTTTCGAAGTCGTAGTGCGACGCCACCGCCACCCATTCATGCCCCACGCTGCCGGTCTGCAGCTTGCCGCGCAGGCCCAGCTCGCCGGTGTTCACACTGTCCTTGCGGGTGTTGTCAAAGCGGTAGGTGGTGGCGGCTCCGCTGGCGGCGTTGGTCACCGTGAGGTTGGCCAGTGAATTGGCTTCTTCGCCACGGCGCGCGCCCGCCGCAGCCCAGGCCGTGGTGCTGGGCGACAGGTCCCACTCGCCACGCAGCGTGCCGAACACATCGCGCTCGTTGGAGTAGCTCCAGGGCTGGGCAAAGTTGGTCTGGTTGTCGGGCACGCTCGGCACCGTGGTCACAGCGCTGCCCAGCGTGACGTTGGTGCGGGTGTTCTTGAGCTTGTGGTCCTGCCAGCCGATATCGCCCGACAGGCGCACATCGCGGCTGCGCCAGTCCAGGCCCACGGCCAGCAGGCCGAGCTGCACGTCTTCGTGGTCCACCGCCGTACCGCCATTGCGGCCAGCAGCATTCACGCGGATGCCCGTATTGCCATCGGGCCCAAAGCGCCGGGCAATGTCGGCCGCCACCTGCGTCTGGCCGCCGCTGGCCACGCCAAAGGTCACGCGGCTCAAGGGTTCGTTGGGCGCGCGCTTGGGCAGCAGGTTGATGCTGCCGCCCAGACCGCCGCCGTTGGGGCTGGCACCGTTCAAAAAGGCCGATGCGCCGCGCAGCACCTCCACACGCTCGAACAGCTCGGTGGCAATGTATTGGCGCGGCAGCAGGCTGTACAGGCCGTTGTAGGCCGTGTCGTCCGAATCGAGGATGAACCCCCGGATGAAGAACGCCTCCTGAAAATTGCCAAAGCCACGTGCAACGCGCACCGTGGGGTCGTTCTGCAGCACATCGCCCACGCTGCGGGCATGGCGGTCCTGGATCAGTTCGTTGGTGTAGCTGGTGATGGAAAACGGCGTGTCCATCGCGTCCTTGGTGCCCAGGATGCCCGCACGGCCCCCACGGGCCACCTGGCCGCCGGGGTAGGCGGGCGATAGGCCTTGCGCCGATGCGTCAGCGCTGGCGTTGACGGTGACGGTGGACAGGGTTTTGCCGTCGGGCTCGGTGCCGCTGGCCGTCGCTTGCGCCCAAGCGGCAGGCGCGCCCAGTGTGAAGAGCAGGGCGGCGGCCAGTGCGGCTGGGGTCAGGGCAGGGCGGCGAGGGGAATGGGGATTGCGCATGGCGTGGTGAAGGTGCGGGGAATGTTCAGAGTGGCGTGGCGTTGGCGTTGGTGCCCGCTTCGTCGGCATCGGTGCGGGGTTTGTCATGGGCGCGTTGCGCAGTGGCCCTTGGCGTGGTGCGCGGCCAGCAGGTCCAGCCCATCACCGCCACCGGAATGCCCAGACCCACCCACGACCACCAGTCGCCCCAGGTGTCGGACACCAGTGCCGTGATGAGGCCGGTGGTGGTCAGCACACCCATCACGATGGGCCAGCCCCACAGCGACCAGAAAGGGCTCGCCTTCATGCGCGGCCCTCCGTGCTTGGCAGCGCGCCGCCAGTGCGTGCGGCAGCCGTTGGCGGCAGGCCGGTGTGGCCGTGCACGGTGGCTGCCGCCGTGGCGGTGCTGGTACTGGCGTTGCTGGCGCTGCCCGCCTGCGCACCTTTGCGCAACCACAGGTACAACCCGCTGCCCAGCACCACGATGGTGGCAATGTCGAGCAGCGCCCAGAGGATCTTCATCGGCATGCCGCCGTAGTCGCCAAAGTGCAGCGGCTGCGAGACCAGCAGCGCAGTCAGGTACCACGGCAGCTGGGGCGCTGCTGTGACCTGCGCCGTGCGCGCATCCACCAGCACGGGCTTGAGCAGGCGCGAGGTGAGCGGCTCGTTGCCCCGCAGGAAGAATGTGTTGTGATGCGGGCTGGAAAACGCCGTGCCCGGGAACGCAATGAACGACAGCTTGGTGCCCGGCGCCTGGGCCTGCGCCACCTCCAGCGCTTGCTGCAGCGGCCCGCGCTCTGCGGCGGGCACGATGGGCTGGCCCTCATAGGGCTTGAGCAGCACTGACAGCTGGTCGTACTGCCAGTACTTGATGAGCAGATCGGCCCACGTGTTGATCATGCCCGTGCCGCCCACCACAAACGCCCACACCAGCGTGACGATGCCCAGCAGGTTGTGCAGGTCCAGCCACTTCACGCGGGTCGAGCGATCACGCCGCACCTCGCCAAACGCGAGCTTGCGCATGAACGGCGCATACAGCACCACCCCCGTGACGATGGCCACCAGCAGCAGCAAGCCCATGAAGCCCAGAAACAGCTTGCCCGGCAGCCCCGCAAACAGGTCCACATGCAGCTTGAACATCACGTACATGAAGCCCTCGTCAAACCGTGGCTGCGCCAGCACCTGGCCCGTGCGCGCATCCACCGCCACGGAGCGGAAATCGTCCGTGGGCGCCGGTGTGGGCGTGAGCGTGACGAACCACACGTTGTCATCGTCCTCCGCGTGCGACGCGAACTGCACCACACGATCCGGGTGCAGCGCCTGCGCAGTGGCCAGCACCTTGTCGAGGCTGGCGCGCGGCGTGTTGGCGGGCATCGCAGGCGCCTCCACCTCGGTGCCAAGCAGGTGGCCAATTTCGTGGTGAAAGATCAGCGGCAGGCCGGTGATGCACAGCAGCAGCATGAAGACGGTGCACACCAGGCTGGACCACTTGTGGGTCCAGCTCCAGCGGCGCAGGGCGGTGGGGCTCAGCATGGCGTGGGGGCGAGGTGGCAAGGGCAGTCGGGCAGTCGCACCACCGCTAGCGCCGCCCACGGCACGGAGCGCGCTGTCGCAACAGAAAAGGCGAAAAAGTGGTTCATCAAGCCAGACAACCCGGAAACATCGGAAGACGGTGGGTGCTGGCTGCAGCCGGGAGGCCTGTTCAAAAAAGGCTCCGGGGGAGGGCTGTGGCTTGCGGAAACCTAATTTTACATTGCAAATGGGAATTGTTTTTATTCGTGACTACGTGGGGGGTAAGGATGTTGCGAAATCGGCTCCGCCTGCTGCCCATCAGGCGCTTTGTGGGAGGGATGGCTTTGCGCACAGGGGCTGCGGATGCAGGGCGTGGTTTGAGTCTGCAGGCTATATTCCCATCGCCACAACGCGTTGGTTTTGCAGGCATTCACACATGCGTTTGAAACCAGTGCATCGGCTTCAAAACCAGGCTGCGAGCCGCTTTCAGGAGAGTTCCGTGTCCACGATATCCCGCGCCGTTCAGCCTGCCGCGCACGCATCTGCGGCTTGCATGGGTGCCTTGTGTCGGGCGCTGCACAGGGCTGCCTTGCTCGGGCCCGCTGTTCTGGCCATGCTGTGCACGGGCAATGCACATGCCGCAGACGGAAACACATCCGCAGAGCAAAGGGCCCGGCTCGCAATACCCCTCGAGTTTCGGCATTCCGATTTTGTCTGGACCACTGCAGAAGGCGACTTGAACGGCGACGGCGTTCCCGACCTGGCCCTGTTGCTGACAAGGCACAAAGGAGAAGGCCAGCGAGAGGAGCGGTTGCTTGTCCTGACCGGAAGGGCAGATGGCAGCTATCAGGTGCTCTCGGTGTCCGGCGAGTTCTGCCACCCCAGCAAGTTCTACAACCTGGACATCAAAAACAATTCGTTGTTCGTTCAGGCGGTCTACTACGCAGACGCCGCTCGGTTCTCGGGCTTCACGCTGCAGTTCCGCTACAACGCCAAGACCGAAGACCTGGAACACATCGGCGAGCAACAGGATGACGAAGACTATTCCAGCAACTCCTATTACCGAGTGAGTCTCAACTACCTGACCAACGCCGCCATTCATTCACGGCGTGTGGGAAAGAAGTACAAGGAAGTGAGAGGCCGGCTCACCGATGCGCCTGGCGTGCTGCCTTTGAACGGGTTTGTCTGCGAAGGCTACGGCATGACGAGTTCTACGGTCTACCTTGATGAAAGTTTCAAGGTGCACAAGAAAGGCGGGACGCCCCCATGATGCGGAGCGGGTTCGTCGAAGGAGCCCGCAGCTTGTTGTGCAAGGCTTCGCGAGCACGCGTCGCCCTCTCCGATTCATCCAATCCTGAAAAGTAAGTTGCCGAATCCATGAAAAAGCACGTTTCCGCAAGAAAGAGAGCATCGCTTCAGTTGCTGAACGCTGAACTGGTGCGACAGGTCATGAGTGGCATCTTTCCGCCGAAAAACGACTACGTGGAGGACATGGTGCTGTACGAGGACTTGTTGCCAGAGCTACGCAGGTTTGGGATAGCAGACCGAGGTACTCTCAAACGCCTGATGACCCGGCACCGCAGGTCGTTGTTGGCGGATGATCGCAGCCGGCTTGCCGTGTGGGAGCAGCGCCATTTCAGTGAGATGTTTGGAGCGGAGTTCGTTCGTGATGCGGTTCGTCGGCACTACTGGTTTGCTTATCCCGCGCTGATTCGCAATGCGTTGCAGTCCGAGTTTGGCGAGATTGCTGCTGTGCGTGACGAAGATGTGGATGGGTAGCCGTGGGTATTTTTTGCGCACATCAACCATCTTCTTACGATGGAAGACCTGTGAAATCCGTGTAGTCAATCGCTGGGCACCAAATTTTTCAGTCCCCAGTGCCAGCGCTCTTCTCAAACCTTAAATCGTATGGGTTGCATCCTTCACTTTGTGGGCCGTGAGGCTGATGTGGAAAGCCTCGTCGCGCTGAGTCCGGTTGAACCGTGCAACGTTTGGCGGCGCGGTGTGCCGCGCAGTTCCCGGCCGAATAGTCGGCCTGCAGTGACTTCTGGGCTGACCTTGGTGGTGAGTGACGCTGAGTTTGAAGACCTGGAGTAGCAGTAGGCCGACGCAATCCAGTTTCTCCGTGCCCATTCAAGCATTTTGAAGAACATGAGCGAAGTCGCAGGCGTGGAGCACGCGACTTTGGACTTTGGGATCGCTATGCGCGATGTGGTCGTACAGTCTGACCATTTCCCCGCCGACCTGATTGCGGCGCTGGCGGTCGCTGGCTGCGGCATGGAGTTAACTCAGTTTCCGACGGGACGCAAGGCGAAGAACCTCAAGCGCTATCGCAAGGCGCTGCGTTCCGGTCAGCTTCGACGTTAAACCTCTGCAGTTCCTGCCCCATGCTTGCCTCCGGTCGTTTCGAGCTCCGTCCCTTCGCTGAATCCGATCTCCCCGCCTTCGTCGAGGCCGTTCTGGAGTCCACTGCCACCGTCGGGAAGTTGATGCCCTGGGCCCATCCCAATTACTCAACCGCCGATGCTGCGTCCTGGTTTGCGCATTGCGAGGCCGAGTGGGAGCGCGGTTCCAGCTACGAGTTCGGCATTTTCGACGCCGGGTCCGATACCTTTGTGGGCGGCTGCGGCCTCAATCAATTCAACCTAGTCAACGGCTTCTGCAACCTGGGCTACTGGGTCCGCCAGTCCTGGCAGCGCCAAGGCGCAGCGCTCGCCGCCGTTCAGGCACTCAGTCAGTTCGCCTTTGCAGAGCTCAAGCTGGGCCGCGTTGAAATCGTCGTGGCCCAGCACAACACACCCAGTCTCAGCCTGGCCGAGCAGTCGGGCGCAGTGCTAGAGTGCCTCGCGCGGAATCGGCTCAAGGTGCATGGCATCTTCACCGATGCCTATGTCTTTTCCCTCGTCCCGCCTCAATACCGCGCCTTGAGCGCCACCGTCACACGCCGCGGCTCGCCATAAAAGTTCTGGCGCGAAATGCCTGATACCTTCTCGTAGTAGGTCTTGTCCAGCAGGTTGTCCACCGACAGGTTCAGAGACAGGTGGTCGTTGATCTGGTAGCCCACCTGGGCGTTGAACACTGCGTAGCCCGGTGCGTTGATGCGCAACGCACCGCTTTGCGCAAAGAACTCGCTGCGGTAGGTCATGCCGCCGCCCACGCTGAAGCCGCGCAGCGCCGGGCTGGTGAAGGCATAGCGGGTGAACAGGTTCACGCTGTGGCGCGGCGTGATGGGGCTGAACACCTGGCCCTGCTGCGCCACGGGGGCCTGGAGGTAGCGGGTGTCGTTGTAGGCGTAGCCCGCCACGATGTCCCAGCCGGGCTGGGGCTGGCCGCTGACCTCGGTTTCGAAGCCTTGTGCGCGCACCTTGCCGCCGGCGATGTAGGCGTTTGTCACCACCGGGTCGGCGATGGCGCGGTTCTCGTCAATGATGCGAAACAGCGCTGCATGGGCCTGCAGGCGCTTGTGCAAAAACTCGCCCTTCACGCCCAGCTCCACCTGCTTGCCTGTGCGTGGGGCAAGCAACTGCTTGGCCGCGTTGAGCTGGCTTTGCACCACGAAGGTCTCTGCATAGCTGGCGTAGCCGGTGTACTGCGGGTGGAAGTCCCACATCAGAGCCAGCGACGGCACGAACTGGCGGCCAGGGTCTGCCGATGCGGTGACTGCGCCCGTGCTGGTGCTGCGCGTCACCACCTCCGCCCACGACAGACGCCCGCCTGCCAGCAGCTTGACCGTGTCGGTCAGGCCGATCTGCGCCTGCCCGTACAGCGCGTTCTCGCGGCGCGTGACGATCGAGGTGAAGCCCGGTAGCCGGATGTCTGGGTAGGCCAGGTCGTAGTGGGGCTGCAGCAGGTTGAACGGTACGCTGGGGCCGTAGGCGTAGTTGCCGTCCCAGCTCTTGCCCTCGTTGTGGCTCGCGCCCACCAGCAGCTTGTGGGTGCGGCCTGCCATCTGCACCGGTGTGGCCAGGAAGGCGTCGTAGTTGCGGGTGCGCACGTGAAAGTCGCCGTCCACGGTTTCCATGGTGAAGCTGCCGTCGGCGGCCAGGGCACTGTTGGCGCGGGCCGAGCGGTAGAACGCCGTGCGGTCGATGTCGCGCGCGGACAGGCGCACCAAGCCGCCCCCATCCAGCCGGTGCTCCAGCTCTGCGAAAACGTCGGTGGTCTCCAGGTCTTGGCGGTTGGCACGCAGGCCAGCAAAGGCACTGCGGGGCAGGTCGGCCAGGCGGCCATCGGCATAGGTGGGCAGGCCCTGGTCGATGGCGGCGCGCACGCGCTGCTGCGCCCCGCCCACCGACACGGTGGTGGAGGGAGCGATGTCCCATTCCAGCGTGCCGTAGCCCAGGCGCTTGTTGTTGAACAGGGTGTCTACAAAACTGTCTTTGTCTTCCACCACCGCGACGGCGCGCGCGCGGATCGTGCCTTCGGCATTGAGGCCGCCGCCCACGTCTACGGTGCCCCGGCGCAGGCCGAAGGAGCCCACCGCCGCATCGGCGCCAATGGCCAGCTTGGCCGGGGCGCGCTTGCGCACCAGGTTCACGGTGCCGCCGGGCTCGCTCGCGCCCTGCAGCAGGCCGGCCGGGCCGCGCAGCACTTCGATGCGGTCATACATGGCCGTGTCGAGCGTGCTGTAGTTGCCCTGGGGGATCGGAACGCCATCGAGCTGTATGGAGCCCAGATCGAACCCGCGCGCCTGGAAGGTGTTGTAGTTGCCCGCACCATCAAAGCGCGTGACCGTCATGCCGGTGCTCAGCTTGATAGCGTCTTCCACCTTGGTCAGGTTGCGGTCATCCAGCTGCTGGCGCGTGACCACGCTGAGGGACTGCGGCGTCTCGCGCGGTGCCTGCTGGAGCTTGCCTACGCTGACTTCGCGGGCGGTGTACTGGCCCGAGCCTTCGGTCGCCGCGCTGTTGGCCTCGTCGGTCACCTTCACTTCGGGCAGCGCTGTCGTGGTGGGGGTGCCCGTGGTGGGGCCGGAGCTGGTCTGTGCTTGCGCCGTTGCCACGGTGGCCAGCAGGGCGGCAAGGGCCAGTGGGTGCATTTGCATGGTGCTTCTCCTCCTCGGTGTTTGATATATGCTATTAAATTAATAGCTTCTAGCGCTTATCCATCAAGCGCTAGCAGCCAAAATTCTTCAAATTTGCGTGCTGCGCCTGCAGGCGCAGCGTCAGAACCGCGTGCGCAGCGTCACCTGCACCGCGCGCGGCGAGCCGGGCAGGATCAGGTTGTCGTTGCTGCCGTGGGCCGACACGTAGTACTTGCGGTTGGCCAGGTTCTTGATGTTCACGTCCACATCCCACTGGCCGAGCGTGTACTGCAGGGCCGCGTCCAGCGTGGTGTAGCCGGGCAGGGTGACCAGATTGGTCAGCGAGGTGAAGCGCGCACCCACATAGTTCACGCCGCCGCCCACGCGCAGGCCGTGGCCCAGGTCTTTCATGGCCCACAGGAAGGCGGAGTTGCGCGGCGTGAGCGCGGGCACCTTGCCTTGGGCGGCGATGGCGGCGGTGGGCAGCTGTGTGGATGTGGTGGTGGCCAGTGACTTCGTCATGCGGCCGTCCAGCCAGGCGTAGCCGGTGCTCACGTCCCACCGGCCGGGCAGGCGGCCGTTGGCAGTCAGCTCCAGGCCGTTGGTGCGCTGGGTGCCCACGTTGATCTGACGACCGGGATTGGCGGGGTCGGTGTTCTTGATGTTGGTGCGCTCCAGGTTGAAGAGCGCGCCGGTCACATTCATGCGGCCATCGAGCAGGTCGAGCTTGACGCCGATTTCCTTGTTCTCGGTGATCTCTGGTTCGGCGCCGGTGTTGTTGGCGGCCAGCGCAAACGCTTCGGCCGAGGGCTGGAAGGATTTGCTGTACGACACGTAGTACGACACCACATCGCTCGGCTGCCACACCAGGCCCGCGCGAGGGCTGAACTTCTTGTCGGTGTGCGAGAGCGTTGCGAGCTTGCGGTCGAACGTGGTCTCTTGCCCGAAGACGTCGTAGCGGGCGCCCACCAGCGCCTTCCATTGGGGCGCCAGCGTGATCTGGTTTTGCCAGTACAGCGCGGCTGTGTCTTGCGTGGTGTGGCTGGGGATGGCGCTGTCGGCGTTGTAGTTGGCCGCTGGGATGGCGGGGGCAGGGCGGTTGCCGGGGTTGAAGAGTGGCACGCGGTCTGCGCCACCGGTGACGGACTCGGAGCGTTTCTTTTGCTGGCCCAGTTCCACACCCATCAGCCACTCCTGCTTCAAGCCGCCGAGCTGGTTGCGCCACGTCACGTCGGTCTGGTTGAAGAAGCCTTTTTCATCGCGCAGGATGAACGAGCGCGTGCGGCCCACCGTCAGGTTCACCGGGTCGGTGGTGCCGCCGGGCAAGGTGTTGTAGCGGTCTAGCGCGTAGTCGTACAGGCGCGTGACGTTGCGCACCGACCAGTCGTCGTTGAAGCGGTGGTTCAGCGTGGCCGCGAACGACTGCATGGTGCTGGTGGTGGTGTCGTCCTGCGCGGCGTTGCTGGAGCCGTAGTAGGTGCTCGCGGGCACGTTGACGGGGCGGCCGTTGAGCGCAGGGATGCCGAAGTCCGTCAGCCGCTTGTCGCGCGCGTTGGTGTACTGCAGCAGCAGGTCGGTCTGCGCCGCGAGCTTGAGCGCGAGCGACGGTGCGAAGTTGTGGCGCTTGACGAACTGCTGGTCGCGGTAGCTGCCGGAGTCCTCCACTGCGGCGTTGATGCGGAAGGCGGCGGTGTCGCTGATGCCCACATTCACGTCGGCCGTGGCGCGGCGGTAGTCGAAATTGCCCAGGCCCAGCGATGCCTCGCCCGAGGTCTCGCCAAACTTGGGCTTCTTGGTCACGCGGTTGATCAGGCCACCCGACGATCCGCGCCCGTACAGCACGGCGGCAGGGCCCTTGAGCACTTCCACACGCTCGATGTCGGCCAGGTCGCGGAAGTACAGCGCGTCGTCGCGCACGCCGTCCACAAACTGGTCGGCGATGGCGGTAAAGCCGCGTATCACCACCTGGTCGCGCTGGCCGTCGCCGTGGCTCATGGCCACGCCGGGCACGTTGCGCAGCGCGTCTTCCATGGAACGCGCACCCTGGTCGCGCAGGAGCTGCGCGGGCACCACGTTCACGGCCTGGGGCACATCGCGCAGCGGCGCGCTGCCCTTGGTGGCCGTGCTGGCGGCGGCGGGTGAATAGCCGTCGTCGTCCGCGCTGGATTGCACGGTGACCTCGCCCAGCGTCTGCGGCGTGGTCTGCGCAACTGCAGGGGGCGGCGCCGTCGTCTGCGCCAGTGCCGTGCCACACAGCGTGGCAAGCAGGGCGGCCACCAGCGGGTGGAGGCGATAGGGGGTTGGTGTGTAAGCGTGCATGGTTTTCCTTGGAGTGAGCGCAACGCGGTTGGCGAAAAGCCCTTGCACCTCGTGGCCTGGCGCGCGCCGCAAAGGCCCGCTGTCTGGGATGTGGTGGGGCCGTGAAAACAGAAAAGCGAGTTCGAGCCCGAGCGGCTCAGCGCACGGCTGCGGGAGCGTGGAGCCTGGCTATCACCACCCCAGCGCCCGCGCCAGCAGGCCCGCCAGCAGGGCGGCGCCAGCCAGTTCGGGCGTGCGCCGGGGCTGCCAGGTGACGGTGGCCGTGACCGCCACGGCGGCCACCGACAGGGCCACGGACCATGCCGTTACGCCCAGGGATGCAGGCACGCCCCCCGGCGGGTGCGCCGCTGCCAGCCACAGCGAAAGCACCAGCAGCAGCCAGCCCGAGCGGCGCAACGCCACCAGGCGGCGCGCGGCGCCTTCCTGGCCCAGTGCGTCTTCGTGGTGGCGATCCATGCCCAGCGCAATGGCCGACCAGGCGGCAAAGCACAGAAGAAAGGCAGACATGGCTCAGGCTCCCGAGGTGGAGGTTTCGGCGGGCGCCACGGGCACCGACGGGGCAGGCCGCGCATTCTTTGCAGGCGCACCGCGACGGGGTACGCGGCCGGGGCGCACGCGCCACGCCAGCCAGCCCAGCAGCAGCCCGGTGGCCAAAAACGACAGGTCCATGCTGGCCCACACCCATTCGCGCGCGGGCAGGCTCACGCCCAGGTGGGTGTGTGTGGTCAGCGCGTTGATCAGCGGCAGCGCGACCCACACCAGGCCCGCAGCGGCCAGCGGCACTGTCCAGCCCAGGCGGTGCGGGCGCACCACCGCGCAGGCCAGCGCCCACAGCAGCGTGATGCCCCAGGCGCTGAAGAACCAGGCCAGCTCTGCATCCGCTCGGCCCTCGATGCCCACAGGGATCAGGCGGTTGGCGGCCAGATACACGCCACACGCCAGCGGCAGCCCGGTCAGTGTCGCGATGTTGATACCAGCCACCAGGCGCTCGCCAAACGGCGCTTTGGGGTGCGCAGCGGGCGCGGTGCTGGTGGCGGTGGCTGTGGCTGCCCCTTTGCGGCTGGCCTGTGTCTGCGACTTGGCGCTGCGCTTGACCGACCACAGCACCATGCCCGTGGCAATCATCAGGCTGCCCAGCACCCCAAAACCGAACAGCGCCCAGCGCAGGCCCACATCGGCAAACCGCGCCATGTGCAGGCCATACAGCACGCCATAGGTCTTGACGGCGGGACTGGTGGCGTCGGCCTGGTCCAGCCATTGGCCGGTGGTGGCATCAAACAGCAGGCGCGGCGGGCGGTACTGCAGGCGGTCGCCTTCGTGGCGCGTTACCTCCACCACGGCGCGGCCGTTGGCATCGCGGCGCGCCTGCACGCTGCCGATGCGCCCGCCCTGCCAGCGGGTGGTGGCCGCGTCGATGACGGGCTGCAGGGTGATGGCGGGCAGGGGCTCCACCTTGTCGCCCGCACCCCGGCGGGGACGGCTTTCGGGCTTTTCGCCCTGAAGGTCGGCAAAGTACGCGTTGGAGTCCACGCCTTTCTCGTTCTTGTAGTTGGCGGCAATGCCTGCGGGCATGTACAGCGTGTGGAAGATCATCAACCCGCTGAAGGTGATCATCAGATAGAACGGCAGCACCAGCACGCCGCTGACGTTGTGCGCATCCAGCCAGGCACGCTGCCCGCCCTTGGTAGGGCGGAAGGTGAAGAAGTCCTTGAAGATGCGGCGGTGCGTGATCACGCCGGTGATCAGCGCCACAAACATCAGCATCGTGGCCACGCCCACCACCCAGCGGCCTTGGATAGTCCAGCGGCCTTTTTGCGCGGTACGCAGCTCGAAGTGAAAGCGGTAGAAAAAATCACCGCCCATGGTCTGGCGCGCCTCGATGGGCTCGCCCGTCTGCGGGTTCATGCGCAGCGTTTCAAAGCGCCCGTTGCCGGTGCCGCGCCAGAGCATGTTGACAGCTGGGTCGCGGTCATCGGGCAGGTGCAGGATCCACTGGGTGACGTCAGGGGCCTTGCGCACCAGCGCGTCCACGGACTTCTGGGCCACCTGCGCATCGGCCGCGTCGGTGCGCGGCAGCCCGTGCATCTCGGGCCGCATCCACAGGTTGAACTCGTTCTTGAAGAACGACAGCGTGCCCGTGAGGAAGATCGCAAACAGCAGCCAGCCCAGGATGAGCCCTGCCCAGGTGTGCAGCCACGACATCGCCTGGCGAAAGCCTTCGCGGTCGGCGCTCTTGCGCACGGTGGAGGTCGCTGTTGTCATGGCGCGCCCCTCATCCATTGCGGCGCCATGGCGCACGCGCCCATTGCCAGGGCGGGCAGCAGTGTGCCGCCCCAGGCGCCCCAGGCCGTGCGCGCATAAAACGCCCATCCCGCCGCCATGGCATAGGCCAGCCAGGCCAGCATGGTGGCGGTCAGCACGGCCTCCACGCGCGGCATCCACTGCGCCAACACCAGCGAAAGCGCAGCCGTGAACCCTGCGGCCAGTGCATACCCACCCCCAATGGCCGCCACGGCGCGGGAGGTGATGGCCAGGCGGTAGCGCCAGTCAACGCGGGCTGCCTTCATGGCCGATCTGCGGCGGCACCCAGGGCGGTGCGGCCTTCAAAAAAGGAGAGAAGCAGAACTCCTGCAGAGCAGGGGCTGGCGGTGCTGCGCGGCATCAGAAAGGCTCCAGGCAGTAGGTGTCGTACGGCAAACGTACAAACGCTGGCTGCAGCGGCGGAGAGCCCGGCTGACTGGCTGGCTAGGTGTTAAAGGGAATCACGGGACCTGCCCTTGCAGATCGGGAGCTGCAAGAAGGAATGGCCTTGGTCGTAAGAACGCATTCTACTTTTGTTGAGAAGCATTCGCATTTATAAAAATGCTATTTGCACTGGTTTGATGTGTGCTTGCAACAGCTTGTGACATGGGGGTAGGGCTGTGCTTCGCAGCCCCGTGCAATCGGCGGAACTTGGTGATGGCGTGGGCACAAAAAAACGGGCCTCGGCCCGTTTTTTGTTGTTCTTCTTGGTACTTTTCGTGGAGCGCTTTGATGCAGCCTAGGCGTTACTCCACGTCACCCATCTGCGACTGCAGGTAGTTCTGCAGGCCCACCTTGCCGATCAGATCGATCTGGGTTTCCAGAAAGTCGATGTGCTCTTCGGTGTCGTCCAGGATCTTTTGCAGCAGGTCGCGCGAGACATAGTCACGCACCGTTTCACAGTGGGCGATGCCATCCTTGATGGTGGCCTGGGCGCCTTGTTCGGCGCGCAGGTCGCAGGCCAGGATCTCTGGTACGTCTTCGCCGACCTGGATCTTGGCCAGGTCCTGCAGGTTGGGCAGGCCATCCAGCGTGAAGATGCGGTCCATGAGCCAGTCGGCATGCTTCATCTCGCCGATGGATTCCGAATACTCCTTCTTGGCCAGCTTGTCGAAGCCCCAGTGCTTGAGCATGCGGTAGTGCAGGAAGTACTGGTTGATGGCCGTGAGTTCGTTCTTGAGCTGGGCCTGCAGATGGCCAATGACCTGTGCGTCACCTTTCATGGGGACTCCTTGTTGTGTTGTGTTGATTCGGCCCCGATTGTCGTGAGCCATATCAACACGCGCAAGGCATATCCCTGCTACAGCGCGCTGGCTGCGTGTGAGGTTGATAGGCGTTCGCGTTCACCCCGGCTGGCCCCGTCCGGCCCGGTAGGCCCGATGGGGCTGCGCAGGCCGTGCGCGGGGCTATTGTGCGGCGCGTGGCGCGGCAGCCTGTGTGCCCATGGCGGTTGCGGCTGCAGACGATGGCACCGTGCGCCGCTCACGCCAGTGCGCCAGGCCCAGCCATACCGTGGGCACAAGCACCAGGGCCAGCGAGATGGCCTGGGCAATGGTGCCTTCGGCCAGGTCTTCGGTGGCCGCATGCCAGTAAGCGTTGTCGATGCCGGGTATCGCTGCGCCTTCGGTGAACTCATGGAACGCATACACCACCAGTTGCACCGCAAACACCGCCATGAACCACGACGTGACGCGGAAGAACCGCGCAAGGTTCACTGCGCGGCCGTAGCGTGTCCAGGCCCAGGCGATGGCAATGGCCAGCGCCAGGCCCGCCAAGCCGCCCCAGGCCATGTAGCCCAGCTCGGCGCTGCGGGCCAGAGCGGCGAGCATGGTGGCGGTTTCCACGCCTTCGCGGCCCACCATGAACAGGGCAAACAGGAACACCGCCACCCAGGCGCGCGGGCCTTCCAGCACGCTGGCGCGGTCCATGCGCTGGGCAATGTCCTGGCCCATGCCTTGGCCCGCACGGCGCATGTGCACCACGCACCAGGCCACGGTGGCGGCAGCCACCAGCGCCATGCCACCCTCGGCTGCGGGCGACAGCGCGCCCACCTGCGAGAGCACCCAGCCCAGCACCAGCGAGAGCAGGGCTGCCACGCCCACGCCCGCGCGCAGTGGCAGCAACAGGTGCAGGCGCCCGGTCTTGCGCAGGTACAGGGTGGCAATCGCCACCACCAGCAGGGCTTCCAGCCCTTCGCGGAAACAGATCAGAAGTGTTTGGAACATGGTGTCTGAGGTCTTTGCTATAAATTTATGAGCTGCTTGCGCTTATCAATAAAGCGCTGCAGGCCGTTTTGACCAATATTTCAGAGGCGTCGAGCTTTGGCTGGCCCACTGCAGCAAAGTGGCCTGGGCGGCGTTGCTGCAGTGCAGTAGATGATAAAACTAAACGCGAATCAGTTGTATTTGAATGTTTGATATGCCGCAAGGGTTGACCGGGTGGGCGGTGGTTCTTGCAGCGGCTTCCTTGCGGTCTTTGGGGGTTTAAAAGGGGGCAAAATGCCCGCCCCGGCCTGAGGGCAGGGTGTCACTGTATAGTCACAGGCAATTGATTCAATCAAATCAATTAATTGGATTGATGGTCTCGAAAGGCCTAGACTTCAGTCCTGTTCAGTTAACCAACCACTAAGGAAACAGCAATGTCCCTGATCAATACGCAAGTTCAGCCCTTCAAGACCACCGCTTTCGTCAACCGTGACGGCAAGGGTGAATTCATCGAAGTGACCGAGCAGTCCCTCAAGGGCAAGTGGTCCGTGCTGATCTTCATGCCCGCAGCTTTCACCTTCAACTGCCCCACCGAAATCGAAGACGCTGCCGACAACTACGCTGAGTTCCAGAAGGCCGGCGCCGAGGTCTACATCGTGACCACCGACACCCACTTCTCGCACAAGGTGTGGCACGAAACATCGGACGCCGTGGGCAAGGCCAAATTCCCCCTGGTTGGCGACCCAACGCACCAGCTGACCAACGCTTTCGGCGTGCACATCCCTGAAGAAGGCCTGGCACTGCGCGGCACGTTCGTGATCAACCCCGATGGCGTGATCAAGACCCTGGAAATCCACTCCAACGAAATCGCCCGCGACGTGTCGGAAACCCTGCGCAAGCTCAAGGCTGCCCAGTTCACCGCCGCCAACCCTGGCCAAGTCTGCCCCGCCAAGTGGAAGGAAGGCGCCAAGACCCTGACGCCTTCGCTGGACCTGGTCGGCAAGATCTAAGCATTCGCTTTTCTCGGCCTCTGAAGCCGGACAGCGTCATAGCGCCTGTGCGCCGTGCCGTCCGGCTTTTTTACGCCCGGAGTTTGACCCGCAGGCTTGATCTGAATCCCGCTTGCCATCACGCTCCCCACATACAACTCCAAATTCAAAGGACACCACCATGCTCGACGAACAACTCAAGACCCAACTCGCCGCCTACCTGGAGCGCGTGCAGCAGCCGTTTGAGCTGGTGGCATCCCTGGACGACAGCGAGACTGCGCGCGACATGCGCGAGCTGCTGACAACCATCCAATCCCTGCGCAGCGACAAGATCACCCTGCGCACCGACGGCAACGATGCGCGCAAGCCATCCTTCAGCCTGCAGCGTGTGGGTGCCACCAACAGCCTGCGTTTTGCCGGCCTGCCCCTGGGCCATGAATTCACCTCGCTGGTGCTGGCCCTGCTGTGGACCGGCGGCCACCCGCCCAAGGTCGAGCAGGACGTGATCGACTCCATCAAAGCGCTGGATGGCGACTTCAACTTCGAGGTCTACATGAGCCTGACCTGCCACAACTGCCCGGACGTGGTGCAGGCGCTGTCGCTCATGGCCATCGTCAACCCCAAGGTCAAGACCACCGTCATCGAAGGCGGCGCCTTCCAGCAGGAAGTGACCGAGCGCGAAATCATGGCCGTGCCCATGGTGTTTTTGAACGGCCAGGTCTTCGGCTCCGGCCGCATGACGATTGAAGAAATCGTCGCCAAGCTCGACACCGGCGCCGCCGCCCGCGAAGCCGCCAAGCTCAGCGCCAAGGCACCGTACGACGTGCTCATCGTCGGCGGTGGCCCAGCAGGCGCCGCGGCCGCTGTGTACGCCGCCCGCAAAGGCATCCGCACCGGCGTTGCTGCCGAGCGCTTTGGCGGTCAGGTCAATGACACGCTGGCGATTGAAAACTACATCTCGGTGCTCGAAACCGACGGCCCCAAGTTTGCCGCCGCACTCGAAGCCCACACCCGCGCCTACGGCGTGGACATCATGAACCTGCAACGCGCCGACAAGCTCATCCCCGCGGCCGAGCCAGGTGGCCTCATCAGCGTGCAGATGGCCAACGGCGCCACGCTGCAGTCCAAGACGGTGATCCTGTCCACCGGCGCCCGCTGGCGCAATGTCAACGTGCCCGGCGAAGCCGAGTACAAGAACAAGGGCGTGGCCTACTGCCCGCACTGCGACGGCCCGCTGTTCAAGGGCAAGCGCACGGCGGTCATCGGCGGCGGCAACTCGGGTGTCGAGGCTGCCATCGATCTGGCTGGCATCGTGGCCCACGTCACGCTCATCGAGTTTGCCGACCAGCTCAAGGCCGACGCCGTGCTGGTCAACAAGCTCAAGAGCCTGCCCAACGTGACCATCCACACCAACGCGCAGACCACCGAAATCACCGGTGCCGACGGCAAGGTCAACGGCCTCAAGTACAAGGACCGCGCCACCAACGTGGAGCACCTGGTGCCGCTCGAAGGCGTGTTCGTGCAGATCGGCCTGGTGCCCAACACCGAGTGGCTCAAGGGCACGGTGGAGCTGTCGCGCTTCGGCGAAATCATTGTCGACTCCCACGGTCGCACCAACATCCCCGGCGTGTTTGCGGCGGGGGATTGCACCACCGTGCCTTTCAAGCAGATCGTGATTGCAGCGGGCGATGGCTCCAAGGCAGCGCTGAGCGCCTTTGACCACCTGATCCGCATGCCCGTGGTGGCCGAAGGGGCCAAGGCGCAGGCAGCGCAGCCCGAGGCCGTTGCTGCTTGATGTCGTGCAGGGGATGGGGGCGGATGCTGCCCTCGTCCGTGTAGGCAGGGCCGCCTGCAGAATGAATCCAGCTGCGGATTCAGGCCTGGGGCCCTTTGCCACTCAATCACCCAAAGTCCTTCAACCCGGTCTGGGCGATCCGCTGTTTTTGTAGGGGTTCTACAAACCTCCCTAGAATCCGGCTGCCCATGCGCCGCTTGCTGTTGCTCTTCCTGTTGGTGTTCATGCCGCTCCAGTCCATCTGGGCGGCTGCTTCGCCTTATTGCGGGCATGAAACGGCGCCGCAAGCCTCACACTTTGGCCACCATGTGCACGAGCACCATGGCGACGAAGGGGCCGACCACTCGGCCCCGAGCGCCAGCCCCAGCACCCTGGCCGACATGGACTGCCATGCCTGCCACGGCACAGGCGGCGGCCTGGCGCACAGTGCCAGCGCCCAGGCCATCGTGGTGGCCGTGGCGCACCCGCCGGGCCAGGCCGCACCCGCCTGGCCACCCGCACCCCTTACGCGCCCCGAACGCCCCAACTGGTCCGTCCTCGCCTGAGCGGCGAGGCGGGGGCTTGGGTGGCTCCGTTTCTTATCCTGATGGTGTTGGAGCCCTGCCTTTCCTGGCAGTAGCGGTGCGCGTCTTGCTGTTGGCGTGCGTGCACTGCTGACCGTCTCCTCCATCCATCGCGCCTCGCCGATTTCAACCTGTGGCCCTGGCCACTGCAGAGGAATCGGATGCAAGCAACGAAACAACGACAACACACGCCCATCGCCGCGCTGGTGGTGATGGCGCTGGGCTGGGCACTGCTGGGCAGTGCCGCACAGGCCCAGACCTCCAACCCCGGCACAGCGCCGCTCACACTCCAGGCCCTGTTCGAGCAGGCCTGGCAACGTCAGCCCGAAGCGCAGTCTGCAGCTTTGCGGCGCGAGGCTGCGCATGCCACACGCAGCGCGGCGGCAGCCTGGACGGCCGAGCCCATGGCACTGGAGCTGTCCACCAAAACCGACCGCCCCGGCAGCAACCAGGGCAGCCGCGAAGCCGAAGTGGGCCTGGCCCTGCCGCTGTGGTTGCCGGGCGAGCGCGCCCGCAAGGCCGCGCTGGCCGACGCCGAAGCGCAGGCGCTGGACAGCCGCCAGCGCGCCGCGCAGCTGCAACTGGCCGCCACCGTGCGCGAAGCGTGGTGGGCCGCGCAGCGCGCGCAGGCCGATCAGGCACTGGCGCAAGACCGGCTGCTGAACGCCCAGCGCCTGGCCGCCGACGTGGCGCGCCGCGTGCGTGCAGGCGACCTGGCGCGTGCCGACCAGGCGCAGGCCGACGGCGCCGTGGCCCAGGCCGAAGCCGCCATGGCCGAGGCCCAGGGCGCAGGGGACGCAGCGCAGGCCGCACTGGCTGCCTGGGGCGTGCAGGCCGCGCCCACCCTGGCGCTGGCGGACGGGGCAGAGCCCGAGCCCCCCGTGCCCGATGCCACGGCAGCCGCAGCCCAGCACCCTGCGGCGACCGACTGGCAGGACCAGGCCGAGGTGGCCCGCCGCGCCGCCGACCTGGCCGCTGTGCAAACCCGCGCCAACCCCGAGCTGACGGTGGCCGCCACGCGCGGCCGCGAGCAGGCGGGCGACCGCTACCAGCAGACCTTCACCGTGGGTCTGCGCATACCCCTGGGCGGGGGCGACCGTGCGCAGGCAAAACAGGCTACAGCACGCGCCGATGCCATCGATGCCGAGGCGCGTGCTGCCGTGGAGCAGAGGCGCCTGGCCGCCGACATCGCCGCCGCCGTGGCCCGCGTGAAGGCCAGGCAGGCCCAGCGCGATGCGCTGGCACGGCACGCGGCGCTGGCGCAGGGCACACGCGGCTTTATCGACAAGGCCTTCCGCCTGGGCGAGGCCGATGGCCCCACGCGCCTGCGTGTGGAGCTGGAGGCCGCCCAGGCCGAACGCCAGTTGGCCCGCGCCCGCATCGACGCGGCGGCCGCCATCTCCCACCTGCGCCAAGCCCTGGGCCTGCTGCCGCAATGACGCCCTTGAGGCCCTCACCACTTTTGCTGAACACCATGAAACTCTCTTCCACTTTCTCCACACTGGGCCTGGCCCTGCTGCTGGGCTTGCTACCGCCGACAGCGCTGGCCGGTGCTGGCCACGACCACGGCGAAACCCCAGCCGCAGCAACGGGCACGGCCCTGCCGCGCTTTGCCGCCACCTCCGACCTGTTTGAACTGGTGGGCGTGCTCGACGGGCAAAAAATCGCGCTCTACCTGGACCACGCGGGCGACAACAGCCCCGTGAAGGACGCCCGGCTGGAGCTGGACATCGCAGGCACCAGCGTGCCCGTCACCCGCGTGGCCGAGGGCGAGTTCCAGGCCACCCTGGCCGCGCCGCTGGCCGAGGGTGTGAGCCCCATCACCGCCACCGTGGCCGCAGGCATTGACACCGACCTGCTCGCAGGCGAGATCGACCTGCACCCCGCCGCCCACACCGATGCCGCACCGGCAGGGCTGGCACGCCGCACTGTGCTGATTGCAGGCGCCGTGGCCGCCGTGCTGCTGGCGCTGGTCGCCGCGTGGGGTTTGCGCCGAGGCCGTGCTGCCCGCATGGGCAACACCCAGCGCGTGGGAGGTGCCGCATGAAGCGCTTCCACCCCATGCCTTCCTTGCTGGCCCTGCTCATGGCTGCCGCGCTCAGCGCCCCTGTGCCTGCTTCGGCAGGCCCCGGCCACGACCATGGCGACGCGCCGCCCGCACCCAGCGGCAACGGCCCCAGCCGCCAGCCCGATGGCAGCGTGTTTCTGCCCAAACCCGCACAGCGCCAACTGGGCGTGCGCACTGTGGTGGCAGCCACGGGGCAGCACGCCAAGGCCTTTGAACTGGCAGGCACCGTGGTGATGGACCCCAACGCAGGCGGCAAGGTGCAGGCCGTGTTGGCCGGGCGGCTGGAGGCCGGGCCCAAGGGCCTGCCCGGTGTGGGCCAGGCGGTGCGCAAGGGCGAGGTGCTGGCCTATGTGGTGCCCACGGCGGGCGCCATCGAGCGTTCCAACCAGCTGGCCCAACAGGCCGAGCTGCGCGCTGCACGCGACCTGGCCGCACGGCGCGTGGCGCGCCTGACGGAGCTGGCCGACACCGTGCCGCGCAAGGACATCGAAGCCGCCGAGAGCGAGCTGCAAAGCCTCACCCAGCGCCTGGGCGCCGTGGGCGCGGGCCTGGCCACACGCGATGCGCTGGTGGCCCCCGTTTCGGGGGTGATCGCTTCGGCCAATGCCGTGGCGGGGCAGGTGGTGGATGCGCGCGAACTGGTGTTCGAGGTGGTAGACCCATCGCGCCTGCGCATCGAGGCCCTGGCCTACGACCCGGCACAGGCCCAGAGCGTGGCCGGTGCCACGCTGGCCGTGGCCGGGCAGCGCGTGCCACTGCGCTTTCTGGGCGCGGCGCGCAGCCTGCGTGATCAGGCGCAGCCGCTGCAGTTTGCGGGCGACTCGTCTGCGCTTGGCACCTTGGCCCTGGGCCAGCCGGTGCGCGTGTTCGTGCAGTCCACCGACAAGGTCGATGGCGTGCAAGTGCCCGCCGCTGCGTTGCTGCGCAACCCGGCCAACCAGACCATCGTTTGGGTCAAGGAGTCGCCCGAGCGCTTTGCGCCACGGGTGGTCACTGCGGTGCCGCTGGACGGCGCCTCGGTGGCCGTGACCTCGGGCCTGCAGCCCGGCGACCGCGTGGCCACGCAGGGCGCCACGCTCATCAACCAGGTCCGCTAAGGAGTCACGATGTTCAAGTGGCTTCTCGAAAACAGCCTGGTCAACCGGCTGCTGGTGCTCATCGCCGCCGCCGTGCTAATGGCCTATGGCGCCTTCACGCTCTCGCGCACGCCGGTGGACGTGTTCCCTGACCTCAACAAACCCACCGTCACCCTCATGACCGAGGCGGGCGGCATGGCCGCTGAAGAGGTGGAGCAGCTCATCACCTTCCCGCTGGAGACCACGATGAACGGCCTGCCCGGTGTGGAGAGCGTGCGCTCCACCTCCAGCGCGGGCCTGTCGTTCATTTACGTCACCTTTGACTGGAGCACCGACATCTACCGCGCGCGCCAGATGGTGTCCGAACGCCTGTCGTCCATGGAAGAGGGCCTGCCCAGCGGCATCACGCCGCGCATGGGGCCCATCAGCTCCATCATGGGCGAGATCATGCAGGTGGCCATCCCCATTGACGCGGGCAAGACCACGCCCATGGCCGTGCGCGAGTACGCCGACTGGGTGCTGCGCCCGCGCCTCATGGCCATTCCTGGCGTGGCGCAGGTGATCCCCATCGGTGGCGAGGTGCGCCAGTTCCAGGTGCTGCCCGACACGGCGCGCATGGCAGCGCTGGGCATCACGCACGACCAGCTCACGGGCGCGCTCAAGGGCTTTGCGGCCAACACCTCGGGCGGGTTTCTGGAGCTGGGCGGGCGCGAATACCTCATCCGCCACCTGGGCCGCACCTCGCGGCTCGAAGACCTGCAGAACCTGGCCCTCACCGCCAAAAACGGCCAGAGCGTGCTGCTGCGCCAAGTGGCAGATGCCACCTTTGCCGCCGCCACCAAACGTGGCGACGCGGGCTTTGAAGGGCAGGGCGCCGTCATCCTGGGCATCCAGAAGCAACCCACGGCCGACACCATCGGGCTCACGCGCAGCATCGAGGCCGCGCTGGTGGATTTGAAGAACTCGCTGCCCGCAGGCATGGAGGCACCGCGCGTCACCTTCCGCCAGGCAAGCTTCATCGAGGCCTCGGTCACCACGCTGCAGGGCAAGCTCATGGGCGCCTCGGTGTTTGTGGCGGTAATTCTGTTCGTGTTCCTCGGCACGCTCAGGCCCACGGTGATTGCGCTCACGGCCATCCCGGTGTCCATCTTCATCACGGCGCTGGTGTTCAAGTATTTCGGCCTGTCGATCAACACCATGACGCTGGGCGGCCTGGCCATTGCCATTGGCGGGCTGGTGGACGACGCGGTGGTCGATGTGGAAAACGTGCTGCGCCGCCTGAAGATGGACCGCGCCAAGCACCCCCACCACCGCCTGCATCCCATCGAGGTGGTCAAGCTCGCGTCCATGGAAGTGCGCTCCGGCATCCTCTACGCCACGGCCATCATCGTGCTGGTGTTCCTGCCGCTGTTTGCGCTGCCTGGCATCGAGGGGCGGCTGTTTGTGCCGCTGGGCATTGCGTTCATCGTGTCCACGCTGGCATCGCTGCTGGTGTCGGTCACCGTCACGCCGGTGCTGGCGTTCTACCTGCTGCCGCGCATGAAGAACCTGGACCATGGCGACACCCGCGTGGTGGCCTGGCTCAAAGCGCGCTACCGCAACGGGCTTGCGGCCGTGCTGGCGCGCCCGCGCACGGCCCTGGCTGTGAGCGCGGTGGCGGTGGCGCTTTCGGCAGCGGCGGTGCCGTTTTTCCCCACCACCTTTCTGCCGCCGTTCAACGAAGGCACGCTGCTCGTCGGCATGCGGCTCAACCCCGGCGTCACGCTGGCCGAATCGAGCGCGCTGGCCCGCCAGGCCGAGGTGCTGGTGCGCCAGGTGCCCGAGGTCACGCACGTGGGCCGGCGCAGTGGCCGCGCCGAGCTCGATGAACATGCCGAAGGCGTGCACGTGAGCGAGCTGGACGTGGGCCTGCTGCCTGCGGCCGAGCTCAAGCGCAGCATGGCCGAGGTGCAGGCCGACATCCGCGGCCGCCTCGCGCACCTGCCTGCGGCCATCGCCATCGGCCAGCCCATTTCGCACCGCATCGACCACATGCTCTCGGGCGTGCGCTCGCAGATCGCCATCAAGCTCTTTGGCGACGACCTGGACACGCTGCGGGGCCAGGCGGAAGCCCTGCGCGCGCGGCTGGCGGGCATCCCCGGCCTGGCCGACCTGGAGGTGGAAAAGCAGGTGCTGGCGCCGCAGATCACCGTGCGCGTGGACTACGCCGCCGCTGCGCAAATGGGCGTGCCCGCACCCCAGGTGCTGGCCGCGCTGCAGACGCTGGTGGAGGGCGAGAAAGTGGCCCAGGTGGTGGAAGGCAGCCGCCGCTTTGCACTGGTGGTGCGCCTGCCCGACAGCGCACGCTCCATCGACGGCCTGGCGCGTGTGCTGATCGACACGCCGCGTGGCCCCGTGCCCCTGTCGCGCCTGGCCACCATCGAAGAGGGCGACGGCCCCAACCAGATCAGCCGCGACGACGGCAAGCGCCGCATCGTGCTCTCGGCCAACGCGCAGGGCAGGGCGCTGTCCGACGTGGTGGCCGACATCCGCCAGGCTGTGGCTGACACGCGCCTGCCCGAGGGCTACTTCATCACCCTCGGCGGCCAGTTTCAGGCGCAGGAAGAAGCCAGCCGCCTGGTAGGCCTGCTCGCCATTGTCTCGCTGGTGCTGATGTTTGTGGTGCTGTACACCCGCTACCGCTCGGCCACGCTGTCGGCGCTCATCATGGCCAACATCCCGCTGGCGCTGGTGGGTGCGGTGCTGGGGCTGTGGGTGTCGGGCCAGCCGCTGTCGGTGGCGGCACTGATCGGCTTCATCACACTGGCGGGCATTTCGGTGCGCAACGGCATTTTGAAGGTGAGCCACTACCTCAACCTGATGCGCGTGGAAGGCGAGCGCTTTGACACCGCCATGATCGTGCGCGGCTCGCTGGAGCGCCTAAGCCCCGTGCTGATGACCGCCCTGGTCACCGCCTTTGCTTTGGCCCCGCTGCTGCTGGAGGCCGAACGCCCCGGCACCGAAATCCTGCACCCGGTGGCCGTAGTCATCTTCAGCGGCCTCATTAGCTCCACGCTGCTCGACACCTTCCTCACCCCGGCCCTGTTCTGGCTGTTTGGCCGCAAGGATGCCGAACGCCTGCTGGACGACAAGAACGCCGAGGCGTTCTGAGCTTTTCTTGTTTTGTACTTGTTCTCTTTATTTGTTCGTTTGCTTTTTCACTCACCTGTTGAAAGGACTCTCATGAAAACCACCCGCCAACTTTTCGCCGCCCTGGCCCTCGCAGCTGTGGCCACCACCGCCGTCCATGCCGCTGGCGACCACGGCGCAGGCCATGACCACAAGCCCCAACACGGTGGCATCGTGGCCGAAGCCAACGACATGGACTACGAACTCGTCGCCAAACCCGACACCATCACCCTGCACCTGCGCGACCACGGCAAACCCGCCAAGACCGAGGGCGTGAGCGCCAAGCTCACCCTGCTCAACGGCACCGAAAAATCCGAGGCTGTGCTTGTACCGGCAGGCGAGGGCAGGCTCGAAACCAAAGGCATCTTCAAGGTGGCGCCGGGCACCAAGGTGGTGGCGCTGGTGACGCTGCCGGGGAAGAAGGTGGCGAATGTGCGGTTTGCGGTGAAGTAAGCCGCTGCCGGAGAGAGAAAGAAAGCGTTGTGCGCCACGCGCCGCTGCGTTGGCTTTTGCTGACGTGGCGGTGTGTGGTCTGTCCCAGTTGCAGTGCGCCATGAGCGCGGGCGAGGTGGGTGCGCGCGTGGTGTCAGTGGTGAGGTGTACTGAAATTTGAAGAAAAATTGGGCTCTACCGCTTGTCTATAAAGCGCTTATAGCTATCAAATTAGTAGTGATGTGATTGATGCCGGGCGCAAGGTTCTGAGCGTCAGTGGGCGGGGAAAGTTGGATTTTTGGGCGCGCAGTGCCTGGCTTTTTAGGCGGACTACTGTCTATTGATTCTTTCCCGGCAATGCTGACGTTCTTTCTGGCTGCGCTAAGTCCAGATCTTGACCAACTCGGCAATCTTGTCGGCGATCTGGGCCAGTGTGTCTTCCTTGGTGTCTAGACCAGACCGGGATGCAAGCAAAGGACTCACGTTTCGCAAGTCGTCGTAGGTTGTCTCGTGCACGATGGGGACCAGACGATTGCCGGCAAGTAAGGCGGAGAGTTCTTTGTCGGCGACACCCTGATTTGGAAGTCCCTTGATGAAGTTCGGCGTGACCAGCACAAGACCGATGCGCGAATTCGCCAACCCCCGGTCAATAGTTCGCATCATCGGCACACCCAGACCTAGGTCCAATTCACTAAACCATGTTTTGACGCCAGCTGCTTTGAGCGCGTCGTCAAGGTCCTTGGCTGCACCCTGCCGGTCGGGCCATGCATGGCAAAGGAAACAGTCACGTAGATCGGGCTGTTGGACAGCCACTCTTTCGACGGCCTCACGGATTGGCGTGAGGGATTGCACTTGTGCCGGGGTGTACAAGACGGTGGAGCCTGTGCGCGACCAACGCGGGCGGGAACCGCCGCTTGAGCGACTGCTACTGCTCCCGGTCGTGGTGGATGACGAATACGAAGGGTGGGAGGGGGTGCTGTACCCGCCGCTATAGCCATAACCCCGGCCGTAGCTGTATCGACACGCAGGACAGGCGGCCGCAGCTGCTGCCGAATTGTGTCCACGAACTGGTGCTGTGCATTTAGCCATTGCTTGAATCCCCGATTGCTGAGACAGGCGCTTCGTAAGCCTGGAACAGATAAATCCAATTACCGCAATTGTTGCGGACCGGTCATTCACTTGTGAAGGCAGTTGGACCGTAACGGGCCCGAAGCCGACGGTAAATACGATACATCCCCGACGTAGTCATCGACTCATTACCCGCTTACTCGCAGTCCGAAACAGCCGTTAGACAGCACGGCCCTTGCCTGCGAGCAAGCTATAGTTTGCTGAGCTTCCCGGAATTTTTATACCTGAATGTTTGAACAGAACGGCGCTTGCAGACTTAAGCTGCAAGCCACTTTCAGGAGAAAGCAGTGTCGGAAATATCCCGCTCGGTCCAATTGGTCCTGCAGGTTTTTCGGTCTAAATTGTTAGATATCACAACAACCAACTATGTCGTCTCGTCCGCTCCTAGAATCTGTCCTCAAGGACCGCAACTCAATCGTCGAGTTGGTTCTCGCAGCGGTTGTTCTTGGGTTAGGCGTCAATCTCCTTGCCACCGCAGTCGGTGTCTACTTTCAAGATTCTGTCTGGCCCCTTACCCTTCTTGGCGCTTCCCTGGTAGTGCTTGGCATCTAAGTCACCGCACGCCGACTTTTTGGCGCCAGCAAAATCGAACGCAAGTTTGAAGGTTTTGTCTGTTTTCGTCGCGGTACATCGGAGCTGATTCCGGTTCCTCGGTACGAGTATGTCGAAGAACTCATAGACCATGTCACCGCACTCTTCTCCGAGAACGAGGCACCCAAGAAGCTCTGGGAAAGTGATCCGGTTCATAAGTCCATTGAGGTAGACGTACAGACGCTGAGTGCGAAGAAGCGGGTCACAGCAGCGGGCCAACTTCTGGTCGAGGCAACCGAGTACTTCGTCTTAGAAACACTCTCGACTCATTTGACTGACTACTTCAATCAGTCCGGACTCGATGCGGCGAGGCTCAGAGAATTCGGGCGGGAAGACGTTCCGACGCTACTGTTCAAGAATCGCTTCTTGGATACCTTCTCACGCCCGATGCGTGAACGCGCAGCATTCATTGACCAAACGCTTTCGGAGCAACCTTGGCAGGATCAAACAGTTTCATCCTATGGCCCAGGCGGCATCGCGTATCACAAGTTCGACCTTGTGCTACCCAAAGAAGCTACCGTCTCTCGTGTTGACTCGAAGTCGATCCTAATAAACGCGCCAAAGTTTGTAATGACCCTGTCGGTAGTCTTCGACGGGTTCGCCTCAGTCCTTCCTCGTGGCTTTGAAGAGCTCTACTTGGGAGAGGTCGAATTTCCCGACGTGTCTGTCTACCAAGTAGGAATCTCCGTCAACGTTGAGTTCAAACCGTTTGCGCTGTTGACTCGGACTGGCTGGGACTATCACGCATGGATCGACTCCTTCCTGCTAAAGGTCGATCACCGGTTTTCCGGCGATTCATTCCTTAAGCATATCCAATGGAGTGGGGCCGTAACCTTGGCTCGAGTCGTTGAGAGAGTCATCGCTAGACAATCCGCTGCTGTTAAGCCGCGCACGGAAGCGTAGTGATGCGGAGCCCTTCGCTCAACCGGCCCCGCCTACGGCAGATCGGTTGGCTTGGCCGTTTACTCGATGTTTTTTCTTGTGGTCATCGGCTGCTACTGGCCGGTGGTACGTGTTCAACGGCCAAGTCGGGATGATGGCAATCTCTGCAAAGCAGCCCCTGCTGATCTGAGCTGATCTGAAATGCCCTCGCATGGCCCAGCCACCCATCGGCTGAGCATTGTCCCCAACGGCCTCCCTGCCACGCAGGCTGTCCGCCCGGCCCAGACCCATCGGTAGAGGCTCTCGGCCGACCGCCCCAGTACCCGCTCCCGTTTGTCCCGCTCACGCAACCTGCGTGCGGCGTGGCCTTGCGCGCCTCGCACCCCCGCATGGCGCAGTAGTCTCCTACACCGCCGTCAAAGTCATATTCACCTGAGTGATGTGAAACATCACCAGCGTTCCATTGACTGATATTGCTGCAGAGCGAATGATCGGTTCCCAGGCGCTGGATGCATCCGCACCGGCCCCGAAAGACTGATGGATCGATGGATCGACCGATTGACTCGCGATGACAAAAAACAAAGGAGACGCCCATGCATGAATGCCCCGTGACCGTGTTCCCGCAGCAGATCCGCTGGGAGACGGACGGCACCAGCCGCATTCCCTTTCAGGCCTACACCGATGAGGCGCTGTACCGCAAGGAGCTGGACCGTTTGTTCTACAACGGGCACTGGTGTTATGTTGGCCTGGAGGCTGAGATTCCCCACGCGGGGGATTTCAAGCGCACCGTGATCGGCGAACGTTCGGTGCTGCTGGTGCGAGACAAGGATGCTTCGATCCATGTGGTGGAAAACGTCTGCGCCCACCGGGGCATGGCGTTTTGCCGCGTGCGGCATGGCAACCGCGAGAGCCTGACCTGCCCGTACCACCAGTGGAACTACACCCTGTCGGGCGACTTGCAGGGCGTGCCGTTTCGGCGTGGCGTGAAGCAGGATGGCAAGGTCAATGGCGGCATGCCTGCGGATTTCAATCCGGCAGAGCACGGGCTGACCAAGCTCAAGGTGGCTACCCGTGGCGGCGTGGTGTTTGCGTCGTTTGACCACAGCGTGGAGCCGCTGGAGGAATTCTTGGGCCCCACCATCCTGGGCTACTTTGACCGGCTGTTCAATGGCCGCAAGCTCACCATCCTGGGCTACAACCGCCAGCGCATTCCGGGCAACTGGAAGCTGATGCAAGAGAACATCAAGGACCCGTACCACCCCGGCCTGCTGCACACCTGGTTCGTCACGTTTGGGCTCTGGCGTGCCGACAACAAGTCGCAACTGCTGATGGACGCGCAGCACCGCCATGCGGCCATGGTCTCGACCCGTGGCGCGGCGGGTAAGGCGGAGGATGTGACGCAGGTGTCCAGCTTCAAGGCCAGCATGTCGCTGAACGACCCGCGCTTTTTGGACATTGCGCAGGAGGACTGGTGGGCGGGGCCGCCCCCGGCTGCCAGCAGTGGTGGTGGTGATGCTGCGGCGCCCAGCGTGCCAGCATCGGTGCCCACGGCGGTGATGATGACCGTGTTCCCCAGCGTGATTTTTCAGCAGCAGGTCAACAGCGTGTCCACGCGCCACATCCAGCCGGATGGCAAGGGAGCGTTCGATTTTGTGTGGACGCATTTCGGCTTTGAGGACGACAGCGAGGAGATGACGCAGCGCCGCCTGCGCCAAGCCAATCTGTTCGGCCCGGCGGGCTTTGTGTCGGCCGACGATGGCGAGGTGATCGAGTGGTCGCAAGAAGGCTTTGAGACCAAGCCCGCGCACCGCACGCTGGCCGAACTGGGCGGGCGCGATGTGGGCGACACGGACCACATGGTGACCGAGACGCTGATCCGGGGCATGTATGAATACTGGCGCAAGGTGATGGAGGCGGAGGCTTGACCATGATGGACTTCCAGACCTACTTTGAACTGAACCAGCTCTACGCCCGCTACGCCCGCGCACTCGACGCGGCGGACTGGGAGGCGTGGCCTGAGTTTTTTATCGACCACTGCGTGTACAAGCTGCAGCCGCGCGAGAACCACGAGCGCGGGTTTCCGCTGGCCACACTGGCGTTTGACAGCAAGGGCATGCTGAAAGACCGCGTCTACGGCATCCGCGAGACGCTGTTCCACGACCCCTACTACCAGCGCCATGTGGTGGGCGCGCCGCTGGTGCACAAGGTGGATGCCGATGGCCGCATCCACTGCGAGGCCAACTATGCGGTGCTGCGCACGCGCCTGTCGAAGGAATCGACGGTGTTCAACGTGGGGCGCACGCTCGATGAAGTTGTGCCCACGCCCGAGGGGCTGAAGTTCGCATCGCGCCTCGTCGTCTACGACAGCGAGATGATCCCCAACTCGCTGATCTACCCCATCTGAGGAGCCGCCATGACGACGATGACGACAAACTGGATTGACGCCGCCGCGCACGGCGATGTGCCGCAGGATGACGTGATCGGCCTGGCCGTGGCCGGGCGCGACATTGCGCTGTATGGCGTGGGCGGCGAGGTGTTTGCCACCGACAACATCTGCACCCACGGCCATGCACGCCTGTGCGATGGGTTTCTGGAAGGGCACGAGATCGAATGCCCTTTGCACCAGGGCAAGTTTGATGTGCGATCAGGCCAGCCCACCTGTGCGCCGGTGACCGAGCCGCTGCGCAGCTACCCCGTGAAGATCGAGGGCGGCCGCGTGTGGCTGGCCCTGGACTGAACGCCGCTGAGCACAGCAACCCCTCTCAAGGAGACCCCCATGACTGCCGAACGACCCCAGGTCGAGGCCGCTGCATGGCCGCATGCAGGCACCAGCACCGACCCGGCTTCCACCATCGTGATCGTCGGTGCAGGCCAGGCGGGCGGCTGGGCCGCGCAAACGTTGCGCAGCGAAGGCTTTGCGGGCCGCGTGGTGCTGATCGGTGACGAAGTCCACCCGCCGCACGAGCGGCCACCGCTGTCGAAGGCGGTGCTATCGGGCGCAGCCGACCCTGAGAGCACGCGCCTCATGAAGCCCGAGGCCTTTGACGCCCTGGCGGTGCAATGGCGGCCCGGTGTGCAGGTGCACCGCATTGACCGCGCTGCCAAGCAGGTGCTGCTGTCCGATGGCGCAGCGCAGCCCTACGACAAGCTCATCCTGTGCACCGGGGGGCGCGCCCGGCGGCTTGCCGTGCCGGGCGCTGACCAGGTGCCGCTGCACACGCTGCGCACCATTGAAGATGCGCAGGCGCTGGCCCCGGCCCTTCGGCCTGGCCGCAGCGTGGTGGTGGTGGGCGGTGGCTGGATCGGCCTGGAGGTGGCGGCCACCGCACGCCAGCAGGGCGCGGAAGTGGTGGTGGTGGAGACGCAAAGCCGCTTGTGTGAACGCACCGTGCCCGCTGAGGTGTCGGCGTATCTGCTGGCGCTGCACCGCGCCCAGGGCGTGCGCGTGCTGCTGGGCGCGGGTGTGCGGGGCTTTGCCCGCGCTGCAGATAGCCGCTCGGAGGTCTTGCTGGCCGATCGCAGCGCGCTGGCGTGCGACTCCATCGTGCTGGGCGTTGGCTTGGTGCCCAACGACGAGCTGGCGCGCGCGGCGGGCCTGGCTTGCGAAGGTGGCGTGCTGGTCGATGCCCAATGCCGCACGTCTGACCCCCACATCCTGGCCGCAGGCGATGTGGCCGTGGCGCCTAACCCCTGGGCGGGCCGCAGCCTGCGGTTGGAGTCGTGGCAGAACGCGCAAGAGCAGGGCATGGCCGCTGCGCGCTCGGCCCTGGGCCAGGCCGTGGACTACCAACCGCTGCCGTGGTTCTGGTCCGACCAGTACGGCATGAACCTGCAGATCTACGGCATGCCCACGCCTGCGCACCGCGTGGTGCAGCGCGGCGACCCGGCCATCGGCAGCTTTGTGCTGTTCTACCTGGCGGGCGATGTGGTGCAGGCCGCCGTAGGGGCCAACGCAGCGCGCGACCTGCGCTTTGCCCGCAGGCTGATCGAGCAGCGCAAGCCGGTGGATGCCGAGCGGCTGGCCGACCTGAACACGCCGATGGCAAAGCTGTGAACCCAACTGGATGCCGCGCAGCACCGAGGCCCGCACCCCACCAAAGCCCACAAGAAACCGAACACGACAACCCGCTAAGGAAACCACCGATGACCGCAACCACGTCAACCACTTACCTCTGGACCCCGCCCCCCGTCTATTCGCTGCCTGTGCGTGGCCGCAGCGAGCGCCTGCCCATCCACCGGCTGTTCTTTGTGGGCCGCAACTACCACGCGCATGCGGTGGAGATGGGGCGCCCGGTGGACAAGGCGGTGGAGGTGCCGTTCTACTTCACCAAGGCGCCGTCCACGCTGGTCGAGTCTGGCGCGACCGTGGCCTACCCACCCGGCACCCACAACTACCACCACGAAATGGAACTGGTGCTGGCCATTGGTGCGCCCGGTTTTCGAGTGAGCGAGGCGGATGCGCCCAGCCTCATCTACGGCTATGCCTGCGGCCTGGACATGACGCGCCGCGACTTGCAGCTGGTAGCGCGCGACAAGGGCCGGCCTTGGGATCTGGGCAAGGATGTGGAGCAGTCTTCCGTGGTCTCAGAGGTCGTGCCCCTGCCCGAGGTGGTGCTGGGCCAGGGCAACCTGGAGCTGTCGGTCAACGGCACTGTGTGCCAGAAGTCCGATCTGTCCAAGCTGATCTGGAACATCCCCGAGCTGATTGCCGACCTGTCCAAGTTCTACCACCTGCAGCCGGGTGACCTGATCTTCACCGGCACGCCCGAGGGCGTAGGCCCCGTGCTGGCAGGCGACCGCATTGAAGGCCACATTGAAGGCGTGGGCAGCATCGTGCTCCACGTTGGCTCGGCGGAATAAGAAAAAACCACATCCAGGAGACAACCCCACCATGACCACCGACCTCACGCCTTCCCCCGTGCGGCTGCACGCCGTTGCGGGCAAGGGCCAGCCCGATCCGACGCCCGAGCTGGAGCAGCTGTACCGGGGCTTTGAGCAAGAGCTGCTGGTACCGCTCTGGACGCAGATTGGCGACCTGATGCCCCGCCAACCCCAATCCAAGGCCGTGCCGCACTTGTGGCGCTGGGACCGCTTGAAAGCCCTGGCCGCACAGGCGGGCGCCATCGTGCCCGTGGGCCGTGGCGGGGAGCGCCGTGCGATTGCGCTGGCCAACCCGGCGCTGGGTGGGCGCCCCTTTGCCACGCCCACGCTGTGGGCTGCCATTCAGTACCTGATGCCCGGCGAAGACGCGCCCGAGCACCGGCACACGCAGCACGCGTTTCGTTTTGTGGTGGAAGGCGAGGGCGTGTGGACCGTGGTCAATGGCGATGCCGTGCGCATGTCGCGCGGCGACTTTCTGCCCCAAGCGGGCTGGAACTGGCATGCCCACCACAACGCTGCCACCGAGCCCATGGCCTGGATCGACGGCCTGGACATTCCGTTCTCGTACTACACCGAGAGCCAGTTTTTTGAAGTGGGGCGCGAGAAGCTCCCACCCGCCGAACGCACCACCGCCGAGCGTTCTTATTCCGAAAGGCTGTGGGGCCACCCCGGCCTGCGCCCGGTGTCGATGGTGCAGGCCCAGCCTGCCACGCCCCTGCTGGCCTACCGCTGGGTGGATACCGACCGCGCGCTGGCCGATCAGCTGGCGCTGGAAGACGAAGGCCAGCCGGGCACGCTGAGCCCAGGGCACGCGGCGGTGCGCTTTACCAACCCCACTACCGGCGCCGATGTGTTGCCCACCATGCGCACCGAAATGCACCGCGTGCGCGCGGGCGGCGCAACGCGGGTTCAGCGTGAGGTGGGGTCGTCGGTGTTCCAGGTGTTTGACGGCAGCGGCACCGTCACGGTGGGTGAGCGCACCTGGCAGGTGGCGCGGGGCGACTTGTTTGTGGTGCCGTCCTGGCAGCCGTTCTCGGCCCAGGCATCTGCTGCTGGCGCACTCGACCTGTTCCGCTTCAGCGACGCGCCGATTTTTGAGGCGCTGCACAGCCACCGTGTGCAAGTCACTGTTTGATCCATCACTCACCAAGCCGGATTCGGCTTTCATAAAACAAAGGAGACACCCCCCATGCTGACCGCCATTCGTTCACAGATTTTTAAACCCGCTCTGGCGCTTTGCGCGCTGGCCCTTGTGGCCGCCGCGAGCGTGCCCAACGCCGTGGCGCAGACCTTCCCTGCCAAACCCGTTCGCTCCGTCGCGCCGTATTCGCCCGGCAGCGGCCCGGACGCGGTGATGCGCATCCTCAGCGAGCGCTTGTCGCGCAACTGGGGGCAGCAACTTGTCATCGACAACAAGCCCGGCGCCAACGGGTTCATCGCCATCGGCGATGCCAAGCGCGCAGCGCCAGACGGCTACACCTTGCTGCAGGTGGACAACACGCACATGGCCTTGCAGCCGCATGTGTTCAAGCAGCTGCCCTATGACCCGTTGAAGGACTTTGAGCCCGTGGCGCCGGTGTATTTCACGAACTTCTTTGTGGTGGTGGCGGCCAACTCGCCCTGGAAGGATGTGGGCGATTTGATCAAGGCGGCCAAGGCGGCGCCGGGCGACATCACCTACGGCTCCTGGGGCATCGGCAGCGTGGCCCATGTGGGCGCGGCGAGTCTGGAGGCAGCAACGGGCACAAAGATGATGCATGTGCCGTACAAGGACATGGGCAGCGTCTACACCTCGGTGGCCACGGGCGACATCAAGTGGGCGTTTGGCACGGCGGCGACGGCCGGGCCGATGTTCCAGGCCAAGAAGGTGAAGTTTCTGGCCCTGGCTGCGCCCCAGCGTCTGGCGGGCTTCACCGACATTCCGACCATGGGCGAAGCGGGCGGCCCGGCCGGGTTTGAAGTGAAGACCTGGGTGGGCCTGTTTGCGCCCGCAGGCACGCCCAAGGTGGCCATCGAGAAGATCAATGCCGACGTGGGCAAGGTGCTGGCCACCTCTGAGGTCAAGGAGCGCCTGGCGACCTTCGGGTTTGAGCCCTACATCGGCCCGCCCGCCGAACTCACCAAGGCCATCGAACGCGATTCGCGCACGTTCGGTGAAGTCGTCAAGCGCGCCAAGATTGCCCTGGACTGAGACAGAGACAGAGACAGAGACTTATACAGAGACTGAGCATGAAACTCTATTCCTTCTTCCGCAGCGGAACCTCCCACCGCTTGCGCATTGCGCTCAACCTCAAGGGGCTGGCCTACGAGCAGGTCGCGGTCGATTTGCGGCGTGAGGAGCATCTGGGCGATGCCTTCAAGGTGATCAACCCGCAGCAGTTCGTGCCCGTGCTGGAGGCCGACGAGCGCCTGATGATTCAGTCGCCCGCCATCATCGAGTGGCTCGAAGAGCGCTATCCCACCCCACCGCTGCTGCCCGGCGATGCAGGCGATCGCGCCCAGGTGCGCGCCCTGGCAGCCATCGTGGGCTGCGACATCCATCCCATTAACAACCGCCGCATTCTGGAGGCGCTGCGCCATCGCTTTGGTGCCGACGAGGCGGCGGTGAACGACTGGTGCGGCACCTGGATCAGCGCGGGCTTTGACGCCATCGAGGCGCTGCTGTCGAAGGACCCGCAGCGCGGTGATTTCTGCTTTGGCAGCACCCCCACGCTGGCCGATGTGTACCTGGTTCCGCAGGTGGAGAGCGCGCGCCGCTTCAAGGTGGACTTGTCACGCTGGCCGCTAATCCAGGCAGTGGACGCTGCCTGCGGGCAACTGGAAGCGTTCCGCAAGGCGGCGCCCAGTGCGCAGCCGGATGCGGGCTGAGCTTGTCGAAGCCCCTCGCGGC
Organism: Acidovorax sp. 94; assembly: GCF_003634645.1. Classification (NCBI taxonomy): domain Bacteria; kingdom Pseudomonadati; phylum Pseudomonadota; class Betaproteobacteria; order Burkholderiales; family Comamonadaceae; genus Acidovorax; species Acidovorax sp. 94. The sequence goes on along the minus strand of NZ_RBJA01000001.1, from coordinate 2,205,280 downwards.
GCTTCGACCGCGCTGAGTGAGCGGTTCAAGTGGATTCAGAAGACTCCACGAACCTCATTCCGTTTCCAAATCATTCGTGTCTAGGCGCGAAGCCGCAGACAGTGCTGTAGCACGGCAAGGCGAAGCAACAACGACACGGATGATTTGGAGACGGAATCAGTCGCCCTGCATGTAAAAAGCCTCGGCATGGAGGTGCGCCGCCTCCAGGCCTTTGCCCAGCGCCAGCAGTGTGGTGGTCTCCACCATCGGCGGCGATCCGCACAGATACGCCTGCCAGCCTTGCAGGCTGGCGTGGTCCTGCTCGATGGCCTGGGTCACCAGCCCGCGCCGCTGCGTGGCAGGGTCGGCGCCCGAGGCCACCACCACATGCACCTGCAGCGCCGGGTGCACGCTGCGCAGATGGTCCAGCCACGTCAGGCCATACAGCTCGCGCGGGGAGCGCAGGCCGAAGTACAGGTGAATGGGGTTGCGCATCCCGGCGGCCATGGCGCCGCGCACCACCGACAGCACTAACGCCAGCCCGGTGCCCCCGGCCACGCACAGCATGGGCCCCGTGTGCTGCTGGCGCAAATAGGCCGCACCCAGCGGCCCGCTGACCTTGACCTTGTCCCCCACCTTCAGCTGCCCGGCGATGTAGCCGCTGACCCGGCCCTGGGGCATGAGCTGTATATGGAACTCCAGCAGCGGCTCGCCGGGCAGGTTTGCCATGGAGTAGGGGCGCACATGCGTCGGCGTGAACCCCAGTTGCATGTACTGGCCCGGCGAGTACGCAATGGGCTTTGCCACCTTGAGCAGCAGGCGCCGGATGTCTGCCGCCAGCGGTTCGATGGCCACCACGGTGGCCTTGGCCACGCGCGCACGGTGCACCACGGCTTCGCCGGGGGCGGGCACTTCGATGGTGCAGGGCTCGGTCACATAGGTCTGGCAAGCCAGCACGGCGCCGTCCACGCCGTCCAGCGGGCGCTGCTGCTCGCGCCCGCCATCGAGCACCTCACCAGACAGCACCCGGCAGCGGCAGATGCCGCAGCGCCCAGAAAGGCACGAATACGACATCGGAACCTGCGCCGCGCGCAGGGCGTCGAGCAGGTTCACGCCGGGCTCGGCGCGGATCACGCGGTTAAGCGGCTGAACGAGGATGTCCATGGCGGGCTGCGTTCGATTTCATCCAGCCCATTGTGCCCACGAAAGCGCCTGCGAATCACTGGCTGCAATACCATCGCCACTTCATATCACCCGAGCTGATGGAGTGGCGATGGAGCTATCGGATATCGACCTGAACCTGCTGGTGCTGTTTCAGCAACTCATGGTCGAACGGCGCGTGTCGAAGGTGGCTGACAACCTGGGGCTGACGCAGCCTGCGGTCAGCAACGCGCTGGCCAAGCTGCGGCGCATTTTTGGCGACGAGCTGTTCTTGCGCACCTCGGACGGCATGGTGCCCACGCCTTTTGCCGAGCAATTGGGCGAGTCCGTGGGGTATGCGCTGGGCATGATCCACAGCGGGCTGAACCAGCGCACACAGTTCACGCCCGCAACGCTCAAGCGCACCATCACCATCGGCATGACAGACATTGGCGAGATCGTCTTCCTTCCCGCGCTGCTGGAGCGCCTGGGGCGGGAGGCGCCGGGCGTCACGCTGAACACCGTGCGCAACAACGCCGCCCATCTGCGCGAAGACATGGAGGCTGGCAAGGTGGACCTGGCCATCGGCCTGCTGCCGCAGCTGAAAGCCGGGTTCTTCCAGCGGCGCTTGTTCCGCCAGCGTTATGTGTGCCTGTTCCGAAAGGGCCACGCGCTGGACCGGCCCAAGCTGCTGTTGTCGGACTACAAAGCGGCAGAGCACCTGGTGATCGTGTCGGCGGGCACGGGGCACGGCAAGGTAGATGAATTGATCCAGAAGGCTGGCATCGACCGCCTGGTGCGGCTGAGCGTGCCGCACTTTGTGAGCGTGGGCCACATCCTCCAAAGCACGGCGCTGGTGGCGACGGTGCCCGAGCGGCTGGCGCTCAAGCTGGTCGAGCCCTTTGGCCTGGTGCTGCGCACACACCCCGTCAAACTGCCTGACGCGCCCATCAGCGTGTTTTGGCATGCCAAGGTGCACCGCGAGCCGGTGAACCAATGGCTGCGCAGCATGGTGTTTGAATTGTTTGGGGGCGATGGCCCCGCTGGCGGTGATTTGCCGTGATCTGCGGGCGGGGCTTGCGGCGCAAGCCAGACTGCACCACCGGTCCTGTGAGAACATTGCTATATTATTTATAGCGTTTTGCGCTTGTCAGTAGGGCGGTAGAGCCTGTTTTTGCATAAATCCGCCATGGCCCCCGAGGGAGGTTGGGTCGTACTTGCCATGCAACGCTGCTCAATACACCAGCCTCTCCGGCCGAATCTCCTGCAGGATGGTGGTGGCAATCTCTTCAATCGACTTGGTGGTGGTGGACAACCACCGGATGCCTGCGCGGCGCATCATGGCCTCGGCTTCGGAGACCTCCATGCGGCAGTTTTCCAGGCTGGCGTAGCGCGAGTTGGGGCGGCGCTCGGCGCGGATCTCGGCCAGGCGGTCGGGGCTGATGGTCAGGCCAAAGATCTTGCTGCGAAACGGCACCAGCGCCGGTGGCAGCTGGCGGCGCTCGAAGTCTTCGGGGATCAGCGGGTAGTTAGCGGCTTTCAGGCCGCACTGCATGGCCAGGTACAGGCTGGTGGGGGTCTTGCCGCTGCGGCTCACGCCCACCAGGATCACGTCGGCGCCGGCCAGGTCGCGGTTGCTCTGGCCGTCGTCATGGGCCAGGCTGAAGTTGATGGCTTCGATGCGGTCCGTGTATTCCTTGCTGCGGCTCACGTCGCTGAAGCGCCCCACCCGGTGGTGCGACTTGATGCCCAGCTCCTGCTCCAGCGGGTGCACAAAGGTGCCGAACATGTCCAGCAGCATGCCTTTGCAGCCGTCCTGGATCACTTTAAGCACCTCCATGTTGACCAGGGTGGTGAAGACGATGGGCTTTTTGCCCTCGACCTCGCCGGTGTGGTTGATTTGCCGCACCGCCTGGTGGGCCTTGTCCACGGTGTCGATGAAGGGCAGGCGCACATGGCGCGGCTTCATCTCGAATTGGGCCAGGATGGCGTTGCCGAAGGTTTCGGCGGTGATACCGGTGCCGTCAGAGACAAAAAATACGGTGCGCGAGTGCATGGAGCCCCTTTTTTTGGATGCGGCTTGCGCCAGCCGGGTTGCCACCACAAAGAAGTGGTGATTGCCCGATTTGCGTAAGTCGCGTGAAAGCGTCAGCCCGCTGCCAGATGCTCGGGCCTACAATTGTCACAATTATCCAATTCTCACCATGCACCGCGTCGGCCCACAACCACAACGACAAAGCCTCAGGCCGTGCATGGCCGCCTGCCAGGAGCCATCCAGGGCCCGGCACGCAGACCCGGTTTCAACTTCTGGAGCTTTCCCATGTCTGCACTTTTCAGCCCGACCGCCCTGGTCGTACCGTTTGAAAACCTGAGAATGACCGATGTCGAGGCCGTTGGCGGTAAAAACGCCAGCCTCGGCGAGATGATCTCCCAGCTGCCCCAGGGCGTGCGCGTGCCCACGGGCTTTGCCACCACCGCCCACGCGTTCCGCGAGTTCCTGGCCTACGACGGCCTGGCCGACAAGATCAGCGCCAAGCTCAAGAGCCTGGATACCGAAGACGTGCGCGCCCTCGCGCAGGTGGGTGCCGAGATCCGCGCCATGGTTGAGGCCCAGCCCTTCCCGGCCGACCTGCAAAAGGCCATTGCCGACGAATTTGCCAAGCTGAGCGCTGGCAACCCCGCTGCCTCGTTTGCCGTGCGCTCGTCCGCCACGGCAGAGGACTTGCCCGATGCCTCTTTCGCAGGCCAGCAGGAAACCTTCCTGAACGTGGTGGGCATCGACGAAGTCATGCACAAGATGAAGGAAGTGTTCGCGTCGCTGTACAACGACCGCGCCATCTCCTACCGCGTGCACAAGGGCTTTGAGCACGACGTGGTGGCCCTGTCTGCCGGCGTGCAGCGCATGGTGCGCTCCGACCTGGGCGCTGCGGGCGTGATGTTCACCATCGACACCGAATCCGGCTTTGAAGACGTGGTCTTCATCACCAGCAGCTACGGCCTGGGCGAGACCGTGGTGCAGGGCGCCGTGAACCCCGACGAGTTCTACGTGCACAAGCCCATGCTCCAGGCGGGCAAGAAGGCGCTGATCCGCCGCAACCTGGGCAGCAAGCTGATCCAGATGGTGTTCTCCAGCGCGGAAGAAAAGGCCGCCAGCGGCAAGCTGGTCAAGACCATTGATGTACCCACCGAGCAGCGCAACCGCTACTCGCTGACCGATGCCGACGTGGAACAACTGGCCCGCTATGCGCTGGTGATCGAACAGCACTATGGCCGCCCCATGGACATCGAGTGGGGCAAGGACGGCACCGACGGCCAGCTCTACATCCTGCAGGCGCGCCCTGAAACGGTGAAGAGCCAGTCCAAGGGCCAGGCCGAGCTGCGCTACAAGCTCAAGGGCCACGGCACCGTGCTGGCCGAGGGCCGCGCCATTGGCCAGAAGATCGGCACCGGCCCCGTGCGCCTGGTGCACAACATCTCCGAGATGGACAAGGTCCAGCCCGGCGATGTGCTCGTGACCGACATGACCGACCCCAATTGGGAACCCGTGATGAAGCGCGCCAGCGCCATCGTCACGAACCGGGGTGGCCGCACCTGCCACGCCGCCATCATTGCGCGCGAGCTGGGCATCCCGGCCGTGGTGGGCTGCGGCGACGCGACCGAGCGGCTGAAGGACGGCACGCTGGTCACGGTGAGCTGCTCCGAGGGCGACACGGGCAAGATCTATGACGGCCTGCTCGAAACCGAAGTGACCGAAGTGCAGCGCGGTGCGATGCCCCCCATCAAGACCAAGATCATGATGAACGTGGGCAACCCCCAGCTGGCCTTTGACTTCTGCCAGCTGCCCAATGAAGGCGTGGGGCTGGCGCGCCTGGAGTTCATCATCAACAACAACATTGGTGTGCACCCCAAGGCCATCCTGGACTACCCGCAGATTGATGCCGACCTGAAGAAGGCGGTCGAATCCGTGGCCCGGGGCCATGCGTCGCCCCGCGCGTTCTATGTGGACAAGGTCGCCGAAGGCGTGGCCACCATCGCCGCCGCCTTCTGGCCCAAGCCCGTCATCGTGCGCCTGTCTGACTTCAAGTCCAACGAGTACCGCAAGCTGATCGGCGGCAGCCGCTACGAGCCCGAGGAAGAAAACCCGATGCTCGGCTTCCGTGGCGCAGCCCGCTACATCAGCGCAGAGTTCGGCGAAGCCTTTGCGATGGAGTGCGAGGCGCTCAAGCGCGTGCGCAACGACATGGGCCTGACCAACGTGCAGGTGATGGTGCCGTTTGTGCGCACGCTGGGCCAGGCCGAGCGCGTGACCAAGCTGCTGGCCACCCACGGCCTTCAGCGCGGCAAGGACGACCTCAAGGTCATCATGATGTGCGAAGTGCCGAGCAACGCCATCCTGGCCGAGCGCTTCCTGGAGTTCTTCGACGGCTTCTCCATCGGCTCCAACGACCTGACCCAGCTCACGCTGGGCCTGGACCGTGATTCGGGCCTGGAGCTGCTGGCGCAGGACTTTGATGAGCGCGACCCCGCTGTCGAAGCACTGATTCATCAGGCCATCAAGGCCTGCCTGGCCCAGGGCAAGTACATCGGCATCTGCGGCCAGGGCCCCAGCGACCACCCTGACTTTGCGCAGTGGCTGGCCAAGGAAGGCATCTCGTCGATTTCGCTCAACCCCGACAGCGTGATTGCCACCTGGCAGCAACTGGCAGGCTGACGCACCGACCGGGCTGCCATGTGCCAACTGCACCACCCGCCACTGCGTCCCTGATGCTGTGCCTGTGATGCAGCCCCCGCAGCAGCACCGGCGTTCTGCAGACGCCGAAATGGCGGGCCCGTTCCCGCCCGATCTGCACGATGTGCGGCACCTCAAGCTCAAGGCCGGCTTGCTGCTGCTATGGGCGCTGGTGTCGTTTGGTGCCACCTATTTCGCCCGGGACCTGCAAGTGCTGGTCTTTGGCGGTTGGCCCCTGGGCTACTGGATTGCGGCGCAGGGGGCAGTGCTGGTGTTCATTGGCATTGTGGTGGTCTATGGCTGGGCCATGAACCGCTTCGAACGGCAGGATGCGGAGCGCCTCGCAGCGGATGCCGTCGCCCTTTCGGACGACGCGGACCGCCCCCACGGCTGACCATGGCTGAAAACAATTCTTCCGACACCGATCGGGCCTATCTGTGGCGGTTGCACCGCATCCTGGCGCTGTATGTGACCGGGGTGCTGGCCTTTCTGGCGCTGATGACCTGGGCAGAGCACCAGGGGCTTTCGCGGCACTGGATCGGGCCGATTTTTCTGTTCCTCACGGTGATGGTCTACGCGGGCATCGGTGTCTATGGCCGTACCACCGACCCCGAGGAATACTACGTGGCGGGTCGGCGCATTCCGCCCATGTACAACGGCATGGCGGCAGCGGCAGACTGGATGAGTGCCGCATCGTTCATCAGTCTGTCGGGGGCGCTTTACCTGCAGGGTTTTTCCGGCACACCGGGGCAGGCCGGGGGGCTGGCCTATCTGCTGGGGTGGACGGGAGGCTTTTGCCTGGTGGCGATGCTGATCGCGCCGCACCTGCGCGCCATGGGCCTGTACACCGTGCCCGATTTTTTCCACGTGCGTTTTGGCGGCCGGTGGCCGCGTGTGATTGCGGCGCTGGCGGCGGTGCTCTGTTCGTTCACGTATGTAGTGGCGCAGATTTACGGTGTGGGGCTGATCGCTTCGCGCCTGACCGGTGTGCAGTTCGAGATCGGCATCATGCTGGGCCTGGGCGGGGTGCTGCTGTGCTCCTTCCTCGGTGGCATGCGCGCCATCACCTGGACGCAGGTGGCGCAGTATGTGGTGGTGCTGCTGGCGTTCCTGATCCCAGTGTCCTGGCTGGCGTACAAACAGTTGGGCAACCCGTTGGCGCCCGCAGTCTATGGCGCGCAGATCAGCAAGATCGCCGACCTGGAAGCGCAGCTGCTCGATTCCCCCGCAGAGCATCAGGTGGTGCAGACCTACCTGCGGCGCGCCCAGGATTTTGAGGCGCGGCTGCGTGATGTGGAAGGCGCCCTGGAGCGTGAGCGCGAGAAAGGGCGGGAGCGCATTCGCGCGCTGCGCACCCAGAACGCCGATGTAGGTTTGATCGTCACGGCCAGCCGCGAGCTGGCGGCCCTGCCGCGCGATGCCGCAGCGGCGCGCGAACGCTGGACCCGCGAAATGCGCGAGAACTACGAGCGTGCGCGTCCCCTGGGCGGCTTGCCCCTGCACAGCCAGGCGTATGTGGGTGACCCGCAGGGCACGCCCGACGAGCAACGTGACTACGAGCTGACGCGCCGCAACTTCCTGGCACTCATGTTCTGCCTGATGGTGGGCACGGCAGGCTTGCCGCACCTGCTCACGCGCTACTACACCTCGCCCACGGTGTCGGCTGCGCGGGCATCGGTGGCGTGGTCGCTGTTTTTCATCGCCTTGCTGTACCTGAGTGCGCCCGCGTTGGCGGTGCTGGTGAAATTCGAGGTCATGCAAAACCTGGTGGGCAGCAGTTTCGAGGCTTTGCCCACCTGGATGGCCCAATGGGCGCGGGTGGACAGCTCGCTGTTGTCGGTGGAAGACGTGAACGCTGACGGCATCGTGCAGTTTGGAGAGATCCGGCTGGGGGCCGACCTCATCATGTTGGCCACGCCGGAGCTGGGGGGCTTGCCCTATGTGGTGTCGGGCCTGGTGGCGGCTGGCGGGCTGGCGGCGGCGCTGTCTACCGCTGATGGGCTGCTGCTCACCATCAGCAACGCCCTGGTGCGCGACCTGTATTTTCAGGACGCAAAGCGCCAGGCGTCGCCGGAGCAGCGTGTGATTCTGAGCAAGTTTGCCTTGCTGTCCGTGGCCCTGTCGGCGGCATTTGTAGCGGCGCTCAAACCCTCTGAGATTCTGCCGATGGTGTCGGCGTCGTTCTCGTTGGCGGCTTCGGCCTTTGTGCCGGTGATGGTGCTGGGTATCTTCTGGCGCGGTACCACGCGGCAGGGGGCAGTGGCGGGCATGCTGGCAGGGCTTGGCGTGGCGGTGTACTACCTGCTGTCGCATGTGCCCGCCATGCGCGCGCTGCCCAGCTGGCTGCTGGCAGACGGGCTGTGGTTTGGTATTCAGCCCGTCTCGGCCGGGGTGTTTGGCGTGCCCACCGGCTTGGTAGCGACGGTGGTGGTGAGCTGGCTGACCCGGCCTGCCCCGGCGCTGCCGCGCATCCGGTCCGAGATGTAGGGGGACTTGGGTTGGCAGACTGGAGTGCCCTGCCCGTGCGCCTGCTAATGGGTTATGCGTAAACCCCGATTACCAAGCCTGCGCAAACGTGAGAATCTGGGGCGTGAAAGCTCACCTGTCGGGGTGAGCTTCGGTCACACCACAATGGTTCAGCTCAAGGAGATTCATGGTTCTCGTCAAAACGCAGGCAGGGCAGGAAGCGCTCAAGGATCGGCGCGGTAGCCTCAGCTCACGCCAGCGCTCGGCTTTTATTCTTTTTGACGGAAAGCGCTCCACGGGCGAAATACTGGCGGCCACGGCAGCCATGGGGATCACGCAGGAGGATGTCCAGGCCATGATTGCGCAGGGACTGCTGGCTCCGCTGCCGGGGCAGTCTCTGCCTGCAGCTTTTGCCACCCCGCATGATGCGACGGCAGAGCCTGCACCGGCCATCGATCTGGGGACGGTGGCGTCGCCGCTGGAGGGCTCCGGGCGCTCACCCAAGGAGCGTTACCAGGCGGCCTACCCCATCGCCACCGAGCTGACAGCGGGGCTGGGGTTGCGCGGGTTCCGGTTGAATCTGGCGGTTGAAGGGGCGGGCAGCTTTGAGGATCTGGCGGCGCTGGCACCCAAGATCCGCGAGGCGGTGGGTGACGCCAAATTCAAGCGGCTGGACGAAGCGCTTTTTGATTGAGGCGCCCGGATCCTCTCCCCCGAGAGGCGCACCAGGTTCATGCGTGAAGTGTTGGCACAAAAAAAGCGGCCCCAGGCCGCTTTGTGTTTGGTGCGTCACAGGGCGCAGCGCTCAGCGGCCGACCTTGAGCAGTTCCACATCGAACTTGAGCGTGGCGTTCGGTGGAATCACGCCACCCGCGCCGCGTGCACCGTAGCCGAGGGCGGCAGGAATGATCAAGGTGCGCTGGCCACCGATCTTCATGCCTTGCACGCCTTCGTCCCAGCCCTTGATGACCATGCCCGCGCCCAGCGAGAACTCGAAGGGGTCGTTGCGGTCGCGGCTGGAGTCGAACTTGGCACCTTGCTCGCCGTTGTTGTAGAGCCAGCCGGTGTAGTGCACCGACACGTTCTGGCCCTTGGTGGCTTCGGTGCCTTCGCCCACGGTGGTGTCTTCGTATTGCAGGCCGGATGCGGTGGTGGTCAGTGCCATGGGTGAAATTCCTTGTTTGCTATTAAAAAAAGAGCTATTGGCGCTTGATGGTTAAGCGCTAGCAGCATTTTTGACCCCTATTTTAACGAAAGCCCCGCGCGGAGGTCCGGCGGGGCTTTTCCCTGAGTGGGGCAGGGGAGCTGTTTAGCGTCAGGCTTTTTTGGCGCGGCCAGCGACCCAGCGGGTGGCGAAGGCCTGCACGTCCGACAGGCGCTTGAGCAGGTCGGCGCCCGAGGGGGTGACGGTGTAGCCGTCGCTGCCGTGGTCTACAAAACCGGCTTCGCGCAGTTCCTTGATGCGGGTGTTGAGCGTGTTGGGGGTGATGCCCCCCACGCTGTCCTGCAGCAGGCGGAAGGTCTGGGGGTGACCGTCCTTCAGGGCCCACAGCACGCGCAGTGCGTAACGGCATTCGAGCCGCTCGAACAACTGGTTGATGGCGGCATTTTCTTTGGAGCTCATGGACGCTTCTCCTCGCGCAAGTGTTGGATCAAATATTCATTCGGGTGGGCGAATGCCGGGCCCGGTGATGCGCTGAGACTATAGCGCGGAACCCATTTTGCTACAAGTTTGGTAGCTCAGAACGCACACCACACATGCGCTACACCCCGAAAAACCTGTGTTACAAGTCAAACTGTTGCGGTAGGGCCACGGTTCTAGGAGCCTGTAGGACTTGGAGCGTAGAAAGTGAAAACTGGCCCCAGCGAGGACAGTTTTTGCCGGATTTGCAGCCCCATAGCCCGGCTGTGGGGCAAAAAAGGCGGTGTTCTCGAAGAGCGGCTAAGCCAAAAATGGACCGCTGCGGTCCATTTGCCAAGCCTGACAGGCTCCTGGACGGTCATTCCTGACGGCCCAGCCCTGCCAGGTGGCTGACCAGCAACTGTGCGGCCGGGGCCAGCATCTGGGCGCTGCGGTAACAGATGGCGAAGCGCCGTCGGGCCCAAGGGTCGCTCAGTGGAACCACCCGGATGGGCGCAGTCTGGGCAAAAGGCAGGGCCACTTCGCGCGGCACGACACTGATGGCCAGGTTGGCCCGCACCACCCGAAGTGCCGCATCGAAGTTGGACACCAGCACCCGGTGCGCCAGCATCTTCCCCTCCACGGCCGCAGCGCGCGCCAGCAACACCTGCACGGCGCTCAGCGCGGGCATGCTGACGAATTCATGGTCCAGCACGTCGGCAAAACGCACGCTCTGGTGCTGGGCCACCGGGTGCAGCGCATGGGCCACCACGGCCAGGTGGTCGGTACGGTAGCCGCAGGTTTCCAGGCCTGTAAGGTCGGCCGCGTCCCAGCAGATGCCGATGGAGGCACTGCCGTCACGGATGCCCTGTACGACGTCCGGGCTCACGCGCTCCTCCAGGCTTACCTGGATGTCGCGGTGCGCCGGGTCTTGCAGAAAAGCGGCCACGTCGTCTGCCAGTGATTCGGCCATCACCGAGGCCGTGACCAGCATGCGCACATGGCCCCGCGTGCCGGTGGCATAGGCCGCCATGTCGCGTTCAATCTGGCCCACGCTGGCCAGCATGGTGCGCGCGTGCTCCAGCAGGGTTTCGCCCGCCGGGGTGGGCACCACGCCACGGCGTTTGCGCAGTAGCAGCGCCGTGCCCACCGTGTCTTCCAGCTGCGCCAGCCGCTTGCTGATGGCCGAGCCCACGATGGACTCCTGCTCGGCCACGCGCGCGATGCTGCGCTGCTCGCACACGGCGGCAAAGAGGCGCAGGGTCTGCAGGTCCAGATCGCGCATGGGCTTGTCTCCAGGTGTTTGATATTCCTGTTTGGAATCATATGGCTTCCAAAATGTATTTTCTGATTCTGTTGGGAATTTCTAGAATCGACGGCAGAACACCACCCGCCGGAGACAACCAGTGCTGACCCCCTCTACCGCTTCCACCACCCCGGCGCGTGCCACCGTCCGCGAAGTGGGTCTGCGCGACGGCCTGCAAAGCATTGCCACCGTGGTCTCCACCGCGCACAAGATCGAATGGCTCAACGCCGCCTACGCCGCCGGCCAGCGCGAGATCGAGGTGGGCTCCTTCGTGCCCGCCCGGCTGCTGCCCCAGCTGGCCGATACGGCCGAGGTGCTGGCCCACGCCAAAACCCTGCCGGGCCTGGTGGCCTCGGTGCTCGTGCCCAACTACAAAGGCGCCGAACGCGCGCTGGAGCAGGGCGCTGACTTGATGGTGGTGCCCTTGTCTGCCAGCCACGCCCACAGCCTGGCCAACCTGCGCAAGACGCCCGACGAGGTGGTGGCCGAGGTGGCCCACATCCGCGCGCTGCGCGATGCCAGCGGCAGCCGCACATTGATCGAAGGTGGCGTGGGAACGGCCTTTGGTTGCACCTTGCAGGGCGAGGTGGCCGAGAGCGAGGTGCTGCGCCTGATGCAAGCGCTGCTGGATGCGGGCGCCGACCGCGTGAGCCTGGCCGACACCGTGGGCTATGCCGACCCGGCCTCGGTCGCCCGCCTGTTTGGCAAAGCGCGTGCGCTGGTGGGCGACCGCCTGGCCTGCGCGCACTTCCACGACACGCGCGGCATGGGCCTGGCCAATGTGGTTGCCGCCTGGCAGGCAGGCATCACGCGCTTTGACGCCTGCCTGGCCGGCATTGGCGGCTGCCCGCACGCGCCGGGCGCCAGCGGCAATGTCACCACCGAAGACCTGGTGTTCATGCTGGAGCGCATGGGCGTTGCCACCGGCATCGATGTGACTGCGCTGCTCGCGCTGCGCCAGCGCGTGGCCGGATGGCTGGCGGGCGAGACCCTGCATGGCACCCTATGGCAGGCCGGGCTGCCGCAGAATGCCGCACCTGCAGTGCTGCGCGAAGCAGCAACGGCCTGAACCCCTTTCTGAACGCTCTGAACATGCACGACACATCCCCCCCTCTCTCGTCCCCCCGCCTGCCGCTCGAAGGCCTGCGCGTGGTGGAGTTCACCCACATGGTCATGGGCCCCACCTGCGGCATGGTGCTGGCCGACTTGGGTGCCGAGGTCATCAAGGTCGAGCCGGTGGACGGCGACCGCACGCGCCACCTGCTGGGTGCGGGCGCGGGCTTTTTCCCCATGTTCAACCGCAACAAGAAGAGCATCGCGCTCGACCTGCGCAGCCCCGAGGGCCTGGAGGCAGCGCGCAAGCTCGCGGCATCGGCCGATGTGGTGGCGCAGAACTTCAAGCCCGGCGTGATGACCAAATACGGCCTGGACTACGCGGCGCTGAGCCAGCTCAACCCGCGCCTCATCTACGTCAACCACACCGGCTTTTTGCCCGGCCCGTACGAGCACCGCACAGCGCTCGACGAAGTGGTGCAGATGATGGGCGGCCTGGCCTACATGACTGGCCGCCCCGGCGACCCGCTGCGCGCGGGCAGCAGCGTGAACGACATCATGGGCGGCATGTTCGGCGCGATTGGCGCGATGGCGGCGCTGATGCAGCGCGGCATCACCGGGCGGGGGCAGGAGGTGGACTCGGCCCTGTTCGAGAACAACGTGTTCCTGGTCGGCCAGCACATGATGCAGTACGCCGTCACCGGCAAACCTGCGGCCCCCATGCCCGACCGCATTTCGTCCTGGGCCGTGTACGACGTGTTCAGCGTGAAGGACGGCGGACAGATCTTTTTGGCCGCCGTGAGCGACGCGCAGTGGCAGACCTTTTGCGACGCCATGGGCTATGCCGACCTGAAGGCCGACACCGGCCTGGCCACCAACAACGACCGCGTACGCGCCCGCCCCACGCTGATGCCCGTGCTGCGCGAGCGGCTGGCGCAGCACACGGCCGACGAACTGGCCGCGATCTTCGAACGCCACGGCCTGCCGTTTGCACCCATCCGCCGGCCCGAAGAACTGTTTGACGACCCGCACCTGCAAGCCACGGGCGGACTGGCAGACATCACGCTGCCCGATGGCGAACGTGCCGGGCAGACCGCGCAGATCACGCTGATGCCGCTGCGTATGGACGGCCAGCGGCTCGATGTGCGCTGCGACCCGCCCCGCCTGGGCCAGCACACGGCCGAGCTGCTGCAGGGCCTGGGCTACACGGCCGATGAGGTGGCGGCGTTGCACGCCGCCGGGGCCATCGCCTGATTTTTTGAAACCATCCCCGGGCATAGCAATGTGGCGCAGACCACCGCCCAGGGTTCCCTGACCACGACCGGAGACAAACCCATGCCACGCACCACCACTGCCCCCGCTTCACCCCACGACACGCCTGCCGCCCGCAGCGTGCTCACGCGCCGCCAGGCCCTCGCCACCGGCGCCGCCGCGCTGGGGGCTGTGGCCTGGGGCCTGCCCCGCCTGGCCCGTGCCCAGGGCGATGGCAAGCCGCTGCGCGTGATCCTGCCGCTGTCGGCGGGCTCCGGGGTGGACGGCGCCATGCGCGCCATCAGCACCAGCCTGGCCAAGGCGCTGGGCCAGCCCGTGGTCATCGAGAACCTGCCGGGCGCAGGCGGCATCACCGGCACCACGCAGATCGTGCGGGCGCCCAAGGACGGCTCTGTGATCGGCGTGGTGTCCAACAACCACGTGGTCAACCCCAGCGTGTACAAGAACATTCCGTTCGACTCGCTCGCCGACATCGCGCCCATCACCATCCTGGGCGCCACGCCCTTCGTGCTGGTGGCCCACCCCTCGGTGCCCGTCAAGACCGTGCAGGAGCTGATCGCGCTGGCCAGGGCCAAACCCGGCGTCCTCAACTACGGCTCGTCGGGCAACGGCACCATCCTGCACCTGGCCGCAGCCATGTTCGTGGACCAGGCCAAGGTGTCGATCCAGCACATTCCCTACAAGGGCATGGGCCCGCTCATGAACGATGTGCTGGGCGGCCAAGTGCAATTGGCCGTGGTGGCGGTAGCGCCTGCGGCAGCGCACATCAAGTCGGGAGCGCTGCGCGTCCTGGGCGTGACCACGGCCAGCCGCGTGCCGTCGTTGCCCGGTGTGCCCACCATTGCGGAGCAGGGCTTGCCGGGCTACGAGCTCGACGGCTGGATCGCCCCGGTGGGGCCTGCCGGCCTGCCCAAGGCCGAGCTGCAACGCCTGTATGCCGCCTTCAAGGCCGCGATGGAAATGCCCGAGGCGCGCGACGCGCTCATCGCCCAGGGCTACGAAATCAAGCTCACCCCTGCGGAGCCAGCAGCCGCGTTCTTTCGATCCGAGGTGGCGCGCATGGCGCAGGTCGTGAAAAACGCCAACGTGACGATGGATTGACGCGGGGCCGCCGTGTGGGGTGCGGTTGCCCGAAGGGCGTAACGCGCCGTCGCCCCGCATGAGGTCGTCTGCCGGGTCAGGCTGCGCTCGGCCGAGCCGCAATTTGAATATTTTTGGACGCTAGCGCTTATGTGACAAGCGCTGGTAGCTATGTTTTTTATAGCTATTCATCAGCCCTGCGGTGCCGTCAGGGCGCGCTGCCCTGCCGGGTGGTGGTGAAGGTTCTGAAGCTGCGGCTGCTGGTGGCGCAGGCGGAACACCTCCACGGCCTCCACCAGCTGGCGGGCCTGGCCGCTCAGGCTGCCGGCGGCGGCGGCGCTTTCTTCCACCAGGGCGGCGTTTTGCTGGGTGGTTTCGTCCATGCGCACGATGGCCTGGGTGACGCGCAGCATGTCGGCGGTCTGGGCCGCGCTCGCCTGGCTGATTTCGTCCATGAGCGCGCTCACGCCCTGGATGGACGAGACGACTTCACCCATGGTGCTGCCCGCGTTGCGGGCGAGGTCAGAGCCGGCCTGCACGCGCTCCACGCTGGTCTGGATCAGCGCCTTGATCTCGCGCGCGGCGCTGGCACTGCGGGTGGCCAGGTTGCGCACCTCGCTGGCCACCACGGCAAAGCCGCGCCCTTGCTCGCCGGCGCGTGCTGCTTCCACGGCAGCATTGAGCGCCAGGATGTTGGTCTGAAACGCGATGCTGTCGATGACGCCGATGATGTCGGAAATGCGGCGTGAGCTGTCTTGAATGCCCTGAACCACCGTCACCATCTGCGTTACCACGTCGCCACCGCGCTGGGCCACCGATGCGCCGCTCTTGGCCAGCTCGCTGGCACGTTGGGCGTTGGAGGCGTTTTGCTGCACGGTGGCCTGCAGCTGCTGCATCGAAGAGGTGGTTTCGTCCAGCGACGAGGCCTGCTCTTCGGTACGCATGCTCAGGTCCACATTGCCTTGGGCAATCTCGGCGCTGGCACTGGCCACGCCCTCGGCGTTGCTGCGCACGCCCGACACCACGTTTTCCAGGTTCTCCTGCATGGTGCGCAGGGCTTCCAGCAGCCGAGCAGGTTCGTCCTTGCCATCGACCTCGATGGTGGTGGTCAGATCGCCGGCCGCCACCTTGTTGGCCACCGAGACCGCCACCCGCAGCGGGCGCACTACCGAGCGTGTGAGCAGCCAGCCCGCACAGCCGCCCAGGGCCGTGACCAGTGCCAGCGCTACCAGGCTGCTGATGAGCGCACGCCGCGCGCTCAGGGCCGCCTGCTCTGCAATGGTCGCGCTGCTGGCGGCCACCTGCTCGCTCAGTGCGGTGAGCAGCTTGGCCGGGCCCTGGTCGATGTCGGCCACGTCTGCGTCACCCGCAGAGGGCACAAAACCGAGCGACTGGAACACCTCAAAACCCTTGCGGTAGCCCTGTGCCATCTGCGCGTGGGCTTGGGTGAATTTCTGCAGCGCCGCCTTTTCCTGCGCATCGGTCAGTTGCGGCTCCAGCGCCTTGGCGGCGTCGGCCACCCGCTTTTCACTGGCCTGGAACGCTGCCCAGTGCAGTTCGCGCTTGCGCGAATCCTCACCCCGCAGCAGGGTGTTCTTCCACTCCTGCACCTGGGTCTTGAACTCGTTTTCCATGCGGCTCACTGCACGTTCCTGGGCCACGCGTTCCTGCACCGTGGTCTCGTAGGTGCCCAGGCTGCGGTACAGCGCCGCAATGCCGAACAGGGCAGCGCCCAGCAGGAGCGCGAGCACCAGGCCCAGTGCGGTGGCCATGCGTGCGCCGATGGAGTGGTTGGACATTTTCATCGGTCAGCTCCCAAGGTTGATCTCGGTTTTCCATCTTGCTGCACGTCGCCTGCAACCTCAAACCGGTATGGCCCGAGGGTGGCGCCCCGCAGCCGCACAGAGGCCTTGTTGCACTTCATGCCTTCAGCTTGAGCAGGTACACCATCACCCGTGCCGTGGTGAGGTCCAGTTCCATGAACTCTGCCAAATCCTTGCCTGTCAGCCAAGAGGGTTCCCAGCGATTGCTTTTGAGCGTGCGCAGCCAGGATTCATGGGCGGTGGCGGCCTCCACGGCGGCCAGCATCTCGGCCATGCGGGCGCTGGGCACCCCTTTGCCGGTGAACACGCCCCTCCAGTTGGCCATGGTGGCATCCAGCCCCTGCTCGCGGAAGGCGGGCAGGCCGAAGGCGCTGCGGCGGGACGACACGCCGATGGCGCGCAGTTTGCCTGCGGCTATCGCATCACTGAATTCGCTGTAGCCCGACAGCCCCACCGCCGCGTTGCCCGACACCAGGGCGTCCACCACCTCAGAGCCACCGGGGAAGGGTTTGTAGACCAGGTCTTCCGGCTTGGCCTTGGAGGCACGGGCCAGCACCCCGGCGAAGATGTGGTCCACCCCACCGGCCGAGCCCCCCGCCACCGGCAGGGCGCGCAGGTCGGCGCGCATGGCATCGGCCAGGTCCTTGGTGTTCTTGATGGGGGATTTGGCGGCTACCGCTGCCACCAGGTAATCGCTGGTGAGCCGGGCAATGGGCTGGATGTGGCCCATGTCCACGGCGGGCTTTTGCAGCGCCACGGCACCCACCATCACCATGCCGCCCATCAGCAGGGTGTTGGGGTCGTTGCCGTATTTTTCGGCGTATTTGGCCAGGCCGATGGTGCCGCCCTTGCCGCCAATGTTCTCGTACTCGATCTGGTCCGCCGCGCCCACCGCAGCCAGGGCCGCTCCCAGCGCGCGGCCCGTCTGGTCCCAGCCGCCCCCGGGGTTGGCCGGGATCACGATGCGCAGTGTGCCCGCCAGTTTGGGAGCCTTGGGGGCGGTGGGGCGGGCTGCGGTGGTGCTGGCTTGCGCCCACGCGGCCGGGGTCAAAGCGGTCCACGCCGTAGCGGCGAGTGCAGCATGTGCGAGTGCCTTGCGGCGGCTGAGGGGGGTCATGGGGTACCTCGTGAAAACGCGGGGGTGAAAAGCATGTCCTTCACGCAACCGGACAGCAGGGTCGGCTTCTCTGCGCAGCCTCGCCGCAAGAGGGCGGCTTGCAACGCTGCAGGGAAGTCTCCCAATTTTTGATTGGACGTGGTGGCAATGGTCACCATCCAAGCTGTCAGTCTGCTGTCGGGAGTATCAGGGTAAACGCGCTGGGCCTTGCGCAACGGATTGGCCATGAAAAACGCCCTGCGCCGCAATTGCGGGGCAGGGCGTTGTACTGAACGAATGCTGGGGTTCAGTGTGCCGCTGGCTGGGCAGGGATTACAGCGAGTCGATGAAGCTGCGCAGCTTGTCCGAGCGGCTGGGGTGCTTGAGCTTGCGCAGCGCCTTGGCTTCTATCTGGCGGATGCGTTCGCGCGTCACGTCAAACTGCTTGCCCACTTCTTCCAGCGTGTGGTCGCTGGTCATCTCGATACCAAAGCGCATGCGCAGCACCTTGGCTTCCCGCGGGGTCAGGCCGTCCAGGATGTCCTTGACCACGTCGCGCAGGCCGGCCTGCATGGCGGCTTCGATAGGGGCGGTGTTGGCGCCGTCTTCGATGAAGTCGCCCAGGTGGCTGTCGTCGTCGTCCCCGATCGGCGTTTCCATGGAGATCGGCTCTTTGGCGATCTTCATGATCTTGCGGATCTTGTCCTCGGGAATCTCCATCTTGGCCGCCAGGATGGACGCATCGGGCTCAAAACCAAACTCTTGCAAGTGCTGGCGGCTGATGCGGTTCATCTTGTTGATCGTCTCGATCATGTGCACCGGGATACGGATGGTGCGCGCCTGGTCGGCGATCGAGCGGGTGATGGCCTGGCGAATCCACCAGGTGGCATACGTCGAGAACTTGTAGCCACGGCGGTATTCGAACTTGTCCACCGCCTTCATCAGGCCGATGTTGCCTTCCTGGATCAGATCGAGGAACTGCAGGCCACGGTTCGTGTACTTCTTGGCAATCGAGATCACGAGGCGCAGGTTGGCCTCGATCATTTCCTTCTTGGCATCGCGCGAGGTGGCTTCACCTTCGTTCATGCGCTTGTTGATGCCCTTGAGCTCGGCCAGTGGCACCACCACGCGCGACTGCAGGTCCATCAGCTTTTGCTGCAGGTCCTGGATGGGCGGGATGTTGCGCGCAATCACGGCCGACCAGGGCTTGCCAGCAGTGGCCTGCTTTTCGACCCACTGCAGGTTCAGCAGGTTGGGCGGGAAGTCCTTGATGAACGTCTCTTGGGGCATGCCGCACTTGTCCACGATGATGCGGCGCAGCTCGCGTTCCTTCTTGCGCACATCGTCCACCTGGCCACGCACCATGTCGCACAGTTTTTCGATGGTCTTGGCGGTGAAGCGGATGGTCATCAGCTCGGCCGACAGGGCCTGCTGCGCCTTCACGTACGCAGGGGTGCCGTAGCCTTCCTTGTCGTACACCTTATGCACTTTTTCGAACAGCTCGCGCAGCTTGTCGAAGCGCTCCAGAGCCTGCTTCTTGAGTTCTTCGAGCTTCTTGGTCAGCGCCTTGGAGCCGCCCTTGCCGTCGTCGTCATCGGCTTCGTCGAATTCGTCGAAGTCTTCTTCGGCCACATAGTCGTCGGCCTCGTTGGGGTTGGAGAAGCCGTCCACGATGGTCGAGATCACGACCTTGCCTTCGCGGATGTCTTCGCCCATGTTCAGGATCTCGGCGATGGTGGCGGGCGATGCGCTGATCGCCTCCATCATGGCCATCAAGCCGCCTTCGATGCGCTTGGCGATTTCGATTTCGCCTTCGCGGGTCAGTAGCTCTACGGTGCCCATTTCGCGCATGTACATGCGAACCGGGTCTGTGGTGCGGCCGAACTCCGAGTCCACCGTGGACAGCGCGGCTTCAGCGGCTTCCTCGGCTTCTTCTTCGGTGGCGCCTGCGGGGGCGTTGTCCGTGATGATCAGCGCCTCGGCGTCGGGCGTCTGCTCGTACACCGCCACACCCAGGTCGTTCAGCGTGGTGATGACGGCTTCGAGGGTTTCGGCATCGACCAGCTTGTCGGGCAAGTGGTCGTTGATTTCAACGTGGGTGAGGTAGCCGCGCGTCTTGCCCAGCTTGATCAGGGCCTTCAGGCGCGCACGGCGCTTGGCCATGTCCTCTTCGGACAGGACGGTTTCGTCCAGGCCGAATTCCTTCATCAAGGCGCGTTCCTTCGCCTTGCTGATCTTCATGCGCAGCGGCTTGACCTTCTCAACCGTGGCTGCGGTTTCGGTGGTTTCTTCGACTTCACCTTCCAGGTCGGCCTCGATGTCGGACAGGTCGGTGTCGTCACCGCCTTCGTCGCCAGCGGCCGCAGCCTTGGGCTTGCGTCCGCGCTTGGCGGGGGCCTTGGCTTCGGCGGCACCAGCGGCCTTGGCAGGGCGGCCTGGGCGCTTCTTCGGGGTTTCTTCGTCGTCGGATGCTGCAGCCTTGGCGCGGGCAGGCTTTTTCTTCAGCAATTCATCGGCAGCTTTGGTCAGCTCGGCAGAACTTTTCACAGGCACAGTTTTCACTTTCTTGGCAACCGGGGCGGGCGCGGCGGCAGCTTTTTGAGAAGCAGCCTTGGCCGGGGCTTTGGCAGCGGTTTTGGTGGCAGCCTTTGCGGCGGTACCTGGAGCAGACTTGAGTGGCTTCGCGGACTTTTGAGCGGGCATGGAACAACCTCAGGATCAAAAACGGACACAAAGAAAACGCAAGCGCCTCAGGTCCCGGCGCGGGTGGCAACGCAAAGCTACGAGGGCTTTGCGCTTTGAGGGGAGGCCCTCAGGGGCAAGATGTCTGGGCGATCATTTGGTGTGCAGTCCTTGCGATGGTTGGACGGTTGTGCGCGTTTGTCACGGTGGTCCGGCTCGGAGGTGCTGCTGTCGCTCTTGCCAATAACTAACCCTACATTATACCTTTGGCGCTGATTTCAAGCCGCCTTTGCAGCCACGCCGAGTAAAACCCTGCGCTTTTGTTCCAAGCCGCGGTAACGCTCCAGGGCCGTCGGGTCATCAGCCGCTTGGAGCATCAATAGCTTTTGCTGTGCCTCGATGTCCTCAATCTGCATGCGGTTGAGCAGGTCGCGCAGTTCCAGTCGCAGCTCCTGCATTGCGCCTTCGGTCTGGGCGTGCGAGCCCGTCATCACCTTGACGGCCAGCGCTTCGCATTCGTGCTCGCGCAGGCTTTCGCGCAGCACAGCCCAGGCCAAGGGGCCATGTTCATGAAACTGCGCTTCCAGCCAGCTGAACAGCGGGCCGTGGGGGGCGGGCTGCGCGCACAGGGTGGTGTGGTCGTCGTGGGTCAGCTCCTCCAGAAACGCCATGTGCGACAGCAGCAGGCGCGCAGCATGGTCCGCTCGGCTGGCCGTGGGGGTGCGTGGCAGGCGGGGCTGGGGTGGCCAGGGGGAGTCCTTGTCCTTTTTCTTCCAGTTGCTCTTCCAGTCGCCACCCTTGCGGAATGCGGGCCTGTTGTTGCCGTAGCCGCTGCCATTGCTATAGCTGCCTGGATATCCTCCGGCCGGTTCCCCTTGGGGCGGCCACGCTCCGGCATCGGGCGGGGCGTCCCAGGACGGCGGTTCGTGATCGTAGGCCGCCGGGGCCTGCCGGGCTGGCGCACTGCCTGCGCCAGGGTGGCCAGAGTGAGAGGACCGGGGTGCCTCGCGCGACGTGGCCTGGCCCCACAGGTCGGCCAGGTCCTGGGCCTTGAGCTGGGTCAGGTCCGCCAGATCGCTGAGCACCTGGCGCTTGAGCACGCCATCGGGCAGTGCCGTCCACAGCGGGCGGGCGTTGCTGGCCATGTGGGCGCGGCCCTCGGCGGTGGCCAGATCGCAGCCATCACTTGCTGATTCAACCAGGAAGCGGCTGAGCGGCACGGCCTCGCTCACGTGCCGGGCAAAAGCGTCCGTGCCGTTGGCGCGGATGAAGCTGTCGGGGTCATGCTCTGCAGGCAAGAAGAGGAATTTGATGCTGCGCGTGTCCGTGGCGTGGGGCAGGGCGCCGTCGAGTGCCTTGCGCGCAGCGCGCCGACCTGCCGCGTCGCCATCGAAGCTGAACACCACCGATTCCGTAAAGCGCAGAAGCTTTTGCACATGTTCAGGTGTGCAGGCCGTGCCCAGCGTGGCCACCGCATTCGGAAAGCCCAGCTGCGCCAGCGCCACCACGTCCATGTAGCCTTCGGTTACCAGCGCGTAGCCGTGCTCGCGGATGGCGGTGCGCGCCTCGAAAAGGCCATACAGTTCGCGCCCCTTGTGAAACACCGGGGTTTCGGGTGAGTTGAGGTACTTGGGCTTGTCATCGCCCAACACCCGCCCGCCAAAGCCGATGCATTCGCCCTTGACGTTGCGGATGGGGAACATCACCCGGTCGCGAAACCGGTCATAGCGCTTGCCGCCATCTTCGTCGTTGACGATGACCAACCCGCTCTCTTCCAGCAGCGGGTCGTCGTATTGCGGGAACACGCTGGCCAGGCTGCGCCAGCCCTCCGGTGCGTAGCCCAGGCCATAGCGCTTGGCCACGGTGCCCGAGACGCCGCGGCCTTTGAAGTAACCGATAGCGCGCTGTGACTCGCGCAGGTGGCGTCGGTAGGCGTCGGCGGCTTTTTCGAGCACATCGGTCAGCGTGGCCTGCTTTTGGCGGGCGGCGGCGGCGCGCTCTTTTTCCTGTGGGGAGATGTCGTCGTCCGGTACCTGCAGGCCCACTTGCTGGGCCAGATCCTGTACCGCCTCGACAAACCCCATACCCGCGTGTTCCATGAGGAAACTGATGGCATTGCCGTTCTTTCCACACCCAAAGCAGTGGTAGAACTGCTTGGCGGGGCTGACGCTGAACGAGGGGGATTTTTCGCCGTGGAAGGGGCACAGCCCCATGAAATTAGCGCCACCTTTCTTCAATGGCACGTAGCGGCCCACGATGTCGACCACATCGACGCGGGCAAGCAACTCCTGAATGAAAGACTGTGGGATCGTCACACCCCGTATTGTCCGCGTAAACTATTTGTTACCAGATATTGCAGAAGCGGGGCTTTCGGCATGGCAGTCACGTTGCGGCACCAGGCGGTGGGTGGGGCAGGCACCTCGGCGCAGCACATGCTGCGGCGCCGGGATGTGGCTGTGCTGCTGCCGCTGGTGGCAACAGGCCTGTGGCCCACGGCAGCGCATGCGGCGCCGGTGCTGCGTGTGCTGTCCTGGCCCGGGTATGCCGATCCCGATATCGTGGCGGTTTTCGAGAAGCGCCATGGCGCCAAGGTGGAGATCACCACCGTCGCCTCTGACGATGTGCTGCGTGCCAAGCTGGCCAACCCCCAGGGAGCCGGTTTTGATCTGGTGGCCGCCAATACGGCCGAAATTGCGCGGCTGGTGGCCCGCCGGCTGCTCGCACCGTTGCCCGTGCACAACATCCCCAACACCGAGCGGCAACTGCCGCGCTTTCGGCAACTGCATGCCATCGCTGGCATTGCGCAGGGTTCGGATGTGTATGCAATGCCCTACACCTATTCAGAGATGGGGCTGATCTACGACCGCCAGCAGATCACTACCCCGCCTGCCTCCATTGCCGTGCTGTGGGACCCCCGCTGGCGCGGGCGCGTGCTGGCATTTGACGGCAGCAGCCACGGTTTTTCGCTGGCTGCGATGTACCGGGGGATGGCGCCGTTCCATATCCCCGCCGCGCAGTTTGGCCCGCTGGCGCGGGATCTGGTGGCCCTGCGCCGCAACGTGCGCTCGTTTTACAGCCTTCCCGAAGAGTCGCTGGAGCTGTTTCGCAAACACCGCATTGCGGTCATGCATGCCAACTATGGCCAGCAGCAGCTCAAGCAGTTGCGGGATGCGGGGCTGGATGTGGGCTACGTGGTACCGCGCGAAGGGGCGTTGGCCTGGCTGGACTGCTGGGCCATCACCCGCCGGTCCACCCAGGTGGCGCTGGCCACCGATTGGATCAACTACATGCTCGACCCCTCCGTCAGCCGCGAACTGACCCGGCGCCAGGGCCTGGCCAACACGCTCGAAGAGCCGCCCGCGCTGTCGGGCGATGCCCCCGCAGGCGCTATTGTGTGGCTGGAGCCCGTGGAGGACGAGGCCCGCCGCGCGCAGCTGTGGCAGCGCATCCTGTCGGGCGACCGACCGAACCGGTTCTGAGCCATGAAAACCCGCATGAAATGGGGCATTGCGCTTCGGCTGGGGATGCTGCTCGCGTCCTTCAGTGTGTTTGCGGCCATTCTTGCGGGTTACTACACCTTTGATTCCAGCCGCGCGCGTCTGCAGGGGCGGGCCGAACAGGCGTTGCTGGCCACCACGCAGGTGCTGGCGCGCCACATGCAAGCCGGCTTTGGCACCGTGGCGCGCGACACGGCTTTTCTGGCCAGTGTGGCGGCCATAGAGCAGGACAAGAACGTGCTGGCTGATGTGTTCCGTGCCAGCTTGATCACCCACCCGAGCTACCTGCAGATCCGCTTCATCGGCGTGCAGGACTTTGGCCTGGAGCTCGTACGCATCGACCGGACTGGCGACGCCTGGGTCCGCGCCAGCGAGGACGAACTGCAGGAGAAGGCCCATTTCCCCTTTGTGTTCGAAACCCTGGCGTTGGCGCCGGGCGAGGTCTATGTATCGGAGTTCGGCATCAACCACGAAGGCGCAGCCGATGCCGAGCCGCTGCCCGTGTTCAGCATGGCTTCGCCCGTGGTGCGGGGTGGCCAGGTGCGTGGCGTGGTGGTGGTGCGTGTGGCGGCGCAGCATTTCCTGCGTAGCTTCAACACAGCGCTGCCCGCGCCTTATGGTTTCTTCCTCAGCAACCGCTGGGGCGATTTTCTGGTGCACCCGGACGCCAGCCAGACCTTCGGGTTCGACCGGGGCCAGCGCATCCTGATCCAGGACAGCTTTGCGCCCGTGGCCGCACTGGTCGGGGGCCACCAGGAAGAGGTGGTGCTCAGCCTGCCGGGCACTGACGACGAAGAGGCCCGCGTCTTCTCGTTCGTACGCATGCCCTTCGGGCGCGAGGAGGAAAAGCGGTTTATGGTGGTGGGGCTCTCGCAACCACTGGCGGCGGTCCAGGGCGAGGTGGTGAACCTGGGCAACAGCATCCTCAAGATCCTGCTGGTGCTGAGTGCCGTGGGGGTGGTGCTGGCGGCGTTGGTTTCACGCGTGGTCACCCAGCCCCTCAAAGCCATGGTGCGTGCCACGCAGGCACTGCCGCAGGGCCGTCCCCACGGCGTGCTGCCGGTGGATCGCGAGGACGAGGTGGGTGAGCTGGCGCGCAGCTTTCAAGACATGGAGCAGCAGATCCTGCGCCAGATGAACGAACTCAACGCCAGCCGCGATGCCATGGCCCACCTGGCACACCACGACGCACTCACCGGCCTGCCCAACCGCCGCATGTTCGAGCAGCGCCTGGCGCAGGCGCTGGAGCTATCGCGCCGCAGCGGGCGTGACTGCGCGCTGCTGTTTGTGGACCTGGATGACTTCAAGGCCATCAATGACGGGCGGGGGCACGCCGTGGGCGACCTGGTGCTGCAGGCCGTGGCCCGCACCATCGTAGGCGCCGTGCGCCAGGCCGACACCGTGGCCCGGCTTGCGGGCGACGAATTCACCGTGTTGTGCGAGAACGTGGATTCCGAAGATGCGGCCCTGCAGATCGCTGCCAAGCTGGAGCAGGCCTTCGAGTCTCCGCTCGACATCGAAGGCCAGCCCTTCCCGGTGCGAGCCAGCATCGGCGTGAGTCTGTTCCCGCGCGACGCGCAGGACGCGCACACGCTGCTGGCCAGCGCCGACGCGGCGATGTACCGTATCAAGCAGAGTCGCCGCCGAAGGGTTTGAGTCAGCCTGGGGCGGTAGGCTGCGTTCTGTTTACCTCTCAGCACCGACCCATGACCTCCATCTTTGACCAGCACCTGCCCCGCACCGAAGCCAACTTCGCTGCCCTGTCCCCCCTGTCGTTCATCGAACGCACGGCCGAGGTCTACCCCGACCGTCTGGCCATCGTGCACGGCACGCTGCGCCAGACCTGGGCACAGACCTACGCGCGCTGCCGCCAGCTGGCCAGCGCGCTGACCCAGGCCGGCATTGGTAAGAACGACACCGTGGCCGTGATGCTGCCCAACACCCCACCCATGGTGGAGGCGCACTTTGGCGTGCCCATGGCGGGCGCGGTGCTCAACACCCTCAACACCCGGCTCGACCCGGAGGCCATCGCCTTCATGCTCGACCACGGCGAGGCCAAGGCCGTCATCGTGGACGCGGAGTTCACCGGCACCATGGCCAAGGCACTGGCCCTGCGCACGGGCACTACCCCCATCCGCGTGATCGAGGTGCAGGACGCGCTCTACGGCCCCGCCGTGCAAAGCCTGGGCGGCACCGACTACGAAGCCTTTGTGGCCAGCGGCGATGCGGCCTTTGCCTGGAGCCTGCCCGCCGACGAGTGGGATGCGATTGCGCTCAACTACACATCAGGCACCACCGGCAACCCCAAAGGCGTGGTCTACCACCACCGGGGTGCGGCCACCAACGCCATCAGCAACGTGCTGGAGTGGGACATGCCCAAACACGCCGTCTACCTGTGGACGCTGCCCATGTTCCATTGCAACGGCTGGTGTTTTCCGTGGACGGTGGCAGCGCGTGCAGCCGTCAACGTGTGCCTGCGCCGCGTGGACGCGCAGGCCATTTTCGACGCCATCCGCAACCACGGCGTCACCCACTACTGCGGCGCGCCCATCGTGCACGGCCTGCTGGTCAACGCGCCCGACGCGATGAAGGTGGGCATCCCCGCAGGCGTCAAGGCCATGGTGGCGGGCGCCGCGCCACCGGCCTCGATGATCGAGGGCATGGAGAAAATGGGGTTCGACCTGACCCATGTGTACGGCCTGACCGAGGTGTATGGCCCCGCCACCGTGTGTGCCAAACACGAAGCCTGGGATCAGCTCGACATCGGCGAGCGCGCCCGCCTCAACGCCCGCCAGGGCGTGCGCTACCACCTGGAGCGCGATGTGCGCGTGCTCGACCCCGAGACCATGCTGCCCGTGCCGCAGGACGGCGAAACCATGGGCGAGATCATGTTCAAGGGCAACATCGCCATGAAGGGCTACCTCAAGAACCCCAAGGCCACCGACGAGGCCTTTGCGGGCGGCTGGTTCCACAGCGGCGACCTGGCCGTGCAGTACCCCGACGGCTACATCAAGATCAAGGACCGCAGCAAGGACATCATCATCTCGGGCGGCGAGAACATCTCGTCCATCGAGGTCGAAGACGTGCTCTACCGCCACCCCGACGTGCTGGCCGCTGCCGTGGTGGCCAAGCCCGACCCCAAGTGGGGCGAGACGCCCTGCGCGTTTGTGGAGCTGAAGGCCGGTGCGCAGACCACGCCCGAAGACATCGTGGCGCATTGCAAGAAGCACCTGGCGGGCTTCAAGGTGCCGCGTGCCGTGGTGTTTGGCGAGCTGCCCAAGACCAGCACCGGCAAGATCCAGAAGTTCGAGCTGCGCAAGCAGGCCGGCTCGGCGGCCGCCATCAACGTCTGATCACCCGGCTCAGCCAAAACCGCACGCCAGCGTCTGCCGGCCGCCATCGAGGTTGTATTCGGACTTCCAGTAGTGCCGGTCTTCGATGGCGGTGAACTCCACGCCAGGCCCGGTCGGGTAGGCCTTCGCGAAAGGGCGGCGCAGGATCACGAGCAACTCGCACCGGGGCGGCCAGTCCGCCACCTCGTCGATAACGTTGCCCTGCGCCAGTTCGGCCTCCAGGATCGCACGCAGCGGGGCGGCCAGCGCGGCGAGAACCTGCTGGCGGCTCATGCGCAGGGCTGGCTGGCGGCAAGGGGCCTCGCCGACCGCTGGGTCGCCGCATCGTCCAGCAGCCGCTGCAGCGCCTGCACCTGCCACTGGTGCTCCGGCTCAAACGCCGAGAGGTCTTGCACCGCATACCCGCCATAGGCATACACCGTGGCATAGGCCGCGTAGCTGGCGGCCTCCAGCGCCCGGCCCGCCAGCGCGTTGGCCACAGCGTAGGTGGCCGACACGGCGGCATGGGCCGACCCGTCCAGCGACTGCGAGCCCCGGTGGTGCGAGGCCACCGCTTTCAGCCGCTCTGCTGCGTTGGTCAAAGTGGCCGCATCCACCGTGCCCGCCGTGAACGCGGCCAGCACGTCGAGGCCAGCGATGGCCTCCGGATCTTCCAGCAGATGGCGCACGCGCTGCACACAGGCCAGGCCAAAGGCCAGGCGCAGCGGGGTGTGGGCGTCGCTGGCCAGCCCGCAGTCGGTTGCCAGTTGGGTGAGAGCGGCGTTCATGGTGTGAGTCCTTTCCAGCGGCTGATTAATTTGCAGAGCTTTGCTATCAATTAAATAGCTGTTTGCGCAATCAGGATAAGCGCCAGGGCCTGTTTTTATGGCTCTCTTCCGTTTCGGGTGGAACACTACAGTTCAAATAAATCCATTGACACCCCCTGAACAGGAGCCCTCCCGATGCAAGAAGCGTTGTTCTGCCAAGCGTTGGGGCTGGCCGCGCCCTGGGCTGTGGAGCGTGTTGCACTGGATGTCGAGCGCAGCCGCATCGACCTGTACGTGGTCTGGCAATCGGGCAGTGCCGCCTGCCCCGTTTGCGCCGCAGCTGAGCAGAAACTGCATGACCACCGCCAGCGCAGCTGGCGGCATCTTGATTTCTTTCAGTTCGAAGCCTACGTGCACTGCGCGCTGCCTCGCGTGTCATGCAGCGCCTGCAGCTCTACGACCCAGCTGAGTGTTCCCTGGGCGCGAGAGGGCAGCCGCTTCACGCTCATGTTCGAGGCTCTGGCTCTGACGCTGGCCCGTGAGATGCCGGTGGCCGCGTGTGCACGCATCCTGCGCTGTGCGGACAACGCCTTGTGGCGCCAGATCGATGCCCATGTCAGCTTGGCGCGCGCCAAGGAGAGCTACGCGGGTGTGGCGGTCATCGGTATCGATGAGACCAGCTGCGCCAAAGGCCACAGCTACATCACCCTGGTGCACGATCTTGAGCGGGCGCGACTGATCTACGCCACACCCGGCAAGGATGCCAGCACCGTGCAGCGCTTTGCGGCGGACCTCAAGAGCCACCAAGGCAGGCCCGAAGCCATCCAGGTGGTGTGCATGGACATGTCCAAGGCCTTTATCGCAGGAGCAGGCCAGCACTTGCCCCAGGCGGCCATTGCCTTTGATGGCTTTCATGTGGTGCAGATGGCCAACCGGGCAGTGGACGCAGTGCGGCGGGAAGAGGCCCGGGGCGAGCGCTGGCTCAAGAAGACCCGTTGGTGCTGGCTCAAGGACAAAGCCAAGTGGACGGACAAAGAGCAGGCAAAGATGGATTGGCTGCCTCGCACCCGATTGAAGACCGCCAGGGCGTGGCGGATGAAGGAGGCGCTGCGCGATGTTTACAGGAACTCAGACGCGGATGCCGCCAGCAGTGCACAGGCACTCAAGAAATGGCTGCACTGGGCGCAACGCAGCCGCTTGCAGCCCTTCAAGGACTTGGCCAAGACCATCCAGCAACACTGGGCGGGAATACTCCAGGCGTTTGATGCTTCTCATCTGCACACCGGCTATGTGGAGGCGGTGAACTCACTGTTGCAAGCAGCTAAGGCCAAGGCGCGTGGCTATGGCACCACCGATCACTTCATCGCCATGGCGTTCTTGATTGCTGGCAAGCTCACTCACCTGCCAGGCAGTCCTTTGCGAAAAGCAAGGGCCTGACCATGGCTCTGGTGGGGAATGTGGCGTTCCACCCGAAATGGAAGAGAGCCGTTTTTATCAAAATCCTGGCGCTGCGCAGCCGGCGCAGGAAATTGTGGCGGCCCGTGGGCCGCGCGTCCAGCCGGGCAGAGGAGGTGGCGGCTTAGCTAGCTATGCTGCAAGGCCCTCCAGCCAGACCCGTGGCGACATGCCCACCTTCTGCGCAAACACGCGCGACAGCGCCGAGGGGTTGGCGTAACCCAGCTCGTTGGCAATCGACTTCAACGACCGTCCGCCGCGCAGATGGGCCTGTGCCAGCGTCAGCCGCCAGTGCGCCAGGTAGTCGGCGGGGGTGTCGCCCACCACCGCCTTGAAGCGGGCCGCAAACGCACTGCGCGACATGCCTGCCTGCTGCGCCATCTGCGCCAGGCTCCATGGCTGGCCCGGCGCATCGTGCAAGGCGGTGAGGGCGCGGGCCAGGGCAGGGTCGGCGAGACCCGTGAGCAGGCCGGGCGGCATGTGCGCCTGCTCAGGGTGGTCCAGCAGCCAGCGCAGCAGTTGCAGCAGCACCACTTCGAACAGCCGGTCGGCCAGCACGCGGTGGCCGCAGCGCAGGCGGTCGGTTTCGGCAAACAGCAGGTCCAGGGACTGCTGCAGCCCGTCCACCTTGCCCAGGGGCAGCAGCACCAGCGGGGGCAGGGCGCGGGCCAGCGGGTGACTGGCACCACCGTCAAAGTCCAGCGCCGCGCAGGTGAAGTCCGAGCCCTCCGTGGGCGCGTTGTGAAAAAAATGCTCCAGCGGTCGGGCGTAGAAGAGCAGGCTGGGCTCAGCTACCTCCAGCCGCTCCGGTGGCCCCGCCTGGGGCTGGTGCGTCACCACCATCTCGCCACGGCGCAGCACATGCAGAAACCCGCGCCCGGGCGCCGCCGCAAAGTGGGTCACGCCGCACAGCGGGCCGCTGTGGAACAGGTGGGCGCGCACCCGAAAGCGCTCCAGCAGCGACGACAGCCGGTCAAACGGAGCGGGTGCCTGCGTTGGCAGAGGCGTGGTGCAAGTGTCGCGGGCATTCATGGTGATTTTGGATGATTAGGTATGAATGGTGGATTTTATGTGCCCAATGGTACGGGCTGACGCTGGACACTGAAGGGGTGCTGAGAACAGGCACCCGGTGCTTAACCCCTTAACCAAGCACCGGCCCTTTAAACCAAACCGTCTTTCATGACCTTCAAGGAAATCCACACCATGTCCGCTAGCTCCTCCTCCGTTGCCCGCGTCCCCCTCGTTGACCGCACCGCCGCCGCCGGCTCCGTGCGCACCGTGCTCGACCAGATCCACGGCGCTTTCGGTGCCACTCCCAACATGTTCCGCGCGGTGGCCAACTCTCCCGCCGCGCTGCAAAGCATGTGGGCCGCCTTTGGTGCGCTGGGTGGTGGCGTGATCGGTGCCGCACTGGGCGAGCAGATCGCCGTGGCCGTAGCCAACCGCAATGCCTGCGACTACTGCCTGGCCGCCCACACCGCACTGGGCCGCAAGGCAGGCGTGAGCGGCGACGATTTGGCCGCCGCGCAGTCGGGCGAATCCGCCGACCCGCGCACCGCCGCCGTGCTGCGCTTTGCGCTGAAGCTGGTCAATGAACGTGGCCAGGTGGATGCCACCGATGTGCAGGCGCTGCGCGACCACGGCTGGAGCGACGAGCACATCGTCGAGATCGTGGGCCATGTGGCGCTCAACCTGTTTACCAACTACGTGAACGTGGCGCTCGCGGTGCCGGTGGATTTCCCCGGCGTCAAGCTGCGTCCCGCACGCTGAACAAAGGAGCGGCGCGTGTCTTGCCTACGGGCCGGATTGCGCACCGCCCCTGGCACGGCACTCCCAATGCCGGACTCCATGTGTGCGCTTTTTGCACGCGTGACCTGCCGCAAAGTCGTTTGTCGGGGCGGCGGGCCTGCCGCACCATGGCCGTTCCCTTGCCACCCTACCCCAAGGAAGCTACCGCCATGACCCCCACCCGCGACGAGCATGCCATCGACACCCTGCCACGCCTGGAGGCCTTGCTGGGCCCACTCAGCGACGCCTCCGTCCACAAAGAGCTCCCGTATGTGCACCCCGCCTACCGCGCCATGATCGCGGCGTCGCCCTTTGCCGTGCTGGCCACCACCGGCCCTGGCGGGCTGGACGCCTCGCCGCGTGGTGACCCGGCGGGCTTTGTGCAGCTGCAGGACGATAAGACTCTGCTCCTGCCCGAGCGCCGCGGCAACAACCGCGCCGACAGCCTGCGCAACATCGTGGCAGACCCGCGCGTGGCGCTGCTGTTTCTCATCCCCGGCGTGGGCGAAACCCTGCGCGTCAACGGCCACGCGCGCATCAGCGTGGCGCCCGACCTGCTGGTGCGGTTCGTGGTCAACGGCCAGTCGCCCAAATGCGTGATCGTCGTTGATGTGCAAGCCGTGTACTTCCAGTGCGCCCGCGCCATACAGCGCTCGCGCCTGTGGAGCGCTGTACCGCCTGGCACCCCGCGCACGGTGCCGACCCCCGGCGCCATTCTCGCGTCCATCACGCAGGGCCGGTTTGACGGCGCCACCTACGACCGCGAACTGCCCGCGCGCCAGCAAGCCACGTTGTATTGATGGACAGGGTGTGTGCGGGCCAAGGTGCTCCTGTGCCCGAGTGCGCCTGCGAACCAACCTGCACAATGGACCCGGCTGGCTCGGCAGCCCCTTAAAACGAATTGCGTGTCTGCGATCTACCGAAGCCGTTCAGGCGGAGTTCGTCGAAGCCTTGTGCAGCGCTCCGACAAGCTCAGCGTGAGCGGATTGTTGAACGCATCCGATAGCAGTGGAGGTGCAATGGATTCCGTGCTGTTGATCGTAGCCCTGGGCGCCGTGGCCGCCGGGTTTGTGCAGGGCCTGTCGGGCTTCGGCTTTGGCATGGTGGCCATGTCGTTCTGGGCCTGGACACTGGAACCCCGCCTGGCCGCCGTGCTGGCCGTGTGCGGCGCGCTCACGGGCCAATTGGTGGCAGCGGCCACCGTGCGCCGGGGTTTTGACCGGGCGCGCCTGCTGCCCTTTGTGCTGGGCGGCCTGGCGGGCATCCCCATTGGCGTGGCTGTGTTGCCCCGCCTGGACATGGATGCGTTCAAGGTTATCCTGGGCACGCTGTTGGTGCTTTGGTGCCCAGCCATGCTGATGGCCAAACAGCTGCCCCGCATTACCCGGGGCGGCCGCGTGGCCGACGCGGTGGTGGGCCTGGCCGGTGGGGTGATGGGTGGCCTGGGCGGCTTCACCGGCGTGCTGCCCACCCTGTGGTGCACCTTGCGCGGTCTGGACAAGGACGTGCAGCGCGCCATCATCCAGAACTTCAACCTGACCATGCTGCTGGTGACCTTCATCACCTACCTGGCCACCGGCCTGGTCACCCGCGAGGCGCTGCCACTGCTGGCCATTGTGGTACCCGCCATGCTGGTGCCCGTGCTGCTGGGAGCGCGGCTGTACCACGGTATCAGCGATGCGCGGTTTCGGCAGATCGTGCTGGGCATGTTGACCTTGTCGGGCGTGGCGATGCTGGTGGCCAGCCTGCCCAAGGTGCTGGCGCGGCTCGCGTAGGGTTCCTTTTGCGTGGGCCGCGCCCGGTGGCCATCCTGTTGTCGACTTGCCGCACATGCCCCGTTACATTGGGAGGGGCATGCACCAAAAAGATGACACCACGCGGCCACCGGACGCGGACGACCGTCTTGAAGCCGGGGCGCCGCGCCGCCGCTATCGGCTCGCCACGCCGCTGAGCCTGGCGATTGCGCTGGGCTGCATCGCGGCCGTTGCGGGCCTGTGGCTGGTCACGCTGCAGCGTGTGGCGTTCGAGCGCGAACAGGCCGTTGCTTCGGCCATGCAGTCCAACGCCAACCTGGCCATTGCCTTTGAGCAGCAGGTGGTCCGCACCCTCAAGGCGGCCGAGCAGGTGGCGGCCTTCGTGCGCGAGCAGTACCTGCAGCAGGGAACCGACATCAACTTGCGCGACTGGGTGGCGCGCGGCGTGATCCGTGAGCCCATGTTCACCATCATCAGCGTGGTCAACGAGCAAGGCGACATCGTCAGCAGCAGCCAGGAGACCGGAGCCGTCAACTACAGCGACCGCAGTTTCTTCCAGGCGCTGCAGCGCAGCGAGCGCGACGAGCTGTTCGTGAGCGAACCCGTGCTGGGCCGTGTGTCGGGGCAGTGGCGCATCCCGATGGCGCTGCGCATCGTGAGGGAGGGCGGGCGCTTTGGTGGCGTGGTGGTGATGTCGGTGGACCCGACGAATTTCACGGACTTTTACCGGCAGGCCGACCTGGGCGCCCAGGGGCTGCTGGAGCTGACCGGGCTGGATGGCGTGGTGCGGGGCCGAAAGTCTGGCGGCAAGGTGAGCTTTGGCGCCGACGCGCGCAGCCTGCCCTGGTTCCAGCGCCAGGCGGCAGCGCCCGAGGACGATCTGATCGACGCCCACGGTGCGGTGGACGGTGTGCCGCGCATCCTCAGCTACCGCAGCATGGTGGGCCATCCGCTGATGGTGACCGTGGGTTCGGCCTTCAGCGAAGTGCTGGAACCCGTGATGCAGCGGCGTGCGGGCTACCTGGCCCTGGCTGCGGGCGCGAGCGTGGCGCTGCTGTGTTTTGGCGCGCTGCTCATCGTGGTGCTGGCGCGCCAGCGGGCCGTGGCCGATGCGCTCGCGTCCAGCGAGGGGCTGTTCCGCGCCACCTTCCACCAGGCGGCCACGGGCATCGCCCACATCACGCCCGAGGGCCGCATCCTGCGGGCCAACGACAAGTTCTGCCGCATGCTGGGCTACTCGCTGCAGGAGCTGCGCCAGCGCGACCTGTTTGCGCTGAGCGATGAGGGCGAGCGCGAAGCCGTGCGCCGCTTTCTGGCGCAGCGCCTGGTGGCGCACTCGCCCGTGTTATCGCCCGAGATGGAGAAGGCCTACCGGCGCAAGGATGGCGGCCTGTTGTGGGTGTATGAGGCCCTGGGCCTGGTCAAGGATGCGCAGGGCCGCCCGGACTTCCTGGTGGTGGTGACGCAGGACATCAGCGCGCACAAGGAGCTGGAGACGCGCCTGTCGCACGACGCGCTGCACGACGCTCTCACCGGCCTGCCCAACCGCGTGATGTTCAACGACCGCTTTGCGCGTGTGCTCGAATCGGCCCGCCGCTACGGACGGCGTGCCGCCGTGCTCTACGTGGACCTCGACGGCTTCAAGTCCGTCAACGATCAGTGGGGCCACGCAGCGGGCGACCAGCTGCTGCAGCAGGTCGCCCGGCGGCTGGAGGACTGCGTGCGCGCCGAAGACACTGTGGCGCGGCTGGGTGGGGACGAGTTCGGCATCGTGCTGGCGGCCATCGACCAGGTGGAGGACTGCGAGGTTGTGGCGGACAAGGTGCTGTCCGCGATGGCGCAGCCTTTTGTGCTGGATAGTGCGGTTGCACAGGTGTCGGCCAGCGTGGGGGCGGGGCTGTACCCGCGCCACGGCAGCGATGCCGAAGCGCTGCTGGCGCAGGCCGATGCCGCGATGTACGCCGCCAAGCAGGCGGGCAAGAACCGCTTCAGCACCGACACAACGCCCAGCCCGCTGGCCGAGTGAAGCGCAGGCCCACCGGGCGGGCACGACCGGCTGGCGTTGGGTTTTCTCGTGTTGCAGGTGCTCCTGATTCAGGAGCGGAAAGCGCTTTGCATACGGGCGCTGGAGGCCTTTTCAGGCTCTTCTAGCGAATGCTAGTGACGTCTTGATTCCCCATGGCCGCACCCAGCACCAGCGCGGGCTGTGGGCCCATCGGGCCTGATCGGTCCAACAACCTGAACCACCCCAGGTACGAATCAAGGTATTTCGTTGCAACGCCCTTGAAGTGCTGCATCCAGCCGCGCAGCCTGCTGACATAGGCATTGACGTTCTGCACATGCCAGGGGCCGCTCACCCGCTGGCCCCGGCTCACGTTCACTGCCTGGTGCTGCACACCCAAGAGCCGCGCTGCACTGGCCAGAGTGACGCTGCCATCGGTGCACAGGATGGTGTCCGGTGGCAACAAGGGCTTGAGTGCCGCTTGCACACTGACGGCCTTGTTCGTCTCCAGGATGAGGTTGACCGTTGCTCCCGCACGGTCTCGCGCCATCAGTACGGGTGTGTACTCCGAACCCTTGCAGCCAGCCAGCGCTTTACCTCCCCGGCGACGGGCCTTGCGCAGCAACCCTCTTTGACCCTTGCAGGAGACCAGGAAGTAGGACTCATCGGCCTCGGCAATGCCCACAAGCTGGCGAGCCTGCTGGTTGCTTGGGCAGGCCAGGAAGCGGTGACGCCAGCGAAAGGCGGTGCTTTGTGCCACGCCCAGGCGCTGGGCCACCTGATTGAGCGAGAGGCCTTCGCCCAAAGCTTGTGTCTGACCCATCCACTTGTCCCGCAGATGCAAACGCGCCAGCGGTGTTCCAGTCAAGGCGTTGAAGGTGCGCGCGCAATGGCGGCACTTGAAGCGTTGAAGCCCATTGGCCGAGCCGTTCTTGACAAGCAGGGAACTGTTGCAATGCGGGCAAGCCCGGGAACCGCCGCTGTGCGCTTCTACAACGGCGATGGCTTGACTGTGATCGAGCAGCACCTGCAGGGAGCTTGCCAGTTGCTGGCGCTGGTGGTGCGTCAGCTGGGGCAAGCTGTGGATCAAGCGCGTCATCTGTTGCTGTCGCATGGCCTTCTCCTGGGGCAGACGCAAAGGCGTCGTACCTTAAAGATCAGGGCCATGGGGCGCGATTAAAGAGGCATCACTAGCATTCGCTAGAAGAGCCCCTTTTCATCCACATCACCGTGTCATGATCGGAAAGTCGCGCGCTGGCTTGTCCAGCAGCGCCATCAGCTGCCGCAGGGCCTCAGGGTCGCCTTCGATGCGCAGCGCGCCGGCGGTAGCCAGCTCTTGCGGCGTGGCCTGGCCGTTCATCAGGCGCAGAAAGGCGGGTTTGGTGAGCACCAGTGTGGCGGCGGCTGGCCAGGGCGGTGTGCCCGGGTGGTGGTGCAGCACCGCATTCTCGATCCACAGGCCGTGGTTTTCCCGCGCGTCGGTGAAGCGCAGCGCCACGGCCAGGCGCAGGCCGTCGGCGCGCGGGCCGTTGAGCGAGGCGGCCATTACGTCCAGAAACTGCGGGATGGGCGTTTGCATGAGCATGTCGGCCACGGCAGAGCGCGGGGCCGACGCGTTGCGTGGGGCTGGGCCCTGGCGCAGCTCCTGCGCGCCGGTGAGGTAGAAGTTGCGCCACGGCGCAGATTCAGCGGCGTAGCCCATTTGCTCGAAGCTGCGCGCCATCAGGTCCTTGGCCGCTGCGTTGTTGCTGTCCCCCAGAAGCACATGGCGCAGCAATTCAGCCGCCCAGCGGTAGTCGCCCGCGTCGTAGGCCTGGCGCGCGGCGGCCACCGCAGCGTCTGCACCGCCCGCCAGGGCCACGTAGCGGCGTGCGGCCTCCACGGGCGGCAGCGGGTCGAGCGTGGCGGGGTGTGCGTCGAACCAGCCCAGATAGAACTGGGCCACCGCGCGCACGTTGTGCTTGACGGTGCCGTAGTACCCGCGCGACGCCCATTGCGCCGCGAGCGTGGAGGGCAGTTGCACGGCTTCGGCGATCTCGCCGGGGGTCAGCCCGGCGTTGAGCAGGCGCACCGTCTGGTCGTGCAGGTAGCGGTAGGTGTCGCGCTGCGTGGTCATGAAGGTGTCGATGCGCTCGCGGCCCCACACCGGCCAGCCATGCTGCAGAAAGACCACATCCGCACGGCTGGCGTGCGCAATGGCGCCGTCGATGTAGCGCGACCACGCCAGCGCATCGCGCACCTTGGCGCCGCGCAGGGTGTAGAGGTTGTGCAGCGTCTGCGAGACCAGCTCGGCCGCGCCGAATGCGCGCAGGTCGGGCAGCTCGAAGACCATCTCGGCCGGGGCTTCGGAGCCGGGCACGTTGTGGAACACGAAGCGCACGCCGTCGATGTCGAGCGCCTGTGTGGGCTGGTCGATGAGCACCGTGGGCGGCAGGATGCCGATGCGCCCGGCCGCCACGGCCATGCCCAGGCCGTTGTCCACCACGCCGCGCGCATCGCGTGGCAACTGGCTGCCATACATGAAGCCCGCGCGGCGCGACATGGCGGGGCCGAGCAGCACGTTCTCGCTGGTGGCCTCTTCCATGAAACCCACGGGCGCCACGATGGGCACGCCGCGCGCGTGGGCGTCCTGCGCGGTCAGCACGCCCAGGGCGCCGCCGAAGTGGTCCACATGGCTGTGCGTGAACACCAGGCCCGACACCGGCTGTGCGCCCAGGTGCTGGCGTGCGAACGCGAGGGCGGCGGCCGCCGTCTCCTGCGTGGTGAGCGGGTCCACCACGATCCAGCCTGTGCGGCCCTGGATGAGCGTGAGGTTGGCCAGATCGAAACCGCGCAGCTGCCAGATGCCCTCGCGCACCTGGTAAAGGCCGGGCGTCTGGTTCAGGCGCGCCTGGCGCCACAGGCTGGGGTGGACGGTGGGCGGCGCCTCGCCCTGCGCAAACCGCAGCGCGTCGAAGTCCCACACCACCTGGCCCTGGGCGTTGCGCACCTGGCCGCTGGGTGTGGCGATCAGGCCCCGGCGAGCGTCCTCAAAGCTGGCGGGCGCATTCACGTCCAGCGTGCCCAGGGATGTGGTCTGGCGCGCACGCGTAGCGGCGGTTGCGTCCTGCCGGACGTCGGCCACCTGGGCAAAGGTTGCAGGGGCCAGGCCCAGCCAAAGCGGCAGGGCGAGTGCCGCGCACAGGGAGAGGGTTCGCATGGAGAAGCTAACTGTTTGAGAATTAAAAATGGCCCCATCGCCTGATGGATATGCGCTGACGGCTATCAAAATTGAAGCGAGTCATCTGCTGGCGCATACCCGGCGCCGTCACATCGGTTCGAGCTTGATGCGCTTCATCATGGCCTCGGTGAAGCCGATTTCCTTGCCGAAGGCACGTGTGAAGGTCTCGCTGTCTTGCGGGTGGACCATGCCGCCTTGCTCTTCGAGCGCCGCCACCACGGCGGGCTGGCGCAGGGCGGCTTCGAATGCGGAACGCACGCGCGAGACGATGGCATCGGGTGTGCCGGTGGGCACGGAGACGCCGCCCCACGAGGTCAGCTCCACGCCCGGTAGCCCCGCCTCGGCCAGCGTGGGCACGGTGGGCAGCTTGGGGTTGCGCGCGGGTCCCGTCACGGCCAGCGGGCGCAGCTTGCCCGCCACGATGTTGGAGTACGCCACCGCAGTGATGGGTGCGCCAAAGGCCACCTGCTGGCCCAGCACCGCGTTGACGATTTCCGACGCGCCCTTGTACGGCACATGCGTGGCCTGCGCCTGGCTGACGCTGAGCACCATCTCCACCCCCAGGTGCGAGGGCGTGCCGACACCGCCCGAGGCGTAGTCCAGCTTGCCGGGCTGCGCACGCAGGCGCGCGAGCAGGTCGGCCAAGCTGCGGATGTCGCTTTGCGCGTTGACGATGACCACCGTGTCTGAACTGGTGAGCCCGATCACATGGCGAAAGTCCTTGAGTGCGTCGTAGCCCGGCTGTTTGTACATGCGCATGCTGGCCGCCATGGGCGACCCGGCGTAGACCCAGGTGTAGCCGTCCGGCGCCGCCTTGGCCGCCTGGCGCGCACCCAGGTTGCCGCCTGCGCCGCCCTTGTTCTCGATGACCACGGGCTGGCCCAGCTCCTTCGACACGGCCTCGGCCACGATGCGGGCCGTGGTGTCCGGGCCCGTGCCCGCGAGGTAGGGAACGACCCATTTGATGGGGCGCGCAGGCCATGCCTCGGTGGCCAGCGCGGGGGCGCCGGCCAGCAGCGGCAGCAAGCCCGCAGCGATCAGTGCGCGGCGGCGCAGGTGGGGGATGGGTTGCTTGGTCATGTCTTGTCTCCTTGTCATTTTCTATGAGGGTTGTTTTGGCGCGCGGTGGGCGGCGTAGCCGCTCAGGGGGATGCCAAAAGCTCTTTCGCGATGGTGTTGCGCTGGATCTCGCTCGTGCCGGTGAGCACGCGGTACATGCGCAGCATGCGGAACAGGAACTCCACGCGACGGCCTTGCACGATGCCCTCGCCGCCGTGGATCTGCACCGCTCGGTCGGCAATGCGGAAGGCTGCCTCCGAGCAGAACAGCTTGGCCATGGACGATTCGGCGCGTGGCTCGGCGCCCGCGTCGATGGCGCGGGCCGTGGCCAGCATCAGCCCGCGCGCGGCGGCCCAGTCGGTCGCCATGTCGGCCAGCATGTGCTGGATGGCCTGGAACTGCCCGATGGCGCGGCCGAACTGGTGGCGCTGCTGCGCGTAGTCGCGTGCATCGCGCAGCGCCACCTGCGCCAGGCCCAGCATGGCCGGGCAGTGCAGCAAGCGGTTCACGCTGATGCGGCCCAGCGCCAGCGCCAGGCCGCGACCGGGCTCGCCGATCAGGTTGGCGGCGGGCACGCGCGCTCCGTCCAGCACGATGTTGCCCGTGCTCGTCTGGCCGGCCATGGTCTTGTAGCCCGACTCCACACGCACGCCGGGTGCATGCAGGTCCACAAAGAAGGCCGTGACCTCGCGCTTTTTCGGGTCGGGGTCGACGTGTGTGGCGGTGGACGCCATCAGCACCGCGTAGTCGGCAAACGGCGAGCCCGAGATGAAGCGCTTGGTGCCCGTGATCACGTAGTCGTCGCCCTCGCGCACGGCGCGTGTCTGCACGTTGCCAGCGTCCGATCCAGCCTCGGCCTCGGTCAGTGCGAAGCAGATGGCCATTTCGGCACGCGCGACCGGCAGGATGAACTGCTGCATCTGGTGCGGCGTGGCCATGCGCGCCAGCGCGCCCACGCGTGGCGGGCCACTCAGCTCGCCAAACACATGGGGAGCGAACGGCGAGCCGCTGGCGTAGATGGCTTCTTTGACCAGCACATGGTCCAGCGTGGACAGGCCCAGGCCGCCCATCTTCTGCGGCAGCGTCATGCCGTAAAAGCCTAAAGCGTGCGAGCGTTTCCACACCTGCTGCAGCAAGGCCTTGTCGGGCGCGTTCTCGTGGTCGATGCCATGCTCGCGCGCCAGCGCCGCCAGCTCGCCATACAGAAACTCGTTGATGCGCGCGATCAGTTCGGCCGCCTGTGGCGAGCCTTCAAAAGGCATGCCGGGAAACAGCGGCGCGGGGAGGGGGGATGTGATGTCGTTGTTCATGGTCGGTATTCCTTGTGGTTGGCGGCTACCTGCTGCCGCTGGAAACTGGCGCGCCCTGTGCCAGGGGCGCCGAGCAAGGGCCGCCCCGCAGCGAGGGCGTCGTCCCCCTTCCCGCAGCGCGAAGCGCTAAGAGAGAAAGGGGAAGCGGCAAAGCCGCTCAGGGGGATGCCCTCTAATTCACCATCCGCCCACGCCCTTCCCAGTACGGGGCCTGTACGGCGCGGCGCATCACCTTGCCATTGGGGTTCTTGGGCAGGGTGGTGACGAACTCGATGCGCCGGGGCCGCTTGAACCCGCCCAGGTGCTGGGCGCAGAA
This sequence comes from Acidovorax sp. 94, assembly GCF_003634645.1. Classification (NCBI taxonomy): domain Bacteria; kingdom Pseudomonadati; phylum Pseudomonadota; class Betaproteobacteria; order Burkholderiales; family Comamonadaceae; genus Acidovorax; species Acidovorax sp. 94. The sequence goes on along the minus strand of NZ_RBJA01000001.1, from coordinate 2,164,533 downwards.
CGCGTCGATCGCAGCGGTGGTGTCGGCACCGGCCGCACGGCCGGGCTTGAGCACCACGTGCGCGGCCACGGCCTCGCCCCATTTGTCATCGGGTACGGCGAACACGCAGGCATCGGCAATGGCGTCGTGCTGGCACAGCACGGCCTCGACCTCCGACGGGTACACGTTGAAGCCGCCGCTGATCACCATGTCCTTCTTGCGGTCCACGATGTAGACGTAGCCCTCGTCATCCATGCGGGCCAGGTCGCCCGTGTGGTAAGCGCCGTCCTTCAGCACCTCGGCCGTCAGCTCGGGGGCGCGCCAGTAGCCCGCAAAGATGTCGTCGCCACGCACCACGATCTCGCCGATCTCGCCGGTGGCCACGGGCTGGCCGTCGTCGCCCAGGATCTGCACATCGCATTCCAGAAACGGGCGTCCGCACGATGCCAGCCGCTCTGGCCGCGCGGCGCGGGCAAACAGATGGTCTTCCACCGACAGGCCACACACGCCCGAGGTCGTCTCGCCCGCGCCATAGCCTTGCTGCAGGATGGGGCCGAACACATCCATGGCCTGCAGGATGCGCGCGGGCGCCATGGGGGCGGCGCCGTAGCCCAGGCGCAGCAGGTCGGGCAGGGGGCGGTACTGGCCCTCCAGCTCGGTCAGCAGCATGTTGATCATGGTGGGCACCATGAAGGTGTGGGTCACCCGGTCGGCGCGCATGTCGGCGATGAAGCGCGGGGGCTCGAAGCCGTTGAACAGGCGGATGGTGACCCCCTGGCACAGCGCTGGCACCATCTGCATGCCCGATGCGTGGGTGATCGGGCCCACCAGCCCCAGGATGTGGCCGGGCTGCTGCCCGTCCGAGCGGGTGAGGAACTTGCGCAGCTGCGCAAGGCGGTTGCCGAAGGTCTGCATGGCCGCCTTGAGCACACCCGAAGAGCCCGAGGTGTAGTGCAGCACGGCGACTTCGTCCTCGAAAACGGCCACCGGGGTGAACGAGTCGCTGGCCTGGGCCAGTGCCGCTTCGTAGCCTGCGGGGCCCGCATCGTCGGTCAGCAGCAGCTGGGGCATGGCGTCGGGCATGCTTTGCGCCACATGCGGGCGGATGGTCTCGGCGCGTTCGGTGGTGGTCACGATCAGCGCCGCGCCGCTGTTGGCGGCAATGGCGCCGACCTCGGTGGGCGAGAGCCGGGCGTTGAACGGCGCCTTGATCAGCCCGGCCTTGTAGCAGGCGATCTCGATCTCGACCCCCTCGACACAGTTGGGCAGGTAGATGCCCACGCGGTCGCCGCGCTGCAGGCCCAGGCCCAGCAAGGCGTTGGCCAGGCGGTTCGAGCGCTGCTCCAGATCGGCGTAGGTGATGCTGCGCGCAGGGCTCTTGACCGCCATGCGGCGGGCATGGGCACGGGCGCTGCGCGCCACGAGGGCGCCGACGTTGGCGACCACGCACGGGGAAATGGGGGGCGAGGTGGTAATGGCTGTCTCCTGAAACACAGACCCCGTCGAGCGGGGGGCATGGGGTCACTGTTCCAGAAGACGGGGTATCAGGGAAATACCGATTGCTGATCGGTGGCCATCAATCCGATTGATGGCTAGTCAGGTTGATGGCTAATCCGGTTGATGGTTGTCGCGCCCAGGGCCAGGGTCGTCGGCAACTTCGGCGTCCCATCGGCCTGTGGACACCAGGCGCTGTGCAACCTCGGTCAAGGCTTGCACTACAGCGAGCATCACGCCATCGCCGCCAGCGTCTCCGTCCCGTCCGGGCGCCGTGGCCAGGGTGTAGGCGCGGGTCATCTGCGGGTTCACCACGCGTGCGACCAGCCAGTCCGTACCTATGGCGGGCGTGTCACCCATGGCGCAAGCAGGCGTGAAGGTGAAGCCCGCGCCGCAGGCGTAGAGCGAGCGGATCACACGGGCCGAGTCGTGTTCGTGCACGATGTTCAACGCAGTGCCGCGCTGGGCCGCAGCGTCTTCCACCTGCTGGCGGATCGAGTAGCGGCGCGACTGCAGCACCAGGGGCTGCTCTGCGGCAGCTGCGAAGTCGATATCGGGGCGCGCGGATGGTGTAGACGCCGAAGGGCTTTGCAGCAGCGCACGCACGCGGCCGCTCGCATCATGCCCGCAGAAATACATGGACTCGCGCGCGAAGGGCCGGCACGCCAGGCCCTCGACATGGGGTGTGTCGACCAGGATGCCGATGTCTGCGCGCCGGTCGAGCATGGCTTTCTTGACCATGAGGCTGAGGTCATCGAGCACGAACACGCGGATGCGCGGATGGGTGTCCTTCAGGTGCGCAAGCAGCGGGCCCATGAGCAGCGACGACAGCAGAAACGGCACGGCGATGGTGACCGAGCCTTCAGGCCCCTGGGGCAGGCGCTGGATGCGCTCGCGCATGGCCGCCGCATCGCTGAGCAGGCGCCGCGCGTCCTGGTACAGCTGAACGCCGGGTTGCGTGGGGGTTACGCCCGCGTGGGAGCGCTCCAGCAGCTGCGCGCCCAGCTCCGACTCCAGCTTTTTGATCTGTGCCGTGAGCGCGGGCTGCGCAATGTAGAGGCTGCCTGCCGCGCGCGAGAGGCTGCCGGCTTCGATCACGGCGATGAAATAGCGCAGGCTTCTCAGGTCCATGGGCAGGACTGTAGCGCGGTGACCGGCCGCGCCGCCAGCGGCGCTCCTCAATTAATAGCTACCAGCGCTTTATGGATAAGCGCAGGCGGCCGATTTGACTCTGGTTGAAGGACCCAGGTCAGACGATGCCGCTCAATCCCCCATCACCACCCCCTCACGCCTGGGGTCGGCCCCGCCCATCCACAGCTTCTTCCCATGCGCCTGCCCGCGCGTGATGGCCTGCAACCCGCTCGTCATATTCATCTCACGCACCTCGGCGCCGCGGGCGCGCAAGGCTTCCACCGTGGCGGCGGGGAAGCGCTTTTCTTCCAGCAGTGTGGGGCCGTTCATCGAGCCGAAGTTGGGCAGGTTGATGGCCTGCTGGGGCATCAGGCCCCAGTTGAGCACGCCGTAGAGCGTCTTGGCGGTGTAGTGGATGATGGCCGCGCCACCGGGGCTGCCGCCGCTCATCAGCAGCTCGCCGGTGGCCTTGTCGAACACGAGGGTGGGGGCCATGGACGAGCGGGGGCGTTTGCCGGGCTGCACGCGGTTGGCAATGGGCTGGCCTTGGGCGTCGGTGGGGGCAAAGCTGAAGTCGGTCAGCTCGTTGTTCAGCAAAAAGCCTTTGACCATTTGCCGTGCGCCGAATTGGTCTTCGATGGTGGTGGTCATGGCCACGGCGTTGCCAAAGGCATCGACGATGCTGATGTGGCTGGTGCCGTACTCGGGCTGGTCGGGCATGGGGGCGTAGCTGGTCTTCACGGCGGCCGGGTTGCCGGGCTGGGCGACCTTCATGCTTTGCGTGCCGATGAGCTTGGCGCGTTCGGCCAGGTAGGCGGGGGCGATCAGGCTGGTCCAGCTGCCGCCGGGGGGCTGTACAAAGTCAGGGTCGGCCACGTAGAGCGCGCGGTCGGCAAAGGCCAGGCGGGCGGCCTCGGTGTACAGGTGCAGCCAGTCGGCCGATGGAATGCCGTCTTGCAGGGGCTTGGCGGCAGCGTCGGTGTTTTTCAGGATGCCCAGGATCTGCCCGATGGCAATGGCGCCCGAGCTGGGCGGCGGGAAGCCGCAGATGCGGAAGTCTTTGGCCTGCACCTGGTAGTCGTGGCACAGCGCTTCGCGCTTCTTGGGCTGGTAGCCGGCCAGGTCGGCCATGCTGAGTTTGCCGGGGTTGGTGGGGTGTTTTTGCACCTTGTCCACGATGGCCTGGGCGATTTCGCCTTCGTGCAAGGCCCTGCTGCCTTCGACGGCAATCTTGCGCAGCACGGCGGCCAGCTCGGGGTTGCGCAGGTTCACACCCACATCGCGTGCGTCGCCGTCGGCCTTGTAGAAATAGGCGGCAGCCACCGGGTCCTTCTTGAGGTGCTGGTCGGCCTTGACCAGGGTGTTGAGCCGTGCGCTGATTTTGAAGCCGCCTTCGGCCAGGGTGATGGCGGGTTGGAACAGCGTGGCCCAGGGCAGCTTGCCGTGCTGCTTGTGCGCCATCTCCAGCATGCGCACGGTGCCGGGCACGCCGACCGAGCGGCCGCCCACCACGCCATCGTAGAACTGCACGGGTTTGCCGTCGGCGCCGAGAAAGAGTTTTTCGTCCGCAGCGGCGGGGGCAGTCTCGCGGCCGTCGTAGGCCTCCACGGTTTTGCCGGTGCTGTGCAGCAGGAAGGCGCCGCCGCCGATGCCGCTCGATTGCGGCTCCACCAGGGTCAGCACCATCTGCACGGCAATGGCTGCGTCGATGGCGGAACCCCCGGCCTTGAGGATCTGGTAGCCCGCATCCGTGGCCAGCGGGTTGGCGGCGGCCACGGCAAATTTCTCGGTGGCCCAGCCGGGCTTTTCGGTGTAGCCGGACGAGCCTTCGGGCTGGGCGGGCACGGTGTAGGCGAACTGTGACGGGGCGCTGGCGCAGCCTGCCAGCAGCACGGCCGAGGCCAGCAGGCTCAGGCTGAAGGTGATGGCACGAGGGGAGGGCAGGGGGTGTGTGGTGGTTTTGGGCATGGACAACTCCTGGGTGGCGAGAAGCGAAGGGGCGAAGAAGTGGCCATGGTACGCGGACCAGCCGGAGCGACGCCGGGGCGTTACATCGCGCTACAGGCTCCGAAAATTTGGATGTTTTTAGCCTCTAGCGCTTATCCATAAAGCGCTAATAGCTATAAATAGCATAGCATTCAAGCAGCCGTCATGCTGGCTTGGGCCCGGGCCGCCCGTCTTCCACCACAAAGCGGGCGAGCGTGGCGGCGGCACTGTCCGCGCGCAGCGGGTCGTCCAGCGCGCGCAGGGTGGTGGTCCAGCGTGTGGGTGTGATGTCTGCCAGGCCATAGCCGCGCTGGTCGCAGCGGGCCAGCAGCACATGCGGGTTGTGCCGGGCGATGGCGTCCACCTTGTCTTGTGTGGTGCCCGAGCGCGAGCTGATGGACGTGCCGCAGAACTCGCTGGCCAACACGGGCGACTCTGGGCGATCGGGATTGGCGTGCACTCTGCACACATAGTTCTGGTGGATGTCGCCGCCTAGCAGCACGGTGTTGCGCGGGGCGTGCTGTGCCAAGGCCTGCAGCAGGCGCGCGCGGGCTGCGGGGTAACCGTCCCAGCTGTCGGCGGACGTAACGCCCGAAGGGTAGTGGCGCGGCGAAAACAGGGTTTGCTGTGCCAGCACGCTCCAGTGGGTGGTGTCTTTGGTGTGTGCGTCGGCGGCCAGGCCGGTGTCCAGCCACTGCTCTTGCATTGCGCCCAGCAGCGTGCGGGCGGGGCTGGCCAGGTCGGCGCAGTCTGCCGCGCGCACAGCGCCCGCGCTGGTGGACTGGGGCGTGCGGCAGGCCTGCCAAGTGCGGTACTGGCGGCTGTCCAGCAGGTGGATGTGGGCCAGGCGCCCCCAGCGAAGGCGGCGGTAGACCTGCAGGGCATCCCAGCGGGTGCCGGAGGCGGGGCCGTTCAGGCTGGCGGCGCGCAGCGGCATGTTTTCGTAGAAGGCTTGCCATGCGGCGCCTCGCAGCGTCAGAAAGCTGCCATCGTCGCCCTTACCGGTACCACTGGCGTAGTCGTTCTGCACCTCGTGGTCGTCCCAGGTCACGGCCCAGGGGCAGGCAGCGTGGGCGGCTTGCAGGGCGGGGTCGCTTTTGTGCAGGGCGTAGCGGTCTCGAAAATCCGCCAGCGTGGTGGCGTGGCGCAGGTTGTGGGTGCGCGCCAGGTCTGTGGTGTTTTTCGGCGTCGCGTATTCGTAGATGTAGTCGCCCAGGAACAGCACCAGGTCGGGCTGGTCGGCCACCAGATGGTGCCAGGCGGCGTAGTGGCCATGTTCCCAGCGCTGGCACGAGGCAAAGGCCAGCCGCAGCGTGGCGGGCAAGTCGCCGAGCGCTGGCGCGGTGCGCGTGCGCCCCGTGGCGCTGACGGCATTGCCCAGCATGAAGCGGTAGTGGTACCAGCGGCCGGGCGCCAGGCCGCGCAGTTCTACATGCACGCTGTGGCCGAGCGCTGGCAGGGCGGTGGCTTCGCCTTTTTGTACGATCTGTGAAAAACGCACATCGTGCGCCACCTCCCACCGCACGGTGTGGGTGGCCTGCATCAGCGCCGGGTCGGCCAGCACCAGCCGCGTCCACAGCACCACGCCGTCGGGCGCCGGGTCTCCACTGGCCACGCCCAGCGCGAAGGTGTTGCTCTGTAGTGCTGGTGCGTTGCTCCATGCCCAGCGGGGCAGTTGGGTGGCAGCGGCGGCCAGGATGGCCTTCCGCAAAAATGCGCGTCTCTGCTCTGGATTCATTGCGGGGCGCTGGATAGGTGCGCTGCGCTTAGAACCGGCGCGGCCCAGGCCAGCGGCCACCGCGCAAGGGCCGCCAAGCTGCGGATGCGGCGCTTCGCTTGCGTGCGCTGGTGGCGTCCCCCTCCCGAAGGAGAGGGGGAAGGCGCCGAAGGCGACTCAGGGGGTGCTTCACCCTATGCCGCCATGACCCGGTTCTTGCCCGATCGCTTGGCCAGGTACATCGCCTGGTCGGCGCGGCGGATGGCGTCGGGGCTGCCTTCGCTGTCGTGCAGCTGGGCCACACCAGCGCTGAACGTGATGAGCACCTTCTCGCTGCCCTGCAGGAAGAAGCGTGTGGTCAGCTCGCGCTGCAGCCGCGTCATCGCGGCCACGCCGCTTTCTACCGAAGTGTCGGGCAGCACCAGCACGAACTCTTCGCCGCCATAACGCGCCAGCAGGTCCTGTGGCCGCATGACTTCGCGTGTGACTTGGGCCAGATGCACCAGGGCCGCGTCCCCGCCCGAGTGGCCCAGGCGGTCGTTGATGGTCTTGAAATTGTCCACGTCCAGCAGCGCCAGGCACAGCGGCGAGCCCAGGCGGCGCGCGCGGGCGATTTCGCGCTCCATGGCTTCGTCCAGGCCCTTGCGGTTGAGCGAGCCGGTGAGCGGGTCGTGCCGGGCCTGGGCGCTGGCGCGGTCCAGCTCTTCCTGCAGCTTGGCGACTTCGGCACGCTTGGCTTCGGTGCGCTCGCGCAGGTCGTGAAGCTCGTCGTGGGCCACACGGCTGTCCAGCGCCATCGAACGGGTGGCGGTCATCACCTCTTGCAGCACGGGGGCGATTTCCTCAAGGGTGTTGGCCTTGCCGATCAGGTCGGCGCAGCGTGCCATGGTGCCCTGGTAGGTGGTGCTGGACGCCGTGATTTTGGCCAGCCGTTCGATGAAGGTGGCCAGCATGTCCTTCATCTGCTCCTGCGCTTCCACGGTGCGCGCCTTGGCCTCGGTCTGCTTGAAGATCACGTCCTTGAGCCGGCGCTGCACATCGTCCAGGCGGCGCAAAGTGAGCGGCGGGGTGGATGCTGCCATCAGCGCCTCGGCCTGGCCGTGCAGCCAGCGGTCTTCCACGCTGAGCACGGCGATGTTCTCGAACACCATGTGCAACAGCTCCAGCAGGCTGGAGCGGATGGCGGCCTGGTCTTCGGTGGCAAAAGACAGCCGGTAGGTGAAGTTCCCCAGCATGAGCTGGACGGTGGAGATGGGCGGTGCGGGCTCTTTCAGAAAGGCGATGAGCTTTTGCGCCATCTCGATCACGCGGGCATCGTCTTCGCCCAGCGCGGGCAGCGTGTTGTCGATCAGGCGGGCGAGCATTTGCGCAAACTCGTCCGGCAGGACGCCGGGGTTGCCGGGGGCGGTGGTGCTTGCAGCGGTCTCTACCGGGGCTGCAGCCGCCGCCGGGCTCAGCCCCAGGTTGGCGTAACCGACCAGCACACTTTGTAGCGAAGTCCAGTCTTTGTTGTTGACGGCGCGCTCAAATTGCCCCAAGAGCCGCTTCTGGGCCGGTGTCTGCCCTGGCAGCACCCGCAGGATGTGGTGCAGTTGGCCGTCCGGGAACGGCTGGGGGCTACGGGTTCCTGCGATCTCGTCGTACAGCGCCAGGTAGTTGTCGGGCGTTGGGGGCAGGCGGCGGGTGGCTAGCTGCTTGAGCGTCTCGCGCGCAATTTCGGAAGGTGGTCGGTCGGCCATGTGCGGACACCAGTGTCAGAGGAGAGCAGGAGGTGCGAGTGTGACACAGCGGCCGCTTTCTCAGGGGCTGGCTCTGCCAAGCCTTGTGGCCTGGCAGGCGCAGGCGTCAGTTCACCATCACGAGCTTGCCCATCACCCCCCGTGAACCCATGTGCGCGTAGGCGGCGGGCAGCTCGGCCATGGGCATGGTGCGGTCGATCACGGGCTTGATCTTGCCCTGGGCGTACCACTGCGCCAGCTCGCCCATCATGGCGGCGTTGGCCTTGGGCTCGCGCTTGGCGAAGTCGCCCCAGAACACGCCCACGATGGAGGCGCCCTTGAGCAGCGCCAGGTTGAAGGGCAGGGCCGGGATGGGGCCGGAGGCAAAACCCACCACCAGGTAGCGGCCGCGCCAGGCAATGGAGCGGAACGCGGGCTCGGCAAAATCGCCACCCACAGGGTCATAAATCACGTCGGGGCCCTTGCCGTCGGTAAGCGCCTTGATGGCGTCGCGCAGGTTGTCCTTGCTGTAGTTGATGGTGGCATCGGCCCCGATGGAGGCGCACAGCGCACATTTTTCATCGCTGGAGGCCGCTGCAATCACGCGCGCGCCCATGGCCTTGGCGATCTGGATGGCGGCCGTGCCCACGCCCCCGGCGGCGCCCAGCACCAGCACGGTCTCGCCCGCCTTGAGCTGTGCGCGGTCTACGAGGGCATGGTGCGAGGTGGCGTAGATCATGATGAACGCCGCAGCGTCCACGTGCGAAAAGCCATCCGGCAGCGGCATGCACAGGGCTGCCGGGGCGATGGTGTGGGTGCCGAAACCGCCGGTGCCCGACAGGCAGGCCACGTTCTGGCCGACCTTGAGGTGGGTGACGCCTTCGCCCACGGCTGCCACCACGCCTGCGTACTCCGAGCCGGGGACGAAAGGCAGGGGCGGTTTCATCTGGTACTTGTTCTGCACGATCAGCAGATCGGGGAAGTTCAGGCTGGCCGCCTTGATTTCGATCAGCACCTCGCCCGCCTTGGGCGTGGGCGTGGGCAGTTCGGTCCAGGCCAGGGCGTCAACGCCGGTGGGGTTGGTGCAAAGCCAAGCGTGCATGGGAAAAGTCTCCTGTCAATGTGGTCTGCATGATAGGCGGGGCACCCGGGCGCACGATGTCCCACGAGCGACGGAGGGCGGGCCGTTGGGTGTGGACGGGTGCCCCACCTACAATCCGTTGCAAGCTCTACCGCAACCCATGAAAATTCTGATCTCCAACGACGACGGCTACCAGGCTCCGGGCATCGTGGCGCTGCACGATGCCCTGAAAACCCTCGACGGGGTGGAGGTTGAAGTCGTCGCGCCCGAGCACAACAACAGTGCCAAGTCCAATGCGCTGACCCTGCACTCGCCGCTGTATGTGCACAAGGCCCACAACGGCTTCCGTTATGTGAACGGAACGCCGGCCGACTGTGTGCACATCGCCCTGACGGGGCTGCTGGGCTACCGGCCCGATCTGGTGGTGTCGGGCATCAACAATGGCGCCAACATGGGCGACGACACCATTTATTCAGGCACCGTGGGCGCCGCGATGGAGGGTTATCTGTTTGGCATTCCGGCCATTGCCTTCTCGCAGGTGGACAAGGGCTGGGGCGAGATCGAGGCTGCAGCGGCCAAGGCGCGGGAGATTGTGGAGCAGATGCGCGCCCAGAACCTGGTGACCGATACACCCTGGCTGCTGAATGTGAACATTCCCAACATGCCGCTTGCGGCGCTGCAGCCCATCAAGCTGTGCCGCCTGGGACGCCGCCACGCGGCCGAGCGCGTGATCGTGCAGGAAAGCCCCCGGGGTGAGGCGATGTATTGGATTGGTGGCGCGGGAGCCGCCAAGGACGATGCGGAGGGCACGGATTTCCATGCCACGGCGCAGGGCCATGTGTCCATCACGCCACTGAAGGTGGACCTGACCGACCATGACAACCTTGGCTACTGGGCGCAAACGGCGTCCCGGCTTGCGGCAGGGGCGGCTGGCGCCCCGGAGCTCTGATGCAGCGCCGCCCTGGATTCCCGGCCCGGCTGCCCGGATCGGGTCCTGCGGCAGTCCGGCCCACGCCGGTGGCTCCCGCTGCGCGCAATCCAGTGGCGGCACCCCCTGTGGGCGTTGGGCTGGATTCTGCGGCGGTGCGCGCGCGCATGGTGCAAAAGCTGGCGGCAGGGGGCATCACATCGGCTGCGGTGCTGCAGGCCATGGGCACCGTGGAACGCCACCGTTTTGTGGACAGCGCCCTGGTCAACCAGGCGTATGAGGACACCAGTCTGCCCATTGGTCTGGGGCAGACCATCTCAAAGCCCAATGTCGTCGCCCGCATGTGCGAATTGCTCCTGGGCGCCGAAGGCGCACGCACCGATGGGCTGGGGCGTGTGCTGGAAATCGGTACGGGCTGCGGCTACCAGGCCGCCGTGCTGAGCCACCTGGCGCGCGAGGTCTACACCCTGGAGCGCCTGCGTGGCCTGCACGACAAGGCGCGCAACAACCTGCGCCCATTTCGGCTGGCCAATGTGCACCTGCTGTTCGGTGACGGAATGCTGGGCTATGCCAAGGGTGCGCCTTACGCGGCCATCATTGCCGCAGCCGGTGGTGACGCTGTGCCCCAGGCCTGGTGCGACCAATTGGCCGTGGGCGGCAGGCTGGTTGCGCCCATGGCGCTTGCGGGGGGGCAGCAGATGTTGCTTGTGATCGACAAAACCCCACACGGATTGAAACAAAGCGTGCTGGAGCCTGTGCATTTTGTCCCTCTAAAATCGGGGATTGCCTGAAGGGAATTGCTTATGTTCGTATCGCGTGGTCTTGTGGTTGGGTTTACTGTGGCACTGGCGGGTTTGGCGCTTAGTGGCTGCGGCACCCGGCTGAACAAGGCTCCAGTGGAAGACCGAGGCACATCCTCCTCCTCCGCTCCTTCATCCTCTGCACAGCCAGGTGTGGTGGTTGGCACCCCCATCAAGCCACTGCCAGGTGCCGAAAATGCGGGCAAGCCTGGCTATTACACAGTCAAGCCTGGAGATACCCTGATCCGAATCGGGCTGGAGTCAGGCCAGAGCTGGAAAGACATCGCGCGTTGGAACAACCTTGACAACGCAAATCTGATCGAAGTGGGCCAGGTTCTGCGCGTAGCGCCACCGGTTGCTGCTTCGCAGGCGGTCGCGTCGGACAGCGGCGTGGTCACCCGTCCTGTCACGTCTTCCTCCATCACGCCTGCAGCACCTGCGAGCACGCCAGCCCCTGCGGCCAGTGCCGCGAAACCTGCAACATCGGCGGCTTCTGGCCCTGTGGTGGCCGTTGCCCCCGCCACGCCTGCCGCACCCGCTGCAGCGGCCGAGGATGACATGGCGTTCATCTGGCCTGCGCCTGGCTCGTTGATTGCCGGTTTTGACGAGGCACGCAACAAGGGCTACGACATTGCTGGCAAGGCCGGTGACCCGGTCCTGGCCGCCGCCGATGGCCGCGTGGTGTATGCGGGCGCTGGGCTGCGCGGATACGGCAACCTTGTCATCCTCAAGCACAACAACACGTTTTTGACGGCATATGCCCATAACCAGACCTTGCTCGTCAAGGAAGATCAGGCCGTGCGCAAGGGGCAAAAAATCGCCGAGATGGGCAGCACCGACGCCGATCGCGTCAAGCTGCACTTTGAAATCCGCCGCCAGGGCAAGCCGGTGGATCCATCGCGTTACCTGCCTCCCCGTTGAGCCCGGCTGTGGCTCAACCGCCTCTGGACGGATCTGGCAGTGCGGATGAACCGGCCGGAGCCGCAGATGACTTGCTGAGCGAGGAGTCTGAAGGACTGGCGGACGAATCCGGGAGCGAGCTTCGCTCCACGCAGATCGGCGCCGGGCAGCACGCCGCCCGGCTGGACAAGGCGCTGGCCGATCTGGTGCCCGAGTTCTCCCGCAGCTATCTGCAGCAATTGCTGGTGCAGGGGTTGGTCAGTCTCAATGGCAAACCGGTCACGAAGTCGGCGACCCGGGTGAAGGTGGGCGATCAGGTGGTGCTGGAAATGCGGCCCACGCTGCAGAGCCAGGCGTTTCGGCCCGAGCCCATGCACATTGAGGTCGTCCATGAGGATGCGCATCTGCTGGTGGTGAACAAGCCCGCTGGTCTGGTGGTCCACCCCGCGCCGGGGAACTGGAGTGGCACCTTGCTCAACGGCTTGCTCGCCCGCGACGACAAGGCATTGACCGTGCCACGCGCTGGCATCGTGCACCGGCTCGACAAGGATACGAGTGGCTTGATGGTGGTTGCCCGTGATCGTGCCACCATGGACGCGTTGGTTGCACTGATTGCGGAGCGCAAGGTACAGCGCCAGTATTTGGCCATGGCCCACGGCGCCTGGTCGGGTCCCAAGACGCGAACGGTGGATGCTCCCATCGGCCGGGATCCACGCAACCGCCTGCGCATGGCGGTGGTGGACTTGGCACTCCATGCTGGCAAGCTGGCACGGACCGATATCCGCTGCCTGGCTGGTACTGATGACGGTTGCTGGGTGCAATGCACCCTGCACACGGGGCGCACCCACCAGATCCGGGTGCACATGGCATCTCTGAAGCACCCACTGGTGGGGGACAGCCTCTATGGGGGAGCTCCGCTCGGGGCGATGCAGCGGCAGGCCCTTCATGCCTACCGCCTGGCCTTTGTGCATCCCGTCACGGGCCAGGCGCTGGAATTCGATGCTCCTGTGCCCGAAGACATGCGCCAAGCCCTCTCCCTGTGGGGGCTGGGCTACAATGCGCCCTGACGGCCAGACTGGCCCCAGCCCGAAGACGGAATCCCGCCGGGCTTCTGCGTCGCGCCAGCGCCCTTGCACAGCGCGCCATTGATTGCCCCTGCTGTTGATGTGCCACCCGTTGCAACGCGTGGCACTTTTCCAGGAATCGCTGAACCATGAACACGGTGGATGCCAAACGGGTCCTCGAAACTGCGCTGATCTGCGCGCAGCAGCCTGTGCCCTTGCGCGAGCTGCGGGTGCTTTTCAATGACGCTCTGGGGTCGGACACGCTCAAGTTGCTGTTGCAGGAGTTGCAGCTTGAATGGACGCAGCGGGGTGTAGAGCTGGTGCAGGTGGCCACGGGCTGGCGTTTTCAGAGCCGTCCCGAAATGCGTGAATACCTCGACAGGTTGCACCCCGAAAAGCCTCCGCGCTATTCGAGGGCCACCATGGAGACACTCGCGATCATTGCGTATCGCCAGCCGGTTACGCGCGGCGACATCGAGGACATCCGGGGGGTAACGGTCAATAGCCTGATCGTCAAGCAGTTGGAAGACCGCGGCTGGGTCGAGGTCATTGGTCACCGGGAAACGGTGGGGCGCCCCGCGCTGTTTGCAACCACCCGGCAGTTCTTGGATGACATGGGATTGCAGTCGTTGGACCAATTGCCGGTGCTTGACGACCCCTCAGGCAATGCGAATGTGCTGGAAGCAATGGCCGCTGCAGCGCAAGGAGTGATAGAGCCGGAATCAACGCCTGAGGCCGAGGCTGAACTGCTGGCTGTGGCGATGGATAGTCAGCCATCAGAGTCTTTGGAGGCTGTTGCCGCCAGTGGGCAGTTGCTGCGTGTGGATGATTTTTTTCAGAGTGCGGAGACGGATCTCCGTGATGACGATGCCGATACCCCGGGTGGTATCCAGGGAAATACTTGATGAACGATTCGACCCCCGAAATCCCGGCCGATCTGCCGGATGCTGATCCTTCAGCGACAGCCGCAGCGCCCAAAAAAGCCGCTGTCAAACGTGCCCCGCGCAAGAAAAAAGTCGAGCCAGCGCAAGCCGTGGAAGTGCAGGATGCTGTGGACGTGCGCGTTTTGGATGCTGCTGAGGCACCTGCCCTGGCCGGGGAGTCGCCGCATGGGTTGAGCCAGCAGGATGTACCTGTCGCTCCTGTGGTTGCGCATGAGCCTGCAATTCCAGAGGCAGAGGCGGGGGCGTCTGACGCCACCCCCGAACCTCGCCATGGCGAGCGCCAGAATCGTGGGGACGGGCGGGCTCGGCAGCCGCGCCTCGACGGCGCTGGGCGCGATAAGCGCAAGGTGGGAGCTCCTGCGGTTCAGGGATACCAGTTTGAAGATGTGGTGTCGGGCCGCTTCGATGAGGATGATGCCTCCGCAGAGATGGTTCCGGCTAAGCGGGTGCTTCTGCCCCAGGTGGAAACCCCCAAGCTTCACAAGGTGCTGGCGCAGGCGGGACTTGGCTCGCGCCTGGAGATGGAGCAACTTATTCTGGAAGGGCGCATCTCCGTCAACAACGAGCCAGCCCACATCGGCCAGCGCATCCAGTTCGGCGATCAGGTCAAGGTCAATGGCAAACCCATCCGCTACCGCATCGACCCGCCGCCAGCGCGGGTGATTGCTTACCACAAGCCTGTGGGGGAGGTGGTGACCCATGACGATCCCCAGAACCGGCCCACCGTCTTTCGCAAGCTGCCCCGGCTCATGCAGGGCAAATGGCAGTCGGTCGGGCGCCTGGATCTGAATACCGAAGGCCTGCTGCTGTTCACCAGCTCGGGAGAGCTGGCCAACAAGCTCATGCATCCTCGTTTTGGGCTGGAGCGCGAATACGCTGTGCGTGTGCTCGGCGCCCTCAGCAATGAGGAAAAGCAGAAGCTGCTCGATGGCGTGCGCCTGGACGATGGCATGGCGTCGTTTGGTTCCATCGAAGATGGTGGAGGCGAAGGTTCCAATTGCTGGTACCGGGTCACCATTTCCGAAGGGCGCAATCGCGAGGTGCGCCGCATGCTCGAATCTGTGGGCCATGCGGTCAGTCGGTTGATCCGCATTCGTTACGGTGCCATGGTGCTGCCACGGGGTCTCAAGCGCGGTGCCTGGCTGGAACTGGATGAGGGCGACATCCGGGCCCTGGTGCAGGCGGCGGGCGCCGGGCGTCCGGAAGCAGCGGAAGCTCGTTCGGATGAAGGGTCGGGGGCTGGCGGCGGACGGAGTGGCAACAAGCGCAACCGGGGGCGCAATGGTCCCCGCGTGGGCGACGGGCCGCGCCGCGACATGTCGCAGGGTGCGCCCGGTGGTCCCCGAGGGCAGAAACCCCGCCGTGATGGGGGGCAAGGGTTCGACCGTGGCAACAATGCAGGTGGTGGAGACCGCCCGCGCGGCGCGGCGCAGCCCGATCCGATGAAAACATCGGTGGGCTATATCGGCATGGACAGTCTCTCGCGGCATCGCCAGGACAAACGCCGCCCTGGTGGCGGAGGTCCACGTCGGGGCGGGGGCGGGCGCTAGGCGCTGTGCTACCCCGGGGCTCCCCGGTTAGAATCGAGGGCTTTGTCCGGTGGACAAACGAATCACAGCAACATCAATTCAGGAAATCAATATGGCAATCGAACGCACTCTCTCCATCATCAAGCCCGACGCAGTGGCAAAGAACGTCATCGGTCAGATCTATGCACGCTTCGAAGCGGCTGGTCTCAAGGTCGTGGCTGCACGTATGGCTCACCTGTCGCGCCTGGAGGCCGAGCAGTTCTACGCCGTGCACAAAGAGCGTCCTTTCTTCAAGGACCTGGTGGATTTCATGATCTCCGGTCCTGTGATGATCCAGGCCCTGGAAGGTGAAAACGCGATTCTGAAAAACCGCGAACTCATGGGCGCCACGGACCCCAAGAAGGCAGAAGCTGGCACCATCCGCGCCGACTTCGCGGACAGCATCGATGCCAATGCAGTGCATGGCTCCGACGCTGCGGAAACTGCCCAGGCAGAAGTGGCTTTCTTCTTCCCTGGTCTGAACATTTACTCGCGCTGATATGGGTGTCCCCATGCCTGTTCCCGCACACGTGGGATACCTGCGCCATGGGGACGACTGCGTTCGGCCCACCCCGGGGAGGGCGCAGTGACCACCAATCTTTTAGAATTTGATCTCGACGGTCTGGCGGCTTTCTGCCAGCAGTTGGGTGAAAAGCGGTTTCGCGCCACGCAGTTGTTTCGCTGGATTCATCAGCGCGGCGCCAGTGACTTTGACGCCATGAGTGATCTGGCAAAGGCCTTGCGCGACAAGCTCAAGGGCTGTGCTCGCGTCGAGGCCTTGCCCGTCATCTCCGAACATGTCTCCTCAGACGGCACGGTCAAGTGGCTGTTTGACGTGGGGGATGGCAATGCGGTCGAGGCGGTTTTTATTCCCGAAGATGATCGCGGAACCCTGTGTATATCCTCGCAGGCTGGCTGCGCCGTGGGTTGCCGCTTCTGTTCCACGGGGCACCAGGGCTTCAGCAGAAATCTCACCACAGGGGAGATCGTTGCACAGCTTTGGTTTGCTGAACATTCCCTGCGCCAGCGCCTCCAATCCGAGGACCGCGTCATTTCGAATGTGGTGATGATGGGAATGGGAGAGCCGCTGCAGAACTACTCGGCCCTCGTTCCGGCCTTGCGCGTCATGCTGGACGACCATGGGTATGGTTTGTCGCGCAGGCGGGTCACCGTTTCAACGTCGGGTGTGGTTCCGATGATGGACCGCTTGTCCGTGGATTGTCCTGTGGCTCTCGCGGTGTCTCTGCATGCGCCGAATGACCCCTTGCGCGACAACCTGGTGCCGCTGAACCGCAAGTATCCCATTGAAGAATTGCTGGCTGCCTGCAATCGATATCTGGCGCATGCGCCGCGCGACTTCATTACGTTTGAATACTGCATGCTCGATGGTGTCAATGACCAGGTTGATCACGCACGGCAGCTGATCGAACTTGTCAAGCCCGCCCGTGGTGTGGGTGTGCGCTGCAAATTCAACCTGATTCCTTTCAATCCGTTTCCCGCGTCAGGGCTGTTGCGTTCGCCACAAAATCAGGTGCTGGCTTTCGCCAAAGTCTTGAGCGAAGCGGGTATCGTCACGACCGTGCGCAAGACCCGCGGAGATGACATCGACGCTGCTTGTGGTCAGCTCGCAGGCGATGTCAAGGACCGCACAAGGGCTGCCGAGCGCATGGCAAAGCAGCGGACAATCGTGCTCAAACCGGTGACTTGATCAACAAGCAATCGGCATACTTCAAGGAGGCTCTACATGGTGAGATTGGTTGGACGCTGGCAGCAATGGGGCCGCTGGACTCTCACGGCATGTGGCGTGGTGGCCTGCGTGGCTGCGCTTCAAGGGTGTGCAACCAATAGTGGCATGCCGACCGCCGACGCCAACGCGGGAATGATCACCCCGTCTGATGAGCCAGAGACGCGGCGCCGCGCCCGTATCCGTCTGGAGCTTGCTTCCAACTATTTTGAGAATGGTCAGACGGCCGTGGCGCTCGATGAAGTCAAGCAGGCGCTTGCAGCTGATCCCACCTACGCCGATGCATTCAATCTTCGTGGCCTCATCTACATGAGGTTGAGCGATTTTGCCCAGGCGGACGACAGTTTTCGCCGAGCATTGGCGCTGCGGGGCGGAGATCCCAATCTGCTGCACAACTACGGTTGGTTGTTGTGCCAGCAGCAAAAGTACGCCGAGGCGAATCAGCATTTTGGTCGGGCTCTCGCAAATCCTGCATACACAGCACGCAGCAAGACCTTGATGGCCCAAGGCCTGTGCCAATCAGGCGCTGGCCAGTTTGCGGAGGCCGAGCAGTCGCTGCTGAAAGCTTATGAACTGGATGCGGCAAACCCTGTGGTCGGTTATCACCTCGCGGCACTTTTGTTGCGTCGCAATGAATTGACCCGGTCTCAGTTCTATATCCGGCGGCTCAACAACAGCCAGTACGCCAATTCCGAGTCGTTGTGGCTGGGGATCAAGGTTGAGCGCGCTTTGGGTGATTCCGTGGCCATGAAGCAACTGGCTGATCAGTTGCGCAAGCGTTTCCCGGACTCACGGGAGTTGGGTGCATACGAGCGTGGGGCTTTCAATGAGTGAGGTTTTGGAAAGTGGTGGGGTAACAGCGGGTAGTTTGCTGAGGGAGGCGCGACAAGCGTCTGGTATGCACATCGCTGCCTTGGCTGTGGCACTGAAAGTGCCAGTCAGCAAGCTGGAGGCGCTGGAGGCGGATAACTATGAGGCCTTGCCCGATACAGTGTTTGTGCGTGCGCTTGCCTCCAGCATGTGCAGAACGCTCAAGTTGGACCCAGCCCCCATTCTGTCGCTGTTGCCACAAAGTAAAAGCCCTCGCTTGGCTACAGACAGTGCGGGATTGAACGCTCCGGTGAAAGGCAGTATCGGGAAGTCGTCTTCCTCATCGGCTTCCTTTTCCTCCGGGTCCACCTCACGGTCCGTAACGGTGGTGGTTTTGGCGCTGCTGGTGGGGGCACTGATCCTGGTCTTTTTCCCCAGGCAGCAGGACGGTGTAACGAGCCCGCTTGTTGCCCCCGCGTCGATCCAACCGCCGGCCAATGTGGTCGAGCAGCAGGCCGCCCCTGCTGTCACGGGTGCGTCGGATGCAATCCCCGCTGCTGCCCAGCGCATCCCCGACGTTTCTCTGCCGTCAGTGGCAGGTCGCACAGACGCGGCTCCCGCCGTTGCAGCTGCCGCTACTAACAACGCTGCGTCAGCTCCAGTGGAGGCGGCAAGCGCTACAACGCCACCGGCCGGGGCATTGGTGCTGCGCGCGCGCAGCGAATCCTGGGTGCAGGTGCGTGATTCCGCAGGCACCGTGGCGTTGCAAAGGAATCTTGCGGCGGGTGAGTCGGTGTCTGTCGCAGGCCAAATGCCGCTGGCCGTGGTGATTGGTCGTGCCGACGTGACAGAGGTATTCGTGCGCGGAAAGCCTTTTGACTTGACGCCTGTGTCCCGTGAGAACGTAGCTCGCTTCGAGGTGAAATAATGGAACGGTTACCTTGTGAGATGGAGCCCATTGCGGTAGCGTCCCCCTTGCCACGACGGTCCCGCCAAGCCAGGATTGTGTGGGGATCGCGCGTGGTGACCGTGGGCGGGGATGCTCCGGTGCGAGTGCAGTCCATGACCAACACAGACACCGTGGATGCCATTGGCACGGCCATTCAGGTCAAGGAACTGGCGCAGGCCGGTTCGGAGTTCGTCCGTATTACGGTGAACACCCCTGAGGCCGCAGCGGCAGTACCCTACATTCGTGAACAATTGGACCGTATGGGAGAAAGCGTCCCCTTGGTGGGGGACTTTCACTACAACGGGCACCGGCTTCTTACGGATTTTCCTGAGTGCGCACAGGCGCTCTCCAAGTACCGCATCAATCCCGGCAACGTAGGCAAGGGCGACAAGAGGGATCGGCAGTTCGGCCAGATGATCGATGCAGCCATTCGCTGGAACAAAGCCGTGCGTATTGGTGTGAATTGGGGCAGCCTTGACCAGGACTTGCTGGTTGATTTGATGGATGCCAACAGCCGCCGTGCTACTCCTTGGGAAGCACGCCAAGTGATGTACGAGGCGTTGATTACCTCGGCCATTGAATCTGCGCGCCGGGCCGAAGAAATGGGCCTTGATGGCAACCAAATCATCTTGTCCTGCAAAGTTAGCGGTGTGCAGGACCTGATTTCTGTATACCGTGAACTGGCACGCCGCTGCGACTACCCTTTGCACCTGGGACTCACGGAAGCAGGCATGGGAACCAAAGGCACAGTAGCGTCGGCTGCTGCGTTGTCTGTGTTGCTGCAGGAGGGTATTGGTGACACCATTCGCGTGTCTCTGACGCCCCAGCCCGGTGAAGCGCGCACGCAGGAGGTTGTGGTGGCCTCCGAGATACTGCAGGCTCTGGGGTTGCGTGTATTTGTTCCCAGTGTCACGGCGTGTCCTGGCTGTGGTCGCACTACCAGCACCACGTTCCAGGACCTCGCCAAGCAGATTGATGATTTTCTGCGTGCCCAGATGCCTGTATGGCGCGTTCGCTATCCTGGCGTCGAAAACTTGCGTGTTGCGGTGATGGGATGCATTGTCAATGGGCCTGGTGAGAGCAAGCACGCGGACATCGGCATCAGCCTGCCTGGTACGGGGGAGGCGCCAGCAGCCCCTGTGTTCATTGACGGCGAGAAGGCGATGACGCTGCGGGGTGACAACATCGCCCATGAATTCCACCAAATTGTCGAGCAGTACATCGAAAAGCGTTTTGGCGCCGCTGCTGTGACTTTGGCCTGAGCGTTGCTCGCCTTACCCTGATTGATACTGAGCCGCTATCTTGAGATGGTGGGTGATGTCCTTCGAATAGTTGCCAGATAGAGAAAAGAACAGTTGTGAGTAACGAAAAAAGCGCTTCGTCGACCAAGCCGGAAAAGCTGGTGGCCGTGAAAGGCATGAACGATATCCTGCCTCCTGAATCCGCCCGATGGGAGTGGCTGGAGTCCAAGGTCCGCACCCTTATGGCTCGATATGCCTATCGCAACATCCGTACGCCGATTGTTGAGCCCACGGCGCTGTTTGTTCGTGGCCTCGGTGAGGTCACGGACATCGTCGAAAAAGAGATGTACTCGTTCGAGGATCGTCTCAATGGCGAGCATCTCACTTTGCGTCCCGAAGCGACTGCAGGGGTGGTTCGCGCAGTTGCTGAGCATTCCATGCTGTATGACGGAGGCAAGCGCCTCTACTACATGGGGCCCATGTTCCGCCATGAGCGTCCGCAGCGCGGGCGGTATCGCCAGTTTCACCAGATTGGCGCTGAAGCGCTCGGCTTTCCTGGTGCGGAGGTCGATGCGGAGTTGATTCTTCTGGCCCACTCGCTGTGGCGCGAACTGGGGTTGCAGAACGTGCGCCTGGAACTGAACAGCCTGGGTGAACCGCATGAACGCAAGGCGCACCGAGCGGCGCTGATTTCGTACCTGGAACAGCATGTCGAGGTGCTGGATGAGGAGGCGCGTCGGCGTTTGCATAGCAATCCGTTGCGCATTCTGGATACCAAGAACCCCGCTATGCAGGCCGTGGTGGAGGCTGCGCCTCGATTGATTGATTTTCTGGGGCCAAAGTCGCTCGCGCACTTTGATGCAGTGAAGTCCATTCTGAGCGCCAATGATGTGGCCTGGACCGTGAACCCCCGGCTGGTTCGGGGCATGGACTACTACAACCTTACGGTCTTTGAGTTTGTCACTGATCAGCTGGGGTCGCAGGGCACCATTTGTGGCGGTGGTCGCTACGACTATCTGATAGAGCAGATCGGTGGCAAGGCAGCCCCGGCGGTGGGTTGGGCGCTAGGGGTTGAGCGTGTGCTTGAACTGCTCAAGGAGCAGACCAGCACGGTCTCAGCCCTTGTACCTGATGTCTATGCCGTGATCCCCTCTGTGGCGGCGCTGCCCGTGGCTGTGACCACCATCGAGCGCCTGCGACAGTTGGGCCTCAGTGTGCAGATGCATGCTGCGCCTGCAGGGGGCGAGGGTATGGGCAGCATGAAATCCCAATTCAAGAAGGCAGATGGGAGTGGCGCGCAGCATGCGCTGGTCTTTGGGGAGGATGAGCTGTCCCGGGGGATGGTTGTCGTCAAGTCATTGCGCGATGGTGTGGGTGCGCAGTCTGACCATCCGCTAGATTCCCTGGCCGATTGGGCCTCCAACCTACAATCCAACCGCTAAACAGAACACATTCCATGGCAAATCACCTTGATCTCGAAGAACAAGAGCAGCTTGATCAGCTCAAGCATTTCTGGAACACCTGGGGCACCCTCATCAGCTCCGTGCTGATTTTGGTGGCAGGCTCCTTGGTCGCCTGGAACGGATACCAGTATTGGCAGAACCGGCAGGCAAGCCAGGCCGCAGCGCTCTACGATGCTGTAGACGTGGCTGCCCGAGCGGGTGACCAGGCGCGCATGGCTCAGGCGTTTGCCGACCTCAAGGCCAAGTATGCGGGCACTACCCAGGCCAGTCAGGCGGGGCTTGCATTGGCCAAGACCATGGTTGAGGCAGGCAATGCTGATGGCGCCAAGGAGGCTCTTGCCTGGGTGGCTGCTCAGTCGGGAGATGATGGTCTCAAGGCATTGGCCAAGGTGCGCTTGGCCAGCGTGCTGATGGATCAAAAAAACTACGACGACGCACTCAAGCAGTTGTCTGGCAGCGCTCCTTTGGAGTTTGAAGCGGTCTTTGCAGATCGCAAGGGAGACATTTATCTGTTGCAGGATAAGCGTGCGGAAGCTATTGCGGAGTATGCCAAGGCCTATAAGTCCTTCGAGGAGGGGGTGGAGTACCGTCGTCTTGTGGAGGTAAAGCTCGGTGCTCTGGGTGTTTCTCCACAAGGTGTTGCAGTAGCTGCCGCCGGATCCATTGATGGGGTGAAATAGCCATGGCATTCATTTGTGAAGACGGCGCAAAGGGCAGGGTGTTCGGCCTGCGGTGCATTTCTTCAGCGGTCCTGGTTGTCACATTGGCTGGATGCTCGCTATGGAACAGCGGGAGCTCCAAGCCGATGCCGGCAGATCTGGGGGCCAATGTTGCGGTGCTGGGTGTGCGGCAGGCTTGGACTGCGCGCATTGGCAGCGTTGCTGGATTGCCGCTTGATGTCCATTCCGCAGGCAATGTGGTGACTGTTGCCTCCTCCGATGGGGTTGTGGCGGCCATCGACGCCCGAACCGGTGGCGACGTTTGGCGTGTAGCGCTTTCAGAGCCTTTGTCTGCGGGGGTGGGTAGCGACGGAAAATCGGCTGCGGTTGTTTCCCGCAGCAATACCTTGATCGTTCTGGATACTGGCCGCGAGCGGTGGCGTCAATCGTTGGCTGCGCAAGTATTCACCCCCCCGCTCGTTGCGGGTGGGCGCGTATTTGTGCTTTCGGCCGATCGTTCTTTGGCGGCATTTGATGCGGTGTCGGGCCGCAAACTCTGGAGTCAGCAGCGCCCCGGTGAGCCTCTGGTTTTGCGCCAGGCGGGCGTTTTGCTGGCTGTTGGAGATACCTTGGTTGCGGGGTTTTCCGGCCGTGTCGTAGGTCTGAATCCAGACAATGGCAGCGTTCGTTGGGAGGCTCCTTTGGCGAGTGCGCGGGGGACCAACGATGTTGAGAGACTGGTGGAGTTGGTTGGGCGTACCAGCAGAGTAGGTGATTCCATCTGTGCACGTGCCTTCCAGGCGGCTGTGGGTTGTGTCAATGCTGCCAGAGGCGCAGTGACTTGGACGCAACCCGCCAGTGGTGCTGATGGCGTGCATGGAGACGGGGAGGCCCTGTTCGGTGCCGAGGGCAATGGCACGGTCATGGCGTGGCGTCGCAGCGATGGTTCGCGTCTGTGGGCCACCGACAGGCTCAAACACCGCAAACTGACGGCGCCCTTGTTGTTGGGTCGTTCCGTCGTAGTCGGGGACGACACAGGCCTCGTTCACCTGCTATCCCGCACGGATGGTTCTCCGCTCAACCGCATCGCCACGGACGGATCTGGCATCGCCGCAGCACCCGCTGTGGCCGCAGATACGTTGGTGGTAGTTACTCGCAATGGTGGTGTCTACGGATTCCGTCCAGATTGATGGATTTTATTTAATGAAGCCAGTTATCGCCCTCGTGGGGCGTCCGAATGTCGGCAAGTCCACGCTCTTCAACCGCCTGACCAAGTCCCGCGACGCCATTGTTGCGGACTTTGCAGGGCTTACGCGTGACCGGCATTACGGCAATGGCAAGCAGGGCAAGCACGAGTACATCGTTATCGATACCGGCGGTTTTGAGCCTGATGCATCGAGCGGAATTTACAAGGAAATGGCCAAGCAGACGCAGCAGGCCGTTGCCGAAGCTGATGTGGTCATTTTTGTGGTGGATGCGCGCGCAGGTGTATCTGCGCAAGACCATGACATCGCCAATTATTTGCGCCGCCTTGGTAAACCTTGTGTACTTGTTGCCAACAAGGCAGAAGGCATGCTGGAAGGCGTGCAACTCGCCGAGTTCTATGAGTTGGGTCTGGGCGAGGTTTACCCTGTGTCTGCTGCCCATGGGCAGGGTATCCGAAGCCTGGTGGAGATTGCGCTGGAGCCGCTTCAGCTTCCTGACCCCGACGACTCTGATGTTGAATCTGAGAAAGGCATCATCAAACTTGCTGTGGCAGGTCGGCCGAATGTTGGCAAATCGACGCTGATCAACACCTGGCTCGGCGAAGAGCGTCTGGTTGCGTTTGATATGCCGGGAACGACCCGTGATGCGATCACGGTACCCTTCGAACGCAATGGGCAGCGCTTTGAATTGGTGGATACGGCGGGATTGCGCCGCAAGGGCAAAGTTTTCGAGGCGATAGAGAAATTCTCGGTCGTCAAGACGCTCCAAGCCATTGAATCGGCCAATGTGGTGCTGCTGTTGCTCGACGCTACCCAGGGTGTCACTGATCAGGATGCGCACATTGCGGGGTACATCTTGGAGAGCGGGAGAGCCGTGGTTGTTGCAGTAAACAAGTGGGATGCCGTTGATGACTACCAGCGTCAGTTGCTGGAGCGGTCTATCGAGACCCGGCTCGCATTTCTGAAATTTGCGTCCTTGCATTTCATTTCTGCAAAAAAACGGCAGGGTTTGGGGCCGGTGTGGGCATCGATTGCCCAAGCCCACAAGGCGGCAACCTGCAAGATGTCAACGCCAGTATTGACGCGCCTGTTGCTAGAAGCTGTTCAATTTCAGAGTCCGAAACGCGCAGGCATGTTCCGACCAAAGATGCGATATGCCCATCAGGGGGGCATGAATCCCCCGGTGATCATCATCCATGGTAATTCGTTGGAACACGTCACAGATGCCTACAAGCGCTTTCTGGAGGGCCGCTTCCGCAAAGAATTCGACTTGGTGGGTACACCGCTCCGGATAGAGATGAAGACATCGCACAACCCTTTCGCTGATAAAGAGGAAGCGTAAGTCAAAGGCTGGGTTTCCAAAGGGCCATGCATCCTGAGGCGGGGTTGTGCTCCGTGCTGTGGTAAGGTGCTGGTTTACAACAACATTTTTGAACACGGAGAATATCGTGAGCAACAAAGGCCAGCTTTTGCAAGACCCCTTCCTCAACGCTTTGCGTCGGGAGCATGTTCCTGTTTCCATCTATCTCGTGAACGGAATCAAACTGCAGGGGCAGATCGAATCGTTTGATCAGTACGTGGTGTTGCTGCGCAATACAGTCACCCAGATGGTCTACAAGCATGCCATTTCCACCATCGTGCCGGGCCGCGCGGTCAACTTCTCTACTGCCGACACCTCTGATGCAGATAGCAACAACGCTTAAGTTGTTGTTTGTGTTGCCGTTTTCGCGTCTTGCCCTGATCGGGCGAGGGGGCAATCCACTTTGCAATCGATGACCGCTTCGTCGGGAGATGGCACCCCGGTGCTTCTGGTTGGGGTTGATTTTGGTCTTCCTCACTTCGACGCCGATCTCGAAGAGTTGGGATTGCTTGCCCAGACAGCTGGTATGAAGCCTGTCGCCCGCTTGACGTGCAAACGCAAGGCACCGGATGCGGCCTTGTTTATTGGTAGTGGCAAGGCGGATGAAATCCGTACGTTGGCACAAATGCATGGCGCGGCGGAAGTCTTGTTCGATCAGTCTCTCAGTCCGGCGCAGCAGCGAAACCTGGAGCGTCATCTTGAGCTTCCAGTCAATGACCGAACGTTGTTGATCTTGGAAATCTTCGCGCAACGTGCCCGCAGCCACGAGGGCAAACTCCAGGTGGAGTTGGCAAGATTGCAGTATCTCAGCACCCGCCTTGTGCGCCGCTGGTCGCATCTCGAGCGCCAGACAGGGGGCATTGGTGCGCGCGGCGGCCCGGGTGAAAAACAGATTGAACTGGATCGTCGGATGATTGGCGACGCTGTCAAGCGCACGCGTGAGCGCCTCGTGAAGGTCAAGCGCCAGCGGACCACCCAGAGAAGGCAGCGTGAGCGACGCGATACGTTCAATATTTCATTGGTGGGGTACACCAACGCTGGTAAGTCCACGCTCTTTAATGCGCTGGTGAAGGCTCGCGCCTACGCTGCAGACCAATTGTTTGCAACACTGGACACCACAACACGGCAACTCTATTTGGGCGATGCTGGGCGATCGGTATCCCTCTCGGATACCGTAGGGTTTATTCGGGACCTTCCTCATGGCTTGGTGGATGCATTCCAGGCAACGTTGCAAGAGGCCATTGATGCGGACCTTTTACTCCACGTAGTGGATGCCTCCAATCCGGGCTTTCCTGAACAAATGGCTCAGGTTCAAAAGGTCTTGAACGAGATTGGTGCAGCTGACATCCCCCAGATACTTGTGTTCAACAAGTTGGATTCTCTACAGGCTGAGCAGCGCCCCCCGCTTCTTGAAGACCAGTACGACGTGGATGGGCATGTCTTCCCGCGCTTGTTCGTGAGTGCTCGTTCTGGTGAGGGGTTGGATGCCCTGCGCCATGCGCTCTCGCTAAGGGTACTTGCCGCTCAAAAATGCATGACCCCTGATGCCGCCATTGAATTGCCAGGGGCCGCGCCCTGATTGGGCACAATGCCAGCATTACCAATGCCATCCAGAGAACCAGAGACTTTGCGCATGAATTTTCAAAATCGCACCCTACGCTGGGCTTCGCTGCCAGAACGTATTCGGGGCATGTTCAATCTGAATGACCCTCGGTGGGGGCGCGGCGACGATAACAAGGCAGACGACGGTTCACGTCCGGAGGAGCGTCCTGCTGCGCCTCCTCCAGCCGGAAATCGGGGCGGCGATCAGCGGCCTAGCAATGGACAGCCGCCCGATCTTGATGAACTTTGGCGCGACCTCAACAAGAAGCTCGGAGGTTTTTTTGGCTCCAAGAACGGCGGTGGCCGTGGTCCGGGCAACGGTGGTAGTTCGGGGGGGGGCTTCCAGCCAGATATGAAGAGCGCTGGTGTGGGCGTGGGGCTGATCGCTGGGATCGTCTTTGTGATCTGGATGGGAACAGGATTTTTTATTGTTCAGGAAGGTCAGCAGGCGGTCATTACCCAGTTCGGCAAGTACAAAAGCACCGTGGGTGCAGGTTTTAATTGGCGTTTGCCTTACCCCATCGAGCGCCACGAACTGGTATTTGTCACCCAGATTCGGTCTGCCGATGTGGGGCGAGACAGCATCATCAAGAGCACCGGTCTGCGTGAGTCGGCCATGCTCACGGAAGATGAGAATATCGTCGAGATCAAGTTCGCGGTCCAGTACCGCTTGAGTGACGCCCGCGCGTGGCTGTTTGAAAGCAAGAACCCTTCGGATGCGGTGGTGCAAGCTGCGGAGACGGCAGTTCGGGAGGTGGTCGGGAAGATGCGCATGGATACGGCATTGGCCGAAGAGCGTGATCAGATCGCTCCCCGTGTCCGCACACTCATGCAAACCATCTTGGATCGCTACAAGGTAGGTGTCGAGGTGGTGGGTATCAATCTGCAGCAAGGTGGTGTCCGTCCACCTGAGCAGGTGCAGGCCTCCTTTGACGATGTCCTCAAAGCGGGGCAGGAGCGTGAGCGGGCCAAGAATGAAGCCCAAGCCTATGCCAACGATGTGATTCCACGTGCAGTGGGGTCCGCATCGCGCTTGAACGAAGAAGCTGCAGCCTACAAAGCTCGGATTGTTGCCCAGGCACAAGGTGATGCCCAGCGGTTTTCTTCGATTCTGGCAGAGTATCAGAAGGCTCCACAGGTGACCCGCGACCGCATGTATCTGGAGGCGATGCAGCAGATTTATGGCAACGTAACCAAGGTGCTGGTTGAATCACGGCAGGGTTCTAACCTGTTGTATTTGCCACTGGACAAGATCATGCAAAGTGTCGCCAGCGGAGGGGGGGCATCGGATGCTCCCGCTGCAAATACGACGGCCCCCGTTGCAGTCCCTGCAGCCCCTTCGACCACTTTTTCGAATGACCCCCGCGCGCGTGACAGCAGTCGCACACGCGATCGTGAATCTCGCTAGGAGCAACTCGTGAACAGAGTCGGATTTATTGCATCTACCCTCTTGGTGGTGCTGGCCCTGATGAGCTCCATGCTTTTTGTGGTGGACCAGCGCCAGTTTGGTGTGCTTTACGCATTGGGGCAGATCAAGGAAGTGATCACAGAGCCAGGCTTGAATTTCAAGCTGCCCCCGCCTTTTCAAAACGTGTCGTACATCGACAAACGCCTTTTGACACTGGATAGCAGTGACACGGAGCCCATGTTGACTGCGGAGAAGCAACGGGTGGTCATCGACTGGTATGTGCGGTGGCGAATCTCCGAGCCAACGGAGTACATCCGCAACGTTGGACTGGATGAGAGTGCCGGAGCGATGCAACTCAATCGCGTGGTGCGCAATGCGTTCCAGGAGGAAATCAACAAGCGCACCGTCAAGGAGCTTCTTTCCCTGAAGCGGGAAGCGCTGATGGCGGATGTGAAGCGTGAAGTGCTGGAGACCGTTCGCGGCGCCAAACCGTGGGGTGTGGATGTTGTCGATGTTCGCATTACCCGCGTCGACTACGTAGAGGCGATTACGGAATCGGTGTATCGGCGCATGGAGGCCGAGCGCAAACGCGTGGCCAATGAACTCCGTTCTACGGGTGCGGCGGAAGGTGAAAAAATTCGTGCTGATGCAGACCGCCAGCGTGAGATCACTATTGCCAATGCCTACAGGGATGCTCAGAAGATCAAAGGCGAAGGTGACGCCGAAGCCGCGCGCATTTATGCCGATGCGTTTGGGCGGGACCCGCAGTTTGCGCAGTTCTACCGGAGCCTGGAAGCCTACAAATCCAGCTTCAACAAGAAGAGCGATGTAATGGTTCTGGACCCCTCGTCATCAGAGTTTTTCAAGACATTCCGAGGTGGAAACTCTGCGGCTATGCCTGCAGCACCCCGGAAGTAGTCCCCTGCTGATTTTCGACATCCTGCCGCTGTGGATTCGGAAAGCCTCTGGGCAGCGCTCGCCTTGGTGCTGGTGATTGAGGGACTGCTGCCATTTCTTTCGCCTCAGAGTTGGCGACGTGCAGTCGCTCAGATTGCGCTGATGCAGGATGGCCAGATTCGGTTTTTCGGTTTGCTGGCAATCGTTGCTGGCGTGTTGATGCTCTGGTTCTGAACAGCGCCAGAGCCGGTAGCGGGTGGAGTCTCTCTGGGCTCTTCGCCGCTCCCAGTAGAATCACGGTTTTAACAGCCTCCCCTTTTTTCCATGTCTGCTTGGGTCCTTCCGGATCACATTGCCGATGTCTTGCCGTCCGAAGCACGGCACATCGAAGAATTGCGTCGCGGGCTGCTTGATACAGCCCGCTGCTACGGCTATGAGCTGGTCATGCCCCCGTTGCTGGAGCATCTTGAATCCCTGCTGACAGGTACGGGAGAGGCCCTCGATCTCCAGACCTTCAAGCTCGTGGACCAGCTCTCAGGGCGATCCATGGGGCTTCGAGCGGACACTACCCCCCAGGTCGCTCGAATTGACGCGCATTTGCTCAATCGCAAGGGCGTGACTCGCCTCTGCTATTGCGGGCCAGTGTTGCATACCCGGCCTGATCGTCCGCATGCCACCCGCGAGCCGCTCCAGTTCGGCGCAGAAATCTTCGGACATGCGGGGCTGGAGGCTGATCTTGAGGCGTTGCAGCTCGCCCGGGAATGCTTGCGCATTGCCAATGTGCCCAGCACCACGATTGATCTGGCGGATGTGCGCATCGTGCGCAATCTTCTGGCGGGCGTGTCCGTGAATGCCCAGGTGTTGAGCGGTATCCATGCGGCACTGGCAGCCAAGGACGCGGCTGAACTCGCGGCATTGACCCGAGATTTCCCTGTGGAGTCGCGCGAGGGTTTGTTGGCGTTGCTTCAGCTCTACGGTGATCAGGGTGTGTTGATTGAAGCTAAAAAAGCCTTCCAGCGCTTTCCTGGTATATCTCAAGTGCTATCAAATTTGAATTGGCTGGCATCCCGCCTTGAGGGGGCTGCTGTCACTTTTGATCTGGCCGATCTGCGTGGCTATGCCTACTACAGCGGTGCGCGTTTTGCGATCTATGCCCCGGGCGCAAGCGATGCGCTCGTTCGAGGTGGCCGCTATGACGAGGTGGGGGCTGTGTTCGGCCGCAATCGTCCCGCAGCTGGGTTTAGTCTGGATATCAAGCAGGTAGTGGGCGTGGTCTCTCCACGGGCATTGAAAGCTGCTATCCGTGCTCCCTGGGGAGAGTCGGATGAAGTGAATGCAGCCATCGCGGAACTCCGCACGTCTGGTGAGACGGTGGTTTGTGTTTTGCCGGGGCATGAGAGCGAAGTGGACGAGTTCCACTGTGATCGGGAACTGGTGCAGATTGCGGGCCGCTGGGTCGTGCAGGCTGTTTAAGCAATTGACAATTGAATTGGGTTTGAGATGAAAGCAACCAAAGGTCGCAACGTAGTGGTGGTCGGAACCCAGTGGGGTGACGAAGGCAAAGGCAAGCTGGTTGATTGGCTGACCGAAAGTGCACAAGGTGTCGTCCGTTTTCAAGGTGGGCACAACGCGGGCCACACACTGGTCATCAATGGCGTCAAGACGGCGCTGCATCTGATCCCTAGTGGCATCATGCGCCCAGGCGTCAAGTGCTACATCGGCAATGGTGTTGTCTTGTCGGCAGCCAAGCTGTTTGAGGAAATCGAAGGCCTTGAAAAAGCGGGCGTCGAAGTGCGTTCACGCTTGCGAATTAGCGAAGCTTGCCCGCTGATTCTTCCGTTCCATGCAGCCATTGATGTGGCGCGTGAAGCTGCACGTGAACAGGGTGGAACGGAAAAAATTGGAACTACTGGTCGCGGTATTGGCCCCGCGTATGAAGACAAGATTGCCCGTCGTGCCCTGCGGGTGCAAGACTTGAAGTACCCCGAGCGGTTTGCTGCCAAGCTTCGTGAATTGCTGGATCTGCATAACCATATCCTTACGACCTATCTGCGCTCGGGCACCTTTGCGTTTGGTGATGCACTCAAGCCTTATATCGAGGACGGCAAAGTTCAGTTCGATGTGGTGTATGCAGAAGCGATGCGGCATGCAGAGTTGCTCAAGCCCATGATGGCTGATGTATCGCGCGAGCTCAACGACGCCCATCGAGATGGTGCCAATCTTCTGTTTGAGGGCGCTCAAGGTACGCTACTCGATGTGGATCATGGGACCTACCCCTATGTCACATCGAGCAATTGTGTAGCCGGGAACGCAGCGGCCGGCTCGGGCGTCGGTCCCGGCATGTTGCATTACATACTCGGTATTACCAAAGCGTATTGCACCCGCGTTGGCGGCGGCCCTTTCCCGACGGAGCTGGACTGGGAAGTGCCTGGTACGCCTGGGTATCACATGAGTACGGTGGGCGCTGAGAAGGGTGTGACCACGGGGCGTAGTCGTCGATGCGGCTGGTTCGATGCTGCGCTGCTCAAGCGTAGTGCTCAGGTCAACGGTCTCTCCGGTTTGTGTATCACCAAACTGGATGTTCTGGACGGGCTGGAAGAACTATTGCTCTGCACCGGGTATGAACTCGACGGTGAGCACATCGATCTTCTGCCCATGGGCGCGGAAGATATCGCACGCTGCAAGCCTGTCTACGAGACGTTGCCAGGCTGGAGTGAGTCCACCGTTGGCGTGACTGACTACGTCAAACTGCCACAGAGCGCTCGCCGTTATCTGGAGCGTATTGAACAGGTTACGGGTGTGCCTATCGATATGATCTCCACGAGCCCCGATCGTGATCACACCATCATGATGCGTCACCCTTATGTCGCTGGTTGATGATTTGAAATTGCCAGTGACTTCCGCACCCACAGCTATCTATCCAGGAGCTACCGCATGTTGACCGAAGACGGCAAACACCTTTACGTCAGCTATGACGAGTACCACAGTCTTATTGAGAAGCTGGCGCTCAAGGTGCACCAATCGGGCTGGGCGTTCGACACGATCCTGTGCCTTGCTCGGGGGGGGTTGCGTCCTGGCGATATTTTGAGCCGCATCTTTGACAAGCCCTTGGCCATCATGTCCACAAGCTCTTACCGTGCCGAGGCTGGAACGGTGCAGGGGCATCTGGATATCGCGCGGTTTATCACGACGCCCAAGGGTGAGATCGCAGGCAAGGTGCTACTGGTGGATGACCTTGCGGACTCGGGTCACACCTTGCATGCGGTGATCAACATGTTGAAGACCAACTATGCGCCCATCACCGAACTGCGCAGCGCTGTGATCTGGACAAAGGGCTTGTCGACGTTCACGCCAGACTATTCAGTGGAATTCCTGCCGACCAACC
>NZ_RBJA01000001.1:0-2127500 GCF_003634645.1 Acidovorax sp. 94 | reverse complement strand
TCGGGGACAGTGCATGGTAGGCAGTTTGACTGGGGCGGTCTCCTCCCAAAGCGTAACGGAGGAGTTCGAAGGTACGCTAGTTACGGTCGGACATCGTGACGATAGTGCAATGGCATAAGCGTGCTTAACTGCGAGACTGACAAGTCGAGCAGATGCGAAAGCAGGACATAGTGATCCGGTGGTTCTGTATGGAAGGGCCATCGCTCAACGGATAAAAGGTACTCTGGGGATAACAGGCTGATACCGCCCAAGAGTTCATATCGACGGCGGTGTTTGGCACCTCGATGTCGGCTCATCTCATCCTGGGGCTGTAGCCGGTCCCAAGGGTATGGCTGTTCGCCATTTAAAGAGGTACGTGAGCTGGGTTTAAAACGTCGTGAGACAGTTTGGTCCCTATCTTCCGTGGGCGCTGCAGATTTGAGGAAGCCTGCTCCTAGTACGAGAGGACCGGAGTGGACACACCTCTGGTGTATCGGTTGTCACGCCAGTGGCATTGCCGAGTAGCTAAGTGTGGAAGAGATAACCGCTGAAAGCATCTAAGCGGGAAACTCGTTTCAAGATGAGATCTGCCGGGGCCTTGAGCCCCCTAAAGAGTCGTTCAAGACCAGGACGTTGATAGGTCAGGTGTGGAAGCGCAGTAATGCGTTAAGCTAACTGATACTAATTGCTCGTGCGGCTTGACCCTATAACTTTGATAGCCAATATGCAAACCGTAAGGATGCATGAAAAGCTCAAAGATTGTTATGCCAAGTTGACGCAGTCAAAAGACACAAAAATCTGATTCCAAACTCTATGAATTCGCCAGGCTGTTCACAAAAACAGCCCAGCACCAAGTTATGCCTGATGACCATAGCAAGTTGGTACCACTCCTTCCCATCCCGAACAGGACAGTGAAACGACTTTGCGCCGATGATAGTGCGGGTTCCCGTGTGAAAGTAGGTCATCGTCAGGCTCTTACAGCCCAAATCGCCCTTCTGCTCAATCGAGCAGAGGGGCGTTTTGCTTTGTGACTCAAGAATTCTTTTTCCTGCCCCTTTCTATGCAGCTCCAGGATATTTTGTATTCCCAAGGTTTTGGCACCCGCCGTGTCTGTGCGGGGCTGGTTCAGCAGGGCTGGGTTTCTATACGCGGGTCATCATCTGATACTCAGGATTACGAGCCGTGCGTCGATGCGACTGCTGAGCTGGACCCAGAAGGCCTGCAGCTGCAGGTCCAAGGCATCAATTGGCCCTACCACGCGAAAGCCTATGTGCTGCTGCACAAGCCGGCGGGGACAGAGTGCTCTCAAAAACCCTCAACCTATCCCAGCATCTATACCTTGTTGCCAGCCCCTTTGCGGCAGCGGCCAACAAAAAGCGCGGTGCAAGGGGTGCAGGCCGTAGGACGGCTGGACCAAGACACCACCGGGTTGCTGTTGTTGAGCGATGACGGGCAATTCATTCACCGCATGAGTTCGCCCAAGAAACATGTGCCCAAGGTTTATCAGGTCATTACCAAACATCCAGTCGATGAAAAACAGATATCGAGCTTGTTGGCGGGGGTGGTTCTGGACGATGACCCCAAGCCCGTAAAAGCGGCGGCTTGTGAGCAGACTGCGAGCCATCGGCTGGACCTCACCCTGACCGAGGGCAAGTACCATCAGGTCAAGCGTATGCTTGCTGCCGTCGGTAATCGTGTAGAGGGATTGCATCGGTCGCAGATCGGTGCTCTGGTGTTGCCCGCTGACCTGCCTCCTGGGGCATGGAAATGGCTCAGTCAGGAGGATCTGTCCTTGCTGGCTCAGTCGTCCTGAGGGGCTTGGACCACAACAGATGGTGAAGCGCTACTTGGTGTGCGATCTGACTAAGCGAAGCGACCGCTACATCTCTGGAAGGATTCGATGATGACGAGAGCGTGGCGGCGAATGCGCTGACTTGACGAATCCATGATGAGCGCCAGTGGTTGCCAGTCGAGTGAGGTGCTCTTTTGCTCGTCGAAATTCGTTCCACATCAAGAATGTTACGTGTTCTCTCCCAAGGTATTGGTAAGTGCACAGCTACACTTCTTGGCTGTGTTGAAAGTGGTTCTGTGAAGATTTTCTCGATTGCACGCGCGTGCGCTGTCTTGGGTGGGCTGTGGATCTCAATAGGGGGGGCACTGGCTGCCGCGCCACCACTGTTTGTGCTGAACTCCCTCGAAGCCAATGTCAGTGTTATTGACCCGGTGACCTGGACCGAGACGGCCCGCATTCCGACGGGCAAGGAGCCGCACCATCTGTATCTCACGCCGGATGAGAAGTCGATCATTGTGGCCAATGCGTTGGGGGATACGCTGACGTTCCTGGATCCGCGCACTGCGCAGATTCAACGCACGGTGCGGGGCATTGTGGACCCCTACCACCTGCGGTTCACACCCGACATGAAGTGGTTCATCACCGCTGCCAATCGTTTGAACCATGTGGATTTTTACCGTTGGGACGGGAAGGAGTTGACCCTCGTCCAGCGGGTGGCCACCTCCCGGACTCCCAGCCATTTGTGGATCGACAGTCGCAGCACCACGGTGTATTCCACCATGCAGGATAGCGATGAGCTGGTGGCCATCGATATCGCAACGCAGACGATCAAGTGGCGCACCAAGACGGGTGCTATGCCGGCGGACGTATATGGCAGCCCAGACGACAAGCGCCTTTTTGTGGGCCTGACGGGTAGCGACAGCGTGGAGGTATTTGACGTCTCGGGACGCGAGCCCGTGAGCATCAAGAAGATCAAAACGGGCAATGGTGCCCACGCCTTTCGCGCTGCCGGCGATGGGCGCCACCTGTATGTCAGCAACCGGGTGGCCAATTCCATCAGCAAGATCGACATGACCACCCAGCAGGTGGTCGAATCCTATCCGGTACCCGGTGGGCCGGACTGTATGGAAGTGTCGGCCGATGGCCGCTTCATTTATGTGAGTTCCCGCTGGGCTCGCAAGCTCTCTGTGGTGGATACCGAGGCCAAGAAGGTCGTGCGGCAGGTCACTGTGGGCAAGTCGCCCCATGGCGTATGGACGTTGCAACACGCGCCCCGCTGATTGGCGATGGTGTGCGGGCGTCGGCGCCTCGCAGGGGAGTGTCTCTGCGATTTTGTTTTGCTATATATTTTGTAGCTACTAGCGTTTTTGTATCCAGCGCTAGTGCCCAAAGAGACTGTAAAAAGCCTCTCTATCTGACCTTCGATACTGGCCATATGGCCGTGGCGCCTTTGGTCGCCGACGTTCTCGCACGCCAGCAGGTACGCGTGACGTTTTTCGCCGCCAACGAACGCACCCAGGAAGGGGATGGCAGCCTGAGCGACCACTGGGCTTCCTGGTGGCACGCTCGGGCCGTTGAGGGGCACGAATTTGCATCCCACACCTGGGACCACACCTATTGGCGCGCGGATCTGGGATCGGCGCAGGCCCCTTCGTTCCGTGTTCGACCATCGGCCGGGCCGCGCGCGGGGCAGGATTTTGTGCTGACGGCCGCCGGTTATTGTGAGGAGATCGCTCGGGCCGCTGATCGCTTGAAGCACGTGACCGGCAAAATACCCTTGCCCTTGTTTCGCGCCCCAGGTGGAAAGACTTCGCCGCAGTTGCTTGCCAGTGCCCGCGCATGTGGGTACACGCATGTGGGGTGGTCACCGGCGGGATTCCTGGGCGATGAGTTGCCCAGTGAAAAGGCCAGCAACACCACGTTGCTGAACAAGGCTTTGCGGGATGTGCGCAGTGGCGACATTCTGCTTGCGCACCTGGGGATCTGGTCACGCAAGGATCCCTGGGCGCCTGCCGTGCTGGAGCCGCTGATCGTCGGGCTGAAGGAGCGCGGATTCTGCTTTCGCACGCTGCGAGAACACCCTGACTACGCGCCGTTGGTGAGGCGCTGAATGCGGTGGAGGAGGCGAGGCAGATCGTGGAGGTCGTTCGGAGCAAGGGCGTGTGTGGTGAGAGATAGAGGGAGCATGACGCAATGGGTTGGCTAGGCAATGGCTTTGATGCGGCTCAGCAATGGCTTTTCGAAAGCCTGTTGCAGCCGGTGATGTTCGCTGTAGGCCTGGGCAACCAGCTCGAAAGTGGCTATGAGGCCTCTGGATGGATTCTTGTGGGGCTGCTGCAGCTGGTGGTGATCGCGGCAGTGATTGGCCCATTGCAGCATTGGCGGCCGGTAGAGGCTGTGACCGACCGCGCGACGATCCGCACCGACATTCTCTACACGCTGATTCACCGGCTGGGGCTGTTTCGCCTGGGTCTCTTCCTCGCGGTGGATCCGTTGATGGATTCCATCTTTGGGGCATTGCGAGTGGCTGGCATCAGCACCTTCCAGCTTGATGGCCTCTGGCCTGGGTTCACCGACGTACCCTGGGTCAGCCTGCTGCTGTACCTGGTGGTGTTCGACTTCGTGGACTACTGGATTCACCGGGGGCAGCACCACTTTGAATGGTGGTGGCGCCTGCATTCCTTGCACCACGCGCAGCGCCAGATGACCATGTGGAGCGACAACCGCAACCATCTGCTGGACGACGTGCTGCGCGACACCATCTTGGTGGTGGTGGCGCAGCTCATCGGTGTGGCACCTGGACAGTTCATCGCTATCGTGGCCATCACGCAGCTCAGCGAGAGCTTCCAGCACGCCAATGTGCGCCTGTGGTTTGGGCGCTGGGGCGAGCGGCTGTGGATCAGTCCGCGGTTTCACCGGCTGCACCACAGCATCGGAATCGGCCATGAGACCGTCAAGCCATTGTCCGGGGAGGCTGCCGCTGCGCAGGGCGCCAGATACCGCGTGGTGCTGGGCGGGCACAACTTCGGCGTATTGCTGCCTTGGTGGGACATGCTGATGCGCACGGCCAACTTTGAATTGCGTTTTGATCCCACGGGCGTGCGCGATCAGGTGGAGCCGGGGCCAGACGGGCGCTTGCGCGACTATGGCAGGGGCTTTTGGTCGCAGCAATGGCGGGGTGTTCTGAGGCTGCTGGGCAAGGCCTGAAAGACCCTCCACGCGGTCAAGAAGGTATGCTTGTCGGCATGGGACTTTTGCTTGATTCTTTCTGGCGTGCTGCGGCCTATTGCCTGCGGCCCCGCGTCATGGCCCTGTCCGTTTTGCCGTTGCTGCTGATGGTGGGGCTGGCGTTGGGGCTGGGCTATTTTTATTGGGACGGAGCCGTGCAGGGCATGCGCGCGCTGCTGGATGCCTCTCCGCTTCTGGCCAGCTTCTGGAATTGGCTGCAAGGGTGGGGGTTGGGTGATGTCACCTCCGTCGTGGCGCCCCTCATGGTGGTTCTGGCGGTGGCTCCGGCTTTGGTGGTGGTCTCGCTGCTGGTGGTCGCGGTCCTCATGACCCCCGCATTGGTGGCGTTGGTGGCGGATCGGCGTTTCCCTGTGCTGGAGCGCAAGAAGGGTGGCTCCTTCATCGCCAGCGTGGCCTGGTCGGTCAGCTCCACCGTGCTGGCATTGATTGCCTTGGTGGTGTCGGTGCCCCTGTGGCTGGTGCCACCGCTGGTGCTCATCCTGCCCCCCTTGATCTGGGGGTGGCTGACCTACCGCGTGATGGTGTTTGATGCGCTGGCTGACCATGCCAGCAAGGAGGAGCGGCAAGAGATTTTCCGCCGCCACCGCAGCAGCCTGCTGGGCATTGGCATCCTCACGGGCTACCTCGGGGCGGCGCCCAGCATCGTGTGGGCTTCGGGCGTGGTCTTTGCCGCCGCTTTTTTTATCCTGGTGCCGCTTGCGATCTGGATCTACACCCTGGTTTTTGCGTTCTCCTCACTCTGGTTTATCCATTATTGCCTAGCAGCCCTAGAGCGTTTGCGCGCCGAGGGCGGAGGGAGAACCCCCGGTGACGCGTTTACCCCGGTGGCCGCAGACGCGGGGGCGCTGGCGTCCACTGCTGTTCTTCCTGCCCCCATATCTCCTGCCAACGGAGCCCCTGCACCATGACCCCATCTTTCGGCCTGATCATCGTGGGCGATGAAATCCTGTCTGGCAAGCGTGCCGACAAGCACATGCCCAAGGTCATTGAACTGCTGTCAGCGCGAGGGCTTTCGCTGACTTACGCCGACTACGTGGGTGACAACCCGGACCGCATCACGGCCACGCTGCAGCGCGCTTTTGCGTCGGGTGACGTGGTGTTTTCCTGCGGTGGCATTGGCGCAACGCCGGACGACCACACCCGCCAATGCGCCGCGCGCGCCCTGGGCCGGGACCTGGTACTACACCCCGACGCTGAGGCTCTGATCCGCGAGCGCATGCAGGACGTGGCCCAGGAGCAGGGTGTGACGTATGAGCCGGACCGTCCCGACAACGTGCACCGGCTCAACATGGGGGTGTTTCCGGCAGGTGCCCACATCATTCCCAACCCTTACAACAAGATCCCCGGGTTCAGCTGCGAGGGCGGTCGTGGTGGGGGCGTGCATTTTGTACCCGGATTCCCTGTCATGGCCTGGCCGATGATCGAGTGGGTGCTGGACCAGCACTACGCAGCGTTTTTCAACCGCACGCCGCAGACCGAGCAGTCCGTGGTGGTCTATGGGGCCATGGAAGCGGCTTTGACGCCCCTCATGGAGCGCATCGAAAAAACGCACCCGAACGTTCGGGTGTTCAGTTTGCCCAGCGTGGATCATCCACAATACGGGCGGCATATTGAACTGGGTGTCAAAGGTCCTGCTCCCCTCGTTCCCGCTGCATGGCAGGATCTGAAACGGGCTTTGCACGAATTTGGTGCAAATTGCGGCCCTGAATTGGTGCGCAACCTGTGATGCCCTGTGTTGATAGCAGGTTTGCACTAAATTGGTGCGGTTCGGCGGGTGC
This sequence comes from Acidovorax sp. 94, assembly GCF_003634645.1. Classification (NCBI taxonomy): domain Bacteria; kingdom Pseudomonadati; phylum Pseudomonadota; class Betaproteobacteria; order Burkholderiales; family Comamonadaceae; genus Acidovorax; species Acidovorax sp. 94. Next base: position 2,120,702 of record NZ_RBJA01000001.1, on the reverse strand, counting down.
TCCCTCGGCCTGCAGTCCTTAGTGCTCCTTCATAGTGCGGCGGCTGCACCCAGCTGGCACGCAAACTGCTTTTAATTTCGGTAAATTCCTTTTTTCAACAAGCGCTTTATCCAGGAGAACCTGATGGCCAAGACCGTTGCAGACGTGATGAAGATGGTGAAGGAGAACGAAGTCAAGTTCGTTGACTTCCGTTTCACCGATACCCGTGGCAAGGAACAGCACGTGACCGTGCCTGTGTCCCACTTCGACGAAGACAAGTTCACGTCCGGCCATGCATTTGATGGCTCCTCGGTAGCCGGCTGGAAGGGCATTGAAGCCTCGGACATGCAACTCATGCCCGACCCCAGCACCGCCAACATCGACCCCTTCTTTGAAGAAACCACACTGTTCCTGCAGTGCGATGTGATCGAACCCGGTGACGGCAAAGCCTACGACCGCGATCCACGTTCCATCGCCAAGCGCGCTGAAGCCTACCTCAAGGCCTCCGGCCTGGGCGACACGGCGTTCTTCGGCCCAGAGCCAGAATTCTTCATCTTCGACGGCGTGCGTTGGTCCAACGAACCCGGCAAGGTCATGTTCGAGATCGAAGAGTACGAAGCCCCCTGGAACTCGGGCGCCAAGCTCGAAGGCGGCAACCGTGGTCACCGTCCCACCGTCAAGGGCGGCTACTTCCCAGTGCCTCCTGTCGACAGCACGCAAGACATGCGCGCTGAGATGTCCCTGATCCTTGAATCTCTGGGCATCCCGGTCGAAGTGTTCCACCACGAAGTGGCGGGCGCTGGCCAGAACGAAATCGGCACGCGTTTCAGCACGCTGGTCGAGCGCGCCGACTGGACCCAGGTCCTGAAGTACGTGGTCTGGAACGTGGCCAATGCCTACGGCAAGACCGCCACCTTCATGCCCAAGCCCTACGCGGGCGACAACGGCTCCGGCATGCACGTGCACCAGTCCATCTGGAAGGACGGCAAGAACCTGTTCGCAGGCGACGGCTATGCTGGCCTGAGCGACTTTGCGCTGTACTACATCGGCGGCATCATCAAGCACGCACGTGCCCTGAACGCCATCACCAACCCCGGCACCAACTCCTACAAGCGCCTGGTGCCCGGCTTTGAAGCCCCTGTGAAGCTGGCCTACTCGGCCCGCAACCGCTCGGCCTCGATCCGCATTCCTTACGTGGCCAACCCCAAGGGCCGCCGTATCGAAGCGCGTTTCCCCGATCCATCGGCCAACCCTTACCTGTGCTTCTCGGCACTGATGATGGCGGGCCTGGACGGTGTGGAAAACAAGATCCATCCCGGCGAAGCCGCCACGAAGGATCTGTACCATCTGCCGCCCGAAGAAGACAAGCTGGTGCCCACCGTGTGCCACAGCCTGGACCAAGCGCTCGAGTATCTGGACAAGGACCGTGGTTTCCTTACCAAGGGTGGCGTCTTTACCGACTCCATGCTGGATGCCTACATCGAACTCAAGATGGGCGAAGTCACGCGTTTCCGCATGGCGCCTCACCCTGTCGAGTACGACATGTACTACTCCCTGTAATCGCCTGCCTGCAGGCCATTACCCTCAAAAAGGCGGCCCCGGCCGCCTTTTTTTATTGCGCTCAAGGATCGGGTTTCGCTGAAACGGAACCACTGGCTGGGCCGTTGCATCCTTGTACAAAGCCCTGTGCGGGGCTGCTGGTGTTGGATTGGCGATGTGTGGCGATTGGGGGATACTCCCCGAACCCCTGCATGGCAGTGCGAGGAAACCGAATGAAGAAAACGCTCATCACCCTGTTACTGATCGCCGCGACGGCTCCCGCCGCATGGGCGCAAGACCGCATCTACCGTTGCGGCAACGAATACACCAACAACGCCCAGCAGGCCAAGGAGCGCGGCTGCAAGCTGGTTGAGGGAGGTAACGTCACCGTGGTCCAGGGCACCCGACCTGCAGGCGCAGCAACGGCAGCGCCAGCCGCGGGAACCGGGGCTGGGGCGGGCACAGCTCCCGCCGCATCTCCCCCGTCTGCACCCCGTGTCGCCACCAACGACCAGAAGGCCCGCGATGCCGATGCCCGTGCCATCCTCGAATCCGAGTTGCGCAAGGCCGAGGCGCGCCATGCCGAGCTGGTGAAGGAATACAACGGTGGCGCGCCGGAGCGCAACGCGCTCGACCTGCGCAACCCGCAGCGCTACATGGAGCGCACGGCAGAACTCAAGGCCAGCGTCGCCCGCAGCGAAAGCGATATCGCAGGCATCAAGCGCGAAATCGCCCGTCTTCCGGCCAACTGAATCTCTTTCCCTCGTTTGGCACGCGTGTGAGTTCCTCACCCTTTACTGAAGCCCCAGCCTCCGACACGGGGCGCTTTCATTCGCTGGACCTGATGTCCACCCTGGTGGCGGTGCTGCGCGCCGATGGCGCCGTGCAATTCGCCAATGCAGCGCTGGAGAACGCGCTCGGCCTCTCGCGCCGCACCCTGGAGGGGGTGGACTTCTCCACCTTCTTCACCGACCCCGCCTTGCTACAGACCGCATTGGCGGGCGCGCGGGGCAAGGACTTCGCGGCCCTGCGGTATGAAGCCAGCCTCAAGCGCCAGCACCAGGACCCGGTGCCCGTGCATGTGAGCGTGGCCGATGCCGAGCAGGTCGGCGAAATCCTGGTGGAGCTGTGGCCGCTGGAGCAGCAGGCCCGCCAGGACCGCGAGGAGCGCCTGCTGGACCAAGCCCAGGCCAACAAGGAGTTGATCCGCAACCTGGCCCACGAGATCAAGAACCCGCTGGGCGGGATTCGCGGTGCTGCGCAACTGCTGGAGATGGAGCTTGAAAGCCGCGAACTGACCGAGTACACCCAGGTCATCATCCACGAGGCCGACCGATTGCAAAGCCTGGTAGATCGGCTGCTGGCACCCCATCGCCATCCCCACCTGGTGGGTGACGTCAATATCCATGAGGTGTGCGAGCGCGTGCGGTCTCTGGTGCTGGTGGAATACCCCCAGGGCCTCAAGGTGCTGCGCGACTACGACACCTCGATCCCTGAGTTCCGTGGCGACCGCGCCCAGCTCATCCAGGCACTGCTGAACATCGTACAGAACGCAGCCCAGGCGCTGACCGAGCGCATCGCAGAGGGTGAGGCGACGATCACACTGCGCACCCGTGTTGCGAGACAAGTAACGTTTGGTCGCCAGCGCTATCGGCTGGCACTGGAATTGCATGTCATCGACAACGGACCGGGCGTGCCCGACGCGATCAAGGAGCGGATTTTTTACCCTCTGGTGTCGGGTCGGGACGGCGGGTCAGGGCTGGGGCTCACGTTGGCACAAACCTTCGTGCAGCGCCATCATGGGTTGATCGAATGCGACAGCGTACCGGGTCGCACCGATTTCCGTATCCTGATTCCCTTGCCTTAAAAGCGCAGATGGTCCCTGACACGCAACCACAGGGAAGGTAAGAAAAACATATGAAGCCGATCTGGATAGTAGATGACGACCCCTCGATCCGCTTCGTCCTCGAAAAGGCGCTGGCCCGCGAGAACCTGCCCACGCGCAGCTTCACGCACCCCCGCGAAGTGCTGGACGCGCTGGCCGATATCACCCCCGGCGACCCGGCGCGGCAGGGCCCTCAGGTCCTGGTAAGCGACATTCGCATGCCCGGGGGCTCTGGCCTTCAGTTGCTGGAGAAAGTCCGCGAACTGCAGCCCGGCCTGCCCGTCATCATCATGACGGCGTACTCCGACCTGGACAGCGCCGTGTCGGCCTTTCAGCGCGGCGCGTTCGAATACCTGCCCAAGCCATTTGACCTGCCCAAGGCGGTGGAGCTCATCCGCCGCGCGGTCGAAGAAAGCCAGCGCGAGGAAGTGACCGAAGAGCGCCAGGCCGAAGCCCCGGAGATGCTGGGCCAAGCTCCGGCGATGCAGGACGTGTTCCGCGCCATCGGCCGCTTGAGCCAAAGCCAGGTCACGGTGCTCATTACCGGCGAATCGGGCTCGGGCAAGGAACTGGTGGCGCGCGCGCTGCACAAGCACTCGCCGGTCGCAGACGGGCCCTTTGTCGCCATCAACACGGCGGCCATCCCCAAGGACCTGCTCGAATCTGAACTCTTCGGCCACGAGCGCGGCGCCTTCACCGGCGCGCAGACGCAGCGGCGCGGCCGCTTCGAGCAGGCCGAGGGCGGCACGCTGTTCCTCGATGAAATCGGCGACATGCCGTTTGACCTGCAGACGCGCCTGCTGCGTGTGCTGTCGGACGGCCAGTTCTACCGCGTGGGCGGCCATGCCGCCGTGAAGGCCCATGTGCGCGTGATCGCTGCTACCCACCAGGACCTGGAGCGGCGCGTGAAGGAGGGGGGCTTTCGCGAAGACTTGTTCCACCGCCTCAACGTCATCCGCCTGCGCTTGCCCGCGCTGCGCGAGCGGCATGAGGACGTGCCCGTGCTCACCCGCCATTTCCTGCAGCAAAGCGCGCGGCAGTTAGGCGTGGAGCCCAAGCGCATTGCCGACTCGGCCATCGCACGGCTGGAGCAGTTCGCCTTTCCGGGCAATGTGCGCCAGCTGGAGAACATCTGCCACTGGCTCACGGTGATGGCGCCCGCCCAGGTCATCTCGCTGCAGGATCTGCCGCCCGAAGTGCTGGAAGCGCCCCTTTACCAACCCGCTCCCCGACCCGGCAGTGATCCGTCTGCGGCGGTAGCTGCCGTGCACGCCGTTGCGGCCCCAATGCCAACCCCTGCGCCAGCGGTGGAGCTGGTGGGAGGGCTGCCACAACCTGCCACTGTCGCCACGCAGCCCCTGGTGGGCGGTCTTGCGGCCTCTGCCACCCCGGCGCTGGGCGCTACGCCCCACTGGCCCGCCGAGGCGCAGATGGCGACGGGTTCGGGCGGCATAGCTGCCACCGTTGGCACTGCGGCGACCTGGGAGCAGGCGCTGGAGACCGAGGCGCAGAAGCTGCTTGCGGGCGGCCAGCCCGAAGTGTGGGACGCCCTTACGCGGCGGTTCGAATCGCGCCTGATCCGCACCGCGCTCACGGCCACCCATGGGCGCCGCATGGAAGCCGCGCAGCGCCTGGGCATTGGTCGCAACACCATCACACGCAAGATCCAGGAGCTGGGCCTGGATGCGCCCGATGAGGCATAAAAATAGCCTCTAGCGCTTGATGGTAAAGCGTTAAATGCTATAAATTTTGTAGTGCTTGAAGTGGGTCTGTTTTGGCGGATGCCGGGGCAGGCACACCTCCCAATGTCCTACAAGCAGGCCCTCCTTGGGCCGACCCAGCCCTCCGGGAGTGACTTCAACAATGAAGGCACTGTCAACCAACCGGAGAGCTTCTATGTCGGATTTCAACGATGCCAACCGTGACCCTTTGACCAATGAACCGGGTTCCCATCCCGTCGGAACCGGGGTCGGTGCTGCCCTGGGCGGCGCCGCTGCGGGTGCCGCAGCAGGCGCCTTTGGCGGCCCGGTCGGCGCAGCCATTGGCGGCGTGGCCGGTGCGGTAGCCGGCGGCCTGGCGGGCAAGGCCGCCGCGGAGGCGGTCAACCCCACCGAGGAAGATGCCTACTGGCGCGAAAGCTTCCACCGCGAGCCTTATTACGTGGGTGGTCGCACCTACGAACAATACCGCCCTGCCTACGAACTGGGCTGGTCGTCGGTGGGCCGTTATGAAGGCGATTTTGAGGCGGTGGAACCTCGCCTGGCCGATGACTGGCGGGCGCGCCATTCGGACGGCCTGGCCTGGACGGATGCCCGCCCCGCCGCCCGCGCCGCCTGGGAACGGGTCTCGCGCTCCAGCCTGAACGACGACCGCCCCATGGATGTCGTGGACAACGAAGACGTGGTGGATGTGCTCAACGACCTACTGGAGTCGTCCCGCGATGGCGAATACGGCTTCACCGCCTGCGCCGAGCATGCCGACTCTGCCCAGCTCAAGAGCGTGTTCCAGCGCCATGCGCGCGAATGTGCGGCCGCCGCTGTCGAACTGGAGCACGAGGTGCGTCGCCTGGGGGGCGAGCCTGCTTCAGGCGGCACCGTGGCTGGCGCGCTGCACCGCGGCTGGGTGTCGGTGAAATCCGCCCTGTCGGTGCACGACGACAAGGCCGTGCTGCAGGAATGCGAACGCGGCGAGGACGCTGCCGTGGCCCGTTACCGCAAGGCCCTGAAGGCCACCCTGCCGCTGGATGTGCGGGCCCTGGTAGAGCGCCAGTCGCAGGGCGCGCAGCGCAACCACGATGAAGTACGTGGCCTGCGCGACACGTTCGCCAATAGCTGATAGGGCTCAGCTTGCGCGCTGGGGTGTCGGTCAGGGGCTCCCGGTGCGTCGCAAGTCGTAGGCCATAGGCCAAAGGGATCTCTCGGCGCAGGTTTCTTGCGCGCCGATTCCCCAAAAACAAAGGCTGCAAGGATTTTCCTTGCAGCCTTTTGTGTATGCCGGGCGTCCAGCTTGTTGTCGCACGGCCCGCGTCGTCAAGGGTTGTTATGCCATGGTGAGCACCACGGGCGCGTGGTCGCTGGGTTGTGGGTTCTTGCGGGGGGCGCGGTCTACCGTGCAGGCGGTCACACTCGCACGCAGTGCATCGCTCACCAGAATGTGGTCAATGCGCAGCCCCCGGTTCTTCTGAAACCCGAGCATGCGGTAGTCCCACCATGAGTAGCTTTTCTCGGGCTGCTCGAACATGCGGAAGGTGTCGGTCAGGCCCAGGGCAATCAGGTCCTGGAAATGCTGACGCTCTTCCACCGTGTGGTGGATGGTGTCTTTGAGGCCCACCGGGTCGAACGAATCGCGGTCTTCGGGCGCTACGTTGAAGTCACCCAGCAGCGCCAGGCGCGGGTGGACCAGCAGCTCTTCACGCAGCCAGCGATGCAGCGCCGCAAGCCACAGCATCTTGTAGGCAAACTTCTCCGATCCCGGGGCCTGGCCGTTCACGAAGTAGCAGTTCACCAGACGCAGTTCCCCGTCGGGCGTGTCCAGCGTGGCGGCAATGACGCGGGCCTGCTCGTCCGTGTGCCCGGGGATGTTGCGCACCACGTCGCGCATGGCGTGGCGGCTCAGGATAGCGACGCCGTTGTAGGTCTTCTGGCCAAAAGTCACGGCCTCATAGCCTGCCTCCTTGAACGTGTCGTGCGGAAATTTGTCGTCGGTGAGCTTGAGCTCCTGCAGGCACAGCGCATCGACCGGGTTGGCCGCGAGCCAGGCCAGCACCTGGGGCAGGCGGACAGTGAGGGAGTTGACATTCCAGGTGGCGATTTGCATGTTTTTGGCCTCCGGCGCTTGATGGATAAGCGCTAAGCGCTATCAATTGATGAGCTTTGCGTTCCGGAGCCGTGTCAACCTGCGCGCACGTAGGTCACAAAGCTGAAGGGCAGCCCCTTGGTGCTGACGTGGCGGCTGCGTGCGGATTCTGTCCATGGCGCACCCAGCGTGGGCGCGTAGGCATCCCCGTCGAATTCCTGGTCGATCTCGGTCACTTCCAGGCGGTCGGCCAGGGGCAGGGCCTCGGCGTAGATCTGCGCGCCGCCGATCACCCACACCGTCTGATCGGCAGGTGCCTGCTGCAGCGCATCCTGCAGGCTGGTGGCGCGCACGGCGCCCTCGGCCTGCCAGTCGCCCTGGCGCGTGACCACGATGTTGGTGCGGCCGGGCAGGGGGCGAAAACGCGGGGGCAATGAGTCCCAAGTCTTGCGGCCCATGATGACGGCGCAGCCCTGCGTGAGTTGCTTGAAGTGCGCCATGTCCTCCGGTATGTGCCATGGGATGGTGTTGTCCTTGCCAATGACGCCATTGGCGGCGCGGGCGTAGATGAGGTGCAGGGGCATGGTGGGGCCTCCTTGTTTCAGATATGCAAGGCGGCGAGGGCGCCCACGCCCAGGCCTACGGCAGCCACGCCGTACATGCCGTACTCCAGCCATTTTTTCTTGGTCAGCAACGCAATGGCGGCCAGGGCGATCGCCACCTGCAGCGCCGTGGTGGCCTGTGCCCAGCGGTGGTGCTGGTGCATCTGGGCCTCGCTCTTGCGGTCGAACTCATGGGCGTCGGCTTCGAGTTTTTCGGCCACCACCTTGATCTCGTTTTTCTCGGCCTCGTAGCGCTCCACCTTGGTCTGGTAGCCTGCCTTGCGGTCGTCGGGCGCCAGGTCGCGGGCCAGCTCGGCAAGGGATTGCTTGGTGCTCTTGGACTGGAAGTAATTCCACTGGTTGGATGCTTCGGTCTTCTTGATGGCTGCGTCGTTCTTGAGCAGGCCGGCATTGGCTTGCGTGGCGCCGCCCATGTAGGCAAAGATGGCACCCACCGTGGCCACGATGGCGGTGAACATGGCGATCTTGTTCATCGACGAGTTGCTGTCGGTGCCGTGCGCTGCAGCGTGGTCGCCGTGGGTGGCATGCTCCACTGCGTGGTCGTGGGGGCCGTGTACGTGAAATCCGCCGGAAGACATGGATAAAAGCTCGTGGTGTTGGGTGGAAGCAGGCAAGGCGCTGTTGACTCTGCCCTTGGGACTCAAGAGGTAGGGGGTACCAAAGAGGGATGTCGGCTGATCAAACGGCCACAGGAGCCTTGATGGCGGGGTGGCACTGGTAGTCCAGCACTTCAAAGTCTTCGTACTCGTAGTCAAAGATGCTGTCGGGCTTGCGTTTGATGTTCAAGACCGGGTAGGGGTAGGGCGTGCGCGCCAGCTGGGTCTGCACCTGCTCGTGGTGGTTGCTGTAGATGTGGCAGTCGCCGCCCGTCCAGATGAAGTCGCCCACGTCCAGATCGCACTGCTGGGCCACCATGTGGGTCAGCAGTGCATAGCTGGCGATGTTGAAGGGCACTCCGAGGAAGATGTCTGCGCTGCGCTGGTACAGCTGGCAGCTGAGCGTGCCGCGCCCGCCGGGTTCTTGTGCCGGGGCCACGTAGAACTGGAAGAACGCATGGCAGGGCATGAGCGCCATCTTGTGCAGCTCGGCCACGTTCCAGGCGCTCACGATGATGCGGCGCGAGTCGGGATTCGTTTTGAGCGTATTGATCACGTCGCTGATCTGGTCGATGTGGCCGCCGTCCGGCGTGGGCCAGCTGCGCCATTGCACGCCGTACACCGGGCCCAGGTCGCCGTCCTCTCGCGCCCATTCGTCCCAGATGGTCACGCCGCGCTCCTTGAGCCAGTTGTTGTTGCTCGACCCCGTGAGGAACCACAGCAACTCCTGGATGATGGATTTGAGGTGCACCTTCTTCGTGGTGACCAGCGGGAAGCCTTCTTTCAAATCAAACCGCATCTGGTGGCCGAACACGCTGGTGGTGCCGGTGCCCGTGCGGTCCGACTTGTCCACGCCATGGGTGAACACGTGGCGCATGAAGTCTTCGTATTGTGAGCGGACGGGGCGGGCGTGTTCTGTCATGGCGGTTGGAAGGCGAAAGACGCGATTTTAGGGGGGCGGCTGCCGGCTGGAACCGGCTAAGCTCGCAGACCTTTTCGCCCATCTGCCCTTTCTAGAAAGAAGCCCCCGATCATGCGCCCTGTCTCTCCAGCCCCTTTGTCACGCGCCGTGCTGGCCGCTCTTGCGTTGGCGGTGCTGCTGCCGGGTTGCGTGGGTACGGTACCCACCGCGCCCACTGCGCCGCGCAAGGTCGCGCGTCCTGTGCTCAACGACGTACCTGCCGCGCCCGCCAATCCCTGGGGGAACCTGCAAACCCAGGTAGGCAACTATCCGGTCGGGGGCTCAGACTTCCTGCGTGCCGGCCCGCTGGCCGAGCGGCTGCGTGGGCTGCTCGGTCTCGCCAACTACAACGTGCTGCTGGACAACCTGCAGGTGAGTGGGCCGCTGCGGCAAGACGGCTCCATGCTCTACATCACCGGCAACCGGCCGGACGCAGGCGACACGGCGGCCGCCGCCATCGTGATCCACGCCGCCACCGACACGGTACGCGTATGGCTGCTGACCGGCGGGGAGGAATGGGACGTACAGGACCTGGGGACCCCGAAGACCCTGCCGGCCCACGTTGCCACGATGATGGAAAACGCGCGGCGCTGAGCGCGCAGCCGACCTGTCCGCGTGGTGGCGTGCCCAGGATCTGGGCGGGAATGTGTTTCTATAATCGAGAATCATTCTCAAAAAGGCCGTCACGCCATGTCTGCCGCTCATCCCCTGCACGCGCTCTACAGCCACCACCACGGGTGGCTGCAGTCCTGGCTGCGCCGGCGGCTCGGTTGTGCCGACGATGCGGCCGACCTGGCGCAGGACACCTTCGTGCGCCTGCTCGCACGGCCAACCGCCATCGCCCCCGACGCGATGCGCGAGCCGCGCGCCTACCTGACCACGGTGGCACGCGGGCTGCTGGTGGACTTCTGGCGCCGGGGTGAACTGGAGCGCGCCTACCTGGCAGACCTGGCCCTGCAGCCCGAGGTGCTGCAGCCATCCCCCGAAGAGCGCCTGGCCGCCGTGCAGATGCTCCACGCGGTCGATGCATTGCTGCAGGGCCTGACGCCCAAGACGCGCGCAGCGTGGCTCATGAACCGGCTCGATGGCCTCACGCATGCAGAGATTGCCGAGCAGCTGCAGGTGTCGGTGCCCCGCGTGCGCCAGTACCTGGCCAACGCCATGCGCCACGCCTACCACCTGCGTTTTGGCGGCGCGGCGTGAGCAGTGCGGGCTGGACAATGGGCGGCCCACCTGGTGGTACAGGCGACGACCATCCCGTGCCGCCTGCCGTGCTGGAGGCCGCCATCGGCTGGCAACTGCGCCAGGGCGAGGGTGATAACTCGCCGGCGGACGCCCAAGCCCTGGCCGACTGGCTGGCCGCACACCCCGACCATGCCCGCGCCTGGCGCCAGCTGGGCGACATCGACCAGCACTTGGCCCGTGCCGCCGCAGGTCCCGGAGCCCGCGCAGCGTTGCTGCTGCCACCGCGCCAGCGCCGTCCTGCCCGTGTGGCGGGCGCCGTGCTGGGCCTGGCATTGGCGGTGGCCTGCGGCGTGCTGGTGCTGGACCGCTACCAGCCCGTGGGCCAGTTGCTGGCCGACCACCGCACCGCCACCGGCGAGCGCCGCACCATCGTGCTGCCCGACCAGACCGTGCTGCACCTGAACACCCGCAGCGCTGTGGATGTCGTGTTCAGCCAAGACCAGCGCGCCATCCACCTGCGCGCGGGCGAGGTGGCCGTGGAAACCAGCCATGCCGACCCGGCCGAGCGACGCCCGTTCGTCGTGCTGACCGAGGACGGCAGCCTGCGCGCTCTGGGCACCCGCTTCACCGTGCGCCGCTGGCCACGGGCGCACACCGCTGGCAGCGATGGGGCGCAGGGCCGTGGCGCGCCCGCCACCGAGGTCGCGGTCACCCAGTCGGCCGTTGCGGCCCGCCCGGCGAACTGTGCGGCAGCAGCGTCCGAGCCGTGCGCTGCCGAGCGCATCGTGTCGGCCGGGCAGGGCGCGCGGCTGGAAGGCGGGTGGGTGGACCCGTGGGCGGCCCCGCCCGATGCCGACGCCTGGAAGGACGGCATGCTGGTCGTGGACAACCAACCTTTGGGCGAGGTGGTGGCCATGCTGGCGCGGCACCGGGTCGGCCACCTGGGTGTCGACCCCCGTGTGGCCGGGTTGCGCGTGACGGGCACGCTGCCCCTGGCGGACACCGACCAAGCCCTGTTGGCGCTGACCGCGGCCGTGCCGGTGGAGGTGGTCTGGACCACGCGCTGGTGGGTCATGCTCAAGCCGCGTGCTGCGCCCTGAGGATGAAAATACTAAGAAAATCGGCCGCTACCGCTTGATGGGTAAGCGCTGGCAGCTATCAAAAGATGAGTGACTTGGTGCGGCTGATCGACGGTTCCATTCAGTTCAACCCAGATCAACCCGCCGAAGCAGATCAACCCAGAGCGCCGCTGCCAGCCGGCATCCTATCCACCAGCGATGCCGGCCCAAAAAAAGAAATTGCCCCGGCCCCCTCTCACTTTTCGGCACCCGTTCGGCAATCAGACAGAGACCGTGCATCCGCGCGGTTGCCCCTCTTTTCTGACGTGACCGTTTCGGAGTCTGACCCATGCCCTCTGCTGTTTTCCCCTTTCCGCTGAACCCCTGCGCTGCGGCGCTGCTGATGGCGCTGGCGGCCTCTGCGGTGGCTGCACAGCCAGCCACGGCAGAGGCCCCTGCGGCCACGGCCAGCGCTGCGGCGGTGCGCGACTACGATCTGCCCGTCGGGCCATTGGGGGCTGCCCTGAACCGCATCGCGCGCGACGCAGGCTTGGCCCTCACCGCCGATGCGCAGTTGGTGGAAGGCCGCAACGCGGCGCCCGTGCGCGGCCGCTTCGATGCACCCGAGGCACTGCGCCGCGCGCTGGCGGGTTCGGGGCTGGAGCTGCGGCAGGCCACGGGCGGCGTCTTCACGCTGCGTGAGGCATCGCGCCCTGCAGCGCAGGCGCCCCGGCTCAGCGATGCCGCCACCCTGGGCGCCGTCACCGTGACGGCCAGCGCCGAGTCAGCGCCCGGCGATTTGCTGCCCGCCTATGCCGGCGGCCAGGTCGCCACGGGCAGCCGGGTCGGCCTGCTGGGTCAGCAGAGCCTGATGGACACGCCGTTTCACATCACCAGCTACACGGCCGAACTCATGCAGGACCAGCAGGCGATCACCGTGGCCGATGTGCTGGCCAACGACCCGTCCGTGCGCACGGTGTCCTACAGCCTGACGAACGCTGCCGCGGGGGGCGACATCTTTCTGATCCGCGGCTTCTCGGTGCAGGACTCGGTGCTGTTCGACGGCATCGGCGGCATCGCCACCAACCGTGCCGTGGCGGTCGAAGCGGCCGAGCGCGTCGAGGTGCTCAAGGGCCCCAACGCGCTGCTCAACGGCATGGCGCCTGGGGCGGGCGGCGCGGTGGGCGGCGCCATCAACCTGGTGCCCAAGCGGGCGGGCGATGTGCCGCTGACCCGCCTGACCACCACTTACCTGTCCAAAGGCAACCTGGGCGGCCACCTGGACGTGGGCCGCCGGTTCGGCGACGACCACCAGTGGGGTGTGCGCTTCAACGGCGTCTACCGTGACGGGAAGACCGCCACCCAGGGCCAGTCCGTCGAGCTGGGCGCTGCGGCGCTGGCCGTGGACTACCGGGGCAGTCAGTTGCGGGCCTCGGTGGATGCCGGCCACCAGACGATGAACAACGAAGCGCCACAAGGTGCCGCGGGCTTTGGCATCGACGACGGCATTGGCATCCCCAGGCCGCCCCGGGGCAGCCACCGCATCGCCCAGGACTGGGAATTCGCCAGGTCACAGAGCAATTACCTCTTGGCCAAAGCCGAGTACGACCTCACCCCGGACTGGACGCTCTCTGCAGCCGCGGGTGGCAGCCACACGCGGTCCCGCTACCTGGCCACCGACGTGTTCGTGACCAGCGTGCAGGGCGATTCGCAGGCCACCACGTACTTCTGGCCCAACTGGACGAACTACCGCACCGTGCAAGGTGGCCTGCAGGGCACGGTGCGCGCCGGCGAGCTCACGCACCGCATCCACCTGCATGCGTCGTACCTGAAGAAGGACAGCGGCTTCACGGCGCAGTACTACGGCTTCGACAGCTTCGCCACGAACATGTATGCACCCGCGGCCACAGCGCGTCCGTCCATCGACGGTTTCTCATCGCGGCCGCCACAGACCGATTCCTTGCAGTTGCCGTCTGTGGCGCTGTCAGACACCGTCTCGCTGTGGCAAGACCGCCTGGCCGTCACCCTGGGTGCCCGCTACCAGCGCGTGAAGGTCGTCAAGTACGACACCACCACCGGGGCAGGCAGCACCGCGTACGACGAGCACGCGGTAACGCCGGCGCTGGCGGCGGTGTTCAAGCTACAGCCGCACGTATCGCTCTACGGCAATTACATCGAAGGGCTGGTCCAGGGCGATTCAGCGCCGCTGGGCACCACCAACGCCGGGCAGGTGTTCCCGCCGGTCCGGACGAAGCAGCGGGAGGTGGGCGTGAAGGCCGATTGGGGCCGCTTCAGCACCACAGCGAGCCTGTTCCACATCCAGAAGCCGAGCGGGCTGGTGGCGTCCAACGGCGATGGCACGTTCACCTACCAGGTCGGTGCAGAGCAGCGCAACCGCGGCGTTGAACTCAATGTCTTCGGCGAGGTGGCCCGGGGCACGCGCCTGCTGGGCGGCGTGACCTTCAACGATGCCCGGCTGACCCAAACCGAAGGCGGCACCTACAACGGCAACGCCGCACCCAATGTGTCGCGCTGGCAGCTCAACCTGGGCAGCGACCACGACGTGGCTGCCGTTCCAGGACTGACGCTGTCGGCCCGCATGATCTCCAGCAGCGCGCAGCATGTGGACGCCGCCAACCTGCGGCGCATTCCGGGCTGGACGCGCTGGGACATCGGTGCCCGCTACAAGACCCAGGCGTGGAGCCGGCCGCTGGTGCTGCGCGCGGGCGTGGACAACCTGTTCAACCGCAACTACTGGTCCAGCGGCTCCGGCAACTGGCTGTATGTGGGAAGTCCTCGCACGGTGACTCTCTCTGCCACGGTGGATTTCTGACGGGAGCAGTGCTGCCGTGGGCGGACGGGCAAATGGATGGAGGAGGGGGTAGTGGTGTCTTCCCCGGTGGGCCTTGGTGCACGAAATATGGATTAAATTGGCCTCTACCGCTTGATAGATAAGCGCCAAAAGCTATTGATTTGATAGTGATTTGGGGCATCCGCGACTAACCGTGCTGGGGGTCCGGCCCCTCTCTTCCTGGTCGGTTAGATACCCTGTTGACACCTCTAGGTATAAATCCTGAGTATCTGGTGCAAATTAGTATTTGTGGAGGCATCTGGAGTACCAATCGAGCATTGCAGCATCGGTATCGTTCAGTTCGTCAATGCCGTATGCCTGCACTGGCGTTGAACGGTCGATCCCATACCAATTACGAAGGAGACATTCCGATGCCACATTCCCCCCGTGTTTTTGCTCCTCAGCGCCTCGCCCTGGCCGCTGCACTGGCCCTGTCGCTGTGCGGCGCCGCCAGCGCGCAGACCGAGCTGGTCATTGCCACCGTGAACAACGGCCACATGATCGAGATGCAAAAGCTCAGCAAAAACTTCGAGCAGGCCAACCCCGACATCAAGCTCAAGTGGGTCACGCTGGAAGAAGGCGTGCTGCGCCAGCGCGTGACCACCGACATCGCCACCAAGGGCGGCCAGTTCGACGTGATGACCATCGGCATGTACGAGGCGCCCATCTGGGGCAAGAAGGGCTGGCTGCAGGAGCTCAAGACCGACGCCGCCTACGACGTGGACGACCTGCTGCCCGCCGTGCGCAACGGCCTGTCCATCGACGGCAAGCTGTTCGCTGCGCCGTTCTACGGCGAAAGCTCGATGCTCATGTACCGCAAGGACCTGGCCGACAAGGCGGGCGTGCAGGTGCCCGAGCGCCCCACCTGGCCGCAGATCAAGGACCTGGCCGCCAAGATGCACGACCCCAAGAACGGCGTGTACGGCATCTGCCTGCGCGGCAAGCCGGGCTGGGGCGACAACATGGCGTTCTTGACCACGCTGGTCAACACCTTCGGCGGCCAGTGGTTCGACATGCAGTGGAAGCCGCAGCTCGAGTCCAAGCCCTGGAAGGACGCGATCAACTTCTACGTGGACCTGCTCAAGAACTACGGCCCGCCCGGCTCTGCAGCCAACAGCTTCAACGAGATCCTGGCGCTGACCAACTCGGGCAAGTGCGGCATGTGGGTGGACGCGACCATTGCGGCATCGTTCGTGGCCGACCCCAAGCAGTCCAAGGTGGCTGACCAGATGGCCTTTGCCCAGGCGCCCACCATGAACACGCCGAAGGGCGCCAACTGGCTGTGGTCGTGGAATCTGGCCATCCCGGCTGGTTCCAAAAAGGTCGACGCCGCGCAGAAGTTCATCACCTGGTCCACCAGCAAGGACTACATCCAGCTGGTGGCCAAGACCAACGGATGGGCCAACGTGCCCACCGGCACGCGCAAGAGCACGTATGCGGCGCCGGAGTTCCAGAAGGCAGCGCGCTTTGCGGCCGCAGAGAAGACTGCCATCGACTCGGCCAACCCGACGGATTCGACCCTGCCGAAGAGCCCGTACGTGGGTGTGCAGTTCGCGGCCATTCCTGAGTTCCAGGCCATCGGCATCGCGGTGGGTCAGCAGATGAGCGCAGCACTGGCGGGCAAGACGACGGTGGACGCCGCGCTCAAGGCCAGCCAGGTGTCGGCAGACCGCGAAATGAAAAAGGCCGGCTACTACAAATAGGCATTCATTCGGCTA
Organism: Acidovorax sp. 94; assembly: GCF_003634645.1. Classification (NCBI taxonomy): domain Bacteria; kingdom Pseudomonadati; phylum Pseudomonadota; class Betaproteobacteria; order Burkholderiales; family Comamonadaceae; genus Acidovorax; species Acidovorax sp. 94. Next base: position 2,104,512 of record NZ_RBJA01000001.1, on the reverse strand, counting down.
CTGCACGGGCCGATCCGGGGCCTGTATTCCTCGCCGTACAAACGTGCGGCCCCGGTACAGCAACCCCGACTCGGCCCACTCGCGTCGCCGACTGAACGCCTATTTTTGCTGGACTATTTTCTGAGGCTTCCATGAACCGCCGCCTGCTCCCTCGCCTGCTGCTCACGCCTGCCATGGCCACGCTCTTCCTGTGGATGATCGTGCCGCTGGTGATGACGATCTACTTCTCGCTCATCCGCTACAACCTCATGCAGCCGGACCAGACCGGCTTTGCCGGGCTGGAGAACTTTGAGTATTTCGTCACCGACCCCTCGTTCGGCACGGCGGTGGTCAACACCATCTTGCTGCTGGGTAGTGTGATTCTCATCACGGTGGTGTTTGGCATTGCGATTGCGCTGCTCATCAACGAGCCGTTTGCGGGCCGTGGCATCGTGCGGGTGCTGCTGATTTCGCCGTTCTTCGTCATGCCCACGGTGAACGCGCTGATGTGGAAGAACATGATGATGAACCCCATCTACGGCGTGCTCGCCCAGGTGTGGATGTTCTTTGGCGCACAGCCGGTGGACTGGCTTACCGACCACCCGCTGTTCTCGGTGATCGTCATGGTGTCATGGCAGTGGCTGCCGTTTGCCACGCTGATCTTCATGACCGCATTGCAGAGCATGAACCACGAGCAGCTCGAAGCATCGCGCATGGACGGCGCCAACTACCTGCAGCAGCTGCGCTACCTGTATGTGCCACACCTGGCGCGCTCGGTGGCGGTGGTGGTGATGATCGAACTCATCTTTTTGCTCAGCATCTTTGCCGAGATCTACACCACCACGGGTGGCGGGCCGGGCGATGCGAGCACCAACGTCACCTTCCTGATCTTCAAGCAGGCACTGCTCAACTTCGACGCGGGCGTGGCCTCGGCCGGGGCGCTGTTCGCAGTGTTGCTGGCCAATATCGCGGCGGTGTTTCTGATCCGCATGGTCGGCAAGAACCTTGACAAGTAAGACGGGGCAACGCTCATGACAACGACAAAACGACGCCGCTCCAACTACCCGCTGGGCCTGCTGGCTTTGCGCACCGTGGCCGCCTGGGGCGTGGCCCTGCTGCTGTTCTTTCCGCTGGGTTGGCTGTTCCTCACGGCGTTCAAGACCGAGTTGCAGGCCATCGCCGTGCCGCCGCAGCTGTTCTTCATCCCCACGCTCGAGAACTTTCACGAGGTGCAGGAGCGCAGCGACTACCTGCTGTACGCCAAGAATTCGGTCATCACCAGCGTGGTCTCTACCCTGGTGGGCCTGATGCTGGCCGCGCCTGCGGCCTACGCCATGGCCTTCTTCAAGGGCAAGTACACCAAGGACATCCTCATGTGGATGCTCTCGACCAAGATGATGCCCGCCGTGGGCGCGCTGGTACCCATTTATGTGCTGGCGCAAAAGAGCCACCTGCTCGATACGCAGCTTGCGCTCATCATCGTGTTCGCGCTGTCCAACCTGCCCATCATGGTCTGGATGCTGTATTCGCACTTCAAGGACATCCCGCGCGAGATTCTGGAAGCCGCGCGCATGGACGGCGCCACGCTGTGGCAGGAGGTGCGCCTGGTGCTGCTGCCGCTGGGCATGGGCGGCCTGGCATCGACCGGGCTCTTGTGCCTGGTGCTGTCATGGAACGAGGCCTTCTGGAGCCTGAACCTCAGCGCCGCCAAGGCTGGCACGCTGGCCACACTGATCGCGTCGTACTCCAGCCCCGAGGGCCTGTTCTGGGCCAAGTTGTCCGCCGCCTCGCTGATGGCCATTGCACCCATCGTGGTCTTTGGCTGGTTCAGCCAGAAGCAGCTGGTGCAGGGCCTGACGTTTGGTGCGGTCAAGTAAGCCGTAGTTTTCCTCCCAGTTTTCAAGATTTCAGGAACCCGATTCCATGGCCTACCTTCAACTGCGCGGCATCGAGAAATTCTTTGGTGAACACCGCGCCATCAAGGGCATCGACCTCACCATCCAGCAAGGCGAGTTCATCGTCTTCGTCGGCCCCTCGGGCTGTGGCAAGTCCACGCTGCTGCGGCTGATTGCGGGGCTCGAAAATATCGACGGCGGCACCCTGATGCTGGACGGCCGCGACATCACCGACCAGCCCTCGAGCAAGCGCGACTTGGCGATGGTGTTCCAGAGCTATGCGCTGTACCCGCACATGAGCGTGTACGAGAACATGAGCTTTGCGCTCAAGCTCGCCAAGGTGGACAAGCAGGTGATCGACGAGAAGGTGCAGAACGCCGCGCGCATCCTCAACCTCACGCAGTACCTGCAGCGCACGCCCAAGGAGCTGTCGGGCGGGCAGCGCCAGCGCGTGGCCATCGGCCGCGCCATCGTGCGCGCGCCCAAGGTGTTCCTGTTTGACGAGCCACTGTCCAATCTCGACGCGGCGCTGCGCGGCCAGACGCGCGTGGAGATCGCCAAGCTGCACCGCGACCTTGGGGCCACCACCATCTACGTCACGCACGACCAGGTCGAGGCCATGACGCTGGCCGACCGCGTGGTGGTGCTGCGCGATGGCGTCATCGAGCAGGTGGGCACGCCGCTGGAGCTGTACGACAAGCCTGCCAACCAGTTCGTGGCCCAGTTCATCGGCACGCCGCAGATGAATGTGGTGCCCCTGCCGCAGCTGCCATCGCCTGTACAACAGCAGGCACCCGCCGGGGCGGAGGGCGGTGCCATCGGCCTGCGACCCGAGAACATCACGGTGCGCAACACCGGCGCGACGCCGGTGCCGGGCCAGGTGGACCTGGTGGAAGCATTGGGCGCCGAGACGCTGATCTACGTGAGCACGCCCAGCGGCGCGCAGTTTGTGGCGCGCCAGAACGACCGCACAGGCCTGCGTGCGGGCGATGCGGTTTGCCTGGACATCGATGCCTCGCAAGCCCATTGGTTCGACCCGAACGGCCGCGTGGTGGCCCGCCAGACCGCATGACCGCCATGACTGCTTCCATGCCCCCCGGACAAGAACTTCAAGGCAAGGTGGCGGCCGTTACCGGCGCCGCATCGGGCATCGGCTTTGCCAGTGCCCAAGCCATGGCCAACGCTGGTGCGCGTGTGGTGCTGATCGACCGTGACGAGGCCGCGCTGACCAAGGCGTGTGCAGCCCTCGGCCCCGGCGCCTTGCCGCTGGTGCTGGACCTGCTCGATGCCAGGCAATGCGCCAGCCTGCTGCAGCGCACGCTGGCGTTGGCTGGTCAGCTCGACATCTTCCACGCCAATGCTGGGTTGTATGTGGGCGGCGACCTGGTGGATGCCGACCCCGACGCTATCGACCGCATGCTCAACCTGAACGTCAACGTGGTGATGAAGAACGTGCACAACGTGCTGCCCCACATGATCGAGCGCGGCACGGGCGACATCATCGTCACCAGCTCGCTGGCCGCGCATTTCCCCACGCCGTGGGAGCCCGTCTACGCATCGTCCAAGTGGGCCGTCAACTGCTTCGTGCAGACCGTGCGCCGCCAGGTCTTCAAGCACGGCATCCGCGTGGGCTCCATCTCGCCCGGGCCCGTCATCACCTCGCTGCTGGCCGACTGGCCCGCGGAGAAGCTCGCCGAGGCCAAGGCCAGCGGCAGCCTCATCGAGGCCTCCGAAGTGGCCGACGTGGTGCTCTTCATGCTCACCCGCCCGCGCGGCATGACCATCCGCGACGTCGTGATGATGCCCACGAACTTTGATCTCTAGAAACCCGCAGTCACGCACCATGAATTTCATCCTGCACCTGGGCCTGGGCTCGTTCCACCGCGCCCACCAGGCCGTTTACGTTCACGCATTGCGCCAGCAGGGAGACACTCGCTGGGCCATCGCGGGCGGCAACCTGCGCCCGGACATGGCCGACACCATCGCGGCGCTGCAAGCGCAGGATGGGCGCTACACGCTCGAAACCGTCACCCCCCAAGGCGAGCGCAACTACACCGTCATCGAGTCGATCCAGCGGGTGATCCCCTACCAGGATGACCTGGCCCCGCTGATTGCCATGGGTTCCGACCCTGCCACGCGCATCATCAGCTTCACGGTGACCGAAGCGGGCTACTACCTGGATGCCCAGAACCAGCTCGACTGGCCCACGTTTGCCGACCTGCGCGCCGACCTGGCGGCCGTGAAGGCGGGCCAGGCAGGCCACACCATCTACGGCGGTCTGGTCAGCATCCTGCGCGCGCGCAGGTCAGCCGGTGCGGGCGCCGTGACGCTGATGAACTGCGACAACCTGCGCCACAACGGCGACCGCTCGCGCGGCGGGCTGCTGCAGTTCATCGAGGCGCTGGGCGATGCGCCACTCAAAGAGTGGGTAGAGCAGAACACCACCAGCCCCAACGCCATGGTGGACCGCATCACGCCGCGCCCCACGCCCGATGTGGCCGAGCGCGTGAAGGCTGCAACAGGTTGGGATGACAAGGCAGCACTCATGGGTGAAAGCTTTATCCAGTGGGTCATTGAAGACGACTTCATCGCAGGCCGCCCCGCGTGGGAAACGGTCGGCGTCGAGATGGTGCGGTCGGTGCAGGCGCACGAAGAGGCCAAGATCCGCCTGCTCAACGCCACCCACAGCTGCATTGCCTGGGCGGGCACGCTGGCGGGCTACCAGTACATCCACGAAGGCACACACGACGCGGCCATTCGCCAGATGGCCTACGACTACGTCACCGACGACGCGATCCCGGTGCTCCACACCCCAGAGCAGCCATGCCCCATCAACCTGGAGCAGTACCGCGACGTGGTGCTGGACCGCTTCGGCAACCCTGCCATTGCCGACACCAACCAGCGCGTGGCCATGGATGCGTTCTCCAAGATCCCCGGCATGATTGCGCCCACTATCCGCGACAAGCTCGCGCGCAACGCTTCGTTCGACAGCGTGGCCATGCTGCCAGCGCTGTTCCTGGCCTACCTGCAGCGCTGGCACGCGGGGCAGATTCCCTACACCTACCAGGACCAGGCCATGGACCCCGCCGTGGCCCATGCCATCTGCGATGCCGCTGACCCCGTGGCAGCGTATGCGGCCGACACGACCCTGTGGGGCGAGATGGCCGGCCACCCCCAACTGGTGGACGCGTTGCGCAAAGCCTATGCCCGCGTGCTGGCTTTTGTGGCGGAGCGGACAGGCGCCTGATGCTGGTGTAATTTGAGTCCACTACCGCCATGACCGTGAAGATGCCCATCGCCCCGCGCCAGACCAAGCCCGAGCTGGAGCACGACTATGTGCGCTCGCCCGCGCTGGGCTACGAGTCGCCCGAGACGGCGGGCTTCATCCGTTGCCTGTCGCACGGGTTTCCCACGCCGCTGGCGCGCTGGCATTACCACGACGAGTACGAGCTGCACCTGATCACGGCCACCTCTGGCAAGGTCTTTGTGGGGGACTGGATCGGTCAGTTCCAGCCCGGCCACCTGGTGCTGACCGGGCCGCGCCTGCCGCACAACTGGATCAGCATGGACCTGCCCGAAGGCGGCGTGCCGCTGCGCGACCTGGTGATCCAGTTCTCGCACGCGCCGCTGGTGGCCAGCAGCGAGACCATCCCCGAGCTGCGCGAGGTACTGCCTCTGCTGGAGCGCGCGCGCCACGGTGTGGAGTTCTTCGGCATGGAAGCGCAGGCGCAAGAGCATTGGCACCGCATCAAGGCGCGCCAGGGGCTCGCCCGGTTCGGCGCTTTCTGTGAGTTCATGAGCGACCTGGCGCGCTGCACCGACTTTCGCTTGCTGTCGAGCACGCAGCTGCAAAGCGAGGACAACGACACCCAGCTCGACCAGATCAACGCCATCGTGAGCCGCATCACCGACCATCTGGCCGACCCGCTGTCGGCGGCCGACCTGGCGCAGGAGCTGGGCATGACGGAGAGCCGCTTCTCACGCTTCTTCCGCCGCGCCACGGGCAATACCTTCACCGACTTTGTGAATCTGGTGCGCGTGAACCGCGCGTGCCAGCTGCTGATGGAGACCGAGCGCTACATCACGCACATTGCTTATGACGTGGGCTTCAACAACATGGCCAACTTCAACCGCCGCTTTCTGGACATCAAGGGCATGACGCCCAGCGAGTACCGCAAGCAGGGCGCTGGAAGGTTTGGAAAGACTTCCTGATCCCCAGCCGGATCTGCACCCCGAGAGGGGGGGAGGCCCTTGTTGCGTGACCCCTGCACGCAGCCCGCCAAAGGCAAAGACCGGGCCATGGCTTTCACTGTGAATCACTGACATCCGTCCATCACCCATGTACCTCGGAATCGATTTAGGCACCTCGGGTGTCAAGCTCCTGCTGCTGGACGATGCGCACACTGTGGTCGCTACGGCAGATGCCGCCGTGCCCCAGCTGCGCCCCCAGCCCACCTGGAGCGAGCAGCACCCCGCCGACTGGTGGGCCGCCGTGGAGACTGCTGTGGCGCAGTTGCGCGCTCAGGCTCCCGCACCGTGGGCGCAGGTGCGGGGCATCGGCCTCTCGGGCCATATGCATGGCGCGGTGGTACTGGACGCGCAGGGCCAGGTGCTGCGCCCGGCCATCCTGTGGAACGACGGCCGCGCCAGCGCCGAATGTGCGCAGCTGGAATCGGCTGTGCCCACCTCGCGCCAGATCACCGGCAATCTCGCCATGCCCGGCTTCACCGCGCCCAAGCTGCTGTGGCTGCGCACGCACGAGCCCGCCGTGTTCGACCACATCCGCAACGTGCTGCTGCCCAAGGACTGGCTGCGCCTGCAACTCACTGGCGATATGGCGAGCGACATGTCCGACGCATCGGGCACGCTGTGGCTGGACGTGCAGGCGCGCGCCTGGAGCCCGGCCATGTTGCAAGCCTGTGGGCTCGATGTTTCGCACATGCCTGCGCTGGCCGAGGGCATTGCGCCCACCGGCACACTGCGCAGCGATGTGGCACGCCGCTGGGGGCTCGGTGACAGCATCGTCGTGGCTGCTGGCGCGGGCGACAACGCCGCCAGTGCCGTGGGCGTGGGCGCCCGTACTGCGGGGCAGGGCTTTGTGTCGCTGGGCACCTCGGGTGTGGTCTTTCGCGTGACGGACGCTTTTGCGCCTGCCACCGAGCGCGCCGTGCATGCCTTTGCCCATGCGTTGCCGCAGCGCTGGCACCACATGTCGGTCATGCTCAGTGCAGCGAGTGCGTTTGGCTGGGTCACCCGGCTGACGGGGCGTGGCGACGAGGCGCAACTGTCTGACGCCGTCAGCGTCCTCAACACCACCCGCCAGGCGCAGGCGCCGCTGTTTTTGCCGTACCTGAGTGGCGAGCGCACACCGCACAACAACGCGGCTGCCACCGGCGTGTTCATGGGCCTGCGGGCCGAGCACGAAGCGGCGGACCTGGCCTATGCCGTGATGGAAGGCGTGGGCTTTGGCCTGCTCGATGGTCTCAACGCCATGCGCGCCGCAGGGCCGGGGAAGGGTAGTGACACAGGTCGGAGTGATGCGCCCCTGGCGCTCGTCGGGGGTGGCGCACGCAGCAGCCCTTGGGCGCAGCTGCTGGCCAGCGCGCTGGGCACCCCACTGCAGCGCCCGCAGGGCGCACACGCTGCCGCAGCCCTAGGTGCCGCGCGCCTCGCCGCCATGGCCTGCGGTGGTGACGAAGCCCACTGGTGCCAGCCCCTGCCCGCTGACGCCACCTTCATGCCACAGCCCGCACAACAAGCCCAGCTGGCCGAACGCTATGCCCGCTTTGTCGCGCTGTACCCCGCGCTGCAATCGCAGTTCTGACGCACTGTCTGCTTCCTTCCAAACGTCCATGACTTCCGCATCCACGATTTCCAACGGCATAGCGCCCATCCACGCCGCCATTGCCGGCGAGGCCCTCATCGACCTGATCCGCCGCCCCGATGGCAGCTACCTGCCGTGCCTGGGCGGCGCGCTCTACAACCTGTGCCGCGCGCTGGCGCGACAGGGCGTGGGCACCCAGTACCTCAACCCCCTGTCGCGCGACCGTTTTGGGCGTGAACTGGCTGCGCAACTGGTGGCTGACGGCGTGGTGCTGGCCCAGCCCGAGCCCGTGCAGCCGGTCACATCACTGGCCGTGGTCAATCTCGACTCACATGGCCACCCCGACTACGCCTTCTACCGCGAAGGCGTGGCCGACCGCGCCGTGTCCGCTGCAGGTCTGGGCGATAGCTGCGCCACCTTGCCCGGGCTGCAGTTGGTGTGCACCGGCGCGCTGGCGCTCGACGCGCGTGACACTGCCATCTACCTGCCGTGGCTGGCCGCCCAGCGCGCCGCAGGCCGCTGTGTGGTGGTCGATGCCAATCTGCGCCCCTCCGTCATGCCCGACCTGGCGGCCTACCGCACCACGGTGCACGCCGCGCTGGCCCATGCCCACATCATCAAGGCCAGCGACGAAGACCTGGAGCATCTGGCCGTGTCTGGTGTGGATGCCCTGGCCCGCGCACAGCACCTGCTGGCCGCCAACCCACAGGCCCATCTGCTGGCGCTCACGCTGGGCGCGGAAGGCGCCTGGCTGCTGCACCGCAACGGCGTGCAGCGTTTTGCCAAAGAGGCCCAGCCGCTGCCAGTGGTGGACACCGTGGGCGCGGGCGACAGCTTTCTGGCCGGGCTGCTGGCGCATTTGCTGCGGCAATCGCAGGCTGCCGGTGGTGCGAGCTTTGTGCGGTTTGTCGAAGCGCTGGCGGCCGATGCGTGCCAGCAGGCGCTGCGCCATGCGCTGGCCTGCGCCAGTTTGTGCGTGATGGAGCAAGGCTGCGTGCCGCCGGGCTGGGAAGCTGCCCGCGCATGGAACCAGCAGCATCCCGCAGCCCAAGACCCGCGCTGACATGGGGGTTCGGTCACCGTCTCTGGAGTGGCAGGCCGTCTATCATTTCCCGTCGCAGATTTGCGGAGGATGCCGATGACGGAGTTTCTGGTTGCGATGCTGTGGTCAGTGGTTGAAGTGCTGATCGTCTTCACGGGTGCTCAGGTGGTGCGGGTGGTCGGCCTGGGCCGCTGGCGCTCTGAGCGCTGGGGCAGCAACGAAGCGCGGACCTGGAGTGCAGCGGGCGCACTGTCGTTCCGGCATGAAGGACAGCGTGTGGTGACGACCAATGGCCTGATATTCGTGGGCTTGTTGTTCTATGGGGTGCTCGCTGTGCTGGCTGTCGCGCTTGCAGGGCTGGTTTCGGCGTGATTGCGGTTAGCGCAGTGCCTCAGGGCACAAAGATCATCCCGGTGGGCCCCGAGGCGGCAGAAGCCGCCTGCACGGTCATCCGTCGGTCCATCACCCACTGCTGCGTGCTCGACCATGCCAATGACCCCGCTATCCTGACGGCCTGGCTGGCCAACAAGACGCCCGAGAACCTTGCTGCGTGGATGTCCGCGCCGGGCGCTGCGGTGTGGGGCGCATACCGGGGCGGAATGATGGTGGGCTTTGCGCTGCTGGCGAGGGCCACGTTGGCGTTGTGCTATGTGGTGCCAGAGGCCTTGCACCAGGGCGTAGGCCACGCCCTACTGCGTGAGGCCGAGGCTCACGCGCGACAGTCGCGGCTGGCGGCACTGGGGCTGGAGAGCACGCGAACGGCGGAGGCTTTTTACCGCCGCAATGGCTATGAACCCGCAGGTGCAGTGCAGTCTTGGGCAGGGCTGCAGGCACAGCCGATGCGCAAGGTGTTCTGAAGGGGGCTCTGGGCCGCGTGGAACGCGATGCCCAGAGCCACGACCTCGCCGAGTGCCCTGTCCATCAGGGTTATGGCAGTTGTTGGAAGCGAGAATGTTAATAAAAAATGGCCCTGGCGCTTGATGTGTAAGCGCAATCAGCTATTGTTTTCATAGTAAATCTCGGCGTGGCCGGCAGGCGTTGATCAGAGTTCCTGCGAGTAGACGATGGACCCATGGTGCTTGGCCATCTTGTCGTACAGCAGTCGCGCGGTGGTATTGGTTTCGTAGGTTTGCCAATACACGCGCGATGCCTTGGCTGCCCGCGCTGCGCTGTACACGGCGTCGATGAGCGCACGTCCCACGCCCCGGCCCCGCGCGGCTTCGTTGGCATACAGGTCGCTCAGGTAGCAGATGGGATCGATGCGTGTTGTGCTGCGGTGAAAAAGGTAGTGCGCAAGCCCGAGGATCTTGCCGCCCGCAGCGTCGTGCGCCACGAGGCAGAAGACGGGCTCTGCCGGGTCCAGCAAGCGCTGCCAGGTGGTTGCGTTGATGTGTTCGGGCAGCGCTGTGGCGCCAAAGCGGCCGTAGAACGCGTTGTAGCCGTCCCAGAGCGGGCGCCATGCGGCATAGTCTTCGGGCTGGACGGGGCGCACGGTAACCGCAGCGGTCATGGGGTGACCTCCAGTAGATTTATTGGAGCACCCGCCCCGGGTTCATGATTCCCTGCGGGTCCAGCGCCTGCTTGATGGCGCGCATCATGCCCATGGCCACAGGCGACTGGTACTTCTCCAGCTTGTCGGCCTTGAGTTCGCCAATGCCGTGCTCGGCCGAGAATGAACCGCCGAACTCGGCCACGGCCTCATAGACGAGGTGGTTCACATGGGCTTCGTGCTCGCGCAGAAAGGCCTTGGGGTCGCCCTCGGCGGGCGCCTGCACGTTGTAGTGCAGGTTGCCGTCGCCCAGGTGGCCGAAGTTGACCAGGCGCACGCCGGGGATCTCGCGCTGCAGCACCGCGTCGGTGTGGGCCACAAAGGCGGGGATGCGCGAGATCTGCACCGAGATGTCGTGCTTGATGTTCAGGCCCTCTTCGGCCTGGGCGAGCGGAATGCTCTCGCGGATGTGCCAGAGCTGGTGGGCCTGCGTGAGGTTCTCTGCCACCACGGCGTCGGTCACGCAGCCCATTTCAAACGCGGTCTCCAGCAGCGACTCAAACCGTGCACGCGCGTGTTCTTCGGATTCGCTGTCGGAGTTTTCGAGCAGCACGCACCAGGGCGCGTTGTCGTCGCCCAGAAAGGGCACGCGCAGCTGCGGCATGTGCTTGCCCACCAGGCTCAGCGCAAACTGGCCCATCACCTCAAAGCCCGTAAGGCCCGCCCCCAGCTGCTTGTGCGCCAGGCCAAGCAAGGCCACGGCGTGTTCCATCGACGGCACGGCGGCCCAGGCTGTGAGGTTGGCGGCGGGCTGGGGGTAGAGCTTCAACGTCGCAGCGGTGATGATGCCCAGCGTGCCTTCGCTGCCGATGAACAGGTCGCGCAGGTCGTAGCCCGTGTTGTCCTTGCGCAGGCCCTTGAGGCCGTCCCACACCTCTCCCTGGGCGGTGACCACCTCAAGCCCCAGGCACAGGTCGCGCGCGTTGCCGTAGCGCACCACCTGTGTGCCGCCTGCGTTGGTGCCCAGATTGCCACCAATGGTGCAGCTGCCCTCGGCCGCGAGGCTCAGGGGGAACAGTACGCCCGCGTTCTGCGCCACATCCTGCAGGTTCTGCAGGATGCAGCCAGCTTCCACCGTCATGGTGAGGTTGTCGGTGTCCACGCTGCGCACCGCGTTCATGCGGGTGAGGCTCAGCACGATCTGCGTGCCCGAGTCGTCGGGCGTGGAGCCCACGGCCAGGCCGGTGTTGCCGCCCTGGGGCACGATGGCGGTGCCTGCTGCTGCACAGGCCTTGACCACAGCCGCCACTTCCTGCGTGCTGGCGGGACGCACCACGGCCAGGGCCTTGCCGCGCACGCGACGGCGCCAGTCCTGCTCCCAGGCAGAGAGGTCGCCTTCGGTGATCACATTGGCGGGGCCGACGATGGCGCGCAGGGTGTCAAGCAGAGTGGTCATGGTCAAGGAGTTTCTTCTTCAAGGCGATGAAAAGAGGAGGTTGGCATCAGGCTGCAGCAGAGGCGGCTGCAGCCGCCTTGGCATTGCGCTGGCGCAGCCGCACATGCAGCGTGCAGGCGGTGAACAACACGAGGCACAGGGCCACCTCGGCCCAGGCCAGCCACTGCGACGGGGGCTTGTCGCTCCAGCCGCGCACCACGCCTTCGGTGAAATACAGCCAGATCACCAGGCTGACCCAGCGGTAGGTGTACATGCGGTTCTTGAGAATGCCCGCCAGCGGGATGCACAGCGGAAGCGCCTTGAGTGCGAGCCATGAGCCACCAGGGCGCAACGGGGCCAGCACCAGCTCCCAGGCCAGGCACAGAACAATCAGCGCCAGCAGGCTGCCGGTGGCCAGCCAGCGCGTGGATTCCACAGCGCTGTCTGCGGGAACGGGGAGGGCGGGCGGGGCAGAAGGTGATGCGGTCATTGGGGTGGCATCATATCGGCCATGTCCTTGTCCTTACAGGCAGTGGCCCAGCGCGCGGAGGCGCTGGTGACCGAGCTGTCGCACTTCCCCTGGAAAACCACGGCCCAGACGCTGCGTGAGCGCTTTCGTGAGGACCATCTGGGGCTCACGGCCAGCAGCCTGACCTTCACCACCATCCTGGCGCTGGTGCCTTTCTTCACCGTGGCGCTGGCAGTGTTCACGGCCTTCCCCATCTTCGGCAAGCTGCAGGATGCGCTGCAGGGCTGGCTGGTGAACAGCCTGGTGCCCGACAGCATCTCGCGACAGGTGCTGGGCTACCTCACGCAGTTTGCGGCCAAGGCCAGCAGCCTGGGGGTGGCAGGTTTCAGCATTTTGTTGGCCACGGCGCTGGCGCTGATCCTCACCATCGACCGCACCCTCAACGACATCTGGCGCGTGCAGCGGCTGCGGCCGCTGGGCCAGCGGGTGCTGATCTACTGGGCCGCCATCACACTCGGCCCGCTGCTCATGGGGGCGAGTCTGGCGCTCACGTCGTATGTAATGTCGGCCTCGGGCGGGCTGGTCAAGCGCCTGCCCGATGGTGTGCAGCTGCTGTTCGATTCGATCCAGTTTGTGGTGCTGGCGGGGGGCATGGCGTCGCTGTACCACTATGTGCCCAACACGCCGGTGAAGTGGCGGCACGCCTGGACGGGTGGGCTGTTCGTGGCCGTGTGCATCGAGCTGGCCAAGAAGGTGCTGGCGCTGTACCTCGGCAAGGTGCCAACGTATTCGGTGGTGTACGGTGCATTCGCCACGCTGCCCATTTTGCTGGTGTGGATCTATGTGGCCTGGGTCATCGTGCTGCTGGGCGCGGTGGTTACGGCCTACCTGCCCAGCTTGCTGGCAGGTGTGGCGCGGCGCGGCACCGTGGCGGGCTGGACGTTTCAACTGGCAGTGGAGGTGCTGCAGCAACTGCACCGCGTGCGCCACCAGCCCCTCAAAGGCCTGCGCCCCGGCCAGCTCGCCCAGTTGCTGCGGGTGGATGTGCTGCAGCTGGCCCCGGTGCTCGAGGCGCTGACCGCGCTGGACTGGGTGGGCCAGGTCAACGATGCGGCGGTGGACGCATCGGACGTGCCCGAGCCGCGCTATGTGCTGCTGGCCAACCCGGGCGCGACACCCCTGGCGCCGCTGGTGCAGCGCCTGCTGCTGGAGCGCGCCGAGAGCTTGCAGCCGCTGTGGTCACAGGCCCGGCTGGACGGGTTGCTGCTGGAGGATGTGCTGCAGGTGGGCGCAGGCGCTGACCCCGGCCTGGGCGCGCAGCGGGCCGTGCCCATGTAAGCTATCGAATATATAGCTGCTGGCGCTTTCTGGATAAGCGCTAGGACCTGTTTTTACTTGAATTTATCGCCGTGACAGCTGTGGCGAATCACCGCTTCAGAACGGCACCTTCCCCGTCCAGATGTCCTTGTACATCACCCAGTCGCCCATGAAGCTGTAGAGCGGCCGCTTGAAGCTGGCGGGTTTGTTCTTCTCAAAGCCGAAGTGACCCACCCAGGCAAAGCCGTAGCCGCACAGCAGGCCATACAGCAGGTACTGCGGTTTGCCCGTGACCACCAGCATGGCCAGGCAGACCAGGGTGAGCGTGGAGCCCACGAAATGCAGGCGGCGGCAAGTGGGGTTGCTGTGTTCGCCGAGGTAAAAGGGGTAGAAGTCGGCGAAACGCTTGAAGGTGCGCGGGTCGGTGGTCGTGGTGTGGGGGGCACTGATGTCCATCGTTGTCTCCTTGGGGGTGGGGCTACCTGATGCCAAACGCTTTATACGCCCAAGCCCTTGAAAATGCAGTGCCACTGTGGACATGAGATGCCGTGGGCTGTCGTTGAACAGGTTCTGTCACCATCGCCAGGATGACTTCCACGGAATCCACAACCACCCCGTCCTTCGCTGCCCCCGCAGGGGGCCGCGAACACGCCATCGACGCGCTGCGCGGCTTGGCGCTGCTGGGCATCCTCATGGTCAATGCGGGCAGCTTTGCCTCCACCTACTTTGGCGTGGGGGTGTCTGACCCGGCCTTCTCGCGGCCGGTGGACCACGCCGTGCGCTGGCTGGTGAGCTTCTTCTTCGAGACCAAGTTCTATCTGCTGTTCTCGATGCTGTTTGGCTACAGTTTTGCGCTGCAGATGGACGCTGCCCGGCGCACCGGCAGCGTTTTCGTGCCGCGTTTTTTGCGGCGCTTGCTGGGGCTCGCATTGCTGGGGCTGGCGCATGCGTGGCTGCTGTTTGCGGGTGACATCCTGGTTACCTATGCGCTGCTGGGTGTGCTGCTGCTCGCATGGCGGGACGTGCGTCCGGGCGCGGCAGTGGTGCTGGCACTGGTGCTGCTGGGTGCCACTGCCGCTGGCTGGGGCCTGTTGGCCTGGCTGGCGGCGCAGGTGCCGCCGATGGACTTGCCCCTGGCAGAGCTGCACGCCAAGGCGCAGCAAGCCGCGCAAGCGTATCGCGCCAGTGCCCTGGAGGCCATTGCGCAGCGCGGGTGGGACATGGCCGAGGGCGTGTGGTTTGTGCTGGTGTTCGTGCAGGGCCCGTGTGCGCTGGCCATGTTCCTGTTGGGGCTGGCGGCGCACCGCACCGGCTATCTGGCCACTGTGGCGCAGCACCCCGCGCGACTGCGCCGCTGGATGGTGTGCTGCCTGCCTGTCGGTGTGGCGGGCGCGTTGTTCTATGCCTCTACGCAGGGAGGCGGCAGCGCTCACTCGCCCGAGCATGTGGGTCTGGCTGCACTGGCAGTGGATTTGGCCACGGCACCGTTTCTCACTTTCGGCTATGTCGCGCTGCTGCTGTGGTTGCTGCAGCGCGGCCCAGCCGGCCGCCGGCTGGGCGCTGCGCTGCAACCAGCGGGGCGCATGGCACTGACGAACTACCTGCTGCAGTCGCTGGTGGGGGCGCTGGTCTTTACGGCCTACGGACTGGCGCTGGTGGGCCAAGTGTCGCCTGGGTGGGTGGTGCTGGGCGTGCTGGTGCTGTACGCCACCCAGCTGGCGTGGAGCCACCGCTGGATGGCCACGCAAGCCTATGGTCCGGTGGAATGGCTGCTGCGTGCTTTCACGCAGTGGCAGTGGCCCGCATGGCGGCGCGTCCCGGCCTGACTCCAGGCCGGGACGCGTGCGGAGCGCTGCTCAGCGGGCCAGAAAGTCGCGCAGCGCGAACAGCGTTTCTTCCGGCGCCTCGGTCATCTGGTTGTGGCCCACCGGCAGGTTGGCCATCGACACGGATTTGCCTGCTGCGCGTGCCGCATTCACCAGGCCCTGCGCGGCTCTGGGCGGTGTCATCTGGTCCTGGCTGCCTAGCGCAAACAGCACCGGGCATGTCAGCTGCGCCATGGCGGCTTCGCCGCCGGTGTAGCTATCGCAGGCCACAAACCCCCGGTGGAACACGTTGACCGCCGTATTGCTGCGCAGCACCTTGCGCCCCAGCGCCATGCCCGCGCCAAACACCCAGGTGCCTGGGCCCAGGGCCGATGGGGGCGCAGACAAGGTGCTGCGCGAGAACACGTTGACCATGCGCATCGCCTTCTCGGGGTCGGTCTGTGACGCTTCGATGAGTGCGGGCGAGACCTTCATCGGGAACGCCGTGCCCACCAGCACCAGGTGGCTGATGCGGTCCTTCAGGCGCGCGGCCGCCTCCATGGCAATGAGTGAACCCCAGCTATGGCCCACCAGCGCTGCGCGCTGCACACCGGTGGCATCGAGCAGCGCACCGATGAAGTCAGCGCCTTGCTCCACCGTGGCGGGCGCCTCGCCACTGCTGCGGCAGTGGCCGGGCAGGTCGATGGCCAGCACGTTCCAGCCGTGGTTGGCCATGTAGCGGCTTTGCAGGGCCCACACGCTGTGGTCGTTGAGCACGCCATGGATGAACACCACGGTCGGTTTGGCGGCATCAAATGCCTTGCCGCCGGTGTAGCAGTAGATGGCGGCGCCGTTGACTTGGATGTGCATGGTCAGGCCCCCGCCTTTTCTGCGGCTTTGAGCGCGCGTTTCAGGTCGTCAATGAGGTCGTCGGCATCTTCGAGGCCGATGGACAGGCGGATCGTGCCCTGGCTGATGCCTGCGCCCGCCAGCGCTTCGTCGCTCATGCGGAAATGCGTGGTGCTGGCCGGGTGGATCACCAAGCTGCGGCAGTCGCCCACATTGGCCAGGTGGCTGAAGACCTTGAGGGTTTCGATGAACTTCTTGCCCTGCTCGCGGTTGCCCTTGAGGTCAAAGCTGAACACCGAGCCCGCGCCACGCGGCAGCAGCTTTTGCGCGAGGGCGTGGCTCCCGTGCGACTCCAGCATAGGGTGGCCCACGCGCGACACAAAGGGCTGTGTGGCCAGAAATTCGACCACCTTCTCGGTGTTGCGCATGTGCTGCGCCATGCGCAGCGGCAGGGTTTCAATGCCTTGCAGGATGAGCCAGGCCGTGTGCGGGCTCATGCAGGCGCCAAAGTCGCGCAAGCCCTCGCGGCGCGCGCGCAGCAGAAAGGCGCCCACGGTGCTCTCCTCGGTGAACACCATGTTGTGAAAGCCGTCGTAGGGCTGGGTCAGCTCGGCAAACTTGCCGGCGGATTTTGGGCCGTCCCAGTCGAAGCTGCCGCCGTCGACCACGATGCCACCCACCACGGTGCCATGGCCTGAGAGGAACTTGGTGGCCGAGTGGTAGACCAGGTCGGCGCCATGCTCGAAGGGCTTGATGAGCCAGGGCGAGGTGAGCGTGGAGTCCACCAGCAGCGGCACGCCGGCCTCGTGCGCGATGGAGGATACGGTGGGGATGTCCAGCACATCCAGGCCTGGGTTGCCCACGGTTTCGCCAAAGAACAGCTTGGTGGTGGGGCGCACAGCGGCGCGCCAGCCGTCAATGTCGCCGGGTTTGACGAAGGTGGTCTCAATGCCAAAGCGCGAGAGCGTGTAGTGCAGCAGGTTCTGCGAGCCGCCATACAGCGCCGTGCTGGCCACGATGTGGCTGCCCGCGCCCATGAGTGTGGCAATCGCCAGGTGCAGCGCGGCCTGGCCGCTGGCGGTGGCAATCGCGCCGACGCCGCCTTCCAGTGCTGCCACGCGCTGTTCCAGCACCGCGTTGGTGGGGTTGCTGATGCGGCTGTACACATGGCCGCCGCGCTCCAGGTTGAACAGCGAAGCCGCGTGGTCGCTCGACTCGAAGACGAACGACGTGGTCAGGTGGATGGGCGTGGCGCGCGCGCCAGTGGCGGGGTCGGGGCTCGCGCCTGCGTGCAGCGCCAGCGTGTCAAAGCCGGGGTCGGAGTAACCGGGCATCTTGTGTCTCCCATGTTGTCAATGCAGGCGGGCATTGTGGGCTATATTTGCCGACAAACGGCCTGCAGCACCTGGGCAACCCCAGCGGATGTGCTGGTGCCTGTGGGTCCACACATACTCTTCCCGATCCCCCGGAGACTCTGCACCATGAAAGTCAGCGACATCCTTCGCGTCAAAGGCAACACCCTTTACACCGCATCGCCGGACGAGCCGCTGGCGGGTGCCGTGAGCCTGATGGCCGAGCGCGACATTGGCTCGCTGGTGGTGATGGAGCATGGCGACCTGGTGGGCATGCTCACCTTTCGCGAGGTGATCCAGGCCTTGGTCAAAAACGGGGGCAGCGTGGGCACGATGCTGGTGCGCTCGGCCATGGACGACGCGCCCCTGACCTGCACGCTCGAAACCGACATGGACGAAGTGCGCCGCATGATGCTGGACCGCCATGCGCGCTACATGCCCGTCATGGACCGCCGCATGCTGATGGGCGTGATCAGCTTTTACGACGTGGCCAAGGCCGTCGTGGACAGCCAGAACTTCGAGAACAAGATGCTCAAGGCCTACATCCGCGACTGGCCGGAAGACGAGTCCCGCAGCGGCTGAACGCTGCGACGTCTGCGACACCGAGCGCTGTTCTCAACTCACGCCCCGCGCAGGCGCGCAAAGCCAGGCTTCCAGTTCATCTGGTGGCATGGGCCTGCCGAACAGATAGCCCTGCATCACAGGGCAACCGTGGGCCTGTAGCCATTGCTGCTGGCCTGTAGTTTCCACCCCTTCGGCCACCACCACCATGCCCAGGCTGTGGGCAATGCTGAGCACCGATACCGTGAGCGCGCGTGCGGTGGGGCTGGTGGTGAGGTCTTGCACAAACGCCATGTCCAGCTTGAGTTCGCTGATGGGCAGGCGGTGCAGGTAGCTCAGGCTGGAGTAGCCAGTGCCAAAGTCATCGAGCGACAGCTTAAAGCCCTTGTGGTGCAGCGCCTCGATGTTGGCCAGCGTTACCGGCCGTGCATCCATCATCACGCTTTCGGTGATCTCCAGCAGCACATCGTTGGTGCGCAGGCCGTGGCGCTCCAGCGCGTCGCAGACCTGCTGCGCAAACTCTGCCTGGTGAAAACTGCGTCCTGACAGGTTCACGGCCACGCAGGGCACGCTGTGGCCAGCTGCACGCCAGGCCGACAGCTGCGCACAGGCTTCGTCCAGCAGCCACAAGGTCAGTTCGTGAATGAGGCCGGCCTCTTCGGCCACTGGGATGAACCGGCTGGGGGGCACCATGCCCCATTCGGGATGTTGCCAGCGCGCCAGCGCTTCCACACCGTGCAGGGTGCCAGGCGCACTGCTGAGCACCTGGGGTTGGTAGTGCAGGCTCAGGCTGCGGTCGGTCAGCGCCTGGCGCAAGGCGCGTTCCAGGGCGGCGCGCTCCTGTGCGCGCCGGTTCATTTCGGCGCTGAACAATTGCAGGCTGTGCCGGTGGTCGCTTTTGGCCTGGACCATGGCTTGGTCAGCGTGGCGCAGCAGCGTGTCGATCGCATCGCCATCGTCCGGAAACATCGCAATGCCAATGCTGGCGTGGCAGACATGGGCTTGCCCGTGGAGGTCCATGGGGCGGGCCATCTCTTGCAGGATGCTCTGGGCCATCTGCACGACTTGCCCAGTGCTGCACTCGGACAACAGCAGCACGAATTCATCACCCGCCAGCCGGCCGATCAGATCGCGCGCGCGCAGGCACTGCGTGAGTCGCTTGGCCACTTCGCACAACAGCGCGTCGCCTGCGGCATGGCCCAGGGTGTCGTTGACCTGCTTGAAGCGGTCTAGGTCGATGAAAAGCACCGCACCAGGGTGGTCTTCCTGCCGCAGGCTGGCCAGCGCACGCTCCGCACTGCTGCGGAACATGGCGCGGTTGGGCAGGCCCGTGAGTTCATCAAAAAAGGCGAGCTGGTGAATGCGCTGGCGTGTGGCGTTGCGTTCAATGGCCAGCGCACACAGGTGCAGGCACACGTCCACCAGCCGATGGTGCAGCGCGTCCGGCGCGCGCGGCTCCCGAAAATAAAAGGCAAAGGTGCCAATCACCTTGCCTGCGTGGTCACAGATCGGGCTGGACCAGCAGGCTCGCATGCCGCTGGGCTCGAACAGGGTGCGGTAGTCGGCCCACAAGGGGTCGGTGGTGATGTCGGTGACCACAACAGGCGCCCGCCGGAAGGCCGCAGTGCCACACGATCCGGCACAAGGGCCGATGGGAACCCCGTCCAGCGCCTGGCAGATGGCGGGGGGCAGCCCGGGCGCTGCCAGCGGGTGCAGCAGGCCCAGCTCGTCCACGGACAGGATGGAGGCCGTGACTTCGGGGGCGATGCGTTCCACTTCGCGGCACACCAGAGCCATCAGGTCGGCGAGCGGCAATTCGTTGACCATGCCCTCCAGCACGCGCTTTTGAAGCACCTCGTGCATCTTGGTGAGTGTGATGTCGGTCAGCACCGTGATGCTGCCCCCCGGTCCGCCGGAGGCCTCGTTCGAGGCATTGATCATCATCGACACCCAGCGTGGCTGGCCAGCCTTGCTGTACAGCAGCGTCTCTATATGAAAGCCCCCTTGCTGGTCGATGCCATCACGGATTTCGCTCAGCAGCCCGGGGTCGGAGTGTGGGCCCAGCAGCACGTCGCTGAGGTATTTGCCCAGCACCTCCGCAGGGCTGAACCCAAACAGGCGGGTGAATCCTTCATTCACATACACCACGTGCCGGGTGCTGTTGCTCATCACGATGGCGTTGTCGCTGGCATCCAGTGCCCTGCGCAACGGGGCATCGGCCAAAGGGGCTGGCGGCATGATGCCGTGGTGGGAAGGAGGGCCGGAAGTGTGCGGGGCTGAAACGGGCATGGATGTCCCAAAGATCGTCCATGGATGCTAGCAAGTGCGCGCCGCACTGCCAAGCGCGTTTGTGGCAAGTATTCATCTGAACCCCATGTTGTGCCTGTCATTCTTGGGTGGGGCCTGCTCTGTGGAGGGCCCCAGCGACGGCGGCGCACGCCGCTCTGGGATAATCCCGCCCCATGAGCGGCAACACCTTCGGAACCCTATTCGCAGTCACCAATTTTGGTGAATCCCACGGCCCGGCCATTGGCTGCGTGATTGACGGTTGTCCGCCCGGCATGCCGCTGTCCGAGGCGGACATTCAGGCCGACCTGGACCGGCGCCGCCCTGGCACCAGCCGCCACGTCACGCAGCGCAACGAGCCCGATGCGGTGGAAATCCTCTCCGGCGTGTACGAGGGCAAGACCACGGGCACGCCCATCGCCCTGCTGATCCGCAACACCGACCAGCGCAGCAAGGATTACAGCAACATCGCCGAGAGCTTTCGCCCCGGCCATGCCGACTACACCTACTGGCACAAGTACGGCATCCGCGACCCGCGTGGCGGTGGCAGGTCGTCGGCCCGGCTGACGGCCCCCACGGTGGCTGCGGGCGCGGTGGCCAAGAAGTGGCTGGCCCAGCAATACGGTGCACAGTTTCGCGCCTGCATGACGCAGCTGGGCGAGCTGGCCATCCCGTTCGAGAGCTGGGAGCATGTGCGCAGCAACCCCTTCTTCGCCCCCGTGGCCGATGTGCAGCAGTACGAGGACTACATGGATGCCCTGCGCAAGGCCGGTGATTCGTGCGGTGCCCGCATCCGCGTGCAGGCCACCGGCGTGCCGGTGGGCCTGGGTGAGCCGCTGTACGACAAGCTTGATGCCGACATTGCCCACGCCATGATGGGCCTCAATGCTGTCAAGGGCGTGGAAATCGGCGCTGGGTTTGCCAGCGTGGCCCATCGGGGCACCATGCACGGTGATTCGATGACGCCCCAGGGCTTTCGCACCAACAACGCCGGTGGTGTGCTGGGCGGCATCAGCACCGGGCAGGACCTGGAAGTGAGCATTGCGATCAAACCCACCAGTTCCATCATCAGCCCGCGTGAATCGATCGATGTGCATGGCAACAGCACCGAGGTCATCACCAAGGGCCGCCATGACCCCTGCGTGGGCATCCGCGCCGCACCGATTGCCGAGGCACTGCTGGCACTGGTCGTCATGGACCACGCCCTGCGCCATCGCGCGCAGTGTGGCGACGTGGTGCCCCCGGTGCCGCCTATCCAGGCATCGTTCCTGTAACGGGCGCGCTGCGCTGCGGTTGGAGCACGGGCTTTCGGTGCTGGTGACGCAGAGGGCGTGCAGCGATGCGCGCCCTTTTTTCTTGGATTGAATGAGGTAGTCCATGCGCAGCTTGTTGGCACAGGGTTTCATGGGATCGCAGCGAGGTCGCCGCAAGGTCGCACTCGCGATGGTGGCCACACTGGGGGCGCTGCTGGCGGGCTGCGGCACGGCTTTGCCAACTGGCGATGGGCGAACCCCTCAGCACATCGACATCACGCTCATTGGCTTCAACGACCTGCACGGCAACCTGGAGCCGCCGCGCATGGCGCATACCGTCCAGACTGCGGCGGGGCCGGTCTCGGTGCCTGCCGGGGGCATGGCTTATTTCGCCAGCGCCATGGCGGCGCTCAAGGCCCGGGGGCCGCACCACGCCGTGGTTTCGGCGGGGGACATGGTGAGTGCATCGCCGCTGCTGTCGTCACTGTTCCTGGATGAGCCCACCATTGAGGCGGTCAACGCCATGCAGATCGACTTCAATGCCGTGGGCAACCATGAGTTCGACCGGGGCTGGCGCGAACTGCTGCGCCTGCAGCACGGCGGCTGCGAGAAGTTCACTGCGCGCCAGCCCTGCCAGATCAGCCAGCCCTTCGTTGGGGCGCGGTTCGGCTTCCTGGCCGCCAACACCGTGCGCACCGAGGATGGGCGCACGCTGTTGCCTGCCACCGGCATCAAACGATTTACCGAGGGTGGAGTGACCGTCACCCTGGGCGTGATCGGACTCACGCTGCAGGCCACGCCCACCATGGTCAGCCCTTCGGGTGTGGCGGGCCTGCGCTTTGAGGACGAAGCGGCCACGGCCAACGCGCTGATTCCGCAGCTGCGTGCCCAGGGCGCCGATGTGATCGCTGTGGTCATCCACGAGGGCGGCGGCACCACGGCCGGCGTGCAGGAGACCAGCTGCGCGGGCCTTTCGGGCGACATCGTGCCCATCCTGGAGCGGCTGGACCCGGCCGTGGACGTGGTGGTCTCGGGCCACACGCACCAGGCCTATGTTTGCGACTACGGCCGCGTGAACCCGGCCAAGCCCTTTCTGCTGACCAGCGCGGGCCAGTACGGCACGCTGCTCACGGACATCCAGTTGCGGGTGGACACGCGCACCCGCCGCGTGGTGCACAAAGCTGCGCGCAATGTCATCGTGCAGGGCGAGGCGTTCACGGGCAGCCAGGGGCACGTGCCCCTGACCTCGGCCGTGCCGTCCTTTGCGGCCGATCCGCAGGTGCAGAACGTCATCGACACCTACCGCGCGGCTGCCGTGCCGCTGGCCCAGCGCCCCGTGGGGCAGGCCGCTGGCGCCCTGCGGCGCACACCGGCCCCGTCGCTCGAAAGCGCGCTGGGCAACCTGGTGGCCGATGCCCAGCTCCACGTCACGCGTGCACCGGAGCAGGGTGGGGCGCAGCTGTCGTTCATGAACCCGGGTGGCCTGCGCGCTGACCTGGTGCCCGACGATCAAGGGCTGGTGCGCTATGGCCAGCTCTACGCGGTGCAGCCCTTCGGCAACCAGTTGGTCGTCAAGACCTTCACGGGCGCGCAGATCAAGGCGGCGCTGGAGCAGCAGTTCGCCAGCGGCAGCAACACCGTGCAGCGGCCCCGGGTGCTGTTGGTGTCTGCAGGGTTTTCGTACCGCTATGACCTCACCCAGCCAGTGGGTGCGCGTATTAGCCACATGGTGCTGAACGGTACCCCGCTGCGCGACGATGCGCAGGTGCGCGTGGTGATGAGCAGCTACCTGGACAGCGGCGGGGACAACTTCACCGTGCTGGCCGAAGGCCGCGACCGCCTGGTGGGCGGGCTGGACCTGGATGCGCTGGAGGCTTACTTCCGCGCCCACAGCCCGGTGCCGGTGCCCGCCACTGACCGCATCACGCGCGGGGCCCGCTGAGGCGCGTGCTGGTTCTTAGCTGCGCCCCGGGCGCATTGCCGCCAGCCAGCGCAGCGGGTTGAATCCTGTCACCAGACCGGTGGCCACCAGCACCAGCGCTCCGCCCCACACCATCCCGGGGCCCAAGGCCTCGCCCAGAAAGATGTGGCCCCAGGCCACACCGAACAGCGGGATCATGAAGGCCGAACTCATCGCTGCCACGGGCGAGACATGTTTGAGCACCCGCAGGTTGAGCCAGTAGGCCAAGCCCGAGGTCACGATGCCCATCACGGCCACCGCAGCCAGTGCCCCCGGTGTGAAACGGGCCTCGGGCAGGCTCCACGCAGCGCCCGGCAGCAGCAACACCAGTGCGGCGGCGTGGATGCCTGCGGCGATCGACAACGGGGACATTCGCGTCGTGGCGCGCTTCATCCACGTCGTAGAGATGCCATAGCACGCAGACGCTGCAATGCAGGCCGCCGCGGCCATCAGCAAGGCAGGCGTGGGCTCCACGGGCCCCAGCTGCACGATCAGCGCCACCCCCGCAAAGCCGCAGATGCAACCCAGCCACTTGCGCGTGCTCAGTGTGTCCTCCTTCATCCACGCGGCGGCAATCACGCCAAAGGGCACGGCCATGGTGTTGAGCAGTGAGCTGTAGCCGGCGGGCAGGTGCAAGGCCGCCCAGGCATACAGCAGAAAAGGCAGTGCGACGGTGAGCGTGCCCAGCCCGAACAGCTCGCGCCAATGGCGCCATGGCCAGGGTTCGTTGGCGACCCGCATGATGCCCATCAGCGTCAACGTGGCCAGGCCAATGCGCAGCGCAGCCATCACGTTGGGCCCGAGCACGGGGCTGGCAATGCGGATGAAAAGAAAGGAGGCGCCCCACAGGGCGGACAGCAGCACCAGCTGCAGGAAGTGGCGGGTTTTCACCGGGCGCATTGTGGAGTACAGGCGAGTCGCGCGCTGGCTCGCACCAAGCCAATTTTCAAGCCAAATTGGCACCTAGCGTTTGTCCAGAAAGCGCGGGCAGCTATTAATTTTGGAGCATTTTGCGGTGTAGCACGCGCGACAGCGCCCGCCCGCACAGGTCCACATGCGTCGCCCGTGGATGTGGGTGCTACTCTATTTATAGCTGTTAGCGCTTGTGTGATAACCGCTGGAGGCCAAAATCGCCTGAGATCGTCCGGCCCTGTAGCCGGCACCGGTGCAGACAGCAATACGAAGGCTTTTACTTGCGCACTTCGTCGACCATGGCGCGGAAGTCGTCGATGTCTTCAAAGCTGCGGTACACGCTGGCAAAGCGGATGTATGCCACCTTGTCGAGCTTCTTGAGCTCGCGCATCACCAGCTCACCAATGCGGCTGGAGATCACCTCGCGCTGGCCCAGGTTGAGCAGCTTTTCCTCGATGCGCTCGATGGCGCTGTCGATCTGGTCGGTGCTCACGGGGCGCTTGCGCAAAGCCAGGTTGAACGAGGCGAGCAGCTTGCCCCGGTCGTATTCAATGCGGCGCCCGTCCTTCTTGACGATGGCCGGGAAGTTTACTTCCGGCCGCTCGTAGGTGGTAAAGCGCTTGTCGCACGCGCCGCACTGGCGGCGGCGGCGGATGAAGACCCCATCCTCAGACACCCGCGTTTCAACGACTTGCGTCTCGAGGTGGCTGCAGAAGGGGCACTTCATGGTTTTCGGCTGTGGATTTAGCCGTAGACGGGGAAGCGGGCGGTCAGGGCATTGACCTTGGCGCGCACCGCAGCGATGTTGGCTTCGTCGCGCGGGTTGTCCAGCACGTCGGCGATCAGATTGGCCGTGATGCGGGCCTCTTCTTCCTTGAAGCCGCGCGTGGTCATGGCAGGGGTGCCAATGCGCACGCCGCTGGTCACCATCGGCTTTTCAGGGTCGTTGGGGATCGCGTTCTTGTTGATGGTCATGTGGGCGGCGCCCAGCACGGCCTCGGCTTCCTTGCCGGTGATGCCCTTGGCGCGCAGGTCCACCAGCATCACGTGGCTTTGCGTGCCGCCGCTCACGATGCGCAGGCCGCGTGCGGTCAGCGTCTCTGCCACCACCTTGGCGTTCTTCGCTACTTGCTCCTGGTAGGCCTTGAACTCGGGTTGCAGAGCTTCCTTGAAGGCCACGGCCTTGGCGGCGATCACGTGCATCAGCGGGCCGCCTTGCAGGCCGGGGAAGATGGCGCTGTTGATAGCCTTTTCGTGCTGGGCCTTCATCAGGATGATGCCGCCACGGGGGCCGCGCAGGCTCTTGTGCGTGGTGGAGGTGACCACGTCGGCGTGGGGCACGGGGTTGGGGTACACACCAGCTGCGATCAAGCCAGCGTAGTGGGCCATGTCCACCATGAAGATCGCACCCACGTCCTTGGCCACCTTGGCAAAGCGCGCAAAGTCGATGTGCAGGCTGTAGGCCGATGCACCGGCGATGATGAGCTTGGGCTTGGTCTCGTGGGCCTTCTTTTCCATCGCTTCATAGTCGATGGCTTCGTTGGCGTCCAGTCCGTAGGAGACCACGTTGAACCACTTGCCCGACATGTTCAGCGGCATGCCATGTGTCAGGTGGCCGCCTTCGGCCAGGCTCATGCCCATGATGGTGTCGCCGGGCTTGAGGAAGGCTAGGAACACCGCCTCGTTGGCAGAGGCGCCGCAGTGGGGCTGCACGTTGGCGGCTTCGGCGCCGAAGATCTGCTTGACGCGGTCGATGGCCAGTTGCTCGGCCACGTCCACATGCTCGCAGCCACCGTAGTAACGCTTGCCGGGGTAGCCTTCGGCGTATTTGTTGGTCAGCTGCGTGCCCTGCGCCCACATCACGGCGGGGGAGGCATAGTTCTCGCTGGCGATCAGCTCGATGTGGTGCTCTTGCCGGGCGTTTTCAGCCTGGATGGCGGCAAACAGTTCGGGGTCGGTTTGTTCGACAAGAATATTGCGGTCGTACATGATTGGCAGTCCTATGAACTTGTGTCCCTTGAAACAAGGGCTGCCCAGGCGAACGGCTGAACGCAGAAGGGATAAACCCCGTGCGGCACGCTTCCCAGTGGTTCACAAGGGGCAGGCCCTTGTCGGTTTCCACGTCAGCGGCAGCACCCTGTGTTGGATGCCGCGCCTATCGCCAGTCGCGTACCTCGCTAGTGTAGCTGACGTGACGCGCGCAAAGGTGCCAGGGAAATGGGAGGCGGTGTGTCCGAGGGATGTTTCTACCCCCAGGGGCTCGCGAACCTTGTCAGAGCCCGGAGAGCAGGGCCACTTTGTCACCGCTGGCGGCAGGCGTTGCGGGCGGTGCGGCCACCGGGATGACCTGTGCGGGAGCCTGGGTAGAGAGGTTGGGTGGTGGCGTGGTGGGCATGGCCCGGCCACCGGCGACCTGGCGCAGCCGGAAATGCTCGGCCATCACCTTGGCCGCATAGCCGCCATCGTCGGCAAGATTGCCTGCGCCGACATAAAAGCGCAGCCCGCCCTCCACCGAACCGGCGCGCGCAATGCACTCCTGCAGAACCTTCACGCCCACACGCAGATTGCTCACGGGGTCAAAGGCAGCAAAGTGCCCGCCAAAGTTCTGGTACTTGTCGGTGTGCACATTGGTCATCACCTGCATCAGCCCCTGGGCGCCAACGGCACTTTGTGCAAACGGGTTGAAGCTCGATTCGATGGCCATGATGGCAAGGATCAGCGTCGGGTCGATCTTGGACTTTGCGCCAATTTCATAGGCCTCGGCCACCAGCACGCTCAGCGGCTCAGGGGCCACACGGTACTTCTTGCTGAGCCAGAAGGCGACGGCAGCCTGCTCTTTGGGCAGGTCCTTGGGGTTGCCCGCCGTGGCGCGCTCACTGGCTTCTGGTTCGATGGGCATGCCAAGCACTTCCACTTGGCGGGCCTGCAGCCAGTTCATCAACTGTGCTTCACCAGCCTGGCGCAAGTCCGGGCGGGCCGTGAGGGTGATCACGACGAAGGCGACAGCCAGGCCGATGAGGGCAAAGCTGTTGTGGGTGATTTCAAGAAAACCTTCGGTCACGTCGGCCACGAAGGTCCGCACGCCGGAGACTATTTTTCCTGACGCTGTCATAGCTCTTCCTTTCTGAGGCGCCACAGTGAGCCGGGCAGTCGTCGGGGACTGTCTCGTCTCGGCGGATCGCCTGGATTGGTACGCCATCAAGTGAGGCCGCACGTCTTTGGTGTGCTTGAGGCCTGCTTTGACTTAGCCGGGTTCGGCAGCGAGGTTGGGGTTTTTACTAGCCCGTTTTGGGGCTGGCGGATTCTAGAAGTTCACTAAATGCTTAGTCAATACTAACATTTTGATTTTTAAGATCATTAAGTTATGAAAAATATGTAAAAAATCACAGGTTTTAGGGGGTGTGCGCCGACCTGGCGCTTGGGACTTTGCGAGCTGTTGTTACGTGCGTATGTCAAATTCAATCGCCGGTCTTTTTGCCATTGAGAATCCAGTTTGAGTTGCGGCGGCGCCTTTGGTAAGGTTGCGTTGCCTGTAGATTTCAGGCATCGCCAGACGAAGCCAAGTCTCCCTCCGAGGGCATTCAGTGTCCTGGTGCAGCAGATGCGGCTTCTACGGCAAACCCCTGGAGGCAATACCTTGCCTCCTCGCCATGTGGACCTTCATCTCCGCATTGCGACCGATGGCAAAGACCGTTGTGTCAGCCGTCAAGCCCGGCAGGCAGGCCTTGAGGTCCTGTCTGCCGGGCTTTCTTGTTTGTGGCGTGGCGTGCTTTTGGGCTCTTGGCCCTTATATATAGATAATGGGGGCTGTTCCCTAGAGCGGCGGCACCCTTGCAGGGCCGTAGCATGTCAGCCCGTCTGGCAAAGCCTTGTGCCAGATCACCCCCCCAGGGCTTGGCACACCGCCATGCTGCGGCCTGTTTGCCAAACCCGGTGAAAATAGCCGCTTTGTTGCCCTGGCGCGCGTGCAGCGCAGTTGCCGGGGCAGGCCTTCAGGCAGTGCGCCCGGGGCCGCCTTTGTTATCCATTGGATCCATGTTTCCATTTTTTTCCCGCAGCAAAATGTCCGACGCACCTGAAGTGAATCCGGCCCCGGCCAAAACCCATGAGCCGCATCCGCTTGATGCGCTGACCGGTGGCGCTTTTTCTGCCGCTACCTCAGGCGAGCGCGCCTCCCGCATTCGTGACTGGCTGGCTACCCAGCCAGACCACGAGCAGTTGCAGGAGGTTTTCAAAGAGTTGAGCGGGCGTGACAAGGGCGCCGCGCGCGCGGTGCGTGAGCGCCTCGATGAAATCCGCCGCGCCAAGGGCCAGGAGGTCATTGCCGCCGAGTGGGCTGAAAAAGCGCAGGTGCTGCTTGCAGCCCCTAAGCTCAACATTGCCGATGCCCTGGCATGGCAGCGTGATGCCGCCAAGGCGGGCGCACCGCTGTCCCGCGAGCCCTTGTCTGTGCTCAAGGTACAGGTCGCGGATCGCGTGAAGGTGATCGAGGATCTGCAGCACCGCGTTCAGGTGCAGCGTGAGGCGGCTGTGCTGCTGGCCCAGCGCATCGAAGTGCTTTCCACCAAGTCCTGGCGTGACGCTCAGGCGGCGCTGGAGCTGTTGCGTGCCGATGTGGCCCGCTGGCAGGAACAGGCGCAGGAGTTGACTGGCGATGCCAGCTGGGCCAGTGTGGAGGCACGTTTCCCCCCCTTGCTCGATGCGTCGCGCACCCAGCTGCTGGTGGTGTGGGAGGCATTCCAGCCCGCACTGGCCCAGGCTGTGGCGGCCGCCGAAGATGTCAATGCACCGCTGCCGCCAGTGCCCGTCTGGGCGGATGAGCTGCGTACCGCGCGCGGCCTGCCCACGGAGGCTGCTGCTGCCGCTGCGGCCGCCAAGCCTGCGCGTGTTGCCAAGCCCAAAGTCGCGCCGGAAGTGATTGAAAAGGCTGCGCATAGTGTGCGGGAGGCCTTGGCGGTCCTCGAAAAGGAAACTGCCGAGGGTCATGGGAAGGCCAGTGCCGGGGCTGCAGCCGCGCTGCGCGCCGTGCTCAAGGTGCATGGCAAACACATCGATAGCGCCCTGGAGCAGCAGGTGCATACGGCCCTGGTGGCGGCTGGTGAGCTGGAAGGCTGGCAACGCTGGAGCGCAGACCAGGTGCGCGAAGACCTGGTGGCCAAGGCTGAGGCCTTGCTCAACCGCCCTGAGGGCCAGGCCCTGGGCGGCCGCAAGATGCAGGAAACCCTGCGCAACCTGCGCGAGCAGTGGAAACAGGCAGACCAGGGCGGGGCTCCCAACCACAGCCTGTGGAAGAAATTCGACGAAGCCTGCAACGCTGCGCACAAGGTGGTGGAGGCGTGGCTTGACAAGATCCGCACCGAAGCCGCTGAGCACAAGGCCCAACGCCTGGCGCTGATCGAAGAGGTCAAGGCGTGGGCGCAGGAACATGCCAACTCTGGCGACTGGAAAGCCATCAACCGTGCCCTCCACCAGTTTGGTGATCGCTGGCGCGAAGGCGGCCATGTGGGCGAGAAGCTGTTTGCGGAACTGCAACCCCTTTGGAAGCAGGCGATTTCCATGGCAGCTGCTCCCCTGGAAGCTGCACAGAAGGAAAGCCTGGCCCGCCGTCATGCAATGATTGATGAGGCCATGGCCCTTGGTGCGGCCCCCACTTTGCGCATCGATGCGGTCAAGGCGCTGCAGCAGCGCTGGCAGGCTGAGGCGCAAACCGTGCCCTTGGACCGCAAGCACGAGCAGAAGCTGTGGGATGCGTTTCGCAAACCCATCGATGAAGCCTTCAACCGCAAGTCGGCAGACCGCGAGCGCGCGGTGACCGAATTGAGCGCACGCGATCGCGTGGTGCTGGAGGCTTCCAAGGCCCTGGAGGCTGCCAATGCCAGCGGTGATGCGCAGCAGATTCGCGCGGCCATGCAGGCGCTGGAAGCTGCACTGCGCGGTCAGGCCCAGGCGGCAGAAGCTGTGGCCACGGCGCAAAAGGATGCTCAGGCGCATTCAGAGGCGCAGGCAGGCGCTCTCCCGGTTGCTACCGAGGGTGGCGCCGGTGAATCTGCCGAAACCCCCGATGGTGGTGAAGTTGCCGAGGTTGCCACGCCAGCGCCCGCAGCACCTAAGCCTACTGCCCGGCCTGTGGTGGCAGTGCGCGGTGACGACCGCCCCGGCATGAAGAAGGATGCGCCTGCGGCCGCTGGCCGTGGTGCGCGTCCAGGCGACCGCCGCGATGGTCGTCCGGGTGATCGCGATGGCGCCCGTGGCCCGCGTGGCGATGGCCGCATTGGCGACCGTGCTGATCGTGGCGGCCGTTTTGGCGAGCGCCCAGCGTTCGAGGACCGCGGCCCCCGCCTGGGTGACACCGCGTTCCGCGCCCAGCGCGAAGCCATGGAGCATGCCCAGTTGGCCTTGAAGAAGCTTGCGGCTCAGGCCCACTGCGAGGCGCTGACCCAGTTGTTGACGGCCTGGGAGAAGCGCGATGCAGCGCTGGTGCCCAGCACACAAGATCTGGGTTCGGGTGTGACGGCATCGGTGCGCAGCGCCTGGACGCAAGCGCTGACGGCTGCCCCCAAGGGTGATGCGGCAGAAGCGCTGCTGCGCCTGGAGATGGCGGCTGAGGCGCCCACTCCGGCGGAGCACATCGCTGCCCGTCGCATGCTGCAGTTGCAGCTGCTGACGCGCCGCAATGATCCTGCGCCTGCACAGACCTGGGGGCAGGATGTGGCGCGCGTGCTGGCCAGCTCCAGCGATGCAGGCAGCGCACGCCGTTTGCAGAATGTGCTGAAAACACTGCTGCGCAAGTGATGTGATGTGACGGGTGGGCATGTGCACTGCGGTGTGTGTGCCCACAGCGCTTACCGCAACACGCAAGACGAGATCGCTGGTGGTCTCGTTTTTCTTTGGCGGCCAGAAAACAAAAAAGCCGTTGCAACTGCAACGGCTTTTAATGTGTTTGGTGCCCAGGAGAGGACTCGAACCTCCACGATGTTACTCGCTAGTACCTGAAACTAGTGCGTCTACCAATTCCGCCACCTGGGCTTTCAGATCAGCCTCGAATTATAGGATAAGAAACTCGGCTTCTGAAGAGTTTTCAAAAAAATGTGCCGTCGGTTCAAAATTCTTTGGCCGCAACAGGGAGGGCAAAACGTATCGGCAAATAAAAAAGCCGCTGTGTGTACAGCGGCTTCGATATTTTGAAAACCATCGCTGGTTCTCGTTAAACTTGGTGCCCAGGAGAGGACTCGAACCTCCACGATGTTACTCGCTAGTACCTGAAACTAGTGCGTCTACCAATTCCGCCACCTGGGCATTTCAGGAAAGTCTAAGATTGTATATCAAAAAAACCACCCCCGGCACGCAGTCCACGCATTTGTCGGACGAGATTGAAGGCAGCGTGCAAGGGCACCGTGATGGACACGGTTTTGTCATCCGTGACGATGGCGAAGGCGACATCTATATCCCCCCGAACGAAATGCGCGCAGTCTTGCACAAGGACCGTGTGCGTGTGCGCATCGTCCGCCAGGACCGCCGTGGCCGCCCCGAAGGGCGTGTCGTTGAAATCATTGAGCGCCCGCCCCAGCCCATCATCGGCCGACTGCTGCAGGAAAGCGGCGTGTGGCTCGTGGCTCCCGAAGACAAGCGCTACGGTCAGGATGTACTGATCCCCAAAGGCGCCACGGGCGCCGCGAAGCCCGGGCAGGTCGTGGTGGTTGAGCTGACAGAACCTCCAGCCTTGTTCGGCCAGCCTGTGGGGCGTATCACCGAAGTGCTCGGTGAAGTGGACGATCCTGGCATGGAGATCGAGATCGCGGTGCGCAAGTACGGCGTGCCACACGAGTTCTCGGCAGAGTGTCTCGCCCAGGCCAAGGAGCTGCCCGACAAGGTGCGCGCACAAGACAAGAAGCGCCGCGTGGACCTGACCGACGTGCCCCTGGTCACCATCGACGGCGAAGATGCGCGCGACTTCGACGATGCCGTGTACTGCGAGCCCGCCAAGGTCGGCCGCAGCAAGGGCTGGCGCCTGCTGGTGGCGATTGCCGACGTGAGCCACTATGTGGAGACGGGCAGTGCCATCGACATCGATGCCTACGACCGCGCCACCAGCGTGTACTTCCCGCGCCGCGTGATCCCCATGCTGCCCGAGAAGCTCAGCAATGGGCTCTGCTCGCTCAACCCCGAGGTAGAGCGCCTGTGCATGGTCTGCGACATGCTGGTCACCGCCAAGGGCGAGGTGCATGCCTACCAGTTCTACCCGGCCGTGATGTTCAGCCATGCGCGCTTCACGTACACCGAAGTGGCGGCCATCCTGGCCAACACGCGCGGCCCCGAGGCCAGCAAGCGCAAGGACCGCGTGAAGGACCTGCTCAACCTGCATGACGTGTACCGTGCGCTGCTCATCGCGCGCCAGGCGCGCGGCGCTGTGGACTTCGAGACCACCGAAACACAGATCGTCTGCGACGAAAACGGCCGCATTGAAAAGATCGTGCCGCGCACCCGCAACGATGCACACAAACTCATCGAAGAGGCCATGCTGGCCGCCAACGTGTGCAGCGCTGACTTCATCGCCCAGGGCGGACAGCCCGGCCTGTTCCGTGTGCACGAAGGCCCCACGCCCGAGAAGCAGGAGATCCTGCGCAACTACCTCAAGGCCATGGCTGTGGGCATGACGATCGGCGACGACCCGAAACCCGGTGACTTCCAGGCCATCGCCACGGCAACCAAGGACCGGCCCGACGCTCAGCAGATCCACACCATGCTGCTGCGCTCCATGCAGCAGGCCATCTACACGCCCGTCAACAGTGGGCACTTTGGCTTGGCGTTCGATGCCTACACGCATTTCACCAGCCCGATCCGGCGCTACCCCGACCTGCTGGTGCACCGGGTCATCAAGGCCATTCTGAGCAAGACGAAGTACGCGCTGCCGTCCTTGCCTACACCCGGCGAAGCCCATGCCAAGCTGGCCAAGCGGTTGGCGGCCCGCGTGGCGGCGCCCGGCACCAAGCCCCGCAAGGATGTAGCACCGCCAAGCCGCGACACCCAGGCCTGGGAGGCCGCAGGCCTGCACTGCAGTGCCAACGAACGCCGTGCCGACGAGGCCAGCCGCGATGTGGAAGCTTGGCTCAAGTGCAAGTACATGCGCGAGCACCTGGGCGAGGAATACAGCGGCGTGGTCAGCGCAGCAACGAGCTTCGGCATCTTCGTCACGCTGGACGCGATGTATGTCGAAGGACTGGTGCACATCACCGAGCTCGGCGGCGAGTACTTCAAGTTCGACGAGGCGCGCCAGGAGCTGCGTGGTGAGCGAACAGGCATCCGCTACGCCATCGGCGCGCGGGTCCGGGTGCAGGTCAGCCGTGTGGACTTGGACGGACGCAAGATCGACTTCCGCCTGGTGCGCGAGGGCGAAGAGTTGCTGGGCCGCGCGTTGAAAGACAAGGGCCTGGGCGCAGAAGGCGCTGGTGGCGCCCGCAAGGCGGGTGGCCGGTCCGGTGGACGCAAGTCCGACAAGGGCCCAACCCCATCTGCCACGGAGCAAGCGGGCCTTTCGCGTGAGCGGGCTGCGCGTTCACCGATCCAGTCTCTGAAAGCATCTGTCAAGAAGGCGGTTGCGGGAAAATCCAGCAAGAGCAAGGCGCGCAAGCCCCGCCGGGGCTGACACAAGCGGGTACGGCGTACAAAATCACGCTCAAGCTATTGCTCACTAATTAATAGCTGCTAACGATTTATGGATAAGCGCTAGCAGCTATTTTTATTGGATTTTCGGCGTGGTCTCGCGCGGGGTCGTGGCCACAACGCCCAAGAAGCGGGCGTACCGCTGCGCCGTCTCTTTGGGCGCCTCCATCATGGGCAGGTGGCCAATGCCGGGCAGTGCTTCGGCATGGGCGTGGGGCAACAGCTTCTGCAAAGTCTGCAGTCCAGAGTGGTCGAACACGCGGTCGCTCTCGCCCCACAGGGCGAGGATGGGGTGGTGCTGCAACGTGCTCAGTCGTTGCTCCAGCAGGTAGCGGTCTTTGAGCTGTGCGTCCCACAGGCGCGTGTTGGAGGTGGCGTTGCGCAGCGCTTCTTGCTCAGACGCATGCAGGATGGGGTAGGGCAAAAAGGGGCGCTTTTCAAACACCAGATCCATCATGGCGCCGAATGCTGCGGCATCGTGGGCTACCAGCGGGCGTTGTCCGGTGTCGATGAGGCGGTCCATGGTGCTGGGCTGGGGCGAGCGAATGCCGTGGGGTGCGCCGATGAACGCCACGCTGGCCACGCGCTCGGGATGCTGCAAAGCAAAGAGAGCGGCGATGGTGCCGCCCATTGAGTTGCCCGCCAGATGCACTTTCGCAAGGCCGAGCGCGTCCAGAAACGCGGCCAGCCGCGTGACGTGGGCGGCGTAGTCGTAGGGCTGGTCGTCCCGCCGTGTGCTCTCGCCAAAGCCCGGGATATCTGGGGCAATCACTCGGTACTGGCCGGTGAGCGGTCGCGCAAAATCCACCCAATGGTCTTTCTCCGCAAAAATGCCGTGCAGCAGAACGATGGGCGTGCCACTGCCGTGGCCCGGCGCGGGGTTTGGGGGCGTGCCGTTGTCCAGGTAGTGGATGGTGTGCATGGCCGCATCGGCGGTTTTTTCTTCCAGGCCGGACAGATGGCGATTGGCGCTGAGCAGCGGCTCTTTGAACAGCGAAGGTGCCCCGTAGTAGAGGCCGACCGTGCCCAGTACCAGAGCCGTTGCGACAGAAATAACGATGCGTTTCAAGAAGCGTTCTCCAAGGATATGGCTGCGTGCATGCCAGGGACTGCTGCTTCAAGCGTCAACGCACGCTCGGCCCCTGGCGGGAGAGGCAAGGCTACGGAGAACGCGGTAAAAAAACTTGTAGGTTTGGGCTATGCCAGCACGCAACACACTGACCCTGGGCACTGACCGGGCGCTCTACGTCGGAGAGATCCCGGCCACGGGCTGGCACTGCCATGCGTCGCCGGTGCTTCTAATGGGGCTCTCGGGTCGGTTCGCGGTGCACTGGGGGGCAGGGCGTGTGGAGACCTGCCACAGCGCGCTGGTGGATGCGGGCGTGGAGCACCTGTTCGACCCTTGCGGCGAGACGGTTGCCCTGGTGTACCTGGAGCCCGATTCGCGCGAAGCACGGGGGTTGCGCGGTCTGTTCCGGCAAGAGGGTGGCGTGGTGCTGGATGTCGCAGTTTCCGTGGGCGCGCGCAGCGCCATGGAGCGTTATCTGCATCACTTCGACCTGCCCGCCTTGCTGCGTTGCCCGCTCGATAGCGAGGTGGCGCCGCTCGATCCTCGCGTTGTCCGCAGCCTGCACGTGCTGCGCCATCCGCAGGCGGGGCGGGTGGCACGGGGTGACCTGGCCTCGGGCGTCCAGCTTTCAGCGTCGCGTTTCAACCACCTGTTTCGCGCCGAAATGGGGGTGAGCTTGCGCACCTATCGGGTCTGGTCCCAGGTGCGGCTGGCGATGGTGGGGCTGGCGGTCAGTCCGCGCCTGACCGACGCGGCGTTGCACGGCGAGTTTTCTGATTCGGCCCACTTCAGCCGCATGTTCCGGCAGACCTTTGGCATGACACCGTCGAGCGTGCTCAAGCCGCTCAAGACGGTGACCTTGCTGGCCTGAGGTTCAGCTTCCGCCCACGCGCCGCGCCAGCACACTGGCCGTCAGCGCCTGGCGCGCTGGCCAATCATCAGCCGCCTGGCCATGCTGGTACACCGCTTCACTCGCAGCGCGCAAGGCGCTGGCGCCGGCGGCCAGGTGGGCGCCCACCATGCCCGCCAGCACGTCGCCCGTGCCCGCCGTGGCCAGGCGCGCGTTGCCCGTGGGGTTGATGGCGGGCACGCGGTCGGGTGCGGCAACCACGGTGCCCGAGCCCTTGAGCACGGCCACGCAGTTGAACTGGTCTGCCAGCTGCTGCGCAGCCCCAAGCCGGTTGGCCTGGACCTCGGCGGTGGTCAGGCCCAGCAGGCGGGCGGCCTCCAGCGGGTGCGGTGTGAGCACCGTGGCTTGCCCGTGCTGGCCGCGCGCCACCACCAGCGCGTGCAAAGCGGCCTGGGTGGCGATGGTGTTGAGCGCATCGGCATCCAGCACCAGTCGGGCCGCGCGGGTGATGACCTCGGGCAGAACGCGTGCGATGGCCTGCCCGCCGCCACAGCCGCAGACCACGGTGAGCTGTTCCAGTGCCAGCGCTTCAAAGCGGCGGAACATCAACTCGGGCTGCTGTGGGTCGAGTTGCTGCTGGCCGTTGTCAAGCAGGGCCACCAGCACCCGGCCCGCGCCGCTGTGCAGAGCGGCCGAAGCTGCCAGCAGTGCGGCGCCCGCCATGCCCATACCCCGCGCCGCCAGTCCTTCGCCGCCCACCACAGCCACGTCGCCATAGCTGCCTTTGTGGCTGGCATGGGCGCGGGGGGTGGGCAGGGCGGGGCCGGAGAGCCAGGCGTTGGGCGGCTCGTACCCGGGTTCTACGCCCAGATCATCCAGCCAGACCTGGCCTGCTGCGTCCCGCCCGGCGGCGGTGAACAGGCCGGGCTTGAGGGTGAGCAGACTCAGCGTGTGGCGTGGCGGGGGTGCTTGGTGGTGCAGGTGGTAGTGCTGGTGGGTTGGGGTGTCGGGCGCAAGGCCTGCAGCAAACTGGCCGGTGTCTGCGTCCAGCCCGCTGGGCAGGTCCACGGCCAGCACGGGGGCCGGGCTGCGGTGCAGGGCTTGCAGACAGGCCTGGAGCCTTGCGTCGGGCGTGCGTGCGGGGCTGTGGGGTGAAGAAGAGACGCCAATGCCCAGCAGCGCATCAATGCACAGGTCGTTGGCCCCCAGATCGCCGGGTGCGGTGTCTGCCCAGACCACGCACGCATCCCGTGCGCGCTGCCACGAGGCCCTGGCATCGGCCGGGGCCGTATCGGGCTGGCCCAGCCAGGTCACGACCACTTTGCGGCCACTGCGCTGCAGGTGCATGGCAGCCTCCAGTCCGTCACCCCCGTTGTTCCCGGGCCCGCAGGCAATCCACACGGTGCGTGCGTGGGGGGCCAGCGCCTGGGCCAATTGCGCCACGGCCAGGCCGGCGCGTTGCATGAGGGTGTGCGGGGGCAGGGCGGCCGCAGCCGCATTTTCCAGGCGGCGGGTGGCGGCTGTGTTGAACAGGGGATAAGGCTGGTGGGCGGTGATGCGGTGCATGGGCTGCAGGGGGCAAGGGCTGCTGCCAGTGGCAGCGCGCCTGCCATTGTGCGCCGACACCCCGTGGGGGCAAAGCGCAGGCTCCTAGAACCGACGCATGCCCAGCCCGTCCAGCGACACCTCGGGCTCGCGCTGCGCGATCAGGTCGGCCAGCGCCCGGGCGCTGCCGCAGGCCAGAGCCCAGCCACTTGCGCCGTGGCCGGTGTTGAGCCACAAGCCCGGCACGCCGCTGGCGCCCACCACCGGTGCTCCGTCGGGCAGCATGGTGCGGGCGCCGCGCCAGATCTGCAGGTTGGATGACAGCTGCACGCCACCGGGGAACCAGTCGTTCAACGTGCGGTACAGGCGCTGCAGTGTGGGGGTGTGGTGCTCGGCATCGGCCCCGGCCAGTTCGGCGCCACCGGCAATGCGCACACGCTGGCCCAGGCGGGTGATGGATATCTGCTGACCCGCATCCACCACGCTGGCGCGCGGGGCGTGGGTGGATTCGCGCAGCGGGGCACTGACGGAGTAGCCATACACGGCCGCCATGGGCAGGTCCAGGCCCAGCGCAGGCAGCAGCGTGGCTGATGCCATGCCCGCGCACAACACCACGGCATCATAGCGGCGCAGCTCCGCTTCGCCTTGCAGCACCACGCCGGTGGGGCTGCTGCCCAGTCGGTCCACGCGGGTGTTGAACACAAACTGCACGCCACCGCCCTGAATACCCTGGCGCAGAAGCTGGGCAAACAGGCGGCAGTTGCCCGCGCGCGCGTCGGGCAAGTGGATGGCGCCTGCCAGCGGCGCCTCGGGCGACAGGCCGGGCTCGATCTGGCGGGCCACATCGGCGTCGATCTCGCGCAAGGTCACGCCGCTGTCGCGCAGCACCTGCAGTGCGGGCTGCAGGCGCGTGCGGTCTTCCTCAGTGCGCAGCAGCACCAGGCGGCCATCGCTGGCTTCGAAATCCAGCTCGTGCTGGCTGGCGATGGATTGCAGGCGCGTCTGGCTGTACTGCGCCAGGCGCTCGACGGCTGTAGCCGGGGCGCTGTGGCTGCGGGCCATGCTGCGCCAGCGGCGCAACCAGGCCCAGTTGGCGAGGGTCAGGCCGCCCGCCATCCGCAGGGTGGCCTGTGCCCCCATCAGTCGCAGCGGCTGGCCAAAGCCCGGCACTGCCCAGGGGCTCAGCAGGTAGGGGGCGAGCAGTCCTGCAGTGGCAAAGCTGGCTTCCTCGGCGGCTGCGCTGCGTTGTTCGAACACCGTGACTTCGTGGCCGTCGCTGGCCAGCTCGTAGGCGGTGGTGACGCCGATGATGCCGGCGCCCACGATAGCAATCTTCATGAATATGGGTATTTTTGGCTTCTGGCGCTTGTTGGTAAAGCGCGAGCAGCTATTATTTTTGTAGTATTTGTTCGATCTGCAGGCTCACGTTGAGCACCGTGTCGTCCCTGAGCGCTCCGTGCCAGACCATCAGCCCGACCGGGAGTTCCCCTGGCACATGGCAAGGCAGCGACAGCGCACAGCCATCCAGCAGATTGACCACGCTGGTGTTGCGCAGCAGCAGGTTGTTGACGCGGAAGAACTCGGCGTCGCGGGCGGCGTCCTGGGCTTTGTCCAGTCCATCGGCCGGTGCGACATCGGCAATGAACGGTGCCACGATGGGAACGGTGGGGGACAGCAGGGCGTCATAGCGCTCCATGTCGGAGAGCATGCGCGCAATCCATTGCTGGCGCGCCAGCATCAGGTCGATGTATTCCCAGGCCATCAGCGTGGCGCCTTTTTCAATGCGCATGCGCACCCGGGGGTCGTAGCGGTCGCCCGCGCGCTGCAGCAGCTCGCGGTGCCAGGCGTAGGCTTCGGGGGCGGCAAAACCATAGGCGGGCTGCTCCAACACGGCGGGCAGGTCGATGGTGTCGATCTGGGCGCCGGCCTGGCGCAAGGCTTCCACGCCACGCTCAAACGCGCGCGCCACGGTGGCATCCAGCCCGTCGAGGAAGAGGGTGGACGGCACCGCCAGCCGGTACTGCGACAGCGGCGCCAGGCTGCGCGTCACGCGCCGGGCGGCCAGCACCTCGTGCGCCACGATGGCGTCGCGCACTGTGCGCGTCATGGCGCAGGCAGTGTCCAGGGTGGTGGACAGCGGCACGGCGCCAGCGGTAGGCACCAGCCGGGCGGTGTTCTTGAAGCCCACGATGCCGTTGAGCGCCGCAGGAATGCGGATGGAGCCACCGGTGTCCGATCCCAGTCCAATGAACGCGGCGCCAGTGGCGACCGACACCCCAGCGCCGGACGAAGACCCGCCGGGCACCCGGGGGGCGCCGGGCACGGCGCCAAAACGGGCGTCCCAGGCAGCAGGCGTGCCGTAGTGGGGGTTGACGCCTACGCCCGAGAAAGCGAACTCCACCATGTTGGTGCGGCCAATCAGGCTGGCACCCGCTGCGCGCAGCCGGGCCACGGCCGGGCAGTCTTGAGCTGCTGCGGGAGCCCCCGCCAGCGCGGTGGAGCCCGCCGGGGTGGGTTGGCCGGCCACGTCAAACAGGTCCTTCACCGACACTGACAGCCCGGCCAGAGGCAACTGGGCCACGCCCGGCTGCACCGCTGTGGTGCGAGCCTCGTCGAACAGAGTTCGCACAAAGCTGTGG
The DNA here is from genome assembly GCF_003634645.1 of Acidovorax sp. 94. NCBI lineage: Bacteria > Pseudomonadati > Pseudomonadota > Betaproteobacteria > Burkholderiales > Comamonadaceae > Acidovorax > Acidovorax sp. 94. The sequence continues at coordinate 2,064,321 of NZ_RBJA01000001.1, read as the reverse complement.
GTGTTGGAGGTGGCCTGGGCAGCGTCGATGCAGCGTTCCAGCTCGGCGGGCGCGGTGGTGGCGCCGTCCCGCAGTTGCTCACGGGTGGCGATCAGGTCAGGGAGCATGGGTGTGCTAGAATCTTTGGGTTTTGCTGGGAGCAGTAGCGCAGTGGTGCAAGGTTTGCACAACCAGCGTGGCCGCTGCGGCAAGACCAATCGCAAAGCAGCCCTGTCAAGGTGTTGCGGTGTTCGTGACGATCACGGCACTGCAAATATTGGGGCTGATTTTAGACCTAACCTTTGGAGTATTTTTATGTCCGTTACCATGCGCGAAATGCTGGAAGCCGGTGTCCACTTCGGTCACCAAACCCGCTTCTGGAACCCCAAGATGGCCCCCTACATCTTCGGCCATCGCAACAAGATTCACATCATCAACCTGGAAAAGTCGCTGCCACTGTTCCAGGAAGCCCAAAAGTTCGCCAAGCAACTGGCTGCCAACCGCGGCACGATCCTGATGGTCGGCACGAAGCGCCAAGCCCGTGAAATCCTGGCCACCGAAGCGCAACGCGCTGGCGTGCCTTTCGTGGATCAGCGCTGGCTGGGCGGCATGCTGACGAACTTCAAGACCGTGAAGACCTCGATCAAGCGCCTCAAGGACATGAAGGCCCAGCAAGAAGCTGGCCTCGACAGCCTGAGCAAGAAGGAGCAACTGACGTTCTCCCGCGAAATCGAGAAGCTCGAAAAGGATATCGGCGGCATTCAGGACATGGCTGCTCTGCCCGATGCCATCTTCATCATCGACGTGGGCTTCCACAAGATCGCCGTTGCCGAAGCCAAGAAGCTGGGCATCCCGCTGATTGGTGTGGTCGATACCAACCACTCGCCTGAAGGCATCGACTACGTGATCCCTGGCAACGACGACTCGGCCAAGGCTGTGACGCTGTACGCCCGTGGCATCGCTGACGCGATCATCGAAGGCCGTGCCAACGCCGTGAATGAAGTCGTGAAGGCTGCTACTGCAGAGAGCACCGACGAATTCGTGGAAGTGCAAGAAGCCGCTGCCTGATAGCCCGGCTGCGCGATCCGTCGCGAACAAAAGCGGGGCCCCTGGTGAGCCCCCTTTTTTTTAGCCCGAATCTGAACTGACTGAACTGAACACTGAAGGAACAAAGATGGCTGCAATTACCGCAAGCATGGTTGCTGAACTGCGTGGCAAGACCGACGCTCCGATGATGGAATGCAAGAAGGCGCTGACGGAAGCTGACGGCGACATGGCCAAGGCTGAAGAGCTGCTGCGCGTCAAGCTGGGCACCAAGGCTGGCAAGGCTGCATCGCGTATCACGGCTGAAGGCGTGGTCGCCAGCTACATCGACGGCACCACCGGTGCCCTGGTGGAAGTCAATAGCGAAACCGACTTCGTCTCCAAGAACGACAGCTTCATCGCCATGGCCAACGCCGCTGCCAAGCTGGTGGCTGAGCACAACCCTGCCACCGTCGAAGCCCTGGGCGCGCTGCCCTACAGCCAAGACAGCTTCGGCCCCACGCTGGAAGACGTGCGCAAGGGCCTGATCGGCAAGATCGGCGAGAACATGTCGTTCCGCCGCTTCAAGCGCTTCAGCGGCTCCAACCTGGCTGCCTACCTGCACGGCTCGCGCATCGGTGTGGTCGTCGAGTTCGACGGTGACGCCACCGCCGCCAAGGACGTTGCCATGCACGTGGCCGCCATGAAGCCCGTGGCCCTGACCAGCGCTGACGTGCCTGCCGACCTGATCGCCAAGGAGCGCTCGGTCGCCGAAGGCAAGGCTGACGAAGCCAACAAGGAACTCGTGGCTGCCGGCAAGCCTGCACAAAGCGCTGAAATCACGGCCAAGCGCATCGACGGCGCGGTGCAGAAGTACCTCAAGGAAGTCTCGCTGGCCGACCAGGTCTTCGTGAAGGCTGCCGACGGCAAGCAAACCGTGGCCCAGATGCTCAAGGCTGCCAACACCAACGTGAAGGGCTTTACCCTGTACGTGGTGGGCGAAGGCATCGAGAAGAAGGTGGACGACTTTGCTGCCGAAGTGGCTGCCCAGGTGGCTGCTGCCAAGGCTGCTGCCTGATCGTTCCCTGTAACCACCCCACCAAAGCCTCGTACCACTTACTGGAGAAATTTCCCATGTCCAACGCTGCACCAGCCCATAAGCGCATTTTGCTCAAGCTGTCTGGTGAGGCGCTGATGGGGGATGACGCCTTCGGTATCAACCGCGCCACTATCGTGCGCATGGTCGAGGAGATCGCCGAAGTGACCCGCCTGGGTGTCCAGGTGGCCGTGGTGATCGGTGGGGGCAATATTTTCCGTGGCGTCGCCGGGGGCTCGGTCGGGATGGATCGAGCCACCGCCGACTACATGGGCATGCTGGCCACCGTGATGAACGCCCTGGCCCTGGCCGACGCCATGGACAAGCAGGGACTGGTGGCCCGTGTGATGTCCGCCATTGCCATCGAGCAGGTGGTCGAGCCCTATGTGCGCCCCAAGGCGCTGCAGTATCTTGAAGAGGGCAAGGTCGTGGTCTTCGCGGCCGGTACGGGCAACCCGTTTTTCACCACCGACACAGCAGCTGCCCTGCGTGGCGCGGAAATTGGCGCCGAACTGGTGCTCAAGGCCACCAAGGTGGACGGCGTTTATACTGCCGACCCCCAGAAAGATCCCACGGCGACGCGCTACACCAAGCTCAGCTTTGACGAGGCCATGTCCCGCAATCTGGGCATCATGGACGCGACTGCCTTCGCCCTGTGCCGTGACCAGAAGCTGCCCGTGAAGGTGTTCTCCATCATCAAACACGGCGCCTTGAAGCGCGTGGTGATGGGCGAAGACGAAGGTACGCTGGTTTACGCTTGATCACGATGGAAAGGCCTGCATTGCATGCAGGTCGGCCCGAGGAGAAAACATGACGATTGCCGACATCAAGAAGACTGCTGAAACCAAGATGGACCAGTCCATCACCGCGTTCAAGAACAACCTGCAGAAGATTCGCACCGGTCGTGCCAATCCGGCCCTGCTCGATACGGTGCAGGTCGAGTATTACGGCTCCCTGGTTCCACTGAGCCAGGTGGCCAACGTGGCGCTGATCGATTCGCGCACCATCAGCGTGCAGCCCTGGGAAAAGGGCATGGGCGCCAAGATTGAAAAGGCCATCCGCGAAAGCGACCTGGGCCTGAACCCCGCCTCCATGGGCGACCTGATCCGCGTGCCCATGCCCCCCATGAGCGAAGAGCGCCGCAAGGAAATGACGAAGCTCGCGCGCAACGAGGGCGAGAGCGCCAAGATCGCCGTGCGCAACCTGCGCCGCGATGCCAACGAGTCCGTCAAGAAGCTCGTCAAGGACAAGCTGGCCTCCGAGGACGACCAGAAGCGCGCCGAAACCGACGTGCAGAAGTTCACCGATAAGCATATCGCCGAGATCGATGCGCTGGTGGCCGCCAAAGAGCAGGAAATCATGGCGGTCTAGAGCGTGTTATGCGCTTTTACGTACCCGCGTTGGCCCCACACGCAGGTGATCGCAAGGCGCAGTGCGCAGGCAAGGCCCCGGCCTTGGCAAGCGCTGCAGCGCCGCGAGTGCCTGCGTGTGGGGCCAACCCTTTGGGAAAGTCGGGGAAAGGCCCGGCTACGTCGTTGCAAGCCGCTGGCGGTATTCATACCGCGGCGCGTCCTGCGCCTAGTTGCCGGGCCTTTCCCCGACTTTCGCGGGCACTTAAAAGTGCATCACACGCTCTAGGCCCCAGGGCTTGAACATTCACATGGCTGACTCTTCGTTGGTGCCACACCACATTGCCATCGTCATGGATGGCAACGGCCGCTGGGCCACGCGCCGTTTTTTGCCGCGCCTGGCGGGCCACAAGCAAGGCGTGGATTCACTGCGCCGCTGTGCACGCGCCTGCGTGCAGCGCGGTGTGGCTGTACTCACGGTGTTTGCGTTCTCCTCCGAAAACTGGAACCGCCCCGCCGACGAGGTCTCTGGCCTCATGGAACTGTTGGCGATGGCGCTGGCGCGCGAAGTGCCGCAACTCAAGAAGGATGGCGTGCGCCTGTATTTCGTGGGTGAGCGCGCGGGTCTTTCGCAGAAGGTCCGCGATGGCCTGGCGCAGGCAGAAGCCGCTACGGCTGAAAACACCCGACTGGTGCTCAACGTGTGTTTCAACTACGGTGGCCGCTGGGACATTGCCCAGGCCGCAGCGTCGCTGGCGGCACGCGGTGAGCCTATCACCGAGGCCAGCCTGCAGGGTGCGATGGGCATGGCCCATGTGCCCGATCCGGACCTGGTGATTCGCACCGGCGGGGAAATGCGGATCAGCAACTTTTTGCTGTGGCAGGCCGCATACTCCGAGTTTTTCTTCAGCGACCGGTTGTGGCCGGATTTCGATGAGTCGGCGCTGGACGAGGCGATTGCTGCCTTCGGTGGCCGCGAGCGCCGTTTTGGCAAAACCTCCGAACAAATCCTGTCCGCGCATCCCCAGCCGATGCCGGGCTAAGAACCTGAACAGGTTCTGAAAGGCCCCATGCTCAAGCAGCGCGTTATCACAGCCCTTGTCCTGCTGGCCATTTTGCTGCCGGCGCTTTTTTACCCATCTACGGTGCCCTTCACCGTGGTCGTGTTGGTGCTCATGGCTGCGGGTGCCTGGGAGTGGGGGCGTCTGAGCGGTTTTGGCCAGGCCGGCTCTCTGACCGTGGGCGCTGCTTGTGTCGCACTGTGTGCGGGTTCGTGGGCCCTGGGCTGGGTCGATCGTCCGTTGACCGCCCTGTGGGTGGTGGGCGGGGGCCTGTGGGTCTTGGCGGCTGCCTGGCTGCTCAAGGCAGGGGTGCCTGGTTGGTCCCGGATTCCGGGTGGAGTGCGCCTGGTGGCAGGGGTATTGGCGCTGTGGCTCGCTTGGCTCGCCGTAGTGCAGGCGCGCAATGTGGGTATCAATTTTCTGCTGTCGGTGCTGCTCCTGGTGTGGGTCGCAGACATCTTTGCTTACTTCGCTGGCCGTGCTTTTGGCCTGCGCTTCACAAAAGGCAAGCTGGCCCCTTCGATCAGTCCTGGCAAAAGTTGGGAGGGCGTGTGGGGCGGTTTGGCGGGCGTGGTGGTCATGGCCTTCGTCTGGGTCGTGGCCGATGCGCACTGGCAGGCGGCTGTGCCCAGTTTTTACAGCCGAATGGCGCTACAAGGCTGGTGGATGCTGGTGCTTGCCGCGCTGTTCATGGTGGCCATGAGTGTGTCGGGAGATCTCGTGGAGTCCCTCATCAAGCGCAGCGCCGGTGTCAAGGACAGCAGTGGCCTGTTGCCAGGACACGGTGGTGTGCTCGACCGCGTGGATGCTCTGCTGCCCACGCTCCCCCTGGCCATGATGCTCACGAGCCTGACGACTCCATGAAGAAACAACAAATCACCGTCCTCGGTTCCACCGGCTCCATTGGCACCAGCACGCTGGATGTGGTGGCCCGCCATCCCGATCGCTTCGAGGTGTTTGCGCTCAGCGCTGCCACCCAGGTGGATCTCATGCTGGCGCAGTGTGCACAGTTCCGTCCTCGCTTCGCGGTGATGGCGAGCGCGCCCCATGCGGCGCTTCTGGCTGAAATATTAGTGGCCAATAGCCTTCCAACGCAGGTCCTTCAAGCGCAAGATGCTCTTGAATTGATAGCATCACACGATGAAGTAGATGCGGTGATGGCGGCCATTGTGGGCGCTGCGGGTCTCGCACCGTGTCTGGCGGCTGCGCGCGCGGGTAAGAGGTTGCTGCTGGCCAACAAGGAAGCGCTGGTGGTTGGCGGCGGTTTGTTCATGCAGACGGTGCGCGAGGGGCGGGCGACGCTGTTGCCCATCGATAGCGAACACTCCGCCATCTTTCAGTGCCTGCCAGAAGATCCTGCCACTTGGGCGCAACGGGTGGACAGCATTTTGCTCACGGCTTCCGGGGGGCCGTTTCGGCAACGAGACCCGTCCACGCTGGCTGAGATCACACCTGCCCAGGCCTGCGCGCATCCCAATTTCTCGATGGGGCGCAAGATTTCGGTGGATTCGGCCACGATGATGAACAAGGCGCTCGAAGTGATCGAGGCCCGCTGGCTGTTCGATCTGCACCCGGACCAGATCAAGGTGGTGATCCATCCGCAGCAGATCATCCATTCCATGGTTCAGTTCAAGGATGCATCGATCCTGGCTCAATTGGGAACACCCGACATGCGCGTGCCCATTGCCTGCGGCCTGGCCTGGCCGGAGCGCATTGCGAGTGGTGCGAGCAAACTGGACTTTTCGACCCTGTCCGCGCTGGCGTTTGAAGATGCTGATGCCCACCGCTTCCCGGGTTTGCACCTGTCCTGGCAAGCGCTGAAAGCCGCCGAGGGGACGACGGCCGTATTGAATGCTGCCAATGAGGTGGCTGTGGGAGCGTTCTTGTCGGGGCGGCTTCGTTTTGACCATATTCATGCCGTGAATCTTGCAACTTTGGAGGCGGTTTCCCCCTCCAAGCCCAATTCGCTCGAAGCGTTGCTGGACCTGGATAGCCAAGCACGCAATGCCGCTGAGCAAGCCGCAGACCGCCTGGCGGCCTGAGTTTCCACCGCAACACGGACCCGCACATGCTCCTCACCATCGTTGCCTTCATCGTGGCCCTCGGCCTTCTGATTGCCGTACACGAATACGGCCACTACCGGGTGGCCGTGGCGTGCGGAGTGAAGGTGCTGCGCTTCTCGGTGGGCTTTGGCAACCCGCTGCTGCGCTGGCAACCCAAGGGCTCGCCCACGGAGTTTGTCCTGGGGGCGTTTCCGCTGGGTGGATACGTGCGCATGCTGGACGAGCGGGAAGCGCCTGTGCTCCCCGAAGAGCGGCATCTGGCCTTCAACACCCAACCTCTGCGGTCTCGCGCTGCCATCGTGGCCGCAGGCCCTGTTGCGAATCTGCTGCTGGCCGTGCTGCTGTATTCCATCGTCAACTGGAACGGGGTGGAGGAGCCCAAGGCGGTCCTGGCCAGCCCGGTGGCTGGTTCCGTGGCGCAGAGCGCGGGCCTGCGTGGCGGTGAACTGGTCGCGCAGGCAGCATTGGGTTCTGACGACCTGGAACCCGTGCGGTCGTTTGAAGATTTGCGCTGGCTGCTTACTCGCGGTGCCCTGGAGGGGGTGAACGTGCGCCTGGATGTGCAGCCACAGTCGGGGGCTGCACACCGGGAAATTGTGCTGGACATGTCGAAGATCGACAGCCGCGAAGCAGACGCCCAGCTGTTTCGCAAAATAGGCATTCTGGGGCCATGGACACGTCCGGTGCTTGGCGAGGTCATGCCTGACGGAGCCGCTGCGCGCGCCGGATTGCGCCAGGGAGATGTGGTACTCAAGATTGGCGCCATCGATGTGGTGGATGGTCAGCAGCTGCGCGAGTTGATCCGGCAGTCCGTGCGTGGCAGCGAGCCACTGGCCCAGCCTTGGCGCGTGGATCGCGCAGGGCAGGTGCTGACCTTGGATGTTTTGCCGGAGGCCAAGCCGGAACTGGGTGCGACCATAGGCCGCATTGGGGCCTACGTTGGCGCTCCACCAGATTTCGTGACCGTTGAATATGGCGTGTTGGAAGGTGCTTGGGCCGGTGTGGTCAAGACCTGGGATGTGTCGGTATTGACGCTGCGCATGATGGGCCGCATGGTGATTGGTGAGGCATCTCTCAAGAACATCAGCGGGCCCTTGACCATCGCAGACTATGCCGGGCGTTCTGCCAGCCTGGGCCTGACGCAGTACCTCGTTTTCCTCGCCCTGATCAGCGTGAGCCTGGGCGTGCTCAACCTCCTGCCGCTGCCCGTCTTGGACGGAGGGCACCTGATGTATTATCTTTGGGAGGGTGTCACGGGCAGGGGGGTGTCAGACGCGTGGATGGAGCGCCTGCAGCGTGGAGGCGTTGCGGTCTTGCTTCTCATGATGTCCATTGCCCTGTTCAACGATATCACTCGGCTCTTTGGCTAACACTTTTGCCGCGCTTGCCCTGCAACTGCGGCGCCAGCTTCATTCATGAAAAAACACATCAATCGCCTGGGCGTGCGTACCGCATCGGCCGTTGCAGCCATGATTTTTGCCGCCAATGCGGCATGGGCTCTGGAGCCTTTCAAGGTGCAGGACATCCGCGTCGAGGGGCTGCAGCGCGTCGAGCCCGGCACCGTGTTTGCCTCCATGCCACTGCGGGTTGGTGACGACTACAACGACGAGAAGGGCGCAGCTGCCATTCGCGCACTTTTCGGTCTGGGCCTGTTCAAGGACGTGCGCCTGGAGGCGACTGGCAATGTGCTGGTGGTTGTGGTGGAGGAGCGCCCCACTGTGGCCGACGTGGATTTCGCCGGTACCCGCGAGTTTGACAAGGACGCGCTGAAGAAGGCCATGCGCGATGTCGGTCTGACCGAGGGTCGTCCCTATGACAAGGCGCTGACCGACCGGGCAGAGCAGGAGCTCAAGCGCCAGTACATCAACAAGAGCCTCTATGGCGCCGAGGTCGTCACGACCGTGACCCCGATCGAGCGCAATCGTGTCAACCTGACTTTCACCGTGGTCGAAGGCGATCCCGCCCGCATCAAGGAAGTACGCATTGTTGGCAACAAGGCCTTCAGCGAATCCACGCTCAAAGGCCTGTTTGATCAGGACACCGGTGGCTGGCTCAGCTGGTACACCAAGTCGGACCGCTATTCACGTGCCAAGCTCAACGCCGATCTGGAAACCCTGCGCTCCTACTACCTGCAGCGCGGCTATCTGGAATTCCGTGTCGATTCCACCCAGGTCGCTATTTCGCCCGACAAGCAGGACATTTCCATCACTGTCAATGTGACCGAAGGTGAGCGCTATGTGGTGTCTGGCGTGAAGCTGGAAGGCAACTACCTGGACCGTGAAGATGAGTTCAAGTCTCTGGTCACCATTCGCCCTGGTGAACCCTATAACGCGGACCAGGTCACTGAAACGACCAAGGCGTTTTCCGAGTATTTCTCCCGGTTTGGCTTTGCGTTCGCGCGGGTAGAAGCCGTGCCCGAGATTGACCGGGAAAACAACCGCGTTGCTTTTGTTCTGCAGGCGGAGCCCTCGCGCCGTGCCTATGTGCGCCGCATCAATGTGAGTGGCAACAACCGCACACGCGACGAAGTGATCCGCCGCGAGTTCCGCCAGTACGAGGCCTCCTGGTACGACGGTGAAAAAATCCGCCTGTCGCGTGATCGCGTGGACCGCCTGGGCTTCTTCACCGAGGTCAATGTGGAGACCCAGGAGGTGCCGGGCTCTCCAGACCAGGTGGACCTGGTGATCAACGTGGCAGAAAAACCCACCGGATCGCTGCAGATGGGGGTAGGTTTTTCCAGCGCCGAAAAGGTCTCGCTGTCGTTTGGTATCAAGCAAGAGAACATTTTTGGCTCTGGCAACTACCTGGGCATTGATGTCAACACCAGCAAGTACCGCCGCACGCTCGTGTTCAGCACCACCAATCCGTACTTCACGCCCGATGGCATTTCTCGTACGCTGGACGTGTACTACCGCACGGACAAGCCTTACGAAGACCAGGGCGGTAACTACGAGTTGGTGACCACCGGCACGTCGGTGCGATTCGGTGTTCCGTTCAGTGAAACCGATACCGTGTTCTTTGGCGGTGGGCTGGAGCAGACCAAGATCAAGGCGGGGACGAACATTCCCGCCACCTACCTGGCTTATGCCGACCAGTTTGGCTACAGCAGCACCTCCATTCCTTTGACGATCGGTTGGTCGCGGGACGACCGCGACAGCGCTCTGGCACCGAATTCCGGCCGCTATCAGCGCCTCAATTCAGAATGGTCGGTGGCTGGGGATGCTCGCTATGTGCGGGCCAACTACCAGTACCAGCAGTACGTACCGCTGAACAAACGTTTCACAATCGCCTTCAATGGCGAGGTGGGTATCGGCAAGGGCATGAATGGCCGGCCGTTCCCGGTGTTCAAGAATTTCTATTCGGGCGGGTTGGGCTCGGTGCGTGGCTTTGACCAGGGTACCCTGGGTCCGCGCGACGTGACGGGGGCCTCTTTGGGGGGGCCAAAGAAGGTGACGCTGAACGCGGAACTGATCGCGCCGTTCCCGGGTGCAGGGAACGACCGGACACTGCGTGTATTCACCTTCTTTGACGTGGGTAATGTGTACGGAGAAAACGAAAAAGTTACCTTCAGTGACATGCGTTCTTCCGTGGGCCTGGGCTTGAGCTGGATTTCCCCGCTCGGTCCTTTGCGTCTGGCTTTTGCGCAACCGGTGCGCAAGTTCGCCGGCGATAGAATCCAGAAACTGCAATTCCAGATTGGAACGTCTTTCTAATGAAATCCATTTCTCGCCATATCTCTTTGGCTCTGCTGCTTGGCTCCATGGCCGTGGCAGCCCCTGCGCAAGCTCAAGAGTCGTTCAAAGCCGGTTTTGTCAATACAGACCGCATCTTCCGTGAGGCCAGCACTGCCAAGGCTGCACAGGCCAAGCTGGAGCAGGAGTTCTCCCGTCGCGAGAAAGAACTGGTGGACATGGGCAGTACCCTGAAGACCGCCACAGAGAAATTCGAACGCGAAGCCCCCACGATGGCTGAAAGCCAGCGCACGACCCGCCAGCGCCAGCTGGTGGACCAGGACCGTGAATTCCAGCGCAAGCGCCGCGAGTTCCAGGAAGACCTGAGCGCCCGCAAGAACGAGGAACTGTCCCAGGTGCTCGAACGTGCGAACAAGGTCGTCAAGCAAGTGGCTGAAGCCGAGAAGTACGACGTGATCCTCCAGGAGGCCGTCTACATCAACCCCAAGCATGACATCACCGACAAGGTGATCAAGGCGCTGAATGCCTCTGCTGGCAAGTAAGCCACAGCCCTGGACAGGTGGCGCGTGAGCTTGCTTCTTGGGCACATAGTTGATGCGCTCGGTGGCTCGCTGGAAGGAGGTGCGACACGGGATGTCGTCATCTCCCGCATCGCGCCCCTGGAGGTTGCCGGGCCGGGAGATCTCAGTTTCCTGAGCAACCCCCGCTACCAACAGCAACTGGCCGCCTCCCGGGCGGCCTGTGTCATTGTGGCGCCTGCCATGCGCGATGCCGCTCTGGCACGTGGTGCCTGCATCGTGGCGGACAACCCCTACGTGTATTTCGCGCGTGCCACCCAATTGTGGCGGGAACGCAATGCGCCAGCGCAGTGCGCGGGGGTACACGCCAGTGCCGTGGTGGATCCCACGGCACAAGTGCACCCCACTGCGACCATTGGGCCGCTGTGTGTGGTGGAGCGTGGAGCGCAGGTGGGCGCGGGGACCATCCTCAAGTCGCGTGTAACCGTGGGCGAAGGCTGCACCATCGGCGCGCGTTGCATCGTGCACGCCGGTGTGGTGATCGGCGCGGATGGTTTTGGCTTTGCGCCCGAACAAGGGCAGTGGGTCAAGATCGAACAGCTCGGTGCCGTGCGCATCGGAGACGACGTCGAGATCGGCGCCAACACCTGCATCGACCGGGGCGCGCTTCAGGACACCGTCATCGAAGATGGCGTCAAGCTCGACAACCTGATCCAGATTGGCCACAACGTGCGCATCGGCAAGCACTCGGCCATGGCTGGGTGTGTGGGGGTGGCTGGCAGCGCGACCATTGGCGCGCACTGCACTGTGGGCGGCGGGGCGATTGTGCTGGGCCATCTGGAGCTGGCCGACAACGTGCATATCTCGGCAGCTACGGTGGTCACACGCTCGCTCACGCGGCCTGGGCAATACACGGGCATGTTTCCCATCGACGACAATGCGCGCTGGGAAAAAAACGCTGCAACACTCAAACAACTGCACAGCTTGCGGGAGCGCATCAAGGCGCTTGAGCAGGCTCTCAAGGCAGCATGAACGGAAGAACAACTCGATGATGGATATTCACGCAATTCTCAAGCAACTGCCCCACCGCTACCCGTTCCTGCTGGTGGACAAAGTGATCGAGCTTGAGAGCAACACCCGCATCAAGGCCATCAAGAACGTGACGTTCAATGAGCCCTACTTCATGGGGCATTTCCCCGGACGTCCCGTGATGCCGGGTGTGTTGATCCTGGAGGCGCTGGCCCAGGCTGCGGGCTTGCTGGCGTTTGATGCCATGGGCAAGGTGCCCGATGAGAACAATATCTACTACTTTGTGGGCATTGATGGCGCGCGTTTCAAGCGCCCGGTGGAGCCCGGCGACCAGTTGATCCTGAGCATCACCATCGATCGCGTTCGTGGCGGCATCTGGAAGTTCAAGGGCGTGGCCAGCGTGGGCGAAGAGGTGGCCTGCGAGGCCGAACTCATGTGCACCATGCGCAGCGTGGGTTGACCGACCCGGGCCTGTTGGATCGTGAGCAATATTCATCCCACTGCCATTGTTGCGGACGGCGCACGCCTGGACCCTTCGGTCACGGTGGGACCGTATGCGGTTATTGGTGAGCATGTGTCGATCGGTGCGGGCACGACGGTCGGCGCACATTGCGTCATTGACGGGCGCACGACGATTGGCGCCGACAACCGCATCTTTCAGTTCAACTCCATCGGCGCCATCCCGCAGGACAAGAAATATGCGGGCGAGCCTACCGAACTGGTCATCGGCGACCGCAACACCATCCGCGAGTTCTGCACCCTGAACCTCGGTGTGCCCCAGGCCGGTGGCATCACCACGGTGGGGGACGACAACTGGATCATGGCGTACACCCACATCGCCCATGATTGCCATGTGGGCAACCACACCACGCTGGCCAACAACACCACCCTGGCAGGCCATGTCCACCTGGGCGATTGGGTGACGGTGGGCGGGCTTACCGGCATCCACCAATTCGTCAAGGTCGGGGCGCATGCCATGGTGGGCTTTGCCAGCGCAGTGTCGCAGGACGTGCCCCCCTTCATGCTGGTGGATGGCAACCCGCTGGCCGTGCGGGGCTATAACGTGGTGGGGCTGCGCCGCCGCGGCTTCTCGCCTGAGCGCATTGCTGCGGTCAAGCAGATGCACAAGCTGATCTACCGCCAGGGCCTCACGCTGGAGGCTGCACGTGCCGCCATTGCTGAGCTGGTGCAGTCTTCACCGCAGGCCAGCGAGGATGCCGCGATGATGGAGCGGTTCCTGGCCGACACCACGCGCGGCATAGCGCGCTGAGGGCTGGGTGATGGCTGCTTCCCCCCGCGTCGCCATGGTGGCGGGCGAGACATCGGGCGATCTGCTGGCCGGTCTGTTGATCGACGGCATGCAGGCCCATTGGCCAGACCTGCAGACCTGCGGCATTGGTGGCCCGCAAATGCAACGCCGGGGTTTTAATGCCTGGTGGCCCAGCGAGAAGCTGGCCGTGCATGGCTACAGCATGGAAGTGCTGCGCCGCCTGCGCGAGTTGCTGGGCATCCGCAAGCAACTGCGTGAGCGGTTGCTCAAGGACCGCCCGGATGTCTTCATCGGTGTGGATGCCCCTGATTTCAACCTGGGGCTGGAAGCTGACCTGCGCGCTGCGGGCATCAAGACTGTGCATTTCGTGTGCCCCTCCATCTGGGCCTGGCGCGCGGAACGCGTCGAGAAGATTCGTCGCAGCGCTGATCACGTGTTGTGCATCTTTCCGTTCGAGCCTGAACTGCTCGCGCGGCATGGCATCGCCGCCACCTACGTGGGGCACCCGCTGGCGGGTGTGATTCCCATGGTGCCGAACCGTGCAGCCGCCCGTGCCCAGCTCGGGCTGCAGGATACGGACGAAGTGCTTGCCATTCTGCCGGGCAGCCGCTCTTCGGAGATCGCCTACATCACTCAACCCTTTTTTGAGGCTGCAGCGCTTATCAGAAAAGCGCGACCAGCTATTAAATTGATAGTGCCTGCCGTGCCAGCGCTGCGCGAACGCATCGTGCAGGCAGCGCAGGCCGCTGGGCTGGGCGGTGTGGTGCAGATCGTTTCTGGGCAATCCCACGCCGTGCTCGCCGCCTGCGACACCACGCTGATCGCCAGTGGCACCGCCACGCTGGAGGCGGCCCTGTTCAAGCGCCCCATGGTCATTGGCTACCACATGCACCCATTGAGCTGGTGGCTTATGCGCCGCAAGCAGTTGCAGCCCTGGGTGGGCTTGCCCAACATCCTGTGTGGCGACTTCGTCGTGCCCGAGCTGATCCAGGATGCCGCGACACCCCAGGCGCTTTGTGCGGCAACACTCCAATGGCTGGATGCCCGCCAGCACCATCCCGAAAAAATCACGGCCCTGGAGCAGCGCTTTACGGCGCTGCACGAGAGCCTGCGCCGCAACACTCCCCAACTGGCTGCCGATGCGATCCAGAAAATCCTCCGTCCCGCTGCCTGAACAGGCCTGCCTGCCCTGGCATCCGCCAGGCCTTGTGGCCGGCGTGGATGAAGCGGGCCGTGGCCCGCTGGCGGGGCCTGTGGTGGCTGCTGCAGTCATCCTGGACGATCTGCATCCCATCGCAGGCCTGGCAGACTCCAAGAAGCTCACGCCCGCCCGGCGCGAAAAGCTCTACGACGAAATCCGCGCCAAGGCGCTGTGCTGCAGCATTGCCGAGGCCAGCGTGGAAGAGATCGATCAGCTCAACATCCTGCAGGCCACGATGCTGGCCATGCGGCGGGCCGTGATGGGGCTGCGCCTGAAGCCCGTCATGGTCCTCGTCGATGGCAATCGGCTGCCCACGCTCGACATCCAGGCTGAGGCCATCGTCAAGGGCGATGCGCTGGTGCCGGCCATCTCGGCCGCGTCCATCCTGGCCAAGGTGCACCGTGACCGCTGGTGTGTGCAGGTGAATGAAGAATTTCCCCAGTACGGATTTGCGGGCCACAAAGGCTATGGCACGGCGGTGCACATGGCGGCCCTGCGCGAGCACGGCGCGTGCGTCCACCACCGGCGTTCCTTTGCGCCCGTGGCGCAGAATCTGCGCGGCTGAACCTGCCCAACCATGACATCCTCCTCGATCACCACCATCCATTCGCGGGACAACACGTTCGTGAAAGATCTGCGCCGTCTTGCGCAGGACACCACGGCCTACCGCAAACAAGGCCGGGTTTGGCTGGAGGGTGATCACCTCTGCCGCGCGGCCCTGGAGCGTGGCCAGCGCGCATCCATTGCGGTGTTTTCAGAGTCTTTTTGGCCGCTGGCGCAGGTAGAGTGGGTGCAAACTGCTATGAAAATCATAGTAATTGCTGACGCACTGTTTGCCGACATCAGTGGGCTGGAGTCGCCCGCTCGGATGGGTTTCATCATGGATTTGCCCGCGCCCCCTGCGGTGCATCCGGGTGCGGCGACCGTGGTGCTGGACCGTGTGCAGGACGCCGGTAATGTGGGCTCCATCCTGCGCAGTGCGTCCGCGTTCGGGTTCCGGCAGGTGGTGGCCATCAAGGGCAGCGCCGCATTGTGGTCCCCCAAGGTGCTGCGGGCGGGTATGGGTGCGCATTTCGCGCTCGACCTGATCGAGGGCGTGGAGCACGGCGAGCTTCAATCGCTGCAGGTGCCCATGCTCGTGACCAGCTCACACGCCGGAGACTGGCTGCACCGTGCCGCCTTGCCCTGGCCGTGTGCATGGGTGTTGGGCCACGAAGGGCAGGGCGTTTCCCCTGCACTGGAAGAGCGTGCCGCTCTGCGCATCCGCATTGCACAACCGGGCGGCGAAGAGTCGCTGAATGTGGCGGCGGCTGCAGCGATCTGCTTGCATGCGAGCGGCGCCGGGCGCTGAAACCATCGCTTCTTGATCGTTTCCAGCAGATCTCAGGGGGCGGAGCGCCTCACTTTTTTAGAGATTGCGCAGGAACTGGCGCACGAATTCCTCCTGGTTGGGGGCGTCCTTCTCCGTGCTGAACAGCACTTGCTGGTTCTCCACCCGGATTTTCAGCTGCGGAGCGAATTTGCATTGCACCAAGCCCAGGCCGGATGCCGTGCTTTTGAAGGCGGGGGTGTTGCGGCACATGGACTCCAGCTCTGATGCCACCACGCCGCAGAAGCTGCCGATGCTCAGCGACTGGAGTTTCTCGTCGTCAATGGTGGCCCAGTCAACGTTGGTCTTCACTGGCGTACCGCATGCAGCGGTGGCGTCCTGGTCGGCCTTGACCAGTTCGGCCTGCACGCTGGCCAGGCGTTTGTTGCGGTCAAAGCGGGCCAGCTTGTCCTGCAGGCCCTGCTTTTGTTGGCCTTTGTAGCTGGCCAGCAGGTCCGCCAGCTTGAAGGCCTTGCTCTTTTCTTCGCTGAAGGCCAGTGGCACGCCATCGCGCTTGCCTGGCAGGTACACCACATAGTGGTCGCCATTGCGATAGGCCTGGTTCTGCTTTTGCAGCAGACCGTAGCTGCGGCCATCGAGCGTGGTGGCGTATACCTCGCGCGCCGAGCCCCGTTGCTCCAACTGGCTCAGGAAGACGACCTGATCGATGGGGTCGTTGATGCCGCTCACTCGCACCAGGGCCTGCTTGCCGTCTGCGGTGGGGGCCAGCACGACTTCAACGCCCTGGGGTGCCACGAAGACCTGGGGGTATTTCGCCAGCTCCAGGGCTTGAGCGGCCATGGTGGCGCACAGGCCCGCCAGGGAAAGGGCAAGGGGTCGGAGAAAAATGCGCATCGGGATCAGCCTTTGGAGTGGGGGCGGTGGGGAAACGGGGCGAAGTCTAGGGCGCCTGTTGTCCTCTGAAATGCCTGGAACACTTGCTTACGTAACAAGGTTATGCAAGACGCGCATTTGTTGGTGAGCGCGCCATGAAGGATATAATCGGGAGCTTTTCTCGCAACAGCGTCGCCCGACCGCACCCAAAGCAACAACCCATCTGAGAGCAGCCACCAGCACTTGCGTACCTTTGCGTGCACGAGTGGACTGCAGGCGCCGGGCGACCGTAACCATCCGGAGAACCCAGTGCTTTTGTCTCTACAGGGAAACTTCCCGCCCGCCATTCTGGCGCTCGCAGACGGCACGGTCTTTATCGGCAATTCGATTGGTGCCACCGGCACCACCGTCGGCGAAGTGGTGTTCAACACCGCCATCACCGGCTACCAGGAAATCCTCACCGACCCGAGCTACTGCCAGCAGATCGTGACCCTCACGTATCCGCACATCGGCAACTACGGCGTCAATGTGGAGGACATCGAAGCCGACAAGGTCCACGCCGCAGGCCTGATCATCAAAGACCTGCCGCTGCTGGCAAGCAACTTCCGCTCCACGGAAACGCTCTCGCAGTACCTCGTGCGTGAGAAGACCGTTGCCATCGCCAACATCGACACCCGAAAGCTCACGCGCCTGCTGCGCAGCAAGGGTGCGCAAAACGGCACCATCATCGGCCTTGCTGCAGGGCAGCCTGTCACGCAGGCGCTCATCGACGAAGCCATCGCCAAGGCCAAGGCGGCCCCCAACATGGCCGGGCTGGACCTGGCCCAGGTGGTGACCACGGCAGCGCGTTATGAGTGGACGCAGACAGAGTGGAAACTGGGTACTGGCTACGGCGAACTGTCGGCCCCACAGTTTCATGTGGTGGCGTACGACTTCGGCGTCAAGAAGAACATCCTGCGCATGCTGGCGGAACGTGGCTGCAAGGTCACCGTGGTGCCCGCGAAGACGCCGGCCGCTGATGTGCTGGCTCTCAAGCCCGATGGTGTTTTTCTGTCCAACGGCCCTGGCGACCCAGAGCCTTGCGACTACGCCATCGCCGCGACCCGCACGATTGTGGACAGTGGCATGCCCACGTTCGGCATCTGCCTGGGGCACCAGATCATGGCCCTGGCTGCTGGTGCCAAGACCTTCAAGATGACCCACAGCCACCATGGTGCCAACCACCCGGTGAAGGACCTGGACACGGGCCGCGTGAGCATCACGAGCCAGAACCACGGTTTTTCGGTGGACATGGAATCGCTTCCTGCCAATCTGCGCGCCACGCACGTCAGCCTGTTTGACGGCACGCTGCAAGGGCTGGTCCACAAGGACAAGCCCGCTTTCTGTTTCCAGGGGCATCCTGAGGCATCCCCAGGTCCGCACGACATCGCATACCTCTTTGACCGCTTCACCGACGCCATGCGCGCGGCAAAAGCCGGTTAAGCGCGGAAGGAAACAGCACCATGAAACTGTTCAGCTTCCCCCTTGCATCGCTGGAAAAGGCGATCCACAAGCGTGTCCTGACCCTGCCTTCGCCCCACCGTGAGTGGTTCACGGAACGTTGGGCGCAAAAGCCCTACAAGAAAGCGTTCGTCGAGAACAAGGCCATGCCGCTCGTCACGCTCGTGGCCAAGGGCAAGACGCTGGACGATGCCGCCTTTGCAGAGCTGCTGCAGGAGTGGGAAGTGACGTTTTATGACGCGGAAGAAGAAGTCTTGCGCCCACTGATCCAGGGCGACGGCCTGCTGCAGCTGATGCAGAAGAACCTTCCTCCCGCACGCGCCGAGGCGCTGCTTGCCAAGTTGACCCAGCGGCGTTTGCCCGCAGATGCAACAGCAGCCTCTGCCCCAACCCCCAGCCCCCAGGCAGCCGAACCCACGATCGACTGATCGACGCACCATGCCAAAACGCACAGACATCAAAAGCATCCTCATCATCGGCGCTGGCCCCATCATCATCGGCCAGGCCTGCGAGTTCGACTACTCCGGCGTACAGGCCTGCAAGGCCCTGCGCGAAGAGGGCTACAAGGTCATCCTGATCAACAGCAACCCTGCGACGATCATGACCGACCCGGCCACGGCCGACGTCACCTACATCGAGCCCATCACTTGGCAGACGGTCGAGAAGATCATCGCCAAGGAGCGTCCCGACGCCATCCTGCCCACCATGGGTGGCCAGACAGCGCTCAACTGCGCGCTGGACCTGTGGCACAACGGCGTGCTCGACAAATACAAGGTGGAGCTCATCGGCGCCACCCCCGAAGCCATCGACAAGGCCGAAGACCGCTTGAAGTTCAAGGACGCCATGACCAAGATCGGTCTGGGCTCCGCGCGCTCTGGCATCGCCCACAGCATGGACGAAGCCTGGGCCGTGCAAAAGACCGTGGGTTTCCCCACGGTGATCCGCCCCAGCTTCACGCTGGGCGGTACCGGCGGCGGCATTGCCTACAACCCTGAAGAGTTCGAGACCATCTGCAAGCGCGGCCTGGAAGCCTCGCCCACCAATGAGCTGCTGATTGAAGAGTCGCTGCTTGGCTGGAAGGAGTACGAGATGGAAGTGGTCCGCGACAAGGCGGACAACTGCATCATCATCTGCTCCATCGAAAACCTGGACCCGATGGGTGTGCACACGGGCGACTCGATCACCGTGGCCCCCGCGCAGACGCTGACCGACAAGGAATACCAGATCATGCGCAACGCGTCGCTCGCGGTGCTGCGCGAGATCGGCGTGGACACGGGCGGCTCCAACGTGCAGTTCTCGGTCAACCCGAAGGACGGCCGCATGATCGTCATCGAGATGAACCCGCGCGTGTCGCGTTCGTCGGCGCTGGCCTCCAAGGCCACGGGCTTCCCGATTGCCAAGGTCGCCGCCAAGCTGGCCGTGGGCTACACGCTGGACGAGCTCAAGAACGAAATCACGGGCGGTGCCACGCCTGCATCGTTCGAGCCTTCGATCGACTACGTGGTCACCAAGATCCCACGTTTTGCGTTCGAAAAATTCCCCACGGCCGACAGCCGCCTGACCACGCAGATGAAGTCGGTGGGCGAGGTCATGGCCATGGGCCGCACCTTCCAGGAGTCCTTCCAGAAAGCCCTGCGCGGCCTGGAAGTTGGCGTGGACGGCATGAACGAGAAAACCCAGGACCGCGAGACGCTCGAAAAGGAACTGGGCGAGCCCGGTCCCGAGCGCATCTGGTACGTGGGCGATGCGTTTGCCATGGGTCTTTCGGTCGATGAAGTGTTCGAGCTGACCAAGATCGACAAGTGGTTCCTGGTGCAGATTGAGCAGATCGTGAAGATCGAGCTGGACATCGACAAGCTGGTGGCCGAAAAGGGTGACGGTGCCCTGGCGGCGCTGGATGCCGGCACGCTGCTCACGCTCAAGCAAAAAGGCTTCTCCGACCGCCGGCTGGCCAAGCTGCTCAAGACCACCGAGAAGGCGGTGCGCGAAGCACGCCGTGCGCTCAAAGTGCGCCCCGTGTACAAGCGTGTGGACACCTGTGCGGCCGAGTTCGCTACCAACACCGCGTACCTGTACTCCACTTACGAAGTCGCCACCCACGGTGGTGTCGCCGAATGCGAGTCGGAGCCTACGAACAACAAGAAGATCATGGTGCTGGGCGGTGGCCCCAACCGCATCGGCCAGGGCATCGAGTTCGACTACTGCTGCGTGCATGCGGCCCTTGCCATGCGCGAGGACGGCTACGAGACCATCATGGTCAACTGCAACCCCGAAACCGTCTCCACCGACTATGACACCTCCGACCGCCTGTACTTCGAGCCCGTGACGCTCGAAGACGTGCTGGAGATTGTGGACAAGGAAAAGCCGGTCGGCGTGATCGTGCAGTACGGCGGCCAGACGCCCCTGAAGCTTGCCCTGGGTCTGGAAGCTGCTGGCGTCCCGATCATCGGCACCAGCCCCGACATGATCGACGCGGCTGAAGACCGCGAGCGCTTCCAGAAGCTGCTGGGTGAGCTGGGCCTGCGCCAGCCGCCCAACGCCACGGCACGCACCGAACCCGAAGCCCTGGAAAAGGCCGCCGCCCTGGGCTACCCCCTGGTGGTGCGCCCCAGCTACGTGCTGGGTGGCCGCGCGATGGAAATCGTGCACGAGCAGCGTGACCTGGAGCGCTACATGCGTGAGGCGGTCAAAGTGAGCAACGACTCGCCCGTGCTGCTCGACCGCTTCCTCTCCAACGCTATCGAGTGCGACGTGGACTGCGTGCGCGATTCGGCAGGCGTCACCTTCATCGGCGGGGTCATGGAACACATCGAGCAGGCGGGCGTGCACAGCGGCGACTCCGCCTGCTCACTGCCCCCGTACTACCTGTCGCAGCCCACCATCGACGAGATCAAGCGCCAGACCGCCGCCATGGCCCAGGGCCTGAACGTGGTGGGACTGATGAACGTGCAGTTCGCCATCCAGGAGATGGACGGCAAGGACGTGATCTACGTGCTGGAAGTGAACCCCCGCGCCTCGCGCACGGTGCCGTTCGTTTCCAAGGCCACGGGCATCCAGCTGGCCAAGGTCGCGGCGCGTTGCATGGCGGGTCAAACGCTGGCCTCGCAGGGCATCACCAAGGAAGTGACACCGCCGTACTTCAGCGTGAAGGAGGCCGTGTTCCCGTTCGTGAAGTTCCCTGGCGTGGACACCATCCTCGGCCCAGAGATGAAGTCCACCGGCGAAGTCATGGGCGTGGGCAAGACCTTTGGCGAAGCCTTTGTGAAGAGCCAGCTGGGCGCTGGCACCAAGCTGCCCACATCGGGCAAGGTGTTCCTCACGGTGAAGAATGCCGACAAGCCGCGTGCCGTGGACATCGCCCGCCAACTGGTGGCGCTGGGCTTTGAGCTGGTGGCGACCAAGGGCACTGCAGCTGCTATTGCCGAAGCTGGCGTGCCTGTGGGCGTGGTCAACAAGGTGACCGAAGGCCGCCCGCACATCGTGGACATGATCAAGAACAACGAGATCGTCATGGTCATCAACACCGTGGAAGAGCGCCGCAATGCGATTGCCGATTCGCGTGCGATCCGCACCTCGTCGCTGCTGGCCCGCGTGACCACGTTCACGACCATCTTTGGCGCCGAGGCGGCGGTGGAGGGCATGAAGTACCTGGACAAGCTCGACGTGTACTCGGTGCAGGAGCTGCACGCCCAACTGGCTGCCTGAGCATCGGCAAAAGCGGCATAATTGCCGCCTGAACAGACACCGCCGCGCGGCAACGTGCGGCGGTTTCCTTTTGTAGACTTGCCATTCGCATCGCCCAGCGCAGCGCGGGCATGCCTGGCGATTGACCGGTGGAAGTGCTTCTGGCGCTTTCACCGTTTTGATTTATGGAGACGCAACACGATGGCCACCATTCCGATTACCAAGCGCGGTGCTGAAAAGCTCAAGGAAGAACTGCACCGCCTCAAGACCGTAGAGCGCCCCGCTGTGATCACGGCAATTGCCGAAGCGCGCGCGCAGGGCGACCTCAGCGAAAACGCTGACTATGACGCCGCCAAGGACCGCCAGGGCTTCATCGAAGGCCGCATCCAGGAGATCGAGGGCAAGCTGTCGGTGGCTCAGGTGATCGACCCCAGCGCCGTGGATGGCGGCGGCAAGGTCGTCTTTGGCGCCACGGTCGAACTGGAAGACGAAGAGTCTGGCGACCTCGTGAAATACCAGATCGTGGGCGAGGACGAGGCGGATCTGAAGCAAGGGCTCATCAATATCTCGAGCCCTATCGCCCGCGCCTTGATCGGCAAGGAAGAGGGCGATACCGCCGAAGTGCAGGCTCCCGGCGGGATTCGCCGCTACGAAGTGGTGGCGGTCAGCTACCAGTGAGCGGGAACGGCATGTTCCACCGCCTTCCTGCCCTGGTCGCTGCGCTCTGGTGGGGCAGCCTGACTACCATCGGGTTTCTGGTCGTTCCCATGCTGTTTGCCCACCTTCCGTCGCCCATGGTGGCGGGCAACATGGCGGCCAAGCTGTTTGCGGCGCAGACCTGGGTGGCGGTCGCCTGCTGTCTGGTTCTGCTGCTGATTTCAAGGCCAAAACAGGCGATAGCGCAGTATCCATGGGCGCAAGCTGCTATGGTTTTTATACTTGGTGGCATGCTGCTGGCGCTGCTCACGCAGTTTGGTGTGGCGCCGCGTATCGTGGCGCGGCAGGATTTGCGCCTGTGGCACAGTGTGGGGACGGTGATGTATGTGCTGCAGTGGTGCTGCGCACTGGCCGTGTTGTGGCAAACACTGCGCCAGGTTCAGAAGCCGCCGTTGTTGCCGGTCGGGCCTGACGGCACTGCAGACGACTGAAGCGAGCGCTGGTCGCAACCAGCGCCGCCTTCAAACCGCCTATTCGCGCCAGTGCTCCGCCACCCAGGTGGCCGGACGAATGAAGCGAAACCGCCGGTTGCGCCGCCCGGCCAAAGCATCGGGGGGATTGCATTCCCCATGAAAGATCACGATGCGTGCGCCCGCTGGCACAAACGGCGGCCGCCAGTAGTTGGTCGGCCAGGGCGGTATTCCGTGGTATTTGAAACTCGGGCACCAGGCCGCAGGCCAGTATTGCAACTTGCCCTGCCGGTGCAGGAAGTCCGACAAGTAGGCCTGCTCGTTGCGAAACTGCTCACGAATTTCTGAAAAATGCGCGCGAAAGTGCTCCAGCACGTCGGGGTGAGCTCCCAGCTCAAAGCGATAGACCGAGGAGTTGCCCGTGATGCGCCAGGGGCGCTTGTAGTCGTGGATGATCAGGAATTCACCCGGCTGGGTGAAAAAATCGTCCAGGCTGCCGGTGATGACCACGTCCACATCCAGGAACAAGGCCGTGCCTCGAAGTCCGTGCAGGTCCTTGCTGAAAGTGACCAGCTTGGTCCAGCCCCGCTCGGGGATGCCGGGTGGCAGATCGAGTGCGGGGATGGGCAGGCACTGCACTTCGCTGCGGATGCCCGTGCTGTCATCGGTCAGGCAGACAAAGCGAAAATCCCCGCTCAGGTGCCTGCGCACCATGGCATACAGCCGGTTGACGTATTCGGGGCCGTATTTCGTGCCCCACTTCATGCAGAGGATGTGGCGGACGGGCGCCATGCCAGCAGGTGCTGCAAAGTTTGCAGGTACTGCCGAACCTGCATCGTGGCTCATCAGTCTGCCTGGCGCTTCTTGATGGATTTTTGCTTGGGCTTGGCGCGCTTGATCTGGCCGCCCGAAGTGAGGCGCTGGTTGCCCAGCACGCGCAGTTGCTTGATCTCGGGGCGCTGGCCGCCGCGCTTGCTGTATTTGAGCACCTTGACGTCGCGTGGGCCGGGCATGCGGTCCTCATCGACCGTACGTTCCTTGACGGGTTGGGGGCGCCACAGTACCAGCAGCTTGCCGATGTGCTGGATGGGGGCTGCGTTGAGTTCGGCGGTCAGCTCCTGGTACATCAGCTCGCGCGCCACGCGGTCATCGTTGAAAACGCGCACCTTGATAAGGCCATGGGCGTTCAGGGCGGCGTCGATTTCCTTCTTGACCGCAGGGGTGAGTCCATCGCCGCCGACCAGGACGACGGGGTCCAGGTGGTGGGCATTGGCGCGTTGTTCCCGGCGCTCGGCGGGAGTCAGTTGAATTTGGGGCATGGGCCATATTATCGGCGGTGCTGATTGTCGAGAGACAATGGAGCGGTATGAAAGTCAAAACCCAAAGCAAGAAGGTCAACAAGGCGTGGTTGAACGACCATGTCAACGACACCTATGTCAAATTGGCCCAGAAAGAGGGATACCGGGCACGCGCCGCCTACAAGCTCAAGGAAATCGACGAACAGCTGGGTCTCATCAAACCCGGTTACACCGTGGTGGATCTGGGGTCCACGCCGGGCGCCTGGAGTCAGTACCTGCGCAGGCGCATGTCGCCCGGGGGGGCTGCAGCGGGCCAACTCAACGGCACCATCATTGCGCTAGACCTTCTGCCCATGGAGCCCATCGAGGGTGTTACCTATATCAACGGTGATTTTCGTGAGGCGGAGGTGCTGGAGCGCCTAGAGCAGGCCCTGGATGGTCGGGTGGTGGATGTTGTCGTTTCGGACATGGCTCCCAATCTGTCCGGTATCGAATCCGCCGACGCTGCGCGCATTGCCCATCTGGTCGAACTGGCTGTGGAGTTTGCTTGCAACCATTTGAAACCGGATGGGGCCCTGGTAGTCAAGCTGTTCCATGGCAGCGGCTACAGCGATCTGGTCACGCTGTTCAAACAGACCTTCAAAGTGGTCAAGCCGTTGAAGCCCAAGGCCTCCCGCGACAAATCGTCCGAGACCTTTCTGGTGGGCATGGGCCTCAAGAAGACCGCCTGAACGGGCTTGCCTCAGGTCAAGAATCCGTGAATTTCGACCCTAAAGCCCGTGCTGTTTCCATGGCCGCTAGGGGGAATAGGGATGGCCGGGTGGCTTGAAACACCTAAAATGGGCCGCACATGCGTGCCATGACGGCAGTGTGTCCGTTTTCTGTTTCCCGCAACTGGAGCCCCGCTTGAACAATCAGTGGTTTTCAAAAATTGCCGTGTGGCTGGTTATTGCCATGGTGCTGTTCACGGTGTTCAAACAGTTTGACACCCGTGCCGGAGCCAGCGCAGGCCACGTCGGCTACTCGGAGTTCCTGGAGGAAGTCCGCAGCAACCGCATCAAGAGCGCGACCATCCAGGAAGGCCAGGGCGGCACCGAGATCGTGGCCGTCACCAATGACGACCGCAAGATCCGCACGACGGCCACCTATCTGGACCGTGGCCTTGTGGGCGATCTCATCAACAACAACGTCAAGTTCGACGTCAAGCCCCGTGAAGAAGGCTCCCTGCTCATGACCCTCCTGGTCAGCTGGGGCCCCATGCTGCTGCTGATCGGCGTGTGGGTGTACTTCATGCGTCAGATGCAGGGCGGCGGCAAGGGCGGCGCCTTCAGCTTCGGCAAGAGCAAGGCGCGCATGCTCGACGAAAACAACAACCAGGTCACGTTCGCGGACGTGGCGGGTTGCGACGAGGCCAAGGAAGAAGTCAAGGAAGTCGTGGACTTCCTGAAAGACCCGCAGAAATTCCAGAAGCTCGGCGGGCGTATTCCGCGCGGCCTGCTGCTGGTTGGCCCTCCCGGTACCGGCAAGACCCTGCTGGCCAAGTCCATCGCAGGCGAAGCCAAGGTGCCGTTCTTCAGCATCTCTGGCTCCGACTTTGTGGAAATGTTTGTCGGCGTGGGTGCGGCCCGTGTGCGCGACATGTTCGACAACGCCAAGAAGAACGCTCCGTGCATCATCTTCATCGATGAAATCGACGCGGTGGGCCGCCAGCGTGGTGCTGGCCTGGGCGGCGGTAACGACGAGCGCGAACAGACCCTCAACCAGATGCTGGTTGAGATGGACGGCTTCGAAACCAACCTGGGCGTGATCGTGGTGGCTGCCACCAACCGCCCCGACATCCTGGACGCCGCCCTGCTGCGCCCTGGCCGTTTCGACCGTCAGGTCTATGTGACGCTGCCCGATATCCGTGGCCGCGAGCAGATCCTGAACGTGCACATGCGCAAGATCCCGATTGGTCAGGACGTGGCCCCTGGCATCATTGCCCGCGGCACCCCTGGCATGAGCGGTGCCGATCTGGCCAACCTGTGCAATGAAGCTGCCCTGATGGCCGCGCGCCGCAATGCCCGTACCGTCGAGATGCAGGACTTCGAGAAGGCCAAGGACAAGATCCTCATGGGCCCCGAGCGCAAAAGCATGGTCATGCCCGAGGAAGAGCGTCGCAACACGGCCTACCACGAGTCTGGCCACGCCCTCATTGGCAAGCTGCTGCCCAAGTGCGACCCCGTGCACAAGGTCACCATCATTCCCCGTGGCCGTGCCCTGGGCGTGACGATGAGCCTGCCTGCCCAGGACCGCTACAGCTACGATCGCGAATACATGCTCAACCAGATCAGCATGCTGTTTGGTGGCCGCATCGCTGAAGAAGTGTTCATGAACCAGATGACCACTGGGGCCAGCAATGACTTCGAGCGTGCCACGCACATTGCCCGCGACATGGTCACCCGCTACGGCATGACCGATGCCCTGGGGCCTATGGTCTACGCCGAGAACGAAGGCGAAGTGTTCCTGGGCCGTTCGGTGACCAAGACCACGACCATGAGCGAGCAGACCATGGAAAAGGTGGACATGGAAGTGCGCCGCATCATCGATGAGCAGTACAACCTGGCCCGCCGCCTGATCGAAGAGAACAGCGACAAGATGCACGCCATGGCGAAGGCCCTGCTCGAATGGGAGACCATCGACACCGAGCAGTTGGACGACATCATGGCTGGCAAGGAGCCCCGTCCTCCCAAGGACTGGACGCCCCGTACTCCTCCCTCGGGCGGCGACAACTCCAGCGGCGGCACGCCTGCGGTGACGACGGACACCGCACCATCGGCCGCCTGATTGGCTGGCCGGTCCATCCGTTCTCACGGGGCCTTGTGCCCCGTTTTTCATGGCTGGTGTTGTGCTGCCTCCCGACCTCGACCAGGAAGGCGCCTGTGACCTTTTCTCGATCCCCCCATGATCTGGCAGACCTCCCGTTTCTCTATTGACCTGGCCGAGCCCCGCGTGATGGGCATCGTCAATGCCACGCCGGACTCGTTCTCCGACGGCGGGCGGCATGGCTCCACCGCTGCGGCCCTGCGGCATTGCGAGCAGTTGCTCCGCGACGGGGCACACATTCTGGACATTGGCGGGGAGTCCACGCGCCCCGGCAGTCCGGCGGTGCCGCTGGACGAAGAGCTGGCGCGGGTGGTGCCCCTGGTGCAGGGCGCGGTGTCCCTGGGGGTTCCTATCTCCATCGATACCTACAAGCCCGAGGTCATGCGCGCGGTGCTGGACCTGGGCGCGGACATCATCAATGACATCTGGGCATTGCGCCAGCCGGGTGCCGCAGAGGTGGTGGCATCGCACCCGCAATGTGGGGTGTGCCTGATGCACATGCACCGCGACCCCCAAACCATGCAGGTGGCCCCGATGGAGGGCGATGTGGTACAGCAGGTGCTATACTTTTTGCAGCGCTCTGCGCTTGACCTGCAAGCGCTAGGGGTCGAAAAGAACCGGATTGTGCTGGACCCGGGTATTGGTTTTGGCAAAACGGTGGAACAGAATTTTGCGCTGCTGGCGCACCAGTCGGTGCTGCGGGCTGCAGGCTATCCTCTTCTGGCAGGCTGGTCCCGCAAGTCATCGCTGGGTGCGGTGACGGGCTTGGCAGTAGAGCAGCGCATGGTGCCCAGCGTGGCCGCAGCGGTGTTGGCCGTGGAGCGTGGAGCTTCTGTGGTGCGCGTGCACGATGTCCGCGAAACCGTGGCGGCGCTCGCGGTGTGGCGTGCAATGCAAGCGGTCTGACGGGGTCTTCCGGAGGCTGGGGCGTTGTATGGATGGGCGCATGCCAGACCCTTTGGCGATGGATAACAAACAATGAGATTCACACGAGGAGACGCTAGAACATGACGCGCCAATACTTTGGAACCGATGGCATTCGTGGCACCGTCGGGCAGCCACCCATCACCCCGGATTTTGTTCTGCGCCTGGCCCATGCCGTCGGGCGAGTGTTGCGCAGGACCGAGGAGCGCCCCACGGTGCTGATCGGCAAGGACACCCGCATTTCAGGCTACATGCTGGAAAGCGCGCTGGAGTCAGGCTTCAACTCCGCGGGCGTGGATGTGGTGCTGCTGGGTCCTTTGCCCACCCCGGGCGTGGCCTACCTGACCCGCGCACAACGCGCCAGCCTGGGGGTGGTCATCAGCGCCAGCCACAACGCCTATCCCGACAACGGCATCAAGTTTTTCAGTGCACAGGGCACCAAGTTGCCCGACACGTGGGAG
Source organism: Acidovorax sp. 94 (assembly GCF_003634645.1). Lineage (NCBI taxonomy): Bacteria > Pseudomonadati > Pseudomonadota > Betaproteobacteria > Burkholderiales > Comamonadaceae > Acidovorax > Acidovorax sp. 94. Next base: position 2,035,978 of record NZ_RBJA01000001.1, on the reverse strand, counting down.
CAGGCCGTGGAAGCGGCCCTGGGCGAACCCCCGGTGTGGGCCGATTCGGCCAGCCTGGGCAAGGCGCGGCGGCTCGATGATGCGGCGGGCCGCTACATTGAGTTCTGCAAGAGCACGTTTCCGCAGGACCTGACCCTCAAGGGCCTCAAGATCGTCGTCGATGCCGCGCATGGCGCGGCCTACCAGGTGGCACCCAAGGTCTTCCACGAGCTGGGTGCCGAAGTGCTGTCGATTGGCTGCTCACCCGACGGCCTCAACATCAACCACGAGGTGGGAGCCACCCATCCTGATGCGCTCGTGCGGGCCGTGCGCGCCAACCACGCCGACTATGGCATTGCGCTCGATGGCGACGCGGACCGCCTGCAGATCGTCGATGCCACGGGGCGCCTGTACAACGGCGACGAGCTTTTGTACCTGATGGCTTCGGACCGCATGGGCCGCGATGAGCATGTGCCGGGTGTCGTGGGCACCCTGATGACCAACATGGCAGTGGAGGTGGCGCTGAAGGCAAAGGGCGTGAAGTTTGTGCGGGCCAAGGTGGGCGACCGCTATGTGCTTGAAGAGCTGGCGCGGCACCAGTGGGTGCTGGGCGGCGAGGGCTCGGGCCATCTGCTGGCGCTGGACCGCCATACCACCGGCGACGGCTTGGTGAGTGCTTTGCAGGTGCTGCAGGCCTGTGTGCGCAGTGGCCGTACCCTGGCGCAACTGTTGGCCGACATAACGCTCTATCCGCAGGTGCTGCTGAATGTGCGGCTGGCCCCTGGCCAGGACTGGAAGGCCAACCGCTTGCTGGCTGACACGACCCAGGCCGTCGAGCAGGAACTGGGCGCGTCAGGCCGCGTGCTGATCCGCGCGAGTGGTACCGAGCCGCTGCTGCGGGTGATGGTGGAGGCCCGTGATGCGCAAATGGCCAGTTCCTGCGCGCAAAGGTTGGCCGACGCGGCCCGTGCTGGCTGATGGTGATCCCGCCGAGAGCTCCTTCCACCGTTGGCGCGCCGCACGATCCGCTACGCTGCGGCCTTTGCCGCCGACCAGGAACCCCATAAATGCCTTCAAACACTGACATACCTTCCACCATCACCGTCCGTTCCGTGGACTACGGCAATGCCCGCGAAGCGCGGGCGTTGGTCGAACTGCTCGACGGCTATGCAAGGGACGTGGCGGGTGGTGGCGTTCCATTGAGCGCCGAGGTCCAGCGGGGCTTGCCCGAGGCGCTGCGCCAGCTGCCGCAGGCTTTCAGCGTGATGGCCTGGGTGGCGGACGCTTCGGCGCCACACGGCGAGGTGCCCGTGGGGCTGATCAATTGCCTGGAGGGCTTTTCGACCTTTGCCTGCCGGCCTCTGGTCAACGTGCATGACGTGGTGGTGGCACCCGGCTGGCGCGGCCACCGCATCGCCCAGCGCATGCTGCACCGGGTGGAAACGCTGGCCCGCGAGCGCGGTGCCTGCAAGCTCACGCTCGAAGTGCTTTCGGGCAACCACAGTGCAATGCGCGCGTACGAACGGGAAGGCTTTGCTGCCTACACCCTGGACCCCAGCATGGGGCAGGCGCAATTTCTGCAGAAGATGCTGGATGGGGCAGGGCCTGCGCCATTGTCGGCACCGTGAATCACCCTTCCGGAGACCTGACCGCATGAAGGCAGTGTTTGGCCAGATCGCCGCAATGGGCGCCATCGTTGTGGCCGCGTTGCTGGCCGCTCCCGTGGCCCATGCGGGCAAGACTCTCGACGGTATCAGGGCGCGCGGGCAGGTGGTGTGTGGCGTCAATACCGGGCTGGCCGGGTTTGCGATGGCAGACTCCAGCGGCAAGTGGTCCGGACTTGACGTGGATGTCTGCAGGGCACTTGCAGCCGCCGTGCTGGGCGACGGCCTGAAAGTCAAGTATGTGCCGTTGGACGTGCCGCAGCGCTTCACGGCCTTGCAATCCGGCGAGGTGGACGTGCTTTCGCGCAACACCACCTTTTCGCTGGCGCGCGATGCATCGATGGGTCTGCACCAGACGGTCGTTACCTACTACGACGGCCAGGGTTTCATGGTGCCTGCCAAGAGCAAGATCAGGAGCATCCGCCAGCTCAAGGGACAGACCGTGTGTGTGCAGTCGGGCACCACCACCGAAAAAAACCTGGCCGACCATTCCCGTGCCAACGGCCTCGACATCAAACCCGTGATGTTTGAGAAGGTAGATGCTGCAACGGCTGCCTATCTGGCGGGCCGGTGCACCGCATTCACCACCGATGCATCGGGCCTGGCAGCCTTGCGCAGCGGTGTTTCGCAAGGCAAGGCAATACACACCATCTTGCCGGAACTCATCTCCAAGGAACCCCTGGGGCCCTTGGTGCGGCGGGGCGACGACGAGTGGTTTGCCGTGGTCAAGTGGGTGATCTACGGCCTGATCGAAGCCGAAGAGTATGGTGTGACGCAAGCCAATGCGGATTCGCTGAAAGCCAGCAGCGCCCACCCGGTGGTGCAGCGCATGGTGGGTACTTCGGAAGATACCGGAAAGCTCCTGGGGCTGGACCGGGACTGGTTGCTGCGCGCCCTCAAGACCACCGGCAACTACGGCGAGATTTTTGAGCGCAACGTCGGCCATAAGTCGGCGCTGGGGCTGTCGCGCGGCCTCAACAACCTGTGGAGCAAGCAGGGCCTGATGTACGCGTTTCCGATCCGCTGAACTGCGCTTGCAGGGACTGACCTGGGCGACGGCGCATGGGGTGCTGACTGCTGAAAGCCCGCACAGCCCCAGGAGCCTCGGTCCTGCAGATTGGGTGTATTTGCTACTGAATTTATAGCTGCTTGCGCTTTGCCATTAAGCGCTAGGCCCTGTTTTTATGCTATTTTTCGAGCCGATGGGCTGCTGTCCCTCCTGCGTCCACCGGTGCATTCCTTGGCCGCCGCACGAGCCCTTCGGCCAGCATGGGGCAGTGTCGGTCAATGCAACTGCCGCCGCATGAAGGCTTCCAGCTCGGGCGCGGACAGCGGCATGCTGAAGTGGTAGCCCTGCGCCTCGTCGCACCCTTGTTCGCGCAGGTAGGCCAGTTGACCTTCGGTCTCCACGCCTTCGGCCGTGGTGCGCATGCCCAGCGCCTGGGCCATGCGGATGATGGCGCTGACGATGGCGCGGTCGTTGCCGTCATCACCCAGGTCGCGCACGAAAGACTGGTCGATCTTGAGCTTGAAGATCTGAAAGCGCTTGAGCTGGCTCAGCGATGAGTAGCCGGTGCCAAAGTCGTCCATCGACATGCGCACGCCGCGTGCGTGCAACTGGTCCATGGTGGCCACGGCAGCATGGGGGTCGTCCACGGCAACGCCTTCGGTCAGCTCCAGCTCCAGGGAGTCGGGCGGCAGACCGAACTCGGCCAGCATGCGGCTCACGAGCTCCGGCAGCTGCGGCTGGCGAAACTGGATGGCTGACAGGTTCACGGCCATCGTCAGGTGGGGGAATCCGTTCGTGCGCCAGGTTTTGAGCTGTGACAGCGCCGTGCGCAGCACCCATTCCCCAATCTGCAGGATCTGCCCGCTGTCTTCGGCAATGGGAATGAACTCTGCCGGTGACACCGCGCCCAACTGCGGGTGTTGCCAGCGCAGCAATGCCTCCACGCTGCGCACGGAGCCGTTGGTCAGGCTCATCTGCGGCTGGTAGTGCAGGTGGAACTGGTTGCGCTCCAGCGCACGCCGCAGGGCGTTTTCAAGCTGCAAGGCGCGCACCGACTGCGCCTGCATCTCGGGGGTGAAGAACTTGAAGGTGTTGCGCCCGTCGAGCTTGGCGCGGTACATGGCCACATCGGCCGACTGCGTCAGCGTGTCGAAGTCCGTGCCATCCTGCGGGAATAGCGCGATGCCCATGGACGGCGCCATGGTCAGCTCGTGGTGGTCAATCTGGTAGTGCTGGCGCGATGCCTCCTGCAGCTTGCCGGCCACGCGGGCGGCGCCATGGGCGTTGGCGCCCGGCAGCAGCAAAATGAACTCGTCACCGCCCAGGCGCGACACGGTGTCCTTGTCGCGCACCACGGCCCGCAGCCGCTTGGCGATCTCCACGAGCAGGGTATCGCCCACGCGGTGGCCCAGCGAGTCGTTCACATGCTTGAAGTGGTCCAGGTCCAGGAAGATCAGGGCCAGCGGCGTGTTGCCCTCCTGGGCGACGCGGATGGCCTCCTGCGCCCGTTCTGCCAGCAGCGTGCGGTTGGGCAGGCCTGTCAGGGCGTCGTAGTGGGCCAGCCAGTAGATGCGCTCCTGATCGGCCTTGCGGTCGTTGATCTCACGGTGCAGGTTGTCAACGGTCTCGCGCAGTTCGCGGGTGCGGTCCTGCACCTGCCTTTCCAGGTCTTCGTGGGCACTGGCAAGCACGGCCTGCGCCTGCTTGCGCTCCGTGATGTCCATCGTGATCCAGATGGAGCCCTGCGATGGATCGGCTGGGTCGATGGACTTGCTGCGCACCTCGCAGATCACGGGGGTCCCATCCTTGCGGCACAACTCCAGCTCGCCCTCGTAGGAGTGGCCGGCGGCCAGCTGCGGATAGCATCGGCGGCCGACCTCTTCCCACGCAGCGTCGCTGGCGTACCACCGGCGCGAGGGGCTGCCCACCAGTTCACCCGGCTCGTAGCCCAGCATTTGCTCAAAGTGGTGGTTGCAGCGGGTCAGGCGCCGGTCGCGCAGGAACACGATCCCCACCATTGCGCTGTCAAAGAGCAGCTGCTTTTCACGCACCGCTGCGCCCAGTGCAGCCTGCGCACGCTTTTGCTCGTCGATGTCGTCCAGGATCCAGATGGAACCTTCGGCTGTGTCGTGCGGGTTGATAAGCCGCCCGGTCAGGCTGCCCCAGAACAGGCTGCCGTCGCGCCGGCGCAGCTGGCGCTCGACGCGGAACGCCTGGCCCTGGGCTAGGACCGGGTAGGCGGTGCGGCCCAGATCGCGAAACGCCTCGCGCGAAGGGTAGAAGGTTTCGGTGTTCAGCCCGACCAGGCTCTCGGGGCTGGCATGGCCAAAAATTTCGGCATACCGCTGGTTGCAGCGCACCACACTGCGCTGGCGCAGGAACACAATGCCTACGCCTGCACTGTCGAGCAGGGTTTGCTGTTCGCGCAGCGCGCGTTGCAAGGGAGTGTCGGTGGCAACTCCAGGACGCTGCGATTCTGGAGTGCTGTACGGCGCAAACATGGAGACCGGTACGGGCTGTAGGGCCTGGCGGCCTGGGTAATTTGTACCAAAGTGTAGCAGCGCTCCCTTACAGACCCATGGGGGCACCTTCGGTAACCGCCGCAATGCCGCCCGCAACCAACGGCGCGCAAGTGCCTAGCCTGACGACGACGACTGCTGCTCCTGCTGCTGGCGCAAGTAGGCCTCGAAGGCATCCGCGGGCAGGGGGCGACTGAAGTAAAAGCCCTGCGCTTCGTCGCAGCCCTGCGCACGCAGAAATTCGAGCTGCCCGTCGGTCTCCACCCCCTCTGCCGTGGTTTGCATACCCAGCGCCTGCGCCATGCGGATGATGGCGCTCACGATGGCGCGGTCGTTGGCATCCTCTTCGAGGTCGCGTACAAACGATTGGTCGATCTTGAGTTTGTAGATCTGAAAACGCTTGAGGTAGCTCAGCGATGAGTACCCGGTGCCAAAGTCATCCATCGACAGGCGCACGCCCCGGTCGTGCAGCTGGTCCATCATCGCCAGTGCGGCGGCGGGATCGTCCACGGCGGCACCCTCCGTCAGCTCCAGCTCCAGCCTGCGGGCTGGCAGGCCAGCCTGTTCCAGGCAGCGGGTCACCATCTCGGGCAACTGGGGGTGCCTGAATTGCACGGCGGAAACGTTCACGGAAACGGCCCGCAGGGGCAGGTGCAGATCCAGCCAGCGTTTGGTGTCCCTCACCGCTGTGTGGATGACCCATTCGCCAATTGCCACGATCATGCCGCTGCTCTCGGCCACGGGGATGAACTCGGCTGGCGACACCAGGCCCAGTTCGGGATGGCGCCAGCGCAGCAGGGCTTCGGCACCCACCACCTGGCGCGTGGTGAGCGAGACCTGCGGCTGGTAGTGCAGCTCAAACTGATTGCGCTCCAGCGCACGGCGCAGCGCATTTTCGATCTGGAGGGCACGGGCGGTGCGGGCTTCAAGATCGGCGGTGAAGAATCCGTACCGGTTGCGTCCGTTCTGCTTGGCACGGTACATGGCGGCGTCTGCCCGCTGGTACAGCGTGTCGAACGATTCCCCGTCGGCCGGGTACATCGCAATGCCGATCGACAAGGTGGTGGTGAGTTCGTAGGGGTCAATCTGGAAGGGCTGGGCCACGGCGGCCAGCAGCTGCGTGGCCATGTCGGCGGCGGCAGCGGCGGAAGTGGCGGGGAGCAGCAGCAGGAATTCGTCCCCACCCAGGCGCGAAACCGTGTCCTGGGGCCTCAGGAGAGACTGAAGCCTTTGTGCGACAGCCACGAGCAGGATGTCGCCGATTCTGTGGCCCAGCGAATCATTGACGTTCTTGAAGTGGTCCAGGTCCAGAAACAGCATGGCCAGCGTACCGCCGCGCGCCTGCTCGTCGGTAATGTGGCGGTGGGCGCGTTCCGCCAGGAGCGCGCGGTTGGGAAGGTTGGTGAGCGGGTCGAAGTGGGCCAGCCGTTGAATGCGGTCCTGGGCCTCTCGCTGCTGGGTGATGTCGCGGAACAGCGTGATGGAATGCGTGACAACGCCATTGCCGTCTCGCACGCTGCTCACCGACAGCCACTGCGGGTAGGTGGATGCATCCTTGCGGCGCCCCCAGGCCTCGCCCTCCCAGCTTCCGCCCTGCGGCAACTGTGCGTAGACGGTATCGGCGTGGAAGTCATCGTCGGCTCCGGCGACCGTGAGCAGACGCACGGACTGTCCTACCGCTTCGGCTTCCGTGTACCCGGTGATCCGTGTGAATGCACGGTTGATGCGCACGATGGTATGGGCCGCGTCGGCAATCACGATGGCTTCACTGCTCTGGTCAAACACCTGGGCGGTGAGTTGCAGCTGCTCCTGGGACCGCTTGCGTTCGGTGATGTCGCGCGACAGCACAATGAACCTGGGCTTTGCGCTGGGGGATGTGGCCTTGCGCGCCGCAGACAACTCAAACCAGGTGGCGCCCAGACTGGGCACATCAAGCACGATCTGCCGACCGGTGGACCAGCCCTGGGCGTGGGCTTCGTTCAGCACGTCCATCACCGACAGTGCGGCCACCGCAGGCAGTACCTCGGTCACGTTGTGCCCGACCAGCATGTCTGCGGGTGCCATGAGCAACTCAGCGCGCTGGCTGTGCACGCTGCAGTACAGGCCGTCCAGGTCAAGCTCGAAAAGCGGGTCCGGGATGGCATCGACGGTGGCACGCAACTGCTGCTGGGTGGCCTGGATCTCCGAGGTGCGCTGCGCCACCTGGTAGGCCAGACCGCGCTCATGCGCCTTCAGCTCGAAAAGCAGCCGGGCGAGGTAGGTCATCAGCAGCGCAAACAGCAAGGCCACCGCGCATCGCATGGCCAGCACGCCCGGGTCTCCCCAGCCTTTGATGGGGACCAGGCTCAACGTCCATTGTCCGTTGGGCAGCGTCAATGAACGGCCCACGGCGTCGGGGCCAGCGGGTGGGGTCGAGGCTGCGATCGTCTGTTCTTCCCCCGTGTCGGGCCGGATGCGCCACAACCTGTAGTGGTATCCCCGCTGGGTCAATTGCGGCAGTCGGGCGGCCGCCAGCACCTCGGGCAATCGGATGGTGACGTAGGTAAAGCCCCAAAAGGCACGGTGGCCCTGTGTGTCTTCCAGATAAACAGGCTGGCGCCCCACCACTCCCAAGCCACCTTGCACCAGTTCCATGGGGCCGGCCAGGGTCAGTCGGCCTGATTCCCGTGCCCTGGCGGATTCGGGGCCTTGGCGTGGGTCATTGAGCTGATCGAAGCCGACGGAGTTTTCGTTGCCCTGGCGCGGAACTACGTGCCTGACCACCCCGTTGGGTGACAGCCCCATGGCGGCGATGCCCGGATAGAACGGCAGCATCTGGGTGCCGATCTCTTCAAACTGCGTTACCTGGCCTTTTCCCTGGCGCACGAGGGCCACCAGGGCGTTGTTGGCCGACAGGGCCAGCTCGATGGCGCGTTGCAGGGCCTGCACATGGTCGCCCGCCATGTCCGCCACCTGGGTGCGCTGTTGTGCATGCTCCTGGCGCTCCAGCGCCCACACCATCACCCCTGCGCACAGCGCCGCCAGAACAAACACGACCAGTGGGCCCGTAACAGGGCTCCGGGGGCGAGCGGGGGAGGGGGCATGCACGGTGCGGGTTCCTGAATCAATTATGCAGTCCGCACGATGGCGAGCGTTGGTGCTTCTGCGTGAACGGCTGTCACGGCATTGACACGCCTCCGACATGGCGACGTCACGTCCCAATTCCACACTTGCTCGCAGGGAAAAAAGATTCCCGGCCATGGTTGGTGCCTTCAGCCCAACCCATCCTCATGCAAGGAGATGTTGCACCATGAACGAACTGTCCACCTTGACACCACCGCTGTCTGCCGAAGTTGCTTCCCCGAGAGTGCTTCAAGGAGTGGGCGCTTTGACGGGTGCTGCGCATCCGATGCCGGAACGCGGCGCTATTGAGGTGGCCTGGGCGCGCCATGAAGATGAAGTGCGCCAGGCGCAGCGGCTGCGGTTCGACGTGTTTGCGGCGGAAATGGGCGCTCGATTGACGACCCCCATTGCGGGCCATGACGTGGACCTTTTTGACGATTACTGCGAGCACTTGTTGGTGCGCGATGTCCAGAGCCAGCAAGTCATTGGGACTTACAGGGTGCTCACTCCGGCCCAGGCCCGGCGCGTCGGCGGTACTTACAGCGATACCGAGTTTGACCTGACGCGGCTGCGCTCGCTGCGCCCCCGCATGGTGGAATTGGGGCGCAGCTGTGTGCACCCCGACCACCGCCACGGCGGCGTGATCATGGCTTTGTGGAGCGCGCTGGCGGACTTTATGGTGCGCAACCAGTTGGACACGATGATCGGTTGCGCAAGCATCCCCATGCTTCACAACGGCGTCGTCAGCGGCGATGCGGCCGCCAGCATCTGGCAGCAGGTGCGAAAGACACACCTTGCCCCCATCGAATACCACGTGCTTCCCCGTTTGCCCTTGCCCGTGGAGCAACTCGACGGATCCATCACGGTGGAGCCACCGGCGCTGATCAAAGGCTACCTGCGGCTCGGGGCCCGCGTGCTGGGCGCTCCGGCTTGGGATCCAGACTTCAACACGGCAGACTTGCCGATGCTGATGCGCCTGGCGGACCTGCATCCTCGCTATCGCAAGCATTTTCTGGGGGCCTGATGCGCGCCGTATTCGATGCCCTGGGACCCTGGATGGAGCCATCCATGGGCCACGAGGACGCGGCCGAAGACGCACATGCCTCAGCCGCCGGCCATCGTCGGTACCGCGCGGTCTTTATTTCTGATCTGCATCTGGGCACGCCGGGTTGCCAGGCGTTTGCGCTGCTGGACTTTCTCAAGCACCACCCCAGCGATCACCTCTACCTTGTGGGCGACATCGTCGATGGCTGGCAACTGCGCCGCAAGTGGTTCTGGCCACAAGCCCACAACGATGTGGTGCAAAAGCTGCTGCGCCGTGCGCGCAAGGGGTGCCGGGTGGTGTTTGTGCCGGGCAACCATGACGAATTTGCCCGCGCGTTCGTAGGCCACTCGTTTGGAGGCATCGAGGTGCGGGCCGATGCGGTGCACACCACGGCGGATGGCCGCAGCCTCTGGGTCACGCACGGCGACCATTTTGATGGAGTCATCCAGTGCGCCAAGTGGCTGGCGTATCTGGGCGACAACCTTTATGAATTCACGCTCAAGCTCAACCGGTACCTCAACACACTGCGCGCCCGCATGGGCCTGCCCTACTGGTCTTTGTCGGCTTACCTGAAAGGCAAGGTCAAAAAGGCCCTGAACTACGTCACCGACTTTGAAGTGGCTGTTGCGGCTGAAGCACGCCGCAGGGGGCATGACGGCGTCGTGTGCGGCCATATCCACCGTGCCGAGATGCGCGAGATCGGTGGGACGCTTTACTGCAATGACGGCGACTGGGTGGAAAGCCACACCGCCTTGGTCGAGCACATGGACGGCAGGCTGGAACTGTTGCAGTGGCCGGCTTCTCCTGTCGCCAATATTTCCCGGGCCGAGTCGGCTGCCGTTGTATGAAAATTGCCTTGTTGACAGACGCCTGGCTGCCCCAGGTCAATGGGGTGGTCACCACCTTGCTGGAACTGGTGCAGGAGCTTGAAGCGGCCGGGCACGAGGTGCAGGTGCTGCACCCTGGCCAGTTCGCAACCCGCTCATGCCCTGGCTATCCTGGCATCGACTTGGCAGTGCGCCCGGCGAAGCGGGTGACGACGATGCTGGACGCGATGAAACCCGATGCCATTCACCTTGCCACGGAAGGGCCGTTGGGCTGGGCAGGGCGCCGCTATTGCCTGCGCAAGGGGTTGGCATTCACTACCGCTTTCCACACGCGATTTCCGGAAATACTGCATGCAGCGCTGCGCGTGCCACTGCGATGGGGGTATGCGCTGTTCAGGCACTTTCACCGGCCATCTTCGGGGGTGATGGTGCCTACGCAAGGCGTTTTGCAGATGCTGGAGCGACGGGGCTTTCGCAATCTGCGCCCATGGACCCATGGGGTGGACACACGGGCTTTTCCGTTCCACGGTGCAACCATCCAGAGCCCGCTCACGGGTGCTTTGGCGCACCCCGTCTCCTTGTATGTCGGGCGGATTTCGTACGAGAAAAACATCGAAGCTTTCCTCCAGCTGGACATACCAGGCTCCAAGGTGGTGTGCGGGGTCGGTCCACTGGAAGCTCGCCTCAAGGCCAAGTACCCGCAGGTCCGTTGGCTGGGCATCCTGGACCGTGCCGCGCTGGCGCAGGTGTATGCGGCTGCGGATGTGTTTGTGTTTCCCAGCAGGTCAGAAACCTTCGGCTTGGTCATGCTGGAGGCAATGGCCTGCGGGACGCCGGTGGCCGCCTACCCTGAGGACGGCCCGATGGAGGTGCTGGGGGCGCATTCTGGTCAGCCGCCCAAAGGGGGCGTGCTGCACAACGATTTGCTCATGGCAAGCCAGCAGGCACTGGCGATACCCCGGTCCGAAGCGCGCGCACGGGCACTCGACTTCACCTGGGCGCATGCCGCCCGGCTGTTCGATCAGTATCTGGTTCCCGCCCAAGCGCAGGGCTCGCCTCGTGTGACTGTCACAAAATCTGTCACATCTTTGTCATCTGGGCGTTAAATACTGCTGCCATCCTGCACTAGCCGCGTTTGCGTACCCATGTTGCCTTTGCCTTCCGATGATGCTCTCGTGCATGCCAACGCCTCCCCGTCGCCGGACAGTGGCACGAGCGGAGGATCCTCACAGTCCGCCAGCGCGCCCCCTCACATGTTTCTGGACAGGGACCACAGCATCCTGGCTTTCAACGAGCGTGTTTTCGACTGGGCTGTGAGGCCGGATGTGCCGCTACTGGAACGATTGCGATATCTGTGCATCGTGTCGTCCAATCTCGACGAATTTTTTGAGGTCCGTGCTGCGCCGCACATTACCGCTGCGCAAAAAGGTGAGACCAAAGGGCTCTACTCGACGGCATCGTTCGAAGCCATGGCCGCCAAAATACACAGCCTGGTGGAGCGGCAATACGCGCTGTACAACGAGTCCCTGGTGCCTGCTTTTGCCGCGCACGGGATTCGCATCGTGGGGTATGGCGAGCGATCACCCGCCCAAAAGCGCTGGGTCCACGACTATTTTGTGAACGAGGTCCGGCCACTGCTGATTCCAGTGGGGCTGGATCCGGCCCATCCGTTTCCACAGGTGGCCAACAAATCGCTGAACTTCATTGTTCGCCTGAAGGGCCACGACGCTTTCGGCAGGGAGAACGAGATTGCCATCGTCAAGGTGCCGCGTGCGCTGCCAAGGCTGATCCGCATGCCTGCCCGCGTGGCGCCTGGGGAGGCTCTTTTCGTGAGCCTCTCCAGCATTGTTCGCGCGCATCTGGAGGATCTTTTCCCGGGGCGGGAGGTCACGGAATTCTCGCAGTTCCGCGTGACACGCCATTCCGATTTGGCACTGGACGAAGAGGATGTGCGCAATCTGCGGACTGCCCTTCGCCAGGGCTTGCAACACCGGCACTATGGGCAGGCGGTACGGCTGGAGGTGTCCTCCGGGTGTTCGCAGTTTTTGTCGGATTTTCTGTTGGCGCAGTTTGCTTTGCCGGCCGCTGCCTTGTACCGGGTGCATGGCCCGGTGAACCTGGTGCGTTTGACGCAACTGGTGGATCTGGTGGATGCGCCGGAACTGCTCTTTCCACCCTGGAATTCCGCGTGGCCCCGGCAGCTGCAATCCGGCGTGTCCATCCTGGAACAACTGCGCAAGCACGATGTGCTGATCCACCAGCCGTTCGAGAGTTTTGACGGGCTCCTTGCCTTTTTGCGTGAAGCCGTCAATGACCCTGATGTGCTTGTCATCAAACAGACCATCTACCGCACCGGCGCGGACTCCGAACTTATGGACCTGCTCACCGAAGCTGTACGCCGCGGCAAAGAGGTCATGGCGGTTGTGGAACTCAAGGCGCGCTTTGATGAAGAGGCCAATATCAACTGGGCCGAGGCCCTGGAGTCGATTGGCGCCCAGGTGGTCTATGGCGTAGTGGGTCTCAAGACGCACGCGAAGATGCTGCTGGTTACGCGCAGGGAAGGGCGAAAACTGCGGCGCTACGGGCACCTATCGACGGGCAACTACAACGTACGTACTGCACGGCTGTATACCGATCTGAGCTACCTTACGGCCGATGAAGAAACCACGGCCGACATGGACGGGGTGTTCAATCACCTTGCGAGCCAGAACCGCCCGCCCAAGCTGCGCAAGCTGATGCTGGCGCCGTTCCATCTGCACCGGCGAATGCTGGAGAAAATCGAACAAGTGGGTCTGGCGGCCAGCCGGGGAGAGGATGCGCGGATCGTGGCCAAGATGAATGCCCTGACCGACGAGGCCCTGATGCGTGCTCTGATCGTGGCAGGCCAGCGCGGTGCGCGCATTGATCTCATCGTGCGGGGAGCTTGCATGCTGGCAGCCCAGGTGCCCGGGGTGACCGACAACATCCGTGTACGGTCGGTGATCGGCCGCTTCCTGGAGCACACACGTGTCTTCTACTTCCGCAGCGGGGGGGAGGAAGATCTGTACCTTTCCAGCGCCGACTGGATGAACCGCAACATGATGCGGCGTGTGGAGTTGGCCTGGCCTGTGACAGACCCGCGCCTGCGGCAGCAGATTGTGGACGAGTGCCTGGTCGCCTATTTGCATGACGACCGGGATGCATGGACGCTGAACGCTGACGGCTCCTACAGCCGAGCCCCCCGTCCGCAGGATGGGTTGGGCGCCCAGAACGCTTTAATGGTTCGCTACGGTCCAGCCCCGTCGGGGACGCGCATGGACCAGGGGGCGGCATGATGGACCTCATCCTGTGGCGCCATGCGGAGGCAGAGGAACTTGCAGAGGCGGGCGATGATCTGGCGAGGGCCTTGACGTCGCGCGGGGAAAAGCAGGCAGCGCGCATGGCGGCCTGGCTGGACCGGCAATTGCCCGAGGGCTTGCGCGTGCTTGCCAGTCCGGCCCGGCGCACCGAGCAAACGGCCAACGCCCTGGGGCGCAAGTTCAAGATGCGCGCCGAGCTGTTACCTGGTGGAACGCCTCAAGATCTGCTGGACCTTGTGCAGTGGCCGCGCGCCAAGGGGACGGTGCTGGTCGTGGGCCATCAACCCATGCTGGGCCAGACGATTGCGCAGCTGATGGGGCTGCAGGCTTCGGAATGCGCTGTGCGCAAGGGAGCTGTCTGGTGGTTGAGGCAGCGGCAGCGGCTGGACCAGAGCCAGACCTTGTTGATCACCGTCCAGTCCCCCGAGTTTCTTTGAGACCTGTTGTGCCGAGGGTATGCCTCGGTACAGCTGGGGCTACTTGCGCGAGGCTTTGGTCGACGTCTTGGTGGTGGGCGCCGGAACCGCAGGCGCGGCTTCCGCCTTGGGGCGACCTGTCTTGATGGAAGGTACTGCCTGTACCGCGCTGCGCAGGGCGGCGTCAGACATGGCGGCCAGGACCTTCAAGCCCGCGCGCAACAGCTCGCTTTTCTTCACGGGCTGGGCGAGAGCAGCCGAGCGCTGCTTCAGGGTTTCTATGACCGCGTATTCATCTTTGGGAATAGTGAAACTGTCGCGCACCAGCTTGGGCTTCTTGGCCTTGGTATCCCGGGCGGCGGCTGGCGCGGCGGGGGCCTTGGCCAATTTCGGTGTCACTTGCGTGGCGGTGGACGCCTTTTTCTTGGAAGCCGAGGCAGGCTTTGTGGCTGCTTTTTGGGGCTGCTTGGCGACAGCAGTCGTTTTGGCGGGAGCCTTGGTGGCCGCCGCAGCCGGCTTGACCGACTTTGCCGCAGTGGTGGGGGCGGGGCTGGGCGAGGGGGCTGCGGGCAGGACGGGGCTTGAAGTGGTCATGGCAAACAAACGCTTTCAATAAACGGTATAAACAGTTTATATAGTTTATTGCCAATGCTCAGGGAAGGTCAACCACCAGTTCCCAAGGGGTCTTCTGCCATGCCTGGATTTCTTCGCGCAGCAGGTGTGCAGATTGTGGAAACGCTGTAGCCCAGCCAGCGCGGGCTTTCAGAATGAAACGGTGGCCTTGAGTCTGCAATGACAAGCCTTGGGTGTCGGGGTCGCGGCGGGCGTGGCACAGTGCCACAGCCAGCCGCATGCTCAGCAGTTGAAGCACGAAGACGGGGTCTTGCAGGTCCGCTTCCAGCTTGCGGACCTTGCCGCGCTGGCCTTGAACCAAGATGCCCAAGCGGTGCAGTTCAGGGACTGCAAATCCGGCTGCATCGGTGTTGTCGAGGATGTAGGCGCCATGGCGGTGGGAATCGCTATGGGATATTAGGCAACCAATTTCGTGAAGCCGGGCCGCCCAGTCGAGCTTGCGCGATGCTCGCTCACTTCCAAAAGGCGTAGCCTGGTCAAACAGCGTACAGGCCGTGCGCGCAACCCGTTCCGCGTGCTCCATGTCCACCCCAAACCGCTGCATCAGGCCGTTCACGGTGGCGGTGCGCAGGTCGGTTCCGGGTTGTTCGCGGTCCAGCAGATCGTAGAGTGCGCCTTGGCGCAAGGCGCCCTGGGCCACCTGCATCTGCTCGATGTCCAGCAGATCAAACACGGCGCGCAGTACGCTGATCCCTCCGCCAATGACGGCGCGCCGCTCTTCCTTGAGGCCTTCCAGCCGGATGCGATCCGCAGATTGGGCGCGCAGCAGGCGTTCTTGCAGCCAGTCGAGGCCTTCGCGGGTGATGAGTCCTTGGGGGCCGCCCGCAGCTGCAAGCACGTCGCCAACGGCGCCAGCTGTGCCGGATGATCCGTAGGCCACCTCCCAGGCATCTGGCTGGAAGGTTTCCAGCGCTTCGTCCAGCACGGCCTTGGCTGCAATTTCGGCCGCCAGGAACGCCTGCGTGGTGAACTCGCCACTGGCAAAGTAGCGCTGCGACCACGCTACGCTGCCCACGCGGTACGAGGCCACGGCATGGGGCGTGAATTGCTGGCCCAAAATGAGTTCGGTGGAGCGCCCCCCGATGTCCACCACCAGGCGGCGCTCGTCGGACTGCGGGAGCAGGCGGGCGACGCCCTGGTAGATCAGTCTCGCTTCTTCGGGGCCGGAGACGACGTCGATGGGATAGCCAAGCACTTCGCTCCCGCGTGACAGAAACTCTTCCCGGTTGCGTGCTTCGCGCAGGGTCTGGGTGGCCACGGCGCGAACCTGCGAGCGCGGAAAACCCGCCAAGCGCTCTCCAAATCGCGCCAGGCAGGCCCAGCCGCGCTCCATGGCGTCGCGGGTCAGATTGCGGTCTTCGTCCAGGCCATTGCCCTGGCGCACGGTCTCCTTGAGGTATTCCACCCTCTGGATATGACCGAACTCATAACGCCCGATTTCAAGGCGAAAACTGTTGGAGCCGAGGTCGACTGCGGCGAGGCGTGTGCCGTTCTGCATGTTTTTCTGGTTGGAGCTTCGTTCGGCATGGTACCGCGAGCGTTGGGTGCGCCCGCGCAAAGCGCATCACCACCAGGACGGCGGGAGAGCTGGTCGTGAGACTGTGATCTTCGCCAGTGTCTGTGGCTTGTATGACAAATCAATGACAACGGTACTGATGTTGGACGGGGATGGAATGCCTGTGTTGCAGTTGCTGGGATGGGGGAGGGTTGTGTCACTGAATTGTCATCTTGGAGCCCTAGAGTTCAGCCTGTTCCTGTCAACCCTAGCCAAAAGGTACTGAATAATGAAACGCACATTTCTCAAAACCGTCGCTGTAGCACTGGCCTCCATGGCTGTAGGCAGTGCTTTTGCGGCGGACATCACCGGCGCTGGCGCAACCTTCCCGTTCCCCATGTACGCCAAGTGGGCTGAAGCCTACAAAAAGGAAACGGGCACGGGGCTGAACTATCAGTCCATCGGCTCTTCCGGCGGCATCCGCCAGATTCGCGCCAAGACCGTGGCCTTTGGTGCATCCGATGCGCCAGTTTCCGGTGCTGATCTGGAGAAGGACGGCATGGTGCAGTTCCCTGCAATCATTGGTGGCACGGTGCCGGTGGTGAACCTCGAAGGCTTCAAGCCCGGCGAGCTGCGCGTGACGGGCCCTGTGCTGGCAGAAATCTTCCTGGGCAAGATCGCTAAGTGGAATGACGCCAAGCTGGCCGCACTGAACCCGGGCAAGACCTTGCCGGACCAAAACATCACCGTGGTTCACCGCGCTGATGGTTCGGGCACCACGTTCAACTGGACCGACTACCTGTCTGCTGTCAGCAAGGAATGGGCAGACTCCGTGGGCAAGGGCGCTGCCGTGAAGTGGCCTGCTGCGTCGTCGGTGGGTGGCAAGGGCAATGAAGGCGTGGCCGCCAACGTGACCCGCGTGAAGGGCGCTGTAGGTTATGTGGAATACGCCTACGTCAAGAAGAACAACATGAACTTCCTGCAGCTCCAAAACGCTGACGGCAAGTATGTGAGCCCTGATGACAAGACCTTTGCCGCAGCCGCAGCCAGCGCTGATTGGTTCAGCGTTCCTGGCATGGGCATCTCGATGGTCAATGCCAAGGGTGCAGAAAGCTGGCCTGTCAGCACAGCCTCGTTCATCCTGATGTACAAGGACCCTGCGGACAAGGCGCAGTCGGCTGAAGTTCTGAAGTTCTTTGATTGGGCGTTCAAGAATGGCAAAGGCATGGCCACGGAGCTGGACTATGTGCCGCTGCCTGACAGCCTGACCGCCGAGATCCGTTCCAAAGTCTGGTCGCAGATCAAGAAGTAAGTCAGTCTGCCCCAGAATACCCCCCATCGGCCGCCTTGGCTGGCCGATGGGTGCTGGTTTGTGGGGATCTCCAGAAGCCAGATGGGAGTCAACATGAGCGTGGGAACCACCATGAGTTCGCAACCCGGGTCCGCCAAAAAGACGGACGCCCCTACGGAGTCGATGGTATCGATTGCCAGGCGGCAGCGTCTTCAGGACATCTTTTTTCATCGGTTGACCCAAAGTCTTTCGCTGCTGGTGCTGGCGGCGCTGCTGGGGATCATCGTCTCTCTGTTTATCTACGCTTGGCCGACGTTCCATAAGTTCGGTGTCCAGTTCATCTGGCGCGTGGAATGGGACATCATCAATGAAGAATTCGGTGCTGCGATTGCCATCGTCGGCACCCTGGCCAGTGCTGGCATTGCGCTGCTGATTGCGGTGCCTCTGGCTTTTGGCATTGCCCTTTTTCTGACGGAAACTTGCCCGGTCTGGCTGCGGCGCCCCCTGGGCACCGCAGTGGAGCTGTTGGCGGCCGTCCCCTCGATCATCTACGGCATGTTCGGTCTGTTCGTATTTGCCCCGCTGTTTGCTGATTACTTCCAGATGCCGGTGCAAAAGCTGCTGGGCTCCATGCCGCTGGTGGGCTTTCTGTTTGGCGGCAGCACCAACGGCTTTGGCATCCTGGCGGCCGGTATCGTGCTCGCGTTCATGGTGCTGCCGTTTGTGGCGGCAGTGATGCGCGACGTGTTCGAGATTGTTCCGCCCATCCTGCGCGAGTCTGCCTATGGCCTGGGCTGCACGACCTGGGAAGTGGTGCGCCGCGTGGTGCTGCCTTACACCCAAAAGGGCGTTATAGGCGGAATCATGCTGGGCCTGGGCCGCGCTCTGGGGGAGACCATGGCCGTGACCTTTGTGATCGGCAACGCCAACCGCATGCCGACATCCCTCTTTTCGCCGGGAACCTCGATTGCCTCTACGCTGGCCAACGAGTTCGGCGAGGCGGCTGACTTCCATCTTTCCACGTTGTTCGCGCTGGGTTTCCTGCTGTTCGTGATCACCTTCGTGGTGCTTTCGGCCGCCAAGATCCTGATGCTGCGTGCTGAAAAGGCCAAGGGCCTTTGAGTCCTCACGCCCTGACCATGAACCTCTTTTGAGACAAGCTCCATGGAATTCAACCAACAACTCTACAAAAAGCGCCAGCGCTCCAACGCCATCGGGCTAACCCTTTCCCTGGGGGCGATGGTGCTGGGTCTGTTCGTGCTGCTCTGGATCCTGAGCGTGCTGCTGTCCAACGGCTTTGCTGCGCTGGACTGGAACATGTTCACCCAGTCCACGCCGGCACCCGGATCGGAAGGCGGCGGGCTGGCCAATGCCATCGTCGGTAGCCTCATGATGGTGGGTTTTACCGTGCTGGTATCCACACCGATTGGTGTACTGGCTGGCGTGTACCTTGCGGAATACGGCGACCAGAGCAAGACGGCTGAACTCACCCGCTTTGTGACCGACATCATGTTGTCCGCGCCCTCCATCGTGCTGGGCCTGTTCGTCTATGCCATTGCCGTGGCGACGGTCGGCAACTTCTCAGGTTGGGCCGGTAGCCTGGCCTTGTCGCTGATCGCCGTACCGGTGGTGGTCCGTACCACCGAGAACATGCTGCGCCTAGTTCCCGGCAGTCTGCGCGAGGCTGCTTTTGCACTGGGTGCTCCACGCTGGAAAGTGTCCACCATGGTCACCCTGCGTGCTGCGCGCAGTGGCGTGATGACGGGCTTGCTGCTGGCTGTGGCCCGCATCAGTGGCGAGACTGCGCCGCTGTTGTTCACGGCGCTCAACAACCAGTTCTTCAGCACCAACATGAATGCCCCCATGGCCAACCTGCCGGTGGTGATCTTCCAGTTTGCCCTGAGCCCTTACGAAAACTGGGTGCGCCTGGCCTGGGGTGGGGCTTTGCTCATCACGTTGTCGGTGCTGATCCTCAACATCGTGGCGCGGGTTTTCCTGCGCGAGAAGAGCCGAGCCTGACCTGTCGGCCCATTACGCAGACACCACCCAGACAGCCTCCATTTTCAGGATTTGACAATGAACGCCACCGCTACCGTCACCCCCAGCAAGAATGCGCTGGAACTTCGCAACCTCAGCTTCTTCTATGGCAAGTTTCAGGGGCTGCGCAACGTCAGCCTCAACATTGCCGAGCACAAGGTGACTGCTTTCATTGGCCCCTCGGGCTGTGGCAAGTCCACCCTGCTGCGGACTTTGAATCGCATGTACAGCCTGTACCCGGGCCAGCGTGCCGAAGGCACCATCAACTTCTACGGCCAGGACATCCTGGACCCCAAGCAGGACATCAACCTGCTGCGCGCCCGCATCGGCATGGTGTTCCAGAAACCCACGCCGTTTCCCATGTCCATCTACGACAACATCGCCTTCGGTGTGAAGCTCTACGAAAGCCTGAGCAAAAGCGAGATGGACGACCGCGTGGAATGGGCGCTCTCCAAGGCCGCCTTGTGGACCGAGGTGAAGGACAAGCTGCACCAAAGCGGTTTGTCGCTCTCCGGCGGGCAGCAGCAGCGCCTGTGCATTGCACGCAGCGTGGCGGTCAAGCCTTCTGTGCTGCTGCTTGACGAACCCACCTCGGCGCTGGACCCGCTGTCCACTGCCAAGATCGAAGAGCTGATCGACGAACTCAAGCACGACTACACGATTGCCATCGTGACGCACAACATGCAGCAGGCTGCCCGCTGCAGCGACTACACGGCCTACATGTACCTGGGCGAAATGATCGAGTTCGGTGCCACCGAGCAGATCTTCTTCAAGCCCGAGCGCAAGGAAACCGAAGACTACATCACCGGCCGTTTCGGCTAAGGAGACAGCAGATGCCCGATAAACACCTTTCGTCCCAGTTCGACAGCGAACTCAACAGCGTCTCCGCCCGTGTGATGGAGATGGGTGGCCTGGTGGAATCGCAGATTCGCCAGGCGGTATACGCCCTGTCGCAGTTCAGCCTGGAGGCCGTGGAGACCGTTGCCTCGATGGAAACCCGTATCAATGCGATGGAAGTCGAGATCGACCAGGAGCTGTCGTCCATCATCGCCCGCCGTCAGCCGACGGCGCGCGACCTGCGCCTGCTGCTGGCCTTCTCCAAGGCCACAGCCAACCTCGAACGCATGGGTGATGAGGCCAACAAGATGGCCCGTATGGTGCGCTCCATCATCGAGAGTGGTGCACCGCGCTCGCTGCCGTCGAGCGACCTGCGCACGGCAGCCGAGCTGGCGTCGGGCCTGCTGCGCAAGACGCTGGATGCTTTTGCGCGCCTGGACGTCAAGGCGGCGGTGGCCATCCTCAAGGAAGACGACCTGATCGACAAGGAATTCGATGGATTCGTGCGCAAGCTCATCACCTACATGATGGAAGACCCGCGCACCATCTCCCCCAGTCTGGACCTGCTGTTCCTGGCCAAGGCGATTGAGCGCATCGGCGACCATTCCAAGAACGTGGCTGAGTTGATCATCTATCTGGTCAAGGGCAAGGATGTGCGCCACACTGCCCTCGATGAGATCGAGTCAGCCGTTCTGTAAAAAGAGCTTTGGCAAAACTATGAGAAAGCTCCCACGCGTCCTCATCGTTGAGGACGAACCTGCGATTGCCGAGTTGATTGCAGTCAATCTACGCCACAACGGATTCCAGCCCTTTTGGGCGGAAGACGGTGACTCGGCCCAGCGCGAGCTGGATGCCGTGCTGCCGGATGTCATCCTGCTCGACTGGATGCTGCCAGGGCAAAGCGGCTTGTCGCTGGCACGCAAGTGGCGTGCGGACAGCCGCACCAAGCCGATCCCGATCCTGATGTTGACGGCCCGGGGCGATGAACCCGACAAGATCGCCGGGCTCGATGCGGGTGCCGACGACTACATCACCAAGCCGTTCTCCACGCAGGAGCTGCTGGCGCGGATCCGCGCCGTGCTGCGCCGTCGTGCTCCCGAGCAGGTCAGCGACAGCGTGACCATTGGCGAGCTGGTGCTCGACGCCGGCACCTACCGCGTGACCTTCCAGGGGCAGCCGCTCAAGGTGGGCCCCACCGAGTTCAAGCTGTTGCACTTTCTCATGAAACACGCCGAACGTGTGCACAGCCGCTCACAATTGCTCGACAAGGTGTGGGGTGACCATGTTTTCATCGAGGAGCGGACGGTGGATGTGCACGTCAAGCGCCTGCGCGAAGCCCTGGGCACCGCCTCCGTGATGGTGGAAACCGTGCGTGGCGCGGGCTACCGGCTCACCGCCCAGCCCCAGGTGCAGTTGCAGGCCTGAGAGGCTGAGAGTCTGGTCATGATCTCCAGCGAGAGTGTGAACAGGTGCTGAGGGCGCGGGCCTGATGTTGTCGATGGGCGCACAGGGTGCGCCCCTGTTTTTCTGAGAAGGCGTTGCTGACCGCATGCTGTGGCGTATTTCGTATTTCCTGCTCTGGCAGATAGCGGGTGGTGGGCTGGGGTGGTGGCAGGGTGGTCCCTGGGGCGCAGCCCTGGGCGCCGCCCTGGCGGCGTGGGCCTGGTTTGTCTGGGATCTGCTGCGTGGCGCGCGTGTGCTGCGCTGGCTGCGCACGGGTGACCTGTCCGAAGTCCCGGCCATGCGCGGCATCTGGGGTGAGGCGGCAGACCGTGCGAGGCGCCTTTTGCGCAGACAGGAGACCCAGATCCGCGACAGCCAGGACCGGCTGCAGGAGATCCTGGCCGCGCTGCAGGCCACGCCCAATGGGGTGGTGCTGCTGGATGCGCAAGGCCGCATCGAGTGGTGCAACCAGATGGCCGCCAGCCAGTTCGGCTTTGACGCCCAGCGCGATGTGATGCAGTCGATCGGCAACCTGGTGCGCGATCCCGAGTTCACGGCCTACTATGCCGCCCAGGATTTCAGCCACGATGTGGTACTGGAGGGGCGCTTCAGCACGCCATCGCGGCCGGTGCGCATCTCGGTGCATCTGCACCCCTATGGCGACGGGCGCACCCTGCTGCTGTCGCGCGATGTCACGGCGCTGGAGCAGGCCGAGGCCATGCGGCGCGACTTCGTGGCGAACGTGTCCCATGAGATCCGCACGCCCCTGACGGTGCTGACCGGTTTTGTCGAAACGCTGCAGACCTTGCCCCTGAGTGCCGACGAGCGCTCGCGCTACCTGGGCATGATGGCCCAGCAGGCGCTGCGCATGCAAAGTGTGGTGCAAGACCTTTTGACCCTGTCGCGCCTGGAGGGCAGTCCGCCACCGGGCATGGCGGAGTGGACGCCCGTGCAGGCGCTCATGCAGCGGTGCGAGGAGGAGGGGCGTGCGCTGTCGGCCGTGCTCTCGCAAAACCAGCCGCGCCAGCATGTCATGGTGTTTCCGTCGAAGGACGCGTTGCATGCCGAGGGCGACATTGCAGGCGTGCCCACCGAGTTGCAAAGCGCATTGTCGAACCTCATCAGCAATGCTGTGCGCTACACGCCTGCGGGTGGGGTGATCACGGTGGCGTGGCACCGCATGGAAGATGGCTGCGCAGTTTTCTCGGTGCAGGACACAGGCCCGGGAATCGCACCCGAACACATTCCGCGTTTGACAGAGCGTTTTTACCGCGTGGACCGCAGCCGCTCCCGCGAGACCGGTGGCACCGGCCTGGGGCTGGCCATCGTCAAGCATGTGCTGCAGCGGCACGGGGCCACGCTGGACATTGCCAGCACGCTGGGCAAGGGCTCGGTGTTCTCGGTCACCTTCCCCGCGAACCGGTTGCGCGGGTTTTCGCTGCCGGTCTGACCGCACGCCACAGCATGGCCAGGAACAGCGCGGCAGTGAACCACAGCGCCGCAGCGCTTGCGGCCCAGAAAGGTGTGGGCGATGGCTCCGCTGCCCAAGGCCCCAGGCCCCGGTAGGCCAGCAGGTAGCCGCCCCCCAAACCCGCACCCCACAGCAACACGCAATACACCACCAGCGGCGCCACGGTGATGCGGTAGCAGCGCAAGACAAACACGCACAGCGTCTGCAGTGCATCGGCTGCGTGGTACGCAGCCACCCACACGATGACCCCGCCCGTCAGGGCCACCACGCCGGTGTTGGTGGAATACAAACCGCCAATCTGATTTTTTGCTATTAATAATATAGCTGCTAGCGCAATACCAATAAGCGCTGAAAGCCTAAAACCTATAAAAACCACCTTGCGCGCGCGTGCTGGATCGCCAGTGCCCAGCCAGTAGCTGACGCGGGCGCTGGTGGCGATGGCCAGCGACAGCGGCACCATGTAGAGCACAGCCGCCACATTGGCCGCGATCTGGTGCGCCGCCGATGCGGTGGTGCCCTGGCGTGCAATGAACAACGCCATCAGCGTGAACGACGTCACCTCCACCATCACAGCCAGCCCGGCCGGGATGCCCAGGCGGGCAAAGCCCGCAATGGTGGGCCAGTGCGGGGGCTCCATACGGCGCCAGATGCGCAGGGGTTCATAGATGTCCTGCGTGCGCAGCAGCCAGATGGCCAGCGCAAGCATGCTGCCGTTGACCACCAGGGTGGCCCACGCGCATCCCACCACGCCTTGCGCAGGCAGCCCTGCGCCGCCAAAGGTGAACCAGATCGACAGTGGCAGCTTGATGAACAGCGAGCCCACCTGCAGCCAGGTCACCAGCTTGGGGCGGCCCAGGGCCTGGTTCAAGGTGCTGTAGATGCGAAAAAGCAGGGCAGGCGGCAGTGCCAGGGCCAGCACGGCCAGGTAACTCTCCACCTCGGTGCGCAGGGCTGGCGGCACCTCGGTCCAGCGCAGCAGGGGGGCGGGGGACAGCAGGATGGCCATGCCCACCAGTGAGGCCGCGCCGCACAGGTACAGCGACTGCCGCAGAGACCGGCCCAGGCTGTCGGTCTGCCGGGCGCCGCGCAACTCGGCCCACACCGGAAGCAGCGCCTGCAGCACGCCAATCAGCGCCACATACACGCTGATGAAGATGGCGCTGCCCACCGAGAGTGCCGCCAGCGAGGCTTCTCCATGGCGCCCGGCGACGATGGTGTCTGTCACGCCAAACGCCATCACCGCCAGTTGCCCGGCCAGCACCGTGATGGCGTGGCGCGAGATGGTCGAAAGCTCCGACATTACTCCGGCATCATTCGGGCATCAGCGTGCAGGCCCCGCACGGTGAAACACCAGGAGGTGATCGTTCTTGTCAGTGGGGCGTGGAATGGTGGCCCGGGCTTCCCAGCGCGCCACATTCACCATGCGCTCGGACGGAGGCCAGGAGGCGATGTCAGCCACCAGCCAGTCGCACTCGTCCTGCAGGCCCGCCCTCTGCAGCGATAGGCCACCGTGGTACTGCAGAGCCGCCACCTGGGCACGGTTCAACCCTACCGTCTGCACACAGCCCGGGGATGGGCCCAGTGCGGCCATCACACTGCGAACCTGGGGGCGATAGCTGCGGGCGTAGTCCAGTAGCGGCAACCACAAAGTCATCAGCAGCAGCCAGCCCAGCGCAGCGCCGCTGGCTGGCAGCACCAGGCTCTTCCAGATGGGCGCCCGGTTGCGCGCGGCGCGCCACCACACCAGGCTGCACCAGCCCACGGTGGCCGCCAGGGCCACGACAAGCGCCAGTGCGGAAAACTGCGGCACAAAACCAGGGGCCAGCTTGGCCACATTGGCTGCAGGCTTGGCGGGAACGCCCGTTTGCATGGCAATCCAGATCACCCAGATCCCCAGCGCTGAAACGGTGAAGAACAGCAGCGTGAACCAGTCGATCAGCGCCCCCACACTGCGCCGCAGCGTGGGCAGTGCAAACGCTGCCAGTGCCGCCAGGGCCGGCAGACCGAGCAGGAGGGCCCTGTCTGCAGGTTGGGTGGTGATGGTGGCGGCAATGGAGACTGCCGAGAACCACAGCGGGAGCAGCAGGTGCCTGTGCCCCTGGCGGCTGATGATCTGCTTGCGCCAGCGCCATAGCGTCCACAGGGCCAGGGGCCAGGCGGGCCATCCAAACCACAGCAGCAGCCGCGCCAGGCTCTGCCACTCTTTGCCGCCTGAGCCGGAATCCACAATTCGCCAGCGCCAGAGATCGAGCCCCCAGGCGATCAGCGCCGCTGCCAACGTGATTGCCCCGAGGGCCAGGGCCCAGCGCAGGCGATGGTCTGTCTGGCTGCCTGGCGCATACACCACCACCACCATGCTGCCCAGTCCCAGCAATGCTGCAAGCGCCGGCGCGCCTGCCAGCGTGAGCCCCACCATGCCTGCGGCCAGCGCCACGGCAGGGGCTACGGTGCGGTGGGGCATGGCTGCAACCGCAAAAAAGATCAGCGCCGTGCAACTGAGCTGCACCAGATAGCTGGTGACCTCATGCGAGAGCTGCGCGAGGCCCAGGCAGGCAATCAGGGCCAGCAACCCGCCATCGGCAATGGCGCGGGCGTAGTCGGGTGGATTGGCTTCGCCCCCAAAGGCAAAGGCCACAGGCTGGGCGCCGGGGCTGCGTGCGAGGTAGTAGACGGCGTACCACGTGGCAATGAGGGTGATGACCAGCAGGAGTGCGAAGGGTAGGCGCACCGCCATCTCGGCAGAAACCCACTGGGGCGCCAGCTGAATTGCCCAAGCGCCCAGCCAGTACGGCAGCAGTCCCTCGGTTTCCGGGGGCATGCCGCCCAGCAGGGGGCTCAGCCAGGGCGTGTGCCCGTGGGCCAGCTCCAGCATGTAGCCAAACGCCGTGACATCCGCACTTTTCCACGGGTCGCGCCCGACGAAGCCGGGCACGACATAGGCAATACACAGCAGTACCAGTGCCCAGCGTGGCAGGGGGCTGACAGCGTTCTGGGTAACGATGGCGGGGGTCGGTGGATTCACGCGTCAGAGGGCGGCAAAGCGAAGCTACCGAGAATAAGGGCAAAACCAACGGAAAAAGGCAGCCCGGTTGCCCGGGCTGCCTTTTTGGCGGGAACGCAAGGGCGAATTACTTCGCTGCGGTCTTGCCGAAACGGTTGCGGAAGCGCTCCACGCGGCCACCCATGTTGTCCACCGACTTTTGCGTACCGGTGTAGAAGGGGTGCGATTCAGAAGACGTATCCAGCTTGAACAGCGGGTATTCCTTGCCTTCGAAGGTTTCCATTTCCTTCGTGTTCACGCAGGAACGGGTCACGAACTTGAAGCCGTTGGACAGGTCCGAGAACAGGACTTCGCGGTAGTTGGGGTGAATGCCTTCTTTCATGATCAATCCTTGTCAAGTGCGGGAGCCGCGCTGAACCCGGAGCAACCTTTGCGCCGTGGAACATCCAACGTACTTTCCGCAGAAAAAGCCCTCTATTATTGCACAGGCGGTCTGATGGCATTTTCGCGACGGCCCGTAACGGCTGAAACCGGCAAGGCCTTGGCCAGAACCGCCGCGCAAGGACCGCCCCGCCGCGCTGGCGGTGTCCCCCTTTCCGAATTGCGTAGCAATTCGGAAAGGGGGAAGGCGCGAAAGCGCCTCAGGGGGTTGTCACCCTCCTCTTCGCATCATGTCAAAGAAGTCCACATTGGTCTTGGTGGCCTTCATGTTCTTGATCATCAGCTCCATCGACTCGATCTCGTCCATGTTGTACATGAACTGGCGCAGGATGCGGGTCTTTTGCAGGATCTCGGGCGCCAGCAGCAGCTCTTCGCGGCGCGTGCCGCTCTTGTTGAGCTCGATGGCGGGGAACACGCGCTTTTCGTACAGGCGGCGGTTCAGGTGGATTTCGCAGTTGCCCGTGCCCTTGAACTCTTCAAAGATCACTTCGTCCATGCGGCTGCCGGTGTCGACCAACGCGGTGGCGATGATGGTGAGCGAGCCACCTTCTTCGACCTTGCGCGCGGCGCCGAAGAAGCGCTTGGGGCGCTGCAGTGCGGCGGCGTCCACACCACCGGAAAGCACCTTGCCGCTGGAGGGCACGACGTTGTTGTAGGCACGGGCCAGGCGGGTGATGGAGTCCAGCAGGATGACCACGTCCTTCTTCAGCTCGACCAGGCGCTTGGCACGCTCGATCACCATTTCGGCCACATGCACGTGGCGTGCGGCGGGCTCGTCGAAGGTGGAGGCGATGATCTCGCCCTTCACCGTGCGCTGCATTTCGGTCACTTCTTCAGGGCGCTCGTCCACCAGCAGCACCATCAGGTGCACGTCGGGGTTGTTGGCCGTGATGGCGTGGGCGATGTGCTGCATCATCACCGTCTTGCCGCTCTTGGGCGGGGCGACGATCAGCGCGCGCTGGCCACGGCCGATGGGCGCAATGATGTCGATGATGCGGCCTGTGATGTTTTCTTCGCCCTTGAAGTCGCGCTCCAGCTTCATCTGTTCCTTGGGGAACAGGGGCGTCAGGTTCTCGAACATCACCTTGTGCTTGTTCTGCTCCGGCGGGCCGCCGTTGACGGAGTCGAGCTTGTTCAGGGCGAAGTAGCGCTCACCGTCTTTGGGTGTGCGGACTTCACCTTCGATCATGTCGCCGGTGTGCAGATTGAAACGGCGCACCTGGCTCGGGCTGATGTAGATGTCGTCCGTGCTGGCGGTAAAGCTCGTGTCCGGGCTGCGCAGGAAGCCGAAACCGTCGGGCAAAATTTCCAGCACGCCATCGGCAATGATTTGTTCCCCGGTCTTGGCCCGCTTCTTGATGATCGCAAACATCAGCTCCTGCTTGCGCATGCGGCCGGTATTTTCGATTTCGAGTTCTTCGGCTTGCTTCAGGACTTCAGACACGTGCAGTGCCTTGAGTTCGTTTAAGTGCATGGAATGACTCCTTGGCGGAGCTGGTATGAATCTTGGGGGAGGAGGGCTGGTGCCAGATGGGCTGCTGTTTGCAGGTCTGGCTCGCCGGGGATCTCGGTCCGGCTGCCAATGCGTGCAGGCCGGTGATCTGGAGGAATTATGACAGGAAAAAAAGCGGGAGATTCACGGGATCCGAATTCGGTCTGTGTCTGGCGCTGCAATAGGTGTCGTGAAAACAGACAACCCCGCGTGCATGGGCGGGCGCGGGGTTGTGGGTGCGGATCAGGCCAGTTGCTGATCGATGAAGGCGGTCAGTTGCGCCTTGCTCATGGCGCCGACCTTGGTGGCGGCCAGCTGGCCGTCCTTGAACAGCATCAGTGTGGGAATGCCGCGAATGCCGAACTTGGCGGGGATCTCGCGGTTTTCGTCCACATTCATCTTGGCGATCTGCAGCTTGCCCTGGTAGGTGCCTGCCACTTCGTCCAGGATGGGGGCAATCATTTTGCAGGGGCCGCACCATTCGGCCCAGTAGTCCACCAGCACGGCGGAGCCGGGTTGCAGCACGTCGGCTTCAAAGCTGGCGTCAGAGACATGTTTGATGAGTTCGCTGGCCATGGCGGATTCCTTGATTTTGAGCGGGTTGTGACCGGTGTACGTTTAAAGTCTGGGCATTGTGACAGAAACCAATCCCACGTTCACCGGTGTGGCCGGGCCTTGCGACGCTATGACAGTCATAGCGAAAAGCGATCAAACCAGTGGGTTTGCTGCCGCCAGCACCGCCTTGTGGCAACGTGCTCTGGCCCAGGTGGCCGCACATGCCCAGGCCCATGGCGCCCATTTGGCGCGCACAGTGGTGTTGGTGCCCTACGCCCAGCTCATGCCCTGGGCCCAGCGCCACTGGGCGCTGCAGTTTCCGCAAGGCTTTGCGCCGCGCTTTGAAACCACCCGCAACTGGGCCCGCCAGTTGCAGGTGTTTGAGCCTTCGGCCGACGACTATGCGGGCGACGTGGCGCGCGACACCCTTACGGCCCGCGCCTTGCTCGATCGTGTGGGGCAGGGCGCCCAGCGCGAGATGCTGGCCACGCCACTGCAAGAAGCCGCCGCCCAACTGGCACCCGCCGTGGCCGCTGTGCCCCCCGCGCAGCGCGCCGCCTGGGGCGACGAGGCCCGCAAACTGCTGGCCACCGCCGATGAAGGCAGCAGCCTGCATTACGAGGCCCTGGTGGCGCGCCTGGCGCTGGAATGGGTGCTGGCCTCGCGCCACGCCACCGATGTGTTGTTCGAGCCCGGCGTGCGCGCGGCGGTGGATGCGCTGGTGGTGCTCGAAGGCTTTCAGTCTGACGCACTGCCCCAGGCCCTGCTGGCCCATTGGGGCGAGCATGGGGCTTGTGTTGCGCTGCCTGCATTGGTCGATGAAGCTCCCGCGCCGCCAAAACGCGCTCTGCATGCCGCCACCGATGCCGAAGACGAAGCCCACCGCGCCGCCGCCTGCGTGCTGGCCCACGTGCGAGATGGCCGGGTGCCCGTGGCGCTGGCTGCGACTGACCGGGCCTTGATCCGCCGCGTGCTGGCCCATCTGGACAGCAGCGGGGTGCTGGTGCGCGATGAAAGCGGTTGGATTCTTTCCACCACGCGCGCCGCCTCACGGGTCATGGCGGCGCTGCAGGCCGCAGCGTGGAACGCCTCATCCAACGCGGTGCTGGACTGGGTCAAACACACCCCTGCGCTGATGCCAGGCGAGGTCAACCGCCTGGAGCAATGGCTGCGCAAGGGCGTGGTGCAGCACTGGAGTGCCGCCACCGCGCGGGATCTGAGCGCACAGCCCCACCTGGCCCGCACCGTGGCCACCGTGGAGGCCTGGCGCGACACCCTGCGCGCCGCGCGCCCATTGGCGCAGTGGTTGCCCGCCCTGCGCGTCGTGTTGGAGCAGGCCGGCCAGTGGCAAGGCCTGCAGGCCGACCCCGCTGGCATGCGCGTGCTGGCCGCCTTGCGCCTGCAAGACGGCCAGCAGGCCGAGCTGGACGGCTGGGGCGACAGCGCGGGCCGGCGCATGACGCTGGCCGAATTCACCCGCTGGGCCAAGGACGTGCTCGAAGCCGGGCGCTACGTGGCCGCGCAGGCCGCCGATGCACCCGTGGTGGTGGTGCCCCTGCCGCAACTGCTGGCCCGTCCCTTTGCCGCCGCCGTGCTGCCGGGCTGCGATGAAAAGCGTTTGCAAGCCGCACCTGAACCATCAGGCGACTGGTCGCAGGCCCAGCGCGAGGCCTGGGGCCTGCCCACGCGCCAGTCGCTGGAGGCCGCCCAGCGGGCCGCCTGGGCCCACGCCCTGCGCACGCCCGTGGTGGATGTGCTGTGGCGCACCGGCGATGAGGGCGGCGAGCCCCTGCTGGCCAGCGCCCTGGTGCTGGCCCTGCAACTGGATGGCGCCGCTACACCCGGCACCGACGACCGTGCGGCCCGTGCAGTGGCCGCCATCCCCACGCTGCGCCCCCAGCCCGTGGGCCAGGCGCTGCCCGTGGGGCACCTGTCCTCCACCGCGTATTCCGACCTGCGCCATTGTCCGTACCGCTTCTTTGCACAGCGCCAGCTGGGTCTGCGCGAGGCCGACGAGCTGGACGCCGAAGTGGACAAGCGCGACTTTGGCAACTGGCTGCACGCCGTGCTGCAGCACTTTCACGAGGCGTTGCTGGCTGTGCCCACCGACCACCTGGACGAGCGCCGCACCCGCATGGACGCCGCCGCCGAGGCTGTCACCC
Source organism: Acidovorax sp. 94 (assembly GCF_003634645.1). Lineage (NCBI taxonomy): Bacteria > Pseudomonadati > Pseudomonadota > Betaproteobacteria > Burkholderiales > Comamonadaceae > Acidovorax > Acidovorax sp. 94. The sequence continues at coordinate 2,005,221 of NZ_RBJA01000001.1, read as the reverse complement.
GCGAGCAGCGGTTGCAAGACGGCGACTTTCTGCCCTTTGCCGCAGGCTGGGCGCAATTGCGCGATGGCTATCTGCAGTGGCTGGCCGGGCACGAGCAGCAGGGAGCCACCTTCCGCCAGGCTGAGGTCAAGGCCCGCCAGCCGCTGGGCGACCTGGAGCTGGTCGGCACCCTTGACCGCATCGATGGCGTCTCATCCACCGGCGAGCCCACGGTGCTGGTCATCGACTACAAAACCGAAAGCGACAGCGTCACCCGCCAGCGCATCAAGAGCGGGGCCGAGGACACGCAACTGGCCTTCTACGCCGCCTTGCTGAGCCACGACACCCTGCGCGCCGCCTACGTCAACGTGGGTGAGCGCGGCGAGACACAACTGCACGAACAGGACGAGGTGGTGCACCTGCGCGATGTGCTGGTTGAAGGCATTCAGCACGACATGGTCCGCATCGCCGCCGGTGCGCCGCTGCCCGCGCTGGGCGAGGGCTCGGTGTGCGAGTTCTGCGCCGTGCGCGGCCTGTGCCGCAAAGACTACTGGGCGGACGCTGAACAGGCGTTGCCCGCGCAAGAGACGCCATGACCGTCAGCATTCCACAACCCAGCCAGGCAGCCTACGAACACAACGGCCGCCCCGTCTCGCGCGAGGCCTTCTACGCCATCGCCTGCGACCCCGCACGCAGCGTGGCGGTGGAGGCCTGCGCCGGTGCGGGCAAGACCTGGATGCTGGTCTCGCGCATGCTGCGGGCGCTGCTCGACGGCTGCGCGCCGCACGAGATCCTGGCCATCACCTTCACCAAAAAGGCCGCGGGAGAAATGCGCCAGCGTTTGCAGGAATGGCTGGAAGAGTTCAGCCACAAGCCGCTGGAGGAGCTTACGGCCGAGCTGATTGCACGCGGAATCAGCCCCCAAGGCTCGCTGGAAAAGCGCGAGGCGCTACAAAATCTATACCACCAGCTGCTCGAAGCGGGCCGCCCGGTGCAAATCCGCACTTTCCACAGCTGGTTTGCCGCGCTGCTGGGCACAGCCCCGCTGGCGCTGCTGCAGCAACAGGGCCTGCCCGCGCACTTTGAGCTGCTCGAAGACGATGCCGAGGCCGTGCGCGAGGTCTGGCCCCCGTTCTTGCAGACCGTGGTCGAAAGCGCCAGCCTGCGCGCTGACTACGAAGCCGTGGTGGCTCGCCACGGCCGCTCGCAAACCCACAAGGCGCTGGCGGCGGCACTGGCCAAGCGGGTGGAGTTTGATCTGGCCGACGCGGCAGGCGTGGTGGATGCATCCTTGCCGCCCTTCCAGCAGGCATACCCCGAGCTGGCCGCGTTGGTCGAGCCCGCCGAGGCCCTGCAGACCGACGCCGCCCTGCAACGCTGGCGCAGTCGCGCCGGCGCCCTGGGCGCAGAGGCCAACAAGACCCCGCAGAAGGCGGCGGACGCCATCATCGACGCGCTGGGTTGCACCGACCTGAACCAGCGCCTGGACATGCTGCGCAAAGCGATGTTTGTGGCCAAGGAAGACCGCCTCTCCAAGAACCTGGAGAAGTTCCCCGCCGCGCAGGAGGCCGAGCCCGAGTTGCAGCGCCTGCTCTCCGCCCGCCGCCAGCACGACGCTTGGCAGCACCAGCAGCGCATGGCCCGGCTGGCGCGTTGCCTGATTGCGCAGTTTGTGGCCGTCAAGCAGCAGCACGGCTGGGTGGACATGAACGATGTGGAGCGCACGGCCCTGGTCATGCTGGCCGACCCGGTGCTCAGTGGCTGGGTGCAGGAGCGGCTGGACGCGCGCATCCGCCACTTGCTGGTCGATGAGTTCCAGGACACCAACCCGCTGCAGTGGCAGGCGCTGCATGCGTGGCTGTCCGGCTATGCGGGCTCGGGCGGTGGTTCCGCCGCGCCCAGCGTGTTCATCGTGGGCGACCCCAAGCAGAGCATCTACCGCTTTCGCCGCGCCGAACCACAGGTGTTCATCGCTGCGCAGGCGTTTGTGCGCGATGGGCTGCGCGGCGACCTGCTCAGCTGCGATCACACGCGCCGCAACGCACAGGGCGTGATTGCCGCGGTCAACGCCGTCATGGGCCAGGCCCAGGCGCAGCAAGAGACCAGCGGTTTCCGCGATCACACCACCGAATCCAAGCACCCCGGCCAGTTGCTGCGCCTGCCCGCCATCACCGACGCGGACGACGACAGCCAAGGCGCAGGCCGCGACCCCCTGGCCTGGCGCGATAGCCTGACCGAACCCCGCCACGAGGCCGAAGAAACCCAGCGCATGCGCGAGTGCACGCAGGCCGCTGCCTGGGTGGCCGCGCAGATTGCCAGCGGCACCCCGCCCAAAGAGGTGCTGGTGCTGGCCCGCAAGCGTGATCGCCTGGCCAGCATGCAAGACGCCCTGCGCGCCCTGCACCTGCCCTGTGTGCAGCCTGAAAAGGCCGACCTGTTCGACGCACCCGAGGTGCAGGACATGGTGGCGCTGCTGGATGCACTGGTCTCGCCGACGCACGACCTGTCACTGGCCCGCGCGCTCAAGTCGCCGTTGTTTGGCGTGGGCGATGATGCGCTGGTGGCCTTGGCCGTGCTGCGCCGCCAGCCGGAACATGCGGGCTGCAGCTGGTTTGATTTGCTATTAAAAAGTGAGCTGCTTGCGCTTGATTTGAAAGCGCTGGGACCTGTTTTGACTCAATACCAAGGCTGGGTGAGTGGCCTGCCTCCGCACGATGCGCTGCATGCCATCTACGAGCACGGCGACGTGCTGGCCCGCTTCGCCGCTGCTGCCCCGGTCACCCAGCGCCAGGCAGTGCAGGCCAACCTGCGCGCGCTGCTGGCGGCATCGCTGCAGCACGACGGCGGCCGCTACCTCACGCCCTATGCGTTTGTGCGGGCCATGAAGAAGGGCGGCGTGCGCGCCCCCGGCCGGGCCGATGCGCAGGCCGTTCGCCTGCTGACGGTGCACGGCGCCAAGGGGCTGGAGGCCGACTGCGTGCTGCTGCTGGACACCGACACCCGCCCGCAAAAAGCCGAGACCATGGGTGTGCTGGTGGACTGGCCTGGCGAGCAGGCCGTGCCGTCGGCCTTTGTCTTTCTGGCCAGCGAATCGAACCCGCCGCCCAGCGCAGAAGCCGCGCTGGCCGCCGAGCAGCAGGCCCGCAGCCGCGAGGAGCTGAACATGCTCTACGTGGCCATGACGCGCGCCAAACATTGCCTGGCGCTGTCGTCCGTGTTGCCCAGCAATTCGGCGCCGGGCAGTTGGTGGAACCGACTGGCACCACTGGTGACCGAGGTGGACACGGGCACGGCCCCTGCGCTTTCCGCTGAAGCCGGTGCGACCCCCGACACCTTCACCATCGCCGCGCTGCACCCCCTGCCCGAAGCCCTGCAAAGCGCCCGCACCAAACCGGGTGCTGCAGCTGCCGACCCCACCAGTGCTACGCCCGTGGCCATGCCTGGCGACGCCGAGTCCACCCCCCTGTCACGCCAGGGCGACGCCATGCACCAGCTGTTGGAGCAGGCCGGTGTGGCCGGTGCCCCGCTGGCCGACCTGCGCACCCACGGCTGGCCTGCTGCGCGCATTGCAAGGCTGGCCAGCGACCACGACATTGCCCCTGCAGCGGCCGAGTTGGCGGCCCGCATGGCACAGGGCATCCTGGCCGGGGAGGGCGCCTGGGCGTGGGACCCGGAGCAGGTGCAGACCGCCATCAACGAAGCCCCGCTGCATTACCAGGGCCAAAGCCTGCGCATCGACCGGCTGGTGCTGCGCCGTGCCCTGTCTGCAGATGACGCCGTGGCAGGCTGGTGGGTGCTCGATTACAAAAGTGCCGCCCAGCCTCAGCGCCAGCAAGCGCTGGTGGCGCAACTGCAGCGCTACCAAGAAGCCGTACAGGCCCTGATGCCGGGCGAGGCCGTGCACGCGGCCTTCCTCACAGGCGATGGGCGTTTGGTGCGGGCAGGCGGCGGGCCCACCCCTGCCGCCGTCGGGCATACTCTCGCCCCCGCTGCCCCCGCTGCCCCCGCTGCCCCCGCTGCCCCCGCTGCCCCCGCTGCCCCGGCTGCCCCGGCAAAGCCCGAGCGTCCACGCACCGCGCCGGGGCCTGCAGATTCTGCGCAAGGCTCTTTGTTTTGACCCGCACCCAGGGCTTCCAACCCGCGCAACGCCCCCATTTTTAGCAAGGTTCTCCTGTGTCTCACACCCTTTCTCCTTCCGATTCACCCGTCGCACCAGCCCTGCCTATGGGGACTTTGCGGTGCGATGTGGCCATCGTCGGCGGTGGCCCGGCGGGCCTGATGGCGGCCGAGGTGCTGGCCCAGGCGGGGGTGGCCGTTCATCTGTTCGACGCCATGCCTTCGGTGGGGCGCAAGTTTCTGCTGGCGGGCAAGGGCGGGCTCAACCTCACACATTCCGAGCCCCATGCTCCGTTTGTCAGCCGCTATGCAGAGCGCCAGCCTCAGCTCGAACCTTTGCTGCAGGAATTTGGCGGGCCCGAGGTCCGGGCCTGGGCGCAAGGCCTGGGTGTGGAGACCTTCGTGGGCACCTCCGGCCGCGTGTTCCCCGCTGACATGAAGGCCGCGCCCTTGCTGCGCGCCTGGTTGCAGCGCCTGCGCGGGCAGGGCGTGGTGTTCCACATGCGACACCGCTGGCTGGGCTGGTCGGACGATGGTGTCCTGCGTTTTGCAGCCCCTGCGGGCGAGGTGCCTGTGGCCGCCAGGTCGGTGGTGTTGGCGCTGGGCGGCGGCAGCTGGGCACGCCTGGGGTCGGATGGTGCCTGGGTGCCGCTGCTGGCGCAGCGCGGTGTGGCTGTGGCGCCGCTGCGGCCCTCCAACTGTGGTTTTGACGTGCTGCGCGCCGATGCGCCGGCGGGTGAGACGCGCCGCGCGTTCTTGCAGGAGCTGATCGGCCGCACCCCCGTTCCCGCTGTGGGCTGGACGCCCCATTTTGTCGAGCGTTTTGCCGGCCAGCCCTTCAAGACGGTGGCGCTGGCTTTCACCGACAGCCAGGGCCGCACGTTCAGCCGCAGAGGTGAATTCGTGGCCACAGCGACAGGCGTCGAGGGCAGCCTGGTCTACGCCGCGTCGCACCTGCTGCGCGATGAGATCGAGGCCCACGGCCATGCCACTTTTCATCTGGATTTGCTGCCCGACCACACGCCGGAACGCGTGCTGGTGGAAGTGCGCCATCCACGCGGATCACGTTCATTGTCCAGCCACCTCAAGAGCCGTCTGGGGCTCGATGGCATCAAGGCGGGCATCCTGTATGAACACTTGGGCAAGGACGGCATGAACGACCCGGTGGCTCTGGCACACGCCATAAAGGCACTGCCCATCACGGTCGTGGCCACACGGCCCATCGACGAAGCCATCAGCACCGCCGGTGGTGTGGCTTTTGAGGCGCTGGACACGCACCTCATGGCCCATGCCTTACCGGGCGTGTTCTGCGCGGGCGAAATGCTCGATTGGGAGGCGCCCACCGGGGGCTATCTGCTCACGGCCAGCTTGGCCAGTGGCCGCGTGGCGGGGTTGGGCGCGCTGCACTGGCTGCGCCAAGCTGCCGGAGCTTGAGAACGCTGAACGAAAGGGGGCTTGCGCCTGGGGCGAAGGGCCCGGCCTCGCCAGCCAAGAGCACATCGCAAAGGATGTCGCCGCTGGGAGGGGGCTGCGCGACAGCGCAAAAAAAGAAGTTGACGAGCCTTACCCCCGGCACTGACTCCACAGTTAGGGCTGCTTGGTTCCCCACCTGACCCGGTTGGCCGCTTCACCATGCGAGGAGGCCCGTCACTGGCGATTGTACGACGGATGCGGGTGCACTTTTCTGAACAGCCCCGCTGACGTGGGCGCTGGAAGGACACTCGGCACAGCCCGTAGAATCTGCCGGATGTCCTACCTCGTGCTCGCCCGCAAGTACCGCCCCCGCAATTTCACCGAAATGGTGGGGCAGGAGCATGTGGTGCAGGCCCTCACCAATGCGCTCAACACACAGCGCCTGCACCATGCCTACCTGTTCACAGGCACGCGGGGTGTGGGCAAGACGACGGTGTCGCGCATTCTGGCCAAATCGCTCAACTGCCAGGGGCCCGACGGCCAGGGCGGCATCACCGCCACACCCTGCGGCGTGTGCTCGGCCTGTACGGATATCGACAGTGGTCGCTTCCCGGATTACACCGAGTTGGATGCTGCATCGAACCGGGGTGTGGATGAGGTGCAGAGCCTGCTGGAGCAGGCGGTCTACAAGCCAGTGCAGGGCCGCTTCAAGGTCTTCATGATCGACGAAGTGCACATGCTCACGAACACGGCGTTCAACGCCATGCTCAAGACGCTGGAAGAGCCTCCTGAATACCTCAAGTTCGTGCTGGCCACGACCGACCCGCAGAAGGTGCCGGTGACGGTGCTGAGCCGCTGTCTGCAGTTCAACCTGCGGCCCATGGCGCCCGAGACGGTCCTGAGCCACCTCACGCAGGTGCTGGCGTCGGAAAACGTATCGTCCGAGCCCCAGGCTCTACGGCTGCTGTCGCGCGCCGCGCGGGGCTCCATGCGCGATGCACTGTCGCTCACCGACCAGGCCATCGCTTTTGGCAGCGGCCAGTTGCAGGAAGCCGCCGTGCGCCAAATGCTGGGCGCGGTGGACCGCTCCTACGTGTTCCGCCTCATCGGCGCGTTGGCCGAGGGCGACGGCAAGACCGTGGTGGAAACCTCGGACACGCTGCGTCTCAATGGCCTGTCGGCCGCCTCTACGCTCGAAGAAATGAGCGCCGTGCTGCAGCGGATGGCGGTGTTCCAGGCCGTGCCCCAGATGGCAGGCGCCGTGGATGCCGACGACCCCGAGGCCGCAGAAACAGCCCGCTTGGCCGCGCTGATGCCTGCTGACGAAACCCAGCTGCTCTACAGCCTGTGCCTGCACGGGCGCGGTGAACTGGGTCTGGCGCCCGATGAGTACGCGGCACTGACCATGGTGCTGCTGCGCTTGCTGGCGTTCAAGCCTGTCAGCGGTGTTGGCGGTGTTGGCGGCGTTGGCGGCGTTGGCGAATCGGCTGAAAAAAAAACTCTGACGCGGGCTGAAGCGGCGTCTTCCAGCCCACCAGCTGCGGTTTCTGCCGCTCCCGCAGCGGCAGCCGTGGTGGTGCCAGCCCCCGTGGCGCGAACGGCGCCGACGCCCGCGCCTGCTCCTCAGGTGCCACCAGCGGTGCCTCCCGCAGTGCCTGCAGCAGATGCCTCGCCAGCATTGCCACCGGAGATTTCTGCAGAACCCGGCGAATCCGTGGACTCTGCGGAGCCACCACCCTGGCCAGGCTCGGAAGAGCCGGGTGCTACATCACCTGCAAACTCCGCCGCCACGGCACTGCCGGTGCGTATGCCCGAGAGATTTGGACAAAATCAGCGTCCAACGCAACCTCAGCAAGCGCAATGTGCTCCTGAATATGTAGCAATCCCGGTGCGTGAATCGCCCGAACCAGGGGAGCGTCTGCAACCGTTGCCGCTTTCTGCGCCAACGCCCGTCTCTGCGCGCTACACGCCCACCGAGGAGGGCGATGTCTGGCATGCCACCGTGCAGCAGATGGTGGCGGCAGAATCGATTACCGCCCTGGTGCGCGAACTGGCTCTGCAGTCGCAACTGGTGGCGCGCGATGGGGGGCACTGGTTGCTGCGTGTGGAGCGTGAGTCGCTGAACCAGCCTACTGCACGCGAGCGCCTGCGCGCCGCGCTGGAGGCTGCGGGCCACGCCACCCAGATCAGTGTGGAGGTGGGCCACGTCATCGACAGCCCCGCCCGCCGCAATGCCGCTGCCGCTGCCGAGCGCCAGCGCCGTGCTGAGGAGATTGTGAACAACGACCCCTATGTGCAGTCGCTGGTGCGCGACTATGGCGCGAGAATCGTGCCGGGTAGCATCAAGCCTGCGTGAGATGAAGCGCCCCCTGAGTCGCCTTCGGCGCGTTCCCCCTCTCTTGCTTCGCGGGAGGGGGCGCACTCGGTGGCCTGGCAAAGCCAGCTCCACGAGTGCACTGGATTGGCGCGCGCCAGTTTCGACGGCCGCTGACATTGCACAGCACAATACCGTGCATCTCGGAGACCGAATCTCTGTCCCTTCGTGGGAATCGATCAACCAGAAAGAAAGCAAAGGAAACCACACCATGTTCAACAAAGGACAACTTGCAGGCCTCATGAAGCAAGCCCAGGCGATGCAGGACAACCTCAAGAAGGCGCAGGACGAGCTGGCCTTCATCGAGGTGGAAGGTGAATCGGGCGCGGGCCTGGTGAAAGTGGTGATGACGTGCAAGCACGACGTCAAGCGCATCACCATCGACCCGAGCCTGCTGGCCGAAGACAAGGACATGCTGGAAGACCTCGTTGCTGCGGCGTTCAATGCTGCGGTGCGCAAGGCGGAAGAGACTTCTTCGGAGAAGATGGGCAAGCTCACCCAAGGCATGCCAGGCCTCCCCGGCGGCATGAAATTCCCTTTCTGAGGGTTGGCTACCGAGCGGGCCATCTGCGTCGTTGGGCGGTGCTCGCCATCCTCAGGTACTTCAAGTACGTTCCGGTGGCTGTGCTCCGTCCGCCTAGCAGCTCATCCCGCTCGCTACGCCCTTGGGGGCGGGGTGTGAAGGCAAGGACCACATGCCTGTTGTTTTGCCTGCATCCGTTCGGGCTGAGCTTGTCGAAGCCTTGCCCAGCTCGCTCCTCACCTCTTTCCTGCATCGCTCGTTTCCATGTCCACCACCAACTCCCTCGACGTTCTGATCCAGGCGCTGCGCCGCTTGCCGGGGGTGGGGGTGAAGTCTGCGCAGCGCATGGCGTTTCATTTGCTGCAGCATGATCGGGAGGGGGCGCTGGCCTTGTCGCGGGCGCTCGGCGATGCGGTGGGCACCGTGCACCATTGCGCGCGCTGCCACACGTTCACCGAGGCCGAAGTGTGCAGTACCTGCCTGGACCCTGAGCGCGATGCGACGCGGCTGTGCGTGGTCGAGACACCGGCCGATCAGTCGGCGCTGGAGCGCACGGGGGCGTTCAAGGGGCTTTACTTTGTGCTGATGGGGCGGCTGAGCCCCCTCGATGGCATTGGCCCCAAGGAAATTGGCCTGCAAAAGCTCATGGACCGGGCCACCGATGGCACCGTGCAGGAGGTCATTTTGGCGACCAACTTCAATGCCGAAGGCGAGGCCACGGCCCATGTGATCAGCGAGGCGCTCAAGAGCCGGGGGCTGCACGTGACACGGCTCGCGCGTGGCGTGCCCGTGGGCAGCGAGCTGGAGTACGTGGACCTGGGCACGATTGCGCATGCACTGGTGGATCGCCGCTAGGTGTTTGTTCGCGAAACTTGTGCCTGCGGCGGCTAGAATACTCACAATTTAATAGCTGCTAGCGCTTGTGTATCAAGCGCTGGAGCCAAAAAAGGCTTAAAAATGAATACCACCATGCATGTCGCACGGTTCACAGTGGCCTACTGGTGCGTGCTGATCGCAGCCCTGCTTCCCATGGGCTGCGCCTGGCTGGCCAAGAGTGGCAGCTTCGGCAAGTCGCGCAAGGACGGTGGCTTTGACAACCGTGACCCCCGCGCCTGGATGGCTCGGCAGACCGACTGGCGTGCCCGCGCCAATGCGGCGCAGGCCAACAGTTTCGAAGGCTTGCCGTTCTTCATCGGTGCCGTGATCATCGCGCACCTGCTCGGGGCGGGGCAGACGTTGCTGGACATGTTGGCGCTGCTGTACGTCATGCTGCGCATCTTCTACATCATGATGTACGTGTCCGACATGCCCACCGTGCGCAGCGTGGTCTGGGCCGCAGCGTTTTTGGTCAATATCGGCATCCTGTTCGTCGGCTATCGCTGATCTTTGCCAGCCCGGCCTTTGAAGAAGGGCTGGCGCCACTCATTCGGGGTCTGCTGATCGGGCTCCAGTTTCTTTTAACCCCGGTACGTAGAAACCCGCAGGGATTCACCCTGATGCGGGTTTGTGGGCTCTGGGGCACGATTGTTGCAATGCAGCATTGCTGTTTCCACTGATATTCACGAATTTTCATGACCCGCCCCTTGCTCACCCGCCGCGCCTTTGGCGCCGTCTCCGCCCTGTCGGCGGCGGGGGTGTTTGCGCCTGCCATTGTGCGGGCGCAGGCAGAGGGTGCAGCAGCGCTGGGCAACGTCACAATTGCCGTGGGCGGACAGGGCGTGCTCTACCACCTGCCGCTGGCGCTGGCCGACCAGCTGGGCTACTTCAAGGCGGAAGGTCTGGACGTGACGGTGCGCGATTTTTCGGCCGGCGCCCTGGCCCTGCAGGCGGTGCAGGAGGGGGGAGCCGATGTCTGTGCCGGAGCCTTCGAGCACACCATTCGGCAGCAGGTGCGTGGCCAGTCCTTCCGCTCGCTGGTGGTGATGGGGCGTGCGCCTCAACTGGCGCTGGGGGTTTCGCAACGCTCGCTGCCTGCGTACAAGGATCATGCGGATCTGCATGGACGGCGCATTGGCGTGTCATCGGTGGGGTCGTCTACGCACCTGGCGGCCAGCCTGGTGCTGGCCCGAGCGGGCATAGGGCCGCGTGACGTGGCGTTTGTGGGCGTGGGATCTGGCTTGGCCGCGATGAATGCGCTGCGTTCCGGACAGGTGCATGCGCTGTGCCATGCCGACCCGATCATGACGCTGCTGGAGCAAAAGGCAGACACACGCATTGTGGGCGACATGCGCTCACTCAAGGCCGCGCAGGAGATGTTTGGCGGCGTCCTGCCAGCCAGCTGCCTTTATGCGCCGCAGCCCTTCCTGCAAAAACATGCCGCCCAGGCCCAGGCACTGGCCAACGGTATCGTGCATGCCCTCAAATGGCTGCAGACCGCTGCCCCGGCCGACCTTGTCAAGGCGGTGCCTCCGGGCTACCTGATGGGAGACCGGGGGCTGTACCTGGCGGCCTTCAGCCGGGTGCGCGAGACCTATTCGACCCACGGGATGATGCCCGACGATGGCGCAGCGACGGCCTTGCGCGTGCTCTCGCGCGTGCACCCCGAGTTGGCGGATTTCAAGGTGGAGCTGGCACGCACCTACACCAACGATTTCGTGCGCAAGGCGCGGCAGAAATTCAACGTCTGAGCTTGCGCGCCGGATACCCGCTGGGCCACTTTAGGGGTAACCGCATGGGAGCGGTGGCAGTGCAGGACCCAGATTGATCAGTGGATGCCGCGCGCTGTCGCAATGCGTCGGCATCCGGGTCGGGAAGATGGCTTACATTCGTCGGCGTTCGGTTTGCCGTAGCCTCGGCCTACCAGTCATCTACCTCACCAGGATTGCTCCATGTCTTTTACCCTCAGCATCGGCCCGCTTGTCTCTTTGATCGCGGGCATTCTCATCCTCGTCATGCCCCGTCTGCTCAGCACCATCGTGGCGCTGTACCTCATCATCATGGGCATTCTGGGGCTGCTGGGCATGCACTCGCTGAAGTTCTGAGGCGCCTGGTGACGCCTTCTTGCGCGCTGCCCGCGGCGTTTCAATGGCGTTTTAGCGGCGCTTGACCTTGGAGGGGGTTCCCCCTCGGCGTACAGGCGCAGCAGCCGAGCGCTTGCCAGAACCGGAGCGGGCCACCGTTCCACGCGCCTGCGTGGCCTGTCGCACGGGCAGGTATACGACCACCTGCTCGCCGAGCTTGAAGGCCGCACTGGCGCGCACGTCGTTCCAGTCGGCCACGCTGGCAGCGCTGAGCTTGTAGCGCCGGGCAATGCTGGCCACGGTTTCACCCTTGCGGGCTCGCACCGTGGTGCGGCGGGTCACGATCTCTGGCGAGAAAGCGACCTGGCCGTTGTCTGCCAGGTGCGAGGAGACGTCCTGCCGGATGGCGGATGAACGCGGGACCATCAACGCCGAGCCTGCCTTGATCAGCATGCGGGGAGGAATGTTGTTGATGCTGCGCAGGTCGTTCTCGCTCATGCCTGCCCGCTGCGCGGCTTCCGAGACCGTCATGGTGGAGGGCACGGACCACACGGTCCAGCTTGCATACTGACCCTCGCGGCGCGCTTCAAGGTTGCGCTGGAACACCTTGGCGTTGTCCCAGGGCAGCAGGATTTGTGGCGTACCGGCAGCGAGAATGACAGGCTTGTTGAACGACGGGTTCAGCGCGCGGAAATCTTCCTCGCGAATGCCTGCCAGCGTGGCCACCAGCGCAACGTCGATGTCGTGGGTGATGTCCACCGTCTGGAAATAGGGGTGGTTTTCGATGAGGGGCAGCTCGGTGCGGAAGGCCTCGGGGTTGGCTACGATGTTCTTCACGGCCTGCAGTTTGGGCACATACATGCGGGTTTCTGCCGGCATGTTCAGGTCGGTGTAGCTGGTGCCCAGCCCCTGCTTCTGGTTGCGGGCAATGGCCCGGCCTACGCTGCCTTCGCCCCAGTTGTAGGCGGCCAGGGCCAGGTGCCAGTCGCCAAACATGCCGTAGAGCTTTTGCAGGTAGTCGAGTGCAGCGCGCGTGGAGGCGAGCACATCGCGGCGGTCGTCGCGGAAGGCGTTCTGCTTGAGGTCGAAATAGTTGCCGGTGGCGGGCATGAACTGCCACATGCCGGCCGCCTTGGCGCTGGACACAGCCTGCGGGTTGAACGCGCTTTCGATGTAGGGCAGCAGCGCCAGCTCGGTGGGCATGCCGCGTCGCTCCAGCTCTTCAACGATATGGAAAAGGTACTTGCTGGAGCGCTCGGTCATGCGCTGCATGTAGTCGGGCCGCGTGGCGTACCACTGCTCGCGGTCCTGCACCAGTTCGTGCTGCAGGTCGGGCATGGCAAAGCCTCGGCGGATGCGGTCCCACAGGTCGGCGGGGGCCGAGAGCGATGCGACCTCGCCGCTGGAGGCCTGCGCGGCAGTGATGGGCCTGAGCGGGCCGTTGGGGATGACGGGGGTGTGGGCGGTCCGGGGTGGTGCACCGGTGGGTGTGGAGGGTGCGCTGTCAGCCGCGCTGTCCTGCGAAGGCCCGGTGGTGGCGCAGCCCGTGAGCCAGAGCGCGCACGCCAGGCAGGCGATGTGCAAAATTTTCATCGAAACTCGTTTTTCCATTGACGCAGTGCGGCCAGTACCGCCACGGCATCGTCTTGATTCACCTTTGCGTCGTAGCCATGGGCCGCCTGGGCCACTGCAGGCTGTCGCACGCGCAGGAAGGGGTTGATGTCTTGCTCCAGGGCCATGCGCGACGGCAGTGTGGGCAGGTGGCGGGCCCGCAGTGCTTCACATTGGCTGCTGTAGTGGAGCAAGGCCGCATTGCCGGGTTCCACGGCCCGCGCAAATTTCAGGTTGGAGAGGGTGTACTCATGGGTGCAGCATACGCGGGTGTTGCCGGGCAACGCCGCCAGCTGGTCCAGGGAGTTCAGCATTTGGGCGGGCGTGCCTTCAAACAGCCGGCCACAGCCGCCCGAAAAAAGCGTGTCGCCGCAGAACAGCAGGGGCTCCCCGTCGATGTCGGGGCAGTAGTAGGCAATGTGGCCAGCGGTATGGCCAGGCACATCCATGACTTCGAACCGAAGTCCCATGGTTTCCACGGCATCACCGTGCGCCAGGCGGTGCAGCGGCTCGGGGATTTTCTCGCGTGCGGGGCCGTAGACCACGGCGCCGGTGGCGCTGCGCACGGCATCCACACCGCCGACATGATCGGCATGGTGGTGCGTGACTAGAATGGCCTTCAACTGCACGCCAAGGTGCTGCAGGGCCTGCAGCACAGGCGCGGAATCTCCCGGGTCCACAACGATCGCCTGGCGGCCGTCGTGCAGCATCCAGATGTAGTTGTCGGTAAAGGCGGGCAGCGGCAGCAAGTTCATGAGCGATCAAATTATAGGTTTGCACCACTGGTTCGATTCCCCGCCGGGCCGGTACCTGCTGGCGTGGGAGCAGGCGCGCTTCGATGAGGCGGTGGCCGATATCTTTGGCTACCACAGCCTGCAGCTTGGAATGCCCTTGCTGGATGGCCTTCGCACCAACCGCATGCCGCACCAATGGCTGGCGCTGGGGCAGGAGGCTGTGCGGGGTTCCATCGCCTTTCTGGAGACCGGTAATGGCGATGCCCCCCTGCAGCGCCGCGCGGTGGATCTGCTGACAGAGCCCGTGGCCTTGCCGTTTGCGGCGGCGAGCCTCGATCTGCTGGTGCTGCCCCATACCCTGGAGTTGAGCATTGACCCCCACGCCGCCCTGCGTGAAGTGGAGCGCGTGCTCGTGCCCGAGGGCCGGGTGGTCATCAGCGGGCTGAACCCGACCAGCCTGTGGGGGCTGCGCCAGTGGCGTGCCCGCATGATCCAGCGTCTGGGCGGGGGCACTCTATACCTGCCGGATGTGGGCGAGTTCATTGGCTACCGGCGCTTGCGCGACTGGCTCAGGCTTTTGAGTTTTGAGGTCGAGTCGGCCCAGTTTGGCTGTTATCGTCCGGCGGTGCGCAGCACCCAGTGGCTGGAGCGTTTTGGCTTCATGGACCCGTTGGGCGAGCGGTGGTGGCCTATTTTTGGCGCGGCCTATTTTCTGGTGGCGGTCAAGCGGGTTCACGGCATGCGTTTGCTGGAGCCCGCCTGGCGGTCCAGCCGACAGCGTGCCGCCTCCACAGTGCCCATTGCCAACCGGGCAGGCCCGGCGGGTGCAACGGGCAGCACCTCGCGCATATTCACAGACAGCGACGACCGAGACAGGAACACAGTTTGAACCAGGTAGAGATATACACAGATGGCGCCTGCAAAGGCAACCCCGGCCCTGGGGGATGGGGTGCATGGTTGCGTTCGGGATCGACAGAAAAAGAGCTTTTTGGGGGTGAGCTGGGCACCACCAACAACCGCATGGAGCTGATGGCCGTGATCGAGGCGCTGTCGGCCTTGAAGCGCCCCTGCGCCGTGACGCTGTACCTCGACAGCGAATATGTACGCAAGGGCATCACCGAGTGGATTCACGGCTGGAAGGCGAAGGGATGGCGCACGGCCTCCAAGCAGCCGGTCAAGAACGTGGAGCTGTGGCAGCGGCTGGACGCGCTGGTGAGCACGGCTGGCCACCGTATCGAATGGCGCTGGGTGAAAGGGCACTCGGGCGATCCAGGCAACGAGCGGGCCGATGCACTGGCCAACCGGGGTGTCGAAAAAGCCCTGGGGCGTGGGTGACGGTGGGCGTATATCGGTGCGCAGCGTCTGTGCACCACGGCATCAGAAGCCCCCTCCGGCGCTTTTTTTGTCTCTGCAGCATGTAAAGCCTGCGTAAATCTGCCGCAATTGCCCTTGTGGGTATGCCAAGGTTTGCTGCAGCGCAAGACACGCACTGATACATTGTTTGGCTGCCTTCCCCACATCACCCGCTTCATTGATCCATGGCGTCCAAGAACAAATACATCGTTTTCGCTGTCATCGGCATCGCTGCCGCGTCGGGCGCAGCCTGGTGGCTTCAGAAACCGGCCCAGTCCGTGCGCAGCGAGGCGCCTGCCGAGGGCAGGGGTAGCGCCGCGCCGGCTGGTGCGGCGGCCAAGGGTGGGGGCGCAGGCCGCCCCGTGGCGGTAGAGGCCGTGGCTGTGCGGCAGATGGCCTTGCGCGACGATGCCGAGGCCGTGGGCAGTCTGCGGTCGCGCCAGAGCGTGGTGCTGCGCCCCGAGGTGAGCGGTCGCATCACGGCGCTCAACTTTCGCGACGGCGAGCGCGTGCGGCGCGGGCAGGTGCTGGTGCAGTTTGACGACCAGTTGCCCCGCGCTCAGGTCCAGCAGAGCCAGGCCGAGCTGTCCATCGCCCAGGCCAACCACAAGCGCAATCAGGAACTGGTGGCCCAGGGCTTCATCAGCCAGCGTTCGGTCGATGAAAGTGCCGCCAACCTCGAAGTGGCGCGGGCCAAATTGTCCTTGGCGCAGGCCACGGCCTCGCGCCTGAAGATCGTGGCGCCGTTTGACGGCATCGCCGGTATTCGCGGGGTGAACGTGGGCGACTACCTCAAGGACGGTGCAGACATCGTCAATGTCGAAGACCTGGATGTGGTGTATGTGGACTTCCGCTTGCCCGAGCGTTTGCAGAGCAAGGTCCGCACGGGCCAGACCGCCCAGGTGGCGTTCGACGCCTTGCCCGGCGTGCGCTACAGCGCCGTGGTGCAGGCCATCAACCCCCAGATTGACGCCGATGGCCGCTCGGTGGTGGTGCGCGGCTGCATTGACAACCGGCGTCTGCAGCTGCGCCCCGGCATGTTTGCGCGCGTGACGGCCGTGTTTTCAGAGCGCAGCGATGCCCGGGTGATCCCCGAGGAAGCCATCGTGCCCGACGGCAGCAGCCCGTATGTGTTCAAGATTGTGGATGGCAAGGAGCCTGGCAGCCGCGTGGCGCGGCGCACACCCGTCAAGCTGGGTGCGCGCACCCCCGGGTTTGTGGAAGTGGTGGATGGTCTGGCCATGGGAGATGTGGTGGTGACCGCAGGCCAGCAGCGCATCCAAAAGGATGGCACCCCAGTGCGTGTGGTGGAACTGGGCAAGCCAGGCAAGCAGAGCAATGGCGGTGCGCCATCACCAGCGCGCGCAGCCGCCTCGGCCGGGGCGGCAGGTGCAGACCGTGCTGCAGGTGCCGTGGCACCAACCGATGCACCAGCGCCCACCGGGGCTGGCAGCGCCAGCAGCCCCCGGGCAGCGGCGCAGCCGATGGCAACCGCACCCGTTGCCAATGCTGCTACCGCCGCCGCTGCCACTGCAGCATCGGCCAATGCCGTAGTGGCGCCGTTGCCCGGCCCCAACCCTTGCCAGCTTGCGGGCAGGCCCGGCCGCGCACCACAAGGCAGCCCACGCCATCCTGCGTGATCGATGAAGTTCCAGGACTGCCATGCAACTCGCTGAAATATCGATACGCCGACCGGTCTTTGCGACCGTGCTCTCGCTGCTGGTGCTGCTGATCGGCGCCGTGAGCTTCACGCGCCTGTCGGTGCGCGAATACCCCAAGATCGACGAACCCGTGGTCACCGTCAGCGTGCGTTATGCGGGCGCGTCGGCCGAGGTGATCGAATCCCAGGTCACCAAGCCGCTCGAAGACTCCATTGCGGGCATTGACGCGGTGGACGTCATCACCTCCATCAGCCGGGCCGAGCAAAGCCAGATCAGCGTGCGCTTTCGCCTCGAAAAAGACGCCGACAACGCCGCCGCCGAGGTGCGCGACCGCACCGCGCGGGTGCGCAACCGCCTGCCCGATGCTGTGGATGAGCCCGTGATCGCCAAGGTGGAGGCCGATGCCTCGCCCGTGATGTGGCTGGCTTTCAGCAGCGAGACACGCACACCGCTGGAGATCAACGACCTCATCAACCGCATCGTCAAGCCGCGGCTGCAGACGGTGACCGGTGTGGCCGATGTGCCCATCTACGGCGAGCGGAAATACGCCATGCGCGTGTGGCTGGACCCCGAGCGTTTGGCGGGCTACCGCCTGACCACGCAGGACGTGGAAGACGCCATCCGCCGCAACAACCTGGAGCTGCCCGCAGGTCGCATCGAGTCGCAGCAGCGCGAGTTCAGCGTCACCTCGCAGACCGACCTGGCCACGCCGTCGCAGTTTTCCGAGGTGGTGATCCGCACCGTGAACGGCTTCCCGGTCCGTATCCGCGACGTCGCGCGGGTGGAAGAGGGCGCCGCCAGCGACCGCAGCCGCGTGCGCCTGAACGGGCGCGAAGCCATTTCCGTGGGCGTGATCCGCCAGGCCACCGCGAACCCGCTGGAGCTGTCGCAGGGCGTGCGCGCCATGCTGCCCACGCTCAAGGCCGACCTGCCACCGGACATCGGCATCGACATTGCCAACGACAACTCGCTGTTCATCGACCGGTCCATCAAAAGCGTCTACACCACCATTGCCGAGGCCGTGGTGCTGGTGGCCCTGGTGATCTTTGTCTTCTTGCGTACCTTCCGCGCGTCCATCATTCCCATCATCACCATCCCGGTGAGCCTGGTGGGCAGTTTTGCGCTGATGTCGCTGGCGGGTTTTTCGATCAACACCCTCACGTTGCTGGCGCTGGTGCTGGCCATCGGCCTGGTGGTGGACGATGCCATCGTGATGCTGGAGAACATCTACCGCCACATCGAGGAAGGGCTGGACCCGTTCTCAGCCGCCATCAAGGGCGCGCGCGAAATCGGCTTTGCCATCGTGGCCATGACGCTCACGCTGGTGGCGGTGTATGCCCCGCTGGCCTTTACCCCGGGCCGCACGGGCCGGTTGTTTGTGGAATTCGCATTGGCCTTGGCGGGCGCGGTGGTGGTGTCCGGCTTCGTGGCGCTGACGCTGTCACCCATGATGTGTTCGCTACTGCTCAAGCACAACCCGAAGCCCAACTGGTTCGACCGCTCGATGGAGCGCTGGCTCACGTCTCTGTCAGACGCTTATGGCCGCCTTTTGCGATGGCTGGTGACGGCCCGCTGGTCGTCCAAGGGCAGCGAGCGCGGGGGCGTGCGCGGCGCCATCTTCCAGGCCCGCTGGATCGTGCTGGCGGTGATGGCGGTGAGTGGTGCGGCGCTGGTGGTGGTGTACCCCAGCATGCGGCAAGAGCTTTCGCCGCTGGAAGACCGGGGCACCATCCTGGCCAGCGTCACTGCCCCCGACGGCGCCACGCTGGACTACACCAACCGCTACGCACTGGAGCTGGAAAAGATCGGCCAGGACTACCCCGAGTTCGACCGCATCTTCGCCAACATCGGCAACCCCACCGTGGCCCAGGGCAGCGTGATTTACCGCACTGTGGATTGGGAGAAGCGTGACCGCACCACGCTGGAGCTGGCGCGCGAACTGCAGCCCAAGGTGTCGGGCTTGCCTGGCGTCAACGCCTTTCTCATCACGCCGCCGTCGCTGGGTCAGGGCTTTCGCTCGCGTCCGCTCACCTACGTGATCCAGACCTCGGACAGCTACGAAAACCTCAACGCCGTCACCAACGCCTTCATGGCCGAGATCGCACAGAACCCCGGCATCGTCGGCCCTGACGTGGACCTGCGGCTGAACAAGCCCGAGCTGCGCATCGAAGTCAACCGCGAACGCGCCGCCGACCTGGGCGTGAGCGTGGATGTGGTGGCCAAGGCCATCGAGACCATGTTGGGAGGGCGCACAGTGACGCGCTACAAGCGCGATGCCGAGCAGTACGACGTGATCGTGCAGACCGAGGCCAGGGGCCGCACCACGCCCGAGAACATCGACACCATCTACGTGCGTGGCCGCAACGAAGCCATGATCCCGCTGTCCAGCCTGGTCAACGTGCGCGAAAGCGTGAGCCCGCGCGAGCTGAACCACTTTGGTCAGCGCCGCTCGGCCACCATCACGGCCAACCTGTCGCCTGACTACTCGCTGGGCGAGGCGCTGAGCTTCATGGACGCCACGGCGGCGAAAGTGCTCAAGCCCGGCTACACCACCGAACTCAACGGCACCTCGCGCGAGTTCAAGAGCTCGCAGGGGGCGCTGGGCATCGTCTTCGTACTGGCTTTGGTCTTTATCTTCCTGGTGCTGGCCGCGCAGTTCGAGAGTTTCATCGACCCGCTGGTCATCATGGTCTCGGTGCCGCTGTCGATGATTGGTGCGCTGCTGGCGCTCAAGTGGAGCGGCGGCTCGCTCAACGTGTATTCGCAGATCGGGCTGATCACGCTGGTGGGGCTCATCACCAAACACGGTATCTTGATCGTGGAGTTCACCAACCAGCTGCGTGAGCAGGGCATGGAGATGGTGGATGCGCTCGTCAAGGCCTCGGCCCAGCGCCTGCGCCCCATCCTGATGACCACCGGCGCCATGGTGCTGGGAGCCATCCCGCTCGCGCTGGCTTCAGGCGCTGGCGCCGAGACGCGCACGCAGATCGGCTGGGTGATTGTGGGAGGCATGTCGCTGGGCACGCTGCTCACGATCTTTGTGGTGCCCACCATGTACACCCTGTTTGCACGCAAGGCAGTGCCGGGGGCGAACACGGCCGTGGCTGCCGAGGAGCCTGAGCATCCGCTGCACCCGCCGCACGATTACGTGGCCAAGTAGCCATGCGGAGCCCCAACGGCGGAGCGTTGCGACCCAATAAGAAGCCCCGATGGGGCTTCTTCCTATTCGGAGTCGGACGCGTGCCTCATGCAGGTGCCGAGACGGTGTTTACGGCGTCCAGAACGTCTTGCTGCCCCTGAGGCCGCACCAGGCGAGCGACCTCCTTGCCGTCCTTCAAGAACACCAGCGTGGGCCACAGCTTGACGCCGAAGGTGCGACCCAGGCGCTGGCCGGGGCCATCTTCCACCTTGATGTGCGCTACGTCTGCGCGGTCCTTCAGCGCTTGTTCGATCAGTGGCTGCGCGCGGTGGCAGTGGCCGCACCAGGGGGTGCCAAATTCCACAACGGCGGCGCCTGTCAGGCGGTCCACCTCGTCACGGGATGGGGGTTGCGCAAGGTGCTGGGCGGTGTAGGGCATAGGCGCAAGATTTCCAAACGGGTGCAAATGAAAAGAGCCATTGTGCTGTGCTTCGCCCGCGCGGGGTGCCACGGGCGCGGCTCCTGTGAGAGATGCTTAGCAAGGGCCGCCCCGCAGTGAAGGCCGTCCCCCTGGGGGGAAGGTGCAAAGCGACTCAGGGGGTCAAATAACGCCGTCAAACACCATCACATCCACCGTGTCGCCCACGGCCACGTTGCCCTGGCCGTGATGCAGCACGATGAGTCCGTTGGCCTGCACCATCGAGCGGAGCACACCCGAGCCCTGGTTGCCCGTAGTGCGCACCTGCAGCGTGCCGTCGGCTGCGGTGGTCACGGTGCCGCGCTGGTATTCGGTGCGGCCCGGCTTTTTGCGCATGGCTTCGGTGCTGATGGCGCGCAGCAGCGGCGGGGCGGATTGTGTGCTGCCCATCATGCGCAGCAGGGCGGGACGCACAAAGGCGAGAAAGGTCACCATCACGGCCACGGGGTTGCCGGGCAGGCCGAACAGTACCGCGCCGCTGTGGGGTGGTTTGTTATCATTTTGATAGCTTCTGGCGCTTGATGGATAAGCGCTAGAGGCCAATTTGGCTTGATTTTCTGGGGCGGAAATGCTCCCCACCGCCATGGGGCGGCCCGGGCGCATGGCAATGCGCCAGAAGGCCACGTCGCCCAGCTTTTTCATCATGGTGCGCGTGCGGTCGGCCTCGCCCACGCTCACGCCGCCGCTGGTGATGATGGCGTCCGCGCGCTGCGCTGCGTCGCGAAAGGCCGCCTCCAGCAGTGCGGGTTCGTCGCGCACCACGCCCAGGTCGATCACCTCCACGCCCAGCCGCGTGAGCAGGCCGAACACGGTGTAGCGGTTGCTGTCGTACACGGCGCCTTCGCGGGGTGGCTCGCCGAGGCTCAGGATCTCGTCGCCGGTCGAGAAATACGCCACGCGCAGGCGGCGGTACACCGTGACGGTGGGCAGGCCCAGGCTGGCGACCAGGCCCAGCGCAGCAGGCGCCAGCAGCGTGCCCTTGGCCAGCGCCACGCTACCCTCCATCAGGTCTTCGCCCTTGAAGCGGCGGTTGTCGCCGGTCTTGAGCACATCGGCCGCGATGGTGATATGGCCTTCAGCTGCGGCGGCTGTGGTGAACTCCTGCGGCACCACGGTATCGAGGCCCGTGGGCATGATGGCGCCGGTCATGATCTTGACGCACTCGCCCGCCGCCACGGTGCCCACCCAGGCCTTGCCCGCCAGCGCCGTGCCCACCACGCGCAGCGTGAGAGGCTGGCCTGCGACCAGTTGGTCGCCCGCAAACGCATAGCCGTCCATGGCCGAGTTGTCGTGTGGTGGCACGCTGATGGGTGAAATCACGTCCTGCGCCAGCACGCGTCCCAGGGCGCTGAAGAGGGGCAAGTCTTCGGTGGCGCTCACGGGCTCGACCAGCCGTTCCAGAAACGTGTTCACGTCAGCGGCGCTCAGGGCCTGCGGGTCATAGCCTTGCAGTTCGGCGGCAATCTGGGCAATGGTTTTCATGGGTCTCAGTAACTTTCAATCAGTCGTGCAGCACGCGCACCATGTGCAGCTTGTCAAAGCCCACGCCGTCCACCACGATGGCGTGGGGCAGCAGGCCCCAGGCGTGGAACCCGGCCTGCTCGTACAGGCGCACGACATGCGTGTTGGAGGCCGTGACCGTCAGCACCAGCTGGGTCAGCCCGGGCACGCGGCTGGCGACCTCTACGCAGGCGGCTACCAGCTGCTGGCCGATGCCCTGGCGCTGGGCTTGTGGCGCAACCATCATGCCTACCAGCGTGGCGAGGTGCCGCTGCTTGGTGCGCTGCTCGCGCTCACAGCCCAGGCAGCCGACCAGCTGGCCTGCGGCATCGAAGGCGCCGAGGAAGAACTGACCCGACTCCGGCGCGCCAAAACGCGCCACGTACTCGCTGGCATCGCGGCCCACCGAGGATTCGTAGTCGGACGTGAACGCATCCGGCGCGGTGCGCAAAGCCTCGTCGCGAAGGGCTTTGTAGGCCACAGCGTCCGATGCGACCAACGGGCGGATTAACACTGCACGGGCGACCGCAGGCGTGTGCGCGTTCATCGCAGCGGTGTGTGATCAGGCCTGCGGTGCGCTCGCGCTTTCCAGCGCGTGCAGCTCAGCCAGCGTGTTGGCGTTGAAAAAGGCCTTGGGGTCGTCGCCGGGCTGGTCAAACGGCACGATGGCGCAGCGGTGCTGTGCCGTCCATGCATCAATCTTGCGGCCACCGGCCTGGGTGAAGGCGACCAGGCTTTCGAGCAGGTCCACGCGCAGCAGGCAGAACACCGGCTGGGTGCGCACGGTGGTGCGGCCCGTGCCATCCTCCTCGGGCGCTGCGGCCATGGCGATGTCGGCGTCCTGGGCGTCAGCCGCAGCCGCCAGGCGCTGGGCCAGGTCCAGGGGGAACAGCGGGGTGTCGCAGGGCACTGTCAGCAGCCAGGGCGTTTCGCAACGCTCCAGTCCTGTCAAAAAACCCGCTAGCGGCCCGGCATAGTCGCTCAGCACGTCGGGCCACACCGGTGCGCCGAAGGCTTCGTAGGCGGCCAGATTGCGATTGGCGTTGACCATGGTGGCGCCGGTCTGCATCTGCAGTCGCATCAGGGTGTGCAGGGCCAGGGGCAGGCCCCGAAAGTTCTGCAGGCCTTTGTCGACGCCGCCCATGCGGGAGCCACGGCCACCGGCGAGGACCAGGCCGGTGATGTCTTGGGTTTGGGTCATATGGTTTTTTGAGAGGGTCTGAATAGCGTTGCGTTGGATGGCGAGATTGCTATGCCATCGCCCCACGGTGTGGGGCTAGATGCGCAGGCTACCCTCCGATGTAGCTCATCTCCACCCGCCGCGCGCCGCCCGGTGTGGTATCCGCCGGCAGGCTGCTGCGCAGCTCGGAGTAGCGGTCAGCGCGCTGCTGCCAGATGGGCGCGATGGCCGAGGCAATCGCCTCGTCGCTGGCGCCGCCGCGCAGCAGGGTTCGCAGGTCGTAGCCCTCGGAGGCAAACAGGCACAGGTAGAGCTTGCCTTCGGTAGACAGGCGCGCGCGGTTGCAGTCGTGGCAAAACGCCTGGGTCACGCTGCTGATCACGCCCACTTCGCCCAGGGCGGGGTCATATTGGCCTGCGGCATTGGCATAGCCCCAGCGCTCGGCGGTTTCGCCGGGGCTGCTCGGGTCAAGCTGGACCAGCGGCAGCTCGGCGCGCAGGCGGTTGATCAGCTCGGCCGAGGGCAGCACTTCGTCCATGCGCCAGCCGTTGGTGGCGCCCACGTCCATGTATTCGATGAAACGCAGCGTGGTGCCCGTGCCCCTGAAGTGGCGGGCCATGGGCAAAATTTCGTGGTCGTTGGTGCCGCGCTTGACCACCATGTTGACCTTGATGTGCGACAGCCCGGCGGCGTGCGCCGCTTCGATGCCCGCCAGCACGTCGCTCACCGGAAAGTCCACATCGTTCATGCGGCGAAACACGGCGTCGTCCAGGCCGTCGAGGCTCACGGTCACGCGGTTCAGGCCCGCGTCTTTCAGCGCTTTGGCCTTGCGCGCCAGCAGCGATCCGTTGGTGGTCAGCGTGAGGTCGGGCGCCAGCCCGTCCACCGTGCGCAGCTGGGCCAGTTGCGCCACCAGCGCTTCCAGGTTCTTGCGCAGCAGGGGCTCGCCACCGGTCAGGCGGATCTTGCGCACACCATGCGCGAGGAATAGGCGCGCCAGCCGTGTGATCTCTTCAAAGCTCAGCAAGGCGCCGTGGGGCAGGTAGGGGTAGTCCTTGTCGAACACTTCCTTGGGCATGCAGTAGTTGCAGCGGAAGTTGCAGCGGTCCGTCACGCTGATGCGCAGGTCACGCAGCGGGCGGCCCCGGGTGTCAGTGAGCAGGCCGGTGGGGGCCACGGGGTGTGTGGGCACCCGCGCCGCCAGAGCGGCGATGCGTTGGTCCACCAGAGGAATCACACGTTCGGCCATGGCGTGATTTTGCCGCAAGGGGGCCTGCAGAGGGGGCAAGCCCCTGCGCGCGGAGTTGATCGCGGTCAAGTTTTGCCCAGGCGCTGGTATGGCCCGCCTTTGACATGGCGCAGGGCGTTCTGGTTGCTGCGTTGCAACAATCTGCCCATTCGATTTCAAGGGGATTCCCATGTTGACGCGCGAATTTTCTGCCGATGCCACGCCATGCCAGCGCCGTGTGGCCCTTCAGTGGGTGGCGGCGGGTGTTCTGCTGCCCACCTGGGCAACTTGGGCGACAGGAGCCCAGGCGCAGATGGGGTTGTCGGGGGCCATCAACTATGCGGGCTGGTTTCGCGCACTGTCGCAGCGCATGGCCAAGGCCTATTGCCAGCAGTACCTGCAGGTGCTGCCTGCTGCGGCGGTGGATGTGATGGGTTTGGCGCGCAAGATGGTGCAGACGGGCAGCGGCGAACTGGCCCGAGGCATGCAGTCGGGCCAGTGGCCTGCAGAAGTCGGGCGGCAGCTGGCAGAAGTGCAAAAGCAGTTTGCCCTGCTCAACCAGATGACTTCGGCGCCCGCCACCACCACGGCCCTGGTAGCGGCGGCATCGGAACAGGCCGATCGAACGCTGCTCATTGCGCAGGCCGTGACCGAGGCCATCGAAAAAATGGCACAGGCCCCCAGTGCCCGCCTGGTGAACCTGGCGGGCCGCCAGCGCATGCTGTCGCAGCGCCTGGCCAAGAACTACTTTTTGAGTGCTGCCAAGGTGGATTCCAAGGTGGTGCAGGCGCAGCTGGCGTCCGATGCGGCGGACTTCCGCCAGGCCTTGCAGACATTGAAGGCGGCGCCCGTGTCCACATCGTCCATCCGCAACGAGCTGGAGTTGGCCGACTCACAGTGGCTGTTTTTTGAATCCGCGCTGCGCCGCCCGGCCGATGACGCAGGGCTGAACGCCGTGGCCACCACCAGCGAACGCCTGCTGGGGGTGATGGACAAGCTCACCGGCCTGTACGACGCTGCCCTGCGCGAGGTGCTGGGCTGAGAGGCCGGGAACGGCCGGGGTCACCCGATCAGCCGTCCCAGGCCGCATGCTGCATGAAGTCCGCCAGGCGGCAATCGCGCCCCACCAGCACCAGCCGGGTGTCCAGCGCGTTGAAAAACCCGGGGGGTGGTGGAAGCGGCAGCTGCTGGACGCGTTTGTGGGTGTCGATGCGCGCCGCTGCCAGTTCGTAGTCGCGTGCCAGGGCCATCCACAGGCCATGGGCACCTGCAGATTGGCGTGCGCCCGTCATGAGGCTGCGGCCCGAGTCCAGCCACCACCTGTAGATGGCTGATGCAATGCCCACGCGGCGGTAGCCGTCCACCACCTTGGTGTGGGGCGCACGCAGGTGGCGGTCGGTGCGGCGGTCCACCTCGACCAGCCGGTTGAACACGGTGTAGGCCACGATGCGGTTGCGCTGCGGGTCGATGGCATACACAAAGTATTCGCCGTCGGCCTCGCGCAGGCGAAACACCAGCCCATGCAGATGCAAGGGCAACGGCTGCATCGCATCGCGCGTGCGGTGGTTGGTGCGGATGCGGTCGTACAGCGCCTCGAACTCGCGCTGGATGTCGCGGCCCGACAGATCCACGTCGATGCGCAGTTCGGTCAGCCGCTGGGCCCACCGGCCCAGCAAGCCCTGGCCGGGCCACGTATTGGCGATGAAGGTGGCGTCGCGTGGGTCGCACAGGCTGCAGGCGATGGCCATCATGGCGTGTTCCCCTGGCCATCGGTCCAGCAGCCGCTCAGCAGGCGTGCAGGCTGTTCGCGGGCGCACACCTGGGCGCTGTGGGGCCAGTCGGGCAGCGGCACCACCAGGCCTGCGTATACGCCGTAGGCCTCACCCGCCGCAATGGTTTCGCCCGCCCACAGGCTCTCGCCCGCACGGATGGCCCCTCCGGCGTGAATGTGCCCACCGGCCCGCACACCCCAGCCCGCTTGCAGGTGGCCCTTGCAGTCCACGTCGCCCGTTACCCACACGCCCCGGGCAGCCTGCACGGCAGCATCGGTTTGCAAGTGGCCACCCACCTTGATGCCGCCGTCGCAACCCAGGTCGCCTACCACCCGCAGATCCTGGGTCACCCGGCAGTGGCCACCGACGTGGGCGGCAGCCCCGCAGTCCAGCTCGCCGCCCACACGCAGGCTGCCTGTGCACTGCAGTCGCTGCGCCACTGTCAGCGACCAGCCCACGCGCGCATCGCCGTGCAGCCGCGCGCTGCCCTCGCAGCGCACCGCGCCCGCCACGCGCAGGTCTTCGCCCACGCGCAGCGCGCCGCCCACCCGCAGGCCGCCCAGCACGCTCAGGCTGCGGCCCGTGCGCAGCACACCCTCCACGTCGGCATGGCCCCGGCAGCGCACACTGCCCGCAAACACCAGCGCGTCGGCCTCCAGGTGGTCCACCTCCAGCACATCGTTGGTGGGGCCGAACTGGTCCAGCATCCAGCAGGCGTCTTCCACGCGGCCTTCACGCACCAGGTCGTCCAGCAGCGCCTGGTAGTTGCTGGCGCCCTCCTGGCGGCGCAGGTACCAGCGGTAGCCGTCGGCGCAGGGCTGCTTGGCACGGATGAAGTGGCGGGTGATGTCGGCAGTGGCGGCGGCTGCGTGGGCCACGGCCTGGTCGGCAGAACCGTCGCGCGCGAGCGCAGCGGTAGCAAGTGGGTGCGCGGGTGCGCGCGGGGCGAGCGAAATCTCGCCCGAAGGGAACGGGGGCATGGACACTCCTGACGTCCGCGCCCCGGCCGTGGCCAAGGCGCAAGCTGGCGCTGGGCGTGGGGCCCGGCGACAGGAGGTGCGCGAAAAGAATGCGGAGGGGAGGGGGTGTCGCCGGGCTCAGGAATCTGCAGCGAGGGTGCAGACTTGGCGGTCACCGGCCTGGAGCGTGGCCTGCGAGCGCGCGGCACGGCGCAGCGGCGCTGTGGCGCTGGCGGTCGTGGCGGTGGAGTGGCTCGCAAACATCGGCGGCACTATAGGCAGCGGTTTCAAGACCGTCAAATCAATCCGCACTGCCTTGGTGCGGATTGGGCGCGCGCGCAAACGCAAATGATGGTGGCTTGCGAGCGCGCTCGGGGCCTTTACACGCAGCGTCCGCCATCCACCTCGATGCACACGCCGCTGATGAACGACGCCTCGTCGCTGGCCAGGTACAGCGCCGCATTCGCCACGTCCAGCGCGGTGGAGAAGCGCCCCAGCGGAATGGTGGCCAGAAACTTGGCACGGCGCGCATCGTCCACCGGGCCGCCCGCAAACTCGGCGGCCAGTCCGGTGTCGGGGTTGAACACGGGGTTGATGCAGTTCACGCGGATGTTGTCCGGGCCGAGCTCGGCCGCCATGGACTTGCTGGTGATGATGACGGCACCCTTGGAGCCGTTGTACCAGGTCAGACCTGGGCGCGGGCGCAGTCCGGCGGTGGAGGCGATGTTGATGATGCTGCCGCCACCGGCCTGGCGCAGTGCGGGCACGGCGTGGATGGCCGACAGGTAGATGCTCTTCATGTTGATGGCATAGACCTTGTCGAACTCGTCCTCGCTTACTTCGAGCATGGGGCGGTTGCGGTGTGTCCAGCCTGCGTTGTTCACCACCACGTCCAGGCGGCCGTACAGGCGCACGGCCTCGTCGACCATCGCCTTCACTTCGGCGGACTTCGTCACGTCGGCCTTGAAGAACGCGGCGGTGCCGCCGGCGGCCGTGATCTCAGCCACCACGCGCTGGCCACCGGCTTCATTGATGTCGTTGACGATGACCTTGCCGCCCTCTGCGGCCAGGCGTTTGGCGATGCCTTCGCCGATGCCGTTGCCAGCGCCGGTGACGATGATGGATTTGTTCGAAACGCGCATGGGATGGCTCCTTGAATTATTCAAAATTGATAGCTAATGACGCTTGACTGTCAAGCGGTAGAGGCTTATTTGGCTGATATTTCTGCAGTGGAATCTGTGGCTGTGGCTTGCTCCGCCAGCTTGGCGGCCTGTGGCGCACGGCTGTAGAACTGGGGGAAAAACTCTTTCACGCCCTGACCGTTGAAGTCCCATCCCGTGCACTGGCCCAGGTGGCGCGGAGGCTCGGCGGGATCGCTGGACGAAAACACCGCAGGCACTGACTGGAACGCCGCCGTGGCCAGATTGAACAGCAGCTCGCGCAGGTGCGTGCAGCTTTCCACGCCGCCCAGATGCTTCTGGATGGCTTGGCGCCAGCCGCGCGCCATGCTGCAGCCCACCATGCGCTGCAGCGCGGCCTGGGCCTCGGTGCAGCCCTTGAGCGGGTGCGAGTCCATGGACACGTCCATCGCCTGCACCACCAGCTGGCGGTTCACGGTCACGCGCAGCCACATGTGGTGGATGGCCTCACCCGCCAGGCGCTGCTTGGTGGGATCGCGAAAGGAGGTGGCGTCGTAGGCCTTGCTGTCGTGCAGCTCGCCTTCAATGTCCCACAGGCCATCGTCGCGTTCAAAGCCCTGGTAGTTGACCCGGCGGACATGCTTCAGGGTGCGGGGGGCGGGGGGACTCAGGGGCATGGAAAAAGAAAAATCGTCGTGCAGAAGCGGCCAAGGTTACTGGGGCCTGCCTGCGCTGTCGTGCGCAGGCGAGACACCCTGCAATGCCTCTTCAACCGTACTTGATGGCCACGGTCTTCAAGGTGGTGAAGCCGTACAGCGCCTCAAAGCCCTTTTCGCGCCCGTAGCCGCTGGACTTGACGCCGCCGAACGGCAGCTCCACACCGCCCGCAGCGCCGTAGTTGTTGATGAACACCTGGCCGCTGTGCACGCGCTTGGCCATGCGGAACTGGCGGGCGCCGTCGCGCGTCCAGATGCCCGCCACCAGGCCGAACTGCGTGGCATTGGCCAGTTCCACCGCATGGTCCTCATCCTGAAATGCCATGGCGCACAGCACGGGGCCAAAGACTTCTTCCTGCGCCAGACGGTGGTTTACCGGCACATCGCGCAGCAAGGTTGGGGCCTGGTAGTAGCCGGTTTCGGGGGCTTCATCCACCACCACGCCCTGGCCCACCATGGGAATGCCAGCGACTTGTGCGTCCGACAGAAAGTCCCACACGCGCTGCTGCTGCGTCTGGCGAATCAGCGGGCCCACGTCCAGATCCATGGCGGCGGGGCCGACGCGCAGCTTTTCAAACGCCTTGCCCAGGCGCTCCAGCAGCGGTTCGTAAATCAGCGAATCGATCAGCACGCGCGAGCCGGCCGAGCAGGTCTGCCCGGCGTTCTGCACGATGGCATTGATGACCACGGGGATGGCGGCGTCCAGGTCCGCATCCGCAAAGATGATCTGCGGGCTCTTGCCGCCCAGCTCCAGCGTCACGGGGCAGTGGCGCTCGGCGGCCACCTGCTGGATCAGCGTGCCGATCTTGGGGCTGCCGGTGAAGCTGATGTGGTCAATGCCGGGGTGGCGCGCCAGTGCGTCGCCCACCTCATGGCCGTAGCCGGTGACGATGTTGAGCGCACCGGCGGGGAAGCCCACTTCGGCCGCCAGCTGCGCCACGCGGATCAGCGACAGGCAGGCGTCTTCGGCTGGCTTCACAACGCACACATTGCCCGCCGCCAAGGCGCCGCCCACGCTGCGGCCAAAGATCTGCATGGGGTAGTTCCAGGGGATCACATGGCCCGTCACGCCGTGGGGCTCGCGCCAGGTCAGCACACTGTAGCCATCGGGGTAGGGGATGGTCTCGCCGTGGAACTTGTCGCACGCACCGGCGTAGAACTCGAAGTAGCGCGCCAGCGCGATCGCATCGGCGCGTGCCTGCTTGGTGGGCTTGCCGCAGTCGCGCTGCTCCAGCGCCGTCAGCTCGTCCGCATGCTCCAGGATCTTGGCCGAGAGCTTTTGCAGCAGGCGGCCGCGCTCCACCGGGGCCAACTTCTGCCACACCGCGTTGTAGCACTGGCGGGCTGCATGCACCGCCGCGTCGATGTCGTCGGCGTTGCTGCGCTGGATCTCGTCGAAGGGCTGACCGTCGGACGGATCCATCACGGGAATCGTGCGGCCCGAGGCGGACGGCACCGAGGCATTGGCGATGTAGTTCAGTTGCATGGCCGTCATTTTGCCCGGAAATGGAATGTGTTCTTACTATTTAAGTGAAAAGTGCCTGTGACGCTTATGGGTAAATCGCTGGTAGCTATATATTTAATAGCAATTCAATAGCAGGTGGCGCGCAGCGCCGCCAGGTCCAGAATCTCCAGCTCGCCGCGTTGCACGCGCACCAGGTGGCGCGATTCCAGGTCCTTGAGGATCTGGTTCGTGGTCTGGCGCGAGATGGCCAGCATCAGCGACAGCTGCTCCTGCGAGATACCGATCACTCGGCGCGACTGGCCCTCGGCGTTCCACTGGCCGTAGCCCTCGGCCATCATCACCAGGCGGCGCGCCAGGCGCTGCGGCGCGGGCAGCAGTGCCAGGTCTTCCACCGCCACAAAGGCCGAGCGCAGCTTGTCGGTGAGCAGCAGCGCGAGCGCATGCCAGTGCTGCGGGTGGGCCTGCAGCCACGCCTGCAGCCGCTCGTGCGGAATGTGCAGCAGCGTGGTGGGCTCGGTGGCCTGCGCGTCGTGCGTGCGTGCGGAGTTGTCGAACACCGAGATTTCGCCAAACCAGTGCGGCGGCTCCAGGCGGATCAGCAGCGCGGCCCGCGCCTCGTCGGCCCGGCCGCCCGTGCCCGAGATGCTGACCGCGCCGCGCACCACCGCATACAGCCCGCAGGGCGCATCGCCACGGAGAAACAGCACTTCGCCCGTCTGCAAATGGCGCACCTGTGCCATGGCCAGCAGCGGCTGGGCAAAGTCGGTCGGCAGGTGGGCAAACCAGCGGCCGGACTGGAGGACGGGCAGATAGGTGGCGGGGTCGGTCATGCAGTGCAGATTGGGCGCGAGGCAGGGTGGGGCGGTGCCGTGGGAGTGTGCCTTTTTGTCGTCTGCACGACAGACGCTGGCAATGCCCCGGGGCGAGTATTGATGCTGCTCAAAACAACAGCCGGAGACACCCATGAAAACCCTGATCGATCATCTGGCGCAGTACGCCGACTACCACCGCGACCCGCGCAACATCCACACCCATTTTGTGGGCGTCCCGATGATCATGTTTGCGGTGGTCATCCTGCTGTCGCGCCCGACCTGGATGGCGGGCGCGTTGCCGCTGAGCCCTGCGCTGTTCGCTGCGCTGGCGGCCAGCGTTTTCTACTTCCGGCTGGATATGCGTTTCGGCCTGGCCATGGCGACCCTGCTGGCGGCCATGCTGGTGGGGGGGCAGTGGGTAGCTTTGCAGAGCATGGCGGTGTGGCTGGCCACGGGCATCGGCCTGTTTGCCGTCGGCTGGGTGATTCAGTTCGTGGGCCACTACTACGAAGGTCGCAAGCCCGCGTTTGTGGACGACTTGGTGGGCCTGATCGTCGGCCCGCTGTTTGTGGTGGCCGAGTGGGCCTTTGCGCTGGGTTTGCGCAAGGAAGTGCAGGCGGCGATCGAGCAGCGCAGCGGCCCGGTGCGACTGCGCACCGGCCAGGCACCTGCATAAGCCCCGCGCGTGACCCATGAGCTTTGTTTCCATACTTCCCACCTTGTTGTTCATCGCCCTGGGGCTGGTCATGTTCGGCCTGGGCCTTTCGCTCACGGTGGGCGACTTCAAGCGCCTGCTGCAGCATCCGCGTGCCGTGGTGCTGGCCCTGGTGCTGCAGGTGCTGGTGCTGCCAGCGGCGTGCTACGCCCTCATCGTGCTGCTGGGCGTGGCGCCGCTCTACGCGGTGGGGCTGATGCTGCTGGCGGCTTCACCGGGTGGGGTGTCGGCCAACCTGTTCAGCCACCTTTTTGGTGGCAATGTGGCGATGAACATCTCGCTTACCGCCATCAACACCGTGTTGTCCATCGTGAGCCTGCCGCTCATCACTAACTGGGCGATCAACACCTTTGCGCACACGGGCCAGGTGGTGCCGCTGCAATTTGGCAAGGTGGTCGAGGTGATCATCATCGTGCTCGTGCCGGTGGTGCTGGGCATGGCGGTGCACCGGCGCGCGCCGGCCTTCAGCGCCCGCATGGAAAAGCCCATGAAGATTTTTAGCGCCGTGGTGCTGGCCGCTTTTGCGCTGATTGCGATTGCCAAGGAGTGGACGGCGCTGGTCGAGTCCTTCGCGGGCATCGGTCCGGCCGTGTTGTTGTTCAATGCGATCAGTCTTGCGTCGGGGTACTACCTGTCGCGGGCGGCGGGGCTCGACAAGTCCATGGCCACGGCCATCAGTTTCGAGATCGGCATCCACAACTCCACGCTGGCCATCTTCATCGCGCTGTCGGTGCTGGGCAACTTTCAGCTGGCGCTGCCTGCGGCCATCTACTCGGTCAGCATGTACATACTGGCGACGCTGTTTGGTGGGCTGGTGCTGCGGCGTGGTGCCCAGCCAGCGGCCGCCGTCAGCGCCTGAAACCGCATTCTGGTGTTGTGGCTCAGCGTGCGTCCACGGGCACGTAGGCGTCGCTGTGCTGGGCCAGCCATTGCTGTGACAGGTCCGTGCCGTGCTGGCTGGGGTGAAAGTCGTGGCGCAGGTATTCGCGCCATGGGCGCCACGTTTCGCGCACCAGGCCGCCCTTGCCAAACAGCGTGCGCGCCGCACTGGCCCAGGTGGTCCATTTCCACAGCGTCCCGTCGCGGCGCAGGTTCAGCACCGTCTGGCGCAGGGCGTCGCCCAAGAAGACGAGGGTGATGCGGCGAAACCAGGTGATGCGCCACTCGTGGTTGCCGCCCAGCGCCTGGTAGATGTCGAACGCCGTGTTCTTGTGCTCGGCCTCTTCGGCGCAGTGCCATTGCCACATCGTGGCCAGGCGGGGTTCGGCGCCCGCCAGTGTTTCCGGGTGGGCCAGCAGCCATTCGGCCAGCAGCGCGGTGAAGTGCTCGTTGGCAGCCGTCACGGCCAGGGGGTGGCGTGGGTCGGCTCCGGCAAAAAGCTTCATGCGCTCCTGCGCGCGGGACGCCCATTCGTTGACCAGGCCTTGCTTTTCGAGGTGCCCATTGAACAGCGCATGGATGCGGCGGTGAGTGGCCTCTTGTCCGATGAAGCCGCGCACCTCGTCGGCAAATTGCGCGTGTTGCTCGGGCGGCATGGCTTTGTGCCCGCCCTTCAAAGCGTCGATGAAGAACTGCTCGCCCACCGGGAAGCTCATCGACAGCGCATTGAAGAACGCCGTGCGAAACGCATCGCCGCCGCACCAGTGGCGGTCAAAAGGCGTTTCCAGGTCAATGAGCAGGCGTCGCACGACGAGTTCGGTCATGGGGATGGATCTCCGGGAGCTCGGTAAAAAGAGAGCGTCTTTGTGGTTTGGTACGTTGCAGTACCAGCGGTGAGAAATCATGGAGTGCGCATGTGGTACTGTCAAGTACCTGTTAACCCCAAGGGAATCTGCCAGCATGACCGCACTGCAAGCCGCCCCCCGACCTGGCGCCACCGAGGGTAGGGAACATCGGGATCGCCTGCTGCAGGGCATGGCCCGCGCCGTGGCGACCAAAGGCTATGCCGATACCACGATTGCAGACATCGTGCGCGAGGCTGGCGTGTCGCGCCGTACTTTCTACGAGAACTTTGCCGACAAGGCCGAATGCCTGACAGCGCTGTACGAATCGGCCAGCGGCAACGCACTGGCAGTGCTGCGTGGCGCCATCAACCCCCAAAGCGATTGGCAGGCTCAGGTGGAGCAGGCGCTGTCGGCGTACTTTGGTGCGCTGGCCTGCAATCCGGTCCTGCTGCGCACTCTGTTCATTGAAATCCTGGGCCTGGGCATGCCCGGCCTGGCCGCGCGGCGGCGCGTCAACCAGCAGTTGGTGGACCTGATGCTGGAGGTGGTGAACAACCGCCCGGGGGCGCCCCTGCGCAAGGCCCCGTTGCAGCCCATGATGGCCATGGCGGTGGTGGGGGGTATCAACGAGATGGTGCTCCAGTCCATCGAACAGGGGCGCGCCGGACAGCTGCAGGAGCTGGTGGCGCCCGCTGCATTGCTGCTGCGCGCGGCCACCTCGACGGATCTTTGACCGTTCACACTTCGTTGGCGATCTCGATCAGGTTTTCGTCCGGGTCATAGATATAAACCGACAGCAACTTGTGGCACGCTCCCGTAGCTCCCACCGGGCCTTGCACGATGGAGACGCCTTCGGCTTGCAGATGTGTCACCACTTCTTCCAACGGGGTTTGCGTGAGAAAACACAGGTCGGCAGAACCCGCGGTGGCATGTCGCACGTTCGGGTCCACCACCGTGCCTACCTCGTGCAGATTGATCTTTTGATCGCCGAAGTGCAGCGCATACCGCCGGGGCTTGAACTCCCGCGCAGTCATGCCAAGCACACGCTCATAGAACGCGATGGTTTTTTCAATGCTGGCAACGGTGAGTACAACGTGGTCGAGCGATTCCAGAACAATGGGCATGGCGTGTGGCGGGATGGTCAGACGGTTGGATGATTGTGCGCCTGCGTTGTGGGGCGGAGCCATCGTTTGTTGGCTGCAAAGAGCCCTGTCAATGTCAATCCGGCCACCATCGCCATGAGCCAATGCAGGGGCGGCAACGGCGCAAACTTGAAGGCTGACGCCAGCCAAGGTACTGTGGTGATGGCAGTCAGCGCCGCCAGTGTGCCGCCCAGCACCCACAGGCTGACGGGTGTGAGGCCCGCCCACAGGCTGCGCCAGCTGGTCTGGTTGCTGCGGCTGGGCAGGATGAGCGCTGCGTTGGCAGCCACCAGCACCACGAAGGCAACCGTGCTGGCCGTGGCGGCATGCGCGGCCTGGCCCAGCAGCCAGGCATAGAGGCCCACCACGGCAGCCGTCACCACGCCGCCCTGCACCAGGCTCAGCAGGATGTGGCGGGCTGAGAGCAAGGGTTCATCGGCGCGGCGCGGCGGCTGCTGGATAAGGTCAGCCGCACCTTCCTCGGCCTCAAAGACGATGGAGCAGGCCGGGTCGATGACCAGTTCCAGAAACGCAATGTGCAGCGGTGCCAGCACCAGCGGCAGCCCAAACAGCACCGGCAGCAGCGCCAGCCCGATGATGGGCACATGCACGGCGAGCGTGTAGACCATGGCCTGACGCAGGTTGGCAAAGGTCTGCCGCCCCCGGTGGATAGCCTGAACAATGGCTGCGAAGTCGTCGTGCAGCAGCACCAGCGCTGCAGCCTCGCGCGCCACGTCGGTGCCGCGCTGGCCCATGGCGATGCCGATGTGGGCGGCCTTGAGGGCGGGGGCGTCGTTCACGCCATCGCCCGTCATGGCCACCACCTCACCCTGGGCCTTGAGGGCTTCGACCAGCGCCAGCTTCTGGTGCGGCTTGATGCGCGCAAACACGCTGACCTGCCGGACTTTGCCGGTGAGCATGTCGGGGGACATCAAGGCCATTTCATCGCCGGTGACGACCTGGTTGTGGGCGATGCCCGCCTGGGCTGCAATCGCGCGTGCGGTGCGGGGGTGGTCGCCCGTGATCATCACCACGCGGATACCCGCCTGGTGACACTCTGCAATCGCCTGGGGCACCTCGGGTCGCAGGGGGTCGGCCAGTGCCACGAGGCCCAGCCATTCAAAGTCAAAGTCGTGCTGAATGTCGGGCCAGTCGTCTTGCACGCGGTGCCGGGCCTTGGCCACGCCTAGCACCCGCAGGCCCCGGTCGGCCAGACGGGCGGCCTCGGCGCTGACGGTGGCCCGCTCAGCGTCAGGCAGGTGGCACAGGTCGGCAACGGCTTCGGGCGCACCCTTGGTGGCCACGGTGTCGTGCGCGGATGTGCCGTCGCGCCACAAGTGGCTCATGGCCAGCAGCTGGGGCGAGAGCTCATATTCGCGCGCCAGCGACCAGGCGGGGTGCAGGTGCTCGGTGCCTGCCAGATGATTCCCCGCCATGCGGTGAAAGGCCTGCTCCATGGGGTCGTGCGGTTCGATCTCGCTGGCCAGCACGGCGTATTCGAGCAGTTCGTGAAAGGCCTCTGGCAGCGCCGTGCCACCTGCTTCGGCTGCTTTTTCGGGCAGGTTCTGCACATCCAGCTCCTCGCCCGCAATGCACAGTGCGGCCACGGCCATGCGGTTTTGCGTGAGGGTGCCGGTCTTGTCCACGCACAGCACGGTGGTCTGCCCCAGCGTTTCGATGGCGTTGAGCCGCCGTGTCAATACCTGCTGCGCCGCCAGCCGGCGTGCAGCCAGGGCCAGGAAGACGATCATGATCACCGGCAGCTCTTGCGGCAGGATGCCCATGGCCAGCGTGATGCCTGCCAGCACGGCTTGCAACGCGTCGCCGCGCAGTGCCCAGAACAGGGCCACCAGCAGCACACACAGCGACAGGCCGATCAGCACGAGCTTGTGGGTGAGCCGTGCCATTTCTTCACGCAAGGGCGAGGCCTGCAGCGCAATGGTGTCGAGCGACTGGCCAATGCGGCCCAGTTCGGTGTGGCGTCCCACGCCAGTCACCCGCAACAGGCCCTGGCCGCTGACCACCAGCGTGCCTGCAAATACCTTGTCGGCAATCTGCTTGGCCACGGGCTCGGACTCACCGGTCAGCATCGATTCGTTGGTGGCCAGCTCGTGCGCCTGCAGCAGGGTGCCGTCAGCCGGGATGCGGTCGCCCTCGGCAATCATCAGCAGGTCCTCGCGCACCACATCGCGGCCTGCGATGCGCACCATGGTGCCGCCTCGCAGCGCCAGCGCGCGGGGGCTGGAGAGGTCGCGCAGGGCGTTCAGCGCGTTGTCGGTGCGGCGCTCCTGCAGCACCGTGATGGTCATGATGATCACCACAAAGCCCAGCAGGATCAGGGCCTCGTGCGCGTCGCCCATTGCCAGGTAGATGCCGCCTGCGCCCAGCAGCAGCAAGAACATGGGCTCGCGCACCACGTCCCAGGCCATGTCGCGCAGCGTGCGGCGCTGGCTGATGCCCAGTTCGTTGGGGCCTTCTTCACGCAGGCGCTGGACGGCAACGGCCGGGTCAAGGCCAGTCTGTGGGGGTTGTGCGGGCATCTGGGGGCGTGGGGAGTCTTGAGGCGATCTTTCTTATACCTTTGATCGGTGAAAGTGTCAGTGTGCTGGTGCAGCTGTTTCCCAGATCACACCTTGCACCTCACACCTCGCACAGCGCAAAGTCTGCCTTGCCCACATTGCACTCAGGGCACCGCCAATCGTCTGGCACATCGGCCCACAGGGTGCCTGGCGCAATGCCCTCATCGGGCAAACCCGCAGCTTCGTCATAGATCCAGCCGCAGACCACACACATATAGATTTTCATGGGTTGATCCTGAAAGTTGTTTTGACGGGCTTCAGTCATCATCGTGGTGTCTGCTGCGCTCGCTCGTCGTGCCGCTGGCCATCAAACCATGGGGCGATTGTTGCCACTCCCAGGCGCCAAAGGCCAGCACTGCCAGCAGCAGTGCTGCCGCCAGCCAGGTGCGGTTTTTCTGCACCAGGTTGGGCCCGGGGCCTTCCACGCGCCCGGTCAGCATGGGAAGCGCCTGATTCTTGCGCCGCAGCATGCTCAGGCCGGCAATCAATGCGAGGTGGGCCAGCACGACAAACAGCATGGTTTCTCCGAAGAACTCGTGCACTTCTTCGATCCAGTCGCCACCCAACACGTCGCCCCAATCGTTGTAGGTGGCATAGCCGCTCAAGGTGATAGGAACGACCAGGATCAGCAGCAGCACCACCGCGAGTGTCATCAGCAGGTTTTGCCCCTGGCGCCAGTTCACCTGGCTCACCTGGCTGGCAGAGCGTGCTTGGGACAGGGTGCGCAGCCATGCGGGAGCCCCGGCCAGCTTGCGCCACAGCAGGCCGAGGGCCGAAGTGCGCGGGCCAAAGATTCCGTACAGCACGCGAAAGCCCAGCAGGCCCGCCATCGCGTAGCCCAGCGTGACGTGCAGCAGCCGCCAGTGTTCGCCGTCCGCAGTGGCGTAGGCGCCCACAAAACACAGCGCAAACAGCCAGTGGAACATGCGCGTGGGCGCGTCGGTGACCCGGCGGCTGGGCGTTTTGGCAGTCGCTGGCTGCGCTGTGGCGCTGACCGGGTCGAAGGAGGGGGTGGTTTGCATGGTGTTTTCCTTGGGTTCAGTCGTTCCAGGCGCGGCGTGAGCGGGCATCCAGCCCCGCGGGCATGCGCAGGTCGTGGTCGTCAAATTGCCCTTGGTCGGCACCCGTGTGGCAGGCCGCGCAGTTGGCGGCGCTTTTCACGCTGGCAAGTTTCCAGGCGGAGGGCTCGATCTTTCGGTGTTTGCGCTCAAACCATGCCGAGCGGGTGATGCGGTCCTCGGGCGGCTCTTCGCTCACGCGCTTGTAGGTGCCGGCGTGGGCCTGCAGCCACTGGTTGAGCTGGCGCACGGTGGCCGCGTCCAGCGATGCGTCGGTGCCATAGTGCTTGTCGAGCCCCGTCATCACGCGGCTCCACGACGCGGCGGGCAGCAGCCCGGGTGGGTAGGCGGTGTGGCAGGCTGCGCATTCCTGCGTGTAGGCGCTGGGCACGTTGCGGGGCATGGCGCGCCCGCTGTCGGCGTGGGCGCTAGAGAACATCACCATGCAGACAGCGGCGGCCAGGGCGGCGGGGTGAAGGGGGGCGGGTTTTTTCATGGTGTTGCGATTCAAGGCTTGAGAGCGTTGAGGTAGGCCAGCACATCGGCCTTCTCGACGGCGGTGCATTCGCGGCTCAGCACGTCGTTGCAGTTGCGGCGAAACCACTTGTCCACCTTGGCGGTGTCGGTGAATGCCTTGGGGTTGAAGGCAGGGGCCAGGGGCGCTATCGACTTGCCGGTGCTGGCGTGTTTGCCCTGCGTGGTGGGCGGCGTGCCGTGGCAGGATGCGCAAGACCACTCGCCACCGTGGCGGGCATTAAAGAACACCTTGCCTTTATCGGCATTGCCGGGGCTGCCTGCCTGTGCGCTCCAGTGCGCGAGCTGCTGGGCGGCGGTGGTGTCGGCGGCGTGGCTGGGGCTGGCTGCGGCCCAGAGGCACAGTGCAGCCAGGGCCAGAGTGCGAACGGTTGTCATCGTGGTGTCCTTGTAGGTGTTTGTTGTCCTATACCGCCATTGTTGAAACCCCAGCCTGAACGGCGCGTGAAAGGGCTGTTCATCGGCCGTTCAGACACTGCGCGGGACAATGCACCCATGTTTTTTTCCCCCCACCGTGCTTCAGAGCGCTGCCACGCCATGCGCTGGGGCGCGGCAGCTTGTCTGCTGTGGGCGGCAGCGGTAATCGCACCAAACGCCTTGGCCAGCGGCAAGGACGACCACGACCGCGCCCGGCAGGCCGTGCAGGCGGGCCAGGTGCTGCCGCTGCCTGCAGTGCTGGAGCGCCTGCAGCGCGAAGTGCCTGGCCAGGTGCTCGAAGTGGAGTTGGAGCAGGAGCGGGATCGCTGGATTTACGAGATCAAGCTGCTCACACCTGCGGGGCAGTTGACCAAGGTCAAGCTCGATGCACGCACGGCCGAGGTGCTGCGCGTCAAATCGCGCGACGATCAACGTACCGGCCGAGAACACCGCTAAGACTGCCCCGCGTGGGCTCGTGCCCATGCAAGCAGACGATGCTTCCAATCGCCCGATTTCGCTCCAACCCTTCGGGCAAGGTACTTGTGCGACCCTAAAAAAACACTGAACAGGTTCTAAAGCCCATGCGCATCCTCCTCGTAGAAGACGACACGCAGCTGCGCACCCAGTTGCGCACCGCGCTGCAAGGTGCGGGCTACACCGTGGACGAGGCCGACAACGGGCGCGACGCGCAGTTTCTGGGCGAGACCGAAGCGGTGGATGCCGTGGTGCTGGACCTGGGCCTGCCGGTGGTGGATGGGCTCACGGTGCTCAAGCGCTGGCGGGCCGAGGGGCGCAACATGCCGGTGCTGATCCTCACCGCGCGCGACAACTGGCACGAGAAGGTGGCGG
Organism: Acidovorax sp. 94; assembly: GCF_003634645.1. Classification (NCBI taxonomy): domain Bacteria; kingdom Pseudomonadati; phylum Pseudomonadota; class Betaproteobacteria; order Burkholderiales; family Comamonadaceae; genus Acidovorax; species Acidovorax sp. 94. The sequence goes on along the minus strand of NZ_RBJA01000001.1, from coordinate 1,965,091 downwards.
GCATTGATGCGGGTGCCGATGACTATCTGACCAAGCCCTTTCACCTCGAAGAGCTGCTGGCACGCCTGCGTGCGCTGATCCGCCGCGCCAGCGGGCTGGCGTCTGCGGTGCTGCAGTGTGGCGACTGGTCGCTGGACACCCGCAGCGGCCGCGTCACCTGCGCGGACCAACCCGTGGCACTCACGGCGCACGAGTACAAGGTACTCGACTACCTCATGCACCGCCCTGGCGTGTTGGTGTCACGTGCAGAACTGACCGAACACATCTACGCGCAGGACTTTGACCGGGACTCCAACACCATCGAAGTCTTTGTGGGGCGCCTGCGCAAAAAACTGCAGTCGCCGTCGGCCAGCGCGGCCCGTATCGAGACGGTGCGTGGCATGGGCTACCGCCTGGTGCCGCCATGAAACGGGGCGCGAACCGCGGCGGTTTGCGCTGGTCACGTTCCCTGCGGTTTCGGCTACTGGCCGTGACCGTGGCGGGGCTGACGGTGGCGGTGGTGCTGGCGGGCCTGGTGCTGAGTGGGCTGTTCCGCGAGCATGTGCAGCGCCAATTCGAGGCGGCCCTTGTGCAGCAGCTGGACCAGGTCACGGCGCGGCTGGAGTTTGATGCCCAGGGCCAGCCGGCGATTGCCGCGCAGGCTTTGTCAGACCCGCGCTGGCTCAAACCCTATTCGGGCCTGTACTGGCAGGTGGACGCCATGGCGCCCGATGGGCGCGGCCGGGCTGGGGTGCTGCGTTCGCGCTCCTTGTGGGACACCAGCCTGGCCCTGCAGGTGGATGCGCTGGCTGACGGTGCCGTGCATGTGCACGAAGTGGCAGGCCCGCAGGGCGCGCCCTTGCTGGTGCTGGAGCGCACCGTGCGTGCCGAGGGCGTGGATGCAGCACGCTGGCGGCTGATCGTGGCGGCCGATCTGCAAGCCACCCAAGCGGCCACCGCGCAGTTCACGCGCGTGCTGGCGCTGTCGCTGGCGGCCTTGCTGGTGCTGCTGTCAGCGGCCGCGTGGGCCCAGGTGGCCGTGGGCCTGCGGCCTCTGCAGGCGTTGCAGCGGGGCTTGCAGGATGTGCAGCAGGCACGCACCACACGGTTGCAGGGCGCATTCCCTGCCGAGATGCAGCCGCTGGTGGATGACTTCAACGCCGTGCTGGAACGCAATGCAGAAGTGGTGGAGCGCGCGCGCACCCAGGCAGGCAATCTGGCGCATGCCCTGAAAACCCCGCTTGCGGTGCTGGAGAACGCGGCCTGCGCGCCAGCACCCAGTGATGGCGCAGCGCTGGCTGCACTGGCTGCACTGGTGCGGGAGCAGGTGCAGGTGGCGCGGCGCCACATCGACTGGCACCTGGCGCGATCCCGCGTGGCTGCATCGGCACACCTGCCCGGCCAGCGCACGGCGCTGGAGCCGGTGGTGGGCGGACTGGTGCGCGTGATGAACAAGGTGCATGCCGGGCGCGGGGTGGACATCACGGTGGCGCTGCCCGATGCCCCGCTGTTCTTTGCGGGCGAGGCGCAGGACCTACAGGAAATGCTGGGCAACCTGCTGGACAACGCCTGCAAATGGGCGCAGTCCACCGTGCGCTTGCAGGCGCAGGTCCTTGCTGGGCAGCCGCCCCAGATGGTCGTCAGTGTCGAGGACGACGGCCCCGGCATCGGTGCGGCGCAGCGTGCGCAGGCGGTGGAGCGTGGCGTGCGGCTGGACGAAACGGTGCCGGGCACGGGGCTGGGCCTGGCCATCGTGCAGGATCTGGCGGCCCTGTACGGCGGGCGGCTGGAGCTGGAGCCTGCCGACCTGGGCGGCCTGCGGGTGGTGCTTGTGTTACCCGCGGCGCTCGAGACGGCGTAAAAAAGCCCGCCGAAGCGGGCTAAGGCCCTGACAAATCCCTTCAATCTCTCGAATGTCGCAAAGCCTTGGACTGGACGCCCCCAGCGTAGCACCCCCGTTGGAGTTTGACTACCCGGGGAACACCAGGGTGTGCCGCGAAGGTGGCGGGCCTTGGCCGGATGGCCAAGGAGATGGGATATTAGTTTTGATTGAAAATGGGCTCTAGCGCTTATCCATCAAGCGTTATAAGCTATGTTTTTAGGAGTAAATTCATAGCCTGCTCTCCACGCTGTTGCGCATGGCCGCCTGGGCCACGGCATCCAGGGCGCCGTCCACCACGGTCTGCTCGGTCAACACCTGCACGGCGCCCTGGTGGAAGAGCCGCTCCAGCAGCCGCAGGGTCATCGATTGGGTCCGGCCCGAGGCACTGGTGAAGAGGAAAAGCTGGCCTTGCGAGCCGATCCAGGACAGCTGGGTGCGTTCCCACTGGCCTGCCACTTGCAGGTTGACCCAGGTCCCAACAGCCAATGGGGCCAAGGGCGCGCTTGAGGCCAGGTGGGGCAAAGTGGCCGGGCCGCTGGTGGTGCTGGTGGATTCGGGCACAAGCTCGGCGCTCTCCGATACGGGGGACTGAGAGATATCCACATAGCCCGACTCCCTGGCCTCGGACGGGGCGACCCACGGATCGTCATCCTCCAGCGGGGCGGGCTGCGCCACAGCCGGTGGTTGGGGCGGCGGGGCGGGGGGCTTGGTGGCCACCCGGGGGCCGGGCTTGAAGGCCTGCTGGTGCAGTTCCATCAGCAGTTCGAAGACGGCCTCGGTTCGTGCAGCCGGGTAGTCGATGGACGCCAGGCCCTCGCGCAGCTTGGCCAGCAGTTTGGGCAGCAGGCGCGCCAGCTGGCCGGTGTTCGCGCGGGTCAAGGCGGGCTGCGTGCTCCAGATCAGGGCGTCCACCAGCTCCTCGTAGCGGCCGGGGTCGGCGCTGCGGGTGGTGTCGGTCAGGCGCGCCTGGGCCATGACCTGGGACCAGGGGCCGAGCAGAAAACGGGAAATTTCGTCGGGCACCTTGCCGAAATCAGGCCGCAGCGAGAGGTCGCGCGAAATCCGTGCGGCCAGCAGGTGGCGCTGTTCAGCGTGCTGCAAGGCCTCGATGGCGCGCTGGCGTTCCTGTTTGCGCTGCTGGTCCTTTTCTGCCCATTTGGCGTGCAATTGCTGGAGCACGTGCTCGAAATCGTCGGGCCCGTCGATGGTGGCGGTGGCCAGCGGGCCCGCGATGTTCATGAGCGAGCGCATGAAGCTCTGGAAGCCGGGGGCTTCGGGGCTGTTGAAGGCCAGGCTGCGGTCGGTGATGTCTTGCAGCAGTCGGCGCGCGGCGTGCTCCTTGTGGCTGAAGAAACGGGGGTCGGCTACGGCCAGCTGTATCAAGGCCGGCTCCAGCGCGCGGATGAACTGTTGCACTGGCCACAGCAGCCGACCATCGCGCGCGATGTTGTCCACCATCAGCGCCACCACCTCCATGCTCAAGGCCTCTCCCAGTCCGCCGGAATGTTTGCGCGGCGGGGCTGCAGGGCTGCCCTCTGTGCTGCTGCCGACCTGCTGCGGGCGCTGGCCCCCCAGTCGCTCCATCATGTGGCCGACCTGGTTCATGGCCTGCAGCGCTTCGAAGGCGGCGGGCACGGTGGCTGCGAAGTCCGTGGCGGGTGGGTCGATGGGGGGAAGCTGGTTGGGGTTATCGAACTCGCGTGCGAATTGGTCCGCGAAGCTCTCGTCTGAATGGGGGGAGGGCGTGTGTGTTGGCGCCGACGTGGGGGCCGGGTTCTCGCTGAACTCGCCCAGCAGCAGGCGGCGCAGGCGGTCGAGTGTGAGCAGGGAGTCGGCGTGGCCTTCCGCTGCGGACAGGTCGTTGTCGGCTGCAAAGCCGGGGGATGCACCGCCTTCGGTGGGCGCCACGTAGACCACCTGGCCATCGGCCTGGCGCATCGCATAGCCCACGGGCTGCACGCCGCTGAGCTTGAGCCGATCAATCTGCGCCAGATAGAGCCCCCGCAGCTCCGTGCCCAGCGCCTGGGCCATGGGGCCCATCCAGTCGTGCCGCACCTGCGGCGTGACCTGCATCTGCGACACCACGGTCTGCAGCGCCTGTAGAAAGACTTCGGGGCGCAGGGGGTTGTGCTCCGGCTGAACGCGGGCCAGGCCCAGGGCCGCGCACACCAGGGCGTCGAGGTCGGCCAGCGGCCCTTCCACGGCCGAGATCAGCACCTGCCGGGCGCGGGCGCGCTCCACGCTGTCGTTGATCTGCGCCTCGTCCATCAGTTCAAGGTCGTCGAAATGGACGGTGAACAGGGAGCGTGTGGGTTTTTCCTGGTTCTGTGCCGCCTCCTGGTCGAGTGCCTTGCGCAGCGCGTCGGGGTAACGCTCGCCCATCACGGACGTGAGCCGCGACAGCTGCTGCCGCGCTTCGTGCATGGCGTTGTGTTCGCCCGGTGTGCGGGCCTGGTCCTGGCGCGTGAGCAGGGACATGCGCGTGGCCTCGGCGACGCGCTCCATCAGGGGCCGGGCCTGTGCCAGCACGTCGTGCACGATGTGCTGGTAGGGCGTGGTGTCGCTGGCGGAGGGGGCAGGGGCCGACGGTGTGGTGTGTTTCAAGGCCATCTTCTGGGAGGACGGGAACCGGTGCCCGCCATGGTACGCGGCAAAAAGGGGCCCGCGGCCCCTTGTTTACCTGGATTCCCGGCTTGTCAGACCGGGGCTGTGGCTTCACCCACCATGAAACTTGACCACCAGCGGCACGATGAGCAGCGCCACGATGTTGATGATCTTGATCAGCGGGTTGATGGCCGGGCCGGCCGTGTCCTTGTAGGGGTCGCCCACGGTGTCACCGGTCACTGCGGCCTTGTGGGCCTCGCTGCCTTTGCCGCCGTGGTGGCCGTCCTCGATGTACTTCTTGGCGTTGTCCCAGGCGCCGCCGCCGGTGCACATGCTGATGGCCACAAACAGCCCGGTGACGATGGTGCCCATGAGCAAACCGCCCAGCGCCTTGGGCCCCAGCAGCAGGCCCACCACGATGGGCACCACCACAGGCAGCAGGCTCGGGATCACCATCTCCTTGATGGCGGCAGTGGTCAGCATGTCCACAGCCTTGCCGTATTCAGGCTTGGCGGTGCCCTCCATGATCCCGGGAATATCGCGGAACTGGCGGCGCACCTCCACCACCACGGCCCCGGCCGCGCGGCCCACAGCCTCCATCGCCATGGCGCCGAACAGGTAGGGGATCAGCCCGCCGATGAACAGGCCGATGATGACCAGCGGGTCAGAAAGATCAAACGTGATGGCCTTGCCGTAGCTCTCCAGCTTGTGTGTGTAGTCGGCAAACAGCACCAGCGCGGCCAGGCCCGCCGAGCCAATCGCATAGCCCTTGGTCACGGCCTTGGTGGTGTTGCCCACGGCGTCCAGTGGGTCGGTGATGTCGCGCACGCTGCTGGGCAGCTCGGCCATTTCTGCAATGCCGCCGGCGTTGTCGGTGATGGGGCCATACGCATCCAGCGCCACCACGATGCCCGCCATGGACAGCATCGACATGGCCGCCACCGCAATGCCGTACAGGCCCGCGAGCTGGTAGGCCGACAGGATGGCCAGGCACACGAAGATCACCGGCCAGGCGGTGGAGCGCATCGACACGCCCAGGCCCGCGATGATGTTGGTGCCGTGCCCGGTGGTGGACGCCTGCGCGATGTGCTGCACCGGCGAATACTGCGTACCGGTGTAGAACTCGGTGATCCACACCAGCGCGGCCGTCAGCACCAGCCCGGTGGCGCAGGCACCGAACAGCTTCATCTGGCTGCCGGTGGCGGTGATGGAGTTGTCCGGCATGATCCAGACGGTGACAAAGTAGAAGGCGACGAGCGAGAGCGCACCCGCAATCGCCAGGCCCTTGTACAGCGCGGGCATCACATTCTTCATGCCGGGCGAGGCCTTGACGAAGAAGCAGCCAATGATGGATGCAATGATGGACACAGCCCCCAGCGCCAGGGGGTACACCACGGCGTTGACGGGCGCGGTGGCCACCAGCAGCGCGCCCAGCACCATGGTGGCGATCAGCGTCACCGCATAGGTCTCGAACAGGTCGGCCGCCATGCCGGCGCAGTCACCCACGTTGTCGCCCACGTTGTCGGCGATCACGGCGGGGTTGCGCGGGTCGTCTTCAGGAATGCCGGCCTCCACCTTGCCCACCAGGTCGGCGCCCACGTCGGCGCCCTTGGTGAAGATGCCGCCGCCCAGGCGCGCAAAGATCGAAATCAGCGACGAGCCGAACGCAAAGCCGATCAGCGGGTTGAGCAGCGTGGCCAGGTTGGCCGTGGGTGTGAGGTTGCCATTGCCGGCCAGGAACCAGTAAAAGCCCGTGACGCCCAAGAGGCCCAGCCCCACCACCAGCATGCCGGTGATGGCCCCGCCGCGAAACGCCACGTCCAGTGCCGGTCCAATGCCGTGGGTGGCCGCCTGCGCGGTGCGCACGTTGGCGCGCACCGACACGTTCATGCCGATGAAGCCACAGGCCCCCGACAGAAAGGCGCCCAGCACGAAGCCAACGGCCGTCGTCATGTCCAGAAAGATGCCAATCAGGATGGCCAGCACCACGCCCACGATGGCGATGGTCTTGTACTGGCGGGCGAGGTAGGCCGCCGCGCCGGCCTGGATGGCGGCGGCGATCTCCTGCATGCGGGCGTTGCCCGGGTCTTTGGAAAGAATCCAGCCCCGGGCCCAGATGCCGTAGGCCACCGCGATGAGCCCGCAAACGAGGGCGAGGATGAGAGGGGATGTCAGTGCTGAACTTGCAGCCATTCAATTCTCCTAGGGTTGTGTTGCACGGAGGGGGACCAACGCATCGGTGGCATCCCCGCTGCGTTGCTTCCTCGTGCTCCCCGTGCGTTGTACGGTAGGAGTCGATTGGCCAACAGACCCAATTTACAGGCAAACGCCGGTTTGCAAGCGGGCAGAAAGGGGCGTGCGCCTAAAATCAGGGTTAATCCCGACGGTTCGTTGCGCTGTGTCAGCGTCGGCCGCTTCGCGGGTTACCGTCAACAAACCACTCTCCAAAGACATGTCCCTCAACAACGTCCCCCCAGGTAAGAACGTCCCCGAAGCCTTCAACGTGGTCATCGAGATCCCGATGAACTCTGACCCGATCAAGTACGAAGTGGACAAGGAATCGGGCGCGATCTTCGTGGACCGTTTCATGACCACGGCCATGCACTACCCCACCAACTACGGCTACGTGCCACAGACGCTGTCGGGCGACGGCGACCCGGTGGACGTGCTGGTGATCACCCCCTACGCGCTGCACCCCGGTGTGGTCGTGCCGTGCCGCCCGCTGGGCATCCTGATGATGGAAGACGAGGCCGGTGTGGATGGCAAGGTCATTGCCGTGCCCACCTCCAAAGTGTTGCCCATGTACGACCACTGGCAGAACATCGACGACGTGAATGCCATGCGCCGCAACGCCATCGCCCACTTCTTCGAGCACTACAAGGACCTGGAAAAGGGCAAGTGGGTCAAGGTGCTGGGCTGGGAAGGCATTGACGCCGCCAAGAAGGAAATCACGGACGGCATCGAGGCTTTCAAGAAGTCGAACGCCTGAAGAAAATTGGGCATCAAATAGCCTCCAGGGCTTTTTGATAAAGCGGGATTAGCTACAAATACAATAGCCTTCCAGCGTCCCCGACAAAGCATGCGCGCCACAAGCCCGCATGCTTTTTTTTGGCCGCGCGGTGTTGTTCTGTAAGGGGAAAGCCCACTTTGCAGCGCGGCAGGCACTGCTAGACTGCATTTGGTTACAAGTATGCGGTGCTGAGCAATACAGATTGGCATGCGTCGAAGTGCCTTTTGGGCAAACGCAATGTGAAGGGTGATCCATGAGAGTTTCCGATCTGCGCATCGGTGTCAAGCTGGGAGCGGGATTTTTGGCGGTGGTGCTGTTCACCACCTTGCTGGGTGTGATGGCGCTGGTGCAGATGTCCCGCATCCACCAGGGGGCGGACCAGATCGCCACCAACTTGCTGCCCAGCGTGGCGCAAACGGGGGAGCTGCGCGTGTTGCTCAACCGCATGCGGCGCTCCGAGGCGGGGGTGGTCACCTCGCGCAGCGTGGCGGAAGTCAAGGCGTTTTCCGAGCAGGTAACCCTGCGCCACAAGGATCTGGACAAGGTCGAGGTTGCGTACGAGGCCCTCATCGACATGGACAAGGAGCGCGAGGTCTATACCGCCTACAAGCAGCGCAAAGCCGAGTACATCAAGCTCCAGGCCAAATTGCTGGAGATCGCCTCGGGCGTGGACTTCACCAACGCCGAGACGCTGGAACTCACCGGCGACGCCCTGGGCATGCTCTATGCGGGCGAGTCGGAAGCCGCTTTTGTCGCCGCGGCAGAAACGCTGGGCGAACTGCAGAAGATCAATTCCGAGGCCGCGTTGCAAGCCAGTGCCGAAGGGCGTGAAGTATTCGCCACGGCGCGCCTGTGGCTGCTGGGCACCCTGGCGGTGTGTGTGGTGCTGGCGGCGTTGCTGGGTGTGGGCATTACGCGCACCGTCTCCCGGCCGGCCCACCATGCTGTGCGGGCGGCCCGCGCAATTGCCGAGGGCGACCTCACCACCGAGGTGCCGCCTGGCGGCAAGGACGAAATGGGCCAGTTGCTCACCGCGCTCGGTGACATGCGTGCCAACCTGGCGCACGTGGTGTCCGGCGTGCGCAGCAACGCGGAAGGGGTTGCATCGGCGAGCTCACAGATTGCCTCGGGCAACAACGACCTGTCGGCACGCACGGAACAGCAGGCCAGCGCGCTGGAAGAAACGGCAGCCTCGATGGAAGAGCTGGGTTCCACCGTGCGCCAGAACGCCGACAACGCCCGGGCCGCCAACCAGCTGGCGGTGAGCGCCAGCACCGTGGCCGTGCAAGGCGGCGAGGTGGTGGCCGAAGTGGTCGAGACCATGAAAGGCATCAACGACAGCAGCAGAAAGATCGCCGACATCATCAGCGTGATCGACGGCATCGCCTTTCAGACCAACATCCTGGCCCTGAACGCCGCCGTGGAAGCCGCCCGGGCCGGAGAACAAGGCCGGGGCTTTGCGGTGGTGGCCGGTGAAGTGCGCAGCCTGGCAGGGCGCAGCGCAGAAGCCGCCAAGGAAATCAAAGCCCTCATCACCGCCAGCGTAGAGCGCGTGGAACAAGGCACGGCCCTCGTGGACAAGGCAGGGGCCACCATGACCGAAGTGGTGGCCTCCATCCGCAGAGTGACGGACATCATGGGAGAGATCAGCGCCGCCAGCAGCGAACAAAGCGCAGGAGTGGGCCAGGTGGGAGAAGCGGTCACGCAGATGGACCAGGCCACGCAGCAAAACGCAGCGTTGGTGGAAGAAATGGCGGCCGCCGCCAGCGCCCTGAACGCCCAGGCGGGCGAACTGGTCAACGCCGTGGCGGTCTTCAAGCTCGACGCCAACGCCATGCGCAGCGCGCCAGCACCGGCACCCCGAGCGCCCATCGCTGCCCCTGCATTCACCGCCCAACGCAGTGCAGGCGCGACCAAAGGCGCCAGCAAGATCGGCAGCGCAAAGCCCGCCAAACCCCAGGCCAGCCTGGCAGCGCCCAAGGCCAGCGCAGCCGCCCCTGCAGCCAGCACCAGGCCCCCGGTTGCCAGCGCGCCAGCGCCTGCAGCCGCAGCCAAGGGCGGCAACGACGACGAATGGGAGAGCTTCTGAGCGGGTATGCCCCCGCCTGAGGGATAACGACGAGGGATATGGATAAAAACAGGCCCTGGCGCTTGCCCATCAAGCGCGGGTAGCTATCAAAGTAAAGCACGCTGAGGGGCATCCTCAGCGTGCTTTTTTGTTTTATGTTTTCTATTTCTGTGGGCTGATTGGCTGCATAGCCCCGCGCAAGTCGCTTAGCGGTGGGGATCTGGATACACCAGGTGCAAGCCCGGAACCCGGGGGCGCTGAAAAGGCTGCCACACCACTTGCGGCCCATGCGGTTGTCCGAGGCGGTCGGCCACGGCCCACCAGGCGCTGGGGTTCAGGCCGATGCCAAAGTGGCTGGCCACCACTTCGATGTTTTCGGTGTGCGGGTTGTGCGCCGCCGGGGCCTGGATGCTGCCGCGCCAGGCCACCACGCCATCTGTGCGCGAGTAGATGCTGGTGGTGGGCACGGGGGGCGCTTCGGGCAGGTTGTAGCTCTCGGTTTCGCGCTCGATGTTGCGGCCGCTGGCGAACTGGTAGATGCGCCAGGCATTGGTCGAGGTGTGGTGCCCTGCGAATGGCGTGCCCAGTGTGATCACACAGCGCACCAGGTCGGGCATCTCCTTGGCCAGCTCGCGGGCATAGACGCCGCCCAGGCTCCAGCCCACCAGGCTCACCTTGCCGCCACTGGCTTGGGCTGCCTCCTGCAGCTGGCGCTTGGCGGTTTCCAGCACGCCATCGCGGGGGCCCAGGTTCAGGCCCTGGCCCCAGCCCAGGGTGTCGTAGTTGCGCGAATCCAGGTAGCGGCGCAGCGGCACGGTGGTGGCGTCACCTGCCGTGAGGCCCGGGAACACGATCACCGTGTGGCCGTCGCCCAGCGGGGCGCGCTGCAGCACCGGCCAGGCGGGCAGCACCGCGCCAAACTCCCAGGGCGCCCGCAGCTCCAGCGCCAGCAGGGGTAGGCCCGGGGCGGGGATGTGGTTGGGATCGGTTTCTTTGTTGCTGAAAAGGGGCATCGGATCGTCAGTCAAAAGCGGGGGCGCACCGGCGGTAGGGCCGCTGTGGAAGGTAGCATTTTTTTGCCTGCGCACCGGGGCTGGGACTGGAGCTAGCTCTCCAATCCCAACCGGGCAGGCCGGGGCTGCGACAGGGGGGAGCGCACTGAACCGACCGGATGCGGCGTTTTGTCAATAAATGCCCGGGCGAGTGCAGGGTGATCTGTGGCGCCCAGGCCGGAGTTGCTGCGCTGCGGCGAAATAGCACTGGTGACAAAGATCGCTCACGGATAAGGTGGTGACAGCCAAAAAAACCACCTTCAAACCACCACCAGTTCAGAGGAGAAGCAGGATGAATCAGCTGAAGATATCAACCCGACTTACCGTAGCGTTTGCCGTCATGGTGTTGTTGCTCATCGCGCTGGGGGCGGTCAGCCTGATCCAGTCTGCGAGCCAGCGCGCAGAGCTGAAGGACGTGATTGACGTTCGTATACCCATTACCAAGGCTTTGGGCGCACTCACTGATGGCGTGAATGAGCAAGCCATCCAGGTGCGTAATCTGGCGATTTTCACCACGGAGTCCGTCGTGAAGTCGGCAACAAGCCAGATATCTGCCGCCGCAGTGGACGTGGAGGCGCAATACAAAACCTTGAATGCGCTGATCACCTCTGAAAAAGGCAAGGAACTCCTCGCGCGCATGCAGCAGCGGCGTGCCGATTTCGTGAAGTTGAGGGATCAATATCTGACGATGATCCAACAAGGTCAAAGGGACGAAGCCACCAAGTTCCTGGAAGAGCAATACCGCCCGGCACAGCGGGCCTACCAGGCTGCGATCGACGAACAGGTTGAGTTTCAGGCCCAGACCACGGTCAAAGCAGGTGAGCGGGCCGAAGCTGCCGCCGCTGCGCTGCAACGGGATGTGTTGATCGCTGGCGTGCTCGCCATTGCGATTGCCGTCTTTCTCGCCATCACCATCATCCGCTCCATCACCCGCCCCCTGGCGCAGGCCGTGGAGGCTGCCGACCGTGTGGCCAGCGGCGATCTCAGTGGCCAGATCACCGTGAGTTCCAAGGACGAAACCGGCCACCTGCTGGGCGCCTTGCAGCGCATGCAGCAAAGCCTGGTGAACACCGTGGGCTCTGTGCGCCAGAACGCGGAAGGGGTTGCATCGGCGAGCTCACAGATTGCCTCGGGCAACAACGACCTGTCGGCACGCACGGAACAGCAGGCCAGCGCGCTGGAAGAAACGGCAGCCTCGATGGAAGAGCTGGGTTCCACCGTGCGCCAGAACGCCGACAACGCCCGGGCCGCCAACCAGCTGGCGGTGAGCGCCAGCACCGTGGCCGTGCAAGGCGGCGAGGTGGTGGCCGAAGTGGTCGAGACCATGAAAGGCATCAACGACAGCAGCAGAAAGATCGCCGACATCATCAGCGTGATCGACGGCATCGCCTTTCAGACCAACATCCTGGCCCTGAACGCCGCCGTGGAAGCCGCCCGGGCCGGAGAACAAGGCCGGGGCTTTGCGGTGGTGGCCGGTGAAGTGCGCAGCCTGGCAGGGCGCAGCGCAGAAGCCGCCAAGGAAATCAAAGCCCTCATCACCGCCAGCGTAGAGCGCGTGGAACAAGGCACGGCCCTCGTGGACAAGGCAGGGGCCACCATGACCGAAGTGGTGGCCTCCATCCGCAGAGTGACGGACATCATGGGAGAGATCAGCGCCGCCAGCAGCGAACAAAGCGCAGGAGTGGGCCAGGTGGGAGAAGCGGTCACGCAGATGGACCAGGCCACGCAGCAAAACGCAGCGTTGGTGGAAGAAATGGCGGCCGCCGCCAGCGCCCTGAACGCCCAGGCGGGCGAACTGGTCAACGCCGTGGCGGTCTTCAAGCTCGACGCCAACGCCATGCGCAGCGCGCCAGCACCGGCACCCCGAGCGCCCATCGCTGCCCCTGCATTCACCGCCCAACGCAGTGCAGGCGCGACCAAAGGCGCCAGCAAGATCGGCAGCGCAAAGCCCGCCAAACCCCAGGCCAGCCTGGCAGCGCCCAAGGCCAGCGCAGCCGCCCCTGCAGCCAGCACCAGGCCCCCGGTTGCCAGCGCGCCAGCGCCTGCAGCCGCAGCCAAGGGCGGCAACGACGACGAATGGGAGAGCTTCTGAGCGGGCATGCCCCCGCCTGAGGGATAGCGACGAGGGATATGGATAAAAACAGGCCCTGGCGCTTGCCCATAAAGCGCGGGTAGCTATCAAAGTAAAGCACGCTGAGGGGCATCCTCAGCGTGCTTTTTTGTTTTCGCCCCGGCTTAGCTCAGTCTCGGTGCCGGACAGGTTGTGCTGCAGTCGCCGCTCTATAGATTTGAGTTGTTGGTGCGCTCACCAGGGGGTGTGCGCGCACCCTCGGCCGCCAGCACAGTTGCCAGACGGCCCACGCATTCCAGGGCGGGTTGCAGGCGGTCGTGTGCCGGGTGCCCGTAGTTGATGCGCACGCAGTGCGCAAAACGCCGGTCGGCCGAAAAAATCTGCCCGGGCGCCAGGCTGATGCCCTGCGCGAGTGCCTGACGATGCAGCGCCAGTGCATCGACCTCCTGCGGAAGCTCTGCCCACAAAAAGTAACCCCCCTCGGGCCGCGACACGCGCGTGCCCCGCGGGAAGTGCTGGGCCACCGCCGCCAGCGCAATCGCCTGCTGCTGTTCCAGGCTGCGGCGCAGCGCGCGCAGGTGCCGGTCGTAGCCGCCCTGGGCCAGGTATTCGGAAAGCGCCTGCTGCGATGGTGTGGCGGCTGATAGGGTGGTCATCAGCTTGAGCCGCTGCACCGCCGTGGCAAAGCGGCCCGCCGCCACCCAGCCCACGCGGTAGCCGGGCGCCAGGCTTTTGCTGAACGAGCTGCAGTGCATGACCAGTCCCGTGCCATCAAACGCCTTGGCAGGCGGCGGGCGCTGGGGGCCGAAGTGCAGTTCGCCATACACGTCGTCCTCGATCAGCGGGATCTGGTGGCGGGCGAGCAGTGCCACGAGTTCGCGTTTTTTGTCCTCCGGCATCAGGCTACCCAGAGGGTTTTGAAAGCTGGGCATGAGCCAGCAGGCCTTGATGGGCTGGTGGGGGGGCTGGCGCTCCAGCGCCTCGGCCAGCGCGGCCAGGTCAATGCCGTCGCGCGGGTGGGTGGCGATTTCCAGCGCCTGCAGGTTCAGCCGCTCCAGGGCCTGCAGCGCGGCGTAAAAGGTGGGCGATTCGACCACCACCACGTCGCCCGGCTGGGTGACGGCCTCCAGGCAGAGGTTGAGCGCCTCCATCGCGCCGTTGGTGATGATGATTTCTTCCACATCCACCGCCATGCCGTGCAGGCCGTAGCGCAGTGCGATCTGCTGGCGCAGGCGTTCGTCACCCGGTGGCAGGCTTTGCACGATGTTCCACGGGTCGAGCTTGCGCATGCCGCTGGCCAGGCACCGCGCCAAGCGGTCCAGCGGAAACAGCTCCAGCCCCGGGAAGGCCGAGCCCAGCGGTACCAGATCGCGGTCACGGGCCAGGCCCAGGACCTCGAACACCAGGTCGCTGATCGCCACGCCGGTGGAGGTGGCGGCGGGCTGCGAGGGCAGGGGCTCGGCGGGGCGGGCCTCGGCCGTGCTGGGCAGCCGGGCGCTCACGTAGTAGCCCGAGCGCGGGCGGGCGTGGATGAGGCCCTGTGCCTCCAGCAGGTAATACGCCTCGAACACAGTGGACGGGCTGATGCCCCGCGTGCGGCTGGCCTCGCGCACCGAAGGCACGCGGTCGCCAGGCCGCAGCGCGCCGCTGTGGATGAGCTGCGCGATGGTGTCAGCGTGGCGTTCGTAGCGTTTCATTGGGGTGGTGGGGCTGGATGCTTGTCAAACTGATCTGTATTTTTAACAGGAAACTGAATCTGTACTGTTTTTGCCGCTGGGCGTAGAGTGTCTGCTTGTGTTGGTGCATGCCCCGAGCGCACGGCTTGTGGGTGCCCGCCGACCGTTTCCCCACGGAAAAATCCCCATGATCGATTGCCTGCGCGGCTTGCTGCGCCCTGTTTTTTCCGCACCCGGCGCGGCTGCCCTGGTGGCGCTGGCGTTGACGGCTGGCGCTGCGGCCCAGACGGTGCCCGCCAGCACGCCTCCTGCCACCCCTGCGGCCACGGTGCCCGTGTCGTCCATGTCCTCGCGCGTGCTGGCCTGTACCGCGTGCCACGGCAAAGAGGGCCGGGCCACGCCAGATGGGTACTTTCCGCGCATTGCGGGCAAACCGGCGGGCTACCTGGCCAACCAACTGCTCAACTTTCGGGACGGGCGGCGCAGCTACCCGCAGATGACTTACCTGATTGAACACCTGACCGACGACTACCTGCGCGAGATGGCCGAGCACTTTGCAGCGCTGGACTTGCCTTACCCGCCGCCGCCCGCACCACAAGCGCCCGCCGCTGTGCTGGAGCAAGGCCGCAAGCTGGTGCAAGGGGGCGATGGGGCCCGCAACATCCCCGCCTGCGTGGGCTGCCATGGCGCAGCCATGACGGGTGTGACCCCGTCCATACCCGGACTGCTAGGCCTGCCGCGCGACTACCTCAACAGCCAACTGGGCGCCTGGAAGACCGGCCAGCGCCGTGCGCATCTGCCCGACTGCATGGCCGACGTTGCCCGCCAGCTCACGCCCGACGATGTGAGTGCTGTCTCGGCCTGGTTGGCCGCCCAGCCCGTGGCGGCGGGGGGCAAGCCCGCCCGCACCTTGCCTGCTGCGATGCCCGCGCGCTGCGGTGGTGTGGCCGAAGTACCCGTGGCCGCTGCGGCTGCACGTTGAGAAGGG
The DNA here is from genome assembly GCF_003634645.1 of Acidovorax sp. 94. Lineage (NCBI taxonomy): Bacteria > Pseudomonadati > Pseudomonadota > Betaproteobacteria > Burkholderiales > Comamonadaceae > Acidovorax > Acidovorax sp. 94. The sequence goes on along the minus strand of NZ_RBJA01000001.1, from coordinate 1,949,761 downwards.
ATGCACCGATGAAACGCATCCTCTGGACAATATCTTCCGTTCTGGCCGCGTTGGGCATTGCGGCAGCACTGCTGATCAGCCTGAACTTGCACGGCGAAGAGCCTCTGCCCGCTGGCGAAACACTGCAGAGCACACCTGAATTGATTCAGCGTGGCGAGTACCTGGCCCGCGTGGGCAACTGCATGGCCTGCCACACCACGCAGGGCGGTGCGCCGTTTGCGGGCGGCCGCGGCATCGAGACGCCGTTTGGTGTGGTGCACAGCTCCAACCTTACGCCCGACAAGGCGCATGGCATTGGCAGCTGGACCTCTGCCGAGTTCTGGCGCGCCATGCACCACGGCCGCAGCAAGGACGGGCGGCTGTTGTATCCGGCCTTTCCATACCCCAACTACACGCAGGTGACGCGCGAGGATTCGGACGCCATCTTTGCCTACCTGCACAGCCTGCCCGCCGCCGCTGAAGCCAACCGCGACCACGCGCTGCGTTTTCCGTACAACACGCAGGCGGCGCTGGGTGTTTGGAGGGCGCTGTTCTTCACGCCCGGGGCGCCTCAACCCGAACCCACGCAGTCGGCTGAATACAACCGGGGCGCCTACCTGGTCAACGGCCTGGGCCATTGCACCGCCTGCCATACGCCGCGCAACGCATTGGGCGCCACCACCGACGCCAAGGCCTTTACCGGCGGGCTGATCCCGGTGCAGAACTGGTATGCCCCTGCGCTCAATGCTGCGCATGAGGCGGGTGTCAAAGAATGGAAAACCGAAGACGTGGTGGCCTTGCTGAAAACCGGCGTGGCCCCGCACGGCTCGGCGCTGGGCCCCATGGCCGAAGTGGTGTTCCGCAGCACCCAGTACCTTACCGATGCCGATGTGCGCGCCATGGCCGTGTACCTGCAGGCCTTGCCGCAGCAAGAGCGCAAGGCGCCAGTCACGGCAGCCGCGCCCCCGGCCAGCGCGATGGCGCGTGGCGGCAAGGTTTACGAACAACACTGCGCCCAATGCCATGGCGACGAAGGCCAGGGCGAGCCCGGCGCCTTCCCGGCGCTGGCGGGCAACCGCGCCATCACGCTGAGCGACCCGACCAACCTGGTGCGTGTGGTGCTGCAGGGTGGCTACCTGCCTGCCACGGCGGGCAACCCGCGCCCGCATGGCATGCCACCGTTCCAGCAGTTTCTGTCCGACGAGGACGTGGCGGCGGTGGCCACCTTTGTGCGCAACAGCTGGGGCAACCAGGCGCCGGGTGTGGGTACCATCGAGGTTTACCGCGCCCGCGAACGGCGCGGTTTGTAGCGCGGGGCCTGCTGTCTTCACAGGGCTCCCGCCACGCCAGCCCCAGGAGCCCGTTTGATGTCCAGCCCCGCCGCACTGCCCCCGTCCTCCCCGCCAAGCCCGGCGGCCGCCGCGCCCGGTGGCTGGTGGGCCGTGTGCCTGTGCGCAGCGTGGTGCGGCACCTGTGGCATCTATCGCCCCCTGTTCAACGAATTGGCCCGCGCGCATCCGGAGGTGCGTTTTGAATGGGTGGACATCGAAGACGAGTCCGATCTGGCTGGCGACCTGGACGTGGAAACCTTTCCCACCCTGCTGATTGCCGACGGCCAGCGCGCGCTGTTCCTGGGGCCGCTGCTGCCCCAGGCGCCCGTGCTGGCGCGGCTGCTGACCAGCCTGCAGGCGGCCACCCCCGGCAGTGGTGCCAGCGCAGGGTCGGAGGCACAAAGCGTCTTCGAGCGTGTGCGCGCTGCGCGCAGCCGGTGAGCGCAACGCTGCGGTTTTTTGTTTTTGATGCTCTCTTTTTAATAGCTTTTAGCGCTTGATGGAAAAGCGCTAGAGGCATTTTTTTTGCCATTTTTGTGCCCCTCTCTACCGCTCCGTACTTCTCCCTCAGTTCGCTACAGGCCCACTGCGATCAAGGCGCTTGGTCGCGCGGCGCAGGCCTGTTTCGGCAGTCCGCCGTCGTCCGCATCGATGTGGCCGAGGGCGACCCCGGCGTCTGGCACATCGGCGGTGAAGTGCAGGGTACGCAGTACGAGCCTTATGTGTTGTCGGTCGAACTGGTGCTGGCTCCCAACGGCCAGGTCCGCTCGTGGTCGGGCGAATGCTCCTGCCCGGTGGGTGAGGGCTGCAAACATGCCGTCGCCCTGACCTTGAAGGCCCAGCAGGTGCGCCCCGGCCCTCAGGCTAAGCCTGCGCCCCTACCTCCCCGGTCGAAGCAGGCCATGCAGGAGCGCGTGGCCGCCCAGGCCCGCGCGGAGGCCGAGGCCCGCCTGGTGCGTTGGCTGAACGACTGGGATCTGGCGGCAGACAACGCCGCGCCGCGACTGGCTGGCGCACGGGCAGACCGGCCGGAGTGTTACCTCTACCTGCTCTCCACCATCGGGCGCCTGCGCAACGGCGCGCCACAGCTGCAGATCGAGGCCGTGGTGTCCTACCCCAAGCTCACCGGCGGCTGGGCCAAGCCCAAGGCCGTCCGGATCCAACCTGGCTCTGGCCAGGCGGTGTATGACCGCGCCACGGATGCAGACCGCCAGCTGCTGCAATTGCTGCGTGCCATGCCGCGCAGCGTGGGCTACTACTCGGCCTACAGCGGCGCGCCGACGGGTGTGCTGGAGGGAGCTGTAGGCCTGCTGGCGCTGCAGCAGGCGGCCGCCACGGGCCGCCTGTTTGCCGACGCGGGAGGCTCCACGGTGGGCGCGCCATTGCGCTGGGGCGATCCGCTGCCCATAACCTGGGCCTGGAAAGAAACAGCCATATCTGGTGGTGGTAATGGCGGCGATGGTGGCGACAGTGCCTGGACCCTGCAGGCCCGCCTGCCTAGCCCCAGCGCCACGCTGTGCGCCAACCACCCGCCGCTGTACCTCGATGTCGATCAGGGCCTCTGCGGCCCCGTGTCGGCCGAGGGGTTGAGCCCCGAACAACTGGAACTGTTGCTGCAGGCGCCTCCGCTCGCCGCCGCCGCGCTGCAAAAACACCATGCCGAGGTGGCGAGCCGCCTTGGGGGCATGCTGCCGCTGCCGCCGGTGCTCAGCCCTCTCACACGCGTGCAGGGCGTCAGGCCCGTGGCGCGCCTGCACCTGGCGCCCGTGCCCGAAGCCGATGTGCCGGGCCTGGGCCTCATCACCGCCCAGTTGCGCTTTGACTACCAGGGCCATGTGGGCTGGTGGGCCGGGCAGGACCTGAGTGTGCTGGTGACTGGCGCCGACGGCAGTCAGGTGCTGCTGCAGCGCGACGCGGCGGCCGAGCTGGATGCCATTGAACGCCTGATGGACCTGGGCCTGCTGGCCACCGACGATGGCCTGTTCGGCATCCCCGGCGAGGAATCGCAGGACGACTGGATGCACTGGTTTGACAACGGGTTTTCTGTGTTGCGCGAGGCCGGTTTTGTGCTTAGGCAGGACGCGGCGCTGGACGGCTGGATCACCCATGCCGACACGCTGGACGTGTCACTGCAACCCAGTGGCGAAGATGAGGCCACATCGCCCTGGTTTGCGCTGTCGCTGGGCATGGAAATCAACGGCGTGCGCCACAACATCCTGCCGTTGCTGCCCCTGCTGATCGCCGCTGCCGCCCAGCAGCCGCCCGACCCCGTCACTGGACAGCCGCAGCTGCCGCCGTTTGCTTACCTGCGGGGTGTGGGTACATCGGGTTTTGTGCGGGTGCCGACCGACGCGCTGCGCCCCTGGATGGCCGCCTTGCTGGACCTGGTGGGCGACCGCGCGCACGATTTCAGGGGCGAGAGCCTCAAGCTCTCGCGCATGGACGCGCTGCGCACCAGCGCCGCATTGGGCGAGGGCGCGGTGTGGCAGGGCGCCGATGCCTTGCGCGCCATGGTGGCTCAGTTGCAGGGCGTTGGCGCCTTGCCGGAGGTGCCTTTGCCCGCCAGCGTGCGGGCCACCTTGCGGCCGTACCAGCAGCAGGGGCTGAACTGGCTGCAGTTTCTGAGTGCCCACGGACTGGCCGGGGTGCTGGCCGACGACATGGGCCTGGGCAAGACGCTGCAGACCCTGGCACACATCCAGGTCGAAAAAGACGCGGGGCGGCTGACCGCACCTGCGCTGGTCATTGCACCCGTGAGCCTCATGGGCAACTGGCAGCGCGAGGCGGCCCGCTTTTGCCCTGGGCTGCGTTGTCTGGTGCTGCATGGCGCCGGCCGACACGGCATGGCAGATACAGTCACCGAGCATGACCTGGTCATTGCCCCGTATTCGCTGCTGCAGCGCGACCGCGAGCGCTGGTTGGCGCACCAGTGGCACCTGGTGGTGCTGGATGAAGCGCAGAACATCAAGAACGCCAGCACGCATGCCGCGCAGGTGGTCAGCCAGCTGCAGGCGCGCCACCGGCTGTGCCTGTCGGGCACGCCCATGGAAAACCACCTGGGCGAGATCTGGAGCCTGTTTCACTTTTTGATGCCAGGTTTTCTGGGCAGTCAGACACGCTTCAAGGAGGTGTTTCGCACGCCCATCGAAAAGCAGGGCGACGGCGCGCGCATGGCGCAGCTGCGCTCGCGCATCACGCCTTTTATGCTGCGCAGGACCAAGGCCCTGGTGGCGGGCGAGCTGCCGCCCAAGGTCGAGTCGGTGATGCCCGTGGAACTGACCGGCACGCAGGCCGATCTGTACGAAACCATCCGCCTGGGTATGGAAAAAACCGTGCGCGAAGCCTTGCAGACCAAGGGGCTGGCCAAGTCGCAGATCACCATCCTCGATGCGCTGCTCAAGCTGCGCCAGGTGTGCTGCCACCCGCAACTTGTGCCGCTAGATGCCGCCAAAAAGGTCAAGACATCGGCCAAGCTGGACCAGCTGATGGCGCTGCTGCCCGAGATGCTGGCCGAGGGGCGGCGCATTTTGCTGTTCTCGCAGTTCACCAGCATGCTCACGCTGATCGAGGCCGAGCTGAAAAAACGCAACCTGCCCTGGGTCAAGCTCACGGGGCAGAGCCAGAAGCGCGACGCGATCATCGAACAGTTCACCAGCGGGCAGGTGCCGCTGTTTTTGATCAGCCTGAAGGCGGGCGGGGTGGGGCTGAACCTGCCGCAGGCCGACACGGTGATTCACTACGACCCCTGGTGGAACCCGGCGGTGGAAAACCAGGCCACCGACCGCGCCCACCGCATTGGACAGACACAGAGCGTATGGGTGATCAAACTGGTGGCGCAGGGCACGATTGAAGAGCGAATTTTGGCGCTGCAGGAGCGCAAGGCGCAGCTGGCGGGCAGTCTGTACAGCGACTCCGCTGCACGCAAGGAGCCGCTGTTCACCGAGGGCGATCTGGCTGAGCTGCTGCAGCCGCTATCACTGTCATAGCTGCTCGCGCCGATTGGATAAGCGCCAGGTGCCGTTTTGGCACCACATCGTCCGGCAGGCCGCATGCACACTGGCCTGGGCGCGTTGACAACAGTTTTGCCCGTCCGCGCCTTTGCAAATCAACACTTTGCGCGCTACAATACGACTCTCACGACCAAACGGGCGGGTACCAACCGCCCGTTTTTTTTGGTCGAACGCTTTTGGAGCTCGAAGCTGTCGGGGAAGAGTCTCCGGGGGTTATCGGGTTTTTTGTTTTTCCGGGATTGAACTGAACACGTGGCATTGCAGCAAGTCGTTGAACAAATTGTGACGGGCCTGGGGTATGACCTGGTGGAGATCGAACGCTCCGCTGGCGGTTTGCTGCGCGTCACCATCGACTTGTCCTGGGTGCAGCCGGCCGCTGATGCGCCCCAGCCCGTGATTGATCAGTTCGTGACCGTCGAGGATTGCGAGAAGGTCACGCGCCAGCTGCAGTTTGCGCTGGAGGTCGATGGCGTCGAGTACAAGCGCCTCGAAGTGTCGTCCCCCGGCATCGATCGCCCTCTGCGCCATGAGCAAGACTTTGTTCGCTTCGAGGGTTCGGTCATTGACGTCACCCTGAAGGCGCCCATCGGCGTTGCGGCGGCGGCGGGGCAGGTCAATGCCACCCGCAAGAAATTTCGCGGCACGCTGGAGCGCGCCGAGGCTGGGGGGTGGCAGATCGTCTGGAGTGACGAGCCGCCGGTCAAGCCAGGTCAAAGGGTCAGCAAGAAACGTGTGCCCGCCCCATTGCAGGCGCTGGGCTTTACCTTGGACGAGGTTCGGGATGTGCGCCTGGCGCCCATCGTGGATTTCAAGGGGCGTGCAGGCAAGGCTGGGGCGGCACCCGCCTGAGTGGCTGCTGAAAAATTGGGGTGGGTGGCAGCCGCGCGCAGCCTCCGCCTTCGGGTGATTGAAACAGGAGAGTCGTCGCATGAATCGCGAATTGTTGATGTTGGTTGAGGCCATTTCGCGCGAAAAGAACGTGGAGCGTGATGTGGTCTTGGGCGCCGTGGAGTCGGCCCTGGCCCAGGCTACCAAGAAGCTGTACCAGGGCGAGGTGGACATTCGCGTGTCCGTGGATCGCGACAGCGGCAACTATGAGACTTTCCGTCGCTGGCTGGTGGTGCCCGATGATGCCGGCCTGCAAAACCCCGAGGCCGAAGAGCTGCTGATGGATGCGAAGGACCGCATTCCGGACATCGAAGTGGGCGAGTACATCGAAGAAGGTGTCGAGTCCGTGCCGATCGGCCGCATCGGCGCCATGGCTGCCAAGCAGGTCATCCTGCAGAAGATCCGCGACGCCGAGCGTGAAATGCTGCTCAACGACTTCATGTCGCGCGGCGAGAAAATCTTTACCGGCACCGTCAAGCGCATGGACAAGGGCGACATCATTGTCGAATCCGGCCGTGTGGAAGGACGTCTGCGCCGTGGCGAGATGATCCCGAAGGAAAACCTGCGCAGTGGCGACCGTGTGCGTGCCATGATCATGGAAGTGGACCTGACGCTGCGCGGCGCTCCCATCATCCTGTCGCGCTCAGCGCCCGAGTTCATGATCGAACTCTTCCGCAACGAAGTGCCTGAGATCGAACAAGGCCTGCTGGAAATCAAGTCCTGCGCCCGTGACCCCGGCTCGCGCGCCAAGATCGCCGTGCTGAGCCACGACAAGCGCGTGGACCCCATTGGCACCTGCGTCGGTGTGCGTGGCACCCGCGTCAATGCGGTGACCAACGAACTCGCTGGCGAACGCGTGGACATCGTGCTGTGGTCCGAAGACCCTGCACAGTTTGTGATCGGCGCCCTGGCCCCGGCCAATGTGTCCTCCATCGTGGTCGATGAAGAAAAACACGCCATGGACGTGGTCGTGGACGAGGAAAATCTCGCCATCGCCATTGGCCGTGGTGGTCAGAACGTGCGTCTGGCGTCCGATCTGACTGGCTGGAAGATCAACATCATGGACGCCGCCGAAAGCGCGCAAAAGCAGGCCAACGAGACCGACACGGCCCGCAAGCTGTTCATGGAAAAGCTCGATGTGGACGAGGAAATCGCCGACATCTTGATCTCCGAAGGCTTCAACAGCCTCGAAGAAGTGGCCTATGTGCCGCTGCAGGAAATGTTGGAGATCGAAAGCTTCGACGAAGACACCGTCAACGAGTTGCGTGCCCGTGCCAAGGATGCGCTGCTCACGATGGAAATCGCCCGTGAGGAAAGCGTGGAAGAGGTCTCCCAGGACCTGCGCGACCTCGAAGGCCTCACCCCCGAGCTGATTGCCAAGTTGGCTGAAGGCGGTGTGCACACACGTGACGACCTGGCCGATCTGGCCATTGATGAACTGACCGACCTGACCGGACAGTCTGAAGAAGATGCCAAAGCCTTGATCATGAAGGCGCGCGAACACTGGTTCGCGGGGCAAGAGTAAAGGTCAGGGAGGCACGAACCACATATGTCCAGTAATACTGTCGCCGAGTTTGCAACCGAACTCAAAAAATCGCCTGAAACCCTGCTCGACCAGCTCAAAGCTGCGGGCGTGGGCAAGGCTGCCCCTTCCGACGCGTTGACCGAGTCGGACAAGCAAAAGCTGCTTGCTTATTTGCAGGCCAGCCACGGCACGGCTTCGGCCGACCGCAAGAAGATCACGCTGGTGAAGAAGTCCACCAGCGAGATCAAGCAGGCGGATGCCACGGGCAAGGCCCGCACGATCCAGGTGGAAGTGCGCAAGAAGCGCACGTTCATCCAGCGCGACGAAGGTGCCGAGGCATCTGCCGAATCCCACGCGCCCGCCGCTGCGGAAGAGGCCTCTGTTTCCAGCGAAGACCTGGAACTGTCCCGCCGCGAGGAAGAAGCTCGCCGCCAGGCCGAGCTGATCCGTCGCCAGGAGACGGAGCTGGCCGAAAAGCGTGCTGAGCGTGAAGCGCGTGAGAAGCGCGAGCGTGAAGCTGAGGAGCGCGCTGCCGCCTATGCCGCCCAGGAAGCCGAGAAGAAGGCACAAGCCTCTGCTGTCAAGCAGGAGGCCACCCGCGAGCAGGCGGCCGAAGCCGCTGCACGCAATGCAGCCCAAACCGAAGCCCGCGAAAAGGCTGCCGCTGAATCCAAGGCACGCGCCGACGAGGAAACAGCGCGCGCTGCTGACCTGGACGCCCGTCGCCGCAAGGCCGAAGCGGAAGCTGCTGCGATCCGGTCCATGATGGCCACGCCCAAGAAGGCGGTCATGGTGGCCAAGAAGCCAGAAGAACCCAAGCCAGTGGCCAAGCCCGCTGCCGTGGGGGATGCCAAGAAGGGCACCCTCCACAAGCCGGCTGTTGGTACCGGTGTGGCGCGCGCAGGCGCTCCCGCCACTGCCGGGGCAGGCGCAGGTGCGCCAGGCGCTGGCAAGGAAGTGAAGTCGGCCAAGCTGTCCTCCAGCTGGGCCAACGACACCGCCAAGAAGAAAGAAATCAAGACCCGTGGCGACAGCAGCGGCGGTGTCGGTCGCAACAACTGGCGTGGTGGCCCGCGTGGCCGCCGTGGCGACAGCCGCGACCATCGCGACGATCACCAGCAGTCCGCACCGGTCGAGGCGCGCATCATTGAAGTGCATGTGCCCGAAACCATCACGGTGGCAGAGCTGGCACACAAGATGTCGATCAAGGCGTCTGAAGTGATCAAGGCACTGATGAAGATGGGACAGATGGTCACCATCAACCAGCCGCTGGACCAGGACACCGCCATGATCGTGGTGGAAGAACTGGGCCACAAGGCGGTGGTGGCAGCGCTGGACGATCCAGAAGCCTTTACCGACGACGATACGACCCAGCAGAACGTGGAATTGTTGCCACGTGCTCCTGTGGTGACCGTCATGGGCCACGTGGACCATGGCAAGACCTCGCTGCTCGATTACATTCGCCGCGCCAAGGTGGCTGCGGGTGAAGCCGGTGGCATCACGCAGCACATCGGTGCCTACCACGTGGAAACACCACGCGGCATGGTGTCGTTCCTTGACACCCCGGGCCACGAGGCCTTCACGGCCATGCGTGCCCGTGGTGCCCAGGCCACGGACATCGTGATCCTGGTGGTGGCGGCCGACGACGGTGTCATGCCCCAGACCAAGGAAGCCATCAAGCACGCCAAGGCGGCTGGTGTTCCTATCGTGGTGGCGATCACCAAGGCCGACAAGCCCGATGCCAACCCCGACCGCGTCAAGCAGGAGCTGGTGGTCGAAGAGGTGGTGCCTGAAGAGTACGGTGGCGATTCGCCTTTCGTGCCGGTGTCTTCCAAGACCGGCATGGGCATCGACACCCTGCTGGAGCAAGTGCTGCTGCAGGCCGAAGTGCTGGAACTCAAGGCACCGGTCGATTCACTGGCCAAGGGTCTGGTGATCGAAGCCCAGCTCGACAAGGGCCGCGGCCCTGTGGCCACGGTGCTGGTGCAGTCCGGCACGCTCAAGGTGGGCGATATTGTGCTGGCTGGCCAGACCTATGGCCGCGTGCGCGCCATGCTGGACGAAAACGGCAAGGTCGCCAAGACGGCAGGCCCGTCGATCCCGGTGGAAATCCAGGGTCTGACGGAAGTGCCGCAGGCCGGCGACGAATTCATGGTGCTCACGGACGAACGCCGTGCCCGCGAAATCGCGACCTACCGTGCCGGCAAGTTCCGCAACACCAAGCTGGCCAAGCAACAGGCCGCCAAGCTGGAAAACATGTTTGCCGACATGACGGCGGGCGAAGTGAAGATGTTGCCCATCATCGTCAAGGCCGATGTACAGGGTTCGCAGGAAGCGCTGGCGCAGTCGCTGCTCAAGCTCTCGACCGACGAAGTCAAGGTGCAGCTGGTGTACGCCGCCGTGGGCGCCATCAGCGAGTCCGACATCAACCTGGCGATCGCCTCCAAGGCCATCGTGATCGGCTTCAACGTGCGGGCCGATGCCGGTGCGCGCAAGCTGGCCGAAGGCAATGGCGTCGATCTGCACTACTACAGCATCATTTACGACGCTGTGGACGAGCTGCGTGTGGCGATGTCCGGCATGCTGGCCCCCGAGCAGCGCGAAGAGATCATCGGTACCGCCGAGATCCGCACGGTGTTCGTTGCGACCAAGATCGGCACGATTGCCGGTTCGTACATCACTTCGGGCATGGTCCATCGCAACGCACGTTTCCGCCTGCTGCGCGACAACGTGGTGGTCTACACCGGCGAAGTCGATTCGATCAAGCGCCTCAAGGACGATGTCAAGGATGTCAAGGAAGGCTTTGAGTGCGGTATCAAGCTCAAGAACTACAACGACATCAAGGAAGGCGATCACCTCGAATTCTTTGACATCAAGGAAATCGCGCGGACGCTGTAAGGCATCGGTGACGACGACATGGCTGCGAAGAAATCTTCCACCCCCAACCGCGCCTTCAAGGTCGCCGATCAGATCCAGCGCGATCTGACGGAGTTGATCGCGCGCGAGTTGAAAGATCCGCGTGTGGGCATGGTGACGCTGCAGGGTGTGGAGGTCACTCCAGACTACGCACACGCCAAGGTGTTCTTCAGCCTGTTGACGGGCGACCCTGTGGAGACACAGGCGGCGCTCAACCAGGCTGCGGGTTTCCTGCGCAACGGCTTGTTCAAGCGCCTGCACATCCACACTGTGCCCACGCTGCACTTCGTGTTCGACCGCACCTCCGAGCGTGCGGCCGACATGAATGCCTTGATCGCCAAGGCAGTTTCTTCCCGCGCAAAAGAGGAGTAGTCCATGCACGCGCCTCGCACCAGGGTGCAGCGGCGCCCTGTGCATGGGGTGTTGCTGCTCGACAAACCGCTCGGCCTTTCGAGCAACGACGCCTTGCAAAAGGCGAAATGGCTCTTGCGCGCCGAAAAGGCGGGCCATACCGGCACGCTGGACCCATTGGCCACCGGCGTGTTGCCGCTGTGTTTTGGCGCGGCCACCAAGTTCAGCCAGCTGCAGCTGGATGCGCCCAAGACCTACGAAGCCGTTGCACTGCTGGGCACCACCACCACCACCGGCGACGCCGAAGGCGATGTGGTGCAACGCTGTGATGTGGACTTGGCACAGCTGACCCCTGAGCGTCTTGCGGCCGTGCAAGAGCAGTTCACAGGCCCTATTCGCCAGGTGCCGCCGATGCACAGTGCGCTCAAGAAAGACGGCAAGGCGCTGTACGAGTACGCGCGAGCAGGTGTCACGGTGGAGCGCGAGGCGCGCGATGTCGTCATTCATGCATTAAAACTGACCCTGACGCAGACAGATAAAGCGCAAGCAGCTATCAAAATAATAGTAACTTGCAGCAAGGGCACCTACATCCGCACGCTGGGCGAAGACATCGGGGCGGCGCTGGGTTGCGGCGCGCACCTGACCTTCTTGCGCCGCATCGACACGGGTGGAATCGGTGTGGAGCGCTGCGTCACGCTGGCCCAGCTGGAAGCCATGCCGGAGGCGGAGCGCCTGGCCAGCCTGGAGGCGCCCGAGTCGCTGCTGGCACAACACGTGCGTGTCACGCTGGACGGCGAGAATGCAGCCCGATTCCTGTCGGGCGTGCGTCGCCGTGGCACCTGGCCCGATGCCAGTGCCGTGGCGGTGTTCGGCGAGAATCCTCCGGCACTGCTGGGGGTGGGCCACATCGTGGGCGGGGAGCTGGTGCCGGACAGGCTCCTGAGTCCGCTGGAAATTCAACAAATTTTGGAAGGCATGCCGCACCCTCAAGCCAGCGGCACATTGGAAAAACTATGACGACGAAACAAATCCGCAATATCGCGATCATTGCCCACGTTGACCACGGCAAAACCACCATGGTCGACCAGCTGCTGCGCCAGTCCGGCACCTTCGCCGACCACGAAAAGGTCGTTGACACCGTGATGGACAACAACGCGATTGAAAAAGAGCGTGGCATTACCATCCTGGCCAAGAACTGCGCCGTGAGCTGGAAGGGCACGCACATCAACATCGTGGACACCCCCGGCCACGCGGACTTCGGCGGTGAAGTGGAGCGTGCGCTGTCCATGGTGGACAGCGTGGTGCTGCTGATCGACGCGCAAGAAGGCCCCATGCCCCAGACGCGTTTCGTGACCAAGAAGGCCCTGGCTCTGGGCCTGCGCCCCATCCTGGTGGTGAACAAGGTGGACAAGCCCGGTGCCAACCCCGACAAGGTGGTGAATGCCGCTTTCGACCTGTTCGACAAGCTCGGTGCCACCGACGAACAACTCGACTTCCCCGTGGTGTACGCCTCGGGCATCAACGGCTGGTCGTCGCTGGAAGAAGGCGCGCCGGGCGAGCAGTGGGGTCCCGACATGTCGGCCCTGTTCGACACGATCCTCTCGCACGTTCCACCGAACACGGGTGACCCAGCCGCTCCGCTGCAACTGCAGATTTCGGCGCTGGACTTCTCCACCTTTGTGGGCCGCATCGGCGTGGGCCGCATCAGCCAGGGCACCATCAAGCCGGGCCAGGATGTGCTCGTCATGGAAGGCCCCGATGGCAAGTCCGTCAAGGGCCGTGTCAACCAGGTGCTGACCTTCCAGGGCCTTGATCGCATGCAGACGCCGCTGGCGGGCCCTGGCGACATCGTGCTGATCAACGGCATCGAAGACATCGGCATCGGCGTGACCGTGACCGACCCCGCCAACCCGTCGCCGCTGCCCATGCTGAAGGTGGACGAGCCCACGCTGACCATGAACTTCTGCGTGAACACCTCGCCCCTGGCCGGCCGCGAAGGCAAGTTCGTTACCAGCCGCCAGATCTGGGACCGTCTGCAAAAGGAGCTGCAGCACAACGTGGCCCTGCGCGTGTCTGAGACCGATGAAGAAGGTATCTTCGAAGTGATGGGCCGGGGTGAACTGCACCTGACCATCCTCTTGGAAAACATGCGCCGTGAAGGCTACGAGCTGGCGGTGTCCAAGCCCCGCGTGGTGTTCAAGGACATCGACGGCGTGAAGCACGAGCCTATCGAGCTGGTGACGGTGGACATCGAAGAAGGCCACCAGGGCGGCGTGATGCAGGCCCTGGGCGAGCGCAAGGGCGAGCTGGTGAACATGGAGTCCGACGGCCGTGGCCGCGTACGCCTCGAATACCGCATCCCCGCACGTGGCCTGATCGGTTTCACCAACGAATTCCTGAACCTGACACGTGGTTCCGGCCTGATCTCCAACATCTTCGACAGCTACGAGCCGCACAAGGGCGACATCGGCGGCCGCAAGAACGGTGTGCTGATCTCCATGGACGATGGTGAAATCTTCACCTACGCCCTGGGCAAGCTGGACGACCGTGGCCGCATGTTCGTGAAGGCGAACGACCCCGTGTACGAAGGCATGATCGTGGGCATCCACAGCCGCGACAACGACCTGATCGTGAACGCCACGCGCACCAAGCAGCTGACCAACTTCCGTGTCTCTGGCAAGGAAGACGCGATCAAGATCACGCCCCCGATCGACCTGACGCTGGAATACGGCGTGGAATTCATCGAGGACGATGAACTGGTCGAGATCACGCCCAAGTCTGTGCGCTTGCGCAAGCGCCACCTGACCGAGAACGAGCGCAAGCGCGCTGCACGGTCCTGATCGGCGGAGCGTTCAGAGAAGCGCTCAGAGCACGTTCAAAAAGGGGCCACTGCGACGCAGTGGCCTTTTTGCCGTCTGAATCCTGGAGCCTCTGTTGAAATTGACACATTCCCGTGCCGTGGCGCTGATGGTGGCCGTGACCCTCATGTGGTCCATTGCCGGTGTGGTCACGCGCCACCTGGAGCATGCGGCGAGCTTTGAGGTGACCTTCTGGCGCAGCTTCTTCACGCTGCTGTCGCTGCTGGTCATCCTGCCTGCGCTGCAGGGCAGGGCGGTGTTCGCCTCCATGCGCCACAGCGGCCGTGCGCTGTGGATCTCTGGCGTGTGCTGGAGCGTGATGTTCACGGCATTCATGGTGGCGCTGGTGCTCATGCCGGTGGCCAATGTGCTGGTCACGATGGCTGTGGGGCCGCTGCTCACCGCGCTGTTTGCAAGGGTTTTCATTGGCCACCACATCGCCCCGCGCACCTGGGCCGCGATTGCCGTGGCGGGGCTGGGCATTGGGTGGATGTATGGTTCGCAGATGGCGGGCCTGCCCCTGGCAGGTACGCTGGTGGCGCTGTGTGTGCCGGTGGCAGCCGCCATCAACTGGACGGTGGTGCAGCATTCGCAGCGCCACGGCCATGCGGTGGACCTGGTGCCTGCGGTGCTGGTCGGCGCGGTGATCTCGGTGGTGGCTACGTTGCCGCTGGCGCTGCCTTTTCAGGCTTCAGGGCATGACCTGGCCCTGCTGGCGCTGTTGGGCGTGGTGCAATTGGCCATCCCTTGTGTGCTGGCCGTGCGCTGCGGCCGGGTGCTCAAGGCACCAGAGATGGCGTTGCTCGGCTTGCTCGAAGTCATCTTTGGAATTTTGCTGGCCTGGCTGGGCGCAGGCGAAAAGCCTGCTCCGGCGGTGCTGACGGGAGGCGTGCTCGTGATCGGCGCGCTGGTTTTTAATGAACTGTTGGGTTGGAAGGAACAAAAATGACGGAGACGGTATTGCCTGATGTGTTGAGTGAAGTGCGAGGCCAGGTGGGCTTCATCACGTTGAACCGCCCGCGTGCGCTCAATGCCCTCTCGCTGGGCATGGTGCGTGACCTGATGGGCATCTTGCTGGCATGGAAAAACGATGCGCGGGTGCTGGCCGTGGCCATCCGTGGCAGCAACAAGGAAGGCCCGTTTGGTGCCTTCTGCGCCGGTGGAGACATCCGCTTTTTGCACCAGGCGGGCAGCCAGGGCAACCCGCTGATCGAGGACTTCTTCACCGAGGAGTACGCGCTCAACCACCTGATCCACAACTACGCCAAGCCCTACATCGCCTTCATGGACGGCATCGTGATGGGCGGCGGCATGGGCATCAGCCAGGGCGCCGCCCTGCGCGTGGTGACCGAGCGCACGAAGATGGCCATGCCGGAGACGGCCATTGGCCTGTTCCCGGATGTGGGGGGCGGCTATTTTCTGAGCCGGTGTCCCGGTCGTGTGGGCGAATGGCTGGCGCTCACCGGCGACACCATTGGCGCCGGTGATGCCATCGAAAACCGGTTGGCGGACGGTTGTCTGCCTGTTGACCAGCAAGCGGCCGTGTGGGAGGCGCTGGGCACCCAGAGCTTTGCCAGCGGTGCTGCCGTCAAAGACTATGTTGCTTCCAAATTTGTAGCTGCTAGCGCTTTGCAGAAAAGCGCTAGGGGCCAAATTGACCAATATTTTTCGTTGGGCAGCGTGGGCGAGATCGTGGCGGCGCTTGAAGCGGCCGACAGTGACTGGGCACGCGCCACGGCGGCCACGCTGCGCAAGCGCTCGCCCCTCATGCTGCACGTGGTGCTGGAACAAATCCGCCGCGCACGGGACATGGGCTTGGCCGACGACCTGCGCATGGAGCGCGACATGGTGCGCCACTGCTTCTTTCTGCGCCCCGGCCAGAGCGAAACGGTGGAGGGCATCCGAGCCCTGGCCGTGGACAAAGACCATGCGCCCCAATGGAACCCTGGCCGCATCGAAGACGTGACGCCCGATATGGTGGCGCAGTTCTTCACCAGTCCCTGGCCTGCACACGCCCACCCGCTGGCCCATTTGTCCTGATCGGCAAAGGTTGTAGCCGGGCAGTCCACCCGGAGAGTCCCTGGCGGCGCGTCAGGGGTTCAGCTGTTGGTACGCCGCTGTCGCCAAGCTCAGCAGCTCGGTGCGCGACAGCTGTCCGCTCAAGGCGTAGCCAAAGCCCGCGTCCGTCCAGTAAAAGCCTGGCACCGGGCCTTCTTGCGTGAACTGGAATGCGGTCGCGCTTGCGGTGGTCGGTGGCTGTGGACGGGGCGTGTTGTCGCTGGCGGGGCCAGGGCTGGTGGATGCCGCAGCCAAGGCGCCCAGGTACAGCGTGATGCGCTGGCCTGCGCTGTTCTGGTACATGAACTGCGCGCGCACCCCGGTGTCGCCAGGCAACAAGCGACCGCCCACCAGTTCATAACCCTGCGCGCCCAGCGCGGGAACCTTGAGCGGGCGGTCCAGCCGCTTGGACAGCCATTGCACCAGGTGGTCCTGCTGGGCGGCTGTAACTTCCACGGGGTGGCGGACTTCGGGCTGGTACACCGCGTGGGCGACTGCGGCTTGCTGGGCGAAGCGTTGTGCCGGTTCGGCAGCTAGCAGCGTGGTGCCGTTGCCCGTCGCCAGCGTTTTGCCGGGCGCCACGGCGGGCCACTGGCCGCGTCCCGTCCACCCCAGCACAAAGGCCAGCAACACGGAGGCGGCCATG
Organism: Acidovorax sp. 94; assembly: GCF_003634645.1. Classification (NCBI taxonomy): domain Bacteria; kingdom Pseudomonadati; phylum Pseudomonadota; class Betaproteobacteria; order Burkholderiales; family Comamonadaceae; genus Acidovorax; species Acidovorax sp. 94. The sequence goes on along the minus strand of NZ_RBJA01000001.1, from coordinate 1,933,199 downwards.
CCACTCCAACGCCACCACTGCGCCTGCTGCTCCCGGCGGTCCGTGGCCCGCAATGCTGCGGCCATCAACGTATCGGGCACGGGGGCGTGGAGCAGGTCCTGGTGCAGGGCGTGTAGCTGCTCTCGCTGTGCCTGCCAGTGCGCCAGTGTGGCCTGCGCTTCCTGATCATCCTGCAATTGCTCGCGCAGCGCCTGCGCCCGTGCGGGCGGCAATTGGCCGTCCACGAGGGCGTGCCAGGTGCTGCTTTCGCCAGCGCGTGGGTGGGGGGCAGGGTGGATCGGGTCCATGGTGGGGGGGCGGGTCATGGCTCTTTTTTATTTGAGGCGACGCAGCACAGGCACAGCGCCTGCTGCGGGTGCGTCTGCGTGGGCAGCCGGTATAGGGCTGGGCGCGGGCTCTCGGTCCATCAGCGCGCGCAGGCGCGTGCGGGCGCGGGACAGGCGTGACATCACAGTGCCTGCCGGAATGCCCAGAATGCGCGCGGTGTCCTCGTAGCTCATGTCCTCCATGGCCACCAGCAGCAGCACGGCCCGCTGGTCGGCGGGCAGGCGCTGCAGACAGCGCTCCAGATCCAGGGCGTCATCCGAGGGAGCGCGGGCACCCGGCAACTGGTCGTGAATGTCGTCGATGTCCACCTGCGCCAGCGCGGGCAGCGCACGGCGTTGGTTGAGGTACAGGTTGTGCATCAGAGTGAACAACCACGCGCGCAGGTCGCTGCCCGTGCGCCACAGCAACCACTTGCTGCAGGCACGTTCCAGCGTGTCCTGCACCAGATCATCGGCCGCCCAGGCATCGCCTGTGAGCACCCGCGCGTACCGGCGCAGGCCGGGCAGTTGTTCGATGACCTGGGTGCGGTTCATGCCGTGTGGGGCCTGTGCGGCGTTGAAGGGTTCTCAGGGCCGTGCGGTGCGCCAGACCTGGTTCACCCCGTCGCCGGTTTTGTCGCCGGGCTTGGTGTCCTTGATCCAGTAGTAGAGCGGCTTGCCCTTGTAGGCCAGTTGGGTCTTGCCATCGTCACGGGTGATGACGCTGTAGTCGCCACCGGGTGCCTTGCTGGCCATGAGTGGTGGCCAGTTGGTGGCGCAGGGGCCGTTGCACACCGACTTGCCACTGCCTGCCGCGTCGCGGTCGAACGTGTACAGCGTCATGCCGCCCGCTCCGACCAGTACGCCGTCCATGGTCTTCACGGGCGAGTCGTTCATGGTGGCGCAGCCGGCCAATCCGGCTGCTGCGACGAAGGCGGCCATCGAGATCAGTTTTTTCATGGGTTTCTCCAGGGTGTGGTGCAGGCGGAGGCGAATGCTGCCTTGCACCGGGACAAACACATGGGCGCAGCGGTTTATTCCACGGCGTCGCAAAAAAAATCTCAAGGGCTGGGCGGGGTGAGCCCAGACCGCATCGGACGCATGCCTCAGCGGCTGCGACTTTTCATGGCGCGCTCCACCTCGCGCTTGCCTTCGCGGTCCTTGATGGTGTCGCGCTTGTCATGCTCAGCCTTGCCCTTGGCCAGGGCAATTTCGCATTTCACAAAGCCGTTTTTCCAGTGCAGATTGAGCGGCACCAGCGTGTAGCCCTTTTGCTCGACCTTGCCGATCAGGCGCTTGATATCGTCTTTCTTGAGCAGCAGTTTCTTGGTGCGCGCCGATTCGGGGTTGACGTGGGTGGAGGCGGTCTTGAGCGCATGGATCAGGCAGCCGAGCAGATACAGCTCGCCATCGCGGATCAGCACGTAGCCATCGGTCAGCTGCACCTTGCCTTCGCGCAGGGCCTTGACCTCCCAGCCGTGCAGCACCATGCCCGCCTCGTGGCGTTCCTCGAAGAAATAGTTGTAGGCCGCTTTCTTGTTGTCGGCAATGCGGGACGTAGGATCGGGTTTTTTGGCCATGAAGAGGTAGATGCGGCACAAACCGGGAGTTAAAAGGCCTCCCTACAATGTGTGGGTGTCGCTGGCAGCGATTCTAATTTCCTCCGCTTGGCGCACACCGATGCCAGGCACAGTCTGCATGAAAACCGTTCACAAGTCCGTCCTCATTTGGTACAGCCCCGAAGAAATGTTTGCCCTGGTCACCGGGGTGGAACACTACCCCCAGTTTCTGCCGTGGTGCGATCACGCGGGCGTGCTGGAGCAGACCGAGGACGGCATGACCGCCGAAGTGGGCATCGCGTTCAGCGGCATCCGCCAGACCTTTGTGACGCGCAATACCCACGAGGCAGGTCGGCGCGTGCAGATGCATCTCATCAAAGGGCCGTTCTCGCGCCTGGATGGCGACTGGCACTTCCACCCGGTGGGCGACGGTTCGCAGCGCGCATGCAAGGTGGAATTGCTGCTGAACTACGGTTTTGACAGTGCCACGCTCGCGGCGCTCGTAGGCCCGGTGTTTGACCGCATCGCTGGCAGCATGGTCGATGCCTTTGTGAAGCGTGCGGAGCAGGTGTATGGCTGAGCGGGTGCCGGGGAGCACTGTGCAGGTCACGGTGGTGGTCTGTATTGCTCCTCGCAAAACGCAGGAATGGGTACTTCAGCTGCCCGAAGGTGCCACCGTGGCTGATGCGTTGCGGGCGTGTGGGGCGGATGGCGCACTGGGGCCGCAGGGCAGTGCAGACCGGCCGACCCTGGGCATCTGGGGGCGTGCAGTGTTGCCTGACGCCGCAGTCAGGCATCTGGACCGTGTGGAGGTCTACCGCCCACTGAAAGTGGACCCCAAGGTGGCCCGCCGTGAACGTTTTGCACGGCAGGGCGCGCGGACCACGGGGCTGTTTGCACGCCAGCGGCCTGGGGGTAAGTCGGGCTACTGAGGTCGCCTTGGGTGGCTCGGGTTAGCGCTTGCAGTCGGCGGCAATGATGCCGTCGATGCGTTTGGATTCCGCCGCCCGGCCAGCTTCGTCGAGGAAGATGCGCTCGCCCTGCGCGTTGGACTGGGTGATGGGTTTGCCCGAGTCAAACGCTGCCTTGGCCTGGCGCGCGCGCGTGCAGTTGTCTGCCTTGGCCTTGGCCAGCTTTTCTTCGTCTGCTTTTTTCTTGGCCGCTTCGGCCGCTTCTGCCTGGGCTTTTTTCTCTTCCAGGGCTTTGTCTTTGCCGGTACCCGGCGCGCTGGCGGCAGGCTTGGTGGCCGAGGCGGCAGCGGTGGTTGTGGCCGCAGGGGTTCCTTCCGCTGGCGCGGCTGCCACTGGAGCGGGTGCTGAACGCGGAATCCCGCCACCGGGCTGCTTCAGGATGTTCTTTTCCGGGGTATCTTGGGGTGGAGGGCGGTCGCTGAAGACCTTGCGGCCGTCCTTGTCGATCCACTGCCATTGCGCCGCCGCGCCCATGGCCCAGGTGCAGGCCACGGCCAGCAGGAGAAGCTTGTGCATTTTCATGCGGACAAGTTTATCCATGTGACTCACCCCCCGCCAGTGCGTTGAAGACGGGCGGGCGCGTTTTCACCACACGCGGCGCGGGTACAATCCGTCTTTTGGAGCTTTCTCATGCGCCTTCTTGGAAAAGCGCTCACCTTCGACGATGTGTTGCTGGTGCCAGCGTACTCCCAGGTCCTGCCCAAGGACACGTCCCTCGCGACGAAACTCTCCCGCAATATCCAACTGAACCTGCCGCTCGTGTCCGCCGCCATGGACACCGTGACCGAGGCGCGTCTGGCCATTGCCATTGCCCAGGAGGGCGGCATCGGCATCGTGCACAAGAACCTCACGGCGCAGGAGCAGGCTGCTCATGTGGCCAAGGTCAAGCGCTACGAGTCTGGCGTGTTGCGTGATCCCGTGGTCATCACGCCCGAGCACACGGTGCTGCAGGTGCTGCAGTTGTCCGAACAGCTCGGCATTTCGGGCTTTCCCGTGTGCGACGGCGGCAAGGTGGTGGGTATCGTCACCGGCCGCGACCTGCGCTTCGAGACCCGTTACGACGTCAAGGTCCACCAGATCATGACCCCGCGCGAGAAGCTCATCACGGTCAATGAAAAAGAGGGCACCACGCCGGCCGAAGCCAAGGCGCTGCTCAACAAGCACAAGCTCGAACGCATCCTGGTCGTGAACGACGCCTTTGAGCTCAAGGGCCTGATCACGGTGAAGGACATCACCAAGCAGACCAGTTTCCCCAATGCGGCCCGCGATGCCGCTGGCCGTCTGCGCGTAGGTGCAGCGGTGGGTGTGGGTGAGGGCACCGAAGAACGCGTCGAAGCGCTGGTCAAGGCCGGTGTGGACGCCATCGTGGTGGACACGGCCCACGGCCACAGCAAGGGCGTGATCGACCGCGTGCGCTGGGTCAAGCAGAACTACCCGCAGATCGACGTGATCGGCGGCAACATCGCCACCGGCGCGGCGGCCCTGGCGCTGGTCGAGGCGGGCGCGGATGCCGTCAAGGTCGGTATCGGCCCTGGCTCCATCTGCACCACCCGCATCGTGGCCGGTGTGGGCGTGCCCCAGATCATGGCCATCGACAACGTCGCCACGGCCCTCAAGGGCACAGGCGTGCCACTGATTGCCGACGGCGGTATCCGCTACAGCGGCGACATCGCCAAGGCCCTGGCCGCTGGCGCAGGCACGGTGATGATGGGCGGCATGTTTGCAGGCACCGAAGAAGCGCCCGGCGAAGTCATCCTGTTCCAGGGCCGCAGCTACAAGAGCTACCGCGGCATGGGCTCCATTGGCGCCATGCAGCAGGGCAGTGCGGACCGCTACTTCCAGGAATCGAGCACCGGCAACCCCAACGCTGACAAGCTCGTGCCTGAAGGCATCGAAGGCCGCGTGCCCTACAAGGGCTCCATGGTTTCCATCGTCTACCAGATGGCGGGCGGCGTGCGTGCCTCCATGGGCTACTGCGGTTGCGCCACGATCGAAGAGATGAACAACAAAGCGGAGTTCGTCGAGATCACCACGGCTGGTATCCGCGAAAGCCATGTGCACGATGTGCAGATCACCAAGGAAGCGCCGAACTACCGCGCTGATTAAGGGACAACCCCCTGAGTCGCTTCGCGCCTTCCCCCTTCTCTCGAATGGCTGCGCCATTCGGGAAGGGAGACGCAGCCAGTGCACGCAAGCGAAGCGCCGCTGCGCAGCTAGGCGGCCCTTGCGCGGCTGCCCTAGCCTGGATCGCGGGCGTTAGCAGGGTCTGGGTCTGATCCACCTTGGGAGATGCCGAGTCTGGCCTGATTGAAAAAATCTGGTCAGACTGATATAGTCTGGTCTGAATTCATCATTCAGGCCAGACTTTTTACTTTATGCAGTCCGTTGGCATCTACGAAGCGAAAAGCAGGTTCTCTGCCTTGATCGAACTGGTCGAGCAGGGCGAGGAAGTGCGCATCACCCGCCATGGCAAAGAGGTGGTGCGCATGCTTCCCGTGCGTCGGCGCCCAGTGATTTCTGACGAGCAGATTGCGCGCGAGCTGGGCCAGATGGATGCGCTTCATGCCAGCATTCAACCCGCAGGTTCATCGACGGTGGATTGCCTGCGTCGCACAGGTCGGAGTAACGCATGACCGCCTTCGTGCTGGATGCCTCGGTCACCGCCGCCTGGCTGCTGCCTGACAGTGCTAGCGAACATACCCGCCGTCTTTACACCCTGATCCGCCGCGATGAGGTGGAGCCCCAGGCGCCCAACCTCTGGCACTGGGAGTGCCACAACATCCTGGCCAGTGGCGTGAACAGCGGGCGCATCCCCGCCACATCCGTCGAAGGCCTATGGGGCGTACTCGAAGCCATCCGTCACCGGGTAGAGCTCCATGAATTGGCCCCTGCCCAGCACAAGGCCGTGCTCGACGTGGCACTGGAGACCGGCCTGCCCACCTTTGATGCGGCCTATCTGTGGCTCGCCCGCTCGCTGCGCTTGCCCCTGGCCACCTTTGATCCCCAACAGGCCGCTGCCGCACGGCGCAGCGGTGTCCCACTTCTCGACCTCTCCCGTCTCTGACGGACCACCACCATGCAACACCAGAAAATCCTCATCCTCGATTTCGGCTCGCAAGTCACCCAGCTCATCGCCCGCCGCGTGCGCGAGGCCAACGTGTACTGCGAAGTGCACCCTTGCGATGTGACTGACGAATGGGTGCGCGACTATGCCAAGGACGGTTCGCTCAAGGGCATCATCCTGTCGGGCAGCCACGCCAGCGTGACCGAAGACACCACCGACCGCGCGCCGCAAGCGGTGTTCGATCTGGGTTTGCCCGTTTTGGGCATCTGCTACGGCATGCAGACCATGGCGCAGCAGCTGGGCGGCAAGGTCGAAATGGGCCACAAGCGCGAGTTCGGCTTTGCTGCCGTGCGCGCGCGCGGCCACACCGCACTGCTCAAGGACATCGCCGACTTCACCACGCCTGAAGGCCACGGCATGCTCAACGTGTGGATGAGCCACGGCGACAAGGTCACCGAGCTGCCCCCGGGCTTCAAGCTCATGGCCAGCACCGACAGCTGCCCCATCGCCGGCATGGCCGACGAAGATCGCCGCTTCTACGCCGTGCAGTTCCACCCCGAAGTCACGCACACCGTGCAGGGCAGGGCGCTGCTTGACCGTTTCGTGCTCGGCATTTGCGGCACCCGTCCCGACTGGGTGATGCGTGACCACATTGCCGAAGCTGTGGAGCAGATCCGCCAGCAGGTGGGTGATGAAGAAGTGATCCTGGGTCTCTCGGGCGGTGTGGATTCGTCCGTGGCCGCCGCGCTCATCCACCGCGCCATTGGCGACCAGCTGACCTGCGTCTTCGTCGATCACGGCCTGCTGCGCCTGAACGAAGGCGACATGGTCATGGACATGTTCGTCGGCAAGCTGCACGCCAAAGTGATCCGCGTGGATGCGAGCGACCTGTTCCTGGGCAAGCTGGCGGGCGTGAGCGACCCCGAAGCCAAGCGCAAGATCATCGGCGGCCTGTTCGTGGACGTGTTCAAGGCGGAAGCCGCGAAACTGAAGGCGGGCGACGGGGGCCACAAGGGTGCCACCTTCCTGGCGCAGGGCACGATTTACCCCGACGTGATCGAGAGCGGCGGGGCCAAGAGCAAGAAGGCCGTCACCATCAAGAGCCACCACAACGTGGGCGGTCTGCCCGAGCAACTGGGCCTCAAGCTGCTGGAGCCCCTGCGCGATTTGTTCAAGGACGAAGTGCGCGAACTCGGCGTTGCCCTGGGCCTGCCGCCCGAAATGGTCTACCGACACCCCTTCCCTGGCCCCGGCCTGGGCGTGCGCATTCTGGGCGAGGTGAAGAAGGAATACGCCGACCTGCTGCGCCGTGCCGACGCGATCTTTATCGAAGAGCTGCGCAACTTCCGTGACGAAGCCAGTGGCAAGACCTGGTACGACCTCACCAGCCAGGCCTTCACCGTCTTCCTGCCCGTCAAGAGCGTGGGCGTGATGGGCGATGGCCGCACCTACGATTACGTGGTGGCCCTGCGCGCCGTGCAGACCAGCGACTTCATGACCGCCGACTGGGCTGAACTGCCCTATGCGCTGCTCAAGAAGGTGTCAGGCCGCATCATTAACGAAGTCCGCGGCATCAACCGCGTAACGTACGACGTGAGCAGCAAGCCGCCAGCGACGATCGAGTGGGAATAAAAAAGCACTGTCACGCCAAAGACCTAGAAACAATGATCTGGCTTGATGTAGCGAGGGTCGTCTCCATCATGGCCGTGGTGGTCCTGCACGTGGTCGGCAGCGTGGTCACTCTGGCGGCGTTGGGTTCCCCTGGTTGGTGGTACGGCAATCTGTACGACGCCCTCGTGCGCTGGTGTGTGCCGGTGTTCGTGATGGTGAGCGGCGCGTTGTTGCTCGACCCGCGCAAGACCGAGGGTGTGGCCGAGTTCTACCGCAAGCGGGCGACACGGGTCCTGCTGCCAATTGCCTTCTGGAGTGCTGTCTACATTCTTTGGAACCACCGGGGTGCCCTGGCCGAGCTGCGCGCGATGGATGTCTTGCACAGCGTTGCCAGAGGGTGGCCTCACTACCACCTGTGGTTCCTGTACATGATCCTGTGCCTGTACCTGTTCGTTCCCTTCCTGAGGACGCTGGTGCGCAACACAAGCCGGCGCGATCTGTGGTGGCTTGTGGCCTTGATGTTTGTGCTGTCTGGCGTGAACGAGTTTTCCCGCGTCTTTTCTGGCGATGGGGCAGGCCTTTTCATCAACTGGTTTCTGCCGTACCTGCCGTATTTCCTCTGTGGCTACCTGATCCAGACCAGTGACAGGAAAATCCCCCTGGCTGTGTTGATGGCGGTCTTTGGGTTGGCTGTGGCGGTCACCGCCGTGGGCTGCTACTGGCTGGGCCGCGCGCAGGGGCTGGACAGGGGACTGTATTTCTATGGCTACCTGAGCTTTTCCGTCATCCCCATGTCGATCAGCTTGATGCTGATGCTCAAACAATGCACCTTGGCGGGGGGATGGGCGCAGTGCGTTCAGAGGGTTGCTCCGTTAACGCTGGGCGTCTATCTGGTGCACCCGATTTTGCTGGAATCGTTCAGGGAATACGGTTTCAAGCCTGAGGACCACGCGCCGCTGCTCACGGTGCCGCTTGTGGCCGCTCTGGTGTTTGGTGGTGCGCTGGTGGTGGCGCTGGTGTTCCACCGTACCCCCTGGTTGAAACGGCTCATTTAGGAAGACCATGCCGGACCACGTCTTCCCCGCCCTGGGAAGACGGCAAACCCCAGGCCAGGCTGCGGTCAGGCCCTGGCTTCACCGGTGACCGGGTCGTAGGCGGTTCCGTCGAAATTGATGATGCTGTTTGTGGCCGAGTCGTAAGTGGTCAGCCGGTAGGTGTCGGCACCTTTGCCGTCCAGACCGATGTAGGGCGCTTGGGCCAGAGCCAAGCGGTTGTCTTGGGGAACTACCCCATCAGCCGTCCATTTATTGCTCATCAGCCATTCAGAGGGGTTCACGCCCTCAGGCGTTGCGACGGTCCCGTCCGTGCGCATTTTGGCGAGTGTCGGGTCCATGTTGAACCCTTCGGCTGCCAGCAGCATTTCGGGGTTCTTCTTGTAGAACGAGGCGGTCTCCGACGGCATTGCGGTCAGGTCGCTTTTGACGAGCGTCGAGCCATCCGTTGGGAATTGCGATAGTTTGCCGCTGCGAATGGCTTCGTAGTCCGCCGCAAACTCGGGGTGGTTCTTGAAGAACATGTAGCGGCCAACCACCTCCTGGTCGCCTCCGCTCAAAGACATCGCTGTCATCCGCACATAGTCCGGCACTTCGTAGTCTTCGGCAAACGTATCGCCCAGGCCGCGCTCCCAGGCGCGGAATTCTTCCAGGTTGCTGAAGGGCGCCTTGACTGCGGCCTCGGTGGTCCCGGTGTCCACCGCATCTTTGGTGCTGTAGAGGGCGGCGGTGGATTGGTAGGGTTTGGTTTGTGCGGCCACCGTGGTGGCCCCTGCGGTGCTGGTGCCAGTCGCTTTTCCCTGTGCAGCCTCGGCAGACAGTTGTTCCAGCGTGGTCTGCAGTTCTTTGAGAAAGGTGACAGGGTCCGCGCCCGCGTGGTTCTGGGCCGTGCGCTCTGCCGCCTTGGCCGCCATGGAACTGGAGACGCCCAGGGACGTCAGCATGTTGGTGGCTTGTGAAATATCGAGCATGTTGCGACTCCTCGGGTGATCTGGCAGTCCATGGTGCGGCATCGGGTGATCACCGGGCCGATGGGTGTTCTGTGGACGTTGCCTTGATAGTCCCTGAATTCGATCAGGCCAATCCCGGGGTAAGCAGCGGAAAAACGGTGCTTTTCGAGAGGAGGTGGCCCCCTTTGCGTCCATGGGGCGGTATGGGTAGCGAGAGGCGTTCGCACACAGCGTAAGGCGTGAGGAGTGCGACAACTACACTCACGGACTGTGTCAACGCCGCGTCGCAACTTCCCGTGAAGCCACTTGTTGCCCACCCACATTCACCCCAGCATTCACCTCCCGTCTTCCATGGTCCGACCCTTGACGCTTCCCACCGCGCCGCCACAACGTTCTTCTTCCTGGGGCAGAGGTCCTTCGCATGACGCCAGCTGCTGATTTCTGGCCCGGATGTGGCTTTCAGGCGCTGGCCCGGGATGCGCGCGGCTGGCTGGTGCCTTCCGATGAATACTTGCAGTGGCTGCTTGCCCGGCCTGAACTGGCGCTGGTGCCAGAGTCCTGCGCCGCCGAGATCGCCCTGCACGAATCTCTGGCGTTATCGCCTTCACGGGTGGTTTTGTCGGCCGAACTGGCAGCGGTGCAGGACGACGACGCCCGTGAAAACTACACCGTGTTCCTGCGTTTTCGCGATGGCCTGCTGGCCGCCGGCACGCTGGAGGCGTACTACTTGCAGCTCATGCGCAGTGGGGTGGTGAACGTGCCCGCCGTGTTCATCGACGCCGTGGTGCAGGCCCTGCTGCGCAACCTGCTCGACAACTGCAACGACGCCTTTGAAGCCCGCGCCGCCGAGATGCTGTTTCGCTCGCAGCGCATCACCTTGCAAGACGGGCAAATGCTGGCAGGCGACCGGGCGACGCTCGACATGCTCAACGAGACCGCGGGCCTGGGCGAGGTGGGCCGCTTGCTGCTGCAAAGCGGTGCACTGCAGCCCACGGCGCAGGTCAAGGTGCTGTCGGCCGACCATGCGGCGCAATATTGGCAGGAGAGCGACCGCCACCACTTTCTGCTCGACCTGACCCATGAGCTGACGCAGGACCTGAGCCATGGCCTGACCTTCAAGATGACCCGCGCCCGTTCTGGCCTGAAGGCGCTGGCGCGGGTGCTGGAGCGCTGGGTCGGCCACTTGCTGGGCGTGCAAGTGCAGATCGAGCCTGTGCACCAGGTCACCGACAGCGCGTGGCGCTGGCATGTGGGGCTGGATGTGGAGTCCACCGCCATCCTTAACGACCTGTACCAGGATCGGCCGGTGGATGGCGAGCGCATGGCGCGACTGGTGAGCCTGTTCACGCTGACCTTTGCCAACCCGGCCGAGATGCGTGCCGACGTGGCGGGCAAGCCGGTGTACCTGGGGCTGGCGACCAACGCCGAGGGCGTGGTGCGCATCAAGCCGCAGAACCTGTTGCTCAATCTGCCGCTGGCATCGGTATCTTGAGTGCTATTAAATTAATAGCTACTAGCGCTTGATGAATAAGCGCTAGTAGCCAATTTTATTCAAATTTCTCCAGGTTGGATGATGGCCCGATGCTGGGCCCTCATCCAATTGTCATCAGGCTCGCGTTGCCGCCAGCTGCGGCTGTGTTCACGCTCAGCGCGCGCTCGATCACCAGGCGCTCCAGCGGGATGTCCGTGGTACCGGGCTGCAGTGCCGTCACGCCCACGATAGGCCCCGCGCGGCGGGCGAGGGCGGTGCACACGGCCTGCAGCGAGGGGGCGTCGCCGTGGTGCAGCACAGCATCCAGCTCCAGCGTGCCGTCGTTCAGCGTGTTGTCCTGCAACTGGATCTGCGCCTGCACCAGCGTGGGCAATGGCGTGCGCAGGTGGGCCTGGGCGTTGGGCCACAGGGCGGTGCCACCGGTGGCGAGCACGGCGGCCGTCTGCACCAGCAGGTCGTTAACACTTTGCGCCAGGCACAGCACGCGGCCACGGGGGGCCAGGGTGTAGACATTGCGCTCTCCGGTGGGGCCGGGCAGGGTGCGGGCTGTGCCGCTTTGGGTTTGCAGGGCAAACTGTTGGCAGGTGTTGGCCAGGGCTGCATTGCCCTGGAGCTGCGCCCATTGCTGCAAGGTGGCCAGAGGCGCCAGCAGGCGCTCGCGCACTGCCTCCTCGGGCGGCGTAGTGCGGTCGGCGTCGGCAAAGGTGCGCGCCAGCGCATCGGCCGGGCGCTGCGACAGCAGGCGCAGCAGGTACAGCGGCCCACCTGCCTTGGGCCCCGTGCCCGACAGGCCTTCGCCGCCAAAGGGCTGCACGCCCACCACGGCGCCCACCATGTTGCGGTTGACGTACACGTTGCCAGCATGGGCGCGGTTGACCACGCGGGCGATGGTTTCGTCGATGCGGGTGTGCACGCCTTGCGTCAGGCCGTAGCCGGTGGCGTTGATCTGGTCGAGCAACTGGTCCAGGTCGTTGCGGGCGTAGCGCACCAGGTGCAGCACGGGGCCGAAGACTTCGCGTTGCAGCTCGCCGATGTGGTTCAGTTCGATCAATGTGGGGGGAACGAAGGTGCCTTGTACGCCGGCGGCCGACACATGGTTCGGGTGCTGGAACACCCGATGGCCCTTGGCCTTGAAGTTCTCAATGTGTCGGACGATGCCCGCTTGTGCTTCGGCATCGATGACGGGGCCCACGTCCACACGCAGCGCTCCGGGGTTGCCCACGCGCAGTTCGCCCATGGCGCCCTGCAGCATCTCCACCACGCGGTCGGCGGCTTCTTCCTGAACGCACATCACGCGCAGGGCGGAGCAGCGCTGGCCTGCGCTGTCAAAGGCCGACGACACGGCATCGCCCACCACCTGTTCCACCAGCGCGGAGGAGTCCACGATCATCGCGTTCTGGCCACCGGTTTCTGCGATCAGCGGAATAGGGCGGCCTGCGGCATCCAGGCGCCCGGCCACTGTGCGCTGCAGGATGCGGGCGACCTCGGTGGAGCCGGTGAACATCACGCCCATCACGCGGGCGTCGCCAATGAGGCGCGCACCCACGGTTTCGCCCTGGCCGGGCAGCAGCTGCACGGCGGCGCGGGGCACACCGGCCTGCCACAGCAGGCGCACGGCCTCGGCGGCGATCAGCGGGGTTTGCTCTGCCGGCTTGGCCAGCACGGGGTTGCCTGCGGCCAGTGCAGCCGCCACCTGGCCCATGAAGATGGCGAGGGGGAAGTTCCAGGGGCTGATGCAGGCCACCGGGCCCAGAGGGACGTGGGTGGCGTTGTCGAACGTGTTTTGCACCTGGGCGGCGTAGTAGCGCAGGAAGTCCACGGCTTCGCGTACTTCGGCGATGGCGTTGCTGGCGCTCTTGCCTGCTTCGCGCATCAGCAGGCCCAGCAGGGGCTGCATGCGGGCCTCCAGCAAGTCGGCGGTACGCAGCAGGGCCGCTGCGCGCTCGGCGGGCGGGGTGGCGGCCCAGGGGGCTGCGGCGGCCCGGGCGTGGGCCAGTGCCTGGTCCACATCGGCGGTAGTGGCCTCCTGCACGGTGCCCACCACATCGCTGTGGTCGGCGGGGTTGCGCACGGGCTGCATGGGGCCTGCGGGGGCATCGGCGCCCAGCAGGGGTGCGGAGGTCCAGGCATGGGTGGCAGTGGCTTGCAGGGTGGTGGCCAGCTCGGTCAGCGTGTTTTCGTTCGACAGATCCAGCCCGCGCGAGTTGGTGCGATGCGCGCCATACAGGCCCTGGGGCGTGGCAATGCGGGGGTGGGGCAAGCCCGCAGTGCCTTCTGCCGCAGCTTGCTGGTCTACGACCTGCACGGGGCTGCGTACCAACTCATTCAGTGCAATCGTTTCGTCAGCAATGCGGTTCACAAACGAGGTGTTGGCGCCGTTTTCCAGCAGGCGGCGAACCAGGTAGGCCAGCAGGGTTTCGTGCGTGCCCACTGGGGCGTAGATGCGGCACGGGCGGCCCAATTTACCGGCGGTGATGGCCCCCACCACCTGCTCATACAGCGGCTCGCCCATGCCGTGCAGGCACTGGAACTCGTACTGCCCGGCGTAGTAGTTGCTGCCCGCCAGTTGGTAGATGGTGGCCACCGTCTCGGCGTTGTGGGTGGCGAACTGGGGGTACACGGCTTCGGGCGCGGCCAGCAGCTTGCGTGCGCAGGCGATGTAAGAAATGTCGGTGTGTACCTTGCGGGTGTAGACGGGGTAGTCCTCCAGCCCATCAACCTGGGCGCGCTTGATTTCGCTGTCCCAGTACGCGCCCTTGACCAGGCGCACCATCAGTCGGCGCTGGGTGCGGCGCGCCAAGTCCACCACATAGTCGATGACGAACGGGCAGCGCTTTTGGTAGGCCTGGATGACAAAGCCAATGCCGTTCCAGCCCGCCAGCGTGGGCTCGTGGCACAGGCGTTCCAGCAGGTCCAGCGACAGCTCCAGCCGGTCGGTTTCTTCGGCGTCGATGTTCAGGCCAATGTCGTACTGCTTGGCAAGGGCCGTGAGGCGCAACACCAGCGGATACAGCTCGTCCATGACCCTGCCAAACTGGGCGCGGCTGTAGCGCGGGTGCAGGGCCGAGAGCTTGATGGAGATGCCCGGCCCTTCATAGATGCCGCGCCCAGCAGAGGCCTTGCCAATCGCATGGATGGCTTGCTCATACGACGCGTAATAGCGCTGGGCGTCTTCGCTGGTCAGCGCGGCCTCACCCAGCATGTCGTACGAATAGCGAAAGCCCTCGGCCTCCATCGTGCGGGCGTTGCGCAGCGCTTCGTCGATGGTCTCGCCGGTCACAAACTGTTCGCCCATCATGCGCATCGCCATGTCCACGCCTTTGCGGATCAGCGGCTCGCCGCCCTTGCCGATCAGGCGGCTGAGCGAGTTGCCCAGGCTGCCTTCGCTGTGCGTGGCCACCAGCTTGCCGGTGATGAGCAGGCCCCAGGTGGCGGCGTTGACGAACAACGAAGGGCTCTTGCCCAGGTGGGCATCCCACTGGCCGTGGCTGATCTTGTCGCGGATGAGCGCGTCGCGTGTGGCCTTGTCGGGGATGCGCAGCAGCGCCTCGGCCAGGCACATCAGCGCCACGCCTTCTTGCGACGACAGCGAAAACTCCTGCAACAGCCCTTGCACGATGCCCGCGCGCCCGGCGCTGGCCTTGCGTTCGCGCAGCGCCTTGGCAATGCGCAGGGCCAGTTGCTCGGCGGACGCCGCTTGATCGGCAGGAAGTCGGGCCTGGGCCAGCAGCGGGGCCAGGGCCTCGGGCTCGGGGCGGCGGGTGGCGGCGGTGATGGCGGCCCTCAGCGGGTTGGAGAGCGGCGTGCGGGGCGCGAAGTCTGCAAACGGACCGGAGGTCTGGGCGTTGGGCTGCGTCATGGCGGTGTCTTTCGGTGATTTGGAGGGCCAAACGAGGGTTTGGCGCGTTATTGGCGATGATCCTTGGGTTGGTGGTGAATAAATGGTCGAAAATTGGCTTCTACACCGAATTAATCGCTAATCAAGATGCAAGAAGAACCCGATCTCGACCGGATTGACCGCAAGATCCTGTCAATCCTGCAGGAGGACGGCCGCATTGCAAACCTCAAGCTGGCCGAGGCGGTGGCCCTGTCGCCCACGGCCGTGCTGGCGCGGGTGCAGCGCCTCACGCGCGATGGCTTCATCCTGGGCTACGAGGCGCGCCTGAACCCCCTGAAGCTGGGCGCGGGCATGCTGGTGTTTGTGGAGGTGCTGCTGGACCGCACCACGCCCAATGTGTTCGACCAGTTCAAGGCCGCCGTGCAGGTGCACCCCGAAATCATGGAATGCCACATGGTGGCGGGCGGGTTCGACTACCTGCTCAAGACGCGATCCGCCGATATGAACGCCTACCGCGTGTTCGCGGGCAATGTGCTGTGGCAACTGCCGGGCGTGCGCGAGACGCGCACCTATGCGGTAATGGAGGAGGTCAAGCACACCAACCATTTGCATCTGCGTTGAAAGCCACGGGATTCGTGCTGCCGCGCCGCAGCCTCCAGCGGCCACATTGGCGTTGCCTGCCAAAGCCCGCATAATGCCCGGCAGACCTGTCAGATTGAGGAGAAGAACCATGATCCGCTTTCCATACGCTGCTGCTGCCCTGCTGGCGGCGGCCTTTTTCAGCCAGTCGGCTGCAGCCTCGTGCTACGTGGTTTACGGCCCCGACAAGGACATCGTGTACCGCGCCCCCCAGCCCCCGGTGGACCTGTCCTACCAGATCCACCAGACCCTGCCACAGGTTGCCCCGGGCTCCACACTGGTGTTCTCGCCTGACAACCACAACTGCGACCTCCCCATCAACAAGCTTCCCCTGGCGTCTGCTCAAGGGGCTACGGGCTCCATGGGCATGGGCGGTCGTCCCGCCCGCGCAGACCGCAGCTGAGCGCCCGGTTCAGGGGCCCGTGCGGGGGCTGTCCCGGGCCTGAGACAATCGGGGGATGAGCGAACCGAAAGAACTATCCCCCTCGTTTGAACCCACCGCGCAGGATTCCCAGAGCGACTTGCCCGAAGGCTGGCTGCAAGTGCAGTCCATGGACCTGGATGCCCAGGGCGTTGCCCGCAAGCCCGACGGCAAGGTGATCTTCATCGACGGTGCCCTGCCGTTCGAGCTGGTCACCGCCAACACCCACCGTAAGAAGAACAACTGGGAGCAGGCCAGCCTGGTGGCGATTCACCGCGAATCGTCGCAGCGTGTGCGCCCCGGCTGCCAGCACTTTGGCCTGCACGCCGGTGCCTGCGGTGGCTGCAAGATGCAGCACCTGCACGTGGGCGCCCAGGTTGCCGTCAAGCAGCGCGTGCTCGAAGACAACCTCTGGCACCTGGGCAAGGTCAAGGCCCAGACCATGCTGCGGCCCATCGAAGGCCCGTCCTGGGGTTATCGCTACCGCGCCCGTTTGTCGGTGCGCCATGTGATCAAGAAGGGCCAGGTGCTGATCGGCTTTCACGAACGCAAGAGCCGCTATGTGGCCGACATGCAGCAGTGCCCCGTGCTGCCCCCCCATGTGGACGCCATGCTGATGCCCTTGCGCGCGCTGATTGCCGGCATGGATGCGCGCGACACCTGCCCGCAGATCGAACTGGCCTGCGGCGACACCGTAACCGCGTTGGTGCTGCGGCACCTGGAGCCGCTGAGTGCGGATGACCTTGCCCGGTTGCGCGCCTTTGCGGCCGAACACCACGTGCAATGGTGGCTGCAGCCCAAGGGGCCCGACACGGTGAAGCTGCTGGACGAAGGGGGCGAGCTGCTGTCATATGCGCTGCCGGACTTTGGCATCACCATGCCGTTCAAGCCCACCGACTTCACCCAGGTGAACCCGCACATCAACCGCGTGCTGGTGTCGCGTGCGCTGCGCCTGCTGGATGTGCAGCCGCACGAACGCGTGATCGACTGGTTTTGCGGTTTGGGCAATTTCACGCTCCCACTGGCCACACAGGCGCGCGAGGTGCTGGGCATCGAAGGCAGCGAGGCCCTGGTGGCCCGTTCGCGCGAAAACTATGCATTGAATCAGGCCGTGGCGCCTGACCATAAAGCGCTAGCAGCTACTGATTTTGTAGCGCGCAACCTGTTCGAGATGACCCCGGAAATGCTGGTGGCCGACGGATCTGCCGACAAATGGCTGGTGGACCCACCCCGCGAAGGGGCGTTTGCCCTGGCCAAGGCCCTTGCCGACATCGAGCAGGCGCGCATCGGCGCCGAAGGCGCGGGCCCGCTGCCAACGGGGGCGGAGGGCTGGGCCCCGCCGAAGCGCATCGTCTACGTGAGCTGCAACCCCGCCACACTGGCGCGCGACGCCGGGCTGCTGGTGCACCTGGCGGGCTACCGGTGCACGGCGGCGGGCATGGTGAACATGTTCCCGCACACGGCACACGTTGAGAGCATGGCGGTGTTCGAGCGCGACTGAGCGAAGGGGGGAGGCCGATGACGGCGCTGCCTGCCTCCTCAGGTGTCGATTGACGGACGGGCTAGCTGCGATTGCGGCTGGCAGCCGGGTCGCGTGGCTCGGTTTCGATGTCGCTGGATCGTTCGGTGCGCTCGGGTTTCTCGACCTTGCCGAGCACTGACGGTGCGCCTTCGATCTTGTTTTCGCGCATGTAGGCGTCCATGTCCTTCCACCCGGCAAACACCGAGGCCTTGGGGGCCTTGGGGTTCAAGGTGTAGCAGTCTTCCAGGCCCCGCAGCGCGTGGCGGCAGGCGCCGCCGATGGCCTTGGCTTCCTCCTCACGCTGGGCGACGCGCGGATCGGGGCCCAGGCCGGGAATCTTGTCGCAGGCAGTCAGCAGCAGGATGCTGGAAAGAGCCAGCAGCCGTAGTGCGGTGGAGGAAGGTTTGCGATACATGTACTTGCATTATCGGCACGCCGTGCGCGCTATTGAGCCCCGGGCTGTGCAAAGCCGCAAGAAAAAAGGCTCCCGAAGGAGCCTTTGAGGCAAATCACCTGCTTGCAGGTGCGCGGGTTACTCGCGCTCCCCGCCCATGATGCCCAGCAGAGCCAGCAGGCTCTGGAACACATTGAAAATATCCAGATACAGAGCCAGAGTAGCGCTGATGTAGTTGGTTTCGCCGCCGTCCAGGATCTGCTTCAAGTCATACAGCATGTAGGCGCTGAAGATGCCGATGGCCGCCACCGAGATCGCCATCATGCCGACCGAGGAGCCCACGAACACGTTGATGACAGCGCCGACCATGAGCACCAGAGCGCCCACCATCAGCCACTTGCCCATGCCCGACAGATCGCGCTTGATCACGCTGGCCAGGCTGGCCATCACGAAGAACACGCCTGCGGTGCCGGCAAACGCCGTCATGATGAGGTCGGTACCGTTCTTGAAGCCCAGCACCATGCCGATCAGGCGCGAGAGCATGAGGCCCATGAAGAACGTGAAGGCGAGCAGCACAGGCACGCCAGCGGCCGAGCGCTTGGTCTTTTCGATCGCGAACATGAAAGCGAACGCGCCGCCCAGGAACACGATCAGGCCCACGCCGCCGCGCAGCGACTGGGTGATGCCTGTGGCAACGCCCACCCAGGCGCCGAGCACCGTGGGGATCATGCTCAGTGCGAGCAGCCAGTAAGTATTGCGAAGCACCTTGTGGCGCTCTTCCTGCGAGATGCCATAGCCCGCAGAGTGGCCCAGGGTGGTGACTTGGTCATTCATCTTGTGTCTCTCCTTGTTGGCCTGCACAACGCAGACATGACAAATTTTAGGTGGTGATGGTTTTTGGCCCTGCAATACCCGCATCCGGTCACCTACTTTTGGTAAGGGTTCTTTCACCCTGGTTGGGGGTGAAGGGCGGTTGGGATGCCGCTATGCTTGCCGCTTCTTGTGCCGGGCTGGCCCGTTGGCAGCCCGCACAGCCTCCATTTCATCTCTCTATTTCTCTACTTTTCCATTTCTCGGATCGCACCATGAAAACCAAACACGAACTCGAACTGGCCGACGTCAAGGCCGTCGCCGCAGCGGCCGAAGCCGAAGCCCTCAAGAACAACTGGGCAGTGACCATCGCCATCGTCGATGACGGCGGCCATCTGCTGTGGCTGCAGCGCCTGGATGGCGCCGCAGCGGTGTCGTCCCACATCGCCCCGTCCAAAGCGCGCACGGCCGCTTTGGGGCGCCGTGAGAGCAAGGTGTACGAGGACGTGATCAACGGTGGCCGCACATCCTTCCTGAGCGCCCCCACGATCGACGGCCTGCTCGAAGGCGGCGTGCCGATCCTCAAGGACGGCCAGTGCCTGGGCGCCGTGGGCGTGAGCGGTGTGAAGTCCACGGAAGATGCGCAGATTGCCCGCGCCGGGATTGCAGCGCTGGGGCTTTGATACCCGCGGGTTGCTGGAGATTGCTATAGACTTAATAGCTGCTAGCGCTTTTCCATCAAGCGCTAGCAACCAAAAAAGCTTTAAGCTTTCATTGCAAACCAGCATCTCCCATAAAAAAACCGGCCACTGGCCGGTTTTTTTATGGGGTTCGATGAATCCTGGGGCGAGGAGAGCTGGGGAGAAAAAAAGCCTGGCTACGCGGGCGAACCCGTTGGCTGGCAAAAACGACCCTTTCGAGCTTGTTGCAAGCCCGGGAGTCGCCCCACGATGAAACTTGGTTCCTGGTGCAATTACTTGGTGAGGATGAGTTTGCCCAGCTTGGTGGCCTGCAGGCGATACACCGAGCCGTTGTGGCTGATCGCTACCGCTTTCTGACCCTGAAGCAGGGCATTGCTGTCCACGGCGCCTGCCACTGTGTCGGCAGGGTGGGGCGTGTCCCGATCCGTGCGTGGCACGGGCAGGTCTGAAGGGGCAGTACGCAAGAGCGAGGCGGCGGTCAGTGTGGCTTGCATGAAGAGTATTCCTGTTGCGTTGCAGTGCGTTTTGTTAATGATAACGATTCGCAATTACGAGTCAAGCGGGTTTGGTGTTTCTTTTTGTTGTTTTTTATGGCCTGTGCGACCCTGAAAAGACTTTGAACAGGTTCTGAGGGCCTTCAACGCCTGTGCCCGGGCAGCGTTGCTGCACCGGGCACAGGCGTAAAAACGTTCTTGAAGGTGACCTGCAGGCGGTGCTGATTCGGGCGAAATGGATTCACTGCGCCTGTAAAGCCCGACCCACTCAGGACTGGGGCTCGGTCACGAACCCAATCTTGCGCACGCCGGCCCGCTGCGCTGCGGCCATTGCCTGGGCCACGAACTCGTAGCGCACGTTCTTGTCGCCCCGGATGTGCAGGTCGGGCTGGGGTTCCTTGGCGGCCTCGGTCTGCAGGCGGGGGAAGAGTTCTTCCTCCGTGACCTCGAACTCGTTCCAGAAGTACTTGCCATCGGCCGACACCGACAGGCGCACGGTCTCGGGCTTGATGTTCTCGGGCTGGTTGGTAGCGCGGGGCAGGTCCACGTTCACCGAGTGTTTCATCACCGGCACGGTGATGATGAAGATGATGAGCAGCACCAGCATGACGTCCACGAGGGGCGTCATGTTGATCTCGTTCATCACGTCATCGGCATCGTCTTGGGTTCCGAAGGCCATGGCTTAGCCACCTTTCTTCATGGGCAGGACCTTGCCTTGCTCGCCGGGCGCATTCACGCGGGCGCCGGTCACAAAGTAGGCATGCAGGTCGTGCGCAAAGCTGTTGAGGCCGCCCAGGATGGACTTGTTGCCACGCACCAGCGCGTTATAGCCCAGCACGGCGGGGATGGCCACGGCCAGGCCCAGGGCGGTCATGATCAGCGCCTCGCCGATGGGGCCGGCCACCTTGTCGATGGTGGACTGGCCCGAGGTGCCAATGGCCAGCAGCGCGTGGTAGATGCCCCAGACGGTGCCGAACAGGCCGATGAACGGGGCGGTGGAACCCACCGAGGCCAGGATGGCCAGGCCCGATTGCAGGCGTGCAGTGAACTCGTCAATGCAGTTGCGCAGGCAGCGGGTGACCCAGTCGCTCACGTCCAGGCTGTCGTGCAGGTGGGCCTTGGTGTTGCGGTGGTGGGCGGTGGCTTCGCGGCCTTCCAGCGCCAGGTGGCGGAAGGGGTTGGTGGGGTCGGCGCCCAGCTTGGTCAGGCCGGCGGCAAAGTCTTCGCTGTGCCAGAAATCCTGTGCGGCGCGGGCGTGTTTCTTGAACTTGATGATGTCCAGCGCCTTGATGAGGATGACGATCCACGAGGCCAGCGACATGGCCAGCAGCAGGATGGCGACGGCGCGGGTGACAAAGTCACCCTGGATCCAGACGTTGGCGATGCCGAATTGCGATTCCATGAGAAAACTCCCTAAAGCGATGATTGGTGGTGAATGCGGTTATTCGAGAACGAAATTGACAGGGACCAGGTTCCACATGGTCTCGGGCACGCCGTTGCGTTTGCCGGGCACGAAGCGCCAGCGCATGACGGCCTCCTGGGCCTGCCGGTCCAGGCGGTCGAAGCCGCTGGACTTGTTGATTTCCACCTTCTGCGGGGTGCCGTCGATGCCGATCAGTACGCGCAGCACCACCTTGCCCTGTTCGCCCATGCGTTTGCTGATGGCGGGGTAGCTGGGCTTGGGGTTGTTCAGGTAAGCGGCGTCGCTCGACGGCAGCTCGATCTTGGGCGGTGCGGGCGGAGCCGGGGGGGCTGGCGCAGGCGCTGGCGGGGCCACGGGCGCCTCAATGGGCGGCGCAGGTGGCTGGGGTGTGGTGATGCCCGTGGGGGCGTTGGGCGCCGGGGTGGGGTCGGCAATGGCCACCGGCATGGGTGCAGGCCGCGGAGCCACCTTGGGGGCGGGCTTGGGCGGTGGGGGTGGCGCTGGCGGCGGGGGGGTGACCTTGGGCGGAGCGGGGGGCGCGATGAACTCGGTCAGCAGTTCTGCTGGCACGATGACTTCGGCGGCCTTGCGCAGCAGGCCCGATTGCAGGGCCCAGAGGCCCGCAACATGCAGTGCGACGACGGAGCCCACGATCACGGTATTGCGGCTGAGCCCCCCGGGGGTGGCAAATCGATCTGGGTGAGACATAAAAATGATAGCAGCTAGCGCTTGTAAATCAAGCGCTAGCGCCCTAAAAGACCTCGATTATTTGCGAAAGATCCACCAGGCCGAGCCTGCGACGAGGATCAGGCTGCCTGCGAGTGTAGAGAGGAGTTCCATGACTTGCTTTCCAGGATGGAGCTGGCAAGCTGGATCGTTTTCGGCGCTGCCTCATTGTGCAGGGCGGCCACCGGACTCGATGCACTGCACTGCGCCACCACATCCCGGGCGCAGCTTTCGCAGCACCCGCATTGAGTGGCCACGCCCAGTTCGAACTGGATTTCGTCAAAGCTCATGCCTGCACGTGCGTGGCGGGCAATCTCACGGTCGGAAATCCGGCGGCAAACACAGACGATCATGGCGGCAGGCAGTGTGGCTGGCTGTTGAAGGTGATCTGATTATAAATACGAATCTATCGCATTTGCAATAAATCATTTCCCGCAACGGGGACAAGGCCCACGGAGCGAGCAGGTCCTCAACGCGGCACCAGTAGCGCCGGGGACGCGTCGGCCAGGGTGGCACAGCCGGTGAGCGCCATGGCGATCTCCAGTTCATCGCGCAGCAGACGCAGCACGTGGGCCACGCCAGCTGCGCCGGCATTGGCCAGGCCGTGGACGGCGGGGCGCCCCACCAGCACGGCGCTGGCTCCCAAGGCCATGGCCTTGAGCACGTCGGTGCCGCGCCGGATGCCTCCGTCCACCAGCACAGGCATCGCTGGGCTCACCGCGCGGACTGCCTCGACCACGTGCGGCAGCTGGGTGGCGGTGGCGGGCGTGGTGTCCAGCGTGCGCCCACCATGGTTGGAGACGATGATCCCCGCCACGCCCAGGTTGGTGGCCTCGCGGGCGTCGTCGGGGTGCAGCAAGCCTTTCAGCAGCACGGGCAGCCGGGTGATGGACTGCAGCCACTGCACATCGGCCCAGGTGGGGGCGTGGTGCAGAAGGCCGTCGAACAGTGCGCTTTGGCCGGGGGCGAGCGGGACTTCCGGCGCCGGCAGCATGCCCAGCAGGTTGACGGCGGTGATGCCGGTCGGAAGGCGGAACCCGGCACGGCGCTCGCGGTCGCGTGCGCCATGGCAGGGGGCGTCTACCGTCAGTACCAGGGCTTCGTAGCCCGCGCGCTCGGCCCGTTCGACCAGTTCGCGGGTGAAGTCTCGGTCGTGCTGCAGGTACAGCTGAAACCACAATGGCCCTCGCCCCGCGTCGTCCCGGATGGCATTGGCCACGGCCTCCAGCCGGGTGCTTGCCTGGGTGCTCAGCACCATGCCTGCGCCCAGGGCGGCTGCGGCATAGGCGGCGCCCAGTTCGCCATCGGGGTGGGCCATGCGCTGGTAGGCCACGGGGGCCAGCAGGATGGGGTGGGCCAGCGTGCGGCCGAGCAGTTCCACCCGCGTGTGCCCGCCCGCCAGCGGGCGCAGCACGCGGGGCAGCAGACCCATCCGGTCCCAGGCATGGCGGTTGGCAGCCAGCGTGATCTCGTCGGCCGCAGCCCCGTTGAAATAGGCCCAGGCTCCAGGCTCCACGTGGGTGGCGGCATGGGTTTCGTGGTCCGCCAGGTTCACGATACTAGGCGGCAGGACGGTGCGGGGATCGGAGGTGGGCAGGCTCACGTATCCGCCCACATGCGCAGCAGGTTGTGGTACGTCCCCGTCAGGGCCACGGTCTCCGGCGATTCGCCGTGCTCCTGCCGCAGGCGCAGCAGTGCCATGTCCATGTTGTAGAGCAGGCGCCGCTGCTCGTCGCTACGCACCATGCTTTCAACCCAGAAGAAACAGGCCATACGGTGCCCCCGGGTCACAGGGCGCACCTGGTGCACGCTGGTGCCGGGGTAGATCACCGCGTGGCCTGCAGGCAGCTTGACGCGTTGCTCACCAAAGGTGTCGTCGATGCAGAGCTCGCCGCCGTCGTATTCGTCGGGCTCGGACAGAAACACGGTGCACGAGATGTCGGTGCGCAGGCGTTCGCGCCGGTCCGCCATCTGGCGCACGGCGCTGTCCACATGGTCGCCGTAGTGGTTGGCGCCGCCGCCGTAGCGGTTGATGCGCGGGGGAAAGACGCGCTTGGGCAGGGTGGCGGTGAGGAACAGCGCGCTGCGGTCCAGCGACGCCATCACCAGAGCGGCGATGCGCTGCGCAGCCTCGCAGTCGCGGGGCAGCTGTTCATTATTCTTGGCCTGGCGGGCCTGAGAGCCAGCGCTGTCCTTGCCGTCGGCCCAGGGCGCGTTGCGCAGCAACTGGCGCGCAGTATGCAAATCTTGTGGCGAGAGGAGATCGGGGAGCGTGAGCAACATGGCAGGGTCGTAAAGCAAAAAGCCGCCCCGATGAGGGGGCGGCAAATACCTTGAAGTAACGTGTGAGGCCGATCAGAACTTCATGCTGGCCGTGACCTGGAAGACGCGGCCCGCGCCCGGAATGTAGTGGCCGCTGTAGATCGAGTCGGCGTAGAGCTTGTTCGTCACGTTGCTCAGATTGGCCTTGATCGTGTAGCGCTCGTTGATGGCGTATTCGGCCATCAGGTCGGCGGTCACGTAGCCTGGCACTTCCCAGCCGGGGTTGCGGTTGGGGGTTTGCGAGCTGCGGAAGTTCAGGCCGCCACCCACGCGCAGTTCGGGTGTGATCTGGTAGGTGGTCCACACCGTGCCGCTGTGGCGGGGCGTGAGCGAGGGGCGTGTGCCCTGGCCTTCGGCGCCTTCAGCACCGATGTCGATCTTTGCGCTGGGCATCCACATGTACGAGCCATAGATCTCCCACTTGGACGTCAAGCGGCCGGTGATGTCGATCTCGGCACCCGCGGCGTGGCGCTTGCCCGACAGTACGGCGATGTTCAGGTCGGGGTCGGTGTTGCGCTCACGGTACTTGGTGGAGTGGAACACGGCCAGTCGTGTGGTGAAGCGCTTGTCGGCCGAGTCCAGCTTGGCGCCGATTTCGATGTTGCGGCTGGCTTCGGGCGGTGTGTTCACCGTCTGGGCGCTGTACGAATACGTGTCGCCCGAGGTGTTGAACGACGTGCCGTACGAGAAGTGGTACGACTGCAGGTCGTTGGGCTGGTACAGCACGCCTGCACGCTTGCTCCACTCGGAAATCTTCTGGCGGTAGCTGGTGGTGGTGACGGGGCCTGGCGCATCGGCAGGAATGCCGAACGTGTTGTAGCGGCCGTCCATGTTGTCGTAGCGCAGGCCGGCCAGCAGCTTCCAGTGCGGAGCGATCTGGATCAGGTCTTGGGCATAGATGCCAAAGCCCTTGGCTTCAAAGTTGCTGGTGTCGCGCAGCACGCGCAGGGACTCGTCCACGCCGACGCCGTCGTTCGGTGTGCCCACGGTGGTTGGCGGTTTCGTGATATTGACGCCCCCTTGCGCTGCAGTGCGTGCGCCGTACACGGTCTTCTTTTCGTGGGAAAAGTCTGCACCTGCCAGCAATTCGTGCTTGTAGCCCAGGGCTTCAAATTTCTTGCTGAAGTCGCTTTGCAGGTGCACCGTGTCCATGTCCTGGATCTTCAGGTGCGTGCCGCGCGTCAGGCGCGTGGCCGGGCCGAAGTTCTCCAGCGTGGCAGCCACGCCGCCGGGTTGCTGGGCGGCCGCTGCCAGGCGGATGGCGCCGGCGCGCTGGTCACGCTCGAAGCGGCCCACGCGCAGTTGCGTCTTGAGCTCGGCATCGCCGTCAAAGCGGTGGATGTGGCCCAGCGTGGCAAAGCTTGCACTGCCGGCGTTGTAGTCGCTGGCGGCGCCGTAGTAGGCCTTGGGGTCCAGCGGCAGCAGCGTGGTGTCGCTGGCGGGCGAGCCTGCGCTGCGGCGGATCCAGGGCATGCCGTAGTTCATGCCGTTCTTGTTGTCCAGGTGGTACAGGCTCACGGAGAACTCGTCGCGCGTTCCGATGCCAAAGGCGTAGGTGCCGGCAATGCCCTTCTTCTCGATGCTGCTGCCCGAGCCGTTGTTGTCGGCCGTGGTGCTCATCGCGTTCAGGCGCAGGGCAGCGTTTTCGCCGGTGAGGATGTTGAAGTCGCCCGTGATGCGGCGGTATTGGTGGCTGCCCAGGGTCAGGTCGACTTGGTGTGAATCGATAAGGCGCGGGGCCTTGCTCACCTGGTTGACCGCGCCGCCGGTGGAGCCGCGACCGAACAGCATCGATGCCGAGCCACGCAGCAGTTCGACGCGGTCCAGGTTGAAGGTGTCGCGGTCATAAAACGCGGGGTCGCGCATGCCGTCGATGAACATGTCGCCCGTGCTTTGCAGCGCAAAGCCGCGCAGGCGGATGTCTTCCTCGCCGCCTTCGGCCGCCAGGAAGGTGATACCGGCGGTGTTCTTCAGGGCTTCCTTGACGGTGTCGAGGTTGCGGTCGTCGATCAGGCGTTCGGTGACCACGGTGACGGACTGTGGAATGTCACGCAGCTGCTGCTTGCCCTTGCCAATGGTGGTCTCGGTGGCGCGCACGCTGTCTTTGCCCTCGGGGGCTTCGGCACGTTCTTTGACGACCACGGGGGCCAGCGTTTTCTCGGGGGTGCCGGTCTGTGCCATGGCGCCCACAGAGGCAGCCAACATGAGTGCGCCCAGCGGGAGCAGGGCCTTGTCGGACGACAGGCCGCGCGGTGTGGTGGACACGAAGGAAGAAGAGGATTGTTGTGGGCGCAGCACGGAGCTGCGGCGCTGAGCGCGTGGTTTTGCCAAGATGGCCTCCGTCGGTGGGGGTGTGCTGATGGCGCGCGGGGCGCCAGGCGCAGGCGAGAGGCAGTGGCTAGATCAACATGGCTGTGCTTCGACTTGCTTCATTATGTTACATCAAATGCGGGTCATTCTCATTTGCATTGATGTTAATGCGCCACAGTCTGCTGGAGTACAGGCGAAAAAAAGCCGGCTGAGCCGGCTTCTTTGGTGCACCAGGTGCGGGGATTATTTGACGTGCTTGCCAATCAGGCCAGCCAGCTCAAACATAGAGACCTGGGGCTTGCCGAACAGCTCCTTGAGCTTGGCATCGGCGTTGATGTTGCGCTTGTTGGTGGCGTCCTGCAGGTTGTTGGCCTTGATGTAGACCCACAGCTTGCTGATGATCTCCGTGCGTGGCAGCGGTGCCGAGCCCACCACGGCGGCCAGCGCGGGGCTGGGCGTGAGCGCTTTCATGAAAGCAGCGTTGGGGGTGCGCTTCTTGGCGGGGGCAGCAGCCGTCTTGGCTGCGGGGGCTGTTTTTGCCGGAGCTTTTTTTGCAGTTGCCATGTTGGGTTTTCCTTGTTGGAAGTAAATTTTCACCAGCGAAAACTAGGCTTTCCCACTGGCAGGCTGATGCTACTGGGAAAAAAACGCGTTTCCAAGGGAGAAACGGCTTTTTTTGCCTCGATTTGTAGCCGTGGTGCCGCGTGCAGGCCAATAAGTTGCCCACGCAGCGCTCCTGCCTTGACAAAGCGGCCTGCGCGGGCCGCGTTTGAGGGCCTGCCCCTGGGGCTGTATGACAATGCGGGGCAACCTGCGTGGCCCGGCGCTAGGAGGCTGCGCGGCAGAAGGTGTCGAAGCGAAACGCGCGATCCCCGGTTTATCGCACGTTGCAGCCGATGTTCCTTCTGCCGCGCAGCCTCCTCATATGGTCGCCATTGTCAATACTGTCAGTGCCTCATTTGGTGTGCTCTCAGGATCAATCGGGTGATGCGACACGAGCGTTAGCAGCGACGATGAATCAGACTCATATCCGCGGATTGGTTACCAGCACTTCATCGATTCGTCGTGGGCCTGCCTCGCTCTAGCGTCGGGGATCTGCCTTGCGGTGCCCTGGTAGGAGTCTCGAGGGTTGCCCTATCGTGGCCCGTATCGCATCGCCAGATCGATCCTGCTGCTTGCTTGTCCTGCCTCTTTTCTTTCAGATGGTTTGGCCTTGCTCGCGCTGCGCCTGCATGCCGATGGCCCAGATGAAGCCTGCCAACTCTCTTGCGACGGCGATGCAGGCTTTGTTGGCCTGCAAGCCACGTGCACTCAACGCCGCGAAGCGCTGTGTCAGTCGCAACTGCGCTGTCCATGCCATCCTTCGTATCGGCTCGGACAGATCTTGTTGCCTGATCTGCGCTTGTTTGCCGATGCGCGCCTTGAAGCGGTAGTTCCAGGCAGCTTCGGTCAGCAGCCGCCGGGCGTGTGCGTTGCCTGTCTTGGTGATGCTGCCCCGGCTCGTGCGCTGACCACTGGAGTGCTCCGCGGGAACCAGGCCGAGATACCCCATGAGCTTGCGGGGATGCGCAAAGCGCCCCAGATCTCCAATCTCTGCCACCAGACCAATCGCCGTGATCGCGGCAATACCACGCAGCGCCTGCAGCGCAGCCACCACGGGCTCAAAGCGCCAGCCAGTGATCGAGGCCTGTAGCGCCTTCGTCAGCCGGTCCACACGGTCATCTGCTGCCGTCACGGCTTGCCAGTATTCGGTAAATGCCGTCTGCGTGGCGCCAGCACCGAAGTTCAGTGTTCCCAGCCAGCGGTAGTAGGCGCCGCACCACGAAGTTTTGCCGGTGTAGCGCACGTCGTGGCGCAGCAAGAACCCCTTGAGTTGGTGGCGGGCCTGCACGCGAGTGTTGACCGCGTCTTCGCGCGCCCGCGACAGGTCGCGGATCGCTTCGTCCTCTGGGTCGGGGATCCACACGGCGCTCAACTGGCCAGCGCGAGAGCACTCGGCCAATTGAACGCAGTCGCGCCCGTCGGTCTTGATCCTGTCTCCCGGGCGGCGCGGGATCTGCGAGGGGGCAATGATCTCGCACAGGTAACCCTTGCTTTGCAAGGCGCGCTGAAGGCCAAAGCCGGTAGGCCCGGCCTCGTACACGATGTGCAGCTGATCGGCGTTGCCGACCTTGGTCAACACCTTGAACAGCTTGTTCACATCGTGCGTGACCTTGCCTATCAGGCGCCCAGGCATGCGCCCGGGCTCGGCCGCTGCGATGCTGATGCTGTCTTTGTGGACGTCCAATCCCACGTGAATCTTGCTACTCTCTTGCATGGTCGGTCTCCTTGTTGCTGACGACGCAAGTCACAGCATGTAGCTCTACGTCCTTGGACGCAACCTACGATGTGGGAGACCGGCCGCCTAGTCGAGGGGCGGCGACCATGATGTCTAGCCGCTTTCCCTGTTGTTCATTCCGCCTGAAAGGCTTACGAAACATGACTGCTGCACCTTCCTCCACCCCCTTCAGCACCTGTGATTTTTGCGACGAGCACAAGGGTGATATGAGCGGGTCTTTCCGCGTTTTGCCCCCCGTTTTCCAGAGTTTTGGCGGTGTGGCCGCGTTTGCGGGCCCCGTAAGCACCGTCAAGTGCCATGAGGACAACACGCAGGTCAAGGCTGCTGTGGAGTCACCGGGTGAGGGCCGCGTGCTGGTGGTGGATGGGGGTGGATCGCTGCGCCGCGCGCTGGTGGGTGGCAATCTGGCGGCTGCCGCTGCGCGCAATGGCTGGGCCGGCCTGGTGGTGGATGGCTGCGTGCGTGACGTGGCCGAACTGAACGCCGCAGCCGTCGGCCTTCGTGCGCTGGGGTTGATGCCATTGCCCACCGACCGCCGTGGCGAGGGGCAGCGCGATGTGGCCGTGCAGATCCAGGGGGTCTGGGTGCGGCCGGGCGACTGGCTGTATGCCGATGCGGATGGCATCGTGGTCAGCACACAGCCCTTGGCTGCGTAGCGATCGCGGTCGGGCTATCGTCACCCTGCTTGATTGTCGCGTCGGCCCACACGCAGCGCTGTGCGTGAGGGCAGGGTGGCCAGCAGCATGCTGGCCAGCGCGATGGCAAACGCCGCCCATTGCCAGACGGTCAGTGATTCGCCCAGCACGAGCACGCCGACCAGGGCCGCGCTCACTGGCAACATGACCGAGAAGACGCCGCCCTGAGCAGCCGGCACGGCCTTGAGCCCGGTCATCCAGAGCCACACCGTCCACACGCAGGCGGCCAGCGCGTAGAACACCAGCAGCGTCCAGGTGCCCCAGCCTACGGCGGCAAAGTCAAAATGCCAGGCGGCGTACAGCCCGAACGGCGTGGACAGCACAAAGCCCCACAGGTTGATGAGCGAGGTGATGCGCTTGGGGCCCAGACTGCTGGTGAGCATCTTGCCGATCACCGTGTAAGCAGCTTCGCACACCACCGCGCCCAGCAGCAGCAAGGGCCCCAACCATGCAAGGTTTTGAGTATTTTGGGTGCCTAGCGCTTGTCCAATATGCGCTGAATGCTCTTGTTTTGATAGCGAAAACAAGGCAATCCCCACCACGGCACAAACCACGGCGGCCCAGGTGCGTGGCGCCACGCGTTCGTGCAAAAAGAGCCAGCCCATCACCGCCACCGCGGCGGGAATCGCGGCCAGGGTCACTCCGGCCGTGACCGCATCGGTGAGGCTCACGCCATAGATCATGCAGATGGTGAACAGGAAATTGCCCAGAAACGACTGCAGAAACAGCAGCCGCCGGGTTTGTGGGGCGAGGGGCGGCTCATCCACAGGTTTGCGGAGCCAATGCAGCATGGCTACGCCACCAATGCCAAAACGCATCCATGCGAGCAGAAAAACCGGCAGCACGGCGGCCAGCGGTTTGGACAGCGCCACGTAGCTGCCCACCAGCGCCATGCTGAGGGCCAGGCACAGGTAGGCAAAGGGGCGGCTGGGAGTGGTGTTCACTAGACTGGTGATCGCTCAACGAAAAGGAGGTGCGCATCATGCCCGACGAAACCCCGCCCGCCAGCCCTGCACGCCATGTCTTTGTCTATGGCACCTTGCGGCGCGGCGGATCCAATGACATCACCCGCCTTCGCCCGGCGCCAAGATTCATGGGGGCCGCCCAGGTGCCTGGGGTGCTCTACCACCTGGGGGCCTATCCCGGCATGGCGTTGGGCGGGCCCCTGGGGGTGGTGCACGGGGAGGTGTATGCCATCGAGCCAGCGCTGGAAGCCGTACTGGACGAGATCGAGGACCTGGGGGCGACCCCCAGTGACGAGTATGTGAAGCGCGAGATCGTGGTTGATGTGGGCGGGCAGGGCGTGCCTTGCCTGGTCTATGAGATCAATCCCCGGTATGTAGTCTCTGCACCCCGGATTGCCGGGGGGGACTGGCTGCAAGCGCCGCCTTCGGCCGCGTTGTGAATGCTGATTTTTTTGCAATGCGGAATTTCGATTCCTCAATGTGGAATACGATAGATGTTGCATTGCCACATTTTTTCTCGATATGAGAAATCAATTTCTGTATTGAGAAATGCTGTGGTTAAGTTGTTGTTTTTCAAGGAGAAAATTTATCTCTTCTATAAGACATAAGAGCTTGCACAAGTCTTATAGAAGACTTAAAGTTGTCTCCAAGGGCAGCACAAGCAGCCCGGCGTTTTCAACCAACCTCTGGAGTGATCTCATGCCCCAATCCCTCAACGAACAACTGAGCCGCGAACAGCAAATTGCCGCCCTGGAAAAAGACTGGGCGACCAACCCCCGCTGGAAGGGCGTGAAGCGCGGTTACAGCGCTGCCGACGTGGTGCGTCTGCGCGGCTCGTTGCCCATTGAGCACACGCTGGCCAAGCGCGGCGCTGAAAAGTTGTGGGACAAGATCAACGGCGGCGCCAAGAAGGGCTACGTCAACGCGTTCGGCGCCATCTCCGCCGGCCAGGCCATGCAGCAAGCCAAGGCAGGCCTCGAAGCCGTGTACCTGTCGGGCTGGCAAGTGGCCGCTGATGGCAACACCAGCGAAACCATGTATCCCGACCAGTCGCTGTATGCCTACGACTCGGTGCCCACCATGGTTCGCCGCATCAACAACACCTTCAAGCGCGCTGACGAAATCCAGTGGGGCCGTGGCATCAACCCCGGCGACAAGGAATTCATCGACTACTTCCTGCCTATCGTGGCCGATGCTGAAGCCGGTTTCGGCGGCGTGCTGAACGCGTTCGAACTGATGAAGAACATGATCCAGTCGGGCGCTGCTGGCGTTCACTTTGAAGATCAACTGGCCGCCGTGAAGAAGTGCGGCCACATGGGTGGCAAGGTGCTGGTGCCTACGCAAGAAGCCTGCGAAAAGCTGATCTCCGCACGTTTCGCGGCCGACGTGATGGGCGTGTCCACCATCGTTCTGGCCCGTACCGACGCTGAAGCCGCCAACCTGATCACGTCCGACCACGACGCCAACGACAAGCCCTTCCTGACCGGCGAGCGCACGCAAGAAGGCTTCTACCGCGTCAAGAACGGCCTGGAGCAAGCCATCAGCCGTGGCGTGGCCTACGCCCCCTACGCCGATCTGGTGTGGTGCGAAACCGGCGTGCCAGACATCGGCTTCGCCCGTGAATTTGCGCAAGCTGTGCACGCCGCCTGCCCCGGCAAGCTGCTGTCGTACAACTGCTCGCCATCGTTCAACTGGAAGAAGAACCTCAACGACAAGCAGATCGCTTCGTTCCAGGAAGACCTGTCGGCTCTGGGCTACAAGTACCAGTTCATCACGTTGGCCGGCATCCACATCAATTGGTTCAACACGTTCCAGTTCGCCCATGCATACGCTCAAGGCGAAGGCATGAAGCACTACACCGAAATGGTGCAAGAGCCAGAATTCGCAGCACGCGAGAAGGGCTACACCTTCGTGTCGCACCAGCAGGAAGTGGGCGCAGGCTACTTTGACGATGTGACCACGGTGATCCAGGGCGGCTCGTCCTCCGTGAAGGCCCTGACGGGTTCGACCGAAGAAGAGCAGTTCCACTGATCTGAAATCCCCCGCACAGGGGATGGAGTTACGGCAAGACAAGAAGCCACCCTGCGGGGTGGCTTTTTTCATCTCTCTCTTTCGTTTGGTGTGGGACGCATCGGGGCCGGGCGGTACGCGCACATGGGCTTTGCGTGGTCTTTCCGGGGAGTTCGCCCCGTCAGTGCACAGTGATGGGACGGGTAATTGCCGAAACGTCGCAATCCAGTGGGCCCAGCGTCGACGAAATGGTGGCGCCGTAGGCTCGGCTTGCGGGCATGGTCAGTGTCCATTCCAGATCGTAGTAGTTGGAACCAAGGTACCGGGCGTGCGCGGTGGTCAGGGGCTTTTTGTACTCGGCGCCCTGGACCTTCCAATGGGCCTGTTGTTCGATGGGGTAGTCCCTGCCGCACCGCAAGGCAACACGCACGATGGTTTCTGGCGCAGGCGGGAGGGTGAGGGTCAGGCCTTCTGCGAGTCGTGCTGGCAGGAAGGTCATGTAGTCCATCTTTTTGTTGGACAGGACATTGTTTTCTGCCTTGCCATTGACCAGCGCACCAGTGTTGCGGACTGCATAAATCGCGCTGGCGCCCACTGTGGTCATGGCCTGCAAGCCTTTGGTGAAGTCGAACCGGAGTGCATCCTGATCGTTGGCGATGAAATAAAGGGTTTGCGAAACCTGCCCCGTCGTAGCCGGAGAGGGGCAAGGCGCGTCGAGCGTCCGGTTGACGGCGTTGCTCATCACCATGGGGTCCAGGCCGATGACTTGGTCCTGGCAAATCCCTCGGCTCGACAGGCCGTCGCGCATCGCATGCAGGTACTTGAATGTGTACCCCGGAATCTTGTATTCCAGGGGTTCCAGTTTGGGGAAAAACAGCGATGCGAGCAGGAGATCGTATTTGCCCCTTTTCTCGAACTGAAGGTAAAGGTTCAGATGGGCGACGACAACGAGGACCAAGGATGTTGCGGCTATGGCATTGAAGTGCCCGGTCGAAAGTGACGCTTTTTCGCTGGCGCGCGCCAAACCATGGGCCGCCAATACTGCAAGCCACGGGTGCACCACGTCCAGGTGCCAAAAAGCGCCCTGGCTTAGAAAAGCCATGGAAACGATGAACCACAGCACCGTGGTGAGCAATATCCAGCGGAGGGCCCGCTCTTTTGCTGCAAAGACGATGCCCAGCAACACCCCTCCCAGCATCAGAGTCAGGTGAAAGGCCGTCAGTGCGCCCAGTCCACTGATGGCCGGCTGGATGCTCTCAATGGCGCTGTAGGGCATCAGGAAAACGTCACGCCATTTGTCCATGTCCAACAGATTGCTGAGCCAGCCATGGCCGGAGGCTGTGGCGGCCGACGCAGGCGCGGGCGACAACAGCTTCGAGACGGCCCCTGATTGACTTCCCCACACGGCTGTCAGCCCTGCAATGAGGAGCAGGGAAGCCAGCGTTCTACGGTTCAGGAGAACCTGGTAGTTCAGCAGTGCGTAGATTCCCAGGCCCAGCAACAATGGCGCTGCAGAGGGGTGGATTTGTACAAGCAGGAATGCCGCCAGCGGAAGCAACAGCCCATCGTGACGGTGCTGTTGCGCAAGGCTGATGAACAACCCCAGGACCACATTGCTCAATGTCATCACCAGAGCAGGATTCCAGGCGCTGTGGGTGTAGAAAGACGCAAAGACGGGGAATGCCAGCACTGCATAGGCAAGTGCACATCTGGAACCCAACTGTGCGTGGATGACGCGGAGCAGATACCAGACCGACAGCGCAAACAGAGCGCCGAATGTGATGAAGATCGCAGCCTCGGTGTCCCTGACCAGAAGGGGCAGGGCGAGCAGGTAGTAAAAACCTGGCGGCAGGTTGAAACGTTCCCCGAACAGCGGAGGACCGTTGAGCGGCCATTCCTGGTGATGGATCAGTCTGCGTGCTATTTCCACGTCGCGGATCTGGTCAGGGCCGTGGAATGTAATGTCAAAGAAGTAGACCTGTATGGCCCCCAGGATGGCGACAAAGATCAGCGCTATCCAGTAGCTTGATGTTCGCTGGCGGGTCATCAAAGCGGCTGTCTGCATGTCTACCTTTTTGATCGTCTTGTTGCTGGGGGCTGCGCCCTGTTCCTCGAAGGGCAAGAGAGCCCAAGACCCCTGTTGCGCGGGGTGTGATGGGCCGTTGCCAGAGCTTGTTTAGGGCATGTCCGAGGTCTTGTGCGTGAAGGTCCAGGCGTTGTTGAGAAGGAAATTGTTCAGTGCCACGGCGCCCACAGCTACAAACGCCCCCCAGCCGTACCACAGGCCCAGAAAATCCGTGAACAGCTTGATGATGAGGATGTTCAGCCCCAGGCCGATCAGCGACACGATGCAGTACCTGATCAGCGAAGCCCAGTAGCTGCCAACGTATCCAAAGGTCCAGATCCTGTTCATTCCGTAGGAGATCAGCAGTGCAAATACAAACCCTGTGGTGGTGGCAACGACCGGCCCTGTTAAGCCAAGCTCCACCAGCAGGAACAGGGTGGACATGTGCACTACGGCACCGATAACACCCACAACGCCATAGCGAAGCAGTTTGGAAAAGGAGGGCATGAGGGCAATGGTGAATGTGAAATAGCGGTGCCGTGACCCCCGCGTGGTGGAGAAAGAAGGGTCAGTGCGACATGGAGCGCTCAGGCGTGCGGCCTGCGTTGCCGGATCAAGGGCTGGCGGGGTTGTCGGGTTGGTTCAGAGGCAGCTTCTGGGAGACGATGTAGCGGGGTCGTTGTTTGACCTCGTCATAGATGCGCGCGAGATACTCCCCGATGATTCCGAGGCCAATCATCAGTGAGCTGCCGATGATCAGTAGCAGCAAGATGACGGTGGTAAAGCCGTTGATCGCCGCTCCCGACAACTTCATGTAAACCGTGTGCATCCCCAGCATGACGGAAAATGCGAAGAAGAGCACACCAAAGATTGTGATCAGGTGCAGTGGAAAAGTGCTGAAACTTGTGACGGCAACGGCCGCAAGGCGAATCAGGCCAAAGACAGACCATCCCGAATCTCCAGCGATGCGGGGCTCCACCTCGAAGGGGATCTGCGTAGACCGGAACCCCATCCAGCTGATCATGCCGCGAAAGAAAACGTTGCGTTCTTTCATCGTGCGATACGCCTCGATGACCCGTTGATCAAGCAGTTTGTAGTCGGACGCGCCGTTCAAGTCGTGGCCGGAGAACGCCCGCAAAATAAGATAAAACA
This sequence comes from Acidovorax sp. 94, assembly GCF_003634645.1. Taxonomy (NCBI): domain Bacteria; kingdom Pseudomonadati; phylum Pseudomonadota; class Betaproteobacteria; order Burkholderiales; family Comamonadaceae; genus Acidovorax; species Acidovorax sp. 94. The sequence goes on along the minus strand of NZ_RBJA01000001.1, from coordinate 1,897,370 downwards.
GTTTTGCCCGTGCAGCAGAGAGGCTGGATTCGTCGCCCCGGCTGGATTTGACCGCTTCCACGATGTCGAACTCGCCAGTGCGCCAGGTTTCGATCATGGTCGGGAGCAGGGAAGGAGGGTGCTGCATGTCGCCGTCCATGATGATCACCGCCTTGCCTCGTGCCGCCTCCAGGCCTGCCGACACCGCCGCTTCCTTGCCAAAATTGCGACTCAGGCGCAGACCCCGCAACCGGGCCATAGTTTGAGAGATGGCGGTAATTTCATTCCATGTGTTGTCTTTGGACCCATCATCCACCACCACGATTTCCCAGGTGGAGGCTGATACAGCCAGAAATTTCTCGACCTCCCGCAGGGTGAACCGGATGCCGGCTTCTTCACAATAGACAGGGATGACAACGGAAATCTCAGGGTGCATAAACATTCTCATAAAGCCGATCCTGGCCGAAGATCAGCTACGAGCCAGAGTGGTGGGATGTACCGAAGTGCTGCCCTGGGGTGTGGCTGCGCAATCGGTGCTAGCGGGGTGCTGTTGCTTGACGCCCGTGTTACCGGGGCGCCTGGCTTGGTGACGCCCCAGTGCAGGACTTTCTCACATTTCGACGCACCGACTGTAGTTGCCAGATTGACTACCGCCGAAAATCATCGCACAGTTTTGCTCATGGGGCGGGCGTGTTCATGGGTGCTCCAGTTGTGTAAGCGAAACGTCTTTGATGATGTGCGCAAGCGCGTTGTCTGGGCAATCGATCCCGGGGCGGGGGTAAAATGCCAAAAATTCCACTTACAAGAGCGAGAAAGGCAATCTGGTTATGACACCGCGAACTACATCGGAGATGTTGACTGGCCGTTAAGGCTGGCTGTTCGCGCCTGCACGAGATTGCACTCCTCATCCAGAAAGCGCGGACCCGTTCCGCGCTTTTTTGTTTCTGGGCCTGGCGCGTGCCCGCATCCATTGCACTGATTGAAAAGAAAGAGTTACTCCCATGATTCACATCACGCTTCCTGATGGCTCGCAGCGCGAATTCCAGGGTCCTGTCACGGTGGCCGAAGTGGCGGCCTCTATCGGCACCGGTCTGGCCAAGGCGGCTCTGGCCGGCAAGATTGACGGCAAGGTGGTGGACACCAGTTACCAGATCACGGCCGACAGCCCGCTGTCCATCATCACGGCCAAGGATGCCGATGGCCTGGAGGTCATTCGCCACTCCACAGCCCACTTGCTGGCCTATGCCGTCAAGGAGCTGTTCCCGGAAGCCCAGGTGACCATCGGCCCGGTGATCGAGAACGGTTTCTTCTACGATTTCTCGTACAAGCGCCCCTTCACGCCTGAGGACCTGGTGGCCATCGAAAAGCGCATGGCCGAACTCGCCGCCAAGGACGAGCCCGTGGTACGCCGCGTTCTGCCGCGCGACGAGGCCGTGGCCTATTTCAAGGGCCTGGGCGAGCACTACAAGGCTGAGATCATTGCGAGCATCCCCAGCAATGAAGACGTGAGCCTGTACCGCGAAGGCAATTTCGAAGACCTATGCCGTGGCCCCCACGTGCCCAGCACGGGCAAGCTGAAGTTCTTCAAGCTCATGAAGGTAGCGGGCGCCTACTGGCGTGGCGACCACCGCAACGAGATGCTGCAGCGTATTTATGGCACGGCCTGGACTTCCAAAGAAGAACTGCAGCAGTACCTCACCATGCTGGAAGAGGCCGAAAAGCGCGACCACCGCAAGCTGGGTCGTGAACTGGACCTGTTCCACATGGATGAGCATTCGCCCGGCACCGTGTTCTGGCACCCCAAGGGCTGGGCTTTGTGGCAGGAGGTGGAACAGTACATGCGCCGCGTCTATCGCAATAACGGCTACCAGGAGGTGAAGGGTCCGCAGATCCTGGACAAGAGCCTGTGGGAGAAAACGGGCCACTGGGATAAGTACCGCGACAACATGTTCACGACCGAGTCGGAAAAGCGCGAGTACGCGCTCAAGCCGATGAACTGCCCCGGCCACATCCTGATCTACAAGCAGGGGATCAAGAGCTACCGCGACCTGCCATTGCGCTACGGCGAGTTCGGTGCCTGCCACCGCAATGAGCCTACGGGCGGCCTGCACGGCATCATGCGCGTGCGCGGCTTCACGCAGGATGACGGGCACATTTTCTGTACGGAAGAGCAGGTGCTGGAAGAGTGCGCCAACTACACGGCGCTGGTGCAGAAGGTCTACAAGGACTTTGGCTTTACCGACATCATCTACAAGGTGGCCACACGGCCCGAGGCACGCATTGGCACGGACGAGTCGTGGGACCGCGCGGAGAAGGCGCTGATGGATGGCCTGCGCCATTCGGGTTGCGAGTTCGAGATTGCCGAAGGCGAAGGTGCGTTCTATGGTCCGAAGATCGAGTACACGCTCAAGGACGCGCTGGGCCGTCAATGGCAGTGCGGCACGATGCAGATCGACCCCAACCTTCCCGAGCGTCTGGACGCCGAATACGTGGCCGAAGACGGCAGCCGCAAGCGCCCACTGATGCTGCACCGTGCAACCGTGGGCAGCATGGAACGGTTCATTGGCATGCTGATCGAACACTATGCCGGGGCGTTCCCGGTCTGGCTCGCTCCGGTGCAGGTTGCGGTGCTCAACATCACCGACGCACAGGCCGATTACTGTCGCGAAATTGCCGCAAAACTGCAAAAATCACTTCCGAATCAAGACCTTAGGGTGGCGGTCGATCTGCGCAACGAAAAGATTACGTATAAAATACGCGAGCATTCGTTGCAAAAGCTGCCGTACATCCTTGTCGCGGGCGACAAGGAAAAGGCCGCAGGAGCCGTCGCAGTGCGCGGCCGGGGCAATCGTGACCTCGGCGTGATGTCTGTTGAAGCGTTCGCTGAGCTGATCGCCCAAGACATTGCCACCAAAGCCTGATTTTTAGTGAAAACACGCTTCGGCGCCTGCCATGTGTACGGTTGTAGCTACAAAGTTTGTAGTATTTTGATTGAAGGAAGATAGCCATCGCTACTGAATTTCGTGATCGTCGCCACCGTGAAGAGCGCAAGCACCGCCTGAACCGTGAAATCATGGCTCCGGAGGTCCGTCTTTCGGGTCCTGATAACGAGCCTTTGGGGGTTGTCAGTCTGATGGAAGCCCTGCGCATGGCGGGCGAGTTGGATGTGGATCTGGTGGAAATCGCCGCTACGGCGAACCCTCCAGTGTGCCGCCTCATGGACTACGGCAAGTTCAAGTACCAAGAGCAAAAGCGTGCGGCGGAAGCCAAAGCCAAGCAAACGGTCATTGAGATCAAGGAAGTCAAGTTCCGTCCGGGCACGGACGATGGCGACTACAACATCAAGATGCGCAACATCCGCCGTTTTCTGGCGGATGGCGACAAATGCAAGATCACGCTGCGATTCCGGGGGCGCGAAATCACGCACCAGGAACTGGGCTTGGCTTTGCTGAACCGGATTCGTGACGAGTTGGCAGACAGCATCATCATCGAGCAGTTTCCCAAGCTGGAAGGCCGCCAGATGATCATGATGATTGCCCCGGGCAAGAAAAAGCCTGCTGGCGCCAAGCCAGCAGCAGAGGTTGCTCCGGCAACGGGCACCGCGGCCTGAAGTTGTGCGGGTTGGTATGAGATTTTGAATGCTGCTCCGTCATCGGGGCAGGGTTCAAAAAGGCAGTGTTTCGGCACTGCTGAGCGAAGGGTGCGAACCCTTCGATAAAAGTGGCTCGGGGCCAACAAGTTTGCAGATCGGTTTGCAAACGCCTCACGAGCACAAACAAAAGGAGCATTCACATGCCCAAAATGAAGACCAAGAGCAGCGCGAAAAAACGTTTCCGCGTTCGTCCCGGTGGCACCGTCAAGCGCGGTCAAGCCTTCAAACGTCACATCTTGACCAAGAAGACCACCAAGAACAAGCGCCACCTGCGTGGTGCAGTTGCTGTGCATGAGACCAACATGGGCTCGATCGCACAAATGCTGCCCAGTGCTGGCCTTTAATAACGACGAACAAGGAGTACATACATGCCTCGCGTCAAACGTGGTGTAACGGCCCGTGCCCGTCACAAGAAAGTTCTCGCCCTTGCCAAGGGCTTCCGTGGTCGCCGCGGTAATGTCTACCGTATCGCCAAACAGGCGGTAATGAAGGCTGGGCAATATGCCTACCGTGACCGCCGCACCAAGAAGCGCGTGTTCCGCCAGTTGTGGATCGCCCGTATCAACGCCGCTGCCCGTGAACTGGGCCTGACCTACAGCCAGTTCGCCAACGGCCTGAAGAAGGCATCCATCGAGATCGACCGCAAGATGCTGGCCGACCTCGCCGTGCACGACAAGGCTGCCTTTGGCAGCATCGTGAACCAAGTCAAGGCCAAGCTGGCTGCTTGAGATCACGATGAGCGGCTATCGTTCTGATAGCTGCTTGCGCAATAACAGCAAGGGCTAGAGCTTGAAAAGGCGCTAGCCCTTGTTTATTTTTCACGAGCGATAAAGAGTCGTATGAACGAGTTGGATTCCCTGGTCGAGAGCGCGACGCAACTGTTTGCCCAAAGCGCCACCCCCGCTGATCTGGAAAACGCCAAGGCGCAGTTTCTGGGCAAGTCGGGCCGCGTGACCGAGCTGATGAAGGGCATGGCGCAGCTGTCCGTCGAGGAAAAAAAATCCCGTGGCGCAGCCATCAATGTGGCCAAGCAAGCCATTGAAGCCGCACTGACCGCACGGCGCCAGGCGCTGGCCGACGCAGAATTGCAGCTTCAGCTCAAGGCCGAGGCATTGGATGTGAGCCTGCCAGGCCGCCAGCGCGGGCAGGGTGGTCTTCACCCGGTGTCCCTCACGCTTGAACGCATCCAGGGCATCTTTGGCTCCATGGGTTTTGACGTCGCCGAAGGCCCCGAGATCGAAACCGACTGGTTCAACTTCACCGCATTGAATACGCCGGAAGACCACCCTGCGCGGTCCATGCATGACACGTTTTATGTCGAGGGCGGCACTGCCACTGCCCCCAACCTGCTGCGCACGCACACCAGCCCCATGCAGATCCGCCACGCGGTGCAGCATGTCAAAAAGCACCGTGCCGCGCTGGATGCCGGCCAGGCGATGCCCGAGATCCGCGTCATTGCGCCGGGCCGCACCTACCGGGTGGACAGTGACGCCACGCACTCGCCCATGTTCCACCAGTGCGAAGGCCTGTGGGTTGGCGAAAACGTGAGTTTCAAGGATCTGAAGGTCATCTTCACGGATTTTTGCCGCACGTTCTTCGAGAGTAACGACCTCGTGCTGCGCTTCCGTCCCAGCTTCTTCCCCTTCACGGAGCCCAGCGCCGAGATCGACATCCAGTTCCAGACGGGCCCATTGGCCGGCCGTTGGCTGGAGGTGGCAGGCTCGGGCCAGGTGCACCCCAACGTGGTGCGCAACATGGGCCTCGACCCCGAAAAGTACATCGGCTTTGCCTTTGGCATGGGACCGGACCGCCTGACCATGTTGCGCTATGGCGTGAACGACCTGCGCCTGTTCTTCGACGGCGACATTCGTTTCCTGTCGCAGTTCCAATAAAGCAAAAAAGTGAGCTGCTAGCGCTTGATTTCAATGGGTTTCATCGCCTTTTGACATTGAAATAAAGAACAGACAAGCGCAAGCAGCTATTTTTTTCAGAGCAAACGCCAAAGAATCTCTTCACTATGCAATTCCCTGAGTCCTGGTTGCGCGAATTTTGCAACCCACCGCTGACCACCCAAGAACTGGCCGACACGCTGACCATGGCGGGTCTGGAAGTTGAAGAATTGCAGCCCGTGGCGCCGCCTTTCACGAAAATTGTGGTCGGCGAAATCAAGGAAGCCGTTCAGCACCCGGACGCCGACCGCTTGCGCGTGTGCCAAGTGGACGTGGGGCAGGGGGCCTTGCTGAATATCGTGTGTGGTGCTCCCAACGCCCGTGTGGGCATCAAGGTGCCTTGTGCGCTGGTGGGGGCCGAACTGCCGCCGGGTGATGACGGCAAGCCGTTCCTCATCAAGGTGGGCAAGCTGCGCGGTGTGGAAAGCCAGGGCATGTTGTGCTCGGCGCGCGAACTCAAGCTGTCCGAGGACCATGGCGGTTTGCTCGAACTCGATGCTTCTGCGCCGGTGGGCCAGGACATCCGTGAACACTTGAACTTGGATGACACGCTGTTCACCCTCAAGCTCACGCCCAACCTGGCGCATTGCCTCAGCGTCTATGGGATTGCGCGCGAAGTGTCCGCACTGACCGGGGTGCCGCTGCAGCAACCCTCGTTCCCCGCCGTTGCTACCAAGCTTGCCGACCGGTTGCCGGTCAAGGTGAGCGCTCCTGACCTGTGCGGCCGCTTCTCCGGCCGCGTCGTGCGCAACGTGAACACGCGGGCTGCCACGCCCCAATGGATGCTGGATCGCCTGGCCCGTTGCGGCCAGCGTGGTGTGTCGCCGTTGGTGGATATCTCCAACTATGTGATGTTTGAGCTGGGGCGCCCATCTCACATTTTTGATCTGGACAAGATCCACGGCGGCCTGGATGTGCGCTGGGGCAAGCCCGGTGAACAGCTCAAGCTGCTCAACGGCAACACCATCACCGTGGACGACAAGGTGGGTGTGATCGCCGACGACAGCCAAGTCGAGTCGCTGGCGGGCATCATGGGCGGCGACGCCACGGCAGTGTCCGACGATACCCAGCACATTTACATCGAGGCCGCCTTCTGGTGGCCCAAGGCGGTGGCAGGGCGCTCGCGCCGCTTCAACTTCTCGACCGACGCAGGCCATCGCTTTGAGCGGGGTGTGGACCCGAGCCTGACGGTGGAGCACATCGAGCGCATCACACAGCTTGTGATTGATATCTGCGGTACGCCTGACACGGTATGTGGCCCCATGGATGATCAGGCGGTGAATCTGCCGGTACCCCGGCCGGTCGCACTGCGTGTCGCACGTGCGGCCAAGGTCATCGGTATGCCCCTCACCCAGGCGCAATGCGCTGATGCATTGCAGCGTCTGGGGCTGCCCGTGGTGCAGGGCGAGGGTACGCTCACCGTCACGCCACCGTCGTTCCGGTTCGACATCACGATCGAGGAAGACCTGATCGAAGAAGTGGCGCGCATGGTGGGTTACAACAACCTCCCTACCACCCCACCGCTGGCGCCCATTACGCCCAAGTTGCCGGCCGAGGCCACGCGCAGCCCGTTTGCGGTGCGCCGTTCATTGGCAGGCCTGGGGTACCAGGAGACGATCAACTTCAGTTTTGTGGAAGAGCGTTGGGAGCACGAACTGGCCGCCAACACACAACCCATCAAGCTGCTGAACCCCATTGCAAGCCAGATGAGCGTGATGCGCTCTACCTTGCTGGGTTCTCTGCTACAAGTTTTGAAGTTCAACCTGGACCGCAAAGCACAGCGTGTGCGGGTATTCGAACTGGGCCGCGTGTTCCTGCGCGACGCGAGTGTGCGCAACACGGACACCACCGTGGAGGGCTTTCATCAGCCTATGCGAGTGTCAGGCCTGGCGTATGGCCCGAACGACACCTTGCAATGGGGCCGCAAAGAGCAGGCTATCGACTTCTTTGACGTGAAGGGCGATGTGGAGGCGCTCCTGGCGCCTGTGGAGGCCATGTTTGAACCTGCGACCCATCCTGCCATGCACCCCGGCCGGTGTGCGCGCGTGCTGGTGAATGGGCGTGCCATAGGTTTTGTGGGCGAGTTGCACCCTCAGTGGCGCCAGTCGTGGGATTTGCCACAGGCGCCTGTGATGTTCGAGCTGGAGCTCGACGCCTTGCTGCAACGCGTAGTGCCCCAGTTCAAGCCAGTGGCCAAGCATCAGGCTGTTGAGCGTGATCTGGCCGTAGTGGTGGCCGAGCGCGTGACGCACGCCGACATCATGGGTGCGGTGGAGCAGGCCGTTCCCGATGGCATGCTGCGGTCTGCCGTGCTGTTTGACGTGTACCGGCCCAAGGCACTGCGTGCCGGTGAAGAGACCCCCGCAGGTGGCCTGGCTCCCGGCGAGAAGAGCCTGGCTGTGCGTCTCACTCTGGGGCGTGACGAGGCCACGCTCACAGAGGCCGAGATCGAGGCGGCGGTGCAAGCCGTGGTCGTACAGCTGGCGCAGCGTGCGGGCGCACGGCTGCGGATGTGACGATGTCCAAAGGGAGTGATAAATCATGATCGAATTCGCAGTCGAAAGCCTGGAGACCCCAGCGCTGACCAAGGCGCAGCTGGCCGATCTGCTGTTCGACCAAATTGGCCTGAACAAGCGCGAGTCCAAGGACATGATCGATGCGTTCTTTGACCTGATCTCCCAGAGCCTTGTGGAGGGCAAGGATGTCAAGTTGTCGGGCTTCGGCAACTTTCAGATTCGGACCAAGGCTCCACGACCTGGTCGTAATCCACGCACGGGCGAGGCCATTCCGATCAAAGCACGCCGGGTCGTGACGTTTCATGCCAGCAGCAAGCTCAAGGAGCAGATCCAGACGGCCGCTGCCTCGTGAATTTGTGCGCTTTTTGTGACCAGAATGTTGCCGATGGCTGGCGGTCTGTGCGCGTCTGCAGTACGCTAGTCGGCTGTTCGGTTTGAATCCACAACCCATGGGCACCCCGCTTCCTTCCATCCCTGCCAAGCGCTACTTCACGATTGGTGAGGTCGCGGAGTTGTGTGGCGTCAAGCCCCATGTTTTGCGCTATTGGGAGCAGGAGTTCACGCAGTTGCGTCCCATGAAGCGGCGCGGCAATCGGCGCTATTACCAGCACCATGAGGTGTTGATGATCCGCCGCATCCGCGATCTGCTGTACGACCAGGGGTTCACGATCAGTGGTGCACGCAATCGTCTGCAGGAGCTTGCGCATCCGGCCCGCGATGATTCCGGAACCGACGCTGCATTGAATGGTGATGGCCTGGATTCCCAGATGCCCAGCATGCTGGTGGATAGCGCGCGTGACCTTTCCATCGAGGCGATGGGGTTCACCCTGGACTCCAATGCGGTGCGCAAAGAATTATTTGAGATTCGTGCGCTGCTTTCTCTGAACTGAGGTTTTTGTGCATATAATCTAAGTCTTGTCGGCGTGTAGCGCAGCCTGGTAGCGCACTTGCATGGGGTGCAAGGGGTCGCGAGTTCGAATCCCGCCACGCCGACCATTGATAGCAAAAGCCCAGAACCGAAAGGTTCTGGGCTTTTTTGCTTGAGAGGGCGCTCAGAGGTATCCCTGAATGATTTGTACCATGCCTCCTGACCGCTGCACTCTTAGGGCTTGTTGCGCGGGCTTGCCGCCAGGGAGCGCGCTGTGTGCTGATCGAAAACAGGTGATGGCCCGCCGGGGCGGAGGACTTTCATGATCGATGGACTCGTGGCCGGAAGGCTTTACGGTGATTCCGAGCAGCGTACCGACAAGGCTGGAAAGCCTTTCACTGTGGCCAAGGTGCGTGCAAACACGGCGGATGGCGAGTTGCTTTTTGTGAATGTGATTGCGTTTGAGGCGGGTGTTTGCGCTGCCATTCATCACCTGCGCGATGGGGATTCACTCGCGCTTTCGGGCAGCATCACACCGAGAGTCTGGACGGACAAGCAGGGCAACACCCGGCCTGCATTGGATATGGTGGCGCACCGTCTGCTTGCGCTCCACGGAGATTGAAACAGGACGCTGCTGAGTGGCGGACCTGAAGCGGGGCAACGGTGTATCCCTGTGGGTTTGGGCAACCGGCTTCAGGCGCTTGTGGGGCACCACAGATATCAAGTCGGGCTTTGTGGCATGGATGTGGTTTTTATAAATCCCAGCGCTTTGAGTTCTTCTTCGTCCAGATGCAGCTCCGTCAATTCCGGTTGCCGTGCCTCCACGGCACGCCTGCGTTCGTAGTTGCTGGGAGGGCCTTTTTCTGTTTGTCGGCGGTCCTGCCCGTTGCGTCTGTCGGTGTTGACTCTCCGGTCGGTGTTCATACTGGTGCTCATGCTGGTGGGGTCATGGGTATTGATGGGGGCTGGGGCTGTCGGTGCTTCATGAACGTGATGCTCGGTGGTTGCCAGTCGCCTCCGTCCTGCCGTGCCAGTCTGCCGGAGCTCGCTTTGTTTGGAAATGAAAAGATGACCGCAAGGCAAGGTGGGTTGCAAGGGTGACACTGCAGATGCTTTGGTGAATCGGAAGATTCCAAAGTGTCCACCGCCCAAGCCTTTGCCAAAGCCTGGCGACTCCAGTCCTTGCAGCTCGCTACCGGTATGGGTGATTGCCCTGATTTGGTGAGGTGCTGCACTGCATTGATGCATTCCGCCACCGGGCGGTACTCCAGAGAACGATCCGGTCAGCCCTACCTGGTCCGCCCACAGGGGCTTGGCATGGCCTCGGATGGTGCGGCATGAATATTGCTATCCCCTTCCGTGTCTGCTGGTGAAGCTGCCTGCGGACTGATCGATACCCTCCGCTAATGATGGCGGAACACCCGAGTGAGTTGCGGCTTTTTTTGCAGTCGCCCGCTTGGTAGTTCCAACCCACGCCCGTGGTTCCGCGGAGGGTGTGCTGTGCCGCTGGCATGGCACATGCCTGCACCCCTCGAAACGGTTCCCCGGGTTCTTGCAGGATGAGCAAGCATGAAAATCGTTCTCATTGGCCACGGCATGGTCGGCCACAAGTTCCTCGAAAGTCTGGCCGAAACCGGCATGACTGGTGTCGAAGTCACCGTGCTGTGCGAGGAGCCGCGCCCTGCCTACGACCGGGTGCATCTGTCGGCCTTCTTCAGTGGCACCTCGGCCGATGAACTTTCGCTGGTCGAACCCGGCTTCTTCGAGCGCACCGGCTTCACGTTGCGCCTGGCCGCGCGCGCTGCATCGGTGGACCGTCGCATCCGCACCGTGACCACGGCGGATGGCGAAGTGCTCACCTACGACAAGCTGGTGTTGGCCACCGGCTCCAATCCCTTCGTGCCCCAGGTGTCCGGACGCGACCGCGATCACTGCTTTGTCTACCGCACCATCGAAGACCTGGAGGCCATGCAGGCCTCGGGTGCCAAATCGAAGACCGGCGTGGTCGTGGGCGGGGGGCTGCTGGGCCTGGAATGCGCCAAGGCGCTGCGCGACATGGGCCTCGAAACCCATGTGGTCGAGTTCGCTCCCAGGCTCATGGCTGTTCAGGTGGATGAGGGCGGTGGCCGCGTGCTGCGCGCCAAGATCGAAGAACTGGGCGTGCAGGTGCACACCGGCCGCAATACGCAGGAGATCACCGATGGCGCCCGCGCGCGGCACCGCATGGTGTTTGCCGACGGCACCTGGCTGGAGACCGACATGATCGTGTTCTCCGCTGGCATCCGCCCACGAGACGAACTGGCGCGCCAGAGCCTGCTGGCCATTGGCCCGCGCGGCGGCGTGGCCATTGACAGTGCCTGCCGTACCAGCGACCACGATGTCTACGCCATCGGCGAATGCGCCTCGTGGAACGAGCAGACCTTCGGCCTGGTCGCGCCCGGCTACGACATGGCGCGTGTGGCCGCCCGCCACATCGCGGGTGAGACCGACGCGGCTTTCGTCGGTGCGGACATGAGCACCAAGCTCAAGCTCATGGGCGTGGACGTAGCCAGCATTGGCGACGCGCATGGGAAAACGCCGCACAGCCGCACCTGCCAGTACGTGGACGAGCGTCGCCAGGTCTACAAAAAGATCGTCATCAGCGAGGATGGCAAGCAGCTGCTGGGCGCCGTGCTGATCGGCGATGCCTCCGAATACGGCACGTTGCTGCAGATGGCCCTGAACGGCATCACGCTCCCCGATGACCCCGAGTTCCTGATTTTTCCGTCCAGCGACGGCAAGGCCAAGCACGGACTGGGCGTGGAGGCCCTGCCCGACACGGCGCAGATCTGCTCGTGCAATAACGTCACCAAGGGCGGCATTTGCGAGGCCGTGGGCAATGGGGCGTGCAGCATTGCCGAGATGAAGGCCTGCACCAAGGCGGGTGCCACCTGCGGCGGCTGCGTGCCCCTGGTCACCCAGGTCATGAAGGCGGAAATGGCGCGCCGTGGCATGGCCGTGAACAACCACATCTGCGAGCACTTCGCTTACTCGCGCCAGGAGATCTACCACCTGGTGCGTGTGGGCCAGATCAAGAGTTTCGAGGACCTGCTGGCAAAGCATGGCAAAGGCATGGGCTGCGATATCTGCAAGCCCGTGGCGGCCAGTGTGTTCGCCTCGTGCTGGAACGAATTTGTGCTCAAGAAGGAGCTGGCCGGCCTGCAGGACAGCAACGACTATTTCCTGGGCAACATCCAGAAGGACGGCACCTACTCGGTGGTGCCACGCATGCCCGGTGGCGAAGTCACACCCGACGGCCTGATCGCCGTGGGCCAGGTGGCCAAGAAGTATGGGCTGTACACCAAGGTCACGGGCGGTGCGCGCGTGGACATGTTTGGTGCGCGGGTGGAACAGTTGCCGTTGATCTGGGAAGAGCTGATCGCCGCCGGTTTTGAATCCGGCCACGCCTACGGCAAGTCGCTGCGCACCGTGAAGAGCTGTGTGGGCTCCACGTGGTGCCGCTACGGAGTGCAGGACAGCGTGGGCCTGGCCGTGGAGCTGGAGAACCGCTACAAGGGCCTGCGTGCCCCGCACAAGATCAAGTTCGGCGTCTCGGGCTGCACGCGCGAATGCGCCGAGGCGCAGGGCAAGGACATTGGCGTCATTGCCACTGAAAAGGGCTGGAATCTCTACATCTGCGGCAACGGTGGCATGAAGCCACGCCACGCCGAGCTGTTTGACTCCGACCTGACGAAGGAAGAACTGGTGCGCATGATCGACCGCGTGCTGATGTTCTACGTGCGCACGGCAGACCGGTTGCAGCGCACAAGCACCTGGCGCGAAAACCTCGAAGGGGGCCTCGACTACCTCAAGGACGTGCTGCAAAAAGACAGCCTGGGCCTGTGCGCCGAGCTTGAATCGCAGATGCAAAACGTGGTGAACACCTACCGGTGCGAGTGGAAGGCGGCCGTGACCGACCCCGAGACGCGCAAGCGCTTCCGCTCGTTCGTGAACAGCGACCAGGCCGATGAGAACGTGCTCTTCGTCGAAGAGCGCGGCCAGATCCGCCCGGCGCGCGCCGATGAGCGTGGCCCCGCGTCGGCCAGAGTGATCCCCATCCGCCAGGCGGCCTGAAAGGAATAGACCATGAGTGCACTCCCCATGAACAGCACCGATTCCCTCGACTGGACCGACATCTGTGCGGTGGATGACATCCTCCCCAACACCGGCGTCTGCGCCCTGGTCGCCGATCTCCACGTGGCGGTTTTTCGCACTGGCAGCGACCAGTTCTTCGCCATTGACAACGTGGATCCCAAGTCGGGCGCCAGCGTGCTGTCGCGCGGGCTGATCGGCAGCCTGAGCGGCCGCGTGGTGGTGGCTTCACCGCTGTACAAGAACCACTTTGACCTGCAGACCGGCGAATGCCTGGAAATGCCGGAGCATTCGGTTCGCACCTACAGCGTGCGTGCCGTACTTGGTCGTGTCAGCGTGGCCGGCGCGCCAGCAGCCTGAGACAATCGCATCCACGTCGCGGCACTCCGGCTGCGCCCTAAACAACCCAGGAAACCTGCATGCCCGACCTCGCGGCGCCCTTGTCCGTATCGAACCTTGTCCTGCGTTCCAAGCAACTGGAGATTGATGCTGTGCGCCATCTGGCCAGTCGGGCTGAACTGGTGGATGTGATCGGGCAACTGATCCAGGGCCTGCAGCGCGAGCGGGGCGCGTCGGGGGCCTTCCTGGCCTCCAAGGCACAGCGTTTTGCCGACATGCGCCTGCGGGTCGTCGAAGAGGTGGGCCCCTTGGAGGCCCGGCTGCGTGAAGTGTTTGCTCAGCACATCGAGCCTGCACAGGGCGCCACTGCCAAGGCGCTGTCGCTGATGGCATGGGCGCTGCTCGGAATGGAGTCGTTGCCAGCGCTGCGCACCCAGATCGAACGCCAGGCAATGAGTGCCAACGATTCTGTCGCCGCTTACAGCCACCTCATTGCAGGGCTGATCGAGTTGGTTTTCCATGTAGCCGATGCGGCGGGTTTGCCCAGCGTGTCTCGCCTGCTGGTGGCGTTGCTGCACCTCGTGCAAGCGGAGGAGGAGGCGGGCCAGGAGCGGGCTTTAGGGGCCTTGCTGTATGCCTCCGGCCGTAGCAACGAGGCGCACCAGCAGCGTGTGATTCACCTCATCGATGCGCAGGAGCGTAGCCTGCGTGTCTTCGCCGAGTTCGCCGAGCCAGAACTGCGCGTGCGATGGGAGCAACAACAGCTATCTCCCGGTGTGGCTAAGTTGGAGCGCTTGCGCCGAACGCTGTGTGTGGCTCGGCCAGACGCTGCGCTGGACGGCGATCTCAGTGACATCTGGTTCGATGTTTGTTCCGAGCGCATCAATGCGCTGTGGCACCTCCAGGTCGATCTGGTCAAACGCTTGCGGGCGGACTGCGAGGCGCGCATCCTCGAAGCTCAGCAAGACCTTCAGGACTCCAAAGGCCTGCTGCGCGGACTGCGCGACAACCCGCCGCAGCGTACGCATGCCGTGGATCGGTTTTTTGACATGGCACTGGCGCCCACTGTGGTGCCAGCACCTCCGGGTGGCGCCCAAGCGGGGGAACCCGCATCTCTCATGGAGCTGCTGCAGACCCAGACGGCCCGCATGGCCAGCATGGAAGCGGCGCTGGATGCTGCGCGCCGCACGCTCAACGAGCGCAAGGTCATAGAGCGCGCCAAAGGAGTGTTGATGGCCCGACTTGGCATGAACGAGGAGGTCGCCTTCAGGGTGTTGCAAAAAACCTCGATGGACCAGAACCGCCGCCTGCTGGAGGTAGCCGAGGCCACGTTGTCGCTGCCGGACCTCGCATTCGCGCAACAGGGGCAGAGGGATCCCAAGCCCTGACCTTGGCTGGGCGCAGGATGGTCGTAAGGCCTGCCTGGTCTTGTCGGTGGCGTTGTTGGCCGGTGTCACAACGTTTACGCCAGGATGGAGTGCAACAAGGATTTGCGCAGCAATCGCATGCAAAAAGCCCCTGACTCTTGCGAATCAGGGGCTTTCATTTGGTGCCGGAGAGATGAATCGAACACCCGACCTTCTCATTACGAATGAGCTGCTCTACCGACTGAGCTACACCGGCTTAGCCTCGAATTATAGCGTGGAATGGTAGCTGGTCACGCGCTCGACCTCATTTTTTGAGCCGAGGATCACGCTGACACGCTCATGGAGCTGGGTGGGCTGGATGTCGAGGATGCGTTGCTTGCCATTGGTAGCGGCGCCGCCAGCTTGCTCGACCAGCCAGCCCATGGGGTTGGCTTCATACATCAGGCGCAGCTTGCCGGGCTTGTTCGGCTCGCGCTTGTCCCAGGGGTACATGAAGACGCCACCCCGGGTCAGGATGCGGTGCACATCGGCCACCATGCTGGCAATCCAGCGCATGTTGAAGTCCTTGCCGCGCGGGCCGTCCTTGCCCTGCAGGCATTCGTCGATGTAGCGCTTCACGGGTTCGTCCCAGTGGCGCATGTTGCTCATATTGATGGCGAATTCCTTGGTGTCTTCGGGAATGCGCACGTTCTCTTCGGTTAGCACGAAGGAGCCCTGTTCGCGGTCCAGCGTGAACATGGCCACGCCGTCGCCCACGGTGAGCACCAGCGTGGTCTGCGGGCCGTAGATGCAGTAGCCCGCAGCCACTTGCGCGGTGCCGGGCTGCAGGAAGTCGCCGGCCTCCACGCCGCGGTCGTCGTCGGGCTTTTTCAGCACGCTGAAGATGGTGCCGATGCTCACGTTCACGTCGATGTTGCTCGAACCATCGAGAGGATCGAACAGCAGCAGGTATTCACCTTGCGGATAGCGGTTGGGCACCAGGTAGATGCCGTCCATTTCTTCCGAGGCCATGGCCGCCAGGTGGCCGCCCCATTCGTTGGCTTCGATCAGCACCTCGTTGGCGATGATGTCGAGCTTTTTCTGGATCTCGCCCTGCACGTTTTCGCTGCTGGCCGTGCCCAGCACGCCGCCCAGCGCGCCTTTGTTCACGGCGTGGCTGATGCTCTTACAGGCGCGTGCCACCACTTCCAGGAGTAGGCGCAGTTGCGAGGGGATGAGTCCGTCCACCCGTTGCTGTTCAACAAGGTAGCGGGTCAGGCTGATGCTTTTTGCCATGTCGGTCTCTTCTCGGTCGTGGTTTATTCGGCGAGTGCGCGGGTCACCACCTCGCGCACGTCGTTGGACAGATCCGGCTTGGCGGCTACGCGGGCAATGGCTTCGCGGGCGGCGCTGCGCCAGGGGTCTGCCAGCTTCTTCCAGCGGTCGAGCGCGCGCGCGAGGCGGGCAGCGACCTGCGGGTTGATGGCGTCCAGCTCGATCACACGGTCGCTCCAGAATACGTAGCCTGCGGCATCCGACCGGTGGAAGGCGCCGGGGTTTGCACTGCAGTAGCTGAAGATCACGCTGCGTGCGCGGTTGGGGTTCTTCAGGCTGAAGTCTGGATGCGCCATGAGCTGGCGCACTGCGGGCAGCACGTTGCCGCCACGGTCGGGCGCACCGGCCTGCAGCGCAAACCACTTGTCGATGACCAGGGGCTCGTCCTTGAACAGCGTATGGAAGCGGGCGAGGGCGGGTGTGGCCAGTTCGCTACCGCTGGCCACCAGGGCAGTCAGGGCGTTGAAGCGGTCCGTCATGTTGGTGGCCACCTTGAAGCGTTGGTACGCCTTGCCGGGCCAGACCACATCGCCCGTCTTCTGCGCGGCGATGCACAGCATGTGCAGCGCCAGCCCGCTGAGTGCGCGGCGGCCCGAGGACACAGGATCGGGGCTGTAGCCACCGGTGTCCTGGTTCTGCTCCCAGGCCGCTTCCCAGTCGGCCTGCAGCGACAGGGCCAACTGCTCGCGCATGGCTTCGCGCACGGCATGGACGCGCTGTGGGTCCACCACCGCAAGCTGCTCTGCAATGTAGGTTTCGGATGGCAGCGTGAGCACCAGCTCCTTGAAGGCCGCGTCGAGCGCTGGGTTGCGCAGCACGCTGCGCATGGCATCCACAAATTCCGCAGCAAGAATTTGATGGTCAAATTGGCCGCTAGCGCTTGTCCCCATTGCGCTATCAGCTATTGCATTGATAGCGGTGCGAAGCGCAAGGCGTTGCCCTGCTTCCCAGCGGTTGAAGGCGTCGGCGTCGTGCGCCAGCAGGGTGAGCAACTGTGCATCGGTGTAGTCGATGTCCAGCACCACCGGGGCGCTGAAACCGCGCAGCAGCGACGGCACCGGCTCGGCGTCCAGGTTGGTGAAGGTCAGGGTCTGCGATGCCTCGGTGAGCACCACCACGCGCGAGGTGGCGGGGGCTGCGCCTTCTGCAGCGCCGTCACCCGCGAGGTGCAAGGGCAGGGCGGCACCGGTGGTGGCATCGATCAGGCCCAGCTCGACCGGGATGACGAAAGGCTGCTTCTCGCTTTGGCCGGGCGTAGGGGCACAGCTTTGCGACAGGGTGAGCGCATAGCAGCGCGTGGCCGCGTCGTAGCGGCCCGTGGCGCGCACGCGGGGCGTGCCGGCCTGGCTGTACCAGCGCTTGAACTGGGCCAGATGCTGCGTGAGCGGGCTGCCTGGGTTGGCATCGGCGATGGCCTGCACAAAATCGTCGCAGGTCACGGCCTGGCCGTCGTGGCGCTCGAAGTACAGCTTCATACCCTTGGCAAAGCCTTCGCGGCCTACCAGGTTGTGCTGCATGCGCACCACTTCCGCACCCTTTTCGTAGATGGTGACGGTGTAGAAGTTGTTGATCTCGACGTAGCTGTCGGGCCGCACCGGGTGGGCCATGGGGCCCGCGTCTTCGGGGAACTGGGCGGTGCGCAGCACGCGCACGTCTTCGATGCGCTTGACGGCACGGGCAGAGGGGCTGCCCGCCAGGTCCATGCTGAATTCCTGGTCGCGGAAGACCGTGAGGCCTTCCTTCAGGCTCAGCTGGAACCAGTCGCGGCAGGTGACGCGGTTGCCCGTCCAGTTGTGGAAGTACTCGTGGCCCACCACGCTTTCGATGTTGGCGAAGTCGGTGTCGGTGGCAGTTGATTCGCTCGCCAGAACGTACTTCGTGTTGAAGATGTTCAGGCCCTTGTTCTCCATCGCGCCCATGTTGAAGTCGCTGGTGGCAACGATCATGAAGCGTTCCAGGTCCAGCGGCAGGCCGAAGCGGGCTTCGTCCCAGGCCACGCTGTACATCAGCGAGTTCATGGCGTGTTCGGTCTTGCCCAGATCGCCGGGGCGCACGTAGACCTGCAGCAGGTGGTCGGCGCCCGAGCGGCTCTTGATCTTCTGCTCGCGCGCCACCAGCTTGCCCGCCACCAGGGCGAACAGGTAGCAGGGCTTCTTGTGCGGGTCCACCCACTTGGCAAAGTGGCGGCCGTCTTCCAGCTCGCCGCTGTCCACCAGATTGCCGTTACTCAGCAGCACCGGGTACTGGGCCTTGTCGGCGCGCAGCGTGACGGTGTAGCTGGCCATCACGTCCGGGCGGTCCAGGAAGTAGGTGATGCGGCGAAAGCCCTCGGCCTCGCACTGCGTGAAGAAGGTGCCCTGGCTCACGTACAGGCCCATGAGCTGCGTGTTCTTGGCAGGGCAGCAGGTAGTGAAGATCTCCAGCGCAAAAGGCTCGCTGCCCTCAGGCAAATTCTCCAGCACCAGGCGGGCGCCTTCCATCTTGAACGAGGTGCCCTGGCCGTTGACCAGCACGCGTGCCAGGTTCAGGTCATCGCCGTCGAGCTTGAGTGGCTGCGCAGCCACATCGGGGTTGCGGCGCAGCGTCATGCGGTTGAGCACGCGGGTCTTGTTGGGGTCCAGGTCGAAGGTCAGCTCGACGCTGTCGATCCAGTAGGCGGGGGCCGTGTAGTCCTCGCGGCGGATGGCGGCGGCCGGGCCTGCGCCGTCTCCGCTTCCGTCTGCGCTATGCAGTTGCAACATGGATGCTCTCCAGAAAGTCGGTGTTCATGAGTTCGGTGTAGTCGCGCACGGCAGCCAGCACATGGGGCCCGGCCAGTTGTTCGGGCGTGTGGGTGCTGCAGATGGCCACGGCGCGCATGCCGGCGCGGCGTGCGGCCTCAATGCCAAAAGGCGCGTCTTCAAAAACGATGCAGTGCTCGGGGGCTGCCGCAATGCGGCGTGCCGCCTCCAGAAAGATGGCGGGCTGGGGCTTGCCAGGCAGGCCCTCGTCGCCGCGCACGATGGCCTGTGGGGCCGGTTCCAGGCCCAGGTGGCCCAGGGCGAATTCCACATTGCCGATGTCGCCCGCAGTACCCACGGCCACCTTGAGCCCGCGCGCGCGCACCTGGGTTGCGAACTGGCGAAAACCCGCCACTTCGGAAAAGCGGGGGGCGAACAGTTCGCGGTAGATGGTTTCCTTTTCGTGCGTGAGCGCGTCGGCCTCGTCTTGCGATACGGGGCGCCCCAGCAGCTCCACGATGCACTCGGTGCCGTTGCGGCCCGTGGTGCGTGCCATGAGATCGGGCACGTCAATGTCCATGCCACGGCGGCGTGCAAACTCGACCCACGCCTGGGCGTGCCAGGGCATGGAGTCGATCATGGTGCCGTCCATGTCGAAGATGATGGCGTCGGTGCGCATCCGCATCGCTTAGACGCCTTGCTTCAACGAAGCTTCGATGAAGGCGTCCAGGTCGCCATCGAGCACCTTCTGCGTGGCCGAGATTTCGACGTTGGTGCGCAGGTCCTTGATGCGGCTGTTGTCCAGCACGTACGAGCGGATCTGGTGGCCCCAGCCCACATCGGTCTTGGTGTCTTCCAGCTTTTGCTGCTCTTCCTGGCGCTTGCGCATCTCGTGGTCGTACAGGCGCGAACGCAGGCGTTGCCAGGCGATGTCGCGGTTGCCGTGCTGGCTGCGGCCGTCCTGGCACTGCACCACGATCCCCGTGGGAATGTGCGTCAGGCGCACGGCCGAGTCGGTCTTGTTGATGTGCTGGCCGCCCGCGCCCGATGCGCGGTAGGTGTCAGTGCGCACATCGGCCGGGTTGATGTCGATCTGGATCGAGTCATCAATCTCGGGGTAGACGAACAAACTGGCAAAGCTGGTGTGGCGGCCGCCCGACGAGTCGAAGGGGCTCTTGCGCACCAGGCGGTGCACGCCGGTTTCGGTGCGCAGCAGGCCATAGGCGTATTCGCCCTCAACTTTGATCGTGGCGCTCTTGATGCCGGCCACGTCGCCCGGGGTTTCTTCCTCGACCGTGGTCTTGAAGCCCTTGCGTTCGGCGTACTTGAGGTACTGGCGCAGCAGCATGCTCGCCCAGTCGCATGCCTCGGTGCCGCCGGCGCCGGCCTGGATGTCCACAAAGCAGTTGAGCGGGTCGGCCTCGTTGCTGAACATGCGGCGGAACTCCAGCTCTTCGATCAGCGGGCGCAGCTTGGCGGTTTCGGCCTCGATGGTCATGAGGCCCGGCTCGTCGCCTTCCTCCTTGCTCATCTCATACAGCTCGGCGTTGTCGGCCAGCTCGCGCGTGAGCTTGTCGAGCGTGACGACCACACTGGAGAGAGACTTTTGTTCCTTGCCCAGCTCCTGGGCCTTCTTGGGGTCGTTCCAGACCGCAGGGTCTTCCAGCGATGCGTTTACCGTGCGCAGGCGTTCAAATTTGGCATCGAAGTCAAAGATACCTCCGTAACTCTTGCGTGCGCAGAGCCAGGTCGCTGAGGGTGGTGCCGATAAGGTTGATACGTTCTGCGTCCATGATTCTTGTCCTGAGTGTTCGGTGGAATAACCCGCGATTTTCTCATGGGATGGGCCACGGCCCCCCCAATGCCCCCTGGCTGGGCAACTGGACTGACAGAGGGCTTGCCAAACGGAGAGTCTGTGGGGACAAAATTTCAAAAATGATAGCTGCTAGCGCTTGTTGGATAAGCGCTGGTGGCCAATTGGGCTCAAATTCTGGCTACGCTTCGTTCAGGAACTGCTCCATGAGCTGCGCCACCTGCTCGGGCTGGTCGTGGTGCAGCATGTGGCCCGCGTCTGCGACGACAGCGGTGCGGCAGTTGCGCACATGGGTCAGGCGCTGGTGGTATTCGTCCAGCGTGTACCGGCCGTTCCACCACTGGCCCAGGCTGTCGCCGCTGGCCTCTATGGCTAGCACGGGGGCGGTAATGCGCTCGTAGATGGCCAGGGCTTCGTCCACGCGATACAGCTGGGCGCTGGTGATCTTGTGCGCAGGGTCGCCCAGGATCTCCCACAGGCCCTGCGCGTTGGGTCGCGCCCAGTGCTGGGTCAGCCATTGCGCCTTGTCTTCCGACAGTCGCGGGTTGGTCTTCATGAGGCGGCGTGCCACGCCATCGGCGCTGTCGTAGGTCTTGAGGTCCTTGTTGCCCTGGTGCAGCTGCTTGATTTCGTCGATCCATTGCGCATAGCGCGTGGGCGCCTGCGCGGGCCGCGTGGCGGGCAAGCCGAAGCCTTCGAGGTTGACCAGCTTGCGCACGCGTTCGGGCCGCACACCGGCGTACATCATGGCCACGTTGCCGCCCATGCTGTGGCCAACGAGGTCGATGGCCTCGCCGGGCGCGTAGTGGTCCAGCAGCAGGTCCAGGTCGGCCAGGTAGTCGGCAAAAAAGTAATGGTCGGCCTGCGCGCTGGACGTGAGCCCGAAGCCGCGCCAGTCGGGCGCGATGATGCGCCGCTCTTGCTGCAGCGCGTCCACCGTGAACTGGTAGGAGGCGCTCACGTCCATCCAGCCGTGCACCAGCACCAGCGTGGGCAGATCGCTCTGCTCAGGGCCCCAGTGGCGGACGTGGTAATCAAGGTGGCGCAATGGCAGCGTGCTGCTGCGGGAGGGCTTGAGGGCTTGGTACATGGAGAGAGGGGCAGGGCGGTCAGTGTGGGGTGGGGCTGCGCAGGTGGTTGCAAAGCACGCATCCGGTGTGGCGGCAATGTTACGTCGGGTGCCAGCCAGCCGTGGGGCGGGGCCTGTCGCCTAGGTGGCTCAAGGTAGTGAGGGCTGCGCAGGCAGCGAAAGCCAGGGAGCGCGATGGGATGTGCCCCTCCAGGCAAAGGGCCTGCAACGGACAAAAGACGGATAAGACCCCTTGGGTATGGAAATTGCTGTTTTGACGCATATCAAGCAGCGCATCGTCGAATGTGCTGCGCCTATTCCCACGAAGAGGTCTTATCCGATGGCGTCCCCGTCTGCCTTGTCTCTGGACCTGTCCGCCCTGCAGCGGCGGCCGGTGTTCACCTCGGACGCGCGGGTGGATTCCCATGATCTGGTGGCCCGCGAGTTTTCGGACCACGGCCTGAAATGGTGCAGTGGTGCGGTGGACACTGCGTTGTCCAAGGTGCGCATCCGCCAGTTGCAGATGTTCATGCTGCAATACGGTGCAGAGGTGGAAATCCGCCCGCGCCCTTTCGATGACTTCGTCCTGGTGCATCTGTCGCTGTCGGGCGTGGCCGAGATGGTGTCGGATGGTGTACCGATCCGCCTGCCTGCGGGGGCCGCTGCGCTCATCGCGCCGCGCCGCGACCTGCACATGCGCTGGCAGCAGGGCGCGCGCCAGCTCATCCTCAAGGTGCCGTGCCAGTTGTTGCGGGCCTGGGCACCCGAATCTTTGCAGAACGACACCCGTTTTGTGCACCCCATCGTTGCGCTGTCCTCGGTGCAGGGGCAGCAGTGGCATTTTCTGATGCAGTCCCTGCTGCACGTGAGCCAGCAGACGGTGGAGAGCGCCGCCCAGGTGCGCTGGGTGGATCACATGGAGAGCAACGTGGCGCTGTTCCTTGCATCGTGTGCGCAGGGCATGCCGGTACCTATGCAGCCTACGGTGCCACAGATCGAACTGCCTTCCAGTGCCGCTGCCGCAGGCGACCTGCGCCGCCTGGAGCGGCTGGATGACTACATGCGCAGCCGCCTCAGCGCCCCCGTGGCGCTGGAAGACCTGGCGCGTGCCGCTGGCGTGAGCGTGCGCGGGCTGAACATGCTGTGCCAGCGCCACCATGGCGAGTCCCCCATGGTGCTGTTGCGCAACCGCCGACTGGACGCCGTGCGTGCGCGGCTGCTGGAGCAGCCGGGCCACTGCGTGACAGATACCGCGCTGGAATTTGGCTTTGGCCACTTGGGCCGCTTTTCGAGCTACTACCGCGAGCGCTTCGGCGAGCTGCCGAGCCAGACGGCTGGCGCGTAGTTTCACTGGCCACCACGACTGCTGCAGTCGCCTGCGTGGCGCAGGGGCTGCCGCATGCTCCGGCGTTGCACAACTCGCATCAGATTTGCAAGAACCGGACAGGCGTTGCGCGCACTGTGCCGATACTGGATAGCGCGAGTGTGCTTCGATTTTTAGCATGGAGGTATCCCCATCCAAGAGGTGTTGCCCATGTCTGAAATCCCGGTTGTTGAAGTCGCACCACCCGCCTCGCTGAAGGCCCAGCGCCAGGTGTTTTTCCCGCAGCCTGATGGCTCCAACGTGCCGTACCGGGTGTTCAGCGCGCAAGAGGTCTATGACCGCGAGCAGGAGCGCATCTTCCGTGGCCCCGTGTGGAGCTTTCTGGGCCTGGAGGCCGAGATCCCCAATGTGGGTGACTTCAAATCCACGTTCATTGGCGATACGCCCGTGGTGGTCACCCGCACCCCTGAAGGCCTTTCGTGCTGGGTCAACCGCTGCGCGCACCGTGGCGCCATGGTATGCCGCGAAAAGCGCGGCAATGCCGCCAGCCACACCTGCGTGTACCACCAGTGGAGCTTTGCGGCCAATGGCGACCTGCAGGGTGTGCCGTTTCGCCGGGGCCAAAAGGGCATGGTGGGCATGCCCAAGGACTTCAAGCCCGAAGAGCACGGCCTGCAAAAGCTGCGCGTGGACAGCTACAAGGGCCTGCTGTTCGCCACCTTCAGCGACGACACGCCGCCGCTGCCCGATTACCTGGGCGAGCAGATGCGCCCGTGGATCGACCGCATCTTCCATAAGCCCATCGAGTACCTGGGCTGCACGCGCCAGTACTCCAAGTCGAACTGGAAGCTGTACTTCGAGAACGTGAAGGACCCGTACCACGCCAGCCTGCTGCACCTGTTTCACACCACCTTCAACATCTTCCGCGTGGGAATGAAGGCGCGCTCCATCCCGGATGCGAACCACGGCCTGCACAGCATCATCACCGTGACCAAGCCCGAGGTGGAGACGGACACCGCTGCGGCCTACAGCGCGCAGAACATCCGCTCCATGGATGAAGGCTTTTCGCTCGAAGAGCCAGCCCTGCTTGGGCAGATCAAAGAGTTTGACGAGATGACCACCAACCACATCCAGCCGATCTTTCCGCAGCTGGTGGTGCAGCAGATTCACAACACGCTGGTGGCGCGCCAGCTGCTGCCCAAGGGGCCGGGCAACTTCGAGCTGGTGTTCCATTTCTTCGGCTATGCGGACGACACGCCCGAGCTGCGCGAGCTGCGCATGCTGCAGGCCAACCTGGTGGGGCCTGCGGGCTACATCTCGATGGAAGACACCGAGGCCACCGAGCTGGTGCAGCGCGGCACGGTGCGCGATGGCGACAAGCACTCCTACATCGCCATGGCGCGCGAGGCGCCAGACCAGCAAGACACCGTCATCACCGAAAACCTGATCCGCCGCTTTTGGGTGGGCTACCAGAAGCTGATGGGCTATTGAGGAACCACCGAGATGACAACACAACAACAACGACTGCAACTGTGGACCGAGCTGCTGGAGCTGCAGCACCGCTATGTGAGCGCGCTGGACGCCAACCGGCTGGAGGACTGGCCTGGCTTTTTTGTGGAGGACTGCCGCTACGAAATCATCCCCAAGGAGAACTTCGATGCGGGTTTTCCTGCACCCATCGTGTACTGCCGCAACGCCGGCATGTTGCGCGACCGTGTGCTCTCCCTGCGCCACGCCAACATCTTTGAAGACCATGCCTATCGCCACGCCACGTCGGGCCTGGTCATCACCAGTGTGGAGGACGGCGTGGTGCGCACGCAGTCGAGCTACATCGTGGTGATCACCGGCCAGGCCGGGGATTCCAGCGTGTACCAGGCGGGCACCTACCTCGACGAGGTGGTGCAACACGAAGGCGAGTGGCGCTACCGCAGCAAGCGGGTGGTGTACGACACCTTGCGCGTACCCACCTTGTTGGCCACCCCCATCTGAGATCCACCATGCAAACAACCACAGACATTGAAACCACCGGGCACACCTGCGCCGCCTGGCACGACGTGGGCGAACCCGATGACTTCCCGGACGGCGCCGTCTGGCCCGTGGTGGTGGGCGGACTGCCCGTGGCGGTGTTCCGCGAAGGAGAGGGCTTGTACGCCCTGTACGACCTGTGCACCCACGGTGCCGCCAAGTTGTCCGATGGCTACGTGGAAGACGGCTGTGTGGAATGCCCCTTGCATCAGGGCACCTTTGACATCCGCACGGGCGCTCCCTGCAAGGCACCGGTCACCGAAGCGGTGCGCACGTTCCCGGTGCGCGTGGTGGCGGGGCGGGTCGAGGTGGGCGTGTAGTGCACACCGATTTTCTTTTGAACGTTGTTAGACAAGGACTGAAGATGGCTCTCACATTTCGCTCATCCTCTCGCGTGCACGTTGTGGCACGCCTGACGGCTCTGGTGGCCCTGGCGGCCTGCAGCTGCGTATCTGCGATTGCGCAGTCCGGCCCCATCAAGGTCGGCATGGCGCTTGATATCTCGGGCCCATTTGCAGGCCCCGGTGCCGAGGCGCGTGACGGCTTTGCCCTGGCGATCAAGCAGCTCGGGGGCAAGCTGGGCGGCCAACCGGTCGAGTTTGTGCAAACCGACATGGCCGGCAGCCCCGACCAGGCCAAGCAGCTGGTGGACCGCTTTGTGCAGCGCGAGAAGATCGACCTTTTCACCGGCCCCATCGCGTCGAACGTGGCGCTGGCGGTGGCGCCTTCGCTGTTCGCGGCCAAGGTGCCTTACCTCTCGAACAACGCCGGTCCCAGCCAGCTCGCAGGCGCCCAGTGCAACGCGTATTTCTTCGGCACGGCCTACCAGAATGACCAGTTCCACGAGGCAGCTGGGCAGTTTGCTGCCGATCAGAAATTTGGCCGCATGGTGGTGATGGCGCCCAACTACCCGGCGGGCAAGGACGGCATCACCGGCTTCAAGCGCAAGTACAAGGGCCAGGTGGCCGACGAGATCTACACCAAGGTCGGGCAGATCGACTACGCCACCGAGCTTGCCCAGCTGCGCGCGGCCAAGCCTGATGCGGTGTATTTCTTTTTGCCAGGTGCCATGGGCATCAACTTCATCAAGCAGTTTGTGGGCGCAGGCCTGTCCAAGGACATCACGCTGGTCACCAGCGGTTTTTCGGCCGACGAAGACATCATCGGTGCGGTGGGCGAACCGATGTTGGGCCTGTTCAACACCACACACTGGGCGCATGACATGGACAACGCGCCCAACAAGGCCTTTGTGTCGGCTTTCCGCAAGGAGTACGGCGGCCGCTATCCGTCCATCTACGCAGCCCAGGCTTATGACGTGATTGCCGCCATGGACGCCGCTGTGAAGGCCGTGGGCGGCAAGGTGAGCGACAAGGAGGCTCTTATCAAGGTCTTTGCCAAGGCGCAGTTTCCCTCGGTGCGTGGCACGTTCCGATACGCCAACAACCACTTCCCGGTTCAGAACTTCTACCTGCGCACCATCGGCAAGAACGCTGAAGGCCGTGTGACCAACAAGACCATCAAGACGGTGCTGGAGAACTACGGCGATGCCTATGCCAGCCAGTGCCCGCTGAAGTGATCGTTGGCAGCCCATTTGAACAGGCCCTTGCGCACCATGAATCCGATACTTGTCTTCGAGCAGTTGCTCAACGGCGCGGGCTATGGGCTCATGCTGTTCCTCATCGCTGCGGGCCTCACGCTGGTCTTCGGCATCATGGACGTGATGAACCTGTCGCATGGCTCGCTGTTCATGGTGGGGGCCTATGTGGCGGCCACCGTGCATGTGCAAAGCGGCTCGCTGGCAGGCGCCGTGCTGGTGGCCATAGCGGCCACGATGCTGGTGGCGGTGCTGCTGGAGGTGACGCTGATGCGCCGCCTGTATGGGCGTGACCACCTGGCCCAGGTGCTGGCCACGTTCGGTGTGATTTTGGTGGCCGACGATGCCGTAAAGATGGTGTGGGGCCCGTCCCCCATCATGGCCCCCACGCCCGCAGCCCTGGCGGGGCCGGTGGAGCTGTTTGCCGGGCTGCCTTACCCCTCGTACCGCCTGGTGGTGCTGGGCGCAGGGGTGTTGGTGGCAGGGCTTTTGTACCTGCTGGTCAACCACAGCCGCGTGGGCATGCTGGTGCGGGCGGGGGCATCCGACCGGTGGATGGCCGAGCTGATGGGCGTGCGCGTCAAGCGCGTGTTCAGTGGCATCTTTCTGCTGGGTGCTGCACTGGCCGCACTGGCTGGTGCGCTGATGGGACCCATCATGGCCGTGCAGGTGGGCATGGGTGAGTCCATTTTGATTCCTGCGCTGGTGGTCATTGTCATCGGCGGCATTGGCTCGGTGCGGGGCGCCTTTGTGGCCGCGCTGCTGGTGGGCCTGGTGGACACCATTGGCCGAGCCTTCCTGCCGCTGCTGCTGCGCGCCACCTTGCCGCCCGCCGTGGCTGCCGACCTGGGGCCGCTGTGCGCCGAAGTGGCCATGTACGCGCTGATGGCCGCAGTGTTGTCTTTTCGCCCTGCGGGGCTGTTTTCTGCCAAGGGCTGAGATGTCCGCTTCTCTGACTTCTTCACCTGCCGTACAGCAGCCCGGAGCGGCGCCGCGTTGGCGCGGTGCGATCGTGCCTCTTTTTCTGCTGGGTGCGCTGGCACTGTTCCCCTTGGTCGCTGTGGCGCTGGGGCTGGATTTTTACATCGGCTTTGTGCGCCGCGTGCTGGTGGTGGCGCTGGCTGCCGCGAGTCTCAATTTCATCATGGGCTTTGGCGGCATGGTGGCGTTGGGACATGCAGGCTTCGTGGGCGTGGGGGCCTATGCGGTGGTAGTGCTGAGCGATGCGGGCTGGGGCTCGGCCTGGGGGATGTGGGCTGCGGCCGTGGGTTTTGCTGCGCTCACAGCCCTGTTGATCGGCGCGGTATCGCTGCGCACCAAGGGCGTCTACTTCATCATGATCACGCTGGCGTTCGCGCAAATGCTGTACTACGTATTCGTGTCGCTGCGCAGCTATGGAGGGGATGACGGCTACTCGCTGATGGCGCGGCCTGCGCTGGGCTGGGGCTTGAATAGCGCTGATGAGTCCACGCTGTATTGGGTGGTGCTGGCGCTGGTGGCTTTGGTGCTGTGGTGGCTTGACCGGGCTACGGCCTCGCGTTTTGGTGCAGCGCTCACGGGGATTCGCGACAACGAAACGCGCATGCGGGCGTTGGGTTACCCGGTGTACCTGCTGCAGCTTGTTGCATTTGTGCAGGCGGGGGCGGTGGCGGGACTGGCTGGTGCATTGCTGGCCACTGGCAACAGCTTTGTGAGCCCGTCGATGATGCACTGGACGCAATCGGCCACGCTCATTGTGATGGTGGTGATTGGTGGCCTGGGCCGACGTTGGGGCGGGCCAGTGGGAGCTGCGGGGTGGCTCACGCTCGAAGAGGTGCTCAAGCTCAATACCGACTACTGGCACATGCCGTTGGGGGCGCTGTTGATCGTCACCGCTCTGTATGCGCCCCAGGGCCTGGCGGCGCTGGCAGACCGGCGTGCAAGGAGTGCCCGATGAGCCTGTTTCAAGTCGAAGGCCTGGTCAAGCGCTTTGGCGGCCTGCTGGCCACCGACCATGTGAGCCTGTCGGTGGAGCGGGGAGAGATCCATGCGCTGATTGGCCCCAACGGCGCTGGTAAGACCACGCTGGTCAACCAGATATCGGGCCTGCTGCAGCCCGATGCAGGGCGTGTGCTGCTCGACGGCGTGGACATCACTCCGCTGCCCATGCACGGCCGTGTGGCCCACGGGCTGTCGCGTTGCTTCCAGGTGACGCGCATCTTCCCTGCGCAGACCGTGCGTGACAACCTGCTGCTGGCGGTGCAGGCGCACAGTGGCTCCAGCTTTCGTTTTCTGCAGCCACGTTCGCAAGCCGCTGAGCTGTACGCCAAGGCAGACCAACTGGCGGAGCGCGTAGGGCTGCAGCACAGCCTTGCCGAGACGGCGGGTGCCTTGCCGCATGGCGCACAGCGCACGCTGGATGTGGCGCTGGCACTGGCTGCGAGCCCCAAGCTGCTGCTGCTGGATGAGCCCATGGCGGGCATGGGGCCAGATGAGTCGCAACAGATGGTGCAGCTCATCGAGGCTCTGCGCAAGGACATGGCGGTGCTGCTCATCGAGCATGACATGGAGGCCGTGTTTCGCCTCGCCGACCGCATCTCCGTGCTGGTGTATGGCCGTGTGCTCACCGCTGGCAAGCCCGACGAGATCCGCAACCATCCCGAGGTGCAGGCTGTGTACCTGGGCACCGAAACGCTGGAGACCATCGCATGAGCGCGCCAGAGCCCCTGTTGAGTTGCCAGGCCCTGGAGGCCGGCTATGGCGTGAGCCAGGTGTTGTTTGGTATTGACCTTCAGATCGCGGCAGGCGAAGTGGTTTCGCTGCTCGGCCGCAACGGCATGGGAAAAAGCACCACCATCAAGGCCCTGGTCGGTGCGCTGCGCCCTACAGCCGGTGGCATCCGTTTTGCAGGGGAGGCGACCAGCAGGCTCAAGACCGATGCCATCGCCCGTCTGGGCCTGGCCATCGTGCCCGAGGGGCGCCGCGTGTTCCCCAACCTCACGGTGCGCGAGCACCTGGTGGCGTTTGCCGACAACCGCAATGGCCTGCGCGACGCCTGGGACATCGACCGCATCTATGGCCTGTTCCCTCGTCTGAAGGAACGGCAGAACAACCTGGGCAACCAGCTGTCGGGGGGCGAGCAGCAGATGCTGGCCATTGGCCGAGCGCTGTCCACCAACCCGCGTCTGCTCATCCTGGATGAAGCCACCGAGGGTTTGGCGCCGGTGATCCGCGAGGAGATCTGGCGCTGTCTGGCCACGCTCAAGGCGGCAGGGCAAACCATTTTGGTGGTGGACAAATACGTACACCGGCTGGTGGACCTGGCAGACCGCCATGTGATCCTGGAGCGTGGGCGGGTCGTTTGGCAGGGCGACTCTGCCGCGCTCAATGCAGACCGCAGCCTGTGGGCGCGTTACCTCACGGTGTAAGGGTTGAAGGGGTGACCATGCAGGATTTTGATGTGGACTTGGATCAACAGAAATCGCCATCTGAGCAGGCATGCGCTGAACTACCTGCGCAGGAGCACCGCGTCACGCTGCTGCCGGCTGGCAAGGTGTTTGTGGCGCAGGTTGGCGAGAGTCTGCTGGACGCCGCAGCGCGCGCAGGCATCCGCTTGCCCCACCAGTGCAAAACGGGCAGCTGCGGCGCCTGCAGGGCGCAGGTGCTGCATGGGCCGGTCCAGGATATTGCTGGGGCCTTACCCTCCGCGCTGACGGCTGAAGACCTGGCCCAGGGCCAACGCCTTTTGTGCTGCTCGGCTGCAGCGGGTGACCTGCAGCTGGAGTGTGCCGAGATCCCCCACATTCCGGGTATCGATGTGCGCAAGCTACCGGTGCGGGTGGCGGCCATGGAGCGTCTTGCACCTGATGTGGTGCGCGTGCAGTTGCAACCGCCCGCAGGCCAGCGCCTGCACTACGCGGCGGGCCAGTATGTGGATGTGCTGCTGCCTGGCAACCGGCGTCGCAGTTATTCGCTGGCCACCCCGGCGCGTGAGGGCGTTGACCTGCTGGAGCTGCACATCCGCCACCTGCCGGGCGGCCTTTTCACGGACCAGGTGTTCGGCAAACTCAAGGTGCGCGATGTGCTGCGCATTGAGGGGCCGTTTGGTACCTTCGGCATGCACACCGCCACCGATGCCCCGGCCATTCTTCTGGCGAGCGGAACAGGCTTTGCGCCTATCAAGGCATTGGTGGAGCAGCTCCTTGCTGCGGGGAGTGGACGCCGAATCACCCTGTACTGGGGCGGCCGCGCGCGGCAGGACCTGTATCTGCATGACCTCTGCAAGGAATGGGAACAGGCCTGGAAGGGACGCCTGACCTATGTGCCGGTGCTGTCAGACTCCCCCGAAGCCGATGGTTGGACGGGACGGAGGGGCTGGGTACATCAGGCCGTGTTGCAGGACCATCCAGATTTGTCGCAGCATGAGGTGTATGCCTGCGGTGCGCCCGCCATGGTGAATGCCGCGCGGCGCGACTTTATGGCCCTGGCCGGTATGCAGTCCACCCTGTTCTTTGCAGATGCCTTCGTGGCACAGCCGGGGTGAGCGGGGATCAGTGCGGTGGGCCCAGGCGCTGGCGTGTCTCTGAGGGCGTCTCGCCGAAGCGCCGGCGGTAGCCTTCTGCAAAGTGGCCGAGGTGGAAGAAGCCATAGCGCGCGGCGATATCCGACACCTGCGGTGCACGTTCTGCAAACTTGCTTTGCAGTGCCGTGCGGGCGGCATCAAGCCGCAAATCCCGAAGGAATGCCATGGGGCTTTTACCCGTGCATTGCGCAAAGGTCTGCTGCAGCGAGCGGGCGCTGACGCCCACATGCGCGCACACATCGGCCAGGGTGATGGGTTGTTCCAACTGGCTGTGCATG
Organism: Acidovorax sp. 94; assembly: GCF_003634645.1. Classification (NCBI taxonomy): domain Bacteria; kingdom Pseudomonadati; phylum Pseudomonadota; class Betaproteobacteria; order Burkholderiales; family Comamonadaceae; genus Acidovorax; species Acidovorax sp. 94. The sequence goes on along the minus strand of NZ_RBJA01000001.1, from coordinate 1,865,871 downwards.
TACTCCTGCGCACGCTTGACCACGCGCGGCAGCACCGTGGGCGCTGCGCCAGGACTGAATGCACTCGAGGCCAGTGCCGCTGAGTAGTTGTGCGCCGTGCTGAGCAGAAGGCTGGTCAGCAGGTGGTTCTCGGCCTGCTCGGCCAGCACCGGGTGTCCCAGCAGGATGGCATTGGTTTCTACCGCAGAGCGCAGGTAGGCAATGAAACTCGTCATGCCCAAGAGCGCCGGGTTGGTCAGGTCCACCCCCAGGTCAAACACCAGCGGCTGGTGCAAGGGCGCCTGCAGCAGGGCAGACAAGCGTGATTGCATAGCCGCTCGGTCTATCTTGACGATGAATTGTGGGCTGTCGTCATGCCAGCGCATCGACAGCGCTTCAGTGGGCGATGGCAGCGAGGCCATGAGCGCATGCGATTCCACGGCCTGGCTGCCGCACCGCACCATGGCGCCACCGCGCAGCGGAATCTGCAGCAGGTAAAAGCCGCCCAAATGGCCAGGCTCAATGTGCACCGCCGGCCCGTACTGCACGTAGTTCAGGCTTGCGTCGCGGTGCAGGGGCACGCTGTGGTGGCAGGCGTCAAGCTGCGCGCCCGGGCGCAGTGTGGCCAGGTCATGCGGGCAGAACACGCGGCCCACGAACTCGCGCGCCTCGTCCAGGTCGTGGCTGTCGAACAGGCGATAGCGCTCCAGCGGTAGCGGGTGCGCGGTGCTGTTCTGCTGGGCGGTGTACATGCGGTTTGGACGACGGGGTGTTGGTTCTTGGGCAAGCACGAAACACGCCACGGCAGGGGCGCGAAAACATGCGTTTGTGGGATACGCCCTGCGCTTTCGGGATGTGGATGTGCGGGCTGCTTTTCTATTCTTGTGCATGCCCCGGGTGCTGCGCAAGAGCGTTAGCACCGGGTGCATGGGGGCGGATGTGACGGCGTGTTACCGCTGCTGCACCGCAACAGTCATTGCACTAGCCACAGGAGTCAGCATGGTCCAGGGATTTGAAGGCATGCGCGGCAAGAGCGCGATCGTGACCGGGGGCGCCACCCTCATCGGTGCCGGGGTGGTGCGTGCACTGCACCAGGCTGGGGTGCGGGTGGTGGTGGCCGACATCAATGCCGAGGCCGGACAGGATCTGGCGGACGAGTTGGGCGATGGGGTGCTGTTCAGCCGCACCGACATCACCGATGACACCCAGGTGGCCGCCTGCGTGGCTCTGGCCGCTGCGCGCCATGGCGGGGTGAACTACCTGGTGAACCTGGCATGTTCCTATCTGGACGACGGCATCGCCTCGCCGCGCGCGGACTGGCTGGCCTCGCTCAACGTCAACCTGGTCAGCGCGGTGATGGTGCTCAAGGCCGTGCGCCCGCATTTCCAGCGCGCGGGCGGCGGGGCGGTGGTCAACTTCACCAGCATCTCCTCGGGTGTGGCGCAGACCGGGCGCTGGCTGTACCCGGTGGGCAAGGCGGCCATGGTGCAGCTCACGCGCAGCATGGCCATGGACCTGGCGGGCGAGGGTGTGCGCGTGAACAGCGTCTCACCCGGCTGGACCTGGTCAGCCATCATGGACCAGCTCACCGGTGGTGACCGCGCCAAAACCGACCGCGTGGCCGCGCCCTTCCACCTGCTGCGCCGCGTGGGCGACCCGGCCGAGGTGGCCAACGTGGTGCTCTTCCTGTGCTCGGACCTGGCCAGCTTCGTGACCGGCGCCGACTATGCCTGCGACGGCGGCTACTCGGCCATGGGGCCCGAGTCGTACGAGCCGGCCATCCCCAAACTCATGTCGTGAAGGAGCAGCCATGACCATCCGATCTGTAGGCATCATCGGTGCCGGTTTCGCCGGCCTTTCCACCGCCAAGGTGCTGCGCGCCTTTGGCTTTGAGGTGACGGTGTTCGAGAAGGAGCCTGACGTAGGCGGCGTGTGGGCCGCCTCGCGCCGCTACCCGGGCCTGACCACGCAGAACCCGCGCACCACCTATGCGCTGTCGGACTTTCCGATGCCAGCCAGCTACCCCGAGTGGCCCTCGGGCCAGCAGGTGCAGGCCTACCTGCAGTCATATGCCGAGCATTTCGGACTGGTGCCATTTCTGCGCATGTCCACCACGGTGGAGAGCGCGGTGCTCGATGAAGAAGCCGGTGTGTGGACCGTGCAGGCGCGCCGCGCAGCTACGGGGCAGGGCGGCGCCTTGCCGGCCGAGGTGTATCGCTTTGATTACCTGGTGGTGTGCAACGGCATCTTCAGCGAGCCTGCAGTGCCGCAGTACCCGGGGGCGGATGCCTTCGTGGCCGCAGGCGGGCGTGTGTGCCATACCAGCCAGTTCAACGATGCGGGCGAGGCGCGCGGCAAGCATGTGCTGGTGGTGGGCTACGGCAAGTCGTCGTGCGACGTGGCCAATGCCATCGCGGCCGACAGTGCCAGCACCACGGTACTTGCGCGCCACCTCATCTGGAAGATTCCGAAGAAGTTCATGAACGTGCTGAACTTCAAGTTCCTGCTGCTCACGCGCATGGGCGAGGCGCTGTTCAAGTACATCGAGCCCAAGGGTTTCGAGAAATTCCTGCACGGCCCGGGCCTGCCGGTGCGCAACTCCATGCTGGGCAGCGTGGAATCGGTGGTCACGCGCCAACTCAAGCTCCGCGAGATCGGCCTGCACCCGGGCACGCCTCTCGAAACCATCGCCCGCAGCACCGTGAGCCTGGTGACCGACGGTTTCTACGAGAAGGTGGCCGCTGGCGAATTGGGCGTGCGCAAAGGCGTGAGCATCCAGACCCTGAAGCCCGGACAGGCCGTGCTGAGCAACGGTGAAACGGTGCCTGCCGACATCGTGGTCTGCGGCACGGGCTGGCACCAGCAGGTGCCGTTCTTCGACATCAGTGTGCTGCAGCGTGTGACCGATGCGCGCGGCAACTTCCGGCTGTACCGGTCCATCCTGCCTGTGGGCATGCCGCGCCTTGCGTTCAACGGCTACAACTCCTCGTTCTTCAGCCAGCTCAACTGCGAGATCGGTGCGTTGTGGCTGGCCAACCACCTGCGCGGTGGGCTGCAGCTGCCGCGGCCGGACCAGATGAACGCGCAGATCGACCGGCGCCTGGCGTGGATGGAGGAGCGCACCGACGGCAAGCATTCCAAAGGCACCAACATCATCCCGTTCTCGGTGCACAACATTGACGAACTGCTGCAGGACATGGGGCTGCCGCTTGGTGTGCTCACCCGCTTCAAGCAGTGGCTGGGGCCAGTGGATCCGTCGGACTATGCGGTGGTCACCCGGCAACTGCTGGCGCGGCATGCGAATGCCACCGTGGCTGTGGCAGCGCCCCAAGCCACCTCGGGGGCTGCGGCTTCCTGAACCCTCCTGAAACCACTAATACCCTCTACAAGGATCCCGAACATGCCAGGACAATGGATCACCCTCGAAGCCGCAGACGGCAGCGGCAGCTTTCGCGCTTACCTCGCCACACCCGCCAGTGGCGGCGGACCAGGGCTGGTGCTTGCACAGGAAATTTTTGGAGTGAACGGCACCATGCGTGACGTCGCCGACTACTACGCAGAGGAAGGGTATGTGGTGCTGGTACCCGATCTTTTCTGGCGCCAGGAGCCGGCGGTGGAACTCGATGCAGCGAAGGATATGCCGCGCGCATTTGCGCTCTACCAGGGCTTTGACGAAGCCAAGGGCCTGCAGGACCTGCAGACAGCCATCTCGGCGCTGCGTGCGCGCCCCGAGGTCCGCACGCAGGGCGGCAAGGTGGGTGTGCTGGGCTTCTGCCTGGGCGGCAAGCTGGCCTACCTGGCGGCCTGCCGTACCGATGCCGACGTGGCGGTGGGCTACTACGGCGTCGGCATAGAAGCTGCGCTGGCTGAAGCCGCTGATATCCAGTGCCGCCTGGTGCTGCACATCGCTGAGCTTGACGGTTTTTGCCCTCCGCCCGCGCGCGAGGCCATCGTGCAGGCCCTTTCTGGCCGCGAGAATGTGGAGCTGTACATCTACCCCGGCACCGACCATGCGTTTGCACGCGTGGGTGGCGACCACTTCCACAAGCCGTCGGCCCTGATGGCACACCAGCGCAGCGTGGCTGCCTTGCGACGCGCAATGGGGCCACACTACGACCTCTCGGCCCTGTGGGACAAACACTGCGAATATGAGTTCGCCACGCGCGATGTGGACGCCACCATGTCCACCATGGTGGCGGAGCCCTATGTGAACCACATCCCCACCATGACGGGCGGTGTGGGCTACCGGCATCTGCACGACTTCTACACCCGTCACTTTGTCAACAGCAACCCACCGGATACCAGTCTGACCCCCATCTCGCGCACGGTGGGCGCCACGCAGGTGGTGGATGAAATGCTGTTTTGTTTCACCCATACCACCGAGATCCCCTGGATGCTGCCCGGCGTCGCGCCCACGGGGCGGCGTGTAGAAATACCGCTGCTGGCGGTGGTCAAGTTTCGCGGCGACAAGCTCTACCACGAGCATATCTACTGGGACCAGGCCAGTGTGCTTGTGCAGGTGGGGTTGCTCGATCCCAACGGCCTGCCCGTGGCAGGGGTGGAGACAGCGCGCAAACTGCTGGATGAAACGCTGCCGTCGAACGGGCTGATGGAACGGTAGAAAAACACCGCAGGGTTTGCCGCATGTCGCGTGCAGCAAACCCTGTGAGGCGGGTGTGCAAGCCCAGGCCTGCAGACTTTGCTGGCAACCCGTAAACTGCGCGGCTTGCCAACGGAGTCCGCATGAACAATATCCAACTCGGTCAGAGCGATCTGCACGTCACCCCCATCTGCCTGGGCACCATGACCTTTGGTGAACAGGTCAACGAATCTGATTCCCACGACATCCTCAGCCGCTCGCTGGCAAGGGGGGTGAACTTCATCGACACGGCCGAGATGTATTCGGTGCCAGCCAAGGCTGAGACCTTTGGCGCTACCGAAACCATCATCGGCAACTGGTTCGCCAAGAACCCCGGTGCGCGCCAGAAACTGGTGGTGGCCACCAAGGTGGCGGGCCCTTCGCGCGGCATGCCCTGGGTGCGCGAGGGCAAGGGCATGGCTGCGGCCGATATCGTTGCTTCGTGCGAGGGCAGCCTGCGCCGCCTGCAGACCGATGTGATCGACCTCTACCAGATCCACTGGCCCGAGCGCCATGTGCCCGCCTTTGGCAACCTTTACTACGACCCTTCCAAAGAAACCTCCACCACCCCCATTCGCGAGCAGCTCGAAGCTTTGTCGGGGCTGGTGAAGGCGGGCAAGGTGCGGTACATCGGCCTGTCGAACGAGACGCCCTATGGCGTGCATGAATTCGTGCGCCTGGCCGAGCAGCACGGCCTGCCGCGCGTGGCTACGGTGCAAAACCCGTATTGCCTGATCAACCGCACCTGGGAAAACGGCCTGGACGAAACCTGCCACCGGCTGAACGTGTCGCTGCTCGCCTACTCACCGCTGGGTTTTGGCCTGCTGACGGGCAAGTACGACGAAAGCGGCATCACCGGCCCATCCGCACCCCAGGGCGCACGCATTGCCACGTATGAATCCGTGCGCAAGCAGCGCTGGGGCCGCACCGAGGCGCTCACGGCATCGCGCCGCTACAACGCCCTGGCCCGTGCCAATGGCATGACGCCTACGCAAATGGCGCTGGCGTTCTGCTACACCAAGTGGCAGGTGGCCAGCACCATCATCGGCGTGACGTCGGTGGCGCAGTTGGATGAAGACCTGAATGCGTGGGGAACCACGCTGTCGCCAGAGGTGTTGAAGGAGATTGACGCCATCCGCTGGGAGCTGCGCGACCCGGCATTGTGATCACTGTACACAGATAGCAAAAAGGGGCTGAATCGCCCCTTTTTTTACGTCGGTCAGAACGGCTGGTGTCTATGCAACGGCGGTGATACGTCCTTCCTTCCAGGGTGTGCCCGGCGCCTCGCCCAGGTCCCAAAACAGCCCAGCCATGACGGCCAGCCCTTCGCGGGCCACAGGTGCCAGCAGATGCTCGTTGGGCGCATGTTGCGCGCAGGCCGGGTACGAGTGGGGCACCCAAAGGGTGGGCAGGCCCAGCTGGTCCGCAAAGATATCGTTGGGTAGAGAGCCCGCCAGGTTGGGCAGCAAGGTGGCAGGCTGCCCCGCGCTGGCTTGCAGCGACGCCAGCGTCCAGTCCACCCAGGGGTTGTGCAGGTCGAGCCGGGTGGCGCCGCACACCATGCCCATGGTGATTTCCACCTGGCTGAAACCATGCGCGTCCAAATGCGCGCGCAGCGTGGCTTGCACGTTCTTCCAGTCGGTGCCCACTACAAAGCGCAGCTGGCAATGGGCCACCGCTTGGGAAGGGATGGCATTGATCGGGCGCTGGGCGTTGCCCGCACCCAGAGCCAGCACTTCCAGAGTGTTCCAGCCCACCAGTTGTTCGGCGGGCGTGAGGCCGGGTTCGCCCCATCCGGGCGTGAGCGCAGGGTCATCGGCACCTGCGCCGATCACCACGTCTTTCAGTGCCGTGCGCAGCTTGTCGGGCACGGCAGGCGGTAGCAAGCCCTCGACCAGAATGCGGCCCTGGGCGTCCACCAACGTGGCCAGCGCGTGCGTGAGCACGGTGGCCGGGTTGGCCAACACGCCGCCCCAGTTGCCCGAGTGGTAGGCCTTGTCGCGGCTGCGCACCGCGAGCGAAAAGTTGATGGCACCGCGCGAACCCAGAAAGAGCGTGGGGCGCGCCGCGTTCACCCGGGGGCCGTCGCTGGCCACGAAGAGGTCGGCTTTCAGCGCATCCCTGTGCTGTTCGCAGAATGCGGCCAGGCCGGGTGAACCGGCTTCTTCGCCCATCTCCATGAGCAGTGTCACGTTGTAGCCCAGACGGCCTTGGCGTGCCTCCAGCGTGTGCGCCAGCGCGGCAAGGCTGACGGTGTGTTGGCCCTTGTTGTCGGCGGTGCCACGGCCATACCAGCGGTCACCTTCAATGGTCAGCTCCCAGGGCGAAAGACCTTCGCGCCATTGGCTGTCCTGGCCGTTGACCACGTCGCCGTGGCCATAGGTCATCACGGTGGGCAAGGCGGGGTCTTCTACCCTGCGGGCCAGCAACAGCGGGCCACCCTTGGGATCGGGGTTGTCGAGCACCTGGCAGTCAAAGCCCAGCGGCTCCAGCCAAGGCACGATTTCGTCGGTCAGGTAGGTGCGCAGCGTGGGGGGGACTTGCCCGGTATCGCTTTCGGTGCGCCAGGCCACGCGTCGGCGCAGGTCATCGGCAAAGCGGCCGTCATCGAAGTAGTGGTGGACGTTGTTGATCAGTTGCTCTCGGTTCATCGTTTTCTCCTTGCTGGGGTCACTCCACCACGATCTGTGCACGGTGGGCCAGCGCGCGGTAGCGCCCGATCTCGTCTTCCATGGCGGCGTGCATGGCCTTGGGGCCCACGAACACGGGCTCCATGCCTTGGGCGCGAATCTGGTCTTGCAGCTGGACGTCGCGCATGGCGGCCTCGACTTCTTTCACCAGTTTGTCCACGATGGGCGCGGGCGTGCGCGCCGGGGCTGCCACGGCGTACCAGCCGTCAAAGGCTGCGTCTGGCAGCTTCAGTTCCCGCACAGTAGGAATCGAGGGCAGGGCGCGGGCGCGCTCGTTGCCTGCAATGGCCAGTGCGCGCAGCTTGCCTGAGCGCACATGCGGTGCGGCACTGGCCACGGTGTCGATGGCCATCTGGATCTCACCGCCGATCAACCCCATCATGGCCTGCGCGCTGCCCCGGTAGGGCACGTCCTGCAGGCGCACGCCAGCGGCCTGCTCCAACAGTGCGCCGACGAGGTGGGGGGCCGAACCGGAGCCGAAAGTGGCGTAGTTGATAGTTTTGGGCGCGGCCTTTGCGGCGGCCAGCAGGGCGGCGAAGTCCTTGTGGGGCGAACTGGCGCTGACCACGATCACCAGCGGTGCGCGGGCAACGATGGCCACAGGCGCCAGGTCCTTGAGCGGGTCGTACGGCAGCTTGGGCCGCAGCGCAGCGTTCACGGTGTAGCTGGTGGAGCCCGACACCAGCAGGGTATAGCCGTCGGGCTCGGCCTTGACCACGCTGTCGGTGCCAATGATGGTGGAGGCGCCGGGCTTGTTGTCGATGACCACGGGCTTGCCCAGGCGTGTGGACAGCTTTTGGCCCAGCGCACGGGCTACGGCATCGGTGCCGCCCCCGGGTGGGAAGGGCGCGACCAGGCGCACAGTGCGCTGGGGCCACGCCTCCGAGGGCGCAGCCGTCTGGGCAAGGGACAGGGTGCTGGCGAAGGTGGCCAGGACGGCGGACAGCAAAGAGACTCGGACAAGGCTATTCATGCAGGCTCCAGAGGTTGATGCGTGGGGTGTTGGTAGCACTGCCGCAAAGGCGATCGCGCTGATACCCACAGCCATGGGTGAATTGGAGCCTTAAACCATGCAAGATGGGAGCCGGTTTACCATTGCTCTGGATAGAGATTTGGCAACTGAGCGTTGCCTTTTGGTTAGTAGGTACACGATGCCCATTTCACTGCTCAGCCTGCCCTTGCGTTACTTTCTGGAGGTGGCGCGCACCGGCTCTGTCAATCAGGCGGCGCAGCGCCTGTACGTGGCCGCATCGGCGGTGAGCCGCCAGTTGGGCAAGCTGGAAGACAGCCTGGGCGTGACGCTGTTCGAACGCCAAGCACGTGGCATGGCGCTGACTGAAGCGGGCACCCGGCTGCTGGCTCATGCCACCGCACACGATGCGCAGGCCACAGAATTGGTCGAGCAACTGCAAGGGCTGTCGGCCCAGCAGGCTTTGCGTGTGCGGGTGGCCTGCACCGAAGGCTTTGCCGCGAGCTTCATGCCGCTGGTGATGTCGGTGTTCCGGCAGACGCACCCACAGGTGCAGCTGCAGTTGCTGGTGGACGTGCCGCAGGAAGTGTCGGCCCTGGTGCAGCGCGGAGACGTTGATCTGGCGCTGAAGTACAGCGTGGCGCCCGAGAAAGGTTTGCAGGTGCTGCATTCGGCCATTGCCCCGATCTACGCCATCATGCCCGCGCAGCACCCGCTGGCCCGCCAGCGCAGCGTGAGCGTGGCCGATGTGGTGCGCTATCCGCTGCTGCTGGGTGCGGGCAACACGACCGGGCGGCAGCTGTTTGACCTGAGCTGTGCAGTGCAGGGCCTGCGGTATGTGCCAGCGGTGGAGAGCAATTTTTCATCGGCGCTGCTGCCGCTGCTGAGCGGGCAGGACGTGGTGCTGGCCAGCTACCTCACGGCGGCGCGATGGGTGGAGGCGGGCCTGCTGGCCGCCCGGCCGTTTGACGAGGTGCAACTGCAGCAGCGGCGTCTGCAGGTGCTGGCTGTGGAGGGGCGAGTGCCGTCGGCGCTGGTGCAGCAGTTCACGCAGGCGCTGGTGGCTGCCATTGAGCAGTACGGCAAGCGCAAGGTGGGGCGGCGCAAGACGACAGCAGCGCGGGTGATCGAGGTGCCTTGATTCGGGCTGCCTGCCGTTCGCAGTGGGGGCGCGCAACTGGATACCATTCGTTCCCTACCCGGATCGCACCATGGCCAAGAAAGAACACGTCTCCGAGACCCAAGCCACCCAGTTGCTCAAGGCGAACAAGGTGGCATTCACTGAGCACCCCTACGAATACCTGGAGCACGGCGGCGCCATGCACAGCGCCGAGGTGCTAGGCCTCGACCCCTTCACGGTGGTCAAGACCCTGGTCATGCAGGACCAGGATGCCAAGCCCTTGCTGGTGCTGATGCATGGCAATCGCAAGGTCTCCACCAAAAACCTCGCGCGCCAGATCGGCGCCAAGTCGGTCGAGCCGTGCGCGCCGGAGGTCGCCAACCGCCACAGCGGCTACCTGGTGGGTGGCACGTCGCCCTTTGGCACGCGGCGGGCCATGCCGGTGTACATCGAAGAAACCATCCTCGCGCTGCCGCGCATTGCCATTAATGGCGGGCGCCGGGGCTTTCTGGTGCAGATCGATCCGCAGGTGTGTGTGCAGTTGCTGGGTGCTAAACCGGTGCACTGCGCGCTGGCAGAATAGGCCGCCACGGCAGACCGTCCGCCGTCCCCCGATTTTTGAGGAGTTGCCTTGACCGCCGTGTATCCCATCCTTGCCGCTGTGGCCGCCTACTTGCTGGGCTCGCTGTCGTTCGCCGTCATCGTGACGCGTGTGATGGGGCTGAGCGACCCGCGCACCTATGGCAGCAAGAACCCCGGTGCCACCAACGTGCTGCGCTCGGGCTCCAAGGCCGCAGCCATCGTCACACTGCTGTTGGACGCCATGAAAGGCTGGCTGCCTGTGGCGTTGGTGATGTGGTTTGGTCAGCCCTATGGGCTGGACGACGGCACGGTCGCCATGGTGGGGCTGGCGGCTTTTCTGGGCCACCTGTGGCCTGTGTTCTTCCGATTTGAAGGTGGCAAGGGCGTTGCCACTGCGCTGGGCGTGCTGTTGGGCATCAGCGTCTGGCTGGGGCTGGCCACGGCTGCGACCTGGCTCATCATCGCGTTTTTCTTCCGCTACTCGTCCCTGGCCTCGCTGGTGGCTGCCGCCTTTGCGCCGGTGTATTACCTGCTGGTGGATGGGGTGGTGTGGTATGCCGAGGGAACGATTGCGGGCTCCATCATCGTGATGGCCATGCTGCTGGCCTGGCGCCACAAGGAGAACATCCAGCGCCTGATCGAAGGCAAGGAGTCGCGACTGGGCAGCAAAAAGGCCAAGCCGAACGCCGAGGGTGCAGGCAAGTCGCCAAAGTAAACGCAGGGGGAAGGCACGCCGCGCTGACTGCGGTGCACGTGCCGTCTGCTCAGCTTCTTGTACGGACAGGTTCTACAGCGAACCTGGCCCTGAAATCAGCCCCCGGAGCCCGGCGCTGTGCTGGGCGGCATAGAGGCCCAGGCGCACCATGGTGCGGTGGTTGAGCTCCAGGCTCACGGCCGATCGGGCCAGGGCGGACTGGATGCGGGGTTTTCCCGTGGCCGTCTGGTACAGGCTGGGCTGCGCGTGGTGGGTGCCGGTGCGGTCCAGAAGGCTGGCGACCAGCGGATGATTGGCTTTTTCGCTGCGGCGCAGCACGATGGCGGTCTCGCCGTTGTCGAGCTTCACAAAAGTCCCTGGCGGGCACAGGCCGATGGAGCGCACCAGGGTGTAGCTCACCTCGTCGCGCTGGTCGATCTCCTGCCCGACGATGGCGCGTACCGAGTCGGTGGCACTGCGGCCTGCACGGGACTTGCGTGGGCTGATCATGGCTGCATAGCGGTCGATGGTGCCCAGGACACGTGTGAGCCGGTCCACCGGGTCCTGGTTGGCCAGCGGCACACGGTCCGCCACGGTGGCATGGTGTTGTCCCACCACGTCCAGCCAGAGCGCATCGTTGATGAACAGGCGCTCCAGCAGCATCATGCTTTCTTCCGGGTGGCTCTTGATGGCCTCTTGTTGGACCGGTGTCGGGCGTTCACGCTGTTCGGCCAGCTCATCCTGCAGAGCCGTCATGCCAATGTTCATGGTGAGGGCCGCGCGCACCAGGCTGTCGCGCTCGCGTGGTGCCAGCTGCAGTTCGTGCGCCATGATGTGGCACAAGGTGCCGCACACCAGCGCATGGGAGGCGCTATAGCCCACGGTGGATGTGGACGCCAGCTGGAACATCAGGTACAGCGCTGCGTCGATGTCGTGCGCCACCAGGTCCTGCATCCAGCTATCGAACTGGCGCACCTTGGCGGCAAAATCCTGTACCTGCAGAGGTCGCGACAGGAGCACCGACAGCGCTGATTCCAGGTCTGACCACAGGCCCAGCAAGTCCTCGTACTCGCCTTCGGCGTGGTGTGGGGTGCCGGTGGAGTGGTGGGCAGACATGGTGGTGTGTGCAGCGGTCAGGCTCAGTTGCGCTTTTCCAGCACCATCTGGTCGTTGATGCGTGTCATCTGGAACTCGGTCAGAAAGCTGTTGCCCAGCAGCACATAGGGCATGGGCTGCGGGGTGATGATGGCCTCGACCCCGAACACCTCGACATCGCCGATGCGCACTGAGTCCAGCTTCATGCGCCACCCTTGCGCCACACCATTGGCCGTGTTCATGCGCACGGGCTGGCCGTTCTGGTAGTTGAGCCCCATGCGCTCAGCATCCTGCCGCCCGATGGCCACGGTGGAAGCACCGGTGTCCACCATGTACTGCATCACACGCCCGTTGATGGTGCCGCTGTTGATGAAATGCCCACGGCTGTCGGCCATCAATACGACGCGCTTGCCGCTTCCGCCACGGGCGCCAACGCTCACCGGGGCCTCGCCCAGCCGCAGCACGCGTCGCGTGCCATTGACTTCGATGGTGGCTTCTTCTTTGGTGACGGTAATGACCTTGACGCCCTGGTACTCATCCCCAGCACCCACCGCCTTGGGTGGGTTGGCATCCACCACCAGCAAGGCCTTGCTGCCCAGCATGCCCGCCAGCGCCACCGCCTGCGCATGAGCCCAGGACGGAGCCAAGCACAGAGCAACCAGCGCGGCCAGGGCAAAGGAGTGGATCGTCATTCGTTGATGGCGCTGTGCGCCTCCCCCGTACTTCGGAACTGGCGCGGCCCAGGCGAGGGAAGCCAAGCAAGGGCCGCCCCGCAGCGAGGGCGTCGTCCCCCTGGAGGGGGAAGGCGCGAAGCGACTCAGGGGGTGCGCCATCTCAGTCGCGGAAGTTGTCGAACGACAGGGGAACGTCCGTTACATCCTTGCGGATCAGCGCCATGGCCGCCTGCAGGTCGTCGCGCTTGGCACCCGTCACGCGCACCTTGTCCTCCTGGATGGCTGCCTGCACCTTGAGCTTGCTTTCCTTCATGAGCTTCTGGATCTTCTTGGCCAGCTCGCTCTCGATGCCGTTGCGCACCTTGATGACCTGCTTGACCTTGTCGCCGCCTATCTTCTGCACATCGCCCATGTCCAGAAAACGCACGTCCACGTTGCGCTTGGTGAGTTTGTTGCGCAGTACATCCTCGATCTGGGTGAGCTGAAAGTCGGCGTCACCGATCAGCGTGATGTCCTTGTCTTTGATCTCGATGCTGGCCGATGTGCCCTTGAAGTCGAAACGGGTGGCGATTTCCTTGGCGGTGTTCTCGACGGCGTTTTTCACTTCAACCAGGTTGGCTTCACAGACGGTGTCAAAAGATGGCATGGATGGCTCTCAATCTCAGGGAAAACAGCTACAGATCGCAGGGGCCCGAAAGGGCGGGTGCGACAATCGGGCCAATGGTAGTCGAGAAAAACGCCCCTTTGCAGCCCTGGAACACCTTTGGCATTGCTGCGCGTGCCCAAACCCTGGTGCGTGTGCGCTCCGTGTCGGATCTGAAGGCAGTTCTGGCCGATACGGACCTGGCCCCTGCACCCAAGTTTGTGTTGGGCGGTGGCAGCAACATCATCCTGACCGGTGATGTGAAATCTATCGTGCTCAAGATGGAAATCAAGGGGCTGCGCTTGGTGGAGGAAACCCCCAAGGCCTGGATCGTGGAGGCGGGTGCGGGTGAGGTCTGGCACGATGCTGTGGCCTGGACGCTGGCGCGCGGGTTCCCCGGGCTGGAGAACCTGGCGCTGATCCCTGGCACCGTGGGCGCCTCGCCCGTGCAGAACATTGGCGCCTATGGCGTGGAGCTCCAGGACCGTTTTGAGTCGCTCGATGCCATCGACCTGGCCACCGGCCAGTCGTTCAGCCTGGATGCCGCGCAGTGCGGCTTTGGCTACCGCGATTCCGTCTTCAAGCATGCGCCCTCTGAATCGTTGGACGGCTGCGGATTGCCCCGCGGCATGGGGCTGGCGGGCAGGGCGGTCATCACCCATGTGCGGTTTCGGCTGCCCAAGCCCTGGAAGCCCGTGCTGGGCTACCTCGATCTGGAGCGCCGCCGCGCCGAGGCGGGCGTGGAGCACCCCAGTGCCCAGCAGATTTTTGACTGGATCTGCGACATTCGCCGCGTCAAGCTGCCCGACCCTGCCGTGGTGGGCAACGCAGGCAGCTTCTTCAAGAACCCCACGGTGTCGCCCGACCAGTGCGCCGACATCATCGCGCGCGAGCCCAAGATCGTGCATTACCCCATGCCCGACGGCAGCATCAAGCTGGCGGCGGGCTGGCTGATTGATGCCTGCGGCTGGAAGGGCAAGTCCATCGGCAAGGCGGGGGTGTACGAAAAGCAGGCCCTGGTGCTGGTCAACCGGGGGCACGGCGCCGACAGCGTGACGGGCGGCGAGGTGATGACCCTGGCCAAGGCCATCCAGACCAGCGTGTACGAGCGCTTTGGCATCCGGCTGGAGCCCGAGCCGGTGGTGGTTTAGACCAGCAGCCAACCTTCCCCGCAAAGAAAAAGCCACCGTTTCCGGTGGCTTTGCTCATTTTTGTATAGCTGCTAGCGCTTGAGGGATAAGCGCTAGAGCCACTTTTGACCCGTATTTTGGCGTCAAAGGCTTACTTGCGGTCGTTTTCCAGCTGCGCCAGTGCCGCATTGCCACCCAGCGACAGCAGGCCGGCACGCGAATACACACCCAGCTTGTCGCGGGTGTCCACGATGTCCAGGTTGCGCATGGTCAGTTGGCCAATGCGGTCCAGCGGCGAGAACGGTGCGTCTTCAACCTTCTCCATCGACAGGCGCTCGGGGTGGTACGTGAGATTGGGCGATTCGGTGTTCAGCAGCGAATAGTCGTTGCCACGGCGCAGTTCCAGCGTCACGGTGCCGGTCACGGCGCGGGCCACCCAGCGCTGGGCGGTTTCGCGCAGCATGATGGCCTGCGGGTCAAACCAGCGGCCCTGGTACAGCAGGCGGCCGAGCTTGAGGCCATTCATGCGGTACTGCTCGATCGTGTCTTCGTTGTGGATGCCCGTCACCAGGCGCTCGTAGGCGATGTGCAGCAATGCCAGGCCGGGGGCTTCGTAGATGCCGCGGCTCTTGGCTTCGATGATGCGGTTTTCGATCTGGTCGCTCATGCCCAGTCCATGGCGGCCGCCGATGCGGTTGGCTTCCAGGATCAGTTCCACGGGGTCATTGAATTCCACGCCATTCAGCGCCACAGGCTGGCCTTCTTCAAAGCGCACCGACACTTCCTCGGCCTTGACGGCGACTTCTTCCTTCCAGAACGCCACGCCCATGATGGGGTTCACGATGCGGATGCCGCTGCTCAAAAACTCCAGATCCTTGGCCTCGTGCGTTGCGCCCAGCATATTGCTGTCGGTGCTGTAGGCCTTCTCGGCGCTCATCTTGTAGCCAAAGCCGGCTTGCGTCATGAACGCGGACATCTCGGCGCGGCCGCCCAGTTCGTCGATGAACAGCTGGTCCAGCCAGGGCTTGTAGATCTTGAGGGATGGGTTGGTCAGCAGACCGTAGCGGTAGAAGCGCTCGATGTCGTTGCCCTTGAAGGTCGATCCGTCGCCCCAGATGTTGACGTCGTCTTCCTTCATCGCCGCCACCAGCATGGTGCCGGTCACGGCGCGGCCCAGGGGCGTGGTGTTGAAGTAGGTCAGGCCGCCGGTGCTGATGTGGAAGGCGCCGGCCTGCAGGGCGGCAATGCCTTCGTGCGCGAGCTGCGTGCGGCAGTCCACCAGGCGGGCTTTTTCTGCGCCGTATTCCATGGCCTTGCGCGGAATGGCTTCGTAGTCGGGCTCGTCGGGCTGGCCGAGGTTGGCGGTGTAGGCGTAGGGCACGGCGCCCTTGAGCTTCATCCAGTGCAGGGCTGCGCTGGTGTCCAGGCCGCCGGAAAATGCGATGCCGACCTTTTGGCCGAGGGGGAGGTTCTGGAGGATGGTTGCCATGGAATGCTTCTTCAAAAATGATAGCTGCTTGCGCTTGATGGATAAGCGCTAGAGGCCAAAATCAATCAAATTTCAGCCGAAACATCTCAGCCGAAATGGCAGATGTAGTGGTAGGCCTCGGTCACGCGGATGTCGAATTTCGAGTTGCCGGGCACGCTGAATTTGTCGCCCGCCGCAGACTTCACCCACGCGTCGGTGCCGTCCAGCTTGTATTCGCAGGAGCCCGCCACGCATTCCATGATCTCGGGCGCGCCGGTGTTGAAGGTGAGGGTAGCGGGCAGCACCACGCCCACCGACTTCTTTGTGCCGTCGGCAAAGGTGATGCCGTGGCTCACGCACTTGCCGTCAAAGTACACATTGGCCTGGGTGGTGACGGACACGCCGTCAATTTTTTCGGTGGTCATGGGTGCGCTGGATAAGGTAGAGGGAAACCCAGGATTTTAGGGCAGGGTGCGGGGAGCGCAGCCGCAGCGGGCCTCTGAATAATTCCCATCAGCCGTTGGGCGCCAAAAAAAGAGCCCCGAAGGGCTCTTGGTGATGCTGGCATGCCCGGGCTTAGCGCCAGTAGGGGTTGCGGTGGTGCGGGTAATAAGGACGGCTGTCGTAGCCGTACTCGATCACCGTGACGGGCGGCGTCACATAAGTGGGCTGCTGCTGGTACACCGGTTGCGCAGGGTAGGTCGAGGTCACCACGCCCGGCTGGCTGTACACACCTTGTGAGGCGTAAGGATCAGGCTGGGTGGAATAGGTCTGGCCTGCAGGCTGCACGCTCAGCGGGATCCAGCGGCCTGGATCGTTCTGGGTGCGGGTGGTGTACTGGCGCCCTGCATATTCATACACCACGTCGTAGCCCACTGTGCGATTCTCGTAATACGTCTCGGTCGTGCAGCGCTGTACGTTCTGGTACTGCGGCTGGCCACCTTCGATCTGGTTGCCGATCACGGCGCCACCGATCAGGCCAATGGCTGTGGCGGCGGCGCGGCCACTGCCTTTGCCAATGGCGTTGCCGGCTGCGCCACCCGCAATCGCGCCCATCACGGCGCCTGCTCCGGTGGTGCGGTTACCGCTATAGACGGTCTCGTTGCCACACACCTGCTGCGGCGTCGCGACCTGCTGGACGATGGGGGTGGCCGAGAGCACGCGGCCCTGTTCCTGGGCACTGGCCATGGTGGCGATGGCTGCCATGGCGGAAAAAATGACGATCTTTTTCATGGAGAAACTCCTTTCGGGTCGGTACATAACGCACCAGACTGCAGAAAAGTTTAGGCCCGCACGGTCAATTCAGGGCCTGCCCGCCGTAAATCTGCGTAAAGATTTGTGCAATTTCTCCGGTCCTGGCGATTGATTCACGTGCCGATTCAGGTGCCTGCAGCCCGTCCCAACCACATCTGCCATTGGTCGGGAGCAAAACCCACGGAAATGTGCACCTGGCCACCGTGCTGCCACTCCACCACCGGGCGTTTGATGACGCTAGGTTGGGCCTGCATCAGGGCGCTGGCGGTATCGTCGTTGGTGACGGCTGCCTGGGTTTGCTCGTCCAGCTTTCGCCATGTGGTCCCCTGCCGATTGACCAGTTTTTGCCAGCCTGCTGCCGCCATCCAGTCGGGCAGGCGGTGGGCGGGCACCCCTTGTTTCTTGAAGTCGTGAAACTGGTAGTCCACGCCGTGTTCAGTCAACCAGGTGCGGGATTTCTTGACGGTGTCGCAGTTGGGTATGCCGTAAACGGTGATGAGTGAGGTTGTCATGCCGCGCATCATCCTCGAACTTGTGGCTGGGCGACAATCCCGCCCTGTATGCATACCAAAATCCACACTCTGGAAGGCTGGCTCCGCCACTGCGAGCAGCTTCATCCCCGCAACATCGAAATGGGCCTGGACCGTGTCCGTGAAGTGGCACGCCGCATGGTGCTGCGGTTTGACTGCCCCGTGATCACCGTGGCCGGCACCAATGGAAAAGGCTCTACCTGCGCCATGCTGGAGGCGGTGGCGCAGCAGGCGGGCTACCGCACAGGCGTGTACACATCGCCCCACCTGGTGCACTTCGAGGAGCGCTGCCGCGTTCATGGTGAAATTGTCAATGCTTCTGATTTGATAGCACACTTCGAAGCTGTGGAAAGCGCCAGGTTCCAAAATGGCAATGAAATCTCCCTCACCTACTTCGAATTCACGACGCTGGCCATCCTGCGCCTCATGAGCCATGCGCGGCTGGACTTGGCCATCCTCGAAGTGGGGCTCGGCGGGCGCCTGGATGCCACCAACGTCATTGATGCCGACTGCGCCATCATCACCAGCATCGACATCGACCACACTGAATTCCTGGGACCAGACCGCGAGAGCATCGGCCGGGAGAAGGCCGGCATCATGCGCACGGGCCGCCCCGTGATCGTGGGCGATCCGATGGCTCCCCAGAGTGTCATCGACCATGCGCTGGAAATCGGTGCCGACCTGTGGCGCTTCGGCAAGGATTTCAATTTCTCGGGCGACAAACAGCAGTGGAGCTGGGCAGGGCGGGGCCGCCGTTATGCGGGGCTGGCCTATCCATCGCTGCGCGGCGCCAACCAGCTGATCAATGCCTCGGGCGTGCTGGCCGCGCTGGAGGCCCTGCGCGAGCGCATTCCCGTCACGGCCCAGGCGGTGCGCAACGGGCTGGCATTGGTGGAGCTGCCGGGGCGGTTCCAGATCGTGCCAGGCCAGCCTACGCTGGTGCTCGACGTGGCGCACAACCCGCATTCAGTGGCTGCACTCACTGCCAATCTGGATGCCATGGGGTTTTTCCCCACGACGCATGCGGTGTTCGGCGCCATGGCCGACAAGGACCTGGGGCCTATGCTGGCCAAGGTCGGCCCGCTGGTGGATCGCTGGTATTTCACCAACCTGCCGACCCCACGCGCCGAGACTGCCGCCGTCCTGCAGCAGAAGTGGAACGCCGTGCAGATGGTGGCGGGCGGGCGCCGCGATGTGACCTCCAGTCTGCACGCAGACCCCATGGAGGCCCTGGAGGCGGCGGTCGCTGCGGCAGACCCCGCTGATAGAATCGTGGTCTTTGGCTCGTTTTACACGGTGGGTGGTGTTCTGTTCAACGGAACACCTCGCCTGCACGCCAAACATCTGGGCCAATAGACAGGTTCTGAGGTCCGAACGAGTCGTTACTCCATGGCATTTTTCAAGTTTCGGTGGCCCGGTCAGGGTGAACAAGCTCAGGCCGAAAAGCCGTCCAAGCGCCCGCGCACCCCGCAGGCCGAGAGCATCGAGGTGATGCGGCGGCGTGCTCGCCATCGGTTGATCGGCGCCGCAGTGCTGGTGCTGGTTGGGGTGATCGGTTTCCCCATGCTGTTTGACACCCAACCCCGGCCGATTCCGGTGGATATTCCCATCGAGATCCCCGACCGCAACAAGGTGGCCCCTTTGGTGGTGCCCGCTCCGGTTGCTGAGGCGCCGGCGGCTGCCAAGCCTTCGACCCCGTCTTCGCAGGACGTGGCCACCGCACCGCGCCCCACGCCCCAGCGCAACAACAGTGCGGTGGGCAATGGCCTCGCGGATGGCGAGGAACTGGTGCAAGGATCGCGTTCCGCGGCTTCCAAACCCGCCCCTGCAGCGCCAGCCAAACCGGAAGCAAAACCCGAACCGAAGCCAGAGCCCAAGCCGCCGGTGCCCAGCGAGCCCAAGCCTGTGCAGCGCCCGGACGAGGCTGCCCGCGCGCGTGCGCTGCTGGAAGGCCGGTCGGCAGAGCCCGCGACTGCAGCTGCCACCGCCGAGGAAGCCCGGTTCATTGTGCAGGTGGGTGCTTTCGCGGACGCAGACAAAGCCCGTGAAGCGCGTACCAAAGTGGAGCGTGCGGGCATGAAAACCTATACCCAGGTGGTGGACACCAAGGATGGCAAGCGCACGCGGGTTCGTGTGGGGCCTTTCACCAACCGGGCTGAGGCGGACAAGGCTGCGGCGCGCATCAAGGCGCTGGATCTGTCGGCCTCTGTGCTGACTCTGTAGGCCAGTGCCAAGGGGTTTCTGCATCCATGGCTGCGCTGGACTGGATTTTTGCGGCGGTGCTGCTGGCATCGATGCTCATAGGGGCATGGCGCGGGCTGGTGTTCGAGGTGCTGTCTCTGGTGGGCTGGGTGGTGTCTTTTTTTGTGGCGCAATGGTTTGCCGAGGACATGGCGGCGTTGTTGCCTATGGGCGAGTCGGCCGAAGCATTGCGCTATGCCGCAGGGTTTGTGGTGGTGTTTGTTGCGTCGGTGTTTGCCTGCGGTTTTTTGACATGGCTGGCAAAAAAGCTGGTGGATGCCATCGGCCTGCGGCCTGCAGATCGTACTTTGGGGGCGGCCTTCGGGGTGTTGCGCGGGGTGGTTTTGCTGCTGGCGGTGGCCGTGGTGGCGGGCCTCACGCCCCTGCACGAAGCCTTGTGGTGGCAGGAGTCCCAAGGGGCCCCGGTGCTGGCTGAAGTGCTTCGGGGCTTGAAACCGGCGCTGCCGGAAGAATTTGGAAGGCATCTGCCTTCCTGATAGCGATGCGGTTGCGGCCAGAAGCCGTTGCCGCTGGGTTGCCGCGGGGCTGTTCCCGCAAACGGATGGAATACAACTATGTGTGGAATCGTCGGCGTCGTCAGTCCAGCGCCCGTCAATCAGCTGATCTATGACGCCTTGCTGCTCTTGCAGCACCGTGGTCAGGACGCAGCGGGCATCGTGACCCAGCAGGGCCGCAAGTTTTTCATGCACAAGGCCAAGGGCATGGTGCGCGATGTGTTCCGCACGCGCAACATGCGCGCGTTGCCTGGCAATGTGGGTCTGGGCCAGGTGCGCTACCCCACCGCAGGCAACGCCTACAGCGAAGAAGAGGCGCAGCCGTTTTATGTCAATGCACCGTTCGGCATCGTGCTGGTGCACAACGGCAACCTGACCAATGCGCGCGAACTTCGCACCGAGCTGTTCCTGACGGACCACCGCCATACGAACACGGAAAGCGATTCTGAAGTTCTGCTGAATGTGTTCGCGCACGAGCTGGAGCGCGCCACCCGGGGTGTGCCGCTGCAGCCTGAAGACGTCTTCACTGCGGTACGTGCGGTACACAAACGCATCAAGGGCTCTTATGCTGTGATCGCGCTGATTGCAGGCCACGGCCTGCTGGCCTTCCGCGATCCGCACGGCATTCGCCCGCTGGCCATGGGGCGCAGCCAGGATGGAACTGTGATGGTGGGCAGCGAATCGGTCGCCCTGGAGGGCACATCGCATGTGTTCGAGCGCAACATCGACCCCGGCGAGGCGATCTTCATCACGCTCGACGGACAGGTGCATGCCCGCCAATGCGCCGAAAACCCGCAGCTCAACCCCTGCATCTTCGAATTCGTGTACCTGGCGCGCCCGGACTCGGTGCTCGACGGCATTTCGGTGTACCAGGCGCGTCTGAACCTGGGCGAGGCCCTTGCCAAGCGCGTGGTGTCTACCGTGCCACCCAACGAAATCGACGTGATCATCCCGATCCCCGAGTCCAGCCGCCCCAGTGCCACGCAATTGGCTCACCTGCTGGGCATCCCATACCGCGAAGGCTTCGTCAAGAACCGCTATGTGGGCCGGACCTTCATCATGCCGGGGCAGGGTGTGCGCAAGAAGTCGGTGCGCCAGAAGCTCAATGTGATCGGCAGCGAGTTCAAGGGCCGCAACGTGTTGTTGGTGGACGATTCCATCGTGCGTGGCACCACCAGCCGCGAGATCGTGCAGATGGCACGTGACGCCGGCGCGCGCAAGGTGTACCTTGCCAGCGCTGCACCGCCTGTGCGTTACCCCAACGTGTACGGTATTGACATGCCCACCAGCAGCGAACTGGTGGCCCATGGCCGCACCGTGGAAGAGATTCGCCAGGCGATTGGCTGCGACGCACTGATTTATCAGGATGTGGACGGCATGAAAAAGGCGGTGGGCGCCCTCAATAGCGCCATCGTAGGGTTTGATGCGTCCTGCTTTGATGGTGTATATGTGACCGGAGACATTACCGCCGAGGGCATCGCCAGCCTGAACGAGGGGCGGGTGGGGGTGGAGGAGGGAGAGGAAGACACCTCCCGCCTGGCGCTGCCGAATGCCCAAGAGGTTTAGGCATAGGATCGTTGCAGGTCGCCTTGTCCTGGATGGCGACCTGGCAGCAAGCTTTGCCCCCGCTCTCTGGATTGATTGAATCTTGAAACTGGCCCCGCGAGGGCCAGAACTTATTGACATGACTGATACCACTGCTTCCGGCGCGGGCCGCGTGCGCACCCGTTTTGCCCCGTCTCCCACGGGATTTATCCACCTGGGCAACATCCGCTCTGCGCTGTACCCCTGGGCGTTTGCCCGTGCTACGGGCGGCGATTTCATCCTGCGCATTGAAGACACGGACCTGGAGCGTTCCAGCCAGGCGGCGGTAGACGTGATCATCGAAGGCATGGCATGGCTCGGGCTGGACCACGACGAAGGCCCGTTCTACCAAATGCAGCGCATGGACCGCTACAAGACTGTGTTGGCAGAGCTGCAGGCCGCAGGCCATGTGTATCCCTGCTACATGAGCGTGGCCGAACTGGATGCCTTGCGAGAGAAGCAGATGGCCGCCAAGGAAAAGCCCCGCTATGACGGCACCTGGCGCCCCGAGGCTGGAAAAACCCTGCCGCCCGTGCCCGAGGGGGTATTGCCCGTGCTGCGTTTCAAGAACCCGCAAGGCGGTGTGGTGGCGTGGGACGACAAGGTCAAAGGCCGCATCGAGATCAGCAATGACGAGCTCGACGATCTTGTGATTGCGCGCCCGGACGGAACACCCACCTACAACTTCTGTGTGGTGGTGGACGATATCGACATGGCCATCACCCACGTGATCCGGGGTGACGACCACGTGAACAACACGCCGCGCCAGATCAATATCTTCCGCGCTCTGGGCAAGGAGCCGCCGGTGTATGCCCACCTGCCCACCGTGCTCAACGAGCAAGGCGAGAAGATGAGCAAGCGCAACGGTGCCAAGCCCGTCACGCAGTACCGCGATGAGGGCTATCTGCCAGATGCCATGGTGAACTACCTGGCGCGCTTGGGCTGGAGCCACGGCGACGATGAGATCTTCAGCCGCGAGCAATTCCTGCAGTGGTTCAACCTCGACCACCTGGGTCGCAGTGCGGCCCAGTTCGACGAAGCCAAGCTGCGTTGGGTGAACGCCCAGCACCTCAAGGCCATGGCCGATGACGCACTGGCCGCGCTGGTGGCGCCTCAGCTGCAGCAGCGGGGGGTATCTGCCGAAGCGTTGGCAGATGGGCGGCTTGCGCGGATCTGTGCCTTGTTCAAGGATCGCTGCGACACCACAGTGGCGCTCGCCGATTGGGCGCATGTCTTCTACGGTGAGGTAACGCCCGTGGATGCGGAGCGCAGCCAGCACGTTACCGAAGCCATTGCACCCGCGCTGGATGCATTGGCCGATGCGCTGTCGGCCTGTGCATGGGACAAGGCTTCCATCAGCGCTGCGTTTAAGCAGGTGCTGGCTAGCCAGGGCCTGAAGATGCCCCAGCTGGCCATGCCCGCACGGGTGCTGACCGTGGGTACGGCCCACACGCCCTCGGTGGATGCCGTGCTGGAATTGGTCGGTCGTGAAAAAGTTGTAGCGCGTTTGCGAAACCGCTGAAAATCTGTCTATAATTCAAGGCTCAGATGATGACAACAAACACGGTGTGTTTCGAGTCATTAAGTGGGGGTATAGCTCAGCTGGGAGAGCGCTTGCATGGCATGCAAGAGGTCATCGGTTCGATCCCGTTTACCTCCACCAAAGTTTGTTAACGGTTAGTTCCAAGGTTTTGACCCTATCGTCTAGAGGCCTAGGACATCACCCTTTCACGGTGAGTACCGGGGTTCGAATCCCCGTAGGGTCGCCAAGTTGTAGCGCTTGGCTTGTGTTGAAAAGATGCAAGCAAAAGCTGCCTGCCAGGAGTGGTAGTTCAGTTGGTTAGAATACCGGCCTGTCACGCCGGGGGTCGCGGGTTCGAGTCCCGTCCACTCCGCCAGTCAAAACCCTTGCAGGTCTTTGATATGCAAGGGTTTTTCTTTGGCTTGGGCCAGAGAAATTTTGGGGGTATAGCTCAGCTGGGAGAGCGCTTGCATGGCATGCAAGAGGTCATCGGTTCGATCCCGTTTACCTCCACCAAAGTTTGTTAACGGTTAGTTCCAAGGTTTTGACCCCATCGTCTAGAGGCCTAGGACATCACCCTTTCACGGTGAGTACCGGGGTTCGAATCCCCGTGGGGTCGCCAAGTTGTAGCGCTTGGCTTGTGTTGAAAAGATGCAAGCAAAAGCTGCCTGCCAGGAGTGGTAGTTCAGTTGGTTAGAATACCGGCCTGTCACGCCGGGGGTCGCGGGTTCGAGTCCCGTCCACTCCGCCAGTCATCAACCGCTGCAGTCGAAAGGCTGCAGCGGTTTTTTTTTGCGCCTGTGTTCCTGGTTTGTGGCTGAAGACGGGGTGTGCAAGAATGTGTAACGGCATGGCCGCACTGAGGGTGGGGCACATCAAAGAGACAAGGCGCCCATGACTCCAACCCGGTGGCAGATCCATTCCCAACATACCGCCAGCTTCAGAAGCGTGGCGCCAGTGTTGTGGCTGCTGACCGGGGCTGCGGTTGCCGCCTGGGCATATTTCTCGATGGCGACTCCCGAACGAGTGCGGCATTTCCTGGTACTTCACCAGGGGCTGGAAACGCTCTCGATTGTGGTGTCGGCACTGGTTTTTGCGGTGGGCTGGAAGGCGCACAGCATCAATCCTCAGCGGAACGTCTTCATTCTTGCCTGCGGTTTTTTGGGTGTCGCCCTGCTGGATTTTTCGCACATGCTGTCGTATGCCGGCATGCCCGATTACGTCACGGCCAATTCGGTGGCCAAGGGCATCAATTTCTGGCTGCCTGCGCGTTACCTGGTGGCTGTAAGCCTGCTGTGGGCGCTGGGGCTGCACTGGCATGCTCCTGGGGATTCGGCACCTGCGGGGCCGGGGCGATTTGCCGTGCTGGCGCTGGTCCTGGGCGTTGTCGCAGCGGTTCACGTGCTGGTTTTCTGGTACCCGCACTGGTATCCCGAAACCTACGGATCAACAGGTCTTACCCCGTTCAAGATTGCGGCTGAATATGGCGTGATTGCCTTGTATGCCGCGTCGCTGGCTCTCTTGTTGCGTCTGGCGAGAGAGCGTACATCGTTTGATGTGGCTCGCCTCTTCGCTGCGGTCTGGGTGATGGCCCTGAGCGAGTTCTTTTTCACTTTCTACGTTACCGCCACGGACCCTTTCAACCTGCTGGGCCATGTCTACAAGGTGGTGGGTTACTACTATCTGTACCGGGCCATTTTTGTGGGCACTATTGAGGCGCCATACCGCGCATTGAAGCAGTCCGACAAGGCCTTGCGTGCGGTGCTGGACGCGGTTCCCGATCTCATGTTCGAGGTGACGCGCGGTGGTCGTTATGTCGAGATCCATACGCGCCAGCCCGAGTTGCTGCTGTTGCCGGCCGAAAAGGTTCTGGGTCGCACCATTCACGACATTCTTCCACCGCAGGCTGCTGCGGTGGCACAGCGTGCCATTGACGCGGCTGCCGAGCACGGGGTTGCCCGTGATTTCCAGTACACACTCGATCTGCCAGATGGCAAGCACTGGTTCGAACTCTCCGTGGCCCGCAAAGTGATGGATGAGGCGTCAGAGGCGCATTTTGTGGTGTTGTCCCGTGACATCACGCAGCGGGTGCAGACGCTCGATACCTTGCGCAAACTGCGCCATGCCGTAGAACAGGCTCCCAATTCGATCTTCATCGCTGGAGCCGATGGCAACATCGAATATGTGAACCCGGCTTTTTCCGTCACCACCGGATACAGCCTTGCCGAAGTTGTCGGGCGCAACCCGCGCCTGCTCAGCGCGGGGGGAACCCCGCTGTCTGTTTATGCCGACCTTTGGGCGCATCTGTCATCGGGACGTGCCTGGCGCGGCGAGTTTCTCAACCGCCGCAAGGACGGTCGTGAGTACTATGAGTCGGCCATCATTTCGCCGCTGCACGATGAGCAAGGGCGGATCACGCACTACCTGGCCGTGCAAGAAGATGTGACCGAACGCAAGCGCGATGAAGAGCGTATCCGCAAGCTGGTCAACTTTGATGCGCTGACGGGCTTGCCCAACCGTACGATGTTTGCGTCGCGGTTCAGCCAGGCGCTTGCGCTGACCCAGCGCAGCGGACGGCATCTTGCATTGCTGTACCTGGATCTGGACCATTTTAAGAATGTCAATGACTCCCTGGGCCACCAGGTGGGCGATGAGTTGCTGGTGGAGATTGCACACCGGCTGCAGTTGGTGCTGCGCGAGGAAGATACCGTGTCGCGCCCTGGGGGAGACGAGTTCATCATCGTGCTGCCATTGGCGGATGCGCAACATGCAGCCCATGTGGCCGAGAGCCTGCAGTCCGAGGTGCGCCGGGTCTGCAGGTTGGGCCACCATGAGCTGGTGGTGACGTCGTCCATCGGCATTGCTTTGTATCCAGAGGATGGCCGTGAGTTTGAAACCCTGGCACAGCGTGCTGATGCGGCGATGTTCCGTGCCAAGGAGACGGGGCGTGACACCTACCGGTTTTTCTCTGCCGATATGCAAGCCCATTCATTGCGGGTGTTGCAGATAGAAAATGCGTTGCGCAGTGCGGTGGTGCAAAACCAGTTGGCGTTGCACTACCAGCCCCAGATCCGTTTGCGCGACCGCAGGCTCACCGGGGTTGAGGCATTGCTGCGCTGGACCCATCCGGAGCTCGGCTTGATCAGCCCCGCAGAGTTCATCCCCGTGGCGGAAAGCAGTGGGCAGATTCTGGGCATTGGGGAATGGGTATTGCGCACGGCATTGGCACAGGCACGCGCGTGGTGCGAAGCGGGCCATACCGGGTTCACGGTGGCGGTCAATCTGTCGATGGTTCAGTTTCGCCACCCCGGTTTGGTCGAGATGGTGCAGCAGGCACTGGCTGACAGCGGGGTGTCGCCTCAGATGTTGGAGCTGGAGCTGACCGAGAGCATTGCCATGGACGCCCCCGAAAAGGTGATCGCCATTGTCCAGCAGCTGTTCGACCTGGGGGTGCAGCTGTCCATTGACGACTTTGGCACAGGCTACTCGTCGTTCAGCTACATCCAGCGCCTGCGGGTTCACAAGCTCAAGATTGACCAGTCCTTCGTGCGCCATCTTGGCGAGGAGGGCAGCGCCCAACACATCGTGCGCGCCATCATCGGCTTGGCACAGAGCCTGGACCTGGAGTCCATCGCCGAAGGGGTCGAGACGGCCACGCAGTGTGAAGCTTTGCTTTCTTTGGGTTGCAATACCGGCCAGGGGTATTACTTCAGTCGTCCGGTTCCGGCGGCGCAACTGGATGCCTGGATGACAGAGCGTCGCGTCACCCTGGTCTGAGAGCCTGCTTATGACCATGCGAAACCGTGAACAGGCTGCTGATGACAGCCGTCTACCTTCCTGGCAATGACAACCTCCTTCTCAGGAGGTGCGAAAGGTAGAAGTTTGAAGAAAATGGCCCGTAGCGCTTTATATGAAAGTCTTGTATGCTATATATTTAATAGCAAATAAGGTGTGACGCTGTCAGCGCCACAGGCCATTGTTTCAGCGTGGTGCCAAGCGGATGGCACCGTCGAGGCGAATCACTTCGCCATTGAGCATGTCGTTCTCAAAGATGTGCTGCACCAGCTTGGCATAGTCCTGCGGCGTGCCCAGGCGGCTGGGGAAGGGCACACCAGCGGCCAGCGCGTCCTGAACTTCTTGCGGCATGCCAAACAGCATCGGTGTGCCGAAGATGCCGGGGGCAATTGTCATATTGCGGATGCCGTTGCGCGCCAAGTCGCGGGCGATCGGCAGTGTCATGCCGACCACGCCGCCCTTGGATGCGGCATAGGCTGCCTGGCCAATTTGGCCGTCATAGGCCGCGACGCTGGCCGTCGAGATCAGCGCACCGCGCTCGCCGGTGGATTCGGGTTCGTTCTTGCTCATGGCTTCAGCGGCCAGGCGGATCATATTGAAGCTGCCGATCAGATTGACCGTGATGGTCTTGCTGAACAGCGCGAGGGCATGGGCGCCGTTCTTGCCCACTGTTTTTTCTGCGGGGGCAATGCCAGCACAGTTGACCAGGCCCATGAGCTTGCCCAGCGAAACCGCCTTGGCCACTACCGCCTGGCCATCGGCCTCGTTGCTGACATCACATTTCACAAAGGCGCCGCCGATCTCCTTGGCCACGGCTTCGCCTTTTTCGGCCTGCATGTCGGCAATGACCACGGTGCCGCCCTGGGCCGCCAGCATGCGTGCCGTACCTTCACCCAGGCCCGATGCGCCGCCGGTGACGATGAATACCTTGCCCTTGATGTCCATGTGCTGTCTCCTGTAAGTGACGTTAACGTAAACGTCAATTATGGCGCATCGAGGCCGACTTTCTGCAGGCGAAAAAAAGCCCGGCCAGGCCGGGCTTGTCAGGAGCCGGGCGGGCTTACTGGAAGCCGACGCGGTCCAGCATCTGCTGCACCTTCGTGGTGTTGGCACCCACTGCGCTGATAGGAATGGTCTCGCTCTTGAAAGGCTGTCCACCCGTCATGGCCTTGAGGGCAGGGTTGTCCAGGGTCACACCCTTTGCGGCGGGCCACTCGTTGTTGCCATTGGCAAAGTAGTTCTGTGCTTCCGGGCTGGCCAGATATTCCAGAAACTTGACCGCGTTGGCCTGGTTCTTGGAGTGCTTGGCCACAGCGCCGCCCGCGATGTTCAGGTGGGTGCCCCAGGATTCCTGGTTGGGGAACACCACGCCCACCTTGTTCACCACAGCCACATCTTCAGGCTTGGTAGAACGCATCATGCGGGCCAGGTAGTAGCTGTTGGTCACGGCGATATCGCATTCGCCAGCAGCCACTGCCTTGATCTGGTCCGTGTCCCCACCTTTGGGAGGGCGCGCCAGGTTGGCCACCAGGCCCTTGAGCCAGGCCTCGGCCTTCTGCTCGCCCATGTGCTCTGTCACGGCGCCAAAAAGGCTCAGGTTGTAGGGGTGCGAGCCGGAGCGGATGCACAGCTTGCCCTTGTTTTTGGGGTCGCCCAGCTCTTCGTACGTATCGACGTCCGCCTTTTGCATCTTGACCTTGTTGTAGACGATCACGCGGGCGCGGGTGGAAAGACCGAACCAGGCGATGCCGCCGTCAGCGGCTGGCTTGCTGCGCAGGTTGGCGGGGATGGCGTCGTTCAGCACCTTGGACTGGATGGGCTGGAAGAGACCGTCCACTTCGCCCTTGTAAAGACGTGCGGCGTCCACCAGCAGGATCACGTCCGCTGGCGAGGCAGCGCCCTCGGCCTTCAGGCGCGCCAGGATGCCGGCGTCATCGGCATCCACGCGGTTGATCTTGATGCCAGTGGCCTTGGTGAAGCCGCTGTACAGCGCTTCGTCGGTGGAGTAGTGGCGGGCCGAGTAGAGGTTGACGACTTGTTCCTGGGCATGGACAACGCCTGCAGCGGCGGTCAGGGCACAAGCACTCAGCAAGGCTTTCACAGTCTTCGACATGGATGCATCTTTCGGGGTTGTAACTCCGCCAATGATAAAGCAAACACGAATTATTCTTAATAAACGCCCAAGAGAGACCGGAATTTGGTGCGAGCGTCTGATGCAGCGCAAAGGCGAGGCTGCCCGCCGGGGAGGACGGGGCGGGTATTTCCGACAAGGCCGCCACAACGGGGCCCCGCCGCCCGCCGAACCGGCCGCTGAAGCCGCGCAAAGCCAGTTCCGGTGCTCTGCGCGAAGGTCCAGGCAAAAAAAAGCCCGGTCATGAACCGGGCTTTAAAAGGATCCCTGAAACGGGGGTTTCGAGAGGATCCAAGGAGACAACTGGTGCACTGCGGAGGGTGTCCGCAGCGCGTGGTTGAATTATCAGGGTATTCCCTGAATGCGGCCTAGAGGTTGCACTCCAGACCGCAAGTACTGGACTTAGCGCTTGCGGGGAGCTGCAGTCTTGGCGGCGTTGGCAGCGGTGTTGGCCACGGCGTTGAAGTTGGCTTCGGCCACGTCAGACGCTTGCTTGACGGCCTTTTGAACGGATTCAAAAGCGTTGTTGGCGGCAGAGACGGCGCTCTTCATCACGGCCACAGCGGTTTCGGAGCCGGCAGGTGCGTTCTTGGCGGCGCTGTCGACCAGGTTGGTGAAGCTCTTCTGAGCATCAGCAGCTTGCGATTCAAAAGCCTTGCCGAATTCTGCGCCGGTGCCCGAAGCGATGTCATACAGGTGACGGCTGTAGGCGGCGGTCTTTTCAGCCAGGGGCTGGAACAGGCCGGCTTGCAGGGCCAGCAGTTCTTGAGCGTCCTTCACGCCCAGGACAGCCTGGGTGTGGGTAGCGGCTTCCGACAGGGCAGCGCGCGAAGCGGTCACGTTCAGTTCAACCAGCTTTTCCACGCCTTCGAAGGCCTTGGTGGTCAGACCAAACAGGGTTTCGATGTTGGCTTTGTGCGAGGCCAGGATTTGTTCAGCGGTCAGCGTCATGTCATATCTCCTAAAAATGAGGGCCTTGAAGGCCTGGTGGTTCACAGACATCTGCGCTGGCCCTGACTCGGTAAGTCATGTTGCAGTGCAGCATGGGTTGAATTTTAGGGGCTTCGTTCGCGATTGCAAGGGTTTTTTGTTGCGGTGCAGCAAATTAGGGACGGCCACCCAGAAATCCGCCCTTCGCCACAATCGCGTCATGCACGCCTATTACGCAGACCATTTTGTGCTGCCCTTGCCCGAAGGCCATCGGTTTCCCATGGCCAAGTACAGACTGCTGCGCGACCGGATTGCCCAACACCTGCCGGGTGTGTCGCTCCAGGTGGCCTTGCCCGCATCCGACCGCGAATTGGCGCTGGCCCATGCGCCCGACTACATCGATGCGATTGCCGACGGCACGCTGCCGCCCCTGGCCCAGCGCGAGATTGGGTTTCCCTGGAGCGAGGCCATGGCCGAGCGCGCGCGGCGCTCTGTGGGCGCTACCGTGGCCGCAAGCCGCGTGGCGCTGCACGAAGGGGTGGCGGGCAACCTCGCGGGGGGCACCCACCACGCCTATGCCGACAAGGGCAGCGGGTTTTGTGTGTTCAACGACGTGGCGGTGGCCGCCCGGTTGATGCAGGTGGAATGGGCGCGGGGAGGCGGCGGGCGCACCGCCCGGCCGCTCCAGGTGGCGGTTATTGACCTGGATGTGCACCAGGGCAACGGCACGGCGCACATCTTCCGGGGAGACCACAGCGTGTTCACGCTGTCGCTGCACGGGGCTCGCAACTTTCCGTTTCGCAAGGAGCCCAGCGACCTCGATGTCGAGCTGCCCGATGGCTGCACGGACCCTGACTATCTACAGGCCCTGGAGCAGGCGCTCGATACCCTGGAGCAGCGGTTTGCGCCCCAGCTCATCTTCTATCTGGCAGGTGCCGACCCCCATGAAGGTGACCGCCTGGGGCGGCTGGCGGTGACGCACGACGGGCTGGAGGCGCGCGACCGGCGTGTGTTCGACTGGGCGTGGCAGCGGCGCATCCCCCTGGTTTTTGCCATGGCCGGGGGTTACGGCCGCAACCTGGACGACACGGTGTTGGCCCAGCTCAACACCTGGCGCGTGGCCTGGCAGTACCACCAGCGCTGGCAGAATGTGCGGCCATGACTTCTGCCGCCAGCACCACCCCTGCCGCTGCGTCCGCACCGGCCGCCCGCCCGTCCCCGCAGCCGCGCAGCGCCTACCAGGCCTTTCGCTCCATCACCACACGCTGGGCCGACAACGACGTGTATGGCCATGTGAACAACGTCGTGTACTACAGCTGGTTTGACACTGCGGTCAATGCCCATCTGATCGACCAAGGCGTGCTCGATATCCATGCGGGCGGCACCATTGGCCTGGTGATCGAAACCCAGTGCAACTACTTTGCCCCGCTGGCGTTTCCGCAAACGGTGGAGGCGGGCATCCGCGTGGCACGGCTGGGCGGCTCCAGCGTCAGGTATGAGGTGGGCCTGTTTGCCCAAGGCGAGCCGCTGACCGCTGCCGCTGGCCATTTCATCCATGTGTATGTGGACCGCGAAACCCGCCGGCCGGTGCCCGTGCCCGAGGCGCTGCGCACCGTGCTGCAGGCTCTGGTGGTGCCCGGCTGACCGCGTGCAAATTGCCTGGTATGGTTTTGATAGCGCGTAACGCAACACAGATAGGCGCTGGCGCACCACAGGGCACTTAACCAGGCCAGGCGCTGTGCGGCGGCTGAAACCTGGCTGACGCCGCTGGCCTTGCGCGGTACCAGGGTCCCCGATGGCCTACACTTTGTGGCTTCGTTGCCCGGTCTGAGGCCTTGGGAACGTGTTCGCGATTTCTGAGGCTTGCCCTGTCCATGATCATCACCAGCCTGCTCGACACCGACCTGTACAAGTTCACCATGATGCAGGTCGTGCTGCACCAGTTTCCGGGGGCGCAGGTCGAATACAAATTCAAGTGCCGCAACCCCGGCGTGCAACTGGCACCGTTTGCCAACGAAATCCGCGACGAGATCCGGTCGCTGTGTTGCCTGCAGTTCCAGGATGCCGAACTGGCCTACCTGCGATCCCTGCGTTTCATCAAGAGCGACTTCGTGGATTTTCTCGGGCTGTTCAAGCTCAACGAGAAATACATCACCGTCACGCCCCAGCACAACGGCGAGATCGAAATATCCATCCGGGGGCCGTGGCTGCACACCATCCTGTTCGAGATCCCGGTGCTGGCCATTGTCAATGAGGTCTACTTTCGCAACACGCAGAAAGTGCCCGACTTCCTGGAAGGCCGCCGCCGCCTGGATGCCAAGATTGCGCTGCTGCAGGGTGACGGCCTGTCGGACCTCAAGATTGCCGACTACGGCACGCGCCGGCGTTTTAGCCGCGCCTGGCACGAAGAAGTGCTGCGCGTGCTGGTGGCCCGCCTGGGCACGGGCGACCGCCGTCCCGGCGCACCGGCAGGCCCCGGCCAGTTTGCGGGCACCAGCAATGTGCTTTACGCCATGAAGCTGGGCGTGACGCCCTTGGGCACCATGGCGCATGAATATCTGCAGGCCTGCCAGGCGCTGGGCCCGCGCCTGCGCGACAGCCAGGTCTTTGGCTTTGAAATGTGGGCCAAGGAGTACCGGGGGGACCTGGGCATTGCGCTGTCGGACGTCTACGGTATGAGCGCCTTCCTGCGCGACTTTGACCTTTACTTTTGCAAGCTGTTTGACGGCGCGCGGCATGACAGCGGCGACCCGTTCGCCTGGGGCGAGCGCCTTTTGGACCACTACCGCAAGAACCGCGTGGACCCGCTGACCAAGACGCTGATCTTCAGCGATGCGCTCACGGTGCCGCGCACCATCGAGCTGTACCAGCAGTTCCGGGGCCGCTGCCAGCTGGCGTTTGGAATTGGCACCAATCTCACCAATGACCTGGGCAGCCCGCCAGCGCACGAGCCGCTGCAGGTGGTCATCAAGATGACGCGCTGCAACGACCAGCCTGTGGCCAAGCTGTCGGACACGCCGGGCAAGGGCATGTGTGATGACGAGAAATACCTCGCCTACCTGCGGCAGGTGTTTGATATCCCTGTGACAGCGTAGCCGCGCTGGCGCTCGGAAGCGCCCACAGGTTCCGTGATGTTCCGTGAAGTGCCGCGATGTGCTGTGAAGTACGTCAAACCGCCGTGAGGCGACCCGATTTTTATAACTGGATGGAGACACAACCCATGAAACTCTCGCGCGGGCTGGCAGTGGCCGGTCTTTTGGCGGCACTGCCCGGCTGGGCCCTGGCCGCCGACATCGATGGCAGCACGCTGTCCGTCCTCTGGGGCGTTCCATTCGCGGGCATTCTGCTGTCGATTGCCCTCATGCCGCTCCTGGCGCCGATCTTCTGGCACCACCACTTTGGCAAGGTGGCGGCAGCCTGGGGGCTGGCGTTTCTGGTGCCGTTTGCCATCACATTCGGCCCCGGCATGGCGGGCGTGAGCCTGGTGCATGCGCTGGTGGCGGAGTACATCCCGTTTGTGATCCTGCTGACTGCGCTGTTCACGGTGGCGGGCGGGATTTTCATTCGCGGCAACCTGCATGGCAGCCCGGGGCTCAACACCACCATCCTGGCCATTGGCGCCGTGCTGGCCAGCTTCATGGGCACCACCGGGGCGTCCATGCTGCTGATCCGCCCCCTGATCCGCGCCAACGACAACCGCAAGCATGTGGCGCATGTGGTGGTGTTCTTCATCTTCATCGTGTCCAACGCCGGGGGCTCGCTCACGCCGCTGGGCGATCCGCCGCTGTTCCTGGGCTTCCTGAAGGGCGTGGACTTCTTCTGGACGGTGAGCCACATATTCCAGGAAACGCTTTTCCTCGTGGGTGCGCTGCTGGTCATCTTCTTTGTGCTCGATTCCTGGTACTACCGCCGTAGCGAAGAAGTGATCACGGCCGACCCCACACCCGACAGCCGGGCCATCGGCTTTGATGGCAAGGTCAACTTTGCCCTGCTGGGCGTGGTGGTGGCGCTGGTGCTGGTCAGCGGCTTCTGGAAGTCGTCGGTGGTGTTCAACATCGCGGGCACCGACGTTGGCCTGCCTGGCATCGTGCGCGACGTCGGTTTGGTCATCGTCACCTTTGTATCCCTGTGGCTCACGCCCAAGAAGGTGCATGAAGACAACCAGTTCGGCTGGGGGCCGATGCAAGAGGTGGCCAAGCTGTTTGCGGGCATCTTTCTCACCATCATCCCGGTTATCGCCATGCTCAAGGCGGGCGTCAACGGTCCGTTTGGCGCCGTTGTGTCGGCCGTGACCCGCGCAGATGGTTCGCCCGACCCCGCCATGTATTTCTGGGCCACGGGCGCCCTGAGCTCCTTCTTGGACAACGCCCCCACCTACCTCGTGTTCTTCAACACGGCGGGGGGTGACCCGGCCACGCTCATGACCACACTGGCCCCCACGCTGGCTGCCATCTCGGCCGGGGCGGTGTTCATGGGGGCCAACACCTACATCGGCAACGCGCCCAACCTCATGGTCAAGGCCATCGCCGAAGACCGGGGCGTGAAGATGCCCAGCTTCTTTGGCTACATGCTGTGGTCGGGGGGCATCCTGGTGCCGCTGTTCATCGTGATGACTTTCATCTGGTTTAGGTAGTGACCATCCCCCTGAGCGGCTGCGCCGCTTCCCCCTTCTCTCATCGCTGCGCGATGGGAAGGGGGACGCCACCAGTGCGGCGGGGCTGCCCTTGCACGGTGGCCGCTGGTGCGGGCCGCGCAAGTTGCAAGGTACGGCAGCCGTATCGATACATTGGAGACTGAAGATTCATGAGCAAACCCCGCATCCTGGTCGCGCGAGCGATCTTCCCCGACATCGTGGACCGCCTGCGCGCGCACTTCGACGTGGAGGACAACCCCGACGACGTGATCTGGACCCCGGCCGAGTTGGCCGCGCGCTTGGCGGACAAGGACGGAGTGCTGACCACTGGCAGCCAGCGCGTGGATGCCGCGTTACTGGCTGCGGCGCCGCGTCTCAAAATCTGCGCCAACATGGCCGTGGGCTACAACAACTTTGATGTGGACGCGATGACGGCGGCGGGCGTGTTGGGCACCAACACCCCCGACGTGCTGACCGAGACCACGGCCGACTTCGGCTTTGCGCTCTTGATGGCCACGGCGCGCCGCATGACCGAGAGCGAGCATTACCTGCGCGCTGGCAAGTGGACGAAGTGGAGCTACGACATGTTCGCGGGCAGCGACATCCACGGCAGCACGCTGGGCATCATCGGCATGGGTCGCATCGGGCAGGGCATTGCCAAGCGCGGCGCGCATGGCTTTGGCATGAAGGTGGTTTATCACAACCGCTCGCGCCTGTCGGCTGACCTGGAAGCCGAATGCAAGGCCACCTACGTGGGCAAGGAAGACTTGCTGCGCACGGCCGACCATGTGGTGCTGGTGGTGCCGTACAGCGCAGCCTCGCACCACACCATTGGCGCGGCCGAACTGGCGCTGATGAAGCCCACGGCCACCCTCATCAACATTGCGCGTGGCGGCATTGTGGACGACGCGGCGCTGGCCGTGGCGCTGCGCGAAGGCCGCATTGCCGCGGCGGGTCTGGATGTGTTTGAAGGCGAGCCCAGCGTGCACCCCGACCTGCTCACCGTGCCCAACGTGGTGCTCACGCCTCACATCGCAAGCGCCACGGTGCCCACGCGCCGCGCCATGGCCAACCTGGCGGCGGACAACCTGATTGCCTTTTTGGGCGGGCGTGCCCCCCTCACTCCGGTGAACCAGCCCGTGCCTGGCCTGCGGGCGCAGTAACGCCGGATTTATCAAGAGAAATTGGCCGCTAGCGCTTGATAGATAAGCGCTAGCAGCTATCGAAACCATAGTAATCCTTCCTTGACTACCGATACCCTCGTTCTGCTGGCCGCACTGGTCCTGGTGTTCATCGCGCTCGCGCTGCTGGCGCTGCGTCGCCCCCGCGTGGATTTGCCGCCCGAATGGCTGGCCCGCCTGCAGGCACTGGAGCGCACCACCCAGGCCACCCAGCTGGCCGTGGCCAAGAACGATGGCGCGCTGGATGGCATGGGCCAGCAACTGCGCGGCTTCACCCAAACCACGCAGACCACGCTGGAGGGGCTGCGCCACGCGGTCGATGAGCGTTTGACGCAGGCGGTGGCCGAATCGCGCAACGGCCGTGCCGAGCTGTTGGCCGCCTTTGGCGTGTTCGAGGCGCGGCTGGAGCAGCGCCTCACGGCCCTGGACGCAGCCACGCGCCTCACGCTCGATTCGCTCAAGAGCGACACCCAGTCGCAGCTGGTGGTGATGTCGCAAGCGCTCAAAGACCAGCTCGAAGCCAACAGCTTTCAGATCAAGAACCAGTTTGCGGTGCTGCAAGACGCGGTGTCGCAGCAGCTCACCGGGCTGGTGCAGGGCAGCCAGCACAATGCCGAACAACTGCGCACCGCGCTCAACGAGCGCCTGGCCGCCATCCAGGCCGACAACGCCACCAAGCTCGAGGAAATGCGCCGCACGGTGGACGAAAAGCTGCACGCCACGCTGGAGCAGCGCCTGGGCGAATCCTTCAAGCTGGTGAGCGACCGGCTCGAACAAGTGCACAAGGGCCTGGGCGAGATGCAGACCTTGGCCGGCAGCGTGGGCGACTTGAAGCGTGTGATGACCAACGTGAAGTCGCGCGGTACCTGGGGCGAAATGCAGCTCGGCGCCATCATCGACAACGTGCTTACCCCCGAGCAGTTCGCGCGCAACGTCAAGACCGTGCCAGGCAGCGATGAGTTGGTGGAGTTTGCCATCCGCCTGCCGGGCAAGAGCGACGAGCACCCCGTGTGGCTGCCCATCGACTCCAAATACCCGGTGGAGCAATACCAGCGCCTGATGGATGCGCAGGACGCGGCCGACAAGGCGGCCATCTTGTCTGCGGGCAATGCGTTCGAGACCTCGATCAAGCTCGAAGCCAAGAAGATCTTCGCGAAGTACGTCTCGCCCCCGCACACCACCGACTTTGCCGTGCTGTACCTGCCCACCGAAGGCCTGTTTGCCGAGGTCATGCGCCGCCCCGGTCTGGTGGAAGCGGTGCAGAACGACTGCCGCGTGATGATCACCGGCCCGGCCAATCTGGCCGCCATGCTCAACAGCCTGCAGATGGGTTTCAAGACGCTGGCGATTGAAAAACGCTCGTCAGAAGTGTGGAGCCTTCTGGGCATGGTCAAGACCGAGTTCGCCAAGTTTGGCGATGTGGTGGAGGCCACCAAAAAATCCATCGACGCCGCCGCCAAGAAGTTTGACGAGGTGGGCGTGCGCACCCGCGCCATCCAGAAGCGCCTGCGGGATGTGCAGGACCTGCCCGCGCCAGCGGCTACCACCGTGCCGTTGCCGGGGCTGGACCCCGAGGACGATCCGCTGTGAACTGGGCACTGGCCCGGCTGATTGCCGCGCAGATCTGTGTGCACGGCAGCATGGCTGGCATGCGGCTGGCCGCGCCCCTGCTCGCGCTGCGCGAGGGCTACAGCGTGGCGGCGGTGGGGTTTCTGGTGGCGCTGTTCGCGCTCACCCAGGTGTTTCTGGCCCTTCCTGCGGGCCGGTTTGCAGACCGCCACGGCCTCAAGCGCCCGATGGCTTATTCGGTGGCTGTGGCGTGCATGGGCGCAGGGCTGGCGGTGGTGTTTCCGACCTATGCGGTCTTGTGCGTTGCGGCCTTGATGACAGGGGCGGGCGCAGGGGGCGCCACCATTGCCGTGCAGCGCCACGCGGGCCGCGCCGTGCATGACGCCACCGAACTCAAGCAGGTGTTCAGCTGGCTGTCGATAGGCCCGGCGGTGTCCAACTTCATCGGCCCATTTGCGGCGGGGCTGGCCATCGACCATGCGGGTACCACCCCGGGCAGCCTGGAAGGCTACCGCGCGGCCTTTGCGTTGCTGGCGTTGCTGCCCCTGGTCAGTTGGTGGTGTGTGCGCAGCACGCAGGATCTGCCCGCTGCGGCCGCAGCCTCCGCCAAAGATGGCCCGCCACAGCGCGCGTGGGATCTGCTGAACGACCCGCCGTTTCGTCGCCTGCTCATCGTGAACTGGCTCATCTCGTCGTGCTGGGATGTGCATGCCTTTGCGGTGCCGCTGCTGGGGCATGAGCGCGGCTTGTCGGCGGCGGTCATTGGCACCATCTTCGGGGCGTTTGCGATTGCGGCCACCGTGATCCGCCTGCTTATGCCCTTTGTGGCCAAGCACTTGCGCGAGCGGGGCGTAATGGCCGGCGCCATGCTGGTGACGGCCGTGTTGTTTGCGGTGTACCCCATGCTGCAAAGCGCCTGGGCCATGGGGCTGTGCTCGGTGTTGCTGGGCCTGGTGCTGGGCACGGGGCAGCCCATGGTGATGAGCCTGCTGCACCAGATCACGCCCTCACATCGCCAGGGCGAAGCGCTGGGGCTGCGCCTCATGGCCATCAACGCATCCAGCGTGCTGATGCCGTTGATGTTCGGATCGGCCGGGGCGGTGATTGGCGTGAGCGGCCTGTTCTGGGGGGTGGGCGCCGCAGGCCTGGGCGGCGCCCGGCTGGCGTGGCGCATCGGGGGCGAGAAAAAACAGCCGGGGCAGGGGCCGGGCTGAGTGCCGCTTGCCGTGCCGAGCCAGTAGGCGAAGAAATGCCTACAGCTGGTAGAACGACTTGATCAGCTCCCACGCCTCTTGCGGGTCGTCGGTGTAGTGAAAGAGCTTGAGGTCTTGGGCGGAGATCGTGCCTTCTTCCACCAGCACTTCGAAGTTGATCAGCCGCCTCCAGTAGTCGGTGCCAAACAGCACGATGGGCACCGGCTTGGCCTTCTTGGTCTGCACCAGCGTGAGCACCTCAAACAGTTCGTCCAGCGTACCAAAACCCCCCGGGAAGGCCACCAATGCCTTGGCGCGCATCATGAAGTGCATCTTGCGCAGCGCGAAGTAGTGGAACTTGAAGGAGAGCGAGGGCGAGATGAAGCGATTGCCGCTTTGCTCGTGGGGCAGGGCGATATTCAGGCCCACGTTCAGTGCACCGGCTTCGTGGGCACCCCGGTTGGCGGCCTCCATGATGCCGGGGCCGCCGCCCGTGCAGATGTAGATGCGGTCTGCGGGGCGCTGGTGCTCGCTGTATTCCGCCACCACCTTGGCGAACTGGCGGGCGAGGTCGTAGTAGCGGGCGTTGCGCACAGCCTGCTGGGCACGCTGCAGGCGCACCTCGTCGCCACTGGCCTCGGCCTCGGCCAACTGGGCTGCGGCCTCGTCGGGTGCCACAAACCGGGCGCTGCCGTAGACCACCACGGTGTTCTCGATGCCTTGCTCGGCCTGGCCCAGGTCGGGCTTGAGCATTTCCAGCTGAAAGCGGATGCCGCGTGTCTCGCGGCGGAACAGGAATTCCGGGTCGGCAAACGCGAGGCGATATGCGTCTGCGTGCAAGGGGTTGCCGTTGACTGCGTGGTTCTGCAGTTCCGCCCAGGCATCGGCCAGGCGGCGTTCGTTGAGTTGGGTGTTGGCGTCCATAAGAGACTCTTCGTGTCGGTCTGTAGGGGAAAAGGGGTGGGGCGAATGCTGCGGCCACCGGCTTGGGCAGCGTAATGCAATGGAGGATGAGGTGTAGAGAAAATGGGCCCGTGGGCAAGTCTACAATGCGCGGGCTGCTATGAAATATGAAGCACTTTGTATGCCAAGCGCCGTCAGGCATAGCGACCCGAACAGGTGCAGTGCTGTAGTGCCCAGGGCCATGGCGTAGCGTTGCACCATCAACATTTCAACCACCTCGGCCGAGAAGCTGGAGAACGTGGTGAGTGCGCCCAGAAAACCCGTGACCAAGGCCAGCCGCCAGACAGGATCGATCTGGGGCAGGGCGTGAAAAACAGCCACACACACGCCGATGAGATAACCGCCCACCAGGTTGGCTGCCAGGGTTCCCCAGGGAATCAAGCCGCCCGGGCTGAGCCACAGGCCCAGGCGCCAGCGCGCCAGTGCGCCCACACAGGCGCCGATGCAGATGGCCAGAACATTGAGCATGGGGGGGATTGTCACAGCAAATGAAGTCCCCCTGGGTCGCTTCGCGCCTTCTCCCAAAGCGCAAAACGGAGCGGCCCTGGTCTGGACCACACCCGTTTCGCATGCCGGCGGCTCAGCGTGCCGCCATCTGCTGCGGCAGCCAGGTGACGATGCCGGGGAAGATGTAGAGCAGCGCCACGGCCGCGCACATCAGCAGGAACATGGGCAGGGCCACCTTGGCGATCCAGGGCAGCTGGCGGCCCGTCATTCCTTGTAGCACGAACAGGTTGAAGCCCACGGGCGGTGTGATCTGCGCCATCTCGACCACCAGCACGATGAAGATGCCGAACCAGATGGGGTCGATGCCCGCAGCCTGCACCGTGGGCATGAGCACGCCCATGGTGAGCACCACCATGGAGATGCCGTCCAGGAAGCAGCCCAGAATGATGAAGAACACGGCCAACGCGACGAGGAGCTGCCCCTGATTCAGCCCCAGCGAAGCAATCCATTCAGCCAGGTGGCGCGGCAGACCGATATAGCCCATCGATAGCGTGAGAAACGCGGCACCGGCCAGGATCAGCGCAATCATGCAGTACAGGCGCGTGGCGCCCATCAGCGATTCCTTGAAGGTGCTCCAGCTCATCGAGCCCTGCACGGCCGAGAGAACCAGTGAGCCGACCACACCCACGGCTGCGGCTTCGGTGGCTGTGGCAAAGCCGGTGTAGATGCTGCCCAGCACCGCCGCAATCAGCAGCACCACCGGGATCAGGCTGCGCGACTCGGCCAGCTTTTGCGCAAAGGTCAGGCGCACGTCGGCGGCGGGAATCTGGTCGGGGTGCCGCAGCGCCCAGACCATGATGTAGCCTGAGAACAGGGCGGCCAGCAGAATGCCCGGCAGCACGCCCGCAATGAACAGCTGCGAGATGGACACTTCGGCCGATACGCCGTAGACGATCATGATGATCGACGGCGGGATCAAGAGGCCCAGCGTGCTGGCACCGGCCAGGGTGCCCACCACCATGTGCTCAGGGTAGCCCCGGCGTGTCAGTTCGGGCAGTGTCATCTTGCCGATGGTGGCGCAGGTGGCTGCACTCGACCCCGACACGGCCGCAAAAATCGTGCAGCCCACCACGTTGGTGTGCAGCAGGCGGCCCGGCAGGGCCTGTACCCAGGGGGCGAGGCCCTTGAACATGTCTTGCGACAGCCGCGTTCGAAACAGGATTTCCCCCATCCAGATGAACAGGGGCAGGGCGGTCAAGGTCCAGCTGGAGGCGCTGCCCCAGATCGTCACCGCCATCGCATCGCCAGCTGGGCGCGACGAGAACAGTTGCATGCCGATCCAGGCGACGCCCGAGAGGGTCAGCCCGATCCAGACACCGCTGCCCAGAATCAGGAACAGCGACAGGACCAGCAGGCCGGTAATGGCGAGATCACTCATGGTAGATGGGCCTGGTTGTCTTATTCATTGCGCAAGGCTTCGCCGGGATGGGCGTCGGCGCGTTTGTTCATCACCTCCAGCACCAGCTCGTCGATGAAGGCGATGGCCAGAATCACCGTGCCCACGGCCATGGCGATCTGGGGAATCCACAGGGGGGTGGCATCGCTGCCTGT
Source organism: Acidovorax sp. 94 (assembly GCF_003634645.1). Classification (NCBI taxonomy): domain Bacteria; kingdom Pseudomonadati; phylum Pseudomonadota; class Betaproteobacteria; order Burkholderiales; family Comamonadaceae; genus Acidovorax; species Acidovorax sp. 94. The sequence goes on along the minus strand of NZ_RBJA01000001.1, from coordinate 1,824,088 downwards.
GGAGATGTCGTGGAACTCGTGCGACTGCCAGGCCAGCTTGCAGCTGTACACCGCAAACAGCACGGCCAGAAGCGTGGCAATGGCCAGGGCCCAGATCTCAAAGGCCTTCTTTGCGCCGCCCTTCAAAAAGTTGAGCAGCAGCGTGACGCGGATGTGTTCGCCGCGCTTCAAGGTGTGGGCCAGTGCCAGAAAACCCGCAGCCGCCATCAGATAGCCTGCGTAGGCATCCGTGCCCGGCACGTGGAAGTGGAACTGCCGGCTGGCGATGGACAGCAGCACCATGCCCAGCAGGCCGACCATGAAAAGCGCCGCCAGGGCGGCGGCGCTGTCGTACAGAAAGTCCAGCAGACGACGCATTTGCGTGGATGCCCGAGCTTACTTGCGGTAGGCGTCAATCAGCGCCTTGCCTTCGGGGCCGGCCTTGTCCAGCCATTCCTTGAGCATGGTGTCGCCGACCTTGGCCATGTCGGCCTTCAGTGCGGCGGGCGGCGCTTCTACCGCCATGCCATTGGCCTTGAGCTTGGCGATGGTGTCGGTGTTGACCTTGGCGCTGGCAGCCCAGCCGCGTGCTTCGGCGTCGGCACCGGCCTTGAGCAGGGCGTCCTGGCTGGGCTTGTCCAGCGCTTCAAAGGCCTTCTTGTTCACCAGCACGGCGTTCTTGGGCAGCCAGGCCTGGGTGTCGTAGTAGAACTTGAGGTGCTCGTACAGCTTGCTGTCCACACCGGTGGCGCCCGAGGTCATCGTCGATTCGACCACGCCCGTGGCGAGGGCCTGCGAGAACTCTGCGGCCTGCACTGTCACCGGCTGTGCACCCACCAGCTCGGCAATGCGGGCGGTGGCGGGGCTGTAGGCGCGCCACTTGATGCCCTTGAGGTCGGCGGCCGAGGCCAGGGGCTTCTTGGTGTAGATGCCTTGCGGAGGCCAGGCCACGGCATACAGCAGCACCATGCCTTGTTCGGCCAGCTTCTTCTCGAGGAAGGGCTTTTGCGCAGCGTAGAGCTTCTTGGAGGCGTCGTAGCTGTCGGCCAGGAAGGGCAGGCCGTCCACACCAAACAGCTGCCATTCGTTCTGGAAGTTGGCCAGCAGGATCTCGCCCATCTGCGCCTGACCACCTTGCACGGCGCGCTTGATTTCGGGGGCCTTGAACAGCGCGGCGTTGGCATGCACCGTGATCTTGAGCTTGCCGCCCGTGGCCTTGTCTACATCGCCGGCCAACTGCACCATGTTCTCGGTGTGGAAGTTGGTGGCTGGGTAGGCGGCCGCCAGATCCCACTTGGTCTGGGCGAATGCCGAGGTGGCAGACAGGCCCGCCGCCAGGGTCAGGGCAAGTGCGGTCACGGGGAAGATTCGACGCTTCATGGATATTGCTCCGCAGAGTTGTATGTACAAGATTGGATGTAACAAATCACTGTATCGGAAGCCGATCCGATTGCGATAGGTGTTTTGCCTAAACGCTGACAAATTGCCAACAAATTACCATCGACTTGCCTACAATGCCCCATGCATATCCCGTGCCAATGACAGAACCCACAGGCCCGAACCCGCCATGAAATCTGACGCCAAGCCCAAGGCCAAAACCGACTCCGGCCCCATCGTTTCATCAGCACACCTGGTGTCGGCCCAGAGCGCAGAAATGAGCGAGTTCGAGTTCGGCCTCATCGTGGCGGGCAATGCGTTCCACCGCTGGGTGGTGCACTGCATGGCGGCGGCGGGGCTCAAGGACCTGACGCCGCTCGACGTGGTGGTTCTGCACCATGTCACGCACCGCGCGCGCGACAAACGCCTGGCCGACATCTGCTTCATCATGAATGTGGAGGACACGCACTTGGTGAACTATGCGCTGAAAAAGCTGCAGAACCTGGGCGTCGTGGCCTCGCAAAAGAACGGCAAGGAAGTGACCTACGCTGCCACCGATGTGGGCCGCGCCTACGTGCAGCGCTACCGCGAGATCCGCGAGAGCTGCCTGATCGACGCCCTGAAAGCCGACGACGCGCTGAACCGCGACATCGGCGAGCTGGCCCGGTTGCTGCGTGTGCTCTCAGGCATGTACGACCAGGCGGCGCGCTCGGCGGCATCCCTTTGATCGGCGCAGAATTTTGAATAAAACCGTGCTCTAGCGCTTATCTGATAAGCGCTGGTAGCTATCAAAAAGATAGTTATTCATGTCCCACCAAGTTTCTCCCATGTCCCGCTGGCAGTTCTGGATCGACCGGGGCGGCACCTTCACCGACGTGGTGGGCAAGCGCCCGGACGGCACCCTGGTCACGCACAAGCTGCTGTCCGAGAACCCCGAGCAGTACAAGGACGCGGCTGTCGCAGGCATCCGCCACCTGCTCGGTTTGAAGCCCGGCGAACCCGTAACGCCCGCACTGGTGGAGTGCGTGAAGATGGGCACCACCGTGGCCACCAACGCGCTCTTGGAGCGCAAGGGCGAGCCCACGCTGCTCATCACCACCAAGGGCTTCAAGGACGCGCTGCGCATCGCCTACCAGAACCGCCCGCGTCTGTTTGACCGCCACATCGTGCTGCCCGAGCTGCTATACGAGCGCGTGATCGAAGCGCAGGAGCGTGTGGGCGCGCGGGGCGAGGTGATTGAGCCGCTGGACGAAGCCCACCTGAAAGAACGCCTGTGGGCGGCCTACGACGCAGGCCTGCGCAGCGCGGCCATCGTGTTCATGCACGGTTATCGCTACACCGCACACGAAGAGGCCGCCGCCCGCATTGCGCGCGAAGCGGGCTTCACGCAGGTGAGTGCATCGCACGCCACCAGCCCCATGATGAAGCTGGTGAGCCGGGGCGACACCACGGTGGTGGATGCCTACCTGTCGCCCATCCTGCGCCGCTATGTGGACCAGGTGGCCAGCGAAATGCCAGGCGTGAAGCTGTTCTTCATGCAGTCGTCGGGCGGCCTGACGGATGCGCAGGTGTTCCAGGGTAAGGACGCGATCCTGTCGGGCCCCGCAGGCGGCATCGTCGGCATGGCCCGGACCGCCGGTTTGGCAGGCCACGACAAGGTCATCGGCTTTGACATGGGCGGCACCAGCACCGATGTGAGCCACTACGCGGGCGAGTTCGAGCGCGAGTTCGAGACCCAGGTGGCGGGCGTGCGCATGCGCGCGCCCATGATGAGCATCCACACCGTGGCGGCCGGTGGCGGTTCCATCCTCGGTTTTGATGGCGCACGTTTCCGCGTCGGCCCCGAAAGCGCGGGTGCCAACCCTGGCCCCGCCAGCTACCGCCGCGGCGGCCCGCTGGCTGTGACGGATGCGAACGTGATGGTGGGCAAGATCCAGCCCGCACATTTCCCCAAGGTGTTTGGCCATGCGGCCAATGAGGCGCTGGATGGCGATGCGGTGGCGCAGAAGTTTGAAGGCCTCGCCACACAGACCGGACGCAAGGCCGAGGATGTGGCCCATGGCTTCATTCAGATCGCCGTGCAGCAGATGGCCAATGCCATCAAGAAGATCAGCGTGGCGCGCGGCTACGACGTGACGCGCTACACGCTGCAGTGCTTTGGCGGCGCGGGCGGGCAGCATGCGTGTTTGGTGGCCGATGCTTTGGGCATGACGCGCGTGTTTGTGCACCCGTTGGCGGGGGTGCTCAGCGCGTATGGCATGGGCCTCGCCGACCAGAATGTGATTCGCGAACAGGCGGTGGAAACCAAGCTTGCGCCCGAAGCGTTCGCAGGCATCGAAGCCACGCTGGACCAACTCGCCACCACCGCGCGCACCGAGCTGGAGCGCCAGCAGGTGGGCGCGGGCACTGCGGTGGTGCACCGCCGCGTGCATGTGCGCTACGAGGGCAGCGACTCCGCACTCATCGTGCCGTTTGGCTCGCTGGCCGAAATCACCGCCGCGTTCGAGAACGCCTACCGCCAGCGTTTTGCGTTCCTCATGCAGGGCAAGGGTCTGGTGGTGGAGGCCGTGTCCGTCGAGGCCGTGGTGCCCGGCGACGCGCCCGTGGAGCCACGCCACACGCTGCAGCCCGCGCGCGAGGTGCCGCGCCGCAGCACCGTGCGCATGTACACCGGCGGGGTGGATGGCGTTGCAGCATGGCACGACGCCGCCCTGGTGGTGCGCGAAGACCTGCGCCCCGGCGATGTGATTCCTGGCCCGGCCATCATTGCCGAGAAGAACGCTACAACAATAGTGGAGCCCGGCTGGGAGGCCGCGCTGACCGACCTGGACCACCTGCTGCTCAACCGCCGCGTGGCGCGCGCCGTGCAGCATGCCGTGGGCACCACGGTGGACCCGGTGCTGCTGGAGGTGTTCAACAACCTGTTCATGAACATTGCCGAGCAGATGGGGCTGCAGCTGCAGAACACGGCGTACTCGGTGAACATCAAGGAGCGCCTGGACTTCAGCTGCGCGCTGTTTGACACCGCAGGCAACCTGATCGCCAACGCGCCCCACATGCCCGTGCACCTGGGCAGCATGGGCGAGAGCATCAAGACCGTGATCCGCGAGAACGCGGGCCGCATGCAGCCTGGCGATGTGTTCGTGCTCAACGACCCGTACCACGGTGGCACGCACCTGCCGGACATCACGGTCATCACGCCGGTCTACATCGCCAACGAGGCCGAGCCCACGTTCTACGTGGGCAGCCGGGGCCACCACGCCGATGTGGGCGGTACTACGCCGGGCTCCATGCCGCCGTTCTCCACGCGCATTGAAGAAGAGGGCGTGCAGATCAACAACGTGAAGCTGGTGGAGCGCGGCGTGCTGCGCGAGGCGGAGATGATTGCGCTGCTGGAAAGCGGCGAATATCCATCCCGCAACCCGCAGCAGAACATGGCCGACCTGCGCGCGCAGATCGCCGCCAACGAAAAAGGCCAGCAGGAGCTGCGCCGCATGGTGGCCGAGTTTGGCCTGGACGTGGTGTTAGCCTACATGCGCCATGTGCAGGACAACGCCGAAGAGTCCGTGCGCCGCGTCATCACACGGCTCAAGGACGGTGCGTTCACGCTGCCGCTGGACAACGGCGCACAGATCAGCGTGGCGGTGAAAGTGGATGCAGCGAGCCGCAGCGCCACCATCGATTTCACCGGCACCAGCGCGCAGCAGACGAACAACTTCAACGCGCCTACGGCGGTGTGCATGGCGGCGGTGCTGTATGTGTTCCGCACGCTGGTGGATGACGACATTCCGCTGAATGCTGGGTGCCTCAAGCCGCTCAACGTGATCATTCCGCCGGGCAGCATGCTCAACCCCAACCCCCCAGCCTCGGTGGTGGCGGGCAATGTGGAGACCTCCACCTGCATCACCAACGCGCTGTATGGCGCCTTGGGCCTGATGGCGGCGGGACAGTGCACGATGAACAACTTCACGTTTGGCAGCACGCGCTACCAGTACTACGAGACCATCTCGGGGGGCAGCGGCGCGGGCGGCGTGTGGGATGCCAACGGGCAGCTCACTGGCGGCTTTGCCGGCACCAGCGTCGTGCAGTGCCACATGACCAACTCGCGCCTGACGGACCCTGAGGTGCTGGAGTTCCGCTTTCCGGTGCGGCTGGAGGGCTACGAGATCCGCAGGGGATCGGGCGGCGCCGGGCAGTGGAAAGGTGGCGACGGCGGCGTGCGCCGTGTGCGTTTTCTGGAGCCGATGACGGCCAGCATCTTGTCCAACGGCCGCCACCATGGCGCGTTTGGTATGGCAGGCGGCCACCCGGGTGCCGTGGGCATCAACAAGGTGGTGCGCAGCGATGGCCGCGTGGAGTTGCTGGACCACATTGGCCAGGCCGAGATGCAGCCGGGCGATGTGTTCGAAATCCACACACCGGGCGGCGGCGGATTCGGGTCTTCAGGTCGAAAATAGGGATGAAAATGGCCGCTAGCGCTTATCCATAAATCGCTGGCAGCTATTAATTCAGGAGTCTTCGGTTTCGGATGGCGCCTTGGGCTGGCTCAGGCTCGGCGGCACATTCAGCCCCATCTGCCGCGCGCGGAACAGCGCCGCGCGCATCAAGAAGATCGACATGATCGGCACCGTGATCGCCACGAACACGGCGATCAACAGCGCATGCAGCGCCAGGCTGCGGTCGGCCACCGAGAAGTACAGCACCGTGCCATGCATGATCAGCCAGCAGCCCAGCGTGGCGATGATGGCAGGGGCGTGCACACGCTCGAAGAACGTGGGCAGGCGCAGCAGGCCGGTGGAGCCCAGCAGCGCCAGCCCCGCGCCCGCCAGCACCAGCAAGGCCACGATGATTTCAAGCCAGAGCGGCAGCACGGCGGCGGCAGTGGTAGCGGCTTCGGTCATTCGATCACCTCGCCACGCAGCAGAAACTTGGCCATGGCCATGCTGCCCACAAAGCTGAACAGCGCCAGCAGCAGCGCAGCTTCGAAGTAGTTCTTGCTGCCATACAGCAGGCCCAGCACCAGCATCACCAGCATGCCGCTCAGGTACATGCAGTCGAGCGCCAGCACCCGGTCTTGTGCGGAGGGGCCCTTGAGCAGGCGGATCAGCGCGCAGCCCATAGCCAGGGCCAGCATGAACAGGGCGATGGGGAGGGCCCAATCCAGTATCGGGGTCATTCAAAAATCTCCATCAAAGGGGCCTCGTAGCGCCGCTTCACGTCGGCGATCACGGTGGCCGCGTCGTCCAACTCCAGCACATGCAGCAGCAGCACGCTGCGGTCCAGCGACAGCTCGGCCCAGGCAGTACCGGGGGTGATGCAGACGATCATCGCCAGCACGGCCAGCGCGTTGGGGTCGCGCACGTCGAGCGGGATGTGCACAAACCCGGCAGGGTGGCGCCTGCGGCCCGGCGCCAGCAGCAGGCGCGCCACGGCCAGGTTAGAGCGGGTGGTGTCAGCCACCACCGTGAAGGCCAGGCGCAGCACGGCGCCCGGTTTGCGCACGCGCACCGGCAGCGGGCGCAGCCCGGCCGTGAGCAGCGGAATCGCCAGCGCCAGCACGCTGCCCAGCACAAAATGCCCAGCACTCAGGCTGCGGTTGAGCAGCAGCCACAGGCCCAGCAGCGCCAGCGACAGCAGGGGCGCGGGCACCAGCCGCTTGAAGGGCCGGGGCGATGTGGATGTGGGAAGGGGCTCTGGCTTCATGGCAGGTTGCCCCCCGGTGTGGTGGCAGGCTGGGGCGGGTTGGGCACGGGCTCAGCGGTCATCACCGCGCGCATGTAGCCAGCGGGCGCGTGCAATGCGTCGGCAGTTGCCTGGGTGTAGCGCATCACGGCGCCGGCCTGCCAGGCCAGCGCCGCGCAGGCACCCAGCAGCAGGGCAATCGGCAAGCCTTCCAGTACCAGCAGCTTGGGGGCCGACCGATCATGTGCGGCCCAGAAATGGCGGATGCCTGCACGGGTCAAGGCCACCAGCGCCAGCAGGCCCGAGGTCACCAGCAGGGCCACCAGCGTCCAGCCCGCCGCGCCCAGCGGGAACCCGCTGGATGCGCCCAGCCCCAGCGGGTTGAGCAGCGCATGCACCATGGCGAACTTGCCCACAAACCCTGGCAGCGGTGGCAGGCCCGCAATGACCAGCGTGCAGGCGATGAAGGCCAGGCCCAGGAAGGCAGCGGCCGCAGGGATCACCTCGCCGATGAGCGCCTCCTCCTTGTCGTCGAGGTTCATGCCTTCGGTGGGCACCAGGTCGGCCGACAGAAACGGCGCATCGTCCGTCTGCTCGTAGGGGGCGAGGTTGGAGCCGTCGTTGCGCCAGCGGTCGATCAGGTCGGTCAGCAGGAAGAGGGCGCTCACCGCCAGTGTGGAGCTGAGCAGGTAGTACAGCAGCCCGCCTGTGAGCAGGTTCTGGCCGAAGCCTACGGCAGCCAGCAGCGTGCCCGACGACAGGACGGCGCTGAAGCCTGCCAGGTGCCCCAGGCGCTGCGAGCCCAGCATGCCGATGGCGCCAAAGGCCATGGTGAGCAGGCCGCCGCCAATCAGCCACTGGCTGCCAAACTGGGCGGATTCACCGGCCTCGGCGCCAAAGAGCAGCGTCCACAGCCGCAGTACGCTGTACACGCCCACCTTGGTCATGAGCGCGAAAAGCGCACCCACGGGCGCAGTGGCCGCGCTGTAGGCAGGCACCAGCCAGAAGTTGAGCGGCCACACGGCGGCCTTGATGAGGAACGCGACCGCCAGAATCGCAGCGGCCGCATGCAGCAGCCCCCGGTCTGCCACGGCCACACCCGCAATGCTCCGGGCCAGGTCGGCCATGTTGAGCGTGCCGGTGATGCCGTACAGCATCGACACCCCGATGAGGAACAGCGAAGATGCGGCGAGGTTGATGGCGATGTAGTGCAGCCCCGCCGACACGCGCGGGCGGCCCGAGCCGTGCAGCAGCAGCCCGTAGGATGCCGCCAGCATGATCTCGAAGAACACAAACAGGTTGAACAGGTCGGCCGTGAGGAACGCGCCTGCCAGCCCCATGAGCTGGAACTGGAACAGCGGGTGAAAGTGCACACCCGCCCGGTGCCAGCGCGCGGCCGAGAACAGCACCGTGGCGAGCGCCACTGTGCTGGTCAGCACCAGCATCATGGCCGACAGGCGGTCGATGACCAGCACGATGCCGAACGGCGCCGGCCAGTTGCCCGGCAGGTACACGCCCAGGCTGGTTTGCACGCTGGGCTCCTTGGCCTGCACCAGCAGCAACACAGCCACCACCAGGCCGACCAGGGTCGATGTGATGTTGAGTGTGACCTTGGTGCGCTGTCGTTCCTCGCGCAGCAGCAGCATGAGCCCGGCCGTGAGCAGGGGCAGTGCAATGGGCGCAAGGATCAGGTGTGGCATCAGCCGCTCAAGCAGCATGTGCATGAGTGTCATGTGATTGGTCCAAGACGCTGCGCATGAAACTGGCACGCCCCAGGCCAGGGCAGCCGAGAAAGGGCCGCCCCGCATCGAGGGCTGCGTCCCCCTGCCCGCAGTGCGCAGCGCTGCGAGAGCGGGGGGAAGCGGCGAAGCCGCTCAGGGGGGTGTTCTCTAGTCATGGCATTTCCTGCACGTCTTTACCCTTGGTGCCGTCCACATGGTCGGTGCCCGCCATGCCACGCGATGCCAGCAGCACCACCAGGAACAGCGCCGTCATGGCAAAGCCGATCACGATGGCCGTGAGTGTGAGCGCCTGGGGCATGGGGTCGGCATAGTGGGCCAGGTCCTGCGGCAGGCCGGGTTGCAGCACGGGCTCCTTGTCAATCGCCAGGCCCAGGCGGCCCATGCTGAAGATGAAGAGGTTGACGGCATACGACAGCAGCGACAGGCCCATGATGACCTGGAAGGTGCGGGGCCGCAGCAGCAGCCATACGCCCGAGCCGGTGAGCACGCCAATGGCCAGGGCCAGTATCAGTTCCATGCAGTTTCTCCCCGGGTGGTGGGCGCTGTGGCAGCAGCGGCTTGTTCTGCCGCCTCGTCGTCGGCGCGCGCATTGTTGTAGCGGTGGCTGCGCACCGACTGGTGGGCAATGCCGGTGAGGATGAGCATGGTGGAGCCCACCACCAGGGTGAACACGCCAATGTCGAAGAACAGCGCGCTGGCCACATGGATCTCGCCCACCACCGGCAGCGCAAAGTGCGCTGTGTGGCTGGTGAGGAAGGGGTAGCCCCAGGCCCAGGCGCCCAGGCCCGTGGCTAATGCCACCAGCAGGCCCACGCCGATCCAGCGGCGCGGGTACAGCGGCAGGTGGGCCTCGACCCACGAGGTGCCCGAGACGATGTACTGCAGCAGCAGCGCCACCGAGAACACCAGCCCGGCCACAAAGCCGCCGCCGGGCTCGTTGTGCCCACGCATGAAAAGGTACATGGACACCAGCGTGGCAAACGGCAGCAGCAAGCGTACCAGCACGGCGGGCACCATGAGGTAGCCCACGGCGGTGTCGGCAGTCTGGCGCGGGTTGGAGAGGTCGGTGTCCACATCGGCGGGCAGTGCGCGCTGCTGGGGCGGCAGGTCCATCACCTCGCGCGCAGGGCGGAAGCGCCGCAGCAGCGCATACACCGTGAGCGCCACAATGCCCAGTACCACGATCTCGCCAAAGGTGTCAAAGCCCCGGAAGTCCACCAGCATGACGTTGACCACGTTGGTGCCGCCCCCGTCGGTAAGGGCGCGCTCCAGGAAGAAGGTGGAGGTGCTGTCGGGGAAAGGGCGGCTCATCATCGCGAACGACAACAGCGCCATGCCTGCGCCCGCGCTCAACGCCAGTGCCAGGTCCCGGTAGCGGCGCAGCTGGGTCCGGCGCTCTTCGGCCAGGGTGGGCACGCGCAGGCTTTCGTCGCGGCGGGGCAGCCAGCGCAGGCCCAGCAGGATGAGGATGGTGGTCACGATCTCCACCACGATCTGTGTGAGCGCGAGGTCGGGCGCCGAGAACCACAAAAAGGTCAGGCACACACACAGGCCCGAGCCGCCCAGCAGCGTGAGGGCGGCCAGCCGGTGGTACTTGGCCTGCCACGCCGCCGCCACGGCGCACACGGCGCCCAGCAGCCACAGCAGCGCAAACGTGGGCGATAGCGGCAACTGCACGCGGTCGCCAATTGGCAGTCCCCGCGCCCACAGGGGCAGGGTACCCGCCACCAGGGCCGCTGCGGCCAGCCACAGCATCTGCCACTGCAGGCGGCTGGTGCCCAGCAGGCGGCGGCCGTTGCGGCCCGCCAGCGTGAGGGCGGCCAGCAGGTGCTCAAACATGCGCTGGCCGCTCAGGTGGTGCATGAGGGGCGGTGCATCCAGCATGCCGCGCGCGCGCTGACGCCGCAGCAGCGCATACAGCGCAATGCCACCGCCCAATGCCACCAGGCTCATTACAAACGGGGTATTAAAGCCATGCCACACCGCCAGGCTGTACGTGGGCAGCTCGCCGCCCACCACGGGCCGTGCGGCGGCGGCCAGGTAGGCCCCCACAGACCAGGCGGGCAACGTGCCCACCACCAGGCAGGCCAGCACCAGCAGTTCGACAGGAACGCGCATCCAGTGCGGCGGCTCATGGGGCGGGCGCGGCAGGTCGGTAGCGGGCGGGCCAAAGAACACATCCACCGTGAAGCGCAGCGAGTACGCCACGCTGAACATGCCGGCCACTGTGGCGGCGACGGGCAGCAGCCATTCGAGCATCGGCGTGGTGTTCACGTACACCGTCTCGGCAAAGAACATTTCCTTGGACAGGAAGCCGTTGAGCAGCGGCACGCCCGCCATCGCAGCGCTGGCCACCATGGCCAGGGTGGCGGTGATGGGCATCATCCTGCGCAGGCCCGACAGGCGCCGTATGTCGCGCGTGCCGCTTTCATGGTCCACGATGCCCACTGCCATGAACAGCGAGGCCTTGAAGGTGGCGTGGTTCATGATGTGGAACACGGCCGCCACGGCGGCCAGCGGGCTGTTCAGGCCCAGCAGCAGGGTGATGAGACCCAGGTGCGAGATGGTCGAGTACGCCAGCAGCCCCTTGAGGTCGTTCTGAAACATGGCCGCATAGCCACCCACCAGCAGCGTGGCCAGGCCCGCGCCGCCCACCAGCCAGAACCACTGCTCGGTGCCCGCCAGCGCCGGCCACAGGCGTGCCAGCAAAAACACACCGGCCTTGACCATGGTGGCCGAGTGCAGGTACGCCGACACGGGCGTGGGCGCAGCCATGGCGTTGGGCAGCCAGAAGTGGAACGGGAACTGCGCGCTCTTGGTGAGCGCGCCCAGCAGAATCAGGACAAGTGCAGTGGTGTAGAGCGGATGGTTCTGGATGAGCTGGGCCGCAACCAGCACATGGTCCAGGTCGTAGCTGCCCACGATGTGGCCCAGCACCAGCATGCCCGCCAGCATGGCCAGCCCCCCCGTGCCGGTCACCGTCAGCGCCATGCGTGCGCCACGCCGGGCATCCTTGCGGTGGTGCCAGTAGCCGATCAGCAGGAAGGAAAACAGGCTGGTCAGCTCCCAGAAGAACGCGATCTGGATGATGTTGCCCGACAGCACTACGCCCGCCATCGCGCCCATGAAAGCCAGGAAGAATGAGAAGAAGCGCGGCACCGGGTCGGCGGGGGACATGTAGTAGCGCGCGTACAGCACCACCAGACTGCCTACACCCAACACCAGCATGCAGAACATCCACGCAAAGCCATCCATGCGGATGACGAGGTTCAGACCCAGCGCGGGCAGCCAGGTCAGCTCTTGCCGGATCACGCCGCCGTCTGCAATCTCGGGGAAGTACAGCGCCGCCTGGGCTGAGCAGAACACGGCGATAAGGCCCGCCAGGGTGGACTCGGTATTGCGGGCGTTGGACGGCAGAACCGCTGCCAGCAGGCTGCCGATGAAGGGGAGAAGGATGAGCGTGATCAGGGGCATGCGCAGATGATTTTAGGGGTAGCTCCTAAAAACCCTGTCCAGCCCTTGCCGTTGCGCACGCGACTCCGCAAAAAAACAAGCCCGCTGGAGCGGGCTTGCTGCTTGTGAAGCGTGCTTAGTTTTTGCTAGCGCCTGTTGCGGGGGCGGGCGCTGCCGCCGTCGGTGCCGCAGTTACTGTTGCAGGTGTTGTGGCTGGCGTGGTTGCCGTTGCGGCGTCCTTGTCAGCGCCGCCACGGGCTTTGCGATCTGCTGCGTGGGGGCTGCTGTGCTTCTTGTTGTTTTTGGCTTCTGCCTTGGCGGCTGCCGCCGCGCTGTACTTCTTGCCGTTGACGGTCAGGCCCTCTTTGGAGAAGTTGACGGCACTCTTGTTACCCACGCCGCCCACACGGCCGATGAAGTCGGCCCAGTCTTTGAAGGCAGCGTTCCGCCGCTCTTGCAGGATGCGCCCCGACAAGCCGGGGCCGATGCCCTTGATGCCGTCGAGTTCAGCCTCGGTAGCGGTGTTCACGTCCACGGCGGCCCAGGCGGCGGTAGCGAGCAGGGTGGCAACCAGCAGGGTTAGCAGTTTTTTCAGCATGGCGAGGAGCTTAGGGTGTTGAGGATGAAGGCTCTTAGAGTTCTTCGACCCGGCGCGCCGGGTAGCTGTCCCAGGTCTGGCAGCCGGGGCATTGCCAGAAATGCTGGCGCGCTTCAAAACCGCAGGCCGCGCAGCGATAGCGGGTGAGGGGTTTGACGGCATGGTCCAGCGCACGTTGAACCTGGGGGTGGAATTCTTCGTGTTCCAGCTTTTCGGTGGCCAGCCATTTGGCGGCGGCGACCAGAGAGCGTTCCTTGTCCAGGTGCTCCACATAGCGCTGGCGGGCAGACGAGCGGGTGGCTTCGTCGGCAGCTTCCATCGCCACGATGCTTTCCAGCACGTCGAGCGAAGGCGCTTGCGCATAGTGGGCGTGCAGCAGGGCGTGGACTTCGGGCGTGCGGCCAGTGGCTGTAGCGGCTTCGACCATCAGCGGGGCGGCCAGGGGCAGAGCAGCGGGGTTGCGCTCGCCCAGCGTCTTGAGGGTGGACAGCACGGCGGCCGGCTGGCCCATCAGGCGTTGCAGGCGCGCCAGTTCGATGCGTGCGCGCGCTGCCTCGGGGGCGGCAGCCACGGCTTGGTCCAGCAGGGCCTGGGCGCCGGGCAGGTCGCCCTGCGCGATCAGCGCCAAGGCCTGCTCGCACAGGTAGTGCGCCTGCCGCGTGCTGAAGTCGCCCTGGTCGGCGGCGTGCATCTTGCGGGCAATGCTGGCGGCGTGGGGCCAGTCGCGCGAGCGTTCGTAAATGGCGAGCAGCGCCAGGCGCGCCTGGGCCTCGAACGGGGTGCCTTCCAGCCGCTGCAGCGCGTCTTCGGCGCGGTCGAGCAGCCCGGCCTTCAGGAAGTCGAGGGCCAGCGCATGCTGGGCACGTTCGCGGTCGGTGCGGGAGAGGTCGCCGCGAGAGAGCAGATGCTCATGCACACGCACGGCGCGGTCGTATTCGCCCCGGCGGCGAAACAGATTGCCAAGGGCGAAGTGCAGCTCGGAGGTGTCGGGGTCGTTCTGCACGGCCTCGATGAAGGCGTCGATGGCCTGGTCCTGCTGTTCGTTGAGCAGGAAGTTCAGGCCCTTGAAGTAGGCCTTGGGCGCGCGGCGGTTTTCTGCACGCAGTTGGCGCAGGTCAAAACGCGAAGCCAGCCAGCCCAGCACAAAGGCCACGGGCAGACCCAGCAGGATCCAGGTCAGGTCAAATTCCATGGGCGGAAGGCAGGTCGGGCGGTGGTGGCGGGGCGGGGGGCATGGAGCCCGCTGCTGCGGAGGATGCCACGGGCGTTGGCGCTGCCACCGCTGCATGGGCGCGTCGCGCTGCGGTGCGGTGCCTCCACCAGCGCGGCACCATGCCCAGCACTCCCACGGCCAGGCCCGCTGAAAATGCGGTCAACACCACCAGCACCAACGGCGCGCGCCATTGCGTGCCAAAGAAGAAGTGCACGGTGGCGTCCTGCTGGTTGTTCAGCGCGAAGGCAAACAGCGTAAAAAAAATGGCTGCCTTGAGCAGCCACAGGAGGTATTTCATCGGTCTCCCCAGTGGTGGGGCGATTCTAAGAGCTTGTGCCTGCTGGGCCGCATGGCCCTTGCAGGATAAGAATTCAAGTCAAATAGGCCTCTAGCGCTTATCTGTAAAGCGCGAGCAGCTATTATTTTTGAATGGTTGTGCTGCTGGCGGCCCCGGAGTTTTCTTCCATCTCGGCGGTGCGCTTGTCCACGGCTTCACGCAGGGCCTTGCCAGGCTTGAAATGGGGCACCCGTTTTTCGGGGATGGCCACGGCCTCGCCGCTGCGCGGATTACGTCCCATGCGGGGTGGGCGGTGGTTGACCGAGAAGCTGCCAAAGCCCCGGATCTCGATGCGGTGCCCACGCACCAGGGCCTCGCCCACGGCGTCCAGGATGGTCTTGACGGCGTATTCGGCATCGCGATGGGTGAGCTGACCAAAGCGCGCGGCCAGTTCTTCAACGAGGTCTGAGCGGGTCATGGAATCTTGGGGCATGGGCAGGCTGCGGGTGGGCAGGTCTTTGCTGAAAAAAGAGCGGGCGCCGAGGCGCCCGCTGTCTGACCGTACAAGGAGCTTACCGCGCAATGTGCGCTGAGGCTCCTCAACGGGTCAGCGCTTTACTTTTCCGAGTTGTCCAGCTTGGCGCGCAGCAGGGCGCCCAGGCTGGTCGTACCGGCGCTTTCGCGGCTCGATTGCTGGCTCAGGTTGGCCATGGCGCCTTGTTCGTCAGCCATGTCCTTTTGCTTGATCGACAGCTGAATGTTGCGGGTCTTGCGATCCACATTGACCACCACGGCCGTGACTTCGTCGCCTTCCTTGAGCACGTTGCGGGCATCTTCCACGCGGTCGCGGGAGATTTCCGAAGCGCGCAGGTAACCCACGATGTCTTCGCCGAGGTCGATTTCAGCGCCACGGGCGTCCACGGTCTTGACCTTGCCGGTCACCGTCTGGCCCTTGTCGTTCACCGTCACGAAGGTCGTGAATGGGTCGCCGTCGAGCTGCTTGATGCCCAGCGAGATGCGTTCGCGGTCCACGTCCACGGCCAGCACGATGGCTTCCACTTCCTGGCCCTTCTTGTAGTTACGAACTGCGGCTTCGCCAGCTTCGTTCCACGACAGGTCAGACAGGTGAACCAGGCCGTCGATGCCGGCAGCCAGGCCCACGAACACGCCGAAGTCGGTGATCGACTTGATAGGACCCTTCACGCGGTCGCCGCGCTTCGTGTCCTGTGCGAATTCTTGCCATGGGTTGGCCTTGCACTGCTTCATGCCCAGGCTGATGCGGCGCTTGTCTTCGTCGATTTCGAGGACCATGACTTCGACTTCGTCGCCCAGCGAAACCAGCTTGGCGGGAGCGATGTTCTTGTTGGTCCAGTCCATTTCAGACACGTGCACCAGGCCTTCGATGCCGGGTTCGAGTTCGACGAACGCGCCGTAGTCGGCAATGTTCGTGATCTTGCCGAACAGGCGGGTGCCTTGGGGGTAGCGGCGGTTCACGCCCATCCATGGGTCGTCGCCCATTTGCTTCAGACCCAGCGAGACACGGTTCTTTTCGGTGTCGAACTTCAGGATCTTGGCCGTGATTTCCTGGCCAGCGGTCACCACTTCGGAGGGGTGACGCACGCGGCGCCATGCCATGTCGGTGATGTGCAGCAGGCCGTCGATGCCGCCCAGGTCCACGAACGCACCGTATTCGGTGATGTTCTTGACCACGCCTTGAACGATGGAGCCTTCCTTCAGGGTTTCCATCAGCTTGGCGCGCTCTTCGCCCATGGAGGCTTCCACCACAGCGCGGCGGCTCAGCACCACGTTGTTGCGCTTGCGGTCCAGCTTGATGACCTTGAATTCCATGGTCTTGTTTTCGTACGGCGTCAGATCCTTGATCGGACGGGTATCGATCAGCGAACCGGGCAGGAATGCGCGGATGCCGTTGACCAGAACGGTCAGACCGCCCTTGACCTTGCCGCTGGTCGTGCCAGTGACGAATTCGCCGGATTCGAGGGCCTTTTCCAGGCTCATCCACGAAGCCAGGCGCTTGGCCGTGTCGCGCGACAGGATGGTGTCGCCGTAGCCGTTTTCGATGGAGCCAATGGCCACCGACACGAAGTCACCCACTTGGACTTCGACTTCGCCCTTGTCGTTCTTGAACTCTTCCAGCGGTACGTAGGCTTCGGACTTGAGGCCAGCGTTCACGACCACGAAGTTGTGCTCAACGCGCACGACTTCAGCGGTGATGACTTCGCCTGGGCGCATTTCCGTGCGCTGCAAAGATTCTTCAAAAAGGGCGGCAAAAGATTCGGACATGTGTTTCCTTGCCACAAACAGGATTCCAGTAGCACCATTGCTACTGTTTTTATAGCTGCTTGCGGTGGTTTTTTGCGGTAGAACCGCGGGTTAGGTTATCGATCCACACAACCTGTGCGCTGGCGCGCGAGAGGAGTTGCGTGGGCCTGTGGCAAGGCCTTTCAGCATTGCCTGTGGAGCCCGTTCTAAAAAAGGCGCCACACGTTTCAACCCTGCGCAGACCCTGCGAAAGGTTGACGCTCTTGCCACCAGGCCAGCACCTTTTCAACGGCTTGTTCAATCGTCAAATCGGAGTTGTCCAGGACCAGAGCGTCCTGCGCGGGCTTGAGAGGTGCAACGCTGCGGGTGCTGTCCCGGGCGTCGCGCGCTTCCAGATCTGCGCGGAGGTCTGCGATACTAGCCGAAAAACCCTTTGAAATCAACTGTTTATAACGGCGCTCGGCGCGGCAGGCGGCGCTGGCCGTCAAATAGACCTTCAAAGGGGCGTCCGGGAAGATCACCGTGCCCATGTCCCGGCCGTCGGCCACCAGCCCCGGCAGACGCTGGAAACTGTGTTGCAGATCCACGAGCGCCCCCCGCACGGCGGGCAGGGCAGAGACGCGGGATGCGTTCATGCCGGCCTCCTCGGTGCGGATGGCTTCCGTTACATCGTCGCTGCCCAGCCACACCCGGCCCCCTTCGAAACGCACGGGCAGCGTCTGCGCCAAGGCGGCAATGCGGGCTTCGTGCTCGGGGTTGATGGCCAGGCCAGCGCGCAGGGCGGCGAGGGCGGTGATGCGGTACATCGCCCCCGAGTCCAGGAACCGGTAGCCCAGGCGCTGCGCGACCGCCGCCGCCACGGTGCCCTTGCCTGAGGCGGTGGGGCCGTCGATGCAGATCACCGGGATTTGGCCAGTGGCAGTGCTTGCCACCGAGAACAGGGCTTCAAAGTAATCCGGGAAGGTCTTCGCCACGCATTTGGGGTCTTCAATGCGCACGGGCAGGCCCGCCGGGTTGAACGCCGCCAGCGAGAAACACATGGCCACGCGGTGGTCGTCGTAGGTGTGAATGCTGGCTGCTTTCCAGTCTTGGACTTGGGCAGGTGGCGTGACGCGGATGAAGTCCGCCCCTTCTTCCACCGTGGCTCCGAGCTTGCGCAGTTCGTTGGCCATGGCGGCGATACGGTCGGTTTCCTTCACGCGCCAGCTGGCGATGTTGCGCAGCGTGGTGGTGCCCTCGGCATACAGCGCCATCACGGCCAGCGTCATGGCTGCGTCGGGGATGTGGTTGCAGTCGAGGTCGATGCCCTTGAGCGGCCAGCCCTGGCCCGGTTCCCCCCGCTGGATGTGCAGCCAGTTGGGGCCACCGGTGACCACGGCCCCCATGGCGCGGGCGGCATCGACAAAGCGGATGTCGCCCTGGATCGAATCGAGGCCCACGCCTTGAATCTTGATGCCTTTTTGGCCGCTGGCGCTGGATGTGATTGCGCCAAGTGCTATGAAATAGCTAGCAGATGATGCGTCGGCCTCGACGTGGATGGTGCCGGGCGACTGGTAGCGACTGCCCGCCGCAATCGTGAACCGCTGCCAGTTCTGGTGCTCGACCACGATGCCGAAGCGCGCCAGAAGCTGGAGGGTGATGGCGATGTAGGGCTTGGAGATCAATTCCCCCACCACATCGATCACGATGTTTTGGGTGCCAGCCGCCAGTGGCAATGCCATGAGCAGAGCGGTCAGGAACTGGCTGGACACATCGCCGCGCACGCGGATGGGCGCAGCCAGTGCCAGCGCAGGGACGCCATTGGCGTGGGCGATGCGCAGCGGCGGGTAGCCGTCGTTCCCCAGGTAGTCGATCTGGCAGCCCAGCTGGCGCAGTGCATCCACCAGGTCGCCAATAGGGCGCTCGTGCATGCGCGGGACGCCCGACAGCTCGAATTCACCGCCCAGCAAAGCCAGTGCGGCCGTCAGCGGGCGCATGGCGGTGCCAGCATTGCCCATGAAGAGCTTGGCGGGTGATTGGGGGGCGCGGCCACCCAGGCCCGTGATGTGCACGGTGCTGCCCGCCTCGTCCACGGTGCAGCCAATCTGGCGCAGCCCATCGAGCATGACGCGGGTGTCGTCGGACGCCAGCAGGTCGTGCACGGTGGTGGTGCCATTGCTCAGCGCCGCCAGCAGCAGCACCCGGTTGGAGATGCTCTTGGAGCCCGGCAGGTGGACTTCACCTGCAGCGGCTTGCAAGGGGGGCAGGTCAATAAATGCGGTGCTGTACATCGGTATCTTTCGTCCATTGGTCCAAGCGCCCGTCATTACTGGCGCAGGCCCATCCCAGTGCACCCGTGGAACTGGCTTTGCCAGGCCACTGGGTGCGTCCCCCTTGGGGGAAGGCGCCACAGGCGACTCAGGGGGTTATTTTCTCTTCGCACCCATGCGCCAATGCGCCCGGGTCTCGCTGGCCAGCGTCAGCATGTCTTCCAGCGCCTGGGCATCGCCCTTTTGCATGGCCTGCTCGATGGTGTGCAGTGCCTGCTGGAACAGTTTGGACTGGGCGATCAGCTCGTCGCGGTTGGACAGCAGGATGTCGCGCCACACTTTGGGGTCGCTGGCCGCGATGCGCGTGAAGTCCCGGAACCCCGGGCCCGCCAGCGACAGAAAATCGTCTCCGGTGTCCTGGCCCGTGATGCTGTTCATCATCGCAAAGGCGAGCACATGGGGCAGGTGACTGACAGCTGCAAACGCCGCATCGTGCGACTCGGGCGACATGCTGGTCACACGGCTGCCCAGCGCCGTCCAGATGTCCTGGGCTTTTTGCAGCTGCGCGGTGAAGGTGCGTTCGGTGGGCGTGAGGATCACCTGGCGCCCGCTGTAGAGATCGGCCTCGGCGTGTTCCACGCCGGACACTTCTCGCCCGGTGATGGGATGTGCAGGCACAAACGAGCCCACTTGGTCGCGCAAGGCGCGGCGTGCGGCCTGCACCACATCGGCCTTGGTGGAGCCCACGTCCATGATCAGCATCTGGGGGGTGACCAGGTGCTTGATGGCCTTGAGCGTGGCTTCGGTGGCGGCCACAGGCACGGCCACCAGCACAATGTCAGCGCCAGCAACGGCCAGCAAGGCGGACGGCGCCTCGACATCGATCACACCCAGCTGGCGGGCGCGGTCGGTGGTGGAGGGTGATTTGCTGTAACCCACCACGCGTTTGACCAGGCCGGCCTTCTTCATGGCCAGGGCGAATGAGCCTCCCATGAGCCCGCAGCCGATCAGTCCCAGTTGTTCGAACATGGCGACGGCTCCTTATGACGAGACAGGGTAGGTGCCCAGGACCTTGTAGAACGCGCACAGGCTGCGCAGTTCTTCCAGCGCCCTGGCCACATGGGGCTGGGCAGGATGGCCGTCGAGATCGATGTAGAAGTAATACTCCCACTGGCCGGTGCGGGCGGGGCGCGATTCGAAGCGCGTCATGGACACACCGTGCGTCTTGAGTGGCACCAGCAGGTCGTGCACGGCGCCAGGGCGGTTGGGCACCGACACCACAAGGCTGGTGCAGTCCTTGCCCGAGGGCGGTGGCGTCTGCAGCGTGTGCGGCAGGCAGATGATGGCGAAGCGGGTGCGGTTGTAGGCGTCGTCCTGAATGGCGTGGGAGACGATGTGCAAGCCGAACTGAGTGGCTGCGCGTTCGCTGGAGAGGGCCGCCCAGGCAGGGTTGGTGGTGGCCAGGCGCGCGCCTTCGGCATTGCTGGACACCGGGCGGCGCTCGGCATGCGGCAGGTGCTTGGACAGCCAAGCCTGGCATTGGGCCAGCGCTTGCGGATGGGCCAGCACCACCTCAATGCCATCCAGTGAGTTGCTGGTGCGCAGCAGGTTGTGGCGCACGAGCAGGCTGACTTCGCCCACCACGTGGGTGGGGGTGTGCAGGAAGAGGTCGAGCGAGCGGGTGACCACGCCTTCGGTAGAGTTCTCCACGCCCACCACGCCGTACTGCGCGCTGCCAGCGGCTGTGGCGTGGAACACTTCGTCGAAGTTGGCGCAGTACATCAGGTCGGCCGCGCCGCCAAAGAACTCGATCGCTGCCTGCTCGCAGAACGTGCCCTCGGGGCCGAGCACGGCCACACGCTGGGGCGATTCGAGCGCAAGGCAGGCGGACATGATCTCGCGCCAGATGGCAGCGACGTGCGCACCCTTGAGCGGCCCAGGGTTGGCGTTGGTGATCTTGTCGATGACCTGGGCTACACGGTCGGGTCGGAAAAAGGGCGTGCCTTCGCGCTTCTTGACTTCACCCACCTGTTCGGCCACGAGCGCCCGTTGGTTCAGCAGCGTGAGCAGTTGCTGGTCGATGCTGTCGATCTGCACGCGCAGGCTGGCGAGGTCGGGTGAGGCTTGCGGAGTGTTCATGGATGGGGAAATTTCGGTGCGCTGTCGCGAAAACGTGGGTGGGCCGTAGTCCGCTCAGGCGTGTTTTTGTTCAAATTCTCGCATGTAGTCCACCAGCGCTTGCACGCCCGCCAGGGGCATGGCGTTGTAGATACTGGCGCGCATGCCGCCCACGGACTTGTGGCCCTTGAGCTGCAGCAGGCCGCGCTCCTTGGCGCCGACCAGGAAGGCTTCGTTGCGGCTTTCGTCGCGCAGGAAGAACGGAACGTTCATGCGCGAGCGGCAGTTGGCCGCCACCTTGTTTACATACAACTGCGAGCTGTCGATGGCTTTGTAGAGAAGATCCGCCTTGGCCATGTTGCGCTGCTCCATGGCTGCCACACCGCTCAAGGCCCCTTCGGTCTGGCGCTTGAGCCACTGGAAGGTGAGGCCTGCAACGTAGATGCCCCAGGTGGGGGGGTGTTGAACATGGATTGGTTTTCTGCCACCACGCGGTAGTCAAACGCGCTGGGGCAGGCGGGCAGGGCGTGGCCCAGCAGGTCCTCGCGCACGATCACCAGCGTGAGGCCTGCAGGCCCGAGGTTCTTCTGCGCACCGCCAAAGGCCAGTCCGACGCGTGACCAGTCTACCGGCCGCGATGCGACATGGGAAGAGAAGTCAATGATCAGTGGTGCATCGCTGCCCAGGGCCTTCAGGTCGGGCAGCTCGTGGAACTCGGTGCCATTGATGGTTTCGTTGCTGCAGATGTGCAAATAGCTCGCACCCCGGCTCACCGTCCAGGAGGCCGGGTCGGGCACGGTGGTGAAGCCGGTGTCTTCGGAGGAGGCCACGATGTTCACTTCGGATGCGTATTTGCGCGCTTCCTTCTGCGACTTTTGGCTCCAACTGCCAGTCACCACAAAATCAACCACACCGGCCCGTGAGAGATTGAGCGGGACGATCGCGTTCTCGGCCAGGCCACCGCCTTGCATGAACAAGATCTTGAAGTTGGCTGGCACGGCCAGAAGCTCGCGCAGATCGGCTTCCGCCTGTTCGTAGATCGACAGGAACTCTTTGCCCCGATGGCTCATTTCCATCACGCCCATGCCGCTGCCATGCCAGTCCAGCATCTCGGCGGCGGCCTGCTCCAGGACTTCGGTGGGTATGGCGGCCGGGCCGGCCGAGAAGTTATATGGGCGTTTCATTTTTTAGGTCAAAAAGGCTGCTAGCGCTTATCAGATAAGCGCTAGCAGCTTCAGTTTTAATAGCGCAGTGGGTGCTGCGCCGTCGGGGCTGCACCCGCTGGTCTGACTCAAGCGTCTGGTGGTTCCGGGGTTTCGGCGGCTGGCGGGTTTCCGTCGTTGGCGTTGCCTTCGATTTCGCCCTCAGCCACATTGGCATCGTTTTCAACAATACGTTGCAGCCCGCTGAGCTTGGAGCCTTCGTCCAATGCGATCAGCGTGACACCCTGCGTGGCGCGGCCCAGTTCGCGGATCTCGGAGACGCGGGTGCGCACCAGCACGCCCTTGTCGGTGATCAGCATGATCTCGTCGTCAGCATGCACCAGCGTGGCGGCCACCACCTTGCCATTGCGCTCGCTTTGCTGGATGGCGATCATGCCCTTGGTGCCCCGGCCGTGGCGGGTGTATTCAGTGATGCTGGTGCGCTTGCCATAGCCGTTTTCGGTGGCGGTGAGCACACTCTGCGTTTCGTCTTCGGCGACCAGCATGGCGATCACGCTCTGGCCGTCTTCCAGCATCATGCCGCGCACGCCACGTGCCGCACGGCCCAGTGGGCGCACGTCGTTTTCGTCGAAACGCACGGCCTTGCCGCCATCACTGAACAGCATCACGTCGTGTTTGCCATCGGTGAGGGCTGCGCCGATCAGGTAGTCGCCGTCATCCAGGTTGACGGCGATGATGCCGCCCTTGCGCGGGTTGCTGAATTCATCCAGCGCCGTTTTCTTCACGGTACCCATGCTGGTGCCCATGAACACATAGCGGTCGGCCGGGAAAGTGCGCATGTCGCCGGTCAGTGGCAGCACGACGTTGATTTTTTCGCCGTCTTGCAGCGGGAACATGTTCACGATGGGGCGGCCACGCGATCCGCGCGAGCCGGCGGGCACTTCCCAGACCTTGAGCCAGTACAGGCGGCCGCGGTTGGAGAAGCACAGGATGTAGTCGTGCGTGTTGGCGATGAAGAGCTGGTCGATCCAGTCGTCTTCCTTGGTCGCCGTGGCCTGCTTGCCGCGTCCGCCGCGCTTCTGGGCGCGGTATTCGGACAGGGGCTGGCTCTTGATGTAGCCGGTGTGGCTGAGTGTGACCACCATGTCGGTGGGGGTGATCAGGTCCTCGGTGGAGAGGTCCTGCGCGCTGTACTCGACGATGCTGCGGCGAGCTCCCAGCTTGTGCTGGCCGAACTCGGTCTTGATGGAGGTGAGTTCGTCGCCAATGATGGTGGAGACGCGCTCGGGCTTGGCCAGGATGTCCAGCAGGTCTTCGATGACCGCCATGACCTCCTTGTACTCGGCGACGATCTTGTCCTGCTCCAGGCCAGTCAGGCGCTGCAGTCGCATCTGCAGGATTTCCTGGGCCTGCGTTTCCGACAGGCGGTACAGGCCGTCCTGGCCCATGCCGAATTCTTTTTCGAGGCCGTCGGGGCGATAGTCGTCAGCATTGATCACGCCACCGTCGGCACGCGTGCGGGTGAGCATCTCGCGCACCAGCTTGCTGTCCCAGGGGCGGGCCATCAGCTCGGCCTTGGCCACCGGCGGGGTGGGGGCGTTGCGGATGATGGCGATGAAGTCGTCGATGTTGGCCAGCGCCACGGCCAGGCCTTCGAGCACGTGGCCACGGTCGCGCGCCTTGCGCAGCTCGAACACTGTGCGGCGGGTGACCACTTCACGGCGGTGCTGCAAAAAGACGCTGATCAGGTCGCGCAGGTTGCACAGGCGGGGCTGGCCGTCGATCAACGCCACCATGTTCATGCCGAACGTGTCCTGCAGCTGCGTCTGTTTGTACAGGTTGTTGAGCACTACCTCGGGCACTTCGCCGCGCTTGAGCTCGATCACCAGGCGCATGCCGGACTTGTCAGACTCGTCCTGGATGTGGCTGATGCCTTCGATCTTCTTCTCGTGCACCAGCTCGGCCATGCGCTCCTGCAGCGTCTTTTTGTTGACCTGGTAGGGCAGCTCATCGACGATGATGGCCTGGCGCTGGCCCCGGTCGATGTCCTCAAAATGGCACTTGGCGCGCATGATCACACGCCCGCGCCCCGTGCGGTAACCGTCTTTGACGCCGTTGATGCCATAGATGATGCCGGCCGTGGGGAAGTCGGGCGCGGGAATGATCTCCATCAGCTCATCAACTGTGGCATCGGGGTTGCGCAGCATGTGCAGGCAGCCATCGACCACTTCATTGAGGTTGTGGGGCGGGATATTGGTGGCCATGCCCACGGCAATACCGGCCGAACCGTTGACCAGCAGATTCGGGAGCTTGCTGGGCAATACCAGCGGTTCCTTTTCGCTGCCGTCGTAGTTGGGGCCGAAATCGACGGTTTCCTTATCGATATCGCCCAGCATTTCATGCGCGATTTTGGCCAGGCGGATTTCGGTATACCGCATCGCTGCGGCGTTATCGCCATCCACCGATCCGAAATTTCCTTGGCCGTCCACCAGCATATGGCGCAGCGAAAAATCCTGTGCCATCCGCACGATGGTGTCGTATACAGCGGAATCACCGTGCGGGTGGTATTTACCAATCACGTCGCCTACGATACGGGCCGACTTTTTATAAGGCCGGTTCCAATCGTTGTTGAGCTCGTGCATCGCAAAAAGCACGCGGCGGTGCACTGGCTTCAAGCCGTCGCGCGCGTCGGGCAGGGCCCGGCCCACGATCACGCTCATCGCGTAATCAAGGTAACTGCGCCGCATCTCTTCTTCGAGGCTGATCGGCAGGGTTTCTTTGGCAAACTGGGTCATTGGGGACTGCGGTGGCGGCGAAGGAGAACCATTTTAGAGGTAAGACCGTGTAGCGACCACGCAACATATCGAAGCAATTCCGGTTTTGTCCTACGGGCCCCAGGCGGGTGCCCCCGCTTTTGCCCTGTTACGTATGGCACAATCGTTTGAACGCTTTGGGTGATGGTCACTCCAAGCGTCCTGATTCGCAGCGCGGCTGCGGCTTTTTCCCCAAGAGGAGAACCATGAAGAAACTGAACAAAGTGGCGATGTTGTTTGCCTCTGCAGCGCTCGCAACCGCCGCTGGCGCACAAACCGTTGACAACTGGAGAAACGCTTCTGGCATCGTCTGGAAGAACGGCACCAACGAATACTGCTGGCGCGATGCCAACTGGACGCCTGCAACGGCTGCTCCTGGCTGCGATGGCGCTATCGCCGCTCCAGCTCCTGCTGCTGCCGCTCCTGCTGCTACCCCAGCTCCTGCTGCCAAGCCAGCACCCGCACCGGCTCCAGCGCCTGCTGTGGCTACCAAGGTGACCTACGCTGCTGACGCATTCTTCGACTTCGACAAGTCGGTGCTGAAGCCAGAAGGCAAGGCCAAGCTGGATGACCTGGTCTCCAAGGTCAAGGGCATCAACCTGGAAGTGATCATTGCCGTGGGTCATACCGACTCCGTGGGCTCCGATGCTTACAACCAGAAGCTGTCGGTGCGTCGTTCCGAAGCCGTGAAGGCTTACTTGGTGTCCAAGGGCATCGAAAAGAACCGCGTCTACACCGAAGGCAAGGGCGAAAAGCAACCCGTGGCTGACAACAAGACTGCCGAAGGCCGTGCGAAGAACCGTCGCGTGGAAATCGAAGTGGTCGGTACCCGCGCTTCCAAGTAATCCTCGGATTGCTTCCCAAAAAAGCCCCGTTATCGGGGCTTTTTTGCGTCTGGGGTTTTTTGCCCATTGCCTTTCGTCGTGGAGAATCAGTGCATGAGTGAAATCGTCAATGCAGATCCGGCCGAACTGGCCAAGTTTTCGGAATTAGCCCATCGCTGGTGGGATCCTGAAAGTGAATTTCGCCCCTTGCACCAGATTAATCCTTTGCGGCTCGACTGGATCAATACGCAGTGCAGCCTGTCAGGCAAGCGCGTACTGGATGTTGGCTGTGGCGGCGGTATTTTGGCCGACTCCATGGCCCGCAAAGGCGCGGACGTGTTGGGTATTGACCTGGCTTCCAAGGCACTGCGAGTGGCCCAGTTGCACGCGCTGGAGGCCCAGACCACCAATATCCAGTACCGAGAAGTCAGTGTGGAGGCGCTCGCCAAAGAGCAACCCGCCAGCTTTGACGTGGTTACCTGCATGGAAATGCTCGAGCATGTGCCTGATCCTGCATCGGTTGTGCGAGCCTGCTCTGAGCTCGTGAAACCGGGCGGATGGGTGTTCTTTTCGACCATACACCGAAGTGCCAAGGCTTTCATGCTGGCCATTGTGGGCGCTGAATATGTATTGAACATGCTGCCCCGTGGAACGCATGAATACGCCAAGATGATTCGACCCAGCGAACTGGCCGCCAGCTGCCGCAGTGCGGGCCTTGACGTGCAGACCACCCGAGGCCTGGAGTACAACCCCCTTACGCGACGTTACTGGTTGAGCAGCGACACCAGTGTGAACTACCTGTTTGCCACGCGGCGCGCAGCCTGAGGCCGCGCCTATGTTTCAAAATATCCGCGCGGTGCTGTTTGACCTGGATGGAACACTGATTGACAGCGCCCCTGATTTAGGCGCTGCTGCCGACAAGATGCGCACGGACCGTGGTTTGCCCTCCCTGCCGTTGGAGCGCTATCGTCCGATGGCCGGTGCTGGCGCCCGTGGCATGTTGGGCGAGGCATTTGGCATGGCGCCCGACCATCCTGACTTTCTGACCATGCGCGAGGAGTTCTTCGTGAACTATGAGTCGTGCATGACAGAACGCACCAGCATTTTTGAGGGGGTGCCGGAGCTGGTATCCCAGATCCTCCGCCGCAATCTGGCATGGGGCGTGGTGACCAACAAGGCGACCCGCTTTACGGACCCTCTGACCCGCGCCATTCCACTGTTTGCGACCGCAGGAGCGGTGATCAGCGGAGATACCACTCCCCATGCAAAACCCCATCCAGCCCCTTTGCTCGAAGCGGCGTCGCGCTTGAAACTGGAGCCGGGGCAGTGCATCTATGTGGGGGACGATGAGCGCGACATTCTTGCAGGCCTCGCTGCGGGCATGGGAACTGTCGCAGCAACCTACGGATACCTGGGGGCCAAGACCAATCCGACGGAGTGGGGCGCCCATGCTGCAATTAAATCTCCGGTCGAGCTCTTGCAATTGCTTGTACGCACCTAAAATAGAGGGTCTGGGGCTGTCCTGGTTTCGACGTGGGTTCGGAATCGGTGTGGTGCATGTCGAGCTTGAGTCACGCTCGTAAATCTCGATTTAAAAAACTAACTGCAAACGACGAACGTTTCGCACTCGCTGCTTAATTGCCAGTGAGCCTTGCAACAGTTGGCCGATGGGCTGGGCAAGGGGGTTCTGAGCAATCAGTGCCTCCCGGCTGCAAGGATAATTACATGGGCTGGCTCTGATCCGGGTACCTTGGCTTGGAGCGAGAAAATAGGGTGCTGGCGGCCTGTGTAGCGTGCGACTGCGCGACACAGGCGGCGAGACTCAAATCAGATCGCTAAACATGTAGATCTGCCCGATGAAGGCTTGCGGACGCGGGTTCAATTCCCGCCAGCTCCACCACCATAACGTCAAAGGGCGTTCGCTGACCTCCAGCGAACGCCCTTTTTCATTGGTAAAACAGGTACTTACGGTGCATGGACATGCGCTGTAGTTCGCTGGTAGCCAGAGCTAAACCGGGGAACGGATGGGGGAACAAACCTGAAAAATCACCGCCTGCGCCCAGTTGTTCCCCCGTTTCCTTCGTGGGCTATTGCATCCTTGCATTCCAAGACTCTTTCCAGAAACTGCTGCATCGAAAGATCCTTGTTTGCCTCCGAGGGGCTGGTGTGCTGACCGTCGATGCCCTGGGAAATATTGGCAATTGGGTGCGATAGATTGGTCGGCAGGGGCTGTTTGCCTGCGGCGAGAGCCGCGAGGTTCAAAAAAAATAGCCCGCACGAGGCGGGCTAAATCACTGCATCACTCGCACAGGGGAGGGGCGAACCGCCAGATTTGACGGTAGGTGCATCCTAAGTCCGGTTCCGATTGGTGTGCGATGGGCCGGTCAGTAAATCGTGAAATATGTCCGGTTTACATGGGCCTCCGACGTGTCAGCAGGGTTTGAAGGTTTTAGCGCGACGAACAAAACTCCCCTGGCGGCCGCCCGTCTTGTTGTACGGCTTGTACTGCCTGCGAAGGAACGCTTAGCCCGGGCCGCTGCGCTAGGTTTTGTTCGCCGCTCTTGGCTGCAGTGCCGCTTGTTTCATACATCGCAATCGCAGCGTTGTGAAGATGGGTTTTGGGTCTACGGACCGTATCGCCAAGCGGCGCAGGTTGTCACTGGACGACGCAGCCTGATTAGATCGCGAGGTTGTAGCTTCGTGTATCAATTCTTGAGCCTCAGGGGCTCACGCCGCACAATGCACGCTCGTTCACGCCGGAGGCCACCATGCCAATGGAGTACTTGAGGGCGCTGGAGCGCGACGCGCTTCCCCTGATTGAATCGGATGTCGTCAACATCGACAAGCTGCGCATCCTGCGAGCGGCTGGAATGGTGGAGGTGCAGCTTCCGCCCGTCGATTCACCCCATCAGAAAGCCCAGGTGCTGTATGTCACCGGCCTCGGTTGTGCGACCCTGCGAGCCTGTGGAGCCCGCGTCAAGATACACCACCGGGAATCGCATTGCGATCTGGAGTCTTCCTACGACTGAGGTCCCTGGTGGGGGGATTCCTGGAAAAACTCCAGGCACCGGGAGAAATCGTCCTACAGAGTGTTGCGCTGCACCAGAAGGGCCATAGTCGCAGGCCAAAAATACGATGAAGCATCTGTATTGCTGGCACGGCCAGACGAAAGGTGCATATGAGCAGTTGGTACAAATTGGCGCTTGGCAACGACGATGAGGCCTTTGAGCCTGCCTTGCGAATCCAGCAGATGTTCATGTCGAAGTTCTTGATGTGTCCTCCAGGTTCTGGCAGGGCACTTTTTTCTTGCTACGACAAGGCGAACGACAACCTCTGGCTGTACTTTTCCCCGGCAGCGCAGGACATCGCATTGCGTGTGTATGCACAGCCGTGTGATTCCCCGACAGCACTGGACTGCATTGGTCTGCTGGCCGGTGAAGGCGATGCGCTCGGAATGGGGGAGTCTCCTTTGCTGAAAAAGGCGGCGTAGTCCTCTTCCGGACAAGGGCACTTGCAAAGCCGGCCTCTTGGTCTTACGCACTTGGCGTGTATGCGCTGTCCCACATCCGTGTTCTCTGGGCTCTGACATGCGCTCGTGCATGGGCATGTGCCAATCTTTTTACCGGCCGTTATCGGAGCGGCCTGAGGAGTAAAAATGTTGTCCTACGATCCCACGCTTTCTCACCACCTGGAAGCTTGCCCAGAGGCTCCCTCTCTGCAGATGGGCCAGCCCGCAGACAGGCTCTTGCAACGCCAGCAAACCGACAACCTGCCTCTGGGCCGCAGCGATAGTCACGGCCTGGAGCGGGAGTTGCAGTTTGCCGATCTGGACTGTCAAGAGCCGCAGGCGATGGGCTGATGACTTTTCGCCTGCAAATGGGTGGTTGCGGAGCAAAGCGATGTCGGTGCTGACACTGCACATCCGCCCGGAAGGTGCCCAGCAGTATCTGGCAAGGGTGTTCGACGGAAAAATTCTGGTCGGTGTTCCGACCTTGCACCCCGGCATCAAGGAGGCGATAGAGGCGTATGGCTTGGGCCAAGGCTTCGCGGGGGTGATTGCCTTCCATATCTGGTATGGCGGCTGGAGCGTCGGCACCATACCACTCGACCGGATGCGGACTGAGGCTGCCGAGTTGGCAAATCGCCTTGTTGTGCTTTCCGCCGTGGTCCGTTAAGGGCACTCGCAGCTATGTTGCAGGCTGGTGGGTGGCATAGCACGGGGGTGAAACAAAATGAAATAAACCGAAACTGCGTCGAGACCCCATCGACTGGGTCTGTCGGCACCATCAGGGTCATGTTCAACACCGTCCATGAAAGGACTGCACCATGAAACCCTGGATCAAGAAAACCCTGATGGGCATCTTCGGCGCCTCCATTGCCGTGGGCGGCTTGACGGCCTGCTCCAGCAGCCACCATCACCGCGGCCCGATAAGCCCCGAGAAGATGGCCGAGGTGCGTGGCAAAGTAGTGGAGCGCGTCAGCAGCAAGCTGGACCTGAACGAGGCGCAAAAGCTCAAGCTCAATGTGCTGGCCGACAAGATGGAAGCCCAGCGGGCAGCTTTCATCGGCAAGACTGCGGACCCGCGCACCGAAATGCAGGCCATTGTGGCGGGCGCCAAGTTTGACCGCGCGCGGGCGCAGACCTTGCTGGATGAGAAAACCCGCGCGGTCCAGGCCAACAGCCCCGAAGTCATCAGCGCACTGGCCGATTTCTACGACAGCCTGAACCCCGACCAGCAGCAGAAAGTGCGCGAGATGATGCAGAGGCGCAAGGGCTGGATGGCGCGCGGCTGATGGCGGGGGGCGTTCACATGTCTCCTACGCTGGAACCCATCCACCGCCTGGCACAGGGCGTGCGCAAACATGGGCCTGCGCTGCTGGCGGGCATGCCCGACCCCCACGACGAGTTGATGTCGCTGGTCTGGGGGCCGCGTTTTGACCGCGAACATGCCCTGGGCCTGGTCGCTCGCCAGCCTGCGGCCGCAGCGCAGACCCTGCCGGCGCTGCTGGCCGCCGCAGACCACTTTGACACGCTGCATTCCGGCGCCCAGGGCCGCCTGCGCAAACTTATCGTGCGACACCGCGCATTGCGTGTGGTGGACACCGCTCGGGGGCCCGCCCACGGAGCGGATGCCTGACGGTGTGAGAATTGCGCATGCACCGCATCCTGCTTATTGACGACGACGCGCAGCTGGGCCCGCCACTGGCCACCTACTTCCAACGGTTCGAGCTGGAGTTGATCCATGCCCTCAAACCGAGCGACGGGCTCGCCCAGCTGGCGACAGGCGGATTTGATGCCGCCATCCTGGATGTCATGCTGCCCGAAATGGACGGGTTTGAGCTGTGCCGCACCATTCGCAAGCAGGGCGATCTGCCCATCGTGATGCTGACCGCCCGAGGCGAGGTGATGGACCGGGTGGTGGGGCTGGAGCTGGGAGCCGATGACTACCTGCCCAAGCCTTTTGAGCCGCGTGAATTGGTGGCCCGACTGCAGACCGTGCTGCGCCGCCGCCGGGCCAGCGCGCCCGGGAACGGCTCGGGTGCCACGTTGGAGTTTGAAGGCCTGAGCATTGATGCAGCCCGCCGCAGCGTGTTGCGCCAGGGGGTGGCGTTGGAGCTGACGGGCACCGAATTCGACCTGCTGCACCTGTTGGCCCGGGAGCCTGGCAAGGTGTTCAGCCGCGACGACATCCTCAACCAGCTGCGCGGGCATGAGGCCGAGCTGTACACGCGCGCGGTCGATATTGTGGTCAGCCGCCTGCGCAAGAAGCTGGAGCCGCTGGACTGCATCAAGACGCTGCGCAACGCGGGCTATTCGCTGGCACTGCGCAGGGCGGTCAGTGCTCCGCCTGGCGCCCCTTCTTCGGCATCGACCTGGCCATGAAGCCCTCCGATTCACAGCTCGGGCACGATCCCGCCTGCCCATGGCACCGACGTGCGCGCGATGCCGTCGGGTATTCGCTGCGCATCCGCCTGGTGCTGGTGTTCATGGCACTCGCCGTGACCGTGGCCGTGGTCTTCATGGGTGGCATGCAGAAGGTGGTTGCTCTGGGCTGGAAGGAGGCCGCACGTCCGCTGCTGATGGACTATGTGGACCGCCTCACCGCTGAGATTGGCAGCCCGCCCAGCATCGAGCGGGCACAGGCCATAGCCGACCGGCTTCCGGTGACGCTGCGCATCGACGGGCCGCAGATCCACTGGGATTCGCACCCCGATCGGCCGCGCCCGGACTGGATGAGCGACAAGGTCCAGCGCCAGGACCACTGGAGCCGCGATGACACCGGCTACCGCCTTCTGCAGCGCACCACAGCCGATGGCCACCACATCGAATTCGGGCTGAACGCGCTGTCGTGGGACAAGCGCCCGCGCATCGCATGGGGCACGCTCACGGTGTTGCTGCTGCTCACAGCGCTGGCCTTTGTGTATGTGCGCCACCTGTTGCGGCCCCTGGACGACATCCGGCATGGTGCGCGGCGCTTTGGCAATGGCGACTTTGGTGAACCTATTCCGGTGCGCCATGCGCACCGGCCCGATGAGCTGGGACAGCTGGCGGGCACCATCAACACCATGGGCGAAGACATCCACCAGATGCTGGAGGCCAAGCGGGCGCTGCTGCTGGCCATGAGCCACGAGCTGCGCAGCCCCCTCACACGGGCGCGCTTGAACACCGAGCTGTTGCCCGAATCGCCCGATGTGCTTGCCCAGCGCGCAGCCCTGATGCGCGACCTGGGTGAAATGGCACGGCTCATTACCGACTTGCTCGAAAGCGAGCGCCTGGCCGGGCGTCATGCGGCCCTGCACCGCGAGCCCACTGACCTGGCCGAGCTGGCGCGTGAGGTGGTGGCGGAACTGGAAGTGCGCCACCCTGGGGCAACAGCGATCACGCTGCTGGTGCCCGGCACTTTGCCCACCTGCATGCTCGACCGGTCCCGTGTGCGCCTGCTGATGCGCAATCTGCTGGACAACAGCCTGCGCCACAACGACCCCGCAGCCCAGCCGCCGCAGATCGAACTGCGAATGAACGAAGGCGTGGTGGAGATCGAAGTGCGGGACCACGGCCCCGGCGTGCCGCCTGCGCATCTGCCGCATCTGGCCCAGGCGTTCTACCGCCCCGACACGGCGCGCCAGCGCACCACAGGGGGGGTAGGGCTGGGGCTGTATCTGTGCCGCCTGGTCACGCAGGCCCACGGCGGCACCCTGCTGGTGCGCAATGCGGAACCGGGCCTGAGAGTCACGGCGCGCTTGCCGTGTCCTGACGGTGCGGCACAGGCAACTGCTGGCGCGCCAGGCTGAGCGCGGCGCAGTCCACGCCGATATCTGGCGCACACGGGTGGTGCGCTTGTGGCCTGCATCGAGATGGCGCAACGGGTGCTGCTCCAACCCGCCCTGGCAGCCCTGTGCTTTGCGGTAGGTGTCAAAATAATGCCTGAAATGGCTGCTAGCGCTTTATGGGTAAGCGCTAATAGCTATTATTTTAATAGTGAAATTGCCAGGCCCATGGAGACCCAAGCCGCCAAGCCAGATCAGCTGGCCCCGATCTTGCTCAACTCTGGCACTACCTCCGCACATGGTGAGGGCCTAGCGTTTACCCTGTATATACAGGTATGCTCCGGCTGTCATCATGGCAACCGGCACGCAGGCGTCCCGGCTGGGTGGGCCAACGAACTTTCTTCACACAGGAGCAGATGATGACTCGATCGGTTGCGAAATGGACGTCGCTGGCAGCGGCAACGGCATGCGTGATGGCACTGGCCGCACCGGCCCAGGCGCAGGACACCAAGATTGTGCTGGGCATGTCCGGCTGGACGGGCTTTGCGCCGCTCACCCTCGCCGACAAGGCGGGCATCTTCAAGAAGAACGGCCTGGATGTGGAGATCAAGATGATCCCGCAGAAGGACCGCCACCTGGCCCTGGCCTCCAAGTCCATCCAGTGCGCTGCCACTACGGTCGAGACGCATGTGGCCTGGAACGCCAACGGCGTGCCCATCGTGCAGATCTTCCAGATGGACAAGTCCTACGGTGCCGACGGCATTGCGGTGCGTGGCGATATCAAGAGCTTTGCAGATCTCAAAGGCAAGACCATCGGCGTGGATGCGCCCGGCACCGCGCCTTACTTCGGCCTGGCCTGGATGCTGAGCAAGAACGGCATGAGCCTCAAGGACGTGAAGACCACCACGCTGTCGCCCCAGGCGGCCGCGCAGGCCTTCGTGGCGGGCCAGAACGACGCCGCCATGACGTATGAGCCCTACCTGTCCACCGTGCGCGACAACCCCGCCTCGGGCAAGATTTTGGCCACCACGCTCGACTACCCCATGGTGATGGACACCGTGGGCTGCGACCCCACCTGGCTCAAGGCCAACGGCAAGGCCGCGCAGGCGCTCGCCAACTCGTACTTCCAGGCGCTCGACATGATCAAGGCCGACCCGACCAAGTCCAACGAGATCATGGGCGCTGCGGTCAAGCAGACGGGCGAGCAGTTCG
This sequence comes from Acidovorax sp. 94, assembly GCF_003634645.1. Taxonomy (NCBI): domain Bacteria; kingdom Pseudomonadati; phylum Pseudomonadota; class Betaproteobacteria; order Burkholderiales; family Comamonadaceae; genus Acidovorax; species Acidovorax sp. 94. The sequence continues at coordinate 1,789,839 of NZ_RBJA01000001.1, read as the reverse complement.
CCAAGTCGTCGTCCTTCCTGCGCTGGCAGGACAAGGCTGCCAACCAGAAGTTCTTTGCGGGCGAACTGCAGGCTTTTATGAAGGACGCCACGGCCATCCTGCTGGAGGCCGGCATCATTCGCAAGGCGAATGAAGACCTGGCGGTCACCTTCGACGCGAGCTTCATCAAGTAAGAAACTGGAAGAAGAACGCGCCATGTCTGCCGTGCAACCCCTGTCCGTTACCGCGCCAAAAGCCCCTGTGCGGCGGCGTTCACTGGCTCCACTGGAGCCTGTGAGTGCCCGCGCCCGTTGGTTGCTGGGCTTTGGTTTTTTTGTGTTGTTTGTGCTGGTGTGGGCGTTTTTCACGCTGGGCGGCTATGTGTCGCCCACGTTTTTGGCCAGCCCCGTCACCATGGCCAAGGAGGGCTGGCTGCTGTTTGCAGAGTATGGCTTTCACAAGGACATCGGCATGACGGTGTGGCGTGTGTTCGGCGGCTTCATCCTGGCCGCTGTCATCGCCGTGCCGCTGGGCATTGCCATGGGTGCTTACAAGGGCATCGAGGCGTTCTTCGAGCCCTTCGTTTCGTTCTGCCGCTACCTGCCCGCGTCGGCCTTCATTCCGCTGCTGATCCTGTGGGCGGGCATTGGCGAGGCGCAGAAGATCCTCGTCATCTTCATCGGCTCGGTCTTCCAGATCACGCTGATGGTGGCCGTGACCGTAGGCGGCGCGCGGCGCGACCTGGTGGAGGCTGCCTACACCCTGGGTGCGGGCCACAAGGGCATCGTCACGCGGGTGCTCATCCCCGGTGCTGCCCCCGACATTGCGGAAACCCTGCGCCTGGTACTGGGCTGGGCCTGGACGTATGTGATCGTGGCCGAGTTGATCGGATCGTCGAGCGGCATCGGCCACATGATCACCGACAGCCAGTCGCTGCTCAACACCGGCCAGATCATCTTCGGCATCATCGTCATCGGCCTTATCGGGCTGGTGTCCGACTTCGCCTTCAAGGCCCTCAACCACCGGCTGTTTGCCTGGAGTTTCGTGCGATGAGCTCTGTTTCCATTCAAGCCGTCTCGCGCGTTTTCGAGACTGCCAAGGGCCAGCGCACGCAGGCGCTGCAACCGGTGGACTTTGAAGTGCGGGACAACGACTTTGTGACCATCCTCGGTCCCTCGGGCTGCGGCAAGTCCACGTTGCTGCGGATCGTCGCGGGGCTGGACCATGCCACCAGCGGCCGCGTGCTGCTCGATGGCGCACCGGTCGAAGGCCCCGGGCCCGAGCGCGGCATGGTCTTCCAGAGCTACACGCTGTTCCCCTGGCTCACCATCGAGCAGAACATCCGCTTTGGCCTGCGCGAACGCGGCATGCCCGAGGCACAGCAAAAGGAACGCGCCGCGTACTTCATCGCCAAGGTGGGTCTGCGTGGCTTCGAGCAGCACTTTCCCAAGCAGCTGTCGGGTGGCATGCAGCAGCGCACCGCCATTGCGCGCGCGCTGGCCAACGACCCCAAGATCTTGCTGATGGATGAGCCCTTCGGTGCGCTCGACAACCAGACCCGCGTGCTCATGCAAGAGCTGCTGCTGGGCATCTGGGAGGCCGAGCGCAAGACGGTGCTTTTCGTCACCCACGACATCGACGAAGCCATCTTCATGGCCAACCGCGTGGCCGTGTTCAGTGCCCGGCCCGGCCGCATCAAGACCGAGCTGGCGGTGGACCTGCCTCACCCGCGCCATTACACGATCAAGACCAGTCCCGAGTTCATGGACCTCAAGGCGCGCCTCACCGAAGAGATCCGCGCCGAATCCATTGCGGCGGACCTGCACTGACCTGAACCCGCACACCCCATGAGCGCCCGTCCTTCCCCCCGCACCGCCGCCACTGCACCCCGCAGTGCCACGCCCGCCAAGGCCGTGGCCGCAGTGGCTGCGCCCGCGCAGGCCATGGCGCTGTACGAGCAGGTCAAGGACCACATCTCGCGCAAGATCCAGGAAGGCATCTGGCGAGCGGGCGACCGCCTGCCCTCCGAGAACGAGCTGGTCACCCAGTTCGGCATCTCGCGCATGACCGTGAACCGCGCGCTGCGCGAGCTGGTAGAGCAGGGCCGCATCGTGCGCGTGGCGGGCGTGGGCAGCTTTGTGGCCGAAGACAAGCCGCAGTCCACGCTGCTGCAGATCGCCAACCTCGCGAGCGAGATCCGCCAGCGCGGGCACGACTACCGCTGCGACGTGCTGGCGGTAGAGCGCATCTCGGCAACGCTCGAAGTGGCCGCCGCGCTGGACCTGCGCACCGGCGAGTCGGTGTTCCACTCGCTGTGCATCCACCGCGAAGATGGCCTGCCCGTGCAGCTCGAAGACCGCCATGTGAACCCGCGCCAGGTGCCTCAGTTCGCCGCGCAGGACTTCACGCTGCTGCAACCCTCCGAGTACCTGGTGCGCAACGTGCCCTTCGACCAGATCGAGCATGTGGTCGATGCCGTCATGCCCACCGCGGAGCAGGCCACGCTGCTGGAGATGTCGCCGCAGGAGCCCTGCCTGCTGCTCACCCGCCGCACCTGGTCGCGCGGCGTACCCATCACCGTGGTGCGCTGCCTGCACCCCGCTACCCGCTACCGTTTGGGCAGCCGTTTCCGAGCCGACGGCAACCCCGTCGCCGGTTGAAAGTTTTTCGCCAAAAGCTCAGAATTTTTTCGCTTGTACCTACTTGTATATACAGGATCAACGCCATGACAAAAGCCACCACTTCCTCCCTGACCCTGCTCCCCTGCCATGTGTCGTTGGCCGCGCTGCGCAGCATCTATGCCGCGCCCGTGCAATTGTCGCTGGACCCGTCCGCGCGGGCCCTCATGCAGGCGTCGCTGGCCACGGTGCAGCGTATCGTTGATGAAGACCAGGTCGTCTATGGCATCAACACCGGCTTTGGCAAGCTCGCCAGCACCAAGATTGCGCACGAGCGCCTGGCCGAGCTGCAGCGCAACCTGGTGCTGTCGCACAGCGTGGGCACGGGCGATGCGCTTGCGGACGATGTGGTGCGCCTCATCCTTGCGACCAAGGCCATCAGCCTGGCGCGTGGCCATTCGGGTATCCGGCCCGAGATCGTGGATGCGCTGCTGGCCATGGCCAACGCCAATGTGCTTCCTGTTATTCCGGCCAAGGGTTCCGTCGGAGCATCGGGTGACCTGGCGCCGCTCGCCCACCTGGCCTGTGTGCTAATCGGGGAAGGGCAGGCCAAGGTGGATGGCAAGGTGGTGCCCGGTGCCGAGGCCATGCGCTCCATCGGTTTGCAGCCGTTTGTGCTGGGTCCCAAGGAAGGGCTGGCGCTGCTCAACGGCACGCAGGTGTCTACCTCACTCGCACTGGCCGGGCTGTTCGGCGCGGAGAGCGTGTTTGCCGCCGCGCTGGTCGCGGGCTGCCTGTCGCTCGAAGCCATCAAGGGTTCGGTCAAACCCTTTGATGCACGCATCCATGAGGCACGCGGTCAGTCCGGACAAATCGCCGTGGCGGCCGCCGTGCGCGCGCTGCTGGACGGCAGCGCCATCGACCCTTCGCACCCGAACTGCGGCCGCGTGCAAGACCCGTACTCCATCCGCTGCGTGCCGCAGGTGATGGGCGCGTGCCTGGACAACCTGCACCATGCCGCGCGCGTGCTGACCATCGAGGCGAACGCCGCGTCGGATAACCCCCTGGTTTTCGACAACGGTGACGTGATTTCTGGCGGCAACTTTCACGCCGAGCCCGTGGCCTTTGTGGCCGACATCATTGCGTTGGCCGTCGCCGAGATCGGCGCGATTTCCGAACGCCGCCTGTCGCTGCTGCTGGACCCCGGCCTCTCGGGCTTGCCTGCCTTCCTGATCCGCGACAGCGGTGTCAATTCGGGCTTCATGATCGCCCAGGTCACCGCCGCCGCGCTGGCGGCCGAGAACCAGTGCCTGGCCAACCCCAGCAGCGTGACCAGTTTGCCCACCTCGGCCAACCAGGAGGACCATGTCTCCATGGCCACCTACGGCGCACGCCGACTGGGCGACATGGTGCGCAACGCGGCCGTGATGGTGGGCATCGAGGCCATGGCCGCTGCGCAGGGCATGGAGTTCGACCGCAGCTTGAAATCCTCCCCGCTCGTCGAAGCACAGTTCGCCGCCATCCGCGAGCGTGTGGCCTACCTGGAGCAAGACCGCTACCTTGCCACCGACATCGAAGCCATGCGCGCATGGGCCCAGCAATCTGCATGGCCTGAAGCGCTCACGCAGTGCCTGCCCAGCTTCGCCTGATTTTTTCCACGCACACCCACTGATTCACAGGAGCACACCATGAACGCCAACGACGCCATCATCGCCGCCGCCTCCAACACCGACCCCCGCCACGACGCCAGCCGCGTGATCCGCGCGCCGCGCGGCACAGAACTCACGTGCAAGAGCTGGCTCACCGAAGCGGCCTACCGCATGATCCAGAACAACCTGGACGCCGAAGTGGCCGAGCGCCCGCAGGACCTGGTGGTGTACGGCGGCATTGGCCGTGCTGCACGCAACTGGGAGTGTTATGACCAGATCCTCGCTTCGCTCAAGGACCTGAACGACGACGAGACCCTGCTCATCCAGTCCGGCAAGCCCGTGGGCGTGTTCAAGACCCACGCCAACGCGCCGCGTGTGCTGCTGGCCAACTCCAACCTCGTGCCCAAGTGGGCTAACTGGGAGCACTTCAGCGAACTGGACCAGAAGGGCCTGTTCATGTACGGCCAGATGACCGCCGGCAGCTGGATCTACATCGGCACGCAAGGCATCGTGCAGGGCACGTACGAGACCTTTGCCGAGGCGGGCCGCAAGCACTACGGCGGCTCGCTCGAAGGCAAGTGGATCCTGACCGCAGGCCTGGGCGGCATGGGTGGTGCACAGCCGCTGGCCGCCACCTTTGCGGGCGCGGTGTCGCTCAACATTGAATGCCAGCAAAGCAGCATCGACTTCCGCCTGCGCACGCGCTACGTGGACAAGCAGGCGCGCGACATCGACCATGCGTTTGAGCTGATCCAGCAGCACACCGCAGCCAAAGAGGCCGTGTCGATTGCGCTGCTGGGCAATGCCGCAGAAATTCTGCCCGAGCTGGTGCTCCGCGCCAAGGCCGGTGGCTTGAAGCCCGACCTGGTGACCGATCAAACGTCGGCCCACGACCTCGTCAACGGCTACCTGCCTGCAGGCTGGTCGGTGGCCCAGTGGCGTGCCGCGCAGCAGGACGTGACCCAGCACGAGGTGCTGAAAAAGGCCGCTGCCAAGTCCTGCGCCGTGCACGTGCAGGCCATGCTCGACTTCCAGCACATGGGCATTCCGGTGGTGGACTACGGCAACAACATTCGCCAGGTGGCGTTTGACGAAGGCGTGAAGGACGCGTTCGACTTCCCTGGCTTCGTGCCCGCTTACATCCGCCCGCTGTTCTGCGAAGGCAAGGGACCGTTCCGCTGGGTGGCGCTGTCGGGTGACCCGGAAGACATCTGCAAGACCGACGCCAAGATCAAGGAGCTGTTCCCCGAGAACAAGCACGTGCACCGCTGGCTCGACATGGCGGGCGAGCGCATCGCCTTCCAGGGCCTGCCCGCCCGCATCTGCTGGCTGGGCCTGGGCGAGCGCCACATCGCAGGCCTGGCCTTCAACGAGATGGTGAAGAACGGCGAACTCAAGGCCCCCATCGTGATCGGCCGCGACCACCTGGACACCGGCAGCGTGGCCAGCCCCAACCGCGAGACCGAAGGCATGAAGGACGGCACCGACGCAGTGAGCGATTGGCCGCTGCTCAACGCGCTGCTCAACACCGCAGGCGGCGCCACCTGGGTCAGCTTGCACCACGGCGGCGGCGTGGGCATGGGCTACTCGCAGCACTCGGGCATGGTCATCGTGGCCGACGGCACCGAAGCGGCGGCTCAACGCCTTGCCAATGTGCTGGTTAACGACTGCGGCAGCGGTGTGATGCGCCATGCCGATGCAGGCTACGAACTGGCCGTGGAGACGGCGAAGAAGCAGGGCCTGAAGCTGCCGATGATCAAGTAAGCCCGTCGATACTCGCGGGATATGTTTGTCTGTACGTTTGATCTGGAGGTGAGGTGCCATGTCCGATGTTTCGTCTGGGGTTTTGCCGCGACCGTGGCAGGCACGCCTGCGCGAGCGATTGAGCGACCAGCAGGTCGCTGATTTCGCTCGCGACGGCGCCATCTGCATCAAGCAGTTGCTCACGCGCGATGAGGTGGCACTGCTGCGCGATGGCATCGATGCCAACCTGGCCGCACCCAGCCCACGCGCCAAAGTGGCCAGCAGGCCGGATGACCCGGGCCGCTTCTTCGAGGACTTCTGCAACTGGCAGGACATCCCGCAGTTTGGCCGCTTTGTGCACGAGACACCGCTGGCGCTGGCTGCGCAGCGCCTGATGCAGTCGCGCACCGTGCGGCTGTACCACGACCATGTGCTGGTGAAGGAGCCGGGCACCCGCCAGAGGACGCCCTGGCACCAAGACCAGCCGTACTACAACATCGAAGGCATGCAGAACATCAGCATGTGGATACCGGTGGACCCGGTGTCGCGTGCGGCCACGCTGGAGTTTGTGGCCGGTTCGCACAAGGGGCCGTGGCTCATGCCGCGCACCTTCATGGACAACCAGGCGAAGTGGTTCCCCGAAGGCAGCCTGCAGGATCTGCCTGATGTCGAGGCTGACCGCGATGCCTTCCCCATCGTGGGCTGGGAGATCGAGCCCGGTGACGTGGTGTGTTTTCACATGCTCACGCTGCATGCGGCGGGTGGGGTAGAGGGCACTAACCGCCGCCGCGTGTTTTCGGTGCGGTTCCTCGGCGACGATACGCGCCATTCGCCCCGGCCGTGGAAGACCTCGCCCGAGTTTCCGGGCCTGGCCGACGAGTTGCCCGCTGGCGCGGAGATGGACCATCCGCTGTTCCCGCTGCTGGTCACGGGCGCAGAGCCGACCACCGCAACATCCTGATTGATGAACACGACAACAACGACAACGACACCGATGGCAATGCACTTTTTTGACCTGGCCACCACGCCCAGCATGCCCTGGAAAAACGGCGGCGGCAGCACGCAGGAGCTGGCATGCTGGCCCCCGGGCGCCGACATGAACAGCTTTGAGTGGCGCGTGAGCCTGGCCACGGTGGACCGGCCCGGGCCGTTCTCGGTCTTCCCGGCCATTGATCGCCAGATCATGCTGCTGGGCGGTGACGGCCTGCACCTGCGCAGCCCGGGCTGGGAGCACCGGCTGGAGCAGCGCTGGAAGCCGTTTGCTTTTTCGGGCGATGACGCGGTGGATGGCGCCATGCTGGGCGGCACTTCCAAGGACTTCAACCTCATGCAACGGCGGGGCCTGTGGCAGGGCCCGCTGCAGGTGGTAAGCGATGCGCAGTCGCCCGGCGACACGCCCGCAGGCCTGTGCCTGGTGCTGCAGGGCGATTGGCAATGGGTGGCGCAGGGCGCCGGGCCGCGCGGGCTGGCGGCAGGGCAGGGCTTTTGGTGGGCGGGCGAGGGTGGTGCAACGCCGGGCCAACTGGAGCCGCTGCATGCTGGGGCCGACGCCGATGCGCCCGCACTGGTCTGGATCGCCTTGCAGCGCGGTGCAGCCCCCAAAATTTGAATAAAAATGACCGCCATCGCTTGATGGATAAGCGCTGGTAGCTATTATTTATATAGCATTCAACACGGAGCCCACGGGTGGGCAGGCAGATGCAACACAACGACAACCCCAGTCACCCCAATGGATGGGCCGCCAGCCAGAACGCCGATGGCGTGTGGCAGAACCTGAAACCCGCGCCCGGCCTGTGGGTGGCCGATGTGCCCGTGCCCGAGGGCCAGCCCGCCTGCGTGGTGGTGCAGCAAGGCCAGATGGCCTGGGTGGGGCCCGAGGCGCAGTTGCCTGCCGCCTACCAGGCATTGCCGCGCCGTGATGCGCGGGGCGCACTCGCCACCCCCGGGCTGGTGGACTGCCACACGCACCTGGTCTATGGTGGCCAGCGTGCCAACGAATTCGCCATGCGCCTGGCCGGTGCCACCTATGAAGAAGTGGCCAAGGCGGGTGGGGGCATTGTGTCGTCGGTCAAGGCCATGCGTGCGGCGTCAGAAGACGAACTTTTTGCCCAGGCTGCTCCGCGCCTGCAGGCTTTGCTCGATGAAGGCGTGTGCGCCGTCGAGATCAAATCGGGCTACGGCCTGGCGCTGGAACATGAGCGCAAACAGCTGCGCGTGGCCCGCCGCCTGGGGGAGGTGTTTGGCGTGACTGTCTGCACCACCTTCCTGGGCGCGCACGCGCTGCCGCCCGAGTACGCAGGCCGCAGCCAAGCCTATGTCGATCTAGTCTGCAAGGAGATGCTGCCCGCGCTGGCCGCCGAGGGCCTGGTGGATGCGGTGGATGTGTTCTGCGAACGCATCGCCTTCACGCTGGCCGAGACAAGCCAAGTCTTCCGGGCTGCGCAAAAGCTGGGTATTCCCGTCAAGCTGCATGCCGAGCAGCTGTCGGACATGGGCGGCTCGGCGCTGGCAGCACGCTACGGCGCGCTGTCATGCGACCACATCGAGCACCTTTCGGCCGACGGCATCGCTGCTATGAAGGCCGCAGGCACCGTGGCCGTGCTGCTGCCCGGTGCCTACTACACGCTGCGCGACACGCACCTGCCGCCCATCGCGCAGCTGCGCGCAGCGGGCGTGCCCATGGCCGTCTCCACCGACCACAACCCCGGAACCTCGCCCGCGCTCAGCCTGCTGCTGATGGCCAACATGGCCTGCACGCTGTTCCGCCTGACGGTGCCCGAGGCGCTGGCTGGTATCACCACCCATGCCGCGCGCGCGCTGGGCTTGCAAGATTCCCACGGCCTCATCGCATCTGGCAGGCCCGCCAATTTTGTGCTGTGGCCTGTGGGCGAGGCGGCCGAGCTGGCCTACTGGCTGGGCCAAAAGCCCGACTGCACCATCGTGCGGCAAGGGCGTATTGCAAGGGCAAGGAGTGAGGCATGAGCATGGCTGTATCGGAACTGCGCTTGGGCCCCATGCCCGGGCGCCAGCAAGGGCAGGGGGCGCCCGTGCTGCTGGTGCACGGTGCGCTGGCCGATGCGCGGATGTGGTCGGCCCACCAGAGCCATCTGGCTGCGCGCTGGAACACACTGGCCGTCACGCTGCGCTACTTTGGTACGGAGGCTTGGCCCGACGATGGCCCGCCCTTTGGATTGGCCGCGCATCTGGATGACCTGGTGCGTGCCATCGACGCATGGGGCCAGGGCCCGGTGCATCTGGTGGCCTGGTCGTATTCAGCACATGCCGCTTTGTACATGGCGCGGCACCACGCCACGCGGCTGCGCAGCGTGTTCGTGTACGAGCCAGGCTTTCCGACCTATCTGCAGGAGCCGGAAGCGCTGGCACGCTTTCAGGCCGATGCACAGCTCATGTACGGCCCGCTGGCCGAGGCCGTTTTGCAGGGCGATCTGGCCGCTGCTACCCGTGCCCTCATGGATGCCTCAGGCCAGTCGCCGGGGTACTTTGACCGCCAGCCTGCAGAGCGGCGTGCCCTGCAACTGGACAACGCGCACACGCTGCCGCGCATCATGTCGCAGACGCCGCCGCTGCCGCTGTCTGCCACCGACCTGGCGGCCATCACGCTGCCTGTGTGCATTGCCCAGGGCGGTGACACACGCCCCGTCTTTGGCGAAGTCGCCAGCGCTGCGGCGCGTGCCATGCCGCAGGCGCGCCATCTGGTGGTGCATCAGGCCACCCATATGTGGCCTGACGAGGCGCCGCAGGCTTTTTGCGACGCACTGGAAGCCTTCTGGCGCAGCGCCTACCCTTCTGGAGCGTGATCCATGAATGAGCTGTTTGTCCCGAACGCCCTGCTGCCCACCGGCTGGGCGCGCAATGTACTGCTGCAATGGGATGGGGCTGGGCGCCTTTGCACCGTCACACCGGAAGCCGCTGTGCCACAGGGCACTCCCGTGGCCCCAGGGCCTGTGCTGCCTGGTATGCCCAACCTGCATTCGCACGCCTTCCAGCGCGCGTTTGCGGGCCTCACCGAGTACAGGGGGGAAAGTCAGGACAGCTTCTGGAGCTGGCGCAACCTGATGTACCGCTTTGCCGCACGCATCACGCCCGAGTCTCTGGAGGCCATCGCCACCTGGCTGTATGTGGAGATGCTGGAGGCAGGCTACACGTCGGTGTGCGAGTTCCATTACGTGCACCACGACCAGGATGGCACACCGTATGCCGACGATGCCACGCTGTCGCAGGCATTGCTGCGCGCAGCGCGCAACGCGGGCATGGGCATCACGCTGCTGCCGGTGCTGTACCAGACCAGCGGGTTTGGCGCCAAGCCGCCGCGTGCAGACCAGGCCCGGTTCATCCGCAGCACGGACAACATGCTCTCATTATTGGAGCGGCTCACGCCCGCTGCACAGGCGCAAGGGGCCGTTTTGGGTCTTGCACCGCACTCGCTGCGTGCGGTGCCGCCCGACAGCCTGGCCGCTGCTGTGCAGGGCCTCACGGCGCTTAACCCCGAGGCCCGTATCCACATCCACATTGCTGAGCAGACGCAGGAGGTGGACGACTGCATTGCCTGGAGTGGCCAGCGCCCTGTGCAGTGGCTGCTGGAGCACGCGCCGGTGGATGAGCGCTGGTGCCTGGTGCATGCCACGCACATGACGCCGCAGGAATACGCCGATGCTGCCCGCACGGGTGCTGTGGCTGGCATCTGCCCCACCACGGAAGCCAACCTGGGCGACGGCATCTTCGACATGCCGCTGTGGCTGCAGCACGGCGGCCGTTGGGGCGTGGGCTCTGACAGCCATGCCTGCGTGAACGCGGCCGAGGAACTGCTGATGCTCGAATACGGCCAGCGCCTGTCGCTGCGCCAGCGCAATGTGCTTGCCAATGCAGCGCAGCCCGAAGTTGCGACGGCCATGACCTTGCAGGCCGTTGCAGGCGGGTCGCAGGCCGCAGGGCGCGCCATTGGCGGCATCGCAGTGGGGCAGCAGGCCGACCTGGTGGCTCTCAATGCGCAGCATGTGGCGCTGCGCGATCTGCCCGCGCACAGCATGCTGTCGGCCCATGTGTTTGGCAGCCACCGCACCTCCGCCATTGACAGTGTGTGGGTGGCGGGCCAGCGGCGCATCGCTGCTGGCCGGCACGCACTGCACGATGGTGCTGCCCATGCGTTTGTGACCGCGCGTTCCGCCACCATCGCGCCAGATTGAACCCATACCTTTGGATTTGTGATGACTGATACCTCTCCACCACCTTTTGTTCTCTACCCCGGTACCGCACCGCTGCTGGTGTCCATGCCCCACGCGGGCACCTATGTGCCCCCGGCGCTGGCGGCCCGCTTTACCGACGAGGCCCGCCAGGTGCCCGACACCGACTGGCACATGGAGCGGCTGTATGCGTTTGCCAAAGACCTGGGGGCTTCCATCCTCGTAGCCACGCATTCGCGGTATGTCGTCGATCTGAACCGCCCGCCCGACGGCACCAGCCTGTATCCCGGCCAGAGCGTCACCGGCCTGTGCCCGGTCGATACCTTTGATGACACGCCCATCTACGCCCAAGGGGATGTGCCGGATGATGCAGAGGTGGCGGCGCGGCGCGATGCGGTGTGGGTGTCATACCACGCACAACTGCGTGCCGAGCTGGACCGCATCAAGGCCCGGCATGGCGTGGCGGTGCTATGGGATGCGCACTCGATCCGCTCGGTACTGCCGCGCTTTTTTGAGGGCAAGCTGCCCGACCTGAACCTGGGCACGGCCAATGGCGAAAGCTGCAACCCCGCCCTGGCGCAAGAACTGCTGTCGATTGCACAACAAGCCACTGGCTACACCGCCGTACTCAACGGCCGTTTCAAGGGCGGGCACATCACACGCCACTACGGCCAGCCAGAGCAAGGCGTGCATGCCATCCAGCTGGAAATGACACAGTGCAGCTACATGCAGGAGGCCTTGCCATTTGACTATCTGCCGGAGGTTGCGGCGCGCGTCCAGCCCCATCTGCAGCGCATGTTGACTGCGGCGCTGGCCTTCGCCACGTCAGCATCAAAGGCTTGAGCTTGCTCAAGCTTGTGAGCTAGCCCTCTCACTGTTGATGGGGGTTCGGTGCTACCATGGGCCAGCGGTCCACATCTGGCCGCTGAGAGGGCTCCCTGTTGGCCCACTCAAGCGGAAGGAGCCGCACCCCATGGATCCAACCGCCTATTACTACATGCCCCATTTCAAGCCTGGCGCTTCCGTCCAGTGGAAGCAGCAGCGCGAAACGGTCAGCCATGTGGTCATCCGCCGTAATGCGCTGATGATCTATCTGGTGGGCAACGACACTGCGGTGCACCCCGACACCCTGCAACTGGCCCCCACCGCGTTTCAGCTGACGCGCGTCCCGGACCGGATCTGACGGGCTGGTGCACAGGGCAGGGTGCTTACCACCCTTTGTCTGTCGCAAGGCTGCGGTCGCTCAGACTGCCCCGCGCTGTGCCATGGCCTCGCCCAGCTGAATCGCCCGCATCGGAGCCCACTGCGGGTTGAATTGCAATGGCCCCCGGGGAAACAACATCACCACCGTGGAGCCGAGCAGGAAGCGGCCCATTTCTTCACCCTGCTGCAGGCTGACCTGACCTTTGGCGTAGTCCCACTGCCGTAGCGTGCCCGTGCGTGGCGGGTTGACCTGCCCGTGCCACACGGTGGCCATGCTGCCCACGATGGTGGCGCCCACCAGCACCAGCACAAAGGGCCCCTGGGCCGACTCAAAAAAGCACACCACGCGTTCATTGCGCGCGAACAGGCCGGGCACACCTCGTGCCGTGGTCGGGTTCACCGAAAACAGATCGCCCGGCACATGCACCATGCGCGTCAGCTCGCCCGCGCAGGGCATGTGGATGCGGTGGTAGTCGCGCGGGCTGAGGTACAGCGTGGCGAAGTGGCCGTTGTCAAAACGGGCTGCTGCTTCCGCATCGCCGCCCACCAAGGCGGTGGTGGAGTAGGTGTGCCCCTTGGCCTGGAAAATCTGGTCCTTGGCAATGGGGCCAAACTGGCTGATGGCGCCATCCACGGGGCAGATCAGGTCTGCCGCCGCCAGCGGGCGGGCCCCGGGTTTCAACGCACGCGTGAAGAAGTCGTTGAACGATGCGTAGCTGGTGATGTCGGGGTTGGCGGCCTCGCCCATGTTGACGTTGTAGCGGGCCACAAAGCGGCGGATCACCGAGGTGGTCAGTCCGCCCAGCTGGGCCGACGCAAATTTGCCAGCCAGGGTGGTCAGTGCCTGCTTGGGCAGGAGGTATTGCGGCAGAACTGCCAGGCGATCGGACACGGGCGAACCCCTCGAAGACGAAAGCGAACGATTCTATCGGCGGGGCGCCATCGACCGCATGCTCATACCCCGAGGTACTGGTCCAGCAACTGCGGCTGCGCGTGCAGTGCGTCCGAACTGCCCTCGAACACCACCTGGCCCTTGACCAGGATGATGTTGCGGTCGGTGATCTGCGTGACGTGTTTCCAGTTCTTGTCCACGATGACGCTGCTGATGCCGCTGTCCTTGATCAGGCTGCAGATGCGCCAGATCTCGCGGGCGATCAGCGGGGCCAGGCCTTCGGTGGCCTCGTCGAGGATGAGTACGTCGGGGTTGGTCATCAGCGCGCGGCCAATGGTCAGCATCTGCTGCTCGCCCCCGCTGAGCTGCTGGCCGCCGTGGCCGAGGCGCTCCTTCAGGCGCGGGAAGGTCTCCAGCACACGCTCGTAGGTCCAATCGCGCTGGCCGCGTGTGCCGGCGCGCGCGGCCATCTGCAGGTTCTCGACCACGCTCAGGTTGCCAAAAATGCCACGGCCTTCCGGCACGTAAGCGATTCCCAGGCGCGCCACCTCATAGGGTGGCTTGCCCGTCATATCGCGGCCCGCCACGGCCACGCTGCCAGAGCGGGGCTTGACCAGGCCCATCAGGGACTTGAGCAGGGTGCTCTTGCCCATGCCGTTGCGGCCCATGAGGCCGATGGTCTCGCCCTGGCCCACGGTGAAATCAATGCCGTGCAGGACGTGGCTGCTGCCGTAGAAGGTGTGGATGCCCTTGGCATCAATCCATGGTGCGCTCATCTCAGTGATCCTCCCCCAGGTAAGCGGCTTGCACTGTGGGGTCGGCTCGCACCTCGGGCGGTGTGCCATGGGCGATCACTTCGCCGTTGACCATCACCGTGAGGTGGTCGGCCAGCGCAAACACGGCATCCATGTCGTGCTCCACCAGCATGATGGCGTGGGCGGGCTTGAGGCGCTGCAGCAGCTCGACCATGCGTTCCGCTTCGGCCACGCCCATGCCCGCCAGGGGCTCGTCGAGCAGCAACACCTGGGGCTCCGTGGCCAGGGTCATGGCGATCTCCAACTGGCGCTGCTCGCCGTGGCTCATGGCACCGGCAATCGCCATGCGCCGGTCTTTCAAGCCAGAAAGCTCGATAGCGCTTTCCAGGCGGGCGTTGGTAGCTCTGTTTTTGATAGTGTTTGCACGTGTGTCCTGCCACCAGCGCAGCGGGTTCCAGGGCTGCTGCGCATCGCGCGACTGCGCGGCCAGGCGCACGTTTTCATGCACTGTGAGCGGCAAAAAGATGTTGGTTTTTTGGTAGCTGCGCCCCAGGCCCTGGCGCGATATGCGCTCGGGCGCCCAGCCGGTCACATCGGTGCTGCCAAGTTGCACTTGGCCCGCGCTCGGTGGAAGGTCGCCCGAGAGCAGGTTGGTCAGTGTGGACTTGCCCGCGCCGTTGGGGCCGATCACGGCATGGATCTGACCACGCCAGAGGTCCAGCGATACGCCGTTGACAGCGGCCAGGCCTCCGAAGCGTTTGGTGAGCTGGCGGGCCGAGAGCAGAGCATCAGCCATGGTGAGAATCCTCCTGCGCTTTGGCGGCCCGGCGCTGCCCCAGCATGCCCAGCAACCCGCGCGGTGCTGCCACCACCACCAGCACGATGAAGCTGCCCATCAGCAGTTGCCAGTGTTTGGTGATGTCCTTGAACACATGCAGGAGATACTCAAAGGCAAAGGCGCCCACGATGGCCCCGGCAAAATTGCCCATGCCACCCAGGATGATCATCATGATGGCGTGGGCGCTCATGTGAAAGCCCATCAGCTCCGGGTTCACATAGCCTGTCTGCGCGCCCCACAGGTAGCCAGCCAGCCCGGCCAGTGCACCTGCCACGGTGAAGGCGGTGAGTTTGTAGCCCTGAGTGCCAAAGCCCATGGCACGCATGCGGTGCTCGTTGATGCGGATACCTGAAAGTGCGCGGCCCAGCGGGCTCCAGAGCAGGCGGCGCAGCAGCACGTAGACGAGCAACACCAACGCCAGCGTGAAGTAGTAGAAAGTCTTGCGGCCTTCGAGGTCGAACGGCAGCCAGCCAAAGATGGAGGCGTCGGGTCGGAAGTTGATGTACACGCCATCCGAGCCGCCCAGCACCTTGTTGTCGAAGAACAGATAGAACACCATCTGTGCGAACGCCATGGTGACCATGATGAAGTAGATGCCGTGCGTGCGCACCACGAAGAAGCCGATGATCAGCGCCACCAGCCCGGCACCCGCCACCGCCAGGGGCAGCGACCACCACAGGCTCACCGGCGTATCGGCGGGCGTGAGAAAGGCGAGGGCATAGCCCGCCACCCCAAAGTAGGCGGCGTGGCCCAGCGACACCAGGCCAGTCACGCCCTGCAGCAGATCCAGGCTCATTGCGAAGATGGCCATGATCATCATGCGTGTGACCATCTGCACGTAGAAGTCGCTGCCGACAACCGGGAACAGCAGCAGCGCAGCCAGCCCCAGTGCCAGGGCGAATTGCACGCTGCGCGGCAGCACTTCGATATGGGCGCGGGGTGTGCTCATAGGGAGCCACCGGGCTGTGAAGCGTGTATGGCGTGGGAAGAGCGCGAAGTGACAGTGGCAAGCATCGGGGTCATCATTGTTTGAACAGGCCTTCGGGTTTCCACAGCAGCACGGCCGCCATCAGCATGTAGACCAGCATCCCGGCCATCGACGGCAGCAACACCTTGCCAAAGGTGTCCACCAGCCCCACAAGCAGGGCCGAGATCAGGGCGCCACGCACGGAACCTATGCCGCCGATCACCACCACCACAAAACACATGATGAGAACGGACGAGCCCATGTTGGGATAGACGCTGGATACCGGCGCGGCCACCATGCCCGCGACGGCCGCCAGGCCCACGCCCAGCGCAAAGACGATGGCGTGGATCAGCTTGATGTTCACCCCCAGCGATTCGGCCATGTCGCGGTTGAAGGCGCCTGCGCGGATCTTCATGCCCAGCCGCGTTTTGGAGATCAGCAGGTACAGGCCCAGCGCCAGCGCCATGCACACGCCGGAGATGAACAGCCGGTAGACCGGGTAGGAAAGGGTGTCGGTGAGCGGAATGGACCAGTCCAGCATCGCTGGAATCGGGACGCCGTGCACGTCGTCCCCCCAGAGGATGGAGCGCAGTTCCTCAAAGATGTAGATGAGGCCGAAGGTCAGCAGCACCTGGTCCAAGTGGTCGCGGTGGTAGAAGTGGCGAAACAGCAGCCACTCCAGCGCCAGGCCGAACAACACGGCCAGCACGGCACCCCCCAGGATGGCCAGCGTGAGGCTGCCAAAGTGGCCCGACAGCGAATAGCCGAGATAAGCCCCCAGCATGTAAAAGCTGCCGTGCGCCAGATTCACCACCCCCATGATTCCGAAAATCAGCGTGAGGCCGGCGGCCAGCATGAACAGCAGCAGCCCGTACTGCACGCTGTTGAGCAACTGGATCAGGAAAGTGGCGAAGTCCATGGTGGGCAAACAGACAGGGGATCAGGTAGCGCGGCGTGTCGCCAGCAAAAGGGTGCCCATCAACGTGAACAGGCCGCCCGAAATGCGGTTGAACCAGCGCATGCGTGCGCCAGAGCGCAAAACGGGTGCCAGCCGTGCTACACCCAGTGCACACAGCGTGAGAACCGTGAATTCAAAAGCCACAAAGGTGCTTGCCAGCACGGCAAACTGCGGCGCCCATGCGGCGGTCGGGTCCAGAAACTGGGGGAAGAACGCCGTGAAGAACAGCAGGGCCTTGGGGTTGCTGCCGCCCACGATCAGACCCTGGATGTAGAGCTTGCGCGCGGGCACCACGGCCTTGGTTTGCGTGCCGTTGGCGGGCATCTCGTCAAACACCGTTGTCTGGCTGCGAAACGTCTTGATGCCAAGCCAGATCAGATACGCCGCGCCGGCAGCCTTGAGCACCCAGAAGGCGGTTTCCGATGCCGCCAGCAATGCGCCAAGGCCCAGGGCCGAAAGCAACATGGTGCCCAGCACTGCCGTCACGCTGCCTGCAGCAGCGGCGAGGGCCTTGCGCGGGCCGTGCTGCAGAGAATTGGTCATGCACATGAGCATCGTCGGGCCGGGCGAAAGAACCAGCAGGGCCACTGCGGCAAGGTAGAGCAGGTAGGTACTGAGCGACATAGGATTGGGTGGAAGGCAAGGTGGCCGCAAAGTCCGGGCGCACAGCAGACAGGCCTGCCATGGCGGCAGTCCATCAATGCATTGTGTCAAAGCTGCGGGGCGGACCGGACCCGAAGTCCAGCACGCGCCGTGCCCCGGGCAGTGGGGTGAGCGCGTCAGCCCATGCGGCAGCCGGCACCGCTGTCGGCCAGGGCCTTGGCGGCAATGCCAATCACCTTGTTTTCCTTGTTCTCGACGCGGCGCAGGTAGATGTCCTGCACGGGGTTGTGTGCCTTGCTCATCGTCCACTTGCCGCGCGGGCTGTCGATGGTGGCGCTTTCCATCGCCTTGATGACGGCAGCCTTGGCGGACAGGTCGCCCTTGACGGCGTTGGCGCCCTGCACCAGCAGCAGGCCGGTGTCGTAGCCCTGTACCGCGTACACATCGGGCTGGCTGCGGAAGGCCTTGGCGTATTCCAGGCGGAATTGCTTGTTGCGCGGTGTGTCCAGCGAGTCGCTGTAGTGCATGGTCGTGATGATGCCGTCGGCAGCGGGGCCGGCAGCGTCCAGCACGCCTTCGGTGAGGAAGCCCGAGCCGTACAGCGGAATCTTGTCCTTGAGGCCTGCGGCCGCATAGTCCTTGATGAACTTGGCAGCACCGCCGCCCGCGAAGAAGCAGGCCACGGCGTCGGGCTTGAGGGCGGCGATTTCGGTCAGCAGCGCCTGGAATTCCACGTTGGGGAAAGGCAGGCCCAGTTCCTTCACGATGGTGCCGCCGGCTGCGGTATAGCTTTGCTTGAAGCCTTCGAAGGCTTCGTCCCCTGCCGCGTATTTCCAGGTGATCCACACAGCCTTCTTGTGGCCCTTTTCGACCATGGCTTTGCCCAGGGCCAGCGTTGGCTGGGAATTGCTGAACGAAGTACGGAAAACGTTGGGGGCACACAGTGCGCGCGTGGCGGCATGCACGCCGGCGTTGGGAATCAGGTTGAGAACCCCCGTATCGCGCGCCACCTTCTGAATGCCCATCTGCACACCTGAATGCACGGTGCCAATCAGCACATCCACCTTGTCGCGCTGCACCAGCTTGCTCGCGTTCTCGACACCCTTGCTGGGCTCGGACTCGTCGTCCACCTTGAACCATTCGATCTCGCGACCGCCGAGCTTGCCACCCTGCTGGTCTATGGCCAGGCGCACGCCGTTCTCGATGGCGACCCCCAGTTGTGCAAAGGTACCGGTGTAGGGCAGCATGAAGCCCACGCGCACCTTGCCGCTTTGCGCACGCACGATGGAGGGCAGCAACAGCCCTGTAGATGCGGCGCCCACGAGGGCGGCGCTATGGCTGATGACGAGGCGGCGGGTGGTCATTGGACTTGTCTCCTTTGTTTAGGCTTAAAGTAATTTACTGCAAGCATTCGGTGGTGAATACCTATGGGTTACCCGTACCGTTGGGCAAGGGGCTCCCGCATTGCGAGGTGCCCGAGGACTGCAGTCGGGCCCGGCGGCAGAGGCTCGCCGATGATGGGTTTACCAAGGGCTGCTTGACGGACATAGAACCAAGTTTATGAATTAAAGTGCAGTTTTGTGTTTTTTGTGCAGTATAGATCGTGTGATTTTTGCTGTGGGCAGCTATTTGAGCCTCCGGTATCAGTAGTTTCGAGCATAGGCACGGTTCTAAGAGCCGTGACGGGTCGTTTGGCCGCGAGTGCAGTGGCTCTCTGGGTGGGAGTGCTTCAATGCCCTGCAAAATGGAGGCATGGGTGACGCTGGAGACCGGTGTTGCCAGCTCTTGAAGGGGGTGCGCCCCGTCTCGCCGGAAGGCGGCAAACCGCATGTTTCCGATTGCTTCATGCCCCTTTCATCACCCCCATCTTCATCGTCCAGTTCCCAGTCCATGCGGGTGCGTCTAGCCCGGTGGTTGCGCCATTTCTGGCCCGCACCGTTAGGTATCGACGGACGCGAAAGGCTTCGCTTCATTGTGGGCGCCGTGATCGGTGTACTGGTGACGGGATTGCTCAGCCGCTGGTGGGCAGGGGGAAGCAGCGCAGGTCCCTGGATGGTGGCATCGCTGGGGGCGAGTGCGGTCCTGGTGTTTGGCATGCCGTCCAGTCCACTGGCCCAGCCCTGGCCGGTCCTGGGAGGAAGTACTTTGTCTGCGCTGGTGGGCGCCGTTTGCTCCGCGTTCATCCCGGACCCGGCACTTGCAGGGGCGGTTGCGGTGGGGTTGGCTATTGCGCTGATGGTGCCCCTGCGTTGCCTGCATCCACCGGGCGGAGCAATGGCGCTGTATGTCGTGTTGACCGCGGGGGACGGGTGGCATCTGGCCGCATTTCCCATCCTGTTCAATGTGATCGTTCTCTTGGTCTCGGCCGTGGTCTACAACGGCCTGACAGGGCGCCGGTACCCCCATCCTCAGCGGATGGCGGCCCGAACCGATATTGCTCAGGGCGCTTTTACCGCCTCGGATGTGGATGCAGCGTTGGCACACTACAACCAGGTGCTGGACGTGAGCCGTGCCGATCTGGAAGGGCTGTTGCACTTGGCGGGCCGTGCAGCCTTCCAGCGGACGCTGGGGGAGGTTCGCTGTTCGGACATCATGTCCAGGCCACCGTTTGCGGTGGAGGCGGGGGTTTCCCTTAAAGACGCCTGGGCGTTGATGCGTGCCCAGCAGATCAAGGCGCTGCCCGTGGTGGATGCCCAACGCCTGGTGGTAGGTATCGTGACGGTGGCGGACTTCATGCGGCTGGCCAACCTGGATATGCATGAAGGTTTGGGGCAGCGTTTGCGGACACTGGTCATGGGGCGTACGGGGCAGCCCCAAAATGTGGGCGAAATCATGTCGCACCCGGTCCAGGTGGCCCACGTGGGGCAGCACGCCATGGATCTCGTCCCTCTGTTTTCCCAGGGCGGGCACCACCATATTCCCATTGTGGAGAGCGAGGGCCGTCTGGTAGGGGTGATCACACAGACGGACCTTGTGCGGACGTTGGCAGCAGCTGTGCAAGGGCGCGACGAGGGAGGCTCTGCGGGTCCCACCTCGGTGCGCGGGCGTGCGCCGACCGAAGAGCAAGCTTCCCCATAGGCAAGACACGGTACATCGCGGTACAATTGACAGGCTTTGCACAGTGCTTATGCCTGTCCATTGAAGCCGTCTCCCCCGGCCCTCTGCCTGATCTGCGCCCCGGGTGCAGCGACTCCCACCGCCCGCAATGCACCGTGTGTCGAGCACCGACCACGCCGTAGCTGCCGTGGTGGATGCACAAGCGTCAGGTGCCGATCACAGAATATTTGTTTTGAAAAGATAGAACATGGCCAAAGAAGAACTCATTGAAATGCAAGGCTCCGTGACGGAAGTCCTTCCCGACTCGCGCTTTCGCGTGACGCTGGACAACGGTCACCAACTGATCGCCTACACGGGCGGCAAGATGCGCAAGCACCACATCCGCATTCTGGCGGGTGACAAGGTGTCGCTGGAAATGTCGCCCTACGATTTGTCCAAAGGACGCATCACGTTCCGCCATCTGGCCGGTCGCGGTCCCGGCCCTTCGGGCAATCGTTGATTTTCCGCCCAGGGAGGCACGGACTAACGCTTGCTTGGTCCGGCTCTTGGGGCAAACGGTTTCTTGTGTTCCTTCATCTGCGCACTGTTTCTCCCAGAGGCGGTGCTTTCCCGGTTCAGGTCTTCGCACCGTGCTTTTAAAAAAAATCACAAAAAGCACGCGTTGAACCAAAAACAGGGAAATTGCCGGGTTAGAATACGAGCTGTCGGAGCGTAGCGCAGCCTGGTAGCGCATCTGCTTTGGGAGCAGAGGGTCGCGAGTTCGAATCCCGCCGCTCCGACCAATGTTTGAAGGCCTTGCAGCACATGCTGCAAGGCCTTTTTTCTTGCCCGCATTCTTTTTGCTTGTTGGAATGTATGGTTCGACCCGCGTGGCAAGACGGAGTTGGATTTGCGTACCATCTGGCCCATAGGGCGGGCAAGTGTCCGCACCGACACCTTCCGCTGGTATTGCCATGAACCGTGCGCTTCCCTTGCCGCCTGCCCCGTTCTCCTCGCTCCAGCCGTCACCACGTTATGACAGCGTAGATGCATTGCGCGGCCTGGCAATGGTGTGGATGACGGTCTTCCACTTTTGCTTTGACCTGAGCCATCTGGGCTTCTGGCCGCAGAATTTCCGCGCCGACCCATTCTGGACCTCGCAGCGGACGGTGATCGTGAGCTTGTTCCTGTTCTGCGCCGGGCTGGGGCAGGCCATTGCGCTGCACCAGGGACAGGGGTGGGCTCGGTTTGGTCGGCGGTGGTTGCAGATCGCTGGCTGCGCGCTGCTGGTGTCTGCGGGGTCGTTCGTGATGTTTCCCCACAGCTTCATTCATTTTGGCGTGCTGCACGGTATGGCTGTAATGCTGCTCATTGCCCGGTGTACCGCAGGGTGGGGGAGGTGGCTGTGGCTTGCCGGGTTGGTGGCTGTGGCGTTGCCATCGGTAGCGCACCAGCTTTTGGCGGGTGCCTGGGCCGACGCTGCGCCCTGGTTCAATGGGCGCGCGCTCAACTGGCTGGGTCTGGTGTCGCGCAAGCCTTTTACCGAAGACTACGTACCCGTGCTGCCGTGGTTGGGGGTGTTGTGGTGGGGGCTGGCTGCCGGCCAATGGGCAATGGCTGCGGGTCGGGGCCACTGGCTGGGGTGGCGGGTTCCCCAAGGCTTGCAGCCGCTGGCACTGCTGGGGCGGTGGAGCCTGAGCTATTACATGGTGCACCAGCCGGTCATGATTGGGCTGCTGATGGCAGTAGCCTGGATAACGAAGGGTTAGTGGGCCGGGGACCGCTCTGGGGTCTGCACCCATAGGCCCCGCTGCCGCTCCGGTCACCGTGGGGCGGTTTTCCACCCGCCCATAAAAAAACGCGGCCTGGGCCGCGTTTTTTGAGTGCATTGCCAAAGCAGATGCGCAGTTGCCTTTCCAGTTACTCGACCTTCGCCTTGGCGCGCAGGTCTTCCTGGAACTTGGCCAGCTTTTGCTGTTGCAGTTGCTGGGCCACCTGGGGCTTCACTTCTTCCAGCTTGGGCAGTTCTGCCTGGCGCACGTCGTCCAGGCGGATAACGTGCCAGCCGAACTGGCTCTTCACGGGAGCGTCGGTCATCTTGCCCTTTTGGAGCTTGACCAGGGCTTCCGTGAATTCGCTCACGTAGCTCGAAGGATTGGCCCAATCCAGGTCGCCACCCTTGGCGCCAGAACCTGGGTCCTTGGACTGCTTCTTGGCGATGTCTTCAAACTTGGCGCCCTTCTTGATGGAGGCGATGATGGCCTTGGCATCCGCTTCCTTTTCCACCAGGATGTGGCTGGCCTTGTATTCCTTGCCGCTGTTGGCTGCCACGAACTTGTCGTACTCGGCCTGGATCTCGGCGTCGGTCACGGGGTTCTTTTTCTGGTAGTCGGCGAACAGTTCGCGGATCAGGATGGTCTGGCGGGCCAGATCCATTTGTGCCTTGTAGTCTGCCGAGCCTTCCAGGCCGCGCTTTTGCGCTTCCTGCATGAAGATTTCGCGGGTGATGACTTCTTCCTTGATCTGGCCTTCGATGTCAGGCGTTACAGGACGGCCCGAGCGTTCCACCTGCTGCTTGAGGGCTTCAACGCGCTCTTTTGGCACGGCCTTGCCATTGACGATGGCGACATTCTGGGCGGAAACGGGCAGGGCCAACGTGCCCAGCACGGCAGCGGCCACGAGGCCGGACAGGAGCTGTTTCTTCATGCGGAATCCAAAAAATGAGAGGTTGTTTGCCAGCTGAGTTCCGGCAACAGAGGATATGGGGGCCGGTTCAGAGAACTTCAATGGCGACGGCGTGAACGCCTTGGTCAATAAATTCTTGCAGCGCATCATACACAAGGCGATGCTGTGCGACGCGGGGCTTGCCTGTAAACGAAGGTGACGAAATGCGCACCCGAAAATGGGTGCCAAAGCCGGTGCCGTTGGCGCCCGCGTGCCCTGCATGGGCGGCACTTTCATCAAGCACTTCCAGGGCGGTGGGTGTAAGACGGTCCGCCAGGGTCTGGTGCATTTGCTGAGCGAGGGTGGTCATGGCAGGTTGTCCTTCAGGCAGCAGGCTCGTCGCCTTCGTCGCCCTTGATGTGGGGCGCCACATAGATGCCCTGGCCCACCAGGAAGACCAGCGGGAAGGCGTAGCCCCAGAGCTTGAAATCCACCCAGGCCTCGGTGCTGAAGTTGACGACGACATACGCGTTGATGGCCGACATGAAGGCGCAGTACACGATCCAGGCGACGTTCAGCCGGTGCCACACGCTCTCCGGCAGCGTCAGCTGGCTGCCCAGCAGCATCTTGAGGAAGTTCTTCTTCATGGCCCACACCGCCACCGCGAGGGCGATGGACATGGCGCCGTAGAGCACCGTGGGCTTCCACTTGATGAAGCGGTCGTCCTGCAGCACCAGCGTGAGCGTGCCGAACAGCAGGATCAGCACCAGGGTGACCTTGTGCATGGTCTGCAGGCGCCGGTCGATGGCGTAGATCAGCGCCATTTGAGCGACCGTGGCACCCATCAGCACTGCAGTGCCCACATAGATGCCATAGAACTTGTAGGCCCCGAAGAACAGCAGGATGGGGAAGAAGTCGATCAGAATTTTCATGGGGTCAGGGGGCGGGTCTCGGGGCTCAGTCCTTGCCGGATTCGAAATCCAGCGAGGCCGAGTTCATGCAGTAGCGCAGGCCGGTGGGGGTGGGGCCATCTTCAAAGACATGGCCCAGGTGGGCCCCGCATTGTGCACACACGGTCTCCGTGCGGACCATGCCATGGCTGCGGTCCACGATCTCGGTAATGGCGCCGGGGATGGCTTGCGAGAAGCTGGGCCAGCCGCAGCCGGCGTCGAACTTGGTGACGGAATCGAACAGTTTCGCATCGCAGCAGATGCAGTGGTAGCTGCCATCGGCCCAATGGGCTTCGTATTTTCCGGTGAATGGCCGCTCGGTGGCGGCGTGGCGCGTCACCTGCAACGCGACGGGCTCGGCGCCCTTGCCCTTGAGGATGGCTTGCCATTCGGCATCGGATTTCTGAACGGGGTAGGTCATGATGAACAGCTGATCTCGATGGAAGAGGCCCAGTCGGGCGGGAAGGCTGCGTAGGCGTCGTGCCCGGGGTGCTCGTCAAAGGGGTGCTCCAGCAGCCGCTGCAGGGTTTGGAGTTCGCTGAAGTCGCCAAGTTTCGCGGCACGGATGGCCTGCTCGCCCAGGTGGTTGCGCAAAACAAACTTGGGATTGGTTTTTAGCATCAAATTGGCCGCCAGCGCTTGATTATTAAGCGCCAATAGCTCTGAATATGATAGCAACCAGCCGTCAAAGGTGGTTCGGTCGGCGAACAGGTCGCGCACCGGCTCAAAATCGTTCTGCTGCACCGCGTGCGACAGGCGGCGCCAGAAGATGGTGTAGTCCACGGCGTTCTGGGCCAGCAGCACCAAGATGCCGTCGATCAGTTCTGCATCTTTCTCGCGTGCCTGGGCCAGCCCCAGTTTGCTGCGCATGCGGGCCATGAACGCTACCGGGAAGACGGTTTTGTAGGACTCCAGGGCACCTTTTGCCAGCTCCGGGTCGCCGATCAGCGGCAACAAAGCCTGCGCCAGGCAGAACAGGTTCCAGTACGCCACATTGGGCTGGCGGTTGTAGGCATAGCGGCCCTGGTTGTCGCTGTGGTTGCACACATGGCCGGGCACAAAGGCGTCCAGAAACTGGAAAGGACCGTAGTCAATGGTCAGCCCCAGGATGCTCATGTTGTCGGTGTTCATCACCCCATGGCAAAAGCCCACTCCCTGCCACTGTGCCATCAGGTGTGCGGTGCGTTCGCTCACGGCCTGTAGCAGGGCGGCATACGCGTTGCCGCCGAAGTCGCGGGTGTCCCGGCATTCGGGGTAGTAGCGGTCGATAACGTAGTCGGCCAAGGTCTTGAGCTGTGCTTGCAGGTCGTTGGCCGCGAAGTGCTCGAAATGGCCAAAACGCACAAAGCTGGGGGCCACCCGCGTCACTACGGAGGCCGTCTCAACCTCTTCGCGGCGCACGGGTGCGGGCGAACCGGTGATGCACAGTGCGCGCGATGTCGGAATGCCCAGGCCATGCATGGCCTCGCTGCACAGGAATTCGCGGATGCTGGAGCGCAGCACAGCGCGCCCGTCGCCCATGCGGGAGTAGGGGGTGCGGCCAGCGCCCTTGAGCTGGATTTCGAGGCCCGCCGCAGTTTCTCCCAGCAAGATGGCCCGGCCATCACCCAGTTGGCCGGCCCACACGCCGAACTGGTGGCCGCTGTAGACGCTGGCCAGGGGCCGAGAGCCTGCAAGCAGCGTATTGCCGGTGAAGGCTTGCAGGGCTTCGTCCCGCTGCAGCCAGTCAGCGTTCAGGCCGATCAGCTGTGCAACGGCAGTGCTGCTGCCCACCCAGTGGGGGGCGGGCAGCGGAGTGGGGCGCAGTTCGGTGAAAAAGTCTGGTCCCAGGGCGGTAAATCCGTGCTTCCAGGCCAGGCCGATATCGGCGGTGGGGGTCGCGCTTTCGGCAGGCAGGTTCATGGGTGGATTGTCTCGCACCCCGGATGCCCCGGCGCTTGCAGGGCCTTGGACCACGGCCCGGCCTATGCGGCCTGGGTAGAGTCTTGGCCTTCGGCCTCGGGGTACAGCACCTGCGCGCGGTACTGGCCCGGCGGGAGGCCAAACCAGCGCTTGCAGGCCCGAAACAGGTTGCTCTGGTCGGCAAAGCCCAGCAGGTCGGCCACCTCGGCCAGGCTTCGGCGCTCGTCGCAGAGGTACTGGCGTGCCAGTTCACAGCGGGTGTCGTCCAGCAACTGCTGGTAGCTCACGGATTCGGCCTGCAGGCGCCGCTGCAGCGTGCGGTCCGTCAGGTGCAGGCGCGCGGCCACGTCTTCGCGGCGGGGCTCGCCCCGGTGCAGGATGCGGGCTACCTCGGTACGCACGCGTGTGCTGGTGAGAGACTGGCCCAGGTGGTCCAGTTCGGTCTCTACCAGCCGCTCGTGCAGGGCCCACAGGCTGGGGTTGTGCGTGGGGATGTCGGCCCGCAGATCGGCCTCGGCCAGCAGGAACCGGTTGGCTGCCTGCCCGAAGCGGGGCAGCATGCCAAACGCCACGTGGTAGGGCGCCTCACCGGTGGCGGCGGGTTGTGGCGTGGTCAGCTCCACAGCCAGAGGGCGAAGCTCCCGGCGTGTGAGCCAGCAGCACAGCGTGAACAGTGTGAGCAGGGCGTATTCGACACGCTGGCGCGGAATGGGGCGGGTGGCGCCGATGTGCGCGATGGAGATCCAGTAGCCGCGTGCATCGTGATCCAGCGCGAAGGTGGTGCAGTCCGAGATCACCGCCATATGGCGCGTGAGGTGCTGAAAACCCACCAGCAGGTTGGGGCCGGACGCCAGCGCGTAGCCCACCACATCCACATTGCCGTAGCGCGCCGTGAGCTGCGGGCACAGCCCCAGCGCCACCTTGCCCGAACGTGCCACCGCCAGCTCCCACAGGCGGCTGATCTTGTCCACGTCCACACGGGTTTGTGGCAGTTGCAGCGCCGCCAGATTGATGCCCGCTTCGGCGCATAACTCGGCAGCAGGCAAGCCTTCGGCGGCCATCATGTCGGTGATGCCGCGCACCCAGGCGGCAGAGCTTGTGCGGGGAGTCATGGGGTGGCGAATAGAAGAAATGGCGGATCAGGGTTTACGCGCGGTGGTGGCCTGAAGTCAGTGTTTTGGCAAGGTTGCGATAGTAGCCAAACGCCACCTGGTTCCCACAATCGCCTCCGAGGTTGTGCCCTGCCCGTAGTGTGACTGCAGACAGAGGTCCGACCCATTCCTGAAAACCCCCAAGGAGACAAGACATGGTCGATTCGCGCTGGCGTTTGCAATGGTTGGGAGCGGTGTTTTCGGCCGCAGCAATGGTGGGCTGCGGCGGTGGTTCCGGCTCTGCGCCCGAGGTGCGCGAGACGGTGTACGGCACCTTGCGCGGCGTGGACGACAGTGCGGTGACTGGCACCTACGCATGGAAAGGTGTTCCGTTTGCCAAGCCACCCGTGGGCGAGCTGCGCTGGCAACCGCCCGCAGCCCCGGCCGCCTGGTCCGGAGAGCGTGACGCCACACGTTTTGGCAGTGCCTGCCTGCAAATGGGCCGCATCTACGGCCCCGGTGCCAACAACCGGTTTGACAACACGATTGGCGAGACCCTGGGCACGCCGGTAGGCAGCGAGGACTGCCTGACCCTCAATATCTGGCGCCCAGCCACCTCGCAAGACAAGCTGCCTGTGCTGCTGTTCCTCCATGGCGGCAGTGCCATCTCGGGCTATACGGCAGATCCCGTCTACGACGGCGCTGCGCTGGCACGGTCTGCCAACGCCGTGGTGGTCACGGCCAACTACCGGCTCGACGTTCTGGGCTACTTCCAGATGCCGCTACTGCACACCGGCACGCAGCCCTACACCGGCAACTACGCGCTGCTCGACAACGTGCAGGCACTTCGCTTCATCCAGAACAATATTGCCAGCTTTGGCGGCAATGCTGGCAATGTCACGCTGATGGGGCAGTCCGCGGGCGCCATCAACGCGCTGGCGCTGCTGGTCGCGCCCCAGGCCGCGGGGTTGTTCCACAAGCTCGTACCGGTCAGCGGCGGAATTTCGCTGGCGACGAACCTGCCGCCCGGTTCGATTCCCACGCTCAACCCGGCCTCCCGGTACACCGCGCAGGCGGGCATGCTGCTGGCGCATCTGGCGCTGGCTGATGGCCTGGCGCCTGCGCTTGCCGATGCACAGGCGCTCGTTGCGGGATGGCCCCCTGCGCAGGTAGCCAGCTACCTGCGTGGCAAGGACGCGCGGGTAGTGCTGCAGACGGCGCTCAAGAACGGTCTCACGGGCTCGGGCCCCATCCCTGATGGCGTGGTGGTGCCCGCAGACCCGATCGCAGAAATGGGCGCTGGCCGCTATCACAAGGTGCCCGTGCTGTCTGGCTACACGGGCGAGGAGGGCAAGCTGTTTGCGCCTTTCCTGGCACTGCTGGGCGGCAAGCCGGGCATGAAGATCTCCGACGCCGAGCGCTTTGTGATGATGCAGAACTTCAACCCCGATGCTCCTACCACGCTCACGGCTGGCGACATCCTGGATGCCTCTTACCTGCCGGTCACGGCGCCCGGCACGGGCTACAACGCGCGCACCCGCCTGCTGGGCAGTGTGTTCATCGATCCGAGCCGCGACAACCTGCTCAATACCCTGCGCAGTCAGCAATCCACGGTATGGAGCTACCAGTTCAACTGGGCCCAGCAGCCCGCGCCCTGGAACGATGTGTACGGCGCGGCGCATGCGTTTGACCTGCCGTTCCTGTTCGGCAACTTTGGACCTTCGGTCTTTGCCAAGGCCACCAACAGCACGGCCAATCAGCCCGGCCGACTGGCGCTGTCGCGCGCGATGATGGACACCATGCGTGCATTTGTGCACACGGGCAACCCGAACAACGCAACGGTCAACCAAAACTGGACGCCGTGGCCCAGTCGGCTCGTGTTCGACGCCGACCAGAAGGCCGTGCGCCTGAGCGTGCAGTGAGAGGGATGAGGGTGAACGTGCCTGTGCACTTTGCAATGCGTCAGCGGGCCGCGGTGGCGGCGAGGTACGCGTTCAGCGCCTCGTCGTCCACGATAGCCACACGGCCGAAGTCCAGCGACACGATGCCCCGGCCTTCCAGCACACGCAGTACCTTGTTCACCGTCTGGCGTGACAGGCCCACCAGTTGGCCGAGCTCTTCCTGCGTGAGGTTCAGCCGACGTGTGCTGCGCCAGAACAGGCGGCTCAGGTACAGCGCCACGCGGTGTTCGGGGGATTGCGTGCGCCCTGCCTCGATGATCGTCATGGCCTGGCCCAGCCGCATGTTCAGGTGCTGCACCAGAAACTGGTTGAAGCCCAGGCTGGTCTCGCGCAGCGTGACAAACAGTGGCAGAGGCAGGCACAGCAGCGTGGTGGGCCGCAACGCCACCACGTGGTACCGGCGGGGCTCGGGTTTCATGGCTGAGCCTTCGCCAAACCACTCGCCATCGGGTACTCCGATGAACGCAGAGGCGCGGCCCTGGCTGGCGGGGCTTTGCAGCATCACCAAGCCTGACAACACTGCGTGCCAGCCTTGCACCGCGCTGCCGGCCGGCATCATCACTGTGCCCTTGTCGGCGTGCTGCACGGACACCTCGTCGCGCAGCCTCTCCTGCAGGGCCACGGGGACACCTGCAAACCAGGGCTGGGCTTCGATGAATCGCTGTGCGGACGGCGCGGAGCTGAGCATGGGCGTGATTGTCGTTGTTCGGGGGCCGTACGTTCAGGGTATTCCCTTGCCCTTTGTCAACGGGACGACAGGTGTTGGCAGGCACGCTGGACACGCGCACACTGAACCCCTGTTGGGGGTGTCGGTCTGGCGGGGCCGCTTGCCTGGGCGACACCGCCATGAGAACCCCCGCGCTACGATGATCGTTCCCTTCACTACAACATCCAAGGAGCACACATGCTGGGCCTGATGCAGAGCCAACCGTTGCTGATTTCGTCGCTGATCGAGTTCGCCGAGCGCCACCATGGCGACGCCGAAATCGTGTCCCGCCGGGTCGAGGGCGACATCCATCGCTACACCTACCGCGACCTGGCTGTCCGCGCACGCCGCCTGGCCAATGCGCTGGATGAAATGAAGCTGCAGTTCAGCGACCGCGTAGCCACGCTGGCCTGGAACGGCTACCGCCACATGGAGATGTACTTCGGTGTGAGCGGCTCGGGCCGTGTGCTGCACACCGTGAACCCGCGCCTGCACCCCGACCAGATTGCGTGGATCATGAACCATGCCGAAGACCAGGTGCTGTGTTTTGACGTGACCTTTCTGCCCCTCGTGCAGGCCGTGCATGCCAGGTGCCCCACGGTGAAGAAGTGGGTGGCGCTGTGTGATGCCGACAAGCTGCCTGCGGATTCAGGCATCCCTGGCCTCACCAGTTACGAAGCCTGGATCGGTGCGCAGTCGCCCGACTACGCCTGGCCCGAGTTTGACGAGAACTCCGCGTCGAGCATGTGCTACACGAGCGGCACCACAGGTAACCCCAAGGCCGCGCTGTACAGCCATCGTTCGACCACGCTGCATGCCTATGCGGCAGCGCTGCCTGATGTGATGTGCCTTTCCGCACGCGACTCCGTGCTGCCGGTGGTGCCCATGTTCCACGTCAATGCCTGGGGCATTCCTTACTCGGCGGCACTCACGGGTTGCAAGCTGGTGTTCCCTGGTCCCGCCATGGATGGCAAGTCGATTTACGAACTGATCGAAGGCGAGAAGGTCACCTACGCAGCTGGCGTGCCCACCGTATGGCAGATGATGCTGGGCCACATGAAGCCTGCGGGTCTGAAGTTCTCCACGCTGCGCCGCACTGTCATCGGTGGCTCAGCCTGCCCGCCCGCCATGATCCATGCCTTCAAGGAAGACTACGGCGTGGAGGTGCTGCACGCCTGGGGCATGACCGAGATGAGCCCGCTGGGCACGCTGTGCACCTTGAAGAACAAGCACCTGGCCATGTCCAAGGATGACCAGATGAAGATCCTGCAAAAGCAGGGCCGCGCGATCTACGGTGTGGACATGAAGATCGTGGGGGGCGACGGCAGCGAGTTGCCTTGGGATGGCAAGACCTACGGGGATTTGCTGGTCAAGGGGCCGTGGATCGTCGGCAGCTATTTCAAGGGCGAGGGCGGCAATCCACTCGTCAAAGACGCGCAGGGCCGGGGCTGGTTCCCCACGGGCGATGTGGCCACCATCGACGCTGACGGCTTCATGCAGATCACCGACCGCAGCAAGGATGTGATCAAGTCCGGTGGCGAGTGGATCAGTTCCATCGACATCGAGAACATTGCGATGGCCCACCCCGCAATTGCCATGGCGGCCTGTGTGGGTATGCCCCACCCCAAGTGGGACGAGCGCCCCATCGTGGCCGTGGTCAAGCGGCCGGGCACCGAGGTGACGCGCGAAGAGCTGCTGGCCTTCTACGAAGGCAAGACTGCCAAGTGGCAGATCCCCGATGACGTGGTGTTCGTCGATGCCATTCCATTGGGCGCCACCGGCAAGATGCTCAAGACCAAGCTGCGTGAGCAGCTCAAGGATTACAAGCTTCCAGGCCTGTGATCAGGGTGGGGCAGTGCACATGCGCGCATCGCTTGCGAACGCCATTTTTTGCATTGCCCCAGGCTGGTGCGCGCTCGGGGGAGTGCTGCGCCAGTCACGTGTGCGACGCTGGTAGGGGCAATCCCTGAGCATCGCTTTGTTGCAACGCGGTACGCTGCGTTGTGTCGATTTACAAGGAGACAAAAGCATGAAGTTCGCTATTAAGGCTGTAGCAGCCTCGGTAATCTTGGCAAGCGCTGGCGGGGCCTTCGCTCAAAAGGGCGAGACGGTGAAAATCGCCTGGCTCGACCCCCTGTCTGGCCTGATGGCGGCAGTGGGAACGAACCAGCTCAAGAGCTTCCAGTTCATCGCAGAAGAGTTCAACAAGAAGAACCCTGCAGGCGTCAAATTCGAAATCATCGGCATCGACAACAAACTCAGTCCCCAGGAAACCACCAGCGCCCTGCGCTCGGCCATGGACCAGGGTGCGCGCTACGTGGTGCAGGGCAACGGCTCCGGCCCCGCACTGGCGATCATGGATGCGCTGGAAAAGCACAACGCGCGCAACCCTGGCAAGGAAGTCCTGTTCCTGAACTACGCTGCCGTGGACCCCGACCTCACCAACAGCAAGTGCAGCTACTGGCACTTCCGCTTGGACGCTGACACCTCCATGAAGATGGAAGCCCTGACCACGTACATGAAGGACATGCCCGAGGTCAAGAAGGTCTACCTGATCAACCAGAACTACTCGCACGGCCACCAGGTCTCCAAGTTCGCCAAGGAAATGATGCAGCGCAAGCGCCCTGACGTGCAGTTCGTCGGCGACGATCTGCACCCGCTGGCTCAGGTGCGTGATTTCTCTCCCTACATTGCCAAGATCAAGCAGTCGGGCGCCGACAGCGTGATCACCGGCAACTGGGGTTCTGATCTGGCGCTGCTGATCAAGGCCGCCAACGACGCGGGCCTGAACAACGTCAACTTCTACACCTACTACGGCTCGGTCACTGGCAGCCCCACCGCTATGGGATCGGCCGCAGCAGGGCGCGTCTACATGGTGGCCTATGCCCACATGAACCTGCCCGGGCCGCTGAACCAGATCGTGGTGGACTACAAGAAGAAGTTCAACGACGACATGTACACAGGCGCGGTTTACCACGCGTTCACGATGCTGTCCGAAGGTTTTACCAAGGCCAAGTCGACCGATCCGGTCAAGGTGGCTGCTGCGTTCGAGGGCATGAAGTTCAAGAGCTTCAATGGCGAAGTCGAGATGCGCAAGACCGATCACCAACTGCAGCAGGGCCTGTTCA
This sequence comes from Acidovorax sp. 94, assembly GCF_003634645.1. Lineage (NCBI taxonomy): Bacteria > Pseudomonadati > Pseudomonadota > Betaproteobacteria > Burkholderiales > Comamonadaceae > Acidovorax > Acidovorax sp. 94. The sequence goes on along the minus strand of NZ_RBJA01000001.1, from coordinate 1,756,995 downwards.
TCTCCAAGTGGGAGAAGGCTGGCGGCAAGTTCCCGATCGACTCTGAAAACACGGGTTACACCTTTGTGCCTGTGAAGTACTACGAGCCCTATGTGGCGAGCACGCCCACGTCGTGCCAGATGAAGCGCCCGTAAGCCTTGCGCAATCGCTTCGAGGCCCGACCACTCGGGCCTTTTTTTTACCCCTGCAGTGAAAAATTCCAATGAATCCTGAGTTTTTCGTGATCTCTTTGCTGAACGGCGTGAGCTACGGGCTCCTGCTGTTCATGCTGAGTTCCGGCCTCACGCTGATCTTCAGCATGATGGGCGTGCTCAACTTTGCACACACCAGCTTCTACATGCTGGGTGCCTACTTCGCGTTCACCATCTCCGGGGTGGTGGGCTTCTGGCCAGCGCTGGTGCTGGCACCCCTCGTCGTGTTTGCGCTGGGGGCCGCGTTCGAGCGCTATTGCCTGCGCCGGGTGCACAAGTTCGGCCACGTGCCCGAACTGCTGGTCACGTTCGGCCTGTCCTACCTCATTCTGGAAGTGGTGCAACTGGTCTGGGGCCGTTCCACCGTGCCTTATGGCCTGCCCGAGCAATTGCAGGGTCCGCTGTTTTCGCTCTATGGCACGCAATTTCCCAAGTCGCGCTCGTTTGTGATGCTCGTGGCCCTGCTGATGCTGGTGTCGGTGTGGCTGCTGCTCACACGCACGCGCATCGGTCTCGTCATCCAGGCCGCCCTCAAGTACCCTGAGATGGTCGAGGCGCTGGGCCACAACGTGCCGCGCGTCTTCATGCTGGTGTTTGGCGGTGGTGCCGCGCTGGCCGGCCTGGCGGGGGTGATCGGTGGCAACACCTATGTCACCGAGCCTGCGATGGCGGCCTCAGTGGGTTCCATCATCTTTGTCGTGGTGGTGGTGGGTGGCATGGGCTCGCTGGCAGGGGCCTTCCTGGCATCGCTGCTCATCGGTCTGGTGCAGACCTTTGCCGTGGCGCTGGACTACTCTCTGATCCATGTCTTCAAGGCCGTGGGCGTGGCGGTGACGGACCAAACCTTCGGCTACCCCTTGCTCAAGCTCACGATTTCCCAGGTTGCGCCCATCTTGCCTTACCTGTTCCTCGTGCTGATCCTGATCTTCCGCCCCAAGGGCTTGCTGGGCACGCGGGAGGACTGATGCCATGAATTCCACTACAACCACTACTGTCGCTTCCAGCGCCACGTCGCACTACCGGTTCAAGCCCTGGAACGTCGGGCGCCTCATCATCTGGACGTTGTTCGCGGTCATGCTCATCGTGGCGCCCATGCTGTTTCGCAGCAGCCTGGCGCTGACCATGCTCTCGCAGATCGGCTACCTGATCATCATCTGCCTGTCCTACAACATCCTGCTGGGGCAGGGCGGCATGCTGAGCTTTGGCCATGCGGTCTACACGGGCCTGGGTTCGTTCATCGCCATTCATGCAATGAACATGGCGACCAAGGGCTCTGTGCACATTCCGCTGGTTTTCATCCCACTGGTGGGCGGACTGGCAGGGGCATTTTTTGCCATCCTGCTCGGTTTTGTCACTACCAAGAAGTCGGGCACCACCTTCGCCATGATCACGCTGGGTATTGGCGAACTGGTGGCTTCCATGGCGCTGATGTTCCCCGAGTTCTTCGGCGGAGAAGGCGGCATCACCACGGACCGGGTGTATGGCAAAGCCTTCTTTGGCATCAGTTTCGGGCCTGCGATTCAGGTGTACTACCTGATTGCAGCGTACTGCTTTGTCTGCACTGCCGCCATGTTTGCATTCACCGGCACGCCGCTGGGCCGCATCCTGAACGCTGTGCGCGACAACCCCGAGCGCGTCGAGTTCATCGGCTACAACACGCAGCGTGTGCGCTACTTCGCGTTCATCATCGCGGGCTTTTTTGCTGGCATCGGAGGTGGGCTGGCCACCATCAACTTCGAGATCATCACGGGAGCTGACAGCCTGAGCGTGATTCGCTCCGGCGGCTATCTGCTGTTTACCTTCCTCGGCGGGGCAACGTTCTTCTTCGGCCCCATCATCGGCGCGGTGCTGTTGGTGCTGGCGTCGGTGTTGCTGTCCGAACTGTCCAAGGCATGGTTGTTGTACCTGGGCCTGGTGTTCCTGTTCATGGTGATGTATGCGCCCGGAGGGATTGCCAGCCTGATCATGATGAACCTGCGGCTGGCCAAGTACGGCAAGCTGCGCCAGCTCTGGAGTTCTTACCTGGCGCTGGGCGGCACGGCGCTGGTGGGGGTGATGGGCGCAGCCTGCATGATCGAGATGACCTACCACCTGCAGCTCAACGCGGCCCTGGGGCCAGAACTGACGTTCCTGGGGGCCACGCTCAATGCCGCGGGCTTTACGAGCTGGTTTGGCGCCATTTTCGTGATGGTCACGGGCTTTGGACTTTTTGAACTCTGCCGCCGCCAGTTCCTGCGGCAGTGGAGCACGATCCAGGAAGAGATCGAACATGAAATCAAGCGTGGGGAGGCGCTGTAAACATGGCAGCTGACAACCCAACCAACACCACCTATGCCCTGGAACTGCGCGACCTGCGCAAGAGCTTTGGCAAGACGGAAATTATCCGTGGCGTGAACCTGTCCGTGGCCTCGGGCGAACGCGTGGCCATCATCGGCCCCAATGGCGCGGGCAAGTCCACGCTGTTCAACCTCATCAGTGGGCGTTTTGCGCCCACAAGCGGGGATGTGATTCTCAACGGCCAGCGCATCAACGGGCTGGCACCGTATGAGATCAACCGCAAGGGGCTGTCGCGCAGCTTCCAGATCACGAACATCTTTCCCAAGCTCTCGGTGTTCGAGAATCTGCGCTGCGGTGTGCTCTGGAGCATGGGCTACAAGTACACGTTCCTGCGTTTCCTGTCGAACCTGCACGATGCCAATGAGCGCGCCAAGCAGCTCATGGAAATGATCAAGCTCGACAAGAAGCGCGACACGCTGGCGATGAACCTCACCTATGCCGAGCAGCGCGCCCTGGAGATCGGCATCACCATCGCGGGTGGTGCCAACGTGATCCTGCTCGACGAGCCCACGGCCGGCATGAGCAAGACCGAGACCACGCGCTTCATCCACCTCATCAAGGAAGTGACCGAAGGCCGCACGCTGCTGACGGTGGAGCATGACATGGGCGTGGTCTTTGGCCTGGCGGACAAGATTGCTGTGGTGGTCTATGGCGAGGTCATTGCCTATGACACGCCCGACAAGGTGCGCGCCAACCAGCGCGTGCAGGAGGCCTATCTGGGCTCTGTCGTTGCGGACGAGCAAGGGGCGGGACATTGACATGCTGAAAATCGAAAATCTCCACGCCTATTACGGCAAGAGCCATGTGCTGCATGGCGTGACCTTCGACGTACAACCCGGTGAAATCGTGGCCCTGCTGGGGCGCAACGGCTCGGGCCGCTCCACCACCGCCAAGGCCATCATGGGCCTGGTGGACTGGGAGGGCACGCTGAACTGGAAGGGGCAGGACCTCAACGGCAAGAAGGCTTACGAGATCGCCCACCTGGGGGTGGGCTACGTGCCCGAAAGCCGCGATGTGTTCCCCAACCTCACCGTGCACCAGAACTTGCTGCTGGGCCAGAAGGGCAAAGGCAAGGGTAGCCGCTGGTCGTTTGACGACATGTACGAGATGTTCCCGCGCCTCAAGGAGCGCCAGCACACCGAGGCGGGCGTGATGTCGGGCGGCGAGCAGCAGATGCTTACGCTGTGCCGCACGCTTATGGGCGACCCCGACCTGATCATCATCGACGAGCCCACCGAAGGCTTGGCCCCCAAGATTGTCGAGCTGGTGGGGCAGTACCTGCAGACCATCAAGGCGCGGGGTATCTCGGTGCTGCTGATCGAGCAGAAGCTGACCATCGCCATGAAGATCTCAGACCGTGCACTGGTGATGGGCCACGGCTCCATCGTGTTCCAGGGCACGCCGGACAGCCTGCGGGCCGACAACTACATCCGCAAGGAATGGCTTGAAGTCTGACGATTTCTGAAGAACCATGGCTAAAAGAGGCGCCCGATAGCTGAAGGCGCCTCTTTTTTTGCTTTGCCAAATGTTGCACTGCAAACCCCCTTGTCCCGCCCGGGACAAATTGACACGCCAAATGGGTTTGAAGTCTCTACAATAAAAACGCACGATCGTTCTTTTTCACTTTCCAAGGAACAACAGCACCATGACCGCTGAATACAAAGTCCACGGCTCCGTTGCCGTGATCACCATGGCCAACCCTCCCGTCAACGGACTCGGTCTGGCGACCCGCCAGGGCATCGTGGACGGCCTTGGCCGTGCCAATGCCGATGCAGCGGTCACGTCCATCGTGATCACCGGTGCCGGTGGTGCGTTCTCTGGCGGCGCCGACATCAAGGAGTTCGGCACCGACAAGTCACTGCAAGAACCCAACCTGCTGTCGGTGATTGCCGCCATTGAAAACTCGGCCAAGCCCGTCGTGGCTGCCATGCACAGCGTCGCCATGGGCGGCGGGCTGGAGCTGGCCCTGGGTTGCCACTACCGCATTGCGGCGCCTGGCTGCTCGATTGCACTGCCAGAAGTCAAGCTGGGCCTGATCCCCGGCGCGGGCGGCACGCAGCGCCTGCCACGCGTGATCGGTGTTGAAGCCGCGCTCAACCTCATCGTGAGCGGCGAGCCCGTCAAGAGTGAAATGATTGGTGCCGTGCCCGGCCAGAAGCTGTTTGACAAGATGGCAGCGTCGGTCGAGTCGCTGGCGGCAGAAGCCCTGGCATTCGCGCAGAGCGTGGCCGATGCCCGCCCGCTGCCCCTGGTGCGCAACTTCCCCTGCAAGCACCCCGAAGGCGACGCGTACTTCCAGTTCGCGCGCAACATGGTCAAGGGCATGGCCAAGAACTTCCCCGCACCCGCCAAGTGCGTGGACGCTGTTGAAGCCGCCACCAAGAAGAAGTTCGCAGAAGGCATGCTGGTCGAGCGCGAGATCTTCATCAACCTGATGTGGACGCCGGAGTCGCGCGCACTGCGCCACCTGTTCATGGCCGAGCGTGCGGCGAGCAAGATCCCTGATGTCGCATCCGACACCCCCAAGCGCGACATCAAGCTGGTGGGCGTGATTGGCGCGGGCACCATGGGCGGCGGCATTTCCATGAACTTCCTGAACGCAGGCATCCCCGTCAAGATCCTGGAAATGAAGCAGGAAGCCCTGGACCGTGGCGTGGCCACGATCAAGAAGAACTACGAAGCCCAGGTCAAGAAGGGCAAGCTCAAGCAGGACAAGTACGAGCAGCGCATGGCCCTGCTGAGCACCACGCTGAGCTACGACGATCTCAAGGACTGCGACCTCATCATCGAAGCCGTGTTCGAAGAGATGGGCGTCAAGGAAGCCGTGTTCAAGCAACTCGACGCCGTGGCCAAGCCCGGCGCCATCCTGGCCTCCAACACCTCCACGCTTAACGTGGACAAGATCGCAGCGTTTACCAAGCGTCCGCAGGACGTGGTGGGCATGCACTTCTTCAGCCCTGCCAACGTGATGAAGCTGCTGGAAGTGGTGCGTGGCAAGGAGACCGCCAAGGACGTGCTGGCCACGGTGATGGCCATCGGCAAGAAGATCAAGAAGACTTCAGTGGTCTCGGGCGTGTGCGATGGTTTCATCGGCAACCGCATGATCGAGCAGTACAGCCGCCAGGCTGGCTTCCTGCTGGACGAAGGCTGCACGCCCCAGCAAGTGGACAAGGCCATTGAAAAGTTTGGCTTTGCCATGGGCCCGTTCCGCATGGGCGACCTGGCGGGCAACGACATTGGCTGGGCCATCCGCAAGCGCCGCTCCGTCGAACGTGCCGACATGAAGTACAGCCGCACGGCCGACAAGCTGTGTGAACTGGGCCGCTTCGGCCAGAAGACCGGCGCAGGCTGGTACGACTACCAGGCCGGCAAGCGTGACGCGATCCCGAGCGACCTGGTCAACAAGATGATCGAAGACCATCGCAAGGAACTGGGCATCACGCCGCGCAAGATTTCGGATGAAGAAATCGTGCAGCGCCTGGTGTTCGCACTGGTCAACGAAGGCGCGCACATCCTGGAAGACGGCATTGCCAGCAAGTCCGGCGACATCGACATGGTGTACCTGACCGGCTACGGCTTCCCCATCCACCGTGGCGGCCCCATGCACTACGCCAGCGAAGTGGGTCTGTTCAACGTGGTGCAGGCCATGGACCGTTTCGCCAAGAACCCGCTGGATGACGCAGCGTTCTGGAAGCCCGCTCCGCTGCTGGCCAAGCTGGCCGCTGAAGGCAAGTCCTTCCAGTAAGCGCGCAACTTCTTACCGAACAAAGGATTCCACATGACCTCCGCAGTGATTGTTTCCACCGCCCGCACCCCGCTCGCCAAGAGCTGGAAGGGTTCCTTCAACATGACGCACGGCGCTACCCTGGGCGGCCACGCTGTTCAGCACGCCGTGTTGCGCGCAGGCATTGATGGCGCTGACGTGGACGACGTCATCATGGGCTGCGCCACGCCCGAAGGTGCCACCGGCAGCAACATCGCCCGCCAGATCGCGCTCAAGGCGGGCCTGCCCATTACGGCGTCGGGTGTCACCGTCAACCGCTTTTGCTCGTCGGGCCTGCAGACCATTGCCATGGCCGCCCAGCGCATCATCGCTGGCGAAGCCGATGTGTTCGTGGCCGGTGGTGTCGAAAGCATCTCCTGCGTGCAGCAGGAGATGAACCTGCACATGATCCAGGACCTGGCCTTGGCCAAGCAAAAGCCCGAGATCTACTGGAGCATGCTGCAGACCGCCGAGCAAGTGGCCAAGCGCTACAACATCGGCCGCGAAGCCATGGACGAATACGGTGCCGCCAGCCAGCAGAAGGCTTGCGCAGCGCAGGCCGCTGGCTTGTTCGACGCAGAAATCGCCCCCATCACCGTGACCGCCGGTGTGGCCGACAAAACGCTGGGCCTGATCACCAAGCAGGTCACCGTGAGCAAGGATGAAGGCACACGCGAAGGCACGACGGTAGAAGCCATCAGCGGCCTGCGCTCGGCGCTGCCTGGCGGTTTGATCTCTGCCGGCAACGCCAGCCAGTTCTCCGACGGCGCCGGCGCCTGCGTGGTGACCAGCGAAGAGTACGCCAGCAAGAAGGGCCTCAAGCCCCTGGGCCGCTTCCTCGGCTTTGCGGTGGCAGGCTGCGAGCCCGACGAAATGGGCATCGGCCCCGTGTTTGCCGTGCCCAAGGTGCTGAAAAAGCTGGGCCTCACCGTGCAGGACATCGACCTGTGGGAGCTGAACGAAGCCTTTGCCGTGCAGGTGCTGTACTGCCGCGACAAGCTGGGCATTCCGGCCGACCGCCTGAACGTGAACGGCGGCGCGATTGCCGTGGGCCACCCCTACGGTGTGTCGGGCCAGCGCCTCACGGGCCACGCGCTTATCGAAGGCAAGCGCCGTGGTGCGAAGAAGGTGTGCGTGACGATGTGCATTGGTGGCGGCATGGGCGCTGCGGGCATTTTCGAAGTGCTGTAAAACTTGGCTTGGGGGCTGCGCAACAGGCGACACGTTCACGGGTTCGCTGTGCGCTTGCCCCTTTGTGGGTGGCGCAAGCAGCGGTGGTGAGGCCCATGGGCGGACCACATGCGTTGGCTTTCCGCCCAGCAAATTTCAGATGGATGCCTGAACTGCCGGTAGAAGGGGATGAGAGGAAGACACCAGGGCCGAGGGGGTGAAGAGACGCTGGCTACAAATTGTTGCTTTGCCGGGGCATGATGCGCCCCTCGGCGCGGTTGGCGCGGGCAGAATCCGCGCGACCACCGGCTTGCCTGTGGCACTGAACCTGTCTCCTTTCTCCATCCCGAACCCGGTACCTCCCATGCGTTGTCTGCTTCCTTCCTTTCGCCACTGTGTCGCCCTCTCGGCCCTTGCCGTTGCATGCGGTGCCCATGCCCAGAGCCAGACCTACAAGCTCCAGCTGCCGCTGGAGTCGGACTCCGACGTGGTTTTGCAGGACATCGTGGTGGACGCCAAACAGACGCGGGTGACGCTTGCCGTCAAGAACACCACCGATGAATCGTTCGAGGCCTGTGCGCAACCCACTGGCTCGCCCGATGCGTTCACGCTCAAGGACCTGGGCACCGGCACTGTGCTGCCGCAGCTGTCGATTGGAGGCCTGTCTTTCTGCAACGTGAAGATGGATGTGGTCAAGCCCGGCCGCAACAAGCTCGTCAAGATCACGTTCCCGCCACTGCCTGCAGGTGCCACACGCCTGCAGCTCGGAGAAGCCAATTGCCAGCCCAAGCCCGATTCGGACATGGACTACTGGTGTTTCAAGAACATCGTGCTGCCTGCACGCTGAGCCCTATCAGGCCATTGGAGATCGGGCATGCACGCAGCCACAAGGAGACCTTCTGATGACCCTGCGTTCCACGCTCGACTTTCTGCTGTATGACTGGCTCGATGCCCAGTCCCTCACGGTCCGCACGCGTTTTGCAGACCACTCGCGCGAAACCTTCGATGCGGTGCTCGACACCTGCGAGCGCATCGCTCGCGAGAAGTACGCGCCCTTCAACCGCACCGTAGACATCGAGGAGCCACACTTCGACGGTGAAAAGGTCATCCTGCCCCAGGCGACCTACGAGGCGCGCAAGGCCTACGCAGAATCCGGCCTGTTGTCGGCCGCGCAGGACTACGAGGTCGGCGGCATGCAGCTGCCCTATGCCGTCGAGGCGGCCGCCAACAGCTTCTTTGCGGTGGCGTCCATCAGCATCGGCTCGAACCTGCTGACTTCGGGCAACGCCAACCTGCTCATGGTGCATGGCACCGAGGCGCAAAAGCAGGTGTTTGCACTCAATGAATTCAACGGGCGTTGGTCGGGCACCATGTGTCTGTCCGAGCCGCAGGCGGGCTCCTCGCTGTCGGATGTGGCCACGCGCGCAGTGCCTGATGGCGATGGCTTCGAGGCCGACCCATTGGGTGCAAGGTATCGCCTCACGGGCAACAAGATGTGGATCAGCTCGGGCGACCATGAGCTGACCGAAAACATCGTGCACCTGGTGCTGGCCAAGATCCCGGGGCCGGACGGCAAGCTGGTGCCGGGCACCAAGGGCATCTCGTTGTTCATCGTGCCCAAGAAACTGGTGGACACCGAAGGCAAGCTCACCGGCGTGCGCAACGACGTGGCGCTGGCGGGCCTCAACCACAAGCTGGGCTGGCGCGGTACCACCAACACGCTGCTTAATTTCGGTGAAGGCAGGTTCCCGGTTGAGGGCAAGGCCGGGGCCGTGGGCTACCTGGTGGGCCAGCCCGGCAAGGGCCTGCACTGCATGTTCCACATGATGAACGAGGCGCGCATCGGCATCGGCATGGCCGCCACGATGCTGGGGCTGGCGGGCTACTACGCCAGCCTGGACTACGCCAAGAACCGGCCCCAAGGGCGCCCGGTGCAGGGCCCCAAGGATGGCGCCGCTGCCGTGGTCAAGGACGCCGCCCAGCCCCAGGTGCGCATCATCGAACACGCCGACGTCAAGCGCATGCTGCTGGCCCAGAAGTCGTATGGCGAAGGGGCGCTCGCGCTCAACCTGTTTTGCGCCAAGCTGGTGGACGAGCAGCACACGGGCGACGCGGCGACGGCCGACGAAGCCCGCCTGCTGCTGGAGGTGCTCACCCCCATTGCCAAGAGCTGGCCCAGCGAGTTCTGCCTGGAGGCCAACTCATTGGCCATCCAGATCCATGGCGGCTACGGTTATACGCGCGATTTCCCGGTGGAGCAGTACTGGCGCGACAACCGCCTGAACATGATCCACGAGGGCACGCACGGCATCCAGGCCATGGACCTGCTGGGCCGCAAGGTGCTGATGGAAGGCGGCCGCGGCCTGCAACTGCTGGCCGGGCGCATCAATGCCACCATCGAGCGCGCGATCCAGGTGCCCGCGCTGGCGGCACATGCCAACGCGCTGGGCAAGGCGCTGCAGGACGTGGGCGCCGCCACCAAGGCCGCCTGGGCCACGGGCCAGCCTGCCGATGCGCTGGCCAATGCCGTGCCTTACATGCAGGCCTTTGGCCACACGGTGCTCGCCTGGGTTTGGCTGGACGTGGCCCTGGCCACGCTGGCCCGGGATGCCGATCTGGCCCAGCCCGCGAGCGTGGGACGCATGGGCGGCATGCGCTTTTTCTTCCACTACGAGCTGCCCAAGATCGGTGCCTGGCTGCAGGTGGTGAGCACGCGCGATGCCACCTGCGCGGCCTTCCCTGAAGAGGCGTTTTGATGGCGGCGCAACTGACCCTGCAACGCCTGCACAAGCTCATCTGGCTGCTGATTTACGGCGGGTTGCTCACGCTGATACTGGGCATCGCCACCGCCCGCACCGATGAGGCTCTGGGCTGGAGCCTCATCGTGGGCGGCGGGGTGCTGGCCGTGGTGGGTGTGGTGCTGATCCCGGTGCGGGCCCGGTTGCACACCGACCCCGGCCCTTAGAGCCTGCTCAAAGTCTTTTTGGAGACCGCATTGGAGTGCAATCGGGATGAGTGGATGCTTCGGATGCGCCGCATGGGCTCATGCCCATGCAAGCAGCCGGGGCGTCCAATCGCCCGATTTCACTCCAACCCTTCGGGCAAGTGCCTTGCCGGGCGGTCTACGGCGTTGCGGCGCTTGCCGATAGCACGGGCTATCGGCGGCGCACCGCGCCTTGCATCCCATCCCGGCAAGGCACTTGTGCGGCTCCAGAAAAATTTTGAGCAGGCTCTTAGCTGAACACCCGACACCCCCGCGACACAAAGCGCCCGCATTGCATCGCACAATCCTCGGGCGCGTGGGGCAAACACCCAACGACAGATCCATCCAAAACCGAAGGAGACTTTCAGCATGACCCGTACCATCCAACAACTGTTTGACCTCACCGGCAAGACCGCACTGGTCACCGGCGGCTCGCGCGGCCTGGGACTGCAACTGGCCCACGCGCTGGGCGAAGCGGGTGCCAAGATCATGCTCAGCTCGCGCAAGGCGTCTGACCTGGAAGAGGCTGCCGCCGACCTGCAGGCTGCGGGTATCGACGCACGGTGGATCGCCGCTGATTGCGCCAAGGAAGACGACATCCGGCGCCTGGCCGACGAGACCCTGGAGCGCCTGGGCCATGTGGACATCCTCGTCAACAACGCAGGCGCAGCCTGGGGGGCCCCTGCCGAAGACCATCCCGTGGACGCGTGGGACAAGGTGATGAACCTCAACGTGCGCGGTTACTTCATCTTGAGTCAGCACATCGCCAAGCACAGCATGATCGCGCGCCGCAGCGGCAGCATCATCAACGTAGCGTCCATCGCAGGCTTGGGCGGCAACCCCAAGGGCATGAACACCATTGCTTACAACACCTCCAAGGGCGCGGTGATCAACTTCACACGGGCGCTGGCCGCTGAATGGGGCGCGTACAACATCCGCGTCAATGCCATCTGCCCGGGTTTCTTCCCGAGCAAAATGACGGTGGGTACGCTCAAGGCCATGGGCGAGGAAGCGCTGGCCGCCCACGCCCCGCTGGGCCGTCTCGGCGATGATGAAGATTTGAAGGGCCTGTGCGCGTTGTACGCGTCGGATGCGGGCAAGCACATCACCGGCCAATGGCTGGCGGTGGACGGGGGCGTGAGTATCGTCACCGGCGGGTGAGCATCCCCCTGAGGCGCTGCGCTCCTTCCCCCTTCTCTCGGCTTCGCCGGGAAGGAGAACGCAGCCCTCGCTGCGGGGCGGCCCTTGCTCGGCTGCCCTGGTCTGGGCCGCGCCAGTATTTGAGGTTTGTGTTCTGAGGAAATCCCTTGAAAAGTTTCGGTGTCGAAATTCCCTTTGTCCACCACCTGGGCTTCACGCTGCAGCGTATGGAAGGCGGCGAGTCTGAGCTGCATTACGAAGCCCAGCCCGAGCACTTGAACTCGTTTGCCGTGACCCACGGCGGTGCGTCGATGACGCTGCTGGACGTGACCATGGCCACGGCGGCGCGCAGCGAGACGCCCGACATGGGCGTGGTCACCATTGAGATGAAGACCAGCTTCATGCAGCCCGCACGCGGGCCGCTGGTGGCCAAGGGGCGGCTCATTCACCGCACGGCCACCATGGCTTTTACCGAAGGCACGGTGTATGACGCGCAGGGCAAGGTGTGTTGCCATGCCACCGGCACGTTCAAGTACGTGCGGCGCCTGCCAGTCGATGGGCGCAATGTGAATGACCTCAAGGTCATTTCCACCGATTGAGTCAGATTTTTAAGTCAAATTGGCCTCTAGCGCTTTATCTATAAGCGCTGGCAGCTATTGAATTTATAGTGATAGACATTCTGAAGGAGCCTCTCATGCCACGCAACCAACAAATCGTTCTCGACAACCGCCCCCAAGGCGAAGCCGTGGTCAGCAACTTCAAGCTGGTGGCCACCGACACGCCCGCGCTCAAGGACGGCGAGGTGCTGGTACGCCACCACTTTCTGAGCCTGGATCCCTATATGCGCGGCCGCATGAACGAGAGCAAGAGCTACGCCGCATCGCAGGCGCTGGGCGAAGTCATGATCGGCGGCACTGTGGGCGAAGTGGCCGAAAGCAAGCACCCCAAGTACGCGGTGGGCGACAAGGTGGTGGGCATGGGTGGCTGGCAGGAGTACAGCGTGGTCAATGCCGACCAGCCCGGCGCGCTGCGCAAGGTCGATACGACCCATGTGCCGCTGTCGCACTACCTGGGCGCCGTGGGCATGCCTGGCGTGACCGCCTGGTACGGCCTGGTCAAGATCATTGCGCCCAAGGAAGGCGACACCGTGGTGGTAAGCGCCGCTACCGGCGCGGTGGGCAGCGCGTTTGCCGCATTGGCCAAGGCGCGCGGCTGCCGTGCGGTGGGTATTGCCGGTGGCGCCGACAAGTGCAAGTACGCAGTGGAAGAGCTGGGCTTTGACGCCTGCATCGACTACAAGGAACACAGCGACGTGAAGGCCATGTCCAAGGCCCTGAAGGAAGCGTGCCCCAACGGCATCGATGGCTACTTCGAAAACGTGGGCGGCTGGATCATGGACGCCGTCATGCTGCGCATGAACGCCTTCAGCCGCATTGCCCTGTGCGGGATGATCGCTGGCTACGACGGCGCACCGCTGCCCATGGCCAACCCCGCGCTCATGCTCATCAACCGCATGAAGGTCGAAGGCTTCATTGTGAGCGAGCACATGGAAGTCTGGCCTGATGCGCTCAAGGAACTGGGCACGCTGGTCGGCACCGGCAAGCTGCGCCCACGCGAGACCATTGCGCAGGGCATCGCCTCTGCGCCCGAGGCCTTCCTGGGCTTGCTCAAGGGCAAGAACTTCGGCAAACAGCTGGTGAAGCTGATCTAAGAACCTGCTCCCGGCCTTTTCATGGGGTGCGCATGACAGCAAACAGTCACGATCTAGGCGTCCACCGCAGCCCATGCTGGCCGCCTGGGCAAGGTGGGCAACGACGAGCGTGGCTGTTTGCTGCCATGCCCTCCGGGTTGCCCCGCAAAGGCAGCGTCTGCTGCGTTGCCCATCCTCGCCGCACATCGGTGCGGCTTGCGGTGGGCGCCTTGCATCCACTGCCTTTGTGGGGCAACGCACCCCATGAAAAGGCCGGGAGCAGGTTCTAATGCGGTGGACCTGGGCCCGCTTCGACGACCTCGGCGTGCACGCCCTGCACGATGCGCTGGCGCTGCGCTGCAAGGTGTTCATCCTGGAGCAGGGCCCTTACCAGGACCCGGACGGGGCGGACAAGCAGTCCTACCACCTGCTGGGCTACGACGAGGCGGGTGCGCTGCAAGCCTGTCTGCGCGTGGTGGACCCGGGCGTGAACTACCCTGAGCCCTCCATCGGCCGCGTGGTCACCGCCAAGGAAGCGCGGGGCAACGGCACGGGCAGGGCGCTGATGGCCGAGGGCATCGCTCGCTGCAGCCAGGCATGGCCGGGGCGGGGCATCCGCATCAGCGCGCAGGCCCATCTGCAGGGCTTCTACGGCAGCCTGGGTTTTGAGGCCGTGTCCGATGAGTACCTGGAAGACGATATCCCCCACATCGAAATGCTGAGACGGGGTGACAGCCCCACTGCCTGAGGAGCCGCCATGACCGCTGCCAGCCCTGCCGTCACCCATGAGGTGTTCAACCAGAGCACGCCCTGGGCCGATGTGAACCTCTTCACCGCCAACCAGCCCTTGCAGGACGCGCTGCGCCTGCATGCCCCCAGCCTGCCGCTGGCGGGCCTCGCGGCGCTGGGCGCGGAGATGGGATCGGCCGAAATGCAGACCCATGCTCGGCTCGCCAACACCTACAAACCCCAACTGCGCACCCACGACCGCTTCGGCCATCGCACCGATGTGGTGGAGTTCCACCCCAGCTACCACGCGCTCATCGGCACTGCGCTGCGCCACGGCCTGCACGCCACGCCGTGGTCGCGCCAGGACACGGGCCACGCGCATACCGAGCGGGCCGCAGGCTTCATGCTGTTCACCGAAGCGGAGCCCTCGGTGCTGTGCCCCGTGTCGATGAGCTACGCCGTGACCCCGGCATTGCGAGGCAATTCAGCGGTATGGGCGGACTGGAGCAAGGGTTTGGCGAGCACGCAGTACGACCCGCGCCTCGCGCTGTTCTCGCAAAAATCCGCGCTCACCATGGGCATGGGCATGACCGAGAAGCAGGGCGGATCGGACGTGCGCGCCAACACCACACAGGCTGTGCACGATGGTGAAGACGCCTGGGGCGCACGCTACCGCATCACCGGCCACAAATGGTTCTTCTCGGCCCCCATGTGCGACGCCTTCCTGATCCTGGCGCAGGCACCCGGCGGGCTTACCTGCTTCTTCTTGCCGCGCGTGCTGCCCGATGGTGGTGGGGGTGCGGTCAATACCATCCGCATCCAGCGCCTGAAAGACAAGTTGGGCAACCACGCCAATGCCAGCTCCGAGGTCGAATTTATCAACGCCTTGGCCTGGCGCGTGGGCGAGGAAGGCCGTGGCGTGGCGCAGATCCTGGAGATGGGCACCATGACGCGGCTCGATTGCGCTTTAGGCACCAGCGGCCTCATGCGCCAGGCGCTCAGCATCGCTCTGCACCACACGCGCCAGCGCTCGGCCTTTGGCAAGAAGCTCTTCGAGCAACCGCTGATGCGCAATGTGCTGGCCGATCTTGCTCTTGAAAGTGAAGCGGCTACCGCACTGTCCATAAGGCTTGCGAGTGCCTTTGACCACAAGGACAAGAGTGAACACGAGGCCGTGATGGCCCGCCTGCTCACGCCCGTGGCCAAGTTCTGGGTGTGCAAACGCGGCAGCGTGTTTGCGCAGGAGGCCATGGAATGCCTGGGCGGCAACGGCTATGTGGAAGAGGGCGGCGAGGGCGTGATGGCCCGCATCTACCGCGAGATGCCGCTCAACTCCATCTGGGAAGGCGCGGGCAACATCATGGCGCTGGATCTGATGCGCGCCGTGCGCCGCGCCGATGCCGCCGCCGCGCTCGACGCCGAACTGGCCCCTGCACGCGGCGCCCACCCCGCGCTGGACCGTCTGGCAGGTGCCTTGCCCCTGCGCGTGGACGCCATGACCACCGAGGCCGAGGCCCGCCGCCTTGCGCAAGATGTGGCCCTGGCAGTGCAGGCGGCGCTGCTGCTGCGCAGTGCGCCCGGCGCCGTGTTCCGCGCGTTTTGCGACTCGCGCCTTTCTGGCGACTGGGGCTACAGCTTTGGCACGCTGGGTACGGGTGTCAACCTTGACGCCATCTTGGCCCGCGCGCTGCCGACATGAAGCACCCCCTGAGTCGCTTCGCGCCTTCCCCCTCTCTCGACTCACTGCGTGAGTCGGGAGGGGGACGCCCCCAGCGCCCACAAGCGAAGCGCCGCATACGCGGCTTGGCGGCCCTTGCGCGGGGGCGCTGGTCTCGGCCGAGACAAGCCCGGCCGCTGTTACCGAATTCAATCGCTTCAGATAACTGATCAGTCTTTCGAGGAGAACCCCATGTCCCACCTCATCCTGCACCACTACCCCTCGTCCCCGTTTTCCGAAAAGATTCGTGCGGTGCTCGGCTTCAAACAACTGGCCTGGAAGTCCGTCATCATCCCCAGCGTCATGCCCAAGCCCGATGTGGTGGCGCTGACGGGTGGCTATCGCAAGACGCCGTTCTTGCAGATCGGCGCCGACATCTATTGCGACTCGGCCCTCATCTGCGACGTGCTGGAGCATGAACAGCCCGAGCCGGTGCTGTACCCGCCGCACCTCAAGGGCGTGGCGCGTGTGTTTGCACAGTGGGCGGATAGCACGCTGTTCTGGGCCGCCATGGCCTACAACCTGCAGCCCAAGGGCGCAGCCGTGATGTTTGCCAACCTGCCGCCCGCTGCCGCGCAGGTGTTTAGCGAAGACCGCCGCGAGATGACCGCAGGCATGCAGCGCCTGCGACCGGCCGACGCGACGGCTGCCTACCGCTCGTACCTGCGCCGCATCGCCCACATGGCCGAGGAGCACGACTTCCTGTTCGGCGCCGAGCCCTGCCTGGCTGACTTTGCTGCCTACCACCCGCTGTGGTTCACGCGTCAGTTTGGTCCGGTGATGGCCGACATTTTCGCGGCCACCCCCGCCGTGCTGGAGTGGATGGACCGCATCGCAGCGCTGGGCCATGGTCGTATGGAAAAGTTCAGCGCTCAGGACGCCATTACGGTGGCTGCGGGCATAGACCCTTTGCCCCTGATGGACGACGTGTTCCAGGACGAACACGGCATCCCGCTGGGCAGCCAGGTCACGATTTCCGCCGAGAGCTTTGGCACGGAGCCCACCGAGGGCGAGCTGATTGCTGCCACCCGCACCCGCTACACGCTGCGGCGTACCGACCCGCGCGCGGGCACGGTGCATGTGCACTTCCCGCGCATTGGGTATGTTCTAAGACCATCCCCCTGAGCGGCTGTGCCGCTTCCCCCTTCTCTCGGCTTCGCCGGGAAGGGGGACGACGCCCTCGCTGCGGGGCGGCCCTTGCTCGGCGTCCCCGGCGTGGGCCCCGCCAGTTTCAACCCAACGCTCTAAATTGTTACGGACTCAAGGAGACAAAAACCATGATCGACAACTTTTCCGGCAAAACCGCCGTCCTCACCGGCGCAGGCTCGGGCTTTGGCCTGGAATGCGCGCGCATCGGTGCCCGCCTCGGCATGAACCTGGTGCTGGTGGATGTGCAGCAGGACGCGCTGGACGCCGCCGCTGCCGAGATGCAGGCCGCAGGCAGCCAGGTGCTGGCCCGCAAGGTGGATGTATCGAACGCTGCGCAGATGGAGCAGCTGGCCGCCGATGTGCAGCAGCGCTTTGGCGCGCCGCACCTGGTGTTCAACAACGCGGGTGTGGGCGCGGGCGGGCTGGTGTGGGAGAACTCCGTCAAGGACTGGGAATGGGTGCTGGGCGTGAACCTGTGGGGCGTGGTGCACGGTGTGCGCCTGTTCACGCCCATGATGCTGGCAGCGGCCAAGGCCGACCCGGCCTGGCGCGGCCACATCATCAACACCGCCAGCATGGCGGGCCTGCTCAATGCGCCCAACATGGGCATCTACAACGTGAGCAAGCATGCCGTGGTGAGCCTGTCGGAGACGCTGTACCAGGACTTGTCGCTCGTCACCGACCAGATCGGCGCCAGCGTGCTGTGCCCGTTCTTCGTGCCCACCGGTATCAACCAAAGCCACCGCAACCGCCCCGGCGACCTGCCCGCCGACAAGCCCACCAAGAGCCAGCTCATCGGCCAGGCCATGAGCGACAAGGCCGTGGGCAGCGGCAAGGTGACTGCCGCCGAGGTAGCGCAAAAAGTGTTCGACGCAGCGGCTCAAGGCCAGTTCTACATCTACAGCCACCCCAAGGCACTGGCCTCGGTGCAGACGCGCATGGAAGACGTGATGATGATCCGCAACCCCACCGACCCGTTTGCCGCCAAGCCCGAGCTGGGCGCGCAACTGCGCGCGGCGCTGCGGGCCGATTGATGGCGCAGGTGCAGGTTGAATGCCGAAAATATGAGAGAAATTCGCCTCTAGCGCTTATTCGGTAAGCGCTAGTAGCTATAAAAAAAGTAGTGAAAATTCAACCTGCAAGGAGGGGCCCGCACTGTGCCTGATGCCGCCCCTGGCCACGGCCATGCGCTGTTCGACACCGCCATCGGCACCTGCGGCATTGCCTGGTGTCCGGGCGGCATCGTGGCCGTGCAATTGCCCGAGGCGGATGCCGAGGCGACCCGGGCGCGTTTGCTGCGCAGCCATTCACACTGCGCGCAGTCTGGGGAGCCCCCCGCCCCCGTGCGCAGCGCCATCGAAGGCATCCAGGCGCTGCTGGCGGGGCAACCCCGCGACCTGTGCGAGGTGCCGCTCGACATGTCCGGCATTTCGCCGTTTCACCAGCAGGTGTATGCCATTGCCCGGGCCATACCGCCGGGCCGCACGCGCACCTATGGCGAGGTGGCCGAACAGATCGGCAGCAAGGGCCTGTCGCGCGCCGTGGGGCAGGCGCTGGGCCTGAACCCGTTTGCGCCCGTGGTGCCGTGCCACCGGGTGCTGGCGGCGGGTGACCGGCCGGGCGGCTTTTCGGCCGGAGGCGGCGCGCTGACCAAGCTGCGCATGCTGCAGATTGAAGGCGCGTGCCCGGGTGGCACCCTGCCACTGTTCGGGTAGGCCCGGAGCGCAGTGGCCTCACACACCCCGCACAGGAGGCGCTTGCGGTGCTACATTGATAGGAGCGATCGGCTGTGGAGCCCACGGCCTGACGCGCGCAGCTTGTGCCCCCCTTCCGCCAAGGAACCCACCCATGTCCCCAGAACGCCAGCGATTGATCCGACTGCTGTTCGACGAATACATCGAGATGTATGCCGCACGGGATGCAAGGCTGGTCACCCGTTTCAGCGACAACTTCAGCGGCTTTGCGGGCAGCAGCGACCAGCTGGTCAAGAGCCGTAGCGATTGGGTTGACGTCACCTTGCAGGACTTTGCCCAGGTGCCCGGCCGCATCGGCATTGACGTGGTGGACCTCTTCCCCCAGGAGTTGAGCGATGACGTGGTGGCCGTCACGGCGTTTTTCCACATCCGGCTGCCCATTCCTGACGCACTGTTTGCCCGCGAGACCGCGCGGCTGGTGCTGGTGTTTCGCCATGAGGAGGGCGACTGGAAGATTGCCCACAGCAGCATTTCCATCCCCTACGGCCTGGCGCGTGACGGCGAGGTGTACCCGGTAGGCCGCCTGCAGCAGCGCAACCTGGAGCTGGAGGCGCTGGTGGAAGAGCGCACCCAGGCCCTGGCGCAGGCCAACCAGCGGCTGCAACTGATTAGTAACACCGATGGGCTCACCGGCATTGCCAACCGCCGCCATTTTGACCAGACCCTGGCGCACGAATGGGCCCGCGCCCAGCGGGCGCAGACGCCGCTCTCGCTGATCATGCTGGACGTGGACGTGTTCAAGCACTTCAACGACCACTATGGTCACCTGGCGGGCGATGCCTGCCTGCAGGCGCTGGCCCTGACCCTGGCGCAAACCGGCGGGCGCCGCGAGGGTGATCTGGCGGCGCGTTTTGGTGGCGAGGAGTTTGTGGTGCTGCTGCCGGCGTCGGACGCGCAGGCTGCCATGGAAGTGGCCCGCCAGATCCAGCAGGCCATCCAGGCGCTGGCCTTGCCGCATGAGGGCGCGCCTTTCGGCATCGTGACCGTCAGCTTTGGCGTGGCCAGCCTGGTGCCCCAGCGTGACCAGGCCCCCGAAGAATTGGTGCGCCGCGCCGACCGCGCCATGTATCGCGCCAAGCAGGCCGGGCGCAACCGCATCGAACTGGCTCCGGACTGAAGGGTGGGCGCAGTACCTGCCGTGCGCAGCTAGCGCTGTTGGCCGTTCATTCAGGGTTTACCCGAGTGGTGTGCACCGAAATGGTGACAATGGGCGGCTATGCATTTTTCCCGCTTCCTCAAAATGGCCCTCATCCTGGGTCTGCTCTCGGCCATCGGCCCCTTTGCCATCGACATGTACCTGCCCGCGCTGCCCGATATTGGCGCCAGCCTGGGGGCGTCGGTGGGCGCTGTGCAGTGGAGCCTGACGGCGTTTTTCCTGGCGCTGGGGGCTGGCCAGCTGTTTTACGGCCCTATCTCCGACATGGTGGGGCGCAAGCCGCCGCTGTACTTTGGCCTGGGCCTGTTCACGGTGGCCAGCGTGGGGTGTGCGCTGGCCAGTGACATCGAAACCCTGGTGGCCCTGCGCTTTTTGCAGGGCCTGGGTGCGGCGGCGGGCATGGCCATACCGCGTGCCGTGGTGCGCGACCTGCACACGGGCACCGATGCAGCGCGGCTGATGTCGCTGCTGATCCTGGTGTTCAGCGTGTCGCCCATCCTGGCGCCGCTGGCGGGCAGCGGGGTGATTGCGCTCACGGGCTGGCGCGGCGTCTTCTGGGTGGTAGCCGTGGCCGCCGTGGCGGGGCTGGCGCTGGTGTACGGCAGCCTGCAGGAGACACGCCCCGCGTCCGACCGCGTGGAAAGCAGCCTGGGCGGCGCCCTGCGCGCCTACGCGCTGCTGCTGCGCGACTGGCACTACCTGGGCCTGGTGTTCATTGGCGGCTGTGCCATGGCCGGGTTTTTTGTGTACCTGGCGGGCTCGCCGTTTGTGCTCATCAACCACTACGGGCTGACGCCCACGCAGTACAGCCTGGCCTTTGGGGTCAACGCGGCAGCGTTCATCGGCGCCTCCCAGTTCACCGCCACGCTGGGTGAGCGCTTTGGCATGGTGCGGGTGGTGAAGGCGGCGGCCACGGCCTCGGGCGCGGTCATGGCGTCGTTGCTGCTTTACTACCTGCTGGGCGGCGATGACCTGGCCGTGCTGATCGGTTTGTACTTTGTGGCCAGCGCGCTCATGGGGCTGGTGATCCCCACCACCTCGGTGCTGGCGCTGGAGAAACACGGCGCCATCGCCGGCACGGCATCGGCCCTGCTGGGCACGCTGCAGATGCTGACGGGCGCCCTGGCCATGGGCGTGGTCGGCCTGTTTGCCACCGGCAAGCCCTTGCCCATGGTGATTGGCATGGCCACCGGGGCGCTGGTGGGCGTGGCGCTGGCGTGGATCACGCTGGGCGGCAGGCGCGGGGTGATGGTGCATGCCTAGACATCATGGTCGCCGCCCCTCGACTAGGCGGCCGGTCTCCCACATCGTAGGTTGCGTCCAAGGACGTAGAGCTACATGCTGTGACTTGCGTCGTCAGCAACAAGGAGACCGACCATGCAAGAGAGTAGCAAGATTCACGTGGGATTGGACGTCCACAAAGACAGCATCAGCATCGCAGCGGCCGAGCCCGGGCGCATGCCTGGGCGCCTGATAGGCAAGGTCACGCACGATGTGAACAAGCTGTTCAAGGTGTTGACCAAGGTCGGCAACGCCGATCAGCTGCACATCGTGTACGAGGCCGGGCCTACCGGCTTTGGCCTTCAGCGCGCCTTGCAAAGCAAGGGTTACCTGTGCGAGATCATTGCCCCCTCGCAGATCCCGCGCCGCCCGGGAGACAGGATCAAGACCGACGGGCGCGACTGCGTTCAATTGGCCGAGTGCTCTCGCGCTGGCCAGTTGAGCGCCGTGTGGATCCCCGACCCAGAGGACGAAGCGATCCGCGACCTGTCGCGGGCGCGCGAAGACGCGGTCAACACTCGCGTGCAGGCCCGCCACCAACTCAAGGGGTTCTTGCTGCGCCACGACGTGCGCTACACCGGCAAAACTTCGTGGTGCGGCGCCTACTACCGCTGGCTGGGAACACTGAACTTCGGTGCTGGCGCCACGCAGACGGCATTTACCGAATACTGGCAAGCCGTGACGGCAGCAGATGACCGTGTGGACCGGCTGACGAAGGCGCTACAGGCCTCGATCACTGGCTGGCGCTTTGAGCCCGTGGTGGCTGCGCTGCAGGCGCTGCGTGGTATTGCCGCGATCACGGCGATTGGTCTGGTGGCAGAGATTGGAGATCTGGGGCGCTTTGCGCATCCCCGCAAGCTCATGGGGTATCTCGGCCTGGTTCCCGCGGAGCACTCCAGTGGTCAGCGCACGAGCCGGGGCAGCATCACCAAGACAGGCAACGCACACGCCCGGCGGCTGCTGACCGAAGCTGCCTGGAACTACCGCTTCAAGGCGCGCATCGGCAAACAAGCGCAGATCAGGCAACAAGATCTGTCCGAGCCGATACGAAGGATGGCATGGACAGCGCAGTTGCGACTGACACAGCGCTTCGCGGCGTTGAGTGCACGTGGCTTGCAGGCCAACAAAGCCTGCATCGCCGTCGCAAGAGAGTTGGCAGGCTTCATCTGGGCCATCGGCATGCAGGCGCAGCGCGAGCAAGGCCAAACCATCTGAAAGAAAAGAGGCAGGACAAGCAAGCAGCAGGATCGATCTGGCGATGCGATACGGGCCACGATAGGGCAACCCTCGAGACTCCTACCAGGGCACCGCAAGGCAGATCCCCGACGCTAGAGCGAGGCAGGCCCACGACGAATCGATGAAGTGCTGGTAACCAATCCGCGGATATGAGTCTGATTCATCGTCGCTGCTAACGCTCGTGTCGCATCACCCGATTGATCCTGAGAGCACACCAAATGAGGCACTGACAGTATTGACAATGGCGACCATATGAGGAGCCTGTCGGACTTGGAAATCGTCGGCTGCAAATTGACCGCAGCGGTCCATTTTTTACCGTCTTTTTGCCCCATAGCCGGGCTATGGGGCTGCAAATCCGGCAAAAACTGTCCTCGCTGGGGCCGATTTTCGCTATCGACGCTCCAAGTCCGACAGGCTCCTGACCCATGCCACAAGCGCTTGCAGAAAATTTGAATAAAAAGTGCATCTAGCGCTTGATGGATAAGCGCTAGCAGCTATGAATATGTGAGTATTTCGCCTTCCAGAGCGGTACATCGCATCCGGCTCACACCGCGCTCAGACTCACCCGCTGGGACGTCGCTGCTGCGCGTGCACATCAGCGGGGCGCTGCCGTCAGCACCGCGGCCACTTCGTCGGCCACACCGCGCACCGTCAGCGGCGCGCAGCCCTCGGCATGGTTGCTGATGGTCACCAAAGCGTTCTGCCCCCGGCGCGTGATGCCCGCAATCACGCTGGCCAGCTCCGCCCGGGTGGGCAGGTCGGGGTGGTGCAGGCGGTCGTAGGGGGCGTACAGGCGCTCCGCCTCTTCATAGCCATAGGGGCCATGCACGGGGTTCAGGTTCCAGCGGCACACCAGGGGGCCGGGCCACAGCGCGCGCAGCATGGGCAGCTGTTGCTGCAGTGGCGGCATCTTGGCATGCAGGCCCAGGCAGTAGGTGGCACCGGCATCGCGCAGCACGGCGGCAAAGTCGGGGGTCAGCCATTCGGGGTCACGCACTTCCACCGCAATCACCCCATCGGGCGCTGTGGGCGCGAGGGCTGGCAGGGCGAGCAGCATGGTGCGCAGGCGGTCCAGCAGCAGCGGCAGGCGGTCCAGCTGCGCCAGCGGCAGCGGGCTGAGCTGGAACACCAGCGCACCCAGCTTGTGCCCCAGGCCTTGCAGGGCAGGCTCCACACACTCGCTGCGGGCCAGTTCGGGGCTCAAAAACGCCGGGTTGGCCTGGCGGCCCCGGCCGTCTTCGCTGCGCACCAGGGCATCGGTCACCACACTCGGTGCCTTCACCACAAACCGGAAGTCATCGGGCACCTGCGACGCATAACGCTCGTACTGACTCACGGTGAGCGGCCGGTAGAAGCTGCGGTCAATGCTGACGGTGCGCATCAGCGGATGCTGGGCATACACCGCCAGGCCTTGCTTGGACAGTTGCGTGTCGGAATGTTCGCCCTCCCACACCAGGCCTTTCCAGCCGGGGTAGGTCCAGCTGGAGGTGCCCAGGCGCAACTGCCGGGGCAAGGCGGCGGCCAGGGCGGTGAGCGCATCGTCGTGCGCCATAGCGGTTACCTGGCTGGAGCGCTTGCGCGGGGCAGGCGGCGCGGCATGTTCTGCGGCTTCGGGCGCATCGGCTTTGGTCGGCCGGGTGGAATGCCGCGAAGGCACAGGAGGTGTTGGGGCTTCGGGGCTGCCGAACAGGTCGTCTTGCATGCGGCGGGCAGGGCGGGTGGGCAAAGAGACGGATGCGCGGGGTCACAACCCCGAGAACAACCCGCCCTCGTTCAGCAGCTCGTACGTGATCTCCGGCCGCTGGTCCATGCCCTTCTTGATGGCTGCCGGAATCGCTTGGCGTGTCTTGCGGCACAGGCCGCGCTGCTCGTGGACCAGGATGGTGATGCCGCGCAGGGTGCGCACTTCGTTGGGGCTGGGGGCAATGGTCAGCCGCAGGCCCAGCTGCTGCTCCATGCGCTCCTGCAAACGCCGCAGGTCGCTCAGGCTGGTGATGTTCTCCAGCCGCTGCAGCAACTTCTTTTCTTCAGCCTGGGTGAGCTGCAGGATGCGTGCCTCCAGCACGGCATCGGGGGATTGCAGCAGGGCATCCCGGTCGCAGACACAGGCACCAGGCGGGCATTCTGTGCGGATGGGGAAGGGCAGGGGCTGCATGAAGGGGCGGTCTTGAAGGCTGGAGCATTCTAGACAGCCCACCCCGCCCTCATGGCAAGGCCGGTTGTTCCCCTGGGTTGTTACCAATAGTGCCTGTGGCAAACTCCCGCGCTTCGCGTTTTTGTTTGTTCGTTTGTTTGACCGAGTCTCAGAGAGTTTGCCCACACATGCAGCAGATCATCCGGCAGTTGGCCGCAGAAATCAGGGTTAGTGAACAACAGGTGCGCGCAGCGGTGGAGCTGCTGGACGGCGGGGCCACGGTGCCCTTTATCGCGCGCTACCGCAAGGAAGTCACCGGTGGGCTGGACGATATCCAGCTGCGTGAGCTGGAAGCCCGCCTGTCTTACCTGCGCGAGCTGGACGACCGCCGCGCTGCGGTGCTCAAGAGCATTGACGAGCAGGGCAAGCTGACCGATGCGCTGCGTGCTGCCATTGCCGCAGCTCCAACGAAGCAGGAGCTGGAAGACATCTACCTGCCGTTCAAGCAAAAGCGCCGCACCAAGGGCCAGATGGCCCGCGAGTTCGGCATCGAGCCGCTGGCTGACAAGCTCTTTGCCGACCCCACGCTGGACCCCGCCGTGGAGGCTGCCGCCTTCACGAAGCCGCCCGAGGTGCTGGACGATGGCAAGACGGGCGCGGACTTTTCGACCGTGCCCGCAGTGCTGGACGGCGTGCGTGACATCCTTTCCGAACGCTGGGCCGAAGACCCGGCACTGGTGCAAAACCTGCGCGAATGGCTGTGGGCCGAGGGGCTGCTGCGCAGCAAGAAGGTCGAGTCCAAGAACGAGAACGACCCCGAGGTTTCCAAGTTTCGCGACTACTTTGAATACGACGAGCCCATCGGCCGCGTGCCGTCGCACCGCGCATTGGCGGTGTTCCGGGGCCGTGGCCTCGAAATTCTTGAAGCCAAACTGGTGCTGCCCGTGGAGCCAGAACCGGGCAAGCCCAGCATTGCCGAAGGCAAGATCGCCCTGCACCTGGGCTGGAGCCACGCAGGCCGCAAGGCCGACGACCTGATCCGCAAGAGCGTGGCCTGGACGTGGCGTGTGAAGCTCAGCCTCTCCACCGAGCGCGACCTGTTTGCCCGCCTGCGCGACGACGCCGAGAAGGTGGCGATCAAGGTGTTTGCCGACAACCTGCGCGACCTGCTGCTGGCCGCCCCTGCGGGCCCGCGTGTGGTGATGGGGCTGGACCCCGGCATCCGCACCGGTGTGAAGGTGGCCGTGGTGGATGCCACCGGCAAGCTGGTGGAGACGGCCACGGTGTACCCGCACGAGCCACGCCGCGACTGGGAAGGCTCGCTGCACACCCTTGCCAAGCTGGCCGAGAAGCACGGCGTGAACCTGATTGCGATTGGCAACGGCACGGCCAGCCGCGAGACCGACAAGCTGGCGGCCGACCTGATCAAGCTGGCGGCCAAGGTGGACCGCGTGATTGAAAAGGTGGTGGTGAGCGAGGCCGGTGCTTCGGTCTACAGCGCCAGCGAATACGCTTCGCAAGAGATGCCCGATGTGGACGTGAGCCTGCGCGGCGCTGCCAGCATCGCGCGCCGCCTGCAGGACCCGCTGGCCGAGCTGGTCAAGATCGACCCCAAGAGCATTGGCGTGGGCCAGTACCAGCACGACGTGAACCAGAGCGAGCTGGCGCGCACGTTGGGCACGGTGGTGGAAGACTGCGTGAACTCCGTGGGTGTGGACCTGAACACGGCCAGCGTGCCCTTGCTCAGCCGTGTGTCGGGCCTGTCGGGCAGCGTGGCCAAGGCGGTGGTGCGCTGGCGTGAGGCCAATGGCGCGTTCAAGAGCCGCAAGCAGCTCATGGACGTGGCAGGCCTGGGCGCCAAGACGTTTGAGCAGAGCGCGGGCTTCTTGCGCATCCGGGGGGGCGACAACCCCCTCGATATGACCGGCGTGCACCCCGAGACCTATCCCGTGGTCGAGCAGATCATGGAGAAGACGGGCAAGCCCGTGGCCGAGATCATGGGCCGCGCCGACATGCTCAAGACCTTGAAGCCCGAGCTGTTTGCCAACGAAAAATTCGGTGTGATCACCGTCAAGGACATCCTGGCCGAGCTGGAAAAGCCGGGCCGCGACCCGCGTCCGGACTTCAAGGTGGCGCGCTTCAACGATGGCGTGGAAGACATCAAGGACCTGAAGGAAGGCATGATCCTGGAAGGCACGGTGAGCAACGTGGCCCAGTTCGGCGCCTTCATCGACCTGGGCGTGCACCAGGATGGCCTGGTGCATGTGAGCCAGCTCGCGCACAAGTTTGTGAACGATGCGCGCGAAGTGGTCAAGACCGGCGACATCGTCAAGGTCAAAGTCATGGAGGTGGACGTGGAGCGCAAGCGCATCGGCCTGTCGATGAAGCTGGGCGATGCGCCACCGCGCCAGGGCGGCGACCGGGGTGCACCCCGCGACAACCGCTTTGAGGGGGCTGGCCGCGGCTATGCACAACCCCAGCGCCGCGCGCCCGAGCCCGTGCAACAGTCGGCCATGGCGTCGGCATTTGCCAAGTTGCAACAGGCCAAGGGCCGTTGACGGATTGCGGCGGGATGGCCTGGGTTTGCGGCAGGTTGGGGGCCATAATCGCCAGCAACCCCAACTCTGGTGCCTGACCCCATGGAGCTGAACGCACTGCTGGCCCAACCCGTAGCTCTGCCCAGCCTTCCGCGCACGGTGGCATTGCTGATGAGCGAGCTGGCGCATGAAGAGCCCAGCCTGCGGCGTCTGAACCAGCTTTTCGGCACCGATCCGGCCCTGGCCGGGCGGCTGCTGGAGCTGGCCAATTCCCACACCTTCCAGGTACCGCGCCAGATTGCCGGCATCCCCGAGGCACTGGCACTGCTGGGTATTGCCCAGGTTCGCGCACTGGTCACGTCGGCACCGCTGGGCACCGCGTCGCGCTCGGTGCCCGGCGTGCACATGCAGCAGTTCTGGCGCTACAGCCTCAACACGGCCAAGCTGGCACGGTCGCTGGCGGGCATCGTGCACCAGAACCAGACCGCTGCGTACACCACCGGCCTGCTGCACGCGCTGGGCGAGCTGGTGATCCACCTGGCCGACCCGGACAAAGCCCAGTCGGTCAACACACTGGTGGCCCCGTTTGACCTGCGGCGCGGCAAGATCGAGCAACGCATCTTTGGCTACTGCTATGGCCATGTGACGGCCGGGCTGGCGCGCCGCTGGCGTTTGCCCGAGGTGGTGGTGGATGCCCTGCACCACCAGAGCGCGCCGTTTGACAACAATGCCTACGAGCCCCTCGCGGGCGTGATCCACCTTGCGTCCTGGCGCGCCCGAGCGCGCGAGGCAGAACTGGGCGAAAAGGAACTGGCCGTGTCGTTCCCTGGCGAAGTGGGCTTGGCCCTGGGGCTGGACATCGACATGGTGCTGCAGCAAGACCCTATCGACTGGACTGCGAAGCCTGAGGCTGCTGATTACGTGGTGTGAGAGCTGGTTTTGAGCCGCCTTGCGGCTTTGCGAAAATGCCGCCCATGAAAGCCCTGCGCATCCATGCCGGCCCCCGCGCCCGCCAACGCCTTGAAAACCACGGGCTGCAGCCCGGCGATGTGGGCGTGATCCCTGCGGCGGCAGGGGGCCCCAAGGGCCTGATCCTGGGTCCGCTGGACCGTTTTATCTTTGGGGAGTGGCTGCCCCAGTCCAGCCAGCCGGTGCATCTGGTGGGCGCCTCGATCGGCGCCTGGCGCATGGCCACGGCCTGCCTGCAGCAATCGGTGGCGGCTTTCGAGCGGCTGGAGCACGACTACATCCACCAGCACTACGACCTGCCGCCGGGCAAGAAGCGCCCCACGGCCGCGCATGTGAGCGAGCGGTTTGGGCAGAACCTGCAGGCGTTCTATGGTGGGCGCATCGGCGAGGTGCTGAACCACCCGCGCTACCGCCTGCACATCGTCACCTCGCGCGGGCGGCACCTGCTGGGGCGCGAGCACCGCGTGGCCACGCCGCTGGGCTATCTGGGCGCGTTTCTGACGAACACGGTGCACCGCAAGGCGATGGGGGCGTGGCTGGAGCGGGTGGTGTTCTCCTCGTTCGATGCAGCCACGGCCGATGGTGTTGGTGTGAGCGTTGGTGCTGCGTGCGCTGCATTGCCGTTTGGCACCTCGGACTACCGCACGCGGCAGGTGCTGCTGCACGGCGGCAACTTCATGCCAGCGCTGCAAGCCAGCTGCTCGATCCCGTTTGTACTGCAGGCCGTGCACAACATTCCGGGTGCGCCCCGTGGAGCGTATTGGGACGGGGGCATCACCGACTACCACCTGCACCTCGCCTACGGCCAGCAATCACAGAATGCTATTGAATTAATAGCTGGAAGCGTTTATCCAACAAGCGCTGGCGGCCAAAAACCCTCAGATTCTGGCCCGACTGCCTCGCCCGGCCTGGTGCTGTACCCGCATTTCCAGCACCAGGTGGTGCCCGGCTGGCTGGACAAGGGACTCAAGTGGCGCCACCGTTCCACCCCGGCGCTGGACAACATGGTGGTGCTGTCGCCCAGCCCCGACTGGGTGCGCTCCTTGCCCAACGCCAAGCTGCCCGACCGCAACGATTTCACCCACTACGGCACCGACAGCGCCGCGCGCGCCAAGGCCTGGCTTGCGGCTACGCGGGCCAGCCAGCAGCTGGTGGACGAGTGGCAGGCGTGGCTGGCGCGGCCCGACATGAACGCAGTGCAACCGCTGTAGTGCTCAGGTTGAGGCAGGCCGCCGCGCCGCCTCCTGCACCGCCCGGGCCGCATGGCGAGCAGCGTGCTCCCGGGCCCAGGTCAGCACCTCGTGCGCAGGCATGGGCCGTGCAATGCCAAAGCCCTGGGCGCGCTCGCAGCCCAGCTCCAGCAGCTTGGCGCATTGCTCGGCGGTTTCTACGCCCTCGGCCACCACATGCCGGTGAAAGGCGGCGGCCAACGCGACGATGGCGCTCACGAGCGTGAGGTCGTCGCCGTCTTCCAGAATGCCGCGCACGAACGACTGGTCGATCTTGATGGTTTCAGCGGGCAGGCGCTTCAGGTAAGACAGCGAGGAGAAGCCGGTGCCGAAGTCGTCCAGCGCAAAACGCACGCCCAGCGCCTGGCAGCTTTGCATCATGTGGCGCATGTACTGCATGTCTTGCAAGGCTGCAGATTCGAGGATTTCCAGCTCCAGGCGGGTGGGCGACACCTCGGGGCAGGTGTGCAGGATGTCCTTGAGCCGCTCCACAAAATTGGCCCGGTGAAAGTGGGGCGCGGAGATGTTCACGCTCACCTCCCACAGCATGCCGGCGTCCGTCCACTGCCGCATCTGTGCCAGGGCCTGGCGCAGCACCCATTCGCCCACTTCCACCTCCAGCTCGGCATCCTCGATCAGGGGCAGCACATGCTGCGGGCCCAGCAGGCCTTGCTCGGGGTGTTGCCAGCGCAGCAGGGCCTCCAGCCCCAGGATTTCGCCGGTGCGCAGGTTCACCTTGGGCTGGTAGTGCAGCACCAGCTCGCCCGCGTGCAGCGCTTGGGCCACGCGGGTCTGGCGCGTGTGCTGGGTCTGCACGGCGTGGTCCAGCTGCACGTCGAACACATGCATCTGGTTGCGGCCGAAGCCCTTGGCCTGGCACATGGCCTGGTCGGCGTGGCGCAGCAGGGTGTCGGGGTTGGCGTCGTCTTGCGGAAACACGGCCACGCCCACACTCACGGTGGTGTGCAGCACGCGGTCGTCGATGGCGTAGGGGGCGGCCAGCTGCTGCATGAGCACGTCCACACGCGCCTCGATGGCGGGCACGTCGGGCAACTCGCCCAGCAGCAGCACAAACTCATCGCCCCCCATGCGCGCCACGGCGTCCTGCGGCGTGATGAAGGCGCCCAGGCGCCGCGCGGTTTCCTTGAGCAGGCGGTCGCCCACGCGGTTGCCGTGGGCGTCGTTCACGGTCTGGAAATGGTCCAGGTCGAGCATGCACACCGCCAGCAGCAGCCCTTTTTGCCGCGCCACGAAGATGGCATGGGTCAGCCGCTCGGCCAGGGCGGCGCGGTTGTACAACCCGGTGAGCGGATCGTGCCGTGCGTGCCATGAAATCTGGTGGCGCAGGTTGCGGGTTTCGGTCACGTCGCGGAACACCAGCACGCAGCCTGCGGCCGTGCCATCGCCCTGGCGGATCGCTGACGCGGTGTACTCGATGGCGTAGCGTTCGCCCGAGCGGTGGATCAGCACCTCGTGCGTGACCGGCTGCAGCGCGCCGGGCACGGTGTCCCGCTCGGCCGCAGAACTGGCGTTGCGGCTGGCAAGCTCTTCATACAGGCGAAACACGTCGTCCAGCTGCCGCCCCAGCGCCTGGTCGGCGGTGAAGCCGGTCATGAGCTGTGCGGCCTCGTTGATGGTTTCGATGCAGCCCGAGGGGTCGGTGGTGATCACCCCGTCGCCGATGGAGGCAAGCGTGACCTCGGCGCGTTCCTTCTCGGCGCGCAGGGCCTCCTGTGCGCGTTTGCGTTCGGTCACATCCACCAGGGTGCCAATGGTGCCGGCCAGCGTGCCCCGGGTGGTGGTGAATGGGGCCTCGTAGTAGGCCATGTCCCTTGGGGGCTGGTGGTTGGCGGGGTGCACGCGGATCTCGTTGTCCTGCGCCTGGGCGATCTGGGTGGAGCGCTCGGGCGACAGCTCCTGGGGATACGCGGGTGGCGAGGCCTGAGCGCTGCCAGCACCGGCAGGGGCATGAAAAAGCCGCTGCCAGGCACAGTTGACTTCGAGGGTGACACCCTTCGCATCCCGCACGAACACCGGCAGGGGCAGGGCGTCGATCAGCTGGCGTGTGAAGTGAAGTTGTTCGCTTTGCTGCTGCTGGGTTTCGCGCAGCGACAGCACCAGCGACTGGACCTTGCCCGCCATGTCATTGAAGGTGGCCGCCATGGCGCGCGATTCGAGCGTGCCCGTCACCTCCATGCGCGTGTCCAGGCGGCCCTGGCGGAACGCATCGGTGGCTTCCGCCAGGCGGCGCAGCATGCGGGCATTGGCCCGCAGCAGCAGGGTGAGCAACAGCAGGATGGTGAAAATGTTGAGGGCCGAGATGCGCAACTGCACCACCACCGTGCTCCAGACCTGGCCGACGAGGGGGGCCGCCTGCAGCGTCACCGTCAGGCGCCCGGAGGCCCCGCCGCTGGACAACGCCTGGCTGAACTGCTGCGAGGGCGGTGCAATGTTCACCCATTGGGCAAACCAGTCTGGCGCGGTGGCGGGCAGGCGGGGCGCCCGGGCTTCGGTGGCGGGCTCGTTGTCCACCTGCCATTTCAGCGAATGGATGCCCGGCCCGAAGCTGGCAATCCCTTCGCTGAGCAGCGTGGCCTGGGCCTGGCGGTCCGAGGCGGGCAGGGCCGCCAGTGACGGCAACAGCGCATCGCCCGCACGGCGCAGTTCGGTGGCGGCATGGCGGCGCACCTCGTCGGTTTCTGTGGCCACCAGGTAGTGGTAGCGCACCGTGCTGACCAGCACGATGATCAGCACGATAGGCACATACAGCCGGGGATAGGTGCCCCGCAGGAGCCAGGTGCTGAGATTTCCGGTGCGCATCGACAGTGGCCCTCCCCCCAGGGCCTGATCAAAGTCTCCGGGCAGCGCCAGAACGACATTGACCTGGCTCTCCACCAGGGTAATGAATTGTTAATTAATTGTTGACGAGTCGGAGTCTAGCGCGTAGCGAATTGCTTGAGATGGGTTTTGGACAGCGCAATCCCGCAGGAGCGGTCAGGGCAGGAAGGCTTCTACATGCGTTGGAGGTGGCGGCGCGCCAGGTGCTGTGGCGCCGCCGCAGGGAGATCACCAATACGCTTTGGGCAGGCTCTTACAGCGACTGCGCCAGCATGTCGCGGTATTCCTCGGGCGTGGCAATGCGCGGGTTGGTCTTGTGGCAGTGGTCGGCCATGGCGCCCTTGATGATGTCGTCGAACAGGGCTTCGGTCACTCCCATGGCCGCCAAGCCCGTGGGCAGGCCAAGGCGGGCGTTCATGTCGCGGATGGCCTCGGGGATGTCGCCCGCGCTGGCCAGGCCCATGGCGTGTGCCATGCGTTCCAGGCGCTTTTCCTTCTGCACCGATTCCGCCGTTGCGTTAAAGCGCACCACGGCGGGCAGGAACATGGCGTTGAGCGTGCCGTGGTGCAGGCGCGGGTTCACGCCGCCCAGGCTGTGGCTGAGCGAATGCACCGCGCCCAGGCCCTTCTGGAAGGCCATGGCGCCCTGCATGCTGGCGCTCATCATGTGCAGGCGCGCGTCGCGGTCGCTGCCGTTTTGGGTGGCCTGCTCGATGTTCGCCCAGCCGCGCGTGAGGCCATCGAGTGCAATGCCGTCGGCGGGTGGGTTGAAGGCGGCCGACATGAAGGTTTCCATGCAGTGCGCGATCGCGTCCATGCCCGTGGCGGCTGTCAGCATGGGGGGCAGGCCCAGCGTGAGTTCGGGGTCGCAGATGGCCGTCTTGGGCACCAGGTGCCACGAGTGAAAGCCCAGCTTGCGGTGGTCATCCACGATGATGATGGCGCCTCGCGCCACCTCGCTGCCCGTGCCGCTGGTGGTGGGCACGGCGATCAGCGGTGCGGCGCGCTCGGTGATGCGGGGTGAGCCGCCTTCGATGGTGGCGTAGTGGGTGAGGGGACCTTCGTGCGTGGCGGCAATCGCAATGCCCTTGGCGCAGTCGATGGCCGAGCCGCCGCCCACGGCGATCAGGCCATCGCAGCCCTGGGCCTTGTACATTGCCACGGCCGCGCGCACGGCGGCTTCGGTGGGGTTCGACGGCGTCTGGTCAAACACGGCCACGGTCATGCCGGGCAGCGCGTCCAGCGCCTTTTGCAGCACGCCTGCGGCCTTCACGCCAGGGTCTGTCACGATCAGCGGACGTGTGATGCCCACACGCTCGCACTCTTGTTTCAGCAGCTTGACGGCGCCGAATTCAAACTGGATCTGGGTGACGTAATAGATGAAAGCCATGGTGCAACAAGATGTGTGAATGGGAGTGCCAGCGATTACGATAGCTCGCCAGCCTTTGATACAGGTTCCAAGCCCACTTTATAAGGAGGAGACACATATGAAAACGAAGCAAACCCTGATGGCCGCCCTGGTGGTCGTCGCCTCTGCGACAAACGCCCAGGCCCAGTGCCTGACCGACACACAAGCCGCCGAGCTGGTGGCCAACTATGTGGCCAAGACCCCGGCCGCCAACCCCGAGAACCTCACTGACGCCGACGGCGCCTGCACACGCGGCAAGGTCAACGCATTGCTGGCACAGCGCATGGGCAAGGTGATTGGCTACAAGGCGGGCCTGACCAACCCTGCTGTGCAAAAGCGCTTCAACACCGACAAACCCGTGTGGGGCAAGCTCTACGAAGGCATGGTGCTGCCCAGCGGCGCCACGGTGGATGCAGCCTTCGGTGCCCGCCCCCTGTACGAGGCCGACATGCTGGTGCGCGTGAAAAGCGCCGCCATCAACCAGGCCAAGACCCCCATGGACGTGCTGGATGCCGTGGACCAGATCATCCCGTTCATGGAATTGCCCGACCTGATGGTGCAGGCGCCGCCCAAGCTCAATGGCGCAGGCGTGACGGCCATCAACGTGGGCGCGCGCCTGGGCGTGGCGGGTACGCCCATTGCTGTGCCAGCCTATCGCGGCGAGCGTTTTGCCATGCTGAAGGCGCTGGCCGACATGAACGTATCGCTGACCGATGGTGCGGGCGCGCGCCTGGGCGGTGGCAAGGGCAGCGACATCCTGGAGCATCCGCTCAATGCCGTGGTGTGGCTGGCGGGCGCGCTGGCGCAAGAAGGCCTGGCCATGCAGCCGGGCGATCTGATCAGCCTGGGCTCATTCTCGCCCCTGCTGCCACCCAAGGCCGGTTTGTCGGTGACGGCCACCTACGATGGCCTGCCCGGCGCCGCACCGGTGCGCGTGACCTTCAAGTAAGCCACCGATGAGCGGCCCGCCGCCGTGCGGGCCGTTTTCTTTTCTTGCCGAGACCCCAACCGTTGACCGACCTGCACATCCACCACACCCGTCTCACCCCCCAGATGCGCAGCGTTCTCGAACGCATGGCCCGCGCGGGGCACCCACCGCTGCACACGCGCACGCCGCAGGAGGCACGCATCGCTTACCAGGCGGGCGCGGATGTGCTGGAGGTGCCCAAGGCCGCACTGGCGCGGGTGGAGGACCTGCAGATCCCGGCCCGCGACGGCGCCATGCTGGCCGCACGGCTGTATGCGCCGAGCACCGACGCGGGCCTGCCCATGCTGCTGTACACGCATGGCGGGGGCTTCACCATCGGCAGCGTTGCCACGCACGACATCCTGTGCCGCGAACTGGCACGCCTTGCAGGTTGCATGGTCGTGTCGCTGGACTACCGGCTGGCGCCGGAGCACCGCTTTCCCACGGCCAGCAACGATGCGTGGGATGCGCTGCAGTGGCTGGCTGCCAACGCTGAGCGCCTGGGGGCCGACACCCAGCGGCTGGCCGTGGGCGGCGACAGTGCAGGCGGTACGCTGGCCGCCGTCAACGCAATCCTGGCGCGGGATGCGGGCCTGCCGCTGGCGCTGCAACTGCTGATCTACCCCGGCTGTGCAGCGCACCAGGACACGCCTTCGCACACCACCTTCGCGCGCGGCCTGGTGCTGGAAGAGCCTGCCATCAGCTGGTTCTTCGGCAACTACGTGCAAAGCCGCGCGGAGCGCGAAGACTGGCGCTTTGCCCCGCTGCATGCGCCAGATGTCGATGGTGTGGCCCCCGCCTGGATCGGTCTGGCGGAGTGTGACCCGCTGGTGGACGAAGGCATAGCCTACGCCGACAAGCTGCGCCTGGCAGGCGTGCAAGTGGACCTGGACATCTACCGGGGCGTGACGCACGAATTCATCAAAATGGGCCGCGCCATCCCCGAGGCGCGCAAGGCCCATGCCGACGCAGCCCGGGCGCTGCGATTGGCCTTTGGAATGGAGTGAAGACAACATGCAACGCAACGAATTCCGCTGTTTTCACCGCCTGCGCGTGCGCTGGGCCGAGGTGGACATGCAAAAGATCGTGTTCAACGCGCATTACCTCATGTACATCGACACGGCCATGAGCGACTACTGGCGCGCGCTGGGTTTGCCCTATGAGGCGAGCATGCATGTGCTGGGCGGTGAGATGTATGTGAAGAAGGCCACGGTGGAATACCACGCCTCTGCGCGGCTCGATGACACGCTGGACGTGGGCCTGCGCTGCGCGCGGATCGGCAACTCGTCGTGCCTGTTCACGGCGGGCATTTTCTGTGGCGACCGGTTGCTGATCTCGGCCGAACTGGTCTATGTGTTTGCCGACCCGGCCACGCAGACCTCGCGCCCGGTGCCACCCGCGCTGCGCGCCATCTTCGAGGGCTTTGAGGCCGGTGCCGACATGGCCGAGGTGCGCACGGGCGACTGGAACACGCTGGGCCGCGATGCAGGCCGTGTGCGCACGGAGGTGTTTGTGCACGAGCAGGGCATTCCCGCCGAAATCGAAGCCGATGTACACGACATCTCGGCCCGCCATGCCGTGCTCTACAACCGGCTGGGAATGCCCATTGCTGCAGGCCGCTTGCTGCAGCAGTCACCGGGTGTGGGCCGCATCGGCCGCATGGCCGTGGACCGCTCGGTGCGTGGTGCGCAGTGGGGGCGGCAGTTGCTGGATGCGCTGGTCGCCGCCGCCCGCGCCCGGGGCGACACGGAGGTGCAATTGCACGCCCAGCGCAGCGCTGAGGGCTTTTACCGCCGCGCCGGTTTCTCCGTGGTGGGTGAGCCTTACGAAGAGGCTGGCATCGCGCACATTGCGATGGCGCAGCGGTTGTAGTTGATTTTGCTATTAAAAAATGAGCTGTTTGCGCTTGATGGATAAGCGCTGGAGCCCATTTCTATTCAAATATCTTCGAGCAGCGCGTAGGGCAGCGGCAGCAGGGCCAGCGCTACGCCGTCCGTGGCACCCACCTGCAGGCTGCCTTCCTGCGCGGCGCTGATCTGCAGCGACACGATGGTGTCGAATCCGCCGCTCGGCGCAGAAGCCACCTGCACCACGGTGCCGCAGGGCTGTTCCAGGTCTGCCGTGTTGAACACTTCGGCTCCCACCGCCACTTCGGCTGCCGCATGGGCGATGTAGGCACGGCGCTTGAGCGTGCCCCGGAACTGGCTGCGCGCCACCACTTCCTGGCCGGGGTAGCAGCCCTTCTTGAAGTTCACGCCACCCACGGATTCATAGTTCAGCATCTGGGGCACAAAGGCCTCGACCACGGGCGTGGTCAGGGTTGCCACGCCGCTCTTCACCTCGCTCCAGAGCCACAGCGCGGCATCCAGCGCGGGGCCTGCGGGGGCCGGGTCAATGGCCGGGGCCACCCACAGTGCGCGGGGCTGGCCATCGGCGGGGTACAGGTGGACCACCGACGCGGTGCCGATATCGGCCTTGGTCCAGGCGGGCTGGCTGCCGTCGGGCACGGTGTCTCCGGCCAGACCGTACAGGGCAAAGTCGTTGGTGGCGTCGGTCAGCTTGGCCTTGGCGCGCAATACAAACATCGACAGGCGCTTGAGCGTGGGGGGCAGCAGGTCGCGGCTGCACACCAGCAGCACCTCGGTAGCGCTACGCTTGAAGCCGATGAAGCTGGCCTGCATGCGGCCCTTGGCCGACAAAAAGGCTGCGAGGCGGGCCTGGTCCATGCCCAGCAGGGCGAAATCCTGGGTGAGCTGGCCGTGCAGAAACTTGGCGGCGTCTTCGCCTTCCACGCGAATCACGCCCAGGTGGGACAGGGGGGCAATGCCGTTCAGGGGGTAAGTCATCGCTGAATTATGATGCCCTGTTTCATACACACAGACGGCAGGGTTGTGCGACGTTTACTGGCTTTGATCGCGTTGGTTTTGATCGCATCCGGTGGTGCGGCTTTTTGGTGGCTGCACCAGCCGCTGGTGACCGGCAGCGAGCCTCTGGAGTTGGCCATCGAGCCCGGCACCACACCCCGGGGCGTCGCCCGCGATGTGGTGGCTGCAGGCGCGCGTGTGGATGCCCGCATGCTCTACGCCTGGTTCCGCTTCTCGGGCCAGGACCGCGCCATCAAGGCCGGCAACTATGAAATCCCCCCTGGCACCACGCCCCGCAGCCTGCTGCAAAAGCTGGTGCGCGGCGAAGAGAGCCTGCGCGCCATCACCCTGGTCGAGGGCTGGAACTGGCGCCAGGTGCGCCAGGCGCTGGCCAAGGAAGATCAGCTCAAGCGCGACGTTGCCACGCTGACCGACGAAGCGCTGATGGCCCAGCTGGGCCGCCCCGGTGTCCCACCCGAGGGGCGCTTCTTTCCGGACACCTACACCTACGCCAAAGGCTCCAGCGACATCGCTGTGTTGCGCCGGGCGATGCATGCCATGGACCGCCGCCTCGAAGCCGCCTGGGCGCAACGCGCGGCGGACACACCCCTCAAGTCGGCCGAAGAGGCCCTGATTCTGGCCAGCATCGTGGAGAAGGAAACGGGCAGGGCCAGCGACCGGGGCCAGATTGCGGGCGTGTTTGCCAACCGGCTGCGCGTGGGCATGCTGCTGCAGACCG
This sequence comes from Acidovorax sp. 94, assembly GCF_003634645.1. Lineage (NCBI taxonomy): Bacteria > Pseudomonadati > Pseudomonadota > Betaproteobacteria > Burkholderiales > Comamonadaceae > Acidovorax > Acidovorax sp. 94. The sequence continues at coordinate 1,719,014 of NZ_RBJA01000001.1, read as the reverse complement.
ACCCCACGGTGATCTACGGCTTGGGCGAGAAGTTTGATGGAAACCTGCGCCGCCGCGACCTGCAGACGGACACGCCCTGGAACACCTACACCCGCGCAGGCCTGCCGCCCACTCCGATTGCCATGCCCGGCAAGGCGTCGCTGCTGGCTGCCGTGCAGCCGGACGCCACACGCGCCCTGTACTTTGTGGCCAAGGGCGATGGCGCCAGCCACTTCAGCACGTCGCTGGAGGAGCACAACCGTGCCGTCAACCGCTACCAACGCGGCCAGCAGTAGATTCTTCCACCAAGGTTTTCATGTCACGACCCGGTCTGTTCATCACCTTTGAAGGCATCGACGGTGCGGGCAAGTCCTCGCACATCGAGGGGCTGGCCACTGCCTTTCGGGCACAGGGCCGTGCTGTCACCGTCAGCCGCGAGCCAGGCGGCACGCCGCTGGCCGAAAAACTGCGCGAGATGGTCCTCAACGACCCGATGGATGCGCTCACCGAGTCCCTACTGATCTTTGCGGCCCGCCGGGATCACCTGCGCAATGTGATCGAGCCCGCCCTGGCGCGGGGCGACGTGGTGCTGTGCGACCGCTTCACCGATGCCACCTTTGCCTACCAGGGCGCGGGGCGCGGCTTTGATCTTGATGTGCTATCAATATTGGAGCGTTTTGCGCAGACTGGACTTGCGCCAGAGGCAGATTTGATGCGTGAACCCGATCTGACGGTGTGGTTTGACCTGGCGCCGGAAGTGGCTGCAGAACGCCTGGCCGGTGCGCGTGTGCCCGACCGTTTCGAGGCCCAGCCTGTGGAGTTCTTCCGCCGCGTTGCCCAGGGCTATGCCGACCGCGCGGCTGCAGCGCCGCAGCGCTTTGCGCGCCTGGACGCGGCCCAAGACCGCCACCGCGTGTGGCAGCAGCTCACCAGCGTGTTTGTGCGCAAGGGGTGGCTGGCGATCATGGTGGCGTCCCAGGGGGGGGCGCAATGAGCGAGCCAACAGTGGCATTGGCGCCGTGGATTGCCGCGCAGCGCACCAGCCTGCTGGCCCAGCGCGGCCACGCGTGGTTGTTGCAGGGGCCATCGGGCCTGGGCCAGTACGCCTTGGGGTTGGAGCTGGTGCGGGCCTGGCTGTGCGATGCGCCCACAGAGCAGGGCGCGTGCGGCCAATGCAGCAGTTGCCACGCCATCGACGTGCGCACCCACGCCGATCTGTGTGTGCTGATGCCCGAGGTGCAGATGATGGCGCTGGGCTGGCCCTTGTCGGAAAAGGCCCAGGCGGACATCGACGACAAGAAGCGCAAGCCCAGCCGCGAGATCCGCGTGGAAGCCATGCGCGATGCGGTGGAGTTCTCGCAGCGCACCTCGGCGCGTGGCAAAGGCAAGGCGGTGCTGGTGTACCCGGCCGAGCAGATGAACCACATCACGGCCAATGCTTTGCTCAAGACCCTGGAGGAGCCGCCGGGTGACGTGCGCTTTGTACTCGCTAGCGAGGCGGCGCACCAATTGCTGCCCACCATCCGCAGCCGCTGCCTGGGCCACACCATGGTCTGGCCTGCACAGGACCAGATGCTGCAGTGGCTGCAAGGGCAGGGCATCGCTGCGGATGCCGCTGTGTCGTTTTTGCGAGCCGCAGGCGGGCGGCCCGACGATGCGTTGGCGCTGGCGCGCTCGGGCCGCAGTCCACAAGCCTGGTCGGCCTTGCCGCAGGCGGTGGCCAAGGGCGATGTGACTGCCTTGGGAGACTGGTCGCCCGCGCAGGTGATCGACGCACTGCAAAAACTCTGCCATGACCTGCTGGCGGCCAGCGTAGGCGGCGCGCCGCGCTACTTTGCACCCGCAGACCTGCCCAAGGCGGTGCCGCCGTTGGGTGCTCTGACCCGCTGGTCGCGCGCACTGGCCAAGGCTGCACGCACGGCGGACCATCCTTTCAATGCTGGCCTCATGCTGGAGGCGCTTGTCGCCCAGGCGCGAAACACCCTACACTCCAAGCACTGAGCCGCACCCATCCATCCATGAGCAGTCCATCCACCGCCCCCCGCCCCAGCGTCATGCAGCTGGCCATCAAGGAAAAGGGGGCCCTGTACGCGGCCTACATTCCCTTTTTTGCCGAAGGGGGCATTTTTGTCCCCACCCAGCGGGACTACAAGCTGGGCGATGATGTCTATGTGCTGCTCACGCTGCCGGACGACACGCAGCGCTATCCGGTGGCGGGGCGCGTGGCATGGGTCACGCCAGCACGGGCTGCGGGCAACCGCACCCAGGGCGTGGGCATCCAGTTTCCCAAGGACGAAAAGTCGCGCCAGCTCAAGGCCAAGATCGAGGAGCTGCTGGGCACATCCCTGGGGTCCGACCGGCCCACCCAGACCATCTGAGTTTGGCGCCGCCACCGTGCCGACCTGCGCAGGCTGGTCGGCATTTTTTATGGGCGCCCACGACGACGGAGCGAATGGCGTATCTTTACTCCAGAGCGCTGCGCCGCCTTTGACGGCCCGCGTTGCGCCCAAGAAACGACTAATTTGAAACCGCATGTTCACTGATTCGCACTGCCATCTCAATTTTCCGGAACTGGTGAGCCAGCTGCCCGCCATCCGCCAGGCCATGGCCGACGCACAGGTCACCCGGGCTCTTTGCATCTGCACCACGCTGGAAGAATTCGACGGGGTACATGCCCTGGCCATGGCCCACGACAACTTCTGGAGCACGGTGGGGGTGCACCCCGACAACGAAGGCATTGCCGAGCCGTCGGTGCAGGACCTGCTGGACCGTGCTGCCCTGCCGCGCGTAGTGGCCATTGGCGAAACGGGGCTCGACTACTACGGCATGGAAGACCGCAAAGGCGGGCGCAGCATCGCTGATTTGGAGTGGCAGCGCGACCGTTTTCGCAACCACATTCGCGCGGCCCGGGTGTGCGAAAAGCCCTTGGTCATCCATACGCGCAGCGCGTCGGACGACACCCTCGCCATCCTGCGCGAAGAGGGCGAAGACGGCCCCGGAAACCGTGCAGGCGGTGTCTTCCACTGCTTTACCGAGTCGATGCAGGTGGCGCGTGCGGCGCTGGATCTGGGCTACTACATTTCTTTCTCGGGCATCGTGACCTTCAAGAGCGCCCAGGAGCTGCGCGACGTAGTGGCCTTTGTGCCGCTGGACCGCACGCTGATCGAAACCGACAGCCCCTATCTGGCGCCCGTGCCGTATCGCGGCAAGACCAACAATCCCTCGTATGTGCCTTATGTGGCCCGGCAGGTGGCCGAGACCAAGGGGCTGACGCTGGAGGAAGTGGCCGACGCCACCAGCCGCAACTTCGACATTCTGTTCAAGGGAGTGACCGCATGATTTGCCATCGCCGCAATGCGCTGGCCACCCTGGCGCTGGGGCTTGCCGCCCCCGGCATCTGGGCCGGAGCCTATGAGGATTTTTTTGTCGCCATCCTGCGTGATGACGATGCTGCCATTGCCGCGCTGTTGCGGAGGGGTTTTGATCCCAATACGCGCGACCCGAAAGGGCAGGTGGGCCTGACCATCGCTTTACAGAATGGGTCGTCCAAAGCGTTTGCAGCCTTGCTGGCATCCAGCCAGGTGAACGTGGAAGCCCGCAATGCGCAGGACGAAAGTCCCTTGATGATGGCGGCCCTCAAGGGCAATCTGGAAGCCGTCAAGGCGCTGCTGGCACGCGATGCAGATGTGAACAAGACAGGCTGGGCGCCCTTGCACTATGCGGCCTCTGCAGGTTCGCGCCAGCATGTAGCCATCATCGCGTTGCTGCTGGAAAACCATGCCTACATCGACGCCACATCACCCAACGGCACCACGCCCCTCATGATGGCGGCGCAATACGGTTCCAACGAGGCCGTTCAGCTGCTGCTGGATGAGGGCGCGGACCCTACGCTCAAGAACCAGCTGGGGCTCACGGCCGCCGACTTTGCCTTGCGGGTGAGTCGTACCGAATCTGCCGACAAAATCGCCGCAGCCATCCGCAAGCGCCAGCCCAACCGGGGCCGGTGGTAGATGTAGCGCTGGGATCGGCCGTTGTCGCGGGCCGGTTAGCGCGCAATGGCGTGTTTAGTGCAATGCGGCGGTTTCGCCCGAGGCAGGCCGGGCCTGCAGGCGTGCGTACAGTCCGCCCATCGCCATCAACTCAGCGTGTGTGCCTTGTTCGGCAATGCGCCCACGCTCCATGACGATGACCCGGTTGGCATGCTCGATGGTGGACAGGCGGTGCGCAATGACCAAGGTGGTACGTCCCTGCATCAGGCGCTGAAGGGCGTCCTGTACCAGCCGTTCGGATTCGGTGTCCAGCGCCGAGGTGGCTTCGTCCAGGATCAGGATGGGGGCGTCCTTGTACAGCGCCCTCGCAATTGCCAGCCGCTGGCGCTGCCCCCCCGACAACTGCGTGGCGTTGTGACCCACCACCGTGTGCATGCCCTGGGGGAGTGCTGCCACGTGTTCGGCCAGGTTGGCCGCCGCCAGGCACGCCTGCACGCGTGCCTCATCCACCGCGTGTCCCAGTGCCACGTTGGCCGCAATGGTGTCGTTGAACATCACCACGTCCTGGCTCACCATGGCGAATTGCGAGCGCAGCGATCCTAGGTCCCACTCTAGCAACGGGTTCCCGTCGACCAGGATTTCACCCGAAGCGGGCGTCACAAACCGTGGCAACAGGTTGACCAGCGTGGTCTTGCCTGCCCCGGAGGGGCCGACCAGTGCGACGATTTCGCCAGGCTCCACACGCAAGCTGATGTGGTCCAGTGCAGGGGCGTGGTCAGGGCCAAACGACACCGTGACCTGCTTGAGTTCCAGCTCCCCCTGGGCGCGGTCCTTGCGGAACTGGCCGCCCGCTTCGGCTCCGGTGTCTCCCAGCAGTGCCAGCCCCCGCTCCAGGGCGGCAACACCCCGCGTGATCGGGCTGGCGACATCGGCGAGGCGGCGTATGGGCGCAATAAGCATCAGCATGGCCGTGATGAATGACACGAAGCCGCCGACGGTGACATCCTTGGCGTCCACGGTGCCACGGCTCTGCCACAGGGCAATGCAGATCACTACGGAGAGCGCAGCAGCGGCGAGTAGCTGCGTCAGCGGCGTCATGGCTGCGGAGGCGATGGTGGACTTGATCGCCAGGCGTCGCAGGCTCTGGCTCAAGGCGGCGAAGCGCCCGGCCTGGCCAGGCTGCGCGCCATGCAGCCGGACCATGCGGTGGGCAAGCACGTTTTCTTCCACCACATAGGCGAGTTCGTCGGTGGCCTGCTGGCTGCTTTTGGTCAGGTGGTAAAGGCGCCGGGACAAGGTCTTCATGATCCACGCCACGCCCGGCACGACCACGGCGACGATCAGCGTGAGCTGCCAGTTGAGGTACAGCAGGTACACCAGCAGCGCCACCAGTGTGAATCCGTCGCGCGACACCCCTAGCAGTGCCTGTACGAGCAGGGTTGCGCCGGTTTGCACCTCGTACACCACGGTGTTGGACAGCGTGCTGGCCGACTGGCGCGAGAACAGGCCCATCTCGGCAGCCAGCACCCTGTCAAACAGCGACTGGCGCAGCGTCAGCATGCCTTCGTTGGCAATGCGTGCCAGTGCGTACTGGCCGACGAACTGGGCAACGCCCCGCACAAAAAACACGCCCAGGATGGCCAGTGGCACCATCCACAGTTGGAGGGTGCCTTGCGTGAAGCCCCGGTCCAGCAGGGGCTGCAGCAATGCGGGAATCAGCGGCTCGGTGATCGCGCCGACGAGGGTGGCAACAACGGCAAGGCTCCAGGCCATTCGCTGGTTGCCAAAGTAGACAGACAGTCGGCGCAGGCGTGTGGCCAGGCTTGCAGCGGGCGGGGAGGGAGTGTTGGGAGGCGCGGTGCCCGTATCTGTGGCTTGCATGTGGCCCGGATTCTACGGTTGTGGGCGGTCAAGGTGCCGGTGAGATATTTCTGCGCAGCAGGTTGTGGGCTGCAAGAAATCGGTGCGAATAGGTTTGGAGGTCGCACGTTTTGTCACAGGGGTTTCCCCGCTGTGTGTAACATTCGGGTTTGCCTTTCGGCATTTGTTCGGCCACCGCTGGATGCCAATGACCACAGATCGAATCCCAACACACCCATCCCCTGCGGCCTTGCCGCATCCCTTGCGCCGCCACATGCTGGCTGCGCTGATCTCGACCCCCGCACTGCCCGCCCTCGCGCAATTTCGCGTTGAGGTCACGGGTGTTGGTTTGACCCAGTTGCCAATCGCAATTGCGCCGTTCCGGGGCGAGGCGCAGTCTCCCCAGAAAATATCGGCCATCGTCCAGGCCGACCTGGAGCGCAGCGGACAGTTCCGCGCGGTAGACGCCTCCGGCGCGGTGCTGGACGAAACCGCGCGCCCGGATGTCGCACTGTGGCGCCAGAAGAGTGCGGACTCCCTGGCCACTGGCAGTGTGACTCGCCTGGCAGATGGGCGTTTCGATGTGCGCTTTCGCCTTTGGGATGTGGTGAAGGGGCAGGACCTTGGTGGCCAAAGCTTTGTGGTCACCCAAGGCGATCTGCGCCTGGTGTCGCACCGCATTGCGGATTTCATCTATGAAAAGCTGACGGGCGAGCGCGGCATTTTCTCGACGCGTATCGCCTATGTCACCAAGACAGGCTCCCGGTACAGCCTGTGGGTGGCAGACGCTGACGGAGAGAATGCCCAATCGGCACTGTCGAGCCCGGAGCCCATCATTTCCCCTGCATGGTCGCCCAACGGGGGGCAACTGGCCTATGTGTCGTTTGAATCGCGCAAGCCGGTGGTCTATGTGCATGATGTGGCCTCCGGCCGCAGGCGCTTGATTGCCAATTTCCGGGGGTCCAACAGTGCCCCTGCCTGGGCTCCGGATGGTCGATCCCTCGCCGTGACGCTCAGCCGTGACGGGGGATCTCAGCTCTACACCATCGACGCCAACGGTGGCGAACCGCGCCGCCTCATGCAAAGCGCTGGCATCGACACGGAGCCCATGTTCTCCGGTGACGGCCGCAGCATTTACTTTGTCAGCGACCGTGGCGGCGCGCCGCAGATCTACAAGGTCTCCACATCTGGCGGCAACGCGGAACGTGTGACGTTTACCGGCAGCTACAACATCTCCCCCAGCGTCAGCCCCGATGGCCGCTGGCTGGCCTACATCTCCCGTGTCGGTGGGGCTTTCAAACTGCACGTGATGGACCTGTCCGCGGGCACTGTGAATGCGGTCACCGACACAACGGCAGATGAGAACCCCAGCTTTGCCCCCAACAGCCGCCTTATCGTTTATGCCACCCAGCAGCAAGGGCGTGAAGCGCTCATGACCACCACGCTGGACGGCAAGATCAAGGCCCGGCTCGCGGGGCAGGCGGGCGATATCCGTGAGCCCGATTGGGGCCCGTTTCAAAAGCAATGAACTTATCAGCACTTTCAAGTATCAAGTTTTCAGGAGAATTTTGGATGATCAAACGTTTTACCCTTGCCCTTACCGTTGTCGCCCTCGTTGCCGGGTGCAGCTCTGGCGTGAAGCTGGACGATGTGCCGGTCGAAGACAAGAACGCCACGTCTACCATGGGTGGTAATACTGGCGCCAACTCTGGCAATACCGCGCAGAGCGGTGTTGCTGGTGTGGACCTCGGCCAGTCGGGCCGCGATGCTGCAGGCCCGGTGGGCGTGAGCCGTATCGTTTATTTTGATTACGACAGCTACGTGATCAAGCCCGAATTTCAGTCGCTGATCGAGGCGCACTCTCGTTTCATCAAGGCCGGCACCAATCGCAAGCTGATGATTGAAGGCCACACGGACGACCGAGGTGGTCGTGAGTACAACCTGGCGCTCGGCCAGAAGCGCGCCGAGGCAGTGCGCCGTTCGCTGGCTCTGCTCGGCGTGCAGGACAGCCAGATGGAAGCTGTGAGCTTTGGCAAGGAAAAACCAGCAGCCCAAGGCAATTCTGAAGACGCGCACGCTCAAAATCGCCGGGCTGAACTGTCCTATCGTTGATGCGCACGATTTCTTTGTCCTACCCGCTCAAGGCGCTGGCGGCAGTGATGCTGTCCGTGGCCTTGTTGCCTACTGGCCATGCCGCAATTTTTGAGGATGGCGAAGCCCGCCGCGCCATTCTCGAAATGCGGCAGCGCGTGGATGGCATGCAGCTGTCTCAGCAACGGTCCGCAGAGGAAGTGCGCAGGCTCAGTGAAGAGAACGCCCAGCTGCGGCGCAGTCTGTTGGATCTGCAAGGTCAGATTGACACACTGCGCGCGGAGCAGTCCACACTTCGCGGCCAGAACGAACAGTTGTTGCGTGATGCTGCCGATTTGCAGCGGCGCCAGAAAGACATCGCCCAGGGGGTAGACGAGCGCCTGCGTCAGTTTGAACCTGTGAAGGTGACCTTGGACGGCCAGGAGTTCCAGGCAGATCCTGCTGAGAAAAAGGACTTTGAAGCCGCACTGGCCGTGTTTCGCTCAGGCAAGTTTCCAGAAGCTGGGGCAGCATTTGCAGCCTTTGTGCGGCAGTATCCGCGCAGCGGTTTTGTACCGTCTGCGCGTTTCTGGCTTGGGAATGCCCAATACGCTACCCGGGACTACAAGGAAGCCATTGGTAATTTCAAGCTGATGCTGTCTGATGCCCCGGCTCATGCGCGGGCACCAGAGGCGGCTTTGTCCATTGCCAACTGCCAGATTGAACTCAAAGACACGCGAACTGCCCGCAAGACCCTGGAAGACCTTGTGCGCGCCTACCCGCAGTCCGAGGCGGCTGTGGCGGCCAAAGAGCGCCTTTCCCGATTGAAGTAATGGTCGGCGAAGCGCCTTTGCAAGCCCCGGCAGGGAATGTTGAAGATGCAGCGCTGGAGCGTCGCTTTGGCGGACTGGAACGGCTGTACGGCGTACAAGGCGCTCGGCGTATCCGCCGGGCGCATGTGGTGGTGGTGGGTGTTGGAGGGGTGGGCTCGTGGGCCGCTGAAGCCTTGGCGCGCAGTGGGGTAGGGCAGATCACGTTGATTGACCTCGACCACGTGTCCGAGTCGAACATCAATCGCCAAATCCATGCGCTTACCGATACCGTCGGCCAGGCCAAGGTTCTTGCAATGCGCGATCGGATTGCGCAAATACACCCTCAATGCAGCGTCCACTGCGTGGAGGAATTCGTGGATGCAGACAATTGGCCTGGTTTGCTTCCTCAGTCCTTTGATGCGGTGATTGATGCGTGTGATCAGGTGCAAGCCAAGACGACCATCGCGGCCTGGGCCCGAGCCCAGAAGGCTCTGCATATCACGGTCGGGGCGGCTGGCGGTAAGCGCCATGCGCACAAAGTGGATGTGGATGATCTTGCTTTGACGACCCACGATCCTCTGCTGGCGCAACTGCGCTATCGCTTGCGCAAGCACCATCGGGCGGCCCGTGATGGCAAAAAAATCGGAGTGACCTGCGTCTTCAGCAGAGAAGCCGTGGCGCCTCCCGATGCGTCCTGCAATGTGGATGGCGATGGTTCTCTGAACTGCCATGGATACGGTTCGGTCGTTGCAGTGACGGCGACCTTTGGTCAGTGCGCTGCAGGGTGGGTGTTGGACAAACTTGCCGCAACTTCCAAAAACACTGAAAAAACGACGCTATAATCCAAGGCTTTGCAGCAGTCAGTCATGATTGATTGCAACCGGTTGGGACGTTAGCTCAGTTGGTAGAGCAGCGGACTTTTAATCCGTTGGTCACAAGTTCGAATCTTGTACGTCCTACCACCCGAATCCAGGCGCCAGTCTTTTGGCGTAAACAAAGGCCTCCTTGCGGAGGCCTTTGTTTTTTTGTGATCCGCACGTTCTGCAGTGCCATGTTATTCATGGCCCCGTTTGTTGTATCACTCCATTTTGCTACGCGGATTCAGTGCTGACGCTGGGTGAAAACAGGTCCCAACTCGCAATGAAAAGCGCCGCAATAACTGGTCCTATCACGAAGCCCGTCAACCCAAAGAGCGCCATGCCTCCCAGGGTGGATATCAGCACAACGTAGTCTGGCATCTTGGTGTCCTTGCCCACCAAAATCGGACGAAGGACGTTGTCAACGAGTCCAATAACGCCAACGCCAAACGCAGTCAGCACCACGCCTTGCCAGACCGCACCCGTGGCCAGGAAGTAAATTGCCACCGGTACCCAGATCAGCCCCGCTCCCACGGCGGGAAGCAGCGACAGGAAGGCCATGGAAACCCCCCATAGCACGGGGCCCTGAATGCCCAGGATCCAGAAAATCAAACCGCCCAGCGCTCCTTGGGAGGCCGCCACGACAATGTTGCCTTTGACCGTGGCGCGAATGACGGTAGTGAACTTGCTGACCAGTTGCCGCTTGTGTGTTTCGTCCAGCGGGGTGGCCTGGCCAATGCGCAAGGCCAGACTCGATCCGTCACGCAACAGGAAGAACAGCAGATAGAGCATGATGCCGAAGCTCACGATGAACTGCAGCGTGTTCTGTCCAATACTTAATGCCTGTGTGGCAACAAACTGACTGGCCTGGACAGCGACGGAAGAGAACTTTTGTTGCAGCTCGCCAACGGTCGTGAGATTCAACCGGTCCAACAAATTGGCGGCCCAGGTGGGCAGGGCGGCGATCACCTGCTGTAGGTAGAGCCCAAAATTTAGCTGGCCCGACCGCATCCGTTCATAGATTACCGTGGCTTCCTGGGCCAAGGATACCGTGATCGCTGTCATGGGAAGGATGACCACAATAAGGCATAGTCCCAGGGTACACAGCGCTGCAAGATTGCGCCGCCGGGGCATGCGCCGCAACAGTTTGCGGTGCAGGGGGGCGAACAAGATGGCCAGGATGACGCCCCAGAAGACCGCGCCGTGGAACTGCCAAAGGATGGCTCCAAAGGCGATGGTGACAAAGGCCAGCAGCAGCAAAAAGACTTTGTTCTGGGGGGTGGGTGGCGTCATGAGGATAGGTGGCAATGAGATACCCGGAATGTACGCGAGCCAGGTTTGTAGCCGCTTGTTGCGCCAGCGTGTCAGCACCGGCCCCACCATTTCCGTAGGGCGGTCGGCCATTCGGTGGCACAATGGCGCCCGTACCAAGGCCCTTCCCCAGCCACAGTCGCATCCGCCAATCGGTTCAGCCGTGTCGCGGAAGGTTTCTCAACCAGCTAATGCTTTCCCAAGGAAAGCGGAGGTCAGCGGAATATGAGCGATACGACGTCCGTCTATCAAGCCTACCAAGGCAACACTTACCTCTTCGGCGGCAATGCGCCCTATGTCGAAGAGATGTACGAGAACTACCTCGCCAACCCAGGTAGCGTGCCAGACAATTGGCGCGAGTACTTTGATGCACTTCAACATGTGCCTGCGGTGGATGGCAGCAATGCCAAAGACGTCCCCCACCTCCCCGTCATCAACGCTTTTGCCGAGCGCGCCAAACAGGGCGGCACCAAGGTTGTTGTGGCAACGGGTGCGGACTCTGAGCTGGGCCGCAAGCGCACTGCCGTTCAGCAACTGATCGCTGCCTACCGCAACGTGGGCCAACGCTGGGCTGATCTGGATCCCCTCAAGCGCACCGAGCGCCCCGCCATTCCTGAACTCGAACCCTCTTTCTATGGTTTCAGCGACGCTGACCAGGAAACGGTGTTCAACACGAGCAACACGTTCTTCGGCAAAGAGTCGATGCCCCTGCGCGAGTTGATCAACGCGCTGCGCGAAACATACTGCGGCTCCATCGGCGCCGAGTACATGTATGCCACTGACCAGAACCAGAAGCGCTGGTGGCAGGAAAAGCTGGAAAAGATCCGCAGCAAGCCCAGCTTTGGTGTGGACAAGAAAAAGCAGATCCTGGACCGCCTGACGGCCGCCGAAGGTCTGGAGCGTTTCCTGCACACCAAGTACGTCGGCCAGAAGCGTTTCTCTCTTGAAGGGGGTGAAAGTTTCATCGCCGCGATGGACGAGCTGATTCAGTCCGCCGGTGCAAAGGGCGTTCAGGAAATCGTGATCGGCATGGCCCACCGGGGTCGTCTCAATGTGCTGGTCAATTCGTTGGGCAAGATGCCCAAGGACCTGTTCGCCGAGTTCGACCACACCGCTCCCGAAGACCTGCCTGCCGGTGACGTGAAGTACCACCAGGGCTTCAGCTCGGATGTGACCACCCCTGGCGGCCCGGTCCACCTGTCGCTGGCATTTAACCCTTCCCACCTGGAAATCGTGAACCCCGTGGTCGAAGGGTCCGTGCGTGCCCGCATGGACCGCCGCGCCGACCCGCACGGCAAGCAGGTGCTGCCGGTGCTGGTGCATGGTGATGCGGCCTTTGCCGGCCAGGGTGTGAACCAGGAAACCCTGGCGCTGGCCCAGACCCGTGGCTACTACACGGGTGGCACGGTGCACATCATCATCAACAACCAGATCGGTTTCACCACCTCCGACCCGCGTGATACGCGCTCCACGCTGTATTGCACCGACATCGTCAAGATGATCGAGTCGCCCGTGCTGCACGTGAACGGTGATGACCCCGAAGCCGTGGTGCTGGCCACCCAGCTCGCCCTGGAGTTCCGCATGGAATTCAAGAAGGACGTGGTGGTGGACATCATCTGCTTCCGCAAACTGGGCCACAACGAGCAGGACACCCCGGCTCTGACCCAGCCGCTGATGTACAAGAAGATCGGCCAGCACCCTGGCACGCGCAAGCTCTATGCCGACAAGCTGGCGGCACAGGGCCTGGGTGAGTCGCTGGGCGACGATATGGTCAAGGCCTATCGTGCCGCCATGGATGCCGGCAAGCACACGGTCGATCCCGTCCTGACCAACTTCAAGAGCAAGTACGCCGTGGACTGGAGCCCGTTCCTGGGCAAGAAGTGGACGGACGCTGGCGACACGGCCATTCCTCTGGCTGAGTGGAAGCGCCTGGCCGAGAAGATCACGACCATTCCTGAGAGCGTGACGCCACACCAGTTGGTCAAGAAGGTCTATGACGACCGCGCTGCGATGGGCCGTGGCGAGATCCCCGTGGACTGGGGCATGGGCGAGCACATGGCATTTGCATCGTTGGTGGCCAGCGGCTACCCCGTGCGCCTGTCGGGCGAAGACTGTGGCCGTGGCACGTTCACGCACCGCCACTCGGTTATTCATGACCAAAAGCGCGAGAAGTGGGACATCGGCACCTATGTGCCACTGCAGAATGTGGCCGAGAATCAGGCTCCGTTCGTTGTGATCGACTCGATCCTGTCGGAAGAAGCGGTGCTGGGCTTTGAATACGGCTACGCCTCCAACGACCCCAACACCCTGGTGATCTGGGAAGCGCAATTCGGCGACTTTGCCAACGGTGCGCAAGTCGTGATCGACCAGTTCATCGCTTCGGGTGAAGTGAAGTGGGGCCGCGTCAACGGCATCACGCTGATGCTGCCACACGGCTACGAAGGCCAGGGCCCTGAGCACAGCTCCGCCCGCCTGGAACGCTTCATGCAGCTGTCGGCCGACGCCAACATGCAGGTGGTGCAGCCCACCACCGCCAGCCAGATCTTCCATGTGCTGCGGCGCCAGATGGTGCGTGATCTGCGCAAGCCGCTGATCATCATGACGCCCAAGTCGCTGTTGCGTAACAAGGATGCGACTTCGCCGCTGTCCGAGTTCACCAAGGGCAGCTTCCAGACGGTGATTCCCGAGCAGGATGAAGCCATCGTCAAGAAGGCAGCCAAGGTCAAGCGTGTGATCGCCTGCTCCGGCAAGGTGTACTACGACCTCGTGAAGAAGCGCACCGAGCGCGAAGACGACGATGTGGCCATCATCCGCGTGGAGCAGCTCTACCCCTTCCCGCACAAGGCATTTGCCGCTGAAATCAAGCGCTACCCCAATGCCACCGACGTGGTGTGGTGCCAGGACGAGCCGCAGAACCAGGGCGCCTGGTTCTTCGTGCAGCACTACATCCACGAGAACATGCTCGAAGGCCAGAAGCTGGGCTATTCCGGCCGCGCGGCTTCCGCGTCACCTGCCGTGGGCTACTCGCACCTGCACCAGGAACAACAAAAGGCGCTGGTGGACGGCGCGTTTGCCAAGCTCAAGGGTTTTGTCCTGACCAAGTAAGGCCAGCTGCGACCCGATAACAGAACAAAACCCCATTCCGAAAGAATTGATATGGCTATCGTAGAAGTCAAAGTCCCCCAGCTGTCCGAATCCGTGGCCGAGGCCACCATGCTGACGTGGAAGAAAAAGGCCGGTGAGGCTGTGGCAGTGGATGAGATCCTGATCGAGATCGAAACCGACAAGGTGGTGCTTGAAGTGCCGGCCCCGTCGGCTGGTGTGCTGGCTGAAATCATCCAGGGCGACGGCGCCACCGTGGTGGCCGAGCAGCTCATTGCCAAGATCGATACCGAAGGCAAGGCCGGCGCGGCCGCTCCTGCCGCCGCTGCTGCAGCACCCGCTGCCGCCACGGCATCGGCTCCCGCCCCCGCCCCAGCGGCTGTTGGCGGCTCCAAGGGCGACGTGGCGATGCCCGCTGCCGCAAAGCTGCTGGCCGAGAACAACCTGTCCGCATCGGCTGTGGCCGGCAGCGGCAAGGATGGCCGCGTGACCAAGGGTGACGTGCTCAGCGCTGTGGCGGGCGGTGCCGCCAAGGCTGCGGTGGCTGCCCCAAGCGCCATCCCCACGGGCGTGCCCACCAAGGCACTGCCCCAGGTGTCGGCCCCGGCCGCCAAGGAAGACCTGGGCGACCGCCCCGAGCAGCGCGTGCCGATGAGCCGCCTGCGCGCCCGCGTGGCCGAGCGCCTGCTGCAGTCGCAATCGACCAACGCCATCCTGACCACGTTCAACGAAGTGAACATGGCGCCGGTGATGGACATGCGCAAGAAGTTCCAGGACACGTTCACCAAGGAGCATGGCGTGAAGATCGGCTTCATGAGCTTCTTCGTGAAGGCTGCCGTGCACGCCTTGAAGAAGTACCCCGTGCTGAACGCCTCGGTCGATGGCAACGACATCGTTTACCACGGCTACTTCGACATCGGTATCGCCGTGGGCTCGCCCCGTGGCCTGGTGGTGCCTATCCTGCGCAATGCCGACCAGATGAGCTTTGCCGACATCGAGAAGAAGATCGCCGAATTCGGCAAGAAGGCCGCTGAAGGCAAGCTGGGCATTGAAGAAATGACCGGTGGCACGTTCTCGATTTCCAACGGTGGCACCTTCGGCTCGATGATGTCCACGCCCATCATCAACCCGCCCCAGTCGGCCATCCTGGGCGTGCACGCCACCAAGGACCGCGCTGTGGTGGAGAACGGCCAGATCGTTGTGCGCCCGATGAACTACCTGGCCATGTCCTACGACCACCGCATCATTGACGGCCGCGAAGCCGTGCTGGGCCTGGTGGCGATGAAGGATGCGCTGGAAGACCCATCGCGCCTGCTGTTCGACATCTAACCTCCTGACCGCATGGACCCACCCGCGTGGCCGACCTCTGGTTGTGCCCGCCGGTGGGTCTTTCTCCAACAGACTGAACGAGATTTCCCATGAGCAAACAATTTGATGTGATCGTCATCGGCGGTGGCCCCGGTGGCTACATTGCCGCCATCCGCGCAGCCCAGCTGGGCTTCAACGTCGCCTGTATCGACGAGTGGAAGAACGACAAGGGTGGCCCCGCACCGGGCGGCACCTGCACCAACGTGGGCTGCATTCCGTCCAAGGCGCTGCTGCAATCGTCCGAGCATTTCGAACACGCCAACAAGCACTTCGCCGAGCACGGCATCACCGCCACGGGCGTCAAGATGGACGTGGCCAAGATGATTGCCCGCAAGGACACCGTCGTGAAGCAGAACAACGACGGCATCCTGTACCTGTTCAAGAAGAACAAGGTCAGCTTCTTCCATGGCCGCGGCTCGTTCGTGAAGGCTGCTGAAGGCGGCTACGAGATCAAGGTGGCTGGCGCCGCCGAAGAGTCGCTGACGGGCAAGCAGATCATCATTGCCACCGGCTCCAATGCCCGTGCGCTGCCCGGCACGCCGTTCGACGAAGAACTGGTGCTGTCCAACGACGGCGCGCTGCGCGTGGGCGCCGTGCCCAAGAAGCTGGGCCTCATCGGCTCGGGTGTGATTGGTCTGGAGATGGGCTCGGTGTGGCGCCGCCTGGGTGCCGAAGTCACCATCCTCGAAGGCCTGCCGACCTTCCTGGGCGCGGTGGACGAGCAGATCGCCAAGGAAGCCAAGAAGGCCTTCGACAAGCAAGGTCTGAAGATCGAGCTGGGCGTGAAGGTCGGCGAGATCAAGACCGGCAAGAAGGGCGTGAGCATTGCCTACACCAACGCCAAGGGCGAAGCCCAGTCGCTGGACGTGGACAAGCTCATCGTCTCCATCGGCCGCGTGCCCAACACCATTGGCCTGAACGTCGAAGCCGTGGGCCTGCAGCTCGACGAGCGCGGTGCCATCGTGGTCGATGCCGACTGCAAGACCAACCTGCCCGGCGTGTGGGCGGTGGGTGACGTGGTGCGCGGCCCGATGCTGGCGCACAAGGCCGAGGAAGAGGGCGTTGCCGTGGCCGAGCGCATTGCCGGCCAGCATGGCCACGTGAACTTCAACACCATTCCTTGGGTGATCTACACCAGCCCCGAAATCGCATGGGTGGGCCGCACCGAGCAGCAGCTCAAGGCCGATGGCGTCAAGTACAAGGCGGGCAGCTTCCCGTTCCTGGCCAACGGCCGTGCACGGGCGCTGGGTGACACCACAGGCATGGTCAAGATGCTGGCCGATGCCGAGACTGACGAAATTCTGGGCGTGCACATCGTGGGTCCGCAGGCCAGCGAGTTGATTGCCGAAGCTGTTGTGGCCATGGAGTTCAAGGCCAGCAGCGAAGACATCGCGCGCATCTGCCACGCACACCCCAGCCTGAGCGAAGCCACCAAGGAAGCGGCCCTGGCCGTGGATAAGCGCACTCTGAACTTCTGATTTTTGGGTCAAATCGGGCTCTAGCACTTATCTGATAAGCGCTAGTAGCTATAAAAATCATAGTTTCTGAGCATCCACCACGTGACTGTTAAACAGGCTTACCTGGCCGAGTTGGCCGCTAAAGGCTACCAAAGTGACCCTGCCCAATTGCGCGCAGTGGATGCCCTTCAGCGTTGCGCTGATGACTGGGCCGCATACAAGGCCCAGCGTTCCAACGCACTCAAGAAGCTGATCAACCGGCCTGATGTGCCGCGCGGCGTGTACATGTATGGCGGGGTGGGGCGGGGCAAGAGCTTTCTGATGGAATGCTTTTTCGACGCCGTTCCCTTGAAGCGCAAGGTGCGCCTTCACTTTCACGAGTTCATGCGCGAAGTGCACCGCGAACTGGCGGGCCTGCAGGGCACGGTCAACCCGCTGGACGTGCTGGGCGCGCGCATTGCCAAGCGCTACAAGCTCATCTGTTTTGACGAGTTTCACGTGGCGGACATTACCGACGCCATGATCCTGCACCGCCTGCTGGCGGCACTGTTCGATAACGGCGTGGGCTTTGTGACCACTTCGAATTTCAAGCCCGACGACCTGTACCCCGACGGCCTGCACCGCGACCGCATTCTCCCAGCGATTGCCCTGCTCAATGAAAAGCTTGAAGTGGTCAACGTGGACAACGGTACCGATTACCGTCGGCGCACTCTGGAGCACGTGAAGCTGTACCACACGCCGCTGGGCCCCGAGGCAGATGCTGAAATGGGCCAGGCGTTTGACCAACTGGCCGAAGTGCACAACGAAGACCCGGTGCTGCACATCGAGGCCCGCGAGATCCGGGCACGCCGCAAGGCCGGTGGTGTGGTGTGGTTTGACTTCAAGACCCTGTGTGGTGGCCCCCGGTCGCAGAACGACTATCTGGAAATCGCGACGCAGTTCCACACTGTGCTGCTGTCCGATGTGCCCTACATGCCGGTGAGCATGGCGTCGCCTGCACGGCGTTTTACCTGGCTCGTGGACGTGTTGTACGACAGGCGCGTCAAGCTCATCCTGTCTGCAGCAGTACCCCCCGAGCAGCTTTACACCGAAGGCCCCTTGGCGCACGAGTTTCCGCGAACGATTTCGCGGCTCAACGAGATGCAGTCCAAGGAGTTCCTGGCGCTGGAGCGCCGCACTGTCGATACGGGGCTGACATGATCTCCAGACGCTTCGTCTCTGTGGCGATTTCCTTGCTTGCCTGGGGGTTGTCTGCCTCGGCCATGGCGCAGCCGGTAGCTGCGGGTGCGGAGGCCAACGGCCAGCAGGCAGCCGCCAAGGCGGCCGATCGTAAAGCGGAACACGACCGCATCCGCTCCGAACGCGAGGGCATCAAGGCCAGGCGACAACAGGACGAATCGGCCTGTTACCAGCGATTTTCCGTAGAAGACTGTCTGCGCAGTGTGCGGTCGGGCGTGCGCGATGCAGAAGCCCGTTTGCGTGCGCAGGAGATCGAGCTCAATGATGCCGAGCGCAAGGAAAAAGCGGCGGAGCGTCTCAAATCCATTGAAGAAAAGCAGCGCGGCGTGCCGGATAGCCCCTCAGCGGGCAGCGGTGCTGCAAGCGCTGTGGTGCGCAAGCCGTCGCAAGACCCCCAGGGCCTGAAATCGCAGCGTGACCACGAGGCTGAGCTGCGAGCACAGCAGCAGCGCATTAAGGTGCAAAAGCAGGCCCAGGAGCAGGCAGCGCGCACCAGTGGCAATGCCGAGCGTGCCGCAGAGGCGCGCGCACGCCACGCGCAAACGCTTCAGGCTGCGCAGGAGCGCCGCGACCGAGTCGAAAAGTCACGGGAAGAGGCCGCAGCCCAGGGGCGGGTCCCTGCGGCTCCGTTGCCAGCGGGTTCGGCGGCACGCTGAAACAGGTTTACTAGGGGTGGCAGCCCCAGGTGTTGAAAGTGCGCATGGCGCCCAAAAGTCGCAATGGGCCGGTGGGTACCGAGGCTCGGTTCGCGTCAGCGCCGCTTTCTTCAAGGGCCGCGCTGCCATTCACCCTTTCGGTTGCCCACCCATGCACATACCAGCGGGTGGGGCGCTGCTTCAGGGACGCCCTGCGTCAGCGGGTACCAGGCGAGCGACCTTCTTTTCTTCCACCAGCGCCTCCATCTTCACGATGACCAGCGAGAGGTTGTCGCCACCGCCCCGCGCACGGGAGCGGGCTTTTTCAATCAGAAACTCCGTGGCTTCCCGTGGCGAGAGGGAATCAACCACGGAGCCGAGTTCGGTGGGCGAAAAGTAGTGCCACACCCCATCACTGCAGGCCATGAGCACATCGCCAGGCTGCAGCTGGGGGATCACATGGGTGGTGATGGGCGGGTCGCTTTCAGTGCCGAGGCAACCCACCAGAATGTTCGAGTGCGGATGGTTGTTGGCCTCGGCTTCGGTCAGCTCGCCCCGGTCCACGAGAGCCTGGACATAGGAGTGGTCGCTGGTGCGGAACACCATGCGCGCACCTTGGAAGTGGTAGATGCGTGAATCGCCGGCATGCACCCAGTGGCAGTCGCCACGCGGGTTGATAAGAAAGGCTGCAATGGTGCTGTGCGGTTCCTGCTCGGCAGAAATGGCTGTGAGCCGGATCACGATGTGAGCTTCTTCCACCATGCTCTTGAGCATGGCCACCGGGTCGTCGGTGTCGGGCGAATAGCGCTCGAAGAGCTGGCGCGCAGTCATCATGACCTGGTCGGACGCCTTGCGCCCGCCGCTGCGCCCGCCCATGCCATCGGCAATGACACCCAGTATGCAGCCATTGTGCCGCTCGTGGGAGATCAGGATCACCTGGTCTTGCTGGTACTCCCGGTCACCCTTGTGGATGCCGGTGGACGCGATGAGGCGAAACGCTTTGGTCATGCTGGTGATTGTGGGGGCGCGTACGCAAAGGGCCATCGCGCAAACGGGGGCAAGCGCGTATTATCCGCCCGCCTGTGGCATTTTTGCCATCCCACAGCCCCTTGCCTTGAACCCCAGCCTCCATTCCCCCCAACGCCAACTCATTGAGCTGCGCATCGAGCATGCTGATCTGGACGCTCTGATCGACCGGTGCGCCCCCGACGGCGTGGCGGACGAATTCACGCTGCGCCGCCTCAAAAAGCGCCGCCTCGCTCTGCGTGATGCCCTGGATCGCCTGGAACGGGACCTTCAACCCCAAGAGCCCGCTTGATGGCGTTGGTAGAGATGGTGCAGGAGGTGTTTGCCCCTGGCGGCGTGCTGGCGCGGGCCGACACGCATTTCCAGCCGCGCGAAGGCCAAACGCAAATGGCCATGGCCGTGGCGCACACCATCGAAACGGGCGGGGCGCTGGTCGTGGAGGCAGGCACGGGGGTGGGCAAGACTTTTTCCTATCTGGTCCCGGCACTCCTGAGCGGCGAACGGGTGCTGTTGTCCACCGCCACCAAGGCCTTGCAGGACCAGCTGTTTGCGCGCGATCTCCCGCGCCTGGCGCAGACCCTGGGCTTGCCGGTGCGCATGGCGCTTCTGAAGGGCAGGGCGAGCTATCTGTGCCTGTACCGCATGGAACTGGCGCGCCAGGATGTGTCAGCCCGTGAGCCTGGAGTGGCACGGGTTTTGGCCAAGGTCGAGAGTTGGTCGCATGGCACGCGCTCGGGCGATCTTGCAGAGCTGACGGGGTTGGACGAACGCTCGCCCGTGATACCGCTGGTCACCTCCACCCGTGAGAACTGCCTGGGCTCGCAGTGCCCCCGCTTTCGCGAATGCCACGTGCATTTGGCGCGGCGCGAGGCCTTGGCGGCGGACATCGTGGTCATCAACCACCACCTTTTCTTCGCCGATATGGCTGTGCGCGAGTCGGGCATGGCCGAGCTCTTACCGTCCGTACGTGTGGTGGTGTTTGATGAGGCGCACCAGATCAACGAGACGGGCGTGCAGTTTCTGGGGCTTACGCTGTCCACGGGCCAGCTGATGGATTTTGGCAGGGACCTGCTGGCAGTAGGGCTGCAGCATGCGCGGGGCCTTGCGGACTGGACGGGGCTTGCGAGCCAGGTGGATCTGTCTGCCCGGGATTTGCGCTTGGCGGCGGGAGATATGCGGGGCAGCGCAAAGCTGCGCTGGACCGATGAAACGCCGGAGAGCGTCAGGCCGGATGAATGGCAGACTGCCCTGCGCCGCGTGGCGCTCGCCTGCGCCCAGGCGCAGGAGGCGCTCGACACTGTCAGCGAAATAGCGCCCGACTTTGTGCGCCTGTATGAGCGCGGGACTGAACTGCTGGCGCGCTTGGCCCATTTTTCTGGCCCCGGCAATCCGGATGCGGTGCGCTGGGTCGATGTGGGGCCGCAGCTGCGCTTGACGGAATCCCCCCTGGACATTGCCGAGGCCATGCGCACACGCCTGCTGGCCGCCCCTGCGGAACCCGTGGGTGACGATGGGTGGCCCGGGGAGCCTGCTGCCGGACCCGGCAGGGCCTGGGTCTTCACCTCGGCCACCTTGGGCGATGACGAGCAACTGAGCTGGTTCACGGAGCGGGCGGGTTTGCAAGACGCGCAGATCCTGCGGGTTGCGAGCCCGTTTGACTATGGGGCGCAGGCAGCACTGTATGTGCCACGCCACCTGCCGTCTCCGGCCGATCCTTCGCACAGCATGGCGCTTGCGCGCTGGGTGGGCGAGGCTGCGGCGCAACTGGGTGGCCGCACCCTGGTGCTGACCACGACGCTCAAGGCCTTGCGCACCATTGGCGATGCGTTGAAAGCGCAGTTTGCGGGCTCTGCTGTCCTGGAGGTGCTGGTGCAGGGCGAGTGGCCCAAACGGCGGCTGATGGAGCGTTTTCGCGAAGGGAGCGAGCACGGGCAGCAAGGCTGTGTGCTGGTGGCTTCCGCGACGTTCTGGGAAGGTTTTGATGTGCCTGGGGATGCATTGCAGCTTGTTGTGATTGACAAGCTTCCTTTTCCTCCCCCGGGCGACCCTTTGGTGGAGGCGCGTACGCAGCGTATTGAGAAATCTGGCGGAAAAGCGTTCAAGTCTTACGCACTGCCCGAGGCAGCCGTTGCGCTCAAGCAGGGGGCGGGGCGGTTGATCCGGCGTGAGTCCGACCAGGGCATTCTGGTGGTGGGTGACACCCGCCTTATCACCATGGGCTATGGCAAGCGCCTGCTGGCGGCCTTGCCCCCGATGCGGCGCCTGGAGTCAGAGCCTGAGTTTGAAGCTGCTCTTCAGGCGCTTACCAGAGCTTCCACCACGGCTCCGCCTTTTCCTTGAGGCCACCGCGCAGATAGGCGCTTTGGGGGTACGAAGTGTCCATCACGCGGCGTGCATCGTCGCGCAGCTGCGTCATGCCCAGTGCGTCGTACGACTGGATGAGGATGTACAGAGCTTCTTCGAGCGCGGGCACGCCCTGATAGTCCGCCAGGGCTACCTGGGCACGGCTGATGGCTGCCACATACGCGCCCCGCTGGAAGTAGTAGCGCGCCACATGCACTTCGTACTGCGCGAGCGAATTCACGATGTACGTCATGCGCTGGCGTGCATCCTGTGCGTAGCGGGATTCCGGGAAGCGGGTGGCCAGCTCACTGAAGGCCTCAAAGGAGTCCTTGGCTGCTTTCTGGTCGCGCTCGGAAAGGTCCTGGCGCGAGATGAACGAGAACAGACCGAGGTTGTCGTTAAAGTTCACCAAGCCCTTGAGGTACAGCGCATAGTCAAGCGCAGGGCTGGCGGGATGGAGCTTCATGAAGCGGTCCAGCGTTGCAATGGCCTGGGCTTTTTCGCCAGCCTTGTAGTGCGCGTAGGCCTTGTCGATCTGGGCCTGCTGCGCCAGCGGGGTGCCGGCTGCACGCCCCTCCAGTTTTTCGAGCAGAGGAACCGCCTTGTCGTAGGCGCCGCTGTTCATTTCGTCCTGCGCTTCCGAATGGATGCGATTGGGGCTCCAGTTGGCCGTTTTGTCTTCGGTTGTGCTGGAGCAACCTGCCAGCAGACCAGCAAGCAGCAGGGCAGAAACGAGGGGCAGTGGGGCACGCAGCATCGCAGGCAGCTTTCAGCAAAAAAAAGGAAACAGGGGTGCAGGATAGCTGGGCCGGTCCAGAGGGCCAGGCGCCGCTGGCATCCAGGGCACGAAAAAGCATTGTACTGGGGGTGGCACCTGTCAAGAGGCGTTGCGCTGCCAGCTTTCTCTCGGTGGAGGTGCTGGGCTTTCTACAATGGCCCCCATGTTTGTTCACTTGCGCCTGCACACCGAGTTCTCCGTCGTAGACGGTACCAATCGAATCGATGAGGTGGCCAAGGCGGCTGCCAAAGACGGCCAGCCTGCACTGGCCATCACCGATCTCAACAACCTTTTTGGCGCGATCAAGTTCTACAAGGAGGCGCGGGGTAAGGGCGTCAAGCCCATCCTGGGGGCCGAGATTTTTCTGGAAGGCGAAGCGGGCGCAGCCCCCTCACGCCTGATCGTCCTGGTGCAGAACCGCCAGGGCTACCTCAATCTGTCCGAACTGCTCGCGCGCGCGTGGACGCGCAATGTCGTCAAGAACCTGGCGCTGTGCACCTGGGCCTGGCTGGAAGAGTTGTCGGAAGGGCTGATTGCTCTGGCCGGGGCACAGGCTGGGCCCGTGGGCCAGGCTCTCCTGAAGGGGGATGAGTCGGGCGCCGCAGAGCTTGCCTTGCGCCTGGCAGGGCTGTTTCCACACCGGTTTTACATCGAGTTGCAGCGTGCGGGCCGTGTGGACGATGACAGCCACGTGGTGGCTGCTGCGCAGTTGGCGGCGCGCCTGAGCTTGCCCGTGGTGGCCACACATCCTGTGCAGTTCGCCACTCCAGACGACTATGAGGCCCACGAGGCGCGCGTCTGTATTGCAGAGGGGGAGATCCTGGCCAACCCGCGCCGCGTACGCAAGTTCACGCGCGACCAGTATTTCAAGTCGTCTGCAGAAATGCAGGCCTTGTTCGCTGATGTTCCGTCGGCCATTGCGAACACGGTGGAAATTGCCCAGCGTTGCAACCTCACGCTGGTGCTTGGCAAGCCGCAGTTGCCGGACTTTCCCACTCCCAATGGCATGCCGATCGATGAGTTCTTTCGTTTTGCCTCGTTCGAGGGGCTGGAGGAGCGCCTGAAGCTTCTATTCCCCAAGGAGTCCGACCGCGATCAGCAGCGTCCCCGCTATGTGGAACGCCTGGAGTTCGAGATCGGAACCATTCTCAAGATGGGTTTTCCGGGCTACTTCCTCATCGTGGGGGACTTCATTCAGTGGGCCAAGGCCAACGGGTGCCCCGTGGGGCCGGGACGGGGATCGGGTGCCGGTTCGCTAGTGGCGTATGCCCTCAAGATCACCGACCTGGATCCGCTGCAATACAACCTGCTGTTCGAGCGGTTTCTGAATCCCGAGCGGGTGTCCATGCCTGACTTCGACATTGACTTTTGCCAGTCCAATCGTGACCGGGTGATCGACTATGTGAAGGACAAGTACGGCAAGAATGCCGTGAGCCAGATTGCCACCTTCGGGACCATGGCTGCCAAAGCCGCCATCCGCGACGTGGGCCGGGTGATGGACATGAGCTACATGTTCTGCGACGGCATCTCCAAGCTGGTACCGGGCAAGCCCGGAATGTCGTACACGCTGGCCTATCCGCCCGAGGTGAAAAAGGAAGGCGACAAGAACAACTACGCACTGGAGCTGGAGCCGCTGCTGTACGAACGCGTGCAGAAGGAAGAAGACGTCAAGACCATCATCGAGATGGCGCAAAAACTCGAAGGCATGACCCGCAACATCGGTATGCACGCGGGTGGGGTTTTGATTGCGCCTGGCAAGCTCACGGATTTCTGCCCGCTCTACCAGCAGCCGGGCAGCGAATCGGCTGTGAGCCAGTACGACAAGGACGACGTGGAAGCTATTGGCCTTGTGAAGTTCGACTTCTTGGGTCTCGCCACTCTCACCATTCTGGAAATTGCGCGTGAGTTCATCATCAAGCGCCACAAAGGCCAGGAGAACTTCGCCTTCGAGAACATTCCGCTGGACGATGGCCCCACCTACCGGCTGTTTTCCGACGGCAAGACCGAGGCAGTGTTCCAGTTTGAAAGCCGTGGCATGCAGGGCATGCTCAAGGAAGCAAAGCCGAGTCGGCTTGAAGACCTGATTGCACTGAACGCGCTGTACCGTCCGGGTCCCATGGATCTGATCCCGAGTTTCGTGAACCGCAAACACGGCAAGGAAGTGGTGGAGTACCCCCATCCGCTGGTGGAGCCCGTGCTGGCCGAGACCTACGGGATCATGGTGTACCAGGAGCAGGTGATGCAGACCGCCCAGGTTCTGGGGGGCTACAGCCTGGGCGGCGCCGACATGCTGCGCCGCGCCATGGGCAAGAAGAAGGCCGAGGAGATGGCCGAGCACCGGGAGATCTTCCGAAAGGGTGCGGCCGAAAAGAACATCAGCCAGGAGAAGGCTGACGAGGTGTTCGATTTGATGGAGAAGTTTGCAGGCTACGGCTTTAACAAGTCGCACGCGGCTGCTTACTCTCTGCTGGCTTACCACACGGGTTGGCTCAAGGTGCACTTCACCGCAGAGTTCTTCTGCGCCAACATGACCGTGGAAATGGATGACACCGACAAGCTCAAGGTGCTGTTCGAAGACGCGCAAAAAATGGGGCTCTCTTTCGAGCCGCCGGACGTGAACCGTGGCTTCTACCGGTTCGAGCCCGTGACTGACAAAATCATCCGCTACGGCTTGGGCGCCGTTAAGGGCACGGGCCAGCAGGCCATCGAGGCCATGGTGGCGGCGCGCGAGGGGCGTGGCGAAGGGCCCCATGGCGCCACCACCGGGCCTTTCAAGAGCCTTTTCGATTTCTGCCTGCGCGTGGACAAGGCGCGCATGAACAAGCGCACTGTGGAGGCGCTGATCAAGGCGGGTGCATTTGATTCCATCAACATGAACCGGGCATCGATGGTGGCGTCGATCGACCGGGCTTTTGACTTTGCGGCTGCCACGCTGGCCAACGTGAACCAGGGTGGCTTGTTCGACATGATGGGCGATGATGCCCATGGTTCCAGCACGCAGGAGCCTGAACTGGTGGACGCGGTTCCCTGGGGGATCAAGGAGCGACTCACCCTGGAGAAAACGGCGGTCGGTTTCTATCTGTCCGGCCATCTGTTCGATGAGGTGGCCACCGAGGTGCGTCGCTTTGTGCGCACCCAGATCGATGAGCTGCTGGATAGTCGCGAACCCCAGGTCTTGGCCGGGATCATCAGTGATTTCCGGGTCATCAATGGACAGCGGGGCAAATTGGGCCTGTTCAAACTGGACGACAAGTCTGCCGTCATTGAGGCGTCTGCCGATGAGGCCTTGCTCAACACGTACCGCAACCAGCTCAAGGAAGATGAGTTTGTGGTGATGATGGGCCGCTTGCAACTGGACCATTTCAGCGGTGGCCTGCGCGTGAAGGTGCAACAGGTGTGGGACTTGGCAGGGGCGCGTTGCCGTTTTGGCAAGTACCTGCATGTCACCGTCGGCGACAAGGGCCCGGATGTGCACCGCCTGGTCAAGGAGTTTCCGCCGCGCAGAGAGGAGCTTGCCGAGGGTGAATTGCTCCACGGCCTGCGTGTGCGCATGGGGGTGCGCTGTGTGGCGCAGGACGCGGCCGCTGTGGCGGAGCTGCAACTGGGGGAGAGTGCCCGTTTTTATCCCACCGATGCTGCGCTGGCCGCCTGGACCGCCCAGGCGGGCAGTGGTTCGGCCACCGTGGTTTACGAATAAATCGGGTGTTGGGAACCATTCGGTGAATATCGTGAAGGCGACAGCTTGAAAAAAACCGGATCAACGTCAGATTTCTCTCACGGCAGCATGCCGCGCGGATCGCTAGAATGATTTTCATGGCAACAAAACCACCTTCACCCCCCACCGCGCTGCCCGTGACCCGGCCCGCGCGGGATGATGGCGGTTCGGTCGTGCTCGAAAGACGCACCCAGAAGACCCAGCCGCCGCAGATGTACCAGGTGGTCATGCTCAATGACGACTACACCCCCATGGAGTTCGTCATCGTGGTTTTGCAGGAGTTTTTCAGCAAGGACCGTGAACAAGCCACCCAGATCATGTTGAAGATCCATCTCGATGGCAAAGGCGTCTGCGGTGTTTATTCCCGCGATGTGGCTGCCACCAAGGTGGAACAAGTGCTTGACGCCGCCCTCAAGGCGGGCCACCCACTCCAATGTGTCAGTGAACCTGTTGAATAACAGGTTTTTGATCCCGATCTACAGTTATCCCTTCCACGCAAGCACAAAGGAGTTCACATGATTGCCCAGGAACTGGAAGTCAGCTTGCACATGGCCTTTGTTGAGGCCCGTCAGCAGCGCCACGAGTTCATCACCGTGGAGCATCTGTTGCTTGCACTGCTCGATAACCCCAGCGCAGCGGAGGTGCTGCGCGCATGTTCGGCCAATATCGATGATCTGCGCTCATCGCTGGCGAACTTCATCAAAGACAACACGCCCCAGGTGGCTGGCACCGATGAGGTGGACACGCAGCCCACGCTGGGATTCCAGCGTGTGATCCAGCGCGCCATCATGCACGTGCAGTCCACGGGCAATGGCAAGAAGGAAGTCACGGGTGCCAATGTGCTCGTGGCCATCTTTGGCGAGAAGGATTCGCATGCCGTGTACTACCTGCACCAGCAGGGCGTGACGCGCCTGGACGTGGTCAATTTCATTGCCCACGGTATCAAGAAGGGCGAACCCCCAGAGCCTGCCAAGCCGGACAACCAGGCGGAAGGCGAAGAGGGTGGTTCTTCTGAGCGCAACGAAAAAGCCTCGCCGCTGGAACAGTTCACCCAGAACCTGAACCAGGCCGCCAAAGACGGCAAGATCGATCCGCTGATCGGGCGCCACTACGAGGTGGAGCGCACGATCCAGATCCTGTGCCGCCGCCGCAAGAACAACCCACTGCTGGTGGGTGAAGCTGGCGTGGGCAAGACGGCGATTGCCGAGGGTCTGGCCTGGCGGATTACCCAGAACGATGTGCCTGAAATCCTGGCCGAGGCCACGGTGTACTCGCTCGACATGGGCGCATTGCTGGCAGGCACCAAGTACCGGGGTGATTTTGAGCAGCGCCTCAAGGGCGTTCTCAAGTCGCTGAAGGACAAGCCCAATGCGATTTTGTTCATCGACGAGATCCATACGCTGATCGGTGCGGGTGCCGCGTCGGGCGGCACGCTGGATGCCTCCAACCTGCTCAAGCCCGCGCTTTCCAGCGGCCAGCTCAAGTGCATTGGCGCAACGACCTTCACGGAATACCGTGGCATCTTCGAAAAAGATGCAGCGCTGTCGCGCCGTTTCCAGAAGGTGGACGTGGTGGAGCCCAGCGTGGCCGAAACCATCGACATCCTCAAGGGCCTGAAGTCGCGCTTTGAAGAGCACCACAGCGTGAAGTACGCGGCGGCCGCCCTGCAGGCTGCAGCCGAGCTGAGCGCCAAGTACATCAATGACCGCCATCTGCCTGACAAGGCGATTGACGTCATTGACGAAGCCGGTGCTGCACAGCGCATCATGGTGCCGAGCAAGCGCAAGAAGACCATCGGCAAGGCCGAGATCGAAGAGATCGTGGCCAAGATTGCGCGTATTCCGCCTGCGAATGTGTCCAATGACGACCGTGGCAAGCTCCAGACGCTGGAACGCGACCTGAAGAGTGTGGTGTTCGGCCAGGACAAGGCCCTGGAAGTGCTGGCCAGCGCGGTCAAGATGGCGCGGTCCGGTCTGGGCAAGGGCGACAAGCCCATCGGCTCGTTCCTGTTCAGCGGCCCCACAGGCGTGGGCAAGACCGAGGCGGCCAAGCAGCTGGCCTACATCATGGGCATCGAGCTCTTGCGCTTCGACATGTCGGAGTACATGGAGCGCCATGCGGTCAGCCGCCTGATTGGTGCGCCTCCGGGCTATGTCGGATTCGACCAGGGTGGCCTGTTGACCGAAGCCATCACCAAGAAGCCGCACGCTGTGCTGCTGCTCGACGAAATCGAGAAGGCGCACCCGGACATCTTCAACGTGCTGCTGCAGGTGATGGACCATGGCACGCTGACCGACAACAACGGGCGCAAGGCCGACTTCCGCAACGTCCTGATCATCATGACGACGAATGCGGGCGCCGAGACCATGAACAAGGCGACGATTGGCTTCACCAACCCGCGCCAGGCGGGCGACGAAATGGGCGACATCAAGCGCCTCTTCACGCCCGAGTTCCGCAACCGGCTGGATGCCATCGTCAACTTCAAGGCGCTCGACGAGCAGATCATCCTGCGCGTGGTGGACAAGTTCCTGCTGCAGCTGGAGACGCAACTGGCCGAGAAGAAGGTGGAGGTTACCTTTACCGATACGCTGCGCAAGCACTTGGCCAAGAAGGGTTTCGATCCGCTCATGGGCGCCCGCCCGATGCAGCGTCTGATCCAGGACACCATCCGCCGCGCGCTGGCCGACGAGCTGCTCTTCGGTCGCCTGACGGACGGTGGGCGTCTGACGGTCGATATCGAGGTGAAGACCGACGACAAGGGCGTGGAAACCTCCGAGGTGCTGCTGGACATCCAGCCGCTGGCCAAGAAGGAACGCTCGGCCAAGTCCGAGCCCGCCGAGCCCGAGGAAGCCACGGCGGACTGATGGGCACTGGCGCCACTGGCGCTTTGCCGACACGTACCGGCACTCTCCAGACGCCAGCCATCATTGCGATGGCTGGCTTTTTTTTGTCCGTAGTGCAGTGTCAACAGCGTGGTGGCGGCGAAGTCTGCACAGGCAGTCTTTGACGAGCTGGATCAGCGAACTGGTGTGCGCGAACGCCGTCCGGTGCCCCAAAATCATTGAAACGTTTTCGCACAGTTCCGTGGCGAACCAGCACCTTTGGGGCGGCATACTGCGCGCTGACTGAGGAGACGCCCCCATGACCATGACCCCCACACCTTGCGCCCCGTTGCTTCCCGGTGATGCCTTTCGCAAGCGACGTCTGGGCGCGATCAGCCGGTGCCTCGCCATTGCCAGTTTTGGTGCCCTGGTGGCAGCTTGTGGCGGCGGCGGGGGTGATGCGGCGCCGGTTTCACCGCCTCCGGGCTCCCCGGCGCCAGGCGCGCCAGCGCCAGCTCCGCCCCCCGGGGGCCATGTGTATGGCGATGTGCGCGGCGCAACCCTGGGTGTGGGCGCGCCGCTCAATGGCGCGCTGCCGTTCCCTGCCAACAATGACTGGAACGCGGATATCAGTGGGCTCCCCATCGATCCCAACTCTGACAACCTCATCGCCAGCATTGGCCTCTCCCGGGGTTTGTTCCCGGATTTCGGCGCGGGCCTGTGGGAAGGCGCGCCTATTGGCATTCCCTATGTGGTGGTGGCAGGTAACCAGCCGCGTGTGGCGGTGCAGTTCACCGACTACGGCGACGAGAGTGATGCAGGCCCGTACCCGATTCCGCCCAATGCGCCTATTGAAGGCGGTCCTTCCAGCGCGGGTGACCGCCACGTGATCGTGATCGACCGCGACAACAACCGCTTGTATGAAACCGGCAACAGCTACCCGCAGTCCGACGGCAGCTGGCGTGCGTCGGGTGGTGCTGTCTTTCACCTGGACAGCAACAACGTGCGTCCCACCGCCAGGCCACGATGGACCAGCGCAGACGCAGCGGGCCTGCCGATTTTTCCGGGCCTGGTGCGGTACGACGAGGCGTCGCTGGGCGCCGGTGGCATCCGCCACGCGCTGCGCTTTACCGTCAGCCAGACCCGCCGCGCTTACGTGCCGCCCGCGACCCACTGGGCATCGAGCAGTACCAGCCCCAACCTTCCCCCCATGGGCATGCGCGTGCGCCTGAAGGCGGGCTATGCGATCCCGCCGGGCTTCTCTGCCGAAGCGCAGGCTATCCTCTCCGCCCTCAAGACCCACGGGATGATGGTGGCCGACAACGGCTCCAACTGGTTCCTGAGCGGGGCGCCGGACGAACGCTGGAACAACGATCGCCTGAAGTCTGAACTGCGCCAGGTGCTGGGCCGCGACTTCGAGGTCGTGCGCATGGACGGGCTGGTGACGCCATGACTCCGTGGGGCGGCCAGTTGGGCAGGCCTTGGGGCTCTGTCTACTGGCGCGCCGTAAGCCGCTCCAGCAGTTCCACGGTGGGATAGCCGTCCGCCACAACGCCGATGCTGCGCTGGTAGCCTCGCAGCCCCGCGCGGGTGGCGGGGCCCATCACGCCGTCCGGGGTGCCCGCGGCAAATCCCTTGCGGTTGAGCGCCTCTTGTAGCTCCTGCAATTGCTGGCGTGAAAGGGGCGCGAGGTCGCGCGGCCAGGCGGCAACCACGGGCCCGCCACCGCCAATCTGGCGCGCCAGCAGCGCCACCCCCAGCGCGTAGTTGACCGAGTTGTTGTAGCGCAGGATGACCCGGAAATTGCCCCCTACCAGAAAGGCCGGGCCTCGGGCACCTGCGGGCGTGACGATGGACGCGGAGGCCAGGGTGGGCAATGCCTGCCCGTCGATGCCGCGCACACCTTCAGCGTCCCACTGGGCTGTGGTCTGCCGTACGGAAGGGTCTGCGCGGGCGTGGTCGAAAGACGCGGGCAACTGCACCTCCACCCCCCAGGGTTCGCCCGCCTGCCAGCCCGAACGCGCCAGGAAATGCGCGGTAGACGCCGTCACGTCCGGGATGCTGCCCCAGATGTCGCGGTGGCCATCGCCATCGGCATCCACGGCGTAGGCCAGAAACACCGAGGGCAGGAACTGCGTGTGCCCCATGGCGCCGGCCCAGGAGCCGAGCATGCGGTCTGCTGCGATGTCGCCCTGGTCCACGATGCGCAGCGCGGACAACAGTTCGGCCTGGGCCCAGGCGCGGCGGCGGCCTTCATAGGCCAGCGTGGACAGCGCGTCCACGGTGCGGAACGTCCCGAAATTGCTGCCGTAGTTGCTCTCCATGCCCCAGATTGCGGTGATCACGGTGGCAGGCACGCCATAGCGGGCGGCGGCGGCTTCCAGCGTGGCGCTGTATTCGGCCAGCTTGGCCTGGCCTTGGGCAATGCGCTGCGGCGACGCCGCACTGTCCAGGTAGGCCCAGGGTGTGCGCGTGAATTCAGGCTGTGCCCGGTCAAGCTCCACCACACGTGGCTGCCATTGCGCCTGGCCCAGCACTTCGCGCACCGTGCGGGGCTGGATGCCCGCCTGCAAGGCCTGCGCCGAAAACGCGTCGCGCCATGCGGCAAAGCCTGTCGCATGGTCCACGCCAGCGGTGGGGCTGCCGGTAGATGCTGCGGCATCTTGGGCCGGTGTGCTGGTGGTGGCAGGGGGGGCGCTGGCTGACGGCGGTGTTTTCACCGCGTCCGGGCGATGGGGAGGCGCTGCGGCGCAGCCCGCCAGAGCCAAGGCTGCCCAACATGCTGCGAGGGAACGTGGGGACCAAGAGGACAAAAGGGAAGGGCGGAGCCGCGAAACGGAGGGATTGGCTGGGTGGGTGCTTTGCATGCGCCATTGTCCCGCGCTGCAGCGGCGGTGCTGCGCTGCAGGTGTATCACGGCGTGAAGCGGCATCCGATGAGGTATTCGTATTTGCTATATATTTTATAGCTGCTAGCGCTTTATCAGTATGCGCTAGGGGCCTAAAAAGCTTGTAAATCAGGTTACAGTTCACGGTATCCCTCGCCCTGTTCTTCTGTAGCCCCTGTTTGCCCATCGACCATGGCCCCCCACACCTTCCTCTGGCACGACTATGAAACCTTTGGTGCCAACACGCGCCGCGATCGGCCTGCGCAGTTCGCGGCCATCCGCACGGACGCGGAGCTGAACGAAATCGGCGAGCCGCTGATGTTCTATTGCCAGCCTGCCAACGACTACTTGCCCGACCCGGTATCGTGCCTCATCACCGGCATCACGCCGCAGCTGTGCTTGGAAAAGGGCGTGCCCGAGCACACGTTCGCTGCGCGCATTGAGTCTGAGTTTGCCCAGCCCGGCACCATTGGTGTGGGCTACAACACCATCCGGTTTGACGACGAGATCACGCGCTTCATGTTCTGGCGCAACCTCATCGACCCGTATGCGCGCGAGTGGCAAAACCAGTGCGGCCGCTGGGACCTGCTGGACGTGGTGCGCATGACCTATGCGCTGCGGCCGGATGGCATCACCTGGCCAAAGAAAGAAGACGGCGTGACCCCCAGCTTCAAGCTGGAACACCTCTCCAAGGCCAATGGCCTGCAGCACGACGCGGCGCACGATGCGCTGTCAGACGTGCGCGCCACCATTGCGCTGGCGCGGCTGATCCGCCAGCACAACACCAAGCTGTTTGACTTTGCACTGAGCCTGCACAAGAAAGACCGCGTGGCCGCCGAGCTGCGCCTGCCCGCCACCACCAACATGGCGCGGCCGTTTCTGCATGTGTCCGGCATGTTCCCAACCGAGCGCGGTTGCCTGGCCGTGATGTGGCCGCTGGCCAGCCACCCTACCAACAAAAACGAGCTGATCGCCTGGGACCTGGCCCACGACCCGCGCGAGCTGGCCACGCTGAATGTGGATGACATCCGCCTGCGCATGTTCAGCAAGGCCGACGCGTTGCCCGAGGGCGTGACGCGCCTGCCCATCAAGACCATTCACCTGAACAAGTCGCCCATGGTGGTGGGCAATGTGAACACGCTCACGCCTGCGCTGGCGCAGCGCTGGGGCATCGACCTGGCCCAGGCCGCACAGCACGCCGAGGTGGCGCGCGCACTGCCCGACATGAGCGGGATCTGGCCCGCCGTGTTTGCCCGTCCGCAAGAGCCGGCGCCGGATGTGGACCAGGACCTGTACGGCGGTTTTGTGGGCAACAACGACCGGCGCCTGCTGAACGATCTGCGCACCCTGAGCGGCGACAAGCTGGCCAAGGCGCGTGCGAACTTTGATGACCCGCGCCTGGCCGAGCTGCTGTGGCGCTACCGGGCGCGCAACTTTCAGCAAACGCTGTCGCCCGAGGAGCAGGAACGCTGGGAGGCTCACCGCGCTGCCTGCCTGTTCGACGGGCAGGGCGGGGCGCGTACGGTGGAGCAGCTGTTCACCGAGATCGACGAACTCTCGGAGACCGCCGACGATGAGCGGACGCAGGACATTCTGGGCGCCTTGTACGATTACGCGGAGCACATCGCGCCGGAGAGGTAGCCCCCTGAGGCGCTGCGCGCCTTCCCCCGGAGGGGGACGCACCCGGTGGCCTGGCGGAGCCAGTTCCACGGGTGCACTGGCATCAGGGCGCGCCAGTAGTGATCGCCCCGCCTCGTACGTAGACCAGTAGAAACAAAGCAGCAGCAGATTTTTATGACGACACCGCAGAACCACAGTTTCACCACCCAGATCGTGCACGCCGACCGCCTGGGCGGCGCCGAGCATGGGGCCATCCACAAGCCGATCCATACGTCCGTTCAGTACGGGTACGAGAAGATGGAAGAGCTGATCGCCGTGTTCCAGGGCACGAGCAAGGGCGGCTTCAACTATGCGCGCCAGGGCACGCCCACCACGGCGGCGCTGGAGGCCAAGATCACGCAGATGGAACGCGGGCACGGCTCCATCGTTTTCTCCACCGGCATGGCGGGCATTTGCGCGGTGTTCCTCACTCTGCTCAAGGCGGGTGACCATCTGGTGGCCAGCCAGTTCGTGTTTGGCAACACCAACAGCGTGTTCGGCACGTTGGCCGACCTGGGCATTGAAGTGACCACGGTGGATGTGACCGACGCGGCCAAAGTGGCTGCCGCGCTGCGCCCCAACACCCGCATGGTGTTTGTCGAAACCATTGCCAACCCTGGCACGCAGATCCCCGACCTGGAAGGCATTGGCGCGCTGTGCCAGCAGCGTGGCGTGCTGTACGTGGTGGACAACACGGTGGCATCGCCCTATCTGTTCCGCGCTGCCACGGTGGGCGCGGGCCTGGTGGTCAATTCGCTCACCAAAAGCATCGGCGGGCAGGGTGCTGCGCTGGGTGGCGCTATCACCGACACGGGGCTGTACGACTGGTCGGGCTACCCCAACATCTTTGCGCCCTACCGCAAGGGCGACCCCAAGGGCTGGGGCCTTCAGCAGCTGCGCAAAAAGGGCCTGCGCGACATGGGTGGCACGCTGTCGTCCCATGCTGCGCACCAGCTGGCGCTGGGCGCTGAAACGCTGTCGCTGCGCATGGACCGCACCAGTGCCACGGCCCTGGCCTTGGCGCAGTGGCTGGAGGCGCACCCGGCCGTCTCGCGCGTGCTGTACCCCATGCTGCCTTCGCACCCCCAGCATGCCTTTGCCAAAAAGCTCCTCCAGGCGGGCTCATGGCTGCTGTCGTTCGAGCTGCGCAACCCCGACCAGTGCCTGGCCGTGTGCAACCGCCTGCAGTTGCCCATCAAGGCCACGGGGCTGGCCGACACGCGCACGCTGATCATCCCGGTAGCGCACACCATCTTCTGGGAGGCCGGCCCCGCCGTGCGTGCCGCCATGGACATTGGTGACAGCATGATCCGCCTGTCAGTGGGCCTGGAAGACCCACAAGACCTGCTCGCTGACTTTGAGCAGGCCCTTGCAGGCGCCTGACCTGTCAAATACCCGCCCAGGAGTCCCTCATGGCCACAGCAACCTCGGCGCCCCCCGCCAGCATCGGCAAGTACCGCATCGAGCGTGAACTGGGCCGGGGTGCGAGCGGCATCGTGTTTCTGGGGCTCGACGGCTTTAGGGGGCGCAAGGTGGCCATCAAGCAGACGCATGCCCATCTGCTGAAAGTACCCGAGCAGGCCGAGCGCTACCGCAAGCTGCTGCGCAACGAGGCTGCGCTGTCGGGCCGCCTGCGCCACCCCAACATCGTGCGCCTGCTCGATGCGGACGAGGAGGCGCTGCCCCCCTACCTGGTGCTGGAATATGTGGATGGCCAGCCCCTGTCAGCCTATGCCACGCCGGATGCACTGCTGCCCGTGCCCCAGGTGCTGGACATTGCCTTCAAGTGCTGCAACGCGCTCGAGTACGCGTGCCGCGAAGGCCTGGTGCACCGCGACATCAAGCCCGCCAACCTCATGCTGGCCAAAGACGGCGACATCAAGCTGACCGATTTTGGTGCGGCGCTGTCACTGCGCAGCGATGCCACGCAACTGTCGGGCCTGGTGGGCTCGCCGTCCTACATGTCGCCCGAACAGGTGCGTGAACACGACCTCACGCACCACAGCGACATGTTCTCGCTGGCTGTTGTTGTGTACGAGCTGCTCACGGGCCGCCGCCCGTTTGACGGCGACACCGACTTCGCCACGCTCTACAAGATCAGCAACGAGGCGCCCACGCCACCGAGCCTGCTGCGCGCGTCGCTGCCAGCCCATGTGGACGACGTGTTGCTGCGCGCCCTGGCCAAGCAGCCCTCCGACCGTTTTGCGACCTGGGACGATTTTGCACGGGCGCTGCTGGCCGCCCACCAGAGTCTGCCCCGCCAAAAATCCCAAGACACCGAGGCCGAGCGTTTTGCGCGCCTGCGCGCGTTGCCGTTTTTTGCCGACTTTCACGACGTGGCTCTGTGGGAGCTGATGCGCCTGGGCAACTGGCGGCGGCTGGAGCGGGGCACGGTGCTGATGCGCGAAAACACGCCCGGCGATTCGTTCTGCATCCTGATCGAGGGCCAGGTGGCCGTGAGTCGCCAGGGCTGGAATCTCAGCACACTGAGTGCGGGCGTCACCCTGGGTGAAATGACCTACCTGCGCCCCGACAACAGGCTGCGCACCGCCACCGCCGTGGCCGAGTCCGAAGTGCTGGTGCTCAAGGTGCGCAACCCCGCGCTGCGCGGGGCCTCCGAAGACCTGCAGTCGTGTTTTGACAAGGCCTTCATCAAGCTGCTGGTGGGGCGGTTGATTGCGACCAACGAGCAACTGGCCGAGTGGGAGCTGGTGGCTGCCCCTCCCGCCCCGGTAACACCGGCATCGCCTTCCGCGCCGCGCGGCTGACGCGCTTCCGTTGCGCCCGCCGCTGACTCGGCTACCAGGGAGTCAGTGCGCCACGGTTTGCAGTAACAGCTCGTCAAGCGGGGCAGGGCGGCCCAGGGCGTATCCCTGGGCAAAGTGCACGCCCAGCCCGGTCAGCAGGTCCACGACGGCCTGGCTTTCGGCAAACTCCGCCACGGTCTTCTTGCCCATCAGGCAGCCAATTTCGTGGATGGACTTCACCATGGCGAAGCTCACCGGGTCGTCGGCCATGTTCTTCACAAACTGCCCGTCGATCTTGAGCATGTCCACCGCCAGCTCGCGCAGGTAGGCATACGACGATAACCCGCTGCCAAAGTCGTCCAGCGCAAACTGGCAGCCCCGCGCGCGCAGGGCGTGGATGAAACGGTTGGCCGCTGCCAGGTCGCCCATGGCGGCAGTTTCGGTAATCTCGAAACACAGGCGGTCGCAGCGCACCGGGGTCTGGTCCATGGCCTGCAGCACCTGGCTCAAAAATGCGGCGTCGCCCACGGACTGGCCCGACAGGTTGATGCAGCACAGCTCCACACGCTCCTGGTGTTCGGCCATCCAGGCCAGGGCTTTTTTGATGACCCAGCGGTCCACCCGCGCGGCCAGGTGGTAGCGCTCCACGGCGGGCATGAATTCGCCCGGCGAGACCCGTTGGCCGTCGGCCGTGCGCATGCGCAGCAGGATCTCGCAATGCAGGCCGTGCGGCGGGCTGCCCTGCAGTGTGCCCAGGCGGGCGATGGGCTGGCCAAACAGCTCAAACCGGTCATGCTGTAGCGCATGCTCGATGCGGCTGACCCATTCCATGACGCCATAGCGCTGCGCGAGGGCAGGGTCGTTCTCGGCATAGACGTGGATGCGATTGCGCCCCCTGTCCTTGGCCACGTAGCAGGCGCTGTCTGCCGCCTGCAGCAAGGCGCCTACGCTTTCGGTGGCGGCATCCAGCACCACGGCTCCGATGCTGACACTGACACTGAATACATGGTCGCGCCAACCAAAACGGAATGCGGCCAGTTCCTGCTGCATGCGCTCTGCGACCTTCAAAGTCTGTTGCAGGTCCTGCTGCCACAGCAGTATGCCGAACTCGTCGCCTCCCAGGCGGCACAGCAGATCCTGAGGCTGCAGGTGGGCCAGGAACAGGCGCGCCACCTGCCGCAGCAGTTCGTCCCCTGCCGCATGGCCGCAGGTGTCGTTGATCACCTTGAAATTGTCCAGATCGAGGTAGCACACGCAGTGGCGGTCGGAGGCCTCCCGCGTGGCGGCAAAGGCCTGGGCCAGCAGGTGCTCGAACGCGCGGCGGTTGCCCAGGCTCGTGAGCGTGTCGTGCAGGGCCTGGAACTCCATTTCGCGACTCAGCCGGCTGGCCTCTGTCACGTCGCGAAACACCAGCACCACACCGTCAGCATCCCCGCCGGGGCGCAGCAGTGGTGAGGCGGACAGGTCCATCAGCAGGGGGGCTCCTGCCAGTGGTGTGGACCGCAGCTTGGAATGCAACTGGGTGCTGCCTTGCGCCAGTGCGCGGCCCACCAGGTCGGGGGCAGCCTGGGTGCCAGGTTCGGCGGCCAGGCCCAGCACGTCCTGGTGCCTGCGTCCGCAGGCGGCGGACAGCGACCAGCCTGTCAGCGTCTGGGCTGCAGGGTTCAGGTACTGCACCAGCCCCGTGGCGTCGGTGGTGACCACGGCGTCGCTGATCGAGTGCAGGGTGACCTGCAGGCGCTCCTTTTGCTGCAGCAGCGCTTCTTCGGCCTCGTGCCGCGCGGTCATGAACCGCACCCGGTCCAGTGCCACGGCCAGATGCCCAGCGGTGGCCTGCATCAGTGCGATCTGCCAGGGCTTGGGGGGCCGCACGCCTTCCTCGTCGCCATAAGTGCCCATGCCCAGTGCGCCCATGCGCTGGTCCGCCATGATGAGCGGCACATTGACGATGGTGCGGTTGTGCAGCACAGCGACCACGGCCTTGTTGGTGCGTGGGTCGGTGCGGGCATCTTCCACCACCACGACGTGGGTGGCCTGCATGATTTCTTCGAGCAGCGCATCCCCCTTCACGGGGATTTTCATGGTCTGCAGCTGGCGGCTCAGGGCACCCTCCTCACCACTGGTGGTGTGTGTGAGGAAGTCCAGCATCCCCGAGGATTCGTCAATCAGGGCCAGCCAGACGTGGCGGTAGTCAAAAACACTCTCTCCCATGGGTTTGACGGCATCGAGCACGTCGGACAAGGTCCAGGCGCGTTCCAGGCGTTTGCACAGCTGGAGCAGGGCCTCGGAGTGCCTGCGCTCTTCGGCGTCGTGGGGCGCTGTGGGGTTGGGGGGCAATGTCATGGAACGTGGTGAAGGGCGTTTTCCGGGAGCCCTGGAGCAAGGGACGACGTGCTCGATCGCTGCCGTGGCGCCGCTTGCGCGCCCATGAGGCAGAGCATAGGTACCGCCTCAGTCGCCCGCATGGTGGAAACCACCAATTGGCTTTGGATGGTCCGTGCAAGCCACCCCGAAGTCTTTGGGGTCCGTGGTGCGCTCAGGGGCAGCCCCCGGTAGGAGCGTCGGAATGGCCCCAGTAAGAAGGAATTGGGTAGGAGCAAGTTGCTATTCAATTTATAGCTGCTAGCGATTGATAGATAGGCGATAGGGCCATTTTTCTTCAATATCTTTAACCAAAAAACCGATAGCACACCACAACGGCCGCCAGCACCCCCGCCAGTTCGGCCAACAGCGCGCAGCCCACCGCGTGCCGCGCACGCTGAATGCCCACCGCCCCAAAGTACACGGCCAGTACATAAAAGGTGGTCTCGGTACTGCCCTGAATGGTGGCTGCAGCCAGCGCCGCAAAGCTGTCCACCCCTTGCGTCTGCATGGTCTCGATCAGCATGGCGCGCGCGGCACTGCCTGAAAACGGCTTGACCAGCGCAGTGGGCAGGGCGTCCACAAACCGGGTGTCTGCACCCAGCACCTGCACGCACCAGCGGATGCCATCGAGCACATAGCCCAGCGCCCCCGATGCACGGAATACCCCCACGGCACACAGCATCGCCACCAGATAGGGCAGCAGGCCCTTGGCCACGTCAAAACCTTCGCGCGCGCCCTCGATGAAGGCTTCGTACACGGGCACCTTGCGCCACGCGCCGATGCCCACGAACAGGACGATCAGCGCAAACAGCGTGAGGTTGCCCAGCAAGGACGACAACTGAGCCAGCGCGGAGGCGCTCAAGGTGGTCAGCAGCGCCATGAAGCCGCTCAGAACCAGCGCTACGGGCAGCAGATAGGCCAGCACCACGGGGCTCCACAGCGGCAGGCGCTGCACCACCGCCACGCTGAGCAGGCCCACCAGCGTGGACGCTGATGTAGCCAGCAGAATGGGCAAAAAAACCAGCGTCGGGTCGGGCGCCCCCTGCTGCATGCGGTACATGAAGACCGTCACCGGCAGCAGCGTGAGCGAAGAGGCATTGAGCACCAGGAACAGGATCTGCGCGTTGGTGGCGGTGTCGGGCTCGGGGTTCAGCTCCTGCAGGGCTTTCATCGCCTTCAGGCCCATGGGGGTGGCCGCGTTGTCCAGCCCCAGGGCGTTGGCGGCAAAGTTCATCGTGATCAGCCCCAGCGAGGGGTGGCCGCGCGGCACCTCGGGCATGAGCTTGGCAAACAGCGGTGCCAGCCAGCGCGCCAGGGCGTCCACAATGCCCGCCTTTTCGGCAATGCGCAAGAAACCCAGCCACAGCGTGAGCGTGCCAAACAGCAGCACCATCACCTCGACCGACAGCTTGGCCATCTGGAACAGGGCCTGCACCATCGACGAAAAGATCTCGGCATTGCCGCCCACCAGCCACTGGGCCAGTGCGGCCACGGCAGCGGTCAGAAAAAAGCCCAGCCACAAGGTGTTGAGCATCAGTGGTCCTGAATGACGGGGAAGCGAAGGGCCTGCATGGTGCTGAGGTTACCTGTCCCCAGGCTGGGCGCTGGCTTGGGCGTGGCGGCAAGGCAACGGGTGGCTCGGTGGTACCCTATAGGGTTCGGTTCCAACCTGCACAGGGGCTTATTTCGGGCTTTTGGTGCTCGAATGGGCCTCCATCACATCGACAGGCGCCCTGGCGCGCCACAACTCCAAGAAAGACATCACCATGGGCGCGCAGTGGAAAGCAAAAGGCAAGGCACAGGTGGCCGACGCCAAGGGCAAGCTGTTTGGCAAGCTGGTCAAGGAAATCACCGTGGCCGCGCGCGGCGGTGCCGACCCGGCCAGCAATGCGCGCCTGCGCCTGGTGGTAGAGCAGGCCCGCAAGGCCTCGATGCCCAAAGATACGCTGGAGCGTGCCATCAAAAAGGGCTCGGGCACCGGCGCTGATGCCGTGAACTACGAGCGCGTGATTTACGAAGGCTTTGCGCCCCACCAGGTCGCCGTGATGGTCGAATGCCTGACCGACAACGTCAACCGCACCGCGCCCGAAATGCGCGTGCTGTTCCGCAAGGGCCAGCTGGGCACCTCGGGCTCGGTGGCCTGGGACTTTAACCATGTCGGCATGATCGAGGCCGAGCCCGCCAACCCCGACGCCGACCCCGAATTGGCCGCCATCGAAGCCGGTGCACAAGATTTTGAAGCAGGCGACGAAGAAGGCACCACCACCTTCTGGACCGACCCCACCGACCTCGATCTGGTGAGCCGTGCGCTGCCCGCCCACGGCTTCAATGTGCTGTCGGTCAAGCTGGGCTACAAGCCCAAAAACCCGGTAAACCCCGCCAACCTGACCGCCGAACAGCTCGAAGAGGTGGAGAACTTCCTGGCCGCCATCGATTCCAACGACGACGTACAGAACGTGTTTGTGAGCCTGGGCGGCTGAGGGTGGTGGCCCGCTGGCCTGGTCGCCGGTGCCAGTTTCATCCCGCCCCCGCTCCATTGAATCATCCATGACCGCAGACCACTACGCCGCCCTCGGGCTTGCGGCCAACGCATCGCTGGCCGACATCAAGAAAGCCTTTCGCCAGAAGGCGTCGTTCTACCACCCGGATCGCAACGACGCCCCCGACGCTGCCCAGCGCTTTCAGGCTGTGCAAAAAGCCTATGAAGTGCTGTCGGACGACACCGCCCGCCAGGCCTACGACGACAACCGCCGCCGCAACCTGCTGGACGACCCGCTGCACACCGCCCAAGAGATCTGGCAAGCCTATTCCACGCGCATTTTGACAACGACCACTCCGTGAAACTTTCCCCTTATTTTTATGACCTGCGCTCTGCCTACCAGGCCGAGCTGGACGACCTGGTTTCCGACTCCGAAGGCAAGGATGTGCTGCGCAAGCGCCTGGCTGAAAAGCGCAACGAGATTGCCTTTCTGGTCCAGATGATGGAGTTGGCCCCCGAAATGGTGGCCGTGGTGTTCCACCAGGGTTTTCGCTTCACCAAGCCGGCTGTGGTGGAACACCTGCTGAGCCTGCCGGTGGACGAACTGCCCGACTGGCACAGCCTCTCGCCTGCCATCGCGCTGGAGCCCTGGGCCAGCAGCCTGGCGCAAACCGTGCTGCGCGAACCGCAGGGTGCCCGCTTCATGGCCGTGGCTGCAGGCCTGGAATACCTGCAGCAGCACGCCCGCCTGGCGCACCACGCGGCCTCGTCGGCCGAGGGTGACAGCGACGCCGATGACGGTGAAGACGCCGCAGAGCATGATGACGACTACAACGCACTGAGCGCCGATGACGCTGCGGACCCACAAAACAGCCGCAGCCGCGAAGAGGCCAGCTCCAACTGGCTGGCCGACGCGGGTTTTGACCGCAAGGAGTGACGACCATGAGCAGCAACAACCAACACCTCGCCCTTATCACCAAGACCACTAGCCTGATCGCGGCTGGCGACATCGTGGGCGCCGAATCGGCCTTGTCGGAGCTGGCGGATGCTGAGGGCGACAACGCCTTGATGGTGGTGCTGGACCAGCTGGCCCCCAAGGACATTCTGGCCGTGATGCGCGAGTACGACGAGTCCAAGGCCTCTGTGGTCAACATGCTGGTGACGCCTGAGCAGTTCGCGCGCGCCATGGTGCTTGAAAAGCAGTACAAGGACCTCACCCACACGCACCTGCGCAGCATGGTCAACGCGGTCATCTTCCGCGACGATGCCGACCCGGTGGAGTTTCTTACTGCCATTGGCGACCTGGACGGTGGCGCCGAGGCCTTGGCCAACTACTTTGCCGAAAAGTGGAGCCGCATCGAAGCCTTTGCCCGCACCGGCACGTTTGACGCGGTGGAAGACTATGGCCCCACGCTGACCGACGACGAACTGCTCGCCTCGGGCTACGTGCAGCCGCGCATCGATCTGGACGAGGTGGCCGACCGCGACTGGATGCAGATGGCCTGGCTGCTGCGCTACGAGTGCCGCGACCTGTTCATCGAAACCTTGCTGGTGCTGCGCGCCAAGGCACGTGCCTTTGACCTGGGCCTGGAAGAGGGCGACGAATCGCCCGCCGAGGAAGACGACGGCAAATTCGAGACCAGCGAGACGGATCGCGGCAAGGCCACGCCCGCCGCACGTACGTCGGATGAGGAATCGGCGATTTGAGATGAAGCACCCCCTGAGTCGCTTCGCGCCTTCACCCCTCTCTCGCATTGCTGCGCAACGCGGGAGGGGGACGCCCCCAGCGCTGCGGGGCGGCCCTTGCGCGGGGGCGCTGGCCTTCGCAGCGCCAGTTTCAACGGCTGCGGGAATGGCCCACTAAATGACCATCGACGAACAGTCCTCTACCCAGGCTGCGGGGGCCAACACGCTGCAGCTCCACGACGCCCGTCCTTTCTTTGAAAAGGCGCTGGCCTATGGCGTCCAGCATGGCGTGATTGGTGCCGACAAGCTGGCCGCCATCAATGCCGATGCGCCCAAGGGCATGGTGCAGATTGCCCGCTACTTTGGCAGCGAGTTTTTGCGGCCCGAGCTGGAGAAGGCGCGTGACCGCATGGTCAACCTCATCAGCCTGTACCTGCTCGATACCACTGAGGGCGACCTGCACCAGGCCGCCATCTCGCTGCGCGACCATTCGTTGCTGTCGCGCTCCAAGGGCGGCTCAGACATGCTCAAGCGCCTGATTGGCATGCCCGAGAGCAGCAACTTTGGCATGGCGGGCTATGCCGATGCCGAGACCCCGCTGCTGGCCGTGTGGTCACTGCGCAGCCATGCTGACTACCGGGCTGAGCTGGCGCGCCGTACGCAGATTGCGCAGGCCATCCATGCCGCCCAGTGGCTGGCCGAGCAGTTCGACCTGGACCCGGACGAGCTCGAAGCTGCGGGTGCCGATGCTGAAGCCGTCATCCGCACCGGCCTGCTCATGCTGGCCCTGGCGCCCAGGGCCATGGATCTGGGCGAATGGCCGAACACCGTCGCGTTCGAAAAAATGCTGATGGCACAGCGCAAGAAGAAGCTGGCGCCGCCTTCACAGCTGCGCCTGCCCCCCGGTTTGCCTGCTGAAC
Organism: Acidovorax sp. 94; assembly: GCF_003634645.1. Lineage (NCBI taxonomy): Bacteria > Pseudomonadati > Pseudomonadota > Betaproteobacteria > Burkholderiales > Comamonadaceae > Acidovorax > Acidovorax sp. 94. Next base: position 1,674,909 of record NZ_RBJA01000001.1, on the reverse strand, counting down.
TGCGCGAGGTGATGTTGGCGCACTGCGCCAGTGTGCTGGCCGACCTGCCGAGGCTGCTGGATTCCGCCACACTGGTGCGTACGCTGCTGCGCCCCACCGGCGCTTTCCGCGCGCGCTACTTTCTGCTGGACGACCCGCTGGCCGAGGTGGACAACTTCCACCGCAGCCTTGATGCGCTGGAGGAGGGCGAGGAACCCCCGCTGCCCGCCAGCAAGACCTGGACAAAAACCACCCAGGGCAACGATGACGAGCATTCGCTGCTCACGCTGTTCCTGTGCCTGGCTGCGGGTGTGCCCAAGAAAACCCTGCTGACCGAAAAGACCGCCGCCAGCCTGGTGCGCAAACTGCGCAAATCCGGCCTGCAGCCCGCGTTGGCCACCGAGTTCATCCGCACCCACGCGCCCGGTGTGCACCAGCAGGACTACATCGCGCTGTGGACCAGCTTTGTGCAGGACGCAGAAAAAACCTTGCTCAGCGACATGGACTACCAGATGCACGATGCCCTGGCCCTGCTGCGCCGGGAATGCAATGTGGTGGGCTAGACATCATGGTCGCCGCCCCTCGACTAGGCGGCCGGTCTCCCACATCGTAGGTTGCGTCCAAGGACGTAGAGCTACATGCTGTGACTTGCGTCGTCAGCAACAAGGAGACCGACCATGCAAGAGAGTAGCAAGATTCACGTGGGATTGGACGTCCACAAAGACAGCATCAGCATCGCAGCGGCCGAGCCCGGGCGCATGCCTGGGCGCCTGATAGGCAAGGTCACGCACGATGTGAACAAGCTGTTCAAGGTGTTGACCAAGGTCGGCAACGCCGATCAGCTGCACATCGTGTACGAGGCCGGGCCTACCGGCTTTGGCCTTCAGCGCGCCTTGCAAAGCAAGGGTTACCTGTGCGAGATCATTGCCCCCTCGCAGATCCCGCGCCGCCCGGGAGACAGGATCAAGACCGACGGGCGCGACTGCGTTCAATTGGCCGAGTGCTCTCGCGCTGGCCAGTTGAGCGCCGTGTGGATCCCCGACCCAGAGGACGAAGCGATCCGCGACCTGTCGCGGGCGCGCGAAGACGCGGTCAACACTCGCGTGCAGGCCCGCCACCAACTCAAGGGGTTCTTGCTGCGCCACGACGTGCGCTACACCGGCAAAACTTCGTGGTGCGGCGCCTACTACCGCTGGCTGGGAACACTGAACTTCGGTGCTGGCGCCACGCAGACGGCATTTACCGAATACTGGCAAGCCGTGACGGCAGCAGATGACCGTGTGGACCGGCTGACGAAGGCGCTACAGGCCTCGATCACTGGCTGGCGCTTTGAGCCCGTGGTGGCTGCGCTGCAGGCGCTGCGTGGTATTGCCGCGATCACGGCGATTGGTCTGGTGGCAGAGATTGGAGATCTGGGGCGCTTTGCGCATCCCCGCAAGCTCATGGGGTATCTCGGCCTGGTTCCCGCGGAGCACTCCAGTGGTCAGCGCACGAGCCGGGGCAGCATCACCAAGACAGGCAACGCACACGCCCGGCGGCTGCTGACCGAAGCTGCCTGGAACTACCGCTTCAAGGCGCGCATCGGCAAACAAGCGCAGATCAGGCAACAAGATCTGTCCGAGCCGATACGAAGGATGGCATGGACAGCGCAGTTGCGACTGACACAGCGCTTCGCGGCGTTGAGTGCACGTGGCTTGCAGGCCAACAAAGCCTGCATCGCCGTCGCAAGAGAGTTGGCAGGCTTCATCTGGGCCATCGGCATGCAGGCGCAGCGCGAGCAAGGCCAAACCATCTGAAAGAAAAGAGGCAGGACAAGCAAGCAGCAGGATCGATCTGGCGATGCGATACGGGCCACGATAGGGCAACCCTCGAGACTCCTACCAGGGCACCGCAAGGCAGATCCCCGACGCTAGAGCGAGGCAGGCCCACGACGAATCGATGAAGTGCTGGTAACCAATCCGCGGATATGAGTCTGATTCATCGTCGCTGCTAACGCTCGTGTCGCATCACCCGATTGATCCTGAGAGCACACCAAATGAGGCACTGACAGTATTGACAATGGCGACCATATGAGGAGGCTGCGCGGCAGAAGGAACATCGGCTGCAACGCGCGATAAACCGGTCTCGCGCGGTACCACCTCCTGCGCCCAGGGGCCCACCCTAGGCTTGTCGGTAGCACCACGCGATCCTCGGTTTTCGCACGTCTCGCTTCCATGCCTTCTTCCGCGCAGCCTCCTAGCCGCGAACGGCACGCTGCGGGCTTGGCGCCGTCATCCGCCCAATTTATCCCATGTGCACCAGGCGGCACCTTTACACAGGTCAAGGAAAGGTGCCGCGCAGCGCGGTGCCCGGCAGCGGTCCGGTTAACATTCCAGCCGCCCGCCAGCCCGCCCTCAAAGTGCACAGCCCCACACTCCTCATCATTGCAGCGCTTCTGACTGCGCTCGTCACCACGGTGTTGTATGCCGTGTGGTCGTTCAACCGGAACATCCCCGGCCTGCGCCTGTGGATGGTGTCGTTCCTGCTGGGGTCGGTGTTCAGCGTGAGTCTGCTGGTACGGGACTGGTTTCCCGAGGTGGTGGCGGTGGTGATCTCGCAAGGTTCGGTGTCGCTGGCAGCCTACCTGTGCCTGATGGCCAGCCGCATGTACATGGGGCGACGCCCGTTTTCTCATTGGTATGCGGTCGTGGGTATCGGGGCCCTGATGGTCGCGTCGGTGTATTTCACCGTGGTGCAGCCCCATCTGGGCATGCGGTTTGTTTTTGTGGGGCTGGGTGCGGGCATCTGCTTTTTGCTCACGGCGCGCACGATGGCCGATGGTGGTGTGCGCCGCGTGCCCGCGCGCTACCTGTTTGCGTTGGTGGCGGGTCTGCATGGCCTGTTTTTGTTGCTGCGTCCGGCACTGTTCAAGCTTGCTCCCGTTGCGCCCGGCGGCTTGCCAGACGCCGGACTGGTGGCTCTGGTATCGCAGTTTGTTCTGCTGGAGGCCATTGTGGCCGTGGTGTTGCTGGGGTTTGGTGCGCTGATGCTGGCCAACGAGTTCATCACCAGCGAGCTGCGGCACCTGGCCGAGATGGACCCGCTGACCAACGTGTTCAACCGCCGCGCGTTTCTCACGCTGCTGGACAAGGCCATCAGCGCCGCCCAGCGCACCGGGACGGCTGTGCCCGTGCTGGTGATGGACCTGGATCACTTCAAGAACATCAACGACACCTGGGGTCACCGGGCGGGTGACGATGTGCTGCGCCATTTTGTGATGCTGGCCCACCGTTGCCTGCGCAAGGAAGACGTGATGGGGCGCCTGGGGGGCGAAGAGTTCGCCATCTTCCTGCCCAACGCGAGCGCCGCTGGTGCCCTGGCCGTGGCTGAACGCCTGCGCGCGCTGGTCGAAGCCCAGCCAGTGGCCACGGGCCCGCAGTCCATCCCGCTGACCGTGAGTGTGGGCGTCACCCTGTGTGCCCACGGCGACGCGGCGGGCGCTGCGCTGCAGCGCGCCGACGAGGCCATGTACCTGGCCAAGGAGCGCGGACGCAACCGCGTGGAAGTGTCTGAAAAAATCTTGGGCACTCCGGTGGCGCCAGCAGCGACTGCTGCTTGAGCCGCCGTACGCACCGCCTGTGTCGGCTGCCCGACCTTCGCTGCGCCGCTGCAGCATTTGCTGGCGGCAAAATGGTGGGCAACCCTTCGGCCCACAACAACCTGATCACCATCCCATGGCAAGCAATCCCCACGGCAGCAATCCGGGCGCCCCGTTCGATGTGTTGCCAACACCACCCGCTGCACCGCGCAGGGCGTTCCTCCGTTCGGGTACGGGGTTGGTCACCCTGGGTGTGGTGGCGGTCTCTGGTGCTGGTTATCTGCTTTACCGGCCCGGAAACGATCGGCAACTCGTCTTTGGCACCCTGGCGGGCGCCATGCAAGAGGTAGAACGCCTTGCAGGCGCGGCGGTCCAGCCGCTGGCACCCGCCACGGCCTGGAACTGGTCGCAGACGCTGGAGCACTGCGCGCAGAGCATCGAGTTCTCGCTGCAGGGTTTTCCGGCCCCCAACTCGGCGCTGTTCCAGAACACGCTGGGTGCAGCAGCTTTCAACGTGTTTGCCCTGCGCGGCCGCATGAGCCACAACCTGGCAGAACCCATTCCCGGCGCGCCCGCGCTGGATGCGTCCACGCCCGACGCGTCAGCGGCCCTGGCCCGGCTGCGCAAGGCCGTGCAGGACTTTGCCGCCCATGCCGGGCCGCTGCAGCCGCACTTTGCCTACGGGGCGTTGAGCCGCGCGCAGTACGAGCAGGCGCACGCCATGCACCTGGCCAATCACCTGTCGGCTTTTGATGTGCGGGGCTGAGTGGAGGGCTGGTGCAACGCGTGCGGTGTGGGCCGCGGAATTCAACCCTGACTGAGATTGTTTGCTATAAATAATATAGCTATTAGCGCTTGTTCAATAAGCGCTGGAGCCATTTTTCTTAACATTTTCTGATTGTCAGATCAGCCCAGATCGTCAAAGTCCCACTGGGCGCACAGCGCCTCAAAGCGATCGGCGTCCAGGGCGCTCAGGAACAAGCCCGGCTCTGCAAGCTCCCCCTCGGCATGCAGGTACCACACCAGCGCCTGCGGCCCCACGGTGAAGATGCGCAGCCCCGCTACATCCACCACGGCCTGCGCCTGCATGGCGTGCAGCAGCGCTGCCAGGTCCCCCTGCGTTGAGAACCCATGGCACGCGCGCATGCCGCAGAACGGGTAGCCACCCTGGGCCATCTGGTAGTAGGCGATGGTGTGCAAAAACGCATCCAGGCCCAGGTCTTCCTCGTGCCAGTCGGGGGCGTCCAGGTCGGTGGTTTGCCATACCCGCTGCTGCGCATCGGTGGCCCACCAGCACACGGCCTGGTTTTCTTCCAGAAACAGCAGCTTGTCGCCCAGGCACTCCAAATCCTGCAGCGGCGCAAACCGCTGAAAACCGGCCATCAAATCGGCACGCCTGCCCACGGCGGCGTAGTAAGCGCGCAGGGCAGGGGGCACCTGGCACCCCAGGCGATGGCTTGCGGCAGCCAGTTCATCTTCCGTCAGCCCGTCTTCGGCGCTGACAGGACGGCCCAGCAGCCAGGCCAGGGTGTCGGAAAGGGGCGGGGGGGTGAAGGCGGTCATGGGTTTCGGTTGCGAGAGCCACGCGCGGCCGGTGCAAGCCGGATGTTGGGGGGACGATTGATGCAGGTCAAGAGAGGGCGTGCTGCAGCTTGGGGCAACGTGGAGTGCAAAGCTACCATCCCCCGATGGGCCCATGTGCCCACAAGGATGGACCATGAGCAAGCAATGGAAGATCGCCGCGGCCCTGGCCGTGGTGCTGCTGGGGGGATGGCTGCTGCTGCGCTGGGCGCCCTGGCAGGCCCAGGGGCCAGGCCCCGGTTTTGTGAGCGGCAACGGCCGCATTGAGGCCACCGAGATCGCCGTGGCCACCAAGCTGGCGGGCCGCGTGCTGGAGGTGCTGGTGGCCGAGGGCGACTTCGTAAAAGCCGGCCAACCCCTGGCCCGCATGCAGATCGACGGCCTGCAGGCCCAGCGTGAAGAAGCCGTGGCCCGGCTGCAGCAGGCACAGCTGGCCATCAGCAGCGCCCAGGTGCAGGTGGCCCAGCGCGAAAGCGACTACCAGGCCGCGCTGGCCGTGGTAGCCCAGCGCGAGAGCGACCTCGACACCGCCCGCCGCCGTCTGCCGCGCTCTGAGCAGCTGGCGCGCGAAGGCTTTTTTTCCAGCCAGTTGCTCGATGATGACCGCGCCAAGGTGCGCAGCCAGCAGGCTGCCGTGACCGCTGCCAAAGCCCAGGCCAAGGCCGCACAGGCGGGCATTGGGGCATCGCGCACGCAGGTGACCAGTGCCGAGGCCAATGTGCGCGCGCTGCAGGCCACGCTGGCCCGCATTGATGTGGAGCTGGCCGACAGTGAGCTCAAGGCCCCGCGCGACGGCCGCGTGCAGTTTCGCGTGGTGCAGCCCGGCGAGGTGGTGGGCGCGGGCGCACGGGTGCTGCAGCTGGTGGACCTGAGCGACGTGTACATGACCTTCTTCTTGCCCGAGACCGTGGCGGGCCGGGTAGCGCTGGGCAGCGAGGTGCGCATCGTGCTCGATGCCGCGCCGGGCTTTGTGATCCCGGCCACCGTGTCGTTTGTGGCCAGCACCGCGCAGTTCACGCCCAAGACGGTGGAGACCGCCAGCGAGCGCCAGAAGCTCATGTTCCGCGTGCGGGCCCAGATCGACAAGGCGCTGCTGCTGCGCCACCAGGACCAGGTCAAGACCGGCCTGCCCGGCGTGGCCTGGCTGCGGGTAGACCCCGCAGTGGAATGGCCCGCTAATCTCGCTGTCAAGGCCGGCCAGTGAACCTCCCCGGCAGCGCGGCACCCGTGGCCCGCCTGCGTGGCGTGGGCCAGCGCTACGGGCGCACGGTGGCGCTCGCAGACATCGATTTGGAAGTGGCCGCGGGCCGCATGGTGGGCCTGATCGGGCCGGATGGCGTGGGCAAGTCCAGCCTGCTGGCGCTGGTGGCGGGCGCACGCGCGGTGCAGCAGGGCACCGTGGAGGTGCTGGGCGGCGACATTGCCAAAGGCCGCCACCGCAGCCGGGTGTGCCCCCGCATCGCCTACATGCCCCAGGGCCTGGGCAAGAACCTGTACCCCACGCTGTCGGTGGAAGAGAACCTGCAGTTTTTTGGCCGCCTGTTCGGGCACGACGCGGCCGAGCGGCGTCGCCGCATTGACGAACTCACGCGCAGCACCGGCCTGCACCCGTTTCTGGCACGGCCTGCGGGCAAGCTCTCGGGCGGCATGAAACAAAAGCTGGCCCTGTGCTGCGCACTCATCCACGACCCCGACCTGCTCATCCTGGACGAACCCACCACCGGCGTGGACCCGCTGGCGCGCGCGCAGTTCTGGGATCTGATCGGCCGCATCCGCGCAGCGCGGCCGGGCATGAGCGTGATCGTGGCCACGGCCTACATGGAAGAGGCGCAGCGCTTTGAATGGCTGGTGGCCATGGACGAAGGGCACATTCTGGCCACGGGTACGCCTGCCGAGCTGATGGCCCGCACCGGGCATGATGCGCTGGAGCAGGCCTTTGTGGCACTGCTGCCCGAGGCCAAGCGCCGGGGCCACCAGGCGGTGCAGATTCCGCCGCTGGACCGGTCGCAGGCTGGCGATGCCACCAACGTCGCCATCGAGGCGCGCGACCTCACCATGCGGTTTGGCGACTTTGTGGCGGTGGACCATGTGAGCTTTCGCATCCAGCGCGGCGAGATCTTTGGCTTTCTGGGCAGCAATGGCTGCGGCAAGTCCACCACCATGAAGATGCTTACCGGCCTGCTGCCTGCCAGCGACGGGCAGGCCTGGCTGTTTGGCCAGCCGGTGGACCCCAAGGACATGGCCACGCGGCGGCGCGTGGGCTACATGTCGCAGGCGTTCTCGCTGTACAGCGAGCTGTCGGTGGAGCAGAACCTGGTGCTGCATGCCCGCCTGTTCCACGTGCCCGAGGTCGAGGTGCCCGCGTGCGTGGCGGCCATGCTGGAGCGCTTTGACCTGCAGGCCGTGCGCAGTTCGTTGCCCATGAAGCTGCCGTTGGGCATGCGCCAGCGCCTGTCGCTGGCCGTGGCCATGGTGCACCAGCCCGAGCTGCTGATCCTGGACGAGCCCACCTCGGGCGTGGACCCCATGGCGCGCGACAACTTCTGGCGCCTGATGGTGGAGCTGGCGCGGCGCGACAAGGTCACCATCTTCATCTCTACCCACTTCATGAACGAGGCCGAGCGCTGCGACCGCATCTCGCTGATGCACGCAGGGCGCGTGCTGGAAAGCGCTGCGCCGCAGGAGATCGTGGCCAAGCGCGGCGCCGCCACGCTGGAAGAAGCCTTCATCGGCTACCTGGAAGATGCTGCGGGCACGGCCCACGCTCCTGTGTCCGTGGCGGCTTCGGGCCCCACTGCGCTATCGCCGGTGTCCGCGCCCAATGCACCCACTTGGCCCACCCGCCTGCGCCAGAGCCTGGCCCGCATCCACAGCACCCAGTGGCGCGAAGCGCTGGAGCTGCGCCGCGACCCGGTGCGGGGCGCCATGGCGCTGCTCGGCTCGCTGATCCTGATGTTCGTGATGGGCTACGGCATCAGCATGGACGTGGAGAACCTGCGCTTTGCCGTGCTGGACCGCGACCAGACCGCGCTGAGCCGCGCCTATACGCTGAACCTGGCGGGCTCGCGCTACTTCACCGAGCAGCCGCCGATCACCACCTATGCCGAGCTGGATGCGCGCATGCGCTCCGCCGAGATATCGCTGGCGCTGGAGATCCCGCCCGGCTTTGCCCGCGACGTGGCACGCGGCCAGCCGGTGCAGATCGGCGCCTGGGTGGACGGCGCCATGCCGCAGCGCGCCGAAACCGTCATCGGCTACGCCCAGGGCCTGCACCAGCAATGGCTGGTGGAGCAAAGCCGCAGCCGCACGGGCGTGGTGCCCCGGGGCCTGCTGGAGGTGGAGCCGCGCTACCGCTACAACCCCGACGTGCGCAGCCTGCCGTCCATGGTGCCTGCCGTGATCCCGCTGCTGTTGCTCATGCTGCCCGCCATGCTCACGGCCCTGGCCGTGGTGCGCGAGAAGGAGCTGGGCTCCATCATCAACCTGTATGTCACGCCGACCACACGCACCGAATTCATGCTGGGCAAGCAGCTGCCCTATGTGCTGCTGGCGCTGTTCAACTTTGGCCTGATGTGCCTGGCAGCGGTGACGGTGTTTGGCGTGCCGATGACGGGAAGTTTTGCCACGTTGACATTGGCCGCCGTGGTGTTCAGCCTGTGCTCCACGGGCATGGGCCTCCTGGCCTCCACCGTCACGCGCAGTCAGATTGCGGCGATGTTCTTTGCCATGGTGGGCACGATTATTCCGGCCGTGCAGTTTGCGGGGCTCATCAACCCCGTGTCGTCCATGACGGGCTTTGCGCGCTGGTTCGGAGAGGCCTACCCGGCCAGCCACATGTTCACCATCAGCCGGGGCGTGTTCAACAAGGCGCTGGGCCTGCAGGATTTGCAGGCCGAGTTCTGGCCCATGCTGGTGGCGGTGCCCATCATCATCGGCACCGCCATTGCGCTCCTCAAAAAGCAGGAGACCTGACATGGCACTGCGTGGCCGGTGGTCGAACATATTTCGGTTAGGCATCAAGGAGCTGTGGAGCCTGTGGCGCGACCCGGCCATGCTGTTCCTCATCGTCTACACCACCACGCTGGCGGTGTACTCGGCGGGCATGGCGCAGCCTGAGACGCTGTACCACGTGCCCATTGCCGTCGTGGACGAGGACGACTCGGCGCTGTCCCGGCGCATCGCCACGGCGTTTTATGCGCCCCAGTTCACACGCCCCGCCATGATCAGCATGCGCGAGGTAGACCCGTTGCTGGATGCTGGCCGCTTCACGCTGGTGCTGCATATTCCCGCCCATTTCCAGCGCGACGTGCTGGCGGGCCGGGTGCCGCAGGTGCAGCTCAACATCGACGCCACGCGCATGGGGCAGGCGTTTGCGGCCAACGGGGCGGTGCAGCAGATCGTGCAGCTGGAGGTGGCGGAGTTCGTGCAGCGCGACCGCACCGTGGCCGAGCAACCCATCGAGCTGACGGTGCGCTCGCGCTTCAACCCGGCGCTCAACCCTGCGTGGTTTGGGTCGCTGATGGAGTTGATCAACATTGTGACCATGCTCTCCATCATCCTCACCGGCGCCGCGCTGATCCGCGAACGCGAGCATGGCACAGTGGAGCACCTGCTGGTCATGCCTGTCACCCCGGGCGAGATCATGCTGGCCAAGGTCTGGGCCATGGCGCTGGTGGTGCTGGTCGCTACCTGGGTGTCGCTCACGGCGGTGATCCGCTGGGCGATTGGCGTGCCCATCGAGGGCTCGGTGCCGCTGTTTCTGCTGGGGGCCACGTTGCATCTGTTCGCCACCACGTCCATGGGCATCTTCATGGCCACGGTGGCGCGCAGCATGCCGCAGTTCGGGCTGCTGATGGTGCTGGTAATGATGCCGCTGGAGATGCTGTCGGGCGGCATGACGCCCCGCGAGAGCATGCCCTTGTGGGTGCAGTACGTTATGGCGCTGGCGCCCACCACGCACTTCACCGAACTGGCCCAGGCCATCCTCTACCGGGGCGCGGGCTGGGCGGTGGTGTGGCCGTCGCTGGTGTGGCTGCTGGGCATTGGGGCGGTGCTGTTCAGCCTGGCGCTGGCGCGGTTTCGCAAGACGATTGCGCGCATGGCGTAGATGCTTGGGATACTATTGAATTTGTAGCATGTTGCGCTTGTTGGATAAGCGCCAGGGGCTAATTGGACGTGAAATCCACGCTGCAGGGCCGCCCCGGCAGGTGCAGTTGCGCCACGGGTGCCGGGCTGCTGGCGAGCCGCTGGCCCCGCCGCCATACGCCCAGGCGGGTGGCCCGCAACGCAATCGCCTCGACAGGGGTGCGTGCGTGCAGCAGCACGAAGTCTGCATGGCAGCCGGGCGCCATGCCATAGCCCTCCAGCCCCAGCAGGCGCGCGGGGTTTACCGTCACCGCATCAAAACACTGGCGCATGCCTGCCTGGCTGGTCATCTGGCCCACATGCAGGCCCATGTGCGCGGCCTCCAGCATGTCGCCGCTGCCGCCGCTGTACCAGGGGTCCAGCACGCAGTCATGGCCAAACGCGACCGTGAGGCCTGCGGCCATCAGCTCGGGCACGCGGGTCATGCCCCGGCGCTTGGGGTAGGTGTCGTGGCGGCCCTGCAAGGTGATGTTGATGAGAGGGTTGGCCACCACGCCCAGATCGGCCTCGGCCATCAGGGGGATGAGCTTGCTCACGTAGTAGTTGTCCATGCTGTGCATGGAGGTGAGGTGCGAGCCGGTCACCCGGCCGTGCAGGCCCAGGCGCTGGGTTTCAAAAGCCAGGGTTTCGACATGGCGCGAGTGCGGGTCGTCGGATTCGTCGCAGTGCATGTCCACGCGCTTGCCGCGTTCGGCGGCCAGCTCGCAGAGGATCTTCACGCTCTCGGCCCCCTGGGCCATCGTGCGTTCGAAGTGAGGAATGCCGCCCACCACGTCCACGCCCATATCCAGAGCCCGTTTCAGGTTGTCGAGCCCGCCCGGCGCGCGCAGCACGCCGTCTTGCGGGAAGGCCACGAGCTGCAAATCCAGGTAGGGCGCCACGCGCTGTTTCACATCCAGCAGGGCCTGCACGGGCAGCAGGCTGGGGTGGCTCGTGTCCACGTGGCTGCGAATGGCCAGCAGTCCGCGCGCCACGGCCATGTCGCAATAGCGCAGGGCGCGCTCTACGATGGCCTCGTGCGTCAGCGTCGGCTTGAGCTCGCCCCACAGTGCAATGCCTTCGAGCAGCGTGCCACTCTCGTTCACGCGCGGCTGGCCGTAGCTCAGGGTCGAATCCATGTGGAAATGCGCATCCACAAACGGCGGGCTCACCAGCAGGCCACCGGCATCTACCGTCTCATGCGCGGGCGCTTGCAGGCCCTCGGTCACTTCGGCAATGCGGCCGTTCTGCACGGCAATCGACATGTTCTGGCGGCCATCGGGCAGGGTGACGTGGGTGATGAGCAGGTCGAGCATGGCGTGGGCGGTTCAGGTCGTAGTGTCGGGTTTTTTCAAGACGTGAGCGGGCTCTGTGCCTAAGCTCTGGGTCTCGCTTTGCGCATCAACGTTTTAGCGCATCCATTCTTACAAAGGCAGCTCTCATGCAATTTTGCTACACGATTCTCTACGTCGAAGACGTTCCAAAAACCATCGCTTTTTACGAAGCTGCCTTCGGCTTTGCTCGCCGCTTTGTGCACGAGGCAGGCGACTTTGGCGAGTTGGACACCGGAGCCACCGCACTGGCCTTCTCGTCGCTGCGGCTGATGGCCGAGTTGGGCAAGAATCCGCAGCGCGCGTCGGCCGATGCGCCCAGTTTCGAGATCGCGTTCACCACGGCCGACGTGGCCGCCGCTGTGCAGCGCGCGGTGGATGCCGGTGCGCGCCTGGTGCAGGCGCCGGAGCAGATGCCCTGGGGCCAGACCGTGGCCTATGTGGCGGATATCAACGGGGCGCTGGTGGAGCTGTGCACGCCTGTGGGGCCGCCGGCCGCTTGAACTGTGGGGATCACTTCTGCGCTGGCAGCGTCGCCCTGTCATCAGCGCCAAGTGCACACAACAATCAGGCATAGCCCGCCTGTGCCACCGTGGCCAGCAGTTGCGGTGCGCCGCGCAATGACGCAGGTGTTTGCCCTAGCCAGCGCAGGCAATCGCGGCTGAAGTGCGCCTGGTCGGCAAAGCCGTGATCCGCCGCAATTTCGGCCAGCGGCTGCACAGTGCCCAAGGCCTGTGCTGCTCTGCGCACGCGGGCCAGGGCGCGCCAGAAGCGGGGCGTTTGGCCGGTGGTACGTTGGGTCAGGCGCTCCAGGCTGCGCTCTGAGACTCCCAGGCTGTGCGCCGCCGCGCCCACGGTGCGGCAATGCGCCAGCGCGCGAAGCGCTTCTTGCGCACGCGGGTCTATGCGGGTGTGCTGGTCGATGGCTTCCAGCAACAAGGCTTCCGGCGCCGTTGTGCTACCACCGGCCAAGTTGGAGGAGGGCCGCCCTGCGCGGTGCTGGGCCTGCTGCCAGATAGCTTGTGCTGACCTCAACAAGGCTGGCGCGTCAATGCGGGTGCCCGGTACAAGGCGAAAGCCCAGCCATTGCTCGCCCGCACGCCCCGGCACGACCATTGCGGCATCGGCCAATGCAGAGATATGCCAGGCAGACTGGCCGCGCGCATTGGTATGCAGGATGAGGTCGCTGCAGCCATCGGGCAACACCGTGGTGGGGTTGGCGTCGGTGGTGTCGAACTGCCAACGCGCCAGTACCGTGGGTGGCAGCGCAGCAGGTGCGATGGGATGAACCGGTGTGGCGGGCATGGTCGAGGGGCTCAGCGCTTCTGAGTAGTGCGAAAACGCACATCGCCTGGCTTGTGCCCTGCATCGATGGTGATGCGGAAAGCACGGTCTCCATGGCCCGACTCCGCCCGGGCCGTAAAACGAATGCCTCGGCGCGTGGCCTGGCAGTTCATTTGGCTCAGCGTGAGGGAGGCGTGGTCGTTGTTGATCTGCGCAAAGCTCTCGGAATGGACCTCGGTGGCACTGTCGGTGCTGTCGCGCACGATCCACTGCAGGTACAAGAACGACTGCGCGTAGCGTGTGGCGTGCACGATGCGATACATGCCGCGGCTTTCTCCGGGCTGCTCGGGCGCGGGCCACTGGCCACAGACCTTGATCCAGTCCACATCGGGTGCAGTGGCAAAGGATTCATACGGCATCTCCATCCCCAGTGCGTGGGCCTGGCCCGCGCACGCCAGCACAGCCGGGGCCAGCCAACGGACAAAAGTATCTGGAACAAGCTTCATCGCTCTCCCTTGCGATACGGCTTCATCAGCGCCTGCGGATACGCGGCTTTGCGTGCCACGAGCACCAGCGCCAGAATGGACAGCAGGTAGGGCAGCATCAGATAGACCTGGTACGGCAGCCAGGCATCGCCCGCCTGCTGGAGGCGCAGCTGCAGCGCATCGAAGAAGGCAAACAGCAGGGCCCCCAGCAACGCCTTGCCGGGCCGCCACGACGCAAACACCACCAGCGCCACGCAGATCCAGCCGCGGCCGTTGATCATGTTGAAGAAAAACGCGTTGAAGGCCGACAGCGTGAGAAATGACCCCGCCACGCCCATCAACGCCGAGCCTGCCACGATGGCGCCCGTGCGTGTGGCCGCCACCGAGATGCCCTGGCCTTCGGCCGCCTGCGGGTTCTCGCCCACCATGCGCACGGCCAGGCCGAGCGGTGTGCGCAGCAGCACCCAGGCCAGCAGCGGCACCAGCAGCAGGGCCAGCAGCGTGAGTGGCGTCTGTGCCGACAGGATCGGAATGCCCAGCCACTCCATGGGTGCAAACGGTTCGATCGTGGGCGGCGTGTTCACCTTGGGGAAGCTCACGCGGTAGCCGTAGTAGCTGAGCGCCGTGGCCAGCAGCGTGATGCCGAGCCCCGACACATGCTGCGACAGCGCCAGCCCCACGGTCAACCAGGCGTGCAATAGCCCGAAGACAGCGCCGGTGAGCGCCGCCACCAGCACCCCGGTCCACAATCCATGGCCTGCATACACCGTGAGCCAGCCGGTAAAGGCCCCGGCCACCATGATCCCTTCAATGCCCAGGTTGAGCACACCCGCGCGTTCGCACAGCAAAACCCCCAGCGTGCCCAGGATGAGCGGGGTGGCCACGCGCAGTGTGGCGATCCAGAACGCGGGGTTGGCGAGGATGTCGAGCAGTTCGGTCATGCGGCTGCTCCGGTATGGTTTGCTTTGTTTTTGATAGCTAAAAAGGCATGATGGACGCGCGGTAACGGCCCATTTTTCTTGAAATTCTGGTGTGAATGAAGGTTCATGCCGCCCTCACTTCCAGCGCACGCGGTACTGCGTGAGCAGCCCCGCCACGAGCACCGCGATCAGCGAGGTTGCCACGATCACATCCGCAATGTAGGTCGGCACGCCCACCGCACGGCTCATGCTGTCGGCACCCACCAGCACGCCCGCCACAAAGGTGCCCGCCGCAATCACGCCCAGCGGGTGCAGCCCCGCCAGCATGGCAATCACAATGCCGCTGTAGCCGTAGCCGGGCGACATGTCGAGCGTCACATACCCAGTGCGGCCCGCCACCTCGATGGCACCCGCCAGCCCCGCCAGCCCGCCAGAGAGCAGGGCGACCAGAACGACAGTGCGGGTGATGGGCACGCCCGCAAACCCCGCCGCCCGTGCATTGGCCCCGGCCGCGCGAATGTCAAACCCCGGCACCGTGCGCGCCAGCAGCGCCCACAGCATCACGGCCAGAGAGATGGCCCACAGCAGCCCCGTGTGCAGCCGCGTCTGCGGCACCAGCTTGGAAAGTTCCAGGTCGCCCTGCAGCGCCACACTCTGCGGCCAGCCCATCGAGAGCGGGTCTTTCATCGGCCCGTCCAGCAGGGCCGACACCAGCAGCAGCATGATGAAGTTGAGCAGCAGCGTGGTGACGACCTCGTCCACCCCCAGCCGCGCCTTCATCAGCGCCGGGCCCAGCAGCAGCGCGGCCCCGGCCAGCGCAGCCGCCAGCATCATGAGCGGGAAGAGCAGGTAGGGCGACCACTCCAGTCCCGTGCCGCCGTGCATGCCGCCCACGGCCACGGCGGCCAGCGCGCCTGCATAGAGCTGACCCTCAGCCCCAATGTTGAACAGCCGGGCGCGGAAGGCCACGGCGGCTGCCAGCCCGGTCAGGATCAGCGGCGTGGCGCGGGTGAGGGTTTCGGTCAGCGCGAACACTGAGCCGAACGCGCCTTGCAGCAGCAATGCATAAGTCTGGCCCACGGGCGCATCGGCCCACAGCACCAGCAGGGCGCTGACGATCAATGTGAACACCACGGCGCCCACCGGTGCCAGCACATAGGCGGCGGGGGAGGTGTGGTTGCGTTTTTCGAGTCTCATGGATTTTTCTTGTTGTCGCTCAGTGGGTCGCTC
Source organism: Acidovorax sp. 94 (assembly GCF_003634645.1). Taxonomy (NCBI): domain Bacteria; kingdom Pseudomonadati; phylum Pseudomonadota; class Betaproteobacteria; order Burkholderiales; family Comamonadaceae; genus Acidovorax; species Acidovorax sp. 94. Next base: position 1,659,398 of record NZ_RBJA01000001.1, on the reverse strand, counting down.
CGGCCATGGCAAGGCCGATGGCTTCGCGCGTCCAGTCTTCTGCGGGCCGGGCCTCGCTCAAGTGCCCGTCGTGCATCACTGCCACGCGGTCGCCCAGCGCCAGCACTTCGTCCAGGTCGTCGGAGATCAGCAATACCGCAGCACCACTGTCGCGAGCGTTGATGAGCTGCTGCTGCACAAACATCACCGCACCAATGTCCAGCCCCCAGGTCGGTTGGTGGGCAACGATGAGCTGGGGCGCTTGCGCGGTGCTGCCTGAGGCATCCTTGGGCGGCATCAGGGCCCGGCCCAGGATGAGCTTTTGCATGTTGCCGCCCGACAGCGCCCGCGCAGGCGCATCGGGCCCGCCGCCGCGCACGTCAAAGGTCTCGGCAACGCGCTGCGCATGCTGGCGTGCCGCTCGGCGCTTGACCCAGAAGGCACGGAACCACGGGTGTGCAAACGAAGGGCCGCGCAGGCGTTCGGACACGGCGTTCTCCCACACGGGCAGGTCGCCCACGACGCCCACGGCGTGCCGGTCTTCGGGGATGCGGGCCACGCCCTGGCTCACCAGCCACGCGGGCCGGGCTTGGAGCGGTGCGCCACGCAGCGTGACCGCGCCGGAGGAGGCCGCACGTACGCCACACAGTACATCGGCCAGCGCCACCTGGCCGTTGCCGCTGACGCCTGCAATTGCCACGATCTCGCCCGCGCGCAGGGTGAGAGACACATTGTTCAATCGATCGCGCCCCATGGGGGCAGTGCTGACGTTGCTCAGGGTGCAGACAGGCTCGCCTACATGCTGTGCTGGGCGGCGCTCGGCCACTTCGATCGCGTGGCCCACCATCCATTGCGCCAACTGCCCCTGCGTTGTGCCCTGTGCAGGCGCTTCGGCCACCAGCTTGCCCTGGCGCAGCACGGCCACGCGGTGGGACACGCGCAGCACCTCGCCGAGTTTGTGGCTGATGAAGATGATGGACAGGCCCTGCGCCACCATCTGCGCCAGGGTGTCGAACAGCGCTTCACTCTCTTGCGGGGTGAGCACGGCAGTGGGTTCATCCAGGATCAGGATGCGGGCGCCCCGGTAGAGCGCTTTCAAAATTTCGACCCGCTGGCGCTCGCCCACCGAAAGGCTGCCGACCTTCGCATCGGGGCTCACTGGCAGGCCAAACTGCTGCGAAACGGCCAGCAGCTTGGCCCGCGCTTCGCTGCGGCGCGAGAAGGGCTGCCACAGCGGCTCGCTACCCAGCAGCACGTTGTCCAGCACCGTGAGGTTGTCGGCCAGCGTGAAGTGCTGGTGCACCATGCCAATGCCCGCGGCCAGCGCCGCGCGCGGTTGGCCGGGCGGCAGGGGCTGGCCGAAGACTTCGATGCTGCCTTCGTCGGCCACGTAGTGCCCGAACAGGATGGACATCAGCGTGGACTTGCCCGCGCCGTTTTCGCCCAGCAGGGCCAGCACTTCGCCGCGCGCCAGCGTCAGGCTGATGTTGTCGTTGGCGACGAGCTTGCCGAAACGCTTGGTGATGCCCGACAGGCGCAGGACGGGCGCTGTGGTGGAGTCCATCTATTTCCAGGCCGCCAGAAACGCGCGCAGCACCTTTGCCGAATTCGCCGCCGCCAGGCCCATGAAGGTGCCCATTTCGTTCTCGCCCTCGCCGCCGCCCGCCAGATCGCTCAGCGAGCGGAACGCGATGTAGGGCACGCCGTTGCTGTGCGCCACCATGGCGGTGGCGGCGGTTTCCATGTCGAGCACGTTGGCCTCGAAGGTCTTGAACGCGTATTCGCGGAAGGTCTTGTTGTCCACAAAGGCCTGGCCCGATACGCCGTTGCCGCCCACCACCAGTTGTGGGCGCTGCTTCAGGCAGGTGGCGGCCAGGCAGTGTTCCAGGCCCACGTTCTGCAGGCTGCGGGCGGTGGCTAGCATCTTCGGGTCAGCTTCAAACCAGAACTTTTTGGAGAGCTTGGGCTGGGCTGCCGAGCGCACTTCGACCGGGCGCGGGTGCATCATGCCGAAGGCGGGCATCGTCAGCTCGCTTTTCATCCAGGCGGGGGCGCTGTACTGGCCGGGTTTGTCTTCACGCGCCATCAGCCATTCCATGTACTGGCCCCACTGCGCGGGCACCGTGACGTCACCAATGTGCAGGCTGGGGTTGACGCCGCCCGCAATGCCGCTGAAGACCACATGGCTCACATTGAAGCGGTCCAGCACCAACTGCGTGTTCATGGCCGCGTTGGTCATGCTGATGCCGGAGAGGAATACCACTACAGGCTTGCCCTCCAGCGTGCCGGTGGTGAACTCCACGCCGTTGATGCTGTGTTTGGCGGCCTGCTGCACCTGGGGCAGCAGCACGGTCAGCTCGGGGGCGAAGGCAGAGATGACGGCGATGCGGGGCGTGTCGTCCAGCCGCACCGCCGTCTTGCCGGGCGCGGTGGCGGCACAGCCTGCCACCACGGCGGCGAGGGTGAGGGTGCCCAGCAGGCGTGTGCACCGGGAGATCAGGGAGGGCTTGGCGGCGGGGAGGGATTGCATGGGTGTGGTGCCTCGTCAAAGAAAAACAGCGGTGCGCGCAGTCAACGCGAAAAAACAAACTGGCCACCGCTTTGCTGGGGTGGCCTGTGCACAGACTGGAACAGGGGCGGGCAGGGTGGGTGCCCGCCACATTCAGTGCTTACTTGGCCGTCGATTTCGGCTGGCTATCGTCTACCTTGACTGTGAACTTGCCCGCCAGGATGTCGGCCTCTTTCGCCTTGACCTTGGCCACGATGTCGGCGGGCACCTTCTTCTCGAACGTGCCCAGCGGCGCGAGTTCAGAGCCCTTGTGCTTCATCATCGAGTACGGGCCGTAGTCTTCGGCGGTGAACTTGCCTTCCTTGACCAGCTTGAGCGCACGGTCGATGCTGGGCTCCATGTGCCAGATGGCCGATGCCACCACCGTGTCGGGGTACTGCGGCTGGGTGTCGATCACGTTGCCGATGGCGAGCTTGCCCTTTTCCTTGGCCGCGTCACTCACGCCAAAGCGCTCGGCGTAGAGCACGTCGGCGCCTTTGTCGATCATTGCAAAGGTGGCTTCCTTGGCCTTGGGCGGGTCAAACCAGCTGTTGATGAAGGTGATGGTGAACTCGACCTTGGGGTTGGTCTCTTTGGCGCCCGCCATGAAGGCGTGCATCAGGCGGTTGACCTCGGGGATGGGGAAGCCACCCACCATGCCGATCTTGTTCGTCTTGGTCATGCCGCCCGCGACCATGCCGCTGAGGTACGCGGGCTCCTGGATGTAGTTGTCGAACACGCTGAAGTTGGGCGCCTGCGGCTTGCCCGACGAGCCCAGCAGAAACGACGTCTTGGGGAAGTCCTTGGCCACCTTGCGGGCGGCGGCTTCCACCGCAAAGGCTTCGCCCAGGATGAGCTGGTTGCCGCCGGTCGCGTATTCGCGCATCACCCGCTCGTAGTCGGCGTTGCTGACGTTCTCGCTGGCTTTGTATTCGATCTCGCCGCGTGCTTCGGCCGCCTTAAGCGCCTTGTGGATGCGGCTGACCCATTGCTGTTCAAAAGGCACCGTGTAGATCGCCGCAACCTTGAGCTTGGACTGCGCTGTGGCCAGCGATGGTGCGAGCGTCAGGGCTGTGGACAGGGCCATCGAGGTGCAGAGCAGGCTGCCAGTAAAGATGCGGCGAGTGGTCATGGTTGGGGTCCTTGTGAAATGCAACAAAAGGGGATGTGCGCTCGGGTCCAAGCAATAAGTATGCACACAAAGGGCATGGCGGTATCTTGATTGCAAGATGCAAGCGTTAAAACATTGTGTTTCGGTAGCCCCCGAAGTTCGCAAGCCCATCGCTGTCGAGCGTATTTCTCGCACTACCATCCTGCGCTCGAATGAGGGCGTCTGGACCGGCTGGCTGGTACGAGACGGCGCGGGGAGTTTTCAGGTGTCCCTTGAATTCGTTGGATGGATGCCGGGGGCGGCGCTGAAGACGGGGCCTTGCGAGGTTCCCCTGAACTCGCCCGAAGCGCTTGTGTGTGACTACAAAATGACTTGGGAGGGATTCTTGTGAAAGCATTGATGGCAGTGGCAACCGCAATGACGTTGGTCGGGTGTGCTTCGGTAACGAACGACACCACCCACGGCGTCCGCGTGGATACAAGGCAAAAGAGTGGCGCGGTGGTAGCTGGCGCCGACTGTGTGGCAACTAATGACTATGGATCGACAAGCTTCAAGTCTGGTGGCACGCAGGCACTGCGCCGTTCAGCGGGCGATATGACGATCGTCTGCACGAAGAATGGAGAGCAGCCAGCCAACGCACGCTTGATATCCCGCCCCAATGGCGGGATGGCGGGGAATATCGTCCTTGGCGGCGTCATCGGCGCAGTGGTGGACCATAACCGTGGTACAGCCTACACCTACCCGACCTGGGTGGAGCTGGTATTTGGCGAGTCGCTGGTGTTCGACCGATCGCTTCAGACCGGGGATGCCGTGGTGAAAGGCCTAGCGGCTGGCTCGGTTACGGCAAAGGCAAACGCACCCGCGCCCGGCCGTTCGAACACAACCTCGCACCAGTGCATGCAGCAGCTCCCTGGAGCCATCTGCTGAACTGCGGTACCCGCAGTATCAAAAAAGCCCCGCAAATACGGGGCTTTTTTGCGGGTGCGCAGCCTATTTGGTGCCAAAAATCCGGTCGCCCGCATCGCCCAGGCCCGGCAGGATGTAGCCGTGGTCGCTCAGTTCGCGGTCAATCGCTGCGGTGAAAATCGGTACGTCGGGGTGTGCCTTTTGCATGGTCGCGATGCCTTCGGGGGCGGCCAGCAGGCAGACGAACTTGATGGAGCGGGGGTTGAGCTTTTTCAGGCGGTCTACGCAGGCGGAGGCCGAGTTGCCGGTGGCCAGCATAGGGTCCACCACGATGATGTCGCGCTCGTCCATTTCGGACGGCATCTTGAAGTAGTACTCCACGGGCTGCAGCGTGGCCGGGTCGCGATACAGGCCGATGTGGCCCACGCGGGCGCCGGGCACCACGTTGAGCATGCCATCCAGGAACCCGTTGCCCGCGCGCAGGATGGAGACCAGCACCAGCTTCTTGCCGTCGATGACCTTGCCGGTCATGGTCTCCAGCGGGGTTTCAATCTCGATGTCCTGCAGCGGCATGTCGCGCGTGACTTCATACGCCATCAGCGTGCTTAGCTCCCCCAGCAAGCGACGAAAGCTGTTGGTGCTGGCGTCCTTTCGGCGCATGAGCGTGAGCTTGTGCTGGACGAGGGGGTGGGTGATGACGGTGACGTTGTTGTTGGTGCTGGCAGTGCTCATGGCGAGGCCTATGGTCTACAGGTAGAAATGAAAGGGGTGGCGGTATTTTGACGGTACTTGCGCCAGCGCCCGTAAAAACTGGCGCGGCCCAGGCCAGTGGACGCCGTGGAACTGGCTTCGCCAGGCCACTGGCGGCGTCCCCTTGAGGGGAAGGCGCCGCAGGCGACTCAGGGGGGCGCGGGCTAGTCCGCCAGAAACCGCGCATAGCGCGCCAGGTCGACGTTGCCGCCGCTGATGAGAACGCCCACGCGCTCACCGTGCAGCAGCTTGCCTCCGTTGTCAGCGCCCGAGAAGGCCTGCGCACCCGCATAGGCCAGGGCGCCGGTGGGCTCCACCACGATCTTCATGCGCTCGGCAAAGAAGCGCAGGGATTGCATGAGCTGTTCGTCGCTCACGCTGATGATGTCTTCGGCATGGTCGCGGATGATGGGGAAGGTGAGCTCGCCCAGCGCCTGGGTTTGCGCGCCGTCGGCGATGGTGTGGGGCGTGGGGATGCGCACGATGTGCCCGGCGCGCAATGACTGCTGGGCGTCGTTGCCCGTTTCGGGCTCGACACCCACCACGCGGCACTGGGGTGCCAGGGCCTGCGCGGCCAGCAGGCTGCCTGCCAGCAAGCCGCCACCGCCCACGCAGACAAACAGGTAGTCCAGGTCGGGCACTTCTTCAAACAGTTCTTTGGCGGCGGTGCCCTGGCCCGCAATGACGTGCGGGTGGTCAAACGGCGGCACCAGCGTCATGCCGCGCTCCAGCGCCAGGTGGCGGCTGATGGCTTCGCGGTCTTCGGTGTAGCGGTCGTAGGTGACGACCTGGGCGCCGTAGGCCCGTGTGGCCGCCATCTTGGAGGCGGGCGCGTCTGCGGGCATGACGATGACGGCGGGCATGTCCAGCATGCGGGCCGACAGCGCGATGGCCTGCGCGTGGTTGCCGGCCGAAAAGGCCAGCACGCCGCGCTCGCGCTGCTCATCGGTGAACTGGGCCAGGGTGTTGAAGGCGCCCCGGAACTTGAAGGCGCCGGTGCGCTGCAGGTTCTCGCATTTGAAGAACAGTTGCGCACCCAGCAGGTCGTCGGCGGTAGTGGAGCGCAGCACCGGCGTGTGGTGCGCCATGCCCTTGAGCCGGTGCGCGGCGGCGGCCACGTCGTCGTAGGTGGGCGGGGTGAGGCTGGGCAAGGTCATGGCGGCATCCCTGGTGGCGGGGCAAACGCTTGCCCCTTCAGCCCTCGGATGATAGCGGGTTGCCGCGTGGTTTCAATCCAAAATGGCCTTACGCGCTTGTGTGGCAAGCGCGAGCAGCTATAGATTTTGATGGTTGATGGTGGGTCAGCCCAGCTCGCTGAACCGTTGCAGCGGCGTCAGTGCCGGGAAGTCGCCCGCGCGCTTTTGCTTCATCGCCGTGACCGACTCGCGCACATGCTGGTTGCTCCAGATGGCGCCTTGCAGCCAGCCCATCTGGCGCAGGCTGTCTTCCACCGAATGGTCGCGGGCGTAGTTCACGGCCTGTTTGGTGCCCCAGATGGCCACGGGCGGCTTGCTGGCGATCTCTTGCGCGCACTGCAGCGCGGCGGCAAGCATCGCTTCTTGGGTCTCGAACACTTCGTTGACGAGGCCGTAGCCCAGGGCCTTGGCTGCGCTCAAGCGGCGGCCGGTGTAGGCCAGCTCTTTCACCACGCCCAGCGGGATCAGCTTGGGCAGGCGCTGCAGCGTGCCCACGTCGGCCACCATGCCGATGTTGATCTCCTGGATGCAGAAGAACGTGTCTGCCGTGGCGTAGCGGATGCAGGCGGCCGTCACCATGTCCACCGCGCCCCCGATGCAGCCGCCGTGGATGGCCATGATGACGGGGATGCGCAGGCTTTCGATGCGGGTGAAGGTGGCCTGCATGTCGGTCAGCAGGTCAAAGATGGCGGCGCGGCCCTCGGGGCTCTGGTCGTCCATGGTGATGGCGCCGCCAAAGGTTTCCAGTGCCATGCCTGCGCTGAAATGTTTGCCGGTGCTGCTGATGACCAGCGCCCGCGCTTCGCCCGCCTTGTTGAGCTGGGCCAGCACCTCGTCCAGCTCACGCCAGAAGGTGGGGTGCATGGTGTTCATGGCCTCGGGGCGGTTCAGCACCAGATGGGCCACGTGGTCGGTGATGCTGAGGGAAAAGCAGGTGAGGGTGTTCATGGGGTGCCACTGTAGACCGGTGAATGCAGGTCGGGTCGTCGCCTGGGTGACTTTGAGCTATTTTGGCTGCCAGCGCTTATCTGGTAAGCGCTGGCAGCTATGAAAACATGAGTGATTTTGCGCGCGTGCGGCAGAACGGGCGGCGGACGTCTACAGGCACAGTCTGTCAATCGCCGCCCCCGCCACCACAGCCGCCGCCATCCCCTCCGCCATCGCTTCCACCTCCATCCGAGCTTTCGGCGCCGCCAAAGTCGCCCGAGCTGCCGCTGTAGCTGCCGTCCGAGAAGCTGGTGCCGCAGTAGCTGTCTCCCCCGCTGCCACCCGCGTCGCTCTTGCGGGCGATGTCGGAGCAGTCGGGCACGTAGGTGAAGCCGCCTGCAATGGCGAACTTGGCATCCAGCGCAAACAGCAGGGGCAGGCGGCTGGGGGCCTTGGGGTCGATGGACTCCTCCTTGCATACCCAGTACCAGCAGCGGCGCAGGCCATCGTTGTGGCGCGCCTTTTTACCCAGCGCCTCGGCGGGGGTGTGGTGCAAAAAGAAACCCAGGGCGTTGTGGCACCAGGCTTTGTAGGCCTGGGTGTGCAGGATGAACTCATGCCACAGCGCATCGACCGCCTTGGAGGGCATGGCCACAAACTGTTTGTTGCCGCGCAGGCAGGCCATGAAGAACTGGCGCAGGCCGCGTTCGACCAGCTCGCAATCCCGGGTGCTCAGGTGGGGGTAGGTTTCGCGCAGCTTGCGCTGCAGAAAGCGGGGCAGGGGGGCCTCGCGGATATAGCGCTGCCGTACCGCGTTGGTCCACTGGATCACCAGGGCGGTGATGATGACTGTGGCCAAAAAATACAGAATCCAGGGCCACCGCAGGCGCCAGGCGCCCGCGAAGATCCCGACGATGGCGGCCACCCACACGGCAATTGCCAGCAGCACGACCTTGCTTCCCCACCACAGCAGAGCGTTTTCGATGCGCTTCATCGTCCCTCCCTTTTTGTTGTTGTGTGGCGATTTCACGGCTGTTTGGTGACTGATTGATGACATTTTGGGTGGTGTCGCCAGATGGTCACGCGGGGGCTACCCCCAGCACCATCGCATGCCGAAGCTGCCGTGATGGGGCCGTACTTGGAGGCGCTGAGCAGGGGGGCGGAATCTGTTCCCCCCTGTGTTCAACGGCGCTTGCTGCCTCCGAAGATGCTGCCCAGCACCCCGCGCAGGATTTCCTTGCCGATGGTGGTGCCCATGGTGCGCACCGCCGACTTGGCCATGGTCTGGGCCAAGCCGTCGCGTTTACCGCCGCGCGGGCCGGTGCTGCCAAACAGCACGTCGTTGAGCCCGCCCATCAGGCCGCCGCCGCTGTCTTCCGTGTTGGCGGGTGCACCTTTGCCATTGGCAGGTGTCTGCGCACTGGCTTCGGCGGCGCGGCCCTTGAGTTTTTCGTAGGCCGACTCGCGGTCCACCACTTTTTCGTACACGCCCGCCACCAGTGAGTTGGCCACCAGCACCTGGCGCTGCTGCGCTGTGATGGGGCCGAGCTGGCTGCCGGGCGGCAGCACGAACACCCGCTCGGTGACGCTCGGGCGGCCCTTGGCATCCAGGAAGCTCACCAGCGCCTCGCCAACGGCCAGTTCGGTGATGGCGGTCTCGATATCGAGGCCCGGCTTCTGCCGCATGGTGGTGGCCGTGGCTTTGACGGCCTTCTGATCGCGCGGGGTGAAGGCGCGCAGCGCGTGCTGCACGCGGTTGCCCAGCTGGGCCAGCACGCTGTCGGGAATGTCCAGAGGGTTCTGCGTGACGAAGTACACGCCTACGCCCTTGGAGCGCACCAGGCGCACCACCAGCTCGATGCGCTCGATGAGCACCTTGGGCGCCTCGTTGAACAAGAGGTGGGCCTCGTCGAAGAAGAACACCAGCTTGGGTTGCTCGGGGTCGCCAATTTCGGGCAGCTGCTCGAACAGCTCGGATAGCATCCACAAGAGGAAGGTGGCGTACAGACGCGGCGAGTTCATGAGCTTGTCGGCCGCCAGGATGTTCACCACGCCATGGCCGTCCACTGTCTGCATGAAGTCCTGGATGTTGAGCATGGGCTCGCCAAAGAACTGCGTGCCGCCCTGCTGCTCGATCTGCAGCAGCCCGCGCTGGATGGCGCCCACGCTGGCGGCGCTGACGTTGCCGTATTCGGTGGTGAACTCTTTGGCGTTGTCGCCCACGTACTGCAGCATGGCGCGCAGGTCTTTCAGGTCCAGCAGCAGCATGCCGTTGTCGTCGGCGATCTTGAACACCAGGTTGAGCACGCCTAGCTGTGTTTCGTTCAGGTTGAGCATGCGGCCCAGCAGCAGCGGGCCCATGTCCGACACCGTGGCGCGCACAGGGTGGCCCTGTTCGCCAAATACGTCCCACAGCGTGGTGGGACAGGCCAGGGGGGCGGGCAGGGGAAGGCCCCGCTCCTTGAGCACTGCCGCCAGCTTGTCGCCAATCTTGCCGGGTTGGCTGGCGCCGGTCAGGTCGCCCTTCACGTCGGCCATGAACACTGGCACGCCAATGCGCGAGAAGTTTTCGGCCAGGGTCTGCAGGGTCACGGTCTTGCCGGTGCCAGTGGCGCCGGTGATGAGCCCGTGGCGGTTGGCCAGGCCGGGCAGCAGGTGGCATTCGATGGTGTCGTGCTTGGCAATCAGGAGGGGTTCGGCCATGGCGGAGGTTCCGGGTGGAGGCAAAAGTAGGACTTGCGCAAACAAGGATGCACAAACTGCGTATCCACAGGGCAGGCTTCTTGCCTGATCCCGATTTGCGCAAGTCGTAAAAAGTAAAATCGCGGTCAGTAGATTAAATCAATACAAAAGGACTTCTCGTGGCAGGACACAGCAAATGGGCGAATATCCAGCACCGCAAAGGGCGGCAGGATGAAAAACGCGGCAAGATCTGGACCCGCATCATTCGTGAAATCACTGTGGCTGCCCGCTCGGGCGGCGGCGACCTGTCTGCCAACCCCCGCCTGCGCCTGGCGGTGGACAAGGCCAAGGCGGCCAACATGCCCGCCGACCGCATCAAGTACAACATCGACAAGGCCACGGGCAACGCCGAGGGATTGACCTACGAGGAAATCCGCTACGAGGGCTATGGCATTGGTGGCGCAGCGATCATGATCGACACGATGACCGACAACCGGGTGCGCACCGTGGCCGAAGTACGACACGCGTTCAGCAAACACGGTGGCAACATGGGCACCGAGGGCTCGGTGGTTTTTCAGTTCAAGCACTGCGGCCAACTGATTTTTGCCCCCGGCACCAGCGAAGACAAGGTGATGGAAGTGGCGCTGGAGGCGGGGGCCGAAGACGTGGTGACCGACGACGACGGCGCAGTAGAGGTGCTGACCGCCCCCGCCGACTTTGAAGCCGTGAAGAATGCCCTGGAAGCGGCAGGCCTGACGCCCGAAGTGGCGGGCGTGACCATGCGGCCTGAAAACACCATCGAACTGACGGGCGACGACGCGGCGCGCATGCAGCGGCTGCTGGATGTGCTGGAGGACCTGGACGATACCCAGGAGGTCTACCACAACGCTGCCCTGTGACATTGCGCCTGTGGACCGCCGCTTTTTTCTTGCGCTGACTTGTTTTCCGACTGATATTTCCCCGAACCCCGCCAAGCAGCCCAGCGCTGCGAGCAGGGTTCACCAAAGGTTCCTATGAAAGTACTTGTGATTGGTGGCGGCGGCCGTGAACACGCGATGGCGTGGAAATTGAGCCAGTCCCCCAAGGTGACCAAGGTGTTTGTGGCGCCCGGCAATGGTGGCACGGCCTTGAACCCAAAGCTCGAAAACGTGGCCATCACCGACGTGCGCGAACTGCGTGTGTGGGCGCAGGCCGAAAAGATCGCACTGACGGTGGTGGGCCCCGAGGCGCCACTGGCGGCGGGTGTGGTCGATGAGTTCCGTGCCAATGGCCTGCGCATCTTCGGCCCCACCAAGGCTGCTGCCCAGCTCGAAAGCTCCAAGGCCTTTTCCAAGGCCTTCATGCGCCGCCATGGCATCCCCACGGCCGACTACGACACCTTCACCGACCCCGCTGCGGCCCACGCGTTTGTGGACCGCCTGGGCGCCCCCATCGTCATCAAGGCCGACGGCTTGGCGGCGGGCAAGGGCGTGGTCGTGGCCATGACGCTGCAGGAGGCCCACGATGCGGTGGACTTCATGCTGGTGGACAACAAGTACGGCGTGACCCACAACGAAGGTGGCGCGCGCGTGGTGATCGAGGAATTCCTCGAAGGCGAAGAAGCCAGTTTCATCGTGCTGTGCGACGGCAAGAACGTGCTGGCCCTGGCCACCAGCCAGGACCACAAGCGCCTCAAAGACGGCGACGAAGGCCCCAACACCGGCGGCATGGGTGCGTATTCGCCCGCTCCCGTGGTCACGGCCGATGTACATGCCCGCGCCATGCGCGAGATCATCCTGCCTACGATTCGGGGCATGGAAAAGGACGGCATTCCCTACACCGGTTTTCTGTATGCCGGCCTGATGATCGACGCCAAGGGCCAGCCCAAGACGCTCGAATTCAACTGCCGCATGGGCGACCCCGAGACGCAACCCATCCTCATGCGCCTGAAAAGCGACTTCAGCGACGTGATGGCTGCTGCCGCTGACGGCAAGCTCGACCAGATGGAACTGCAATGGGACCGCCGCACCGCACTGGGCGTGGTCATGGCCGCCCATGGCTACCCGGAGAACCCGCGCAAGGGTGACCCCATCACCGGCCTGCCAGCCGAGGCGGACGATGCCGTGGTGTTCCATGCGGGCACGCAGCTGAAAGACGGTGTGGTCAGCGTGACCGGTGGCCGCGTGTTGTGCGTGACGGTGCTGGCCGACAGCGTCAAGCAGGCGCAGCAGCGTGCCTATGACGTGGCGCGTGGCATCCAGTTTGATGGCGCGCAGTACCGCCGCGATATCGGCTTCAGAGCACTCAAGAGCTGATGGCAGACGTTCAGACCTTGAACCCCGCCGACACAGTGGCGAGGGTGCGCGGCTATCTGGTGGGTCTGCAGGCGCGCATCACCGACGCGCTCGAAGCCGTGGAAGGCGAGGGCGGTGCACGTTTTCTGGTCGACGCCTGGAGCAAACCCCCCGGCGAGCCGCTGCAGGGCGACGGTATCACCAAGATCATGGAAGGTGGCCGGGTGTTCGAGCGCGCAGGCTGCGGCTTCAGCCATGTGCGCGGCCCCCAGCTGCCACCCTCGGCCACGCAGCACCGGCCCGAGCTGGCGGGCGCACCGTTCGAGGCCATGGGCGTGTCGCTGGTGTTCCACCCGCGCAATCCCTACGTGCCGACGGTGCACATGAACGTGCGCATGATCGCGGCTGGCCACCCTGGGCAAACGCCGACCTGCTGGTTTGGCGGTGGCATGGACCTCACGCCGTACTACGGCTTTGAGGAAGATGCGGTGCACTTTCACCGCACCTGCCGTGATGCCTTGGCACCCTTTGGTGACGACAAGTACCCCCGCTTCAAGCAATGGTGCGATGAGTACTTCTACCTGAAACACCGCAGCGAGCAGCGTGGCGTGGGTGGCGTGTTCTATGACGACTTCTCGGAGCTGGGCTTTGAACAGAGCCTGGCCATGACGCAGTCGGTGGGCGATGCCTTCCTCAAGGCCTATCTGCCCATTGTCGAAAAGCGCCAGAACCTGCCGTTTGCTGAGCGCGAACGCGACTTTCAGCTCTACCGCCGGGGCCGCTACGTAGAGTTCAACCTGGTGTGGGACCGGGGCACGCACTTTGGTCTGCAGTCGGGTGGGCGCACAGAGTCCATTTTGCTGTCCATGCCGCCGCTGGTGTCGTGGTCTTACCAGCGTTCTGATGCGGCCGATTCCGCCGAAGCCGACCTCACGCAGCGCTTTCTGGTGCGGCGCGACTGGCTGGCTGGCGAGTCTGCTGGAGCGGTTTGAAAGCCTTGAAAAGCGCAAAAGCTATAATTTCAATAGCTGCCCGCGCTTTTCACACCAGCGCAAGAGGCCAAAAACACCTCAAACTGACGCAGCGCCAACGCGCAACAGCTGCGCAACACCCAAGGCGCAGCCCCACTGGTTGCGCGCTGCGTTGCACGCTATATTGATTCCATTTCCTCTCTAATCACCGCCTGATGACCACCTCCACCAAATCGGAAACCGCCGCCAAAAAAGACGTCACCAAACTCCAGCGCGCCATCGTTGATGGACTGGAGGACGTCAAGGCGCAAGACATCCAGGTCTTCAACACCGAGCATCTCTCGCCGCTGTTTGAACGGGTGATCGTGGCATCGGGCACCTCCAACCGCCAGACCAAGGCCCTGGCCGCCAGCGTGCGCGACGCGGTCAAGGAAGCAGGCTTTACCAAGCCGCGCATCGAAGGTGAAGACAACGGCGAATGGATCATCGTGGACTGCGGCGCCGCCGTGGCGCACATCATGCAGCCCGCCATCCGCCAGTACTACCGCCTGGAAGAACTGTGGGGCGACACGCCTGTGCGCCTGAAGCTGGGCGCCGCCAAGCCTGTTTCCAGCGCCGCCACCGAATTGGCCGAGAAGAAGTCGGCCCAGAAGGCTGCCAAGTCCGACGCCAAGGCCGCTGGCAAGGCGCCCGCCAAGAAGGCCGCTGCACCTGCGGTACCCGCCCGGTCGGGCAAAGCCACGGTCAAGGCCGTTGCCAAAACAGCCGCCAAGTCCGCTGCCGCTCCTGCCAAATCTGCTGCCAAACCCGCAGCCAAGACAACAGCAAAAGCACCTGCCAAAGCCATCGCCAAGGCCCCAGCCAAGGCGCCCGCAAAAAGCGGCAGCACTGCCAAGGCCGCACCGGCCAAGGCGCCCGCAAAGCCAACCACCGCCGCCAAGAAGCCCGCAGCCACCAAGGCACCGGTCAAGACCGTGGTCGTCAAGCCATCGGCCCCCCGCAGCAAGACCGCTGCCGCCGCCAAGACCGGTGCCAAGCCCGCACCCGCACGCGGCGGAGCCGCCGCCAAGCCCGCTGCCAAGAGGGCGCCAGGCCGCAAGTGATTGCAGCCTCGGCCCATCGACGACCGCCCTTACCCGCGCACCGAGCCTGAGTTGCCATGAAGCTGCTGATCGTGGCCGTGGGCCAGCGCGTGCCCGACTGGGCGCAGACGGCGTACGACGACTACGCCAAGCGGTTTCCGCCGGAGCTCAAGGTCGAACTCAAAGCCGTCAAGACCGAACCACGCGGCTCCAAAACGCTGGAGACTCTCTACGCCGCTGAGCGCGAGCGCATCGAAGCGGCAATCCCCAGGGGCACCCGCGTGGTGGCGCTGGACGAGCGCGGCACCAACCTCACCACCAAGGCCCTGGCCGAGCGCCTGAAGGGCTGGCAGCTGGGCAGCGACGACGTTGCCTTGGTCATCGGCGGCCCCGACGGGCTCGACCCGGCGTTTCGCCAGGGTGCGCATGAACGCATTCGCCTGTCGGACCTGACCTTGCCCCATGCCATGGTGCGGGTGCTGCTCATCGAGCAGCTGTACCGCGCCTGGTCGGTGAATGCCGGGCACCCCTACCACCGAGAATGAGGCCTGGATCGGGGTGTGGGTGGAATACTATATTTTTTATAGCTGCTAGCGCTTGATGGGTAAGCGCTAGAGCCGATTTTTAATCAAAATCTGTTCATGCCTGACTTCATCTACCTTGCCTCCCAAAGCCCCCGTCGGCGCCAGCTGCTCGAACAACTGGGCGTACGCCACGAACTGCTGCTGCCCAATGTGGAGGGTGACGAGTCCGAGGACGCCGAAGCCATCGAGGTGGTGCTGCCCGGCGAAGCGCCTACGGCCTATGTGGAGCGCGTGACGGGCCTCAAGCTCGACGCTGCCGTGGCCCGGCGCGCCCGCCGTGGTTTGCCCGATGCGCCCATCCTGTGCTCTGACACCACCGTGGCCCTCGGCCGCACCATCTACGGCAAGCCCGACGACGCGCTCCATGCCGCGCGCATGCTGGCCGAGCTGGCGGGCCACGAGCACCGCGTGCTCACCGCCGTGGCGCTGCAGGTGGGCCCCAAGCGCCTGAGCGCGCTGTCGGTGTCGCGCGTCACTTTTGCCGCGATGACGCCCGCGCAGATCGACGCCTACGTCGCCACTGGCGAGCCACTGGGCAAGGCGGGGGCGTATGGCATCCAGGGCCGGGCGGCGGCGTATGTGGAGCACCTGGCGGGCAGCTATTCGGGCATCATGGGGCTGCCGATGTACGAGACGGCACAGCTGCTGCGCGCGGCAGGTTTCGCCATCTAGGCGACAGCAACAACAGACAACAACAACGCCATGCAACAAGACATCCTGATCAACTGGTCGCCCCAGGAAACCCGCGTGGCCGTGGTGGAGCACGGCGCCGTGCAGGAGTTGCACATCGAGCGCACGCTGGAACGTGGCCTGGTGGGCAATGTCTATCTGGGCAAGGTCTCGCGCGTGCTGCCGGGCATGCAGTCCGCCTTTATCGACATCGGCCTGGAGCGTGCGGCCTTCTTGCATGTGGCCGATGTGTGGCAGCGCCAGCCCGATGGCGAGCCGCCAGCATTCGCCCGCAAGAACGAGCCGCAGGTGCCGATTGAAAAGCAGGTGTTCGAGGGGCAGGCGCTGATGGTGCAGGTCATCAAGGACCCGATTGGCACCAAAGGCGCACGACTGTCCACGCAGATCAGCGTGGCCGGGCGCCTGCTGGTGTTTCTGCCGCAGGACGACCATGTGGGCGTGTCGCA
The DNA here is from genome assembly GCF_003634645.1 of Acidovorax sp. 94. NCBI lineage: Bacteria > Pseudomonadati > Pseudomonadota > Betaproteobacteria > Burkholderiales > Comamonadaceae > Acidovorax > Acidovorax sp. 94. The sequence goes on along the minus strand of NZ_RBJA01000001.1, from coordinate 1,643,253 downwards.
GAAGATTCCGCCTGCCGAGCGCGATGCGCTGCGCGCGCGGCTGCAGGCGCTGGTGGGCGATAAATCCACGGGCGGTGGCGGCGGCTTCATCCTGCGCACCAACGGCGAAGATTCCACCGATGCCGAACTGGCCGAAGACATCGCCTACCTGCGCAAGACCTGGGCGCGCATCAAGGAGGCATCGCTCAAGCTGCCTGCCATGTCGCTGCTCCATCAGGATTTGGACCTGCTGCAGCGCGTGCTGCGCGATCTGGTGGGTGACCATACGCAGACCATCCGGCTCGACTCGATGGAGCAGTTCCAGCGCCTGCGGGCGTTTGGGCAGGAGTTCATGCCAGCGGCTGCCGGCAAGCTACAGCACTACAAGGGCGAACGCCCGATTTTTGACCTGTACTCCATCGACGAAGAGGTGGCCAAAGCCCTGGGGCGCCGCGTCGATTTGAAGTCTGGCGGCTATCTCATCGTGGACCAGACCGAGGCGCTCACCACCATCGATGTGAACACCGGTGGCTACGTGGGGGCACGCAACTTCGACGACACCATCTTCAAGACCAACCTGGAGGCCGCCCAGGCCATTGCCCGCCAGCTGCGCCTGCGCAACCTGGGCGGCATCATCATCGTGGACTTCATCGACATGGTGCGCGACGACCACCAGCAGGCCGTGCTGGCGGAGTTCAAAAAGCAACTCGCCCGCGACCGCGTGAAGACCATGGCGGGTGGCTTCTCGCAGCTGGGTTTGGTGGAGATGACGCGCAAGCGCACGCGCGAATCCCTCGCCCATATGCTGTGCGAGCCCTGCGAGGCCTGCCAGGGCAAGGGCAGCGTGAAGACCGCGCGCAGCGTGTGCTACGACATCCTGCGCGAGATCCTGCGCGAAGCCCGCCAGTTCAACCCGCGCGAATTCCGCGTGGTGGCGTCGCCCCGCGTGGTGGAGCTGTTCCTGGACGAGGAAAGCCAGCACCTGGCTGGTCTCTCGGACTTCATCAAGAAGCCGATCTCGCTGCAATCCGAGAGCGCGATGGGGCAGGAGCAGTACGACATCGTGCTGCTGTAGCGCCCATCGTTCTGCGCGCCGTCTTCAAGCGTCGATCTGCATCGCCGGGCGTGCCTGCACCCGCGCCAGCCAGGCCTGCACATGCGGGTGCGCGTTGACGGGGGCGCCCAGGTACAGGCTGTAGCCCAGCACCGAGCCCACTACTAAATCCACCAGCGAATAGTCGGCACCCAGCATCCAGGTCTGCGCAGCCAGCCGCGCGTCCAGCACCGCTAGCAACTCGCTCAGTTGACGCAGGAGGGCTTCTGCTTGGGCGGCGTTGCGCCAAACCTCTTCGCCTTGGGTTGCCACATGCAGGCGTCCCACGAGCGCACCATAGGTCACATACGCCCATGTGCACCACGACAGGGCCTGCAGCGCCTCGGGCGTGCCCGCAGCGGGCCACAGCCCGCGCTCAATGCCAAAGCGATGGCCCAGCCAGAGGTGGATGGCCAGGGCCTCGAACATGGGGGCGCCGTCCACGGTCAAGGTGGGCACCTTGCCGTTGGGGTTCAGGGCCAGGTACTCCGGGCGGCGCTGCTCGCCGGTGCGGATGTCGATCTTCACGCGTTCGTGGGGCACGGCCAGCTCGGTCAGGGCGCAGGCGATGGGGGTGGCGCTGGACATGGGATGCCAATAGAGAACGATGGACATGGAAAGCTCCTTGGGTGGTTGTGGAAGAAAAGGTGGTGCCACTGTAAAAGCCATTGCGGACAATTTCAGTCCGCAATAGAAAGTAAAGTCGCGCCATGCTCACTTCATCAACCCGCCTGCTGCGTCTGCTCTCCTTGCTGCAGACGCGCAACCACTGGATGGGGCCGGAACTGGCCGAGCGCCTGGAAGTGCACCCGCGCACCTTGCGGCGCGACATCGACCGTCTGCGCCAGCTGGGCTACCCCGTGCATGCCAGCAGCGGCGTGGCGGGCGGCTATGCCTTCCGGGCCGGTCAGGCGCTGCCGCCCTTGCTGCTGGATGACGACGAAGCGCTGGCCGTGTCGATTGCCCTGCGCACTGCCACGGCCGGCGCGGTCGGCGGCATTGAAGAGCCCGCACTTCGGGCCCTGGTCAAGCTGGAGCAGGCCATGCCCGCCCGCCTGCGGCAGCAGGTGGATGCACTACGCTCCACCATCCTGCCCATGGACCGTGTCGGGCCGGTGGTGGATGCCTCGTTGCTGGCCACGCTGGCGTCGGCCTGCCGTGACCAGTTGCGCCTGGCGTTCACCTACGGCGACAGCAAGGGCCGCAGCGCCGAACGCAGCGTGGAGCCCCAGGGCCTGGCCCATACCGGCCACCGCTGGTACCTGGTGGCGTGGGACCGGGTGCGGGAGGACTGGCGCACCTTCCGTATCGACCGCATCGTGGGGGCTCCCACGGTGGGTGCCCATTTCGCGCCCCGGGTGTCGCCCGATGGCGGGGATCTGAAGGCATACGTTTCACGTTCGATTGCAGTGGCGCCCCATGCCGAACAGGCGCGCATTGTGTTGCATGCACCGTATCAAGAGATGGCCAGACGCATTCCGCAGTCGGCAGGTGTGGTGTCGGCGCTCGATGAGGGGCAGCGGTGCCAGCTGGAATGCGGCGCCAACGATTCGCTGGTGTACTGGCTGATGGCACTCGATGTGGAGTTCAAAGTGCTGGCACCCGTTTCGTTGAAGGAGCGCTTGCGGGTGGCGGGGGAGCGGGCCTTGCGCTGCGCCTGAAGTGAAACACCCCCTGAGTCGCTTCGCGCCTTCCCCCTCTCTCACGTTGCTTCGCCATCTGTGAGGGGTACGCCCCCAGCGCGGCGGCACTGGGTTTGGGCTGCGCCAGTTTCATGCATCGCGGGCGGCGCACAACGCAACGGACAACTACGGTTTCATATTTTTGAAAGCAAATGGGTATGAATGCTCAAGGCACGAAACGGTACCCGATGCCCGCCTCGGTCCGCAAATGCTGGGGCATGGAGGCATTGAGTTCCACCTTCTTGCGCAGGTTGGCCATGTGCACGCGCACGTAGTGCGTGTCTTCGGCATGGCCTGGCCCCCATACCGCCTTGAGCAACTGCTGGTGCGTGATCACGCGGTCGGGCTGTGACGCCAGGTGCGTGAGCAGCTTGTACTCGATGGGCGTGAGGTGCAGGGCCTCGCTGCCATCCTCCCCCGTGCGGCGCTCTACCGTTCGGCGGGCCAGGTCCACGGTGACGGGGCCGAACTGGATAACGGGTGTGGCCTCGGCGCTTGAGGCCCGCTGGCTGCGGCGTAGCTGGGCGCGCACGCGGGCCATCAGCTCGCCCGAGCCGAACGGTTTGACCAGGTAGTCGTCGGCCCCCGCATCCAGGGCCGCGATCTTGCTGGCTTCGGTGCTGCGGGCCGAGAGCACGATGACGGGCATGGCCGACCAGGTGCGCAGGTCGCGGATGAGGTCCACGCCGTCGCCATCGGGCAGGCCCAGGTCCAGCACCACCAGGTCGGGGCGGCGCGTGCCAGCTTCGATCAGGCCGCGCTGCAGGGTGGCGGCCTCGTGCACGGTGTGGCCTTCGCTCTCCAGCGTCAGGCGCACAAAGCGGCGGATGTCGGCTTCGTCTTCGACGATGAGGATGTGGGTGGGTAGGTCGGTCATGGTGGTTGCGGGGCCGTGCCGTCAAACGTCGCTGTTGGTATCGGTATCGGTGCCCAGGTCGGTGGGCGGTGTGCCGCGTGGCAGCAGCAGCGTGAAGCGTGCGCCCGCAGGTTGGCCCTGGGCGTTGAGGATGGTATCGCCCCTGATGCTGCCGCCATGCGCCTGCACGATGGCGCGGCAGATGGCCAGCCCCAGGCCCACACCGGGCGTGGCGCTTTCGCGGGCGCCACGCTCGAACTTTTCAAACAGCAGCTCCTCGCGGCCTTTGGGCAGGCCGGGGCCTTCGTCGGTGATGGTCAGTGCCACCGCATCGCTCTGGGCCTGCGCCCCGATGTGGATGGCCGTGCCGGCGGGCGTGTACTTGGCGGCGTTTTCCAGCAGATTGACCAGCACGCGCTCCATCAGCACGGCGTCGATCTGCAGCAGCGGCAGGTCGTCGGGCAGGTGCACGTCCACACGGTGGGCGCCCATGGCGGGGGCGCTGGCAGCCAGCGCACTGCCCACCACTTCTTCCAGCGGCTGCCAGGCCTTGTTGAGCTGCACGGCCCCAGCCTCCAGGCGGGCCATGTCCAGCAGGTTGTTGACCAGCGCGCTCATGCGCTGGGCCGATTGCTGGATGGCGCCGGTCAGCTCCTGCTGGTGGGCGGGCAGGGGCGGCTGCACCATGGCCAGTGATTCGGCCAGGCCGACCAGTGAGGCCAGCGGCGTGCGCAAGTCGTGCGAGATGGCCGAGAGCAGCGAGTTGCGCAGCCGCTCGGACTCGATCTGCACCGTGCTTTTTTGCGCCACATCAATGTAGTGGATGCGCTCCAGCGAGATGGCCAGCAGCGATGCACAGGTCTGCAGCAGGCGGCGCGGTTCCACCCCTGGCACCTGGCCCTGGGGCATGGCCACCACCAGCACGCCGCGGATGCGCATGGGCGCCTTGAGCGGCAGCACCAGCGTGGGGCTGGAGTGCAAGGTGTCCGTACCCCGGCCAGCAGGCTCACCGCGCTCAAACGCCCATTGCGCCACGGCCATGTCCACCGGCGCGCTGCCACCGGGCAGTATCTGAAGGCGGTTGTCGTCGTCAGCCACCACCAAAGTGCTGCCTGCGTTGAACTCGCCGGTCATGAACCGCGCGCCGATTTCGGCCACTTGCTCGGGCAGCAGCGCGGCAGACAGGTCGCGCGCCATGTCGTACAGGCTGCGCACGCGGTGTTCGCGCTCGGTGGCGGACTCTGCCTGCACCTTGAGCCCGGCGGTGAGCTGGCCCACTACCAGGGCCACCACCAGCATCACGGCGAAGGTGACGAGGTACTGCGCGTCACTGACCGCAAACGTGAAGCGCGGCGGTACAAAGAAAAGGTCGAAGAACGCCACACCCAGAATGGCGGCCATCACGGCAGGGCCGCGTCCAAACCGCAAGGCCACGCCCACCACCACCAGCAAAAACAGCATGACGATGTTGGTCAGCTCCAGCACATCGGCCAGCGGCGTGGCCACCACGGCGGCAATGCAGCAGGCCAGGGCCGCCGCCAGGTAGCCAGGCCAGAAGGCAGTGCCCTTGTTCGTGGTTTCAGGCGATGCATTGGAGGTGGGGGCGCGCGCCAGGCCTGCGCGGGCGGGCAGCGTGCCCACCTGCAGCAGGTCGAGGTCGCTGGCCAGATGCCCCACCTGGTCGGCCAGCGTGGTCTGCCAGGGCCAGCGGCGTGCGCTGCGGCCCATGACCACGCGCACCAGGTTGTGCTCGCGCGCATAGCGCACCAGGGCCTGCGCAGGCTGGGCAGCAGGCAGTACCGCGCAGGCCACGGCCCCCAGCTGTTGCGCAAGTTTCAAGGTGCGTTCCACCTGCGGATGCAGCGTGGCCGACCGGCCTTGCTGCTCGGGCGTCTCGACATGCACGGCGTGCCAGGGCAGGTCGAGCTGCGCGGCCAGACGTGCGCAGCTGCGCACAACCTTTTCGGCGTTGTCGCCCGTGCCCACGCAGGCCAGCAGGGCCTCGCGGTTGGGCCACACGGCTTCGGCAGTGGTGGTGCTGGCGCGGCGGTAGGCGCGCATTTCATCGTCCACCCGGTCGGCGGTGCGGCGCAGGGCCAGCTCGCGCAGGGCCAGCAGGTTGCCTTTGCGAAAGAAGTTGGCGGCGGCGCGTTCGGCCTGCTGGGGCAGGTAGACCTTGCCGGCCTTCAGGCGCTCGAGCAGTTCGTCGGGCGGCAGGTCTACCACCACCACTTCGTCGGCCGCGTCAAAAAACTGGTCGGGCACGGTCTCCCACACGCGGATGCCGGTGATGCCGCTCACGATGTCGTTCAGGCTCTCCAGGTGCTGCACGTTCATGGTGGACCACACGTCGATGCCTGCGGCCAGCAGTTCTTCGGCGTCTTGCCAGCGCTTGGGGTGGCGCGAGCCTTGCACGTTGCTGTGGGCCAGTTCATCGAGCAGTACCAGGCCCTCGGGGTGCTCTGCGCCCCAGGCCAGGGCGGAGTCCAGGTCAAACTCGGGCAGGGTGCGGTCTTTGTAGGGCAGGGCGCGCAGCGGCAGGCGGGGCAGGTGCGCGGTCAGCGCCTCGGTGTCGGCCCGGCCATGCGTCTCGACCACGCCGATGGTGACGGGCAGGCCCTGCGCTTGTGCGGCCCTTGCCGCCGACAGCATGGCGAAGGTCTTGCCCACGCCCGCGCAGGCGCCGAAGAACACCTTGAGCCGCCCGCGCTGCTGCTGGGCCTGCTCTTGCTGGATGCGCTGCAGCAGCGCGTCGGGGTCGGGGCGATCCTGCATGGGCACAGTGTACTCGTCAATTTTGAATCAAATTGGCCTCTGGCGCTTGTCCGTCAAGCACAAGCAGCTATTGTTTTGGTAGCGATTCGAGTGCCAAGTTCAAAGCCAGCACGTTCACACGCGGCTCGCCCAGCACACCCTGCCAGGGGCTTTCGGTGTGCTGCTGCACCAGGGCCTGCACCTGCGCCAGCGGCAGGCCACGGGCCTTTGCCACGCGGGCTGCCTGGTAGTCGGCAGCGGCGGGGCTGATCTGCGGGTCCAGCCCGCTGGCCGATGCGGTGACCAGGTCCACGGGCACGGGGCGGGTGTTGCCAGGGTCCGCAGCACGCAGGGCCTCGATGCGGGCCTTCACGGCATCTGTCAGCGCCGGGTTGGTGGGGCCCAGGTTGGAGCCGCCCGATGCCGATGCGTTGTAGGGCATGGGCGCCGTGGTTGAAGGGCGGCCCCAGAAGTGGCCGGGTTCGGTGAACGACTGGCCGATGAGCTCGGAGCCTACAGTCTTGCCACCCTGGGTGATCAGGCTGCCATTGGCCTGGTGGGGGAACGCGGTCTGCGCCACGCCGGTGACGAGCAGTGGGTAGAGCAGGCCGGTGATGAGGGACAGCGCGGCAAACAGCGTGAGGGCAGGGCGCAGCAGGCCGCTTGGGCTGGCGGGCACGTCGTCGCGGGGGATACGGATAGGCATACGATTTTCCTTGTCAGTGATTGGGGGGCGGTGTCTTTGGTTGGGGCACGGCTCAGGTCAGACCTGCGGCGGCCAACACCATGTCAATCAGCTTGATGCCAACGAATGGCACCACCATGCCCCCCAGCCCATAAATGGCCAGGTTGCGGCGCAGCAGCGCGGCGGCACCCACAGCGCGGTAGGCCACGCCCTTCAAGGCCAGCGGGATCAAAAAGATGATGATCAGCGCGTTGAACACCACGGCGGACAGAATGGCCGACGAGGGGCTGGCCAGGTGCATGAAGTTCAGCGCCGACAACTGTGGGTAGGTGGTGACAAACGCCGCCGGGATGATGGCGAAGTACTTGGCGATGTCGTTGGCAATGCTGAAGGTGGTGAGCGAGCCGCGCGTCATCAGCATCTGCTTGCCGGTCTCCACAATCTCGATGAGCTTGGTGGGGTTGCTGTCCAGGTCCACCATGTTTCCGGCCTCCTTGGCGGCTTGTGTGCCCGTGTTCATGGCGACGGCCACGTCGGCCTGGGCGAGGGCGGGGGCGTCGTTGGTGCCGTCGCCCGTCATGGCCACCAGCTGCCCGGCCGTTTGGTAGCTGCGGATGAGCTGCAGTTTCGCTTCGGGCGTGGCCTCGGCCAGGAAGTCGTCCACGCCTGCCTCGGCAGCAATCGCGGCGGCAGTGAGGCGGTTGTCGCCGGTCACCATCACGGTCTTGATGCCCATGCGGCGCAGCTCGGCAAAGCGCTCCTTGATGCCGCCCTTGACCACGTCTTTGAGCTCCACCACGCCCAGCACGTGGGCACCATCGGCCACCACCAGGGGGGTGCTGCCCCGGCGGGATACGTCGTCCACCGCCGTCTGCACGGCGGTCGGAAAGCGCCCACCCAGCGCCTCCACATGCTTGCGGATAGCGTCTGCTGCACCTTTGCGCAGCAGGCGCGGGCCGGGCAGGTCCACCCCGCTCATGCGGGTCTGGGCGGTGAAGTGCACGAACTGGGCGCCCATGGCCTCGATGTCGCGCTCGCGCAGGTTGAACTTCTGCTTGGCCAGCACGACGATGCTGCGGCCTTCGGGCGTTTCGTCGGCCAGCGATGCCAATTGGGCGGCGTCGGCCAGGGCGGCATCCGTGACACCCGGGGCCGAGATGAACTGGCTGGCCTGGCGGTTGCCCAGGGTAATGGTGCCGGTCTTGTCCAGCAGCAGCACGTCCACGTCGCCTGCAGCCTCCACCGCGCGGCCTGAGGTGGCGATCACATTGGCCTGCATCATGCGGCTCATGCCCGCCACGCCAATGGCGCTGAGCAGGCCAGCAATCGTGGTGGGGATCAGGCACACCAGCAGGGCCACCAGCACCACCAGGCTCACAGGCTCGCCCGCACCGCTGGCCTGCACGCTGAACAGCGAGAACGGCAGCAGCGTGACCACCACACCCAGGAACACGATGGTGAGCGCCACCAGCAAAATGGTCAGCGCGATCTCGTTGGGTGTCTTGTGGCGCTTGGCGTTCTCCACCATGGCGATCATGCGGTCCACGAAGGTCTCGCCGGGGTTCACGGCCACGCGCACCACGATCCAGTCGGACAGCACGCGGGTGCCGCCAGTCACGGCCGAGAAGTCTCCGCCCGATTCGCGGATCACCGGGGCGGATTCGCCGGTGATGGCGCTCTCGTCCACTGAGGCCACACCATCGATCACCTCGCCATCGGCAGGGATGGTGTCACCCGCCTCCACCAGCACCACATCGCCCTTGCGCAGGTTGGCAGCCTCCAGGGGCAGCCAGGTCATTGCGGTGCGTGGGGTGTTGCGGTCAAACTGGCCGTCCAGCTTTTTCGCCCAGGTCTGCTTTTTCAGGCCGCGCAGCGAAGCCGCCTGGGCCTTGCTGCGGCCCTCTGCCATGGCCTCGGCAAAGTTGGCGAACAGCACGGTGAACCACAGCCACAGCGCCACGGCAGCGGTGAAGCTCTCAGGTTTGCTGGCGGCCAGCGCGGTGGTGAAGGCGCTGCCCACGTACACCACAAACATCACGGGGTTGCGCCATTGCACGCGCGGGTCCAGCTTCTTGAAAGCCTCCAGCAGCGCGGGGCGCACCAGGGCGGGGTCGAACAGGGTCAATGTTTTGCGAGTCATCACAATCTCCCAGCTATCTTCTTAACGTGGCCAGAGCATCAAATGCTCGACCACCGGGCCCAGCGCGAGGGCGGGCACATAGTTCAACAGTCCGACCAGCAGCACCACACCGCCGAGCAGCACCACAAACAGTGGGCCGTGCGTGGGCAGGGTGCCGTCGGTGGCGGTGGCGCGCTTCTTCGCGGCCAGGGCGCCGGCCATGGCCAGCACAGGCACGATCACGCCAAAGCGCCCCAGCCACATGGCCACGGCCAGCAGCGTGTTGTAGAACGGGGTGTTGGCCGACAGGCCTGCAAAGGCGCTGCCGTTGTTGTTGGCGGCGGAAGACAGCGCATACAGCACCTCGCTGAACCCATGCGCGCCCGGGTTGGCCAGGCCAGCGCGGCCCGCCTCGCTCATCACCGCTACGGCAGTGCCCAGCAGCACCAGCAGCGGGGTGATGAGGATCGCGATGGACACAAGCTTCATCTCGTGCGCCTCGATCTTCTTGCCCAGGTATTCGGGCGTGCGGCCAATCATCAGCCCGGCAATGAACACGGCCATGATGGCAAACACCAGCATGCCGTACAGGCCCGAGCCCACGCCGCCAAATACCACCTCGCCCATCTGCATGAGCACCATGGGCACCATGCCGCCCAGGGGGGTGAAGCTGTCGTGCATCGCAATCACCGCGCCGCAGCTCGCGGCTGTGGTGATCACTGCGAACAGGGCCGAGGCGGCGATGCCAAACCGCGTTTCCTTGCCTTCCATGTTGCCGCCCGGCTGCAGCGCGCTGGCGGCTTGGTCCACGCCCAGCGAGGCCAGAAGCGGGTTGCCCTGCTGCTCAAACGTGGTGGCTGCCGCCACTGCGACCAGGAATAGGAGGCTCATCGTTGCCAGAATCGTCCAGCCCTGGCGCTCATCGCCCACCATGCGGCCAAACACCAGGCACAGCGCGGCGGGGATGAGGAAGATCGCCAGCATCTGCAGCAGGTTGCTGGCGGCCGATGGGTTCTCGAACGGGTGGGCCGAGTTGGCGTTGAAGAAGCCACCGCCGTTGGTGCCCAGCATCTTGATGGCGAGCTGTGAGGCCACGGGGCCCATGGCCAGCGTCTGGGTGGTTTGTGTGGCGGGCTCGGTGACCGGGGCGCCTTGTGCGTCGAGCACGGGATGGCCTGCGCTATCGAGCTTGGGGGCGTCGTAGTGGACGGGCTCCAGCGTCTGTGCCTCGGTATAGGGTGACAGGTTCTGGATCACGCCCTGGCCTGCAAACACTACGGCCAGCACCAGCGACAGAGGGAGCAGCACCCACAGCGTGGCACGGGTCAGGTCGGCCCATACGTTGCCGATGGATTGTGCAGAGTGCCTTGAAAAACCACGCACCAGTGCAATGACCACCACAAGACCTGTGGCGGCAGACAGAAAGTTCTGCACCGTCAGCGCCAGCATCTGCGTGAGGTAGCTCATGGTGCTCTCGCCACCATAGCCTTGCCAGTTGGTGTTGGTGACAAAGCTGATGGCCGTGTTGAAGGCCGAGTCCGGCGACACGGCAGCCATGCCTTGCGGGTTGAGGGGCAACACCGCCTGCCAGCGTTGCAGCGCATACACGGCCAGCACGCCCAGGCCGTTGAACACCAGCAGGCCCAGCGCGTAGCGCAGCCAGCCAGTTTCTTCGTCGGGCCGCACGCCAGCCAGTTTGAACAGCGGCCCCTCCAGCCGCCGCCCCAGGGCAAAGCGGCCTGCCATGACGGCGTCAATCCAGCGCGCCAGCGGCCAAGCCAGCGCCAGCAGCAGTGCCATAAACACTGCCAATTGCAGCCAGGCACCGGTGCTCATGAAAAGTCCTCCGGCCGCAGCAGCACAGCGACCAGGTACACCAACAGGGCAGCAGCCAGCACGGCCGCCAGAATCATCCAGCCGCTGGTCATGACCGCCCCCCTTGCGCTTGCTGTTGCAGCCGCGCGCAACCCTGGGCCAGCCCATAGACAGCCAGCCAGAGCAGGCCTGCTGCCGCCAAAAATATCCAGTCCATAGCGTCCTCCTTGAGACATGGACCGATGCTAGGAATGGCCGCATCAAGATGGGCGCAAGAGTGCGGGGTGGGGTATTAAGATCGCATCAAGATGCGCGGGCGCGCGGCCGGACTATCAAACAGGTGTGTGGTGGTGTGCTATTTAATTGATAGCTATTGGCGCTTTATCTTCCTGCGCTAGAGGCTGTTTTTGCTCTGATTCACCTTTGCGCGGGGCACGGGCTGGCTGGTGGTGGTGCAGGCGCTGGGTGTGTCTGCTGCTGCACGCCTTGCTGGGGCACACACTGAGGCTTTCTAGCACGGGAGCCGGGTCACAGTAGTGCTTGGATGCCAGCCCGGAGCCAAGGCGCTCGCAAGGTGAGATCATCCCCACCCCGGTTTTCGTTTCTTTTCTTCATGACCCAGGCCACTCCACTCCGTCCCAGCGCTTCCAGTCCGCTCAATTCGCTGGTCCCTTTGCTTTTTGTGGCGCTCTGGAGCACCGGCTTTATCGGCGCCAAGCTGGGGCTGCCGTATGTGGAGCCACTGACCTTTCTGGCGCTGCGGTTTGCCATCGTCATCGTGCTCATGCTCGCGGTGGTCGCCGTGGCGCGTGCGCCGTGGCCGCCAACCGGAAGGGCCTGGCTGCACATTGGGGTGTCGGGCCTGCTGGTGCATGGCGTGTACCTGGGCGGGGTGTTCATGGCCATCGGGCACGGGCTGCCGTCAGGCATCACGGCGCTGGTGGTGGGGTTGCAGCCACTGCTGACAGCCCTGGTGGCCGGGGCTTTGCTGGGCGAGAAGGTGCGGCCGGCCCAGTGGGCGGGCCTGGCCCTGGGCTTTACCGGCGTGGCGCTGGTGGTGGCCGGCAAGGTGGCCACCGTGCCAGCCAATGCACTGATGGGCATGCTGCTGCCCGCTGTGGTCGCGCTGCTGGGCATTACGGCCGGCACGCTGTACCAGAAACGGTTCTGCCCCTCGTTCGACTTGCGCACGGGATCGGTGATTCAGTACCTGCCCTGTGCCGTGGCCATGGCCGCCGTCGCCTACGCCACCGAATCCATGGCCATATCGTGGACGGGAGAGTTTGTGTTTGCGCTGGGCTGGCTCGTGCTGGTGCTCTCGCTGGGGGCCGTGAGCCTGCTGAACCTGCTCATCCGCCGGGGCGGGGCAGTGAACGTGGCCAGCCTGTTCTACCTGACCCCGCCCACCACGGCGCTGATTGCCTGGGCCATGTTTGGCGAGACGCTCAGCGGCTGGGCGCTGGTGGGGATGGCGTTGGCAGTGGCGGGGGTGTGGCTGGCGCGGCAGACGAGGTAGGGCCTCAATAGGCCCTGCAGATCACAGCTTGCGAAGCCGCTCCAGCGCGGCGCGCAGCGTTTCGTCCTTCTTGGCAAAGCAGAACCGCACCACGCGCTGGTCAAACCCGTCGCCATAGAACGCCGACAGCGGAATCGCAGCCACGCCCACCTCGCGGGTGAGCCACTGGCAGAAATCGGCCTCGTTCAAGTCGCTGATCGCCGATATGTCCACGCACTGGAAGTAGCTCCCGGTACTGGGCAGTAGCTTGAAGCGCGAGCCCGCCAAACCTTCGCGGAACAGGTCGCGCTTGGCCTGGTAGAACGCGGGCAGCTGCAGGTAGGGAGCCGGGTCCTGCAGGTACGCGGCCAGGCCATGCTGCATGGGCGTGTTCACAGTGAACACGTTGAACTGGTGCACCTTGCGGAACTCGGCCGTCAGCGCTGCGGGGGCGGCCACGGTGCCGACCTTCCAGCCCGTGACGTGGAAGGTTTTGCCAAAGCTCGACACGATGAAGGCGCGGGCGGCCAGGCCTGCAAAGCGCGCGGCGCTCTGGTGGTCGGCGCCGTCGAACACCATATGCTCGTACACCTCGTCGCTGATCAGCAGGATGTCGGTGGGCGCGAGCAGGTCTTCGAGCTGGCGCATTTCCTCGGCCGTCCAGATGGTGGCGCTGGGGTTGTGCGGGCTATTGATGAGGATGGCGCGGGTGCGCGGCGTGATGGCGGCGCTGATCTTGGCGAAGTCGGGGCGGAAGGTGCCGGGCGTGAGCGGCACGCGCACGGCTTTGCCACCGGCCAGCTCGATGTTGGGCACATAGCTGTCGTAGCAGGGGTCGAGCACGATCACCTCATCACCCGGGTGCACGATGGCGAGTATGGCGGTGATGATGGCCTGCGTGGCGCCCGCAGTGATGGTGATTTCGGTGTTGGGGTTATAGGCGCGGCCGTGCAGCGCCTCGATCTTGCGAGCCACGGCCTCGCGCAGCGTAGGGATGCCGGGCATGGGCGGGTACTGGTTGTGCCCGGCCTGCATGGCGGCGGTGACGGCGTTCACCAGCTCAGGGGCGCATTCAAAGTCTGGAAAGCCCTGGCCCAGGTTGACGGCCTTGTGTTCGGTGGCCAGGGCCGACATCACCGTGAAGATGGTGGTGCCGACGTGGGGCAGCTTGCTGGGGAAGGCTGGGGTGCGGGCGGCAGCGTTAGCTTGGGTCATGGCGCAACAACGTAAAAATCAAAGGTGTTTTGAAGACAGGCGAACTACGGCGAAGTCACAGCTCATAGTCGTTGACGTGCCCCGTCATCGCACGTGCGATAAGGTCGCGGCTCAGCCGGTCGCTGAGCAGTTCGGCAAATTTATAGACAAAGTTGCGCAGGTAGGCGCTGCGCTTGAAGGCAACGCGTGCCACGCTCTGCCCGAAAAGGTGGCCCACAGGGCGCACGGCTAGGTCGCCCACCGGGTCGTCGCGCATGGCCATCTCGGCCACGATGCCGATGCCCAGGCCCAGGCGCACGTAGGTTTTGATCACGTCGGAGTCGATGGCTTCGAGCACGATGCGCGGCTGCAGCTTGCGGGCGGCAAAGGCTTGGTCGATCTTGCCCCGGCCGGTGAACGATGGGTGGTAGGTAATCAACGCCTCATGCGCCAGGTCGTCCAGGCCGATGCGTTCTTTTTGCGCGAGCGGGTGGTCGTTGGGTACCACCAGCACGTGCTGCCATTCGTAGCAGGGCAGGGTGACGAGTTCGGGGTAGTCGGCCAGGGATTCGGTGGCCATGCCGATCTCGGCCACTTCGTCGATCACCATGCGCGCTACCTCGTGTGGCGTGGCCTGGTGCAGGCTGATGTTGACCTTGGGATAGGCCTCGCGCAGGCGGGCCACGGGCACGGGCAGCACGTAGCGGGCCTGGGTGTGGGTGGTGGCGATGCTCAAGGTGCCACTGTCTTGCGCGCTGAACTGTTCGCCAATGCGCTTCAAGTTACCCACCTCGCGCATGATGACTTCGATGCTTTTGAGCACGTGCTGGCCGGGCTCGGTGATGCGCTTGAGGCGTTTGCCGTGGCGGGCAAAGATGTCTACGCCCAGTTCTTCTTCCAACTCGATGATGGCCTTGGACACGCCCGGCTGGGAGGTGTGCAGGGCCTTGGCGGCTTCAGTCAGGTTGAGGTTGCGGCGGGCGGCCTCTTGAACGAAGCGGAATTGGTGCAGGTTCATATCTGATATCGCCTAAAGGGTTGCATCATTATGCTGCAAGCATCTAAGAGATATTGGCAGAACCGTCAGTTTTGGGGCGTCTCGCAGGCGATTTCTGCCATCAATGCGGTCATGCGCGGGTCTTCGCCGATGGCGGTCTGCACGTGGAAATGAACGCCGGGGTGGGCGGCACGCAGGTCCTGCACCAGCAGGGGCAGGTCTTCACGCGCATGCTTGCCGGTGCCCAGGAACATGGGCACCACCGTGACTTGGGTGGCACCCAAGGATACGACTTGGCTGGTGGCGTCGGGCAGCGACGGGGCGCATAGCTCTAGGTAGGCGCAGACCACCTGCCGTTTGGGATCTTGGGTGGCGATGCGCACGGCGACGGCCTCCATAGGGGCCCTCCACAGTGGGTCGCGCGAACCATGTGCAAATAAAATGATAGCGGCTTGCGCTTGCTGCATAAGCGGTAGAGGCCCAAAAGGCTTAAAAAATTTTACCGGCGAAGCACCAGCCAGCCGAAGGCGGCTAGCGACAGCACGGAATAGATGAGCCCCGGCGCGGCGGCGGTGAGCCAGGGCGACCAGTTCTGGAGGTTGCCTGCGTAGCCGAACACGTTGTTCAGCAGGAAGAAGCTGATGCCCGCCATCACGCCACCGAAGACGTAGCCTGCAATGCCGCCCGAGCGGAAATGCAGGTAGGCAAAGGGCAGGGCCAGCACCACCATCACCAGGCAGCTGAGGGGGTAGAAGACCTTGCGCCAGAACTCGATTTCATACCGCTGGGCAGACTGGCCGTTGGCGTCCAGATGGCGGATGTACTGGAACAGGTCGATCGTGGCCATGCGGTCGGGTTTGAGCAGCGAGGCGGCCACCATGTCGGCGCTGATGCGGGTGGGCCACTGCAGGGTGGGTGCATCCAGGTGCTCCACACGCGCCTCGTCGTTGCCGCGTTGTTCGAAGCGGCTGCGCTGCACTTGCTCCAGGTTCCACGCACCGTCCGGCCCAAACTTGCCGGATGCGGCCCGTGTCTGCGATGCGAGCCGGCCCTTGGCATCGAATTCAAAGATGCGCACGTCCAGCATGCCGCCATTGGGTGTGAGGGCGCGCACGTTCACTGCATAGGAGTGGTCGTCCTGGCGCTCTTTGAGCCAGGCACCCGTGGCGCCAGTGGTCAGGCGCCCCAAGTACCGCACCTTGACGAGTTGAGCGGCGCGGTCGGTCAGCGGCGCAATGTAGTCGCCTACCGCAAAGGTCAACAGTACAAAGAAGCCCCCCAGCGCCACCAGGGTGCGCAAGGCGCGCCACGGGCCCATGCCGCTGGTGCGCATGATGGTGAACTCGGAGCTTTGGGCGAGCCGCGCCATCACGAAGATAGTGCCGATGAGCACGGTAATGGGCAGCAATTCGTACAGGTGGCTGGGAATGCTCAGCACCACAAACAGGAATGCGTGCGAGAGCTGGTAGCCCTCGGCGCCGGTGCGGCCCACCCAGCGCAGTTCGTCCACCAGGTCAAAAAAGAAAAACAGCGCCAGAAATCCGGCGGTGACAAAGGCCACGGCGAACAGGGCTTCGCGGTGGATCAGGCGGCGAATGGTTTTCATGCGGGGCTCCTGGTCGGACGGGGCTGCCAGAGCCGCCGCACGGTCCAGTGGTTGTGGCGCGCAGCAAGGATCAGCAGCGACATGGTCAGCATGCCGCCATGCAGCAGCACCATGAAGCTCACCAGGCCCAACCGGCCCGCACCCACCCAGCTTTGCCCCAGCGTCATGAGGTTGTAGTACACGATGAAGGCAAAAAGCGCGAACACCAGGCTGGTGCTGCGCGCAGCGCGCGGGTTGACGCTGGCCACGGCCAGGCCCAGCACGACGAAGTTGATGGCGGCCAGCGCCAGCCCCAAGCGCCAGCCCAGCTCGGCGCGGTAGGCGGGCAAGGGTTGCATCAGCAGCTCGTGCGTGGCGCGGGTCTTCACAGACAGTTCTTCCGCCGAGCCTGCAGGTGCCGACCCAATGCGGGTGCCGTATTCAGAGAACTCGCTGATCTTGACGCCGGGCTTGTCGCGCGAGGTCTCCAGGCGCTGGCCTTCGCTCAGCACCGCCATGCGCTCGCCGCCCCGTGTCTCCAGCCGCGCGCTGCGCGCAGAGGTCACGGATTCGCGGGCGCCGTCGGTGGCGGCGATGAAGATGTTGTTGCCAGCCTGCGTGTCGGGGCTGTCCTTGTCGATGAAGAACACCCGGCTTCCGTTGGAGGATTCCTGGAATTCGCCGGGCGCGATGCGGTCGATGTCGCTGCGTTGTTCGTAGCGCGTCTTGAGTTCCTGAATCTGGGAGTTGGCCCAGGGCCACACCAGCAGCGACAGCACAGCAATGACCACCATGACCGGCCACGCAAAACGCAGCAAGGGCCGCAGCAGGCTGATGAGGCCACGGCCGCTGGCAAACCAGATGACCATTTCGCTGTCACGGTACATGCGCGAAAGTGTGCCGACCACAGCGATGAAGAGGCTCAGGCTCAAGATGGTGGGCAACTGCCCCAGCACCGTGAAGCCCATGACCAGCATCACATCGGAAGGGCTCACGCTGCCCTTGGATGCCTGTCCCAGGGTGCGGATGAGCATCATGGTCATGACCACGGTCACCAGCACCACGAGCGTCGCGCCAAAGCTGCGCGCCAGCTCCTTGCGGATGGATGAATCGAATAACATTGGCTAGGAGCGCGCTATGCACTTTTGCGTGCATATCAAAGTGCATAGCACGCTCAAAAGGAAAACACCGATTATGAACTTTGATCTCAAGACCCTTGACCTTGCTGCGGCAGCTTCAGAGAAATGCGACCTGCTGGTTGTGCTGCTCCCTGAGGGCTTCAAGCCCGGCAAGGATGCGCTGTCCGCCCTGGCGGCCCTGGCGCTCAAGAACGGGGATCTGGCCACCAAGGCGGGCAAGCACCTGCAGCTGTACCAGGTGCCTGCCGTTGCCGCCCGTCGCGTAGTGTTGGTGGGGCAGGGTGACGGATCTGCCCGTGCCACCCGCCAGGCGCTGCAGGCGGTGGGGGGGCGGTCAAGGCGCCGCAGACCAAACGGGTGGTGTTGTGTTTTGCCGGGGCCGTGCAAGCCGCTTCTGTCAGCGCCGCTGTGCAGGCCGTGGCCGAAGTGAGCTATGTCTACACCACCACCAAGACCAAGGTGGAGGCGCGCAGCCTGAGCCGCTGCGTGGTCGGTGTACCCACCGCCCCGGATGTGCGCGAGGACTTCGACGCCGGTGTGGCGCTGGTGGCTGGGGTGGAGTTTGCGCGGGAATGGGGCAACCGCCCCGCCAACCATGCCACCCCCACCCTGCTCGCCGATGCCGCCAAGACCCTGAGCAAGCTGCCCCGCATCCAGTGCAAGGTCCACGGCCCGGCCGAAGTGGCCCGGTTGGGCATGGGCGCCTTCCTCGCTGTGGCAAGGGGTTCCGAGGAACCCCTGAGATTCATCGAATTGCGCTACAACGGCGCGGCCAAAGACCAGGCTCCCGTCGTGCTGGTGGGCAAGGGCATTACGTTCGATACCGGGGGCATCTCCATCAAGCCTGCCCCGGAGATGGACGAGATGAAGTTCGACATGTGCGGCGCTGCCAGCGTGCTGGGCACCTTTCGCGCTCTGGGGGAGCTGCAGCCCTCGATCAATGTGGTGGGGCTGATACCCGCCTGCGAGAACATGCCCGATGGCCGTGCCGTCAAGCCGGGTGACGTGGTCACAAGCATGAGCGGTCAGACCATCGAAATCCTGAACACCGACGCCGAAGGTCGACTGGTGCTGTGCGATGCGCTCACCTACGCCGCCCGCTTCAAGCCTGCCGCCGTGGTGGACATTGCCACCCTGACCGGCGCCTGCGTGATTGCACTCGGTGGTGTGCGCAGTGGTCTGTTCGCCAACAATGATCCCCTGGCATCCGCATTGCAGCAGGCTGGCGAGTCTGCCCAGGACCCTTGCTGGCGTATGCCGCTGGACGACGACTATGCCGATGGTCTCAAGAGCAATTTCGCCGACATGGGCAATGTAGCCGGCCGTGCGGGGGGCTCCATCACCGCCGCGAAGTTCCTGCAAAAGTACGTGGGCGACGTGCCATGGGCGCACCTGGATATCGCTGGCACGGCTTGGAAGGGGGGCGCAGCCAAAGGTGCCACAGGGCGGCCGGTGGGACTTCTGGTGCACTATCTGATGGGCCAGGCCATTGCCGCCAAGCCGGTTTCAAAGCCTGCGGCGGCAAAACGCTCCGTGCGCACCAAGACGGCCTGAGCGTGCCATGACCGAGGTTGCGTTTCATTTCAATGCGCCGGACAAGCTGGCCTACGCATGCCGCTTTGCGCGCAAGGTGCAGCGCAGCGGGGCCCGCCTGGTGATTGCGGCGCCGCCCGACACCTTGGCGGCGCTGGACCGCATGCTCTGGGCCCTTGCTCCGCAGGACTTTGTGGCCCATTGCCTTGGCG
This sequence comes from Acidovorax sp. 94, assembly GCF_003634645.1. Taxonomy (NCBI): domain Bacteria; kingdom Pseudomonadati; phylum Pseudomonadota; class Betaproteobacteria; order Burkholderiales; family Comamonadaceae; genus Acidovorax; species Acidovorax sp. 94. The sequence continues at coordinate 1,624,115 of NZ_RBJA01000001.1, read as the reverse complement.
ATGCTGATGAAGACCTGGTCCATGCGTCTCCCGTGTTGCTGACTGCCGATGCCCGGTCTGCCCCGCACCATGAAGTGCTACTGAACCTGCACGCGGAGGTGCCGGAGGGATTTGGCCGGTTTGATCGGTTGGTGGAAGTGGTGAGTGCGCAGGATGAGTTGGATCGTGGCGAGGCCCGGGCGCGCTGGCGCCACTATGCATCGCGCGGCTATGCCATCACTCGCCACGACTTGGTGCTGAAAGCTGGCTGATGGCGCTGCCTCCTCCCAAAACGCCCCCGCGCTTCGTTCCCACCCTCACCGAAGTGGTGCAGGTGCCGGACTCCGCGCCTCTGCCGCCGGCGTCCTCTGCACCATTGCGCACCACGGTCATGTCTCCGTCCGCGTTGCCCGCGGCAAGACCCAGCCCAACAGCAGCGCAGCCTGCGACACGACCGCTGAGCCCCCCTCTGCCCAGTGCCCGCCCGCCTGCTGTGATGGCGCCACGCCCGGCTGCACCAGCGCCCGTGCAGAGTGCGCCCGCTCCGTTGGTTCACCATGCTCCCGTTGCGGCGGCAGTGGCTCCCGCGTCTTCGTCTTCGCCTGCATCTCTCGCGTCGACCCTCGGGTCTTCAAAGACGCCCAGACCGCAGCTCACCCGGCCACTGCCGGAAGGCATGGAGGAGTACATGGTGCACAGGGTCATGCAGCGTGTGGACGTTGTGCTGGATCAACGTTTGCGCGAAGCCATCGCCACCGTGGTGCAGGAGCAGACACGATCGGTGCTGCCGCGACTGCGTGAAGAGATTGAATCCGTGGTCCGGCATGCCGTGTACGAGGCGGTGGCAGACGAGCTGGCCAGTGGCGCGGCCTCAGTGCCAAAGGGATGACAGGGTATTCCCCTGTGGTTTCTCTCGCGTTTAATCGTGTTCCCTAATGATCTGGCCCGTAAATTGCGATATGTTCGCCTGCGTTGAGACACAAGAAGATTCTCAGCGTTTATCTTTACTGGAGATTTGATATGCAATTGAAGTTGAAACTGACCGTGGTTGCTGCTATCGCGGCTGTTGCTGGTGTGGCCTCTGCACAAGAGCAGGTGGTCAAGATCGGCCATGTGGCTCCGGTTTCCGGCGCCCAAGCCCACTACGGCAAGGACAACGAAAATGGCGCCCGCATGGCCATTGAAGAGCTGAACGCTCAAGGCATCACCATCGGCGGCAAGAAGATCAAGTTCGAACTTCAAGCTGAAGATGACGCTGCCGATCCAAAGCAGGGCACGGCCGCTGCACAAAAGCTGTGCGACTCCAAAGTTGCAGGCGTTGTCGGCCACCTCAACTCCGGTACCACCATTCCTGCTTCCAAGGTCTACAACGACTGCGGCATCCCGATGGTGACGGGCGCTGCGACCAACCCCAACCTGACCAAGCCTGGCTACAAGACCACCTTCCGTATCATCGCCAATGACAATGCCCTGGGCGCTGGCCTGGCGTTCTACGCTGTGGATACGCTCAAGCTGAAGACCGTTGCCATCATCGACGACCGTACCGCTTACGGCCAAGGTGTGGCAGACGTGTTCAAGAAGACTGCTACTGCCAAGGGCATGAAAGTGGTGGACGAGCAGTTCACGACCGACAAGGCTACCGACTTCATGGCCATCCTGACGGCCATCAAGTCCAAGAACCCTGATGCCGTGTTCTACGGCGGTATGGACCCTCAAGCCGGCCCCATGCTGCGCCAGATGGAACAACTGGGCATGGGCAACGTCAAGTACTTCGGTGGTGACGGCGTCTGCACGTCTGAAATCGCCAAGCTCGCAGCGGGTGCTAAGACCCTGGGCAACGTGATCTGTGCTGAAGGCGGCTCTTCGCTGGCCAAGATGCCCGGCGGCACGGCCTGGAAGGCCAAGTACGATGCCAAGTACCCCAACCAGTTCCAGGTCTACAGCCCCTACACCTACGACGCCACGTTCCTGCTGGTGGACGCTATGAAGCGCGCAAACTCCGTGGACCCCAAGGTGTATGTGAACGAACTGGCCAAGTCCAACTTCAAGGGTGTGACCTCCACCATCGCTTTTGAACCCAATGGCGAAATGAAGAACCCCGCCATCACTCTGTACGTCTACAAGGACGGCAAGAAGACCCCTCTGTAATCGGAGTGGTCTGGCTCTTCAAGGTCTTTTTGGCTTTGGAGAGCGCCAAATAAAAGGGCTTCCTTTGGGAAGCCCTTTTTTGTTGTTCAAATGCAGCTAGGTGAGGTGAGCAGGTTGTTCTGCTTGGCTGCTCAATGCCCAGGAGCTGGAGTTTGTTGAGACTCGGGCGATGACCAAAACCGGCGCTAGGCGCAGCAGAAGGTGCAATCGTACTGAGGTTAGGAGCTTCCAGTTTTGTTGCTTCCCGCAATAGCGAGGATGGATGTACCCGATTTTTGCGCCAAATTAACGCCGCACCTGCAGTGCGCCTGGATTCACGATGTTGGTGGGAGTGCCTTTGATGAAATTCACCACATTGTCGAACGCTGCACCAAAATAAAGCTCATAGCTGTCTTGCTCGACATAGCCAATGTGGGGCGTGCAAATGCAGTTCTCCAGCCGCAGCAGGGCATGGCCCTGAAGAATGGGTTCGCTCTCGAATACATCGACAGCGGCCATGCCGGGGCGGCCCCGGTTCAGGGCGGCAATCAGGGCATCGGTCTCAATCAGCTCGGCACGCGAAGTGTTGACCAGCAGGGAGGTGGGCTTCATGCAAGACAGATCTTCGAGTGAGACGATGCCGCGCGTTTCGTCGTTGAGCCGAAGGTGGAGCGAGATCACATCGCATTGCGAGAAAAACTCCTCGCGCGTGGTGGCAGCCTGGTATCCATCCGTCAAGGCCTGGGCGCGTGATGCCTCACGCCCCCAAATGCGGACGTTCATTCCAAAAGCACGCCCGTAGCCCGCCACCAATTGGCCAATGCGGCCATAACCCCAGATACCCAGCGTTTTGCCCCGCAGCACGCTGCCAAGGCCAAAATTGGGAGGCATGGACGCCGTCTTCAGCCCTGATTGTTGCCAGGCGCCATGCTTGAGGTTGGAGATGTACTGCGGCAGTCGGCGCATTGCGGCCATGACAAGTGCCCACGTCAGCTCTGCGGGGGCCACGGGTGAGCCTATGCCTTCTGCCACTGCAATCCCACGTTCCGTACAGGCAGCTACATCAATGTGACTGCCGATCTTGCCGGTTTGCGCGATGAGCTTGAGACGGGGAAGTTTCTCCACCAGTTGACGGGTGATCTGGGTGCGCTCCCGCACGAGCACGATGATGTCAGCGTCTTTGAGGCGGACGGACAGCTGGCCCAGCCCCTTGACGGTGTTGGTGTAGACCTTGGCGGTGTACGCGTCGAGCCGGGATGCGCAGTGGAGCTTGCGGACTGCGTCCTGGTAGTCGTCGAGGATCACAATGTTCATCCCGACATTGTGCCTTGGCCACGCCGGTCGTTTCATACCGGACCGCCCCCTGGCACAGGAAAGGATGGGGCTTTTGGTGACGGAGTGTTGGCGACCTCGACAAGCGCCGTCCACAGCGATCAGGCGGCATCCTCCATATACAAAGCAGTCAATGGATCGCTGGGTGGTGCATGCCTTGGGCTCAACAGGCTTGCAGCGCCGCCTCGGATGCAGCCAAGCGGTCCAGCTCGGCGCACACATCGGCCATGCGGCCGGCGATCACCAGTCGGCCTGAGCCGCCCGATGTGGGGAGCCTGCGCAGGACCTTGGCAGCCCTGCAGCCTGAGCCGTCTGCCAATCTGGATGATCCACAGGCAACGCGGGTAGCGGCAGGCGGCGGTATGAACGCCCGGGCATCGGTATTGGTGGCCACAAACCGCGTGGTGGCTCCGGTGGGTGGTGTCTGGGGGCTGACCGTAAAGGGCCAGTTGCCTCGCGGTGGGCGTTGGCTGGGGATGTTGGATGGATGGCGGGGTTTGTCAGTGCCTGCTGATCCGCTCCTGCGGCCCGGGTCCGCGTCATCGGGATGGGGACGGGGCGCAGGCAGGTCGGCTGCAGACGGCTCCTTGAAGGTGTGGAGCCAGTGGGTCAAGGTACGCAGAGTGCTGGAGAGCGCAGAAAAGGTGGTCAAGGCAATTCCCATGTGAAAACTCCGAAGGTCGGGGGTTGGACATAGGCAGGATTGCAAAGTAAACCGGCACCGCAGGGCTGGCGTACTGGTTTTACCAGTGCGCCAAACGCCCGCCACCTGCAGCGCGGCAGCTAACGAACTAATTCATGAGTGAATGCGATGGAGCGCTGTGGCTACATCAACATGGTGTTGCGGATGAGGCCGACGGCCAGCCCTTCGATCTCAAAGGGTTCGCCGGGCTGCACCACTATGACCGGGTAATCCGGGTTCTCGGGCAGCAGTTCGATGGCAGTCGCAGTACGGCGCAGGCGCTTGACCGTCACATCGTCTCCCAGGCGGGCCACGATGATCTGGCCGTTGCGGGCTTCGCGGGTGGACTGCACAGCCAGCAGATCGCCATCCATGATTCCGGCATCGCGCATCGACATACCGCGCACTTTGAGCAGGTAATCGGGTTTGTGATGGAACAGGCTGTTTTCCACACTGTAGGTTTGATCAACGTGTTCCTGCGCGAGAATGGGCGACCCTGCCGCCACACGTCCCACCAGGGGTAGCACCAGTTGTGAGAGTCCGGGAATCGGCAGGCTGAACTGGTTGCCGCGCGCTGCATTGATGGAGCGCACGGTGTCACCGCGCAACCGGATGCCACGGGATGTGCCACTGACCAGCTCGATCACGCCTTTGCGCGCCAGCGCCTGGAGATGTTCTTCTGCCGCGTTGGCCGACTTGAACCCCAGTTCGGCAGCGATCTCTGCACGGGTGGGCGGCGCCCCGGTGCGTGTAATGGCCGTCTGGATGAGATCCAGAATTTGTTGCTGGCGGGCAGTGAGTTTCGGGTTGTCGAGCATGGTGGTTTCCGGTGGAGGCGGCTACAGTGATGGACAACTGTTTTTTAATCCAGTAACTGTATTTTTCACCAGTTTTTCGGAGTACGCAAGTGAGTGGGCAAAAAATTGTGGTTTTGGGCACCGGAGGGACCATTGCAGGCACGTCCGCGCAGGCTGGCGACAACATCGGCTACACCGCTGCGCAGGTAGGGGTCGGGCAGCTGCTTGCAGCTGTTCCCGGATTGCAGCAGGCCGCGCGGGGCGTGCTGGTGGCGGAGCAGGTGGCCCAGATCGACAGCAAGGACATGGATGGCCAGGTGTGGCAGGCGCTGGCGCTGCGCTGTGCGCACCACCTGGAAGATCCCGAGGTGCGTGGTGTAGTCATTACCCACGGAACCGACACGCTGGAAGAGACGGCGTGGTTTCTGCACGAAGTGCTGGACACCCGCGCGAAACCCGTGGTGCTGACCTGTGCCATGCGCCCGGCCACGGCGCTCACGCCCGATGGGCCTCAGAATCTTCTGGATGCTGTTGCTGTGGCGGTCACGCCCGGCGCACGGGGTGTGCTGGCGGTCGCCGCTGGCGAAATTCATGGGGCACGGCAGGTTCAGAAGGTGCACCCCTACCGGGTGAATGCGTTCAATTCGGGCGAGGCCGGGCCTTTGGGTTGGGTGGAGGAGGGGGCTGTCCGCCTTGTGCAGGATTGGCCCCTGGCGCTTGGTGTTCCAGCATTGAATGCTATTCAAAATGTAGTGAATGCCGCAGCCTGGCCCCGCGTGGAAGTGGTCATTAGCCACGCTGGCGCATCGGGAACCATGGTGGACGCACTGGTGCGAGATGGGGTCCAGGGGCTGGTGGTGGCCTGCACGGGCAATGGCACCATCCACCATGCTCTGGAGGCCGCATTGCTGCGTGCCCAGGAGGCGGGTGTGCGCGTGGTGCGGTCCACGCGCTGCTCCGAGGGGCAGGTGCTGCCCAAGCCGGGGGACGCATTGCCGGACTCCCAGGGGCTATCCCCCTTGAAGGCCAGGATCTCGCTGATGCTCGAACTGCTGCACTGAGCAACAAGGCCGCCCCGATGTTTTTTGCAACTCTTAAGTCCCATGCGTGGGCCTACCCCGCGCTGGAGGTGGTGCACATCGTAGGCATTGCCTTGCTGCTGGGCAATTTGGTCTTGCTGGAGTTGCGGGTGTTTGGCCGTGGGGCGGCGCTGCCCGTCAAGGACTTGGCGCGGCTCAGCCTGTCGCTGGCGTTGTGTGGTTTTGGCCTGGCGGCGGCGTCGGGCCTCTTGATGTTTGCCACACAGCCTGCCGAACTGCTCGCCAGCCGCGCATTCACCTTGAAGATGCTGCTGTTAATGCTTGCAGGTTGCAACGCCGCGTGGTTCCATGGGCGGGGTTCCCTGGCTCGCCTGGATGCTCTGGCCCGGGTACAGATGCTGGGTTCCACCGTGATCTGGCTGGCTGTGGTGGTGTGTGGCCGCTGGATTGCTTACCTCTGATCAGACATGACAAGGAGAGAACCGATGAGCCTGCAACGCCGCCACGTGCTCCTGGCCGCCACGGCCATTCCCTGGGGCGCGCGTGCCCACCATGGGTGGAGCAGTTTTGACCCCGACCGTCCCATCTACCTGGAAGGCACCGTGCGCAAAGTGCGCTGGCAAAATCCACACGCCGAGCTGGAGCTGGAGACACCTGCCGAGCTGAAGCTGCCTGCGGATCTGGCCCAGCGTGCGGTGCCTGCGCAGGCGTCCCCCGTGGATGGCAAGGCCTTGCTGGCCAAGACGGTTTTACCCACCCGCAAAGACCGCCGCTGGGAGGTGGAGCTGGCGCCCCTGACCCGCATGCAGGCCTGGCAGGTGCAGGAGATCAAACCCGGCACTGCGGTATCGGTGGTGGGCTTTACCCTGCGCGAAGAGAAGGGCGACGCGGTGCTGCGGGCGGAATACCTGTTTGTGGATGGCAAAGCCTACGGCTTACGCTCCAGCCCAGCCTGACCCACTGGTATGGCCCGGGTATAGCCATGCGAAAGGCTGGAAGCGGGTTCCCTGCGCCGCATAAAAAAAGCGACGCCCTGCTGCCATGGCGCCGCTGGTTGCAAGGGGCGATCGCCCCGTGCCTTAACTGGCCAGTGCCTGCAGTGCGCGTGCCGTGATCTCGTCCACGCTGCCCGTGCCGCTGATGGCGCGGTACTTGGGGGCCAGCTCGGGTTCGGCCTGGGCCCAGTTGCTGTAATAGTCCACCAGGGGGCGCGTCTGGTCGCTGTAGACCTGCAGGCGCTTCTTGACGGTTTCTTCCTTGTCGTCTTCGCGCTGGATCAGCTCTTCGCCCGTCACGTCGTCCTTGCCTTCCACCTTGGGCGGGTTGAACTTGACATGGTAGGTGCGGCCGCTGGCAGGGTGCGAGCGGCGGCCGCTCATGCGTTCGATGATGGCGTCAAAAGGCACATCGATTTCGAGCACGTAGTCGAGCTTGACGCCCGCTGCCTTCATGGCATCGGCCTGGGGAATGGTGCGGGGGAAGCCGTCGAACAGGAAACCGTTGGCGCAGTCTGCTTGCGTGATGCGCTCCTTGACGAGACCGATGATGATGTCGTCACTGACCAGGGCGCCCGAATCCATCACCGCCTTGGCCTGCAGGCCCAGAGGGGTGCCGGCCTTGACGGCTGCGCGCAGCATGTCGCCGGTGGAGATCTGGGGGATGCCGTACTTCTGGCAGATGAACGTGGCTTGCGTGCCCTTTCCGGCGCCAGGCGCGCCCAACAAAATCAGTCTCATGGAAGTCCTCGAAGGTTAGAAATCGGTTGGCGCCGCTGGCGGGGACGTTCGAAGGGCGCCTGAAGCCGTTCTGTGCGCCCGGGATGCGGTGCTCTCGTTGCGGTCGAGGATAGCATGCGACTCCCTTGCGCTGACTTACATGCTGCACCGGGTTGGGCAGGGGTGTCGCAGGGTGGATAGCCGGGGCATTCGGCGGACCGGCGCGGCGCGCGCCACCGGCCCGCTCCTCATCGGAAAAGGCGGCGAACCCGTTCCAGGTCTTCGGGCGTATCCACGCCCGGGCCAGGGGCCGCTTTGGCCAGATGAACCGCAATGCGGTGGCCGTGCCACAGGGCGCGCAGTTGCTCCAGCGCTTCCACCGCCTCGGTGGGGGCGGGTGTCAGGGCAGGAAATTGGCGCAGAAAGCCCGCACGATAGCTGTAGATGCCCACATGCCGCAGTGGCGCGAATCCCGCCAGGGCTGCTACACCGGGTGCCGCCGCCTCGGCGGCACCTTGCCACCAGGTCAATCCCATATGGTCCCGCGCAAAAGGGATGGGCGCGCGGCTGAAGTAGTGGGCCAGGCCACGCGCGTCCAGCACCACTTTCACCACGTTGGGGTTGGTGTAGTCGGCCAGTGACGCAATGGCGTGGGCTGCGGTGCCCATGCTGGCCTCCGGCCGGGTGGGCAGGAGGGCTGCCACAGCGTCGATGAGGCCCGGGTCTATCAAAGGTTCATCGCCTTGCACGTTGACGACCACGTCGTCCCCGTCCAGGCCCAGCTGGGTGCAGGCTTCGGCCAGGCGGTCGCTGCCGCTGGGGTGGTCGGCGCGGGTCAGTATCGCTTGCACGCCATGGGCGGTGCAGGCCTGCAGGATGCGAGGGTCATCGGCGGCTACCACCACGCGGGCCGCTGCGCTCTGGGCGGCACGCTGGGCCACCCGCACCACCATGGGCAGGCCGCCGATATCGGCCAGGGGTTTGTCGGGCAGGCGGCTGGATGCCATGCGAGCCGGGATCAGCACCGTGAAGCGGTTGCCTGTCGCTGCAACGCCTGGGGTGGTGGGAGCCGGTGCTGCGGTGCTCACTGCTCCAGTTCCTCGTCGGTGAGTGTGCGGGCTTCGTTTTCGAGCAGCACCGGGATGCCGTCCCGCACCGGATAGGCCAGGCGAGCGCTGCGGGAGACCAGTTCCTGGGCATCGCGGTCGTAGGTCAGCGGGCCTTTGGTGACGGGGCAGACCAGCAGTTCAAGCAGTTTGGGATCCATGGTGACAGCGCTTTTCAGGAGGTTCGTTCGGGCAGGCAAGGATGATAGCGGCGGCCCGGGCGGTGAATCGTTAATGCCTGTGGACGCCCAAGGCCAGCAGGCGCGCATCCAGCGTTGCGAAAAAGGCCGGGTCAATGTGCAATTGCAGGGGCACGGCCAGCGCGTCCGGGTGGTGTTGCCAGAGCTTGACAGCGTCCTTTTCGGTGCAAATTAGCGGGTGGCGCTTGTCAGATGAACGGTTCCAGCTATCAAAATTGTAGTGATCTGGCAAGGCTTCCGTGTGTGCCAGCTGCAGCGCCTCAGCCTGCAGCATGGCAAAGAACACTTCGGGGCGTGCCACGGCCGCCACGGCATGCAGCGGCTGGCCTTGCAGGTCCGACAGTGGCACCCGGGTGCCGTCCGCACGCAAGGCATAGGGGGCCAGTCGGCGTTGCAGGCCATAGGCATGGGCGGGGTCGCTTCCAGGCGGCAGACTCCCCGCATGCAGCACAAAATCCACCGCGCGTGGCCAGGGTTCACGCAGGGGCCCCGCTGGCAGCAGGAAGCCGTTGCCCACGCCCTGTTCGTTGAAGATGCAGACCTCCAGATCGCGCGCCAGGGCCAGGTGCTGCAGGCCATCGTCGCAAACGATCACGTCGGTGTCCGGGTAAGCAGCCCGCAGGGCGCGGGCGGCGGTGATGCGGCGAGGCGCCACAAACACGGGCACCCGGCAGTTGCGCGCGATAAGGGCGGGTTCATCGCCCACCTCGTGGGCGGGGCTGTGGGGCGTCACCTCGCGGCAGTCGGTGGTGCTGCGGCCGTAGCCGCGTGAGACCACGCCGGGGCGCAGGCCCAGACCTTGCAGATGCTGGACAACGGCAATGACCACGGGGGTTTTACCTGCGCCTCCGGCAATCACGTTGCCCACGACGATGACGGGGCGGCCAGGGTGCTCCGCCTTCAGCATGCCGATGCGGTAAAGCCCGCGCCGCATACCGACCAGCGTGCGGTAGACCCGCGAGACCGGCCACAGCACCCAGGCGAGCGGGCCGCGTGTCTGCCAGATTTTCTGGAGCCCGGAGGCGGGTGGGGGGAGGGCTGCGCCCCGCAATGCGGGGGCGCTGGGCGAGGGCGGCTGCAGCCCGGGGGCAGCCATGCGTGTCAGCGGCTGGGGCTGCGCGCCGCAGCCGATGACTGCGTGGCAAACGTGATCTGCGTGAGGCCCACGCGGCGCGCTGCCTCCATCACCGAAACCACGGACTGGTGCGGCGCCATCGCATCGGCGCTGATGATGACCACACTGCCCGTGCCCGCCGTGGCGGCACTGCGCAAGGCCTGCGCGATCGCGTCCACGCTTTTGCCGTCCACGCCCGTCTTGTTGACGGCGTAGCGCCCGTCGGCGGCGACGGACACGATGACTTCCTTGGGGTGGTCGCGTTGCTGCTCGGCATCGGCCACGGGCAGCGTGAGCTGCAGCTCGGTGAACTTGCTGTAAGTGGTGGTCAGCATCAGAAAGATGAGGATCACCAGCAGCACGTCGATGAACGGGATCAGGTTGATCTCCGGCTCTTCCTTGGCGCGGGGACGGAAGTTCATTGGCGAAGCCTTTCAGGCTGAGGTTTTGCAGCCGGGCCGCCCCAAGGCAAAACGCGGCCCCCTTGGGGGGCAGGGAGCCACGCGCAGCGGGCGGACCGTGGGGGCGTCATTTCTTCCGCAAACGCAGGATGTGGCGCACAAATTGTTCCGAAGCCAACTCCAAGGTGAGCAGATAGGCATCCACCCGGGCGCGGAAGTAGCGCCAGAAGATCAGCGCCGGGATGGCCACGATGAGGCCAAAAGCCGTGTTGTAGAGCGCGATCGAGATGCCATGCGCCAGCTGGGCCGGGTTGCCGCCACCCATGGCCTGGCCCACGCCACCGCTGCCGGCCTGCGAGCCAAAGATCTCGATCATGCCGATCACCGTGCCCAGCAGGCCCAGCAAGGGCGCGGCCGAGGCGATGGTGGCCAGTGCCGACAGGTATTTTTCCAGCCGGTGCGCCACGGCGCGCCCCGCGCCCTCCATGGCGGCACGCAGGTCGGTCTCGCTGCACTGGGGGTTGCTGTTGAGGGTGCGCAGGCCGCTGGCCAGCACTTCGCCCAGGGCGGAGTTTTGCGCCAACTGGTTCACCACGTCGGGGGTGGGCACGGCCTTGGACGAGACCGTGATGGCTTCATCGAGCAATTTCGGGGGGGCGACACGGGCCGTCTTGAGGGCCACGAACCGTTCAAAAATCAACGCCATTCCCAGGACGGAACACGCAATCAGGGGCCAGATGGGCCAGCCTGCGGCTTGTATGATGGACAGCAAATCTCTCTCCGCGCAGATGAAAGCAATCGGCGATTATGGCCCAGCTTGCAGGGCCCACCTCGTCACAAACCGTTACGTTGCTGTGCGCGCCGTCGCCCCATCTGCTCACCCACAAAATCTGTGGATAACTTTGTGGGCAACCACTGTTCCAGGCCACGCAAAGTGGCGCCACGCCGTGCTTGCAACAGATTGATGAAAAATTGCGCAATGAAAAAGCTATATAAATCAATAACTTGTACGTGCACTGGTGTTTTGCGGGCGGTTTTTAGTTATGTGGCTGTGGTAACTGCCGCTGGCCAGATTCTGTGGAGTACTTGCGCGGTGCGCGCGGCGCAAACGCCCGCCGTTTCTCATGTTTGAGCGCTCCAGCCCCGCAGCGGCGCCGCGCGTCTGGGAAGTTGGCGCGCTATGCCGCGCCATTGCTGATGCTTTGGAGGCGCGCTTCAATCCTGTCGCGGTGCGCGGCGAGATCACGGGCTTCTCGCGCGCATCCAGCGGACATTGCTACTTCTCGGTCAAAGACGCGAACGGCCAGTTGCGCTGCGCCATGTTCCGCCGCGCCGCCAGCCTGCTTGACTTTTCGCCGCGCGATGGCGAATTGGTGGAAGTGCGCGGGCGCCTTTCGGTGTACGAGGCGCGGGGCGATCTGCAGTTCATTGTGGAAAGCATGCAGCGGGCCGGGCAGGGCGCGTTGTTCGAGCAGTTCCTGCGCCTGAAGGCGCGGCTCGAAACAGAAGGCTTGTTCGACAACGCCCGCAAGCGCCCGCTGCCTTTGCAGCCGCGTGGCATTGGCCTTGTCACGTCCACCGGGGCTGCGGCCCTTCACGACGTGGTCACGGCGCTGCGCCGTCGCGTGCCGCACATTCCGGTGGTGCTGGTGCCTGCGCAGGTGCAGGGCGCCGCAGCACCTGCTTCGTTGGTTGCGGCGCTATCAAAACTGTATCTACTTGCGCAAACGGGACAAGCGCTAGGCGCCAATTTGACCAAAAATCCGCCCATTGACGTGATCTTGCTGGTGCGCGGGGGCGGTTCCATCGAAGATCTCTGGGCCTTCAACGACGAACAACTGGCCCGGACCATCGTGCAAAGCCCGGTGCCGCTCATCAGCGGGGTGGGGCACGAGACCGACTTCACCATCGCCGACTTCTGCGCCGACCTGCGCGCCCCCACGCCCACCGCTGCCGCCGAGCTGGTCGCCCAGCCGCGCGATGTGTGGCTGGGGGCGCTCGGGCTGCTGGCTGGGCGTATCAGTGACGGCGTGCAGCGCCAGCTCGACACCCGGCACCAGCGGCTGGACCAGGCGGCGGCGCGGCTGGGCCGCCCGTCGGGCCTGGTGGCGCGTGAGCAGATGCAACTGGCACGCCTGGCCCAGCGCATGCGCCATGGAGTGCTATTAAAATTGCAGCGGCTTGCGCAATCCCAGAAAGCGCTGGAGGCCGATTTCCCTCAAAAAATGCAACGGCGCCTGGTGCAGCAGGCCGAGCGGCTCGACCGCGCGGCCTTGCGGCTGGAGCTGCTCGACCCGCGCCTGGTGCTGCAGCGCGGCTACGCGCTGCTCACCGATACCGAGGGCCGGGCCGTGACCAGCGTGCGCCAGGCCCAGCCTGGCGATGCCCTGCGCGCCACACTGGCCGATGGCGTGGTGGACGTGACGGTGGCCCAGCCGCGACTGCTGTAACGGGGTGATGTCGCGGCGCGGTAGAAGGCGCGCCTCTGTAGGACAGCAGCGGTTTGTGGTGCTGCAGACCGGATCTGGGTGGCCTCACGCTGCACAGGTCACCTGATGTTCCTACAATGCCCCCTTCGCGCTGTGTCCGACTGCATTGCTCAGGAAAGAAAAGCGTTGCAGATGGCATCCCGGAATTTCAAACCACAAGGAAACACCACCATGGAACATACCCTTCCCCCGCTGCCCTACGCCATCGATGCCCTGGCTCCGCACTACAGCCAGGAAACCCTGGAGTACCACCATGGCAAGCACCACAACGCCTATGTGGTGAACCTGAACAACCTGCAAAAGGGCACCGAGTTCGAAGCCATGACGCTCGAAGAGATCGTCAAGAAGTCGAGCGGCGGCATCTACAACAATGCAGCGCAAATCTGGAACCACACCTTCTTCTGGAGCTGCATGGCTCCCCAGGGCGGCGGTGAGCCTTCTGGTGCACTGGCTGCAGCCATCACCGCCAAGTGGGGCAGCTACGCAGCCTTCAAGGAAGCGTTCGTGAAGTCTGCCGTGGGCAACTTCGGTTCGGGCTGGACCTGGCTGGTGAAGAAGGCCGATGGCAGCGTTGACATCGTCAACACCGGCGCCGCCGGCACGCCGCTGACCACCGCCGACAAGGCGCTGCTCACCGTGGACGTGTGGGAACACGCGTACTACATCGACTACCGCAACATGCGTCCCAAGTTCGTTGAGACCTTCCTCGACAAGCTGGTGAACTGGAAGTTTGCCGAAGCCAACTTCGCCTGATGCGCGATCCGCGCCCCGCGAGTGACCTGTCCTGACGGACTGAGGTCTGCGGGCAACAAAAAACGGCCTTCGGGCCGTTTTTTGTTGGGGATTTTGAGGCGTTTTTGGCATCTAGCGCTTGCTGAATAAGCGCTGGTAGCTATATAAATGATAGTAAGTTGCACTCCCGGATCATGGGAGTGCGATGTCGGCAAGACAGCGCTTGGGCAAGCGGCAGGGCCAAGGGCTATGCGGCTGTGGCATCCCGATCTGCGCAAGTCCCTGGGTGGTCCTGCGTCACTTGCGGCTGAACAGCGCTCCACCCAGCTTGGCGCCTGCCTTGATGTTTTTCTTGGCAAACCATCCCTGGTTCATCTCCAGCACGTAGCGCACCGGTTTTGCCGAACAGTGCGAATCCAGCGTCTGGGGCTTCATGTCGGCCAGGTTCACGATGGTGCCGTCGTCATCCACAAACGCTGCCGTGAGCGGCAGCAGCGTGTTCTTCATCCAGAAGCACTGCTGCGCGGGTTGTTCAAACACAAACAGCATGCCCTCGTGCTGGGGCATCTCCTTGCGATGCATCAGGCCGGTCTGGCGCTCCTGGGGCGTGGCGGCCACCTGGGCGTCAATGCGGTGCATGCCTGCGGTCAGTTCCACACGCTGCAAATTCAGCTGGGGGCCGTCCTGGGCCTGTGCCGTGGTGAACGGCAGTCCCGCAGCAGCGGTCAACAGCGCGGCGGCCACGGTGCGCCGTGTGGCAGCGGAAAAAGGCAAGGCAAGTGCAAAAGCGGTCATGGGCAAGGCTTTCTGGACAAGGGGGCAGCGTCCGCACAAGGGGCGCCGAACCGGCGGGCAAAAGAAGGGGAAAAGAACGGAAAAAGAAAACGCCCGCAGTAGCGGGCGATTTTGAAGCAATGTGCATGACCCCGCGAAGGGTGCTGCATGCCAGCGTCAGGCTGCCTTGTGGGTGGTCTTTTTCTTGGCGACCTTCTTGGTGGTTTTCTTTTTGGCCGTTTTGGTGGCCTTGGCCTTTGCCTTGGTTTTGGCGACGGGTGCCGGGGCAGCAGCCACAGGTGCAGCGGGTGCAGCCATGGGCGCTGGGGCTGCAGGGGCGGGGGCCGGAGCGGCTGCAGGCGCCTGTGCAAAAGCACTTGCACCCAACAGACCAGCCACCAGGACAGCGAGGAGTTTTTTCATATATGCCGTTTCCAGTGAAGGGGTTGAAAGAGAGAATCTGAAGCCGCGCAAACCTGCACGGCTTCGCCCGCAACGATAGCAGCGGCGCGCAGGCTGGCAGGGACTTTGCCCAAAAAATTGTCATTAGAATTGACTGGCTACCGAGCGCTTTGCCCCATCTGCTGAATCTGCTTCAGCTTCCACAGGAGACACCCCTTCCATGACCAGCTACCAGCACATCAAGGTGCCTGCCGAAGGCCAGAAAATCACGGTCAATGCCGACATGTCGCTGAATGTGCCGGACCAGCCCATCATTCCCTTCATTGAAGGCGATGGCACGGGGCTCGACATCACGCCGGTGATGATCAAGGTGGTGGACGCTGCGGTGGCCAAGGCCTATGGCGGCAAGAAGAAGATCCACTGGATGGAGGTGTATGCGGGCGAGAAATCCACCAAGGTCTACGGCCCTGATGTGTGGCTGCCCGATGAAACCCTGCAGGTGTTGCGCGAGTACGTGGTGTCGATCAAGGGCCCGCTGACCACGCCCGTGGGTGGCGGCATCCGTTCGCTGAACGTGGCACTGCGCCAGGAGCTGGATCTGTATGTCTGCCTGCGCCCCGTGCAGTATTTCAAGGGCGTGCCTTCGCCGCTGAAAGAGCCCGAAAAGACCAACATGGTGATCTTCCGCGAGAACTCGGAGGACATCTATGCCGGTATCGAGTTCGAAGCCGAGTCGGACAAGGCCAAGAAGCTCATCAAGTTCCTGCAGGACGAGATGGGCGTGAAGAAAATCCGCTTTCCCAACACCTCGGGCATCGGCGTCAAGCCCGTCTCCATCGAGGGCACCGAACGCCTGGTGCGCAAGGCCATCCAGTACGCCATCGACAACGACAAGCCCAGCGTGACCATCGTCCACAAGGGCAACATCATGAAGTACACCGAAGGTGGCTTCCGCGACTGGGCGTACGCCCTGGCGCAAAAAGAGTTCGGTGCCGAGCTGATCGACGGCGGCCCGTGGTGCAAGCTCAAGAACCCCAAGACGGGCAAGGACATCACCATCAAGGACAGTATCGCCGATGCCTTCCTGCAGCAGATCCTGCTGCGCCCGGCCGAGTATTCGGTGGTGGCCACGCTCAACCTCAATGGCGATTACATCTCCGATGCGCTCGCAGCCCAAGTGGGCGGGATCGGCATTGCGCCCGGCGCCAACATGTCCGACTCGGTGGCCTGTTTTGAAGCCACCCACGGCACGGCCCCCAAATATGCAGGCAAGGACTATGTGAACCCCGGCTCCGAAATCCTGTCGGCCGAGATGATGCTGCGCCACATGGGTTGGATCGAGGCCGCAAACCTGATCATCAGTTCGCTGGAGAAGTCGATTGCCTCCAAGAAGGTGACTTACGACTTTGCCCGCCTGATGGACGGAGCCACCCAGGTGAGCTGCTCGGGTTTTGGCCAGGTCATGATCGACCACATGTAAGCCAGCGCGGCTTTTGCGCCGTTTCGCAAGCCCCTGTTCCCTTGTTGGTGCAGGGGCTTTTTGTCGTCTGGCGGCTGCAGGGCTCCGCCCAGGGCCAAACTGCCCGATGGTCGGCGGCGCGGAACTGGCTGTGGCATTTCAGAGTTGGCAATCGGGAGGCTTCCCGCCTAAGATGGGTCCAGCCATGGGCCCGCGCGGGTGATGGCACGGGCTTGCATCCGCAGTCGCACACAAACACAACAACGGGATGCAGAGGGATGGGTCCCCACAGGGAGTTCTGCATGGCATCTGATTTTTCTGCCGCATATTGGGAGCAAAACCCCGATGCGCTGCTGGTGCTGTCGCCTGAGGGGGTGGTGCTCAACTGGAACCCGGCTGCCGAAGCGATCTTTGGATATGCACCGGCAGAGGCTCAGGGCAGGCGCCTCATTGATCTCATTGTTCCCGAGAACCGGGCCCACGAAGAAGACGAGATCCGGGCCGAGGCCCTGCGGGGCCTGAGCAGCACCGTGCACGAGTCGGTGCGCCGCCGCAAGGATGGATCGCTGGTGCATGTCAACGTGTCCACCAAGGCCGTGCGCGACGAAGCTGGCCAGCTGCTGTACTTTCTGTCGAGCAAGAAGGATGTCACCCAGCTCAAGGTCCAGCGCGAGGCCAAGCTGCTGGAGGCGCGGTTCCGTGACCTGCTCGAATCCACACCCGACGCGATCGTGATGGTCAACGTGACAGGCCGCATCGTCCTGGTCAACTCCCAGGCCGAGCGCGTGTTTGGCTATGAAAGGACCGAGTTGCTAGGGCAGGCCGTGGAGGTGCTGCTGCCACACCGCTACCGGGGCGCCCACCTGGGGCACCGCAGCGGGTTCTTTGGGGCGCCGCGCACGCGCACCATGGGGGCGGGGCTGGAGCTGCATGGCCTGCGCAAGGATGGCGGCGAGTTTCCAGTGGAGATCAGCCTGAGCCCGATCGACACCGAAGAAGGCGCGATGGTGATGAGCGCGATCCGAGACATCACCGACCGCAAGCGGGCCGACCAGAAGTTCAAGGACCTGCTCGAAGCCGCGCCGGACGCGATGGTCATCGTTGACCGCGACGGCCGCATCGTGCTCGTCAACTCGCAGGCCGTGAAACTGTTTGGCTGGAGCCGCAGCGAACTCCTGGGTCAGAAGATCGAGCTGCTGGTGCCAGAACGCTTCAGCGGTCGGCACCCTGAGCACCGACGCGGCTTTTTTGCCGAACCACGATCCCGCTCCATGGGGGCAGGCCTTGATCTGTATGGTTTGCGCAAGGATGGTTCCGAGTTTCCAGTCGAGATCAGCCTGAGCCCGCTGGAGACGGAAGAAGGACTGTTTGTCTCCAGCGCAATCCGCGATGTGACGGAGCGCAAGCGGATCGAGCGGGCCTTGCGCGACAAGAACCTGGAGCTTGAAAATGCCGCCTTGGTCAAAGACCGCTTCCTGGCCAGCATGTCCCACGAACTGCGAACCCCGCTGAACGCCATCATCGGTTTCACGGGCACCTTGCTCATGCAGCTGCCGGGGCCGCTCAACCCGGAGCAGGACAAGCAGTTGCGCATCGTGCAGACTGGGGCGCGGCACCTGCTTTCGCTCATCAACGACCTGCTCGATGTGGCCAAGCTCAGCGCTAACAAGGTGTCGCTCCACAAGGAGCCGCTCGACTGCCGCAGCATTGTTGCGGAGGTCGCCGCCACGCTGGAGCCCGAAGCCGTGCGCAAGGGCCTGGTGTTTAATGTGTATGCCCCCGCCCAGGCCGTGCAGTTGCACACTGACCGCCGGGCCTTCAGCCAGATTCTGATCAATCTGGTGGGCAATGCCATCAAGTTCACGCCGCAGGGGCGTGTGGATGTGGTACTGGAGGAGACCTCGTCGGCCCAAGGGCGCACCGTGCAGGTTCAGGTGCGCGACACCGGGCCTGGCATTCCGCTGCAGGAGCAGTCGCGGCTTTTCGAGGCCTTCTCCCGGGTCGAAAGCGCCGACCGGCGTCACCACGAAGGCACCGGCCTGGGCCTGCACCTGAGCCGCAAGCTTGCCGAAGCGCTGGGGGGCAGTGTGGGGCTGGAGAGCGCCGAAGGGCAGGGCAGCACGTTCATTGTGGAGTTTCAGGAGACCAGCCCATGAAAGCCACCATCCTGGTCATCGAAGACGATGATGCCAGCCGGCAACTCGTCACCTACCTGCTGGAAGCCGCGGGCCACCGTGTGCTGGCCGCCGAAAACGGCGCCCTTGGCCTGGGGCTGGCGCTGGCCGAGGGGCCCGACCTGATCCTGTGCGACCTGCAAATGCCGGTGATGAATGGCTATGAGGTGGCACAAAGCCTGCGCTCGCACCATGGGTGGCGTGTGGTGCCGCTGGTGGCTGTGACCGCTTTTTCGATGCCGGGTGACCGCGAAAAGGCCCTTGAGGTGGGTTTTGACGAGCACCTGTCCAAGCCCATCACGCCCGAAACCTTCGTGAGCCAGGTCGAGGCGTTTCTGGGTTCTTCATTCCACGCGCCGCCGGGCGCAGCCTGACGTTGGACCCCGGGTAGCATGGCCAAGATCCTTGTTGTCGATGACCTGCCGGCCAACCGTGCGCTGGTGGTCACGCTCATCGGGCACAGTGGCCACCAGGCCCTGGAGGCCGCAGACGGTGCCGAGGCCCTAGCCCTGGTGCGTGCCGAGCGCCCGGATCTGGTGATCTCCGACATCCTGATGCCGACCATGGACGGGTACGAGTTTGTGCGCCAGCTGCGCACAGACCACCAGCTCGCCGCAACCCAGGTGATCTTCTACAGCGCGCACTACCGCGAGCAAGAGGCCCGCAACCTGGCCCTGGCCTGTGGGGTGACGCAGGTGCTGGTGAAGCCCTGCGAGCCACAGGACATCACCTCGGCCATTGAGCAGGCCTTGTCGCAGGTGCCGCCGCAGCCCTTCCACCCGATGGAGCACAGTTTTCAGACTCGGCACCTGCAGCTCATGACGGACAAGCTTACGGGCAACGTCGCCGAGCTGGAGGCCATGAACCGGCGTCTGGCGGCCCTGACCGACCTGAACCTGCAACTGGCCTCCGAGCGCGACCCGCAGGTGCTGCTGGCCAATGTATGCCGTGGCGCGCGCGAACTGGTGGGGGCGCAGTATGCGGTGCTGTGTGTGGTGCGCAAGCAAAGCGATGCCTCCATCGTGTGCACCAGCGGCATCGAACCTGCGCTGTGCGGGCTGCTGGACCTGCCCGTGGTGTCGCACGGCCTATTGGGGCAGTTGCGTGCTGCGCGCCGCTCTGAGCGGCTGGTCAATGAAAGCGGTGCGCCGAGCGATATCGGCCTGCCTGCAGGCTACCCGCCACTGCACACCGGCTTGATTGCGCCCATCACTTCGCTCTCGTTCTCCTATGGCTGGATCTGCCTGGCCAACAAGCAGGGGGAAGATGCGTTCACGGCCGACGATGAAAAAGTCCTGGCCGTCCTGGGCGCGCAAGTGGGTCGTATCTACGAAAACGGTAGCCTTTATATCGAGATCCAGAAGCATGCCGAGCAACTGCAGGTGGAAGTGTTCGAACGCCAGCGGGCCATGGACGCGCTGCGCGCCAGCAAAGCCAGCCTGCGAAGGGCGCAGGCACTGGCAAAAATCACCCATGTGATCAGCGGTGCTGATGGTGCTTTCGAGAGCTGGCTGGACACGCTGCCCGATATGCTGGGGCTGGGGGCCGATGCCATGCCCAAATCCGCGCGCGAGTGGCTGGCGCTGGTACACCCGCAAGACCGCGACATGTTCCGCCAGCATGCGCTGCAGGCCGCACAGCAAGGCGCCCGCCTGGATTTCACCTACCGCCTGTTGCGCGCAGATGGCGAACTGCTGCATTTGCGCCAGGTGATGGAGCCTTTGGAGGATGAGGCGGGCCGGGGCGAGCAGGGCCGCTGGTTCAACACCATCCAGGATGTCACCCGGGAGAAACGCGCCGAGGAAGAGCTGCACGAAAGCGACCGCCGTTTCAATGACATGCTCGACAAGGTCGAGATGATCTCGCTGATGCTCGACTGCGAAGGGCGCATCACCTATTGCAACGACTACCTGCTGCGCCTGACAGGCTGGGAGCGTGAAGAGATCGCGGGCCGCAACTGGTTTGACATGTTTGTGCCCCCTGAGATGGGCAATGTGCGCAGCGTGTTTGCCGATGTGCTGGCGGACCGGCCTTCGGCCTGGCACTACGACAACGAGATCCTCACCCGCTCGGGCGAGCGGCGCCTGGTGCACTGGAACAACACCGTGCTGCGCTCTGTGGGCGGACAGGTGACGGGCGTGGCCGCGCTCGGTGAAGACATTACCGAGCGCCGTGAGGCCGAGCGCAAGATCAAGCGCCTGAACCGCGTGTACGCGATGCTCAGCGGCATCAACACGCTGATCGTGCGGGTGCGCGACCGCGAGGAACTGTTCCGCGAGGCCTGCCGCATTGCGGTGGAGCACGGCCATTTCCGCATCGCCTGGATAGGCCGCGTGGACCGCGCGGCGCAGCAGGTGGTGCCGGTGGGGCTGTCGGGCGTTGAGGCCGATTTTGTGCACAACATCCGCGACCGACTGGGTTTGTTTGACGTTCCCACACCGGGTGAAAGCCTCGCCGCCGCAGTGGTGCGCACTCGCAAGGCCGTGCTGTGCGACGACATCAGCGGCGACCCGCGTGTGATGCTGCGCGATCAACTGCGCCAGCGGGGTGTGGCCAGCATTGCGGTGTTGCCCATCCTGGTGGGCCAGGAGGTAGCCGCCACACTGGCCCTGCTGGCAGACGAGGTGGGTTTCTTCGACGAGGCCGAGATGAAGCTGCTGACAGAGCTGTCCGGTGACATCGGTTTTGCCCTGGACCACCTCGACAAGGAAGACCGGCTGAGTTACCTCGCCTATTACGACGAAATCACCGGGCTGCCCAACCGCACCCTTTTTCTGGAGCGCACCGGCCAGCACCTGCGCCCGCGTGAGGGCACACGGCCTCTGATGGGTATTGCGCTGATGGACATCAGCCGCTTTCGCTTTGTCAATGACACGCTGGGGCGGCAGATGGGCGACGAACTCCTCAAGCAGGTCGCGCAGCGGTTGCAGCACGCCAGCCCCGATGTGTACGACGTGGCACGCATTGGCATCAACAGCTTCGGCATCGCTGTGACCGACGCACGCGATGCGGGCGCGGTGGCCATGGCGGTGGACTACCTCCTGCGCGCCTGTTTTGATACACCCTTTGCGCTGGGCGGCACCGAGCTGCGCATGGCCGCCAAGGCTGGCGTGGCCTTGTACCCCATGGATGGCGCTGATGCCGAAACGCTGCTGCGCAATGCGGAGGCCGCCGTCAACAAGGCCAAGGCATCGGCAGACAGCCTGCTGTTCTACATGTCGGAGATGAATACCCGCGTGGCCGAGGCACTGGGCATGGAAGGCCGCCTGCGTGATGCCCTGGAGCGCGGGCAGTTTGTTCTGCACTACCAGCCCAAGCGGTGCCTGTCCACTGGCGCCCTGGCAGGCGCAGAGGCCCTCATCCGCTGGAACGACCCTGAGCGTGGCCTGGTGCCGCCGGGGCTTTTCATCCCCATCCTGGAGGAAACCGGCCTTATCTACGACGTGGGGCGCTGGGCGCTTGGGCAGGCACTGGCAGACAACCAGCGCTGGCGGCAGGCCGGCCATGCGCCGCTGCGGGTGGCGGTCAACGTGTCGTTTCTGCAGCTGCGCCACCGCAGCTTTGTGGCCGAGGTGCGCGAGGCGCTGGCGTTTGACCCGGCCGCAGGGGCCGGGCTGGAGCTGGAGATCACCGAGAGCATGGTCATGGAGGATGTGGAGCACAGCCGTAGCAGCCTGCACGCCCTGCGCGAGATGGGCATCACGATTGCCATTGATGACTTCGGCACCGGGTTCTCATCACTGAGCTACCTGGCCACGCTGCCCGCTGACACCCTCAAGATCGACCGCTCTTTCATCATGGGGATGGACACCGGCCCGCAAGGGCAGGCGCTGGTCTCCGCCATCATCAACATGGGGCACTCGCTGGGGCTCAAGGTGGTTGCCGAAGGCGTAGAAACGGACGAACAATGCGGCCGGCTCGCGCTGCTGGGCTGTGACGAAATCCAGGGCTACCTGCTCAGCAGGCCGGTGGCCGCCGAGGTGTTTGAAGCCCGCTTCCTAGCTTCCTAGTCCACTGAGTCCGAGAAATTGGCGGTGCGCCGGGGCAGCGGCGGGTGATGCACTGGTGAGGCGCTACGCCCAATGCAGAGCAATCGCAGCGGAGGATTTGCTATTGTATTGATAGCTGTTAGCGCTTGATAGATAAGCGCTAGAGCCAATTTTCATTGAGATTTCAAGTGGCGGCCGCTGCCGCCAGCTGCGCAAAACGCGCCAGCAGGCTGGCCGATTCTGGCGTGGCCTGCACACCTTGCTCCAGCGCTGCCACATCCATGCCCGCGCGTTGCAGAGCAGGCGCAAAACACGCTACGTAGTCGCGCATCACCGCATCGCTGAACTCGGGGTGAAACTGCACGCCCCAGGCACAGGGGCCGACGCGGAACGCGTGGTGCGGCTCATGGGCGTTTGCGGCCAGCGCCACGGCACCAGGGGGCAGGCGCTGCACCGTTTGCTCGTGCACCACCTGGGCGCCAAAGCGGGCAGGCAGGTGGCCCAGCAGGGTGTCGCCCTCGGCACCGGCCAGGCGCTGTACGGCCACGGTGCCTATCTCCAGCCCGGCGGGGTGGCGCGCCACCTCGCCGCCCAGCGCGTGGGCCAGCAGCTGATGGCCGTAGCAGATGCCCAGCACGGGCACCCGGGCCGCCACCACGCTGGCCAGCCATGCGGCGGTGCGCTCGCTCCAGGGTTCGCGGTCGGTCACCATGGCGGGGGAGCCGGTTACCACCACGCCCGCTATCTGGCCGGGCTCTGGCCATGCGGTGGCGGTGCGGGCGTCCAGCGTCTGCAGCGCCAGCTGCGTGCTGGCGGGGGCTTGGTTCAGGCCGCCCGCAATCCAGTCTTCAAAGTCGCCATACCGGGCCCGTTGGGCGGGCAGGGTGTCGCCGGTCTTGATGATCCAGAGGGTGCGGGAGGGTGTCGCTGTCATGCGGCGAGCATAGCGGCGGCGGGCTCCTTGCCAGCGCTCGCGAAGTCCAGCGTGCGGGTGCCCACGGCGGCGGCCAGGTGCGGGTCGTGGGTCACCAGCATCAGCGCGGCGCCGGTGTCTTGCACCGCGTGCAGCAGCACCTGGATGGCCTCCTGCTGCGTAATGGGGTCCAGGCGCGAGGTGGGCTCGTCGGCGAACAGCAGCGCCGGTTGCGCCACCAGCACCCGCGCCAGCGCAATGCGCTGCAGCTCGCCGCCCGATACCTGGTCGGGCCTGCGCGCCAGCAGGTCTTCGGGCACACGCAGTTGGGCCATGCGCTGCTGCACCGCCTTCCAGTCGCAGCGGTGCAGGCGGGCGGCGTCGCGCAGCGACTGGGCCAGGCTGATGTGCGGCGCAAAGGAGCTGACCGGGTCCTGGTGGAGCTTTTGGAACGCATGCGGGCGCAGCCGGGCGCTGCGCTCCACACTGCCCGTGTCGGGCGCCACCAGGCCCAGCAGCACATTGCCCAGTGTGCTTTTGCCGGTGCCGCTCGGGCCTTGCACGGCGATGCGTACACCGCTGTGCAGCGTCAGGTCCAGCGGTGCAAACAGCTTCTGCGCACCATAGGCTTTGGAGATGCCGCGCGCCTGCACGACCGGCTCGCCCAGCGTGGGCTCGGCAAACGGCAGCCAGTGGGCCGGGTCGGCCTGAAGCAGCTGGCGGGTAAAGGCGTGCTGCGGCGCGGCGGCCACGGTGTGGATGTCGCCTTGCTCCACCGCCTGCCCGTGGCGCAGCACGATCACCTGGCCGCCCAGCGCCTGCGCCGCCTGCATGTCGTGGGTGATGGTGAGCAGGCAGCCGCCTGCCTTCAGCACGCCCTGGAACAACTCCACCATGCGGCCGCGCCAATGCGCGTCCAGGCCCTTGGTGGGCTCGTCCACCATCAGCACTGGGGCGCCCCCGGCCAGGGTGATGGCGGCCACCGCGCGCTGGGCCATGCCGCCCGACAGTTGCCAGGGGTAGTGGCTGCCTGCGCCGCCCAGGCCCGCAGCGCCCAGCACCTGTTCGGCCTGTGTGCTGGCGGCGCTGGGGGGCTGCTGGTGCAGCAGGCGGTACACCTCGGCCAGCTGCGGTGCCACGCGGGCCAGGGGGTTGAGCGCCAGCGAGGGCTCCTGCGGCAGCAGCGCCAGCTTGCGGCCCCACAGGGCGCGGCGGGCGGCGGCGTCCTGGGCACGGGTGGTGGTGCCATCCAGCGTGATCTGGCCCGTGGCCTGCAGCGCAGGCGGCAGGTTGCCCATGATGGCCTGGGCCAGCAGCGACTTGCCCGCGCCGCTTTCACCCACCAGCGTGAGCGCCTCGCCCGGCCGCAGGCTGAAGCCGATGTCGTGCAGCAGCCGCTTGCCGCCGACCTGGATGCCCAGGCCCTCCACGACCAGCAGGGCGTCGGATTTCAAAGGCGTGGTCATGCGGTCTCCCGGTCGGGGTTGAACAGCATCATCGCGGCCACCAGCCACACCAGCAGGGCGGTGGGGGCGGCAATGAGCCACGGGGCTTCTTCGTAGTAGGGCATGGCCTCGGTCATCATCAGTCCCAGCTCGGGCGTGGGCGGCAGCATGCCCACACCCACAAAACCCAGCGCGGCCAGCGCCAGCACGGCTTGCGATGTGGTGAAGGCCAGCAGCGTGCCCAGCGTGGGCGCGAGCGCAGGCAGCAGGTGGCGACGCAGCACGTATCCGCGCCCAAAACCCAGCAGGCGCGATGCCTGCACCGCATCACCTGCCAGCACGGGCCGGGCCACCGCGCGGCTCACGCGGAAGTATTCCACCCACAGCGCAGCCGACAGGCCCGCATACAGCGCCCACAGCGCTCCGGGCGCCAGGGCCGCGATCAGCAGCACCAGCAGCAGGCCGGGGATGGCGAGCACCGAGTCCGACAGCATGAGCAGCGCCCGCTCGGTGCGCCCGCCGCGCCACGCGGCGGTGATGCCCAGCAGCGTGCCGGGCACGGCGGCGCTCACGGCCGCCAGCAGCGCCATGCCCAGCGACAGCTGCGCCGCATGCGCCAGCCGCGCCAGCGCCGAGCGGCCCAGCACATCGGTGCCCAGCCAGTGCTGGGCGCTGGGTGGGGCCAGGGTGTTGCGCAGGTCTTGCACCACCGGGCTGGCGCCCACCAGCCAGGGGCCGAGCAGGGCAAACAGCGCCATCAGGCCGAGCAAGGTAATACCCAGCACGGTGCGAACAGGCCAGCGGGGCCGGTCGATCACGATGTCAGCGGAGGGATGCAGGGTGGAAGGCACGGCACTCATGCAGCCACCTTCTGGGTATGTCGGGGGTCCAGCGCGAGGCACGCCGCATCCACCAGCAGGTTGAACACTACAAACAGCACACCCATGCACAACGCCGTGCCTTGCACCACGGGGATGTCGCGCCCGAACACGGCGTGCACCAGCGCATGGCCAATGCCGGGCCAGGCAAACAGCGTCTCCACCACAAGCGCGCCTTCCACCAAAAACAGCGCCTGCACGCCCAGGTAGGCCGTCACCGGCACGGCGGCATTGCGCAGGCCGTGGCGCACCAGTGCCTGCCAGTCGCTCAGGCCCTTGGTGCGCGCAAATTCAAAAAAGGGCGACACCACCACCTCCAGCATCGCAGCGCGGGTAACACGCGCCAGCCCGGCGGCCAGGCCCAGCCCCAGCGTGAGCGCAGGCAGCACCAGGCTGGCCTGGCTCTCGTCACCCCCCGCAGGCAAAAAGCCCCACTGCACCGCCACCAGCAGGATGAGCAGCACCGACAGCAAAAACGGCGGCAGCGCGCGCAGCACCACGGCCATCAGCCAGCTGGCCTTGTCCACCCAGCCCTGGGGCCGCAGCCCGGCCCACACGCCCAGCGGCACACCCACGGCAAAGGCAATGACCAGCGCGGCGGCAGACAGGCGCAGCGTGGCGCCCAGGTGGTGCGTGACCTCGTGCCACACCGAACGCTGCGACACCAGCGACTGCCCCAGGTTGAAGGTGGCCATGTCGCGCCACCAGTGCAGCAGCGCCAGCCAGCCGGGGCGGTCCAGCCCCAGCTCTGCGCGCACGGCGTCGGCGGCAGCGTTGCTCACCAAGTCATAGCCATAACGGCCCGCCGCCACGCGCATGGCCAGGTCGCCCGGCAGGGCGCGCACCATCAAAAAGCACAGCGTGCCGATCAGCAGGGACACGGCCAGCACCTGCACCAGCCTGCGGCCGAGCAGGGCGGCCCAGGGTTTTGAAATCAAAGGGTTCATGGGTTGCTCCACTCCATGCCGGTCAGGCGGTAAGAACGCTCCAGCGGGTCCAGCGTGACGCCCGCCAGCCGGGGGGCCACGGCCACATGCTGGCGGTACCACGCCACGGGGATCACGGGCAGCTCCGTTTGCAGGGTGTGCGTGATGGTTTGCCGCAGCGCGCGCGTGCGCTCGGGCGGCGTCTGGGTGCGCGTGAGCTCCTGCAGGGCCTGCACCACGGTGTCGCTGTGCCAGCCCATGGCGCCCCAGTCGCCGCCCTGGGCGGCAAAGTCGCCCGCCAGCGTGCCTGTGGGGTCGGGCACGTTGGCGTAGTTGCGTGCGGCCAGCGCCAGCTGCAGGCTCCCGTCGCGGTGGCCCCGGGGCACGTCGCCCGAGTTGCCGATGCTCACCTTCACCGCCATGCCCGCCAGCCGCCACTGCTCCTGCAAGGCGGTGGCAATCAGCGGCAGCTCGGGCCGGTCCACAAAGGTGCGGATCACCAAGTGCAGCGGCTGGCCATCGGCATCGCGCAGGCCGTCGCCGTGGCGCTGCCAGCCTGCGGCGCGCAGCAGGCGCGCGGCGGCTTCGGGGTCGTGCTGCAGCGCGGGCAGGTCGGGGTTGTGCCACGCACCCAGCGTGGGCGGCAGCAGCTGCGTGGCGGCCAGAGCCTCGTCGCCCATCAGCGCCAGGGCAATGCCCGCACGGTCAATGGCCAGGCTCAGCGCCTGGCGCACGCGCACATCGCGCAGCGCAGGCATGCCCGCATTGAGCTTGACGATGACGGTGCGCGGCAACGTGACCGATGCAATGCGCACGGTAGTGCGGCGCGCCAGAGCAGGGTTTTGGGCATGGCGCTGCAGCCGCCGCAGGCTGGCCGGGTCCAGCCCATAGGCCAGATCGGCCTGGCCGCTCTCGGCCATCAGCGCGCGGGTTTCGGCACGGCTGGCGGCCAGGTAGCGCACGGCGGCAATGGCGGGGCGCGGGCCGTCGTAGGCGTCAAACACCACCGTCTCGACCTGCTGCGGAGGCACCAGCACCGCAACGCGATAGGGGCCGCTGCCAATGATGCTGCGCACCTTGCCGTCGGCGCCATAGCTTACAGGGGCCAGCACCATGGTGCTGGAATGCGCCAGCAGCGCGGGCAGGGCGGTGTGGGGGCGTTGCAGGCGGATGAGCACCGTGCCTTCGTCAGGCGCGGTGATGGACTCGATGGGCGCCTGGCTCAGCAGTGCGGGCGCCACCTGCGCGGCCTGCAGGCTGCGCACCACGGCGGCGGCCGTCACCGGCGTGCCATCATGAAAACGCGCCCCGGGCCGCAGCTCAAACTGCCACACCAGCCCATCGGCCGACCGGCGCCAGCGCTGCGCCAGCGCGGGCCGTGGCTGGCCGTCGTCTGCAGCGTCCAGCAGGGTTTCGGTGACCTGCAGCCGCGTGAACACATAGCCGCTGCTGGCGGGCGCCAGGCCGCTGATCTCCCACGGGCCGACGATTTGCAGCGGTGCGGGGGCGGACGCGGGTGGTGAGCCTTGTGCCCAGGCAGCGGGCAGGGCGCCTGCCGCCAGCGCGGCCATGGGGGCCTGCAAGGCGCGGCGCCGGGTCAGGGGTTTGAGGGCGGAGGAGAGTGTTGTCATGCAGGTCACCGGCACCACTCAGAACTTGGCTTGCAGGCCCACCGTAACGGTGCGCGCCGCCCCCGGCGCCACCCACACGCGGCTGTACGAGCTGGTGTAGTGCACCTTGTCAAACACGTTGTCCACGTCCAGCGACAGGTTCAGCGTGGGGCTCAGGCGCCAATACGCCATCAGTTTGGCCGTGGTGTAGCTGGGCAGGTCGAACGCGGCGGTGCCCGCATTGGCATCGGCCTGCGTGCGGGCCTGGCCCAGGCGCTTGCCCATGTGGGTCACGCCGCCGCCCACGCCGTAGCGCTGGCCGTTGGCCAGCGCGTTTTCGTACACCGCCAGCACGCTGCCGTTGACCTTGGGCACGTTCAGCAGGCGGCCGCCCACTTCCAGCGTGTTGTCGCGGCTCACCTCCACGTCGTTGAACACCAGGCTAGCGTTCACCCGCCAATGGGCGCTCACGCGGCCCGACAGGTCCAGCTCCAGCCCTCGGCTGCGCACCTCGCCCGCCGCGGCAGAAAAGCCTGCGTTCAGCGGGTCGCTGGTCAGCACATTGCGCTTGGTGATGTCGAACAGCGCCGCCGTGGCGCCCAGGCGCTGGTCGGCGCTCTCCCACTTGGCGCCCAGCTCCAGCGCGCGGGCCTTTTCGGGGTCAAAGGCGTTGCCTGCGGCATCACTGCCCGCGTTGGGGCGGAACGACGTGCCCGCGTTGGCATACACCGTCACGCCCTGCAGCGGCAGCCAGCTCACGCCCAGGCGCGGCGACACGGCCGAGGGGCTTTGCGGCGTGGTGCGGTTGGCTATGCGGTTTTGCAGCGACTGGTCAAAGTTGTCGGCCCGCAGCCCAGCCATCACGCGCCACTGCTCGCCCAGCTTGAGGGTGTCTTGCACATACAGCGCCGTGTTGCGCTGCTTTTCCAGCGTGTCGGTGTTGCGCCCGGGTGTGGGTTGAGGTTGGCCGTACACCGGATTGAAGATGTCAATCGCATACGGCGCCGTGGCGCTCGGGTTCACCCGCAGCATCACCGAATCCATGCTGAAGCGATAGCTCTCCACGCCCACCAGCAGTTCATGCTCCAGCCCACCTGCGCGCAGATTGCCTTGTAGCTCGGCCTGCACGGCCACATCGTCCGACTCGAAGTCGCGCCAGCGCCGCTGGCGCGTCAGGGTGCGCCCGTCGGCCTGCAAAGCCGTCGACTCGGTGGCAAAGCCCTTCATGCCCGTCTCGCGGTACGACAGCCCCACGCGGCTGCGCCAGTCGGCGTTCCATTCGTGCGACAGCACCAGCTGGTGCGTCTGGTTGGTCACCGTCACATTGCCATCGGCGGGCTCACCGAGGAAGCGGCTTGCAGGCACAGCCCCAAGGCGGTTGTTGACTGCCACCACGCCCCGGTCCAGCGGCGTGGCGTGACGCAGAAATTCAGACATGTACTCCAGCACCGTGTCGGGCGAGAGCTTCCAGGTAAACGCCGGCGCCACCACCTGCCGCTGCGCACGCACATGGTCGCGAAAGCTGCCCTTGTCCTCCACCGCCACGTTCAGGCGGTAGGCCATGCGGTCGTTGATGGGGCCGGTGGTGTCCAGCGCCGCACGGCCCAGGCCGTAGCTGCCCGCGTAGGCCTCTACCGAATGCGCGGCCTTCCACAGCGGTTTCTTGCTCACGATGTTGAGCGTGCCGCCGGGCTCGCTGCTGCCATACAGGGCGGCGGCTGGGCCCTTGAGGAACTCCACCCGCTCCACCCCCGCCAGGTCGCGCGGCGCGTTGAAGCCCCGGTTGGACGAAAACCCGTTGAGCAGCGTCGCCATGCCCGTGTTCTCGTTGCCCGGCAGGCCCCGGATGGCGATGTTGTCCCACAGCCCGCCAAAGTTGTTCTGGCGCGAGACACCGCCCACGTAGTCCAGCACGTCATCGAGCCGCGTGGCGCCCAGGTCGTCCAGCGTCTGGCGCGACATCACCCGCACGGACTGGGGTAGCTCGCGCAGCGGCAGGCTGGTCTTGGCACCCTCGGCCTCGTCGGCGTAGTAGGCGCCCGAGGCACTGCGGCCCACCACGTCTACGGCAGACAGGGTGGGCGGGGTGATCACATCGCCGTCTGCGGCCCAGGCGGGGTGGAGGGAGGCCAGCAGGGCGGCGGCCGCCACGGCCGTCAAGGTGGGGCGGCGCAGGGGCGCAGGGCGTGAAGAAGCATCAGGAGAAGACAAAGAACGCATGGCAAACCAGTCCAAAAGCGGTGAATGCAAAAGCCAGGAGCAACGCGGCCCACACCCGCCTGGGTGGCGGCGGGTGCACAAGGTCGCGTGCCCGCACCCACCCACGGGGGTGAATGCAAGGGCAAAAACGAAAAGGGGATGCGCTATAGAGCGCAGGCTGGCTAGGGCCCGACGTCTGTCAGGCCCGCTGGGCTGGCGGAGGATCGCGTGCTGCGAACGGCCAGCGCACCTGCTGGGCCGTGAATGGGTCTGCGCTGTGCGGCGCTATGGCTGTGGGTTCTGCGGCGAATTGTGGCTGGCGAGCCGGTGCATGCGCCAGCCCCGCCTCCAGCGCGTGGGTCAGGCACCAAGCGCAGGTAGTGTGTGTCTCTTCGCTGTGGTCGTCGCTGGCTGCGGAGCGGGTTCCCGCGTAGCCATCCACATCGCCTGCGGTTGCCGAGGCTGTGGCGTTGCGCACCACCTCCTGAATGTGCCGCGCCTCATGCAAGGGCGCGCCCGCCAGCGCGTTAAACAACGCCACCAGCAGAAGCACGATGTGGAGAGGCAGGGTGGGGATGGTGCGGCGCAGCATGAGGGGATGCGAATCATACTCAACTGCGGGCGGCGGCGCGAGGAAGCGCTGACGCGCTGGCTCCGCACTTTCGCGAGCTATAGTCTGACCGGTTTAAGCTGCGGGGTTTGACGGGATTTTTACCTGGATTTTTGAACAGCGATATGGCTATAAACATAGGCCCGGACCGACATCCAAGAGGAATGTCCAGAATATCCCGCACGGTCAAGTTATTTCGCAAGGTTTGCGGGATACATCACGTTGGGCCCACTTATCACTAAGGAGAATCAATGAAGTCCCGCGAGCTTTTCACCACCCCGGTGCTTATCGTGACAGGTTACGCGATAGTTCCACAGCCTAACGGCAAGTTCTTGCACAAGTTCACGCCCGAGACGACGAATACCGTCTACCAATTCATCGCAAATCAAGAACCCGTACTTGAAGAAGGCCAGAGATACAACATTGGCTACACGGTCGACAACGGCGTGAACTGGGTTGATATCTCCGCCACAGCGAAGGCTGACGATGTTGATCAACATAAAAGTCACTATGTTTCGCGCTTGCTTGGTGAAGAAAGGCGCGCAGTCGAAACGCAAAAATCCGACGACCGTGTTCAACACAACGCAACTGATGGTCAGTACTTAGGGAAGAAATACGCGTGGCGAATATATGGCATGGCCGTTGCCCGCGACACCTTTGACGCTTACCTGGACGACATTAACCACCCGCGTGTTCCCTGTCGCACTGAAGACAGTCCATCAATTGCCTACAAAGAGGCAGGCTTGGCGGCCGCAATGGATGCTTTGATTCAGTCCGCTGTTTGGGTTGCGGCAAACCGCTTCCGTTCTCCACTCTTGCCGTCGAAGAAATGGTTTCAGATAAAAGGCATTTCTGCTATCACCGACAAAAAGTAGGCCCAACCCATCATTCCACCGGACCTGCGCGAAAAGCCGCGCAGGCCGGTGAATTCAAACGTTATGTTTCGCTGAGGATCTTCATGCCTGACGACAACAGCCTCGACATTCTCGGTACCAAGCCCTTGGCTAAGGCGGTCGAAAAAGTTACGGAAAAATCGGTCGATGGAGTCGGGGCGTTCTTTGGCGCGATTTGTATGCCTGCGGCAGAGGAGTTCGGTTTACTCCTAAGAGACAAAGTCGCCGCATTCCGCAAGAAAAACCTTGAATCTATAGCTAACAAGTCAAGGGAGAAGATCGAGCATCAGAAGTTGGAGCCAACCGGTGATGCAAACCCGCTCTTACTTCGACAAATCATCGAAGATGCATCGTGGACAGAAGACCCTAGCATCCAATCCATGTGGGCTGGACTTCTGGCAGTTGCATCGTCCAAGCGCGCAGCAGCGGATGATTCGCTTGTCTACACCGACACCTTGAAACGGTTAACTCCGTTTCAAGCGCGCCTGATCAATCGAATATATGGCGACCCTCGCTGCTGTAGCGTAAAGCAACCCATCGCATCGCATTCGGAGTCTGTCTTCTACCCTGAGAACAAACTGATCTACTCGGTAGTGGACGTACTTAAGCAGTTCCCCGGCGATCTAAGTTCTATAGTGCCTATTGCCAATTCAACGCACGAGAAGATTTTATCGACAGAGACCGATCATCGCATCGCAATTTCGCGGTTTCGGCCCCAGATCGAGGCTCTTGTGACACTCGGTTTAGTCCATGAGGTCCACTTCTTGAATCACGGAAGGGAAGGGGTTCGTGTGTTCCCAAGCCTCAAAGGGCTCGATTTCTACATGCGTTGCCTCGGGTACAGCGTATATCCGCTAGAGGCGTTCATCCTCACGTTGCAGCATTGGTGCCAGCTTCGTGGAATCGATCCATTTACGTACCAAAAAACATAACATGGCGCTCAACCTTGCTCCCCTTCGGTCGCTGGACGCTGCGCGATAAAGCCGCGCAGCGCTGGTTAGCTCTACGCTGCAACGCTAGCATTTTGGAACTGAAGCGCGATCGGAAGTGAAAATCGCCAGATTTTAAGGAGTTATTCCACTCCTGTCAGCACAATAAAAGACGCCAGCAAACGCTGGCGTTTTTTTATGGCAGAAGGGCGATTACCCCTTCTGCACCATCTTAATAATGCTGGAAAAATCCAGCCCCCCATGCCCCGCCAAGCTGTGCACCGCATACAAATTGCGCGCCATCCCCCCCAGCGGCGTAGCAGCCTTCACGGCCATCGCGTTCTCTTGCGCCAGGCCCAGGTCCTTGAGCATCAGGTCCGTGCCAAAACCCCCCGCGTAGCCCTTGCTGGCAGGCGCGGTTTCCATCACGCCGGGGAAGGGGTTGTACTTCTCCAGCGCCCAGTTGCCGCCCGAGCTGCGGCGCATGATTTCGCTCAGCACCTTGGGGTCCAGGCCGTTGGCAACGCCCAGGGCGATGGCTTCGCTGGTGCCTGCCATCAGGATGCCCAGAAGCATGTTGTTGCAGATCTTGGCCGTTTGGCCCGCGCCCACGCTGCCTGCGTGGAAGATGTTGGCGCCCATTTTTTCGAGCACGGGGCGGGCGCGTTCCAGGTCGGCGGCGTCGCCACCCACCATGAAGGTGAGGGTGCCTGCAATGGCGCCGCCGGTGCCGCCCGACACGGGCGCGTCGATAAAGGCCACGCCTTTGGCCTTGGCGGCCTCGGCCACTTTGCGGGAGGTGGCGGCTGCGATGGTGGAGCAGTCGATGATCAGCGTGCCCGCAGGCAGCTGGGCCAGCAGCTCGCCTGCGCCCAGAAAGAGGCCTTCCACATGCTGGCTGGCGGGCAGCATGCTGATGACGACTTCGGCACCTGCGACTGCTGCCTTGGCATCGGTGGCGATAGGCACGCCGTCTGCGGCCAGCTTGTCGCGGGCGGGTTGCGAGAGGTCGAACGCGCGCACTTCGTGGCCTGCCTTGTGCAGGTTGTGTGCCATGGGGCCGCCCATGTTGCCGAGGCCGATGAATGCGATTTTCATGCTGTGTTGCTCCTGGATGTCGTTGTGATGGTGAAAGGGAATGGGTGCGGATTTAGTATGAATTTGATAGCTGGAAAGGCTTTTCCATAGCGCGGTAGCGGCCTAAAAAGCTTGAAATCTAGGGGCTGATGTCGGCCCCACGCTGGGCCAGCTCGGCCCGCAGCACCGAGCGGTGGCAGCGGGCTTCGTCCTCGCAGTAGCAGCCCAGCGACATCGCGCTGTGGTGCGACAGCGCGGCCAGCAAATCGAGCGTGCGGCTGGCCTCGGGCTGGGCCAGTTCCTTGCGGAACTGTTTGGCGAAGGCCTCCCACGCCTGGTCGCCTTCTTGGCCGCTGGGCACCTGCTGGCCCTGGGCCATGAGGTCGGCGCTGGGGGAGAGCAGGGGGTACCACACGTCGTAGTAGTCGCGGCTGGCGAACTCGGCCTTGGGCACGCCACGCGGCGGGCGGCGCACGGTGCCGATGCGGGTGCCTTCCCCGGTGGCGCGCGGGGTGCCAAGGCGGACGATGCGTAGGGGCATGGTGGTGGGCTCCGGGTTGGGTGGGGCAGATCAGTCGTCGGCTTCGAAGATGCTGTGCTTCTTCGCGGCGGCTTTTGTCTTCGGCTTGGTGCCGGTGCTGGCGGGTGCTTTCTTCGCTGCAGCCGGGGTGTTGGTTGTTTTCTTCTTGCGCGGCGAGGCCTTGGCCAGCGGGTTGTAAGCCAGGGCTTCTTCGACCCAGTAGTTCCACTGCGCGCGCGTGGCGTAGCCGTTGGGCTCCACCCAGAAGTAGCCCTGCATGCCGCCGCCGGGCGAGAGCTCGCGGGTGTTCTGCATCTCTTGCAGCGCGCCGTGGCGGTCGGGCGGCAGGCGCACCAGCAGCTCCTCGCCTTTGACGGCGATGCACATCTTGCCGTCCACAAAGAAGGCATAGGTGCCGAACAGCGGGCGCTCTTCCACGTCGCTGCGGTGCGCGAGCGCCGCGCGGATGGCGTCGATCAGGTGCAGGGTTTCGTCGGAGAGGGGGCGGGCGGGCATGGCTTCTGATTCACATGGGCTGATGAGGTCGCTATCTCAGATGGCTCTCACTCCCTCTCCACTTGTGGGAGAGGGCCGGGGAGAGGGGGTGAAACGGGCGCGGCGCGGGTGCGGGCCCCCTCTCCCCAACCCTCTCCCGCGAGGGGAGAGGGGGTAACCCCCCAGCGCCGCTGCGGGTGCGTGGGCTGATGTTCCTGTCTGAGATATGTATTTCATGAGGGAAATTGGCCGTTACCGCCCGTCGGATAAGCGCTAGCAGCTATGAAAACAGGAGTAAGCGCTCAGCGAATCACCTCCGTCGCATCCCCATCCAGCATGCGCCGCGCAATGATGACGCGCATGATTTCGTTGGTGCCTTCCAGGATCTGGTGCACACGGGCGTCGCGCAGCAGGCGCTCCAGCGGATATTCACGGATGTAGCCGTAGCCGCCGTGCAGCTGCAGGGCGTCGTTGATGACGGTAAAGCCTGCGTCGGTGGCAAAGCGCTTGGCCATGGCGCAGTAGGTGGATGCGTCGCGCGCACCAGCGTCGAGCTTGCTGGCGGCCAGGCGCACCATCTGGCGCGCGGCCACCAGCTCCGTCGCCATGTCCGCCAGCTTGAACTGCAGGGCCTGGAAGCTGGCGATGGGCTTGCCGAACTGCTTGCGGTCTTGCATGTATTGCTGGGCGGCGTTGAGCGCGCCTTGCGCAGCGCCCACGGAGCAGGTGGCGATGTTGATGCGGCCACCGTCCAGGCCCTTCATCGCGATCTTGAAGCCTTCGCCCTCGCGGCCCAGCAGGTGGTCGGCAGGGATGCGCACGTTGTCAAAACTGATGGTGCGCGTGGGCTGGCTGTTCCAGCCCATCTTCTGTTCCTTTTTGCCGTAGCTGATGCCGGGCGTATCGGCGGGCACGGCAAAGGCGCTGATGCCGCTGGCGCCAGACTGCGCATCGCCCGTGCGGGCCATGAGCACCAGCACGTCGGTGCTGCCTGCACCGCTGATGAAGGCCTTGCTGCCGTTGATGACGTATTCGTTGCCCACCAACTCGGCCCGGGTCTTGAGCGAGGCGGCGTCGGAGCCCGCGCCGGGTTCGGTGAGGCAGTAGGACGCGAGCTTTTCGCCCGTGGTCAGCAGCGGGCCCCAGTGGTCACGCACGGCGGGCGTGGCCCAGGTGCCCAGCATCCAGGTGGCCATGTTGTGGATGGTGATGAAGGCGGTGGTGCTGGGGTCCACAGCCGCCATCTCTTCAAAGACCAGCGTGGCGTCCAGCCGGGGCAGGGCGAGGCCACCGGCGGCTTCGGGTGCGTACAGGCCACAAAAGCCCAGCTCGCCCGCCTTGGCGATGGCTTCCTTCGGGAAGATGCCTTCCTCGTCCCAGTGCGCGGCGTGGGGTGCGAACTCAGCTTGTGCAAAGTCGCGGGCCGTCTGGGCAAAGGCGCGTTGTTCTTCGGTGAGTTCAAAGTCCATACTGCTTGTCTCGTTGGTTCTTGTTGTTCTGGGGTGAAGTTTTTAAGGCTTGGCAGACGGATGGTCCAGCGTCAGCCAGCGCATCAGGCCTCTGCGGCGGTTCTCGGTCTCTGCGGTGAGGCAGTCGTGGTACAGGCGCGGCCACTCGGGTTCTGACTCACTGGCGCGTGTGGCCTGCTTGCAGCGCGTGATGCGGTCGCGCTGCCAGTTGGTGTGCTCCTGGCGCAGCTGGGGGCGTTCATGGGCCGACAGGGCGCGCATCACATCACCGTAGAGGATGGCGATCTGCGTGTCCGCGACCTGGTAGGCCTTGACTGCACACGCGTTGGTCTCTTCCAGGCTACCGGCGTCGCGGCACGCGGCGCCTGCCTGGGCGAAAACACCCGGGCTCAGCAACAACGCACCCCCGGCGGTTGCAGTTACGGCCACCGTTGACACCCAATTCTTCAGTTTGAAAATTTGCATGTCCTGCTTTTACCACCGACCAATGCAGTCGAAACCAGCGCGGCCCAATGCCAGCGCCACCGTGCAAGGGCCGCCATCTCACGGTTCAGGCACGGGTGGCGTCCCCCTTCCGCATGGCGCAGCGATGCAGAGAAAGGGGGAAGCGGCGCAGCCGCTCAGGGGGTTATTTCAGGCTAATTGTGGTGTTGACACCCTGGCTCACCGTGCTGTCATCAAACCAGCGGGCCGTTACCGTCTTGGTCTGTGTGTAGAACATCACGACCTGCTTGCCGTAGGGGCCCAGGTCACCCAGCTTGGAAGCGCGCGAGCCGGTGAACGAGAACAGGGGCACTGGCACGGGGATTGGCACGTTGATGCCGACCTGGCCCACGTCGATCTCTTCCTGGAACTTGCGCGCTGCCGCACCCGACTGGGTGAAGATGGCGGTGCCGTTGCCGTTGGGGTTTGCGTTGATGAATTCGATGGCTTCGTCGATGTCGGCGGCGGGCACCAGGGCCAGCACGGGGCCAAAGATTTCCTGGTCGTAAATGGCCATGCCGGGCTTCACGTTCGAGAAGATCGTTGGGCCCACAAAGTTGCCCTTTTCATAGCCGGGCACCAC
This sequence comes from Acidovorax sp. 94, assembly GCF_003634645.1. NCBI lineage: Bacteria > Pseudomonadati > Pseudomonadota > Betaproteobacteria > Burkholderiales > Comamonadaceae > Acidovorax > Acidovorax sp. 94. Next base: position 1,586,573 of record NZ_RBJA01000001.1, on the reverse strand, counting down.
GGGCTTGCGGCCATCGAGCTCCAGCGTGGCGCCGTCGGCAATGCCGCGCTCGATCAGGCCTTCCACACGGGCGAGGGCGGCGCAGGACACCAGCGGGCCCACATCGGTGCCCTTTTCGGTGCCGCCGTTGACCTTGAGCGTCTTGGCCTTGGCCACCAGCTCGGGAATCCACTTTTGCGCCTCGCCCACCAGCACCACCACGGGCAGGGCCATGCAGCGCTGGCCAGCGGCGCCAAACGAGGCACCGGCAATCGCGTTGAGCGTTTGTTCCTTGTTCGCGTCGGGCAGGATGATGGCGTGGTTCTTGGCGCCCATCATGCATTGCGCGCGCTTGCCGGCCAGGGTGGCGCGGTTGTACACATGGGTGCCCACCTTGGTGGAGCCCACGAACGACACGGCCTTGATGTCCTTGTGGTCGCAGATCGCGTTCACGGCCATTTCGCCGCCGTGGATCACGTTGAGCACGCCGGGTGGAATGCCGGCTTCGAGCGCCAGCTCCACCAGGCGCATGGTCACCATGGGGTCTTGCTCGGAGGGCTTGAGCACAAAGGTGTTGCCCGTGGCAATCGCCATGGGGAACATCCACAGCGGGATCATGGCCGGGAAGTTGAAGGGGGTGATGCCTGCGCACACGCCCAGTGGTTGCAGCAGGGTGTAGGTGTCGACGCCACCGGCCACATTGTTGGCCAGCTCGCCCAGTTGCAGGTTGCCGATGCTGGCAGCGTGTTCGACCACTTCGAGGCCACGGAACACATCACCTTCTGCATCCGGCAAGGTCTTGCCTTGTTCTGCCGTCAGGATCGCGGCCAGCTCGGCCATGTTTTCGCGGATGAGCTGCTGGTACTTGAGGAAGATGCGGGCGCGGGTGCCGATGGGGGTCTTCTTCCAGGTCTTGAACGCTTCCTTGGCCGAGGCCACGGCGGCGTCGATTTCTTCAGCGGTGGCAAACGGCACGCGGGCCAGCACCTCTTGCGTGGCGGGGTTGACTACGTCGCGCCATTCAGTGGTCTTGGATTCGACGAACTGGCCGCCGATCAGCAGCTTGACGGTAGGGGCCAGTGCGGCCACGTTGGTGGGTGCGTTCATGGGTTTGTCTCCTGGAAAAAGCGGGCAAAGGTGCGGGCATGGTGCCCAGAACTTCGCCATCCTAGCTGTGCAGAATTGTCTGCACAATAGACAATGGTGCGCACAAGGTTTGCAAAAATGCACATCGCTCCTTTTGCCTCCGCTTGCTTGCCCGATCACTGACAACACTTATGCAAAACACGGTGGTCGGGGCGTTTTCTATCTATTGGGCTACGACCGTTACGCATCCTTGTTTGCGTAAGCCCTCACTGATTCAAGGACCACACCATGGACTGGGACAACCTGCGCTATTTTCTGGAACTGGCCCGGGCCGGCACCCTGGTGGGCGCAGCGCGCCGCCTGGCCGTGGACCACACCACGGTGGCGCGCCGCATCCAGGCGCTGGAAAAGCAGGTGGGTTCGGCACTCTTCGCGCGTGAGGCTGGCGGCCACCGCCTGACGGAGGCGGGCAGGGCGCTGCTGCCCCAGGTCGAAGCGATGGAAGCCGCCTTTCTGGCAGTGGAAAACGCCGCGCCCGGCGTGCGCCAGGGCCTGCACGGCCTGGTGCGCATTGGCACCACCGAAGGTTTTGGCAATTTGATCCTGGCGCCCCAACTGGCCCGCTTTGCGCTGGGCCACCCGGGCCTGGTGGTGGACCTGCTGGCGCTGCCCCGGCTGGTGCACCTGTCCCGGCGCGAGGCGGACATCGTGATCTCGCTGGAGCGCCCGGCGCGCGGGGCGGTGCTGGTGGTCAAGCTCACTGACTATGTGCTGCAGCTGTACGGTGCGCGCAACTACTTGGCGGGTCATGCGCCCATCCATACGGCCGATGATTTGCGCGGCCACACCTTCATCAGCTACGTGGATGACCTGCTGTTCAGCAAGGAACTGCAGATCCTGGACGAGCTGCACCGCCCGGCGCATTTTGTGCTGCGCAGCACCAGCATCCTGGCGCAATACGAGGCGGCGCGTGCCGGCGCTGGGCTTGCGGTGCTGCCTGCGTTTGTGGCGGCGCAGGACCCGTCGTTGATTCCCGTGCTGCCTGGGCTGGCGCGGTTTCAGCGAACGTTCTGGATGTCGATGCCTGCAGAGAACAAACACGTTGCACGCATGCAGGCCACGTGGGCGTTCTTGCGCGAAGCCGTGGCAGCGCAGCAGGGGCTTTTGATCCCTTCTGCCTAGGTCTAAATAGCTATAGCATTGATAGCTTGTGGCGCCTGAATTATTGGCGCCTCCGGCACTTTTGCCGGCAATCCTTTTGGCATGTGACAACCAAGCTCTCAAATCCGTCTGCACCTGTCCCACGCGTGCGCCAGCGTGTGGCAGCGCTTATCACCCAGCAGGGCCGGGTGCTGCTGCACTGCGCGCAAGGCGATCCCTTCTGGGCATTGCCGGGGGGTGGTATTGAGCCGGGAGAGACTGCAGCGCAGGCGCTGGTGCGTGAGTTACAGGAAGAGCTGGGGCAGGCGGTGGAACCGGGGGCGCTGTCTTGCGTGGTGGAGAACTTCTTCCTTCATGCAGACCAGCTGCACCATGAAATTGGTCTTTGCCTGCATGCCAGCCCGCTGCTGGATGGCCCCTTGGCAAAAGGGGAGGGACCGTATGAAGGAGTGGAAGGCGGGCGCGGGCTGGTGTTTGCTTGGTTTGCCAGCGACGACCTGGCGCACATGGACATCCGCCCGACCATCCTGCGCAGCTATTTGCGTGAACTCCTGGCGTGTGGTTCAAGGGGCGTGGCACACCTTGTACACCGGGAGGAGCCTGTGCCCTCCATACCTGCTACTTCGCCCGGATAGAGGATTCACCTGGGTGCCCGTGCCTGCACCAGCGGGAACTTGGGGGAGCCAGGGCCGGTTCAGCGGCGTGGATAGTGCCCAGTCGTTCGCCACTGCAGTGGCACTAGGTCATACAAGGGACTTGGCTCCCGCTGCCAGCCATTGGGTGGCGCCGAGTGGCGTGCGCTGGCGGACGAGCCGTTGATGCCCATGTGGAGACCTGCAAGCTGCTGCATCCATGTGACGTCGATGGTGCCGCCTTGCAAAGGCCTGGAGAAAATCAGCTCTAGCATCTTGCGGGCCTGCGGGTCGCCGCTGCTGGCCGCTACCTGGTACAGGCGTACAGCCTCGGTGTAGTTGGCGGGTACACCGTCGCCCCGGTGGTACCGCTGGGCCTCCACGTACCAGTCCGCAGCGCTGTAGCGGGCTGATCGGATGCGGGCGTCGGGATCGCTGTGGAAGCGGCGGGCCAGAAGGCTGGCGTTGGCGGCAGCGGCCTCAGACTTTGCAGACGCTGATTGAAATTGAACCATCGCCTGTTCGATGTCGCCGCTGGCGATGAACTCCAGCCCCAGTTCGTTGCTGGCCTGCGCACTGCCTGCACGCACGGCTTGCGTCAACAGTTTTTGCAGCGGTGGGTTGGCCGCCGCTGGCGCCACCGAACCGGGGTACCGGTCTGGTGAGGGCGAACGGGGCTCGGCCAACGGGGCCAATGCCTTGGCCGCATGCCATTCGAGGTATTTGGAAAGCCCTGGATCGGTACGGCCCACCAGCGCAATCCAGTGCATGGCGGTTGAAGGATTGGGTGCTGCCACACAGCCGCTGAGCTGGCACCATGCGAGGCCCGCAGGTGCCAAGGGGTGGCCGAGCAGTTGCGCACGTTCAAACCAGTGCTGGGCCTGCGCCGGGTCTGCGGGCATGGCCAGGCCGTGCAGCGCCAGAAGCCCCAAGAGCCACGCCGCATCGGCAGGCGATAGGTCGCCGGATGATCGCGCTGTGGAGACAGGGGGGGAGCGCGGCTTGCGTGTTGGTGCCCCGTCGCGTTGCGCGGCGCTGCGAAGTTTTTGCAACATCTTCTCCTGCATGGGGTTGTCAGACCCGGGCACCTGGGGGGACGCCGCGTTCAGGGTGGCGCGATCGATGAAGGTGGTCTCAGCGGGCGTGGGAAGCGCACGCACCGAGGCCAGCACGGGCGCCGCAGTCACCACCGCCAAGACCAGGCACGCTGTGCCCGAGGCCTGCGCCACAGCGCCGTGGAGTGCGCGCCAAGTGCCGTGTGGCGTGCGCAGCCCATTGATAGTGGACTGCGGGCGCGCCGTGGTGGTCGATGGGGTTGTGGTCATGGCGTGTGCGCGCACAGTGCTGTGCCTGTGGTCTTTCACTTGCGCGGGGCGGGTTGCGTTGGCGCAGTGGCTGCTGCGGGTAGGGGCCGGCGCGGAACGACCTGCCAGTACACCGCGTTGCCGGTGTAGCCCTCGCTGCCCCAGGCGGTGGCGAAGGCTTCGTTCAAGCGCTCCAGCGCCCGGTAATTCGGGATGGGCTTGAGCGGCGGGCCGCGCAGCGCTTCGGGCAGGCGGGGTGTGCTGTCCTCGTCGGTCGCAAAGCAGGCCACGCCCTCGGTGCCCGGGCTGGCCGCGTCCATGATGAAGCCGGGGTTGGGGCTCATCCAGTCGGGGATGCGGATGGCCTGGTTGGCGGACACCCAGCCGGTGGTGTTGGCCTGGTTGGGCAGCAGGCGGATGACTGTGCCAGTTGCATCTGCCAGAAAACACTGCAGGTAGGAAGCGCGCGACACGGTGGCCGACAGGAAGACCTGTTCACCCACCTCGAACGCGGTGCGCTCCAGCAATACGTTCTCGATCTGCAGATCGACGCTGCGGGCAGGCGGCGGGTCTCCGTACTTGGCTGCACCCGGATTGTTGCTCACCACGTTGACTGCGGCATCGGGCGTGGCGGGCCCGGCTGCGATGTGCTGCACGGGTTCTGCGTGCGTGCTGGCCCAGCCAATGCGGGCCAGAGTGCCGTCCGCCGAGAGGCCGACAAAGTGGCGCAACGCCCGTTCGTAGGTCGCAAAGTCCACCACGCCCGTCACCACCATGCCGTTGTCCGCCTGAAAGCGCGCCAGGGCTTTACGCAGCGCTGGGTCGTTGTCCGGCAGGGGTTGCGCAACGGGGGCGAGGTAGCCCCGGCTGACCAGCGAGCGCGCAATGAGCTGGGTGCGCACGGCGGGCGAGCCTTCGTCAAACCAGTCGCGCAGCTGCCGCTGAAAGTCGGGGTGGTTTTGCTCCAGCGTCAGGCACTGCCAGTAGGGCACCCGGGCCCATTTGCCAATGAGTTCGATGGTGGCCAGGTCCACCAGTGTGCGGACGGCGCCGCCCGATCCCTGGGTGTAGTCGCGCCCCACATTGAACTGGACTCCGTAGGTGCCGATACGCCCGGCCAGATCAACGCCTTGGCCGCCGTTGCCGATGATGACTTCGTTGGCCGAGTCGAGCCCGGGGATCAGCGTACGGGTGCGAAAGTCGCCCAGGTGCATCTCCAGCCCGATGATGGTTGCGTTGCGGCTCTGGCTGTAGCCCAGGTCGATCCGCGGTCCGGAAAGCCCCGTATCGAACCGGTTGTTGATGACGTTCTGGTCCACGTACGAGATCGAGCCCGACAGGTACAGCGCGGGCCGCTGCAGCTGCATCTGGTTGTTGTTGAGCAGGATCGTCGTGAGGTTCTGCACCGTGTCCTGGCGCGCAATGTCCACTTCGTAGTCGACGAAGCGGAACGCATTGCTCAGGCGCGACATCTGCGACAGCGCGGTGATCACCATGTCCTTGGTGGCCACGGTCACGCGGGTGGAGTAGTCGGGGATCTGCTTGCTGGTGATGAGCGTGGTCGGCAGCTGTGCGTCGCGCAGCAGGTGGTCCATGCACATCAGCGAATCGGAAAAGCTGGAGATGGAGCGGGTAGGGCGCACCACGGGCCGGTCGGTGATGGAGGCCAGGCTTTGAAACTCCTGATCCTTGCGCGGGTCCCGGGGGGTGGCGCAGCCGCCAAGCACCAGCGCCAGCAGCACCGCCCACAGCGTTGCGTGATGGGGACCTGCTTGGGTGTGCTTGTCGGCACGGGCCTGGCCGAGTGCGATGGGCGGCATGTTGTCTCTCCTCGCTGCAGGAACTGCAGGGCAGAACGGGTTACTTGCAGATGTTGACGAGATCGCCCCGCAGCACCACCACTTGGGGGGCTTGGTTTGGGCCATATTTGCCTGTGCCCGTTGCGGCGCCCGATACGGTGTTGCTGCCCACCTCCTGAACGCAGGTCTTTTGCATGCCTTGCGCGTTGGCGGTGGTGACGACGTCGTTGTTGGTCAGAACGCCGCCCGGGTCGTCGGAGAAAGCCTTGGCCTCATAGCGTGCAATGCGGGCGCGCAGCCACGACGGCATGGTGCTGGCGTTGTCCAGGCCTGTGGATGCCGCTGCCGCCCCTGTGGGCTGCATCTGGATGGTGAGCTTTTTGGTGAGGACGACCGGGTCTTCGCCGGGGGCCTGGGCCCACGCCGGGACCGCAAAAAGCACGGCTGCGAAGGCGGCTGCCCATGTCGCCCAGCGTGCAAAAAAACGTGTGCTCATGGAACACCTCCTGGAAAGGGGAAAGGACCGCACCCGGGCTGCCAATGCAGCCATGCCAGTGCGCTCCTTGGCAAACACGTCCGGGCGGCTGCGCGCGGCCCGGACCCAGGCCGCCATCGGCCGTTGTGTGCCGCAGTGGCGGCGCTCTCAGTGGGGCCAGCCAACTGTCTTGGTGGGCTGGCAGGTGAAGCAGGCATTGTTCGAGGCAATGTTCTGCACGGCCTTGCTGTTGCTGCCGCTGGACAGGTTGTTGACCGACGAATTGATCATGGCGGTGAACTGGTTGGAATTGCCGCCGATGGTGACCTCGCCAACGTTGGAGGAGAGGTTCTGGCTGGCATAGGCTTCGCTGCCGCTGGCGGTGTTGGTCAGACTTCCGCCGAAACCGGTCACGGTCTGGACCGAGTTGCCGCTGATGGTGACGTTGCCTGTGTTGGAAGCGAGGTTCTGGAACGCTTCACTCTTTGCGCCTGTCGAGTTGTTGTTCACCGACACCGAAGTCAGGGACACAGACTGGGTGGAGTTCCCGGTGATGGTGATTTCCGGGCTGGAAGCTACGGGACCGGTGGCCAGGGCGGCAGTGGCAACGGCGCTGAGTGCGATGAAAGCAAGGGTTTTCATGACAGATCCTTCAAGGATGAACTTCGACACATGCTGCAACCGCAGCGAATCTGCGATGCAGGGCTGGACAGGCTGTCTGGTCAGTGCCCGGAAGGGGGCGATGGCCGTGTGGCGCTGTCTGGTTTCAGTGTGTTCCTGGATGTGTCGGCCGCAAATACGCTGGGCGGGCTACCTCAATCGATGGAGCGACCCGCTTCTTGCCTTCACTTTGCTTCCTCTGCCACGGCCAAAGGTGCGCACTGCTGTGCATAGGAAAAAGCGGGGAACGAGCGCTGAATTTCAGGTAGTAACCATTTGTGAAGTTTGTGAAGTTCACAATTAGTTATAGATTTCAATCTTTTTTTGCCGCATCTTGATGTGCCGCAGCCCCTTGGGGTGGCGCGCGGAAAAAATGGAATTGAAAGCCGTGTCGGCTTTGGAGCCTCGTACAGAGATACAGCAGCGAAAACCGTCATTGAGTCGCAATGGACCAAGTCCGCAGGAGTTTCTAGTGATGAGCAACTGGCAGCCTGACAACTCTCCGAACCCGCCCGTGCCGGCGTTGGCCTGCTTACCCTTTGCAGATGCAATGCCAGCGCCGCAGTGGTCATCCGGGCAATTCGACACTTTTGACAGCCCGCCTTCTGTGTGGCCTGCCTTTCTCACGGGGCAAAAGGCCAGCCCGGTGCGGGTGCTTCTGGTGGATGATGACCCGCATATCCGCCTTGTCATCGCCCAGGAGCTGATGGCAGATCCCCGCACCCTGCTCGTTGCGCAGGCCGGCAGCGTGCGGGAAGGGCGCAGAGCGATCAAGCAGCATGATTTTGATGTGCTGCTGGTGGACCTCAATCTCGGCGATGGCGATGCCTTTGATTTGCTGGGGCTCCTCAAGTCGGCGCGGCCTTCTGCGCAGGCCGTGGTCATTTCGGTCATGGAAAACGACGAGCAGGTCATGCGCGCATTCGAACTGGGAGCTGCAGGCTACGTGGCCAAGAACTCGTGGTTTCGCAACTATTCGATGGCGGTGCTGCAGGTGGCCAACGGTGGCGCATCCATCACGCCGAACCTGGCCCGCAGGCTGCTGCAGCGTTTTGACCGCATCCACGGCGCCGAGACCAAGCGGCGACAACCCGACGAGGCAGAGCGCCTGTCTGAGCGCGAAAAAGAAATCCTGCGCATGGTGGCCAGCGGCTACACCAGCGCCGAAGTGGGCTCGCGCCTGCTGATCAGCGGCATGACAGTCAACACCCATCTGCGCAACATTTACCGCAAGCTGCAGGTGCGCACGCGCGCGCAAGCGGTGCGTTTTGCCTCGCTGCGGGGACTGTTTTAGCGAGCGTTCATAGGAGGGAGCCGCTGTAGATGTGCAGGTCCCGGAAAGGCAGATGCCCTTATGTTTCGCACCCGCCCACCATGGTTTGCCGTCGTCTGCATTGGTATCTGGCTACTACAGATGGCATTGATTGCCGTGGCATTTCACTGGATCGGGTCCGTAAGTTCGTCAATGCAGCGGTGGTGGGAGATGGCTGTGGTGGGCGCGACCATGGGGCTTGGTGCAATGCTGCTGGTGCAACTGCCCAGGGCCTTGCAGTGGCGCCCCCGGCTCAGCCCGCGGCCCAGTATGGAGGTCCTCGCCGAGCGGCGGCGCATCGCCAGGGATCTGCATGACAACCTGGGCGCCCAACTGGTCTGCGCCCTGGTCTTGCTGGAATCTTCGAAGCTCCGCGAGCCCGCGCTTCATGCGGCGCTGGAGAAGTGCCTGCTCGACCTGCGGTTGATCGTGGATTCCATGGACAGTGCGGACGCACCGCTGGCGGATCGCCTGGCGCAGCTGAGATACCGCATCTGTCCTGTGCTGGCGCAGCGCGGCATCCGCATGCTGTGGGATGTTGAAACGCCCCCATGTGCAGATTTTCCGCTCCCGGAGAGCACGACCCATCTCGTAGCCATTGTTCAGGAGGCCTTGAGCAATGCGCTGCAACATGCGCAGGGCACCGAGATCGAGGTGCGCGCGAGGAACCTCCCGGACACCGGGGCCTGGTGCATGGAAATCCGCGACAACGGCCGGGGTATGGAGCCGCCGGGGCCGCAAAGCACGGTGGCCACTGGCAAAGGAATGACAGGGATGGCGCACAGGGCAACGCTGGCGGGTGGAGATTTGCAGGTGCTCCAGGGCGAGCACGGCGGCACCTGCATCCGGGTGGTGGTGCCCTGGGCACGCGCAACATGAAGCGCCACGCACCGTGGCATGCCTTGTTGCGATTGCTTTCAAGCTGATCGCCGGCGGGAGTGGACCAGCGGGCGCAAGTGGATAGGATCGCCTCGCTGCTGTCCTTCGCCCCACGCTGATTTCCCATGCCTGACCCAAGCCTGCCTCCATCCACTCCACCCTGGTGTGTGCGCCACCGCGCAGCAGCCCTCGTCACCCACGGCGGACGGGTGTTGCTGCACCAGCTGGACGGCGACAGCTTCTGGGCTCTGCCCGGCGGCGCGATCGAGCCTGGCGAGAGCGCGTGCGATGCCCTGGCGCGCGAGCTGCAAGAAGAGCTGGGCGCGGACAGGGGCACGTGCATCGCCGTGGGCTCCCTGGCTGTGGTGGCTGAGAATTTTTTTGCCTATGGGGGCGTGTCGTACCACGAGATCGGGCTGTATCTGCGCGCCAGCCCTCTGCCCGGCAGCCCGTTGGCAGCGACTGATGGCCCCTATGACGGCGTGGAGGGGGCTCGCAGGCTGGTGTTTGCTTGGTTTTCTGCTGCCGAGCTGGCCGGCTTGGATATTCGGCCTGCCTTCCTGCGCGACTTTTTGAAGCAGGAGCCCGCAGGCGTTCTGCACATCGTGCACCGCGATACTCCCCCGCCAAAAACGGATGGAACGGCTGGTGCCCATCAACACACTGCCCTCACCACAGGATGACGACGATGACTCCCCAAAATTCTCAGGCCCATCCAACCCGCTGGGTCCGGCTCACCGCACTGCTTTTGCTGGTCTCCCTGGCTGCCTGCGGTGGCGGCGGCTCGGCCGACGGACCCACCGCAGGTGCCGATGCGCCATCTCCGGCACCGGCCCCGGCGCCCGCACCGGGGGCATCCCCTGCACCGTCCGTGCCCGGTGCGCTGTCGCCCACCTACACCGGCGAAGGCACGTTCTACGGCGCCACGGGCGAGGGCAACTGCACTTTCGACGCGAGCCCCAGCAACCTCCTGGTGGCGGCGATGAACGGCCCTGACTACGCGGGCAGTGCCGTCTGCGGCCAGTTCGTGGCGGTGACCGGGCCCAAGGGGTCCATCACCGTGCGCATCACCGACCAGTGCCCCGAGTGCAAGACGGGCGACCTGGACCTGAGCGAGTCCGCATTCGCCCGCATTGCCGACCCCGTCGCAGGCCGTGTTCCCATCCGCTGGCATGTGGTGCCGGGTGATGTCACGGGCCCGGTGAGCTACCGCTACAAGGAGGGCAGCAGCCGCTGGTGGGTGGCCATCCAGGTGCGCAACCACCGCTTGCCCATCACCGGGCTGGAGATCAAGCCCAGCGGCAGCGCAGACTGGATTGCCGTGGCGCGGACCGACTACAACTACTTCGTTCACCCCAGCGCGATCGCCACAGGCCCGCTGCAGGTTCGCATCACCGCTCTGGGCGGCGCCACGTTGATCGACACGCTGCCAGAGCCCTCTGACGGAGTTGTGGTCGCGGGGGCCGGGCAGTTTCCGTGAGCGTCCTGTTTCGTCTCCATCTCGTCACCCTCTGACCCTCTGACGCCAAGCCGTGAACCCTCTCGAACTTCAGTCCTATCTGCACCAGCACATCCCCTTGTCCCAGGCCATGGAAGTCACCGTGGTCGAGGCATCGCCGCACCAGGTGGTGCTGAGCGCGCCGCTGGCTCCCAACATCAACCACCGCGAGACGGTGTTTGGCGGTAGCGCGTCGGCCGTGGCCATCCTGGCTGCGTGGTCGATGTTGCACCTGCGGCTGTCGGCCGAGGGGCTGGGCAGCCGCCTGGTGATCCAGCGCAACACCATGGACTATCTGGCGCCCATCGACGGCACCTTCACCGCCGTGGCCCAGGCGCCTGCGCCAGAGACCTGGCAGCCGTTCACCCGCATGCTGCAGCGCAAGGGGCTAGGGCGGATCGCGCAGGCATCCGCGCTGCACTACCAGGGGCAGCCTGCGGGCCAGCTGGTGGGGGAGTTTGTGGCCTTTGGGCCTGGCTATTCATAGCCGTTGAGGTACAACACGCGATCCAACGACTTCACCGGAGCACAAAACATGGGATTGCTTGATGGCGTGATGGGTAACGCATCCAAGATTGATGCTGCCAAGATTCAGGAGGAATTCAGCCGCATCCTGGCCCCGGGGGAGGTGGTGGAGCATGCCTACCAGCTGATCCGCGACTATTTTGTGTTTACCAACAAGCGGTTGGTGCTGGTGGACAAGCAGGGCATGACGGGCAGCAAGGTCGAATACCACTCCCTCCCGTACAAGAGCATCACGCACTTCAGCATCGAGACCGGTGGCACGTTCGATCTGGATGCAGAGCTCAAGATCTGGATCTCTGGCTCAGCAGCGCCGTTTCAAAAGCGGTTCAACAAGAAGCTCAGCATCTATGAGGTGCAGTCGGTGCTGGCCAGCTACGTGCTGAAGTAACGCGGTTTACCCAGTTTCATCCGGGCATTGCAGCAATGGGGGTCGCGTACCCTCAGCTCACTGGGCGAAGCGGTGGCCTGTCCTTTTGACACAGGCACCGGGGCTTTCGCCACACAGGAGTTCACAGCGATGTCCCCCCTTATCTCTGGCCTGGCTTCGGTCGCCTCCTTGATTTTCAACGCCACCGCCGGTGGCCCTGGCAAGTCGTCTGCGTCGCGGCGCAGCGGGGCTGATGTGGAGCCTGAGCCGTCTGCCGTGCTCACCCTGAGCCCGCAGGCGGAGGCCCTGGCGGGCTTTGCAGGCAAGGGCATCCTGGTGTCGCAGGGCAAGTTGGAGAACGCCCTGGGTGCGGTGGCACGCGGCAGCGCGGGTTCGGCCGCCAATGCAGCGTCGGCCGCGTTGTCGGGCCGCCCGGTGTCCACTCAGGATTTTCAGGAACTGCTGACCCGTTTTGGCGCCGACGATGCGCAAAAGTTGCAGCTGACGGCGGGCTTTGATGCGAACAAGGACGGCTCCATCACGCAGGATGAATTCTTGAAGGGCCTGGCCAAGACCAAGGGCGCCCAGGCGGGCAGCGACTTCTCGCAGGCCGTGATGCAGTTGATGGATCGCAGTGGCAATGCCGATGGCAGTGTGGCGGACAAGGAGTTTGCTGCGTTTTCGACCGCGTTTGCCGCGACAGGCGCCAAGCGGGCTGGGGTGGCGTAAGCGGCGGCTTCGTCTGGGCGCGATACGCGGTTCCGTTCACAAAAAAGCACAACGGCCCGAGAAGGGCCGTTGTGCTTTTTGCGGTGGCCGCTGCCCACTTTTCAGGGGCTGGCGGCATGTGCGCAGTGCGGTCAGAGGTCTATATCCGACCCATGAGCAGCAAGATCACCAGGATCAGCACCACCAGGCCAATCCCGCCGCTGGGTCCGTAGCCCCATGAGCGGCTGTGGCCCCAGGTGGGCAGCGCGCCGACCAGGATGAGGATCAGGACGATCAGGAGAATCAGCGAGAGTGACATGGCGGTTCCTTGTTGTGGGTTGCGGTGAATGCATTGTTGGGTGCATCCAGCGCGCTACCCGCAGGTGCCACGCCCGCACGGTGGTCAGGGTTTTCCGACACGCCGTGTGGGATGGAGGGCTGACGTCGTGCTGATGGGAAGCAATAAAGTGCTATTGAAAATATAGCTGCTAGCGATTTATGGATAAGCGCTAGCAGCCAATTTTTATCAAATTAGTGAGCTCCAGCGGCATCTGCAGCACCTGCGCCCCCCGTTCTGGCGGGGCGGCGGGTCAGCCAGATCAGACCGATCAACAGCAGGAACAACCCGGCGGAGCCCAAGAAGATGTCGTTGGCCGCGCGTGTGAACGCCTGCTGGTCGATGAGCCGGTTGATCTGCGCCAGCGCCTGCATCTGCGTGAGGCCGGACGCGGTGAGGTTGTCCAGCGTTTGCGCAAATACGCCCTGGCCCTGCACCAGCCCTTCGGTCAGGTGCGCATGGTGCATGGCGGCGCGGCTCTCCCACAGTGTGGTGGCGATCGACGTGCCCATGGCACCGGCGGTGATGCGCACGAAGTTGCTCAGGCCCGCAGCTGCCGGGATACGCTCTGGCGCGATACCCGCCAAGGTCAGGGTGGTCAGCGGGATGAAGAAGAACGCCATGGCCGCGCCCTGCAGCAGGGTGGGGATCAGGATGTGGATGAAGTCCGTCTGCACCGTGAACTGCGAACGCATCCACAGCACCGTGCTGAACACAATGAACGCACCCGTGGCCATGCGGCGCGGGTCCCACTGGCCCACCTTCTTGCCGACCAGCGGCGTGAGCAAAATGGCAAAAATGCCCACCGGCGCCAGCGCCATGCCGGCCGAGGTGGCGGTGTAGCCCATCCACTGCTGCAGCCACAGCGGCAGCAGCACCACGTTGCCGAAGAAGAGGGCGTAGGCCACCGACAGCGCCAGCGCACCAAAGGTGAAGTTGCGGCCCTTGAAGAGCTTCAAGTCCACCACCGGGTGCTTCTCGGTCAGCTCCCACACCAGGAACACCGCAAACGCCACCACGGCGACCACGGCCATGGTGATGATCTCGCCCGAGGCAAACCAGTCCAGCTCCTTGCCCTTGTCGAGCATGAGCTGCAGCGCGCCCACCCACAGCACCAGCAGGCTGAGGCCCACGGTGTCAATCGGCAGCTTGCGGACGGGTGTCTCGCGCTGGCGGTAGATGCCCCAGGTGAGCAGCCCGGCCAGCAGGCCCACCGGCACGTTGATGTAGAAGATCCACGGCCACGAGATGTTGTCCGTGATCCACCCGCCCAGCAGCGGCCCCACCACGGGTGCGACCAGCGTGGTCACGCCCCACAGCGCCAGGGCCGTGCCCGCCAGGGCCTTGGGGTAGCTGGCGAGCAGCAGCGTCTGGCTGAGCGGGATCATCGGCCCGGCCACCAGGCCCTGCAGCACGCGGAAGAACACCAGCATTTCCAGCGACGAGGCAAAGCCGCACAGCCAGGAGGTCAGCACAAACAGCATCACGCTCATGGTGAACAGGCGCACCGCGCCAAAGCGCTGCGTGAGCCAGCCGGTGAGCGGCACCGAGATGGCATTGGCCACCCCAAAGCTGGTGATGACCCAGGTGCCCTGGCCGGGGCTCACACCCAGGTCACCGGCAATGGCAGGGATGGAGACGTTGGCGATGGACGAGTCCAGCACGTTCATGAACGTGGCCAGCGACAGCGACAGCGTGCCCAGCAGCAAGGCCGTGCCTTGCAGCGGCGGGTAGGCGGCGGGGGCCGGTGGTTGCGCTGCTGCGGGCGCGGCCTTGGCGGGCGCCTGATCGGCTGCGTCTGCAGTGGGGTTGGCGGCAGTCATGCGCTATCCAGTCCGCTTACTGCACCACAGGCGACTGCACTGCCGAGGCCACCGGGGCCGAGGCGTGTTGCTGCTGGCTTTGCGCGGGCGCCTTGCCCACCTTGGGCGATGCCACGGCCACGGCGGCCTTGCCGCTGCGGCCCAGGTTGGCAGCAATGATGTGCGCCACCTCGTCGTCGGCAGCCTTGAACTGCTCGTCGAACACCGCGGTGGCAGCTACGGGCGTGGTGCGCTGCGTGTCGGCCAGCGTCTTGCCGCTCTGGTCGGCGGTGTCCACCTTGACTTCCATCGACAGGCCCACGCGCAACGGGTGCTCGGCCACTTCCTTGGGGTCGAGTGCGATGCGCACGGGCACGCGCTGCACCACTTTGATCCAGTTGCCGGTGGCGTTCTGCGCGGGCAGCAGCGCAAACGCGGCGCCGGTGCCGGCGCCCAGGCCCGTTACCGTGCCGTGGTAGACCACCTTGGTGCCGTACACGTCGGCCTCCAGCTCGGCGGGCTGGCCGATGCGCAAGGTCTTGAGCTGGCTTTCCTTGAAGTTCGCGTCCACCCACAGGTCGTTCAGCGGCACCAGCGTCATCAGCGGGGCACCCGCCTGCACACGCTGGCCCACCTGCACGCCACGCTTGGCCACGTGGCCGTCCAGCGGGGCGACCAGCTGGGCGCGCTGCACAGCCAGGTAAGCCTCGCGGACGCGGGCCGAGGCACGCGCAACGTTGGGGTGCTGCTCGATGGACGTGCCCTCGGTCTGCGTCTGGCTGGCGGCCAGCTGCTCTTGCGCGGCCAGCACGGCCGACTGGGCGGCGGCCACGGTGCTCTTGGCAGCGGCCAGCTGGGCAGTGGCGTGCTGGAACTCTTCCTTGCCCACGGCGCCGCTGGCCATCAGCGGTGCGCGGCGGTTCACGTCGTCCTGCATGCGGGCGGCATCGGCCTGGGCGCGGGCCAGGTCGGCGCTGCGCAGGCTGACCTGCGCCTTCAGCGTGGCGTTGTTGGCGTACAGGGTGCGCACTTCGCGCACGGTCTGGGCCAACTGGGCCTCGGCCTGCTCCAGCGCCACGCGGGCGTCGGCAGGGTCCAGCTTGACCAGCAGTTGCCCGGCCTTCACATAGTCGGTGTCGTCTGCGCCGATAGAAACCACGGTGCCGCCGATCTGCGGCGTGATCTGCACCACGTTGCCTGCCACATAGGCGTTGTCGGTGGTCTCCACATGGCGGCCATTGGCCCAGTGCCAGCCGCCCCAGCCGATGGCCACCAGCGCGACGGCGGCGGCAATGAGGGTGAGTCCGCGGCGGCGGGCGGTGTTGGCTTCGTTGGCGGTGAGGGGTTCGCTGTTAGCGGTCATGGCGGTGGTCTTTCAGGAATGTGTTGTTATGTGTTTTTGATCGGGTCGGGCCTTGCCAGCTACTTACGCAACGGGCGCGGCCGAGGCCAGTGCACCCGTGGAACTGGCTTTGCCAGGCCACTGGGTGCGTTCCCCTCCCGCGAAGCGAGAGAGGGGGAAGACGCGAAGCGGCTCAGGGGGTGTTTCATACCGCTGTGTCATCTGTCCAGCCGCCGCCCAGGGCCTTCATTAGCACCAGGCGTGTGTCGAGCTGGCGAGCACGCAGGTCCACGGCCAGGCGGCGCTGGGCCAGCACCTGGCTCTCGGTGGAGAGCACCACCAGGTAGTTGCCCAGGCCCGCGCGGTAGCGCTCTTGTGCAAAGCGGTAGGCTTTTTCAGCACTGGCCACGGCCTCGTCCTGCAGGGCCTGCTGGCGGGTAAGCGACTGGATGGAGGCCACGGCGTCGCCCGCTTCCTTGACCGCATCGAGCACAGCGGCGTTGTACTGGGCGATGGCGGCGTCCAGCTCGGCAGCGCGGCCGCCCAGCTGGGCGCGCAGGCGGCCGCCGTCAAAGATCGGCAGGCGCAGCGCGGGCGTCACACCCATCTGGCGCGAGCTGCCGTTGAACAAGCGGTCCAGCCCCAGCGAGTTCAGGCCAATGAAGGCGCCAATGTTGATGTTGGGATAGAACTCGCTGCGCGCGCTATTCACGCCTTGCGTCGCAGCCTCCACGCGCCAGCGGGCGGCCACCACGTCGGGGCGGCGGCCCAGCAGGTCGGCACCCAGCACCTCGGGCACGGCGGTGGGCTGCAGGGTGGCGAGTTGCGGCGTGACCGTGGGCAGCGCGTCGGGCGCCTGGCCGGTCAGCGCAGCCAGCTGGCGGCGGGCCAGGGTGATCTGTTCTTCGAGCGCTTCGATCTGCGTGCGTGCATCGGGCACGGCGGCCTGGGCCTGGGTCAGCTCGACCTGGCTGTCCAGGCCTGCAGAGGTGCGCTCTTGCGTGAGCTTGCGTTGCTCTTCGCGCTGCGCCAGCGCCCGCACGGCCACGTCGCGCTGGGCCACCAGCCGGGCTAGCGCCACATAGCTGCGGCCCACCTGGGCGGCCAGGGTGTTGGCGGCGGCGGCTGCATCGGCCTGGGCGGCGCGGGCCTGGCCCAGCGCGGCCTGCAGCTCGGCAGCGTGCTGGCCAAAGAAGTCGGGCGACCAGCTCAGCGTGGCCTGCACGGTGCCGCTGTTGTACGTGTTGCCGGCCACCGGGGCGGGCACCAGGCCGTTGGCGGTGTAGCGCTGGCGGGTGGCGTCCACGCCCAGCGTGGCCTGCGGGCCGTTGGCCGCCTCGCGCACCTGGCTCAGTGCCACGGCCTGCCCCAGCCGCGCGCGGCTGACGGCCAGGCTGGGGTTGCCTCGCAGGGCTTGGTCGATCAGGGTGTTGAGCTGCTCGTCACCCAGCGCTTTCCACCACTGGCTGGGGGCGGCGGTGTCGGTGGCTGCGGCGTTCAGGCCCGCGGCCGAAGGGGTGGTTTGCGCCAGCGGCGTGTGGGCAGTGCCGGGGCTGGCGCAGCCCACCAGCAGGAGGGCGGCGGCCAGCGCCAGGGCTGATACCGCGAAATGCGCGGCCAGGGCCGAGCGGGTGGAGGGCAGGGGGGATGGGGTGTTCACGGGGTTCTCCAGAATGGTTTTGGGGTGTTGTGTGGAGGAAAACGGTGTGGGCTGTCTGTGTGTTCAGTCGGCGTCTGCGCCGCGCTGCTGGCGCAGCGCTTCGCCATTGGCCAGCATGCGGCGCAGCAGGCGCAGCAGCAGTTGCCATTCGTCATGGGTGAAGTCGCTCAGGTGGCCGTTGAGCACGTCGGCCAGCACTGGGGGCACCTGGGCCGCCACTTTGTCGCCCTCGGGGGTGAGTGCCAGTTGCACCACGCGGCGGTCGGTGGTGGAGCGCTCGCGCGCCACCAGGCCCTTGGCCTCCAGGCGGTCCAGTGCGCGGGTCATGGAGGCCGGGTCGGTCTCCAGGTCCCGCGCCAGGCTGGCTACGGTGGTGGTGGGGCAACGCGAGATCTTGAACAGCGGCAGCCACTGGGCGTAGGTCAGGTCGTGGGTGGACAGCTGCGCATCGGCCTGGGTGCGGATGGACGTCATCACCTTGCGCATCAGGTAGCCCACGCTGTTTTCGGGCTGAAGCTGGTGGGGGCTGTAGAAGCCAGGGCCGGGCTGCGACGGCGAGGAGGTGTGGGAAGTCATGGAGGGTGAATTTAATTGACTAGACAATTATTGTCTTGGCAAATAGATAACACCCGCGATGTACTCAGGGTTTTTACGGGGTCATGGTTGCTATCAAAGGGACTGCTATAAATGAATACAGACGTGCGCAGGGGACCAATTTGGCATTGAGCCGACGGTACAGCAGATGAGAGTGGGCCGCCCGCGCAGGCCCGTGCAGCGCGTGGACGTATCGGCTATTGACCGGTCAGGCGCTGCGCCCAGGCGGGCAGCGGCTGGGCCAAGGGCGTGACCTGGGCGGGGGAGCACACGGCCACCAGCTGCGGCCCGGTGCTGGTGCCGGTGGCTTCGGCAGCGTCATACAGATAGGACACATCCGCCTGCCGCACGGCCTGGGCCAGGTTGTCCATGGTGCGGGGGTAGCGGGCCAGGATGCGTTCGGGCGGCACCGGGTGCCCACCTTCGCGCACGCGCTGCGCCACGCGGGCCAGCAGCCGGGCCGGGTCGTCCAGCGCCACGATGTACAGGGCCACGGTGTAGCCGCAGCGCTGGGCTTCTTCGATCAGCGCCAGTTTGGATGGGTGCGAAAACACGGTTTCGCTGGCGAAGTCTGCGCCTTCGCGCAGCAGGGTGGCACGGCGGTCATCGGCCCATTGGCGGGCGGCTTCGGACCGGGCTTCGGGGTCAGCAATGTGCTGCAGGTGCGCCTGTTCATACAGGTCGGCGTTCACAAACTCCAGCGGCGGACCCAGGATGCCTTCGCGCACCAGGGCGCGGTACAGCGTGGATTTGCCCGCGCCGTTCGGGCCTGCCAGCAGGTGGAACCAGCGGGGTGGCGTGTTGTGGCGGGGCGGTGAGAAGGGCTGCTGGGCGGGGGGCACCATTCAGTGTGAGGCGACAGGGGTGGCGGCTTTGGCCTGGTTCTCCAGCACAACCTCACGCACCCGCTGCGCCAGCGTGCCGCGCGTTTGGGCTGCCAGCAGGCGGGCGGTGAGGGCATCCACCGACGTGGGGGCCGCCAGGGTGGCGGTGCGCGCCGCTGCGGCTTCGTACTGCTCGATGGCGCTGCGGGCTTCCTGCACGCTCAGGCCCGTGTGTTCCACGATCTGGCCCAGCGTGGCCCAGTATTCGATCTGGCTGGCCACCGAGCGGCGCATGGGCTGCGCGGCCTGGCGGGCCTGCTCCACCAGGTGGGCGGGGAGCTTGACGGAAGAAAAGGCAGTGGCGGACATGGCGATCTCCTGATTGGCGCATTTTGCGCCAATCGGGGCGTGAAAGCAAAGTGCTCTGCCGGCCTCACTCTCTCCGTGTAAGGGTATAGGGCGATACCATGCGCGCTCAAACCTTCATTCACCCGCTGATTCAGCCTGCAGACTGCCCTATGACCGAATCTCCCTTGCTCGCATCCGCCCCTTCCGCCATCCCACCGCTGCGTTTTGCTGTGATGGGCGCGGGCGCCGTAGGATGCTACTTTGGCGCCTTGCTGGCCCGGGCGGGCCATGCCGTCACGCTTATCGGGCGGCCGGCCCATGTGCTGGCGATACGGGACAACGGCTTGCGGCTGCAGACGGCGGAAATGGACGTGCAAGTGCCCCTGGCGGCCAGCACCGAGGCCAGCGCAGTGCACGGCGCGGACGTGGTGCTGTTCTGCGTGAAGTCGTCCGATTCGGAAGACGCTGCACAGCAGATTCGCCCCCATCTGGCGCCTGGCGCGCTGGTGCTGACCTTGCAGAACGGTGTGGACAACGACGAGCGCGTGCGCGCCGTGCTGGACGCCAGCACCCCCGTGGCAGCCGCTGTGGTCTATGTAGCTACTGCCATGGGCGGCCCGGGGCATGTGGTGCACCATGGCCGGGGCGAGTTGGTGATTGCACCTTCGCCGCGCAGCGACGAGGTGGCCCGCCAGCTCACGGCAGCGGGCATCCCTACCCAGGTGTCAGACAACGTGCGCGGCGCGCTCTGGGCCAAGCTGGTGCTCAACAGCGCCTACAACGCGCTGTCGGCCCTGTCGCAGCAGCCCTACGGCCCGCTGGTGCAGGTGCCCGGCGTGACGCAGGTGATTGCCGACATCGTGGCCGAATGCCTGGCCGTGGCGGCGGCCGATGGGGTGACGATTCCGGGCGATGTGCAGGCGGCGGTGCGCGGCATTGCCAGCACCATGCCCGGGCAGTATTCGTCCACCGCGCAGGATCTGGCGCGGGGCAAACCCACCGAGATTGATCACCTGAACGGTTATGTGGTCAAGCGAGGCGCCGCCTTGGGCGTGCCGACGCCGCTGAACCACGCGCTGCAGGTGCTGGTCAAGTTGGCGGAGATGAAACGCGCGGCAGGTTGAGCCGGGGATCCGTCAGGCCAGGGCCGCCTCTTCCAGCAGCCGCTCGCGCACTTCCTGAGCGGCCTGCACCATGTGGCGCAGGGCGGCTTCGGTCTCGGGCCAGCCCCGGGTCTTGAGGCCGCAGTCGGGGTTCACCCACAGGTGCTCCACGGGCACGACCTCGGCGGCTTTTTCGAGCAGCGCGGCCATCTCCTGCACGCCGGGCACGCGGGGCGAGTGGATGTCGTACACGCCGGGGCCGATCTCGTTCGGGTACTTGAAGTCGCCAAAGCCCTGCAGCAGCTCCATGTCCGACCGGCTCGTCTCAATCGTGATCACATCCGCGTCCATGGCCGCGATGGCGGGCAGGATGTCGTTGAACTCGCTGTAGCACATGTGGGTGTGGATCTGCGTGTCGTTGCGCACGCCGCTGGCACTGATGCGGAAGGCGCGCGTGGCGCGGTCCAGGTAGCTCTTCCACCCCGCGCGGCGCAGCGGCAGCCCTTCGCGAATGGCGGGCTCGTCGATCTGGATGATGGCGATGCCGGCGGCTTCCAGGTCGCACACCTCGTCGCGGATCGCCCAGGCGATCTGGTCGGCCGTGGTGGCGCGGGGCTGGTCGTCGCGCACAAAGCTCCATTGCAGGATGGTGATGGGGCCGGTGAGCATGCCTTTCATGGGCTTGGCGGTGAGACTCTGCGCGTACTGGGTCCAGGCCACCGTCATGGGCGTGGGGCGGGCCACATCGCCGTAGATGATGGGCGGCTTCACGCAGCGCGAGCCATAGCTCTGCACCCAGCCGTTGGCGGTGAAGGCAAAGCCGTCGAGCTGCTCGCCAAAGTATTCGACCATGTCGTTGCGCTCGGCCTCGCCGTGCACCAGCACGTCAATGCCCAGCGCTTCCTGCTTGCGCACGGCCAGGGCAATTTCGGCATCCATCTTCTGTTGGTAGTGGGCCGCATCCAGTGTCCCGCGCTTGAAGGCGGCGCGTGCGGCGCGGATCTCGGCCGTCTGCGGGAATGAGCCAATCGTGGTGGTGGGCAGCAGCGGCAGCTTGAGCCGTGCGCGCTGGGCCTTTTGCCGGGCAGGGAAGGCGCTGGCGCGCTGATCGGCCCCTGGCGCGGCCGCGGCAATGCGGGCCGCCACGGTGGCGCGGTGCACGCGTGGGCTGGCGCGGCGGGCGGCCAGGGCGGTGCGGGCGGCGTGCAGTTCGTCGTCTACCGCCGCTTCGCCTTGCGATAAGGCGGTAGAAAGAACACGCAGTTCGTCCAGCTTTTCCACCGCAAACGCCAGCCACGACTTCACCTCGGCATCCAGCTGCGTTTCGGCCTCTAAGCTGAACGGCACATGCAGCAGAGAGCACGACGGTGCCAGCCACAACTCGCCCTGGTGCTTGTCGGCCACGGGCCGCAGCTTTTGCAGCGCCGCATCCAGGTCGGTGCGCCAGATGTTGCGGCCGTCCACGATGCCCACCGACAGCACTTTGTGCGACGGCAACCAGTCGGCCACGCCCACCAGTTCGTCAGGGGCGCGCACGGCGTCCACATGCAGGCCGGCCACGGGCAGCTGGCAGGCCAGGCGCAGGTTCTCGGCCAGGGGCGAGAAGTAGGTGGCCAGCAGCAGCTTGGGCGCGCTGCGGGCGAGTTGCCAGTAGCTGGGCTCAAAGGCGTGGCGCCACACGTCGGGCAGGTCCAGGCCCAGGATGGGTTCGTCGACCTGCACCCATTCCACGCCCTGGGCCTTCAGGCGTGCCAGCACGGCTTCGTACACGGGCAGCAGGGACTCCAGCAGGCTGAAGCGGTCAAAGCCCGCCGTTTTGGATTTGCCCAGCCACAAAAAGCTCAGCGGCCCCAGCAGCACGGCTTTGACGCGGTGGCCCAGCGCCTGGGCCTCGGCCACCTCAGCAAACAGGCGCTCGCTGGCCAGGTGGAACTGGGTGTGGGCGCTGAACTCGGGCACGAGGTAGTGGTAGTTGGTGTCAAACCACTTGGTCATCTCCAGCGCGGGCTGGCCAGCGGTGGTGTGTTTTGCGGTGCAACCGGCGCTGCAGCCTTGGTGGTCGTCTGAGGCGTGCGCCGACACACCCCGCGCCATTGCAAAGTAGCGCGCCAGCTCGGGCGTGTGGGCATCAAAGCCAAAACGCGCAGGCTCGCAGCCCAGCAGCTGGATGTGGTTGGCCACATGGTCGTACAGCGCAAAGTCGCCCACGGTCACACAACCCAGGCACGCATCGGCCTGCGCCTGCCAGTGTTGCTGGCGCAGCTGGGCAGCGGTGGCCTGCAATTCGGCCTCGGTGCTGTCGCCGCGCCAGAAGGATTCGAGCGCGAATTTCAGCGCGCGCTGCGCCCCCATGCGCGGAAAGCCCAGCGTGTGCGTGAGCACGGGGCGGCGGGTGGTTGGAGCGGCGAGCGACATGGTGATTTCCTTCTTCTGAATGGAGCAATGCAATGAAGGCACCGATGGTCGCGCGGGCTCGTTTATTATTCAAACGAAAGTTTTAGTCGATCAACTTGAAAATTAATAATGAATCAGTCGATTCTGGAAGTGCGCCACCTGCGCACGCTGGTGGCCCTGCGTGACAGCGGCAGCCTGGTACGGGCCGCGCAGTTGCTCAACCTCACGCAGTCGGCGCTGTCGCACCAGATCAAGCTGCTGGAAGACCGCTACGGCCAGCCGCTGTTTGAGCGCAAATCGGTGCCGCCGCAGTTCACTGCCGTGGGCGAACGCCTGCTGGCGCTGGCCGATGCGATGCTGCCGCAGGTGGAAGGGGCCGAACGCGACATTGCCCGCCTGGTGCTGGGGCAGGGTGGGCAGATGCGCATTGCGGTGGAATGCCACACCTGTTTTGACTGGCTGATGCCCGCCATGGATGCCTTTCGCACCCGCTGGCCCGAGGTGGAGCTGGACATCGTGAGCGGCTTCCACGCCGACCCGGTGGGCCTGTTGCACCAGGGCCGGGCCGATGTGGCCATCGTGTCCGAGGTGGATGCCGACGAGGCGGGCGTGGACTACCACGCGCTGTTTGGCTTTGAGATCCGCGCGCTGCTGGCCAACACGCACCCGCTGGTGGCCAATTCGCACCTGGTGGCGCAGGACTTTGCCGACCAGACCATCATCACCTACCCCGTGCCCGACGAAATGCTGGACCTGATCCGCCAGGTGCTGGAGCCCGCCGGCGTGCGCCCCCCGCGCCGCACCACCGAGCTGACGGTGGCTATGCTGCAACTGGTGGCCAGCGGGCGCGGCGTGGCGGCGCTGCCGCTGTGGGCGGTGCAGAGCTATCTGGACCGGGGGTACGTGACGGCGCGACCCATCGGAAGCAACGGCCTGCGCGGCGAGTTGCACGCCGCCTGCCTGCCCAGCCTGTCGGCCAAGCCGTATCTGCAAGACTTTGTGCAGGTGACGCGCGAGACGAGCTTCGTCACGCTGAAGGGCGTAGAGCTACTTTGATGGATCCGGCGCGTACTTGTCACCCACTTCTTCGCGCAGCGGGTGGGTGTCGTAGACGATGTTCATGTCGCGGATGCGGGTGCTGCCCGCATCAAACGTGAACACATCCACGCAGGTGAACGTCACTTCGCGCCCATCGTTCAAGGTCCAGTCGTAGCGGAAGTAGGCGGCGACCCGCACGGCGCCGCCGTTGTCTGGCTGGGCGGAGACGAACAGATCCAGCACGGTGATCACGCTGCTGCTGGAGGCCTGGGCGAGCTTTTGGAAAAAGTCGCTCGCGCGCATGGTGCCCAGGAAGGGCGAATGCACCACGCCATCGTCTTCAAAGCAGGCAATCAGCCCGTCGGTGTGGCTGGCGTGCAGGTGGGCGAGGTAGGTGCGGACGGTGTCGAGTGGCGTGGTCATGGGCAGGAGCGTGGTGAAGAAAGAAGCCCAGAGCTTCGCCGCGCCCGGCGGCTGCGGCAAGAGACAATGGCGCCTCATACATAAAAGCTGCTTATGTATCTGCGCTACTTGCACTACCTCCAAGCTGTCATCGACCAAGGCTCGTTTGCGCGCGCGGCGCAGGCCTGTGGGGTGTCGCAGCCCGCCATCAGCCAGGGCATGAAGGCGCTGCAGGCGCAGTTCGACACGCCCCTGCTGGTGCGGGATGGGCGCCGTTATGTGCCGACCGACCTGGCCCGGCGAGTGGTGGCCGAAGGCGCGCCGCTGGCCCAGCGCATCGACGCCTTGCCGCAGGCCCGCCGGGCCGCTGTGGACCGCAATCGGTTGCGCGTGGGGCTCACGGCGTCCGCCGCGCTGGTCTGTGGGCCGCTTCTGTACGAGGCCTGGTGTCTGCCGCAGCCCCAGCGTTCACTGGAGATGACCACCGCCGACGAGGGGAGCCTGCTGACGGGCCTGCTGCATGGCAGTTTCGACGCCGTGATTGCGCCCCGGCCGCGCCAGTTTGCCCACCCGGATGTGGTGCAGTGGCGCTTGTACGAGCTGCAGCCGCAAATTTATGCACGGCGCCGCCACCCGCTAGCGCAGGCCCGGTCACTGGCCGATTTGCAAGGCGCCGCCTGGGGCTGTGTGGGCCCGAGCGTGAGCGGCCCGGTGGACGTGCTGACCGAGGCGCACCGCGTGCGGCGCATGCCAGTGCCGCGCATGGCTGTGCGCTGCCCGGACTTTGCCAGCCTGCTGAACCTGGTGGTGGGCTCTGACCTGCTGGCCGTGCTGCCACACCCCGCGCTGCTGGGGGCTGCGGCAGAGCAGGTGGTGCCGCTGCAACTGTCCGAGGCACTGCCGCTGTATGGCATGTGGCTGTTCGAGCGCAAGGCGCGCAAGCCCCGCTTGGGGCCGGAGGTGTTTGCGGGGCGGGTGTGAGGCAGGGGCGCCCGGGTGTGGAGCTTGATGCTATTTATTTGATAGCTGACAAGGCATGATGGACGCGCGCAAACAGCCTAAAAAGCGGCTCTCTTCCGTTTCGGGTGGAACACTACAGTTCAAATAAATCCATTGACACCCCCTGAACAGGAGCCCTCCCGATGCAAGAAGCGTTGTTCTGCCAAGCGTTGGGGCTGGCCGCGCCCTGGGCTGTGGAGCGTGTTGCACTGGATGTCGAGCGCAGCCGCATCGACCTGTACGTGGTCTGGCAATCGGGCAGTGCCGCCTGCCCCGTTTGCGCCGCAGCTGAGCAGAAACTGCATGACCACCGCCAGCGCAGCTGGCGGCATCTTGATTTCTTTCAGTTCGAAGCCTACGTGCACTGCGCGCTGCCTCGCGTGTCATGCAGCGCCTGCAGCTCTACGACCCAGCTGAGTGTTCCCTGGGCGCGAGAGGGCAGCCGCTTCACGCTCATGTTCGAGGCTCTGGCTCTGACGCTGGCCCGTGAGATGCCGGTGGCCGCGTGTGCACGCATCCTGCGCTGTGCGGACAACGCCTTGTGGCGCCAGATCGATGCCCATGTCAGCTTGGCGCGCGCCAAGGAGAGCTACGCGGGTGTGGCGGTCATCGGTATCGATGAGACCAGCTGCGCCAAAGGCCACAGCTACATCACCCTGGTGCACGATCTTGAGCGGGCGCGACTGATCTACGCCACACCCGGCAAGGATGCCAGCACCGTGCAGCGCTTTGCGGCGGACCTCAAGAGCCACCAAGGCAGGCCCGAAGCCATCCAGGTGGTGTGCATGGACATGTCCAAGGCCTTTATCGCAGGAGCAGGCCAGCACTTGCCCCAGGCGGCCATTGCCTTTGATGGCTTTCATGTGGTGCAGATGGCCAACCGGGCAGTGGACGCAGTGCGGCGGGAAGAGGCCCGGGGCGAGCGCTGGCTCAAGAAGACCCGTTGGTGCTGGCTCAAGGACAAAGCCAAGTGGACGGACAAAGAGCAGGCAAAGATGGATTGGCTGCCTCGCACCCGATTGAAGACCGCCAGGGCGTGGCGGATGAAGGAGGCGCTGCGCGATGTTTACAGGAACTCAGACGCGGATGCCGCCAGCAGTGCACAGGCACTCAAGAAATGGCTGCACTGGGCGCAACGCAGCCGCTTGCAGCCCTTCAAGGACTTGGCCAAGACCATCCAGCAACACTGGGCGGGAATACTCCAGGCGTTTGATGCTTCTCATCTGCACACCGGCTATGTGGAGGCGGTGAACTCACTGTTGCAAGCAGCTAAGGCCAAGGCGCGTGGCTATGGCACCACCGATCACTTCATCGCCATGGCGTTCTTGATTGCTGGCAAGCTCACTCACCTGCCAGGCAGTCCTTTGCGAAAAGCAAGGGCCTGACCATGGCTCTGGTGGGGAATGTGGCGTTCCACCCGAAATGGAAGAGAGCCTAAAAAGCTTGAAAAACCAACGGTCAGCCAGCCACCGTGCCTGGCACCGGCACCCGCACGGCACCCGAGGTATAGAACGCATGCAGGTTCTCCAGCACCAGGTCCGCCATCGCACGGCGGGTTTCGTGCGTGGCACTGGCGGTGTGGGGGGTGAGCACCACGTTGTCCAGCGCCATCAGGGCGGCGGGCACATGGGGTTCGTTGTCGAACACGTCCAGGCCCGCACCGGCGATGCGGCGCTCGGCCAGGGCGTCGATGAGCGCCGCCTCATCCACCACGCTGCCACGCGCCACGTTGATGAGGTAGCCCTGCGGGCCCAGGGCATCGAGCACATCGCGGTTGACCAGGTGGCGCGTGCCCGCGCCGCCCGCCACTGTCAGCACCAGGTAGTCGGCCCACTCGGCCAGTGCGGTCAGCGACTCGAAGTAGGGTAGCGCGCAGCCCTCGGCCGGGCGGCGGTTGTGGTAGCCCACCTCCATGCGGAAGCCCGCCGCGCGCTCGGCCACGGCCTGGCCGATGCGGCCCATGCCCACGATGCCCAGGCGTTTGCCCGACACCCGCGTGCCCAGCGCAAACCGCGCCTTGGGCCATTGGCCCTGGCGCACAAACCGGTCGCTGGCGGCAATGCCGCGCGACACGTCCAGCATCAGCGCAAACGCCATGTCGGCCACACAGTCGTTGAGCACGCCGGGCGTGTAGCCCACCTGCACGCCACGCGCCTTGGCCGCGCCGATATCCAGCGCATCAAAGCCCACGCCAAAACTGCTGATGACCTGCAGGTGGGGCAGTGCGGCGATCACCTCGCCCTGGAGCCCGATGGACGCCGTGGTGACCACGCCCGAAAACTCCGCACCGTGCGCCGCCAGAAAACCCTGCGGGTCGGCCTGGTCGGCCAGGCAGGCTACGCTGTAGCGTGCGGCCAGTTCGGTTTCGAGGGCGGGCAAGGGCAGGCGGCCGATTTGCAGGATGCGGGGCTGGGAGGTAGCTGTCATGGGGCTGTGAAGGGTTTCGGGGGGCGCCGGAATAAAAACAAAGGGCCGCGCGTGGCGGCCCTGCGGGCTACATCATGCCGCTACACGCACGGCCTGGCGAGCCAGCAGCTTCCACTGGCCGCCTTGCTGTTGCCACACGCCCAGGATCTTGATCTGCACCTTGCCGGGCTTGCCCGAGTCGTTGGTGTCGGCCGTGAGGGTGTGGCGCACGATGGCAGAGTTGCCCACCACCTTGATGGTCTGGTCGGTGATGGCGATGGTTACGAAGTCAGACTTGCCCGCCACCAGATCGCCAATGAAGCTGTCCTTGGTGTCCACGCGGCCGCCCGAGTGGCCATAGCTCAGGTCGTCGGCCACGAGGGCAGTCAGCGCAGCGGGCGTGGGATCGATCATGGCCAAGCGCAGGCGTTCGGCAGCGGCGGCCACAGCCTGCTCGGAAGCGGCCGGTGCAGGGGTCGCCGCGGCGGTGGTCGCGTGGCTGGCGCAGCCACTCAGCGTGACAAGGGCCAGGGCGCTGGCTGCGGCGAGGATGAGGGTCTTGAGCATGTTGTCTGTCTCCTGATGGTGTTGTGTGTTGGCGTGCCGCGTTGGCACCACACGCCCGTGCACGGCCAGGCGCGTGGTGTGTGGAATCGCTGAAAAAAGGGCCTGGAAAACCAGGCCCTTGGAGGCATCCGTCAGGCCACACTTACTGCGGGCCGAGCTTGTCGATCAGCGCCTTGAGCTCTTCCATCTCGCCGGGCTTCAAGTCCGTCAGCGGCGCGCGCACCGGCCCGCCGTCGTGGCCCACGATGCGGGCACCTGCCTTGATGATGGAGACGCCATAGCCTTCCACGCGGTTGCGGATGGCCAGGTAGGGCATGAAGAAGGATTTGAGCAAGCGGTGCTGGGTGGCCGTGTCGTCACTGGCCACGGCCTTGTAGAACTCCATTGCAGTCTTGGGGATAAAGTTGAACACCGCCGACGAATACACCGGCGTGCCCAGCGCCTTGTAGGCCGCCGCATACACCTCGGCCGTGGGCAGGCCGCCCAGGTACGAAAAGCGGTCGCCCATCTTCATGTAGATGGAGGACATCACCTCGATGTTGCCCACGCCGTCCTTGAAGCCCACCAGGTTCGGGCAGCGGTCGGCCAGGATGGCCAGGGACTCGGCCGTGAGCTTGGTGCGGTCGCGGTTGTAGACGATCACGCCGAACTTCACGCTCTTGCAGACCTGCTCCACATGGGCGATCAGTCCTTCCTGTCCCGCTTCGGTCAGGTAGTGTGGCAAGAGCAGGATGCCGTGGGCGCCCAGGCGCTCGGCCTCTTGCGCATGGGCAATGGCCGTACGGGTGGGGCCACCGGCACCGGCAATGATGGGCACCTTGCCACGGCAGGTATCCACTGCGGTCTTGATGACCTGGCCGTACTCGGGGCCCGACAGCGAGAAATACTCGCCCGTACCACCGGCGGCAAACAGCGCGCTGGCGCCGTAGGGGGCCAGCCATTCCAGGCGCTCGATATAGGTCTTGGGGCGGAATTCGCCCTGCTCGTCAAAGTCCGTGATCGGGAACGACAGCAGGCCGGAGCCCATGATGGTTTTCAGTTCTTGGGGAGTCATGTCAGTGCGGGGCGGTAGTTGGAAATGGGAAGGCGAGGGAGAAGGTGTGAGTGAATACCGCATGTCCGAGCAGGCTGCCAAAACGCGGCCGGTCTAGGCGCAAAGCGCAGCCATAGCGCGGGCTATGGCGAGCATTTGCAACGACGAGCGGGCGTGTTGTGACGGGATGAGCGGGCATGAGAGGTTCGCTGACACCTTCTTAGTCGAGCTTGATGTTGGCGGCCTTCACCACGGTGGCCCAGCGGGCGCGTTCCTTGGCGAAGAACTGGTCTTGTTCGGCAGGGGTCATGGTGACCACCTCGGCGCCCTGGCCGGCCAGGCGCGAACGGATCTCGGGCGCACGAATGGCGGTGATCAGCGCCTTGTTGAGCTTCTGCACGACGGCTTCCGGCGTGCCACGCGGCACCAGAATGCCTTGCCATGTGCCCGATTCGAAACCGGGCACGCCCTGCTCGGCAATGGTGGGCACGTCGCCGATCAGCGGCATGCGCGTGGCCTTGGAGACGCCCAGCACCTTGAGCTTGCCGTTTTGCACGTGGGGCAGGGTGGCGAGCATGCCGTTCATCAGGATCTGCGTCTGCCCGGCCACGGTGTCCTGGATGGCGGTGACGCCGCCCTTGTAGGGGATGTATTGCCAGCGCGCACCGGCGGCGCGTTCCAGTGCCACACCAGCGACGTGGGGGGCGCTGCCGGTGGCGGTGACGGCGAAGTTCAGGTCGTTCTTCTTCGAGTACGCCACCAGCTCCTTGAGGTTGCTGACGGGCACCGAGGGATGCACCACCAGCAGGTGGGGCGAGTAGGCCAGCATGGTCACGCCACGCAGGTCTTTGGAGGGGTCAAACGACAGCTTGGTATAGACCGAAGGGCTGATGGCCAGCGCGCCCACGTCGCACAGCAGCATGGTGTAGCCATCGGGTTCGGCCTTGGCCACAAAGTCGGCGCCCAGGTTGCCGTTGGCGCCGGGCTTGTTCTCCACGATGACGGACTGCTTGAGCGCCTCGGACATCGCCTGGCTGATGGAGCGGGCAATGATGTCCGAGCTGCCGCCGGGCGGGTAGGGCACCACGATGCGCAGGGTTTTTGCAGGCCAGTCTGCGCTTTGTGCGGTGGCGGAGGCCGCTGCCAGGGTGGCGATGCAGGCGAAAAGGGCGGCTCTACGGCGCAGGGTCATGGAATGTCTCCTGAGTGATGTTGTTAGTCATCGTACAACTAAGATTGCAAAATGGCAATACATGCCGTGAGAATTTTGGGTGGCCTTAGGGCGGATTGAGGGTTTTCACTAGCTCTTTCCTGACCGCATTCCTCCTCTGCCAGGCAGGTGAGGAATCCTTGCAGATTGTTCGTCGAAATTCGGGTAATCCCTGCGTGTGTAAGACAGGCTTGTGGTGACAATGCTGATTTTGTTGTACGACAACATATAACGTATGACAAAACTCAACCGCTCCGCCAACAGCTGGGTGCCTCAGCACACAGCCCGGCAGATGACCATCCACCCACACAACCCGCGGTCCAGGCCCTGCTACCGCGCAGACCCCTTCGGGAGACGGCAATGACCTCTACACCACGCATACGCACCCGGGTGGCACAACTGGCACTGGCAGCCGTTGCCGCGCTGTCCACCCCCGGCGCCTGGGCGGCAACCTGGGTGTATGTCGCCAACGCGGACAGCCAGGATGTCTCGGTGCTGGAACTGGACCGCAACACTGCCACGCTCAAGCCGGTAGACACCGTGCCGCTGGGCGGCACCGCCATGCCGATGGCCGTGAGCCCTGACAAGAAGGTGCTGTACGTGGCGTTGCGCTCGCAGCCTTTCAGGGTGGTGAGCCTGGCGATCGACCCCACCAGCGGCAAGCTGCGCAAGCTGGGCGAGGCCCCGCTGGCCGACAGCATGGCCAACATCGACACCGATGCCACGGGCCGCTGGCTGTTTGCGGCCTCGTACCCCGGCCACAAGATCACGGTCAACAGCATTGGCAAGGATGGGGCGGTGGGCGCGGTGCAGCAGCTCATCCCCACGGCGCCCCACGCGCACGCCATCCACGCCGATGCGGCCAACCGCCATGTGTTTGCCACCAGCCTGGGGGGCGACAACCTTTCGGCGTGGCGTTTTGATGCCGAGAGCGGCCGGCTCACCGCCCATGAACCCGCGCTCACGCAGGTTGCTCCCGAAAAATCCGGCCCGCGCCACTTTGTGTGGGATACCGCCCAGCGCACCATGTATGTGCTGAACGAGCTGGATGCCGCCGTACATGTGATGGCTTACGACAAGGAGCGCGGCACGCTGCGCCCGGTGCAGCGCACCACGGCACTGCCCGCAGGCTTTAACGGCAAGCCCTGGGCCGCCGACATTCACCTGTCGCCCGACGGCCGCACGCTGTATGCGTCCGAGCGCACCTCCAGCACGCTGAGCAGCTTTCGCGTCGACGCTGCCACCGGCCAGCTGCAGCCGCTGGGCCAGGTGCCCACCGAGAAATCACCGCGCGGTTTTGCGGTGGATTCTTCAGGCCGATTTCTGATCGCGGCAGGGCAGGAGTCGCACCACCTGGCGCTACACCCCATCGACCCGGCCACCGGCATCCCCGGCACGCCCACGCGGGTGCCGGTGGGCAAGAACCCCAATTGGGTCGAGATCGTCGATCTGCCCTGAGCGTCCATTGCATTGCACGCGCCAGCTGCACCGGCTTTTTTGCGCTCCGTTTTTTCTATCGCCGTTCCGTTCACCATTCACAAAACACCCAGGAGACACCACCATGCAACGCAGAACCCTCATCCACACCGCCGCCCTGGCGGCCGCAGCCTTCAGCACCCTTGTCAGCCTGCCCGCCACAGCCCAGGGCACCTGGCCCACCGGCAAACCCATCACCTACATGGTGCCGTTTGCTGCAGGTGGCACCACCGACACGCTGGCGCGGCTGATTGGCCAGCAACTGGGTACTCCCCTGGGCACCACGGTGGTGGTGGAGAACAAGGGCGGCGCGGCGGGCAGCATCGGCTCTGAAGCTGCTGCGCGCTCTGCGCCCGATGGCTACACCCTGCTGGGCGGCACCGTCAGCTCGCACGCCATCAACGTGAGCCTCTACCCCAAGCTGGGCTACGACCCCATCAAGTCCTTCAGCCCCGTCACGCTGATCGGCACCAACCCGGTCGTGCTGGTGGTGGCGGCCAACAGCCCTTACAAAACCCTCAAGGACGTGCTGGCGGGGGCGAAGGGCAAGCAAGGCGGCCTGTCGTCGGCCTCGGCCGGCACAGGCAGCTCGCAGCATTTGGCCGTGGAGTTGCTGGCGTACAAGTCGGGCGTGAAGTTCACCCACATCCCCTACAAGGGCAGCGGCCCGGCCATCCAGGATGTGATCAGCGGCCAGGTGGACATGATGTTTGACACCACGGTGGTGGCCGCGCCGCACATCCAGAGCGGCAAGCTGCGCGCCATTGCCGTCACCTCACCCCAGCGCCTGGCCTCCATGCCCGACGTGCCCACCGTGGCCGAGTCCGGCGTGGCGGAACTCAAGGACTTCCAGGTGCAGTCCTGGCAGGCCATCTTTGTGCCGGCTGGCACGCCCACGCCCGTGGTCACGCGCCTGCACGACGAGATCCGCAAGATCCTGGCCCAGCCGGACATGCAAACCCGCCTGAAGGGCTTTGGCATGGAGCCCGCCGACATGACCGTGGCCCAGATTGCTGCGTTCCAGAAGGCCGAAGTCGAGAAGTGGGCTCAGGTTATCAAGGCCGCCAATATCAAGGTAGATTGAACGCCTGCCTAACTCTGATCTCCCTGTGAAGACTTTGCGGAACCGCCTGCGGGCTGTTCCGCTTTTTTATGGTGTCAGCGCATGCGAGTTGGTCAGCCGGTGGCGCTGCCGCTGCCGTCCGCAGAGCGCGCGGTCAGCAGAAAGTCGGGGTGCTGGCCGGTCAGCAGCAGGAACATCGCAAACACCGGCCCCTGCATGTTGCGCTCGTCGCTCATGCTCTCCAGCGCCTGCCAGGTGCGCGACTGCACGCCGCCCCGGCTGCCGGTCTGCAGCGGGTAGCCCATGAGTTCGGCCGCCTGGGCCTGGCTCAGCCCCGCGGCAGTGCGGGCGGCCTTGAGCTGATCGCCGGTGGGCACGGGCATGGCGAGAGCGAGGGCAGGGCGTGGCGGCTGGGACATAGGTTTGCTATAAAAGTAGGAGCTATTTGGGCTTGATGGACGAGCGCAGAGGCCCATTTTTACCCAAAATTGCGCGCCAACATCCGGGTGTGGTGCTGCTGCGTCACTGGACAAACTGGTGGGGTGCGCCTCTGGGGCATGGCGGGGGGCCGCTCCTAGAATTCGCTCGCGCTTGACGAAAGACAACACCACAACACGCCGCGCACCCTGCGGCATCCGAGGAGGGACCTGTGAGCTACACCATCCAGATCTGGGAAAAGCCCGCCGATTGGCCCTGGCCCACCACCAAGGCCGAGGCGGACGCGCAGTACGAGCGTGCGGAGGTGGGCCCCCAGGTGCCGATGAACCCCAAGTTCGCGGCCTGGGCCCAGGCCGTCGAGCAGCGCTCTCCCGGGTTCTGGGACATCTACCTTGGCGGCCCTGAAATGACCGACCCGACCTGGGGCGTGGGCATCAACACCCGCGCTTCGGATTGGGGCGCTCCGTTTGACGATGGCTGGGAGCAGGCAGTGCGCCTGGGCCTGAACCTGTACGACCCGCAAAGCGGCGTGCACTACCTGGCCAACGGCGATGCGCCCGAAGAGCCCGATCTGCCCGTGCAGCGTGCGGCGCGCGCCCGCAAGGCGGGCGACGACGCCACCGCCTGGGCCGAATACCGCCGCTGGGCCGCGCGCGGCAACCCTCACGCCCTCTACGCCCTGGGCCGTGCCTTGCGTTTTGGCACCATGGGCCAGCGCAGGCACTTCGACCTGGCGGCCGCGCTGCAGTTGATGGGCGCCCACGACGCAGAGACCCGCAAGGATGCCCAGGCCTTCTATGGGCGCTTTCCGGAACAAGCCAAGGAGCGTGTACAGGCACTGATGGTGCGACTGAAGGCTGCCCCTGGGGAGCAATTGCTGCGCATCGTAGACGAAGAGCGCAAGGCGGTGGACGACGCTGTGGCCCGCTGCGAACAGTTGGCGCTGTACTCGCGCAGGCGCATTGAAGCCACCGACGCCCTGGAGCCCGCCGCAGCACAGGGGCATGAGGTCGCGGCTTTCCTGCACGCGCTGGATGTCGTGATCGGCTGGGAGCAGCCCAACTACGAAAACGCCCGCACCTGGTGCCAGCGTGCGGCCGAATGGGATTACGAGCCCGCCAAGCGCCTTTTGGCCGTGATGCACGAGCGCGGCTGGGGTGGGCCAGTGGACACGCAGCAGGCCGCGAAGTGGAACACCGCCGCGCAAGAGCAGCGGCAGCAGGCGCTGAAAAAGAAGCAGGCCCAGGAAGCGTCAGAATCGCCGGGTGGCCTGAGCCTTGCGCCCATGACCCCGGCCGCGCCTGCGCCGGCGCCGGTGGTGTGGACCGGCAACCCCCTGCGCGACCTGCCGGGCTGGTACGCCCGCGAGGGCGATCCGCACGCCGCGTTTCACCTGGGCACCAGCGACGAACATGGCCGCTATGGCGGCCCCGTGAACCTGGCCCAGGCCCGCGCCTGGTATGCCCAGGCGGCCGAGGCAGGCCACGCCGACGCCACGTACAACCTGGGCACCTTCGTCGAAAGCGGCAAGGGAGGCCCCAAAGACGCAATGGTGGCCAAGGCGTTGTTCATGCTGGCCAATACGCGTGGCACCACCATGCAGATTGCCGACCTGCGCATCAAGCCACAGGACCAGGGGCCTGTGCGGGCGGTGGTGACGGCCTTGCGCGAGCCGGGGCGGCTGCGCGCCGTGCTGCAGGAGCGTGGGCTGTCGCCCAGCATCGCAGCGCCTGGCGCCTCGTCATCTGCCGCAGTGGCTGGTGCAGTTGCTGCAGGACTGTCCGCCACGGAGTGGGGGCGGGCCGATGGTGCCCCTGCAGCCCCCGTAGCGCCTGCGCGTGCCCAGCCTTCCCAGCCGCCGTCGCCCAGCCGCTCGCGCAGCCGGGTGGACGATGAGGAGGAGGAAGACGACGGGCACAGGCACGGCGCACAGTCCTCGTTTTCCCTCCACCTGGGCCATGTTGCGCTGGCCATCGGCGTCACCAATGCCGTGCTGCTCATCGCCTTCTTCAAGCCCGGTGCGAGCTTCCGCATGGGCATGTTTGGCCTGGGACTGGTCGCAGCCTTTGGTGCCTGGCGCACAGCGCGCGACTTTGACTGGTCGCCCCTGGCGCGCGCTGTGGTGGCCGTATTGGCCGCAGTGCCGATGGTGGGCATGGCCGTATGCCTGGGCCTGCTGTTCAAGGCGGTGCGCGAGCGCGGCTAAGCGCGTTCTTGACCGGTCGTTACCTCGTGCGCCAGCATCTGCGCAAAGTACGACTCGGGCTGGATGTTGGTGTAGTTAGGAATGTCTGCCGACAGCTCGGCCATCGTCGCCTTGGCCGCCGTTTGGGCCTGCTTCAGGTCGCTGAAGAATGCGTTGGTGAGCGCCACCACCTGGCCCGGGCGCGGCTCGCCAGGGTAGAGAACACGGTCGCTCTCCAGCCGCACCAGGCCCAGCGGCTGCAATGCTGCGCGGGCGATGCGCATGTGCTCGGAGTGGTAGTAGTCGTGGTTGAAGGTGGCGCCTTCACGCCAGCGGTAAACGGCGGTGACTTTGATCATTGGTGCGATTCCATCCGGTGGTTGAAACCCGCCACCGTAGGGACAATACACCCGCCGCACAGCCGCGTGCGCGACAGCGTGTCGCCCATGTGGCTCGTATCCGTCCTCGCCGACTCAGTCTTCTTCCGATTCGCCCAGGAACCCGCCGCTCTGGTGCCCCCACAGCCGCGCATACACGCCGCCCTGGCCCAGCAGCTGCGCGTGGGTGCCTTCTTCGACGATGCGGCCTGCGTCCATCACGATGAGGCGGTCCATGGCGGCAATGGTGGACAGCCGGTGCGCAATGGCAATCACCGTCTTGCCCTGCATCAGGCCGTCCAGGCTTTGCTGGATGGCGGCTTCCACCTCGGAGTCGAGCGCGCTGGTGGCTTCGTCCAGCAGCAGGATGGGCGCGTCCTTGAGCATCACGCGTGCAATGGCCACGCGCTGGCGCTGGCCGCCCGAGAGTTTGACGCCGCGCTCGCCCACATGGGCCTCATAGCCTGTGCGCCCCTGCAGGTCGGTGAGCGTGGCGATGAAATCCGCCGCCTCGGCGCGCTCGGCCGCCTGGTGCAGGTCGGCCTCGCTGGCGTCGGGGCGGCCGTACAGGATGTTGTCGCGCATGGAGCGGTGCAGCAGCGAGGTGTCTTGCGTGACCATGCCGATGTTGCGGCGCAGGCTGTCCTGCGTGACATGGGCGATGTCCTGCCCGTCGATCAGGATGCGGCCCGACTGCACGTCATGAAAGCGCAGCAGCAGGTTGACCAGCGTGGACTTGCCCGCGCCCGAGCGGCCAATCAGGCCGATTTTCTCCCCGGGGCGGATGGTCAGGTTGAGCCGGTCGATGACCGGGCGGGCCCCGGGGCCGCTGCCGTAGGCAAAGGTCATGCCCTCAAAATGCACTTCGCCCTGCGTCACAACGAGTGGTTTAGCGTCGGGCGCGTCCACCACGGTGCGGGGTTTGGTCAGCGTGTTGATGCCATCCTGGATGGTGCCCACGCTCTCGAACAGGGTGGTCATCTCCCACATCACCCAGTGGGCGTGGCCGGACACGCGCAGGGTCATGGCGGTGACGGCGGCCACGGCACCGGCACCGACTTCGCCCGCCGACCACAGCCACAGCGCGGTGCCGCAGGCGCTGAGGATCATGGCCACCACCAGGATGTGGTTCACGATCTCGAACCGGCTCACCAGGCGCATCTGGGCATAGCCCGTGAGCTTGAACGCGTCCATGGCGGCACGCGCAAATTCAGACTCGCGCCGCGTGTGCGAGAACAGCTTGACGGTGGCGATGTTGGTGTACGCGTCGGTAATGCGCCCGGTCATCACCGAGCGCGCATCGGCCTGCGCCTTGCCCACCTTGCCCAGGCGCGGCACAAAGTACCAGCAGGCCAGGCCATAGGCCACCATCCACGCGGCAAAAGGCGCCAGCAGCCGCGCGTCGAACCCGGCCAGCAACACGAGGATGGTGACAAGGTAGATGCCCATGCCGATCACCACGTCGGTGGTCGTGAAGATCATGTCGCGCACGGCAAGGGCCGTCTGCATGATCTTGGTGGTGATGCGGCCCGCAAACTCGTCCGCGTAGAACGCCATGCTCTGGCCCAGCATCAGCCGGTGAAAGTTCCAGCGCAAGCGCAGTGGGAAGTTGATGGCCAGCACCTGGTGCTTGATGCTGGTCTGCACGGCCACCAGCAGCACCGAGGCCAGGAGCAGGGCGGTGATGCCCATCAACTCTCCTTTGCGCTGGGCCCACAGCGCACCCGGGGCCGTGCTGGAGATCCAGTCCACCACATGGCCGAGCACCGCAAACAGCAGCGCTTCATAGATGGCAATGGCCGCAGACAGGCCTGCCATGGCTGCTACATAGCCACGCAGGCCACGGGTGCCATCCCACACAAAGGCCATGAAGTCTTTGGGGGGCAGGTGAGGTTCGGCGGGGGGATAGGGGGGAAGGCGGCTTTCGAAAAAACGGAACAAAGTCAGAACTCCTTGTCCACCATGGTACGTGCGGTGGTACCGCTCTGTGGCGCCCGGCCGCAATGCACTCAGGACCATGAGGGTCAGCCCCATGGGTGGGGAATTGGGGTAGGAGCAGGCCCCTACGCCGACGGTTTGTAGACCACGCGGATGCGCGGCACCTGCTTCACGCCGGGCTGTTTGGTCAGAAAGCCGTACAGAAACTCGGTCAGGCTTTTTTCGCACAGCGCCAGCACGGCCGGATCGGACGCCATGGCCTCGCCCTGCTGGCGAGCGCGTTTGGCGGCCTCCTGGCTCAGCTTGATGACAGCGCCCTTGTTGTCGGTCAGCAGCCCGCCCGAGAGGATGCGGTGCTTCAGGTTGGTAACGGCTGGTGCGGCCACCAGCGCGGGGCGGTGGATGTGCACCTCGATGCCGCCGTTGGTGGCGTGCAGCTCGTAGCTTTCGGGGCGCAGGTCAAAGCCGAAGGCGTATTCGGCGGTGTAGGTGATGGCTACTACACCGGTGGATGCGATGCCCAGCACCGATTTTTCGATGATCTGCGTGGCTCCTTCTTCGCGGACCACGGTGGCGGCGAGCAGCTTCATCTGCTCGGCCAGCGTCTGTTTGCCTGCGGTGAGGTAGCTGGTGTAGCGGGTATAGCCCAGCAGCGCATTGTTGAGTTCGGTCACTTGGCGCTGCAGTTGTGCCGTCTGTGCCAGGGCACTGTCAACGCGGTGCTGCGCCCACCAGCTGGCCGCGCCTGCGGTGAGCAGGCACACGGCCAGGGCCGCACAAGAGATCCAGGCAATGCGTTTCATCAATGGGGTACAGCGCAGGGCGTGTGGTGGCCAACAGGTCGCTTGCGGGCGCCCACCGTTAGACGAGCAGCGTGACCACCACGATCACCACGCCCAGGGCCAGATTCACGCCCACCCAGCTGCGGATGCTGCCCAGGGCCTTGCCGCCGGCGGGCCAATCCGATGCAGCCACCGCCCGCTGCAGGCGTCGGAACAGCGCAAACCGGATGTGCCCGAAGATGACCATCATCGCCAGGCCCAGCGTGGCCATGATGGTCCAGTCCAGTGGCATGGCAAAGCTGCCCCCGGCCTGCACCGTTTGTTTCGCCACGCGGCCGATCATCCACAGCCCGCTGCCCAGCACCACCAGCACGGACACCCCCACGGCGGCGAAAAAGCGCTGCAGCACATCGTGCATGAGCCGCACGCGCTGCGGGGGCTCCAGCGACTGCGCTGCGGGGCGCAAAAAGAAATGGGCAAACACCATGCCACCGATCCACACGATGATGGACAGGACATGGGCGAGCTGGAGCGCGTTGTAGAGCATGGCGTGGAACGTTTGGAATAAAGGGTTTGGGTGGAGGTAAAAGAGAGAGGGCGCGGCGGGTCTGCTCAGCAGGCTGGCGGTGCGGCAACCAGCGTCAAGGCACCAGCCCATCCCGGGGTGAAGCCACCCGCACCTGGTTGCCGCCGCTTTTCTTGGACAGGTACATCGCCTCGTCGGCATGGCCCAGCAACCGGTGTTCTTCGCCCCCATGCTCGGGGTAGATGGCCACGCCGATGCTCGGCTGGATGCTCAGGCGGATACCTTCCAGGTCAAATGGCTGGCCGAAGGCTGCCAGGATCTTGTCGGCCGCTGCGGCGGCGTGTTCGCGGGCATGGCCGCCTTCGAGCAGCACCACAAATTCGTCGCCGCCCAGGCGCGCGACGGTGTCCGAGCCGCGCACGCACTCCAGCAGCCGCTGGGCCACCCGCTGCAGCAGCAGGTCGCCCATGGCATGGCCCAGGGTGTCGTTGACCTGCTTGAAGTCGTCCAGATCGAGGAACAGCAGCGACAGCAGGCTTTGGTCGCGCCGCGCGCGGGCCAGTGCGGTCTTGAGTCGGTCCAGAAACAGCTGGCGGTTGGGCAGGTGCGTGAGCTGGTCGTACTGCGCCATGTGCTCCAGGCGCTCATGCATCTGCTTGCGCTCGATGGCGGCTGCGACCTGGGTGGAGACAAACTGCAGCAGCTCCTTGTCTTTTTCGGTGTAGCGGGCCTGCTCGGTGTAGCTTTGCAGTACCAGCGCACCGATGGCGCCTTTCTGGGTTTGCAGCGGCACGCCCAGCCAGTAGAGCGGTGCGTGTTCCTGGGGTAGCTGCCGACGCAGTTGCGCGGCGCGGGGGTCGGCGTTGTCGGGGGTATCGGGCGTCAACAGAAGGGTGCTGCCGCTGTGGATCACCTCGGCACACAGCGCATCCTGCACTGGCGCCGGGGGCGTGGGGGCGGCGCCCGGTTCGTTGACGTGGTACGGAAAACTCAATGAATCACTGCAGGCGTCGTAGAGCGCGACCGCGAAATTGGTGGCAGGCAGCAGGCGCCCGATGATCTGGTGGATGTGCTGGAACAGCGCCTGCAGGTTGTGTGTGGTGTGAGCGGCTTCGGAGATGGCATAGATCACCGCCTGCATGGACTCGGTGAACTTGCGCTCGGTGATGTCGTGCGCCACCGCCAGCCGCCGCTGCTTGTCAGGCAACCAGCGCGCAGTCCAGCGGACGTGCGCGATGGAGCCATCCTTGCGCACATAGCGGTTTTCAAACTGCAACTGCAGATGGCCATCCATCACACGCTGCGCCTGGCTTTGGGTGACTGCCAGGTCTTCGGGGTGCACCAGGTCGAACATGCGCTTGCCAATGACTTCCTCGGGGGCGTAGCCAAAGATGCGCTCGAACGCCGGGCTTACAAACTCAATGGTGCTGTCCACATGGACGACGCAGACCGCGTCGAGCAGCAGGTCCACCACGTTCTCAGAAGGGATGCTTTGCATGAAGGGAAGCGCGCACAAGGTGCCAAGAAGACCCATTGTGCCGTGCGCCCCCTTGTTGTGCGGCATGGATGCAGCCCGCAGCCCAAGGGATATCCATTAGGCGACTACGGATTGCTATTCAATTGATAGCGTTTAGCGCCTGTGGTTAAGGCGCTTTAGGCACTTTTTAGGTGTACTTTTCTTCCAGCGCATCCCAGGCCATTTTTTGCACCAGCCGCTGGCGCTCGGCAAACGGCGCCACCAGGGAGGGGTCTTCATCAATGCGCTGGGTGTCGCGCAGCACGGTCAGCGCCTTCTGCATGCCCGCCACCGCGCCCTGCAGCGCGGCGTTGGCGTACAGCACCAGCCCGTAGCCCAGGGCGGCCAGTTCTTCGGCGCTGGTGATGGGCGTCTTGCCGCCGATCACCATGTTCATGAGCTGCGGCGCTGCCAGCCGCTGGGGCAGGGCGCGGATCTCGTCCAGCGTGGTGACGGCTTCGACAAACAGGATGTCGGCACCGGCCTCCTCAAACCGCTGGGCGCGCTCCACGGCGGCCTCGAAGCCCTGGGTGGCGCAGGCATCGGTGCGCGCCAGGATGAGTGTGCCTGCGTCGCGGCGCGCGTCCACGGCGGCTTTGATCTTGCCCAGCATCTCGTCGGTGCCGATCACCTCCTTGCCGCTGAAATGCCCGCAGCGCTTGGGGCTGACCTGGTCTTCGAGCTGGATGCAGTCGGCACCTGCGCGCTCCAGCGTTCGCACCGCGTGGTAGGTGTTGAGTGCGTTGCCAAAGCCCGTGTCGGCATCCACGATGAGCGGCAGCTCCACCGCGTCGCGTATGCGGGCCGTGTGGTCGGCAATGTCGGTCAGCCCCATGAAGGCCTGATCCGGAAGGCCGAACCACATGTTGGTGACGCCTGCGCCGGTGATGTAAATGGCTTCAAACCCCAGGTCGGCCACCACGCGGGCGGAGAGGGCGTTGAAGGCGCCAGGCACGATGACGCCACGGCGGGCGTGGGCCAGGGCCTTGAGTTGTTGTTTGGTGTTCATGAATTGCAAGGGACTTGATTTGCTACTGTTTTTGTAGCTGTTAAGGCTTGATGGACGGGCGGAAGGGGCCAAAAAACTCAAAAAATACCGCCAGGCACACGCACCCAGCCTTCCATCAGGATGCGGGCGCTGCGGCTCATGAGGGCCTTGATCACTGTCCACTGGCCGTCGGTCTGGACTGCCTCGGCCCCCACACGCAAGGTGCCCGAGGGATGGCCAAACCGCACGCTGCTGCGCACGCCCCCGCCCGCTGCCAGGTTGACCAGCGTGCCGGGGATGGCTGCGGCCGTGCCAATGGCCACGGCCGCCGTGCCCATCATGGCGTGGTGCAGCTGGCCCATGGAGAGCGCGCGCACCAGCAGGTCGATGTCCTTGGCGTCAATGGCTTTTCCGCTGGAGGCCGTGTAGCTGGCAGGCGGCGCGACGAAGGCGATCTTGGGGGTGTGCTGGCGGGTGGCGGCCTCGCTCAGCTGCTGGATCAAGCCCATGCTCAGGGCGCCGTATGCACGGATCGTCTCGAAGCGCGCCAGTGCCGCTGCATCGCCGTTGATGGCCTGCTGCAGCTCGGTGCCGGTGTAACCCAGCTCTTGCGCGTTGAGAAAAATGGTGGGGATGCCCGCGTTGATCAGCGTGGCGGCAAAGCTGCCGACGCCCGGGACTTCCAAGGTGTCAACGACATTGCCAGTCGGAAACATGGCGCCGCCTTCATCCCCATCGTCGGCGGGGTCGATGAACTCCAGCGCCACCTCGGCCGCCGCAAAGGTCACGCCATCCAGCTCAAAGTCGCCCGTCTCCTGCACCTGCCCATGGGCAATGGGCAC
Organism: Acidovorax sp. 94; assembly: GCF_003634645.1. Classification (NCBI taxonomy): domain Bacteria; kingdom Pseudomonadati; phylum Pseudomonadota; class Betaproteobacteria; order Burkholderiales; family Comamonadaceae; genus Acidovorax; species Acidovorax sp. 94. Next base: position 1,543,998 of record NZ_RBJA01000001.1, on the reverse strand, counting down.
ATGCGCCACGATGGTCTTGCCGATGTTGGCCTGCCAGATGCGGATGGGGATGGTGCCGTCCTGCGGAATCCGCGCCGCATCGATCAGCCCCATGTGGATGGCGCATGGCCCCACAGCGGCCGACAGGTTGCCGCAGTTGCCGCTCCAGTCCACAAAGGGCTGGTCGACGGATACCTGCCCAAACAGGTAGTCCACGTCATGGCCCGGCCGCGTGCTGCGCGACAGGATCACGGCCTTGCTGGTGCTAGACGACGCATTGCCCATGCCGTCGATCTGCTTGCCGTAGGGATCAGGGCTGCCCAGCACGCGGAGCAGCAACGCGTCCCGCGACGGGCCGGGTTGCTGGGCGGGGGCGGGCAGGTCGTCGAGGCGAAAGAAAACGCCCTTGCTGGTGCCGCCGCGCATGTAAGTGACAGGGATTTTGATTTGAGAAGGATGGTTGTTCATGGTGTTCCTCCCCTCGCCCCTTGTGGGAGAGGGGCCGGGGGAGAGGGGGTGCCCGTACGCACAGCATTCCAGATGCTTTCCAGCACCGCATCCGTGTTGTGCAGGATGTCGTTGTTCCAAAACCGCAGCAGGGTGAAGCCCTGGCTGTGCAGCCAGGCGTCGCGGGCAGCGTCGTGCTCCGAATCCACATGCTGCCCGCCATCGGCTTCCACGATCAGCCGCAGACCGAAATGCACAAAGTCCACGATATAGGGGCCGATGGGTTGTTGGCGGCGGAACTTCTGGCCGTCCATGCGGTGGGCGCGCAGGTGCCTCCAGAGCAGCTGTTCGGCGTCGGTCATGTTCTGGCGCAGGGTTTTGGTGAATTGGCGTTGGTCCATGGGTAGGCCCCCTCTCCCCCGGCCCCTCTCCCACAAGGGGCGAGGGGAGCAAGATAAATAGCAGCGATTGTCATCGTGCGCGAGCCCCTCTCCCCTCGCGGGAGAGCGGTTGGGGAGAGGGGGCGACCCCAGCCCGCGCCGCCAAAAAATCCTGCGCAAAACGCTGCAGCACACCACCCGCCGCGTACACCGAAACCTCCTCTGCAGTGTCTAGCCGACAGCGCATGGGCACTTTCACCACCTCACCCAGCTTGTTTTGAACAACAAGCATCACCTTCGCACCGGGCATCAGATCACCCTCCACGTCATACACCTCCCTCCCATCCAGCCCCAGCGTGATGCGATTGACCCCCACCTCAAACTCCAACGGCAACACACCCATCCCGATCAGATTGGTGCGGTGAATACGCTCAAAGCCCTCGGCAACCACCACCTCCACCCCCGCCAGCCGCACACCCTTGGCGGCCCAGTCGCGGCTGGACCCCTGGCCGTAGTCGGCACCGGCAATGATGATGAGCGGCTGGCGGCGGTTCAGATAGGTTTCCATGGCCTCCCACATGCGCATCACCTGGCCCTCGGGCTCCACGCGGGCGAGCGAGCCTTTTTTCACCTGGCCATCCACCACAGCCATTTCGTTGACGAGCTGCGGGTTGGCAAACGTGGCGCGCATGGCGGTGAGGTGGTCACCCCGGTGCGTGGCGTAGGAGTTGAAGTCCTCCTCGGGCACGCCCATGCGCGCCAGATATTCACCCGCTGCGCTGTCCGGCAGGATGGCGTTGGATGGCGAGAGGTGGTCGGTGGTGATGTTGTCGGGCAGGAGGGCCAGCGGGCGCATGCCCTGCAAGGTGCGCGGGTGGGCGGCCAGTGCGCCGATGCCCTCGGTGTCCCAGTAGGGCGGGCGGCGGATGTAGGTGGACTGCGTTCGCCAGCCGTACTGCGGCGAGACGCGCTCGCCATCGCCCGGTCGGATGGCGAACATGGGTTCGTACACGGTGCGGTAGTGCGCGGGCTTCACGGCAGTCTTCACCACGGCGTCGATTTCCGCGTCGCTGGGCCACAGGTCTTTGAGACGAATTTCTCTTCCGTTCACCACCGCCAGCACATCCTTTTCGATGTCAAAACGCACCGTGCCCGCCATCGCATAGGCCACGACCAGCGGGGGCGAGGCCAGAAACGCCTGCTTGGCATAGGGGTGGATGCGCCCGTCGAAATTGCGGTTGCCCGAGAGCACGGCGGTCGCGTACAGGTCGCGGTCGATGATCTCCTGCTGGATGGCAGGGTCCAGCGCCCCACTCATCCCGTTGCAGGTGGTGCAGGCAAAGCCCACGATGCCAAAGCCGAGCTTTTCCAGGTCGACCAGCAGACCGGCTTCCTTCAGATACAGCTCCACTGCCTTGGAGCCGGGCGCTAGCGAGGTTTTTACCCAAGGCTTGCGTGCTAGGCCCAGCCGGTTGGCGTTGCGCGCCAGCAGGGCCGCAGCAATCACGTTGCGCGGGTTGCTGGTGTTGGTACAGCTGGTGATGGCGGCAATGACCACAGCGCCATCGGGCATCGTGCCGTCCTGTGGTGCGGGCATGGCCCAGGGGCCCGCGATGCCTTGGGCCGCCAGGTCGGACGTGGCCACGCGCGCGTGGGGGTTGGAGGGGCCGGCCAGGTTGCGCACCACGCTCGACAGGTCGAACACCAGGTTGCGCGCGTAGACCGCATGTTTGAGGGTGTCGGACCACAATCCCGCTGTCTTGGCATAGGTCGCGACCAGCTTCACTTGTTCCGCCTCGCGGCCCGTCAGCGTCAGATACTCCAGCGTCTGTTCGTCGATGCTGAACAGCGCCGCCGTGGCGCCGTATTCGGGCGCCATGTTCGAGATGGTGGCGCGGTCGCCAATCGTGAGCTTGGACGCGCCTTCGCCAAAGAACTCCAGGTAGGCGCCCACCACCTTGGCCTTGCGCAAAAACTCGGTGAGCGCCAGCACCACATCGGTGGCGGTGATGCCGTCCTGGCGCTGGCCGGTCAGCTGCACGCCCACGATCTCGGGCAGCCGCATCATCGATGCGCGGCCCAGCATCACATTCTCGGCCTCCAGGCCGCCCACGCCGATGGCGATCACGCCCAGGGCGTCCACATGCGGTGTGTGGCTGTCGGTGCCCACGCAGGTGTCGGGGTAGGCCACGCCCCGGTCGGCATGGACTACGGGCGACATCTTTTCCAGATTGATCTGGTGCATGATCCCGTTCCCCGCCGGGATCACATCCACGTTGGCGAAGGCTTTTTTGGTCCACTCGATGAAGTGGAAGCGGTCCTCGTTGCGGCGGTCTTCGATGGCGCGGTTCTTGGCGAAGGCGTCGGGGTCGAACCCGCCACACTCCACGGCCAGCGAGTGGTCCACGATGAGCTGCACTGGCACCACGGGGTTCACTTGGGCCGGGTCGCCGCCCTCCTTGGCAATCGCATCGCGCAGGCCCGCCAGATCCACCAGCGCCGTCTGACCCAGGATGTCGTGGCACACCACGCGCGCCGGGTACCAGGGGAAGTCGCGGTCGCTGCGGCGCTCGACGAGCTGGCGCAGGCAGTCGTTGACGGTGGCCGGATCGGCGCGGCGCACGATGTTTTCGGCAAACACGCGGGCGGTGTAGGGCAGGGTGGGCCAGGCGTTAGGCTGCAGGGCTTCGACGGCGACGCGGGCGTCAAAGTAGTCCAAAGTGGTGCCCGGCAAGGGGCGGCGGAATTGGGTGTTCATCATGGGCTGGAATGGCGGGGCATTTTGGCGCCCGGCTGTTAACCCCCCTCTCCCCTCGTGGGAGAGGGTTTGGGGGAGAGGGGGCGGTTGCAAGGTGACGCAGTGCTCGTTCACCCCCTCTCCCCGGCCCTCTCCCGCGAGGGGAGAGGGAGGAAGAAAGAGGGGCAGCTGGGCACTACGCGCGGTTTTCGATGGGCACAAACACAAGGTCTTCTGGCCCTGTGTAGTTCGCACTCGGCCGGATGATCTTGTTGTCCTGCCGCTGCTCGATGATGTGTGCCGCCCAGCCGCTGGTGCGGGCAATCACAAACAGCGGCGTGAACATGGCGGTAGGCACCCCCATCATGTGGTAGCTCACGGCGCTGAACCAGTCGAGGTTGGGGAACATCTTTTTGGCCTCCCACATCACGGTCTCCAGCCGCTCGGCAATATCGAACATCTTGGTGCTGCCGGCATCTTCTGACAGGCTGCGTGCCACGCCCTTGATGACCACATTGCGCGGGTCGCTCACCGTGTAGACCGGGTGGCCGAAGCCAATGACCACCTCCTTGGCATCCACGCGGCGGCGGATGTCGGCCTCGGCCTCGTCGGGGCTGTCGTAGCGTTTCTGGATCTCGAAAGCCACCTCGTTGGCGCCGCCATGCTTGGGGCCCCGCAGCGCGCCGATGGCGCCGGTGATGGCCGAATACATGTCGCTGCCCGTGCCGGCCACCACGCGGGCGGTGAAGGTGCTGGCGTTGAACTCGTGCTCGGCATACAGGTTGAGCGAAGTGTGCATGGCACGCTCCCAGGCAGCGCTGGGTTTGGAGCCGTGCAACAGGTGCAAGAAGTGCGCGCCGATGGAGTCGTCATCGGTCTCCACCTCGATGCGGCGGCCCGAGCTGGCCCAGTGGTGCCAGTAGAGCAGCATCGAACCGAGTGATGCCATCAACCGATCGGCAATGTCGCGCGCACCCGGCAGGTTGTGGTCGTCCTTTTCAGGCAGCGCACAGCCCAGGGCCGAGACGCCCGTGCGCATCACGTCCATGGGGTGGCTGGCGGCGGGCAGTTGCTCCAGCGCCTGCTTCACACTCATCGGCAGGCCGCGCAGGGCCTTGAGCTTGGACTTGTAGGCCCGGAGCTCGGCGCGTGTAGGCAGCTTGCCGTGCACCAGCAGGTGGGCGATCTCTTCGAACTCGCAGACCTCGGCAATGTCGAGGATGTCGTAGCCCCGGTAGTGCAGGTCGTTGCCCGTGCGGCCCACGGTGCACAGGGCGGTGTTGCCCGCCGTCACGCCCGAGAGCGCGACGGACTTCTTGGGCTTGAAGCCCGGGGTTTCAACGGTGGTAGTCATGCGGTCTCCTGGTTTACGTATGCGTTGGCGATGGCAGCGGGGCGGCCTTTGCCATCCACCGCCACCATTTCAAAAATTCCCTTCAGCACCTCTTCCGGTGGCGAGCCCAGCGTGGCGGCCAGACCGGTCACGCACACGGTGAGCGAGCTGCGCCCGATGCGGCTGACCCAGGCGCGCAGCGTGAGCACATGGCCCACGGGCACGGGGGCCAGAAAACGCACGTCGGTCACGCCCGCCATCACCACATCGCGCTGTGCGGCGCCGCGCGCTGCCAGAAATGCCGCCTTGGCCATGAGCTGCAAGGCGTTGCCGCCAAACAGCGTGCCGTAGTGGTTGGCTTCGGCGGGGAACACGATTTCCGTCAGCTCGACGGTGCCAGTGGGGGTTGTCATGCTTCGCAATTTACGCACAATGGCACCCCTCTGTAAGGGCTGAATTGGCGAATGATTGCGAATGCAAAACCGTCAATTTGCAAATATTGCGAATGATGGTGAAGGTGCTACCAAGCACCACTGAGAAAGATGGAATGAAAAAAACCTTCATGGGTGTGCGCCTGCGCCGCCTGCGCGAAGAGCGCGGCATGACCCAGGTGGCGCTGGCCCGGGCGCTGGACTTGTCGGCCAGCTACCTCAACCAGCTGGAGCAGAACCAGCGCCCGCTCACGGTGCCCGTTCTGCTCAAGATCAACGCCGTGTTCGGTGTGGATGTGCAGCGCTTTTCGGACGACGACGAGGCGCGTCTGATCACCGGCCTTCGAGAGGTGCTGGCGGACCTGCCTGCGGGTGTGGGCGGGGAGGGCGCGGGCGATGCCGTCTCGCTGGCCGAGATCCGCGAGCTGGCCGCAGGTATGCCTGCCGTCGCGCGCACACTACTGGCGCTCCACCAGCGGCACCGGCAGGCCCTGGAGCGGCTGGCGGCCCTGGGCAATGACCGCAGCGGCGAGGGCGTGTTGGCCCCGCACCCACCCATGGCCTATGAAGAAGTACGCGACTTCTTCTTTGCGCGCCAGAACCACATTGCCGAGCTGGACGACGCGGCCGAGCGATGTGCCGCCGACTGGGGCCTGCTGCCCGGCCGGGCCGATGAGGCGCTGGCCCAACGCCTGCTCGTGGCCCACGGGGTGCGCGTGGTGGATGTGGCCGACCTGCCTGGCCAGGCGCAGCGCGTGTTCCAGGCCGAGGCCGGGCTGCTGCAGCTGGCGGCGGGGTTGGAGCGCGGGCAGCGCGCGTTTCAGATGGCGACGCAGCTGGCGTTTCTGGAGCAGGGCGCGGAGCTGCAGCGCTTGGCCGACAGCGCCGGGCTGTCCAGCGACCAGGCCCGGGCGCTGGCGCGCATCGGTCTGGCCAACTACTTTGCGGGGGCGCTGGTGCTGCCCTACACGGCCTTTTTGCAGGCGGCCGAAGCGGCGCACTACGACATCGACCGGCTGGGCCAGCAGTTTGGTGTGGGCTTCGAGACGGTGTGCCACCGCCTGTCCACCTTGCAGCGACCCAGCGCGCGCGGCGTACCGTTCTTCTTTATCCGGGTGGACCGCGCGGGCAACATCAGCAAGCGGCAGTCGGCCACACACTTTCACTTCAGCAAGATCGGCGGCACCTGCCCGCTGTGGAATGTGTACGAGGCCTTTGCCCAGCCCGGCCGCACCGTGCCACAGGTGGCGCGCATGCCTGACGGCCGCGCCTACCTGTGGGTGGCGCGCACCGTAGCGCGCAGCGGGGGAGGGTGGGGCGTGCCAGGCAAGGAGTTCTCCGTGGCGTTGGGCTGCGACATCCGCCACGCACCACAGCTGGTGTATTCGCGCGGGCTGGACCTAGCCAACCCCGAGGCCGCCGTGCCCATCGGCATGGGCTGCAAGGTGTGTGAGCGCGACGCCTGCCCGCAGCGGGCGTTTCCCCCCATAGGGCGCGCGCTGGATGTGAACGAGAATCGAAGCCGCTTTGCGCCCTACCCGGTGGCGGGCCGCCAGGGGCAGACACTCTCTTGACCTGGGTTATGAAAACCGCTCATCAATTCATAGCTGTCGACGCATGAGGGTGTTGCGCTGACGGCACTTTCTACCAAATAACTGATTGGTAACCAGTTGTTGTGCCGCCGCTTGCTCCAACGGATGGCAGATTGCCGCTATCCTGCGCTTTGCCCGAATCCTTGGTGCGGCTGCCATGGCACATACCCATAACGCAGGTACCTTTGTCCAGGCTCTGCTCTGCTACCGAATGCCAACGCCCACCCGCCCCACGCCATGGCCCCACTGACGCAAAACGGTCGATACCGGCACTGGATGGCCGGGTTGGGCGTGGCTGTGCTCGGCGTAACGGTGAGCCTTTGGCTGGCCTGGCAGCAGGCCGACTCTGTGGCCCAGGTCGGGCGCGCGCGATTCATGCAGGAGGCGCGCGGGTTTGCCGATGCGCTGAGCCAGCGCATCGAAGGGCATACCGAAGTCGTCAACGGCCTGCGCGGCCTGTTCACGGCGAATCCCCACCTCACGCGCCTGGAGTTTGAGCGCGCGGCCAGCGACCTGGAGGTGGGCCAGCGCTACCCCGGTGTGCGCAACCTGTCGTTCACCCGCTGGGTGCCTGGCGCCGAGCGGGCCGCCTACGAAGCCCGCGTGCGTGCCGACACTTCGCTGACCTCCCAGGGCTACCCCAACTTCACCATCCGGCCGCCGGGCGAACGGGCGGAATACTTTGTGGCCGAATACCTGTGGCCCATGGCAGGCAACGAAGGTGTGCTGGGCTTTGACATCAGCAGCCAGCCCACCAATCTGGCCGCCATGCAGTACAGCCGGGACAGCGGCCACACCGTGGTCTCTGCCCCGTTTGATTTGCTGCAGGAAGAAACACACCGCCAGGGATTCGTGATCCGCGTGCCGGTTTTCGACTACACGGCGGGCACGCCGGAGCCTCGTTTTCTGGGGGCCGTGGCATCCACCATCCGGGTGTATGACCTGGTGCAGGCGCTGGGCAGCCAGGGCCTGCTCAACGGGATCGTTGTGTCCATGGCCGACCATGGTTCGGTGCGGGCAGGCTCTGCCGACTCCACGGTGCGGCCCTTGCTGGCACAGTCATCGGCGGCATTGCCGGGCGCGCAGCCGTTTGTGCGCGACCTGCAGGTGCATGACCGGCGCTGGCGACTGACCTTCTACCCGGCCCGCTCGTTCCTGTCGCCCTCCGAGGCGCGGCTGCCTGTGCTGGTGGGGCTGGGCGGTGCGCTGGTCTCCTTGCTGCTGGCGTCTACCGTGGGCCTGCTGGTGCGCCAGCGCACGCTGGCCCTCGCACGGGCCCAGGTGTCCGAAGATGCCCGGCGCGAAAGCGAAGAACGGTTTCATGCCCTATTCAACCAGGCCAGCGTGGGCGTGGCGCTGCTGGACACCACCACCGGCCGATTTCTACGCGCCAACCAGCGCTATTGCGACATCGTGGGCTACAGCCCTGAGGAGATGGCTGCGCTCCATGTCCAGGCCCTCATCCATCCTGACGACCTGGAGGCCGACACACAGCACCTGGAACGCCTCAAGAAAGGCGAAGTGCCCGAGTACCGGCTCGAAAAGCGCTACCTCCACAAGAGCGGGCACATCGCGTGGGTGGACCTCACGGTGTCGCCCATGTGGGTACCCGGGGCCCGGCCTGACCACCACATCGCGGTGGTGCAGGACATCACCGCGCGCAAGCGCATGGAAGACACCCTGCGCAGCAACGAGCACCGGCTGCGCGGCATCCTGGAACGCCTGCCCATGGGCCTGTGCCTGGTCCAGACCGACGGCCGCATCAGTTTTCGCAACGACCGCTACGTGCAGATCTGCGGCTACACGGCGCAAGACGTACCGGACGTGGAAACCTGGTGGCAGCGCGCTTACCCCGACGAATCTGAACGCACCGCTGTCCACGATGCCTGGCGCCAGGCCGCAAAGCAGGCCGTGGCGGGCGACGGGGTGATACCCGCCCGCGAGTACACCATTCGCTGTGCCGATGGCACACGGCGGCCCGTCGAGGTGTCGGGGGTGGTGGTGGAGGGCGGGCACCTTGTCACCATGCAGGACCTGAGTCAGCGCAAGGCGGCCGAGGAAGAGATCAACAACCTGGCCTACTACGACCCGCTCACCCGCTTGCCCAACCGCCGCCTGCTCATGGACCGGTTGCAGCAGGCGTTGGCCACCAGTGCCCGCCACCAGCGCAGCGGCGCCTTGCTGCTGCTGGATCTGGACAATTTCAAGACACTGAACGAAACCCGGGGCCACGACAGCGGCGACAACCTGCTGCTGCAGGTGGCCCACCGGCTGCGCAATTGCGTGCACGAGGACGACACCGTGGCCCGCCAGGGCGGCGACGAGTTTGTGGTGGTGCTGGAAGACCTGGGCGACAACCCTGAGGAGGCTGCGGCCCGCAGCGAAGAGGTGGGTCAGCGCATCCTGACCGCCCTGCGCGAGCCTTACGTGCTCAACGGCGCGGCGCACCACAGCTCGCTGAGCATGGGGGTCACCATTTTCAGCGGCATGCGCGAGACGGTGGACGAGCTGCTCAAGCGGGCCGACCTGGCGCTCTACCAGGCCAAAAATGCGGGCCGCGACACCCTGCGCTTTTACGACCCCCAGATGCAGGCTGCTGTCAGCGCGCGCGCCGCGCTGGAGCTGGACATGCGCATCGGCCTGGCGCAGGGCCAGTTCGAGCTGTACTACCAGCCGCAGATCGACCGGGGCCGCATCACGGGGGCCGAGGCGCTGCTGCGCTGGCGCCATCCCCGCGACGGGTTTGTCTCGCCTGCGCATTTCATTCCGTTGGCGGAAGAGACCGGCCTCATCCTTCCGCTGGGTGAATGGGTGCTCCAGGCGGCCTGCGCGCAACTGGCCCGCTGGGCGCGGCACGCCGACCTGGCGGGTTTGGGGCTGGCCGTGAACGTGAGCCCGCGCCAGTTCCACCAGGCCGGTTTTGTGGCCCAGGTGCTGGCAGCACTGGCCAGCTCAGGCGCGCAGGGGCCGCAGCTCAAGCTGGAACTGACCGAAGGCCTGCTGCTGCAGGACGTGGAAGACACGATCGAAAAGATGGGCCAGCTCAAGGGATATGGCGTGGGCTTCTCGCTGGACGACTTTGGTACCGGGTACTCGTCGCTGGCCTACCTCAAGCGCCTGCCGCTGGACCAGCTCAAGATCGACCAAAGTTTTGTGCGCGACGTGCTCACCGACCCCAACGACGCCGCCATCGCCCGCACCGTGGTGGCCCTGGGCACCAGCCTGGGCCTGCGCGTGATCGCCGAAGGGGTGGAAACCGAGGCCCAGCGCGAGTTTCTGGAGCGCCACAACTGCCACGCCTGGCAGGGCTACCTCTTCAGCCCGCCCGTGCCCGTGGCCGAGTTTGAGGCACTGGTGCGCAAAACCAATGGGGTGGATGCGCAGGACCCGCAGGACGCACACGACGCACACGGCGCGTAACCCAGGAACGCTGCCCCATCCGGCCCCGGGCCTTGCTGGCACTGCTGCAGAATATCAATATTCATAGCGTGAAATCGTTGCTGGATAAGCGGTAGGGCCTGTTTTTTCCGAATGTTTCTGTCGCACCCTCGCTCTGGCGTCTGGGCATGCTGCCAAGGGCCCGTGGTCATCGGGCGGCGCGGTATCATTCCGCCCTTGCTGCGGCCTGCGTGTTCCGGCCCGGAACGTCCGTCTGGCGCCACTTTTTGCACCCCAGCCTTCTTCCTCTTTTTGCCCGCCCCCTGACCCGTGCGTCTCACCTCGATCAAGCTTTCCGGTTTCAAGTCGTTCGCTGAACCCACCAACTTCATGCTGCCCGGGCAACTGGTCGGCGTGGTGGGCCCGAACGGCTGCGGCAAGTCCAACATCATGGATGCGGTGCGCTGGGTGCTGGGCGAGAGCAAGGCCAGCGAGCTGCGCGGCGAGTCCATGCAGGACGTGATCTTCAGCGGCACCACCACCCGCAAGCAGGCCAGCCGCGCGAGTGTGGAGCTGGTCTTCGACAACTCCGACCACCGCGCGGGCGGGCAGTGGGGCCAGTACGGTGAGGTGGCCGTGCGCCGCGTGCTCACGCGCGACGGCACCAGCAGCTACTACCTCAACAACCAGCCCGTGCGCCGCCGCGACGTGCAGGACGTGTTCCTGGGCACGGGCCTGGGGCCCCGTGCCTACGCCATCATCGGCCAGGGCACCATCAGCCGCATCATCGAAAGCCGCCCTGAGGAACTGCGCCTGTTCCTCGAAGAGGCTGCGGGCGTCTCCAAATACAAGGAGCGTCGCCGCGAGACCGAAAACCGCCTGTCGGATACGCGCGAGAACCTCACGCGGGTTGAAGACATCCTGCGCGAGCTGAACGCCAACCTCGAAAAGCTCGAAAAGCAGGCCGAGGTGGCCGCCAAGTACAACACCCTGCAGGCCGACGCCACGCTCAAGCAGCACCAGCTGTGGTTTTTGAAGCGGGCCGAGGCTGAGGAACAGCAGAACAAGGTGCGCCTGGACGGCCTGCAGGCCGTGAACGACCTGGAATCGCGCATGGCCGATCTGCGCGCGGTGGAGTCTGACCTCGAAACCATCCGCCAGGCCCACTACGCCGCTGGCGACCAGGTGAACCAGGCCCAGGGCAAGCTTTATGAAGCCACGGCCGAGGTCGGCAAGCTCGAAGCCGAGATCCGCTACGTGATAGAAGGCCGCCAGCGCGTGGAGCAGCGCCTGGTCACGCTGGCCGAGCAGATCGCCCAGTGGCAGGCCCGCAAGGAAGAGGCCGACATCGAACTCGAAAACCTGGCCGGTGCCGGGGTGGACGCCGAAGAACGCGCCGAGATGCTGGCCGCCCAGGTCGAAGAACAGGCCATGCAGCTGCCCGACCTGGAAGAGGCCCTGCGCCAGGCGCAAAGCCGCACGGCCGAGCAACGGACTGCCGTGGTGCAGGTGCAGCAGCAGATTGGCGTGCTCGCTGCCGAGCAGCGCAGCTTTGACGAGCAAAGCCGCCAGCTCGACGCCCGTTTCGAGCGCCTGCGCACCGACCGCAACGCGCTGGCCGCGCCCGACGAAGCCCGCCTGACCAACCTGCGCGAGCAGCTCGAAGAAGCGCAAGAGATCGCAGAAACGACCGAAGCCCGCCTGCACGAGCTGCAGGAGTCCGTACCCCAGCTCGACGACGACCGCCGCGCGCGCCAGCAGGCCGTCAACACCGAAAGCGCTCGCCAGGCCGACCTGTCGGCCCGCATGGAGGCCCTGAAGGCGCTGCAGGAAAAGGTCAAGACCGATGGCAAGCTGCGTCCCTGGCTTGCCAAACATGGGCTCGACGGCCTGCAAGGCCTATGGAGCCGCATCCACATCGAGCCCGGCTGGGAAAACGCGCTCGAGGCGGCCCTGCGCGAGCGACTGGCCGCGCTGGAGGTAGGGCGCCTGGACATGGTGCGCGGCTTCCTGGGTTCCGGCGGCAACGATGCGCCCCCAGCTCGGCTGGCCTTCTACAGCGCCCCCGCAGCAGGCCACCCCGAGCCATCGTCACCCCACGCCCGCTTGTCCGACCTGCTGCGCCTGAACGACGCCGGCCTGCGTGCCGTGATGGTGGACTGGCTGCAAGGCTGCTACACCGCCCCCACGCTGGACGACGCCCTGGCCCGCCGCAGCACGCTGCAACCCGGGGAGGTGGTGTTTGTTCCTACCGGCCATGCGGTCAGCGCCCACAGCGTGAGCTTTTACGCGCAGGACTCCGAGCAGTCCGGCATGCTGGCCCGCGCGCAGGAAATAGAGCACCTCGAAAAAGAGCTGCGCGCGCAGGCCCTGATCGCGGAAGAATCGCGCACGGCCCTGGTCCGCGCAGAGGCTGCGTATGCCGATGCTTCCCAGCGCCTCGTGGCCGCACGCCGCGAAGCCACCGAAACACAAAGTCGTGCCCACGAGCTGCAAGTCGAAACCCTGCGCCTGACCCAGCTGGCCGAGCAGACCCGCGCACGCAGCCAGCAAATCGACGGCGATCTGGCCGAGGTGGAAGCCCAGCTGGCCGACCTGCAGGAGCGCCGCGTGGCCGCCGAGGCACGCTTTGAAGAACTGGACATGCAGCTGGCCGACAGCCAGGAGCGCGAGGCCCAGCTGGGCGACAAGGTCATCGAGGCTGAGCGCAAGCTCACCGCCTGCCGCGAACAGCAGCGCACGCTGGAGCGCCAGGCGCAAGAGGCCACGTTTTCCCAGCGCAGCCTGGAAGCGCGCCGCGCCGAACTCAACCGTTCCATCGAAACCGCCACGCAGCAGGCCAAGGCCCTGGCCGATGAAGAGCAGCGCGCGCGCGACGAGCTGGCCCGCCTGTCCGACGCCGCCGCGCAAGGTGGCCTGCAGGCCGCACTGGAAGTGAAGATGGAGCGCGAAAAAGCGCTCGGCGCCCAGCGCAGCGAATACGACGACCTCACGACGAAGCTGCGCGCCAGCGATGAACGCCGCATGCAGCTCGAACGCGCGCTCGACCCGCTGCGCGCGCGCATCACCGAATTCCAGCTCAAGGAACAGGCCGCGCGCCTGGGCCTGGAGCAATACACCACCTTGCTGGCCGACGCCCAGGCCGACCTCGAAGCCGTGGCCCAGTCGATCACAGACGGCAATGTGCGCGTGGGTGGCCTGCAAAGTGAAATCGACCGCCTGCACCGCGAAATCGCCGCCCTGGGCGCCGTGAACCTGGCAGCGCTGGACGAACTGAAGCTGGCCAGCGAGCGCAAGATCTTCCTCGATGCGCAGACAGCCGACCTGACCGAGGCGATGAACACGTTGGAAGACGCGATCCGCAAGATCGACGGCGAAACGCGCCAGCTGCTCTCGGGCACCTTTGACACCGTCAACGGCCACTTTGGGCGCATGTTCCCCGAACTGTTCGGCGGTGGCCAGGCCAAGCTCATCATCACGGGCGACGAAATCCTCGATTCCGGCGTGCAGGTGATGGCCCAGCCACCCGGCAAGAAGAACCAGACCATTCACCTGCTGTCGGGGGGCGAAAAGGCCCTCACGGCCATCGCGCTGGTGTTTGCCATCTTCCAGCTCAACCCCGCGCCGTTCTGCCTGCTGGACGAGGTGGACGCGCCGCTGGACGACGCCAACACCGAACGCTATGCCAAGCTGGTCTCCAGCATGAGCAAGGGCACTCAGTTCTTGTTCATCAGCCACAACAAGATCGCGATGGAAATGGCCGAACAACTGATCGGCGTGACCATGCAGGAGCAGGGCGTGTCGCGCATCGTGGCCGTCGATATGGAATCGGCCCTCTCCATGGCAGACGCTTGAAACAACCCACCCAACCATGAGCACATTGCAACTGAGTCTGGCCATCATCGGCGGTCTGGTGCTGGCCCTCATCGTGGCCTACAACACCTGGACCTCGCGCCGCAATGCGCCCAAGCGCGCGCTGCCGCAAGAGCCGGTGGATCCCGCGGGCGAGCCGACCCAGCGGCAGGAGCCCGGCTTCGATGCGGGGGCTGCCGTGGCCGTACCGCCGGGTGAGTTTCACGGCCTCGACCGGGGCCCCGATCCCTCGGAGCACGCGGTGGATGCCGATGAGGCCCTGCAGCTGCCCGTGCCACCGTTTTCGCTGGAGCGCCGCCCCGGGCTCGATCCGCTCATCGATGTCATTGCATCGCTGCAGCCCGAGCATGTGGTGTCGGGCGATGCTGCTCTGGCCGCGCTGCCGCCGACCCGCCGCGCAGGCAGCAAGCCGTTCGCCATCGAAGGCCTCAACGAAGCGAACCAGCAGTGGGAAACCCCTGCACCGGGCCAGCGCTACCAGAGCTTCCAGGCCGGCGTGCAGCTGGCCAACCGCATGGGCGCGCTCAACGAGATCGAGTTTTCCGAGTTCGTCGTCAAGGCCCAGGCGTTTGCCGACGCGATCAATGCCGCCCCTGACTTCCCCGACATGCTGCAGGAAGTGGCCCGCGCCCGCGAGCTGGACCAGTTCGCCAGCGACCACGATGCCCAGCTCATGTTCATGCTGCGCGCCCGCCAGGCCGCCTGGAGCCCCGGCTACGTGCAGCAGAACGCCGCCCGCCTGGGCTTTGTGCCCGGTGCCATGCCCGGCCGCCTAGTGCTGCCTGCCAGCGCACAGGGCTTGCCGCCCCTGCTCACGCTGGGCTACGACACCCAGGCTGCGCTGGCCGAAGACCCCGACCAGTCCGCCATCCGTGACATCACTCTGAGCCTGGACGTGGCGCAAGTCCACCGTACCGAACAACCCTTTGCGCGCCTGCGCGACGTAGGGGCCGCGCTGTGCGACGCGATGGATGGGGTGCTCTGCGACCAGAACGGCCAGCCGCTGCCCGCGATGGCCATGGACCCGATTGCTGCGGACCTGGAGCTGCTGTACGACCAGCTCGATGGACGGGATCTGTCGGCGGGGTCGGTGCTGGCGCGACGACTCTTCAGCTAGTGCAGCGCATGAGTGCAATGCAGGTCCGTCTGGCAACCGAAGCTGACCACGGCGCCGTCAAAGCTCTGTACAGAGAACTGCGGCCTCAGGACCCCGAGGTGGACAGTGATGCATCCTTGGCGCATTTTCGTGTCGTGTTGCAGTCTCCGCAGGCGCGCCTCGTCGTTGCGCTTTGCGAAGGCGAAGTCGGTGCCACCTGCATGCTGGCTTCGATCCCCAATTTCGCGAGTGCTGGAATGCCCATCGGTGTCATTGAGCACGTGATTACGGGCGAGCGCTTTCGTCGCCGGGGGCTGGCACTTGCTGCTCTGGAGTTCGCTCTGGATGCAGCTTGGACAATGAATTGCTGCAAGGTATTTCTTCTCTCGGGTGCTCAGCGCGAGCAAGCGCACCGACTCTATGAATCTGCCGGCTTTGTTGGCAACCAGGAATTGGGCTTCGTCCAGAAGAACCCCAGGGCGGTCCGCCATGACTGAGCAATCTGATCTTTTTTCGGCTCCAGCGCCCGCAGATCAAGCGCAACCAGCTATCAAAATCAAAGCACTGCGCGACCAGCTCAACCACTGGGCGCACCAGTACTACGTGCTGGACGCACCCACGGTGCCCGATGCCGAATACGACCGTGTGTTCCGCGAGTTGCAGGCGCTGGAGGCTGCGCACCCCAACCTCATCACCCCCGATTCGCCCACGCAGCGCGTGATTGGCGCGGTGATGGAGGGCTTGGCATCGGTGCGCCACGCGGTGCCCATGCTCAGCATCCACACCGAAACCGACACCGAGGCCACCGGCGCCCAGGCGTTTGATGCCCGCGTGCGGCGCGAGCTGGGCCTGTCGGAATCTGATCCTGCCATCGAATACGTGGCCGAGCCCAAGTTCGACGGCCTGGCCATGAGCCTGCGCTATGAAAACGGCCGCCTGGTGCAGGCAGCCACGCGCGGTGATGGCGAGGTGGGCGAGGACGTGACGCACAACATCCGCACGATCCGGCAGATACCCCTCACGCTGCCTGGCGGTGTACCGCCGCTGCTCGAAGTACGTGGCGAGGTCTACATGCGCCGTGCAGACTTTGATGCTCTCAACGAGCGCCAGCGTGAGCAGGGCGGCAAGACCTTTGTGAACCCACGCAACGCCGCAGCGGGTGCGGTGCGCCAGCTCGACTCCGGCATCACCGCCCAGCGCCCCTTGAGCTTCTTTGCCTATGGCCTGGGCGCCATCACGCCGCCCGGCGATGGCGGGCCGGTGTTCCGCACGCACTACGAGATGCTGCAGACGCTGAAGTCCTGGGGTTTTCCGGTGGCAGCGCAGGTGCAGATTGCGGTAGGTGCTACTGAATTGGTAGCATTTCACCAGCAGGTGGGAGCCAGCCGCGATGCGCTGCCGTACGACATCGACGGTGTGGTCTACAAGGTCAATTCCCTGCAGTTGCAGCGCGACCTGGGCTTCAAGACCCGCGAGCCGCGCTGGGCCGTGGCGCACAAGTACCCTGCCCAGGAGATGGCCACGAGGATCGAAGGCATCGACGTACAGGTAGGCCGCACCGGCAAGATCACGCCGGTCGCACGCCTGGCGCCAGTGTTTGTGGGCGGTGTCACCGTCACCAATGCCACGCTGCACAACCTGTTCGAGATTCGCAAGAAGGGCGTGCGCGTGGGCGACACCGTCATCGTGCGCCGCGCGGGCGATGTGATCCCGGAGGTGGTGGGCGTGATGCCCGGCAAGCGCACGGGGTATGTGCCCAACTTCCGCATGCCCGCAGCCTGCCCCGTGTGCGGTAGCGATGTGGTCCGCGAAAAGGGCGAAGCCAACCACCGCTGCACGGGTGGCCTGTTCTGCGCCGCGCAGCGCAAGGAGGCCATACTGCACTTTGCCGCGCGCCGCGCCATGGATATCGAAGGCCTGGGCGACAAGCTGGTGGACCAGCTGGTGGACGCCAACGTGATCCGTACGCTGCCCGACCTGTACCGGCTGGGCCTCACGTCGCTCATCGCGCTGGAGCGCATGGCCGAGAAGTCGGCCCAGAACGTGCTGGCTGCGCTCGAAAAATCCAAGCAGACCACCTTGCCGCGCTTCCTGTTCGGTCTGGGGCTGCGCCATGTGGGCGAGGCCACGGCCAAGGACCTCGCTCGGCACTTTGGCACGCTGGACGCCATCATGGATGCGAGCGTGGAGCAGTTGCTGGAGGTGAACGATGTGGGCCCCGTGGTGGCACAGAGCCTGCACACCTTCTTCCAGCAGCCGCACAACCGGGAGGTGGTCGAGCAACTGCGCGCCTGCGGCGTGACCTGGCCCGAAGGCCCGGTGGCCGAGCGTGCCCCGCAGATCCTGGCGGGCAAGACGGTGGTGCTGACCGGCACCTTGCCCACGCTCAGCCGCGACGCGGCCAAGGACATGCTGGAAGCCGCTGGCGCCAAGGTGGCCGGTTCGGTCAGCAAGAAGACCAGCTATGTGGTGGCGGGCGCCGAGGCCGGCAGCAAATTGGCCAAGGCCGAAGAGCTTGGCGTGCCCGTGCTGGACGAAGTCGGCATGCTGGCCCTGCTGTCGGGCACAGGCGCCTGAGGCAATCTCCCCTTTCTCTGAGTTTTTGATGCGCACATTGCTGCTTTCCTTTCAGGCCCGCGCGGCGGCCCTGTTCCGCTGGCTGGCCGGCCTGTTCGCCTGGATACCCCGCCCGCTGCGCCGCGCGCTGATGTGGGGAGCCCTGGCGGTGCCTGCCGCCGTGCTGGTCTACACGCTGGTGCTGATCCCGTTCACCCCCTCCATCAGTGACATCCGCAAGGCCAAAAGCGAGCTGCCCGCGCAGCTCATGTCGATGGACGGCAAGCTGCTGGCCGAATACCGCTGGGCCAACCGCGAATGGGTGGAGTTGAGCCAGATATCGCCCAACGTGGTGAACGCCCTCATCGCCACCGAAGACCACCGTTTTTACGACCACTTTGGTCTGGACTGGCGGCGCACGGCATCGTCGGTGGTGCACACGCTGCGCGGGGACCCTCAGGGTGGCTCCACCATCACGCAGCAGCTGGCACGCAACCTGTTTCCGGAGGAGATCGGGCGCTCGCGCGTGTTCCCACAGGCCCTCACGCGCAAGCTCAAGGAGGCGATCACCGCGCTCAAGATCGAGGCGTCGTACACCAAGGACGAGATCCTGGAGACTTACCTCAACACCGTGCCGTTCCTCTACAACGCCTACGGTATCGAGATGGCCGCGCGCACGTATTTCGACAAGTCGGCCGACAAGCTCAACGTGCTGGAAAGCGCCACGCTGATCGGCATGCTCAAGGGCACGGCCTACTACAACCCCGTGCTCAACCCCGAGCGTGCCCAGGCACGGCGCAACACCGTGCTGTCGCAAATGGTCAAGCGCGGCAAGCTCGAAGAAAAGCAGCTGGAGGCCCTGCAAAAACGCCCGCTGCGCGTCAATTTCGAGCGTCAGACCGAGGTCATGGGCCCCGCGCCCCACTTTGCGATGCAGCTGCGCAAGCAGCTCATCGAGTGGGCCGACAGCCATGGCTACAACCTGTATGCCGATGGCCTGGTGATCCGCACCACCATCGACTCGCGCCTGCAGGCCATTGCCAACCAGGCCGTGGCGCGCCAGGGGCGCCAGCTGCAGGGCGTGGCAGACACCGCCTGGTCCCAGCGCAATGGCTGGGGCCCGAAGAGCGAGCTGGTGCAGATGCTGGTGCGCGAAAGCCCCGAATACCGCAACGCCGTGGACAAGGGCCAGACCCCGGAAGAGGCCTTGCAGGCGCTGCTGGATGACACCGCCTTCCTGCAGAAACTGCGCGCCGAGAAGACGCGCGTGCAGGCCGGGTTTCTGGCGCAGGACCCGGTCACCGGCCATGTGCTGGCCTGGGTGGGCAGCCGCGACTTTGCGCAAGACCCGTTCGACCACGTGCAGGCGGCGCGGCGCCAGCCTGGCTCCACGTTCAAGCCCTTTGTGTATGGCGCGGCGTTTGCCAGTGGCGCGTCGCCCAGCGATACGCTGATGGACGGGCCCGTAGAAATCCCCCTGGGCGGAGGCCGCGTGTGGCGCCCCACCGATGGCGGCCCGCCCAGCGACCAGCCCATGACGCTGGCCGATGGCCTGGCGTTTTCCAAGAACACCATCACCGCACAGGTCATGCAGCAGGTGGGCCCGGCCCGCGTGGCCGAGGTGGCCCGGGCCCTGGGGGTGCGCCAGTCGCCGCTGGAAGAGGTGCCATCTCTGGCGCTCGGCACCAGCCCGGTCACCCTGAAGGAAATGGTGACGGCCTACAGCTCCATCGCCAATCTGGGCCGCTATGTGGAGCCCGTGCTGATTACCCGCATCGAGGACCGCCACGGCAAGGTGCTGGAGACTTTTTCGCCGTCTGCCCCCGAAACGGTTTTCGAGCCACGCGCCGCGCAGACCTTGCGCAATACCATGCGCGGCGCCATCGACCGGGGCACGGCCACCGCAATCCGCACCCGCTATGGCATCCAGGCCGATGTGGCGGGCAAGACCGGCACCACGCAGGACAACACCGACGGCTGGTTCATCCTCATGCACGCGCGCGTTGTGGCGGGTGCCTGGGCGGGTTTCAACGACGGCCGCATTACGCTGCGCAGCGATGCGTGGGGGCAGGGGGCGCGCAGCGCGTTGCCCATGGTGGGCGAGTTCATGCAGCAGGCCATTCGCACCAGGGCGATCAACGGGAATGACCGTTTTGTAGACGAGTTTGTGGATACCCCCCCGCCACCGGCGGATGGATCACTGGGCGCGATGCGGGAATGGATCCGGGGCCTGTTCGGAGGGGATGCGCAATCCCCCTCTGCACCGGCCCCCTGGCCCGGAACTCCGCCACGGCCCAGCGGTGATGGGCTGCCACCGGTCACCACGGACCCTGCTGGTTCCTCCCGGCCGCCTGTGCCAGCCGAGGAGCGGGTGGGCGGGTAGGTGCGAAGCGGCGGGGTGGGCCTGCGCACCCCAAGCCACCGAAGCGTTGCACAACGCTGCCAACTTTGACGTTGTAGGACGGCGTCGCCAGTCACTCCATGGTGCGGCTGGCGCCTGGCTTATGCGCGTAAACGAACAGACCTTTCATGGTGGGGCCCGCACATTGGCCCATGCAGTCGTTGTTGGACTGCATGCAACGCCAAAGGACTCACCATGAAAACGATTACCACCACCTTGCTTGTGCTGGCCACCCTCACCCTGGGCGCCTGCACCGGCCCCATGGGCCCCCCGGGAGCGCAGGGCAATACCGGCAATACGGGATATACCGGCAAGACCGGTGACACCGGCTATACCGGAGCCACCGGAGCCACGGGCAACCAGGGAAACACGGGTTACACAGGGGCTACGGGCAGCATGGGGTCCACAGGGGCCACAGGCGGGCAGGGCAGCACGGGTGCTACCGGCATGCAAGGCGCCACGGGCTACCAGGGGGATACAGGTGCCACGGGTGCCAAGGGCAACACCGGCAACACTGGTAGCAAGGGCAACACCGGTAATACCGGAACCATCGGGCGATGGCAGTACCGTCATCGTCATACCCGCCAAGCCGTGACACGGCGCGCTCGGCGGCTGACGGCCCGCGACCGGCGATGTGTCGGACGGGCGGAGGTCAGACCACTGTGCCAGGCCACACAATGGCCTGCGCCACGATCACGTTCTGGCCGTTGAACGTGGCGGCGGGGGATCCGTACAACCGGTAGCCCAGTGCCAGCGCGTCGCTGACACGGCGGCAAAAGCTGGCGTCATCAGGACCTGTGAGCAAGCGGTAGGCTGGCAGGCCTTCGGGAGGTGTGCTGGCCGGGGCAGGGGACGTGGAGGTGGTAGTGGCAGTCATCCCACGGCCTATTCGATGTCAATGAAGTGCATACCCATGGCGCCCGCCTTGCGGTCGGCAAAGTAGCATTCCAGGGTTTCCTTCACGGTGCGGAAGGCCAGCTCGTCCCAGGGCACCTCGTCTTCGGCAAACAGACGTGCCTCGATGGTCTCGTAGCCGGGGTTGAACTGGTCGCTCAGCAGCGTGGCGCGGTAAAACAGGTGTACCTGGCCCACTCGGCGCACATTCAGCAGGCTGAACAGCGGGCCCATTTCAATCTGGGCGCCAGCCTCTTCGTCTGTTTCTCGCGCGGCGCCCTGGGCCGTGGTTTCGTCCAGCTCCATGAAGCCTGCGGGCAGGGTCCACTTGCCCCAGCGGGGTTCGATGTTGCGCTTGCACAGCAGGATGCGGCCATCGGGCAGCGCGGGCACGGTGCCCACCACGTTGAGTGGGTTCTCGTAGTGCACCGTGTTGCAGACGGGGCACACCGCGCGCTGTTTGGTGTCGCCGTCGTCCGGCAGGCGGTAGACCACGGCGGTGCCACAGGCGCGGCAGTGTTTGATGGGGCTGCGGAAGGTCATCGGAGGATTTTTCGAATCAGATCGGCTGCCAGCGCTTGTTCAATAAGCGCAAGCAGCTATGAAAAGCATAGTGCAGGGGCTGTGCGTCCAGACTGGGGCCGCGCGGCGCCCCGGCCAGGGCGTTACACCACGCTCAAGCGCAGCGTGCCCAGGCCTTCGACACCACCCTCCAGCACATCGCCGCGCACCACGGCGCCCACGCCTTCGGGGGTGCCGGTGTAGATCAGGTCGCCGGGCTGCAGCTCCCACGCGGCCGATAGGTGTTCGATGGTTTCGGCAATGTTCCAGATCAGCTGGGTGACGGTGCTGCGCTGGCGGTCGGCGCCGTTGACCTGCAGCCAGATGGCCGCCTTGGCCACGTCGCCCGCTTGGGCAGCCGGGGTGATGGGGCCAATGGGCGCGCTGGCATCAAAGCCCTTGCCGATGCACCAGGGGCGGCCCTGTTTTTTCATGTCGTTCTGCAGGTCGCGGCGTGTCATGTCCAGGCCCACGGCATATCCGTAGATGTGTGCCAATGCGTCGGCGGCCTTGATGTTTTTGCCACCCTTGCCGATGGCCACGACCAGTTCGATCTCGTGGTGCAGGTTGGCGGTGAGGCTGGGGTAGGGCAGCTGGCCCGTTTCGCCCGCGTTGACCACCACGATGGCATCGGCGGGCTTCATGAAGAAGAAGGGTGGCTCGCGGCCGGTGAAGCCCATTTCCTTGGCATGCTCTTCATAGTTGCGGCCCACGCAATAAATGCGGTGCACGGGAAAGCGGTCGCCGCTGCCCACCACGGGCACGCTGGCCACGGGGGCGGGAGAAAACACGTAGCTCATGTCAGCCTCTCGAATTTCTGGGTTCAATGGAAATGAATGGTTGCCTGACGGCGCGGATGCCAGGGCAGGTACTGTGTCGCAAAACCCCGGGCTGGACCCTGCGCGGCCTCGGTGTGGCAGTGTGCCATGGGCGCGGGCTGCCTGCTGGGGGGCGCTACACTCGCGCCCATGGCAAAGAGCTTCGATTTCCACAACACGCCAGGCCACCTGGTGCGCCGTGCCCACCAGCGAACCGTGGCGCTTTTCATGGAAGAGACTGCGGGGTTTGACGTGACGCCGGTGCAGTTCGCCATCCTGCATGAGCTGCTGGCACGGCCCGGTGAAGACCAGGTCACGCTGGCGTCCCGCGTGGCGTTCGACGCTGCCACATCGGGCTCGGTGATCGGGCGGCTCGAAAAACGCGGTTGGATCCGCCGTGAGCCCGACACCCGCGACCGCCGCCGCAAACTGCTGTGGATCACCCCCGAGGGCGAGGTGGCCGCGCTACAGATGCGTGATGCCGCCCAGCGTGTGCAGGAGCGGCTGATGGCGCCACTCAATGCGCAAGAGCGCGTCGATCTTATGGCCATCCTGTCCAAGGTTGTCTACAACCACCAGGACCCGGCAGGGGCCTCGGGCGCCTGACGGCCCCGGGCGGCCCCGAGGCTTGCCCATTCAGCGCCCGCTGTAGTGTGGGGCCCCACTGTCACGCTTTGAAACGTCCCCTTTCACAACGTATTTTCTGCATGCAGCTGTACAACTACTTCCGCTCCTCCGCCTCGTTCCGCGTGCGCATCGCGCTGCAGATCAAGGGCCTGCCTTACGACTACATCCCCGTGCACCTCGTCAAGGGTGAGCACCAGGCCCCCGCGTACGCCAGCCGCATCGGCGATGCGCTGGTACCCACGCTGGTGGTCGATGACGGAGCGGCGCTGTCCCAGTCGATGGCCATCATCGAATACCTGGAGGAAACCCACCCTACGCCCGCGCTGCTGCCTGCCACGCCCCTGGCGCGGGCACACGTGCGTGCGCTGGCGCAGATGGTGGCATGCGAAATCCATCCCATCAACAACCTGCGCGTTCTCAAGTACCTGGTGCGCGAGCTGAAGGTGGACGAGGGGGCCAAGAACGCGTGGTACCACCACTGGGTGCGCAGCGGGCTGGAGGCCTTTGAGCGCCAGCTGGCACTGTTGGCGCAAGAGCGCGAAACCCAGGGCCTGCCTCCCTCCGTGCTGTGCTGGGGCAACACCCCCACGCTGGCCGACTGCTGCCTGGTGCCGCAAATCTTCAACGGCCAGCGTTTCAACGTGGACCTGGGTGGCCTGCCACTCACGATGGGGGCATTCGAAGCCTGCATGGCGTTGCCCGCCTTCCAGAAGGCCCAGCCGTCCGCCTGTCCGGACCACGAAGCTTGACCCCGCACGAAGGCCCTCTGGCGGCGGCCGACTGCCTGGTGCCCGACTGGCCCGCGCCCGAGGGCGTGTTTGCACTGTGCACCACACGCACGGGGGGCGTGAGCCTGCCACCCTATGACAGCCTGAATCTGGGGACCCATGTGGGTGATGTCGCGGCCGCCGTGCACACCAACCGCATGCGGCTGCAATCCACGGTCGCTGCGGTGGCGAATGGCACACGGGCGGTGTTTCTGAACCAAGTACACGGCGATGGCGTGGTGCACCTGGACAGCAGCACACCCGATGGCATCGACGCCGATGCCTGCGTGGCCACCGCGCCCGGTGTGGCCTGCACCATCATGGTGGCGGACTGCCTGCCGGTGCTGCTCGCACACCGTTCAGGCCGTGTGGTGGCGGCGGCGCATGCAGGATGGCGCGGGCTGGCCGGAGTGGGCGGGCAGGGAGTACTGGAATCGGTCTTCAAGCGTTTTGAGGCCCTGGCGCTGGATGGCAAAGCGCTAAATGCTATCAAAATAGAAGCAAACGATCCTGCCCAAACGTTCGCCCAGGACACCCTGGTCTGGCTGGGTCCCTGTATTGGCCCGCAGGCCTTTGAAGTGGGGGCCGAGGTGCGCGCGGTATTTTGCGAGGCGAACCCGGCTTCAGAGGCGTGTTTTGTGCCCAGCGGCAGTGCCAAAGGCAAATACCTGTGCGACCTGGCTGGACTGGCTCGGCTGCGGCTGCAGGCGCTGGGGATCACCCACGTCCACGGCAACGATGGCACATCGCCTTGGTGCACCGTAACCAACGCTTCACGGTTCTTTTCGCACCGCCGCGACAGTGGGGCCCTCGGCGCTAGCGGGCGCTTCGCCGCCTGCATCTGGCGCAGCTGACGCCGTGGCAGTGGTTGCGGCTGCGGCTTGCTCCGCATCGTAGGCCGCCTGCTCTGCGGCCTCGCGTGCCTTGATTGCCCGCTTGCGCGAAGGAGTGCCAAGGATGTACACCAGAATGCCCATAGGCAGCATGCCATACAGCGCAAAGGTGATCACGGCGCCGAGCACGGTGCCGTTGGGGCTGGTGGCTTCGGCCACCGCCATCATGAGGGTGACGTAGGTCCAGGCGATGACGATGAGGTACATTGGTTTGTGTTCAGTGCAAGCGTTGAATCCGTTGCCATGTGCAAAGGGCTCGGCAACAATGAACCCGAGAGATAAAAAACCAGAAGCTTTGCCGCTGCGAGCGACCAATCACTGAGGAGAGAGCATGAATTCTGAATCACCCTGGGCCGAGAGCGCCGAGCAGTTCCAGAAGATTTTCGGGCAAAGCTGGTCGCAGGCGCTGCAGTCGTTCCAGAAGCTGGACATGGGCTCCCAGGTTCCTGCAGCACCACCCCTGAAATTTTCGCCCACCAAGCTGCAGTCCCTGCAGCAGCAGTACCTGAAAGACGCGCAGGAACTCTGGGCCCAGGGCCTGCAGGGAACCCCCGAAGTCAAGGACCGCCGCTTCTCCGGCGAGGGCTGGGCCAGCAACCCCGTTGCTGCGTTCTCAGCCGCAGCCTACCTGCTCAATGCCCGCACCCTCATGGGGCTGGCCGATGCGGTCGAGGCTGACGAAAAGACCAAGGCCCGCATCCGCTTTGGCGTGGAACAGTGGATGGCTGCCATGGCGCCCAGCAACTTCCTGGCCTTCAACGCCGAAGCACAGAAAAAAGCCATCGAGACCAAGGGCGAGAGCATTGCCAAGGGCATGCAGAACCTGCTGCACGACATCACGCAGGGCCATGTGTCGATGACCGACGAAAGCCTGTTCGAGGTGGGGCGCAACGTGGCCACTACGGAAGGCGCGGTGGTGTACGAGAACGAACTGTTCCAGTTGCTCGAATACAAGCCGCTGACCGCCAAGGTGTACGAGCGGCCCTTCCTGCTCGTGCCGCCGTGCATCAACAAGTTCTACATCCTTGACCTGCAGCCCGAGAACTCGCTGATCCGCTACGCCGTGGAGCAAGGCCACCGGACCTTTGTGGTCAGCTGGCGCAACCCTGACGACAGCCTCGCCCACAAGACCTGGGACGATTACGTGGAAGACGGCGCCATGGCCGCCATCGACGTGGTGCAGAACATCACGGGCGCCGACCAGATCAATGCGCTCGGTTTTTGCGTAGGCGGCACCATCCTGAGCAATGCGCTGGCCGTGCTGGCCGCGCGCGGCGATGAGCCCGTGGCCAGCGCCACTTTCCTCACCACGCTGATCGACTTCACCGACACCGGCATCCTCGATGTGTTCATCGACGAGGCTTTCGTGAAGTTCCGCGAAATGCAGATGGGCAAGGGCGGCCTCATGAAGGGGCAGGACCTGGCCTCGACCTTCAGTTTTCTGCGCCCCAATGACCTCGTGTGGAACTACGTGGTGGGCAACTACCTCAAGGGCGAAACACCGCCCCCGTTCGACCTACTGTACTGGAACAGCGACAGCACCAACCTGCCAGGCCCGTTTTACGCTTGGTACCTGCGCAATTTCTACCTTGAAAACAACCTCGTCCAACCGGGCAAGCTCACCGTGTGTGGCGAGAAGATGGATTTGGGCAACCTCGACCTGCCCGTGTACATCTACGGCTCGCGCGAGGACCACATCGTGCCCATCAATGCTGCCTATGCCTCCACGCAGGTGCTGCCCGGCGAGAAACGGTTTGTGATGGGGGCCTCGGGGCACATAGCGGGCGTCATCAACCCGCCTGCCAAAGGCAAGCGCAGCCACTGGATTCGCGCCGACGGCAAACTGCCCGCCACGCTCGACCAATGGCTCCAAGGCGCGACCGAGCACCCCGGCAGTTGGTGGACCGACTGGTCTGGTTGGCTCAAGGGCCACGCGGGCAAGCAGATCGCGGCGCCCAAGGGCTATGGCAAGGGCACCAAGTTCAAGGCCTTGGAGCCCGCCCCCGGCAGCTACGTGAAGCAGAAATCCTGATACGCAAAAGTCCTGACTTTCAGCACTGCGAGAATTACCAAGCAACAAACAACCTCCAACCACAAGGACATTCCATGGAAGACATCGTCATCGTTTCGGCCGCCCGCACTGCTGTGGGCAAGTTTGGTGGTGCGCTGGCCAAGACGCCTGCGACCGAACTGGGCGCCATCGTGATCCGCGAAGCCATCGCGCGCGCGGGCCTGTCGTCCGACCAGATTGGTGAAGTCATCATGGGCCAGGTGCTGGCCGCTGGCGTGGGCCAGAACCCCGCCCGGCAGGCTTCCATGAAGGCCGGTGTGGCCAAGGAAACTCCTGCGCTCACGATCAATGCGGTGTGCGGCTCAGGCTTGAAGGCCGTGATGCTTGCTGCGCAGGCTGTGGCCTGGGGTGACAGCGAGATCGTCGTGGCTGGCGGCCAAGAGAGTATGAGCATGGCGCCCCACGTACTGCCCGGCTCCCGCGATGGCCAGCGCATGGGCGACTGGAAGCTCATCGACACCATGATCGTGGACGGTCTGTGGGACGTGTACAACCAGTACCACATGGGTATCACCGCTGAAAACGTGGCCAAGGCCTATGGCATCACGCGCGATATGCAGGATGCCCTGGCATTGGGCAGTCAGCAAAAGGCCGCCGCAGCGCAAGATGCCGGCAAGTTTGTGGACGAAATCGTGGGTGTGAGCCTGGCGCAGAAGAAGGGCGACCCCATCCTGTTCAACGCCGACGAATACCTCAACCGCAAGACCAACGCCGAAGCGCTGGCAGGCCTGCGCCCCGCATTCGACAAGGCCGGCAGCGTGACGGCGGGCAACGCATCGGGCCTGAACGACGGCGCAGCCGCTGTGGTGGTGATGACCGCTAAGAAAGCTGCAGCCCTGGGCCTCAAGCCCCTGGCACGCATCGCTGCATTCGGCACCAGCGGACTCGATCCCGCCACCATGGGCATGGGCCCGGTGCCGGCGTCACGCAAGGCCCTGCAGCGCGCAGGCTGGAACGCTGCCGATGTGGATCTGTTCGAGCTGAACGAAGCCTTTGCCGCACAAGCCTGCGCGGTGAACAAGGAATTGGGGATTGACCCTGCCAAGGTGAACGTGAACGGCGGTGCCATCGCCATCGGCCACCCCATCGGCGCTTCCGGCTGCCGCATCCTGGTGACCCTGCTGCACGAAATGCAGCGCCGCGATGCCAAGAAGGGCTTGGCAGCGCTGTGTATTGGTGGCGGCATGGGCGTGTCCCTGGCCTTGGAGCGCTAACAAGCCCCTGCGCCTGTTTGCACCTGCGGTTCAGCCGTTTCTCAGATGCAAGGCCAAAAATCGAAGCCGCGTTACGACGCGGCTTTTTTATGTCTGGCTTCAGTTTGAACGTGTCGTCGCCGTGGTCCCAACTTAGCGCGCGCAGGTGGTTGCAAGATGTTTCTGTTGGGCCGTAGGAAGGCTGTGGCTTGCACCAAAACAGTGACTCTGCCGAGACACATAGCGCGTAAGGCGTGTGACGCATGCCGATATGCCAAAAAGAAAAGGGCTTCAGTGTTTTCCTTCACGGCGGCGGTAGATTTCTTCGGTAGAGTGGCTGTTGAGCAAATCACTAACAAGGAGAAATCACATGAGCCAGAAAGTTGCATACGTCACCGGCGGCATGGGCGGCATCGGGACTGCCATTTGCCAGCGCCTGCACAAGGAGGGCTTCAAGGTCATCGCAGGTTGTGGCCCTACCCGTGACCATGCCAAGTGGCTGGCCGAGCAGAAAGCCCTGGGCTACACCTTCTATGCGTCGGTGGGCAATGTGGGCGACTGGGATTCCACGGTAGAAGCCTTTGGCAAGACCAAGGCCGAGCACGGTACCATCGATGTGCTGGTGAACAACGCCGGCATCACCCGCGACCGCATGTTCCTCAAGATGTCGCGCGAAGACTGGGACGCGGTGATTGAAACCAACCTCAACAGCATGTTCAACGTCACCAAGCAGGTGGTGGCCGACATGGTGGAAAAGGGCTGGGGCCGCATCATCAACATCAGCTCGGTGAACGGTGAAAAGGGCCAGGCGGGCCAGACCAACTACTCGGCCGCTAAGGCGGGCATGCATGGCTTTTCGATGGCGCTGGCGCAGGAGCTGGCGACCAAGGGCGTGACGGTCAATACGGTGAGCCCCGGCTACATCGGCACTGACATGGTCAAGGCGATCCGCCCCGATGTGCTTGAAAAGATCGTTGCCACGGTTCCCGTCAAGCGCCTCGGTGAACCCAGCGAAATCGCTTCCATCATTGCGTGGCTGGCTTCGGATGAAGGTGGCTACGCGACCGGTGCCGATTTTTCGGTCAACGGTGGCCTGCACATGGGTTGATGCCCGAAGGCTTGGAAAAACAAAAAACCCCGCAATGCGGGGTTTTTTGTTGGAGGAGCAAGAGGGAAGGGGTCGCCGGTTATCTTGCTTCGAGGAGCCTATGAAATGGGCCGTTTGGCGGAAACACAACCGGTACCTTGGTACGCTTTGTGCTTTGATTTTGCGGCTGGCATTGGATGGGCGCTTGAAGCGGGAAGCTGGCTGCCACGCCTTCAGAAGCGGGCGGGAGCGCGCTTGCGATCGCGTTCGTCTTCGGGCCAAGCGGACAAGATTGCGGTGGTATTCATGCTGGAAAACTCCTGTGATGTACCAACAACGCGGCCCATCTACAGTCCGTTGACAGCGTCTCGCAAAAAAATGCAACCGTAAGTGCCCGCAGATTTACCTCTACACCGCTATCAAAATAATAGCTAAAAATCATTACTGGATAAGCGAAAAGGTCGAAAAAGATCATTTTGTGATTACATGAATTTACATTTTTGGCCTATGCCGCTGCCGAGATTTCTTCCAGTTCCGAAGAAATTTCCAGCCAGCGTTCTTCCAGTTGGGCCGTCTCTTCATGGCCTGCCTTCAGGGCGCGGCCACACTCGGCGATCTCGGCCGGAGGCAGGGCCTGCGTGAGCTTGTGCTCGAGCGCAGCCCGTTCGCCAGCCAGCGTCGCCAGGCGCTTGTCGATCTGCTCCAGCTCTTTTTTGAGCGGCCGTGTTTTTTCGGCTTGTTGCTGGCGCGCCTGGGCATCCAGTTTGCGTTGTTCTCGCCCGTCCCTTGAAGGGGTTGTGGCGGAGGTCGGTGTGGGCACCGGGGCCGCGACAGGAGCGGGATTTGCTGCCGCTGAAGGTGCGTTGGCCTTGGGGGCCGTGGAGCTTGCCACCGAGACCTGTGCCTGCTCGGCCAGGCGTGCCTCTTCGCGAAGGCGTTTGGACTCTTCGAGCAGGTAGCGCTGGTAGTCGTCCAGATCGCCATCGAAGGGCCCCACAACGCCCCGGCCCACCATCCAGAAGTCTTCGCAGACCGAGCGCAGCAGCGAACGGTCGTGGCTGACCAGCATGACGGTGCCATCGAAGTCGTTGAGCGCCATGGCCAGGGCCTCGCGGGTCGCCAAGTCGAGGTGGTTGGTAGGTTCGTCCAGCAGCAGCAGGTTGGGACGCTGCCAGACGATCATGGCCAGCACCAAGCGGGCTTTTTCGCCACCGCTCATCGTGCCCACGGCCTGCTTGACCATGTCGCCCGTGAAGTTGAACGTGCCCAGATAGCTGCGCAGGTCTTGCTCTCGGCTGGGTTGCTTGGCGTCGGGACCCAGCTCCTTGGCCAGGCGGATCATGTGCTCCAGCGGGTTCTCGCTGGGGCGCAGCACATCCAATTCCTGCTGGGCAAAGTAGCCGATGTTCAGGCCCTTGCCTTCGGTCACGCTGCCGCCCAGGGGCTTCATGGTGCGGGCAATGGTTTTGACCAGCGTGGACTTGCCCTGGCCGTTGGCACCCAGGATGCCGATGCGCTGGCCCGCCAGCACCGAGCGGTTGACGCCGGTGAGG
Source organism: Acidovorax sp. 94 (assembly GCF_003634645.1). Taxonomy (NCBI): domain Bacteria; kingdom Pseudomonadati; phylum Pseudomonadota; class Betaproteobacteria; order Burkholderiales; family Comamonadaceae; genus Acidovorax; species Acidovorax sp. 94. Next base: position 1,513,331 of record NZ_RBJA01000001.1, on the reverse strand, counting down.
ATGGTGGTGGGCGTGCCCTCGTCGTCCACATAGCCAAATGATGCATCGCTGATGGCCAGCATCGGGTTTGGCAGATTGGCGGGTTCCTTGAACTCGAAGGTGAAGTCCGCCTCGGCCAGCACGGGGCCAATCTTTTCCATGCGTTCGAGCTGCTTGACGCGGCTTTGCGCCTGCTTGGCCTTGCTGGCCTTGGCCTTGAAGCGGTCGATGAACTTCTGCAGGTGGGCCATCTTCTCCTGCTGTTTGGAGAAGCTGGCCTGTTGCAGTTCAAGCTGCTGGGCGCGCAGCTCTTCGAACTTGCTGTAGTTGCCACCGTAACGGTTCAACTCGCCTTGCTGGATCTGCAGGGTGACGTTGGTGATGGCGTCCAGAAACTCGCGGTCATGGCTGATCACGATCATGGTGCCCGCGTAGCGCTTGAGCCAGGCTTCGAGCCAGACCAGGGCGTCCAAGTCCAAGTGGTTGGTGGGCTCGTCCAGAAGCAGCAAATCGCTGGGGCACATCAGCGCGCGCGCCAGTTGCAGGCGCATGCGCCAGCCGCCCGAAAAGCTGTTGACGGGCTGGTCGAGCTCGCTCACGCGAAAGCCCAGGCCCAGAATGAGTGCCTGCGCGCGTGCCACCGCATCATGGGCACCGGCGTCGTGCAGGTCCGAATAAGCATGGGCGATGGCCATGCCGTCGTCGCTGGCCTCTGCGTCCAGCAACTGTTGCTGGACCTCGGCCAGACGCGTGTCACCCTCCAACACAAAGTCAGTGGCCGACTGGTCGGTTTCGGGCATGTTCTGCGCGACCTCCGCCATGCGCCAGCTGGTGGGGATGTAGAAATCTCCCCCGTCTTCGTGCAGTTTGCCGCTGAGCAAGGCAAACAGGCTCGACTTGCCCGCGCCATTGCGGCCCACAAGGCCTACGCTTTCGCCGGGGTTGATGGTGGCGGAAACGCTGTCGAGCACGACTTTGGCGCCGCGTCGCAGGGTAACGTTCTTGAGGGTGATCATCCGGAACTCAGAAAAAAGCGCACCCGCACTGGGCGGGTGGCGTGAAAAAGCAGGGGGCCAAGGCTGTTGCAAACCATCCAAAGGATGCAACAAGCCGGTGGCGCGCAACCCTCTATTGTGCCGTGAGCCGGCTTTGGGCGGCCAAGGCCTGCCGAGTCACCAGCAAAACCTGGTCTTCACCTGCACTGGTATCGAGCCAGAAAACAGGCAGTTGGGGGAAAGCGGCCTCGAAGTAAGCGCGTTCGTTGCCAATCTCCAGAATGATCACTGCATCCTCACTCATGCAGGCGGGAGCAGCGGCAAACAGCTGGCGCACAAAGTCCATGCCATCGTTGCCTCCGGCCAGGGCCAGCTCGGGCTCGGCACGGTATTCGGCGGGCAAGGCGGCCATGCTGGCCGCATTCACGTAGGGCGGATTGCACAGGATCAGGTCCCAGGGGCCGGGCAGTGCAGCCAGGCCATCGGACAGCTGCAGCTGGATGCGGTCTTGCAGGCCATGTTTGTCCACGTTGATGCGGGCTACCGCCAGCGCATCGGGCGATATGTCGGCGCCCGTCACTTGCACCTCGGGCCAGGCCATGGCCGCCAGCACGGCCAGGCTGCCGTTACCCGTGCACAGGTCCAGCACCTGGCGGGTGTGGTCGCTCAGGTACTCGTCAGCCCCCCCATCGACCAGTAGTTCGGCAATGAAGCTGCGCGGCACGATGGTGCGTTCGTCCACGTAGAACGGTACACCCTGCAGCCAGGCCTCTTGTGTGAGATAGGCGGCGGGCTTGCGGGTGCGGATGCGCTCTTCAAAAAGAGTAGCTACCAGCGCTTGATCGGCGGGCGCTACGGGCTGATTCTTCATGGAATCGGGGGCTTCCGACAGATCACTGTCCAGCGGCAGCCCTAGACGCCAGAGCACCAGCCAAGCGGCTTCGTCGTGGGCATTGGTGGTACCGTGGCCAAAGCAGACGCCTGCTGCGGCAAGGCAATGCGCACCCGATTCGACCAGGGCACCCACGGTATCGCCCGCGACGGTGGGGTGCTGTTGTGGTGTGTTCATGCTGGCACTCCATCGGCGGCCAGGGCCTGCGCATGCAGGTTTTCCAGCGTGCGGCGGTAGATGTTCTTGAGGGGGTCAATGTCGGCCACGACGATGTGCTCGTCGATCTTGTGGATGCTGGCGTTGGGGGGGCCGAGTTCAATCACCTGGGGGCACACCTGGGCAATGAAACGGCCATCGCTGGTTCCGCCCGTGGTGGAGAGTTCGGTGGTCAGCCCGGTCTCTGCAGTGATGGCCTGCTGCACGGCGCACACCAGTTCGCCGGGGGTTGTCAAAAACGGCTGGCCGCCCAGCGTCCAGCGCAGGTCGTATTCCAGGCCATGGCGGTCCAGCACGGCGTGCACACGCCGCTGCAGGCCTTCGGCAGTGGATTCAGTCGAGAAGCGGAAGTTGAAGTCGATCACGACCTCTCCCGGGATCACATTGGTGGCACCCGTGCCGCCGTGCATGTTGCTGATCTGCCAGCTGGTGGGCGGGAAAAACGCGTTGCCCTGGTCCCACACCGTGGCCGCCAGCTCCGTGAGTGCGGGCAGGGCCTGGTGAATGGGGTTGCGGGCCAGTTGCGGGTAGGCAATGTGCCCCTGAATACCGCGCACAGAGAGCTTGCCACTGAGCGTGCCGCGCCGCCCGTTCTTGATCATGTCCCCCGTTTTTTCGACGGAGGTGGGTTCTCCCACGATGCAGTAATCGAGCTTGTCACCACGCGCCTTGAGTTGCTCGACCACGACCTTGGTGCCGTCCACCGAGGGGCCTTCCTCGTCGCTGGTCAGAAGAAAAGCAAGCGCGATCTGCGGATCGGGCGTGGCGGCCAGGAACTCTTCCACCGCCACGACAAAGGCGGCGATGGAGGTTTTCATGTCGCTGGCACCACGGCCATAGAGCTTGCCGTCCTTGTGGGTAGGCACAAACGGGTCGCTGCTCCACTGTGCCAGCGGGCCGGTGGGTACGACATCGGTGTGGCCGGCAAACACTATGGTTTTAATAGCTGCTTGCGCCTTTCCATCAAGCGCTACAGGCCTTTTTGCCCACAAGTTGCTGACACGAAAGTCCGCCGGGCCGCTGTCCAGGCGCTCACACACAAACCCGAGCGGAGCCAGCCGCGCGGCCAGCAGGTCCAGGCAGCCCGCATCCTCGGGGGTGATGGAGGGCAGGGAAATGAGCTGTTCGGCGAGGTGCAGGGTACGGGACATTGGGGATTCGGTGGGATGGGGCCGTGCAGTCAGCTGTAGTTAGAGAGCGAAGCGTAAGCATCAGCGCGGCCTAGGCGAGAGACGGCAAGCCAAGGGCCGCCCCGCAGCGAGGGCGTCGTCCCCCAGGGGGAAGGCGCCGCAGGCGACTCAGGGCGGAGACATTTCATGCCGCTGGTTTGACGTCCAGCACGATCTCGGTGAAGGAAGGCGCGTCGTCGGGTGCATCCCGCGCTTCCTTCTGCGCCTTGGCGGCATTGGCGGCCAGGGAGAAATCGTTTTGCAAGCGCCACATGAGGTTGGTAGGCGAGTCAGCGTAGGCCATGCCTTCCTTGCGGTCGATCTTGGAGTCCATGATCAACCGGGCGAGGGCTTCCTCAAAGGTCAGCGAACCTTCGGCCATGGACTTCTCCATCGCTTCTTTGACGCCTGAGAAATCGCCTTTTTCGATCAGGTCGGACACCAGCTTGGTGTTGAGCATGACTTCCACCGCCGGAGCACGGCTGCCGTCGATGGTGCGCACCAGGCGTTGGGAGATGATGGCCTTCAGGGCGGATGCCAGGTCGCCCAGCATGGTGGGACGCACTTCGACGGGATAGAACGACAAGATGCGATTGAGCGCGTGGTAGCTGTTGTTGCCGTGCAGCGTGGCCAGACACAAGTGGCCGGACTGGGCGTAGGCAATTGCGGCCGACATGGTTTCGCGGTCGCGGATTTCGCCGATCAGGATCACATCCGGCGCCTGGCGCAGCGCGTTCTTGAGGGCGGTCTGCAGCGATTGGGTATCACTGCCGATCTCGCGCTGATTGACGATGGATTTCTTGTTCTTGAACTGGTACTCGACCGGGTCTTCGATGGTGAGGATGTGGCCGGTGAGTGCTTCGTTGCGGGTGTCGATCATCGACGCCAGGGATGTGCTCTTGCCCGAGCCCGTGGCGCCGACCATCAGGATCAGGCCCCGCTTTTCCATGATGAGTTCGCGCATCACGGGTGGAAGGCCCAGCGAGTCGAATTCGGGAATCTGCTGCGAGATGAAACGGATCACCACCGCGTAGCTGCCGCGCTGGCGCATGGCACTGATACGGAAGCGGCCCACACCGCTGAGCGGCACGCCCATGTTCAGCTCGCCGGTTTCCTCCAGTTCTTCGATGCGATCTGGAGGGACCACTTCGGAGAGCAGGTTGCGTGGCGCATCGGGCGGCAGGATCTGGTTGTTGATCGGGATGCATTCGCCGTTGATCTTGATCAGCGCCGGGGCATTGGCCGACAGGTAGACGTCTGATGCTTTCTTTTCGCTCATCAGGCGAAGAATTCGCTCCATCGTGCTCATGGTGTTTCCCTCTTGTTGTCGGTGTCTGTCGGCGGGCAGGCGAGATGGCCTGCCCCGGGCTTGAATGCGATCAGTCGCGCAGCAGATCGTTGATGCTGGTCTTGGAGCGCGTCTGCGCGTCTACCTGCTTGACGATGATGGCAGCGTACATGCTGTAGGGCGCGCCGTTGGCGGCTGTTTTGGGCAGGTTGCCGCTGACCACCACCGAGCCCGAGGGCACGCGGCCATAGCTGATCTCGCCCGTGGCGCGGTTGAAGATGGGGGTGCTCTGGCCCAGGTACACGCCCATGCCCAGCACGGAGTTCTCTTCGACCACCACGCCTTCAACCACTTCGGACCGTGCACCGATGAAGCAGTTGTCTTCGATGATTGTGGGGCCGGCTTGCAGAGGCTCCAGCACGCCACCAATGCCCACGCCACCCGACAGGTGCACGTTGGCACCGATCTGTGCGCACGAGCCCACGGTGGCCCAGGTGTCGACCATGGTGCCTTCGCCCACATAGGCGCCGATGTTCACGTACGAAGGCATCAGGATCGCTCCCTTGGCGATGAAGCTGCCACGGCGGGCGACGGCGGGTGGCACCACACGCACGCCGGTGGCCTTCATTTCTTCTTCGGACAAGTGGGCAAACTTGGTCTGCACCTTGTCGTAAAAGCCCAGGTCGCCGGCTTTGACGACCTCGTTGTCTTTCAGGCGGAACGACAGCAGCACCGCCTTCTTGATCCACTGGTGCACGGTCCACTGGCCCACACCTTCGCGCGTGGCCACGCGCAGCGTGCCGTTGTTCAGCTCGGCGATCACATGCTCGACAGCGTCCTGGATTTCCTTGGGGGCGGCGGAGGGCGAAAGGCTGGCGCGGTTGTCCCAGGCGTTGTCGATGAGGGTTTGCAGTTGTTGGGTCATGTTGTTGTCTGTCAGTCTGTGGATCAGGAATCAGAAATCAGGCAGTGCGGGACTGGATGAATTGCACGATGCGCAACGCAGCCTCCACGCACTCTTCAGTTTCGGCCACCAGGGCCATGCGCACGCGCTGGGCACCGGGGTTGCTGCCCTGGGCCTCGCGGGCCAGGTAGCTGCCAGGGAGCACCGTAACATTGTATTGAGCCAGAAGGGCCCGCGCGAACTCGGCGTCGTCCATGGCAAGCTGCTCGGGGACCTTGGCCCAGAGGTAGAAACCTGCATCGGGAAGGGCTACTTCCATGACACCCGCCAGCAGCGGCGTGACCTGGGCGAACTTCTTGCGGTAGCGCGTGCGGTTTTCCACCACATGCTGCTCGTCACCCCAGGCCGCAATGCTGGCGGCCTGCACGATGGGGCTCATGGCGCTGCCGTGGTACGTGCGGTACAGCAAGAAGGCCTTGATCAGGGCCGCATCTCCCGCCACAAAACCGCTGCGCATGCCGGGCACGTTGCTGCGCTTGGAGAGGCTGGTGAAGGAGATCAGGTTCTTATAGTCGCTGCGGCCGAGCTTGTCGGCAGCCTGCAGGCCGCCCAACGGCGGCTCGTCGCGGAAGTAGATTTCGCTGTAGCACTCGTCCGAGGCAATCACAAAACCATACCGGTCGCTCAGTTCAAACAACTTCTTCCACTCCGTCAGTGGCATAACGGCGCCGGTGGGGTTGCCAGGGGAGCAAACAAAAAGCAACTGCGTCCGCTGCCACACGGAGTCCGGCACCGCGTCCCAATTCACGGCGAAATTGCGTGCCGGGTCGCTGGCCGCGTAGTAAGGGGCCGCGCCCGCCAGCAGGGCTGCACCTTCATAGATCTGGTAGAACGGATTGGGGCAGACTACCAGCGGCTGGCCCTGTGAAGGATCGATGATGGTTTGGGCAAACGAAAAAAGTGCTTCCCGAGAACCATTCACGGGAAGGACCTGGGTGGCCGGATCCAGCGTGATGGCATAGCGCAAATTCAGCCAGCGGGTGAAGGCCTCGCGCAAGCCCAACTCGCCAGCGGTGGCGGGGTAACTCGCCAGGCCACTGAGGTTGTTACTGAGTGCATCTTTGATGAACTGCGGTGTAGGATGGCGTGGCTCACCCATGCCCAGGCTGATGGGGCTGTAGGCTGCCGGGGGCACCACCCCCGCAAAGAGCTGCCGCAGCCGCTCGAAGGGGTAGGGCTGGAGATGGGAAAGCAGGGGATTCATGGGGCGCCATTATGGGCGATCACCTCAGATCAGTTGGCGCTGCATTTGCCATGGTTTTGCGGATGGTGATCGTCGCTGACCTCGATGCGTCGATAGGCCCGTGGTCTGTCAATCCGCCGTAAGCGCGTTTACCTAGTATTCAGGCCATTTGACTAGAACAAAAGATAGAGGAGACACGATGTCAGGATTCCTACCGCTGCGTCCGGGGCTCTGGTGGATGCGCAGGTGGCATTTGCCTGGCAAGCTGCTCTCGCTGAGTCTTCTGGTGGGGGCGGCACTTGCTTTTGCTGCGTTTGGGGCGCCTTGGTGGGCGCTTGCCCTGGCCGTGGTGGTGGTGGTGTACGCACTGCTCGTGCTTTACCTCAGCCTGGCCACCGACCTTGCGGGTCTGGCGCAGACCATAGAGCTGACCCAGGTCGGGGATTTGCGGGCGCAGCCCCGTCGCGACTACGGACAAGACGAAGTGGCCGAGATGGCGCAGTCGCTCGACCGCATGGTGATCACGCTCTCGTCCATGGTGGCTGACATCCGCAGCAATGCGGCGCTGGTCGCCCATGCTGGGCAGAGCCTGGCCGAGGGCAATCGCTCGCTGGCCGACCGCACCGAGCAGCAGGCGGCCAACCTGGAGCAGACGGCCGCCAGTGTGGAGCAACTGTCTTCAGCGGTCCAGAACAACGCTCAGACCGCGCACAGTGCAGATACCCGAGCGGCACAGGTGCGTGACGCAGCCGATGTGGGGGCCCAGGCCATGGCACGCGCCGTGCAGTCGGTCGAGGCCATCCAGCAAGGCGCGAAGCGCATGACCGAAATCATCGGTGTCATCGACAGCATTGCATTTCAGACCAATATCCTTGCCCTGAACGCAGCCGTTGAGGCTGCGCGCGCCGGAGAGCAGGGCCGTGGGTTTGCCGTGGTGGCCGCAGAGGTGCGCACGCTGGCCAAACGGTCCAGCGACGCCGCACACGAAATCCGCGAATTGATCGGAGCTTCGGTGAGTCAGGTCGAAACCAGTGCGGGCCTGATTCGGTCGGCTGGGGAGGGGATCTCGGACATGGCGGGGGGCATACGCAGCGTGGCCGCCAGCATGAGCGAAATCTCCGGATCGAGCGCCGAGCAAAGCACCGGCCTGCGCGAGGTGAGCGCCGCCGTGCAGCAACTGGACCAGATCACCCAGCACAACGCCCAGATGGTGGGCCATGCCGTGCAGCAGGCAGAGGCCCTGGAAAGCCGCGCATCCACCCTGTCGCGTGCGGTCTCTGCATTCCGCCTGCAGCAGGGCACGGCCGAGGAGGCTGTGGTGCTGGTGGGCAAGGCCATGGCGCTGCACAAGAGTACCTCGCGCGACCAGTTCCTGCGCAGCATCACTGACAAGAACCAGCCTTACTATGACCGGGACATGTATGTGTTCGTCCTCGACCCCGCAGGCACCTACCTGGCCTTTGGGGGCAACACCGCCAAGGTGGGCACGCGGGTGCAGGACATTCCTGGCATTGCGGGCGACCGGCTGGTGAGTGACATCGTTTCCCAGGCGGACCGTGAGCCGGGCTGGGTGGAGTACGACATCACCAATCCCGCCACCGGTGCGGTGCAGACGAAGATGTCTTATGTCAGCCGCGCGGGCGATCTGTATGTGGGGTGTGGGGTGTACAAGACGCTGGCAGCGCGTTGACCCCTTAACCCCCAGGCGCTGGCCCAGCGGGGGTTCTGATAGCGCCCGACCGACTACTGCGGTCCCTGTAGCCGTCGCTGTCGGGCTCGCTCCATCGCCGCGGCGATGACAGCTTGGCGCGCGGCTTGGGCATTCCCCGCGGCAGCGGGGGAGACCTCCGGGGCTGAAAATGCAGCGCCGTCCTTGGCCGACGCTCCGGGCGCTTCTTCTTCCTCTCCTTCGTCCATGACCGGATCCAGCGGAAGACGTTCGCGATGGGCTTGGTAGCGCTGGCGCGCCTGCTGCGCCAGCGGGGCAGACCACCCCGCCCACCCGGTGGCGCGACCGCTGGCGTTTTCGAGCTTTATGCAATCTACGGGGCACACCGGAATGCACAGCTCGCACCCGGTGCAATAGGGGTCGATAACGGTGTGCATTTTTTTGTGGGAGCCCACGATGGCATCGGTGGGGCAGGCCTTGATGCACAGCGTGCAGCCGATACACCAAGCTTCGTCGATGTACGCCACGGTGCGGGGGGCTTCCACGCCATGCTCCGCACTCAGCGGCAGCGGTGCTTGCCCCGTGATGGCTGCGAGGCGGGCGATGCCCTCAGCGCCCCCGGGGGGGCACTGGTTGATGGGCACACTCTCTTCGGCAATGGCCAGGGCGTAGGTGGCGCAGTCGGGATAGCCGCAGCGTGTGCACTGTGTCTGGGGCAAGGCCGCGTCGATCCGCGCCGCAAGCGTGAGGGCGGCGGCAGTTGATGCAGAAGCTGGCCGGGGGGGGCTCAAGCCTTGCGTGCCGCATTGCGGCGGGTGCGGGCAGATGCCGCGGCGGTCACCGTAGTCTTCGCTGGCGTGGCAACACCCACATCAGCGGGTGCGGCAGCGCCGGTGGGCTTGCTGGTGGTGGCTGCGGGTGCTGGTGCCACCCAGCGGGTGGCCACCGCCGCAGGCGCCTTGGCCGGAGGCTTGGTTGGCGTTTTGGCGGCTGCTTTGACGGGCGTTTTTACAGCCGCTGTGGAGACGGGTTTGGCGAGTGGCTTGGCGGCTGCCTTGGGGGCGGGCGCTACGGCTTTTGTTGTTGCTGCTGCTGCTGCTGCGCGGTGGGGGGGGTTGTCGTCCGGCGTTTCCGTGACGGGGACTGCGATTTTCGCCTGGGGCTTTTCGTGCTCCAGGATGAAAGCGCGCACCTGGGGGTAGACCACTTCGCGCCAGCGCCGACCGCTGAAGATGCCATAGTGGCCCGCGCCCTTAGCCTCCAGGTGGCGCTGTTCCTTGCGCACGATGCCGCTGCACAGATCGTGCGCGGCTTCGGTCTGGCCCGAGCCGGAGATGTCGTCAAGCTCGCCTTCCACCGTGAACAGTGCGGTGGTGGTGATGTCCTGCGGGCGCACGCGCTCGATCTTGCCGTCGGGGGAGCGCACATCCCAGGTGCCGTGCACCAGTTTGTAGTCCTGGAACACGGTCTGGATGGTTTCCAGGTAGTAGTCGGCGTCCATGTCGAGCACGGCGTTGTACTCGTCGTAGAACTTGCGGTGGGCCTCGGCGCTGGCGTCGTCGCCCTTGATCAGGTCCTTGAAGTAGTCATAGTGGCTGCTGGCGTGGCGGTCCGGGTTCATGGCCACAAAGCCGGTGTACTGCAGAAAACCTGGGTACACGCGCCGCCCTGCGCCGGGGAAGTTCTCGGGCACGCGGTAGATCACGTTGTTCTCGAACCACTCAAAGCTACGGTTCGTCGCCAGGTTGTTCACCGAAGTCGGGGATTTGCGGGCGTCGATGGGGCCGCCCATCATGGTCATCGTCAGCGGCGTGGTTTCGCCACGGCTGGCCATCAGGGACACGGCTGCCAGCACGGGCACGGTGGGCTGGCACACGCTGATGACATGGCAGTTGCCATAGATGCCCTGCAGGTGGCGGATGAACTCCTGCACGTAATTCACGTAGTCGTCGAGGTGGAACTCACCATCGGCCAGGGGGACCAGCCGGGCATTCTTCCAGTCGGTGATGTAGACCTTGTGGTCCTTGAGCATGGTGCGCACGGTGTCGCGCAGCAAAGTGGCGTAGTGCCCCGACAAGGGCGCCACGATCAGCACCACAGGCTGGGCCTTGAGCTTGGTCAAGGTGGCGGTGTCGTCCGAGAAACGCTTGAAGCGGCGCAGTTCGCAGAACGGCTTGTCCATCTCGATGCGTTCGTGCACCGCCACACCGACGCCGTCCACATCCACCGAATGGATCTCGAAAGCGGGCTTTTCGTAGTCCTTGCCCAGGCGATACAGCAGTTCGTAGCCCGCAGACATGCGCTGCGCCAGCGGGCTTTCGCTGAAGGGGGACATGGGGTTGCTGAACAGCTTGGCAGCAGCCTGCGCGAAATCGGTAAAGGGCTCCATCAGGGAGCGCTGGGTTTCGTAGATGTGATACAGCATGGGCGAAACTCCGTTATGTTGCAGTGCAATATAACAGCACTTCGTAACAAGCGCATGGAGGAAAACCACCAATGCCAAGTCACCTATGCGACAGATCAAGGCGACTCACTTGGAGCTTGTCCAATGAGCCGATGCCAGTCAAATTGCTATTGAATAGATAGCTGTAAATTTAATGTGGACGAGCGGTAGGGCCCCATTTTTCTCAAATTACTGCAGCTTTGGCTCAGCCTGCTCCTGCAGCCACGCCTCGAACGACTCCCGGGCTGAGTTGCGCAGGGCGGGGCGGAACGCGGTCTTGTTACTCAGGTACAGGCAATGCCGGATCACGGTATACGGATTGAAGCTGGCCTGTGGGTTTTGTTCTTCGAAGTGCTGCTTGTAGCGCTTGACCACGCCCACGGTCTCGCGCATCAGCGCATTGAAGCGGGCTCGCGTCATGCCACGGGACCACGCCTGAATGTCGTCCACAAAACCGTCTACCTTGGAAGGCTCGAACTCAAAATCCTTGAAGAAGTGCGTTGCAATCTTGAGGAAGGTGAACGCGTTGAGCTCGCTGCTGGGGGCTTGGGCCTTGCTGGGGGCCTGCGGGTTGTCGGCGGTGGCAGGGTCGGGCAGCGGCTCGGCGGTTTCGTCGGGGGCTTGCAGCAGTTCGGCGGCCGTGGCGTCGCGGATCTGGCGGAACTCGCGGTCGGCCAGCTCGAACAGGGCTGACAGCACATTGATGCGGCGCTTGAGTTCGCCTGGGATCGATTTCTTGTACTTGATTCGATGGTCCAGCACGCTCCAGGAGTCCTGGATGATGGTGCGCACCTGCAGCTCGAACGGCAGGTGGGCATAGGCTGCATGCTCAGGCTGCGTGCGCTCGGCATGGTTGAGCTTGAGATCCAGATGCAGGCCCTTGTAGCCAAACGAGGCCTCGGTGCTTTCCACCGCCGTCACCTTGTCGGTGACATCGATCACGGCAAAGTGCCCGCGCACGATGACCGCGATTTTCTCCAGCTCGTCCTCGTACAGGCACACCACACGCACGCCGACCAGGTCGGTGATGTAGTGCGGGATCTCGTAGGGCGTGTTGTTTTCCTCCAGCGCCGGGCGGTATTTGCGCACGAACTTCCGGATGCACTCATCCACATCCTTGACGCGGCCCTCCACCTTGGCGATCTCTACCCCACCCGACTGCGTGACCACAGCGGCCACCATGGCGGTGAAGGCGGCGCAGGCGGTTTCCAGCGCAGCGGATTGCTCTGCGTAGAACGCGCGGAAATGGGATTCCTCCAGGTCGAAATCAAGCGATGGCATGCTGGTTCTTTGGTGTGCGAGGGTGGTGGTGGGGGAGCCGTGCTCAGGCTCCTGGTGCGGTGTTGAGAATGGTGCGCAGGGAGCATATCCAACAATGCCCGCCCAGCGTTGCCCTGTGTGCAAAGTGTGTGCGCAAATACTGCTTTCTTGTGCCGGACAGATGCCCATAATGGTGCAGATCGCCACGGCGGTGGCTTTTGCCGACCGTGGCGGGTATATCACCCAGAAAGCCATGACCCAACATTCTCCGGCAGGGATCGTCGATGCAGCCGCTGGGTCCACACCCTTGGCGCCTTCCTCTGGAGGAGGGAAGGGGACCACCAGCCACCGGTGGGTTCCCGTCGTGCTGCCACCTCTGGTGGGGCTGCTGACCCTGGGGCTGACGTTCTTGTACTGGCAGAGCGCCGAGAGCGGTGCCCGCGCCAAGCAGGAGCAGAACTTTCAGGTCGCGGCCGACCAGATCGCCTACAACCTCAAGGACCGGATGGCCACCTACGAGGTGGTGCTTCGCGGAGTCAAGGGGTATTTTGAAGGGTCCGAGCGCATCGATCGGGCCGAGTTTCAGGCCTATGTGGGGGCGCTCCAGCTGCGTGAAACGCGCCCTGGCTTGCAGGGGGTTTCGCTCGTCATGCAGCTACCCGCTTCGGCACTGGCGGCACACCTGGATGACATGCGCCAGCGCGGTTTTGCCCAATACACCGTGCGCCCCGAAGGTGCGCGCGAGGTGCTGGCGCCCATCACCCACATCGAGCCCTTGGAGGGCAACAACCTCAAGGCACTGGGATTCGATGTGCTGACACTTCCCCCAGCAAAGGAAGCACTGGACCGGGCCCGTGACACCGGAGAGCTCGCCTTGTCCGGCCAGTTGACGCTGCTGCAAAACAGCAGCCCGGGGCTGGTCATGTACATGCCGCTGTATGGCGCGGGCGTCGATACACGCGCGGTGCATGGTCGGCGTGCAGGCCTTGCCGGCTGGGTGTCTGCGCCGTTCCTCCTGGAAGACGTGATCCACGGCATGTCGCGCGAGTTTGATGCCGACATCGGCTTTCGGATCACCGACGACACCAGCGCAGGTGCTCAAACCCTGCTATTTAGCAACGTTGTGCACCAGGCCGCTGTGCAGGGGGATGCCCCCTCGGGTCTGCAGGCACGGCGTGTGCTGGAACTGGGTGGCCGCCGCTGGGTATTGCAAATGTCGCCCCTGCCTGCGTTTGCGGCGCGTTTTCAGGATCAGGGGCACCACCCTGTGGCCCTGATGGGCACGGTGCTGAGCCTGTTGCTCGCCTGGTTCACCTGGCTCTTGGCAACGGGGCGCGAGCGGGCCGTGGCACTGGCACGCGACATGACGGCGGAGCTGCGCGCCACGCGCGATGACCTGGAGAGCACGCTCAACGCCATCCCCGACCTGTTGTTCGAGGTGGGGCTGGATGGCTGCATCTACCACTACCGGTCGGCGCGGTCCGAAGCACTGGCCGTGCCGCCCGAGATGTTTCTGGGTCGCTTGCTGCGCGACGTGGTCCCGCCCGAGGCCGCCGCAGGCTGCCATGCAGCGCTGGAGGCCGCGCACCGCACGGGCTATTCGGCGGGCCACCAGTACCGCCTGGAACTCCAGGGCGCTACGCACTGGTTTGAGCTGTCCATTGCCCGCAAGGAAAGCGCCACTTCGGGCGATGAACCCCGGTTCATCGCGCTCTCGCGCGACATCACCGAGCGCAAGCAGGCCGAGGCGCGCACGCACCAGCTGGCCTATTTCGACGCGCTCACCGGCCTGCCCAACCGGCGCATGCTCCTGGACCGCATGGAGCACGCCTTGCGCAGCGCCCAGCAAACGGCGCAGGTGGGCGCCGTGCTGTACATCGACCTCGACAACTTCAAGCAGATCAACGACGCGCGGGGGCACACGCTGGGCGACACGCTGCTCATGCAGGTGGCGCAGCGCCTCACGCAGCAGCTGCGCCCCGGCGACACCGTGGCCCGCCTGGGCGGGGACGAGTTTGTGGTGCTGGCGCACAACGTGGCGACCGACATGGAGGCCGCCGGGCGCCAGGCCCTGCTGGTGGCCGAAGAAATTCGCACTGCGCTGGAAGCGCCATACACCATCGACACGCACCTCTACAGCACCACGGGCAGCATCGGCATTACGCTGTTCCCCAAGCGCGGCGAAGGCGTGGAAGATCTGCTGCGCGAGGCCGACACCGCCATGTACCGCGCCAAGGACCTGGTCCGCAACCGCATCCGCTTTTATGAGGCGGCCATGCAGGCCGATGTGCAGGAACGCCTGGCGCTGGAGCAGGACCTGAAGAAAGCCCACGCGCTGGGCCAGTTGGCTGCATTCGTGCAGAGCCAGGTGGACGCATCCGGCACCGTGGTGGGCGGCGAGTTGCTGATGCGCTGGGACCACCCCGTGCGCGGCAATGTGCCGCCCGGCCGCTTCATCCCCATCGCCGAGGCCTCGGGCCTCATCCTGCGCATGGGCGACTGGATGATCCAGCAGGCCTGCGAAACCCTGGCGCGCCTGCAGACTGCGGGGCGCGAGCTGTCGCTGTCGGTCAACGTGAGCGAGCGGCAGTTCCGCCAGGACGACTTTGTCGAGCGTGTGCGCCACATGCTGGCCCACACCGGCGCCCATCCAGCCAACCTGATCCTCGAAGTGACAGAGAGCCTGCTCATCGAAGACCTGGACGACACCATCGCCCGCATGACCGAAATCGTGGGCCTGGGCGTGCGCTTTTCCATCGACGACTTCGGCACTGGTTATTCGAGCCTGGCCTACCTCAAGCGGCTGCCGCTGTATGAGCTCAAGATCGACAAAAGTTTTGTGGACGACACCCCTGACGACCCGAGCGACACTGCCATCGTGCAGTCCATCATCTCGGTCGCCAGCCACCTGAACCTGCGCGTGGTGGCCGAGGGTGTGGAAACCCGTGCACAAGCAGATTTTCTGGTGGCGAGCCAGTGTGACTGCCTGCAGGGCTACCTGTTCGGTCGGCCGGAGCCGCTGGCGGCGTGGCTGGGTAGGCTGACTTCACCGCAATGATGCGCTGCGCGCTTGGTGAAAGTGCTGCACCGCCTAACCAGGAGCCGAAGGTGGCTCAATGGGCCACGAACGCCCAGCGTTCATGGTCCCGCCAGCGGCCATTGATCTTGAGGTAGCGGGGCGAAAAGCCTTCTTGCCGGAAGCCACAGGCCCGCACCAGCGCAATGGACGCTGCGTTGCCGGGCTGGATGTTCGCCTCCAGCCGGTGCAGCTTCAGTGGCCCAAAGGCGTGGCGCAGCAGCTGTTGCATGCCCGCACGCATCAGGCCCTGGCGCTCGTAACCGGCGAAGACGTAGTAGCCCAGGTAAGCGCTGCGAAAGTTGCCCATCACGATCTGTGAGAGATTGAAGACGCCCGCGATCTGTTCGCCTTCGCCCGCTTTGGGCGGCCGGCACACCAGAAAACCCTGGTTCGCAGGCGTGTCCAGCTGCGCCAGATAGGCTGCAAACGACTCGGGGGTCGATGGCGCCGAGGTCCAGGGTGTATGCAGGGCCTGGCTGCGCTCGGCCAAAGTGACAAAGCGCTCTGCATCCGCTGCCACGGGTGCGCGCAAGGCGACGGGCGCGGTGGCTTGGGTTTTTACGCGCACTTGCACACGCTTTGGTTCTGCCCGCAAGCCATCACCCCGCTGCGCGGCGTCAGGCAGCCAGGGCCTGGGCTGCTGGGTCTGCAGAAGATTCAGGCGCGTTGGCATACGCCTGCATCGCCAGCGCATGCACCTCGCGCGCAGGGCGGTCCTTGAGCAGATGGTTGCTCCACACCTGGCGCCAGATGCGGGCACCGGGCAGGCTGTGGCGCAGGCCCAGCATGTGGCGGGCGATGTGGGGCCAGGGGGTGCCGTACTGGGCAGCCTCGCGCTCCATGTACTCGACCATCTTGATTTCGACCTCTTCGCGCGTCAGGGGGCAGGGCATACCACCTTGTTCGCCGTAGTAGAGCTGGTCCCAGCGGGCCAGCCACCAGGGGTTGTGGTAGGCCTCGCGACCGATCATCACGCCGTCCAGGTGCGTGAGCTGCTCTTGCACCACCGCATCGGTGGTGATGCCGCCGTTGATGGCGATGGTGAACTGCGGAAACTCTGCCTTGAGCTGGTGCACCACCTCGTAGCGCAGCGGCGGGACATCGCGGTTTTCCTTGGGGGAGAGGCCTTGCAGCCAGGCGTTGCGCGCATGCACGATGAACACGGTACACCCGGCGTCAGCCACGGTGCCGATGAAGTCGCGCACAAAACCGTAGTCCTCCACCTTGTCGATGCCGATGCGGTGCTTGACGGTGACGGGCACGCTGACCACGTCCTTCATGGCCTTCACGCAGTCGGCCACCAGCTGAGGCGACTTCATCAGACTGGCGCCAAACGCGCCGCGCTGCACCCGGTCGCTGGGGCAGCCGCAGTTGAGATTGATTTCGCCGTAGCCCCATTGCGCGCCCAGGCGCGCAGCCTCGGCCAGCTTGTCGGGCTCGTTGCCGCCCAATTGCAGGGCCACAGGGTGCTCTTCGGCGTTGAAGCGCAGGTGCCGCTCGGTGCCGCCATGGATGATGGCGCCCGCGTTCACCATCTCGGTGTACAGCAGGGTCTGGCGGGTCAGCAGCCGGTGAAAGTAACGGCAGTGGCGGTCGGTCCAGTCCATCATCGGGGCGACGGACATGCGCCAGGGGCTCAGGGTGGTTTCCACAGGCAAACTAGAAAAGCGGGGAGGGTAGGGGTTGCGTGGGGTGCGCCTGTGGGGATGAAGGCGCCCGCAGGGCTGCAACTGGAAAGCCGCGATTATCCCACCGACCTCGCGGCCAGCACCAGCGTGTGGTTTTGAATAGAAATGGGTGCTAGCGCTTATTTAGCAAGCGCTAATTGCTATCAAAAACAGAGCTTTCGAATGGCTTGCAACAAAACGCTGTGCGGTTGCGCCCTTGGGCGTGCTAGCCCGCCGGCTGCGCCCCTTCGCGCAGCCCATAGCGGCGCACCACCTGGGCGCGTTGGCGCGGGTCGATGTTGATGTGGGTTGCATCGCGCCCCGCCATGGCCAGCAGGCGTGGGTCCATCACGCGGCGCCACAGGGGCGGCACGTAGGCCAGGGTGAACATGCCGAAGTAGCCAATCGGTAGCTGCGGCACATGGTCGAAATGCCGCAGCGACTGGTAGCGCCGCAGCGGATGCGCGTGGTGGTCGGAATGCCGTTGCAGGTGAAACAGCGCCCAGTTGGAGAACAGGTGGTTGCTGTTCCACGAGTGGTGTGGCTGGCAGGGCTCGTAGCGGCCGCTGGCGTCTTGCGTGCGCAGCAGGCCGTAGTGCTCTACGTAGTTGGCCGAGGTGAGCTGAAAGTTGGCCCAGAACGAGGCCACTACCAGAAACGGCAGCACGAAAAGGCCCAGCCACAGGGCCAGGGCGGTCCATAGCAGCAGGGTAATCAGCGCGGGCTGCAGGATTTCGTTGTGCCAGGAAAACTGCGGTTGTTGCAGGCGCGCCAGCCGGTCTTTCTCCAGCGCCCAGGCCCGGCGCAGGGCTCCGGGCATTTCGCGCAGCGCGAAGCGGTAGATCGACTCGCCCATGCGCGACGACGCCGGGTCGGCCGGGGTCGCCACGTCGCGGTGGTGGCCCCGGTTGTGTTCGATGAAGAAGTGCCCGTAGGCCGTGGGTGCCAGTACCAACTTGGCCAGCCAGCGTTCGAGCTTGGAGTTTTTATGGCCCAGCTCATGCCCCAGGTTGATGCAGAAGCCGCCCACCGTGCCCGTGGTCAACACCATGGCCAGCACACCATGCCAGGGCAACGTCTGCGTGGCCACAAACCAGGTGCTGAAGATAAAAGCCGCCCACAGCACCGGCACCAGCAGGTAGGTGATGCGGCGGTAGTAGCGGTCTCGCTCCAGCGCCGGCACGGCGGATTCGGGTGGGTTGCTCTGGTCCACGCCCAGCAGCCAGTCCAGCAACGGCGCCACCAGGTAGAAAAACGCCACCGGCGTCCACAGCACCAGCGCCCCGCCAGTCCAGAGCATGAGCGCTGGGCCCACGGCCACGGTGCAGGGCACCAACAGCGACAACAGCCACGCATACCGCTTGCGGTCGCGGTAGGTGGTGTCGTCGTTGCGGGTGGCTTGCAGCATGGTCCAGGGCGTAGCGTCGCGTGGTGGGGCGGCTCCGGGGAAGGAGAGCCATGCCAGTCATTCTGTTCAAGCGCCTTCGAAATGCCAGATCTTTTTGACCAAAGTGAGGCCGGGAGAAGATTGTTGACAATGCCGCCAACGGAGGTTCTCCGCGGGCAGGTTGCCCTGCCTCAAAACCGGGCATAGGAGCTATCGGCGATACTCCCGGCGCTTGCGATTGACGGTGGAACGACCGCCGCTGCCTGTTTTCTGCCTCCCCCCTCATGCACCACACCATTTTTGACACTCCGGTTGTCAACACGCTCCTGCGCGCCTTTTCCCGCTTTACGCTGCGCATTACCGGCTGGAAGATTGAAGGCGCCTTGCCCACCCACGCCGCCAAAAGTGTGCTGATTGCCGCGCCCCACACCAGCAACTGGGACTTGCCTTACACGCTGATGCTGGCGTTCTCGCTGCGCCTGCGGGTGTACTGGATGGGCAAACACAGCCTGTTCAAGGCGCCGTTCGGTGGCGTGATGCGCTGGCTGGGCGGCATTCCGGTGAACCGGGAGCAGTCCGGCAACCTGGTCGCCACGTCGGCCCAGGCGATGCGGGAGGCCGATGGCCCCATGCAACTCATCGTGCCGCCCGAGGGCACACGCGGCAAAACGCGGCATTGGAAGACAGGCTTTTACTTCATCGCCCAGCAGGCGGGCGTGCCCATCGTGCTTGCGTTTGTGGACTATGGCCGCAAGGTGGGCGGACTGGGGCCAGTGTTCGAGCCCACGGGCGACCTGGACAGCGATATGGCGCGTATCAAGGCGTTTTATGCGCCGATCCAGGGGAAGAACCCGAAGCAATTCGAGACCTGATGCAGGTCATTGAATTTTGGTAAAAATTGGCTCTATCGCTTATCTATAAAGCGCAAGCAGCTATCAAAAATGAAGTGAATGCGGGCGTTAATGGTGCTCACGCCCCCACACTGCGGCGATCAATCTTGCGGCTGAGCACGATGCTGGTCTGCGTCTGGTGCACGCCGTCCAGTTGCCCCACCTTGTCGAGCAGGGCATCGAGCTGCTCATGGCTGGTGCAGCGCAAGAACACCAGATAGTCAAACGGCCCGCTCACGGCGGATACCTCTTCGACCTCGGCCATGGCCTCCAGCGCGCGCAGCACGGTGGGCGCGGTTTTGGGCAGCACGCTGATGCTGCACCAGGCCCGCACGGTGGTGGCATCGAGCCGGGTGCCCAGTCGCACCCCGTAACCCGCGACCACCCCCGAGCGCTCCAGCCGTGCGATGCGCGCCACCACGGTGGTGCGGGCCAGCCCCAGCTTGCGTGCCAGCGTGGCCGTGCCCTCGCGGGCATTGGCCTGCAGCAGGCTCAGCAGCTGGCGGTCGGTGTCGTCCAGGGCCATCGGCTAGTCCTCAAAAAGTCATAACGCCCATCATATTCGCCGTTATTGCAAAACAAGGAGCATTTTTCGACGTTATTAGCGCTACACATTGACAGCTTCCTTGCCTAGCATCAAGGCATCTTCAACACCGCTCACTGCTTCACGCAGTGACCACCACCGGGAGTGCCGCTATGACCACCCTTTCCAACACCTCCACCGCCTCCCACGCCGCCACCCATCGCGCCATCACCATCCTGGGCGCGGGCCACATCGGCTTTGCCATGGCGCTGCTGCTGCAGCAGGCCGGCGACTACGACATCCTGGTGGTGGACCGCGACCCGGCGCGCCTGGCCGAGGTGGCTGCGCTAGGCGTCTCTACCCAGTTGGCGACAGACGACGCAAGCCTGCAGACCGCCATCGATGGCCGTTTTGCCGTGCTGAACGCGCTGCCGTTTCACCGCGCCGTGCCGGTTGCGACGCTTTGTGCCGGAGCGGGAGTGCACTACTTTGACCTGACCGAAGACGTGGCAAGCACCCAGGCCATCCGGGCACTGGCGGCCAACGCCCGCAGCGTGCTCATGCCCCAATGTGGTCTGGCCCCGGGTTTCATCGGCATCGTGGGCAACGATTTGGCGCGCCGTTTTGACACCCTGCACACGCTGCGCATGCGCGTGGGCGCGCTTCCGCGCTACCCCCAGGGCGCCCTGCGTTACAACCTGACCTGGAGCACCGAAGGGCTCATCAACGAATACTGCAACCCCTGCGAGGCCATTGTGGACGGAGTGCGCACCACAGTGCCCGCGCTGGAAGGGCTGGAAACCTTCGCGCTCGACGGTGTGGAATACGAGGCGTTCAACACCTCCGGCGGGCTGGGCACATTGACCGAGACGCTGGCAGGCAAGGCGCGCCAGGTGGACTACCAGTCCATCCGCTACCCCGGCCACAACGCCATCCTGAAGCTGCTGCTCAACGACCTGCGCCTGCGTGACCGGCGCGATCTGCTCAAGGACATTCTGGAGACGGCCATTCCGACCACCGACCAGGATGTGATCGTGGTGTTTGCCACCGCATCCGGCCTGAAGGGCGGCCGGCTGGTGCAGGACTCGTACTCCGCCCGCATCGTGGGCACCCAGGTGGGGGGGCACACAATTAGCGCTATCCAGCTCACCACGGCGGCGGGCATCTGCACAGCACTGGACCTGGTGGCCCAAGGCCGGTTGCCTCAGCGGGGTTTTATAGGTCAGGAAGCGGTGGGGCTGGGGGATTTTCTGGCTAACCGGTTTGGGGTGGCATATGCGGGGGAGCGCCTGAAAGTAGATTTAGCCGTATAAAATGGAAAATTGAAATTTATACGGCCAATGGACTATCTTCCCCTTCCGGACAGTGCTGCGCGGCAGTTCATCGACTCGATCACCATCTTCGAGGAGTACCAGCGCACCCGCAAACAGGCATCGCAATATGCGGGCGGCATGTACTGGAAGGCACAAGGCCCCTACGAATATCTTGTAAAGACCCAGCGCGACAACAGCCAGGAGCGCATCGGACCGCGCAATGAACAAACGGAGTGGGTCTACAAAGAGTTCACAAGTTGCAAGACAGCCGTGGAGGACCGCCTCAAGACTCTGCGCGCTGCGCTCACTGACGCTCAGCGGCTGAACAAGGCCTTGAAAGTCGGCCGTACCCCTGCGATGGTGATCGACATTCTGCAGGCGCTCGAAGACGCGGGCCTAGCGGAGCACTTCACCGTGGTTGGGACGCATTCGCTGTATGCGTACGAAAGCGCAGCGGGTGTGCGCATCGTGCAAGGCGCATTGGCTACGCAGGATGTGGATCTGCTGTGGGATGCCCGCCGCAGGGTGCGGTTCATCACCGAGATGGAGCGTTCGGACGTGTCGATGCTTCAGGTGCTGCAACGCGCAGACTCCACCTTCCAGCGCAAGGAAGGTCAAAACGAGACTGCCATCAACGCCAAAGGCTTTGAGGTGGACTTCCTGCGCAGGATGGCCGAGGGCGACGATCCGCACCCCTTCCGCTTCTCTTCCGACGAGGATGATCTGTGGCCTGTGCAGGCCGTCCGCGCTTCGGTACTGCCCACCGCGCCGCGCTTCGAGCACGTTGTGGCATCGGCCACCGGACACATGGCGATGATGCGCACCATCGCTCCGGCAACCTTCGTGAAATTCAAGCGTTGGATGGCAGAAAAAGCCCCCGCGCGTGAACCACTCAAGCGCAACCGGGACCGCCGCCAGGCCGACATCGTTCGAGGTCTGCTCGACCAAGGAATGCTGGTGTCCTGACTGTGAACTTCCGAGGGGTTAGCGTCCGCCAGGCTTCTGGTACATCCCCTCAATCGCCTCGGCAAAGTGCGCCATCAGGTTGTTGCGCTTGAGCTTGAGCGTGGGCGTCATGAAGGTGTTTTCAATGGTCCAGGGCTTCAGCGTCAGGTGCACCGCACGCGGCACGGCGTATCGGGCAAAGCTGGCGGTGTTCTTTTCGATGCGGGCCAGCACGGCGCGGTGCACGCTGGGGTGGTTCAGGCTGTCGGCGTCTTGGGCCGAAAGACCCAGATCGCCCGCCAGCCGCTGCCATTCATCGCGCTTGAGCACGGCCACGCAGGCGATGAAGGGGCGGTTTTCGCCCACTACAAAGGCCTGCTCCAACAAAGGGTCGGCCAGCAAGGCCAGCTCCAGGTCGCCCGGCGGGATCTTTTCGCCGGTGGAGGTGACGATGATTTCCTTGATGCGGCCTTTTATATAGATGCGGTCGTTCACGATCTCGGCCTGGTCGCCCGTGCCCAGCCAGCCGTCGGCGTTCAACATCTTGGCCGTGTCTTCCGGGCGCTTCCAATAGCCCTTCATCACGATGGGGCCGCGCACTTGCAGCTCGCGGTTCTCGCCAATGCGCACTTCCACACCGGGTAATGCCTTGCCTACGCAGGCGGGGTCGTTGTCGTCCAGTGCGTTGACCGACACCACCGGTGCGGTCTCGGTCATGCCGTAGCCCTGGATCAGCGGCAGCCCCAGGCCCAGAAAACACTTCGCAATGGTGGGCGACAGCGGTGCGCCGCCGCTTACCGCCACGCGCACGCGGCCGCCAAATTGGGCCAGTAGCGGCTTGGCCACCAGGGCCTCCAGCACCGGCCAGGGCAGGACAGCCATCCAGCCTGCGGCCTGGCTGCTGGCGTCGGGAGTCGGCGTGGGCAAGCCTTGGGCGGCGCAAAACCGCGCCCAGCCCTTGTTCTGCGCGGCTTCATACAGCTGCATCTTCCAGGGCGTGGGTGACAACTTTTCGAGCAGCTTGGCGTGGATGCGCTCGTAGATGCGCGGCACCGACACCAGCACCGTGGGGCGTACCGTCTTCAGGTCTTCGGCCAGTTGGGGCACCGAGCGCGCATAGGCCACGCAGCTGCCCGCCGCAATCGGCAGGTAGTACCCGCCCGTGCGCTCGAAGGTGTGCGACAGCGGCAGGAACGACAGGAATACGTCCTCCACCGTGGGCGCAATGCGCTCCAGCACCGCCTTCACGTCGCTGACCACGTTGTGGTGCGTCAGCATCACGCCCTTAGGCTTGCCGGTGGTGCCAGAGGTGTAGACGATGGCCGCCAGGTCGTCTGCCTCCGGGGCTTTGGGAACGGTTGCGCTGCCCGCATGTGCTACACCGGCCAGCCATTGCACCAGCGAACCGACCGCAGGGCCATCCCCAGACGCTGGTATTGCGGTGAGCGAGGCGCCGTCATCTGTGATGACCACTGCACGCAGGGCCGGAAATGGCGTGCCGACGGCCTGAATTTTTTCCCACTGCTTCACGTGGCTCACAAAGAGCATCGACGCCTCGCAGTCGGCCAGGATATAGGCAATGCTGCCGGGGTTGTCGATGGCATGCAGCGGCACGGGAACGCAGCCGGTGCCCAAGGTTGCCTGGTCCGCGCACATCGCGTTCAGGCCGTTGGGCAGCAGGATGGCGATGCGCGCCGCTGCGGGCAGTTGCATGGCCGCCAGGGCCTGGGCCCATGTGCCCACGCGTTGGGCTGTCTCAGCCCAGGTCAAGCTCGTCCAGGCTTGGGAGTTGGTGTCGAAGGCTCGGTATGCCTCGGAGTTGGGGGTGCGCGCAGCGCGGTAGGCGAGAAGCTGGGGCAGCGTTTGCACGCTGGCGATATCGGCGGGGGAGGGGGTCATGCAGGCTCTGCGGGGAAGTCGTCAGGCGCGGGATACGCCGTGGCCTTGGTGTAAACCCGGGGAATGATAGCGAGCGAACCAGCGGGATCTGGCGCTGCAACACGCTGTTGTGTTGCAAATGGTGCATTCCGATTTACGAAATGATGATGCGCTGCAATAGCGCGGCGAAAGCCCGAACAGACCAGATGCACTCGCTGGTGAATCGCTCGCAGGCCGTATTGCCGCGGGTCGTCTCTCAGGTCGCCGCTTCCAGCCCCTGTGCAAAATGCGCCTGCATCGCCTTCACCGTCGCCTTGGCATCGCGCGCTATCATCGCGCCGAGGATGGCGCGGTGCTCTTTCAGTGAATCCTCAATCCGCCCCTGCTTGAGCAGCGAGTTGTGGCGGTTGAGCTTCATCACCTTGCGCAAGTCGGCCACCATCTGGCTGCGCCATCGGTTGTCGGCCAGCTCCAGCAGCAGCATGTGAAAGCGCTCGTTGACTGCAAAAAAGCGCTCACGCTCATTGGCGGCTGCCTCCAGCTCGGCATGCAGGTCTTGCAATGTTTGCAGCTGAGCCGGTGTGGCGGTGGTGGCCACCACGCCTGCCGCATCGCTCTCCAGGAGGCTGAGCAGGTGGTACACGTCGCGCAGGTCTTTTTCGCTCATCTCCGTCACGTAGGCGCCACGGCGCACCTTCATCGTGACCAGGCCTTCGGCGGCCAGCACCTTCAGCGCCTCGCGCAGCGGGGTGCGGCTGATGCCGAATTCTTCGGCAATCTTCAATTCGTCAATCCAGCTGCCGGGCTCCAGCTCGCGGCGGAAGATGCGCTGGCGCAATTGCTCGGCGACTTCTTCGTACAGGGCGCGGGGCGTGAGGGTGAGGGCAGACATGGACGGATTGTAAGCTGCGAGGAATATTTTGAATCAATAATTATGAATGATGTAAACTCGCCGCCACACCACAGCACCCGTGCGGTCACCGCCTGTGCGCTGTGTTGGACGCCCCCATGCCATCTTCGGAGTAGCTTTCGCCATGAGTGACAAACCCACCAACAACGCCCCTGAGTTCGCAGCCGCATCGCTGGAGGCCTGGGCCAAGGCTGCCGCCAAGTCCGCGCCGGGTGGCGATGTGAGCGCGCTGAACTGGGTGACGCCCGACGGCATCACCCTCAAGCCGCTGTACACGGCCGAAGACACGGCCAGCCTGCCGTATGCCAACACGCTGCCGGGCTTTGAGCCCTACCTGCGCGGCCCCCAAGCCACGATGTACGCGGTGCGACCCTGGACGATTCGCCAATACGCTGGCTTTTCGACTGCGGAAGAGTCCAACGCGTTCTACCGCAAGGCCCTGGCTGCGGGCGGGCAGGGCGTGTCGGTGGCTTTTGACCTGGCCACCCACCGGGGTTACGACAGCGACCACCCGCGCGTGACGGGCGACGTGGGCAAGGCGGGTGTGGCAATCGATTCGGTCGAGGACATGAAGATCCTGTTTGACCAGATCCCGCTCGACAAGGTCAGCGTGTCGATGACCATGAACGGCGCGGTGCTGCCCGTGCTGGCAGGCTATGTGGTGGCGGCTGAAGAGCAGGGCGTCGCGCAAGACAAGCTCAGCGGAACCATTCAGAACGACATTCTGAAAGAGTTCATGGTGCGCAACACCTACATCTACCCGCCCAAGCCCTCGATGCGCATCATCGGCGACATCATTGGCTACACGGCCAGGAACATGCCCAAGTTCAACTCGATCTCGATCTCGGGGTACCACATGCAGGAAGCCGGGGCCAACCAGGCGCTCGAACTCGCTTTCACGCTGGCCGACGGCAAGGAGTACGTGAAGACCGCCATCGCCTCGGGCCTGGACGTGGACGAATTCGCCGGGCGTCTGAGCTTCTTCTGGGCCATCGGCATGAACTTCTATCTTGAAGTCGCCAAGATGCGCGCGGCGCGCCTGCTGTGGTGCCGCATCATGAAGGAGACCGGCGCCAAGAACCCCAAGAGCCTGATGCTGCGCACACACTGCCAGACCTCGGGCTGGTCGCTCACCGAGCAAGACCCGTACAACAACGTGGTCCGCACCACCATCGAGGCCATGGCGGCCGTGTTTGGCGGCACGCAATCCCTGCACACCAACGCGCTGGACGAAGCCATCGCGCTGCCCACCGAGTTTTCCGCCCGGATTGCGCGCAACACGCAGCTCATCATCCAGGAAGAGACCCACATCACCAACGTGATCGACCCTTGGGCTGGCAGCTACATGATGGAGAAGCTGACGCAAGACATGATGGATGCCGCCTGGAAGATCATCGAAGAGGTCGAGGCCATGGGCGGCATGACCCAGGCCGTGGACAGCGGCTGGGCCAAGCTCAAGATCGAG
The DNA here is from genome assembly GCF_003634645.1 of Acidovorax sp. 94. Classification (NCBI taxonomy): domain Bacteria; kingdom Pseudomonadati; phylum Pseudomonadota; class Betaproteobacteria; order Burkholderiales; family Comamonadaceae; genus Acidovorax; species Acidovorax sp. 94. The sequence continues at coordinate 1,487,216 of NZ_RBJA01000001.1, read as the reverse complement.
GCCGCTGCGGCTGAAAAGCAGGCGCGCATCGACAGCGGCAAGGATGTGATCGTCGGCGTCAACAAATACAAACTGGCCAAGGAAGACCCGGTCGATATCTTGCAGATCGACAACGTGAAGGTGCGTGATGGCCAGATTGAGCGCCTCAAGAATATTCGAGAAAAACGCGACTCTGCGCTCGTCCAGCAAGCCTTGGATGCTCTCACTTCTGCAGCAGAAAGCGGCGAAGGCAACCTGCTGGACCTGTCGATCAAAGCCGTGCGCCTGCGCGCCACGGTGGGCGAGGTGTCGGACGCTCTGGAGAAGGTTTTTGGGCGCCACCGCGCCGATACACAAAAGGTGACCGGTGTGTACGCAGCAGCCTATGACTCGGCCGAAGGCTGGGACAAACTCAAGACCGAAATCAACGCCTTTGCCGAAGAACAAGGCCGCCGCCCGCGGGTGATGATCGCCAAGCTGGGCCAGGATGGGCACGACCGGGGCGCCAAGGTGGTGGCCACCGCGTTTGCCGACCTGGGCTTTGACGTGGACATGGGCCCGCTGTTCCAGACCCCCGAGGAGTGCGCGCGCCAGGCGATTGAAAACGACGTGCACGCCGTGGGCGTGAGCACGCTGGCCGCAGGCCACAAGACGCTGGTGCCCGCCATCATCCAGTCGCTCAAGGATCAGGGCGCCGACGACATCATCGTGTTTGTCGGTGGCGTGATCCCGGCGCAGGACTATGAGCACCTGTACGAAGCGGGCGTGAAGGGCATCTACGGCCCTGGAACACCGATTCCGGCCAGCGCCAAGGATGTGCTGGAACAGATTCGCAAGGCTGTGGCTGCGTGAGTTTGGTGGAGTCGTCCATGTTGAGCTTGGGCAGCGTCGCCGCTGGGGACTTCGAGCCCATGGCCGATCTTCGCGCCGAAGCCCTGCGCGAAAGCCTGGAGCGCCTGGGCCGTTTTGACCCGGTGCGCGTGCGGGAGCGCTTGCGCAGCGCGTTCGAGCCTGCGTGCATGCGGCACATCCTCATCAGTGGCGAGCGTGTGGGCTACCTCACGCTCATTCCGCACGCAGGATCAAACAGCCTGCGCTTGCATCACCTCTACATCCACCCGGCTTCTCAGGGGCAGGGTGTGGGCGCCTGGGCGCTGGAATGGGTCAAGGCACAGGGTCGGGCTGCGGGTCAGGACATCACGCTGGGTGCGCTGCGCGGCAGCGACGCCAACCGCTTTTACCTGCGCCATGGCTTCCGGCTGGTGGAAGAGCAGGAGTTCGATCTGGAGTACCGGTGGAGCCCGGAGTTCGATGCACGCACGGCGGGGGTTGCACCATGAACCTCTACCAAGGAGTCGTGGGCCAACCCGGCCCCCTCCAGCGTCGCGCCATGTCCAAAGCCATCACCCTGCTCGAATCCACGCGGGCAGACCATCGCGCGCAGGCCGATGAGCTACTCACCCAATTGCTCCCCCACACCGGCAAGGCCTTCCGCCTCGGCATCAGCGGTGTTCCGGGCGTGGGCAAATCCACTTTCATCGAAGCCTTGGGCCTGTACCTGATCGGCCAGGGCCACCGCGTGGCTGTGCTCACCATCGACCCGTCCAGCACCGTCTCGGGTGGTTCCATCCTGGGCGACAAGACGCGCATGGAACACCTGTCGGTGCACGAAAAGGCCTACATCCGCCCCAGTCCCTCCAGCGGCACACTGGGCGGAGTCGCAGAGAAGACCCGCGAAGCCATGCTGGTCTGCGAGGCGGCGGGTTACGACGTGGTCATTGTCGAGACCGTGGGCGTGGGCCAGAGCGAGATTGCGGTAGCGGGTATGACGGATATGTTCGTGTTGATGCAGTTGCCCAACGCAGGCGACGACCTGCAGGCCATCAAGAAGGGCGTGATGGAGATTGCCGACCTGGTGGTCATCAACAAGGCCGACATCGACAAGAACGCCGCAACACGGGCCGAGGCGCAGATCACGTCGAGCCTGCGCCTGCTCAGCCAACACGGCAATCCGGAAAACGCACACCACGACGAAACGCTGTGGCACCCCAAGGTCGCGCAGATCAGCGCGCTGCTGGGCCAGGGCGTAGACAGCTTCTGGGCCGCCGTCACGCAGTTCCGCCAGTTGCAGACCGCCAATGGGCGGCTGGCCACGCGGCGCGAGAAGCAGGCGCTGGCGTGGATGTGGGAGCGCATCGACGCAGGCCTCAAGCTCGCGTTTCGCCAGCACCCGCAGGTGCGTGAGCTGCTGCCCCAGATGCAGGCCGATGTGGCCGCAGGACGTATTGCGGCATCGACTGCAGCAAGAAATCTGCTGCTGGCGCACATCCATCAAGCGCAAGCAGCTATCAAATAAATAGTAGACACCAACCCATTCACCAAAGGACGACCATGCAAGACATCCTGGATCAACTGGAGAAAAAACGTGCGCTGGCACGCCTGGGCGGCGGGCAAAAGCGCATTGATGCGCAGCACGCCAAGGGCAAGCTCACGGCACGCGAGCGCATCGAGCTGCTGCTGGACGACGGCACGTTCGAGGAATGGGACATGTTCGTCGAGCACCGCTGCACCGACTTTGGCATGGAGGACAACAAGATCCCCGGCGATGGCGTGGTGACGGGCTACGGGATGATCAACGGCCGCCTGGTGTTTGTGTTCAGCCAGGACTTCACGGTGTTTGGCGGTGCGCTGTCTGAAACCCATGCCGAAAAAATCTGCAAGGTAATGGACCAGGCCATGAAGGTGGGCGCGCCGGTCATTGGCCTCAACGACTCGGGCGGTGCGCGCATCCAGGAAGGTGTGGCGTCTTTGGGCGGCTATGCCGACGTGTTCCAGAAGAACGTGCTGGCCAGTGGCGTGATTCCGCAGATCAGCATGATCATGGGCCCCAGCGCCGGTGGCGCCGTGTACTCGCCCGCCATGACGGACTTCATCTTCATGGTGAAGGACAGCTCGTACATGTTCGTGACCGGCCCCGAGGTGGTCAAGACCGTGACGCACGAAGAAGTCACCGCCGAAGAACTGGGCGGCGCCGTGACGCACACGACCAAGAGCGGTGTGGCCGACATGGCGTTTGAGAATGACGTGGAGGCGCTGATGATGCTGCGCCGCCTGTACAACTACCTGCCGCTCAACAACCGCGAAAAAGCCCCGGTTCGCAAGAGCAACGACCCGGCCGACCGCATGGACCTGAGCCTCGACACCCTGGTGCCCGAGAACCCCAACAAGCCCTACGACATGAAGGAGCTGATCCTCAAGACGGTGGACGACGGGGACTTCTTTGAGCTGCAGCCCGAGTACGCCAAGAACATCCTGATCGGCTTTGCCCGCATGGAAGGCCAGACCGTGGGCATCGTAGCCAACCAGCCGCTGGTGCTGGCGGGCTGCCTGGACATCAAGAGTTCCATCAAGGCCGCACGCTTTGTGCGCTTTTGCGATGCGTTCAACATCCCGGTGGTCACGTTTGTGGATGTGCCCGGCTTCATGCCCGGCACCAGCCAGGAGTACGGCGGCATCATCAAGCACGGCGCCAAGCTGCTGTACGCATATGCCGAGTGCACCGTGCCCAAGATCACCGTCATCACCCGCAAGGCCTACGGCGGCGCGTACGACGTGATGAGCTCCAAGCACCTGCGCGGTGACGTGAACCTGGCCTGGCCCAACGCCGAGATCGCGGTGATGGGCGCCAAGGGCGCGGTGGAAATCATCTTCCGCGAAGACAAGAACGACCCGGTGAAGCTGGCCGCGCGTGAGGCGGAATACAAGCAGCGTTTTGCCAACCCGTTCGTGGCCGGTGCACGCGGCTTTATCGACGATGTGATCCTGCCGCACGAGACACGCAAGCGCATCTGCCGCTCATTGGTGATGCTGCGCGATAAAAAGCTCGAAAACCCGTGGCGCAAGCACGGCAACATCCCACTGTGAGCGGACAAGGAGCATAAGAACATGTTTACGAAAATCCTGATCGCCAACCGTGGCGAAATCGCCTGCCGAGTGATTGCAACGGCCAAGAAAATGGGCATCGCCACCGTCGCCGTCTACTCCGACGCCGACAAGGAAGCCCGCCACGTCAAGCTGGCCGACGAGGCCGTGCACATCGGCGCGGCGCCATCGCGCGAGTCGTACCTGCTGGCCGATAAGATCATTGCTGCCTGCAAGCAGACCGGCGCGCAGGCCGTGCACCCCGGCTACGGCTTCCTCTCGGAGAACGAAGCTTTTGCCAAGCGCTGCGAAGACGAGGGCATTGCCTTCATCGGCCCCAAGGCGCATTCGATTGCGGCCATGGGCGACAAGATCGCGTCCAAGAAGCTGGCCAACGAGGCCAAGGTCAACACCATCCCGGGCTACAACGACGCGATTGCCGGGCCCGAGCAGGCGGTGGAAATTGCCAAGGGCATTGGCTACCCCGTGATGATCAAGGCCTCGGCCGGTGGCGGCGGCAAGGGCTTGCGCGTGGCGTTCAACGACAAGGAAGCGTTTGAAGGCTTTGCCAGCTGCCAGAACGAGGCCCGCAACAGCTTTGGCGACGACCGCATTTTCATTGAGAAGTTCGTGCAGGAGCCGCGCCACATCGAGATCCAGGTGCTGGGCGACAGTCACGGCAACGTGATTTATCTGAACGAGCGCGAGTGCTCCATCCAGCGCCGCCACCAGAAGGTGATTGAAGAGGCACCGTCGCCCTTCATCAGTGACGCCACCCGCAAGGCGATGGGCGAGCAGGCGGTGCAACTGGCCAAGGCCGTCAAGTACCAGAGCGCGGGCACGGTGGAGTTCGTGGTCGGCAAGGACCAGGACTTTTACTTTCTGGAGATGAACACCCGCCTGCAAGTGGAGCACCCGGTGACGGAGTGCATCACCGGCCTGGACTTGGTGGAGCTGATGATCCGCGTGGCGGCGGGCGAGAAGCTGCCGTTGACGCAAGCCGATGTGAAGCGCGACGGCTGGGCCATCGAGTGCCGCATCAACGCCGAAGACCCGTTCCGCAACTTCCTGCCTTCCACCGGCCGCCTGGTGCGCTTTCAGCCGCCGGAAGAATCCATGTTCCAGTCCGACACCAGCAAGAAGCTGGGCGTGCGCGTGGACACGGGCGTGTATGAAGGCGGCGAGATCCCCATGTACTACGACTCGATGATCGCCAAGCTCATCGTGCACGGCACCGACCGCAACGATGCGATTGCCAAGATGCGCGCGGCACTCAACGGGTTTGTGATTCGCGGCATCAGCAGCAACATCCCGTTCCAGGCCGCGCTGCTGGCGCACCCCAAGTTCGTGACGGGCGACTTCAACACCGGCTTCATTGCCGAGAACTACGGCAAGGGCTTCCATGCCGAAGACGTGCCGCACAGCGACCCTCTGTTCCTGGTGGCGCTGGCCGCGTTCATGCACCGCCGCTACCGCGCGCGCGCCTCGGGCATCAGCGGCCAGCTGGCCGGGCACGAGGTGAAGGTGGGCGAGGAGTTCGTGGTGGTCACGCTGGGGGCCGAGGGCCAGAACCAGCACCACGAGGTGACGGTGTCCGACTTTGAAGACAAATCGGGCTCCAGCGCAGTAACAGTGGGTGGTAGTAGCTACCAAATCAGTAGCAATGCCACGCTGGGCCAGATCCGCGTGCAGGGTGCCTGCAACGGCCAGGGCTTTACGGCACAGGTGGAGCGGGGCGTGGGCAAGAACCCGCTGGCACTGCGCATTGCGCACAACGGCACGCAGATCGATGCGCTGGTGCTGTCGCCCCTGGGCGCCAAGCTGCACAAGCTGATGCCGTTCAAGGCACCGCCGGATCTGTCTAAGTTTCTGCTCTCGCCCATGCCCGGCCTGCTGGTCGATGTGGCGGTGCAGCCGGGCCAGAAGGTGCAGGCGGGTGAAAAGCTGGCCGTGATCGAGGCCATGAAGATGGAGAACATCCTCTTTGCCGCACAAGACGGCGTGGTGGGCAAGATCACAGCGGGCAAGGGCGAGTCGCTGGCGGTGGATCAGGTGATTCTGGAATTTGTCTGATGCCGCCTTCGCCTCGCGCTCCATCCTGCAGCCTGCGATGACGGCGGTGGCTGTGCGCACGCTGCTGGCGCTGGTCGGCGGGGTGCTGTTTCTGGACGGCGCGGTGCTGATGGTTCTGGGGCACTTCAACCTGGGCACCATGTTGCCCGTTGCGCTGGGGGCGTTGTTTCTGGCCATTGTGGTGTGGTGGGCACCCCTCACGCGCTGGCGGCACCATGACCGGCGGCGTCAGCAGTGGTGGCGCGTGGGCTGGTGGGGTTTGGCGGCGTGGATGCTCAGCGTGGTGGTTTTCTGGGTTTTCTTCTTGCGGGGTGCTGGCGTTTCTCCGCCAGAGGCACCGCCTGTGCAGGCCATTGTGGTGCTGGGAGCGGGCATCCAGAACGGACAGCCCCGCCCGGCACTTGCGGCGCGGCTGGACACAGCGGCCGCGCTGGCCCGCTTGCAGCCTGAGGCGCTGATCGCTGTGTGTGGTGGGCAAGTTTGGGGCACTACAGATACCGAGGCGGAGGTGATGGCGCGCTATCTGCAAGAACGCCACGGTATCGCGCCGGAACGCCTGGTGCTGGAGAAGGACAGCACCAGCACCGAGCTGAATCTGGCGTTAAGTCGCCCCTTGCTGGAGGCGCGCGGTGTTGCCGCCACGGTCCCGCTCGCGCTGGTGACCAGCGACTTCCACCTGCCTCGTGCTCTGCGCATTGCCCAGCGCCATGGCTTTACCCACATGGTGCCGGTAGCGGCACCCACGCCCCTGGCCACGCGCTACAACGCCTGGCTGCGCGAGTACTTCGCCACGCTCAGCAGCTGGGTGTTGAACGAAGGGTAGCCGGGAGCAAGGTATTTTTAGGTCAAATTGGCCTCTGGCGCTTTATCCATAAGCGCAAGCAGCTATCAATCAAGGAGCAAACACAATGACCACATCCCTTCATCGCCCGTTCAAAGTCCTGGGCATCCAGCAGGTCGCCATTGGCGGCACCGACAAGCAGCGCATGAAAACCCTGTGGGTGGACATGCTGGGCCTCACCCAAACCGGCACCTTCCAGAGCGAGCGCGAAAACGTGGACGAAGACATCCTGGCCATGGGGCAGGGTGCCTACAAGGTCGAGGTGGACATCATGCAGCCGCTGGACATCGACAAAAAACCCGCCGTGCACACCACGCCGCTCAACCACATTGGGCTGTGGATCGACGATTTGCCCAAGGCCGTGGAATGGCTCACGGCCCAGGGCGTGCGTTTTGCGCCCGGCGGTATCCGCAAGGGCGCGGCGGGCTACGACATCACGTTTTTGCACCCCAAGAGCAATGACGAGTTTCCGATTGCGGGCGAGGGCGTCTTGATCGAACTGGTGCAGGCCCCGGCCGACGTGATTGCTGCACTGGGTTCATAGTTGCGAAAAATCGTTCTCCAAAGCGCACCAACGTCGGCCATCTCCCGGCGCTGCTCGGCTGCACAGAGTGCCAGATGGGAGCAGATAACCACCACAACTGGGCTGTTGAAGGCGCCAAGAAACTGACTGCCCCAAAGGCCCGGCAAGTTCAATCAACCTGCAGCCTTCTGCTCCTAAAAGATTCAGAACTTGACGGTTGTTGATGCCTCGTTTTTCTTGGCATCTTTTGTGACCCTGTGGCGTGCTTTTGTGCCGTTTTCTCGTCCAGAATCCGCCCACCTCGCAGCGCGCCATGCCAAATCATCCGTGGTGTGCCGTGCGCGCGGTGTCGCTAAACAACTTCTTAAGCCTCGGGTGGCTCCGTGCCACGGTGGGGCGAATGCCTTGAAGGGAATTGATCGCCATGTCCTCCACGACCCTTGCCATGCCCGCCGCCCAGCCTGTGCCGCCAGCACCCACCGTACAAAACGTCCAGGTGCATCGGCGCCCAGCCACTGCCACCTCACAAGGCCCGTGGAGCGTGGAAGCCATCCAGGCGTTGCTCGACAAGCCCTTGATGGACCTGCTGTTTGAAGCGCAGACCGTGCACCGCCAGCACTGGCCTGCGGGCGACATCGAGCTGGCCACGCTGCTGTCCGTCAAAACCGGCGGCTGCCCCGAAAACTGTGGCTACTGCCCGCAGGCGGCCGAGTTCGATACGGGCGTGAAAGCCGACAAGCTGATGGAGGTGGACGAAGTGGTGCGCGCTGCCCAGGCTGCCAAGGATGCGGGGGCCACGCGCTTTTGCATGGGCGCCGCCTGGCGCGCGCCCAAGGACCGCGACATCGAAAAAGTCAGCGCCCTGATCGGTGCCGTGAAGGGCCTGGGCCTGCAGACCTGCGCCACCCTGGGCATGCTCGAATCGCACCAGGCGCAGGCCCTCAAGGATGCGGGGCTGGACTACTACAACCACAACCTGGACACCGCCCCTGAGTACTACACCGATGTGGTGAGCACCCGCGCCTACCAGGACCGGCTGGACACACTGGCGCATGTGCGCAGCGCGGGCATCAGCGTGTGCTGCGGTGGGATTGTGGGCATGGGCGAGGCGCCCGTGCACCGCGCTGGCCTGATCGCCCAGCTGGCCAACCTGCAGCCGTACCCCGAGTCGGTGCCCATCAACAGCCTGGTGCGCGTGCCCGGCACGCCCCTGGCTGACAGCGAGCCCATCGACCCGTTCGATTTTGTGCGCATGATCGCCGTGGCCCGCATCACCATGCCCAAGGCCCGGGTGCGCCTGTCCGCAGGGCGCCAGCAGATGGGCGAAGCCGTGCAGGCGCTGTGTTTCATGGCGGGCGCCAACTCCATCTTTTATGGCGACAAGCTGCTGGTGACCGGCAACCCCGATGTCGAGGCCGACGTGCAACTGCTGGCCAAGCTGGGCCTCAACGGACACCGCACCACCACTTCCTCTGAAAGTGGGGCAGAGGAAAGCGCCGCAGGCGCCTGCTGCTGAGAGCGTGGCGGTTAGCCGCCGCTGCTGCTGACGCTGCCTTCGCCGATGACCACACCCTCGGTAGAGAGGTCCTGGGCAATGCGGTCGCGTTGCGCCTGCAGCGCATGTTCGCTGTCGGCAAACTGCTGCGCAATGCGCCGGAACTCTTCGGAGAGCGAGAGGAAGGCGTCCACCATGTCGGGGTCGAAGTGGCTACCTCGGCCGTCGCGGATGATTTCTACCGCCGTCTCATGGGAGAAGGCGGCCTTGTACACGCGCTCGGAGATCAGCGCGTCATACACATCGGCCACCGCCATGAGCCGTGCCGACAGGGGGATGGTGTTGCCCACCAGCCCTTCGGGGTAGCCTGAGCCGTCCCACTTTTCCTGGTGGCTGTAGGCGATCTCCTTGGCGTAGCGAAAGAACGGGTTGTTTTGCGTGGTTTCGGTTTCTGCCGCCACGATGGCGTCCCGGCCCAGCGTGGTGTGGGTCTTCATGATCTCGAACTCTTCAGGCGTCAGCTTGCCCGGCTTGAGCAGGATGCGGTCGGGGATGCCAACCTTGCCAATGTCGTGCAGGGGGGCGGACTTGAAGATCACCTGGATGGCGTCTTCCGTGAGTTCGTCGCGAAAGCGCGGATGGTCCTGCAGCTTGCGGGCCAGCGCTTCCACATAGTGCTGCGTGCGGCGGATATGGTTGCCGGTCTCGTTGTCACGCGTTTCGGCCAGCGATGCCATGGCGCGGATGGTGGCGTCCTGCAGCTCCGCCAGGGCGCGCGTGCGGTTGGCCACCTCCTGCTCCAGAAAGTGGTTGTGGTGGGCCAGCAAATCCCGCCCTCGCTTGAGCTGCAGATGGTTGCGCACGCGCGCCATGGTGATGGCGGGGTTGACGGGCTTGGTGATGTAGTCTACTGCGCCCAGCTCCAGCCCCACCGTTTCGTCGTCGGTGGCGCTCATGGCGGTGAGGAAAATCACCGGAATGTCTTCGGTCTCGGGGTTGAATTGCAGGCGCCGCAGCACCTCGTAGCCATCCATGTCCGGCATCATGATGTCGAGCAGGATCAGGTCGGGCCTTTCGGCCGCCACGATCTGCAGCGCGCGTTCGCCGGTGGGTGCCAGCTTGACCTTGTAGTCGGGGCGCAGGAGGTCGCTCATCAGCGACAGATTGCCCGGGGTGTCATCCACCACCAGCACCGTGCATTTGCCGCTCAATTCCAATGGGCTATTCATGAACTGGGTCCTCCTTGTGTTGTATATCGTTCCCCGCCTTGCGCAGCACGTCGAGCGCATCGGCAAAGAGGTAGTTGTCGAGCAGCCGCTTCATGTCGGCGTAGGCGGGGCCCAGCAGGGCCTGAAGACTGGGGCCGGAGTCCTTGAACAACTCGATGGCGTCGGAATCACTGTCTTCCAGCAGGGCGCCAAGGCGTTCCACCAATGCGCGGGCCTGCGCGCCATCCAACGGGGTTCTGGCAGCGCTCCCCGTGCCGGGCGTGTCTGCCTCAGGGGGCAGGGCGCTCTGCAGCGCAGCCACCAGGGTCTGGCAGGCGGTGTCTACGGGCGGGAGCAGGGCTTCGAGGGCGTCGGCGATCGCGTTGTGTGCAATGGCTTGCTCCGCCGCGCCTGCCAGTTCGGCCAGGCCCACCGCGCCTATGGTGGCAGCGGTACCTTTGAGTGTGTGCATGGCGCGCTGCGCCGCCTCTGGCTGGCCGGCCGCGAGGTGCGCGCGCGCTTCTTTCACCGCGCTGCCTTGTCCGGCCACGAATTTGCGCAGCAGGCTCTCATAGGCCGTACGTTTGCCGAGTACACGCCGCAGCCCGGCGGCGGTGTCCAGGCCTTCGATGTGTGTCAGCGGGTCGGGGGTGTCCGCCAGCGCCAAGGAAGGAGCGCCAGGCATTGTAGGTTGCAGGGCAACAGTCTTGCCGCTGGCGCCTCCAGAGTGCGGCAGTGCAATCCATTGCAGCAGGGCGGCGAACAGCGCGTCGGGGTCAATGGGCTTGGCTATGTGGCCGTTCATGCCCGCTTCCAGGCACTGCTCGCGGTCGCCGCTCATCGCGTTCGCGGTCATCGCCAGCACCGGCAGGCGCGCCCAGGCGGGGTTCTGGCGCAATTGGCGCGTGGCGGTGAGGCCGTCCATCACCGGCATCTGCATGTCCATGAGGACGATGTCATAGGTGCCTCGGGCCAGCATGTCGAGTGCGGCCTGGCCGTTGTCGGCCACATCCACCACCAGCCCGGCGCTGGCCAGCAGTTCGCTGCCCACCTGCTGGTTCAGGTCGTTGTCGTCCACCAGCAGCACGCGCGCCCCCTGGATCGATGCCAGGTTGGCGCCCCGTGCCGCTGAGGCTGGCAGGCGCCGCCCGTCGTCCACCCGCTGCGCGCCCCCCAGTGCCCGCATGGCGGCATCAAAAAGCTGAGATGGGTTGACGGGCTTGGTCAGCATCAGCCCGATGCCGGTGCGTGTGAGTTCGGCCAGAACGTCGTCACGCCCATGCGCGGTGACGATGACCGGGCGCGGAGGGTGGGGCAGTTGGGCCAGCTGGCGGGCGGTTTCAAAACCGTCCATACCAGGCATCTTCCAGTCCAGAAAGGCGATTTCGCAGGGCCTGCCTGCCAGGTCCGCGGCGCGTGCCAGGTCCACGGCCTGCGCCCCCGAACTGGCCAGCGTGACCGAAAAACTCATGCTGGACAGCAGCTCGGCCAGGATCTGCCGGGCCTGTTCGCTGTCGTCCACCACCAGCACGCGGCGGCCACGCAGGTCGGGTTCCGGCAGCAGTGGCCGCTGCACGGCCGCGCCCAAACCCAGTCGCGCCGTGAACCAGAAGGTGCTGCCCTTGCCCGGCGCGCTGTGCACGCCCGCCTCGCCGCCCATCAGGCTGGCCAGTTTCTTGGAAATCGCCAGGCCCAGGCCGGTGCCGCCGTACTTGCGCGTGGTCGAGGTGTCGGCCTGCTCAAATGAGCGAAACAGGCGCGCCTGCTGTTCTTCGGTCAGGCCGATGCCCGTGTCCTGCACTTCAAAGCGCAGCAGCACGCCCTGGGTATCCCGCGCTGCTTCGCGTACCCGCACGATGATCTCGCCCTCGTCCGTGAACTTGACGGCATTGTTGGCGTAGTTCACCAGGATCTGCCCCAGCCGCAGGGGGTCTCCACGCAAGTCGGCGGGCAGGTGGGAGTCCACGTCGAACATCAGCTCCAGGCCTTTGCTGGCGCATTTCTCGCCCAGCAGGTTGGCCACGTTGTCGAGCACGGCATGCAGGTCGAAATCCACCACCTCGACTTCGAGCTTGCCCGCCTCGATCTTGCTGAAATCCAGGATGTCATTGATCAGGCCCAGCAGGTGCTGTCCCGACCGCTGGATCTTTTCGACGTAGTCGCGCTGGCGCGCGGTCAGCTCGGTGGCCAGCGCCAGGTGGCTCATGCCAATCACGGCGTTCATGGGCGTGCGGATCTCGTGGCTCATGTTGGCCAGGAAGTCTGATTTCATGCGCGATGCGTCCTCTGCCTTGGCGCGGGCCACCTCCAGTTCATCCTCATGTTCCTGCAGCGCGGCGTTGGCTCGCTGCAGCTCCGTGGTGCGCTGGGCTACCCGGGCCTCCAGGGCTTCCTCGTTGCGCTTGAGGGCTTCCACCAGCTCGGCCTGGGCCTCCAGGGCCTGAGAAGTGGCCTTTTCACGCTGGAGGAACTGGCGCGCCATGGCAATGGCCAGCAAAAAGGTCAGGATGGCCTGGAACGCGGTCAGCCCGGTGGTCAGCAGGGTCTGGTGCTTGACCTCTTCGTTGCGCCGGTCGCCCAGCAAGGCGGAGATGCGCGATGCCTGCAGCGACAGCTCTTGAACGATGTCGCGCAGCTTGTTCAGCTCGGCCCGCAACAGACGCATATTTGTCTGGCTCGATGCCGCGTCCACACTCTGCCCGAAATGGTTGTCCCCTGCGGCGACAAACTTCTGCAGTGCTTCCAGGGCTGTGGCGTAGATCGGTTCCTCCTGCATCAGCGTGCGGGCGGTGCCGCTCTCCAGCGCGCTGAAGCGGCTCAGGAACAGGTCATAGCGCAGCTCCAGCCGGTCCATGGGCAGGCTGGGTGGGTCCAGCTCGAACTGGTGCAGGGCGTGGTCGAGTTTTTCGTACTCCACATTGAGCTGCAGGAATGACCACAGGGCATTGACGTCGCCCCGGCGCATGACCGCCTCGACGCTGCGGTACTGGTGGTACTGCACCCCGGCAATGGCCACATACGCGACCACCAGGCCCGCGATGATCAGCCGCAGAAAGTGCTTGCCCCGGATCATGGTGTGGTTCCTGGGAAGTTGGGAGGAGGGGGTGGACTAGCGAATTCGCAGGATATGGAGCTGCCAGGCGGCGCGGTTGTAGTACAGCTCGCTGCGCAGCTCTGCCTTGGTGTCAAACGGATAGACAATGAAAAGCGGCCCCTTTTCGCGCACACGCATGGGGCGGTTGTTCATGAGCCGGGCAACGATCACGTCGTGGCGCGTGGCATCGTCGATGGGGATTTCCGTCTTGTAGTCGTTGAGCGCCACCGCCGTGATGTTTTTGCCTTTGGCGCCCACGGCCGCCAGCACATCGCGCAGCAGGGGGCCAGTGAAAGTGACGGCGCTGGGGTACCAGGGGGTCTGGGTGGAGAAGCTGTGCTGGGGCAGCTTCTCCAGCATGGCCATGTCGAACTGGGCTTGCGAGCCGTTGTTGGTCTGGCTGATCGCGCCGTCGATGGTCAGAACGACCGTGCCGGTGGGTTTGTCCAAAGCGCGGGCCTGGGGCAGCGTCGCCGCAGCGACCGCGATAACTGCGATTCCCAGCCACAAGGCAACGCGTGCCCCTGAAAGACTCGTATGCATAACGCTCCCCCTTTTGCAACAGTCTTGCAGACAGTTGCCCAAAATGTAAATCGTTTTCTAGCAGCATGGGTCTTGTGATGCTCCAGCGACGCAGATGGGTACACCTACCAGGGCTGCGCTCACACGGCATAGCAGGACATACCCTGCCTGTGCACTCGCTGCAAGGCCGTGACAAGCTCAAAGGGGATAAGTACAGTGGGCAGCAGGGCCGATATTCCAAAGCAGGTTTGTCGCCTGCGCCCATCATTCGGGAGGGAGGTGCATGGGCTCACGAAAGCTCTGCAAGCGTTGGCCCCCTATCTGCGCAATGCAGCGCCGTCGGTAGTGAGGCCACAGAGGTCCTCAATGAACCGCACAGCCCTGCATCGCATACCGTTGTCGCATCATTTCCGTGTTGGCAAGGCATCTCACCATGGGTAGTTTCGATACTGAAGACCGGCCGTTTGAACAGGAAATGGCACTTTCTGAACCCGACTACCGGCTGTTGGTAGATCAGGTGCAGGCGGCCGTCTTTGTGATTCAGAAGGGGCGGTTCCTTTTTGTGAATCCCAAGCTCCTGGAGCTTTTCGGATACTCCAAGGAAGAGATGCTCAGAGGCATGGATCCCATGCTGCTGTGCGTGCCCGAGCACCGGGACATGGTGCGGGAGCAGACGAACGCCCGGGTAGCGGGGGTCCCAGGCAAAGCCTATGAGGTCGAATGCCTGCGCAAGAACGGCGAGCGGTTCAGCGCCCAGGTCTGGGGCGTGCGCATTTTTCTGTCGGCGCAAGCAGCGGACCTGGTCACTTTGCATGACGTCAGTGCAATCCAGGCGGCCACGCGGTACGCGCAGCAGCGTGTTCAGCTGTTTCGCAATGCTGAAGAGCTTGCACGCATTGGTTCTGCGGAGGTGGACTTGGTGTCCGGCACGGTCACCCTGTCGTCAGGCATGCATGCCATCTTGGGAATCCCGCTCACCGAGACGCCCCCCGGCACAGACTGGATGCTGGCGCGCGTACCTTCGGTAGAGCGCCCCTATGTTCAGGCCATCAGCGAGGGCGTTTCCCCCGACGACGTCTGCGAGTTTCAGCACCGTATTGTTCACACCGACGGCAGCTTGCGCACGGTGCTGCACCGGGTTCTTGCCGAGGCCGATGAAGGCGGAAAGGTGATCAGGACGGTCACACTCCTGCAGGACATCACCCTGCAGCGGGCGGCCGAACAGAAACTGGACAAGCTCGCGAATACCGACGAAATCACCGGGCTGCCGAACCGCAACGCGCTGACGGAATACCTTGATACCAAAATGCGCGAGGCCGCGCGGGGAGGGCGTCACATTGCAGTCCTGAGCGTTGAGATTGACAGACTCAAGCTTGTCAGTGAATCACTGGGCCACGCAGCTGGGGATCAGTTGCTCATGGAGGTCGGCAGACGGCTCCAGCCCCAGGTTTCCCAGGACGACCTGCTGGCGCACTTTGGAAGCGGCGAGTTTTCCTTGGTGCTGGCTCGGGAAGACTCTGTGGATGAAGCCATGGCACGGGGCACCGCCGCCTCATTGGTAGATGCGCTGTCCCTTCCAGTTGCCATTGGCGACAACGAGATCAAGGTGACCTGCGATATCGGAATATCCCTTTACCCCGTGCGCGGGGATGATCCTGAAAAACTGCTCCAGCAAGCGCAAGCGGCGATGTATCGCGCCCATGAGCTGGGCAAGAACCAAATCTGCGTTTTCAGTTCGGGCATGCATTCCAAGGCGATCTCCAGGCTTGTCATGGAGTCGGGACTGCGTCGAGCTTTGGAACGCAACGAGTTTGAACTGCATTTTCAGCCCAAACTCGAATTGGTCAGCGGGGCCATCGTTGGTGCCGAGGCATTCCTTGAATGGAAATCCCCCGATGGCGCATTAATTTCCCGGTCCAGCTATATCCGGGCCGCTGAAGAAACCGGCCTGATCGTGCCGATCGGTGAATGGGTTCTGCGCACCGCCTGCCTCCAGGCGCTGGAATGGCAGCGCGCTGGTCATTCCATGTGCCGGGTTGCCGTCAACCTGTCGGCTCGCCAGCTTCAACAACCCGATCTGGCTCAGAAGATAGAAAAGATCCTCATCGAAACCGGCCTTGATCCAAGGCTGCTGGGGCTGGAGATCACCGAGGGTGCGCTCATGGGGGAAAGCACTCGCATCGCGCGGATTCTGGGCGACCTCAAGACCCTGGGCATCGAGATTTCGCTGGATGATTTTGGCACCGGCTATTCCAGCCTGAGCTACCTGCGCACACTGCCCATTGACGTGGTGAAGGTAGACCGCTCGTTTGTCCACGACGTCACGGCAGCTTCTCAAGACGTGTCCATCACGCGCGCGATCATCAACATGGCGCACAGCCTGCAGATGAGAGTGTTGGCAGAAGGTGTTGAGACCGAGGGGCAACTGGCGTTGCTCATCGCCAACGGCTGCGACCAGATGCAAGGGCACTATTTCAGCGGGCTGCTAACGGCCGACGCCATGGGTTCCCTGTTGCGTGAAAGCAAGGCCTTGCCTGAGCACTTGTTATTGCGCCGCGCCCAACAACGTACCTTGTTGCTCGTTGATGACGAGGACAGCATTGTTTCTGCGTTGCGCAGATTGCTGCGTCGGGATGGCTATCACATCGTGACGGCCAACAGCGGGGCGCAAGGTTTGCAAAGGCTGGCCGAAAACTCGGTGGATGTGATTGTCTCGGACCAGCGGATGCCCGGTATGACGGGGGTGGAGTTCCTGCGCCGGGCCAAGGAGCTGTATCCAGACACCGTACGAATGGTGCTGTCTGGCTACACGGAGCTTCAGTCCATCACCGATGCGATCAATGAAGGGGCCATCTACAAGTTCCTCACGAAACCATGGGATGACGAGCGGCTTCGCGGGCATGTGGCGGAAGCGTTCTCTCAAAAGGGAATGGCCGATGAGAATCGGCGGCTGGCGAGCGCAGTTCTGCGAGCCAACGATGAACTCACTGCAGTGAATGACCGTTTGCAACAGTTGCTAACGAATCAACGTGAGCAGATTCACCGCGAAGAGAGTAGCCTGAGCGTCGCACGGGAGGTCTTGGATCATATTCCTGCGGCGGTCATTGGGGTGGACCTGGAGGGCATGGTGGCATTTGTGAATGCAGATGCCGAAGCATTGTTTGGAAGGACCACCGCGTTGTTGGGACAGGATGCGGACGACGTGCTACCGGCAGATCTGCGCCATGTATGGCGAGCCGCCGATCAGAGCTATCACGATGTGCAACTCGCGGGAGAGACGTTTCGCGTTGTATGCCGCTCCATCGGAGGAGAAAATCATTCACGAGGTCGATTGCTGGTCTTGGTGCCAGGCAGTGCGGCTTGAACTCTATGCGCGCCCATGCAAGCTCTTGCTACCACCACTGAACGGGTTCCGGAGGGACTACTTTTAGCGCAGCCCGTACTGGATGCCCATGCGCAACTTCTGTTGCCAGAGGGGACGCCTGTCACGCGCGAAATTCTCAACAACTTGCAGCATCGAGGTATCGACACGATTTTTGTGAATGCCCCCGAGGAGCTAGCACAGCGCCATGGAAAAGTGGATCCGGTTGAGCAACGGGCACTGACGGAACAGCGTTTGTTGCACTTGTTCAGGCCTGCCCTGCGGGCAGGGCAACTCAACCCATTGCTGCACATGATTTTGAGGCACCGGCTTGAGGAGAGGCCATGAAGCAACTCACTGCAGATGCGATCTTGCACAGCGTGCACGGATTGCCTGCCTTGCCAGCAGTCGTGCTGGAGTTGATCCAGTCCTTTGGCGACAGCGATGTTTCGGCGGAGCAACTGGCCATAAAGATATCGCACGACCAGGCCATTGCCGCGAAAACCCTTCGACTTGCGAATTCTTCCTTCTACGGGTTGCCGCGTCAGGTCACTTCGATCACTGAGGCTACGGCAATCCTGGGGCTGCGCACATTGCGCGGCGTGGCAACGGCCGCAGGCCTTGTCAGCGGGTTTGCCAAGTCGCGCTGCCAAGGCTTCGACTTCGATGCGTTCTGGTGCCATTCCATCGGTACGGCGCTTACCTGCCGGGCCCTGGCGCAGCGCACCCGATTGGACGAAGACGCCGCGTTTACGTTGGGGCTGTTGCATGACATTGGGCGCTTGGTTCTGGTCAGCTCCTATGAGGAGGAATATGCCCAGGCCATTGCATATCGGACAGAACATGACTGTTTCATGCACGTTGCAGAACAGCATCAATTTGGTGTTGACCACGCAGAGGTTGGCGGCCTCATCGCTGAGCATTGGCACTTTGCCCCAGAGATCGTCGCAGCCATCGCATGCCATCACCGGCCTCGGTCCCATGCTGGCAAAGGGCTCATGGATCTCGTCCATGTTGCTGACAACATTGCCCATGGCCTCGATCTTTCGCACCAGGAAGATGACATGGTGCCGTTGCTGTCACTGGATGCCTGGGGCAGGCTCGCGCTGGGTGAGAAGGACTACCGGGAAGTTTTTGACACCGTTGCTGAACAACATGACGTCGTCTGTCACGCGTTGCTGGCCTGAAGGAGGGTTGACATGAGTTCTCACGATCCGCAGTTGGCTGAGGCCGCAAACACCACATCCTCGCCGCTCTCTGTCGCCGATGTCACGGCAGATCGGGTCAAGGAGCTGCTGCGCTCCAATGAGGAGCTGATGCAACTGAATGCCAAACTTTCGGATGCACAGGACAAGCTCATGCAGTCGGAAAAAATGGCCTCCATCGGGCAACTGGCTGCCGGGGTAGCCCACGAAATCAACAATCCGATTGGATTCATATTCTCTAATTTCGGGACTCTCGAACGCTATCTGGGTGATCTTTTTCAGATGCTCGCTGCCTATGAAGAGGCCGAGTCCGCATTGGCAGGCACTCCGGCAGCAGCCCGTCTGAGGGCTCTGCGCGAAAAGATAGAACTGGACTTTCTGAAGGAGGACATCCCCTCGTTGATGGCAGAGTCGAAGGACGGCATCACGCGGGTGCGCAATATTGTCCAGAACCTGAAGGACTTCTCCCGGGTGGACACCTCGCAGAAGTGGGTCCTGGCCGATTTGCACCATGGCATTGATTCCACACTGAACATCGTCAACAACGAAATCAAATACAAGGCGGAGGTCGTCAAGGCGTACGGTGAACTCCCGGATATCGAGTGCCTTCCGTCTGAACTCAATCAGGTTTTCATGAACCTCCTGGTCAACGCTGCGCACGCCATCCAGGCAGACAGGGGCGTCATCACCATCAGCACCGGCGCTGACGACAGCCGGGTGTGGGTGGAAATACAGGATACCGGCGAAGGCATTGCCAAAGAGAATCTGGGAAGAATCTTCGACCCGTTCTTTACCACCAAAGCCGTGGGCAAAGGGACCGGGCTTGGACTGTCTCTTTCCTATGGCATCGTCAAAAAGCACTTTGGCAGCATTGACGTGTTCAGCGAGCAGGGGGTTGGGACTCGTTTTCGTGTCACGCTGCCGATTCAGCACCCGCAGGAGGCTTGAGGTGTGAATTCCCCTATCGACGTCACCGCCTTGTCAGGGGCGGCTTTGCAAGAGGAGGGCGCCAGCCTGCAGGGCGGTGGTCAGCGCGTCTGGCGCATTCTGTGCGTGGACGACGAGCCCAACATTGTGGCCTCGCTCAAGCGGCTGTTTCGTGGCAGCGGATACCAGGTGACAACGGCCACGAGTGGTGCACAAGCCATTGCGCACCTGGAGCAAGAGCCTGTGGATCTGGTCTTCTCCGACATGAGAATGCCCGGCATGAGCGGGGCCCAGTTGCTGGAGCAGATACGGGTGCGGTGGCCCAAAACGACACGCGTACTGCTCACAGGCTACGCTGACATTGGGTCAACCATCGCGGCCATCAACAGCGGGGAAGTCTATCGGTACATCACCAAGCCGTGGGATGACGGTGAGGTGCTTGCCACGGCTCACCAGATTTTTGAGCGGCATGCCCTGGAAGACGAAAAAACCCGGTTGGAAGAATTGCTCAGGGCCAAAAACCAGGCCTTGATGGAATTGAATGAAACGCTGGAGGAAAAGGTCGCGGCGCGCACTAGCGAGTTGCTCCAGCTCAGTCAAAAAATCAAGAAAAACTACCTTACCTCCATCAAGGTGTTTTCCAACCTCATGGAGTGGCGAGGTGGGCAACTCTCCGGCCACTCGCGCCGTGTGGCGGATCTGGCCCGTCGCACCGCACGGGCCATGAACATGGCGGAAGCGGATCAACAGGACGCGTTCATCGCAGGGCTCATGCATGACATTGGGCAGATTGCCTTGCCTGACACCTTGCTGGCCAAACCCGTTCCCA
This sequence comes from Acidovorax sp. 94, assembly GCF_003634645.1. Lineage (NCBI taxonomy): Bacteria > Pseudomonadati > Pseudomonadota > Betaproteobacteria > Burkholderiales > Comamonadaceae > Acidovorax > Acidovorax sp. 94. The sequence goes on along the minus strand of NZ_RBJA01000001.1, from coordinate 1,467,238 downwards.
AGCTTTCCGATGAAGAAACTGCGCAATACCGACGGCATGCCGTTCTGGGAGAGCAGGCATTGATGGCGCTGGATGACATGCAGACGGTGTCCAACATCATCCGCAGCCACCACGAGCGGCACGATGGGCTCGGATATCCAGATGGCCTGGTCGGGGAGATGATTCCGATGGGGGCCTGCATCCTCGCTGTGGCAGATACCTACGATGATCTGCAGATCGGCCATCTCAGCTCCACCCCTTTGAGTGCTGCAGATGCACGATCAATGATTGCCAGGGGCAGGGGAACCCAGTTTCATCCCGAAGTGGTGGATGTGTTCCTGCAGATGCTCCTGAAGGCTGCACCCGTTGCAGACGCTCCGCCGCGCATGCTGCGAACGGCACAACTTCGACCCGGCATGATTCTGGCGCGCGATCTTTTGTCCAGCGAAGGCGCCGTGTTGCTTGCCGCCGATCACGTGCTCACCGCCGAATTGATCAAGAGGCTGCGATTGCGCGAAGGGCGGGACGATGTGGAAATGATCTTGCCCATAAAACCGTAACGGAGAGGGAGCCAGCCATGCAGAGAATTCTCTTGCTCGATGATGAACACCACGTCTTGGCTGCAATCAAGCGCAGTCTGCGGGCCGGACTTGGTTCTGACCTGCGCATTGAAGAGACCGTAGATCCGGAGGTTGCCTTGGCCAGACTGAGAGAGACCGCCTTTGACGTGGTGATCTCGGACTTTAGGATGCCGCTCATGACTGGCGTGGAGTTTCTGGGTTTGGTGCGAACCATTCAGCCCAAGGCAGTCCGGATGGTTTTAAGCGCGTCGTCCGATTCGGAGAACCTGATGCGAGCCGTCAATGACGCAGAAGTCTTTCGTTATCTGTTGAAGCCCTGGGATGAAAAAGACCTGCTTGGTCACGTCCGCTCAGCCCTGGAGAGAGCGGATCAACTGCGCCATGAAAGTGAACTTGCCGACGTGGGGCGGCATGAATTGGGGCAGCTCAGTGCGACGGAGATGGAGCGCCGTCGATTGGAAGCCATGGAACCCGGATTGACGCAGGTGGCCTGGGGGCCCAATGGAGAGGTTTTGGGCCCCGAGAACTAGCGTTATGCCTTTTGTGCTGGGCAGCGTCGTGGTGCCAGGACGCTGGATTGCAGAACCGGGAAGCCTGCCGAAAGACCGTAGATAGAATATTTGTTATTTAACATAATATACATCGTATCTATTTTAAAGATAGCGTCACATCGGACCGTGCCATTCCTTATGATGGCCCACCAAACGCACGAGAAGGCGCCATGAACATCGACACCACGTCTTTGATTCGGGACATGGGAATGAACGCGGGCCTGCTGTGTTTTCTGGCCGCGCTGTACAGCATTGTCCTGAGTGGCCTGCGCCATCCCGACCTGGGCATCAGGAAGGCGCGGCAACGATGGTTGCCCTGGATCACAGGGCTCATGTTCGGAGTCATCGGCATCCTGACCATGCTCGTGCCTTTGCGGCTGGCCGAAGGCGTGATCGTTGACGCCAGGTTGGTGATGGCGGGCCTGGCCGGCGCCTATCTGTCGCCGCTGGGTGCTGTGCTGTGCGCTGTGGTGCTCGGCGCCTACCGGCTCAGCCTGGGCGGCATCGGCAGCGGCCCGGCCATGGTCGGTATTGTTTTGACCACGGGCATCGGGTGGCTCTGGCAGCGCCACAGGCCTTACTTTTCTCCGCAGCGTTTTGGAGCCTTTTCCGATGGGGTCTGGCTAATCGGACTCGGCTTGAGCCTGGCGGCCGGCGGCATGCTGGCGATACAGACCTTGCCGCCAGAGATTGCGCGAGCAGTCACGACGCGCTCCTGGATGGCTGTGGTGGTGATCTACCCCATCGGCACGGTGCTGCTGGGGTTCCTACTGGACAACACGCAAAAACTCAACCAGCGCGAAGAGACCCTGGAGCAGACAGCCGAGACCTTGAAGACCATGCTGGCCGAAGCGCGGCAGGCCGCCAGCGTTTTCGTCAACAGCAAGGACACGATTGCCATAGTGCAACCGGACGGCACCGTGCTGGATGTCAACCCGACCTACAGCAACGTGCTTGGCTACTCGCGCGAGGAGCTGATTGGCAAGTCATCTGCCGTCCTGCGCCTCGACGAAGGGGGCGAATCCACATTCCTGCGCCGCGTCGCACAGGCCATCGAGCGAGACGGCCGATGGCATGGCGAACTGGTCAGGCGCCGCAAAAATGGCGAAGCCTTTGTCTCGGAGGTCACCATCGAAGGCATCAAGGACCCGGACGGCGTCGTGAACAAATGGGTCTCTGTGGGCAAGGATGTGACCGAGCAGCGCCGCCTGGAGCAGGCCCTGCAGCAGTTTGGCAACTACGACGCCCTCACCGGCTTGTCCAGCCGCCGCCTTTTTGCCAAGGAGCTGAATGCGACCCTCCAGAAACGCATCGAAACCAACGGCATCCTGGCCCTGTGTTTGCTGGACATCGACCAGTTCAAGGACCTCAACGAGCAATGGGGGCAGCCCCTGGCGGACCAGTTCCTTCGGGTATTTGCGCAGCGCCTGCGGGCCGAGGCGGGACCAGACAACCTCATTGGCCGCATTGGCGGCGATGAATTCGCCGTGACACTGAAAGACTGCGCGCACACCGAGGCCGCCCTGCAGCGGCTGGAGGCCCTGCGCCAGTCGCTCGCGCGGACGGCCGTTCTGGACAATGTGCAACTGCGCCTGACCTGCAGCGCCGGGGTCACGTTCTATCCCGATGACCTGGGGGACGCTGACGGTCTGCTGCGCCATGCAGACCTGGCGCTGTATGCGGCCAAGGAACAAGGCAAAGACCGGATCGCGGTGTTCGACATCCAGCAGGGCCAGCGGCTGCAAGCGCGCAGGCACACGGCCAAGCTGGTCGAGGATGCCCTGCTGCAAGGCGAGATGGAGCTGTTTTTTCAGCCCAAGGTCAGAATCTCGGATGGGCAGGTGATTGGTGCCGAATCCTTGATCCGGTGGCACCATCCCGAGCGAGGGCTGCTGGCGCCGGGTGCGTTTATGGACGACATTGTGGGCACCCCTGCTTCCGGCAAACTGGACTATTGGGTGCTGGACGCTGCATTCAAAGCCGGGCACACGCTCGTCACCCAGGGCTGCCCCCTGCCCTTGAGCATCAACATCGCAGTGCCCACACTGATCGACAGCCGGTTTCAGCAGGAAGTCGCGCGACTGCTCAAGCGGCACCCATCCTTGCCCCAGCCCTTTCTGGAGGTCGAGTTGCTGGAAACCGAAACCTTCAACGACCTCTCGGCCGTGGCCTATGTCATCCAGGGGCTGGACGAGCTGGGTGTGCAATGCTCCATCGACGACTTCGGCACGGGCTACTCATCGCTTACCTATCTGCAACGCCTGCCCGCACAGATCGTGAAGATCGACCAGTCCTTCGTGCGCGAGATGCTCGACAACGAGCGCGATCGCGCCCTGGTGCGCGGCATCGTGAGCCTGGCCCATGCGTTCAACCGCACCGTGGTGGCGGAGGGTGTGGAGACCACGGCCCATGCCGGGGCACTGCGCGATCTGGGGTGCGATGGCCTGCAGGGCTATGGCATTGCCAGGCCGATGCCGCTGCCGGATCTGATCCGCTGGATCCGGGCGTGGCAGCCGCCGCCTGAGTGGGTAGGAGCCCGGCAGCCGGTGCGCTGACGGTCTGCGGGGCTTCCTTGCAAACCCCGCAGAAAGCGAGAACAGGCATTGATCGCCCTTGGGCCCGCGCACTGGCGGTAACTCGAAGCTACTGCCGGTTTCTGGCTCCACCCTCCTCCCCCACCCGCTACCATCCACGGCCATGAATCCTACAAGCCCCGCCCCATCCCTCCGGTCTTCCATTCACTTTGGCCACACAGGCCGCGTCTGCATCGTTACCGGTGGCGCGCAAGGCATTGGTGAAGCCTGCGTCCGCCGGTTTGCAGTTGAAGGCGCCAAACCGGTGATCGTGGATGTGGACGATGCACGCGGCCAGGCCCTGGCTGCGGAACTGGGCGCGCTGTATGTGCGCTGCGACGTAGGCGACAAGGCGCAGGTGGATGCGCTGGTCGCCCAGGTGCTGGCCGCCCACGGGCGCATCGACGTGCTGGTGAACAACGCTGGCATCTTCCGTGCTGCGGATTTTCTGGAGGTGACCGAAGCCGACTTTGATGCCGTGCTGCGGGTCAACCTCAAGGGCTCGTTCCTCGTCGGCCAGGCCGTGGCCCGGGCCATGGTCGCATCGGGTGGCGGCTCCATTGTCAACATGAGCTCGGTCAACGGTGTGCTGACCATTCCCAATATAGCGAGCTACAACGTGAGCAAAGGCGGCGTGAACCAGCTCACGCGCGTGATGGCGCTGGCGCTGGCCGACAGGAACATCCGCGTGAACGCCGTGGCGCCCGGCACCATCGCCACCGAGCTGGCCGCCAAGGCTGTGCTGACCAGCGATGAGGCCAAGAACAAGATCATGAGCCGCACACCCATGAAGCGGCTGGGAGAGCCGTCGGAGATTGCCGATGTGGTGGCCTGGCTGGCCAGCGACGCCGCCAGCTATGTGACCGGCGAGATCGTGACCGTGGATGGTGGCCGCATGACGCTGAACTACACCGTTCCGGTCTGATTCAACGAAATACTACCAAATTGATAGCTGCTAGCGCTTTATGGGTAAGCGCTAGCAGCAATTCTGGCTATATTTCTACGCCTGTGGCATGCGCCGCAGCAGGCCCGCCATGCTGCGTGGCCAACCGACCGGACCGAACCAGGCGCCACCTGCAATCGCCCAGGCGTTGACCACGCCGTACAGCACCAGCGCCACGGCTTGTGCGGCAAACACCGCCGCCAAACCACCACCCCAGCGCAGCGCCAGCCAGCCGCCAGTCACGGCCACCGCCAGGCGCGTGATGTTGCCGATGACGGGCCACAGCAGGCGCCCTGCCCCTTGCGAGGCAAAGTACAGCACCAGGCCCAGGCCGAAAAAGCCATACACCGGCCCGACGGTACGCAGATACAGCGCGCCCGCCTCCAGCATGGCGGGGTCGCTGTTGAAAAGCGACAGCCACGCATGGGGAAAGGCCGCCGCCCACAGACCAATCGCCTCGGCCATTACAAACGCCATGGCCGCGCCGATCCAGGTGGCGCGCAGGGCGCGCTCACGCTGGCCCGCGCCGATGCAGGTGCCGACCATGGCCACCAGCGGCGCGCCCAGGCCAAATACCAGGGGCACCAGCAGGTACTCAAGCCGCGATGCGGTGCCATACCCGGCAATGGCCGCCGTGCCAAAACCGCCGACCAGCGCGGTGGTCACCCCAATCGCTACGTTGGTGGCCACGGTCGACACGGTGCCCACCAACCCGACCCGCAGGATGTCCTTGAACAGCACCCAGCGAAACCGGATGTGCGCCAACGATGGCCGCAGCAGGCTGCGCGGCGACCACAGATACGCTGCCAGCACCACGCTGCCGATCAGGTAGTACGCCATCAGCGCAATGGCCCCGCCGGCAATGCCCAGGCCGGGCACGGGGCCCCAGCCAAAGATCAACAACGGTGACAGCGGCACCAGCACGAAGGCGCCCAGCACCGTCACATAGGCAGGCACGGCCATGTTGCCCGTGCCCCGAATGACGGCCGAAAGCGTGTTGAACAGCCACACCAGAAACGCGCCCGCAAACACCCAGTTGGAATAGACCAGCGCCGCAGCCAGCGCGCCGCCGGTGCCGCCCATGCGGGTGTAAAGCCAGCGCCCTCCTCCCACCACGCCGACTGTAAAGATCAGCGAGAACACCGCCGCGATGACCAAGGAGTGCAGCACCAGGGCGTCGGCATCGTCCCGTCGCCGAGCGCCCAAGGCACGCGCAATGGCCGACGCAATGCCGCCGCCCATGGCGCCCGCCGAGGTCATCTGCATCAGCATGACGACCGGGAATACCAGCGCCATGCCCGCCAACGCATCGGTGCCCAGCTTGCCGACAAAGTAGGTCTCGATGAGCCCGACGCCCGCTTGCGCCAGCATCACCAGCACATTGGGTGCGGCCAGGCGCAGCAGCGTGGGGGCGATGGGTGCCTCCAGCAGCATGCGGGTGCGGGGGTTCAGTGCATCGGTCACATCAAGCCCCTGCACCATCGGCCGCAGGCTTGCGCGGCACCACGATGCGCACGGTAGACAGCTGCAGCACATCGCCATGCTGGTTGCGGGTCTCACTGCGCACCGTGACCATGCCGCGATCGGGCTTGGACTTGGAGGGCTGTATCTGCACCACTTCGCTCACCACATGCAGCACATCGGTGGCGCGCGTGGGCCGGGGCCAGCTCAGCTCGCCCCCCGCCCCGATGATGCCGCCCGCAATGGGCAGTCCGCTGGTCACCTGCAGGCGCATGGTCACGGCCGCCGTGTGCCAGCCGCTGGCGGCCAAGCCGCCAAACAGCGTGTCACGCGCGGCGGCGTCATCCAGATGAAACGGCTGCGGGTCGAACTGGGCGGCAAAGCTGGTGATCTGCGCTTCATCCATGGCGTGTTCGCCACTTTTGAACTGGTCGCCCACGGCCAGGTCGTCCAGATAGATCGGAGATTTTCCTGCCATAGAGGCGCTGCGGGCGTGGATGTCCGTCATGTCATTGGCTTTCATTCAAGGGGATGGATGCCTTGTGGGCTCAGGCGGCGGAGGCGGCCCGGCGCGCCAATCGCGCCTCGCGGATGGGCAGATTGATCAGTGCCGCGCCCACGGCCAGCACGATGTCGATGTACCAGACCCAGTCATAGCTGCCCGTGGCCTGGAATACGCTGCCGCCCAGGTAGGCGCCAAAAAAGCCGCCAACCTGGTGCGACAGCATCACGATGCCGAACAGCATGGCCATGTTGGCCGTGCCGAACATCTTGGCCACCAGCCCGGCGGTGGGGGGCACGGTGGAGAGGAACGTCACACCCATCACGGCGGCGAAGATCAGCACCACCATGGGTGTCTTGGGTGCGAACAAGAAGACCAGCACCGCCAGGCCGCGCGTGGCGTACAGCAGTGCCAACAGCGACTTCATGCGCCAGCGCCCTACCGCCCAGCCCATGGCCAGGCTGCCGACAATGTTGAACAGCCCGATGACAGCCAGCGCCCAGCCGCCCACCTCGGGCGCCAATCCACACGCCGCAATCACCCCTGGCAGGTGCGTGGCCAGGAAGGCAACGTGAAACCCGCATACCAAGAAGCCCACCGCAAGGTACCGGTAGCTGGGCGTTGCCAGCGCCTGGGCAATGGCCTCGCGCGCGGTCAACGCCTTTTGGCCGGACGCAGCCGCAGCCTGCGCAGCCAGCGCGTTGGAATTGCCCTTGAGCACCCACACCGCAGGCAGCGCCAGCAGCACCAGCACGCCCAGCCACTGCATGGCACTGGCCCAGCCCACGGCAGCGGTCAGGCTGATGGCAATGGGCGCCATCACAAACTGCCCGAACGATCCCCCCGCGTTCACGATGCCACTGGCCAGCCCGCGCTTGCTGGCGGGCACCAGCCGCGCCGTGGCCGCCATCAGCACCGACGGCCCGGCCATGCCCGCGCCGCCTGCGGCCAGCACGCCAATCGCAAAAATCAGCCCTGCCGTGGTCGTCATGTACGGCGTGATGAAAGTGCCCAGCGCCACCAGCGCCACGCCCAGCAGGATCACACGGCCCGTGCCAATGCGGTCGGCCACAGCCCCTGCAAACGGCTGCGTCAGCCCCCACCACAGCTGGCCAAACGCAAAGGCCAGGCTGATGCTGCCAATGCCCAATGCCGTGGAGGTGTTGAGCGCCGACAGGAACAGGCCCATGGTCTGGCGCGTGCCCATGGTGAGCGCAAAGGCGCCAGCGGCGGCCAGCAGCACGAGCCACAGTGCCAGTGGCGCGACGGACTTGGCTGCGACCGGAGGGGTGTCGTTATTCGTCATGCCCAGCCTCCTGCACTGGCAGTGCTGCCAGCAAATCGAGCGAGTCGTCCACCAGCGCATGCAGCGCCATCACGCGTTCCACGCCCAGCGTTTCATTCAGCGCGAGTTGCGCAGCCTTCCAGTGGCGCTGCGCCTCGGCACGTTTTTCGCGACCTGCGTCGGTGATGTGGGCCAGGCGGCTGCGAGCATCGGCGCCCGCCTCCAACGTGACCCATCCTGCATCCACCAGAGGGCGCAGGTTACGCGTCAGCGTGGACGCATCCATCTTCATGGCCACCGCCAGGTCACCCGGGCGGATAGGCCCCAGCGTGAGCACATGCGACAGCAGCGAATACTGCGTGGTCTTGAGCCCGCACTTCGCCATTTCGGCGTCGTAGTGAGCGGCTATGCGGCGCATCAGCTGGCGCAGCTTGAAGTTGGTGCAGCCCCGCGGCAGCACGGGGGCCAGGGTGGTTGGTTCGGCTTGCATGGATTTAATTGTATCTGCAATAATTGCATATGCAACTCATGCATGTAAACCCCGCCAACAACCCGGACACCCCCATGACACAGCACAACCAACTGGAACATTGGCTTGCACAAGAGCGCGACATCCTCGCCACCCTGGACGCAGGCCCCGGCCCTGGCGTGGCACGGCGCGAGCAGATCGCCCATCTGAACGGCCTGCAGCAGATGCAGGCCATGCTGCGCGGCGAACTGCCCTACGCCGCCATCGCCAAGACGCTGGACTTCTTGATCGTGGAAGTGGGCGAAGGCACGGCCATCTTCCAGGGAACGCCCCGCGCTGAGCACCTCAACCCCATGGGCACCGTGCACGGCGGCTGGTTTGCCACCCTGCTCGACTCGGCCCTGGGCTGCTCCATCCATACGCGCATGGAACCCGGGCGCGGCTACACCACGGCCGAGCTGGGCATCAACCTGGTCAAGGCCATCACGCCCAAGGTACAGCGTGTGCGTGCCGAAGGCCGGGTGATCCACAGCGGGCGCCAGTTGGCCACGGCCGAAGCGCGCCTCGTGGGGCCGGACGGCACGCTGTACGCCCACGCTACCACCACCTGCCTGGTTTTCGACTTGCCTGCACAATCGAAGGGATGAAATTCCTCCACACGATGCTGCGCGTTGGCAACCTTCAACGCTCGATTGATTTCTACACCAACGTCCTGGGCATGCAGCTGCTGCGCCAGTCCGAGAATCCCGAGTACAAATACTCGCTGGCCTTCCTCGGTTTCGAAGGCGGCAACCCCGGCCAGGCCGAGATCGAGCTGACCTACAACTGGGGCGTGGAAAGCTACGAGATGGGCACTGCCTATGGCCACATCGCCCTCGGTGTTCCGGATGCTTACGCGGCGTGCGAGAAGATCAAGGCCTCGGGCGGCAACGTGACCCGCGAAGCGGGCCCGGTCAAAGGCGGTACGACGGTGATCGCGTTTGTGACCGACCCGGATGGCTACAAGATTGAATTGATCCAACGCACCGAGGGGGCTGGTGGCGCAGGCTTACGTTAACCATCACTATTAAATAGATAGCTACTAGCGCATGATGGATAAGCGCTAGAGGCAAATTTGACTCAATAAAAAACCCGGCACTGCCGGGTTTTTTATGGAGCGACCTGCTGCAGGTCACTACGCAGGCATCAAGCGCCCAGTGTCACTTCCACGCGGCGCGCTTCGGCATTGCTGCCGGTGGCGGTGGTTTCTTCAGGCTTCTTCAGCTCGATCTTGTCTTCCGCCACGCCCAGGGCCTTGAGCGCATCGCGCACTGCAAAGGCGCGTTGCTTGGCCAGCTCGGCGTTCAGGGCTGCGTCACCCGTGGCGTCGTGAAAGCCCGAGATCACAGCCTTCTTGCCCTCGGCCACACCCTTGACCACGTCGGCCAGGGCTTCGTTGGCGCCAGCCGCCAGCTCGGCCTTGGCCGTGGCAAAGTAGAACTTCACCACGCCGTTTTCGACGCGCACGCTGGCGGCGTCGTCAGCAACTGCGGCCGCTGTTGCAGCTGGCGCGCTGCTTGCAACGGCCGTTGCAGCAGGCTTGGCGGCACCCGAAGCGCCCACGCGCTTGACCACCACGGTGCCGACCACCACCGAGATCACCAGCGCAATGAGTGCGAACAGGAAACCCAGGGCAAAACGTTGTTGGCTATCGTCGTCAGAACTAGACATTGGAGATTCCTGCAGTGATTAAGAAAAAGAATGGATGCTGGGGCCGTTGCGAAACCCGTAACTACAAGTCCCCAGAGCGTTAAAGCAAAGCTTTCGATTGTAGAGTGAACCCATGACGAACCTGCCCGCCCCGCTGCGAGATCCGGCCCCCTTGCTGGAGCGCGCCCTGAACGAATGGGGTGGTCACGAAGACCTTTGGATCTTTGGCTACGGCTCGCTCATCTGGCGCCCGGACTTCGACTATGCCGAGCGCCGCCCGGCCAAGGTGCATGGGTGGCACCGGGCGCTCAAGATGTGGAGCCGCATCAACCGGGGCACGCCCGAATGCCCGGGCCTGGTGTTCGGCATGTTGTCGGGCGGCAGTTGCCGGGGCATGGTGTTCCGTGTGGACAAGGCGCATGCGCGGCAGGTCATGATCAACCTGTGGCAGCGAGAGATGATCACCGCCGTGTACGACCCGCGCTGGCTCACCTGCCACACCCCGCACGGCCCGGTGCGCGCGCTGGCCTTCACCCTGTCGCGCAAAAGCCCCAACCACACGGGCGAGCTGCCCGACCACGAGTACTGCCGTATTTTTGAGCAGGCCTGTGGGCGCTATGGCACCACGCGGGACTACGCCCAGGCCACGTATGACGAGCTGCGCAGGCACGGCATCCATGACCGGGCCCTGGCCCGTTTGATTGCGCTGGCCCAAAAAGAGGCATAGTGCACATCTTTGCTGGACGCGCATGGACCCGACGGGGAGACTGCGCCTCGGTGCCAGGTTAAATACCGGGTGGTTTCATTGTTCTAAGGAGTTTGAGTCATGAAGATCCGTTTCGCTTTTGTCCTGTCATCCGTTACGGCGCTGGCCTTGGCGGGGTGTGCAGCCTATACCTCAGGGCCCAGCGCCTCCGCCAAACTCGAACCCACGCGCGGCAACACCACCGCTGGCACGGTCACGTTCGTGCAGTCGGGCGACGTGGTGAAGGTGTCTGGCTCCATCAGCGGTCTCAAGCCCAATGCCGAGCACGGCTTTCATGTGCATGAAAAAGGCGACTGCAGCAGCGGCGACGGCATGAGCACCGGCGGCCACTTCAACCCCGGCGGCAAATCCCACGGCCACCACGGCATGGGCGACCACCACACGGGCGACCTGCCCAGCCTCAAGGCCGATGCCAATGGCGTGGCCAGTTTCAGCTTTGAGTCGCGCACGATCCGCGTCGGCAGCACGGCCAATGACATCGTCGGCAAGGGCCTGATCGTGCACCGCGACCCGGACGACTACAAGACCCAGCCCACTGGCAATGCCGGTCCCCGTCTGGCCTGTGCGGTCATTGCCGCCAAGTCATAAACAAAGAGGCTGCTACGGGCTCCTGGGCCTGAACCGCCCCTCCCCCGCAACCCGCCCGCCAGAGATGGCCGGCGGGTTTGGTTTTTGGCAGATCAGGCTGGTGGACGGCTGGCAAGGAGGCGTTCGGCGCGCGCCAGATCCTGCACGGTGTCAATGTCCGTCACCGTGCCCTCGTCCTCCACCGCCAGGGTTTGCACCTGCCCTTGCTGAGCAAACTTGCGCACCACGCGGGCGGCACCTTGCTCGCCCGACAGGGCCAGCAGATCCGGCAAGCACTGCGCAGCAAATCCCACGGGGTGGCCGCGCTCGCCGTGAAAAAACGGCACCGTCACCGCCCTCTTCGCCACGGCCTGGGCCAGCATTTGCAGGGTGTCAGGCCGCACCAGAGGCAGATCTCCCGGCAACACCAGCCAGCCTGCCGCATGGAACGTGGCCCGCACCGCCGCCGCAATCGAATCGCCCATGCCCGGATGGCCCATATCCTCCAGGTGCCATGCCAGCCCGCTGGCGCGCACGGCGGCCAGCGTGTGCTCCAGCACCGGTACCCCCGCCAGCAATGCGCGCAGCTTGTGCACCTGCCCGCCCGATGCCACAAACCGATCGCCCCGGCCGGAGGCCAGTACCAGCACCACGGGCAGGCCGGGCGGAGTCGTGGTGGAACAAGGGGCGGTGATGGGCTGGGTAGGCATATCGCGCCATGCTAAGCCAACGGCTTCGCCCTGCCCTGCCCAAGCTGACTCAAGCCAGCGTATAGCCGCCATCCACCACCAGGTTGTGCCCGCTCACGTAGCGGGCCGCTTCCGACAGCAAAAACAGCACCGGCCCGGCCATGTCCTCGGGCCGCGCGGGGCGCCCTGCGGGCGATGCCTGCAGGGCGGCGCGCATGTTGTCCTCGCTGCCAAAACCCGCCAGTGCCATGGGCGTGACAGTGGGCCCCGGGCTCACGGCGTTCACGCGGATGCCCTGCTGAAAATATTCCAGCGCAGCATTGCGCGTCAGGCCCAGGGCCGCGTGTTTGCTGGCGGTGTAGGCCGAGATGCCCGCAAACGCCACGCCGGACGAGATCGACAGGTTGTTCACGATGGCTCCGCCACCGGTGGTCAGCATGGCAGCAATCTGGTGCTTCATGGCGTGGAAGATGCCCATCACGTTGGCCTGCAACACCGCCTGCACATCGGCCGCTGCCAGCGTGTGCAGCGGCGCGCCCGTGCCCAGAGCCCCCGCATTGTTGAAAGCACCGTCCAGCCGTCCAAAGCGCTTTACGGCGGCTTCGACACAGCGCTGCACGCTGGTCTCGTCCGTCACGTCCACGGGCGTGACCCAGGCCTCGCCGCCTGCAGCCCGCACCTGCTCTGCCACGGCTTCGCAGTCGGCCACGCGGCGCGCGGCCAGCACCACGCGGGCGCGCTGGCGCCCCAGGGCCACGGCTGTGGCCGCGCCAATGCCAGACGACGCGCCCGTTACCAGGATGGCCTTGCCGGCCAGATTCCATTCGCTGCTTTGCATGTTGTTTCTCCTTGGGTTGTGCAAATCAGCGGCTAGCTTATTGACGCATTCATCACGCATAAATAGCCAAAAAATGGATTGGTTGGTGAATATGATTCACCAATGAACCTGGACCTGGCCGATCTCAAACTCCTCAGCACCGTGGCACGACACCTCAGCTTTCGCATGGCCGCGCAAGAGCTGGACCTGTCCGCCTCGGCCGTGAGCCATGCCGTGCGCTCCATCGAAGAACGGCTGGGCGTGCGCATGTTCAGCCGCACCACCCGCAGCGTGTCCCTCACCCCCGCTGGGCGCCAGCTGCTGGACCGCGTGGGCCCGGCGCTGCAGGACATCGCTGCCGCCATCGACGGCATCAACGACTTTCGCGACACCCCGCAGGGCCTGCTGCGCATCAACGCCCCCCGCCCGGCGGGCGAGCTGGTGCTGGGCCCCTTGGTGGCCGAGTTTTTGACCCGCCACCCCAAGGCTGAGGTGGAGCTGGTGCTGGACGATGGCTTTGTGGACATCGTGGCAGGGGGCTTCGATGCCGGTGTGCGCTATGGCGAAAGCCTGCAACAGGACATGGTGGCCCTGCCGCTGGGCCCGCCGCAGCGCCTGATGGTGGTGTGCGCGCCCGCGTTGCTAGAGCGCGTGGGCACCCCGCACACGCCCCGCGACCTGCTCACCCTGCCCTGCGTGCGCATCCGGTTTCCCAGCGGCGCGCGCTACGCGTGGGAGTTCGAAAAAGCCGGAGAGAAGGTCGCGGTGGACGTTGAAGGCCGCCTGACGGTGGGCGAAATGCCGCTCATGCTCCAGGCGGCGCTGGCCGGTGTGGGCTTTGCCTACATGTACGAGCCCTACGCCCGCGCGGCCCTGGCTAGCGGCGCCTTGGTCAGCGTGCTGGACGACTGGTGCCCGTCGATTCCGGGTTTCTATCTGTACTACCCCAGCCGCAAGCTGCCCACGGCCACGTTGGCGGCGTTTATCGAGATGGTCAAAGCCGCGCAGCGGCAGGGTTGATGGGCAGCCACGGCGCAAGCTGGGGGGGCGCGGCGTATGACCGCGCGCGCGAATCATTCTCCAACCCGCTGATGCGGCGCTGCGAAAGCCAATACCGCTTTGCCACCCTGCAAACCTACCCCGATGGCGTAACCAGCGACTTCCACTTTGCGGCCGAGCAAGGTGCCCAGCACGCCTGGCGCTAACCAGATCTGACCACCCATGCGCGCTACTTCAGCGACCTGCTACGCGACGGACGGCTTCATGCTGATTTCGGACTGGGGCTCGATTTCCATTGGCCAGCAGTTTTCGACCCGAGGCGGTCTGTTTGCCGCGCAATAGGGATCGGCCATTGGCGGCCCTTCAGTTAAAGTCCTCGCGCTTCGGGTGATTTTTGCCCGCATCGAGCACTTCGCATCCCAAGGGGCATTGGCTCCCCGGTGACGGGGTTTGAAAACAAAATCTGCGACTTTGGGTGGTACGTCGGCTGATGTGGCCGTGCAAACTGCAGCTCGCGGAGCTAGAAAAAAATATGCTGTTAACCGATATCGCCGTCGAGCACACTTTGGTGTCCAAAAAGGATGGCGTTCGTCAGGCTTTCTTGTTGCATCCTTTTACCGATACACAGCGCGACTCACTTGGCAAATTCGAACTCGTTCGTGACGTCAGCCAGCCCGGATTCAAAGACGTGAAACGTTCAACCTTCGTGACGTTTCAACAATTAGCGGAGTTGTATGCGAAAGGCGTGCTCGAAGAATTCGGGTTTTCCGTTCGCATGTGTCCAGGTCAGGGTACATACCCTGCCAAGCTTCCAGGCAAAAAGATATTGCCCACCAGCATCAAGCCTGGCTCGTCGTTCGACCTGGCGGTTCAAAAGGTGGATATTGCAAAACCTGCCACTCGCGAATTGAGAACAGCCTTGCTTCGCGCCAACGTCCAAATCTAAGAGTAACGATGCTGATTGATAGGGGATCCACTGTGAATCCATCCATTGCGCATGCTGAACTGATTGCCACGTTCAAGCGAGCTGAGGCAGAAGCCGCTCACAAGTTCGGACTGATCAAAGCGGCTGCGAATAAAGGGCCTAAGGCCATCCAAGCCGCCACCGAAACCGCGGCAAAAGCAGCAAAACGGAGGGACTCGTTTGCGAAAAAGCTGGAAATTCTGGGGGTGAACCTCAAGGATTAAGCACCGCCAAGCCTACGGCGTAACACCCACCATTGGAGGCTGCGCACAACGGGCCCTGATCGTCAAAATAAAATAATTCGCAAACTGAAAACAGAATCGATATGACGGCGGCACCGAGCAATTTATAGGACAAGAATAAGGCGGCAATTATGGCAAACGAAGAGGAAATCCATCGCAACAAACTGACGGGTAAGACCTACATTAGCCCGCAGGTCCCGACGCTGAACGGGCCTCTTCGCATTGCATCCAAAGTAATCGATTCCGAGGGTGCCTACTACGCCAAGGTGAAGAAGGAGGTTGTCCTTCGTCGCACTCCAACAGCAAGAACCGAGATCGTTGCTAAGTTTCTTGAGGATGACCGCAAGCTCACTGTGTTGACACTCCAGCAGTTCAACGGCAACAACGGACAGCCCCATCGCACGAACTTCTCATTTGTTGGCAGCGAGATCCCAAGGCTTCTGGGCTTTCTCAACGACATTGCGGAGGTGGAGTTCAAGCACACAGGCGCAGTCAACATCACAGACACCGAGTTGCATCGGCTGGTGCTCTCCAAGGCTCAGGCTGCGACCTTGTTTCATGACAACCAGGAAGTGTTCCTTGAAGCGCTCAAGTCCGAAGTTACCAAGGATGACATCGTCGCTTTGGGCTATCGCAAGAAGCAGCTTGGCGTGTTCTCTCAACTCCTCAGCGATCCAGAATTTTTTGAACTGTGCAAGAAGCAGAAATCCATCAAGGGAGATGAGCCACTTTGGCAAGCCTACTTTGAGAAGAATCCATGGGTGTTTGGCTACGGGCTGAGCTACTTTTATGTCACCGGGTTTGAAGAGCGAAAGCTTGAGCAGTTTGTTCAGGGCTACGACCTTCTCAACAGAGGCAAGCGAGCAGATGCTGTCCTGAAGACCAGAGGAATCATCAACTCCCTTTGCTTCGCGGAGATCAAGCACCACAACACTAGACTGCTTGAGTCTGATGCCTATCGAGCAGGTTGCTGGGCACCATCCAAAGAGATGGCAGGCGCGGTCGCTCAAGTCCAAGCTACCGTTGCGATAGCCATGCACAAGCTTCATGGCATGCAGCGCATGGTGGACGACGATGGGAATCCCACGGGTGAAGATGTTTTCAATTTCAAGCCGCGTGCGTTCATCGTGATTGGCTCCCTCAATGAGTTCATGGGCGAGCATGGTGTTAACCAAGACAAGCTGCGTTCGTTTGAGCTTTATCGTACGAGCATCACTGGAATGGACATCATGACCTTTGATGAACTGTACGAGCGGAGCAAGTTCATCGTGGAGTCCGCACAGCCATGATGAACTGGACAGCTCCATACACCTGCCTCTTCAGCTTCTGGACAGGCCGGGAGGACCTATCCACCACATTCACCACCGCTTGAATTAGGCCAAAAGCCGCTCACCAAACACCAACAGAGCAATGACCCGCGCGCTGAACTGGTGCCACCGAATGAGCAACAAAAAAGCGCCGGGCTTTTCCAAACCCGGCGCTCTCATTCCAACAAGCTTTATCAAGCCAACTTAAACGGCAACTCTCGCGGCGTCTTGCCCGTCAACCTCGCCACCGCATTCGCAAACGCTGGCGCCAGCGGCGGCAACCCAGGCTCGCCCATGCCCTTCGGTGGATCAGCGCTCGGCACAATGTGCACCGTCACCTGCGGCATGTCGGTGATGCGCGGCACGACGAAATCGCCGAAGTTGCTTTGCTCAACCACGCCATCCTTCAGCGTGATGGCGCCGCCGGGCAGGCACATCGACAGGCCCATCAGCGCCGCGCCCTGTACCTGGGCTTCCACGCTCTTGGGGTTGACCACCAGATTGCAATGCACGCCGGCCGTGATGGTATGCAGCTTGGGCGTGCCGTCTTTGACGGACGCTTCCACCACATAGGCCACCACCGATTCAAATGACTCGTGCACCGCCACGCCCCAGGCGCGGCCAGCAGCCAGCTTCTTCTTGCCATAGCCCGACTGAGCCACGGCCAGCTGCAGCGCGGCCTTGTGGCGCGGGTGTTTGTCGCCCATCAGGGCCATGCGGTAGGCCACGGGGTCTTGCTTGGTGGTGCGCGCCACTTCGTCGATGAGGGTTTCCATGGCATAGGCCGTGTGGGTGGAGCCCACACTCCGCCACCACAACACCGGCACATTCACGTCGGGGTGGTGCACCGACAGTTTCATGGGCACGTTGTACGGCTCCTTCATGCCCTCCACGGCCGTCGCATCGATGCCGTTTTTGACCATGAAGGCCTCGAACGGCGAGCCCTTGGTGATGGATTGGCCGACGATGGTGTGGTCCCACGCCAGGATCTTGCCTTGTGCGTCGAACCCGATCTCGGCGCGGTGCACGTGCATGGGGCGGTAGTAGCCGCCCTTGATGTCGTCCTCGCGGCTCCACAGAGTGCGCACCGGGGCGGTGATGCCCGCCGTGCGCGCCGCCTTGGCCACGCCGCAGGCTTCCACCACGTAGTCGCTGGTGGGGATGGCGCGGCGGCCAAAGCCGCCACCGGCCATCTGGGTGTTCACCTTCACGTTTTGCGGCTGCAGGCCCAGCGTTTTGGCGGCGGCCATCGCATCCAGGCCGGGCATCTGCGTGCCCATCCAGAGTTCGGCCTTGTCACCATCGAGCTTCACCGTGCAGTTGAGCGGCTCCATGGGGGCGTGTGCCAGGTAGGGGAAGACGAACTCGGCGCTGATCTTGTGCGCAGCGCCAGCCAGCGGCGCCATGTCGGCCTGCATGGCCACGTTGCCGGGCTTGGTGGCCAGCTCGCGGTACTGCGCCAGCAGTGCCGTGGTGTCTGGCTTGCCCACCGCGCTGGTGTCCCATTCCACCTTCAGCGCATCGCGGCCCTGCTTGGCGGGCCAGTAACCATCGGCCACGATGGCCACGCCCTCGCCGCCCCGGTCGGTGGGCACGCGCAGCACGGCTTTCACGCCCTTGATGGCTTTGGCGGCGCTGTCGTCCATCGACTTCAGCTTGGCGCCAAACACCGGCGGGCGCGCCACCACGGCCGTCAGCATGCCAGGCAAGCGCACGTCAATGCCGTAGTCCTGCTGGCCGCTCGATTTGGCCTTGGCATCGAGCCGGCCCGTGGGCTTGCCGATGAGGCGGAACTGCTTGGGGTCCTTCAAGGTGACCTTTTCAGGCACGGGCTGTTTCATGGCCGCTTCGGCCAGTGCGCCGTAGCCCAGCTTCTTGCCCCCGGGGCCGACGACGAAACCGTTGCTGGTGCGCAGTGCCGAGGCATCTACGCCCCACTGCGCGGCAGCGGCAGAGACCAGCATGGCCCGGGTGCGAGCGCCCAGTTCGCGGTACTGGGTGTAGGAGTTTTTGATGGAGTTGGAGCCACCCGTGAGGTGCATGCCCATCATCGGGTCGGCATAGGCCTGGTTGGCATCGCCGTGCACGCTGCGCACCTTGCTCCAGTCGGCATCCAGCTCTTCGGCCAGGATCATGGGCAGGCCGGTCTGCACGCCCTGGCCAAAGTCCAGGCGGTTGATGGTGACGGTGACCGTGCCATCGGCGTCGATGCGGACAAAGGCTGAAGGCTGCTCGAACGGCTTGAGGCCTGCGGCCGCTGCCCCGGCGCCCTGCGCGCTGGTCACCAGCGGAAACGCACCCAGCGCAAAACCGGATGCCGCAGACACCTTGAGGAACGTGCGGCGCGCCACGCCTTCGTGCGAGGCAGCATCCGCTTCTGTATTGATAGCGCCTTGCGCCTGATTCATAAGCGCTACCAGGCCTTTTGGCATGTGGGCGCGGGCGGTTTGAGCGTCGAAATGCATAGTGTTCTCCTGCTCCGTGTTCTTAGGCCAGAGTCTTGGCAGCGTCATGGATGGCCGCGCGGATGCGCACGTAGGTGCCGCAGCGGCACACATTGCCCGCCATGGCAGCGTCAATGTCGGCGTCGGTGGGTTTCTTCTTGCCCTGCAGCAGTGCGGTGGCGCTCATGATCTGGCCGCTTTGGCAGTAGCCACACTGGGCCACGTCGTGCTTGACCCAGGCGGCGTGCACGGCCTTGCCCACCTTGTCATTGGTGGTCACCGCCTCGATGGTGGTGATCTTCTGGCCTGCCGCCGCCGAAATCGGCGTGATGCACGAACGAATGGGCGCACCGTTCAGATGCACCGTGCAGGCCCCGCACAAAGCCTGGCCGCAGCCAAACTTGGTGCCGGTCATGCCCAGCGTGTCGCGCAGGGCCCAGAGGATGGGGGTGGATTCATCGGCATCGACAGCCGTGTCTTTGCCATTGATGTTGAGGGTAGGCATCGTGGGGTTCTCCGTGGGGAAGGTGTTGTTGTGTGGTGGGAGGCGGTTGAACAGAGCGGGATGGTGTCAGCGACGCCATCGGCCATGAAACGGTTGGAGCGTGGTGAGTGGCATTTTTAAGAGAATATAAATTCGATTAAAAGATCAACCTCGGGTAGACAAATTCATCGCAATCTCCTGCTCAGGCCTTCAGTGCGTCCCAGCACAGCCCAAAAGCCATCTGGTGCACGGCCTCCTCATCGGGCAGCACCTTGGTGCGGATCAGGTTGCCCGTCTCGCGCACCGACCCCACCAGGCTGGCCGTGAGCAGCGGGATGGGCACGGCCTTCAGGATCTCTTGCTGCTGGCCTTCTTCCATCAACGCAAAAAAACCGGCCATCAAACGGGTCGAGAACTCGCGGTTGCCCTCGCTGAACCAAGGCGAGTTGTAGTACTGCTCCTGAAACACCACTTCGGCATACTGGTCCAGCCGGTGGCGCAGCAAGTTGCCCCAGGCGCGCCGCACGCGGGCGCGGTAGGGCATGCCGGGCGCGATGCCCTCCATGATGCGGGCGGCCGTGACCGTCTTGGCATCCTGGTAAAGCTGGCTTATGAGTTCATCCTTGGACGGGTAGTACACATACAGCGTGCTGGTGGCAATGCCCGCCGCGCGGGCGATATCGGCCAGGGTCAGGCCGCTCAGGCCCGTCTGGGCCACCAGCTCGAAGGTGGCCTGGGCAATGGCGCGCTGCTTTTCGTCGTCTTTGGGCTTCATCGGGGGGCAATATAAGCGAATAGTTATTCGACGACAACCGGGGCCACCGAAGACCCTACGTTACCTAGATCCCGCCCGGCCGTCGCCCTCTTTAGAGCGTGCCCGCCGTGGCTGGCAACCGTCCTGCCCTCGCATGCACAATTGGCCCATGACCACCTCCATCGCCGACCTTCGCAAGAGCTACGAGCGCGCCGAACTCAACGAAGACGCCTCGCACGCCGCCCCCCTGCAGCAGTTTGACCAGTGGCTCCAAGAAGCCATCAGTGCCGAAGTGCCCGAGCCCAACGCCATGACCTTGGCCACCGTGGGCAGCGACCTGCGCCCCAGCACCCGCATCGTGCTGATCAAGGGCTATGACGAGCGCGGCATCGTCTGGTTTACCAACTACGACAGCCGCAAGGGCCGCCAGATTGCTGGTAACCCCTACGCAGCCCTGCAGTTCCACTGGGTAGAGCTGGAACGTGTGGTGCGCATCGAGGGCGTGGTGGAAAAGGTCAGTGACGAAGAAAGCGACGAATACTTTGCCAGCCGCCCGCTGGATTCGCGCATCGGCGCCTGGGCCAGCCCGCAAAGCCAGGTCATTTCTGGCCGGGGCGTGCTGGTGGCCAACGCCGCCAAATACGGCGCGCAGTTCATGCTGAAACCACCCCGCCCGCCCCACTGGGGCGGGTATCGCCTCAAGCCTGATCAGTGGGAGTTCTGGCAGGGGCGCAAAAGCCGGTTGCATGACCGGTTGCGGTATCGGATGGATGGGGGGGAGTGGGTACGGGAGCGGCTGGCGCCCTGACTGGGGCCCACCCAGGGACAACAACAGACCTGCAAGAGGCCAACGATGTTTTCGCACATCTTCATCGGCGTCACCGACTTCGACCGCGCGCTGGCGTTCTACCAGCCCGTGATGGCAGCGCTGGGCATCGCGCCGCGTTTTGTGGATACCGCCCACCCTTGGGCCGGATGGCAAAGCCACCCCAACCCGCGCCCCCTTTTTCTCATCGGTCGTCCTTTTGAAGGCGAACACGCACCGGGCAACGGCCAGATGACCGCCTTTGCTGCCAGCACCCGCGCGCAGGTGGATGCAGTGCACGCTGCGGCCCTGGCAAACGGCGGGCATTGCGAAGGGCCACCTGGCCTGAGGCCGCAGTACCACGCCAACTACTACGGCGCGTATTTCCGAGATCCGGATGGGAACAAGCTCTGCGTGGCGTGCCACGACCCCCAAGACGCCTGAGCCCAAGCCACTTCGTCGTATCTTTTCTTCACGTCGCGGCGCCATGAGCATCTCTTGTCCTCAAGAGCCTGCGACTTGGAAAAGCCTTTGGCGGATAAAAATTATGATGGTCATCATAATTTGTGATACAGTGAGGGCATGAAGAACGCAGCCCCATCACGCAAAGAGCTAAGCCATGAGCGCATCGTGGCGGCGGCGGCGCGTGCCATCAGGCGCAATGGATTCAGCGGAGCGGGCGTTGCGGACATCATGAAGGACGCAGGCCTCACGCATGGTGGCTTCTATTCCCACTTCCCTTCTCGGGAGGCGATGCTTGCGGAAGCCACAGACAGAGCGGGTGCAGAAACCGTTGGGCTCGCCGAGTCTGCAGCTGCGTCGGTTCCAGCCGATCAAGCGCTGGAGGCTATGCTGGGGGCCTATTTGTCGGAACAGCATATCAACAATCCGGATGTTGGTTGCCCTATGGCAGCCCTCAGTTCGGAGCTGGCCCGCCAAGCCCCCGAGGTGCGGCGTGCAGCCACCCGGCGAATGAAAGAAATGGTGGATGTGATCGCACGACAGTTGCCCACCTGGGGAACACCAGAAGCCCACGAGCGAGCACTTTTTCTGGTTGCCACCATGGTGGGAGCCGTTTCCCTGGCGCGCGCCGTAGACGATCCTTCGCTGGCTGGAAGGCTCAGCAAAGCTGCTTTCAAGTACGCCCGCTCCAGTGGTGAAGAGTCGCAAAAATAGCTTCCATTTTTTTGGGGTTAAATTATGATGAGCATCATATTAAAAACTGAGATGAATTGGAAAAATCGAAAATCAGCCTATCGAGGGCTTGTTCTCTGGCCTGTTTCGGCGTTCTTGTTTGTACAGAAATATGATGATCATCATGAAATCTTTCAGCCGTCGAACTTTGAAACGCCCTATTGATTGCCTTGACCACCAACCCTTCCACCGCAAACCACGCTGAGTGACTCGCCGAAAAGCCTGGCATTCAGCATTTTCCGAGGCGCCTGAGCCTCATTTCCTAGGAGATATCTACCATGAACACCTTCTCTCGCTTTCTCTCCGTTGCAGTAGTGGCAACGCTCACCTCAGTCGGCGCACAGGCTGCTGAGTTGGACCCGGCGCAATTTGCCACCCAGTTTGAGGGCGACCGCACGCGGGCTGAGGTCGCCGCAGAAGCTGCACAAGTACCCATGACCCGAAGCCAGATCCCTTCGGGCTCCAAAGCCGAGTCTTACAAGTCTGTGGCTGACCGCGCAGCCATTCGGGCACAGGCGGCAGATGCAGTCCGTACTGGCCAGATCTCCTCTGGCGAGACTGGCGCGCGCTAACTTGACGAAGGTGATGCGGTCCTTGTCTCGATCTGAAATATGACGGAAATCATATAAACACAATTTGATCGTCGCCAGTGGGCCGTTCACCAACCTGGATACGCCAGGAGTAAGGAAAACCATGAAAGCATTTGTCATTGATCGCTACAGCAAAAAAGGGGATCTTCGATTGGCCGAGCTGCCAACCCCGTCGCTGCGCGACGACGAAGTCCTGGTCCAGGTCCACGCTGCGGGTGTGAATCTTCTGGACTCGAAGATCCGCAGTGGAGAGTTCAAGCTCATCCTGCCTTACAAACTGCCCCTCGTCTTGGGCCACGACGTGGCTGGCGTGGTCACCCAGGTTGGCCCCCGCGTGCGGCAGTTCAAAGTGGGTGATGAGGTCTACGCACGGCCGGACGACTTTCGCATCGGTACGTTTGCTGAATTTGTGCCGGTGAAAGAGGCCTCGCTGGCGCTCAAGCCGAAGAACATCACCATGGAAGAAGCAGCGTCCCTTCCCTTGGTGGCGCTGACGGCCTGGCAGGCGCTGGTCGAGAAGGCCCAAATCAAAAAGGGTCAGAAGGTCTTTATCCAGGCGGGCTCTGGCGGCGTGGGGACCTTTGCCATCCAGCTGGCCAAGCATCTTGGTGCCACGGTGGCCACGACCACCAGCACGGCCAATGCCGCACTGGTGAAGGCCCTGGGGGCCGACGTCGCGGTGGACTACAAGACGCAGGATTTTGAGGACGTATTGCGCGACTACGACGTCGTACTGAACAGCCAGGACGGCAAGACCCTCGAAAAATCCCTGCGAGTGCTCAAGGGCGGTGGAAAGCTCATTTCCATTTCCGGCCCGCCAGATCCCGATTTCGCAAGCGCGATCAAGGCGTCCTGGCTCGTGAAGCTGGTCGTGCGGCTGCTGAGTGCAGGCGTCAGGCGCAGGGCATTGGCGCGCCGGGTCATCTATTCGTTCCTTTTCATGAGGGCCAACGGAAGCCAGCTGCGCGAGATCACGCGCCTGGTGGAGGCCGGGGTGATACGGCCTGTGGTGGACCGGGTCTTCTCGTTTGAGTCCACCAATGACGCACTGGCCCATGTCGAATCCGGCCGTGCCAAAGGCAAGGTCGTGATCAAGGTGCGGTAGTCACCCAAAAAAACAAATCAGAGCAAAGCCAAGCAGGGCCCAAGGCAGACATGGCTCGCCTAGCTTGGCTTTGCCCTGCGCAACGAAATCTTGATTTTTGAACTGGAGTTTTTTATGAAGATTGAAAACGCTGTAGCCCTCGTGACGGGCGCCAACCGTGGCATTGGGCTGGCCTTTGCACGTGAACTCTTGAACCGCGGTGCCCGCAAAGTCTATGCCGCCGCCCGAGATCCGGCCTCCGTCACCCTGCCCGGTGTGCAGGCGCTGAAACTGGATGTGACGAAGCCCGACGAAGTCGCCAGTGCCGTCGCGCAGGCCGGGGATGTGACCTTGCTCATCAACAACGCGGGCATCGCCCAGCCAGGGGGATTTCTCGATGACGACAGCGAAGAAGTCGCACGCCGCATCTTCGAGACCAACTTCTTCTCCGTGCTGCGCATGAGCAAGGCGTTTGCGCCCATCCTGAAGGACAACGGGGGCGGTGCCCTGCTGAATGTGCTGTCGGTCGCCTCCTGGGTGAACGGCGGAGAGCTGGCCGCCTACTCCGCCAGCAAGTCTGCCGCCTGGTCGCTCACCAACGCGTTGCGCAACGAGTTGCTGGCCCAGAAAACCCAGGTGCTCGGCCTGCACATGGCATATGTGGACACTGACCTTACCCGGGGATTCGATGTGCCCAAGTCGAGCCCTGAAAAAATCGTCCAGCGTGCGCTGGATGGCCTCGGAGCGGGTCTGGACGAAGTCCTGGCGGACGAACTCACCATGCTGGTCAAAAACGGCATGACCGCGCCCACGCCGACCTACCTGCACCCCATGGGCTGAGTAAGCCCCGATACCCGCACCTGTGTCTTTGGCCTACCGAAAGCCCGCCATGAACCCCCTCCTGAAGAAAACGGCAGCGGCGCTGCTTGCGCTGGCTGCCCCGTTTGCATCCACTCCATCACATGCCCAACAGGCCGTGCCTGGGGGCACCAGGCGCGCCGCGCCAGTAGCCAGCCCAGAGCGGCCAACCTGGGCCACTGCGCCCACCCAGTCCATCTCTGCGGGCGGGGTGGACTTTGCCTACCGCGAACTGGGCAAGCACCACGGCGGGACGCCGCTGATTCTGCTGGGCCATCTGGCGGCGGTGCTGGACAACTGGGACCCCCGCGTGGTGGACGGGTTTGCCGCCCAGCGCCACGTGATCGCGTTCGACAACCGAGGCGTGGGTGCATCCAGCGGCTCGCCATCCAACTCCATGGAGCAGATGGCCGATGACGCGATCACTTTCATCAAGGCCAAGGGCTACCAGCAGGTGGATCTGTTCGGCTTCTCGATGGGCGGAATGATTGCCCAAGAGATCGCCTTGAAGGAGCCCGATCTGGTTCGCAAAATGATCCTCGCTGGCACCGGCCCGGCTGGGGGCGAGGGCATCAGCTCCGTTGCAGGGGTGGCCAATCTGGACCTCTTGCGAGGCCTTTTCACGGGCCAGGACCCCAAGCAGTTCCTGTTCTTCACCCGCACGCCCGGCGGCATCGAAGCCGGCAAGGCTTTCCTGAAACGGCTCTCGGAGCGCACGGACAACCGTGACAAGGACATCAGCGTGAGCGCCTACGTGGC
The DNA here is from genome assembly GCF_003634645.1 of Acidovorax sp. 94. Classification (NCBI taxonomy): domain Bacteria; kingdom Pseudomonadati; phylum Pseudomonadota; class Betaproteobacteria; order Burkholderiales; family Comamonadaceae; genus Acidovorax; species Acidovorax sp. 94. Next base: position 1,441,882 of record NZ_RBJA01000001.1, on the reverse strand, counting down.
CCAGTTGCAGGCCCTGAGCGCCTGGGGCAAGAAGGCGCCCGCCGATCTCTCACGTATCCGGCAACCAGTGCTCGTCGTCAACGGTGACAACGACCGGATGGTCCCGACGATCAACACGCACGACCTGGCACGGCGGCTACCCAACAGCCAACTGATCATCTATCCCGACGCGGGCCATGGCGGGGTTTTCCAGTTCCACGCCGACTTCGTGTCCAGCTCGCTGGCGTTCCTTGCCCGATAGATCAGATAGAGGCTTCGCAGGTCAAACACTCCACTGAATTGGACAACCATCAATGACAAATCCATCTCCAAAAAAAGTCGCCCTGGTTACCGGGGCCTCCTCCGGCATCGGGGCCGTCTACGCGGACCGCCTCGCTGCGCGCGGATACGACCTGATCCTTGTCGCCCGGCGCGCCGACCGCCTGGAAGCCCTGTGCACCCAGATCACAAAGGCGCATGGCGTCAAAGCCGAACCCATCGTGGCCGATCTGACCCAAGAGCAGGATGTAGCGCGCATCGAGACAATTGTGGCCACCCAGGAGGACTTGCAAGTCCTGGTGAACAACGCCGGTGTTGCGCGCCTGGCACCGGCTGCCCAGACGTCCGCGAATGAAGCGCTGGCCCAGATCAACCTCAACATCACAGCCCTGATGCGCCTGACGCAAGCTGCGCTGCCAGCTTTCGTGGCACGGAAGCAGGGTCTGATCATCAACATCGCGTCCGCCCTTGCCGTCCACTCGCTGCCTATCAGCGCCATTTACAGCGGCACCAAGGCCTTCGTACTGCAATACAGCAGAGGCCTTCAGCAAGAACTGGCCGACACCGGGGTCAAGGTGCAACTGGTCCTGCCAGCATCGACATCCACCGAACTCTGGGATCTGTCGGGCGTTCCGCTGGCGACCCTCAACAAGGACACCCTGATGACGACCGAGCACATGGTCGCTGCAGCGCTCGCGGGTCTGGACCAGGGCGAAACGATCACCTGGCCATCCGTCGCCGATGCAAGCCTGTGGGAGAAGTACGAGGCCGCTCGATCCGCACTGTTTGCGGGCACTCAAGCAGGAAAGCCAGCCCCTCACTACCAGATCGCTTGACGCCTGCGAACGAACCGCCGGCAGCCCTTCCCCTTCCCTCTTTAGATTTTCCAAGGACAGCCCATGCTTTTCGAAGCCTTCTCCCTGCGCGCCACACCGCTGAGCAATCGCACGGTGATGTCGCCGCTCACGCGCAGCCGTGCGAGCGACAGCAACACGGCCAATAGCCTCATGGCCACCTACTACGCCCAGCGTGCAAGCGCTGGCCTCATCATCACGGAAGGCACCTCCCCGTCGCCCAACGGCTTGGGCTATGCCCGCATACCGGGGCTGTTTAATGACGCCCAGGTGCAAGGCTGGAAGCTGGTGACCGATGCGGTTCATGCCAAGGGCGGCAAGATCGTCGTGCAGCTGATGCACACCGGCCGGGTGAGCCACCAGGCCAACCTGCCAGCGGGTGCCGAGGTGCTTGGGCCTTCGCCCGAAACCTGCCCTGGCGAAATGTGGACCGATACGCAAGGCAGCCAGCCGCACACGCCGCCGCGCGCCATGACAGAGGCTGACATTCAAAACGTGATCGGCGAGTACGCCACGGCCGCGCGCCTTGCCATCCAGGCTGGATTCGATGGCATCGAATTGCACGCAGCCAACGGCTACCTGCTGGAGCAATTCCTGAACGCCAATGTCAATCGCCGCCCCGATGGGTACGGCGGCAACGCCGATGGGCGCAACCGAATCGTGCTGGAGGTCGCACGCGCGGCGGTGAACGAGATCGGCGCCGAGCGCGTCGGCATCCGCCTGTCGCCTTACGGTGTGGTCAATAGCACGGGAGCATTCGAGGGCGTGGACGCACAGTACCTGGCCTTGGTCCAGCAGCTCTCCGTCCTCGGCCTCATGTACGTTCACGTTCTGGACCATTCGGCCATGGGCGCCCCGCCAGTTTCAGCGAAGCTGAAAGCCGATCTGAAGGCGGCATTCGATGGCCCCTTCATCCTCGCCGGTGGGTTCAACAAAGCCAGCGCACAACAGGCGCTGAGCGAAGGCCGTGCGGACCTGATCGCCATGGGCAGACCGTTCATCGCCAACCCGGACCTGGTCGAGCGCATGCGCCAAGACGCACCGTTGAACGCGCCCGACCCCGCCACGTTCTACACGCCCGGTGCCAAGGGCTACACGGACTATCCCACGCTCGGGGGCTGAGCATTCAACGCTCCCCGGTTGCGCTCGCAGGCCTTGGGCTCCTGGGCGATGTCACATGACAAGGAGAATACTTTGAGCACCTACACAACCCGCCACATCGGCCAGCGCGCGCTGGTGACCGGCGCATCCAGTGGCATTGGCGCGGCCATTGCGCGTGAACTCGCGGCGCTCGGCGTTGATCTTGTGCTGACCGCGCGGCGCCGCGATGCACTTGAAGCGGTCGCTGCGACCTGCAAGGGCGTGAAGGTCGAGATCATCACCGCAGACCTCGGCAAGGCAGAGGCCGCGCGCGCGCTGTGGGATGCGGCCACTGCAGACGGACCGATCGACATCCTGATCAACAACGCCGGGTTCGGCTACTTCCGCCGTTTCGACGAGGTCGATTGGACCCGCGACGCCGAGCTCATTCAGCTCAACATGACCTCGCTCGTCCAACTCGCGCGGTGCTTCATCGACGCGCACAAGGCAAGCACCGCGCCCGCACACATGCTGAACATCGCATCAACCGGCGCCTACCAGTCGGTACCGAACATGGCGCTGTACGCCGCGTCGAAGGCATTTGTCCGCAACTTCAGCGAGGCCCTCCACGATGAGCACAGCGGTACGCCGCTGTCGGTGACCTGCATTTGCCCTGGCGGCACCGAAACCGCCTTCCACGCCGCGTCCGGCGGGGGTGACTACTCGTGGATTGCCAACGCGTCAACAAAAAGCGCGGAGTTCGTGGCGCACGCTGCCATCCGCGCGATGTTGCGCGGCAAGCGCACGGTGGTCCCAGGCCTGTTCAACAAGCTCTCAACCTTCGGTGTGCGCTTTTTGACCCGGCGGTTCGCGTCGCGGGTGGCAACCCATGTGCTGGGGACGCCTCGTTTGGCGTTGCCGACACGCGTGGCGACTTGAGATCGCAGACAACACCCATCTACCGAAGGATCCCGATATGAGTGACACCCACCTTACCGCCCCCACCCGCTTTGTGGAGGTGGCTGGCGACCAGTTCGCCTATCGCCGCTGGGGCAACACCGCGACAGACAAGCCACCCCTCTTCCTGCTCCAGCACTTTCGTGGTGGCATGGACCACTGGGATCCGCTCATGACGGACGGGCTTGCGGCAGGCCGCGAAGTGATTCTGTACAACGGCCGAGGTGTTGCGTCCTCATCGGGCCAGCCCCGCACGCGCATTGAACACATGGCCGACGACGCTGCGGCCGTGGTACGGGCGCTGGGGCTTCAAAAGGTCGATGTGCTGGGGTTTTCGCTCGGCGGCTTTCAGGCCCAGGATTTGACGCGGCGCCATCCGGACCTGGTCCGCAAGCTCATGCTGCTGGGCACCGGGCCCAGAGGGGGCAATCCGGACTCGGACCCGGGCGTTCTGGAACGTGCCCCGCGACCGGTGCCTACCATCGATGACTTCCTGTTTCTCTTCTTTGGTCGTTCAGAAACCGCGCGCCAGGCTGGGCGAGATTTTTGGAAGCGCCGCCACGAGCGGGTGGACCAAGACCCGCCGAGTTCGCCGCAAGTGATCCAGGCACAGATCGAGGCCAACATGTACTACCTGGCAAAGCTTGACCCTCAAGCCCCCTTTTCGCACCTGCGGGAGATCACGCAGCCGACATTCATCCTCAACGGGGCGAATGACGTGATGATTCCGACCATCAACTCCTGGCACATGAGCCAGCACATTCCCAATGCCCAACTGTTCATCTACCCTGATGCGGGCCATGCAGCGCAGTTTCAGTATCCAGAGCGCTTCATGCAACATGCGCGGCAGTTTCTGGATGAGTAACTGAGAACGGAGCAAAGCACCATGAAGTTCAAGTTATTGCTGTGGATATTGGCAAAGCTGCTGCAGCGGGCCATCCACAAAGATGCGCAATGCGCCCGCTATGTCAAAAACAGGACCTTGGAGTTCCAGATCCAGACATCGGACGGGGCTGGCCGCCACTTCCACATTGGCAACGGCAAGGTGCGCTCTGCCGCCGGGCTGACGACAAGCCCACAGTTCACCCTGATATTCAAAGATGCGGCCAAGGGATTTGCCGTTCTGTCTGCAAAGGAGAGCAAAGACGCATTTCTGAATGCACTGCGTTCAGAGGAACTTGTCATCTGTGGTGACTTTGTTGAGGTGCTGTGGTTCCAGGGCCTGACAGACTTCCTGCAGCCGCAAAAGTGAGGGTGGCATAGGCCGCCTGAGTGGCTAAAGGCGTAAACGACTGAACATCCTCCGGCCGAGTAGCGACAGCGCAAAACTGGCGTGCAGGTCGTTCTCTCCAATTCACGTCACCACCCACCGTGTCACCGCCAAAATCACCACTGGCATCGTGACCAGCGCCAGCGCCGTAGACACCGCCACACTCGCCGTCACCTCATCCTCGGCCACCGCATAGCGTTGCGCAAACAGGAACACATTGGCTCCCACCGGCAGCGATGCTGCCACGATCATCACCGCCAGCGGCATGCCCGACAGGCCCAGTGCCCAGCCCAGGGTGGCCAGCACGATGGGGTGCACCACACACTTGACCAGCGCAATGCGCAGGGCGGCCTTGAAGTGGTGGCCGACCTTGGTAAACGCCAGCGTCACCCCCACCAGCAGCAGCGCAATCGGCCCCAGCGCCTGGCCCAGCAGCAGCAGGGGTTTGTCAACCACCTGCGGCACCACCAGCCCGGTCTGCGCAAACAGCAGGCCCGCAATGATGGGCAGCGGCACTGGGTGCACGATGCCGTTGCGCACGGCCTGCAGCACGGTGCGCCACATGGGTTGCTGCGCGGAGCCCTCCCGGCCTGCATGCTCGCGCGCGGCGGCCAGTTCAAACACCACGGTGGCGGCGGTCAGCAGGATGAGCGAGTGCACCGAGATCAGCGTGAACAGCGTGACCAGCCCCGCATCGCCAAACACCAGGCCCACCAGCGGCACGCCGATCATCAGCGTGTTGCTGAAGGTGTTGGCCAGCGCCCGCGCCGCGCCCAGGCTGGTAAAGCCCAGCACCGCCAGCGTGGCCGTGTACACCACGCCAAACGCCACAAAGTAGATACCCACGGGGCCGAAGTTGAGGTCTTCGATGTGCACCGTGCTCATGGTGCGAAACAGCAGCGCGGGCGTGAGCACCATGAACACGAGGTTGGCCAGGTCTTTCACCGCTGCGGCCCGAATCCAGCCGCGCCGCCCCACGTAAAAGCCGATGGCGATGAACAGGATGACGGGGATCAGCGAGGTGAAAACGGGGGAGTTCAAGGTGAAAAACCGGTGGCCGTGCGGTGGTGGAGGCCCGTATTGTGGCCCGGGTCACCACGCTGGCATCCGCTGGTCACTATTGTTTTTGTAGCTGCTTGCGCTTATCCATCAAGCGCCAGGGCCCATTTTTGCTTGAATATTTCATGCCCGGCAGTCGGTGTGCCGGTGCGTGGTGGATTGTCCGTGCCATAGGGCATCTCACCCCGCCACCACCGACACCCCGTGGTCTGCCAGCGTCAGGCTCACCGGTGCGCCCACATCCAGAGGCAGCTCCACCTGGGGCGAAACCACAAAGATCTCGCCCAGCGCGCTCGCAAAGGTGTATTCCATGACGCTGCCCAGGTAGGTGCGTTTGGTCAGCCGGGCGGCCAGCCCGCCGGAGGTTGCGGGGCCGATGACCCAGGCTTCGGGCCGCACGGCGATCTTGACCGGGCCGGGGGCGAGGGATGCTGGCGATGGCACGCGCAAAGGGCCGAGCCGGGCATGGCTGCCAGCCGCCGGGCTTTCCCCATCCGCCGGATTGAGCGCATGGATGTGCCCCTCGAACAGCATTGCCTCGCCCATGAAGCCCGCCACAAACTCGGACGCGGGCTGCTCATACAGCGTGCTGGGCGCGCCGCACTGGGCGATGGTGCCTTTGTCCATCACCACAATCTGGTCGCTGACCGCCAAGGCTTCGCTCTGGTCGTGGGTCACATAGACCACCGTCAAGCGCAGGCGCTGCTGCAGGGCGCGGATCTCTTCGCGCATGGCGCGCCGCAAGCGGGCGTCCAGGTTGGACAGCGGCTCGTCAAACAGCAGCACGGCGGGCTCCAGCGCCAGCGCCCGGGCCAGGGCCACGCGCTGTTGCTGCCCCCCCGAAAGTTCATGGGGCCTGCGCAGGTCCAGGCCCTGCAGGCCCACGGTGTCGAGCATGGCGCGGGCCTTGTCGCGCACCTGCGGCGGGCGCAGGTGCAGCCCGTGCAGGCCGTAGCACACGTTGTCGATCACGTTCAGGTGCGGGAACAGTGCATAGCTCTGGAACACCAGGCTCACATTGCGCTGCGCCGGGCCAAGGGTTGTCACGTCCCGCCCGTCGATGAAGATGCGGCCTGCAGTGGGCGATTCGAGCCCGGCAATCATCCGTAGCGTGGTCGTCTTGCCGCAGCCCGATGGCCCCAGGATGGTGGTGAGCGTGCCCCGGGGCACCACAAAGCTGATGTGGTCCACCACCAGTGGGGCGTCGGCAGACGGGCCGTAGCGCTTGCAAACGCTGTGGAACTCAATGCCGTGGGGGGCTGCGGTGTTCGTCATGGTCCGTAGGTTCTGGTTATTGCCATCTCAGTCGCCCGTAGCACTGCCAGGCCCCTGAACCAAGAGACCGGCGCGCCCTGCGCAAGAGCAGCCGAGCAAGGGCCGCCCCGCAGCGAGGGCTGCGTCCCCCCAGGGGGAAGGCGCCGCAGGCGACACAGGGGGTTTCCTATTCATGCCAGGCAACAACGGCATCGACACCGATGACCTGCCCTGCGTCCATGCGGTTGAACAGCATGACCTGGGCGCCCATCGCCTCGGCAATCTGCCGGCAGATCGACAACCCCAGCCCCACCCCGCCCTGCCCTGCCGAAAACGGCTGGAACAACCGTTGTCGCACGGCGTCGTCAATGCCAGGGCCTTCGTCCCACACCAGCAGTTCGCGCCGCCCGGTGCTGTTGCGCAGCAGCACCCCCAGCCGCCCATGCACGGGCGTGTGGTGGATGGCATTGGCCAGCAGGTTGCGCATGAGCTCGCCCAGCAGCGCCGCGTCGCCGGGGGCCCACAGCGTATCGGGGCCTTCCAGCGCAAAGTCCAGCCGCTTGGCGGCGATCAGTGGCGCCAGCTCCATCACGGCCTCGCGGGCCATGGCGTTCAAATCCACGCTGGGCAGCTCGCCCATGCGCTGGAGCTGCTCCACCTTGCTCAGGCTCAGCAGCTGGTTGGCCAGGCCCGAGGCGCGGTCTACCGTGTGCAGCATCTGCTGCAGCGCATCGGCCACCAGCACATCGCCCGCAATGGCCGACTGCAGCTGCGTGCGCAGCACCGCCATGGGGGTGCGCAGCTGGTGCGTGGCGTCGGCCAGAAAACGCCGCTGCTCCTCGATCCATCGGCTCTGGCTTTGCTGCAGCTCACCAAAATGCTGCACGGCAGGCGCCAGCTCTGACGGGCCTTCGTAGCCCTGGCCGGTGCCGCCTGCACCCGGCTGGGTTGGCGGAGTGAGCGACACATCCGCGTGCAGCAGCCAGCCCGACGCGATGCGCGCCAGCACCATCGCCACCGCCGTCATGGCCAGGGCCAGCAGAACCACTGGGCGCAAACCCGCGCCTTCATCCATCAGGCGGGCCACACTGGGCAGGCGCTCGCTGAACGGCCGCGCCACCTGGCGCACCACCGGCGGGGCGGCGCCCTGCCCGCCCCCAGCCACCGCCGGCTGGTGCAGCGTGGCGGCAACGCGCACCAGTTGGTCGCCCACCTGCGCCAGGTAAAAGTGCACGCTGCCCTGCCCTTGCACGGGCTCAGAGGGTGGTACACGCGGCAGGTCGGCGCTGCCCGCCAGGCGCTCGCCGTCCAGGCTGCTTTCGCGGAACCAGACCGCAGGGGCTTGCTCCATGGCGGATGCACCGGCCTGCGGCTGCAACACCGTCGGCCAGGTTGTCAGCGCCCTGTGCAGCACGGCATCCTGCGCGGCTGCGTTGTGCCGTACCTGCTGCACCACCTGCACCGTGGCAACCAGGGCCACCAGCGCCCACAGCGGCACGAGCAGGCCCACCAGAAGCAGCCGCTGTAGCGATCCTCCGCGCGGGCGCCAGGGCCTGCGCTGCCACCACGGCGTGTTCACCGGAGCGCCCCGCCCTTCTCGGCCTTGTCGACCTTGTCGCCTTTTTGGGCGGCCATGCTGTCGGCATCGCACAGCAGGTAGCCCACGCCGCGCAGGGTCACGATCTCGGCATTGGTGCCCACCAGCTTCTTGCGCAGGCGGTGCACCACCACCTCCACCGCATCGGCCTGCACCTGCTCATCGGTGTTGGCAAACACCTGGGTGCGCAGCTCTTCCTTGCTCACCACGCGGTCGATGCGCGACATCAAGAGGCGCAGCAGCTCCGCCTCACGCTGCGACAGCTCCAGCGGCAGTGCCTCGTTGTAGAACGCGCCACTGGCCGGGTCGCGGTGGAGCGCACCACAGCGCAACTGCCCGTCGCGTCCTACACGGCGTGTCAGGGCCCGCAGGCGCGCCACCAGCTCGTCCAGGTCAAACGGCTTGGCCAGGTAGTCGTCCGCCCCAGCCTCCAGCCCTGCCACGCGGTCGGTGACGGCCGCCCGGGCCGTGAGCGCCAGCACGGGCGTGGTGCTGCCGCCATCGCGCAGGCGTCGCAGCACCTCCAGCCCGTCCAGGCCCGGCAAAGACAGGTCCAGCGTGATCACATCAAAGGCCGTGCGCCGCGCCGCCGCCAGGGCCTCTTTGCCGTCGGCGCAGCACAGCACCTCAAAACCGCGCGCCACGAGGCTGCGGCTCAGGGCACCGGCCAGATCAAAATCGTCCTCGACCAACAGCAGTTTCATGCCCCGATCATGCCGCCTGCGCTGAGCCCGGCCACTGTGGTTATACCCAAGGACCTTGAAAGCAAGACGAAAGCGTCTGCCATGAAGGATGTGCCGCATCGGCCTCACGGGCGCGCACATCTTCCGGGCTAGTCACAGGGTGGCCGCCATACAGGGTGCAACACGGCCTCGGGCGGCGCTGAAAAATAGCGGGTCCAATGCTTGATCTCCTTCAGGCGCAGGGTTTCGCGCAGCGCATCCCCCGCACTGCGTACGTTCCGGATACATTGCGTCGGGTCGTTTTCAAATAGGTGAAGCTCCGAGGTGATCCGTACGGCATCTCGCAACAGCGCCGCAGCCGCGCCCTTGCGATAGGGTTTGTGAACCATGCGAAGGTCGCTGACCACGCAGCGACGGCCAGCACGCAGGCTCAGCACCAAGTCTGCGTAGTGCCTGGAATCCTTGAAGTGGGCCGAATCACCCACCGCCTTGTTCTGAAAATCGTCGTAAAGCGTCCATCCCAGTGACTGCAGGCGCTCGGCCGCATGGGTCTTGCCCGCCCCGGGGAGCCCGCCCACCAGCACAAGGTGGGTTGCATCGCCGGGGCTGATCCCGCCCTGGCTGACGGCATGTTTCTGAAAAACCTTCATCTGCACGCTGCTCCGGTAGGAAAAAAGCCCGCCCGCATCGACCGCAGAGAGATCGGGACCGGAACCCATGCCACCAATCGAAAGATTGATAGAAGACGCTGCACCAGGTTTTGCTGGTGCCAGCCAGTGGGGGCATTGTTGCCATTTGCTACATAGATGGTAGCTGCTGGAGGCGCCCGGGGATGTCTGATGGGCCGGGTGATCAGCGCCGCCAGGCAAGGCAGCACTTTTAAAACTTTTAAGAATATTGAAACAAAACCAAATTCCATTTGAGATATAATTAAGCAGTTGCAGTCACGGCTCTTGACGCGTGCAGTCACCGCAACGCCTGCTCAGGGTGGTAATCCGCCCAAGGCAAGCCGCCTTTTGCAACCTTTGTGGTTGCCCATTGGGTCTGTAGAGCTGCAGCCCACTGCGTCCCTTGATGCTCACGCAGGTCGATTTCCACGCCTGCGATCCTGATTGATCCAGATTTCACAGACCGCCATTTCCATGGGCAAGTACGTCGTTTCGCCCACGACACATCCGACCGACTGCGGCCGCTTCCGCGCCTCCTTCTCGGTCCATCGTTCACAGGGCAACGGCAGCTACTGCCGCGTGTTCCGTTTTGACAAAGCCTTTGCCTCGCGCGAAGCCGCCCGGCTCTTTGCAGTCACCCAGGGCTGGCTGCAAACGTGCATGCCGCACCCCCCAACGTGCTGATGACCTGATCTGCGACCTGCAGATCCCATCCACCCATCCCAGTTGCTGCGGACACTCGATCCGCACAGCTGCATCCCAACGGTACGCCCTTCGTTGCGCACCACATTTCAGAAAGGCTCAACCATGAGCAGCAAAATCTACGTGGGCAACCTGCCCTACTCCGTGACCGATTCCACCCTGGAAAGCAACTTTTCCGAATTCGGCCGGGTCTCCTCCGCCAAGGTCATGATGGACCGCGAAACCGGCCGCTCCAAGGGCTTCGGCTTTGTGGAAATGGCCTCCGCCGAAGTCGCCCAGGCCGCCATCAGCGCCCTGCACGGCATGTCCGTTGACGGCCGCTCGATCGTCGTGAACCTGGCCCGCCCCCGTGAAGAGGGTGGCGGCGCCGGTGGCTACAAGGCCGGCGGCTACAGTGCGAGCACACGCTCGGACGTTGGCTACGGCACGGGTGGCTTCGGCGGCGGTCGTTACTGATCCAGGCAACCCTCTGTGAAAAACCGGTTCTGAGGAGCCGGTTTTTTTTCGCCTCGCATCCATAGGATACGCAGGGTTTCAGTTGCTATCAATACAGTAGCTGCTTGCGCTTGATGGCTAAGCGCACAAGTCCGAAAACATGTTCGATTGCCAGCATCCAATGGAGGCATCAGGCATCAGGCATCAGGCAGCAATCACCCCCTGGTCCCAGGCACAAGCGCACTGGAAGCACCCCAGCGAAACCACCGAAAACCAGAAGGGGATGAGGAAGGCAAGCCATGCGACAGCCTCGCAGGCAATTGCCCCTGGCACGCCTTACTGAAACACGCAAACGCCCAATGACTGACTTTTGGCCCGGTACATGGCGGTGTCTGCAGCGCGCAGGTAGTCGTCGACCGTCGCCAGCCTGGATGCGCTGCTGGCCAATCCGATGCTCGCACCACTGATCACGGTGTGCCTGCCAATGACGTAAGGTAACTCCAGGGCGGCGGCAATCTGCTCCGCGCGTTGGCGGGCTTCAGCGGGATCGATGGACTCCAACAGCACATTGAACTCGTCGCCACCCATGCGGGCGACCAGATCCACCGCCCGAACGCAGGATTCGAGCCGCCGCGCCACCTGTTGCAAGAGCTGGTCGCCCACATGGTGCCCGTAGCTGTCATTGACGGCCTTGAACCCGTTGAGATCCAGCAGCAGCACGGCGAACATCGTGGCTCCATCGCGTATCGGAACGCCACCTCCGTTCACCACCTCGTTCTGGTGCAGCGCGATGAGATGCGCGAGGCGGTCACGGAACAACGGTCGGCCGGGCAAGTTGGTCAGCGCATCGTAGGAACTGCCACGCTCGGCCAGATCGCTCAACGACCCCGCCATGCGCACGGGAACACCCTCTTCGAACTCGGCGAGCCCGCGCCAATTGACCCACACCAGCCGCCCTGCTCCGTGGAACGCGCGGAAGTCCACCGAAAAGTTCGGGCTGTTTCCCGATAGGTGCCTGCGGTAAGCCTCCTGCACGCGCTCGCGATCCTCGGTATCGATGAGCTGCTCCAAAAAGCGCCAGCCTCCGTCATGCACAAGATCGGCGCTACCCAGTCCGACGATCTGGAGAAAACGCCCGGACACATGCAGCGCGTCCGTTCGCAAGTCCCAGTACCAGATACCGTCATTGGATCCGCGCGTCGCAAGCGAATAGCGGTTTTCGGAGCGCAACAAATCGAGTTCGGTGTTCTTCTGCTGGGTCACGTCAATCATCAGGCCGATCATGCGGTTCGGCCGCCCCGGCTCGACCACAGCACGGCACAGATCGCGCACCCACACGACCTTGCCGGACTTGGCAATCAGCCGATAGTTCATCTCGTAGGCATGGCTGTGCGTGGCGTTGTAAGCGGCATCGTCGATGCGCAGGGCCTCCTCCAGATCGTCGGGGTGCACATGCGCCCGCCAAAAACCCGGGTCAGCCCGCCACTCCTCGACAGAGTAGCCGAACAAGCGTTCGACTTGCGGGCTCAGGAAGGTATTGCCCACGCCGATTTCAGCCTCCCACACCACGCCATCAATGGTTTCCAGCAAGCGCAGAAAGCGCTGGCGAATTTCCACCAGCACCTGCTCGGTGACCTCGGTGATCTCGATCAGGACACCCTGGCGGCTGATCACCCGGTCCGCCACATCCGTCGCCGGGTGGAACTGCAGACGCACCCAGCGATAGTCCGCGTCGGCAAAGCGCAAGCGGAACACCGGCATGCCCGAGCGCATGGTGCCGATGTCGTCGGGATGCACGAACTCCAGCAAAGACCTGCCGAGCGCCGCCGCCACCGAATGGCCGGTGAGCTTGTGCCACGCCGGGTTCAGATAGGTGATCTCCCACAGCGCATCGGTTTGCACCACCGCCTCAGGAAGCAGTTGCAACAGGTTTGCGGACGGCGTGGGAGTGGTGGGCATGCAGGGCTATTGCAAATGGGTCAGATTCATGCACGGCCGCGCCGAACAAGTCCTTCGCGCGTCGCGCAACCCTGCGTTGGGCGGCCTGCTGCGGAGCCAATCCCATTTCCGAATCGGGTGCGCGCCATCACCGGGACTGAGGCAGCGTCGCCTTGACGGATCGAAAAATCAACCACGTCAAAGCGAGTATGGCATGCATCCAAGTCACCTTTGGACTCGGTGGTTTGGGTGGTTTGGGGCCGGCAGATGTGCGAGCTAGCAACGCCGTCCTCCGCCGCTGGCTCGCTCACATCACGACGGCTTCACCCGTCAGAACGCCACCTTCACCCCCACCGTCAGATTGCGGCCCATCAACGGCGCGGCATTCTTGATGAACGAGGTGTGCGCATACGCCAGGCGGTCCGTCAGGTTGTTCGCCTTCAGGTACACCTGCCACGGTGTGCCGGTGCTGAACTGGCCGTTGTAGCTGACGCCCAGGTTCAGCATGCCGTAGCCGGGAGTGGCGCTTTCAAACTCGGCCACGCGGTTCTGGCGGGCCACCTGGACCCATTCGACCTGGGCTTCCCAGGCTTGCCAGTTGGCGTCCAGGCGGATGCCCGCGCGGGTGGCGGGGATGCGCGGCAGGCGGCCGCCGCCTGCGTCGAGCGTGGCGCGAACGGTGTCGCCGAACAGCGTGATGCCCAGGTTGCGGTTCAGACGCTGGCGCACCTGGCCTTCGATGCCGGTGAAGGTGGCGTCGGCCTGGCTGTATTGCAGCAGTTGCAGGCCATCGACTTCATCGAGCGTGCGGCCGTAGATGTAGTTGTTGATGCGGTTGCGGAAGATGCTCACACCAAAGGTGGTGTCGCCGCTGGTCTTCTTCAGGCTCACGTCGATGTTCTGCGAGATCTCGGACTTCAGGTCGGCGTTGCCACGCTCATACGTGCTGGTGGCCATGTGCAGGCCCTTGGCATACAGCTCTTCGGCCGACGGGGCGCGGCTGGCGCGGGTGAACGAGGTGCCCACCTGGTAGCCGGGCGTGAACTTCCACACCGCGCCCAGCGATGCCGAGGTGCCGTTGTGGCTGCGTTCGATGCCGCTGGTTTGCGCTTCGGCCGTCTGGCGGTCGTGGCGCAGGGCGGCTTCGAAGCGCCAGTCGCCCAGGCGGTATTCCTCCAGCGCGAAGAAGCCCAGCTTGCGGGTGATGGTGGGCTCCACGTAGGCCTCTTCGCCGTCGGCGCTGAACTTGCGCTGCGAGGTCTGCAGGCCGATCAGGCCCTTGAAGCCTGCAATGGGCTCGTGCTGCAGCTCGATGCGGGTGTCGTAGGCCTTGTTCTTGAAGGTGGTGCTGATGGCGCCGTCTTCGACTTCGTCGTGCACGTAATCCGTCACGCCCGCGCGCAGGCGCAAGGCCGAGACGCCGGCGAAGGGGTTGCGCAGCTCGCCGCGGATGTCGAAGCGTTCGCTGCGCAGGTCCACCACAGGCACGTCGCCATGTTCTTCGGCGCCGTGGTCGTGGCCGTCTTCCTCCTCTTCGTGGGCGCCGCAGTGTAGGTGGTCGCCGTGCGTGTGGCAGCCTTCAAAGCTGTGGTTGTGGCCCGGCAGGCCGTATTTGGCGGTCTGGCGGGTGTAGGCGGCGCCCAGGTAGCCGCGCTCGCCCACCCACGACAGGCCCACGCTGCCGGTGTCGGTGCGGTTGAAGCTGCCCAGCACCTTGCGGGTGGGTTCGCCCTCGGGCGCCCAGCCCTTGCCCACGCGGTAGTCGCCCGCATCGCGCGCCACGCCTTCCACATGCACGGCCAGGTTGCCAGCGCCGCCGGTCAGCGAGAAGGCTCCTGCTTTTTCACCCGCGCCGGAGTTGGCGCGCAGCTCGGCGCTGCCCTCGTAGCCCTTTTGCGGGATGGCGGTGGGGATCTTGCCGTCGAGCACATTGACCACGCCGCCCACGGCGCCGTTGCCGTAGACCAGGGCCGAGGGGCCGCGCAGCACTTCGATCTGCGTGGCCAGCAGTGGCTCGGACACCACGGCGTGGTCGGGGCTGATGGTGGAGGCGTCGTGCAGCTCGGCGCCGTCGCTCAGCACCTTGACGCGCGGGCCGTCCATGCCCCGGATGATGGGGCGGCTGGCACCGGCGCCGAAGTGGCTGCTGGTGATGCCGGGCTCACTGTTCAGCGTTTCGCCCAGGGTGGCCTCGCGGCGGCGCACGAGTTCATCGCCTTCCAGCACGGTGACCGGCGTGGTCATCTCATTGGCGCCCAGTTGCAGGCCGCTGGCCGAGACGGTGACGGCGGGCAGGCTGGCGGGGGCCGCAGCGCTGTTATCGGCAGGTGCTGCCACCGGCGCGGCTTGCGCGTGCGCCACGCCGGTGCCCGTCAGCGCCAGCATGGCGGCCAGGGCCACGGGGTGGAGGGTGGGACGGGCGCGAAGAACAGCAACGGGGCGGCGAGATTGGGATGTGGTGTGGGTCATGGTGCGGTGTGGCAACGGGTGCTTGAGCGTTTGCGGGTACGCATGCGCAGGGGCGTGGGGCATGACCGGTGATGGCGGGGCCGGCACGCAGATACATGGCTTCCACGCCCTGGGCATGAAAATTTGACTAAAAATGGCCGCCAGCGCTTGTCTATCAAGCGCGATCAGCTATGAAATCAGGAGTAAATGGGCAAAGCGCGATAGCGCAGCCCTGCAAGGCCGGGCAAGGTGTTGGCGGCCCGGCCCGCGATGCGGTGGGCGCGTATGCGATTTGCTGCGGTCAGGCCGTGGGCGGGCCACGCGCCTGGAACAGCGCAACGTGCGGGGCCGTAGAGCGCCCGGCATGTTGTACCGGCGATGCCTGCGCGGGCACCAGGGTGGGCAGCGCCGAGGGGGCGCTGTGCAGTGCATCGCCCAACGCAAGCTGGTCGAGCAAAAGGCAGTCCACGGCCGCGTGGGGGACCAGGAGCAGTGATAGCAGCCCGTGGGTGTGGTCTGCCTCGGTGGACGGGGCCGCGTCCTCATCCGCTGCCAGCGAAGCGGCTGCGAGCCTGTGGTGTGCGTCGGCTTGTTGCGCAGCTTGCACCGCGTGGCCCGCGTGCATCTGCCCCAGAGCCTCTCCATGCTCCACCTGGTGCAGGCGCCCCAGCGTGGGCACCACCACCAGGGCCAGCAGCAGCCACGCCAGGGCGGCCTGCGCGGGCAACTGCTGGCGCAGGCGGCGCCACAGCGCGGCCAGTGGGGTTGGAAACAACGGGGTCACAAGAGGGACAAGGAAGGCAGCGGGATCGGGGAAAAGGCGGCGGAATTACTTGACGGGCACCGCGTCCACCACGCGGTAGTACAGGCCATATTGGTCGTTGGGGAGCACGGTGAACTTGCCCTCCACCACCACCGGTTCCAGCGAATAGCGCACGGGAGTCTTGGCCTTGACCTCGACCATGCTCTCCGGCCCGCCCGGCGTGCAGAACGAGCAGGTCATTGGCACGGAGGTAAGTAGAAAGTGGGTCTGCGTGGGCTTGGCATCCAGCGGCACCATGAAGCCCTGGATGCGCTGCGTGGTCTTGTCCATGCCCTTTTGCGCGTCGTTGAACACGGGCAGGATGCCGTCCTTGGTGGTCTTTTTGGTCAGGTCGGTCAGCACGGACCACGGCACCACGTCATTGCGCTGGGGCAGCGGCGCAATGGGGCTGTTGGGGCTGTGGTAGCCCGCCCCGCTGCCCGACGCAACGCCCGATGGCATGGCGGTGCCCGCGCCCGCAGGCAAAGGGGACGAGAGCGCGGGTGCGGTGGTGGGCGCGGCACCGGGCGTTTTTCCGGTCGCGCGTTCAAACTCCCCCGGCGCTGGTTTGCCCGTGGGCGCAGCGGTCGGCGACTGTGCGAGTACGGCCCCAGTCCAGGCCAGCACCACCATCGCACAGGCGCGCCGGGCAGTGCGGGTGCGGCTGGCTCCGGCATCGGGTTGTGCAGCGGGATGACGGTGAGCGGGGTGGATTGCCATGGCGGGAAACCTGATCTGTAGCGTTTTCAGAAATGGTAGCGGGCCTGGAGGCCCATCGCCTCAGTGCGCGTGCTTCATGCCGCAGTATTTGCCAATAGCCAGACCCTTGCAGGCGGCCTGGAGTTCCTTCTGGCAGGTTTCCTCGCCCTTGCCGGATTCGAGGCACTTGGCGGCGGCCTCGTGGGCGGCGGCCATGGCGCGGTGGCGGGCTATGTCTTCTTTGGTCTCTTTGTCGTTGTGGGCCTGGGCGTGCGCCAGGGCGCCGACGAGCAGCATGGGGGCCAGGGCGAGTGCGGTGAGGAGCTTTTTCATGGAAGGCCTTTCAGATTGGTTGGGGGACGGTTTTTAGAGGACAGAACTCGATGGCTGCATCAGGGCTGGCTCAACAGGTCGGCCACGTCCGTGCGGTACGCCTGCATGGCGGGCAGCAGCGCCGCCAGCGCCGCCACACCGGCGGCCATCAGCGGCACACCCGCTTCGGCGGGCAGCCAGATGAGGCCGGTGACAGGCAGCAGCCCCTGCGCCTGCAGTGCCCAGCCCAGGCCATGGGCCAGGCCGTGGCCCAGCAGCAGGCCCAGAACAGACGCCATCGCGGCCAGCCACAGGGCCTCCCACAGCACCAGCCCCGCCACGCGGCCCGGGGGCGCGCCCAGCATGCGCAGCATGGCCAGGTCGGCGCGGCGCTCGCGCACGGCGTTCCACAGCGCGATGAACACGCTCAGTGCGGCCACCGCCAGCAGCACGCCGCCAAAAGCGCGCAGCACATCGGCCCCCTCGCCCAGCAGGCGCAGCAGGCGGGTGACTTCGATAGCGGGCGCGGCCGCCTGCATGGCGGTGTCGGCGTTGATCTGGCGCGGCAGTGTGACGGCGGCCATGGGCGTGCGGTAGCGCACCAGGGCCACGGTCACTTCGCGCTCTTCCTTCATGATCTCCAGGTCTTCGGCATCGTTGGCCGTGGCCGTTTCGTGCACCATCCAAACGGATTCGGTGCTGGTCAGAATCAGCCGGTCGAGCACGCAGCCGCAGGGCGCCAGCACGCCGCTCACGCGGTAGGGGTGATCGCCGTGTGCATGCCCTCCTCCCCCCAGCCCATGGCTGCCCACGAATGTGGCGCCCACCAACGGTGCACCACCATGGTCGGCTTTGACGATGCTGCGGGCGACCGTGGCGCCCAGCACCGCGTCCATGGGCTGCTGCCACAGCGCGCCCTTGGCAAACTGGACTTCATAGTGCAGCAGATAGTCGGGCGTGGTGCCCACGATGCGAAAGCCCTGGTAGCTGTCGCCCAGGCTCAGCGGTATGACCTGCGCCACCAGCGGGTTCTTCTGCAGCGCCTGCACTTCTTGCAGGGGGATGTTGCCCGTGGGTACGTCGATGTGGAACACGCCCGCCAGGATGAGCTGCAGCGGGCTGCCCTTGGCGCCCACTACCAGGTCGATGCCGCTCAGATCACGCTCAAACGCCTTGTCGAGCTGCGTGGCCACCAGCAGCACCAGGGTGATGGCGGCCAGGCCGAGCGTCAGCACCAGCAGGTTCAGCACCGCGGCCAGCGGGCGGGACCACAGGTAGCGCCATGACAGGCGCGCCAGTTTGAAGACTCCTGAATTCATAGCTGCTCGCGCTTATCCATCAAGCGCTGGGCGCCGATTTCATTCAAATCCAGCGTTTGCACACCGGCCAGGGCTTGCACCACGCGCTGGTCGTGCGTGGCAATCACCAGGCTGGCATCACAGGCGGCGGCGCTGTGCTGCAGCAGCGCCAGCGCGTCGGCGGCGGCCTCGTCGTCCAGGCTGGCCGTGGGCTCGTCGGCCAGCAGCACCTGCGGCGCCAGCAGCACGGCCCGCGCCAGCGCCACGCGCTGCGCCTGCCCGCCCGAAAGCTGGTGCGGCTTGCGGCCGGCCAGCTCGGCCACGCCGACCTGCGCCAGCGCACGCGTGATGGCGGCATCGTCGCGTGGCAGCCCGGCCGCAAAGTAGACCAGCGCCAGGTTGTCGGCCACCGTGAGCGCGCTGCTGAGGTAGAGCTTTTGCGGCAAAAAGCCAATGCTGCGCGCGCGCCAGGCATCAATCTCGGCCCCGCGCTGCGTGCCCAGCTGCGTGCCCGCCACAAACAGGTCGCCCCCGCTGGCTCCGCGCAGCCCGGCCATCAGCGCCAGCCAGGTGGACTTGCCCGAGCCCGAGCGCCCGCGCAGCAACAAGGTGCCGCCCTGGCGCAGGTCCACATCGGGGAAGCGCAGCGGCGCGGCGCCGCCCGTGGCATAGGTGTAGGAAAGGCCTCGGGTGCGGATCATGCGGCAGCGCCCTCGGCCGGGTGGGCGCAGTCTGCACATCGCCCGTGGACCGCGATGTCCACCGCCAGGCTCTCATGCCCGGCAGTGGCCAGCGCCTGCAGCACCTGCTTGAGGGCGGTCTGCACCTTGGCCGATCCCTGCGAGAGGCGGAACTGGCGGTGGCAGTCGTCGCATTCGAATCTGGGGGCTGTGCCCTCTTCGCCTTGGGGTGCCAGTGCATACCGGGTCACGCGGGCAGCGTCCACCTGCTTGTGCAGCAGGCCAGCAGCGGCAAAGCGGTCGAGCATGCGGTAAACGGTGACTTTGTTGACGGGAGCGCCAGCGGTGGCGAGGGCGGCTTCTACTTCGGGTTCGGAGAGCGCCGCGTCAGGCCGCGCCTCGTACAGCACCGCCAGCGCCCGTGTGGCGCGGGTGGCGCGCATGCCCGGGGGGAGCGACCAAAGGCGGTGTGGGGATGAAGAAGATGGGGTGGAGGGCATGGCGAGATGCGGCGGCAGGTGATGTCTGTAACGCAATCAGTTTGCATTATGCCTTCGTGCTGGCCCTCCCCCAACTGAAACCCCTGAATGAAATGGCAGAGGACTGACGGCTGCAGCGACATGGTTGGCGATGGAGCCGTTCAACACAGAGAAGCGCCTCAGGTTGGATGGACCTTTTGGCTGAGTCTTTCAGGCGTGCCTCCATGGCATGCCCGTGATGCATATCAATTTTCAGGCTCAAGCCCTGACCATAATTCCTAATTTCCCCAATCGTTCACTTCATTCGACATATTGAGTTGAATACCGTCGGGATAAGGTCCAACCAAAATGCAAGCACTGCTATTACCACTTCATCTCACGTTTGTCGGTCTTTGGCTCGGTTGTGTTCTTACCGAGGCCCTTTTTGAACGCGCGTTGTTGGGTCAAGGTCGTGACAAGGAACTCATTCTTTCGGCACTTCACAAGCGCGTGGATATTTTCATTGAAATACCCGCCTTCACCATGGTTCTGGCTACAGGTGCAATGCTGCTGGCTACCGCCCCAAAAACCCCGATCCTCTACGCCAAGCTTGGTTTTGCCTTGATAGCCATTGCCGCCAATACCTATTGCGTATATCTGGTCTTCAAGCGCCATCGACTGGCCGTGCAAGGTCATTGGCAAGCGTTTGACGCCGTAGATCATCTGCAACACAAGATGGGAGCCATTGTCTTGGCGGGACTAATATTCGCGCTGGGGCTGGGGCTTTATTTGCTCCACCCGACTGCCAATGGATAGATTGACTAGTTAATCTATCCATTGGCTTGGACCCGTGTTGGCGTTGCTGCCGAGAAGACCGCTCGGCGGTCTCTCAACCCTTCAAATACCGCGCAAACGTCTTGCGAAACTTCTCCACCTTCGGCCCCACCACAAACGCGCAATACCCCGCGTTCGGGTTGTTCGCAAAGTATTCCTGGTGATAGGCCTCGGCCGTGCTGTAGTTCTGCAGCGGCTTCACCTCGGTGGTGATCGGCGCACCAAACAGCTTGTCTTGCGACATCTGGCGAATCATGTCGTTGGCAATATCACCGTGCGCAGGGTCTTCGTAATAGATGCCGCTGCGGTACTGGGTGCCCACGTCGTTGCCCTGGCGGTTGAGGGTGGTCGGGTCGTGGGTATGGAAGAAGATTTCCAGGATCTCCTCCAGGCTGATCTCATCGGCATCAAAGGTCAGGCGCACCACCTCGGCGTGGCCGGTGTCGCCCCGGCAGATTTGTTCGTAGCTGGGGTTCAGCGTGTGGCCGTTGGTGTAGCCGCTTTCCACGTCGGTGACTCCGCGCACGCGCTCGAACACGGCTTCGGTGCACCAGAAGCAGCCGCCGCCCAGGGTGATGGTTTGCAAAGTCATGGTGGTCCTCGGGTTCAAACTTGACCATTATGAATTGACGCCCTATCCCGTGCTTGCTACATTACTAACCGGTCAGTCATTAACGAAGCCCTTCCTTGCCTTCCACCTCCCTTCCCCCCACCGCCTCCGTCGGCACCAAACGCGAGCGCCGCAAGGAAGCCCGCCCGGGTGAGCTGCTGGAGGCCGCGCTGGACCTGTTTGTCGAAAAAGGGTTTGCCGCGACACGGGTGGATGAAGTGGCGGCCCGTGCAGGCGTCTCCAAGGGCACGTTGTTTTTGTATTTCCCCAGCAAGGAAGAGCTTTTCAAGGCGGTGGTGCGCCAGAACATCGCGGGCCGTTTTGAAGAGTGGCGGGATGAGCTGGATTCCTTTGTGGGCACCACCAGCGATCTGCTGCGGTACTGCTACCAGGTGTGGTGGGAGCGCATAGGCGCCACCAAGGCCTCGGGTATCACCAAGCTGATGTTCAGCGAGGCCCAGAATTTCCCGGAGATCACCGAGTTCTACCAGCAGGAGGTGATTCTGCCGGGGCAGGCGCTGATCCGCCGCATCGTCGAACGCGGCATCGAGCGCGGCGAATTCCGCCCCGTGCCACTGGACTACATCGTGCATGTGGTTCTGGCGCCCATGATCTTCCTCATGATGTGGAAGCACTCGGTGGGGGCCTGCATTCCAGACTCGCTGGGCCTGCGGCCTGAGTTGTACATCGATGCCCAGATCGACAATGTGCTGAACGGGCTGCTGGTGCGGCCCGACCCTTCTTCTCCCGTGCCCTCCCCCTCTCACACTTTTTCTGCGCCGCCCTCACGCGGCTCCTGACCATGAAACGCTGGATTCCCTGGATGGTGGCAGCCGTCGTTGTTGTCTTGCTCGGCGGCGGCGTGTGGCGGGCCATGGCGGCGCGGCAGGCGCAGCAAAAGGCATTGGCCGAAACCACGGCCCAGCGCGCCCAGGCGCCGCTGCAACTGGCAGCCCAAGAGGTGTTGCCGGTGCGGCGGCAGAACCTGGCGCTTGGCGTGCCCGTATCGGGCGCCTTGCGGGCGGTGGACTCGGCCATGGTCAAGGCGCGCGTGGGCGGTGAGTTGCAGGGGCTGACGGTGCGCGAAGGCGACAGCGTGAAGGCCGGGCAGGAAGTGGCCCGCATCGACCCCACCGAAGCCCGCGCCCGCCTGCGCCAGGCGCAGCAGCAGGCCGATGCCGCCAAAGCCCAGGTGGATATCAACCAGCGCCAGTACACCAACAACCGCGCGCTGGTGGACCAGGGATTCATCTCGGCCACGGCGCTGGTTACCTCGCAAGCCAGCCTCGAATCTGCGCAGTCCAACCACCAGGCCGCAATGGCCGCCGCTGACGTGGCCCGCAAGGCGCTGGAGGACACCGTGCTCAAGAGCCCCATCAGCGGGCTGGTCGCGCAGCGCCTGGCCCAGCCGGGCGAGCGCGTGGCGGTGGACGCCCGCATCATCGAGGTGGTGGACCTGTCGCGGCTCGAGCTAGAAGCGCTGCTCAACCCGGCGGATTCCGTGGCGGTGCAGGTGGGCCAGAAGGCGCAGCTCACCATCGAGGGCATTCCCGCCCCGGTGCCTGCCACCGTGGTGCGCATCAACCCCAGCGCCCAGGCAGGCAGCCGCACGGTGCCCGTCTACCTGCGGGTTGAGCAAGCCCCCGGCGCCACGCCGCTGCGGCAAGGCCTGTTTGTGCAGGGAACGCTCGATACTGGGCGGGCCGATGTGCTGGCCGTGCCGCTGGACGCCGTGCGCACCGACAAGCCCGCCCCCTACCTCCAAACCTTGAAAGATGGCCGCGTGGTCTATGCACCCGTCAAGACCGGCACCCGCGCGGTGGTGGGCGGCCAGACCCTGGTGGCGGTCGAAGGTGTGCCCGAAGGCACGGTGGTGATTGCGGGCCGGATTGGCCTGCTGCGCGAGGGCACGGCCGTGGCGGTGGCTGCATCAGCTGCGACAGCCGCTGCTGCACCTGCATTGGCAGCGGCATCCCGCGCTGCTCCCTGATCACCCTGACTACCCCGACCCGCCATGTGGTTCACCAAAGTCAGCCTTAAAAACCCCGTGTTCGCCACGATGGTGATGCTTGCCATCGTCGTGCTGGGCCTGTTCTCCTACCAGCGCCTGAAGGTTGACCAGTTCCCCAACATCGACTTTCCGGTGGTGGTGGTCACCGTGGACTACCCCGGTGCGTCGCCGGAAATCGTCGAGAGCGAAGTCACCAAGAAGATCGAGGAAGGCGTCAACTCGATTGCAGGCATCAACGCCCTGACCTCGCGCAGCTACGAAGGCACGGCCGTTGTCATCATCGAGTTTCAGCTCCACATCGACGGCCGCAAGGCCGCCGAGGACGTGCGCGAAAAGGTGGCCACTGTGCGCCCCCTGCTGCGCACCGAGGTCAAGGAACCCCGCGTGCTGCGCTTTGACCCGGCCAGTCGCGCCGTGTGGTCGCTCGCGGTGCTGCCGGACGAAAAATCCGGTCGCAGCGCTGTCGAGCTGACCACCTGGGCCGAGCAGATTCTGAAGAAACGCCTGGAGAACGTGCGCGGCGTGGGCGCCGTGAACCTGGTGGGCGCCACCAAGCGCGAGATCAACATCTACCTGAACCCGCAGGCGCTCGAAGCGTTTGGCGTGACCCCCGACCAGGTGGCGCAGGCCGTGCGCAACGAGAACCAGGACCTGCCCGTGGGCTCCATCCGGTCCCTCGCGCAGGAGCGCGTGGTGCAGATCGACGCTCGCATGGAACGCCCCGAAGACTTCGGCAAGATCATCGTCGCCCGCAAGAACGGAGCGCCGGTCCGGCTTGACCAGGTGGCCCGCGTCAACGACGGCGCGCAGGAGGTGGAAAGCCTGGCCCTGTACAACGGCCAGCGCACGTTGCTGCTGTCGGTGCAGAAGTCGCAGGGCGAAAACACCATCGAGGTGGTGGACGGCCTGAACGCCGCTGTGGTGGAGCTGAAGAACCAGCTGCCCGCCGGCGTGCGGCTGGAGACCATTGGCGACAGCGCCCGCCCGATCCGCGTGGCGGTGAACAACGTGCGCCAGACATTGATCGAGGGCGCCATCCTCACGGTGCTCATCGTGTTCCTGTTCCTGAATTCCTGGCGCTCCACCGTGATCACCGGGCTGACGCTGCCCATTGCGCTGATCGGCACGTTCTTGTTCATGAACATGTTCGGCTTCACCATCAACATGATCACGCTGATGGCGCTGAGCCTGTGCGTGGGCCTGTTGATCGACGATGCCATCGTGGTGCGCGAGAACATCGTGCGCCACGTGCAGATGGGCAAAGGCGCCTACGCAGCCGCCATGGACGGCACGCAGGAGATTGGCCTGGCGGTGCTGGCCACCACGCTGTCCATCGTGGCGGTGTTCATGCCCATTGGCTTCATGGGCGGCATCATCGGCAAGTTTTTCCACGAGTTCGGCATCACCATCGTGGCGGCGGTGATGATCTCGATGTTTGTGAGCTTCACGCTTGACCCCATGCTGTCGAGCATCTGGCACGACCCGAGCATCCATGCCCACGGCCAGAAGATCGAGCCCGTCACCTTCTACGACAAGACCATTGGCCGCGTCACAGGCTGGTTCGACCGTGCCACCGATGCATTGGCCGAGGGCTACCAGCGCATCCTGCGGTGGTCGCTGGTGCACAAGCTGACCACCATGGCGATTGCGCTGGCCATCTTTGTGCTGAGCATCTTCATGGTGCCGCTGCTGGGCACCGAGTTCGTGCCCAAGGCCGACTTCTCCGAAACCTCGCTCAATTTCTACACCCCCGTGGGTTCGTCGCTGGAGGCCACCGAGGCCAAGGCACAACAGGTGGAGGGCATCCTGCGCGAGATGCCGGAGGTGCGCTACACACTGGCCACCATCAACACCGGCAGCGCCCAGGGCAAGATCTACGCCAACATCTACGTGCGCCTGGTGGACCGCAAGGACCGCAGCCGCAGCGTGGACCAGATGTCCGACGTGCTGCGGGAACGCCTCAAGACCGTGCCCGGCATCACCATCACCCACGTGGGCCTGCTGGACGCCGTGGGTGGCAACAAGCAGGTGGAGTTCTCGCTGCAAGGCCCCGACCTGCAGGAGCTGGAGCGCCTGACCAAGGTGGTCACCGAAAAAATTCGCGACATTCCCGGGCTGGTGGACCTGGACACCAGCGCCAAGCCCAACAAGCCGGTGATCGCCCTGGAGGTCAAGCGCGACGTGGCGTCGGACCTGGGCCTGTCGGTGGCGCCCATGGCAGCATCGCTGCGCACCCTGGTGGCAGGCACCACGGTGGGCAACTGGCGCGCACCGGATGACCAGACCTACGATGTGAACGTGCGCCTGGCCCCCGAAGCCCGCACCCAGCCCGCCGACCTGGAGCGCCTGCCCTTTGCCCTGGCGGCGGCCGACGGCACCACCCGCATCGTGCGCCTGAACCAGGTAGCCAGCGTGACCGAATCCACCGGCGCCAACCAGATCAACCGCCGCGACCTGACCCGCGAAGTGGCGGTGAACGCCAACGTGGCAAAGCGCTCGGCCGGTGAAGTGTCGAACGACATCAAGAAGGCGCTGGAGGAAGTGAGCTTCCCGCCCGGCTATCGCTACCAGTTCAGCGGCTCCACCAAGAACATGGCCGAGTCCTTTGGCTATGCCATTTCGGCCCTGGCCATGGCCATCATCTTCATCTACATGATCCTGGCGAGCCAGTTCAAGAGCTTCTTGCAACCGCTGGCGCTCATGACCTCGCTGCCGCTTACGCTGATTGGCGTGGTGCTGGCGCTGCTGATGTTTCGCTCCACGCTGTCGATGTTCTCCATCATTGGCGTGGTGATGCTGATGGGGCTGGTCACCAAGAACGCCATCTTGCTGGTGGACTTTGCCATCCGTGCCCGTGAGGAGCACGTGAACGACCAGGGCCAGACCGTGCCCGGCCTGCCCCGTGCCGACGCCTTGCTGCTCGCTGCCCGGGTGCGGCTGCGCCCCATCCTGATGACCACGCTGGCCATGATCTTCGGCATGGTGCCACTGGCGTTCGCGTTGTCCGAAGGCTCGGAGCAGCGCGCGCCCATGGGCCAGGCTGTGATTGGCGGGGTCATTACCTCTTCCCTCTTGACCCTGGTGGTGGTGCCGGTGGTGTATTGCTATATGGACGACTTGGCCCAGTGGGCCCTTCGCAAGATGGGACGCGCCCCGGCAGCGCCTAAAATCGAAGGTTTGTCCTGATCGTCCCGATCGGCCTTGCATCTGCCCCACGGAGAAATCCCATGAACCTGCCCCTGAACACGTCCGCCAACATCAGCGACCCTATTGCCCAGGCCCGCTACAACATGATCGAGCAGCAGATCCGCCCCTGGAATGTGCTCGACGCTGACGTGCTCGACCTGCTGGCGGTGGTCCGCCGTGAAGACTTTGTTCCCCCGGCCTACCGCAGCCTGGCCTTCATGGACATCGAAGTGCCCCTGCTGGGTAACGACGCCGAAGAGGCCGTGCGCCTGGGCCACAGCATGCTGCAGCCGCGCGTCGAGGCACGCATCCTGCAAGACCTGCAAATCCAGCCAACAGACCGCGTGCTGGAGATCGGTGCAGGTTCGGGCTACATGGCAGCCCTGCTGGCCGCCCGCGCCGAACGTGTGGTGTCGCTCGAAATCAACCCCGAACTCGCCGAAATGGCCCGTGAGAACCTGCGCGACGCGGGTGTTCAAAACGCCGATGTGCGCCTGAACGACGGCGCCCGCGACGCCATTCCCGACGGCCCGTTCGACGTGATCGTACTGAGCGGCTCGGTGGCCGAAGTGCCCACCTCCCTGCTTGCGCTGCTGCGTGACGGCGGCCGCCTGGGCGCCATCGTGGGGGGCGAGCCCGTGATGCGTTTCACCCTGACCCGCCGCACCGGCGACCGTTTCGAAACCACCTCGCCCTGGGACACCATCGCCCCGCGCCTGGTGAACTTCCCCGAACCTTCCGGCTTTACGTTCTGACCCTGTTGTTCGGCTTTCTTCGGAGTTCTGCATGATCGATCACGTCCGCCCCGCCCAGCTGTCTGCCTGGTTTGCCGCCGCACCCGAAGGCAGCCAGCCCCTGGTGCTGGACGTGCGCGAACCCTGGGAGCTGCAGACCGCCAGCGTGCGCGCCGACGGGTTTGAACTGGTGGCCATCCCCATGGGCGAATTGCCCGGGCGACTGGCCGAGCTGGACCCCGCCCGCCCCATTGCGTGCCTGTGCCACCACGGCGCACGCAGCCTGCGGGTGGCATCGTTCCTGCAACACAACGGGTTTGAACAGTTGGCCAATATCACCGGTGGCATTGATGCCTGGTCGCACGAAAACGATCCCACCGTGCCCCGCTATTGATCACGCCCCTGGCACCCCGCTCTCCCATCGAACCGCAGACTCTTCCGAAGGACCCCCATGACTCCGCACCGGCCCCTCTCCCTGTCACTTCTGTCCCTGGCGCTCGGCGCGGCGCTGAGCGCCCCGGCGCACGCCCAGAGCCTGCTGGAGCTGGTGGAATCGGCACGCACCTATGACACGACCTGGCAGTCGGCCCGAGCCCAGCTTGACGCAGCATCCCGCCGCGCCGACCAGGCCCGCGCCGGCCTGCTGCCCAGCGCCGCGCTCACGGCCGGACTCAGCCGCGCCAATGTGGAACTGAGCCGCCCGCCTGTGGAGAACACCGGCACCACGCAGACGGTGGGCGTGCAGGCCTCTCAACCGCTGTACCGCCCCGCCAACCGCATCACGCTGGAGCAAGGCCAGCGCGGCATTGACGTGGCCCAGGCGCAGCTGGACGCCGCCACGCAAGACCTGCTGGTGCGCGTGAGTCAGGCCTACTTTGACGTGCTGGCCGCGCAGGACACCCTGACCTTCGTGCAGGCGCAAAAAGCGGCCGTGTCAGAACAACTGGCCTCCGCCAAGCGCAACTTCGAGGTGGGCACCACCACCGTCACCGATTCGCGCGAGGCCCAGGCCCGCTACGACCTGGTGGTGGCCCAGGAAATCGCGGCCGAAAACGACCTGCGCGTGAAACGCCTGGCACTGGACCAGCTGGTGGGCATCACCGGCACCAAGCCCCAGCCGCTGGCGCTGCCCGTGCAACTGCCCACGGTGCAGCCCGACAACGTGACCACCTGGGTGGACACCGCACGCGACCAGCAGCCCGGCGTGCGCCAGGCCGCCATCGCGCTGGACATTGCCCGCCTTGAAACCAAAAAGGCCGAAACCGGCCACCTGCCCACCCTGGACCTGCAGGTGGGCTACAACGTCACGCGCAACCCGAACGGCACAATCACGGCGCCCGGCGTGAACAACCGCACCAACAGCGCCAGCGTGGGCGTGGCCTTCAATCTGCCGCTGTTTGCCGGATTTGCGGTGCAAAACCGCGTGAAGGAAACCCTGGCGCTGGAAGAAAAGGCCAGCGCCGACCTGGAGACCACGCGCCGCAACGTGGCCCAGGCCACGCGCGCCGCCTTCTTTGGCGTGCAATCCGGCCAGGGCCAGGTGCAGGCCCTGGAGGCTGCCGAAGCCTCCAGCCAGAGTGCGCTCGATGCCAACAAGCTCGGTTATCAGGTGGGCGTGCGCATCAACATCGACGTGCTCAATGCCCAAAGCCAGCTCTTCCAGACCAAGCGCGACCTGGCCCAGGCCCGCTACAACGTGCTGCTCGGCACGCTGAAATTGCGCCAGGCGGCGGGCACGCTGACGCAGCAGGACATTGAGGCGATCAACGCCTTGCTGGTGAAGTAGTAAAAAACTTGTGAGGGCGTCCCCAGGGCGCCTACATGATGCACCAATCGACGTTTTGGAGCCGCTCGGGTCACGACATATCAGAAGCTGCGTTCCAATAATCTCGTTTGATTAATACTCATCCATATAGGCAACCCTATTCGGGGTGTCTTTGCAAAAACACGGCTCCCGTCAACTCCTGATGCTTGACGAGACTTGCGTCTAACGGACGATATACCCAGTACACAATAATAGACTCCTTTCGAAGTAGCTCATTTATTCCAGGGAAGCGTTCTTCGAGATCAACGTTGCCTATCAAAGACGCACCTGAATCGATCACGATTTCAGTCAAACTGTGAAATAAGGCTCCGGCGGGCCTGATTGGTGTCAACGCTTCATCGCCCTCTTCCAAGTTACCGCTGAAACCAACAAGTCGAGCAGCTGACACTCCGTCTACCCAGGGCAGTGCGCCTTGAAAAATCACCTTCGAATCGGAGCTGATATTTTTCAGCTCCATTCTTAGTTGAGGGCCAACCAAGCCCTTGGCTGGTGTCACCGTTAGAGCAAAAGCGGGTGTTTCTGCCGCCACCGCCAAATTTGAAAGCAAACTTGCAAGGACCATTGCAAACAAATTCGCAATTGTCAGTCCAACGCTGCGGCGGATCTCCAATTTAAGCGCCACCAAAACATTCGTCTCCATCAATCCAATTTATTGATCGACTTCTAGATCGTGAATTTGCTTTTAGGCGCAGCCAGATTTCCAGGCGGCACTACTTTCGCACTTCCGTTTTACGGCGCAGATCATCAAATGTTGGCAGCGACTTTTCAATTTCATCACTAAGAATTGCGAAACCATTTGCAAGGGTATTCAAGTTCGGGCAAGTTTTGGGAAGCGCAGCTCCTTCGACATATTCGCAAATCAATTCTGCAATGCCATTCTCTGCGTACTCAATGTACTGAACAACCTTTCCTTTGCTAAAAAATATCTGCATCGTGATGCGACCTTTGGAATCCCACATAGTCTGGCAGCCGGTAGAGACAATAATTTTTTTGGGTGACACGTAAACTGGCAAACCCGCGACAAAGTTAACGCCCGCCGATTCATTCAATATCGAATGTTCACAATTTGATTTTTTGTCAAGAGAAGCCGCAATACATCCGCCAGAAGCGATTGCTAAAGCCAATGTAATAGCTACAGTATTGTGAATCCAGGATAGGAAGCTACTCATTTTTGCACTCACAAATTTACGTGTATTTTGCAATCAGCGGATTGGGTGCATTTACCGTATCTCTCAGCGCATTTTGCGGCGGCAGTCCGTCACCGCTCTGGCAGACCGATGCTGTAGCAGTTACCGGAGGGGGGCACCTATCAACGTGAGTCGGTTTGTACGATTTCCAAAATTGCCTGCACTGTGGCCCGCGCTGCACCCCGGTGCGCCGTGGCAAAAAGCGTGGCTCGCTCACTGGCGGCAGCCTGCTGCGCGGCAACCGTGGCTAAATCAGTGGCCACTGCCATCCCTGCGGCCATGTCTAGCACGCGCTGCGCGGCACCTGCCGCGCAGGCCAGCTCGGCCGCCTCGGCAAAGTTGAAGGTATGCGGCCCCAGCACCACAGGGCAGCCGCAGGCGGCGGCCTCGATCAGGTTCTGGCCGCCCAGGGGGGCAAAACTGCCACCCAGCAAGGCCACATCGGCCAGGCCGTAGTACAGCGCCATTTCGCCCAGTGAATCCCCCAGCCACACGTCGGCCGCCTCGGGTTCTGCCGCCCAGTGGCTGCGGCGCGATACGGTGAGCCCAGCGCGCTGGAGCAGCTGTTGCACCTCGTCAAACCGCTGGGGGTGGCGCGGCACGATGAGCCACTGCACGTCGTTCGCTATATTATTAATAGCTGCTTGCGCTTGTCCATCAAGCGCTGGCGCCTGTTTTGGCTTGAAGTTTTCGAGCCACATCGCCTCCTCGCCCTCCCGGCTGCTGGCCAGCAGTACCACGGGGCGCCCGGTGTGGGCGTGCCAGGCCCGACCCTGGGCGATCTGGCGGGCGTCGGGCACCACGTCAAACTTGAGGTTGCCAAACACGCCGCGCACCGGGGCGCCGATGGCCCGCAGGCGGGTGGCGTCGTCTTCGGTCTGGGCCCAGGCAGCGGTCAGCCCCCCATAGGCGGGCCGGGCCAGCGCTGCCAGCCGCTGGGCCTTGCGCAGCGATTGGGCGTTGAAACGCGCATTGGCCAACACCAGCGGCACGCCACGCTGCTGACAGCCCGCCACTAGGTTGGGCCAGACCTCGGTTTCCATGAGGATGCCGATGGCCGGGCGAAAGGTGCGCAGAAAGCGCGCCACGGCGCCCGGTGTATCCCAGGGCTGCCACACTTGCACGTCGCCGGGCAGCAGAAGCTTTTCGCCCTCGGCCCGCCCGGTGGCCGTGCCATGGGTGAGCAGCAGGCGCATGCCCGGAAGCTGCTCGCGCAGCTGGGCCAGCAAGATGGCGGCGGCGCGGGTTTCGCCCAGCGATACTGCGTGGACCCAGACAAACTGGCCTATCGGATCAACGCTGTGGTGCGACACCATGCTGTCCATGGGCACCGGATACCGGCCAAAACGCTCGCCCACCGCATGGGCATAGCCAGGTTCGGCCACGGCGCGGCGGCGCAGCTTGCGGCGCAGCAAGGGCTGCGCGCACCAGGTCACCAGCGAATACAGGGCGCGGGCAGCGTTCATGCGGGGGATCGACCAGCGGATCAGCCGACCAGCTCCACCACCCCGCCCGTCCAGCCGCTGTCGCCCCGTGCCGCCCACACCAGGCTGGGGCTGTCACCGGGCGCGGCTGCCACGCAGTGGCCACCGGGTGCCCAGAAGGCACTGCGACCCGCGCTCACGTAGCCGCCAGAGGGCCCGCTGTAGTTGGCCACCAGCACCGCCATGTCGTGGTCGCGGGCATAGCCTTGCAGCAGAGCCGATTCGGCCCCATAGGCCTTCTCGGAAATCAGCACGCCCGCCGCGTAGAGCGCGGCGCCCGCATTGCTGGCGGCCATTGCGTGTTCGGGGTGGGTGATGTCGGCACACACGGCCAGCGCCGTGGGTTCACCGGCCAGCAACAGCACCTGGGCGTCGTCGGTGCCAGCACTGGCGAACCGCTCCTCGCTGGGGTGCAGGTGGCGTTTGCGGTACAGCGCCACACTGCCGTCGGCCCCGAGCACCCAGGCGCCAATGGCGGGCAAGGCGCCCGCCACCACCGGCGCAGCCGGGGCGCCCACCACCAGGGTGATGCCATGTTGCTGGGCAGACTGCCGCAAGGGGGCCAGCGCGGGATGGTCGGCCGACAGCACGTTGGCCGCCAGCAGGTTCGGTTCATACCCCGTGAGCGACAGCTCGGGAAACACCAGCACCAGCACACGTTCGTGCACCGCCGTCCGCACAAAGGCCAGGTGCGTTTGCACGTTGCGCGCCACATCACCCGGCGCCGAGGGCGACTGGGCAGCGGCAACACGCAAGGGGGTGGACAGTGACGGTTTCATGCAGGGCGGTTCAACAACAAATACAGAAAGAGGGGCGCGGTGGGTTCGACGATACGGCGTCAGTGGCTGGCGGCGCCCACGTGCGCATCGGGCTTGACCCGGTGCAGCAGGGCCAGCATGGCCGCTTCAATGCGGGCCAGGGCCTCGGTGGTGTGGCCCTCAAAGCGCAGCACCAGCACCGGCGTGGTGTTGCTGGCACGGATCAGGCCAAAACCGTCGGGCCAGTCCACGCGCAGGCCATCGATGGTGCTGATCTGAGAGGGCGCGGCAAAGGTCTCTGCAGCCAGGGCCTGCAGCTCGGCCGTGAGGCGGTGGGGTTCGCCCTCGGCGCAGGCCACGTTCAGCTCGGGGGTGGAGAAACTGGTGGGTAGCGCGTTGAGCACGGCGCTCGGGTCGGTGGACTTGCTCAGGATTTCCAGCAGGCGGCAGCCCGCGTAGGTGCCGTCGTCAAAGCCGTACCAGCGCTCCTTGAAGAAGATGTGGCCGCTCATCTCGCCGCCCAGCGGGGAGTGGGTCTCCTTCATGCGGGCCTTGATGAGCGAGTGGCCGGTCTTGAACATCACCGGCACGCCGCCAGCGGCCGCAATGGCAGGCGCCAGGCGCTGGGTGCACTTCACGTCGAAGATGATCTCGCCGCCGGGCACGCGCGAGAGCACGTCTTGCGCAAACAGCATCATCTGGCGGTCGGGGAAGATGTTGGTGCCGTCCTTGGTCACGATCCCTAGGCGGTCGCCATCGCCATCAAACGCCAGGCCCAACTCGGCGTCGCTGGCCTTCAGGGCCTCGATCAAGTCACGCAGGTTCTCGGGCTTGCTCGGGTCGGGGTGGTGGTTGGGGAAGTTGCCATCCACCTCGGAGAACAGCTCGATCACTTCGCAGCCCAGGGCTCGGAAGATGTCCGGCGCC
Source organism: Acidovorax sp. 94 (assembly GCF_003634645.1). Lineage (NCBI taxonomy): Bacteria > Pseudomonadati > Pseudomonadota > Betaproteobacteria > Burkholderiales > Comamonadaceae > Acidovorax > Acidovorax sp. 94. The sequence continues at coordinate 1,408,874 of NZ_RBJA01000001.1, read as the reverse complement.
GAGGCGCCCGCGATGCCGTTGCCGCAGTCCACCACGATCTTGATCGGGCGGGCCAGTTTCACATCGCCCACGATGCGTTCGCGGTACGCGGGCAGCACGTCCACATGGCGCACCGAGCCGCCGGGCAGCAGCTGCCAGGTTTCCTGCTCCATGGTGCGGCGAAGCTGCTGGATTTCTTCGCCATAGATGGCGCGGCCGTTCAGCACCATCTTGAAGCCGTTGTAGTCCCTGGGGTTGTGGCTGCCGGTGACCTGAATGCCGCTGGCACACAGCGTGCTGGCTGCAAAGTACAGCAGCGGCGTGGTCACCAGGCCCACATCGATCACCTCAATGCCCGCCTCCACCAGCCCCTGGATCAGCGCACCCGAGATGGCCGGGCCCGACAGGCGCCCGTCGCGCCCCACCGCCACGGTGGTCTGCCCCTCGGCGCGGGCTGCCGTGCCAAAGGCCCGGCCCAGGCCGAGCGCAACTTCTTCGTTGAGCGTGGACGGCACAATGCCGCGGATATCGTAGGCTTTGAAAATGGCGGGTGTGGGCTGCACGCAGGGGCCTTTCGCGTAGGGAGTTGGGCTGTTTTTGGAAGTCCGCTGCATTGTAGGCGCGCCCTCCGGGGGTACTGGGGGCAAACCCTCGCGTTGGGCTGAGGCACATGTCCGAAAACGGCCAGTGAAAACACCCCCGGCTCCTATGATCCAGCCCATGAATCTGCCCTCCCCCCCCACCCCACCCGTTGCCCAGGCACCTGACACCGCCTTGGACGAAGGCCGCTACCTGGCGGTGCTGGCGCGGGATGCACGGTTTGACGGGCATTTTTTCACGGCGGTGACCTCCACCGGCATCTATTGCCGCCCCGTGTGCGCCGTGCGCACGCCCCGGCGCGAGAACTGCCGCTTTTTTGTGCTGGCCGCACAGGCCGAGAACGCGGGCTTTCGCCCCTGCCTGCGCTGCCGGCCCGAGCTAGCGCCGCAGGCGCTGGTGTGGTCGGTGCAGGACGCCAGTGGCATCCTGGTGCAGCAGGCCGTGCGCCTGCTGGATGCGCCCGACCTGTGGCCCGCCCCGTCCGCGCCCGGCGAAGGCAGTGCCACCGTGGCCCGGCTGGCCGAGCGCCTGGGCGTGAGCGACCGGCACCTGCGCCGCATTTTTGAGGCGGCCCTTGGCGTGTCGCCCCTGCAATACCTGCAGACGCGCCGGCTGCTGACCGCCAAACAACTGCTCACCGATACCCCCATGCCCGTTACCCAGGTGGCGCTGGCCAGTGGTTTTGCGAGTGTGCGGCGGTTCAATGCGGCGTTTTCGGGGCACTACGGCCTGAACCCCACACAGCTGCGGCGCAGCGGCACCACCGCAGGGGCGCAACCCACCAGCACCTTGCGCCTGGCCTGGCGCCCGCCGTTTGATGTGCCCGCACTGCTGGCCTTTTTTGAACGGCGGCAGTTCCACGGTGTGGAATGGGTGCTGCCGGAGGAGACCACGCTGCGGCGCACGGTGCGTCTGCCCGCTTCCTGCACCGGCCTGCCCGGCGAAACCACGGGATGGTTCAGCGCACGCTTTGACGGGGCCCGCCACCAGGTGCTGCTGCAGACCAGCGACAGCCTGTACCCCGTGTTGCCGCTCGTGATCCGCCGCGTGCGCGCCATGCTCGACCTGGATGCCGACCCCGCGGCCATCAACGCCGTGCTGCACCAGCACTTCCCCCAGGGCGACGGCCTGCGGGTGCCCGGTGCGTTCGACGGCTTTGAGCTGGCCGTGCGCGCCGTGCTGGGCCAGCAGATCACCGTGGCCGCTGCGCGCACCCTGGGCCAGCGGCTGGTGGAGAGGCTGGGTGAGCCCATCGAAACGCCCTGGCCCGGGCTGAACCGCCTGTTCCCCACCGCTGCCACGCTGGCAGCGGCCGACGGCGACACCCTGGGCCAGCTGGGCATCGTGCGCCAGCGCCAGGCTGCCATTGTGGCGCTGGCCCGCGCCGTGGATGGCGGCACGCTGGCCTTGCACGCGGGCGCCGACGTGGCCAGCACCACGGCCGCGCTGTGCGCCCTGCCCGGTATTGGCGACTGGACGGCCCAGTACATCGCCATGCGCGTGTTGCGCTGGCCCGATGCGTTTCCGGCCGGGGATGTGGCGCTGCACAAGGCCCTGGGCGTGCAGGGGCACAAGAACCCGGCCCGCGCCGCAGGCGAGGCCTCGCAGGCCTGGCGGCCCTGGCGCAGTTACGCGGTGCTGCGCGCCTGGGCAGCGGGCACCCCGGCGGGTGCCTTGCCACCAGTTCCATCACTATCAAAGTAGGAGCTGCTAGCGCTTATCCATCAAGCGCTGGAGGCCAATTTCATCTAAAAATCGTTCATTCAGTCATGCAATTTCACCCCCACACCGTGCAAATGCGCACCTCCACCGCGCTGGGGCCCGTGCGCCTGGCGGCGTCGCCCGCCGGCTTGGTCGGCGTCTGGTTTGAAGGCCAGCGCCACGAGCCCAGCCAGCGGCTTCATGGCCCCACGGCCTGGGCTGACACGGCAAGCCACCCCGTGCTGAAGGAAGCCGCCCACCAGCTCCAGCAGTACCTCGCCGGGCAACGTGCGGGGTTTGACCTGCCGCTGGACCTTTCGGGTGGCACGCCGTTTCAGCAGGCTGTGTGGCGTGCCTTGCTGGCCATCGGCCGGGGTGCCACCACCAGCTACGGCGCCTTGAGCCGCCAGTTGGGCCGCCCCCTGGCCGTGCGCGCAGTGGGCGCCGCCGTGGGCCGCAACCCGATCAGCGTGGTGGTGCCCTGCCACCGCGTGGTGGGATCGGACGGCAGCCTGACGGGCTATGCCGGTGGCCTTGATCGCAAAGCGGTCTTGCTGACGCTGGAAAATGCGCTGCCCTCCACCTCCCCCAACGCTTTCCGCAAAGGACATGCATGAACAGCCCCGGCAACCAGCCCGTTTCCACCTGGATCGGCGAATTCATCTTGCTGGCGGCGCTGTGGGGCGCGTCCTTTCTGTTCATGCGGCTGGGTGCGTCCGACTTCGGCCCTCTGCCCACGGCCGGGCTGCGCGTGGCGCTGGCCACGGTGTTCCTGTGGCCCATCATGCTGCGCCAGGGCCACTGGCCTGCGCTGCGCCAGCACTGGCGGCCCATCCTGTTTGCGGGGGTCATCAATTCGGCCATTCCATTTGCGCTGTTTTCCTGGGCTGTGCTGCACATTGCCACGGGCCTGACCTCCATCCTCAACGCCACCGTGCCGCTGTTTGGCGCGCTGGTGGCCTGGATGTGGCTGGGTGACCGCATCAACCGCCTGCGCTGGGCGGGCCTGGCACTGGGTTTTGTGGGCGTGGCGCTGCTGGCCTGGCGTGCGCCAGCGGGCACCGGGTTCAAGAGTGACAGCGCCGAATGGGCCATTGCCGCCTGCCTGTTGGCTTCGAGCTTCTACGGGCTGTCGGCCAGCTTTGCGCGGCGCTACCTCACGGGCATTCCACCGCTGGCCACCGCTACCGGCAGCCAGCTGGGCGCGGCGCTGGGACTGGCCCTGCCCACGCTGTGGTTCTGGCCTGCGCAGATGCCAGGCCTGCGCGCCTGGGGCGCCATCATTGCCATTGCGGTGCTGTGCACGGGCATTGCCTACATCCTGTACTTTCGCCTGATCGCCAGTGCCGGCCCCAGCCGGGCGCTGGCCGTGACCTTCATCACCCCCGTGTTTGCGGTTTTGTACGGCACGGTCTTCCTGGGCGAACGCATCACGCCCTGGATGGTGGGCTGCGCCGTGGTCATCGTGTGCGGCACATTGTTGTCAACCGGACTTATCAGGACACTCAGGCCCGCCCTGCCCGCCTCAGAACGGCCCTAAACTTGGCCCATGGGGTTTTCTTCGGGCTTTTGCCATCTGACCAAGTCCGTCAACGGCACCGGGCGCTGTACTGCCACACACATCCCCGGCCGCTCCCCCTGCTACTCCTGGCCTGCGGCTACCCCGCCGCAATTGGCTTGCCCAGGGGTTTTCCATGGGTAACAACACCCTTTTGGCCGCCACAGCGCTGATGTCGCTGCTGCTGGTGCTGGCCTGGCTGCCGCCGCGCGAGTCCTTGCACCCGTCGCGCCGCACCTTGCTGCTGCTGGGGTTGGCAGGCGGCCTCGTTTCCTGGATTTCTTTTGAGGCGCTGCGCTGGAACGCCCCCGAGCTGCGGGTGGTGGCCTACCCCACGGTGGCGGCGTTTCTGGCGCTCTTTTTCAGGTTTCCGGCGGCCATCATTGCGGCGCTCATCGCCCTGGTGGCAGCGGTGCGCACTGATATGTCCGATGCGGTTCCAGCCGTTGCCGTGCTGGGCGTGTCGGTGGCCACGGGGTTGTTGTGGCGCCATGTGGGGGCACGCCTGCAGGTGCCCAAATGGGCTGCACTGATCGGCCTGACGCTGACCCTGCCCCTGGCCGTGTCTGGCAGCCTGTGGGCTACCGACGGCGCATCCGACATGGCGCGAAGCCTGCCATGGCACCACGGCGCCGGGGTGCTGATGCTGGGCGTGGGCCGGTTGCTGCTGGCCAACGGGGCGCGCTCCGAGCTTTCACGCAGCGACATCCAGCAAGCCCTTGCACAACAAGAGCGCAGGCTGCGCCTGGTGCTCGACTCCATGGGTGGCGGGCACTGGGAGTGGGATGTGGTGCAGCGCCAGTTCCGCTGCCACGGCAGCTTCTACGACACCTTCGGCATCACCGCCGCCGATCTGGAGGCGCCAGACCTGTGGCAGCGCTGGTATGCCCGGCGCCACCCGCAGGATGCCGAGCGCAATGCGGCCAGGCTGGCGCGGGCCATGGACGGGCTGGAAGACAGCTACGAAGCCGAATTCAGGGTGATGGACACCGAGGGCCGCTGGCACTGGCTCATGTCGCGCGGCACGGTGGCCACGCGCGACGCCCAGAACCGGCCGACCAGCCTCATCGGCATGGACGTGGACATCACCGCCCACCGCGCGGCCGAAGATGCGCTGCGCTCGTCCGAGGCCAAGTACACGACCTTCTACCAGACGCTGCCCGACCCCGCAGGCATCTCGCGCATCTCGGACGGCCGCTACATCGACGTGAACCCCGCATTCTGCGAGGTGCTGGGGCGCCCGCGCGAGGAGGTGATCGGCCGCACATCGACCGAGCTGAACATCTGGGCCTCTGAACAGGAACGCAAGCGGCTGGTGGAGACCTTCCGCCGCGACGGCAAGGTGGACCGCCTGCCGCTGGTTGCGCAGCGCGAGGGCGGACGCATCCCGGGACTGATGTCGGCACGCTCCGTGCTTGTGGATGGCGAAAACTGTTTTGTGTTCGTTTTCCATGACATGACCGAAGCCCACCGCGCCAGTGACGAGCTGCGGGCCCTCAATGGCCTGCTGCAGCAGGCCGGCCGCCTGGCCCGGCTGGGTGCCTGGGAGGACGAGCGCGGCAAGGGCCTGGTCTACTGGTCAGACGTGTGTTTTGACATCCACGGCCTGCCCCCCGGTTCGCCGCTGCCCCACGACTACATCGACCGCCATGTGGCGCCCGCCTACCGCGAAACGCTGCGCGCCAACTTCCGCTTGAGCATTCTGGAGCGCCGCGAGTGGAGCATGGAGATCGAGGTGCTGCACACCGACGGTCGGCTGGTGTGGGTGCGCGCCATGGGCGAGCCGGTGATCGAAAACGGGCGCGTGACCCGCGTACGCGGCGTGATGCAGGACATCGACGAGGCCAAGCGCGCCGAGCAGCGCCTGCGCCAGTCCGAAGAGCGTTTCTCGCGCATCTTTCAGCTCATGCCCTACCCCATGGGCCTGTCGCACCGCCGCGACGGACGCTATGTGGACATCAACCCCGCCTGGGTGGACATGCTGGGCATCCCGCGCGAGGAGGCCATTGGCCGCACTGCGGTCGAGCTGGGCATCTTCACCGCACACGACCGCGAAAAGCTGATTGCGGAGGTGGAGCGCTCGGGCCACCTGAGCAGCTACGAGGTCAACCTGAATGTGCGTGGCGGCCCACCCCGCACCGTGCTGCAGTCCATGCGCGCCACCGAATTCGATGGCGAGCCGTGCTGGCTGTTCTCGGTGCACGACATCACCGACCGCAAACGCAACGAAGAGCAGGTGCGGGAACGCGAGGAACTGCTCTCGCTCACCATCTCGGCGGCATCGCTGGGCCTGTGGGACTGGAATTTGCAGACAGGCACCGTCACCGGCGACAGCCGCTGGCACGCCATGCGAGGCCTGGACACGCCCCACACCCCACTGGCCTCCACGCAGTGGACCGCCGGCATTGCCCCCGACGACATCGACCGCATCACCAGCGAACTGGCCCGCCACACCACCCACCCCGGCACCCCGTTCGACGCCACCTGGCGCGTGAACCAGCCGGGCGACCCCGCCCGCTGGCTGCGCAACCTGGGCAAGATCGTGGGCTTCGATGCGGCGGGCCGCCCCGCACGCATGCTGGGCGTGGCCATTGACGTCACGCCCCAGCGCGAGCAAGAGGTTCTGCTGCAGCGGCTGGCCCTGTTTGACGCCCTCACGGGTCTGCCCAACCGCGTGCTGCTGGCCCGCAAGCTGCAGGAGTGCATGGACCAGGCGCGCCAGAACGGTCGGCAACTGGGTGTGGCCTACCTGGACCTGGACGGCTTCAAGCCCGTCAACGACCGCCTGGGCCACGGCGCGGGCGACCGCCTGCTGGTGGTGGTGGGGGGCCGCCTCACACGCGCGCTGCGCCCGCTGGACACGGTGGCGCGCCTGGGCGGCGACGAGTTCGTGATCCTCATGCCCGACCTTGAATCCGTGGGAGACTGCGAGCGCATGCTGCACCGGGTGATGGACAACATCTCAGCGCCCTACACACTCGACACCGAGCGTGTGGTGGTCACTGCCAGCATCGGCTACACCGTGTTCCCGCAGGATGACGCCGACGCCGACGCCCTGCTGCGCCACGCCGACCAGGCCATGTACGCCGCCAAGCAGGCCGGGCGCAACCGGTTCCACCAGTTCGACGCTGCGCAGGAACGCGCCCTGCAACTGCAGCGCGAACAGGGCCGCCACTTACGCGAGGCCCTGGCCGCCGCGCAGTTCACGCTGTACCTGCAGCCCAAGGTGGACATGAGGAGTGGGGCCGTGGTGGGTGCCGAAGCGCTGGCGCGCTGGCAGCATCCCGAACGCGGCCTGGTGCCGCCGGGCGAGTTCTTGCCCCTGCTGGAGGGCACCGAGCTGGAAATCGACTTTGGAGAATGGGTGGTCGAAGCCGCACTCACCGTGCTGGCGCAACTGCAGGCACACGGACTGCACCTGCCGCTGAGCATCAACATCGCCGCCCAGCACCTGCAAAACCCAGACTTTGCCGACTGGATGGCCCGGTGCATCGCCCGCCACCCAGGCGTGCCCGGCCACCTGGTGGAAATCGAGATCACCGAAAGCGCCGCCCTCTACGACCTGACCGCCGTGGCGCAAACCCTGACGGCGCTGCGTGCACTGGGGGTGGCGGTGTCGCTGGACGACTTTGGCACCGGCTACTCGTCGCTGACCTACCTGCGCCGCCTGCCCATGGACACGCTCAAGATCGACCAGAGTTTTGTGCACGGCATGATGGGCGACCCCGGCGACCTGGCCATCGTGCAGGGGGTCATCGGCCTGGCCCGCTCCTTCGGCTACCGCGTGATTGCCGAAGGCGTGGAAACCATCGAACAAGGCCAGATGCTGCTGCAGCTGGGCTGCATGCAGGCCCAGGGCTACTGCATCGCCCGGCCCATGCCGCTACAGGATTTCATCGGCTGGACGCCAGGGTGGCAACCGCCGGTGGGGTGGCAGAAAAACCGGCCTGCGTGACTGCGCTCCGGCCGGAGTCTCGCCCCGCTCTGGCCCGGTGCCAGCGCACTGCGCCGATGGCAAAAAATCCGGGCGCTGCAACCGCCAAGGCGGTAAAAATGAATCTCCGTTCTTTTCTTACTATCGGAGGGGTCCCATGAGCGCTTTGACTTTGACCAACAGCACCTCGTACATCGCCCAGTACGTGATTCACCGGGGTGGGCTGGCCCTCGCCCGCCTGCCGGGCCTCGCCCCCGGCGCGACGCTATCCGTCCCGGAGGCCGAAACTTTCGAGATCACGGCCAGCACCATACTGGAAGGCAACACCTATACCTCCGCACCGATAGCAGTCAGTGGTGCGACCCGTTTTCTGGCGCAGGTGAAGCAGCAGCGCGCCCAGCAAACCTACGAATTCGAAGTGGTGACAACACCCAGTAGCGTTGCCAACCAGATGCAATTCGAAAAAACCAGCCTTGGCCCGGTGACCTTCCAGATCACGCACCAAGGTGTGCTAGTACAAGACGTCGTAGTGCCTGACTCATTCGTGCAGGTCACAGTGGAAATCAGCGATGTCTACTCCGTCTACGCCGTCATCAATGGCATCACGACTGACAGCGTGACCACATCCAATCCCAACGCCACCGTCACAGCAGTGTCCGAAGCGACCGACATGGAGTTTGGCTACTTCACCCTGGTGATCTCCTGAGCCCTGGCGTGCCAAGCCCCACGCGAACAGCACGGCGGCCCTTGTACGGAGCCCACTGCGGGTCGAAAAGGCTCGTCACCCCACCAGGTCCTTCACCTGTTGCAGCGCCGCCGGGTCTTCCATCGTCGTCAAGTCACCCGGGTCGCGCCGCTCGGCCACGGCCTGGAGAGCGCGGCGCAGCAGTTTGCCGCTGCGGGTCTTGGGCAGCACGGTCACGAAGTACACACGCGACGGCCGGGCCACCGCGCCGAGCTGGTGGTCCACCTGCTTCATCACTTCGCCTTCGAGCTTGAGGCGCGCTGCATCGTCCGTGAGGCCCGACGCATCGCGTGCCACGGCAAATGCCATGGCGACCTGGCCCTTCAGGCTGTCGGCCACGCCCACCACGGCCACTTCGGCGATGTTGGGGTGGGAGGCAATGCTCTCCTCGATCTCGCGCGTGCCCAGGCGGTGGCCTGCCACGTTGATCACGTCGTCCGTGCGGCCCAGGATGAAGTGGTAGCCGTCGGCGTCGCGGATGCCCCAGTCGAAGGTGCTGTAGATCAGCCGACCGGGAATGCTCTTCCAATAGGTGTTCACAAAACGTGCATCGTCGCGCCACACGGTCTGCATGCAGCCGGGGGGCAGCGGGCCTTCGATGGCGACCACGCCTTTCTGGTTGGCACCGGTCAGTTCTTCGCCGTTGCTCTCGTCGATCAGCTTGACGTGGTAGCCGTACATGGCCTTGCCGGGGCTGCCAAAGCGTGTGGTCTGCTGCTCCACGCCATTGGCCAGCGTCAGGATGGGCCAGCCGGTTTCGGTCTGCCAGTAGTTATCGATGATGGGCACCTGCAGCGCGTCGCTGATCCACTGGGCCGTGGGCTCGTCCAGCGGCTCGCCCGCCAGCCACAGGGCCTTGAGGGTGGAGACGTTGTACTTCCTGAGCCAGCTGGCGTCCTGCTTCTTGAGCACCCGCACCGCCGTGGGTGCCGAGAACATGTGGGTGACCTGGTACTTTTCGACAATGCTCCACCACACACCGGCATCGGGTCGCGTGGGCAAGCCTTCGTACATGATGGTCGTCATTCCCGCGATCAGCGGGCCATAGACGATGTAGCTGTGACCCACCACCCAGCCGATGTCGCTGGTAGCAAAGTAGGTGTCACCCGCTTTGGCATCAAAGATGTGCTTCATGCTGGCGGCCAGCGCCACGGTGTAGCCACCGGTGTCGCGCTGCACGCCCTTGGGTTTGCCCGTGGTGCCGCTGGTGTACAGCGTGTAGCTAGGGTGGGTGGACTCCACCCATTCGCACGGCACCACGGTGTTCAGGTGCTGCTCGCGCAGCGGCGCCCATTCATGGTCGCGGCCCGGCTGCAGGTGCATGGGGGCCAAGCCGCGGTTGACCATGAGTACAGCGGCGGGCTTGTGTTTGGAGAGCGCAATGGCCTCGTCCAGCAATGGCTTGTAAGGCACCACCTTGCCACCGCGCGACCCGGCATCGGCGCTGACCACAGCCACGGGTTCGGCGTCTTCGATGCGCGAAGCCAGTGAGCCCGACGCAAAGCCGCCAAACACCACGGAATGCAGTGCACCAATGCGCACGCAGGCCAGCATGGCAAAGGCGGCTTCGGCAATCATGGGCATGTAGATGAGCACACGGTCGCCCTTCTTCACCCCCAGGTTCTGCAGCACGGCTGCCATGCGCTGCACCTCGGCATGCAGCTCGGCAAAGCTGTAGCTGCGCTCGGTGTCGGTTTCGGTCGAAATGGCCACCAGCGCCGCCTGGCTGGCGCGCGTGGCCAGGTGCCGGTCTACGGCGTTGTGGCACAGGTTGGTGGTGCCGCCCACAAACCATTTGGCAAAGGGCGGGTTGCTGTAGTCGCACACCTGCTGGGGCTGCGTCTTCCAGTCGATCAGCTGCGCCTGTTCGCTCCAGAAGGCGTCGCGGTGGTCGATGGACTGGCGGTAGAAATCAGCGTAAGCGGTCATTGTGGGGGTCTCCTCGGCATCTCTCTCGGCCTGCCAAGACAGCAGGTTTTGAATTCATAATTATTCATAACGGGCTTGCGGCAAACTGACGCAGGGCTTGGCATCGGCCCTGAATCCACTTACACGGGGCCACATCTCCATGGACAAAGCGACTGCCGCCCTGCATTGGGCGCTGTTCCTGTGTACGGCATGCTCTTTCGCCCGCTCTGCTCCCTTGTATGACCAGAAGCACCCGGCATGCAAGGAATCTTTGGTGATGACGATTTTTGAAATAGAAATAACTATTTCACTACTTAATGCATATACTTCAATGCTATGTGGTCCACCCTCATCATGACGCTGCCGACGCAGCCCAACGCCGTGCGGCTGCGCATCTGGCGCAATCTCAAGGCACTGGGTTGCGCCGCCCTGCGCGACGGCGCCTACCTGCTGCCGGAAGAACACGCGGGCCTGCTCGCCCCTATTGCCACCGAGGTGCGAGAACACGGCGGCACGGCCATGCTGCTGACCCTCACTGCGCCGGACAGCGCACAGCGCCAGGAGATCGAAGCGCTGTTCGACCGCACGGAGGTCTTCATGCTGTGGCGCGATACGGCGACTGCCTTGCAGGCGGAGCTGGCACAGCTCACCGAAACCGAGGCCCGCCGCCGCCTGCGTGGCATTGCCGACGCCCTGCAGGCCTTGCACCGCATCGACTACTACCCTGGCGCCGCAGCCGCGCAGGCCGATGCCGACCTGGCCAGCCTGCGTCAGGCGCTGGACGCCTGCTTCTCGCGCGGGGAACCCGCCGCCCTGCCGGCCCATGGCATCAAGCGCCTTGACACCGCCCAGTTCCAGAACCAGCGCTGGGCGACGCGGGCGCGGCCTTGGGTGGACCGCCTGGCCTGCGCTTGGCTGATCCGCCGATTCGTTGACCCGGGTGCGCGTTTTGTGTGGCTGGCCGATCCGGCATCACCGCCTGCTGATGTCCTGGGCTTTGACTTTGACGGCGCCCGGTTTACCCACGTGGGTGCCCTGGTGACCTTCGAGGTGCTCATTGCCAGCTTCGGGCTGGAGACGGACCCCCGCCTGCAGCGCCTGGCCCGCGCCGTGCACTACCTGGATACCGGCGGCATGCCCGTGCCCGAAGCCGCCGGGCTGGAGGCCGTGCTGGCTGGCCTGCGCGAAGTGCATGCGGATGACGACGCCCTCGCCCAGGCCGCCGCGCAGGTGTTCGACGCCTTGTACGCCGTGCCAACCACCCTTCCATCCTCCCAGGCTCCGCTGACCAGCGCCGCACCATGACCACCCCTGCGCCCACCCCCTCCGCCTTGGACCGCCCCACCCCCGTAAGCTTTGGCGAGGCCTTCCTGTTCTGGCTCAAGCTCGGTTTCATCAGCTTTGGCGGGCCTGCGGGCCAGATTGCGATCATGCATGCCGAGCTGGTGGAGCGCCGCCGCTGGATCAGCGAAAAGCGATTTCTGCACGCCCTCAACTACTGCATGCTGCTGCCCGGCCCCGAGGCGCAGCAGCTGGCCACCTACATCGGCTGGCTCATGCACCGCACCTGGGGCGGCATCGTGGCCGGGGCGCTGTTTGTGCTGCCTTCGCTGTTCATCCTGATCGCGCTGTCGTGGGTGTACCTGCGGTTTGGCGATGTGCCGGTGGTGGCGGGCATCTTCTATGGCATCAAACCCGCCGTGACCGCACTGGTGCTGCACGCAGCGCACCGCATTGGCACGCGGGCTCTCAAGAACCGCTGGATGTGGGGCATCGCTGCCGCATCGTTTGTGGCCATCTTTGCGTTCGACACGCCCTTCCCTGCCATTGTCCTGACGGCCGGGCTGATAGGCTACTTTGGCGCACAACGCTGGCCTGGCGTGTTTGCCCTCGGAGGCGGCCATGCCGACGGCCACAAGGGCTACGGCCCAGCACTGATCGACGACGACACCCCCACGCCCCCCCACGCCCGCTTCTCACGCAGCCATCTGGCCAGGGTGCTGGCGGCCGGGCTGGCGCTGTGGCTGGCGGCCATGGCAACGCTGGTCGTCACCCAGGGGGTACAAGGCACGCTCACGCAGATGGGCTGGTTCTTTACCAAGGCCGCGCTGGTCACCTTTGGCGGCGCTTATGCCGTGCTGCCGTACGTCTACCAGGGCGCGGTGGAGCAATACCAGTGGCTCAGCGGCCCGCAGATGATCGACGGCCTGGCGCTGGGCGAGACCACGCCCGGCCCGCTGATCATGGTGGTGGCCTTCGTCGGCTTCGTGGGCGGCTGGCTGCAGCAGGTGTGGGGCCCGGAAGCGCTGTTTGCAGGCGCTGCTGCCGCCGCCACGGTGGTGACGTTTGTGACCTTTCTGCCCTCGTTCATCTTCATCCTCGCGGGCGGCCCGGCGGTTGAGGCCACCCACGGCAAGCTCGGTTTCACCGCCCCGCTGTCGGCCATCACCGCCGCTGTGGTGGGTGTGATCCTGAACTTGGCGCTGTTTTTTGCCTACCACCTCCTATGGCCCAAGGGTTTTGGCGGGGCGTTCGATGCCGTGTCGGCGGTGATCGCCGTGGGCGCACTGGTGGCGCTGTTTCGTTTCAAGCTGGGGGTGATGCCGCTGCTGGGGCTGTGCGCGGCCGTGGGGTTGGCAGTGACCTTCCTCAAACCCTGGCTGGCCTGAACCAGTTGTCATCCACTTCCCGGGAGTATCCCCATGCAAGCACGTCCCCAAGCCCTTCCCCTTGACCCGGCCACGCTGCCCGGGCTGTCCGAAAGGCTGCTGCGCAGCCACCACCAGAACAACTATGGCGGTGCGGTGGCGCGGCTCAACGCCATCCGGGCGCAGCTCTCGGGGCTGGACTTTGCCTCCACGCCCGGCTTTGTCGTCAACGGACTCAAGCGCGAGGAGCTGATCGCCAGCAATTCGATGCTGCTGCACGAACTGTACTTTGGCAGCCTGGGCGGCGGTGGCGCCGCCCCTGCCCCCGGCATGTTGCTGGCCCTGGCGGCCAGCTTCGGCAGCGCGGAGCGCTGGCGTGAAGAGTTTGTCGCCATGGGCAAGGCACTGGGCGGCGGCTCGGGATGGGTGCTGCTGGTGTTCCAGCCGCGCGATGGCACGCTCGTCAACCAGTGGGCCAGCGACCACACCCAGGCTGCTTCCGGTGGGGTGCCCATCCTCGCGTTGGACATGTATGAACATGCCTACCACCTCGACCACGGCGCTGCAGCGGGCGCGTATGTCGATGCCTTCATGGCCAATATCGACTGGCCTGCCGTGTACGAGCGCTACCAGCGCGCGGTCCACGCCGCCAGCGAGGGCTTGGAGGCATCGGTACAAGACGCGCAGCAGGCACGCCATCGCATCGATGTGCGCCGCGCTGGTGTTTACAACGCCGCCACCACCATCCTGCCCAATGCCCCCTGGCGCGACCCAGTGGCCATCGACGCCTGGGCCGGTGAGCTGCCGACCGACGAAGAGGTGGTGGTGTACTGCGTCTATGGCCACGAGGTCAGCCGTTCCACCGCGTTGCGCCTGCGTGCCGCAGGCATCAAGGCGCGTTTTCTGCAAGGTGGCATCGACGGCTGGATCGCGGCGGGCCAACCGGTGCAGGCCAAAGCCTCAGCATTGCCCACGGGTTGAGCCGGGACTGACTGGACACCCGTCCACAGCTTCGTCGTATCTCTAAAATTGATAGCAATCAGCGCTTGTCAGATAAGCGCTAGAGGCAAAAAAACTCCTATTTCTAATCGCGGCCCCGTGTGCCGCAATGATCGGGGTTTGGGCCCATTCCATGCGTCATACCTTGGCTCACTCAGAGGCGGCCCAAACCTCTACCCATCTCACGATGCCGGTTCAGCAACCGCCCGGGTGCGCAGCCTGCGCTCATAGGACTCCCGCTCGCTGAAAGCCACAATGCGCCGCCCGCGGTAGTGCGCGTATTCGTCCACAAAGGCCTGCACGCTTGCGTACGGCCCGGCGATGTGGCCGGGGCGTTTGGAATCGGCAAAAAAATAATGCTGCCCGCCCCGTTCGAACGACACCAGCCAGTGTCGGCGCAGCGTGTTGCCGCGCACAGAGACGGGGTCGAACTCGATCATCAGGTAGCGCGGCTGCACGCCGGGTTGCAGGGTTCGCAGCGTCTCCAGCGCAAAACGGGCCACGTCCACACACACGCCGCGGGGGGCTGCAAAAAAGGCGTCAGGCGCCAGGATGGGCATGCGCCCGCTGGCCTGGCGCTGGGTTTCAGACAGCTGCATCGCGCGGTCTGTGTCGTACCGGAACCGCGCGCCAATCCAGGCGTTGATGTCTTCTGGGCTCTGCCAGCGCTGCAGCGCTTCGTCGTATGTCGGCGCGTCGATGAATGGGCCACGCGGGGCAAACGCCGCCTCGGGGGCGTCGGAGTTGGGATCCGCGGCCTGTGGGACTGCACTGCAGCCACTGAGCGCCGCCAACGTCGTGAACGTCGCCAATAGCCATGCACACGACGTAAAGAACGACCGCCTCGCCCCTTCAGGCGCCGCGCGGCGCAAGTTGACCCAAAAAACAGGGGAAGACGAAGAATAAAAACGTCGGTACATGAAAAAACCACCTTGTTGGGCTGCCCAAGCATAGGCTTTGGGCGCTCGGGTGTCTTCAATTAGATGACCGCCGCTGACCAGTGCTACCTCACGCCGCGGCCCCACCCCAACGCGCAGGGTCTGGCGCCCAGCCCTCGTTATCGACAATGTCCAGCAAGGCGCCCACACTGCTCCCCAGGTCCACGGACAACACCTCGACCGCAGCTTGTGCCCCGGCATCGCGGCGCTGCGCTGTGGTCACAAAAGCGGTAAACGCGGCCCAGTCGCGCGCCATGTGGTCCACCAGAATGCGCGCCAGCTCATACGACAGCAGGTTGCCGTCGTCGGTGCGCTGAAACGACGTGCCCGCCCAGAACTCCTGCATGCGCTCGGGCGTCCAGAAGCGTTGGTGCAGATGGTGCAGTTGCGCGGGGGGGTGCTGTGCCGGTGGCGCGCCCTTCAGGCGGCGCTCGGTGTTGACAGCCAGGCCCTCGTCCAGCCAGGTGGGCAGGTGCAGGTGGGCCAGCGCGCTGTGCGTCATCTCGTGGGCAATCACCGGCTCGATGGCTGCAAGGTCGGCCGCCACGACCACAAAATGCGGGCAGCCGAACTGGATGAACATGCCGCCGCTGCGCGCAAACTCGCCGTCCGATCCATAGAACTGCGCGACGTAGTGGTAGTAGGTGTCCTCGTCATCCAGCACGAGCAAGATGCTTTTTTCGGCCACGGGGAAATGCGCCATGCCCGCCAGCAGCCGGTCGATGCGCTGACGTGTGGTGGTCACATAGCGCGCGGTGGCACGCGCCACTGACGGTTCCAGCGGCGACAGGATGAAGCAATCCGCCCCTTCGTGCAGATGCATGTGCGTGCCCAGCGCATCGCGCAGGTGCAGCAGCCAGGCGCGTCGGCCCTGGTTCAGCGCGTCGGCCACGGCCGCCGGTGCGCGATCGCCCGCGCCGTGGGCCCAGGCGTCCAGCGCGGGCCAATCCAGCTGCGGCAGATTCTGTGTGTTTTGCAGATGCCCCCGTACGTCAAAACTCGCAACGCCTGGCGCCTCAAGGTGCTCAGGGGCTGGCTCGGCCTCCCCTGCACCAGATTCACCGGGCGCCGGCACTGCGGTGGACTGCAGGTGGATCTTCACCAGCCAGGCGCCCAGGAACGGCAGCACCCACACACCGCCCGTCAGCATCGTTTTTCGAAAACCTTGCAGACCGGTGCGCACAATCTGGCGGGTGGCCTGGACATTCAGGACCAGCAACACCACGAGCAGAACGAGGCCAATCAAGACAGGGGACATGGGCGAATGGGAGCAATCAGCGCCCTCGGTGGTGCCTAACGAATACTACTATTTCGATAGCTGCTAGCGCTTGATAGATAAGCGCCAGAGGGCAAAAAGACTCAAAAACTGGCTACTTGATCAAGCCCAGCACATCCTTGAACGCCGGGTGCTCGCAGGTGCCCAGCCATTCAAACGCCACCATCTCGGTGGTCACCAGCTCGGCGCCCGCGCCGGCCAGGCGGTCGAAGGCGGCGTCGCGGTTGCGTTCGGTGCGCGAGCCGCAAGCGTCGGTCACCACCCACACCTCAAACTCGTCCTCCAGCAAATCAAGCGCGGTCTGCAGCAGGCAGACATGGGCTTCGCACCCGGCAATGACGATGGTGCCGCGCTCGGGCTCCTGTTGAGCGGGTTTTTGAAGGTGCTTGGGCAGGCTGCGCGCGTTGCCGCCCTGCTGGGGCTTGGCCGGGGGGCGCAGCCATTCGCCCAGGCCTTCTTCGGCGGCACTGAAGTGCATCTTGGCCAGGGTTTTCTGGCACAGGGCGCGCAGCGCGGGGTCGTTCGCACCCAGGCGCGAGGGGTTTTGCTCGGTGCCCCACACGGGCACGTCAAGCATGCGGGCCACCTCGGCCAGGCGGCGGGCGTTGGCCAGCACGGCGGGGCCTTCAAAGATGGCGGGCATCAGGCGCTCCTGGTAATCGACCAGGACGAGTTGGGATTCGGTGGCGTCAAGCAGCATGGTGGGACCGTTTCTGTGTTCGTTGAATCGCTGTGCGGGCGCAGCGTCGGAGGCAATGGCGCATTGTCGCAGCCCGAGCCCGGGGTTTTCAGGTGCGAAGGACGGACTGCAGCGCGGTGGCCAGCGGCCCGGCCATGGCCACGGCGTTGCTCGGGTGCGGGATGCAGTCCGTGCTCCACACCTCCCCCACCCCGGCTTCATGCAGCACCTGCAGCGCATCGCCCGCAAACAGTGCGTGCGTCACAGCCACATCCACCGAGGCGGCACCCGCCTGCAGCAGCAGCCGCGCGGCCAGCGCCAGCGTGCGGCCGGTGCTGGCCATGTCGTCCAGCAACACCACCGCCCTCCCCTGGGCGTTGAGTGGTGGCAGTTCGATGGCCACATGGCGGTCACCATGGCGCACCTTGGTGCACACGGCATGGTCAAAGCCGTGGCGCGCAGCGGCTTGTGCGATCCACTGGGCGGATTCGCCGTCGGGCCCCACCAGCAGCGCGTTCGGGCGGCGTTCAGCAATCAGGTCGGCCAGTGGCTCGGCGCCGCTGAGCACCACCGCCTGCGGCACAGGGATGGCCTGCTCCAGCCGCTCGATGCGGTGCAGGTGCGGGTCCACCGTGATCACGGCATCGAACAACCCTGCCAGGAACCCGCCCACCACCTGCTGGCTCACGGCCTCGCCAGGGTGGAAGGCGATGTCCTGCCGCATATAGGCCAGGTACGGCGCTACCAGCGTGAGCTGCTGCGCGCCCAGGCTGCGGGCCGTGCGCGCGGCCAGCAGCAGTTCCACCAGCTTTTCGTTGGGCAGGTGCAGGCTGCGCAGCAGCACCACCCGCCGGGGCAGGCGGCCCGCCGCGTTGACGGGCAAACGCAGCTTGAGTTCACCATCGGGGAAGCGGTGGCGCTCGATGGCCTGGGCAGTCATGCCCGCTGCCTGCGCCAGGCGCAGCGCAGGGGCCTCTTCGTCAGCAAAGTACAGCAGACACGCTTGGTGGGGGGCAACAGTCACTGTCAGAACTCCACAAAAACCTTGGGCACCTCGTCAGCGGTCCCCAGGCGGTAGCCGGTGTCACGCTCGCACGCGTGGCGCGCAAACTCCAGGTCGGCGGGGTAGCTGGCGTGCACGCGGTACAGCACGTCCCCGGCAGCCACGGTGTCGCCCAGCTTGTGCATCAGATCCACCCCGGCGCCGGGCACCTTGGGGGCCCCTGCCAGTCGGGCCACGCGGGCGATCTGGTAGTTGTCGATGCCCGCCACCACGCCGCTGGCGGGTGCCACCACGTCAAGCGTGAGGGCACCGAGCGCCGGGTGGTTGTGGTCAAACCCGGTACTGCCCTGCGCAGCGATGATGGCGTTCATGCGCGCGAGCGCCCGGCCAGAATCAAGAATGTCGCGCGCAATCGCGTAGCCGTCGCCGCCGCGCACATCAGGGTCGCACTCGATCAGGCGCCCAGCCAGGCGCAGCGCCTTCTGCCGCAGGTCGTCGGGTGCGCGCGGATCGTTCTGCAGCACGCGCATCACATCGCGCGCCTCCAGCACCGGGCCCACGCCGTTGCCCACGGGCTGGCGGCCATCGGTGATGACCACGTCCAGCGACAGGCCCATGCGCCGCGCCACATATTCAAAGAGGCGGCGCAGGCGCTGCGCGTCGGGCATGGAGCGCACCTTGGCCGTGGGGCCGATGGGGATGTCGAGCACGAGGTGCGTGGCACCGGCCGCCACCTTCTTGGACAGGATGGACGCCACCATCTGCCCGGCAGAGTCGATGGACAGCGGCCGCTCCACCGAGATCAGCACATCGTCGGCGGGCGACAGGTTGGCCGTGCCGCCCCAGGCCAGGCAGCCCCGGTAGTCGCGCACGATGTCGGCCAGCTGTTCCAGCGGCAGCTCGACCTTTGCCAGAACCTCCATGGTGTCGGCCGTGCCGGCAGGGGATGTGATGGCGCGCGAAGACGTCTTGGGGCACAACATGCCGTGCGCCGCGACGATGGGCACGACCAGCATGGTGGTGCGGTTGCCGGGGATGCCGCCAATGCAGTGCTTGTCCACCACCAGCGGTTCGTGCCAGTCCAGGCGCCGGCCGCTGGCCACCATGGCATCGGTGAGGAAGAACACCTCCTCCCGGTCCAGCTCGCTGCGGTGGCAGGCCACTACAAAGGCGGTGAGTTCGATCTTGGAGTACCGGTGGTCGGCGATGTCGCGCACGATGGCGCCAAAGTCTTCGCGGGTGAGGCGCTCGCTGGCGATCTTGCGGAACAGCGCACCCATGGATTCGGGCGGCTCGGCCTGCGCGACCGACACGGTATGGCCGTTGTCCACGCCCAGCTGGGCAAACGCGTCTTCCGACAGGCCCAGCTCGTTGCAACCCACGATGGCAGGGTCGTCCACCACGTTCACCGTGGCCAGGATACGGCGGCCATTGGCGCGCACCTCGATCTTGGACAGGGCCTGGAAGCCCTCGGCCCGATACACGGCGCAGTCGCGGTGCAGGTAGGCGACGTTTTCGCGCCAGGTGTCGATGGCCACGCGGCGCAGGGCCAGCTGAGACCGGGGCGGCGCGTCGGCCGAAGCGGATGGCTCTGCGGGATCAGAGGCAGGAGAGGAAGAAGAGGACGGCTCGGAATGCATCGCGTCAGCCTAACTCCAAAGTGACCACCAAGACCCTGGGAACACCCCGCGCGACGGCGTCTGGAGAGTAGATCTTTCAGCCGCCATGACCTAGGTCAAGACTGCCATGCCTCCTGCGGCGGTTTCACACCCGGTCTCACGCTTGTCAGTTCGGCTGCAGCCGCAGCAACCGGCCTTGTGGGCTGTCGGTCACCATATAGAGCAGACCATCCGGCCCCTGGCGGACATCACGGATGCGTTCGCCATTGCCTTGCAGCAGTTTTTCCTCACGCTGTACCTTGCCGCCCGCCACCTCCAGGCGGTGCAGGGTGCCAAATTTGAGCGAACCGATGAACAGGCTGCCCTGCCAGGTTGCGCCATAGCGCGTGCTGGTCAGAAAAGCCATGCCCGACGGCGCAATCGACGGCACCCAGTAGTGCAGCGGCTGCTCCATGCCCGCCTTGGCTGTGCCTTCGCCCAGTTTGCCGCCGCCGTAGTTTTCGCCATAGGTAATCACCGGCCAACCGTAGTTGCGGCCCGGCTGGGGTTGGTTGATTTCGTCGCCACCCTGAGGGCCGTGCTCGTGCATCCACAGCTTGCCCTCAGGCCCCAGCGTTGCGCCCTGGGGGTTGCGGTGGCCGTAGCTCCAGATCTCGGGCAAGGCGCCAGGTTGTTTGGCGAACGGGTTGTCGGGCGGCACGGCGCCTTCGGGGGTGACGCGGATGATCTTGCCGTGGTGGTTGTCGAGCTTTTGGGCATCGTCCTTGCGGTGGTAGCGGTCACCCAGGGTCAGGAACAGGTTGCCGTCCGCCGCCTGCACGATGCGGCAGCCAAAATGCAGGCTGCTGTCGACCTTGGGCCGCTGGCTGAAGATCACCTTGACGTCCTGCAGGCTGCGAGCATCCTCGGACAGCGTGGCCCGGGCCAGCGTCGTGCTGTTGCCGCGTGCGCCCGCCGCTGCTGGCTCGGAAAAACAAAAGAAGATGCGGCGGTTGCGGGCAAAGGCAGTGTCCGTCACCACATCCAGCAGGCCGCCCTGCCCGCCTGCTGCCACAGCAGGCACCCCGGCCAGTGGGGGGCTGACCTGCCCGCTGGCACTGACAACCCGCAAGCGCCCCGGCCGCTCAGTGATCAGAAACTGCCCCTGCGGCAAAAAGGCCACCGCCCAAGGGTGATCCAGGCCCTGGGCCACTGGCACCAGCGCCACCGCCGGTGTGGTGTTCTGGGCTTCAGCACTGACTGAAACCCCTGTCACTACCAAAAAGATAGCTGCTTGCGCTTTTACAGCAAGCGCTGGAGGCATTTTTGACTTGAATTTCATAAGGCTGCGCTCCTGAAAAAGCGGTGGAAACCACCCGCCCCCGGGCGACGCCCGAGGTGCATCGTCGGAGTGTGCCTGCAGGGGCTTCCAGGGCCTTGTGATCCCTGGGGAAACCCGGGGTTTTGATTTACTTCAACGAAATCAACGGCTTGCAAAGGTGATTATTTTCGATAAGCAAGCGTTGCGTGTTACCCTTCGCCCCCATGTCCCGATGGCTTTGCATACTTCTCCTGGCCTGCGCCACCACCGCCCAGGCTGCGCCGCAAGCGGCAAACCCTGACGATATGGACCGTTTCATCACGGACAAAGGCCTGCTGACGCGGCTGGAAGACGTGAGCCACAAGGTGGCGGACCGGGCCCACACCGTGGCGGACCAGGCATCTTCTCTGGTGGTCAACGCCATGGGGTTTCTGGGCGTGCCCTATAAGCGTGGTGGCAGCAGTGCCGAAACAGGCTTTGACTGCAGCGGCTTCGTGCGTGCCATGTACGAACAGACCGTGGGCCTTTTGCTGCCCCGCCGTGCAGATCAGCAAGCTGCCGCCACCCAGATCATCGACAAAAAAGAACTCCAGCCGGGTGATCTGGTGTTCTTCAACACCATGCGCCGCAATTTCAGCCACGTGGGCATCTACGTGGGGGACAACAAGTTCATCCATGCTCCCCGCAGCGGCGCCCAGATCCGTGTGGAAGACATGGGCGTAGCCTACTGGGCCCGCCGCTTCAATGGTGCGCGCCGCGTGGCGGGCACTGCCGACGGCGACACCGCGCAAGCAAAGTAACTGCCGGCCTGCGGCACCGGTTACTTTTTGATTTCGTACACCGTTTCGGTGCTGCGGATCGGGCCTCCCACCACATTCACCGGGCCCAGCGAAGGGTCGCGCAACATGGCTTTGGCAGTGGCCATGTCGGCCTGATAGCGTGCCCGGGCCTGGGACTCACAGCTTCTGCGCTCCGCCGCAGCCATGGTGCGGCATTCCTCCAGGCTGACCTTGAGGCCACCGCCTGCCTCGCGGATGGCGGTCTGGTAGCGTTGCTGAGGGGTCGTGTCCGGTACCGCACCGCGCGCCAGCGAAGCCTCATCGCCATTTTGTGCGGCCGCAGTGGTGGGCAGCGCCACGGCGCCCCCCAGGGCCAGCGCGGCCATCAACACCAGGGAGAAAGAACGGGTCTTGGGGGTTTGGGTCATCAGTCTTCCTTAAAGTGCAGACGTTTGAATGTAGGGCCCAGCGCACGCTGGCTTGGCAAGCACCCGCCGCACCAGGATGTCAGACAGCACCCACAACCCGCTACCGACCGCTTGCAGCGTCATCCAACGGCACCGACACGCGGAGCGAATGCACGGCGAGAACAGGCGACGGCGCGCCACCAGACGGGACGCCCACAGGGCGCGTTGTCCGACACCTCCACTTTCACGCCTTCTTTAGAGTCAGCGCATCGCCGTCGTAACAACACAAGGGGAAACAATTATGGTGTCATTGATCGGAACGCTGGTGGTCGGTTTGGTGGTGGGCCTTCTGGCCCGGGCCTTCAAGCCGGGGGATGACAAGCTGGGGTGGATCATGACCGCACTGCTCGGGGTGGCGGGTTCATTTCTGGCCAGCTATCTGGGCCTGGCCATGGGCTGGTACCAGCAGGGCGAGGCCGCAGGCTGGATCGCTTCGGTGGTGGGCGCCATGCTGCTGCTGGCGGTATACAGCCTTGTGAAGGGCAAAAACTGATGAAATGATGGATTCACTGCTACTGTTGGCAGCCGCTCCTTCTTTTACCGACATTTCATTCAATACCACCCAACCATGCCCACTTCCCTGCAGATGGCAGCTGGCAATCCCGCCTTGGCTGCCGCCGTGCAACGCAGCCGCAAATTGCTCCATCGGCGTGCCCTGATGGCTGCCGCCGCCAGTGCCGTGCCCGTGCCCGGGCTCGATTGGGCGGTGGATGCCGCACTGCTCTCACGCCTGCTACCGCAGATCAATGCCGAGTTCGGCCTGTCGGCGGCGCAGATTGACCAACTCGACCCGAACAAGCGCGAGCAGGTGCAAAAAGCGGTGAGCCTTGTGGGGTCGGTGCTGATCGGCAAGCTGATCACGCGCGAGCTGGTCATCCGCGCCACGCAGACCGTGGGTCTTCGCCTGACGACCAAACAGGCCGCCAAGTATGTTCCCCTCGCGGGACAGGCTGTGGCTGCCACCATTGGCTATGCCACGCTGCGCTACCTGGGCGAGCAGCACTTGAAGGACTGCGTTCGCGTGGTGCAGGAGGCACAGCTGCAGTTGCCCGCACCCAAGGCATCTCGGTAATCCTGCTGAGAACCTGCGAGGGCTAGCCGCAGATGGCGTGACCCTAGCGTCTGGGCGCATCAATCGGCCTTGAAACCCGTGGCGGCCACCGCTTTGCCCCAGGTCACCGTGTCGGCGGCAATGGTGCGAGCAAAATCCTGCTGGCTGGTGCCCGTCACGCGGAAACCGGCCTCTTCCATCTTCGCCTTGCCTTCAGGCGACTGCACGGCCCGCACGATGTCGGCATTGAGCTTGGCAATGATCTCGGGGGGCGTCTTGGCGGGTGCCACGATGCCAAACCACGATGAGAACTCCAGATTGGCGTAGCCCTGCTCCTTGATGGTGGGCACATCGGGCAGCGTGGGCGTGCGCGTGGCCCCGGTGGTGCCCAGCGCGGCGAGCTTTCCAGCCTTCACGTTGGGCGCGGCCAGCCCCACGCTGGCAAACACGCCCTGCACGTCGCCACTGAACAGGCCGCCCAGCGCATCCGACGTGTTCTTGTAGTGCACGGGCTCTGGCTTGAGCTTGACCGCGTCCCCAAACATGAAGGCGCCAAAATGCCCCGGAGTGCCGGCGCCAAAGGTGGCCAGGAACAGGCCCTTCTGCTGCTTGGTCCAGTCCACAAACTCCTTCACGTTGCGTGCCGGCACCTTTTGGGGGTTGACCAGCAGCACAAAGTCGGACGTGACCACCTGGCTCACAGCGGCGAAGTCCTTGGCCGGGTCGTAGGGCAGCTTGTTGTAGCTGCTCGGGGCGATGCTGAGCTGGCCCGTCTCGCCCAGCATGATCGTGTAGCCGTCCGGCGCGGCGCGGGCTGCTTCGCCCGCTGCAATGAGGCCACCAGCGCCGGGTTTGTTGTCCACGATCACGCCCAGGTTGCCCCAGCCTTCCGACAACTTTTGCGCCAGCAGGCGCGCCACGATATCGGGCCCCGTGCCCGCCGGAAAGCCCACGATGATGCGCACCGGCTTGTTCGGATACGCGCCGCCACTGGCTTGCGCCTGCGCGCCCGACCAGGGCAGCAGGCTGGCGGCCAGAGTGACCGCTGCGGCAAGCAGTGTGCGGCGTGTGCCGCTTTTTCGTGCATCGGCGGCGGGGGCGGAATGGAAAGAAGGCGTCATGGTTGTCTCCAGGAGTTCTGTCAGTGTGGTCAAGGGAAAAAAGAATGCAGCGTGGGGTGGTCAGAACGAAGAGCCTGGCTCCTAAAGCAGCTCGAAAAACCGCATGACCACAGCGTCGGGATAGCGGGCACCCGTGCCCACAAACATGCGCTCGCCCATCCAGGAGAGCGCGGGGGCAGCGGTCTCGAAGCTCGGGCTGCAGCGGAAGTAGATTTGCTCCGGGTCCACCGGCTCGCCGCGCACCAGGCGGGCAATCAGCTCCGGCGGCCCGGAGCGCACGGCCCGGTTCTGTACATAGATGAAGTCGCCTGCGTCGGTCTCCAGCACGTAGCGCGCATCCAGCTCTGACAGCCGGTCATTCACGATGAGCTGAAAATCCGCACCGCCTGGCAGCACCCGGGCGCTCCAGCCATCGCCCGTGGCGGTACCGCCGGTGATGGGAATCAGGCGGCGCAGGCCATGCACGGTCTGCCCCACCTGCTGGGGTGCCCCCACTTCCACACGCAGATCGGCAAAGAACTTCAGCCGAGGTTCGGCCAGGGTCGGTAGGTCAGGCATAAGAGGGCTTGGGCTGCAGAATGAGTCATGACTTACGCAAACAGGGTTCAGGCAAGCGGTTCACCCCAGAGCGAGGCGGCCGCTGCATCCCGGTTTGCGTAAACCCTATTGGTTATGAACCTAGCGTAAATCCCGTGGCGCAAACCCCCTGTCATCCCAGAGGATGACAACGCAATGACACGGCGTAACCCCCACCCCTGCCCGCCATGAGGCAATGGACCCCTTCCCCACCGTCTGCCACCGGCAGGCAGGCCACCACGGGCCCGGCGGGCCATGCGCTGGCGGGCATGGTGCACCGGCTGGGCGAACCCGGTTTTGCGTCGGGCTTGCTGCAGGACCTGGCCCCCGTGCTGCCGGCTGCCTCGTGGTCGGTGTACCGCACAGGGCATCGCTGCAAGCCCACGCTGTTCATGTCGGCCAGCCTGGGCGTGCCAGACACCACGCAGGACTGCTGGTGGGCCTACCTCTCAGGCCCCTACCGCCATGACCGCACCTGGGGCCGCTCCTTTGACGAAGCGGCGCCCGCAGAATCCCCTACCCGCCTGTGCCACCTGACGGCCCGGGAGGTCGATGGAGAGCACCGCGCCCGGGTGTACGAGGCCCATGGCGTGGCCGAGCGCGTGTCGGTGGTCGAATACGAAAGCGATGGATCGGTATTTGCCGTCAACTTCTACCGCCACCAGCACCAAAAACCCTTCCGCGATGCCCACATCGGCGGCTTCGAGGCGGTGGCGCCCGTGCTGCTGGCGCTGGCACGCAAACACATTGCACTGTCGCACAGCGACACCCTGGCACCCGCCGCCTGGCCACGGTCTGGAAGCGCCGGCTTGGCATTGCCGCAGGCCGAACACCCTGCCCGGCACGGCCCCCTGCCCGCCAGCTTGCCCGCGCTGCGTGAGCGCCTGCTGCGTGTGCACGCCGACTTCACGGACCGCGAGCTGGACGTGTGTGCCCGCCTGCTGCAGGGCATGACACACGAGGGCATCGCCAGCGACCTGGGGCTGGGCGTGCCCACCGTCAAAACCTACCGCAACCGCGCCTTTGCGCGCCTGGGCATCCACTTTCGCAACGAGCTGTTTGCGCGGGTGCTGAGCGGTTAGCACGAAGGCCACTGCCCAGGTAAGGGGCGACGCTGGGGACAAGTCCTTCGCGAACGGAACAGCTCGGTTGCGCTACAGCCAGCGGTGTATGCAGGCGCAGAGCCGTCCCCCAAGCCAATTGGCTGCCGAAGGCTGTCCTTGCGTTGTCTGCGGCGGCCCCACTCACCGCAGCACCTTCCACCATCCCCCTTGTTAACAAAAGTTTTCCTGGAGGTGCAGCGCATCTGTGGCCTGTGTCCGGCGCGCCGCAGTGCGGCTTCATCCCCACTTAATCTTGGCCGCGTCCAATGCAGTTTGTGGGCAGTCAGTCCACATGTTCAAACCCACTGACACCAACATTCACCATGAAACTGCACATCACCGCCCTTGTTCTCGCCCTTGGTTCTACCGCTGTATTTGCGGGCCCCACCTGCAATGTTCCAGAAGAAAAATGGATGAAAGAAGCCGACTTCAAGGCCGGGCTCGAAAAGCAGGGCTACCAGATCCGGACCTTCAAGGTCAGCAAAGGCAAGTGCTACGAAATCTACGGTCTGGACAAGGCGGGCAAGAAGGTGGAGATCTATTTCGACCCCGCCACTGGCGCTGAAATCGAGCGTAAGTAAGCCTCAGCGAAGCGTCCCGTCCTGCCCCTCGCCTGCACCCCGAGTCGCCCATGAAGCCCGTCCCTCTCCACCACCCCCCTGCCGCCACCAAGGTGTGGGACCCGTTTGTCCGCATTTTTCACTGGAGCCTGGTGAGCTGCGTGGTCCTGAACCAGTTGGTTCTGGAGCCCGGAAAAACAGCACACGAGTGGGTGGGCTACACCGCCAGCGCCCTGGTGCTGGCGCGACTGGTCTGGGGCTTCGTGGGCAGCCGGCACGCGCGGTTCAGCGACTTTTTCCCCACCCCGCGCAGGCTGGCAAAGCACCTGGGCGCACTTCGCAATGGCGAGCATCCGGTCTACGTGGGCCACAACCCCCTCGGGGCGCTGATGATGCTGGTCTTGATGGCCATCGTTCTGGCCCTGGGCGTGACGGGGTGGATGCAAACCACCGACACATTCTTCGGCGAAGAATGGCTGATGGAGTTGCACGAGGTGCTGGCCAACGGACTGCTGCTGGCGGCAGGGTTGCACGCTGCGGCGGCCATCGTGATGGGGCGGCTGGAGCGGGTGCGCCTCGTGCGGGCCATGGTCACCGGCACCAAGCAGCACTTTTGACGGACCAGGTTCGCATGCGACTGTTGCTGCTGGAAGACGATCACACTCTGGGCGAAGGCTTGCGGGATTTTCTGCAGCACGACGGCTATCTGGTGGACTGGTGCACCACCCTGGCGCAAGCCCGGGGTTTGATCATAGAGCCCTACGACGCCTGGCTGCTGGACTGGAACCTGCCCGATGGCTCCGCCCTCGACTGGCTGCGCAGCCTGCGCGCCAAAGGGGCTAAGACACCGGCCCTGGTGCTCACCGCGCGTGACATGCTCAGTGATCGCATCCATGGGCTGGACAGCGGTGCTGACGATTTTCTCGTCAAGCCCTTTGCCCCCGAGGAGTTGTGTGCCCGGCTGCGTGCACTGTCCCGACGGATGACCGGCGGCACTCCCAGCAAGGCATTTGGCGCGGTGGAGGTGCTGCTGGCCGACAAGGAAGTGCGGCTGCACGGCCAGCGGGTGGAGTTGACCGCCCGTGAATGGGCGGTGCTGGAGGCGCTGGTGTTGCGCGCGGGGCGCACGGTTTCCGCGTCGGATCTGGAGGCACTGGTGCTGGGGCTGGACAGCGACCTGGCCAGCAACGCGCTGCAGGTGCACGTTTTCAATCTGCGCAGCAAATTGGGCAAGGACGTGATCCAGACGGTGCGGGGCATGGGCTACCGCATTCCTGCACCCGTTTCCCCGCCGATGGCCCTAACGGCCTCTACGGGCTAACGACATGGGTATGCGCACGGGCGAGACAAAACCGCCGTCCATCCGGGGGCGGCTCGTCCAATCGCTGCTGTTTATCTCCATCGCGTTCGGCCTGTTGACCTCCGTGGTCGTCTGGTACGTGATCGCCCACGAAATGGGCGAACTCATGGACCAGGAACTGCGAGAGGCTGCTGAGATTTTTCACAGCGTCATGGCCATCCAGCCCGATCTGGCCACCAGCGGCCAAAGCGCCACCAAACACTTTTCGTATGAGGAACACCTGGTCTGGCAGGTGGTGGACGCGCCGTCGGGCCGCGTGAAAAGCCGCTCGCACAAGGCCCCCGAGCTGGCCTTGCAAACCGCCCCCACCGAGGCGATCACCTGGACGCAAGACGGGCAATGGCGCGCCTTCACGTCGGTATTCAGCCAGCGCCCCGGGCAATTCCTGGTGGTGGCACAAAGCCGCACGGAGCGCGACGAGGTGCACGGTGAAGTGGTCTGGTACACGCTGATGGCGGCGCTGTCGATGGGCCTGCTGTCGGCCCTGCTGATGAACTGGCGCATCCGCCAGGAGCTTCGCCCGCTGGGCGCCCTGGGCCAAAGCGTTCAGCACTATGACCCCCTTCGGCCCGCCACCGCGCCCAAGGCCGCACCGAGGCAGGAGCTGCATCCCATCGAGCAGGCCATTGGCGACCTGGGGCACCGGCTGGCGCAGCGGATCATCAGCGAACGCGCGTTCACCTCGCACGCGGCCCATGCCCTGCGCACGCCGGTGGCGGGTATCGACGTGCAACTGGCCCTGGCGATCAAAGAGGCGCCCGAGTCGATAAGGCCGCGCCTGGTGCGCGCGCGCGACGCTGCGGGCAGGCTCGGTCGGGTCATGCAGGCGCTGCTGATGATGTTTCGCAGCGGCATGGAGCCACAGCGCCAAAACGTTGACCTGCGCCAGCTCATCGATGCGCTGGCGTTTCACGACATGGCCATCTCCATCCAACAAACCACCCCAGTGGACGCCGACCCCGATCTGCTGGCCGCCGCCCTGCTGAACCTGCTGGACAACTCGCACCGTTTCAACGCCCACCAGGTCACCATCACGGCGCTGCAGGAGGGCGCCGACACCGTGTTGCGCGTGCAGGACGATGGCGATGGCTGCCAGCCCCACACCAAAGTCCGTTTACAGCAATCGCTGCAGCAGCAGGCCTATGGCGAAGGCAGCGCCATGCGCGGCCTGGGGCTGGTGCTGGCCGACCTGGTGGCGCGCGCGCACGGGGGCCACACGGTGCTGCCAGACTGTGCTCCGGGCTTTGGCATTGAGCTGCGATGGCCTGCCGCCCTGCCCCGTTCTACGGACTGACGATGCGCCTGACCCGCCCCGCAATAATTCGAATCCCACTACAAAGAGAGACCCCATGAGACGCCCCCCCAAAGCCACAAAACCCTCGCAAATCGCGCCCCTTTGCATCGCACTGTCCAGCCTGGCAAGCGCCTTGCACGCCCACGCCGAAGCGCCCATGCACGCCGACGATGCGGGCACGCTGACCCAAGGCGCCATGAAGCTCGAAGGTGTCTTCGGCCGCGATGACAAGACCCGAGGTGCCGAGCTGCTTTTTGGCGCTGGCGTCGCGCCACAGCTGGAAATGGAGGTCTCGCTGGCACGCGCCAAAGACACGGCCATGGGTGCATCCACCACCTTCCACGGGCATGGCTGGGGTGTGAAGTGGGTGCCCATCCAGAACGAAACAGGCTGGTCGGTGGGGGCGCGGTTCGACATGGGCCACACCCGCGTTCGCGACCACGCCACCCCACAGCGTTTCACCGAGCGCGAAACCGCCCTCACAGCGCTGGCCAGCTACCGGTTGGCCAATGCGCAGGTGCTGCACCTCAATGCCGGCCACAAAACCGTCAGGGCACAAGGCGCCCGCCACCGTGCGGCCACCTGGGCCGTGGGCTATGAGATTCCGCTTACTGAACAACTGCAGCTCACGTCTGAGGTGTACGGCGAACAAAGGTCGCGCCCGGACAAGGCCGTGGGCCTGCGCTACGCCATCACCGACGGGCTCAAAGCATCCGCCGCCGTGGGCCGTGGCAACGGCCGCACGTTCAGCCAGGTGGGCATGGCCTGGGAGTTCTAGGCGCAGTCCGGGACGCCGCCGGCACGGCACAATCGGCGGCCTATGCCTGCATCCGGTGCCCGCCCCACAAAACCCATCCCGTCCCGCGCTGACCGGGCGGCGTTGGTACAGGCCTGGGTGCTGGCCCTGCGCACCCAGGCCGGGCCAGCCCAGCTGCAGGCGCTAGCGCCCCTGAGTGATGCGGAAGCCGCACGCGTAATGGCGCTGCTGCGCAACGATGAGCCCCCCACGTCTGTTCAACCCGACCGCCCTGCCCCCGAAAGCGCCCACAACTCTGGCATAACCACCGGCCACTTCCGCCCGCGCATCACCCTCATGACCCTGGGCCGGGGCGACGGCCTGCTGGGCATGGCGCCCCAGGGCAAGCTGGGGCCGCGCGGCGACAGCGTGACGCTGGTGCAGATTGACTGGACCTACCGCACTGATGATGGCGCCCACTGGCAGACGCCTGCCCCCACGTCCATCCTCAACGCGCGCCCGGGCCCCGTGCAAGACCTGTTCGACACCGGCGGCCCGGTTGTGCGCATGCAGCGCAACCTGGGCGCCGAGGCCGACGCCATGGACCGCGTGTGGGATCTGGGCCTGATCCCCGTCGATGCGAACAAGCTGCAATGGCGCCACCGCGCCGCAGCCGCCACGCTGGGCCCCGTGTGGACGCTGGCGCAGGAGGCCCACTTTGGCGACTTCTGGGCCGAACAGATCCCCCAACTGCGCGCCGAGGGCTGGAGCGTGGTGGTGCAGCCCGGCTTTGCGCACGA
Organism: Acidovorax sp. 94; assembly: GCF_003634645.1. Taxonomy (NCBI): domain Bacteria; kingdom Pseudomonadati; phylum Pseudomonadota; class Betaproteobacteria; order Burkholderiales; family Comamonadaceae; genus Acidovorax; species Acidovorax sp. 94. The sequence continues at coordinate 1,378,140 of NZ_RBJA01000001.1, read as the reverse complement.
AAGCGTGCCCGTGTTGCGCTGGAAGCTGCTGATCGCCCCTGACACCGGCGAGCTGCTGGGCAAGGAGGTGGACGGCCCGCTGGCCGCACGCGAACGCCCCGTGCAAAAGCTGCAACTGCCCGAGCGCGAAGGCGCCTGGCTGCTCAGCCTCGGTATCGAGATCGACGGCGAAACGCTGGACCTGGCGCCCATGCTGGCCGACCTGTTGCGCCGCGACGCCCGTTGGCTCAACGCGCAGCAGATGGCCGCCATCGACGACATCGCCATCATTTCGCTGCGCGCACCCGGCGGCAAACGCATCGACGCGCCCGCCGGGCCGCTCAAGGCCATCGTGGGCGCCATGGTCGATCTGCTGACCGACCCGACCCGCAACCAGCGCAAGGACGGCGATCCGCTGCACCTGGGAGCGTGGGAGGCCCGCCGCATCGAAGCCCTGCGCGCCGGGCTGGTGCTGGCCCACCGCGTGGGTACGGTCAATGGCTGGAACAACGACTGGCAGCTGCAGGGCGATGCGGGGCTGGCGCAGTTGACCAAGCGCCTGCGCACCATCGGCACGCCCCAGCCGGTGGCTGCACCGCAGGGACTTCAGGTGCAACTGCGCCCCTATCAACTGGAGGGCCTGGCCTGGCTGCAGTACCTGCGCGCGCAGGGCTTGGGCGGCATATTGGCCGACGACATGGGCCTGGGCAAAACCGCACAGGCGCTGGCCCATGTGCTGGCCGAAAAGGAGGCCGGGCGCCTGACCCGCCCCGCCCTGGTGGTGCTGCCCACCTCACTGCTCTTCAACTGGCAAGCCGAGGCCGCCCGCATGGCCCCCAACCTGCGCGTGCTGGCGCTGCACGGTGCGAGCCGCGGCCAGCGCTACCTGCAGATGGCCGACCACGACCTGGTGCTGACCACCTACCCCCTGCTGTGGCGCGACGTGGACGCGCTGGCCGCGCAGCCGTTTCACCTGCTGATCCTGGACGAGGCGCAGATGGTGAAGAACGCCGGCAGCCGCAGCGCCCGCGCCCTGCGCAAGCTGCAGGCGCCCCACCTGCTGTGCCTGACGGGCACGCCGCTCGAAAACCACCTGGGCGAGCTGTGGGCCCAGTTCGACTTTTTGATGCCCGGCTTTCTGGGCGATGTGCGCAGCTTCAACGCGCGCTGGCGCAAGCCCATCGAAGAAAACGGCGAAACCCTGCGCGCCCAGCTGCTGGCCCAGCGCGTGCGCCCCTTCATCCTGCGCCGCCGCAAGCAGGACGTGGCGACAGAACTGCCGCCGCGCACCTAAGTCATCCAGCGCGTGCAGCTACAAGGCAAACAGCGCGAGCTGTACGAGGCCGTGCGCAGCACGGCCGACAAACAGGTGCGCCGTGCGCTGGAGCGCCAGAGCTTTGACGGCGCGCAGATCACCATCCTCGATGCACTGCTGAAACTGCGCCAGGTCTGCTGCGACCCCCGATTGGTCAAAGGAACCACGAAGACCGCCCACACCATGGAGCGCGCCAAGCTCGAACTGCTGGCCGACATGCTGCCCGCCCTGGTCGATGAAGGCCGCCGCGTGCTGGTGTTCTCGCAGTTCACCGAGATGCTAGGCCTGGCAGCCGAGATGCTCGACACCCTGGCCCTGCACTACCTCACCCTCACCGGCCAGACGCCCCCCCGCCAGCGTGGCGCGGTGGTGCGGCAGTTCCAGGCGCAGGACGGGACCAGCGCCCCCATCCTGCTCGTCAGCCTCAAGGCCGGTGGTCTGGGCCTGAACCTCACCGCCGCCGACACCGTGATCCACCTCGACCCCTGGTGGAACCCCGCCGTCGAAGAGCAGGCCACCGCGCGCGCCCACCGCATCGGGCAGGACCAGCCCGTGTTTGTCTACAAGCTGGTGGTGGAAGGCAGCATCGAAGAACGCATGCTGGAGCTTCAAGCCCGCAAGGCCGCGCTGGCCCAGGGCGTGTTGGGCCACGATGCTGAAGGCGCGGTCAAGTTCAGCGAGGCCGACCTGCACGCACTGCTGGCGCCTTTGAGCGAGCCAGTCAACAACCCGCTGGGCATTCCGGGAGAAGACGCGCTGCGCTGGGGCGGCACGGGCAAACGGCGGCCCCGGCCGTTGCAGCCACCAGAAGTTTGAGCGTTTTTGGCCTCTAGCGCTTGTCCAACAAGCGCTAGCAGCTATTACTAATATAGCAATGCAGGCAATTCGCGCAGTTCACACCTTTGCACGCTGCGGGCGCGAAGGGCAGTCGGTACGCGTGCAGGTGCCGTAGAGCGACAACGCATGCTCCTGCAGCCGAAAGCCCTTGGCGTGTGCAATCTCGGCCTGGCGGGATTCGATGGATGCGTCGTGGAATTCCTCGACCTTGCCGCAGTCCAGGCACACCAGGTGGTCGTGGTGCAAACCGTCGTCCAGCTCATACACCGCGCGGTCCGCTTGAAAGCTGCTGCGCCGCAAAAGGCCCGCCTGCTCCAGTTGGGCCAGCACGCGGTACACCGTGGCCTGGCCCACATCCGTGCGTTCATGCAGCATGCGCCGGTACACATCTTCGGCCGTGAAGTGGCGCAGCCCATCGGGCGCCGCCTGCGCGGCCAGAAAGATCTCCAGGATCCTCATGCGCGGCAGCGTGGCCTTAAGCCCTGCCTGCTTGAGCGGGTCCGCGCGGACGCCGGGGTTCGGGTGCAAGCTCATGAAACGGCCCTATTCCAGAGACTAGCCATCACGACCAAGCGGGAAACGGATCGTCAAAGCGCGTCCACGCATGCGGGCCCTGGGCCATCTCCGCATCGGTCAGCAGGCAGGCGTCCAGGCGTTGGCGCAGTTTGGATTCGTCCATGCCGATACCGATCAGCACCAGCTCCTGCCGGGCGTCGCCCACGCCATCGGCCCAGTTTTTCTGGATGGCCGCCAAGGATTCAGCATCACGCGGCCAGCGATCGCGGGGCACTGCGCCCCACCAGAAGCCTGCGGCGCTATGGCGCGCCACGGCGCCGGCCTGCGACCACGACCCCGCATACGCCGGGCGGCTGGCCAGCCAGAAGAACCCCTTGGACCGCACCACGCCGGGCCACTCGCTTTCTACCCAATCAAAAAAGCGGCGTGGATGGAACGGCACGCGGGCGCGGTAGACAAAGCTGCTGATGCCGTAGGCCTCGGTCTCGGGCGTGTGTTCGCCACGTAACTCGGCCAGCCAGCCGGGCGCCTTGGACGCCTCGTCAAAGTCGAACAGCTTGGTGTCCAGCACCGAGGCCAGCGCCACCTTGCCGAACTGCGACACCTCCATGCGCGCACGCGGGTTCAGGCTGCGCAAGATCGCCATGAGCTGCTCGCGCTGCGCTGCGTCGATCAAATCCACCTTGTTGAGCACGATCACGTCGCAGAACTCGATCTGCTCGATCAGCAAGTCCACCACCGTGCGCTGGTCCTCCTCGCCCAGTGATTCGCCACGGGCCTGCAGGCTGTCGCGCGAGCTGTAGTCCTTGAGGAAGTTGAACGCGTCCACCACGGTGACCATGGTGTCCAGCCGCGCAATACTCGACAGGCTTTTGCCGTCTTCCCCCGTGAAAGTGAAGGTTTCGGCCACGGGCAAGGGCTCGGAGATGCCGGTGGATTCGATCACCAGCTGGTCGAACCTGCCCTCCTTGGCCAGGCGTTCCACCTCCAGCAGCAGGTCTTCGCGCAGCGTGCAGCAGATGCAGCCGTTGCTCATCTCCACCAGCTTCTCATCGGTGCGCGACAGCTCAGCGCCGCCCTGGCGCACCAGGGCCGCATCGATGTTGACCTCGGACATGTCATTCACGATGACCGCCACGCGGCGGCCCTCGCGGTTGTTCAGGATGTGGTTGAGCAGCGTCGTCTTGCCCGCGCCCAGAAAGCCCGAGAGCACGGTGACGGGAAGGCGGGTATGCGGGCGGCGTGGAGTGCGGTGGGTAGTGGCAGAGGTCATGGAGGTTGGCATGCGTGTTGTGTTGCAGGTTGCTCCGGTCGCCGTCTGGCCCAGCACGAACAAATGCAACTACCTTGCGTTAATGAAGCATAACGCAACTTGATTGCATTTTTGGAAACCTGCGGTAATGCAGGCCTTGGCTCGTACCTTGGGCCTGTGGCGCGCCTACCTCTCGGGGCGGAGGCTAAGAGCCCGGCAAGACAGGCATGCCACCGTTCCAGACGGCGCGGGCTATCTTTGCCAGCACCGCCAGCCCAAACCATGCCGACACCGATGACAACACCAGTGCCAGGGTGATGAGGCCCGGCCGCAGGCGGCGATCCACAATCGACTCGGCAGGGTTGCGGGGATTGACCCACACCGGCACGGCTTTGCCAGTGCGCTGCAAGCCCTGCAGACGGCGGCCCAGTTCTTCTTGAAAGCTGCCAATGTTGTCGGCCCGCTCGTGAATGGCGGCGCGCTGCCCGGTGTAGGTCACGCCCTCCACCACATACCGGTAGCGCACCGAAACGCTGTGCGTGGTGCCACCCTTGCTGGGATGATGGCTTTGCAGCGTGGCAGATTCGACCACCGCAGGCACCTGGTTCCAGGTTTGCATGCGCGCCCAGTCCACCAAGGGCGAAGCCACCATGAACCAGAAGATTCCGATGCCCGCAGCGGCAAAGGGCACAGCAAACAAGGCCAGAACCCAAATGCCTCCCGGCAGCTTTTCACGCCGCTGCGCCGCGCGGCGTGGGGACGCGGGGGACGTCACGGCAAGCGCTCGTAGGTGGCTTTGGAGGGTACGTCCGCATTCGAGAAATACGGGTCCGGGTCCAGGCTCAGCAACTTGCCTTGTTGCGTGATGGCGTAGGCGCTGCCGGTGTCGCGGCGCGGGCTGTTCGACACATACAGCCGCGCCTTGTCGGCACGCCAGGTGCCGCGCATCAGAGCGTCGCGCAGGGCTTTCTGCACGGCGCCCTCCGATGCGGCTGTGCCACCGGATGCACCCAGGTCGAGGTTGATGACCTGCGCATCGGCCTGAATCACCAGCACCTGGCCCGCCAGGAACTTGGGCGGCGGCGCGCCGTTGATGCTGGCCACCTTCCAGCGGCCCACCAGAGGGTTTGCAGCCTGTGGGTCAGCGGCCCCTGCAGTAGTCCCCACGCCCCCTGCGGCGACAAACAAGGTGAGCAACAGGGCCTTGTGGAACCCCGCCCTGCGTGCGTGGCGGATGTGCGGCATAAATGGGTCTCCTCCCGAATGGTGGGCTTTGTTCTGGTTGGCCTGGGCGCTGGCGGCAAGCCGGGTGCAGTCTAAAAGATGGGGGCGCGATCAATCCCACACAACAGCCGGTAGATTTGTGCCTTTTAGGCCTCTAGCGCTTGATGGGAAAGCGCTAGCAGCTATTGAATCGAGAGCAATTCAGCACTAAAAGCACCTCGGTGGCGTGTCGCAGAATTCAAAAGCAAGCTTCGGAGTGCACACTGCGCACCCCATCCCTAGAGTGCATGGCATCGCAACCCCCTTGTGAGCCATCCACCATGAACCCGAACGCCACCCAGCGCAGCGCCAACATCCCGGACCGACCATTTACCTACGCCGTCTCCATGCCCCACCGCGCCACCCCCTCCACCAAGGCCGCACAGGCCGCCGCCACCCAAGCCGACCCGCGCTGGGCGGCGGTGGCGGCGCGCAGCGCAGCGGCAGACGGTAGCTTTTGGTATTCGGTGCAGACCACGGGCGTGTATTGCCGCCCCAGCTGCGCGGCGCGTGCACCCCGGCCGGAGAATGTGCGGTTTCACCACAGCTGCGCGGATGCAGAAGCCGCAGGCTTTCGCCCCTGCCAGCGCTGCAAGCCCCGGCAGCCCACAGCGTTGTCGCACCACGCCGCGCTGGTCACCGAGGCCTGCCGCATCATCGAAGGCGCTGCCGCCGGTGAAGCGCCCACGCTGGATGCGTTGGCCGCCCAGATGGGCCTGAGCCCGTCGCACCTGCACCGCATCTTCAAGCAGTCCACGGGCCTCACGCCCAAGGCGTATGCCGCCGCCCAGCGTGCGCAGCGCCTGCGCAGTGCGCTCGACAACGCACACACGGCCTCGGTGACGGACGCGATCTACAGCGCGGGTTACCAGTCCAGCAGCCGCTTTTACGAACAATCGGCCCAGGTCCTGGGCATGACGCCCAGCCGCTACCGCGCGGGGGGCGCTGCGCAAGACATCCGCTTTGCGATTGGCCAGTGTTCGCTGGGCGCCATTCTGGTCGCCCAGAGCGACCGGGGCATCTGCGCCATCTTGCTGGGCGACGACGCAGACGCCCTGGTGCGCGACTTGCAGGACCGCTTTGCACAGGCCCACCTGATCGGCGGGGATACCGCGTTTGAAGCGCTGGTGGCACAGGTGGTAGCGTTTGTCGAGGCCCCGGGCCTGGGGCTGAACCTGCCGCTGGACGTGCGTGGCACGGCGTTTCAGCAACGCGTGTGGCAGGCCCTGCAGGCCATACCCGCCGGGCAGACTGCAAGCTACGCCGAGGTGGCCCAGCGCATAGGCGCCCCCACCGCCGTGCGCGCCGTGGCGCAGGCCTGCGCGGCCAATGCGCTGGCGGTGGCCATACCCTGCCACCGGGTGGTGAAAAGCGATGGCGCGTTGTCGGGCTACCGTTGGGGGGTGGAACGCAAACGTGCGCTGCTGACGCGTGAAGCCGCGCCAGAGCCCGCACAACCGCAGGCGGAGAAGGTGGCATGAGCGCTGTCCCGCTGTCTCACCAACCCGATCTGAAGAACGACGATTGGGCGCAGCGTGCAGTTGCCATCGACTGGCCAACAACCACGGAGGCCCTGCACCAGCAAGGCAACGCGGTACTGCCGCAACTGCTCAGCGCCACCGAATGCGCCGCGCTGGCCCGCTTGTATGGCAACGCGGATGAGAGCACCTTCCGCAGCCGCGTGGTGATGCAGCGCCACGGCTTTGGCCAGGGCGAATACCGGTACTTCAGCTACCCACTGCCCGATGTGGTGGCCGGGCTGCGCGAGGCACTGTACCCGCACCTGGCGCCCATCGCCAACCAGTGGAACACCGCCATGGGCATCGATGTGCGCTACCCCGCCCGGCACGCCGACTTCATTGCCCGCTGCCACGCCGCAGGCCAGGTGCGCCCCACCCCACTGCTGCTGCAATACGGCGCTGGCGACTACAACTGCCTGCACCAGGACCTGTATGGCGAGCATGTGTTTCCGCTGCAGGTCGCGGTGCTGCTGTCAGAGCCCGGGCGCGACTTCACGGGCGGCGAATTCGTGCTGACCGAGCAGCGCCCGCGCATGCAGTCGCGGGCCGAGGTGGTGCCGCTGCAGCGCGGCGACGCCGTGGTGTTTGCCGTGCACCACCGCCCCGTGCAGGGCACGCGCGGGCCGTACCGCGTGCAGATGCGACATGGCGTAAGCCGCTTGCGCAGCGGGCAGCGGCACACGCTGGGTGTGATCTTTCACGATGCTGGATGATGTTCCCCCTGTGCCGCTTCGCGCCTGCCCCTCCGGGGACGACGGCAGCTGCGGTCCACACCGTCGCCATGGATTGCCACCGTTATGAGCCTGAGCCTTTTCGACGACCCACCCCAGCCTGCCCAGCCGCCCGAGGTGCTGGAGCCCGGCGCCATGGTGCTGCGCGGCTTTGCGCTGGAGAAGGCGGCAGACCTGCTGCAAGCGGTACAGCAAGTGACGGCACAAGCCCCCTTTCGGCACCTCATCACCCCCGGGGGCCTGCGCATGTCGGTGGCCATGACCAACTGCGGAAGACTCGGCTGGGTGAGCGACCGCAGCGGCTACCGCTACGACCCCCTCGACCCCGACAGCGGCCAGCCCTGGCCCGCCATGCCGCCGCTATTGCGCCAGCTGGCATTTGACGCGGCGCAAGCAGCGGGCTTCCCCGGCTTTGCGCCTGACGCCTGCCTCATCAACCGATATGCCCCTGGCACCCGGCTGTCGCTGCACCAGGACCGGGACGAGGGCAACTACGCGCACCCCATCGTGTCCGTGTCGCTCGGCATTCCGGCGGTGTTTCTTTGGGGCGGTGCACAGCGCTCCGACAAGGCGCGGCGCATTGCGCTGATGCATGGAGATGTCGTGGTGTGGGGGGGCCCGGCGCGGCTGCGGTTTCATGGGGTGTTGCCGCTACCTGAGGCCCATCACCCGATGACGGGCAGCTACCGCATCAACCTCACATTTCGCAAGGCGCGCTGAACCCACCCCTTCACCGGGCATAGCCCGTGGCTTTGGCCAAGGTGCTCAGCATCTGCTCCGCCACAGGGCGGCCCTGGAGGCTGTCTGCAATGCTCACGCTCTTGCCGTTGCGCAGATTCACCTGCACCCGAAAGAACGTGGTGCGCTGGTGACCACTTTGCAGCGTATAACTTTCCTGGATGGAGAGGCGGGCAATGTCGTGCGCAGGCACCTGCCGCCAGGCCAGCATCAGGCCCAACAGACGGCGTTCGGTGCGCAGGCCCTGGCGGTCCAGCTGCACGGTCAGGCTATTGGACACTGCATAGAAGCCCCACACCAGCATGGCGCCGCCCACACCACCAAACGCCAGCGGAAACAACACAGGCGCGCCGATGTAGCCCGCCATCACGCCCAGGCCCAGGAAGCCCCCGCCCATCACCAGCCACAGCAGGTTCTGCCGCCACAGGCGGCCGTAGGGCTGGTACAGCCGCACGCCACCTTCCACGGGCTCGATGTCGCTCACCGCGTCCAGCTCGGCATCGCGCTGGGCCTGCACCTGCGGGTGCTTGGCGGCGTCGTGTGCGAGCCAGGTGGATTCGGCACCCGTGGCATACACGGGCACCTCAAACCGGCGTGAGAACTTCAGCGCCGGATCGGTGCTTCCCAGCAGCACCGCCCAGTGGTGCTCGTTGGTGCCCACAGGTTGTTCAGACTCGGGCAGGCCCTTGGGCACGCTCAGGCGGAACGCCACGCGGCTGCCCCGTCCCTGGGGTTGCACCTGTGCGGCACCCTCGCCCTCCCACACGATCTGCTCACGCGATTCGCTGCTGTTGTCGCCGCCTCCCGTGCGCGTCTGGTAGTGGTAGGCACAGCGCAGCGTCACGGCAAACCGCAGATCAGGCCGGTACGGCACACCGGGCAGGTCCACGGTGGCGCCCACATGCCCGCCGATGGCTCCAGGAAACGGGTCCATCACCAGCCGCACCTCGCCATGGCGCCGCGCATCCAGCGTGGCGCGCACGGCCCACACCAGCAGGCCCAGCCCCACGGCAACCATCAGCACCAGCACGCACAGCACGATGTGGTTCTCGTTGCGCCAGGCGCGGGGAATGGCCGACAACGCCGCGGGGTAGGCAATGGCACCCCACACCACGGCAAAGCCCCAGGCGAACCACACCTCCCAGCGCTTGCTGGAGCGGATGCGGTTGTCGGCCCATGCCCTGTTGGCAAGCCATGGCTCACCGCCCAGGGTCTGCAAGCGCTCCGCCTTGTGTGCATCGCTGCGCCGAAGGCTCCACCCCCAGATCAACATGCCCACCCCGGCGCCACCAAACAGCACCACAAAAATCATCTGAAAACCCAGCAGACTCAGGCGCAGGCTGCGGTCGGCCACCGAATTCTGCGGGCGCGACGGGTTCACCCACACCGGCACAGGCATTCCGCTGCGCTGGGCGCTCTCCAAGCGCCAGGCCAGGTTCTCATGGAAGTTGCCAATGTTGTCGGCCAAGGTGTTGATGGCAGGCCGGTGGCCGTCATACGCCACGCCCGCCACTTCATAACGGTAGTGGACCGACACGCTGTAGGTGCTGCCTGATTTGCTGCCCCGGTGCGTGTTCAGCTGGGCCGAAACCACCCGTGCGGGCACCTCATGCCAGAACTGCATGCGCGACCAGTCGTACAGAGTGGGCAGCACACCCAGCAGCAGCATGCCAATGCCCACGGCGGAAAACGGCAGCGCAAACAGCATGAGAAACCAGGAGCTGCTTTTGTTGCTTGCCGCTGCCTGATGGTTGGCGCCTTTGGTGCGCCGCCGTGCCTGGTTGGCCATACACCCTCCCTCTGCGTGCCCCCTTGCCGGGGGCTTTTGTTCTTCCGGAACCCGGGCGGCGCTGATTCTGCGGCTTGCGGCGGCGGCGGGCCAGTACGTTTTGCAACTCCTACGGGCCCTTGTGGTTTTGCAGGGTCCGTTCTGCTGCAGTTCAGACGCTGAAACACAAACCAAAATGGCACCCAGCGCTTATCCATCAAGCGCAATTAGCTATAAAAACAGAAGCGCCTTGGTAAAACATGCGTGGCCTGTCCTGTATGCGCACCACCACACCTTTGCCAGAATGGCGGCCATGACTGTCTCTGCCACACCCCGCCCCGCGCGCTACTGGCTCATGAAATCCGAGCCCGAGGAATGCTCCATCGACGACGCCCTGGCCGCGCCCAATGCCACCGTGCCCTGGACGGGCGTGCGCAACTACCAGGCCCGCAACTTCATGCGCGACGACATGCAGGTGGGCGATGGCGTTTTGTTCTACCACTCCAGTTGCCCCGAACCAGGCATTGCCGGCCTTGCGCGCGTGGCGAGCGGCACACGAACCGACCCGACGCAGTTTGACCCCGCCTCGCCGTACTACGACCCCAAATCCCCTGCCGACAAACCCCGCTGGCTGCTGCTGGATGTGCAGGCGCAGCGCAAGACACGGGTGGTGGGTTTGGCGCAGCTGCGGGAGCACCCGGATCTGGCGCAGATGCGGGTGCTGCAGCGCGGAAACCGCCTGTCCATCACCCCCGTGGAGCCCGTAGAGTGGGCTGCAATCATGGAGATGCTGGGCTGAGCCACAGGCTTGCCCTGCTTTGCCCCCCGCCCTGGGGCCTCCCCGCTTTACTGTGGCCGCTGAACGGCCACGGCGGCACGCGCCTGGGCGTGGAGCTTGGCCAGGAACTCCCGGTCCAGCAACAGCCACAGCATCACCGGGGCCAGTGCGGTAAAGATGAACAGGTTGAAGTGGTACAGAAATGCCACCACGTCGGCCACCCACCCGGGCAGTCCCGTCTGCACAAACACCTCAGGCCCCGCCCGGTTGAAGACATCGTTGCACCACTGCAGGGCCACGTTGAGTGCCTGGATCGGCAGCATGGCCAAGGAGCCTATGAGCAGCTTGCGCCCCCAGTGACGGGGAAACGATGCCAGCACCAGCGCCCAGAAGATCACGATGCCGTAGCCCAGCAAGCGGTAGTCCACCAAAGGCGCAAGCTTGCCCGACTTGAACTGGCCGTTTTGCACGGAGACCACCTTGAGCGTGGTGTTCAACAACGCCGTGGTCTCTTTCTGGGTGTAGCTCAATGCCCAGTGAAACAAGGTGGAAGCCGCCTCGCCCGCCATGAAGAACACGGGCTTGGACAGTTGTGGCGACAGGTAGTACCACAGCGGCATCAGGCACAGCAGGCTGGCAATGGCAACCAGCAGAAAACGTCCGACAGAACTAAGCTGCATTGGCGAGGGGGGGTTGAGGGGGTGAGGGAGGTTGCTGGCGGGCGATCCAGCGAATCCAGAGCATCCAGACCACCAGCACATCCAGCACATCCAGCATGATGAGCGCCTGCCAGAGGTACAGGTGGGCAAACTCGAACACGGTCATGTTCCACTTGCCCAGGTAGTACAGGCTGATGATGCGCAGCAGGTTGACGACCTGCACCGCCGCAATGCCGATGGCGATGCCGGCGAGCTTGTGTTTCCAGCTGGAAGGAAACGCGATCATGCCGGCGATAAGGATGATGGCAGCCTCCACGCCGTTGCAGCCCGCCTCGATGGACACCGCAAAACCCGTGGCCTTGCTCATCAGGATGCGGCCATGGTGCGCCACATCCGAGTCCAGCGGGGTCATCAGCGCTGCGCTGGCGGTGGCGAGCAGGCTGGTCCAGGGCTCGATGGCGACCCGTTGCACCTCATCGAGCATGTCGATGCGAAAGAGGACCGCCAAGACGGCGATGAAAATCAAGAAAAATCGGACCATACGTCGATGAGAAGAACCTGGTGAAGCGCGCACCAACACGCCAGGAATGCGCCAGGCGGCGAGGCCGTGAGAACGTGGGCCTGTGGTTCACACAGGCGCCGCAAAGAATATCAGAAGCTACCCATAACCCACAAAGCCCAAATGGCACTCGCAAGCGGCCCTGAGAACCTGTTCAAAGTCTTTTTGGAGATTGCATTGGAGTGCCATCGTGATGGACGTGGATGCTTCGGATGCGCTGCATGGGCTCATGCCCATGCAAGCAGCCGGGGCGTTCAATCACCCGATTTCACTCCAACCCTTCGGGCAAGTGCCTTGCCGGGCGGTCTGCGTTGTTGCACCGCTTGCCAATGGCACGGGCTATTGGCAAGCGCTGCGCCTAGCAGCCCATCCCGGCAAGACACTTGGGCAACTCCAAAAAGATTTGGCACAGGTTCTGAGACCCTGTTCAAAGGTTCGGGGCGGCGTACACCAGCACCTTGAGGGCGCGCTCGGGGTCCACATCCGCAAACACAGCCGGGTTGGCCACCCGTTCGACAAAGTGCAGTTCAGGCGCCAGCTCCTGCATCTGCTTTTGCAGGAAGCCCACGCCCAGCTCGGGCGCGTTCAGACACAGCAGTGCATGCCCGCCAGGTGCCAGCAGGTCGGGCAGGCGGCGCATCAGCCGTGCGTAGTCCTTGGTGGCCACGAAGCTGCCCTTTTGGTAGCTGGGCGGGTCCACGATGACCAGGCCATACGGCCCGCTGCGGGTGATCTTGCCCCAGCTGCTGAAAATGTCATGCGGCAAAAACGCCGCGCCCGTGGTGATGCCGTTGAGCTGGTGGTTTTGCTGCCCGATGCCGATTGCGCCATGGCTCATGTCTACGTTGACCACGTGCTTGGCGCCCGCCTGCAGCGCCACCACCGAGAAAGCGCAGGTATAGGCGAACAGGTTGAGCACCTTCAGGCCATAGCGGTCGGTGCTGCGGGCGGCCGCGTGGTCGCGCACCCAGCGGCGGCCCTCGGCCATGTCCAGGAACAGGCCGTGGTTTTGCCCACGCAGCACATGCACGCGATAGCGCGCGCCAGCCTCCCTCACGACGTGCGGGTCGGGCACGGCGCCGGCCATCAGCCGTGTTTCGCTACGGCCCTCCATGCGCAGAGCCTCGCCCCGGTGCTGAAAGACCCAGTTGAGCGGCTCGCCAGCCGGTGCGATCTGCGCCCAGCGCGCCTGCAACGCGGCGCCGATGGCGGCCAGGTCTTCGTCCTTGGCGGGGGCGAAACTGGTCAGTACGAACACCGGCGGGTAGGCGTCCAGCGACCACTGCTCAGAACCCGGATGCAGCCCGCCCCGCCCGTGAAAGACGCGTTGGGCCTCAACGGGCAGGGGCATGGCGGCGATGGCGTCGAGCAAAGCTTGCATGGAGGAGCGGGGGCGGGTTGGAAAAACGAGACCATGAGAAAAAATGGCCGCTGGCGCTTGAAATATAAGCGCTGTTAGCTACTGAAATAATAGCGCCATCCATTATCGTGCCTGCAAGGACCAAGGCGCCGTGCCGATCCGCGCCACCATCGCCTCGCCAGGAGCATGCAGGCCATTCTCAATGTGCGCCGTTGCCCTGCAACAACCTGGATCCTGCGTGGAAAACCGTGGTCAGAAATGCAATTACAGTCGCTGCCGGGCCATCGGTGCGGCTTGACCATCATCACAAAGGAATTCCATGTTTTCCATTCTCGGAACCATCGTTGTCGGCTTCATCGTCGGATTGCTCGCGCGCGCCTTGAAGCCGGGCAATGACAAATTGGGCTTGATCATGACCACCGTTCTCGGCATTGCCGGGTCGCTGTTGGCGCGCTATGTGGGCGTGGCCATGGGCTGGTACGGGCCCAATGCGTCCGTCGGCTGGATCGCATCGATCATCGGCGCCATCGTGCTGCTGGTGATCTACGGGCTGGTGAAGAAGAAGGCCTGATGCGCGGCGGCGCATTGCCCGGCGGCACACCGCGATAGGCATCGCAGGCCTTAACGCCTGCGCCGCCTGCATGTCCTCATCCCGCCGCCTCCTGCAGCATCAACGCCACATGCTGCAGCAGCATCACCGTCTTGCCGTCCTCGATCACGCCGCTGCCAATGCCCGCCAGGGCTTCGGCCAGTGGCATCTCGATCACTTCGATGTCCTCGCCCTCGTGGGCGAGGCCACCTCCGGTGCGGATGCGATCCTGCGGTTCGTATTCGGCGATAAAGAAGTGAAGCCTTTCGGTGACCGAGCCGGGGCTCATGTAGGCCTCGAACACCTTGCGTGGCTGGCGCACGCGGTAGCCGGTTTCTTCCTCTGCTTCGCGACGGATGCAGGTTTCGGGGTCGTCCCCGTCGAGCAGGCCGGCGCAGGTTTCGATCAACATGCCGTCGGCACTGCCGTTGAGGAACGCCGGCAGCCGGAACTGGCGTGTGAGCACCACCGTACGACGGCGCGGGTCATACAGCAGCAGGGCCGCGCCGTTGCCGCGGTCATAGGCCTCGCGGCTGAGCGTTTGCCACTGGCCGTCGCGGCGGCGCAGGTCAAAGGTCACCTTGCGCAGGGTGTACCAATGGTCGGACAGCACCTCCACCGACTGCAGCTTGACCTGCTCGGTACTGGCAGGCACCGGTGCGGGCACGGGGCGGCTCACAGGCTTGGCTCCGTTGCGGGAATGGCGTTGGCGGCGCAGGCGTGCTGCCGCAGCGGCCATTCATTCACGGGGTGCACCACGGGGTCGCCGTCGGTGCCCGAGAGGTAGGGGCCAGCAATAAGCACCAGGAGCGGAGGGTTTGGGTGGGTGGGGGTGGACATGGTCTTGCAAATTTTTAATCGTGCAATATCATGCACAAACATGCAAATTTATGCAACCCTGGTTTTGATCCATGGTTGCCCCGCTTCACGCCCATGCTCACCACCCAACGCAAACAACTCATCCTGGATCGCCTGCGGCAAGACGGCCAGATCGTGGCCAAGGCACTCAGCGAGGAACTTGGGATTTCGGAAGACACTGTGCGGCGCGACCTGCGCGAGTTGGCGGCCGAGGGCCAGCTGCAGCGCGTGCACGGTGGCGCCCTGCCCGCATCAAAGGCCGTGGGCAACCTGCAGGTGCGCGAGCACCTTGCCACCGACGACAAGCGCGCACTGGGCCGTGCCGGCGCGGCTCTGGTGCAGCCTGGCCAGGTGGTGATCCTCGACGGCGGCACCACCTCGCTGCAGGTGGTGCAACACCTTCCGCTGGACCTGCGCGCCACGGTGGTCACGCACAGCCCGGCCGTGGCCGTGGCATTGGCGGCGCATACCGAGATCGAGGTGCTGGTGCTCGGCGGCCGGCTGTTCCGCCATTCGATGGTGAACGTGGGCGCCAGCGTGGTCGAAGCGGCGGCGCAATTGCGTGCAGACCTGTACCTGATGGGCGTGACCGGCGTGCACGCCGAAGCGGGCCTGACCACGGGCGATTTTGAGGAGGCCGCCGTCAAACGCGCCCTGCACCAGCGCGCGGCCGAGACGGTGGTGCTGGCGTCTGCCGACAAGCTGGGCGCCGCATCGGCATTCACCGTGGCGCCGCTCAAGGCGCTGGCTGGCCTGGTGGTGCCGGCCGCAACGCCCGCCCGGGTGCGCAATGCGTTGAAGGCTGCGGGCGCGCCGGTGCGTGTCGCGCAGGCCTGATCCGGCCCCAGGTATGTACAGCGGCGGTGGTCAGACGGGTGGTCAGTCCCCCGCCCGGCTGGGCCGCTTGCCCGGCGGGCGCACCGGCGGCGCATGCTTTGCCATCAGCGTTGCCACCCAGTCGATGAACACCCGCGCCTTGGCGCTGACGTGGCGATTGGGTGGGTAGGCCACGTACAGCGGCATGGGGTCGAGCGCCCAGTCTTCCAGCAGGGGCACCAGTTCGCCGCTGCCCAGGTGCGGGCGGGCCATGTAGTGCGGCAGCCAAAGAACGCCCATGCCGGCCAGCCCGGCCGCGAGGTAGGCGTTGCCGTCGTCCACAGCCAATACATAGCGGCCCTGCACCTGAATGTCCTCGGCGCCACGCCGCATCGCGTACGGAAACGTCTTGCCCGTGCGCGACCACAAAAAGCCCACCACACGGTGGTGCGAATTCTCCAGCTCGTGCGGGTGTACAGGGCTGCCCGCACGATCCAGGTAGCTGGGCGCCGCGTACACGCCCAGTTGCAGGTCGCCCACACGCCGCGCAATCAACGACTGGTCCTGAATCTCACCCCCGCGCACCACGCAATCGACGTTGTCGCCGATCAGATCCACCATGCGGTCGCTGACGCCCATGTCGAGCTGGATGTCGGGGTACTGGGCATGAAACTCCGGCAGGGCCGGCACCAGGATCAGCCGGGCCAGCGGGCTGGGCACATCCACCCGCAAGCGGCCCCGGGGCGCGGCGGACGCGCTCGACAGGCTGGTCTCGGCATCGTCCATGTCGGCCAAGAGGCGCACGGCGCGCTCGTAGTACACGGCCCCATCGGCGGTGACCTGCACCCGCCGTGTTGTGCGGTGCAGCAGCTTGACGCGCAGCCGCGCCTCCAATAGCTGCACCAGCTGCGTCACCGTGGTCTTGCTCACGTGCATCGTGTCGGCCGCCTTGGTGAAGCTGCCCGATTCGACCACCCGCACAAACGCCTGCATTGCATCGAACCGGTCCATGGCGCTCCTGCCTCGTCAGAGATTGTTTGGAGTTTACAAACAGTGATGGACAGGCTTGCCCGTTTATCTGCCGGGGGCACGCCGATAAATTCCTTTCAACAACAACCCAAGGCCCCTGCGGCCTACCGAAAGGAAAACACTCCCATGGCATCGACGCACAAATCCCCTCGCGACGTGGTCTTTCCACCCGGGCGCCAGGCGCTATACGAAAGGAACCGCTACTCGCCCGCCATCCGCTCCAACGGTTTCCTCTTCGTCTCGGGCCAGGTGGGCAGCCGGCCCGATGGCTCGCCCGAGCCCGACTACCAAGCCCAGGTGCGGCTGGCGTTCGACAACCTCAACGCCATCCTGCAGGCCGCTGGCTGCACGTTTGACGACGTGATCGATGTGACGGTGTTCATGGTGGACCCAGAAAAGCATTTCGAGGCCGCATGGGAGGTGATGGGCGAATACTGGGGCAATGCGCCGCACCCCACGCTCACGGGCATTGGCGTGACCTGGCTGTATGGCTTTCAGTTCGAGATCAAAGTGATTGCGAAGCTGCCGGAGGGGGTGAGACGCTGAAATGTGGCGGCACGCACGTTGCTCCATCACCACCATCGACGCTGTCGTCACTTGGCAGGCGCCCGCCTGCTGGGCATGCCGTGGACCCAGGCGCGCAGACGCCAGCTGCTGGCCAGCCGGGTGGACACCACCGTGGCAGTCGTCAGCCTGATGCGGCGCCTGCAAAAAGCCCCGCGCGTGCTGGTCAGCGCATCGGCCGTGGGCTTCTACGGCGCATCGCCCAACGCATCGATGGAGCTCTTGGACGAAACCGCCCCACCCCGCCCGGGCGAGTTCCAGTCTGACCTTTGTGCGGCCATTGAGCACGAGGCACGGCGCGCCGAGGCCCTGGGCGTGCGCGTGGTGCGCATGCGGTGTGGTGCTGGGGCACGGTGGCGGCGCCTACCCGATGCAAGTGCTGAGCGCCCGCCAGGGACTGGGTGCAGTGCTGGGGCATGGTCGCCAACCTGCGCCGTGGGTTCATCTGGCCGATGCGGTGGGGCTGGTGCGGTTTGCGATGGCGCACCAAACCCTGCAAGGCCCCGTCAATGCCATGGCGCCCGATGCGGTGACGCAGGCCACGTTTGCGCAGGCGCTGGCTGCATCGTTTGGGCGGCGCGCCTGGCTGCGTATGCCGGGGCTGCCATTGCGGAGCATGCTAGGGGAAATGTCTACCCTACTGCTGGACGGACAGAACGCAGTGCCATGTGCCGCGTTGGCGCATGGCTACCGATTTGCGCATCCGCAACTGAACGTCGCGCTGACAGACCTTGCAGAGACTCAAAGGCCGGAGTCAGCTTTGCTAACACAAAATATTAGTCAAAACAGGCTCTAGCGCTTATTGGTAAAGCGCTGATAGCTATCAAAAGCAAATTTTGGCAAAAGATATCGTGGGCTTCGGCATGCTGCATTGGACATCGACCACCTTTCGCTTCAGCTGTTCTCACCAAAGGCCGTCATTGGGAGTGCCGTGCGCGCGGCTTAGCCCACTTGTTGCTAAATCTATGGTTTAGGACTCACAAAATTATGATAATCCAAACCAACACGCGAGAGACTCCCACCAAGTCTATTCAAAAAATTCAGCGCATATTCATATCTAAACTGTGAAACAACAATTGCCTCATGAGCCACAACATTTGCCGCGGATTTTTCAAAACTAATTTTATGGACTTTTAGAGCTTTATCCTGAAATCGTCCCGTATTTTCAGCATATAGCATCTCCCAATGTGGAGCAGCCGAATGTACTCCACCCGGATGAAAGGAATAACATGCTCCTCCAAAATCCTCATTCATAAATACATGAATATTAGAATTAGCATCTTCAAGTGCGATCTTCTCACCAATTTCATACAGCTTGACGCCCACAAAGGGCATCATATTACCCATTTTCTTAAATCGTCCCCCGTCCTTTTGACCAGGGATCAAATCACAAGCTGGCGACATGCACACCCAAAAATCGCCGTCATTTAATTTTAGAACATGACCAGTCATTAAGTGAGCGTCATCAATATCCAATTTAAAGCTATTGAATGAGTTCATCCTCAAGCATATGTTTTTTCGATCCAAATCATTCATGGAGAATTTGGAAAGCACCTCATCCTCACCCATTTCACTCAAATAATTAGAAACCGACAACGAAAATGAATTCATTTTGCCTCTAATTTTATCTCCGAGCGCAAACCAATGGAACCTAATATTGTTGCGCCAGCTCAGCGCACGATCGTCAGCGTGCTCTTGGAAAAATTGCGACAACCATCCCGCTTGCAAAACACGATCCCTTAAAACACCGGATTCAGCATGCACGCCATAATCATCCATCTGTGCACGCATTTTTGACATAACTAACTGATGCGGGGTAGGCTGCCAATTAATCAAGGCACTCAATAATTTTTCAAAAATTTTACTTGGATCTTCTTTTTTATTAATTATAGTCACAAAGAGTGTATTCACTCGGATCCAATTAACATCCTTGTCAATAAAAAAATTGACTTTTCCATAATCATCGCTGGAAAATCGTTCCTGATATTTATTCAGCAAATCGCCAACTACATATTTGGTGATGGCCAGCCGTTGAAAATCGCTTCTCCCAAGCCTCTCAGTCAAGCGCAGAAAAAAATCCTTCCACGGCGGGGATTGAGACAGTTTTTTCAAATCCTGCAACTCTATCAAAGACCGTAATAGCAGCTCCGCATCGTCTCCTACCAAATCGCTAAAAATGCCATTATCAACGGTATCCAATACGTTGTCTACCGCAACACGCTCCTTGTCAGTTAATTGGCAATCAATATTATTTTTATACAATGAGAAAACAACATCATTGAATACTTTCCCAATCTCCCCCTCATAGCCCTTTGTATAAATGGCAACCATATTAAAATGATTGCTTTCGGCCAATATTTTCAATATTTTTATAGCGTCTTGCCCCGTACCGTGATCGCCTTTAAGGTGATAGTCAAGAATCATTAGATCACTATGCTGCAAATGCTTGGGCAAGGTGAAATTTTCATCAATATTTATTTGACCCCCGTCAAAAATATCTACAAGCCAATCTCGCCCGTCTTTTCTTGAATACTTGAGTAGATTTTTGACGATTTCAATATTGCGCGCACTATATTTCTTACGTTCTGGAAGGTGCGCATCGCCCGCTTCGTGGATAAGGAGGTAATCAACATAGCTATCCAGCGTCGGAAACTCATCATCCACCACAATCACTGTTCTGATCGGTGTGATATAAGCCTCCTGAACAAGATCTCTATACTTTTCAACCAAATCCAACTTGCATTCAACTTTTTCCAGCGCGACTGCAGTCACCGCAACCTCACTCATATTTAGCCCCTATAAATTTGATGACGAAATTAGCGCCCGAAAGAACTCTTTCGGAATCTTCGCGAGCGAAATAAATTGAATGACCAGCCGTCGCCAAATTTGATCGTGAAAGATAAAGACCCACACCCCGCCCACCCCTCACTTTGGTCGTATAAAACAAAGTAAAGAGCTGCGAAACTTCTTCCGCATTAATGCCAGGTCCATTATCAGAAATAACGACCTTTTTATCGATCACATCTAGTTTAATAAGAGGATTCGATCTACCTGAAGACCAATAAATTGAATTATTTACCAAGTTTACAAAAACTGGATAGATACGAGCAGGCAGATCTCTTATTGAAAAATTTAAGAAAGCGGGGGATGCCTCCACCTTCACCTGGCTATTGGTGATTACACGCTGCAAGAATTCGGTAATATAATAATAAATCTTTTGTCCTGTCAGCACTTCAAACTGGCGATCTCCAGATAGTTTAAGTGGTGCCAAAAATCTTAGCCGATCACTGATCTGTTTTGTTGCATTCTTTATGATTTCGTATTGATGCGTTTTTTGACATGAAGACGGCATTGTGACTAAAGCATCTGAGATGGATGTTTCTAGGCCGTCCATCTCATGACTAACAATTTCTACGGTAACTCCGAGTTGCGCCAGCGAATGAATTTGGTTAAGCTCTCCAGTGGCCTTTTCTTTTTCCGCAACGGAATAAAGCGCAACCTCTGAAAGGCCTACGCTGTCTTTCATTAATTCAAGCGTGTCTATATATCCGGCAAATATATCACTATTTTCCAAATCGAGCCGCTCGCGCTGCTTCTCCATGAAATCAATCAAATCCTCGAGCGACTGCTCTCCTAAAAGGAATGCATCCATCTCAGGCTTACAAATGGAATGGAACTCACTGTTTTTCTCAACGACCAGCTTTTCCAGACGAACCATTTCTTCTTGAATGAGTTTCTTAGCCGTGTTGCCCCAACGTCTTACCCTACCCTGCAAATAGGATGCGTGGCTCTGATGTCTTGAAATCGCAATGTCTCTAGGCGAATCAGGATTAATTTTTTTGAGGGCTATAGTCAGAGAACTCCGTAAGCGTCCAATACTTTCCTCAGCGCTGGTCACCTTAGCTCTAAAATTCTTGTAATCTTCAGCGGAAGTGCCTAAACTTCGAGGAACACTACCAGACGGAAACCTCAACTCTGACTTTTTGTTTTGTAGATCATTAAGTCGATCTTGCCAGTCCAGCAGTATTCTTTCTTCATCCACCTGGTTGGACAAAGCCATTTCCTCTTCAATTTCCCTTAAATCCAATTCCAACTGCTGAGCTAATGGGTAATAGATACCTAATTTAGTCCTAAACTCTTTTCTTTGCCTCACCCTTAGAATTTTCTGACCCTCTTCAGCTCTCGTTTTTTCATTCTCCTCTTGAATCTTTGCAAGAGCAGAAGTTCTTATCTCAGAATCCTCTCCAAAATACCGGCGAGCAGCAGCCATCAACACGTTTTCAACCAAATCTCTGAAAACCTTAGCCGCCTTATTATCAATTAAGCCTTCACGACCCGCCTTGTCTTTCAAGTTTGAATTGCCGCTTCTGGTGATCCCAACTCTTCCAAAAAGCCTCCGATTGGACCAAAATTCACGGCCTGCCTTCTTAGATCTTCTTTTCTCAATCTCAAAGAAATCGTTAGATTCACGCCCATATGGGAGCACGCGGAGTCCATCTCGATAAACGCGTAAACCACCAAAATCATCTGATTTTTCCTTTGCTATGGCGTGTAGTTCGTCATTCATTGTGGAGTGGCGCCGGTCGCCTTCGAAAGCTCCGATTCTCAAAAAGAACTGTCCGACCCTTGAATCTTTTCGTTTTCCTAGTTCCCCAGTTGGAGGAAGAACAAAAGGTGCATCAATCCATTTTCCAAAAGCTTTTACACGCCCGACAAAGACTCCGTCCTCATTGAATTTACCTTCTAGAATATGCTCCAAATTTTCTAAATCTTGGATGTCAAAATTTCTACCCGAAAAAATTAGAGGTTTTCTGACCAAACCCGACTTAATGACTACAGAATAATTAAATTCAGGAAAATCATATCCAGACTGCCTATCCTCTTCATTAATGTAGGGATCAATAAAGCTCGATAATGTCTCTGCAAAAAGAGCCTTAGCTTGCTTTTCTGCATTCTGCGATGCCGTTGCCCCGTCACTTGCCAGCTGAGCCTTCAGATCAAATGCGGCATCTGCAACCAGAAGCGCAGTTCCACTGCCATTAGGATCGTTCCACGCGCTCCATTCTTCAATATGTTCTTTATTAAAAGTTGTCTGAATTAGTACTTCTTCGATTTTTTCCTGCGTTGTTCTCAGGAGACCCGAAAGCCTTTCTTGGGCACTATATTTCTCCCAAGCATTAATAACTCGAAAAGTTCTATCGGGATTTATCTCCTGCTGCGAAAATTTTAAGTTTCGCCCCCACAAGTTACTCATCAATTCATCAAACAAACCCGGCAAGAGCTGCCATAAATCAGTTTTTACATCAAACTCGACGACCGGTACAGTCACGTCATCTAAAAATAAAAATGGATTCTCAAAGATACGCCAATCGATTAACGCTGCTACAAATTTTTGATCAACTCTTTTCGATATCAACAGGAGAAGTGGGCCGAGCGCCGCCGCTGAAAGACGCCCAATTCCTTTTTGCCCTTGTTTGACCCGCAGAGCGAGGCCCTTGCGGTCGTGAACAGAAACTTCATCCCCTGAGGCTTTGGACTCGGTTCCTATAACTAACCATTTGTCAAAGAACTCTTCCTTCGACATGCCATGCCCATCATCCATCAAACTAGCAATGACTGGGGCGTCATCGATGGAGTCTGCCCCATCAAATTGGTAGGGTGTTTCTTCAAATATTATTAACGAAACGTTTTTCGCGTAAGCGTCGTATGCGTTTTTCCATAATTCAGAAATTGCGGTAGGGCAATCAGCTATTTGCTCGCGCCCTAGATGGTCAACAGTCCGTGCTCGCGTTTTAAACGAATAGGATTCGATCATTTCTGCCTCATCTATTTTTTCTTCGGGTCGGAAATTAGCCCTTCTTTGATGGTCTCCATCAAGATCTGGCCAAGCTTCACTGGCACGGCGTTACCGACTTGAACGCCAGAAGCGATCAAGCCTCCCTCAAACTGAAATGAGTCTGGGAAAGTTTGGAACCTTGCGGCTTGCCGCACTGTAATTCCGTGGTCTTCCGTGGGGTGCACAAACCGACCTTTCGATGGATTAATGCATGCGGTGGTCATTGTTGGGGCAGGCTTCAATGGGTCGATGCGGCCATAAACATCCTTGTGTCCATCGTGACCTTGGTGGCACTTCAGCACGCGTCCAGACTGGTGCCGGCTGCCTCCATTTTTCGGAGTGGCCTTGAAAACTTTAATTAGCTCTGGGCTGTGACGCATATGAACGTTGTTTATGTCGCCAGCCACATCGTCCATTTGGAAAACCGTCTGTGCACTTAGCCACGGCTGCAACGTCTCATCTTGCTCAAGTGCCTTGGCATCACCGTGAGTCGGCCGAGGTGGCCAGTGAATGTCTAAATCCATGTCACCGCGTATCCCAAGGATAAACACACGCTTACGGCGTTGAGGAACTCCATAATCGCGCGCATCAATTTCAATCGGCTGGAGAACTTTATAATCAGTTGCCCGTGCCTGAAGATAGAAAGCGTCGAGGAAAGTGCGGTGGCGCTCCCATAACATCCCCGGCACGTTCTCCATCAAAAACACCTTGGGGCGAATCGTTTTAACAAACTCAAAGTACTTCAAAATCAACTGGTTACGAGGGTCATCAACGCCAGCCCCCTTAATCCGATGCACTGAGAAGCCCTGACAGGGAGGGCCACCCAGCAGCACATCGCATTCTTGGCCGTCACCAATGTCAAGTTTCTTAATCGTGTCTGGACATACGCCCAAGATATCGCCTTCATAAAGGCTTACACCATGAGCATCGGCAATGTTCTTCTTGTATGTTTTACAGGCGTGCGCGTTTAACTCCACCGCTGCGGCAACAGTGAAACCCGCTTGCATCGCCGCAAACGAAAACCCCCCGGCCCCGGCGAACAGATCCACACAAACCAGCGGACGGTCGGCCGAACTCTTACTTTCTTTTTTTCTACACTTGGCTGTCATGTTGCTCGGCATATTCATTAACCCTGTAACCCGATTCAGTACGGCCCTGAAGCAGAAGCCCCCAGCTCTTCTGAAATCTGCGTTGCCGCCTGCAGCCCGAACGTCAAGCGAATTCGGTAGGAGCCGCCCACTCTATCGCAGAGTTGGGGCTATTCCCTTGTGTCTCTCACGCGAATCACCGCCTGCCTAGCTTCGCACTTTATTAGAAGCGGATGCCTTAGTGACACCAGTGCTGGCGCCTGGGGACTGACTGAGCGAAACGGCTACCACCCTACGGCAAATTCTCCCGAAAAATCACCTGACTCCGCGTCGTCTCCACCCCACTCGTCGGCTCCCGCCCATCCCGCAGGTTGGCAAAAATCCGCACGCAGTTCATCACCGCACCCTGCGGGTTTTGGGTGATCACCGCATCCATCGTCCCGTCGATCAGCAGAGCCCGCGTATCCGGCGTGAGGCCGTGGCCGATGAACACGATCTTGCGGTCCGCACCGGCCTCTTTCAGCGCCCGGCCGATGCCTTCGGCCCCGCCACCGATGTTGTAGATGCCTGCTAAATCATCGTGCTGCTCCAGCAGAGCGCGGGCCTGGCGGTAGTTGCGTTCGGCGTCGTCCTGGCCTTCGCGCACGCCCACCACCTGCACAAGGGGGAACTGTTCTTCAAACAGGTGCAAAAAGCCCGCCTCGCGCTCCTCATGCGCGCGGTAGCGCAGTGATCCAACAATCATCGCCACATGCGCCTTGCGGCTGTGGGCCAGTGGGCCCATGAAGCGGGCGATCAGGTAGGCGGCGGTGCGGCCTGCGGCGCGGTTGTCCAGGCCCACGTAGGCCACGCGGCGCGAGTTGGATAAATCCGAGATCAGTGTGACGGTGGGCACGCCCTGCTCTGCCAGCTGGGCCACGGCCTCGCGCACCACGGGGTGCTCCAGCGCCATGAAGGCGATGCCGTCGCAGCGCTTGCCGTAGTGCAGCAGCGCTTTGGCCAGTGCGTCGGGGTTGAAGCTTTCGATGTACGCCGCCTGGCAGCGCACGTTGAACGGCGCCCAGTGGTCTTGCGCGTAGCCGATCACGTCGCCCAGCATTTGCAGAAAGCGGTTGCTGCCCTCGGGGATCAGCACCATCAGGCGCAGGGGCTGCGGTTGCAGCGCTGCGTGCAACTCGGCCTGCGGCAGGTAGCCCAGGGTGGCTGCGGCCTGCAGCACCCGCTGCGCGGTGGCGTTGCGCACGCCCGAGCGCTGGTTCAGCACCCTATCGACCGTGGCAGTGGACACGCCGGACAACTGGGCGATGTCGGGGATGCGCGGGCTGCGAGGACTGCTGGGGTTGGGCGGGTTTTGGGCCATGTGCAATTCAATCAAAAACCATCATTTAGTTTGCTGGTATTTGATGGATTCCGCGGATAGTATCACTGGGCGTTCGATGCTGAAAGGCATCAGA
Source organism: Acidovorax sp. 94 (assembly GCF_003634645.1). NCBI lineage: Bacteria > Pseudomonadati > Pseudomonadota > Betaproteobacteria > Burkholderiales > Comamonadaceae > Acidovorax > Acidovorax sp. 94. The sequence continues at coordinate 1,352,631 of NZ_RBJA01000001.1, read as the reverse complement.
AACCATCAGTACAAACCCTAGGTTGCAGCGGCCAAGACCGATTTGCGCAGGAGACAAGACATGCCTGATACCCCAACTCGCGCCGCGTGCAGCGCCCCGGGCCTGCCCGTGCCGTTCGTGACCAGGCGCCCCGCCTGCGTGCGCTGAAGCATCGCCGCCGCGTCCATGCAATACGAGTTCGACTTTGCCAGCGTGCTGGCCAACTGGCCCCAGTTTCTGGAAGGGGCCTGGATGACCATCCTGCTGTCCTTCCCGGCCACGGTAATTGGTTTTGTGGGTGGCACGCTGCTGGCCATTGGGCGGCGCGGCGACACGCGCTGGCTGGTGCGGGCCTGCGGTGCGTATGTGGAGGTGCTGCGCAACACGCCGCTGCTGGTGCAGGTGTTTCTGGTGTTCTTTGGCCTGGCCAGCCTGGGCTTCAAGGTATCGGCGTTTGCTGCGGCGCTGCTGACGCTGGTGATCAACGTGGCGGCCTACACCTGCGAAATCATGCGGGCGGGCATGGATTCGATCCACAAGGGCCAGATCGAGGCGGCCGAGTGCCTGGGCCTGACGCGCCGGCAGGTGTACTGGCACGTGGTGCTGCGCCCGGCGATGGAGAAGGTGTACCCCGCGCTCACCAGCCAGTTCGTGCTGCTGATGCTGGCCTCGTCCATCACCTCGCAGATCTCGGTGGAGGAACTCACTGCCGTGGCGGCGCGGGTGCAGTCGGAGACCTTCCGCCCGTTCGAGGCTTACATCCTGGTGGCGGTGGCGTACCTGGCGCTGTCGCTGTTGATGCGGCTGGGGCTGTGGGTGTTCGGGCAGATGGTGTTCACGCGCCAACGCAAATTGGGGAACGCTAAATGATCGACGGTGGATTGAACTCGTATCACCTGCAGTACCTGCTGTTCGGCGCGCTGTGGACCATCGGGCTGTCGCTGATTGCGTTTGTGGGCGGTGGCTTGGCCGGGGGCGTGATTGCGCTGTGCCGCGTCAGCCCGATCAAGGCGGTGCGCTGGGCGACGATTGCGTGGATTCAGATCATCCAGGGCACGCCGCTGTTGGTGGTGCTGTTCCTGTGCTACTTCGGCCTGTCCATCGCGGGCTTGGAGCTGCCCGCCATCGTGGCGGCCAGCATTGCGATGATTGTTTACGTCAGCGCGTATCTGGGCGAGATCTGGCGCGGCTGCATTGAGTCGGTGCCGCGCACGCAGTGGGAGGCGGCCGAGTGCCTGGCCCTGTCGCGCACCCAGCGCATGCGGCTGGTGGTGCTGCCGCAGGCGGTGCGCATTGCCACGCCGCCCACGGTGGGCTTCATGGTGCAGATCGTCAAGAACACGTCGCTGGCGTCCATCGTGGGGTTCATCGAGCTGGTGCGTGCGGGCCAGCTCATCAACAACTCCATCTTTCAGCCTTTCACCGTGTACCTGCTGATCGCCATCGTCTACTTTGCGATGTGCTACCCGCTGTCCGTCTGGAGCCGCAAGCTGGAGCAGCGCCAGCAGTTTGGAAACAACCGTGGCACAGCCACCCCCTCTGTGACCACCGCATGAAACGAGAAGACACCATGAACCTCGCCCGAGATGCTGCCGCGCAACCCTCCCAGCCAGCGGCCTCGCCTGCGCAGCCCGTCGTTGAACTGAAGGACGTGCACAAAAGCTTTGGCAGCAACCAGGTGCTCAAGGGCGTGTCGTTTGCGATTACCCGGGGCCAGGTGGTGGCCATCATCGGCAAGAGCGGCTCAGGCAAGAGCACGGCGCTGCGGTGTATCGACCGGCTGGAGATCATCGACAGCGGCACCATCAATGTCTGCGGCCACGCGGTGCATGACCCGGCCATCGACCTGCGCCAGTTGCGCCAGGACGTGGGCATCGTGTTCCAGAGCTACAACCTGTTCCCGCACCTGACGGTGGAGCAGAACATCACCCTGGCCCCCAAGGCCGTGAAGAACCTGCCCACGGCCAAGGCGCGCGAGATTGCCGCCCGCACGCTGCAGCAGGTGGGCTTGGCGGACAAGGCGCAGGCCTACCCCGAGCAACTGTCCGGCGGGCAGCAGCAGCGCGTGGCCATTGCCCGGTCGCTGGCGATGGAGCCGCAGGTGATGCTGTTCGACGAGGTGACCTCGGCCCTGGACCCGCAGCTCACCGGCGAGGTGCTGCGCGTGATCGAAGCGTTGGCCCAGGGCGGCATGACCATGGTGCTGGTCACGCACGAGATGGAGTTCGCCGCCCGCGTGGCCGACACCATCATCTACATGCACGAAGGCAAGGTGTGGGAGACGGGCCCGGGCGACATGCTCAAACACCCGCAGACCGCCGAGCTGCGCGATTTCCTGTCGCACGGGCTTTGAATTTCAGCTTCAGCCCTGCCCCTTTCGATTCCGTACTCAAAAACCACCAGGAGACAACCACCATGACCGTATCCCTCTTCTTCCGCCGCACCTTGCTGGCTGTGGGCGCCGCCGCTCTGTGCATGCCCGCCATGGCCGAGCTGGCCGACATCAAGTCCGCCGGCAAGCTGCGCGTGGGCATTGACTTTGGCGCGCCGTTCTATGGGTTTGTGGACGACAAGATGAAGCCCGTGGGCTCGGACGTGGAAGCGGCAGAGTTGCTGGCCAAGGACCTGGGCCTGACGCTGGAGATCGTGAACACCACCAACTCCGCGCGCATCCCCAACCTGCTGTCCAACAAGGTGGACCTGATCATCTCGTCGCTGTCGATCACGCCCGAGCGCCAGAAGGCGGTGGACTTCTCCATCCCCTACGGCGCCATCCAGGCCGCGGTGGGTGCGCCCAAGAGTTTGAAGCTCACCAGCATCGACGACCTGGCCGGCAAAACCGTGGCCGTGACCCGTGGTGGCCCGCAAGACAAGATCGTCACCGAGCGCGCACCGCAGGCCAAGGTGGTGCGGTTTGATGACGAATCGGCCTCCATCACCGCGGCCGCCACGGGCCAGGCCGACATCGTGGCCATCACGCCGCCGATCATCGCGGCCATCGCCAAAAAGAACCCGTCGCGCGACTTCGAGACCAAGTTCATCCTGCAGTCGTACCAGCTGGGCGTGGCCATGCGCAAAGGCCAGCCCGAGCTGATGGCCGCCGTCAATGGCTGGATCAAGACCAACCTGGCCAACGGCAAGCTCAACGACATCCATGTGAAGTACGCGGGCGTGCCGATCCCCAAAGAAATCATCGACGGCGCGAAGTAAGTAAGTAAATAAAGCAAGCCAAGCCTGCAACCTGGGCGGCGCCTGACGGGCCCCGCCCGGCTGCGCCCTGCCCTGACGCATCACCACCAAAGGAAATTTTTATGAGCCGTCATTTCGGCGCCATCCGCCAACTTGGCTACGTGGTCCACGACATCGAAGCCGCCATGGACTACTGGAGCAAGACCCTGGGCGTCGGCCCCTGGTTCTACAACCCCAAGGTCCCGATCAAGAACTACGTTTACAAGGGTGAGCGCTACGAGCCACACAACTCGGTGGCGCTGGCCAACTCGGGCTATGTGCAGGTCGAGCTGATCCAGACGCGCAACGACGTGCCGTCGATGTACCGCGACTTTCTGCAGGCCGGGCGCACCGGGCTGCAGCACGTGGCGTACTGGACCAGCGACTACGACGCCGACCTGGCGCGGCTGACGGCCCAGGGCTTCAAGACGGTGATGAGCGGCGAGGTGGGTGAAAAGGGCCGGTTTGTGTACTTCGACACCGAGTACCACCCCGGCACGGTGATCGAGCTGTCGGAAGTGGCGGGCCCCAAGGGGCGCATGTTCGACCTGATTCGTGCGGAGTCGGAAACCTGGGACGGCACGACGGACCCGGTGCGGCCGTTTCCGGATCTGTCGAAGATCTGAAGAAGGTCTGATTTTTAAGCCAAATTGGCCTCTAGCGCTTATTCCATAAGCGCTAGCAGCTATCAATACAGTAGCAGTACACCCCATGTCCCCAGACCGCTTTGAAGCCACCTACCTGATCGAGACCCCGCTGGACCCGGCCCACGTGGCCGAGGTGCTGGCGGGCGAACAATCGTGTGGCACCTTCACCCGAGTGGAGGGCGAGACCGACGCGCTGCGCGAACGCGCCCGCGCCACGGTCGAATCGGTGGAACTGCTGGACGTGGCGCCCGCGCCGTCGCTGCCCAACGGCTGGATGCAGCGGCGCGGCATGTTCGACACGCCGCAGACCTGGCAGCGCGCCCGGCTGCGGGTGAGCTTTCCGTGCGACAACATCGGGCCCAACCTGCCAACGCTGGCCGCCACGGTGTCGGGCAATCTGTACGACCTGGGCGAGGTCACCGGCCTGCGCCTGGAGTCGATGAAACTGCCCAGCGCCTACCGTGCCCAGTTCGACATGCCCCGCCACGGCATCGCCGGCACCCGCGCACTAACCGGCGTGCAGGGCCGCCCGCTGATCGGCACCATCATCAAACCCAACGTGGGCCTGTCGGCCGAAGAAACCGGCGACCTGGCCGGCCGCTTGTGCGCTGCCGGGGTGGACTTCATCAAGGACGACGAGGTCTGCGCCAACCCGGTGCACGCACCGCTGGCCGACCGCGTCAAAGCCGTGATGCGCCGCGTGCGCGCCCACCAGGACAAGACCGGCAAGCTGGTGATGGTGGCCTTCAACATCACCGACGAGACCGACGCCATGCGCCGCCACGCCGACCTGATTGCCGCCGAGGGTGGCAGCTGCATCATGGTCAGCTTGAACTGGTGCGGCTACTCGGCAGTGCAAACCCTGCGCCGCCACAGCCCGCTGGCGCTGCACGGCCACCGCAATGGCTACGGCGCCTTGTCGCGCCACCCGCTGCTGGGCTTTTCGTTCAACGCCTGGCAGACGCTGTGGCGCCTGGCGGGTGTGGACCACATGCACGTGCACGGCCTGCAAGGCAAGTTTTCGCAGACCGATGAAGAAGTGATCGAGTCAGCGCGCGACACGCTGGCCCCGCTGTGCGAAGGCCTGGACGACCGCGTGTTGCCCGCATTCTCCAACGGCCAGTGGGCTGGCACGGTGCCCGCCACGTGGGACAGCATCCAGTCCAACGACCTGCTGTTCATGTCTGGCGGCGGCATCCTGGCCCACCCGGACGGCCCCGCTGCGGGCGTGGCCAGCCTGCAGCAGGCGTGGGACGCCGTGCAGCATGGCGAAACCCTGGCCGAGCGCGCGGCACGCGCCCCCGAGCTGCGCCGCGCCATCGACTTCTTCGGCAAGAAGCCCTGAACCATGACCACCACAGCCCCCCGGTTCGGCTGGTACGGCGACGACTTCACCGGCGCCACCGACACGCTGGCCGTGCTGGCCCAAGCGGGCCTGCGGTCCATGCTGTTCATGGGCGTGCCCAGCGCACAAGCGTTGGTGGCCGCCGGGCCGCTGGATGCCATCGGCATTGCCGGCGCCGCGCGTGCCATGGCGCCCGACGCCATGCGCGCCGAGCTGACCGGTGTGGGCCAATTTTTCAGGCAGGTTGCGCCCACCGTGCTGCACTACAAGGTGTGTTCCACCTTCGACAGCGCACCGCATGTTGGCAACATTGCCTGCGCCATCCAGACCCTGCATCCCAGCGTGGACAACCGCTGGGTGCCCATCCTCGGAGGCCAGCCCAGCCTGGGCCGATACTGCGCGTTCAGCAATCTGTTTGCGGCGGCCGGGACGGGTGGTGCCGTCTACCGCATTGACCGGCACCCGACGATGCACCGCCACCCAGTGACCCCCATGGCCGAGGCAGACTTGAGGGTGCACCTGGCACAACAAGGATTGCAGGGCATCACGGCGTTGCATTACCCGTTGTTTGAAGCGGATACAGGGCCAAACGCGGCAACCTTGCGCACCGCACTGGGCACGCTTCTGGACAATGGCCCGGCCGATCTGCCCGATTTGCCTTTGGTGCCCACGCTGCTGGACCTGACCAGTGCAGACCAGTTGGCCAGCGTGGGGCGCCTGCTGTGGCAACAGGCACAACACGCGCGCCTGCTCGCAGTGGGGCCCAGCTCCGTGGCGCAAGCGCTGATCGCGCACTGGGGAGCCCACGCAAACCACCCCACCCCAGCCTTGGCGCCATCGACTGGCCCTGTGTTCGCCTGGGCGGGCAGCCTGTCACCCATCACTGCGGCCCAGGTCCAGGCCGCAGCGTCTTACCAGCGCATCTCTGTGGACGCGCAGCGCCTAGGCGACGATGCAGCGTATGCCCAGGCCACCCAGCGCACGATATGTGCCGGGCTGCAGCAAGGCCACCACGTTCTGGCCTACACCGGGCCAAACGACGGCGCCCATGCCCCCGCCGGTGGCGCATTGGCAGCCGTCGCACCCGCCAGCGCGGCCCTGGTCGCCGGTGTGGTGCAGGCGCAGGCCGACAACGGCACGCCCCTGGGGCGCATTGGCATTGCGGGCGGCGACACCTCCAGCCACGCCGTGCAGGCGCTTCAGCTGTGGGGCTTGTCGTACCAAACGACGGTCTGCCCAGGGGTCACGCTGAGCCGCGCGCACAGCGCAAGCCCGTCGCGCGACGGGCTGGAGCTGATGCTCAAGGGCGGACAGATGGGGGGGACGGGTCTCTTCGAGAAGCTGCTCGGCACCGCCTGACGGAGACATCCAGGCGATAAAAAGCCCGCACAGGGCGGGCTCGTTATGGAACGGCATAGCGGAAGGCAAGCCTGCCGCTATTCCTTCAAACACGTGGAACGGGAGTTCCTGAGTTCACGCACAGTGCCAGGTTCAGTGCCTTGATCGCGGTCTTGTAATCCTCGCGCTCGATCACGAACTGCATGTTCACCTGACGCAGGGTCTGGGACACGCAGTTCACGTTGACCCGCGCATCGGCCAGCGCCTGTGCGGCCTTGGCCAGCACGCCGGGGATTCCGATGTTGGAGCCGATGGTGCACACGATCGCGCTGGGCTTGATCGTCACGACCTGGTAGCCCTCCTGCAGCTCGGCCACCAGCTCGGGCGTGACCTGGTTGTCCCACACCAGATGGGCGATGGAGTTGGCGTTGGTCGCCTTCAGGATGTAGCTCACGTCGTGCTTGCAGAACACGTTCATCAGGCCTGCATCAAAGCCCACCGTGCCCACCATGCTGGGGTCGTGGATCTCGATCAGCGTGACCTTGTCGGTACCGGTGACGATCTCCACGCGCGCGCGCTCGCCCACGAAGTCCTTGGTGATCAGCGTGCCGGGGTGGTCGGGCTCAAACGTGTTCTTCAGGCGGATGGGAATGCCAGCCAGTTCCATAGGCTTGGCAGCCTTGGGGTGGATGGCTTCCATGCCCACGTCGGCCAGCTGGTCGGCCACGTCGTAGTTGGTAGCACCCACCACGATGGCGTTTTCCAGACCCACCAGGTTGGGGTCGGCGGACGAGAGGTGGAATTCCTTGTGGATCACGGCCTCGGCGGGGCGCACTTCCACGGCGATCTTGCTGAAGGTGACCTCGGAATAACCGCGGTCAAACTCGCGCATGATGCCTTCGGTGCCCTTGGTATAGCCGGTGGCCACCACCACCTTGTCGCTCAGGTCCAGGCCCTTGAAGCTTTGCGCAATGCGCTCATCAATGGTCCAGGCTTCGTTGTCGTCAAAACCGGCCAGGTCCATCAGGATGGCGTTGACGCCATTGACCTTGAGGATCTCGACCGAGTTGAACGCGCTGTGCGACTCGCCAATGGAGGCCAGCACTTCGCGCGCGGCCAGCAGCACATCCTTGCGGCTCAGATAGCCACTGGCCAGCACGTGCTGCATGGCGTTCAGATATTCACGCGCCTGGCCAATGCGCTGGTCGATGAAGGCATCGGCCACATCCAGCGGCAGGCCCAGGTCGGCATAGCCCGCGTTCAGCTTTTTGAGGCTGGCGGCCAGTTGGGTCAAGGCGTCCTGGTAGCCCTTGCCCTCTGCAAACAGGGCGTAGATGCCGCGCTCGCCCGTCTTCTTGTGCTCCAGCAACTGGTTCGTCACGCCAGAGTAGGCAGACACCACATAGATCCGGCCATAAATGCGCTTGGGATCGTGCAGCATGATGTGGCGCAGCACATCGCCAAAGGCGGTCATGGAGGTGCCGCCGATTTTCTCGACAGAGATCTTGGAGGAGTTGACGTCTGACATGGACAAGCTCAGAGGAGCAAAAGTGATTGGGAGGCCGGGCGGATGTTCTGCCCCAGAGGTAGCGGCAGAAAACCCTCTATTTTCCACGACTTTTGTCCGGGCACTTTGACGCAGCCCCCAAAGAGGCGGCTTGAATTCGCTACAGCGGGCTGCCAGCAGCTATCCCGCAAGCAGAATGAGCGCCAGCCTCTTCTGTGTTACAGATCAGCCCTCAACACCCCATTGCGCGTCGTAATAAAGAGCGCGGAGTCTTTCAGCGCAATGCCTTCTGGGGGAGGAATCACACTCGGCAAGGCGCCAGGTACAAAACCGTACTTTCCAACCGTGCCAACCACGGTGCTCACCACACCACTGGTAGTGATCTTGCGCACCAAAGCATTGTTGCGATCAGCCACATACAAGTTGTCCTGACCATCGATCTTGACGTCCACGGGGAACCAGAATTTAGCCTGCGCCGCCGCCCCATCGTTGTAGCCAAGAACGCCGGGTTGACCGGCGATGGTGCTGACCAAGCCCGCTGGAGTAACTTTGCGGACCACATGATTGGCGGGATCCGCCACATACAGATTACCTGCAGAGTCCAGCGCGCCACCGCCAATGGAAGAAAACCGAGCGGAATCCCCCATGCCATCCACCAGGCCCTGAACGCCCGCCCTGCCAGCCAGCAGACTCACGGTCTTGTCCGAATTGATCTTGTAAATTGCTCCATAAGGCCTTGTCGGCACAAAAATAGGCAGGCCTGCGGCCGGTACTGTTGAGCCTGCGGCTACATACACCACACCGGAGCTATCTACCGCCAACACCTTCAATCCATCGGGAAGACTCTCGCTGCCTTCAAAGAATGATTGGACTGTGCCGTCGGGAGCAATCACTCGAATGCGCTTCCCACCGCCGACATATGTATTGCCTCGTCGATCTACGGCCGCTCCGCTCATCGCATTTTGATATTCCATGCGAACGATACTCGTTGTGCCGCCTTCTGGGCTTATGCGGCGCAGAGAGTAGGAGTCGTCAATGTGGCCCGACAAGTGGCTGTTGGGATTAACGAACCGGTCGAGTACGACCAGATTGCCATTCCCATCGATGGATGGGCTGCGCGGATCAGAGAACTGTGCAGCGCTGCCAATTCCATCCCCCTCACCCTCCAGTCCCTTGTGGCCCGCATAAACACTTTCAACACCTTGAGCATCAATTTTCAGGATGGCAGTATTCCCAAAAACAGGTGCATTTCCGCCAGCTCCGAGCGCAGACAGGTAGAAGTTTCCAGCTGCATCCCGTGCAAACCCGGTAAAGCTGTACGACCAGCCTGAACTCCATGTCTGTGTTGGCTGCCGAACAGTGGAGACCAAACCAGCAGGCGTAACTTTACGGATAGCACCGTTGCCTTCCAACACGTACAAGTTGCCCACGGCATCCATCGTGATGGCTTGAAGTTCCACAAAACGCGCAGCGCTACCCTGCCCGTCCACAGCCTGGCTTGACTCTTCCGAGCCGGCCAGTATCGTCATCTCGCCCGCAGGCGAGACTTTGCGAATCACAGGCTGGTTACGGTCAGCGATATAGATCGTCCCCTGTGCATCCACCACCAGGCCAGAGGCCAGGTAGACAAACGAAAACGCCGGAGTGGGTAGCCCCCGGGAACTGATGGCATTGACCAAAGTCTCCATTTGGCCGTTTGCCCCCAGCTTGCGCAGCTGGTTATTGGCGGTGAAATACACCGTACCCGCAACGTCCACCGCCAAAGGTTTGCCAACATGGCAGAAAACCATCGATGAACTCTGGCAGTTCCAATTGGTCGAGACGTTTGCCAGCGTGGTAACCGCGCCTTGAGGCGTCACCTTGCGTATGTATTCTCCGTTGTCAGAAACGTACCAGTTGCCCTTGGTGTCCGCCGCAATAAATTGCGGATTCAGAAACTTGGCGGCTACCCCTTGCCCGTCAGCGAATGCCGCGACCATATCGCCACCGGCAGCAGTACTCACGGTGCCGTCAGAAGAAATTTTGCGCACCGCGTGGTTGCCAACCTCGGCCACCATGAGATTGCCTGCAGGGTCCACCGTCAGACTTTGGATGCCATAGAAGGTTGCGTTGCCGCGAGCTCCATCCAGGTTTCCAACGCCCCCCACGTCTCCCGCAAACAGGGCGATTTTTCCAGCCACTGCCGGTGGTGGGCTGACGTTGTCTCCTCCGCCGGAACCGCCACAAGCCTGCAAAGCTACGAGACTCGCAAACGTTACTGCGTGCCCGGTGAAGCGGGCCAAGTTCATCCATTTCAAAGTCGACTCCCTGGTTTGTGGGCGCCAAGCCAAAATTGGCTTGCGCCTTCTTCACTGTATTCACGGCAACTGGGCGTGGGAGCCCAGTCCGGAGCAAGTGTGTTGTCGAGAATACTGGATTGAATCGCCCGACCCCATGTCAGTTTCCACCTGTAACAATGAGCCAAATGCGCCTTTGATCATCTTCCAGGCGAAAAAAGCCCCCTGCAGCAGCCCATGCAGAGCTGCGCGGTGCGGGCGGATCGTGGCCAGCCCAGCGGGCTCCTGTCAGGCGCCAAACATGCCCAGCAACTGCTCTCGTGGCACCGCTTTGCTGAACAGAAAGCCCTGAGCGAACTGGCATCCTTCCGCCGCCAGGAAGTCCGCCTGCTCGGGCGTTTCCACGCCTTCCGCCACCACCTCCTGGTTCAAGCAGCGCGCGATCGACAAGATGGCCTTGATGAGCTCGGCCCTGAAATGGTCGGTGGTCGCGGAGTGGATGAACGATTTGTCGATTTTGAGCGTATCGATGGGGAAGCGGGCCAGATAGGACAGCGCCGAATACCCGGTGCCGAAGTCATCGATCGCGATGGTGGCCCCCATGTCGCGCAGGGCCTGCAGAGCCTTGACTGCAACACCGTCCTCGTCAAGAAGCAGGCTCTCGGTAATCTCAAACTCCAGCCACTGGGGTTTGCAACGCGTTTCGGACACGATTTCCTTCACCTGCGCCACCAGGCCGGAGGCCTGGATCTGACGGGCCGACAGATTGACCGCCACCTTGCGTGGCTGTGTGGCCCCGGTATTCCAGGCGACGGCGGTCGAGCAGGATTCGCGCAACACCCAGGCGCCCAGCTGGTTGATCAAGCCAGCGTCTTCTGCCACCGGGATGAACAACTCCGGAGACACCTGGCCCAGGCGAGGATGCGTCCAGCGCAAAAGCGCCTCACAGCCGACCGTTGCGCCGGACGCCAGCAGCACCTTGGGCTGGTAGTGCAGTGCCAGTTCATCGCGCTGGAGCGCACGACGCAGGTCGAACTCCAGGGTCAGCCGCTGCTGGGCATGCTCGGTCATATCCCTGGAGTAAAACCGGAAGCTGTTTCGCCCGGAGCGTTTGGCGGAGTACATCGCCGAATCTGCGTACTTGAGCAGCTCTTCTGCCGCCTCACTGTCCGTCGGGTACACCGCAATACCGACACTGCAGGAGACGAAAATTTCCTGCCCATCCAGCCAAAAGCTCTGGTTGAAGGCGGTCTTCACCTTCCCCGCCACACGCGCCAGATGACTGCCGGTATGGATCTTTGGCAACAACATGCCGAACTCGTCCCCCCCAGCCTGGCTACGGTGTCATAAGTGCGCACACTGGCGCGCAGGCGCAGGGAGACCTCCTTGAGCAACGCGTCTCCCGCCGCATGGCCCATGGTGTCGTTGATCTGCTTGAAGCGGTCCAGGTCCACCACCATCACACCCGCCTGAGCGCGGTGGTAGGCCGCATCCTTCAGCATTTGCGCCAGCCGGTCATGGAACAGCACGCGGTTGGGCATCCCCGTCAGCGCGTCGTAGAAAGCCATCTGGTGGACCTTGTCCTGGTAGGCCTTCAGTTCACCGATATCCCGCCCCACCAGCAACACGCTCGAGACGCTGGCGTCGTCGTCCAACTCGGGGGTCAAACTCACCAAACTGCAGATGCGGCGCCCCAGCGCATCGGACCATTGCAGCTCCAACTCGACAGGCGTCTTGCTGTCCACCACCTGCACCAGATGTTGCGCCAACTTTGCCCCAACCTCTTGCCCCCAGAGCGCATGGGGTAAGCATCCCAGCGCGCCGGTGTCAAGCCGCCCCACCGCCTTCAGCAACACCGGGTTGGCATACCGGCAGCCGAACTGAAGATCAAAACGGGCAATCACATCGGGAGAGTTTTCGACCAGGGTACGGTACTCACGCTCCCGCAAGGTCAGCTCATCCTGCAGTTCCAGCCGTTGCGTTACATCGCGGGAGACCGTAATGAAATGTGGGCGCGCATCCACGCTGGTGCGCATTTGCGATACCGACAGTTCAAACCAGCGCGGGCCCAGAGAGGTCGCAACCGATATGACATGGCCCAACGACACGCCTTTGTGCTCTGCCTCCGCAAACGCCATCTCGGCAATCGCCACACTTTCAGGAGACAGCACTTCCTGCAGCGTCCGCCCCAGCAAAGCCTCCCGGCTGGCCGCCAATAACTCGGGGTTGCGCGTCCAGATATTCAGGTAACGGCCTTCCCGGTCGGTTTCGAACAACAAGTCCGGAAAGGCATCAATCACCCCCTGGGCAAAGGCCAGCGCTTTCTGGAGTTCACTCTCGGTGTGCTTGCGGTCCGTGATATCTCTGGAATATCCCACCGTGCCCACCACCTTGCCATGCTGGTGCAGCGGAGACTTCCACACCTCCATCCAGCGCCGCTGCCCGTGCTCATCGACGTACAGCTCTTCCACATAGTGGGCCACGCCCGCCGCCATGACAGCCTTGTCGTCGGCCACATACGTTTCCGCCAAATCCTTGGGGAAGAAATCGAATTCAGTCCGGCCCTCCAGTTCCGCCGTGGAGGCCACCCGCGCCACTCTGGCGTACGCGATATTGGCTGCCAGCAAACGGCTGTGCTCGTCCTTGAGCCAGACAAAAAATGGGAACTCGTCCAGCAGGGTGCGCCAATACTGCTGGCGCTGCTGAAGGGCCTCCTGCATTCGTTGGGCTTCCGACATGTCGCGAACGATGGAGACGGCAAACAAGCGCCCCTCCCGCCGCAGCGTCACACCGTGCACCTGCACGGCAATCTGTTTGCCGCTCTGGGTCATGTGCACCGTGTCGATGACAAAAGCCTGGCCCTCCGGGCTTTGCAGTATTTCCTGGCACCGCTCCCTGGAAATGTTCGGATCGATGTCCGGCGGCCCCATCGTCAGCAGCGCCTCGCGGCTGTATTCCAGGGCGCGGGTGGCGGCATCGTTCACATAGACGAAGCGGCCCTCTTCGCCCAGTATGAGTACGGCATCCTGATACAGGTCCAGCCCCTTACCCAGCAGCACCCAGGCAAGGTTCGGGTCATCGTCAGGCTGAGCGGCGATGGTTGGCGTTACGGGCATCCTGCTTCCAGATCAACAATCTGCTGGTGGTCGTCGTACGCCCGCCTGGGAGACCGGCGATCGCTTCAGTCAATACCAATCAGCAACATTTTGCAACGATTGCAGGGGCGCGCAATGCGCAAAAGCCCGAACCGTTACCGGTTCGGGCTTTGTCTACTAGCTAGAAGCTGAGAAGCTGGCTACTTATTTCTTCTGCGGCGGAACATCCGTGCAGCTGCCGTGCGCAATCTCCGCCGCCATGCCGATGCTTTCGCCCAGCGTGGGGTGCGGGTGGATGGTCTTGCCGATGTCCACGGCGTCGGCGCCCATCTCGATGGCCAGGGCGATCTCGCCGATCATGTCGCCCGCATGCGTGCCGACCATGCCGCCGCCCAGGATCTTGCCGTGGCCATGGGCCTCGGGCGAGTCGTCGAACAGCAGCTTGGTCACGCCCTCGTCGCGGCCGTTGGCGATGGCGCGGCCAGAAGCCGTCCAGGGGAACAGGCCCTTCTTGACCTTGATGCCTTGCGCCTTGGCCTGGTCTTCGGTGAGGCCCACCCATGCCACTTCGGGGTCGGTGTAGGCCACCGACGGAATCACGCGGGCGTTGAAGGCGGCGGAGGCCAGTTCCTTGTTGCCCTGCAGTTCACCAGCAATCACTTCTGCCGCCACATGCGCCTCATGCACCGCCTTGTGCGCCAGCATGGGCTGGCCCACGATGTCGCCGATGGCGAAGATGTGCGGCACGTTGGTGCGCATCTGGATGTCGACGTTGATGAAGCCACGGTCCGTCACGGCAACGCCGGCCTTTTCGGCGGCAATCTTCTTGCCGTTGGGTGTGCGGCCCACAGCCTGCAGCACCAGGTCGTACACCTGCGGCTCGGGGGCGGTGCCGCCCTCTTCTGCCGGGGCGAACGTGACCTTGATGCCTTCGGGCGTGGCTTCGGCACCCACGGTTTTCGTCTTCAACATGATGTTGTCGAAGCGCTTGGCATTCATCTTCTGCCAGATCTTGACGAGATCGCGGTCGGCGCCCTGCATCAGGCCGTCCATCATTTCGACCACATCGAGGCGCGCGCCCAGCGTGCTGTACACGGTGCCCATTTCGAGGCCGATGATGCCGCCGCCCAAAATCAGCATGCGCTTGGGCACTTCCTTGAGCGCCAGGGCGCCGGTGGAGTCGACCACGCGTGGATCGTCGGGCATGAAGGGCAGGCGCACGGCCTGACTTCCGGCGGCGATGATGGCCTTCTTGAAGGCGATGACCTTCTTGCTACCCGTCTTCTCCTGCGCGGTGCCGGTGGTTTCTTCCACTTCGAGGTGGTTGGCGCCGACAAAGGCTCCGTAGCCGCGCACGGTGGTCACCTTGCGCATCTTGGCCATGGCGGCCAGGCCACCGGTGAGCTTGCCGATGACCTTTTCCTTGTGGCCGCGCAGCTTGTCGATGTTGACGGCAGGGGCGCCAAAGTCCACGCCCAGGTCGGCCATGTGGCTCACTTCGTCCATGACGGCTGCCACGTGCAGCAGCGCCTTGGAGGGGATGCAGCCAACGTTCAGGCACACGCCGCCCAGGGTGGCGTAGCGCTCGACGATGATGACCTTGAGGCCCAGATCGGCCGCGCGGAAGGCAGCCGAGTAGCCGCCGGGGCCGCCGCCGAGCACGAGCACGTCGCAGTCCATATCGGCAGTGCCTGCAAAGCTGGATGCTACCGGATTGATAGCTGCTTGCGCTTGTGGGGCGGGCGATGGGGCCTGTTTTTGCTCAGAAACTGCGGGTGCCGGGGCTGTAGCGGGCGCTGGAGCTGCCGCGCCCTGCACTTCCAGCGTCAGCACCACCGAGCCTTCGGCGATCTTGTCGCCAAGCTTCACTTTCAGCTCCTTCACAACCCCAGCATGGCTGGAGGGGATTTCCATGGAGGCCTTGTCGGACTCCACGGTGATCAGGCTTTGCTCGGCCTTGATGGTGTCGCCGGGTTTGACCAGCACTTCGATGATGGCCACTTCGGCGAAGTCGCCGATGTCGGGTACCTTGATGTCGATGATTGCCATGGTGTGTCTTGCCCTTTCGTTACATCACGATGCGGCGGAAGTCCGCCAGCAGCGAGGCAAAGTACACGTTGAAGCGTGCGGCGGCCGCGCCATCGATCACGCGGTGGTCCCAGCTGAGCGACAGCGGCAGCATCAGGCGCGGTGCGAACTGCTTGCCGTCCCATTTCGGTTCAATGCTGCTCTTGCACACGCCCATGATGGCGACTTCGGGCGCGTTGATGATGGGCGTGAAGTAGCGCCCGCCAATGCCGCCCAGCGAGCTGATGGAGAAGCAGCCACCGGTCATGTCGGCCGGGCCGAGCTTGCCGTCGCGCGCCTTCTTTGCCAGGTCGCCCATCTCTTGCGAGATCTGGACGATGCCCTTCTTGTCGGCGTCGCGGATGACGGGCACAACGAGGCCGTTGGGCGTGTCGGCCGCAAAGCCGATGTGGAAGTACTGCTTGAGCACCAGCTGGTCGCCGTCGAGCGAGCTGTTGAACTCGGGGAACTTCTTGAGCGCGGCCACGGCGGCCTTGATCATGAAGGCGAGCATGGTGACCTTGACGCCACTCTTCTCGTTCTCTTTGTTGAACTGCACGCGGAAGGCTTCGAGGTCGGTGATGTCCGCGTCATCGTGGTTGGTGACGTGCGGGATGACGACCCAGTTGCGGTGCAGATTGGCGCCACTGATCTTCTTGATGCGCGAGAGGTCCTTGCGCTCGACGGGGCCGAACTTGGTGAAGTCGACCTTGGGCCAGGGCAGCAGATCCAGGCCCACACCGGAACCGCCGGAGCCACCGGATGCGGCAGGCGCCTTGGCAGCCTGCGCCTTGGTTTGGGTGGCACCCGCCATCACCTGCTTGGTGAAGGACTGCACGTCGTCTTGCGTGATGCGGCCCTTGGGCCCGGTGCCCTTGACTTCATCGATGGGCACACCCAGCTCGCGGGCGAACTTGCGCACCGAGGGCGATGCGTGCGGCAGGCCCGCTGTGGGCGTGCCAGGCTGGTGGGCGGGCACGGAGGCCGTAGCGGCGACCGGTGCAACGGCTGCTGCAACCAGTGCGGGGGCTGCAACAGGCGCAGCAGCGGGAGCCGCCGCCGGCGCTGCGGGCGCTGCAGCGGCAGCAGGCGCACTGCCCGCCACCCCTTCCAGCAAGGCCACCAAGTCGCCGATATTGACGGTGTCCCCAATCTTGACCTTGAGCTCCTTGACCACGCCAGCGGCGGGCGACGGAATCTCCATGGAGGCCTTGTCGGATTCGACGGTGAACAGCGATTGTTCGAGCTTGATGGTGTCGCCCACCTTGACCAGCAACTCAATGACGGCCACGTCCTTGAAGTCGCCAATGTCGGGCACGCGCACTTCCACCGGGCCTGCAGTTGCAGGGGCTGCAGCGGGTGCAACCGGTGCTGGCGCAGCGGCCGCAACGGGGGCGGGTGCAACAGCGGCAGG
Source organism: Acidovorax sp. 94 (assembly GCF_003634645.1). Lineage (NCBI taxonomy): Bacteria > Pseudomonadati > Pseudomonadota > Betaproteobacteria > Burkholderiales > Comamonadaceae > Acidovorax > Acidovorax sp. 94. The sequence goes on along the minus strand of NZ_RBJA01000001.1, from coordinate 1,335,735 downwards.
GGCTGGCGCAGCAGCCGGGGCTGAGGCAACCGCGTCTGCCGACTCGACCACGGCAATCACAGAGCCCTGCTTGACCTTGTCGCCCAGGGCGATCTTGAGTTCCTTGACCACGCCTGCGTGGCTGGACGGAATCTCCATCGATGCCTTGTCCGATTCGACGGTGATGAGCGACTGCTCGGCCTTGACCGTGTCGCCCACCTTGACCAGCAGTTCGATCACGCCCACTTCGTCGAAATCCCCGATGTCCGGGACTTGAATGTCTACCAATGCCATTGTTGTCTCCGTTCGGTTTACGCGTACAGCGGGTTGACCTTGTCGGCCTGGATGTTGTACTTGGCGATCGCCTCAGCCACCTTGGTGGCGGGCAGCACGCCGTCTTCGCTCAGCGCCTTGAGCGCAGCGACCACGATGTAGTGGCGGTTGATCTCGAAATGCTCGCGCAGCTTGCTGCGGAAGTCGCTGCGGCCAAAGCCGTCGGTGCCCAGCACCTTGTAGGTACGGCCCTTGGGGATGAAGGGGCGGATCTGCTCGGCGTAGGCTTTCATGTAGTCAGTGGACGCGACCACGGGACCTTGCGATGCGGACAGTTGCTGCGTGACGAAAGGCACCTTCGCTTCTTCGGTCGGGTGCAGCAGGCTCCATCGCTCGGCGTTCTGGCCGTCGCGGGTCAGTTCGTTGAAGCTGGGGCAGCTCCACACCGAGGCGGCCACGCCCCAGTCCTTTTCGAGCAGTTCTTGCGCAAAGAACGATTCGCGCAAGATGGTGCCGCTGCCCAGCAGCTGCACCGTAGGCGCGTCATGGGCCAGGGCGGGCGCCTGTTTGCACAGGTACATGCCCTTGATGATCTGCTCTTCGGTGCCGGGTTGCAGGCCGGGCATGGGGTAGTTTTCGTTCAGCAGTGTGAGGTAGTAGAAGACGTTTTCCTGCCGCTCGACCATGCGCTTCATGCCGTCGTGCATGATCACCGCAACTTCATGCGCAAAGGTCGGGTCGTAGCTCACGCAGTTGGGGATGGTGTTGGCCAGGATGTGGCTGTGGCCATCTTCGTGCTGCAAGCCTTCGCCGTTAAGCGTGGTGCGACCCGAGGTGCCGCCCAGCAGGAAGCCACGGGCTTGCATGTCACCCGCCGCCCAAGCCAGGTCGCCAATGCGCTGGAAGCCGAACATCGAGTAGTACACGTAGAACGGGATCATGATCCGGTTGTTCGTGCTGTAGCTGGTGGCCGCCGCGATCCAGCTGCTCATGCCACCGGCTTCGTTGATGCCCTCTTGCAGGATCTGGCCAGCCTTGTCTTCCTTGTAGTACATGACCTGGTCTTTATCGACCGGGGTGTACTGCTGGCCTGCGGGGTTGTAGATGCCGATCTGGCGGAACAGGCCTTCCATGCCGAAGGTACGGGCTTCGTCCACCAGGATGGGCACCACGCGCGGGCCCAGGGCCTGGTCGCGCAGCAGCTGCGTGAGAAAGCGCACGTAAGCTTGCGTGGTGGAGATTTCGCGGCCTTCGGGCGTAGCCTCCAGGATGGCCTTGAAGGTGTCCAGCGCAGGCACGGTGAAGCTCTCGTCGGCCTTCACGCGACGGTGTGGCAGGTAGCCGCCCAAGGCCTTGCGGCGCTCGTGCAGGTACTTCATTTCCGGGGTGTCGTCGGCGGGCTTGTAGAAGGGCAGTTCGGCAAGTTGGCTGTCGGGGATCGGGATGTTGAAGCGATCGCGGAAGGCCTTGATGTCTTCGTCGCTGAGCTTCTTGGTTTGGTGAACCGTGTTCTTGGCTTCGCCAATCTTGCCCATGCCAAAGCCCTTGACGGTCTTGACCAGCAGGACGGAAGGCTGGCCGCCATGGTTTTGAGCGGCATGGAATGCGGCATAGACCTTTTGCGAATCGTGGCCGCCGCGCTGCAGGTTCCAGATCTCGTCGTCGGTCATGTGCTCGACCATCTTCAGGGTGCGAGGGTCGCGGCCGAAGAAGTTCTTGCGCACGTAGGCGCCGTCGTTGGCCTTCATGGCCTGGTAGTCGCCGTCGTTGGTTTCCATCATGAGCTTGCGCAGCGCACCATCATGGTCTTTGGCGAGCAACTCGTCCCAGCCCTTGCCCCAGATGAGTTTGATGACGTTCCAGCCCGCGCCACGGAACTCGCCTTCGAGCTCTTGAATGATCTTGCCGTTGCCACGCACGGGGCCATCCAGGCGCTGCAGGTTGCAGTTGATGACAAACACCAGGTTGTCGAGCTTCTCACGCGCTGCCAGGCCAATGGCGCCCAGGGATTCGACCTCGTCCATTTCACCGTCGCCGCAGAACACCCAGACCTTGCGGTTTTCGGTATTGGCGATGCCACGGGCGTGCAGGTACTTGAGGAAACGCGCCTGGTAGATGGCCATCAGCGGGCCCAGGCCCATCGACACCGTGGGGAACTGCCAGAACTCGGGCATGAGCTTGGGGTGCGGGTAGCTCGACAGGCCCTTGCCGTCCACTTCCTGGCGGAAGTTGAGCAACTGCTCTTCGCTCAGGCGGCCTTCCAGGTAGGCGCGGGCATAAATACCGGGCGATACGTGGCCCTGGATGTAAAGCAGGTCACCGCCGTGGTTCTCGCTCTCGGCATGCCAGAAATGGTTGAAGCCCGCGCCAAACATGCTGGCCAGCGAGGCAAAGGAGCCGATGTGGCCTCCCAGATCGCCACCTTCGGGCGGGTGATGGCGGTTGGCCTTGACCACCATGGCCATGGCGTTCCAGCGCATGTAGGCGCGCAGGCGCTGTTCGATTTCAAGGTTGCCGGGGCTGCGTGCCTCCTGGCTGGGCTCTATGGTGTTCACGTAGCCGGTATTGGCCGAGAACGGCAGGTCCACGCTGTTCTGGCGGGCGTGTTCCAGCAATTGCTCCAACAGGTAGTGGGCGCGCTCGGCCCCCTCTTTGTCGATGACGGCGGACAGCGCATCCATCCACTCACGGGTTTCCTGTTGGTCGGTATCGGTGGCGGGCGCGTTGCCGTTTCCGGCCTGAGGGTCGGGCTGAGCTGACATGCTTTGTCTCCTGTAGGTGTGGCAGCAATTTAGTACGTTGGCTCTAGTTTCGCATATTTTTTTAGAATTTCAAATGGTGCCCATGCATTTCATATTGCAAGAAAATGCTGCGAACGCACATTGCACGTGCCCCGGATTCCGGGCTGCGGCTCCCCTACACTTGAAGGATGGATTCCCTGCCCCCTCACCCCTCCCCCACAGCCATGGTCGTGGCGGCGCCCGCCCGCTGGTGGCGCAAGTGGTGGCGCGGGTTGTCGCCAACCCGGCAGGACCGGTTTGCAGCGCTGGCCCCCTTGGCTGCCGTGCTGATGTTTCTGGCCGCCATCGTGGCGGCGTTCTGGTATTTGCGCGCCGAAGAGGCCGAGCGCGAACAAGAAGCCCTACGGCGTGACGTGGAATACGCGCAACAGCGTGTGCGCCTGCGGCTGCTGGAGCGGCAGGAACAGCTCATGCGCATTGCGCGTGACCTGTCCAACCAAGAGCTGGAACGCACAGAGTTTGTGAGCCGTGCCGAAAGCCTGATCAGCCAATATCCCGAACTGCAGGCCATCACCTGGATCGACGAGCGCCGCCGCATCCGCGCCAGCCATGCTGCCCCCACGCTGGCCAGCAGCGAGTTGCGCATTGCCGGCGAAGTGCTCAAACCCGGCGACACGGCCGACACCTTTGGCCTGGCCCGCGACCTGCAACAGCCGGTGTACGCCCAGCCGGCCGCAACCTCGGGCGATTCAACCCCGCTGCTCCAGCTGCAGGTGCCTTTGAACAACCAGGGCAAGTTCAGCGGGGTGGTGCTGGGCGAATACTCCATCGACAGCCTGCTGCGCTACGGCACGCCGACCGAGGTGCTGGCGCGCTACGCCGTCACGCTGCTCGATGGCAAGAACCAGGTGCTGGCCGGAACCCCCCTGGGACCGCGCAACACGGCCACACAGCTCCTGCCTTGGTCACCCCGAGCCAACGAGTACGAGGTGCCCGTCTCCCCGGTGGGCAACGGGCTGGTGCTCAAGGCACAGGCCTACCGCACCTCGCTGGGCGTGGTGGGCAGTGGGCTGTTCTGGCTGGTGGGCACGCTGAGCGCGATGACAGCCTGGATGCTGATCGCCACCTGGCGCCATACCCGCCGCCGCATGCAGGCCCAGCAGGCCCTGGTGGCCGAGACGAACTTCCGCCGCGCGATGGAGAACTCCATCCTGACGGGCATGCGCGCGCTGGACATGGAAGGCCGCATCACCTATGTGAACGCCGCTTTCTGCCAGATGACTGGTTGGAGCGAGGCCGAATTGGTGGGCCTGAAAGCACCCTTCCCTTATTGGCCCGACTCCGACCACGAAGCCTTGCACGCCAAGCTGCGCGACGAACTCTCCGGTAAAACGATCGTGGGCGGCTTCCAGGTGCGGGTGCGGCGCAAAAGCGGCACTCTTTTCGATGCACGGCTCTACGTGTCGCCCCTGATCGATGCACACGGCCAGCAGACGGGCTGGATGACCTCGATGACGGACATCACCGAGCCCAATCGCATCCGCGAACAGCTTTCCGCATCGCACGAGCGCTTCACCATCGTGCTGGAATCGCTGGACGCCTCGGTGTCCGTGGCGCCGCTGGGCAGCGAAGAACTGCTGTTCGCCAACAAGCTCTACCGCCAATGGTTCGGCTCGCAGACCGGCGGCCACCTGCAGCTGGTGGCGCAGGCGGGCGTGGTGCCCGTGGCGGGCACAGAGCATACGGGCATGGACGACGAAGACGGACTCATGGGCCTGCCCACCGACCCACTCACCAGTGCCCGCACCGAGAACGCCGAAATCTACCTGCCCGACCTGGGAAAGTGGCTCGAAGTACGTTCGCGCTACCTCAACTGGGTGGACGGCCGACTGGCCCAGATGGTGATTGCCACCGACATCACCCCCCGCCGCCAGGCCGAGGAGCAGGCGGCGCGCCAGGCCGAGCGCGCCCAATCCGTCAGCCGCCTCATCACCATGGGCGAGATGGCCTCCAGCGTGGCGCACGAACTCAACCAGCCGCTCACGGCCATCAACAATTACTGCAGTGGCATGGTCTCGCGCATCCAGAGTGGCCAGCTGACCGAAGAAGCGCTGCTCACGGCACTGCAAAAGACCGCCCACCAGGCCCAGCGCGCGGGCCAGATCATCCAGCGCATCCGGGCCTTTGTGAAGAAGAGCGAGCCCAACCGCACCCTGGCCGACGTGCATTCGATGGTCAACGAAGCCGTGGAGCTGGCCGACATCGAGCTTCGCCGACACAACGTGCGCCTGACGCACTATGTGGCCGCCCGCCTGCCGCCCGTGATGGTGGACACCATCCTGATCGAGCAGGTGCTGGTCAACCTGATGAAGAACGGCGCCGAAGCCATCCAGCACGCCAACCGTCCACCGTCGGGTCGCAGCGTGGAACTGCGCGTGGTGCCCAAACACGTCGAAGACCGCGAAGTGGTGGAATTTTCGGTGCAGGACACCGGCAAGGGCCTGGCCCCCGAAGTGCTGGAGCGCCTCTTCGAAGCCTTCTTCTCCACCAAGGAAGAAGGCATGGGCATGGGCCTCAATCTGTGCCGCAGCATCGTCGAGTCGCACCAGGGCAGGATGCTGGCGGAGAACCTCTACAATGGATCCGAGGTCACGGGCTGCAAGTTCTCCTTCTGGCTGCCGCTTGCCAAGCCTGCTGATGCCACTACAAATTCTGTAGCAAACATTCAAAAACCAAGGACAATTGCATGAGCTTGATTCCGAAAAAAGGCACTGTCTACGTTGTGGACGACGACGAGGCAGTTCGCGATTCCCTGCAGTGGCTGCTGGAAGGCAAGGACTACCGGGTGCGTTGCTTTGATTCGGCCGAGACCTTTCTTTCACGCTACGACCCCCGCGAAGTCGCCTGCCTGATTGTGGACATCCGCATGGGCGGCATGACGGGCCTGGAGCTTCAGGATCGACTGATCGAGCGCAAGTCCCCCCTGCCCATCGTGTTCATTACAGGCCACGGCGACGTGCCGATGGCCGTGAACACCATGAAGAAAGGCGCGCTGGATTTCATCCAGAAGCCTTTTGACGAAGAAGAACTGGTCGGACTCGTCGAGCGCATGCTCGACCACGCCCGCGAAGCCTTCGCCGGTTACCAGCAGGCCGCCAGCCGCGATGCCCTGCTCTCCAAGCTGACTAGCCGCGAAGCCCAGGTGCTCGAACGCATCGTGGCCGGTCGCCTGAACAAGCAGATTGCCGACGACCTGGGCATCAGCATCAAGACGGTGGAGGCGCACCGCGCCAACATCATGGAAAAGCTCAACGCCAACACCGTGGCCGACCTGCTCAAGATCGCCCTCGGCCAGAACGCCCCCAAGGGTTGAAATTCACATTTTGATAGCTGCTCGCGTTTGCTGATAAAGCGCTAGAGACCAATTTGACTCATATTCTCTGACATGACAGCCCAACTCATCGACGGCAACGCCCTTTCCCGCCAACTGCGCAGCGAGGTGGCGCAACGCGCTGCAGCGCTCACCGCCCGCGGCCACCAGCCCGGCTTGGCCGTGATCCTGGTGGGTGAAGACCCTGCTTCGGCCGTATACGTGCGCAACAAAGTCAAGGCTTGCGAAGACAGCGGCGTGCGCTCCATTTTTGAAAAATACGACGCCGATCTGAGCGAAGCCGCGCTGCTGGCCCGTATCGAGGCGCTCAATGCCGATCCCACGGTACACGGCATCCTGGTGCAAATGCCGTTGCCCAAGCACATCGACCCGCACAAGGTCATCGAGGCCATTGCGACATCCAAGGACGTCGATGGCTACTCGGTCCTCTCCGCGGGCGAGCTCATGGCCGGGCTGGAAGGTTTCCGGCCTTGCACGCCCTACGGCAGCATGAAGCTCATCGAATCCACCGGCCAGACCATCAAGGGCAAGCACGCCGTGGTCATTGGCCGCAGCAATACGGTGGGCAAGCCCATGGCCCTGCTGCTGCTGCAGGCCAACGCCACGGTTACCGTCACCCACAGCGGCACCCCCGACCTGGGCTACCACACCCGCCAGGCCGACATCGTGGTGGCAGCGGTCGGCCGCGCCAACACGCTCACAGCCGACATGGTCAAGCCTGGTGCCATCGTCATCGACGTAGGCATCAACCGCAAGGCGGACGGCAAACTCTGCGGCGACGTGGACTTTGACGGCGTCAAGGAAGTGGCCGGCTGGATCACCCCCGTGCCTGGCGGGGTTGGGCCCATGACCATTACCATGCTGCTGGTGAATACCATCGAAGCCGCTGAGCGCACTGCAGGGCACTGACCTGGGTCAGTGCTGTCGATGTCGGCGGCTTTGCAACTTGAACCTGCGCCATATGGCGCCATCTGATTTCGCATGAGCAACGCCCTTCTCGACTTCTCGGACCTCCCCCATTTCGACCGCATCACACCGCAGGACGTGGCGCCTGCCGTGGATGTTCTGCTGGAGCGTGCCAATGCCGCGCTGGAGACCGTCACCGCACCCGACTTTCCAGCCCGCTGGGATGCGATTGCGAAAGTGCTGGATGTGGCCACCGAACGGCTGGGCACCGCCTGGGGCAGCATCAGCCACCTCAACAGCGTGGCCGACACCCCTGAACTGCGCGCAGCCTACAACGCCGCCTTGCCCAAGGTCACCGAGTTCTGGACGCGCCTGGGTGCCGATGAACGCCTGTACGCCAAGTACAAGGCCATCGACCCCGCTACCCTGACTGCAGAGCAGCGGCAGGCACACCTGAACGCAGTGCGCAACTTTGTGTTGAGTGGCGCGGAGCTGACCGGTGCCGCCAAGGAGCGTTTTGCGCAGATCCAGGAACGCCAGGCCGAGCTGAGCCAGAAGTTCAGCGAAAACGCCCTCGATGCCACCGACGCCTACGCTTACTACGCCACGGCCGAAGAGCTCGATGGCATTCCAGACGATGTCCAACAGGCCGCGCTGGCCGCAGCACAGGCAGACGGCAAGGAAGGCTACAAGCTCACCCTGAAGATGCCCTGCTACCTGCCGGTCATGCAGTTTGCCGCGCGCAGCGACCTGCGCGAGAAGCTCTACCGCGCCTATGTGACCCGTGCCTCCGACCAGGCTGAGGGCGATGCACGCAAATTCGACAACACAGCGCTGATCAGCGAAATCCTGGCACTGCGCCGCGAAGAGGCCCAACTGCTGGGCTACGCCAATTTTGGGGAAGTGTCCGTGGTACCAAAGATGGCCCAATCACCGGTGCAGGTGATCACCTTCCTGCGTGATCTGGCCCGACGCGCCCGCCCTTACGCCGAGAAGGACATCGCCGACCTGCGCGCGTTTGCCGCCGAACACCTGGGCCTGGCCAATCCGCAGGCCTGGGACTGGCCCTACATTTCCGAAAAGCTCAAGGAAGCGCGCTACGCCTTCAGCGAGCAGGAGGTCAAGAAGTACTTCACGGCGCCCAAGGTGCTGGCAGGCCTGTTCAAGATCATCGAAACCCTGTTCGAAGTGTCCATCCGGCGCGACACGGCCGCCGTCTGGCACCCAGCCGTTGAGTTCTACCGCATTGAGCGCACGCACCCGGAGGGCGCCCATAAGGGCACCCAGCTGGTGGGCCAGTTCTACCTCGACCAACCTGCACGCACCGGCAAACGCGGCGGCGCATGGATGGACGATGTGCGCACACGCTGGCTGCGCCCCGACACGGGTGTGCTGCAAACCCCGGTGGCGCACCTGGTGTGCAACTTCGCCAGCGGCGTGGACGGCAAGCCACCGCTGCTCACTCACGACGACGTGATCACCCTCTTCCACGAGTTCGGCCACGGCTTGCACCACATGCTCACCCAGGTGAACGAGCGCGACGTCTCGGGCATTGGCGGCGTGGAGTGGGACGCGGTGGAGCTGCCCAGCCAGTTCATGGAGAACTTCTGCTGGGAATGGGATGTGCTCAAGCACATGACGGCCCATGTGGACACGGGCGAGCCCCTGCCCCGCGCGCTGTTCGACAAGATGATTGCCGCCAAGAACTACCAGAGCGGCATGCAGACGCTGCGACAGATTGAGTTCTCGCTGTTCGACATGCTGCTGCACACCGAACACGACCCGGCCCAGGACATCATGCCTCTGCTGGACCAGGTGCGCCGCGAAGTGGCCGTGCTGCAGCCCCCGGCATTCAGCCGCACGGCACACACCTTCAGCCATATCTTTGCGGGCGGGTATGCCGCTGGCTACTACAGCTACAAATGGGCCGAGGTACTGAGTGCAGACGCCTACGCAGCCTTCGAGGAAACCGCTGGAAGCGACGGTCTGCCGAGTATAGAAACGGGTCGCCGCTACCGCCAGGCCATCCTGGAAGCCGGTGGCAGCCGCCCTGCGATGGAATCGTTCAAGGCCTTCCGGGGCCGCGAGCCCAGCCTGGAAGCCCTGCTGCGCCACCAGGGCATGGCGGAAGAATCGACTGCCTGAGCGAACCGAACCCACGGCCTGAAATGCACACGTTGCACCCAGGCCTGACGACAAAGAAGGAGCAAGGAGAATGAACATGCACAAGCCACTGACCGCCCCCCTGTTGGCGACTTTGCTGATGACACTGGCCTGCGCCAGCGTGCAAGCACAAGGCGTCTACCGCATCGTCGGCCCGGATGGCAAAGTGACGTTTTCGGACCGACCTCCCGCCGACGCCAATGCCAACGCGCAGCCCGCCCGCACGGCCAACGAGACGCCCGCTATTGCCAACGGCGCGCTGCCCTACGAGCTGCGCCAGGTTGCCAACCGCTTTCCGGTCACTCTCTACACCGGCAACGACTGCCCGCCCTGCACCTCCGCGCGCAACCTGCTCACGTCACGGGGTGTCCCGTTCACCGAGCGCACCGTGTCCAGCAACGAAGACATAGCGGCGTTTCAAAGGTTGAGTGGCGGTACCGGCCTGCCCTTCGGCACCATCGGCGGCCAGCAGCTCGCAGGCTTTTCCGAAGGGGAATGGGTACAGTATCTGGACGCTGCGGGTTACCCGAAACAATCCGCACTGCCCCGAAACTACCGCCAGCCAGCGCCCACGCCATTGGTGGCCGTCAAGGCGGCAGAACCTGCAGCAGCGGCCTCGGCCCCAGCGCCCGCAGCACCGTCCAGGGCGCGCCCGCCCGCACCTGTCAATGATGGGCCATCACCCAGCAATCCCGCAGGTATCCGGTTCTGATCTCGGAGTGCGGGAACGCGCGGCCAACTGCCAAAACAAAGGGGCCTATTCAGGCCCCTTTTTCTTTGCCGGAAAAACTGCTCAGGAGTTCATGCTCAGTAGGTGAGCGTTTTCACACCCTGTGCGGTGCCCAACAGGCAGACAGACGCCTTCTGGTGGGCAAAAACCCCCACCGTCACCACCCCCGGCCACTGGTTGATGTCGGATTCAAACGCCAACGGGTCCGTGATCGAGAGCCCACGGACATCCAGGATGTGTTGACCGTTGTCGGTCACCAGGGGTTGCCCATCCCGCATCCGCAGCTGCGCCTGCCCCCCCATCGCCGCAAAACGCCGTGCAATGTGGTTGGCAGCCATGGGGATCACCTCGACCGGCAAGGGAAACTGCCCCAGCGCCTGGACCAGCTTGGATTCATCGGCAATACACACAAAACGCGTGGCCAGTGCCGCGACGATCTTCTCGCGCGTCAGCGCAGCGCCACCGCCCTTGACCATATGGCCTTTGCCATCGATCTCGTCGGCACCGTCGATGTAGACCGCAAGCGAAGCCACTTCGTTGGCATCAAACACTGGAATACCGAGCGCCTTGAGCCGCTCCGTGCTGGCCACCGAGCTGGAGACAGCACCCTTGATCTTGTCCTTGATGGTGGCCAGTGCGTCAATGAACTTGTTGACGGTGGAGCCGGTGCCTACGCCCACAATCTCGCCAGGCACCACATATTGCAGTGCGGCTTGGCCTACCAGGGTCTTGAGTTCGTCTTGGGTCAGGGAAGGAGTGGTCGTCATGGGAGAAAATCAGGGGTAATCCTTGAATTATCCCTCCATGTCCCTGATCCCCTACGCCCTCACCCGCCCCTTTCTCTTTGGCATGGATGCCGAGACCGCCCACGAACTCACCATGGACATGCTGGCACGCGGGCAGCGCACTCCGCTGCAGTGGGCCTGGTGCAACGAAACCGTGGACGACCCCGTGGAACTGGCAGGCCTGACCTTTCCCAACCGCGTGGGTATGGCGGCAGGCCTGGACAAGAACGCCCGCTGCATTGACGCCCTGGGTGCCATGGGCTTCGGCTTTGTCGAAGTGGGCACGGTGACGCCCAAGGCGCAGCCCGGCAACCCCAAGCCGCGCATGTTCCGCCTGCCCGAAGCCCGGGCGCTGATCAACCGCCTGGGCTTCAACAACGAGGGCCTGGACGCCTTCCTGCACAACGTGCAGCAGGCGCAATTTCGCACCCAAAACCGCAAAAATCCCCTGCTGCTGGGCCTCAACATCGGAAAGAACGCCACCACCCCCATCGAGAATGCCACCAGCGACTACCTGACCTGCCTGGAGGGCGTCTATGCCCACGCTGACTACGTCACAGTCAACATCAGCTCACCCAACACCCAGAACCTGCGCGCTCTGCAAAGCGACGCTGCCCTGGACGCTCTGCTGGGTGCCATCGCCGAGCGGCGTGAGGCCCTGGCCACACAGCATGGCCGCCGCGTGCCGGTGTTTGTGAAGATTGCCCCCGACCTCGACGAAGCCCAGGTGTCTGTGATCGCAGCCACACTGCAACGCCACGGGATGGACGGCGTGATCGCGACCAACACCACCATCAGCCGCACTGCCGTGCAAGGCCTGCGCCACGCAGGAGAGACTGGTGGCCTGAGCGGAGCCCCGGTTCTGGAGGCCAGCAACCAGGTCATCCGCCAGTTGCGGGCCGCACTGGCCAGTCGCTTTCCCATCATCGGTGTGGGCGGCATCATGAGCGCAGAGGATGCCGTCAGCAAAGTCCGCGCGGGCGCCGACGTGGTGCAGATCTATACCGGACTGATCTACGAAGGCCCCGCTTTGGTGGTGAAGGCCGCAAAGGCCATCAAAGCCATGGGTTGAGTCCAGGTCGCCCCGCTGAACCGGAAACACAAAGAGCCGCTGTGATCAGCGGCTCTTTGTGTTTGCGAGAGGCAGGCCGCCTTGCGCAGGTGCGTGCAGCACCGGCCTAGCGCCGCAGCCGCATCAACATGGGCAGCAACACACCCGCCCAACGAATCAGGCGGCGCGGCCCTGCCACCAAGGCAACCCCTGCCATGGCCGCAACCGCCAGGGGATGCTCCCGCGCAAACCCTGCAGCGCGAAGCGCCATGGATTCGTCCATGCCGCCTGCCCCAGGGTCACGCTGCGCCAAGGCCAGCGACTGGGCCCGCGCAGCCCTGCGAGCGCGAAGACGTTCGCGTTGCAGGGCAATGCGGTCCAGCACCCGCTGCTGGGCAGCCGTCGGCGGGGGAAACACAGGCTGCGACATGGGAGATGGAGATGAAGGGGTCGTCGCCATTACAAACGCTCCTTGATGTCACGCCAGTCCTGTGCGAGTTCGCGGCGCGTGAGGGCGAAGCCATTGCCCGCCTTCTGAACCACGGAAACCAGCGACATCAGCGTCGCGGCCCATCCCACAGTCCACACGGCCGCGACCAACCAGGCCACTAGCGTGCGATGGGGGGTATCCCAGAAATGAACCAGCACCGCCAACGAAAGCATGATCAAGGCCACCACCGTGAGCCCTGCCACCACGATGGTCAACACCAGCATCTGCTGCAGGCGTTGTTTCTGATCCTGCCATTCCAGACGGGCGAGGTCCATCCGGTCTTCGGCCGCAATGGCGCCTTCGATCACATTGGCGCGCCACCGGGCCACCAGCGACTCCAGCCCCAGAAGAGAAAGCCAGTTCATGCGCAGCCCCCGTGTTGTGCAACCGAGCCCTGACGGCCCGGATCAGCGGCGTGCAAGCAGGAAGCCCACCAGCGCGCCCACCGCCAGTGCGGCCCCGGCCACGCGCCATGGTTCATCATGCGCATAGCGGTCGGCCGCAAGTGCCGCTTCTTTGGCCTGGCGGGCGGCATCTTGCGCCGCACGCACGGCCGACTCGCGCACGTTGTGCATGCCATCGTCAAGGCGCTGGCGCAGCAGCTTGATTTCCGGAACCGCATCGAGATCTTTGTTGGCCAGGAGCCCCCGCAGATCAGAAACCAGCTTTTCCAGTTCGCCCTGGGTCGTGGTGGTGTCGGAAGCAGTCATACAAGCCTTTCTTTAAGCAACAAAAAAATCAGTCAGCCCTGTCGGCAGAGCCGTGCAGAACACCAGTTCATCTTAGTCATCCGCTCTGTTCCCCTTCGTAGGACGGGGTCTCAAGAGGTTACCGATTGCAAATGGCTTGCCCCAGATCAAACGAGTGCGGCCACATGTTCTGCAATCGCCAGAGAACTTGTCAACCCCGGGGACTCAATGCCAAACAGGTTCACGAGACCGGGGATGCCATGGACTGACGGCCCCTGGATCACAAAGTCCGCTGCCGGCTCATCCGGCCCATGGATCTTGGGTCGCATGCCCGCATAGCCGGGTGCCAGCGCCCCGTCGCGCAGTGCGGGCCAGTACTTGCGGACCTCGGCGTAAAACGCATCTCCGCGTGCGGGGTCTACCAACAGGTCATCTGGCGAATCCACCCACTGCACGTCGGGGCCGAACTTGGCCTGCCCACCCAGGTCCAGTGTCAGATGCACGCCCAGGCCTGCGGCCTCGGGCACAGGGTAGATCAAGCGGCTGAAGGGTGCCTTGCCAGACAGCGTGAAATAGCTGCCTTTGGCATAGCGGGCATGGGGCACATGATCCACCCCCAGCCCCGCGAATCGGCGGGCCAGCCCGGGGGCGTGCAGCCCTGCTGCATTGACCACCGTGCGCGCTCGCAAGCGTGTGCCGTCGAATGCTTCCAAATTAATAGCATCTTGCGCACATTCCGCAAGCGCCAGGGGCGAATTCAGAGCAACAAGTCCGCCCGCATGCTCCAGATCGCCCTGGAGCGCGAGCATCAGGGCATGGCTGTCCACAATGCCGGTGCTGGGCGAAAACAACCCCGCAACACATTCCAGCGCAGGTTCCATGGCCTGGGCTTCATGGCGGCCCAGCCAGCGCAAATCTAGCACGCCATTGGCTAGCGCCCTCGCCTGGATGGACTCAAGACTTGACAACTGGCCCGGCGAGGTTGCAACCAGGAGTTTGCCGCACCGGCGGTGAGGCACATTGCGCTCAGTGCAGTAGGCATACAGCATGTCTCGGCCTCGCACGCACAGCTTGGCCTTCAACGAATCGGTAGGGTAGTAGAGCCCAGCATGGATCACCTCGCTGTTGCGCGAGCTGATACCCGTTCCGATGGCATCGGCAGACTCCAGCACCATCACTTCGCGGCCCTGCAGGGCCAGCGCCCGCGCGACGGCAAGGCCCACGACACCCGCACCAACCACCACACAATCAACAGCATCCGCCATCACTCAGCCCTCCAATAGGCACCGCATCCTCAAACCTGCTCGAATCCGTCGAGCACATTGACGGCGTTGGTGCCCAGTTCTGCAGCCGCATAGCCACCTTCCAGCACAAAGACGGTGGGCAGGCCCGCCCGTGCAAGGCGCTCACCCACCCGGGTGAAATCGGCGGACGCCAGCGCAAACTTCGAGATGGGATCGCCTTCAAAGGTATCGAGCCCGAGGGAGACCACCAGGGCGTCGGCCCCCTGGCTGGCAATACGCGCACAGGCGCTTTCCAGCGCATCGAACCAGGTCGTCGCACTGGTGCCTGCAGGCAGCGGCAGGTTCAGATTGAATCCCGCGCCCTCGCCCACCCCGGTTTCGTCCGCATGGCCCAGATAAAACGGGTACTCGGTGCGGGGATCGCCATGGATGCTGATGAACAGCACATCGGCCCGATCGTAGAAGATGCTTTGTGTGCCGTTGCCATGGTGGTAGTCCACATCAAGCAACGCCACACGCTGTGCACCCTGGTTGCGCAGCACCTGTGCGGCCACGGCAGCATTGTTGAGAAAACAATAGCCGCCCATGAAGTCGGGGCCGGCATGGTGGCCGGGCGGCCGTGTGCAGCAAAACGCCACGCGGGCCCCTTGCGCCACAAGGGTCGCAGCGCTGGCGGCAGCATCGGCCCCCGCCTTGGCTGCAGCCCAGGTACCCGACGCCATGGGCGTGCCGTTGTCCATGGAGTACAGGCCCAGGCGTGCCACAAAATTCTCAGGCTCCAGATCACTGCGCAGGGTACGCACGGGCCAGACCGACGGGAATGGCTGCACTCCAGCGTTGGCAGGATCGAGGGCCAGCCAATGCTGCCAAGCGGTCTGCAAAAAGGCCAAATAGCGTGGCGCGTGCACCTGAGACAACACGGGGGCGCTATCCACATCCGGGGCCATCAGGCCATGGCCGCGCGCCCGCAGCGCCTCTTCGACATAGTTCACGCGTGCAGGCTTCTCAAAACACGGCACGCGTTCGCCGCGAAAAAATTCATGGACGGGGGCGTGACCCTGGTGAAACGGATTGTGGAAGGTGATCATGGGTCAGGGCGTATCGATAGCGGCAAAGGGGCTAGAGGACAGCGAGTGCGGTCCCAGGAAATGCAACCGCCGTGGAATCAAGTCCGACACTTTAGCCTCCCTGCGGCGTGCAGGAGGCGAAACAGCTGCCCATGCAAACGCCCATGAAAAAACCCCTGCAGACCAAAATCTGCAGGGGTTTTCAAATTGGTGGGTGATACATGGATCGAACATGTGACCCCTGCCGTGTGAAGGCAGTGCTCTACCGCTGAGCTAATCACCCGACGTAGGCACCCTGAAACAGAGTGCATTCGCAAGAAGTCAAAAAGCGTGGTGGGTGATACATGGATCGAACATGTGACCCCTGCCGTGTGAAGGCAGTGCTCTACCGCTGAGCTAATCACCCGTGTCTCTGTGACAGCCTTCTATTATGGCACAGCTTTTCAGGCCGCCTGGACAGTTCTCCAAATTGTTTTGCCACCACTGGCCTTGTCGATCTGCGCCAGCAGCTCCGCGTGGGCCACCTGTTCCTGCTCACTGGCATGCAGGATGGGCAAGTTCAATCCGCGCAGGTCGATGGCTGCGATCTTCAGGCCATCGCCACTGTCCTGCGCATCGTCGGAAATCAGCAGGGCATCCTGGCCGCGCGTGAGATTGATGTACACATCGGCCAGCAGCTCGGCATCCAGCAAGGCGCCATGCAGCGTGCGGCCCGAGTTGTCCACACCCAGGCGGTCGCACAGAGCGTCGAGCGAATTGCGCTTGCCCGGGTACATCTCCTTGGCCATGGCCAGCGTGTCGGTCACGCTCTCCACATAGGTGCGAAACGCGGGACGCCCCACCAGTTCCAGCTCCTTGTTCAGAAAGCCCACATCGAACGCGGCGTTGTGGATGATGATCTCGGCACCTTGCAGGTACCGCAGGATGTCATCCACCACCTCGGCGAACTTGGGCTTGTCCTTCAGGAACTCGTTGCTGATGCCGTGCACCTTCAGCGCGTCTTCGTGGCTGTCGCGGCCGGGGTTGAAGTACAGGTGCAGGTTGTTGCCGGTGAGCTTGCGGTTGAGCAGCTCTACACAACCCAGTTCAATGATGCGGTCACCACCTTCGGCCGAAAGGCCGGTCGTCTCAGTGTCCAAAACAATTTGCCGGGACATCAGTGGTTTTCCTTCGCGTGGTTGATCGTGTACTTGGGAATTTCCACGGTCACATCGGTTTGCGCAAGGATGGCCTGGCACGACAGGCGCGATTGTGGCTCCAGGCCCCAGGCGCGGTCCAGCAGGTCTTCTTCCTCTTCCTCGGCCTGGTTGAGCGAACTCAGCCCCTGGCGCACGATGACGTGGCAGGTGGTGCAGGCGCAGCTCATGTCACAGGCGTGCTCGATATTGATGTGGTTGTCCAGCAGCGCTTCGCAGATCGAGGTGCCAGCAGGCGCCGTGATTTCAGTGCCTGCGGGGCAGTATTCGGGATGGGGGAGGATTTTGATGACGGGCATGGGGTGTCTTTTTCTTGTTCAGAGGGATGCGCCGGGCACGCTCAGAGGCTCGCGACGTTCTTGCCAGCCAATGCCTGCTGGATGCCGCGATTCATGCGCTGGGCCGCAAAACCTTCGGTGCCTTTGGCCAGTGCATCGGTCGCGGCTTCGATGACAGCGGCATCATCGGCATCGCGCTGGTGGCGCAGGGCCACCATCAAGGCATCGATGGCGGCGCGCTCCTTGGGGCTGAGCACATCGCCATCCGCATCCAACGCACTCTGGGTGGCGATCAGCATACGGTCGGCATCCACGCGCGCCTCGACCACGGCGCGGGCCTTCATGTCCTGCGCGGCAGTGGCAAACCCGTCCTGCAGCATGCGCGCAATCTGGTCATCGGAGAGACCATACGACGGCTTCACATCAATGCGCGCTTCCACACCGCTGCCCTGCTCCTTCGCACTCACACTCAAAAGTCCATCGGCGTCGACGGTAAAGGTCACACGGATGCGAGCAGCCCCTGCGGCCATGGGCGGGATGCCACGCAGCTCAAAACGCGCGAGGCTGCGGCAGTCTTGCACCAGGTCGCGTTCGCCCTGCACCACATGGATCGCCAAGGCGGTCTGACCATCCTTGTACGTGGTGAAGTCCTGCGCCTTGGCGGTGGGAATGGTCTCGTTGCGCGCCACGATGCGCTCCACCAGCCCGCCCATGGTTTCGATGCCCAGCGACAGCGGAATCACATCGAGCAGCAGCAGATCACCTGAGGTGTTGTTGCCCGCCAGCTGGTTAGCCTGGATGGCGGCGCCCAAGGCTACGACTTCATCGGGATTGAGGTTGATCAGCGGCGGCTTGCCGAAGAACTCCTCCACGGCGCGCTGCACTTGCGGCATGCGGGTGGAACCACCCACCATCACCACGCCTTGCACCTCGTCCCGTGCCAGATGGGCATCACGCAGCGCACGGCGCACTGCGGCCATGGAGCGTGCCGTCAAGTCGGCTGTGATCGCTTCAAAGTCCGACCGTTTGACGTCAAATCGGGCCTCAGCGCTTGATAGTAAGGCGCTGAATGCTGCCAAATCAGTAGCAGTCAAGGCCTCCTTGCAGGCGCGTGCAGCCATGCGCACGGCGGATTTGTCGGCTGCAGTGGTCGCCTGCAGCCCTAGCTGTTGCAGGACCCAGTCAGCCAGCGCGGCATCGTAGTCATCCCCGCCCAAGGCCGAGTCACCCCCCGTGGAAATGACTTCAAACACGCCCTGCGTCAGGCGCAAGATCGAGATGTCAAAGGTGCCTCCGCCCAGGTCGTATACGGCATAGACCCCCTCGCTGGCGTTGTCCAGGCCATAGGCAATCGCGGCAGCGGTGGGCTCGTTGATCAGGCGCAGCAGGTTAATACCGGCAAGCTTGGCCGCATCCTTGGTGGCCTGGCGCTGCGCGTCGTCAAAGTAGGCCGGCACGGTGATGACGGCGCCATAGAGATCGTCGTTGAAGGTGTCTTCGGCCCGGTAGCGCAGCGTGGCCAGAATCTCAGCGCTGACCTCAACGGGCGACTTGTTGCCATCCACCGTAGCGAGACTGACCATACCGCCCTCGTCACTATCGGCAGCAACCACGAAGTCGTAGGGCAACTTGCCCGCTTCCGCCACGTCTTTCAGGCCACGCCCCATGAAGCGCTTGGCCGAGGCGATGGTGTTGCGCGCATCCTGGGCCTGCGCCGCCACGGCGTCATATCCGATCTGGCGACCACCGTTTTCGAGGTAGCGCACAACGGAGGGCAGCAGCACCCTGCCCTGCGCGTCGGGCAGGCACTCTGCCACGCCATTGCGCACGGCGGCAACCAACGAATGGGTCGTGCCCAGGTCAATGCCCACGGCAATGCGCCGCTGGTGTGGGTCGGGAGATTGGCCGGGTTCGGAAATCTGCAAAAGCGCCATGAAATTTCGGGTCTCAACGTGGTGGAGCCTACCGTCAGATCAGCAAACGATAGAGGCCCCAAGGGGAAGGCAAAACCGCTCTATTGTCCCAGTTGCTCTCGGCGTCGTTCAATGTCGTCGGCAAATCGCGCAATGAACATGAGGGCTCTGACCTGGCGGGCCGCGCCCGCGTAGTCCTGCTGCTGGTCGATGAGTTGCTCGCACTGCGCCAGCGCGGCGCTGCGGGCCTGCGCGACAGCGTCATCCAAGGTGTCGAGTTCGCTCTCTGCGCGGGCATCTTCCAAAGCCTCGCGCCACTCCATCTGCTGCATCAAAAACGCAGTGGGCATGGCCGTGTTGTCCTCGGCATTGATGGGGGCTGCGTGCAGTTCGCACAGGTAGGCCGCACGGCGCATTGGATCTTTCAGGCGTTGGTAAGCCTCGTTGATGCGCACGGACCACTGCATGGCCACGCGTTGCGCCGCCGCACCCTGCGCCGCGAATTTGTCGGGGTGGGCTTCGCGCTGCAGTTCCTTCCAGCGCGCATCGATGGCGCTGCGCTCCTGGGCAAAGCGGCGCGCAATGCCAAACAATTCAAAGTCGTCAGATTGCAGGTTCATGCGCTAGTAGGCTGAATGCGGAAATCCAAGAAAAAACCGCCAGCACGCGACGCGATGGCGGTTCGACGGCGCGAAAGCAGCTGGTGATCAAACGCGGAAACTCTCCCCACAACCGCAGCGGTCACGCTCGTTGGGGTTGTTGAACTTGAAGCCTTCATTGAGACCCTCGCGCACAAAGTCCAGCTCGGTGCCGTCGATGTAGGCCAGGCTCTTGGGGTCAATCAGCACTTTGACACCGTGGTTCTCGAACACGATGTCCTCAGGCTCGCTGTCGTCCACATATTCGAGCTTGTAGGCAAGCCCGGAGCAGCCGGTCGTCTTGACTCCCAGGCGCACTCCCAGGCCCTTGCCTCGGCGGGACAAGTAGCGGTTGACGTGCCGTGCAGCGGCTTCTGTCAGCGTAATGGCCATGTCTCTCGATCTATTTATCTGTCAAATCAGGCAGCGGCAGTTGCAGTGGCTGCGTGCTTGGTCTTGTAGTCGAGCACAGCAGCCTTGATGGCATCTTCAGCCAGGATGGAGCAATGGATCTTGACGGGCGGCAGGGCCAGCTCTTCAGCGATCTCGCTGTTCTTGAGGGCTGCCGCTTCGTCCAGCGTTTTGCCCTTGACCCATTCAGTCACCAGCGAAGACGAGGCGATGGCCGAGCCACAGCCGTAGGTCTTGAAGCGCGCGTCTTCAATCACGCCGGTCTCGGGGTTCACCTTGATCTGCAGCTTCATCACGTCGCCGCAGGCGGGCGCGCCCACCATGCCGGTGCCCACCGAATCGTCGCCCTTGTCGAACGAACCCACATTGCGGGGGTTTTCGTAATGGTCAACCACTTTTTCTGAGTAAGCCATGATGTGTACCTCTTCAATTCTTCCAAAATCTTCAGGAAATCAGT
This sequence comes from Acidovorax sp. 94, assembly GCF_003634645.1. Lineage (NCBI taxonomy): Bacteria > Pseudomonadati > Pseudomonadota > Betaproteobacteria > Burkholderiales > Comamonadaceae > Acidovorax > Acidovorax sp. 94. The sequence continues at coordinate 1,315,333 of NZ_RBJA01000001.1, read as the reverse complement.
GCGCAGCCCACTGGATGGTGCTGATGTCGATGCCGTCCTTGTACATCTCCCACAGTGGGCTCAATTCGCGCAGGCGGGCCACGTTCTCGCGGATGGTGGAGATGGCGTAGTCGATCTCTTCTTCGGTCGTGAAACGGCCGATGGTCATCCGCAGGCTGCTGTGCGCCAGCTCATCGCTGCGGCCCAGGGCGCGCAACACGTAGCTGGGCTCCAGACTGGCGGATGTGCAGGCAGAACCCGACGACACCGCTAGGCCCTTGATGCCCATGATGAGCGATTCGCCTTCGACGAAGTTGAAGCTCATGTTCAGGTTCTGCGGCACGCGGCGCTCCATGCTGCCGTTGATGAACACCTGTTCAATGTCCTTCAAGCCATCGAGCAAGCGCTGCTGCAAGGCATGGGCCTTGGCATTGCTCTCGGCCATTTCTTCTTTGGCGATGCGAAAGGCTTCACCCATGCCCACGATCTGGTGCGTGGGCAAGGTGCCCGAACGCATGCCACGCTCGTGACCACCGCCGTGCATCTGCGCTTCCAGCCGAACACGAGGTTTGCGTCGCACATACAGCGCGCCAACGCCCTTGGGTCCGTAGGTCTTGTGCGCGGTCATGCTCATCAGATCGATGGGCAGCACGTTCATGTCGATTTCGACCCGGCCTGTGGCTTGGGCGGCATCCACGTGCAGCAGGATGCCCTTTTCACGGCACAGCGCGCCGATAGCAGGGATGTCCTGGATCACGCCGATTTCGTTGTTCACGAACAGGATGCTGATCAGTACCGTATCGGGGCGGATGGCGGCCTTCAGGGCATCCATGTTGACCAGACCGTCTTCCTGCACATCCAGATAAGTGGCTTCAAAACCCTGCCGCTCCAGCTCACGCATGGTGTCCAGCACGGCCTTGTGCTCGGTCTTGAGCGTAATGAGGTGCTTGCCCTTGCCTTTGTAGAAGTGCGCTGCACCCTTCAAGGCCAGGTTGATGGATTCGGTAGCGCCGCTGGTCCACACGATTTCACGCGGGTCCGCACCGATCAAGTCTGCCACCTGCACCCGCGCCTTTTCAACCGCTTCTTCAGCCTCCCAGCCCCAGGCATGACTGCGCGACGCCGGGTTGCCGAAGTGTTCACGCAACCAGGGAATCATGGCATCGACCACACGGGGGTCCACGGGGGTGGTGGCGCCGTAGTCGAGATAGATGGGGAAGTGCGGGGTCATGTCCATGGCTGGCTCAGTAGTGGTTGCTGGCTGGCAAACGCAATAAGAAACAAAAACGGGTTCAAAAACTGTTCAGGGCGGTGCCGACCCCAGGGTCGACACAAGCCCTTGGGCTATCAGGATTTGGCGAAAACGTTGCCCAGCGCGAACACGGAGTTCGGAGCATTCACGCGGATCGGCTTGACCACCGGGGTCGTCGAAATGGCACGGCGTACCACCGGCTTGTCTTCGATCTGCACGCCCTTGGCAATCTGTTCGTCCACCAGCTTTTGCAGAGTGACGGAATCCAGAAACTCGACCATGCGTTGGTTGAGCGATGCCCACAGCTCATGCGTCATGCAGCGGCCAGCTTCGCCCAGGCAGTTTTCCTTGCCACCGCACTGTGTGGCGTCAATGGGCTCATCCACCGAGACAATGATGTCGGCCACGGTGATGTCGCCCGCCTTGCGGGCCAGGGTATAACCGCCACCGGGGCCACGGGTCGATTCGACCAGTTCATGGCGGCGAAGCTTGCCGAAAAGCTGCTCCAGGTACGACAGCGAGATCTGCTGGCGCTGGCTGATGGCCGCGAGGGTGACTGGGCCATTGTTCTGGCGCAGGGCCAGATCAATCATGGCGGTGACCGCAAAACGGCCTTTGGTTGTGAGACGCATCGCAAGCTCCTTGTGCTAAGGCTTGTTCGTTGTAGAAACCGCCTGCACTGACTGTTGGTCAGCAAGGCACCGTCTCCGCCCCTTACTCCGAACAGTCGCCTGCCACGGAGCCCTTCATCGCTGGGCTGTTTTCTTGAGTATTTTGTGCGAGTATAACACAAATCCCTATCGAATCTGTCGGGTTAAAAAACCAACTAGTTTTTAATTGACCCAATAGTTATTTCCGATTGTTCTCTCGCCCATTACAAGGCCACCGAATCATTGCCATGCGCACCAAATGCCTGGTCCTTGAGCCGCGTGAGCTGGTCGCGCACCCGGGCGGCCTGCTCGAACTCCAGATTGCGGGCGTGTTCCAGCATGAGTTTTTCCAGCCGCTTGATCTCGCGCGCCACGTCTTTCTCTGACATGTCCTCCACCTTGGCGCGCTGCAGGGCTTCCTGCTCCAGCCGTTCTGCGTCCTTACCGGCCTTTTCGCTGTAAACCCCGTCAATCAGGTCTCTTACCCGCTTGACAATGCTGCGCGGCGTGATTCCGTGGGCCTCGTTGTGTGCGATCTGCTTGACGCGCCGACGTTCCGTCTCGCCCATGGCTTTTTTCATGGAGTCGGTGATGCGGTCCGCATAGAGGATGGCCCGGCCATTGAGGTTCCGCGCCGCACGGCCGATGGTCTGGATCAGGCTGCGCTCGGCCCGCAGGAAGCCTTCCTTGTCCGCATCCAGGATCGCCACCAGGGACACTTCGGGAATATCCAGGCCTTCGCGCAGCAGGTTGATGCCCACCAGCACGTCAAAGGCGCCCAGGCGCAGGTCGCGGATGATCTCCACCCGCTCCACCGTGTCCACGTCGCTGTGCAGGTAGCGCACCTTCACGCCGTTGTCCGTCAGGTAGTCGGTCAACTGTTCAGCCATGCGCTTGGTAAGTGTAGTAATGAGTACGCGCTCATGCTTTTCGACACGAATGCGTATTTCTTGCAGCACATCATCCACCTGATGGGTGGCGGGACGTACTTCCACCTCGGGGTCCACCAGTCCGGTGGGGCGCACCACCTGGTCGACGATCTGGCCGGAGTGTGTGCGCTCGTAGTCTGCCGGCGTGGCGGTGACAAAGATGACCTGCCGCATACGCTGTTCGAACTCCTCGAATTTGAGCGGCCTGTTGTCCAGCGCCGAGGGCAGGCGAAAGCCATACTCGACCAGCGTGGTCTTGCGCGAGCGGTCGCCGCTGTACATGGCATTGAGCTGGCCGATCATCTGATGGCTTTCGTCCAGGAACATCAGAGCGTTCTTGGGCATGTAGTCGGTCAGCGTGCTGGGCGGGTCGCCGGGCGCGGCGCCCGACAGGTGGCGCGTGTAGTTCTCGATGCCCTTGCAGTGCCCTACTTCGCTGAGCATCTCCAGGTCAAAGCGCGTGCGCTGCTCCAGCCGCTGCGCCTCCACCAGCTTGCCGTCGGCCAGCAACTGTTTGAGGCGCTCGGCCAGTTCGACCTTGATGGTCTCCACCGCTGCCAGCACCTTGTCGCGTGGCGTGACGTAGTGGCTGCTCGGGTACACCGTGAAACGCGGGATCTTCTGCTTAACCCGGCCCGTGAGCGGGTCAAACAGCTGCAGGCTCTCGATCTCGTCGTCAAACAGCTCGATGCGCACGGCCAGCTCGGAATGCTCGGCCGGAAACACATCAATGGTGTCGCCCCGCACGCGGAACTTGCCGCGCGAAAAATCAGCCTCATTGCGCTGGTATTGCATGCGTATCAGCTGTGCGATTACGTCGCGCTGGCCCAGCTTGTCACCGGTGCGCAGCGTCATCACCATGCGGTGGTAACTCTCGGGCTCGCCGATGCCGTAGATGGCCGACACCGTGGCCACGATGACCACATCCGTACGCTCCATGAGGCTCTTGGTGCACGAAAGCCGCATCTGCTCGATGTGCTCGTTGATGGCGCTGTCCTTCTCGATGAACAGGTCGCGCTGCGGCACATACGCCTCGGGCTGGTAGTAGTCGTAGTAGCTCACGAAATACTCCACGGCGTTCTTGGGGAAGAATTCGCGGAACTCGCTGTACAGCTGCGCGGCCAGCGTCTTGTTGGGCGCGAAGATGATCGCCGGGCGCCCCATGCGGGCGATCACATTGGCCATGGTGAAGGTCTTGCCAGAGCCCGTCACCCCCAGCAGCGTCTGGAAGGTTTCCCCATCGTTCAAACCTTCCACCAGCTTGTTGATGGCCTCGGGCTGGTCGCCGGCCGGTGGGTACGGCTGGAACAGTTCGAAGGGGGAGTTGGGGAAATGGACGAACTCGCCGTCTTGCTTTTCCGTTATGACTTCTGTGAGATCCGGCATAGGTGCGGTCAACGATTGGTAGAGGCAGGCCGTTAAAATCGGCCGAACCCGGCACAGTACACCACGCCCGGATTCTTCGCTACTGACAACCTTTCAAGGATTTTCATGTCTCTGTTCACCGCCGTCGAAATGGCCCCCCGCGACCCCATCCTGGGCCTCAACGAGCAATTCAACGCCGACACCAAACCCAACAAGGTCAACCTGGGCGTCGGCGTTTATTTCGACGACAACGGCAAGCTGCCCCTGCTGCAATGCGTGCAGGCGGCAGAAAAGACCATGATGTCCACCCCCACGGCCCGTGGCTACCTGCCCATCGACGGCATCGTGGCTTACGACAACGCCGTGAAGGCTTTGGTGTTCGGCGCGGACAGCGAACCCGTCACCTCGGGCCGCGTGGCTACCGTGCAAGCGGTGGGTGGCACGGGCGGCCTGAAGATCGGCGCTGACTTCCTCAAGAAACTCAGCCCCAATGCCAAGGTGCTGATCTCCGACCCCAGCTGGGAAAATCACCGCGCACTGTTCACCAACGCCGGTTTTGAAGTCGATACCTACACGTACTACGACGCGGAAAAGCGTGGCGTGAACTTTGAAGGCATGCTCGCCAGCCTGAACGCTGCAGCTCCCGGCACCATCGTTGTGCTGCACGCCTGCTGCCACAACCCCACGGGCTACGACATCACCCCCGAGCAGTGGGACCAAGTGATTGCGGCCGTCAAGGCCAAGGACCTGACGCCCTTCCTCGACATGGCCTACCAAGGCTTTGGCCACGGCATCGCCGAAGACGGTGCCGTGATCGGCAAGTTCGTGGCTGCAGGCCTCAACTTCTTTGTCTCTACCTCGTTCAGCAAGAGCTTCAGCCTCTACGGTGAGCGCGTGGGCGGCCTGTCCGTGCTGTGCGCCGACAAGGAAGAAGCTTCGCGCGTGCTGAGCCAGCTCAAGATCGTGATCCGCACCAACTACTCCAACCCACCCATCCACGGTGGCGCAGTGGTGGCTGCCGTGCTGAACAACCCTGAGCTGCGCGCGATGTGGGAGAAGGAACTGGGCGAGATGCGCGTGCGCATCAAGGCCATGCGCCAGAAGCTGGTGGACGGTCTCAAGGCTGCGGGTGTGAAGCAAGACATGAGCTTCATCACCACCCAGATCGGCATGTTCAGCTACTCCGGCCTGTCCAAGGACCAGATGGTGCGCCTGCGCAATGAGTTCGGCGTGTACGGTACCGACACCGGCCGCATGTGTGTGGCAGCCCTGAACAGCAAGAACATCGACTACGTCTGCCAGGCGATTGCAAAAGTGGTCTAACCCCCTGAGTCGCTGACGCGCCTTCCCCCTTTCTCTCGATTTGCTGCGCAATTCGGGAAGGGGGACGCAGCCAGCGCGGCGGGGCGGCCCTTGCGCAGCTACCTCGCGCCGGTCGCGCTTGCTCGAAAGACAGTGGCGATGCGCGATCCGTGGAAGTCCCCTTGATTCACGCTTCTGATCTTCAGCGCCGCTTTGTGAGCGAAGCGCTCCAGAACCCGCACAACGCGGCCCTTCTGGAGCGCTTGCCTTTTCTGGGCTTGCCCGACGCCTGGTTGGTGGCGGGTTGCCTGTTCCAGACGGTGTGGAATCTGCACTCCGGCGTGGCGCCCACGGCGAACATCAAGGACTACGACCTGTTCTACTTCGACGGCAACGACTTGTCCGAATCGGCAGAGCAGCAGGTGCAAGCCCAAGTCGCCGCCCTCTTCGCCGACCTGCCCATCACCGTGGAAGCCAAGAACCAGGCCCGCGTGCATCTCTGGTACGAACGCTGGTTTGGCTACCCGTATGCGCCACTGCAATCAGCCCGCAACGGGATCGAGCGTTTTCTGGTGCCCTGCACCTGCGTCGGGCTGCAACCTGCTGACAACCTGAGCGTCAACGAGTCCACCCTGTACGCGCCCTACGGGCTGGAAGAACTGTACGCAGGACTGCTCAAACCCAACGCCGCATGCCCGCATCTACCGCTGTTCCAGGCCAAGGCTGAAAGCTATCGAGAACGCTGGCCGTGGCTGACGATCCGGGCCACCGCCTGATCGGCAAAGCCGCCAATTTTTTACGTCTTTTGATCCCTAGCGCTTGATGCAAAAGCGCTGGCAGCTATCAAAATAGAAGCATCCGGCGCTATTCTGCATCACCCCCACAGCACCGACCGCATCGAGATCGACGCCGACTGGTAACCCGTATTGAAGAATCGCGGCATCTCGCTGGGCAAAACAGCTCCTGCTGCGTACAGCAGCGGCAGATAGTGCTCGTGCGTGGGGTGCGCCTGCTGGGCCACCGCACCCAGTTTCTGGAAGTCCTGCAGGGCGCCCAACTGGCCCTTCTTGATCTGCTCCTGAACCACGGCGTCGAACTCGGTGGCCCAGTCATACGCTTCGTTGGCGGCCGAGCCACGGCGGGATGCGCGCAGGTTGTGCACGATGTTGCCGCTGCCCACGATGAGCACACCCCGCTCGCGCAAGGCCTTGAGCTGCTGGCCCAGCGCATAGTGCTCGGCCGGGGCGCGGCTGTAGTCCATGCTGAGCTGCATCACCGGGATCCGAGCCTGGGGGAACATGGGCTTGAGCACCGACCAGGTACCATGGTCCAGGCCCCATTCACCTTCGTCCACACCCAGTGCCCCGCCGGTAGCGGGCGACTTCAGTTCGGCCGCCAGACTGCGCGCCACCTGCGGCGCACCGGGCGCGGGATATTGCTGGTCGAACAGCGCCTGCGGAAAGCCGCCGAAGTCGTGGATCGTCTTGGGGTTGGCCATGCCCGTCAGCTGCCAGCCGCCACGTGTGAGCCAGTGGGCCGACACACACAGGATGAGCTGCGGCTGCACCGCGCGTGCCATCAGCTCCGCGCCCATGGCCTGCCAGCTGCGGCGCCAGGCGTTGTCTTCGATGGCGTTCATGGGGCTGCCGTGGCCCACAAACAGCACGGGCATGCGGGGCGAGGGCTTGAGCGCCTGCAGCGCGGTCGCTGTGGCGGCGCTGCTCAGGGACGTGGTCATGAAAGCTCCCGGAAAGGCGGCCAGGCCCGTGAGGGCGGCCAAAGAGGTTCTGCGTTGCATGGGTCGGGGAGCGTAACAAATTATGTATAACGCGGGGAGTGAGCCCGCGCGCCCCCTTGAAGTTCCAGCGCCGCGCCTTCTCCTTCCATTCAAAACCACAACACCGAGACAACCCCACACCCATGACAACTGCCCTGCCCCAGCCCCTGCGCAACGTTCGCGTACTGAGTCTCGCGCTCAACCTGCCCGGCCCTGCCGCCCTGATGCGCTGCGCGCGCATGGGGGCCGACTGCACCAAGCTTGAACCCCCGCCCGCCCCGGGCCACCCCAGCGCCGACCCCATGGGCATCTACAGCCCGGCGGCCTATGCCACGCTGCACAGCGGAGTGCGCGTGGTGCATGCCCACCTCAAGACGGCAGAAGGCCAGGCCGCGCTGCACGAGGAGCTGGCCCGCACCGATGTACTGATCACCTCGTTTCGCCCCTCGGCGCTCACCAAGCTGGGCCTCTCCTGGGAGGCGCTGCAATCGAAATACCCGCGCCTGTCGCTGGTGCGCATCGTGGGCGCTGCGGCCGAGCGTGCCGAAGAACCCGGCCATGACCTCACCTACCTGGCCGATGCCGGGCTGGTCACCGGCACCGAGATGCCCCCCACCCTGTACGCCGACATGGGCGGCGCCCTGATGGCCAGCGAGGCCGTGCTGCAGGCCCTGCTGGAGCGTGGCCACACGGGCAGCGGCGTGTGCATCGAAGTCGCCCTGGCCGACGCCGCCGCCTGGCTGGCCCAGCCGCGCGACTGGGGCCTGACCACCCCCGAGGGCGACGTGGGCGGCAACCACGCGGGCTACCGCATCTACCCCTGCGCCGACGGCCGTGTTGCCGTGGCTGCGCTGGAACCCCACTTTGCCGCCAGCCTGTGCGCCGCCGCAGGCCTGCCCGCCACGGGCGACCCGCAGGTGCTGCGCGCCCCTGCCACGCACGCGGCCGTGGCAGCCTTCCTGCGCACGCAAACCCGCGCGCAACTCGATGCGCTCGCGGTGGCGCAGGACATTCCCTTGCACACCCTGGTTTGAGAATCCCGTTTACCGATGCAGAAACAAGGCACCGTCATCCGCTGGGACGCCACCCGCGCCTTCGGCTTCATCCGCAACCCGGACACATCCGCCGATGTGTTCTTTCATGTGCGAGACTACCGGGGCGCCACCCCGCCGCGCGAAGGGCTCGCCGTGGTGTACGAGGAAATTCATGTCGGCGGAAAAGGACCACGGGCCATGGCAGTGCTGCCTGCGGCCCAGCAAGGGGGCGCATCCCCGTCCCGCCCAGCGGCCACATCAACCCCTCAGCGGAGACGACACGAACCGTCGCAGCGGACGACCCAACCCCAGGCTCAACGCCGCCGGCGCCCTGCAGAGTCCAGTGGCCCACCCACCCCCGCCGGTCCGGCGATGGTGTTGATGCTGGGCTGGGTGGTGCTGCTGGCATGGGGCTTCTGGGCGGGCCGACTCCCATGGTGGGTGTTGGGGGCGGCCCTGGCCGTCAACCTCCTGACGTTTCTGGTCTATGCCATCGACAAAAGCGCCGCGCAAAACGGCCAGTGGCGCACCAAAGAGAGCCATCTGCACCTGCTGAGCCTGGCAGGCGGCTGGCCGGGTGCTTGGTTTGCGCAGCAATGGCTGCGGCACAAATCCCGCAAGGTGGAGTTTCGCGCCGTCTACTGGGTCACCGTGGTGCTGCATTGCGGGGCGCTCGGGGCCTGGGGTGATCTCACTTTCCGTGCAGAAAACCCGGTTAAGAGCTACGGGTTAACCCGCACTTTTTTATTGTCTGGAATTATCAGTAGCGAATACGTAGACTGCAGCAGGCTTGCGACCACGCCAGCCACGGGAGGACCAGCTTGTCTAGCTACTACCTACGTTTCGTTGGCGCCGATACCCTGCCCAAATCGCTATCTAAGCGGGAAGTCGAAGAGTGCTTTGGGCTGAGCATTGAAGACATCCAGGAGCTGCGCCCGCCCCGGTTCAGAGGGACTGCACGCCTTGGCGCTGCAGTCCAACTGGTCATGCTGCGCGCCACCGGGCGGCACCCCGATGCCTTTTCAGGCCTCCCCTCCGTTTTGCTGCGGTACCTGACCTCAGCGCTTGGTATGCATGCGACGGATATCGCTTCGGTGACCTCGCTGTACAAGGACAAGGACACGCGATACGAGCACCAGCTCTGGGCTCGGGAACGTGTCGGCTTCGCGGTAGTAGACGACACCACCAAGCCGCTCCTGGCAGATGCTTTGGGGGAGCTTTCCGCCTCAGCGGTATCAGTCGATGACCTGATCCAACAGTCAGAACACTGGCTTTTTGATCGACGGCTCGTCCTGCCTGGTGACCGGACACTGCGCGACATGGCGCGCATGGCATTTGCTGAACAGGAGAATGCAGCAATCGCAGCGGTCCGCACCTGTGCGCCACCCAAACAGCTTCAGGCGGCTCTCTCGCACGCATTCTCAAAGCGATCAGGGCCCGGCGGTCACACAGTGCTGGAGTGGCTGCGCACACCCCCAGGGAAGCACGGACAGCTCACGCTGAGCGAGGTCACCAAGAAAATCGAGTGCCTCAAGTCACTGCAAGTTCACAAGTGGAAGCTGTCGGCGATTCCATTGAATCGTCTCAGGGCGTACAGCCAGGAGGTGATCAATCGTCCACCCTCCGCGACGAAGTTTCTCTCTGAGGATCAGCGCGATCTGCGCATCGTCTCTTTCCTGCATGTAACCCTCTTGGATCAGACCGATCTCGCCGCAGACATCGGTGCGCGATGTCTCACGGATCTCTATCACAAGGCCTCTGGCAAGGTACTCAAGAAGCAAGCCGAAAGTGCTGTGGATCTGCGTGCTGAGCGCGTCAAGCTGAAGGACATTCTCTACGACACGCAGTTGACCGATGCTCAGATCGTCGCGGCGATGCGCGACCTGGTGCCCAAGAATGGAGAAAACTTTGCCGGTACGCGGGCTCAATTCGTCCGGGAAACACTGGTGAAAGAACAAGCGCCGCGTATGTCGGCCCTGCTCAATGCCCTCGGAGTCCTTGAGATCAAAGGCGAGGAAACGGACAAGGCGCTCAAGCAGCTCAAGACGCTGCGCGATTTGTCCAAACGCAGCATCAGCAGCCTTCCCGAGGGGTTTGATGTGTCGGTTGCGGACCCAAGCTGGCACTCGCTGCTGGAAGGCCCTGATCGCAAGGTTGCTCTTGCAGCTCTCAAAGCAAGCGCAGCGACTTCTTTGAAGAAAGCGATCAAGGGCGGAAAGCTGTGGCTGGAACACAGCAGCCGCCACCGCAACCGTGCCGATCAGCTGATACCCGAAACGCAGTGGGCCGAAAAGCACAAGTCGCTGATCCGAGCTTTGAGCTTGACGGACAATCCAGATAAGTTCCTGGAGCGCGTGCTGGGACGGGTCAAAGCGGGCATCGGCCAACTGGTGCAGGCCGTGGAGGACGGGGCCTTGACCATAGACAGCCAGGGGCATATTCACATTGCACCGATTCAGGCGCTTGAAGTCGAACCCCAGGTCACCAAGACACGCGAGAGCATGTTCAACATGATCGGCGATGCCCAGCTTGGCAACATGCTGGTCGAGATCGACGCAAAAAGCGGATTTAGCCAGGCTCTGCTAGGCCGCAGGGCCAAAGACATGGCTGAACTGAAGGCCGTCTACGGCGCCCTATACACACACGGAACAGAGAACACTGCCAAAGGTGTATGCGCGATGATCCCAGGCCTGCAGGTGTCTCAGGTCACTATGGCCATGCGTGCAACGGAGGCCAGTGGCCGTTTGCGGGAGGCCAACTCACGGGTCATTGAGTTCCAGCAAAGCATGCCTATTGCCAAACTCTGGGGCCAGGGCGACAAAGCATCCTCTGATTCGATGACGCTCGATACGTCACGGTACCTGCACTCGGCGCGTATGGAATACCGCCGCAAGCAGCATGGTGTTGGCATCTATGTGCACATGCTTGATACCTGGGCACTGTTTCATGACCAGCCTATAGTGATCAATGACCGGCAAGCAGCGCCAGCGGTGGACGGTGTCGAAGCGCACAACTGTTCCCGCCGCGAGGACCAGATCCGACTATCCCTGCTTGCTGTGGACACCCATGGCTACACCAACGCAGCGATGGCCATCGCCAAGTTGCTGGGCTTCGATCTGTGCGTCCGTTTGCGCCAATTGTCGGAACGCAAGATGTTCTTGGCCAGGGGGGACACTGTGCCGGAAGCTTTGGAGCGCCTAACCGTTGGGAAGGTCTCGCTTGGGAAGATCCGAGCCGGATGGATGGACCTGCTGCACCTGGTTGCCTCTATCCGGCAAGGGCGCTTGACAGCTGGAGAAGCTATCGCCCGCCTTGGCAGCGCGGCACGGGGCGATCCCGTGCACGCTGCCGCAGACGAGTTGGGCAAGTTGCTGCGTACGATCTTTTTGTGCGACTACTTCACCATTCCCGAGTTTCGCCGCGAGATGCACGCGTTGCTCAACCGGGGCGAATCTGTACACCAGCTGCAGCGCGCCGTGTACCACGGACGCGTCGGGGTCTCACGCGGGCGCAGGGCTGATGAGTTGCGGGCCATCTCAACAGCGCACACCTTGCTGACCAACGTCGTGATCAGCTGGAACACCATGAAGATGCAAGATGTCGTGGATCGCTGGAAGGTGGCCAAACACCCTATAGATGAAAGCTGGCTGCGCCGCATCGGACCCGTGCACTTCGAGCACGTGAATTTTCGGGGGACGATTGCGTTCGACATGGATCCTTACATCGATGCGCTTGTTGAGCGCCAAGCCAAGCAGCGTGTGGCACGTTTGCAGTGAATCGGTAATTTGAGCCATTACCGAGCGAATAAGCCGGAGTCAAGACTCGTGTCGAAGTCCTTGCACTCACCCACCGTGAGCCCTCGCCCGTGCTTCAAGACGCACTCCTGGACGCGCGCAAGTTTTCAAATGTCAGCTCTTTTTGCGTGCGATTTACCGGGTTAGCAGTTTGCAAACATCAATGAAATCAACAACTTAGAGTTTTGCTTAAAAAATAGGCAACTCTTGTTCCGTGCGATTTACCGGGTTAGCAATTCCGCTCGGTAACGGGGACTTTTCACCCAGCGAAGAGACTGCTCAGTGATCCCCTGAGCGTTGCCGCGAACACGTGACTTCGACCATAGCCTCAATCGGTGGGGCGGATGGCCGCGACGTAGAGCGCCTTTGCACGGATCTGCCCAAGCCACGGCCTTGGCCTCAAGTCCACTCAATCCTGATCGGGCGCTGGCACTTACGCGCAGGGTGCGAACAAGGAACACCTGCGAAGTAGCCTCGTGAACTCGCTCATTTAAAACTTGCCATCCCAGGATTGGCAGATACGATTTTCGTAGACCACAAACTTCTCTGGAGCGATAGATGCGACACCTGCTATCTGTGATGTCAGCCATTGCACTAACTTTTGGCATGGGAATGTTGCAGGCGGCGACTGTTGACCCTGATAGCCTGAAGCGGATGAGAGATGCGGTGAATGAGGAAGGCGAGGTACGAGTGATGATCACCCTACGCCATCAGAAACTTGAAAAATTATCGCAAGAGCAAAAAAATGATAACTTTAAAAAAGATGCAGATGCCATACGCGCATTAAAGGCGGAATTAGGAAACGCAGCATTTACCGAAGGTAGTTGGGAGAGCGAGAGTGGGCAGATCGGGATGTATATAAAAGCAGCAGGAATTAGCATCCTTCAAAATAGTCAGAATGCACTAACCTTTACAATAGATCCCACTGACAAATCGCGCATTACTGCTATGGACCTGGATGGCAGCCTTACAGCCCTCCGGAAAGTTTTGCGCACTAGATCAGAGGTAGATGCCGAAATAATTCTTGGCACTCAGAGTGCGAAGTATCAATTATTGCAAGATGGCTCGACACGTATAACAAATGTCGACGAAGTGATCATTGAGGCCAATTCCCTGATTGAGAAAATTCGGGAAAATTTGCAAAAATCAGGCCGATCCGAATCTACCCTGGCATTGGACAATGCGCTACCAATAAAAATAACGACCTCTATTGACAAGAAAAAGCTGCTCCTCCTGCAAAATCATCCTGATGTACGAGGAATTCGGCCTATCGGCTATCAAGATCCTCGGACCACCTACTGGTCTGCAGGAGCATCCGATATGGCCGAAAAAGAAGGACAGGTAGAGGTAAGCATTTCGTTGCGCGGCGGGGTACTTTTCTCTCCTGACTTAAATTGGAATTCCCGTGGAGGAAAAAATCAGGCAATGGCAAATCGAGAAGCCATGACAAAAATTCTTGCTGATGCCAATATAAAAATGCCACAAAGCGATCCTGTCGGGGATTCGATTGGGTCGTTTCAGATGATTCTTACCAAGGACCAGCTGTCTAGACTCCGCGCAAAAAATGATCCGCGAATTTTGGAGTTGCGTGAAAACCGCCCATTGGGTGTGTCGCAACTACAAAGGAGCATGCCGACAATTAACATGCCTGTTGCATGGGCTTCTGGAAGTAAGGGGAGTGGTGTAGCGATTGCCGTTTTAGATGACGGCATTCGAAAAACTCACGAGATGTTTCTCTTTAACGGTACTACGAAAGTAGTCGGCGAAGATTGTTTTGGATCAAACTCCGGAGGATTTAAGTCTATATGTCCAAACAAGGATTTGTTCGGTGATAGCCCAGCGGGGACGCCAAATGCGGGTGAGCCAAACAGTGATCTCATCGGATGCCAGCTGATTGATCAGCAGCGGTGCGGGCATGGTACGCTAATGGCTTCGGTTGCTGCGGGTCGCGCATCACCAAACGTGGCCAGCGGAATATTGCAAGGGGTTGCACCAGACGCCCAACTCATTTCGATAAATATTTTCTCATATGATCGCATTAATAATAAAAAAACATATTATTTGAACGACTTGGAAAAAGGGCTCTCGTCGGTGCTTCTGAGGGCCGGCGGGGCTACGCCCACCTCGCCTGCAGCACTCGTTGTCAATCTGAGTATCGGCACCGTTGCCAGTTACCCATCCGACTGTGATGCCAATGTCAGCATCGCCATCAGAAATCTTATTCGACAACTTAGGACCGCAGGCGTCCCTGTTATTGCATCAACAGGAAATTACCAGATTCAAACTGCGCTTTCGCATCCTGCCTGTAGTGAATACGCAATAAAAGCTGCTTCTGTGCTAAACGATGAAATTGGATATACGCTCGCGACAAAATCAAATATCGCGGCTTTAAGTCAGTATACGTATCCAATATTTTTGGCGCCTGGGGGAGACGAAAATGCTATTGGTGTCAATGGGGCAGGACGCGTTTCGGATACCGATTTGCTTGCAGGCTGGGGAACATCTCTCGCTGCAGCTCATATCTCTGGTTTTGCAGCCGTCTACAAAAGTACGAATCCCACTCATAGCGTCGATCAGTTCATCGCTTGGGTAAATTCGACCGGCAGTGTCCCTGTCAGCAGCACAATTGCCAGCGGTGTACAAACTTGGCGCAGAATTGCATTCCCGTGAAAGTTCACTGGTTTTTACTGCAGAAGCATTTTGACCAGCAAGGTCGTAGGTCGAGGAGCCGTAGATGGTTGAACATCTGGAAGAAGTTGTGAAAGACCTTGTAGCGAAGCAAGTGGGCTTCTACGTGTTCCATGACAATGCCTCAGGCCAAACCACACTGCATCTCACTTCGACGGATCTGATCCGATACTCGGCTGATCCTGTTGGGTATCTGTCAGAGCACTATGGCGTCAGTCGCGAGGACTACTTGGGTTGGCACCGTTCTGGCTACAAAGTAATCTGCTCTGGCCTCACGAAATCGGGAAAACCATGCAAAGCTACAGTTCCCGGCCTCTCGATAGTGCACAGTCCAGCAGAGTGGGTGCAAGGCAGAGGTGGACGCTGTACTGTCCATAGTTAGAACGCCCCCGCACAACCGTCAAGCTTGGGGCAATCTCGGTTTTGTGTAGAAACGGAAATCAATGGTAGACGAGTCCAGGCGACCGGCTATGTCGCCTATGGACGGCCCAGCCGTCCATAACCTGCTTTCCGAGAGGCTGTACCATGTCATCCCGCTCGGGAGCGGCGCTCACTTTGCTCGGTTTTTCTCACTCCATTCCGACAAGAACTCTGAGACTCCACCAATGCGTTCCAGCGCCCCTGCCACGGCTTCGGGGGTGATCCGTCCTACATCAAGTAGTTGCCCCATTTCATCCTCCCACCGGACGACCCGATTGGTCTGCAGGACCTTGATCATGTCGTCGAACCTCTTGGGTATGGAAATGCGATCTTGGCTACCTAAATACAGGTCGCTCACCGATATTTGGCCGTCCGTCCCTGGGATGTATTTCACGCCAAGCATGGCGATGATCTGAGAAAGCAGATCGTTTTCGTTGCGAAGTCCGCCGACACGCAAGGCGCTCATGAACACTTCATCGACGTTGCTGCCATAGGTGCCTGAAATCAACAGGCAATCATTGCTGAATTCCATCAGCAACTCGGACGGTGTATAGCTCGGCGCAAAAATCATGCGTCGATAACCCTGCTCGTACGCACTCTCGATGGACGGCAAAAACGGAAGTTCTTGGATGACAGGAGGTACCTGCCAGTCCTTGGCGGGAGTCGAGCGATGCCGAGGCATGATGCGTGCGGCTGGTCCTGCATGCTCTGTCATTGCCAAAGAAGCAGCCACCAACTCGATAGCAGCATGGTCATGGACTTCGGAAGACCCGAACAGCAGCAGCCCAGCCGTTCTCCCCTTGACCGCACTCTCCAGAAGACTGAGTACCGAGACGGGGATCGCGTCCAGCGCTGCCTTCCTGCGTGCCAGCTTTAACATCGGACGCTCTCCCGAGAAAGGTCGGCGTAGCTGGAGTTGGCCTTCAGTGGTGACAAGTCCCATCAACGCAGTTTCGCAGTTATCCCCTTCCTCTTGGACTGAATCAACCATCAGCGTCGCATCCTCGAACATAGCTTCTGGTGCTGGTGTGTCAATGAGCACGGCAACCCGGTGCTGTGCCCCCTGAGCGATCAAGCAAGCCATATGCAGGTGACCCGAGCTGTCGCTCCACGACTGCTGGTCCAGCATCAAAGGTCCCACGACGATCAGCGTGCCGCTCGGGACGCGTTGCAGGCCGTTGGACCACAGGCCTCCTTCACCGAGGTCGATGCTGCCCTCCCAATGGTTACCTGCACGTTCGGCGTAAACAAGGGCTCCATCCGTCGCTTCTTCGTAGCTTTCGAGCAGTGCGTCGATGGCTTCTTGCGAATTGGTGATGTAAACACCGGGAACTGGTCCAGTTGGCCAGATCTGTGGCGCTAGCGACTCGGTGTGTGTGCCAGGGGGATTTAAGGCCGCCAGCATCGTCTGCGGCGAAAACTCAAGATCGAATTTCCGTTTGAGCCGGAATACCAAGCGGCCTGCCGACACCTGATCAAGTTTGCAAGCTGCAACTCGATCCGGAAAGGACTGCACTTCAGGCCAGCTGCGCAGGCCCGGTAACGCAGCAATCAAGTCAAGAGACTGGTTGTGACCGATGGAGTGCTGAGATTGCTCCAGCAGGCCGCGCACGCGACCCGCCAGCAGCTTCAACTGCTGAATGTCCATTGTTTTCTCCGGGGCGATATGCCGGTGCACGCGTTGCGGGCCGCCCATGGATAAACAAGGATTGGGTGAGGTCAGCGGGATTTCCGTCTTCGTCGTACTCATGTAGAGCGCGTGCGGCAGGTGACGGTCACCAGCCCAAACTCTACCGCACAAACGCCGGCGAGGAAAGGCGACAATGACTCAAGCGCCCCGTGCCGATTTCACAGAATGAACATGGCAGTGGTCATTGCAGGGGCCATCTCAGAAAACGGAAAATAAAGCACGCTAGGTGCTAACCGGGCCATTTCGGGACCGGATTGGCACCGAATACCTCTCTTTGAGCAATTAGGCCGCATGATAGAAGCCTCTGAACGTCCGAAGCGCCCGCCTATCACTGCTGTTCTTCGAAGAAAGTTTGGCTTGTGAAGTTGTCCGCCATTTCGATTCGCAGACGAAAGTCAATGCTCTCCTTCTTTTTCTTTTTGCTCAGGATATGCAGTTTCACGGGCGAGTAATAGCTTGTGGTCGGAGGGACTTCGTATTGCTTCCCATAGATGGTGACCATGGATGCGGGTTCTTTCTGCTGCAGAACTGAAAACTCTCCGTTGCGCACTACCTCCATCAGTGACTTACCCCCGTCAGTACACGCGACCGTCATCGTCGGTGAACCGGTGATCTGAGAGCGCTGGTAGGAGAGCTTGCCCTCAACGATATCGCTGACTCGCGCCAGGGCCCGATGATCGTCAGTGGAAATGCTCTCGAAAATATCGATCGGCGCACTTTTCCTGAGGTATCTAAGCACATTTCTGGCTCGTCTGGCGTAGTGAGCAAATGCGAGGGTCTCGTTCATCGCCTCTATATGCTTTGGTATATGAAACTTCCCCGCTGCAGCTTGATTTCCATCGACTTCCAAGACGAACGAAACAGACGCGGATGGATCAAGAATTGCTTCAAGCAGGTTGATAAAGACGTCCAAGTAGGGAGGGTTGGCAGCCTCTTTTCCTTGCCACGCTTTTAAGTTGGTAGTCAGAGTCGATACCGAGTGAACATCATTGCGATTCGTTGGGGTGAAAGCTAATTCCACGTCCAGAAGACCGCCACATCCAGCGCCTGCAAATCGGATTTGCTTGCGCCCAGCTGTTAGTTGACCACCAATGGTTTCAAAAATTGCCGGTTCGATCTGGGGCGCAAGTATCTTCAACACGGCTGGACGTGCCATCGGCATGATCGTTATCGATGCCAGGTCGGCATCTTTGTGCAGCACATCGAAGAGTTTTGATCCTTCAAACACGACCCCATCGAGGGGCAGCGTCGCTTCACGGCCCTCGTCAATGGACGCCTGAAGGCCCTTGCGCCAGAGATCAGCCGATTCTTGTGCAATCTTGATGGAAAAAGACACGGTCTCTTTCGCGCCCACGGTAATCGTTGTGTTACCGCCCGAGTACGCTGTTGAAACAGTGAACCTCGGATCCACCGCTTCCAATTGATCGACCAAGGCTTTGTGCACATTGCCTATGGCTTCTGGATAGAAACCAGGCGTTCGGGTGCCCATGGCCATGGCCGCCATGCGATAGATATCCTTTTCATCGGGAAGCCGCTTGCCTTGCTCCATCAGAGCCCTTGCCTCAGCCGATGTTTTCCATGCTTTGAGCGTTTCTGCAGGGTACGAGTCCGGATCTCGGTCGATGATCGTCGAGCAGGTCTGGCATAGCCAGATGATGTTGCCAAAGCCGCGCCGGTCCTCTGCGGTCATTGCAGCGAGATAACGCGGCCCCCCGGGCGATGCCGCATGAATATGCGCGCCGACCCCCACATTGGAGAAGTCAACTTCGCCCACTGGCGCGGAGGTGGTGGCGCGGCAATCGGGATTGGAGCAACGACCTGCCGCCCGCTGGTAAGCCTGATTCTTGGTCGGTTTCGTGAAGTCGTCGCGTGCCATTGGATCGTCGCTAGTTTGTATGCAGATACTGTGTGGAGCTTTTTCGCCGACTGACGGCCGACGTGCAAGCAATCAATGGCCGTCCATCGGTTTTTTCTTGCGAGCGGGCCTGGGCGGTGGTTGAAACTGCGCCACCAATCCGCGCAGGGTGTCAGCCTCCGCTTTGTGCTGCGCCACTGCCTGCAGTGCCTGCTGTAGCTCAACGCCTTGCAGTTGGTTCACGCGGGCGCTCTCGGCCAGCGAAGCCCGTGCGCTCTCCAGGTCTGCGGCCAATCGTGTCTGGACTGCGTTGGCCTCCAGGACCTTGGCATGGTGATCACGCTCCACTTCTGCGAGCTTGCCCCGCAGCTGCTCCAGTTGCTTGTCTACCTGCGTTCGAGCAGTGCGCTCCCGATCAATTTCACGAAGCGCGCGACGCTCGGCCTCGGCCGCACGGGAGGCCGCCTCATCGATGGCCGCACGCCCCTTGTCAAGTTCAGCACTGAAATGCTGCCTGCTCTTCGATTGCTCCAGCTTCAGCTCATCCACCTGCCTGGACAGCGCCTCACCTCTCGCTGTACTCGCAGCATGCGCACGCCGTTCTTGCTCAAGCTCTGCAGCAAGGGCCTGAGCTCGGGTCTCCAGTTCGGTGACTTTGGTCTGTGCGGTCTGTATCTGGGTCTCCAGGACAGCGCTTCGCTGCAGAGCCTCCTGCAGGCCTGCCTGTGCACTCTGGGCCTCTGCGTGTGCCTCGACCCGCAGGACTGCTAGCTCCTCGCGCGCCAACTCCGTTGCCTGGGCCCACATCACGCTGACTGCCTGGCCTGCAGCTTGTTTCAACGCGTCCGGAAGGTCCGGGTGGTCAATTTCCACCCGAGCTTTGCCGCGTAGGTCCTCCCAAAATTTGGCCAATGCTTCGGCCGGCGCGCTCATGGAGCCTTTTCGCACGTGCTGATACAGCTTGCTCGCGGTGGGCGTGATGCCGTACCGGAAAAACAGCAACGCGCACACCTCGCGGTACAGCGCTTTCGTATCGCTGAAACGCTCCCGCAGGGCTTCAACTTCGGCTTGGATTTCGGATTCTTCGCTCATTGTTAAATAATATAACGTATAACGTATTAATCAATGATTTATTTTCCGATCTCTGGACATAATTACTCTAATGTCCATAGAATTCGGAGCATGAGCAGTTTGATCGTCGCACCGTCCGTTTTGGCGCATCTTGAGCCTCTAGAGGGCTTGGTGCTACCCCTTCACCTGTCCGGAGAGCGTGGCCGCAATCGGGCCCAGGGCCTGCCCCAGGTCGCGGCCAATGACGACCGCTCTGCAGTTTTGGCTTGGCTGGCGCGCTACAAGGATTCGCCGGCCACGCTGGCCAGCTATCGCAAGGAGGCGGAAAGACTGCTGCTTTGGTGCGTACACCAGTATGGAAAGGCCCTGTCCGATCTGACCCACGAGGATTTCCTGGTCTACGAGTCCTTTCTGGAAGATCCCCAACCGGTTGATCGATGGGTCATGCAGGTCGCGCAGAAGGCGCCGAGGTCTTCGCCCCACTGGCGTCCGTTCGCCAAGCCACTGGACCGGCAAAGCCAGCGCCAGGCACTCTCGATCCTCAACAGCCTCTTCAACTGGCTGGTTCAAGCCGGGTATCTGGCGGGCAACCCCTTAGCTCTGCGCCGCCGCAAATCTGTGGCGCGACCGGCCAAGACCAGCAGGTTCCTGCCACACGAGCACTGGGCGCAAGTACGCGCAACGATTGAGTCCCTTCCCACTGGCACGCCTCGCCTCGCTCTCCAAGCGGCCCGATATCGGTGGCTCTTCTCGCTCCTCTACATCGGTGGCCTGCGGATTTCTGAGGTCTGCAACAACTCGATGGGAGATTTTTACTGGCGTCGCGGAGCAGACGGGCATGAACGATGGTGGCTGGAGATACGAGGAAAAGGGGACAAAACGCGGGCGATTCCGGCAACCGATGAGTTAGTGTCAGAGTTGATGCGTTACAGGAATGCAAGCGACTTGGCCCTACTACCACGAGAGGGAGATACGCTCCCACTGCTGTTGCCCCTTATTGGTGGATGTCGCCCAATGGGACGCAGTGGCGTGCACGAATTGATTAAGGACATTTTCCGTAAAACCGCAGCGCGCCTGCGAAACCTAGGCACTGACCACGAGGCAGCAGCGGCCCATGTGGAACAGGCCTCCGCCCACTGGATGCGCCATACGGCAGGCACTCACCAAAGCGACAATATGGACCTCAAGGCCGTGCGCGACAACCTGGGGCACGCAAACATCGCCACCACCAGTATTTATGTGCACACGGAAGATGACACGCGCCATGATCAGACCAGCAACGCACACAAGCTGGGCTGGTCAGTTTGACGGACGAAACCTATGGTGCAGCGCCATCCGTAGTACGAGGCGCCTCAAAGAAGCACTTAGTCGAAAATTGGTGCAGGTGTGGAAAAACATGATGCGCAACTCTATCCACCAAGCGCTGGTGACGTTGGAATGCCAGGAATGGCTTAGGCGTATGACGATCAATTGAACAACCACGATACGCACTCTCTCACCTGAGATCGATATCGGCTACGCGATTGGCTCCGATGCCACACTGTCGGTTATTTACAGCCAGAGGCGCATGCAATCGAGTCGGTGGCTTGAAGCCATTTTTAGTGATGGGGGCTGGATCCGACTGCAGCTCATTCGTTCTATCCTCGATAGCGTGACACCGACTAAGAAATTCGCCGACCGGGGGTTTACTGATTGCGAGCTTTGGTTATCAACTCAGCCAACTCGGGGCGCACAGGCAAGGGCTCGAACGCGCTCACCGTAGCCCGCCCAGGGTTGCCTACTGGGAGGCGGCCGCTTAGGTGGCCCAGTGGCACCAACGCCAGCCTGAGCAACTGCCCTGCCACCTCTGGCCAATCTCCAGTTCGCACTGCTAAGTTACACATCTCTGCGTGGGTCTGCAGGTGAGATTTGAGGTGCAGTTGCCCCACGATGTGGGCTGCCTCCAGGTAAAGCCAGGCCTGCTCTGCCGAGGATGCGGCTTTCGCGCCCTGAACCAACTTGGCGTACGCGGCGCCGTCAAATTGGCTGTTGCCCGATGGCTCAATTGATGTGGACATGTCGATCTCCTTGCAATTTGCTTTGACCGAGCTCCACTCGAGCCTGTCGCATCACCGCCCAGCCGCCATGCAACGCCAGCGCCGCCATCAGGCTCGCCACCACCAGATCGGGCCAAGCCGATCCGGTGCCGAATACGCCCAGAGCCGCCATAAAGACCGCAACGTTGCCGATGGCATCGTTGCGCGAGCACAGCCACACGCTCCGCATGTTGGCGTCGCCCTCGCGAAAGGCGTAAAGCATCCACGCCACGACCACGTTGGCCAGCAGCGCCAGCAACGCCACCATGCCCATGGTCATGGACTGCGGCACTCCACCGTGCCATACAGACCACACCGCCGCGCCCAGCACGTAGAGGCCAAAACCCATCATGCTCACTGCCTTGGCCAAAGCGGCGCGAGCCCGCCAGGCCAGCGCCGATGCCAGCACGGCGAGCGAGACGGCATAGTTGAGCGCATCGCCAGCAAAGTCCACCGCGTCGGCTAACAACGATAGAGAGCCCGCGTGAACACCCGCGCCGATCTCAATGAGAAACATAGCAGTATTGACGAGTAGCGCAACCCATAGGATCTTGCGGTACCGGGGTAGATTGACGATGGTCTCTGGCTTGGGCGCATTGTGGTCGCAGCAATGAGCGGACATAGATTTTCCTTTGAATGCTTGTATTGAAAACCCTGGAGCCGCTACAGTGTCAAGCTCTACTTACCAGCGGGTGTTGTATGCAGATCAAAGAATTGGCGCTTGCAACGGGCGTGGATATCGAAACCATCCGCTACTACGAAAAGCAGGGGCTGCTGCCCGCCCCCCCGAGGCGTGACAACGGCTACCGAAGTTATGAAGCGGAGCACGTGCAGCGCCTGTCTTTCATCCGCCACTGCCGTGCCCTGGACATGCCGTTAGCAGATGTGAATCGACTGCTGGGTTTTTTGGACAAGCCCGACGCGCACTGCGGCGATGTGGACGTTCTTGTGGACGATCAACTGGCCCGCGTACGCGCCAGGCTCAAGAGCATGCGGGCGCTAGAGAAGCAGTTGCTACAGCTTCGCTCACGCTGCTCGGGCAGTGGCGAGGGCGAGCACTGCGGGATTCTTGACGAACTGGTGTCCGCTGCACACGAGGAGTCGTGCGTCTGCCACCCACGCTGACGGTAGTTTTTACGGGGCCGGAGCACATACGCAGCATCGGCTTGGGCAATAACAGCGCCAGAGCCGCGACTGCCAAGCTCTTAGGCTGAGCTGACGTCGGAGGATTCGGACCGCGGCTTGACACCAAGATCGCATCTTCACAATCTGGCGCTGATCCGCTCGCGTTCAACCAAGGTCATGATGCAGCCCTGAACAACTGCAATCACTCCAATCACGACGGCGCTTGGATGCGCTTCCATGTACAGGGCGTTGAGCGATGAGCCCGAAGTGGTACGGTGCATAGGGGCCTAAATACACTGGCCTTTATGCATCAAAACCCGCCTCTCTCAGCAAAGCAGCGCTCTGCTGCGGCCGAGGGCGAATCGCCAAAGGTGGTCCTCGCGGCGTTTCGATGTCACTGCGCCAATGAATCACCGAAAGTGCGCCGTGCTCGGCATGCTCACTGAGTTGCACCGCCACCTGGACTTCAACTTAACCTCTTTGGACGATTTCAATCAAGGTAACCTACTACCTGAACTATTCCAATTGGGCCGCGCATCGACAGATGGATCTCTGCCTGCTCATTTGGTCAATGCTCGTGTCGGTGATGCACATCGGGAACATGGGGGTGCAGGTGCTGATGGTTGTGTGTGCCGGCAGGCATTTGCGCGTGGGTGTGGTTGTGGTTGTGGTGCCCATCATCATGGCTGTGCGCGTGTTCGTGCGTCACGGCCTCGTGCTGGTGTTCGTGGCCGTGCGACTCGGCCAGGTGCAGCACCACGCCCAGCGCCATAAGCGCTCCGCCCGCCGCCATAGCCCTGCTGCCGCTGCGGTCGCCCAGTGCAATGGCCAGAGCCGCCCCAATAAAAGGCGCAAATGCAAACACTGATCCCGTGCGCGCTGCACCGAAGGCCCGCTGCGCGAGTAGGTAGAACCGCAGACTCAGCCCGTAGCCGGTGGCGCCGACGGCCAGCAAGGCCTGCGCAGCGCTAAGGGATGGCAGGGGATCACCGAAGGCCAGTGCCAAGATTGTGGTCGCACTCGCTCCGAGCAAGGCCTTGCCCAGAACCACCTGGCCGGGGTCTCGTTCGGCCAGCGAGCGGAAAAGCGTGTTGTCCGCGCCCCAAGCGACGGTGGCCAACAGCAGGGCCAACAAACCCCATAGCTGGTTGCCGCCGGCTTGGCCTTGGTCCACTACCAGCGCAACACCACCGGCCAGCAGCAAGAGCATTGCGCACCATACCCGGCGGCAGAAAGGTTTTGCCCAGCATTGCGATACTACGGCCGCTGTGCGAACGCCTGTCCTGCAGCTGTCACCTTTGCCAACCTTGACCCGATAACCATTGCGTATGCAGAACACCAGAGATGCCCTTGAGAGGCACCAGATTTCGATCTACTTGGTCGCAGTGGTCGTTGCCACGGTCGTCGCCTTGGTGATTCCCGGCACGGCAGTGCTCGAAGGTGCCATCAACCCGGCCCTGGCAATGATGCTGTACGTCACCTTCCTGCAGGTCCCGGTCGCAGAGCTGCGGCGCGCGTTTGGCCAGGTGCGGTTTCTTGGCGCACTGCTGGTCGCCAATTTCGTCGTCATCCCGATGCTGGTCGCAGGGCTGGTCCAGTTCCTGCCGGCCGATCCTATGCTTCGGCTGGGCGTGCTGCTGGTGCTGCTCACGCCGTGCATCGACTACGTGGTGACGTTTGCCCATCTGGGCCGAGCCGATTCACGCCTGCTGCTGGCTGCGACACCCACCTTGCTCATCGCGCAGATGATTCTGCTGCCCGGGTACTTGGGCTTGTTCCTGGGTGAAGACGCTGCGCGCCTCGTCAAGGCGGGTCCTTTCATCCACGCGTTCCTGTGGCTGATTGCTGTTCCGCTGGTGCTGGCTGGTGTGACCCAGATGTGGGCAGTCAAAAGCGAACGCGGGGCGCGCGCCTCTGCGCTTCTTGGTCTGCTGCCCGTCCCATCGACCGCGCTTGTGTTGTTCATCGTGATCACGGCTGTCGTTCCGCAACTGGGACCAGCGACCGCGTCTGCGCTTGCCGTTGTGCCTGTCTACATCGCGTTTGCGATCCTTGCGCCGGTGATTAGCTGGTTGGTAGCGCGGGCCTTCAAACTGTCCCCTGAAGCCGGTCGCGCGGTAGCCTTCAGCGCCAGCACCCGCAACTCCCTGGTGGTGCTTCCGCTCGCATTGGCGGTGCCTGGTGCAATACCGATCCTGCCGGCGGTCATCGTCACGCAGACACTGGTGGAGTTGTTGGGCGAACTTGTCTACGTACGGCTGATACCGGCCTGGGGGCACAAGACTGCAGCCATCGAAACGACTGCCGCATCGCCAGCGCCACCAGAGCGCCGATCAAAGCCAGCACCGTGATGGCGGCCCCCAACCGGAAGTAGGCCCATGCGGATGCGGATGCCTTTGCCCTACAACCTGGGCTGGCAGCAGCCTGTCCGTCCAAAGCCGAACTGAGGCTCGTCAGCGCATGGCCTCTGCTTTTGACTGCACTGCACTTAGACACAGTGCTGTCAAAACTGTAATGCAGCGGTCACCGGCACGTGGGGGCCGGATTTTTAGACTTGTCTCCGAGGTGCAAGAAGGTTGTGCCTCCTGAATCCCCTCCTGGGAGTTCAGTGCTCAAGGAGATCCCATGAAAGCTCGTTTCGCCCTTGTCGCATGCAGCTTAGCCTCTGCTACGGCGTCTTTCGCTTCGACTGCGTTTCACACCAGCCCTATCCATGAAGAAAGTGTCGCTTTCGTGCCATCTCACGTGGGCGGCACCGTCAGCCGGGAAGACGTCCAACAAACCGTGCTCGTTGCGCAGCCAGTTGTGCAAAATATTCTAAAAGGCACTGCGTTGGGAAATATCTTCCTGTAGTGCAATTTTTTGTCTGCACCCCCGATGTCACCTAACCGTCAGGTCGGAGACCAGGCGAGCCTTGTAAGCCCGATCCCGAATAGCGTCTTCGCCGTCAGTCGCCCATACAAACGTGCTCTTCCACGCCCAAACTGTTCCATCGATACGCAGAAATCGTAGGTCGCCAGCCTTGCCGTCGACGGTTGCGACTTGACGCTCTCCTTCGAAATCCAAAGTGAACGTATGCGTTCCCGGCTTCAACTTGAAGCGCACCATCGTGTTGGGGAGGGTCTCGGCGGCCATTGCGTTATCCGCGCTGATTTTCACAAAGTGCCCGCCATCTCCCCAGTTGCGCCGTACGACGTAGACGGTGAACGCATTCGGATCAGGAGTAAAGCGCTTCGCCTGCGCGTCGGCATTCAGGCTGGGGGCGGGTACCCGAGTGCACGCGATTGCTCGACCCTTACTGGTTTTGTAGCAGTATGGCGCTTCGACGGAGGAATCCGCCCCAGTACGGGTAGCACAACCCGCCAGCAG
The DNA here is from genome assembly GCF_003634645.1 of Acidovorax sp. 94. Taxonomy (NCBI): domain Bacteria; kingdom Pseudomonadati; phylum Pseudomonadota; class Betaproteobacteria; order Burkholderiales; family Comamonadaceae; genus Acidovorax; species Acidovorax sp. 94. The sequence continues at coordinate 1,288,958 of NZ_RBJA01000001.1, read as the reverse complement.
GCCAGTGGCCAGCACAGAGTGTTGATTTCCACGCAGAAGTGACCCACTAACCCCCGGGAGGGGGTGCGGATAAAAACTTGGACTGGTTTTATGCCGCAAGTCCAAGGCTCACCCGGTATTCGATCGGGCTGAGGGCCCCCAAGGAGATCTTGATCCGCTTCTCGTTGTACCAGCGGATGTAGTCATCGACCACCTCAATGAACTGCTCAATGGTGATGCTCTTCCAGTCGCGAGGATAGAACAGTTCGTTCTTGAGGCGACCGAAGAACCCCTCGCAAGCCGCGTTGTCAGGCGAGCAGGCCTTGCGGGACATCGAACGGGTAAGGTTCGCTTCACTCATTCTCGATAGCCAGCCTGGCCATCGGTAGTGGCCACCGCGATCGGAGTGAACTATCGGCCTATCGGTGGTCTCCGCCACTGTCTCAATAGCCGCATCCAGCATGGTGTTGACCAATTCAGCGTCCGGACTTGTGCCAATGGTCCAACTAACCACCATGCCGTCGAAGCAGTCGATGATCGGCGACAGGTAGACCTTGCCTGCTGGGATCTGGAACTCCGTGATGTCCGTCAGCCATTTCTCGTTGGGCGCTGCAGCCTGGAAGTCACGGTTGATGATGTTCTCTGGTGCCGGGCTGATCTCGCCGAGGTACGACGCATATCGCCGCCTCTTGGGCTTTGCAACGACCAAGCTCTCTTGCTTCATCAGCCGCTGCACCACCTTCTCGGAGATTGGGCCTTGCTCTCTTGCTAGAGAGGCTTGCAGCCTGCGGTATCCGTAGCAGCGGTGGTTCGACTCAAAGATCTCAATGATGGACTGGCGCACCCCCAGGTACTTGTCGCCGACCGCTGTGCGGGCCCGATGGTAGAAGTACGAGCTGCGCGCAAGACCCAACTGTTCAAGGAGTTCTGGTAAGCCATAGTGCTCCTTGAGGGCGTCAATCAGCAGTGTCTTCTCCCGGTTGGACAGGAGCTGCAGATCGACGCCCAGGCCTTTTTTTAGCAGTTCATTGGCCTTGTTCAAGAGGTCCTGCTCAAGGCGCAGTTGCCTGACTTCACGGCGAAGTATCTCAACCTGGCGTTCAAGCTCTTCACGCTCTCGCGCCTGCGGGGATTGGTGGGTGTGTTTCATGGATGCGGGTGCCTCACGTCCCAGAAGCTGGTTCTTCCAGTTGTACAACGTTGGCCGGCACACGCCGAGCTTGTCGGCAACAGCCTGTGCACTTTCCTGCCGAGTGCAAAGCTCCATCACTCCCGCTTGCTTCAAGGACTCGGGATACCTTCGTTGGCCCACACTGCCAACGACAGCCCTCCTGGCCTCCGGGAATGCTTCACGCACCCACTTGGTAAGCGTCCCACGACCGGGGTAGCCCAGCGCCCTCATGGTTGCCGCGATGCATCGATCATGGGTGATGTAGTGCTCGATGGCTGCAGCCTTCTGGACCTGCGAGAACTTCTGTTCACGGCGCGTGTAGCCGACCGGAAGGTCATGGCGCTGCTGATACTCAAGGTACCAGCCCTTCAATGCATTCTTGGTGGGGTAGCCCAGCTGCCTGATGGTAGGCCTGACGCGTTTGCCCAGCTTGATATAGAGCTCAACTGCTCGAATTCGATCTTCGTAGGAATACATGAACTACCTCCTGGTAGTCCAAGTTTTCGTCCGCACCCCCGGTGGGTCAGCTTTGCGTGGAAATCAACACATACAGCAGACCAAGTTTGGCAAGTCCCGCATGGTGCCGCTGCACCCCAGCGTGATCGGCCCGCTGGCCGCCTACCGAGCCCTGCGCCGCCAGTACGTGCCTGCGAAGCCGCAGATGACATTCTTCGTGGGCTCGCGTGGCGTGCACCGGGGTGAACCGCTGGGAGATCGGCAGGTGCATCGAGTGTTCTGTCAGCTGCGCGAGCAATTGGGTTGGATCGATCGCGGCGGCCATGGCCGACCGCGGGTGCATGACCTGCGCCATAGCTTCGCCGTGAGACGGATGATCCTGTGGCACCAGCAGGGAGCGAACCTTGACCAACGAATGCTGGCCCTGTCCACGTACATGGGCCACATCAATATCTCCAGCACGTACTGGTACCTGAGCGGCGTGCCGGAGTTGATGGCGTTGGCCGGCGCTCGATTCGAACACTTCGCCGACATCGCGGAGAACGACGATGAGTAGCGCTGAACACCGCAAGCCAGCTGCGCCAAGCTTCGCGGCGCTGGTCCAGTTCTTCTTCGCCGAGCACCTGACGCAGCAGCGCGCGTTGAGCCCGCAGACCGTTGCGGCCTATCGGGACGCGTTCGTGCTGTTCCTGGACTTCGCCCAGGCGCAACTGCACAAGACGCCCACGACGCTGTCGCTCGCCGACCTGACGCCCGCGCTGATCCTGGACTTCCTCGATCATCTCGAACGCGATCGGCACAACACCGTTCGCAGCCGCAATGCGCGACTGGCCGCGCTGCGCTCGTTCCTGAAGTTCGCGGCCCGGCGAGACGTGACGGCACTTCACGTCGTCGAGCATGCGCTCGGCGTGCCGATGAAGCGCTTCGAGCGGCCGATGTTCGAGTTCCTGACACGCGAGGAGATGCTGGCCGTGATCGGCGCGCCAGGAGCGGATTGGGTGGGCCAGCGAGACAAGCTGCTGCTGGCCCTGCTGTACAACACCGGTGCCCGCGTGTCGGAGGCAATCGGCGTAAAAGTGGGCGACGTCGTGCTGGCACCCGCCGCCTGTGTGCATCTGCATGGCAAGGGACGCAAGCAGCGGTCGGTGCCGCTCTGGCGATCGACGGTCAAGGTGATCCGCGCCTGGCTGAAGTTCAACCCGGACCTGACTTCCACGTCGGCGCTGCTGCCAAACCGTGGCGGACAGGCGATGACGCGGTCCAACGTGACGCAGCGCCTGGCATTGGCCGTCAAGACCGCGGCGCTCACGACGCCGAGCCTGGACGGGAGAACGATCTCTCCGCACTGCCTGAGGCATTCGACGGCCATGCACCTTCTGCAGTCGGGCGTGGACGTCACCGTGATCGCACTGTGGCTTGGACACGAGAGTCCGGCGACGACACACCAGTATGTAGAGGCCGATCTCGCCATGAAGGAAAAGGCACTGGCCAGGCTTCAGGATCCCAATGTGGTCCCACAGCGGTTCCGGGCAGACGACGATCTGTTGAAGTTCCTCAAGACCTTGTGATTACGTGCAGTTCAAAGACGCGACCGCAGCCCTCTTGCGAGGGCAGCGACGCCGCGCTGCCGGACTAACTGTGCATAACTGCGTGCTGTGCATAACGCTGCTTATGGAGAACTCTCCATAAGCAGCGGTTGCTGCCGTTCGAGTTTTCAACGTGAATGCCCTTGGCGTGCCGGATTGCGATCACTCCTATTCATGCATCGTGGTAATGCGCAGAGACAGGTTTCAGGCGCGCAGTTGACATTGCTAGAGAGTTGACAACAGCGTGCAGAGATCTGCAAGCTCGACGAGCAAGACTGCAGCAGCATCAAGCATGGTGCGATCAATCACCTGGGCGTGTCGCCAGCGTTGATGGCTTACCGCGAGCACAAGGCCATGCTGGGCAAGACTTAGGCCGGCGAGAAGTTCCCGGCGGTTGTGATGATGGGGGCTGGCTGGATGGTGGTCCCCGACATCAAACCAGGCAAGTGATGGTGAGTGGCTGACCCGCCCTGGGTCAGCCACTCAGTCGGGATCGCTGTTTGCAGGTGATCCCGTCCTTTTTGTCAGTTGGCGCAACAGCGCTGTGGCCAACCAGCCATCACTTTGATCCACCCGAAGCCTTGGCCACGTAGGCCGCCAGGGCGGCAATTTGCGCATCACTGAGTTTGCCGTTGTAGGACGGCATCTGCCCAATGCCGTTGCGCAGCGCGGTGGCCACGCGCTTGGCATCGGGCTTGAGCTCGTCCAGGCTGGGGCCCACGGCGCCTTCGGCTCCCGCGTCCTTGAGCGCATGGCACAGGGCGCAGGCAGGCACCGCGCCTTGGCCGAACAACACCTTGCCTTGTTGAAGTTGCGCGGCATCGTCGGCGGCGTGCACGGGCAGCACTGTGAATGCCAACGACCACAGGGCAGCGACCAACGCGTGTTTTTGGATTGTGCGCTTCATGCCACGCTCACTTTCACGGCGTGGTCGGCCCAGCTGGTGTTGTTGTAGCCGCCCGCGTTTTCCATGCGTTGTTCGGGCTGCACGTTGCCTGCGGTGTCGGTGGCTCGGCTCGCCAGGGTGAACTGGCCCGCCGGCAGGCGCGCCGCAAAAACAAACTGCCGCCACGCAAAGCGGCCGAGGTCGGGCCCCACCATGCGCGCGAGCTGCCAGGTTTTTCCGCCGTCCAGAGAAACCTCGACCTTGGCCACCGCGTTCATGCCGCCAAACGCCACGCCATGGATCTGTGTGTCACCCGCTTTAAGCGGGGCGCCGTCCGTGCCGGGACCGTTGATCCACGACTTCACCGTCATTTCCTGCACCGATGGCTGCGACGGGTCGCCCTTCGCGCCGGGCGGTGAAATGCGGTAGCCGTGCGACATGATGCGTGCGCCGGTCTCCTGAGCGGTGAAGGCCAGGCGTTTGACGTACTTGATGTTGTTCACGCCCGTGTAACCCGGCACGATCAAGCGCAGTGGGCCGCCGTGGGCCAGCGAAATCGGCACACCGTTCATTTCCCAGGCCAGCAGGGCATCGGCGAGTGCGGCAGCAGGCACCGAGCGTTCCACGATCACGCTCTTGGGGTCCAGTCCATCGGGGAGTTTTTCGCCGCCTGTGCCGGTGAGGTAGGCCATGCCGGCCTCCACGCCGCCCAGGGCATCCACCACCCAGCGCACCGGCACACCGCTCCACACCACACAGCCTGCTGCGCCCACTTGCCAAGGCGTTCCACTGGGCTTGTTGGGGAAGTAGCCGCGTCCGTTGCCAGAGCATTGCAACACCATCGCCGTGGTCTCGATGCCTATGCGCTTGAGGTCGCCCAGCGTGAGTTTGCGCGGGTTCTTCACCCCCTCGATGTTGATCTCCCAGGCATCGCGGTTGCCCAGGATCGAGGCGTCGGGCGCGGGCAGGTTGTTGCGGATGTAGAGCTGCTCGGACGGCGTGATTACGCTGGTGCCGAACACACTGCGCTTGGTCTCAATGGTGGTGCTGCTGTGCACGATCAGGCTGGCCGGGTCCTTCCAGCCCACGTACGCTGGCAGAGGCTTGGCAGCACCGGCCAAGGCGACGGGCGCGGTCTCACCAGCAGCGGCTGCGGTGCGGCCAAAGCTGGCCAGACCAACGGCAGCCAAAGCAGCGCCGCTGCCGGCCAGCAGGTGGCGCCGGGGGAGCGAGGTGGGTTGTTGGTTCATTTCTGGGGTCTCCGGTGGTTGGGCGTCGTGCGCCGGTTGGGGTGAAAGGGGTGAGCGGTTGATTCGTTGACAGGGACGCGGTGCCTCAGCCTGGCCCGGACACGGGAGGTGCCTGCAGTGCCGTCTGCGCGACCGCCAGTGCCTTCTTTTTCTGGGCCACCAGCAACAAGGGCTTGCCCTCGCGCGAGCGGATCACCTTCCAGTGCACGTTGCTCCACCAGCCGCTGGCCTCGCGCAGGTCCACAGACTGGTCAAAGGCATACACCGTCACCATGCCGCCCTTCTCGAAGAACGTGGTGAGGTGGTAAGCGAGGTGACCTTCGATATCGCATGGCCGCATGAGTTGGGGAAACCCGGGCACCACGTTGGCGTCCCGCATGCCCAGGTGCATGAGCAACTGGCGCTGCTCCATGAAACTGCCCCGCAAGCTGCGCTCGTGGTATTCGTGGTCGATCGCGTCGCGCACCATCGCTGGCGGTCGCACGGCGAGCACCCCGCCGCTGGTGCCACCGGCCAGCAAAAGCGCAGCCAGAAAACGCTGCAAGCCGCGTCGCGCCAGCAGCGGCTGCGGCTTTCGGTACAGGTGTGCCGGTGCGTCGCTGGCCTCGAAGGCGATCGCCAACTCGGCGCGCGCGCGCAAATCGAATTCGCTGTCGGGCAGGAAAGGCGCGTCGGTATCGGGGCTCATGTCTTGGTCCTGCGAAACGGGGTAACGTTGACATCGGCCTTGGGTGTCGCAGGTACCCCCATGGCCAGCTTCAAAGCGTCGCGCGCACGGGCTAGGCGCGACAACACCGTGCCGGGCGCGATCTCCAGCGCCTCGGCCATCTGGGCGGTGGGCATGTCGTCGAAATAAAACAGCACCAGCACCTCGCGGTGGATGGGCGCCAGGCGCGCGAGCGCCTTGACGACATCGAGTTTGTCGTCCAGCCCCGCGTCGGGCGCCGCTTGCTCGGGCTGCTCTTCATCGTCCAGCGACTGCATGCTGGGTGCGGCCTGGCGAAAGGCGGCGCGGCGCATGATCTGAAAGAGCCAAGCCCGTGCCAGCGCAGCGTCGCGCAGTTGCTCCCGGTGCTTCCAGGCGTTGGCAAAACAGTCTTGCACCACGTCTTCGGCAATGGCGCGCGAACCAGTGAGCGCCCACGCACTGCGCAGCAAAAAACGGTAGTGCTCACGCACCCATTGGTTATAGCGGGACTCGGCAGACTGGAACAGCATGGTGATCAAGAGCGCTGCATGGCTTGGTTCATTCCGTGGCGCTCATTGGTACTTTCCCTAGGGCTGTCGATCAAGGCCCCCGCGTCCCACCCAGCGACGGAAATTCCGCTTCCGCACCTTTGGCTGTGCGCTGCTGCAGGGTGTGCAGTCGGCGTTGCATGCTCTGGATCTCCACCGTCTGCCCGGCAATGATTTCCTCGGCCAACTGCCGGGTGACAGGATCGCGCCCATGCTGCAACACCAGCCGCGCCATGTCCACAGCGCCGGCGTGGTGCGGAATCATCATCGCCAGAAAGTCCTGGTCGGCCTGGCCTGCGTAGCCCGGGCTGTGCATGGCCTGCATCATGCGGGCCATCGATTCGTCCATATCCCGCTGGAATGCGCTGGTGTGCGCGGCGCTGGCGCCGTGGCTGGTGTGCGCGCCGCTCATGCCGTCTGGCCCTTCTCGCCCACACGCACGTAGACGAGGTTGATGCTCTTTTTGTTGCGCAGCGCGCCAGAGGGCAGCGTCAGATTGCCCAGGGGGATCTGCGCAATGAAGGTCGGGCGCAGCGGGTCGCTCACATCAAATGCACTGCACACGGTCTGGCCCGCGTTGGGCGTGCCGGGCAGCTCGTCCTGTTCGTGGGCCACATACAGCAGCGTGTTCTCGGGGTTGGTCCACAACCCGTGCGACTCGCGGCCACGGCTGGAGAAGGTGCCCACCACCTTGCGCTGTCCGCCCGGAGCGCTGCGGTCGATGATGGCGATCGGGCTCGACGCCACGCCGCCGGGGCCACCATCGTCGATGCGCGCCAGGCTGGCATAGACCACGCTGCCGCGCGCATTGCGCACGAACTCAACGTGGTTGGGCCGAGCGCCCATGCCGAGTGGCACGGTGTCGATCAGGTCGAAGCCACCCTGCGTCGAGCGGCAAGACACCGCATCAGCCAGCTTGTGCGAGAACCACACCTCGGCACCGTCGGGTGTGGTCTTCATGAAGGGCGTGAAGCCGGGTTTGTCCTGTGCGCTGATGTCCAGCGTGGTCAGCCGCTGCGGTTGGCTGTGGCCATCCGCGCCGGGGTTGACGCGGAACACGTCGATCTTCGACACCTTCTGGCTGGCCACAAAGGCCAACGTACCCTCACGGTTGAACCACACCTGCGCCGGGCCGCTCAGTGTGGGCAGGTATTGGCGAACCGCGCTGGAGCCCGGGCTGTCGGCCCCCTTGAGCTGGCGAACGGCACGATCGACGCCGACGATGGCAATACGGTCTTCACCGCGCAGCGTGACCCACAGCTCGCGGCCGTTGCGCGTGAAAGTGGGCTCGTGCGGTTCGCGGCCCAGCAGCAGGCCACTACTCAGGCGCTCGGGGTTGGTGGTGGGCCCAGACGCAGGGTTGGGTGTGTTGCCGATCACGCGGCGCTGCTCGGCGTCGATCAGATAAATGTTGCTGGAGCCGCGCCCGCTGGTGGCCAGCAGCCGGCCGTCGGGCGACGGCACCGCGCCGTGGGCGTCGATGCAGCCGTGGTACAGCGGCTTGTGGATCATCGCCGCGTGTGTCGGCGCCACGCCGGCGGTGACGTAGCGAAATGGAGGCCGCGGGTCTTCGTCGAAGCTGGTCAGGTTGATCGTGCTCTCGACGGTGTTCGTCTTCGGATCGATGACGACCAGCGTGTTGGAGTCTTCATTGGTGATGAAGACGCGGTCGCGCGGGTCGATGCCGGTGGCTGCGGCTCCCGCTGAAGCGCCGGACGGGGCCTGGGCATGTGCTGCGGGCAGCGCGCTGGCTGCCGCGGCGGCCAGGGTGTACTTGAGAATGTCGCGGCGTTGGGTGGTCATGTGTGCTTTCTGAGTTGGTGTGGAGAGTGATCGCTTGGGTCGTGGGCCGGGAGCCGCCGATGAACCACTGCCCAGCGCTTGCTTCAGGTCAAGAGCGCGGCTCGGGCCGTTTCATTCCCTGGGCATGCCGACAGCGCGTCGCGCCGACGCCGCCCTGGCCTTCAGCGCGGGGTGCCAAGATGCCGATAGACCTCGGCCGACACCTGCGCCAGCACGCTGCGGTCGGCGTCGGACGACAGGGCGTAGCCGAAGGGACCGTCGACCCAGTAGAAGACATTGACCACACCTTCGCGTGCGAAGCGGAAGGCCGTGTCTGTGTTCTTCACGCTGGCCTGCAGTGCCTTGTCCGGCCCCGCGGCACTGCCCACGTCGGCGACATCGTTGGATACGTACAGCGTCAGTTTGCTGCCGAGCTCGTTGCGGTACATGAACTGCGCCACCGGCCCCTGGCCGCCCGGCAACAGGCGCCCGCCTTCCAGCGTATAGCCCTGGGCCTGCAGGTACGGCGGCTTCATCGGCGCGCCCATGCGCTTGGACAGCCAGGCCACGAGCTGGTCTTCGTGCGCCGCGTCCACCTCGACCGGGCGGCGCGGGTCGGGACTGTATACCGCGTGAGCCACCGCCGCGCGCTGCGCGAAGCCGCCCGCTGACGCCAGCGTCAGGCCGCGCTCGGCGGGTGCCGCGGCGGCCATGCGGCCGGCATCGTCGCCCCCCGCGGGCAGGCCGCCCCGCAAGCCCCAGCCTGTGGCGCCGCTGATGACGGCGATGGCGATCCCAGCGGCCAGGCGCTGGAGGTACCAAGGCGTCTGCGGCACGGCGCGCGGGCGCGCCGATTTCAGCAGGCGCTGCGGCGGCTGTTCATCCAGCACGGGATCGAACAAGGCGTGCAGTTCGCGCTTATGCGCCCGGTAGGCCTCCAAGCGCTGCGCGTCTTCAGGGCGTGCGGCCAGATAAGCGGCGATCTCGACCTGGCGCTCAGCGGGCAGGCGGCCATCAACGAACGCATGCAGGTCGGCCTCGGTGACCGGGGGAATGGACGGTGGCGGACGGTCGGTATTCATGGGTTGCTTCGCAATACATTCATTTGACGACTTTCAGCCGCACCGGTTCTGCGCGGCCTTCCATCAGGCCGCGCAGGCGCTCACGGCCTCGCGACAGGCGCGACATCACGGTGCCGATGGGGATACCCAGGGCCTGCGCCACATCGGCATAGGCCATGTCTTCCAGCGTCACCAGAAGAAGCACTTCCTTCTGCTCGACGGGCAGCAAGTCCAGTGCAGCCTGCAGATCCAGTACAGCCAGCCTGTCGGTTTGTGTCGGCGCCACCGGCACTTCGGGCGTGTCGTCGTCCATGGTCACGGTGTGCAGCCTGGGACGGCGCACGCCATCGACGTGCAGGTTGTGCATGATGCTGAAGAGCCAGGCGCGCATGTCGGCCACGCCGCCCCACAGGTTCGACTTGGCCCAGGCCCGCTCCAGCGTGTCCTGCACCAAATCGTCGGCGTCGTCACGGTTGTTCACCAGTGCGCGCGAATAGCGGCGCAGGCGCGGCACCCAGCTCAGCAGGCTTGCGTCGTCTTGCATCGGGGGGTCGTGGCCTGAGGGTCTGGACGGAAGTCGACAGCAAATGTCATTCCTTGATGATGTGCCAGACGTCTTTGAAGTTGTCGCCGGCGCGGTCGCCGGGCTTCTGGTCGGCCTGGTAGGTGTACACCGGCTTGCCCTTGTAGGCCCACTGGCGCGCACCGTCGTCGCGCATGACGATCGTGTATGCACCGGCGGGTTGGTCGCTGGCGGCGGCCATCGCGGGCGGCCACAGCGCGGCGCAGCCGCCGTTGCAGGTGCTCTTGCCGCTGCCTGCCACGTCCTTGTCGAAGGTGTAGAGCGTCATGCCCTTGGCGTCGACCAGCGCGCCGTTGGCGAGCTTGGCCGGCGCGTCGGCAGCCATAGCGCCGGTGAGTGGTGCCGCGAAGGAAGCCGCTGTGATCAGCAGCGCGGCCAGAGTCGAAAGGTGCTTCATGGGGTTGTCCTTTAGGGTCTGGTGGAGAGTAGCCACGCTGCGTGCCGTTCAGTAAGCCGCAGCCACCGCCAGCTTGGGGTCGATCTGCCAGGTTTCACTGACGATCTTGCCTTCACGGAACGTCAGCACGTAGCGCACCTTGATGGGCATCTTGCCTTCGAAGACGACGTTGGCCGAGACGGTGGCGCCCTTGGGGTTGGCCGATTCTTCAATCTGGCCGACTGTGAGCTTCAGTGGGCCGACGGCCTTGCCGAACTTCTCCCAGGTGCCGCGAATGGCATCGGTGGTGGCATAGGTGCCGTCGAGTGGGCCGCCTACCCAGTTCAGCTGGGCCTGGTCGGCATAGGCACGCATGACGATCTGGGTGTCGCCCGAGGCGATGGCCTGGAAGTGCGTGCGGGCGTCGTCGCTGGGGGCGGCGAAGGCGCTGCCGGAGGCGAGCGTCAGGGCGGTGGCGGCAAAAGCGAAAGTCTTGAACATTGTGGGCTCCGATGAAGGGTTGGTGTGAAGTGAAGGGGGGTGAGTGCTGGACGAAGGGTCCGATAGGTCCCGACAAAAGAGCAGACGGCGTCGGCATGCGGTCTATTCCAGAGCGTGCAAAGAAATTTAGGGTCAGGGCCCTGGGCCGTGAATTCGAGGCTTCAGCCCAGCAGGGCCGGCACCCAGCGGTTGATGAGCGCGCCTCCGACGATGAGCCAGCCGAACAAGATCAACGCCAGCAGCAGCGGCTTGGCCCCGGCCTTGCGAATGGCGCCGATGTGCGTGGCCAGGCCGAGCGCAGCCATCGCCATCGCCAGCAGCGCGGTGTCAATCTCGATCGTCACTGCCACCACCGACGCCGGCAGCCATTGCAGCGAATTGAGCAACACAACCGCGACGAAGCCGAAGGCGAACCAGGGCACAGCGAGTTGACCCTTGGCGTGAGCATGCTCTGCCTCCACCAGGGCTTGCAGGGTGCTGTCGCGCGCCAGCCAAGCCGACAGCATCACCAGGAACGGCGCCAGCATCATTACTCGAACCATCTTCGCGATGACGGCCGAGTTGGCTGCGTCCGGGCCCACCGAACGTGCTGCGGCCACCACCTGGGCCACCTCGTGGATGGTCGATCCGACGTAGATGCCGAACCCGTTGGCGCCGCCGGGGATCAGCGCCCAGTGCCGGTTCAGCTCGAACAGCGCCGGGTACAGGAAGATCGCCAGCGTGCCGAACACCACCACCGTGGCCACCGCCACCGTGACCTGCTCGGCGCGCGCCTTGACCACCGGCTCGGCGGCCATCACCGCAGCAGCGCCGCAGATGGCACTGCCAGCGCCGATCAGCATCGCCGTCTTGCGCTCCAGGCCCAGCCAGCGCGTGCCGATGAGGCAGGCCAGTGCGAAGGTCGAGCCCAATATCATTGTGTCGATGGCGACACCAGCTATGCCAACATGGTCAATGTCCTGCACGGTGAGCCGCAGGCCGTACAGCACCACGCCCAGGCGAAGCAGGTTCTGCTTGGAGAAGTTGACGCCGGCGCCGCTGGCTACCGCCCAGCGCGGGGCCCACGGGTAAACCGTGTTGCCCACGATCATGCCCAGCACGATGGCCAGCGTCAGCGCACTGAAGCCATGGTCCTGCAGCCAGGCGATGCGGCCCAGCGCGATACCGGTGGCAGCCAAGGCGCCGCTCAGGGCCAGGCCGGGGAGCATGCGTGCGAAAGCCGATGCAGAGGCCGATGTGCGTGGCTCAGGAAGTACGTTGATGGTCATGCTGCTTGCCTCCGGTTGAAGTTCATGAGGACGAAGCTTCCGGCTTCATAGATGACCCGTCAAACGGGTTGTATCGCTAAGATGTACCCATCTGATCGCTTTGCAAACAAATCCGCCATGAATACCCTTCGCCTCACGCTGCGACAGCTGCAGATCTTCGTGGCGGTTGCGCGCAGCGGCACTACCACGGCAGCCAGCGCCGAGATCGCGCTGTCGCAGTCGGCCACCAGCTCGGCCGTGAATGAACTTGAGCGGCTGCTGTCGCTGCGCCTGTTCGACCGCGCGGGCAAGCGCCTGCTGCTCAACGACAACGGCCGTGCGTTACTGCCGCGGGCCCTGGCGCTGCTGGACGGTGCCGCCGGCATCGAGTTGATGTCCCGCGATGGCAGCGCCCAGGCGCAGTCGCTGCGCATCGGCGCCAGCACCACCATCGGCAACTATGTGCTGCCCAGGCTGCTGGCCCGTTTTGTCGCAGCGCAACCGGGCCATGCCAGTGCCTGGCGCTCAAAGGTCGTGATCGGAAACACGGCGGCCATCTGTGACGCGGTCGCTGCGTTTGAACTGGACGTGGGCCTGATCGAAGGGCCTTGCCACCAAGCGGCGCTGGCCGTCACGCCATGGCACCAGGACGAGATGGTGGTCGTTACATCGCCCGACAGCGCGTGGGCACGAATGAGCCTGGCCGGCGAGCGGGTGCCAATGCGGACACTGCGTGAAGGGGTCTGGCTGGTGCGTGAGTTGGGCTCGGGAACGCGCGAGGCCACCGACCAAAGTCTGCTGCCCCACTTGCGCTCCTACCGTCGAAGCATCGAGCTGGGAAGTTCGGAGGCGATCAAACATGCGGCCGAGGCGGGTATGGGGGTGGCCTGCCTTTCGTCGTGGGTCGTGAGCGACGCTTTGGAGGCCGGCCGCCTGTGCCGCATCGCCACGACCTTGCCGCGGCAGCTCCGACAATCTCACCTGGTCGTGCATCGCGACAAACAGCCCACCGCTTCGCTGCTGGCATTTGTCGACCAGGTATCTGGCGCCGAGAAAACGGCGCCATGAAATGTGACTCCATCGAGGTCAGGCCTGAGCAGCTCGCCAGTCGGCGCTCAAAGCTTATCCACGCACCTTCAACGAGATTCACGGCAGGCTCACCTGCACAAATGCCGGATGCGGATGGCGAGGTCAAGACTGCCGCATATCCACATACCGCACGCGATGTCTTGGGCATTGCGATCCAACGGCCACCCCTTGTCTCCTTCTTTATTTGCGGCGAGAGCAATGATCAGAATGTTGCAACAGCATCAGGTCAAAGTGAACTATTGCCCGTCTATCACGCACTTTGAGGAGCACTGGGAACCCGGGTGGCGGGTATTGCGCTACGGACACTGAAGGACCAAAAGAAGTGATTCGCCCTCCCTGCTGGCGCTTGAAGAAGGCCTGCCCAGGGTCCAGAACACCGTTTCGTCCGTGACGCAAAGGGCCATTCCAGAACTTTGCACTTCGCTACAGTGCCGAACGACCGGTACAGGTAATCGATCGGTCGCTTGAGATCCTGACCGGTGAGCGACCGCTTGCGGTGGCGCCCATGGACTCTGCCGTCGAACCTAAGTGGCAGCAATCAGTCTGAAGCTGTCCCTCGCGCTGACGCGCTGAATGACAGCAACTGGCCGTCAAGATCAGTTCGCGGACCGATGGTGTAGGTCCGCCTTCTTACCCATTCCGGTCTTTGGAGACTCGGTCATCCGGCAGAAATTCAACCGGTTGAACTTTCATGGCCGGAGCATCACGGCGTGCGCCAGCCGACGTGATGCACGGCAGAGGTGGCATCGTGCCGCGCGTCGTCCTCAGCATGCAAGTAGATGCTGGTGGTGCTGATGTTGGCATGCCCCAGGTTGTCGCGCACCACCTTCAGGTCCGCCTTTTCGCTCAGGTGACTGCCGGCGGTGTGGCGCACCCAGTGGGCAGAGGCGGCTTCGAGGTGGGCTGCTGCGGCTTCGAACTCGGGGCCTTGCGCGCGCAGGCGCGCCGCGCTGGCCCGAAAGATCTCTTTGAGCACTTCGTGCAGGGCGCTGCGCGCCATGGGCTTGTGCGGCCCGATCAGAGGGATCACCAGCGGCATGCCGTCGCCCTCCACGGGCAGTGGGCTCAGGCCCTGGCTCCTGCGGTAGCGCATGAGTTCCGTCATCAGCTCGCCGGTGGCCGGCACCAGGCGAGTCTTGCCTCCCTTTCCCAGCACTTCCAGCCACCAGCGCTCGCGCCCGTCGGAGGCACGTTGGCTGAAGAACGCGCCCATGGTCGCTGCGCAGATCTCGGAGACTCGCAAGCCCCCGATGTACAGCAACGAGACCAGCCAGCGGCTACGGGAGGCATGCTGCCTGGCGCGTTCGGGCACTGTGGGCAAGGCCTGCACGGCGCTCTTGACCACCTCCCATTGCTCCATGGGCAGAAAGCGGCTCACCCGCGGCGCGGACAGCCGCCTCTTTCGGCGGCTCAGGGCCAGGGGGTTGCCGGCAAGGTAGCCGGCCTCCACCAGCCAGGACAGCATGGCGTTCAAGATCGACAGCGCCTGGCGCTGGCTGGACGCGGCGAGCGGGCCGGCGAACGGGCGCCATTGCGGGGAATTGCGGCCGGGCTTTTGCCCGGGCGCCATGACCCAGCGCTCGGCCGGTTGCGGATCGGCCAGGAAGCGCTGGTAGAGCAGCAAGTCCTCGTGCGTGAGGTCTGACAGGGCCACGCCGCGCTGCAGCGTGCACCACAGCATGAGCCGTTCAGCCTCCTTGCGGTAGCTGGCCAGCGTGGCGGGCGAGTCCGTGTAGCGCGCCAGCCAGGCCAGAACGGCGGCGCGATCGTCGGCCGCTGCCAGTTGGCCCGGCGTGGCGGCGCGATTGCGACCCTCGCGGCCATCGAGATGGGCGGCGACCACCACGCGATCCAGGGTGACCAGGTCGGTCATGGCGAGCTACGGGGGAATCCGGACATTCTGCAATGCTATAGACATTAGAAGACTTATGTCCATAGATGGTAGGTTAATTCAACAAATTCAACGTATTACGTTGTATTATTTATTCATGAATACCGAAATTGAACTCCAGAGCGACATTGAAACCCTCCGGGGGCGATTTAGAGAAACGAAAGACCTCTATCGCGAGGTTTGCGCGTTGCTGTTCTTTCGCTATGGCATCACCCCCACCGCTAGCAAGCTGTACCAGTTCGTGCGCAAGGGCTCGATGAGCGCGCCGGCGGAGGCGCTGGCCAAGTTCTGGGAGGACCTGCGCAGCAAGGCGCGCGTCGAAATCGACCATCCGAATCTGCCGTCGGAGCTCAAGGCGAGCGCCGCGGAAGCCATCGCCGCGTTGTGGCGAGAGGCCACGGCCGCCGCTCGCCACGAACTCGCGTCGCTGCGCCTGGAAGATCAAGCGGCGGTCGAGCAGGCCCTGGGCGAGGAAGCCCGGGCTCGCCAGGCGGCGGCGGAGGCGCTGGCCAGCGCCGAGACCCTGCGTCACCAGGTCGCCGCGGCCCAGGAATCGCTCCAGCAACGGCAAACGGACCTGGAGGCGGAGCGGCGCGCCCATGCCGGCACCGTGGCCAGGCTGCAGGAGTTGCAGCGCCATCTTGAGGAGGCGCGCAATCAGCAGGAGCGAGTGCGGGTGGATTTCAGCGCCGAGTTGGCCAAGGCACGGGAGGCCGTGGAGGTCGCGAACAGCCGTTCGGACGCCGCCGAGCGGCGCGCGCTGCTCGACATCGACCAGGAGCGTCAGGCCCGGATCAAGGCCGACAAGCAGCTCGAGGCGCTGCGCGGCCAATTGGCGCAGGCTGAAAGCCGCCATCGCGAGAGCATGTTGGCTCAGGCCGATGCCGTCACGCGGCTGCAGATCAAGGCCGATGCGGCCGAGGATTCGCAACGAGAACTGACAGCCAGCAACCGCAGTCTCGTTGATGATCTTCAGGCGACGCGCGAACGGCTCGCGGTGGCCCAGCAAGAAGCGACGCAATTCAAAGCCGAAGCACAGACGCTTCGCGCGCTGCTGGAGCGGCTCTCGCCGCCGGAACCGGTGCCGCAGCCGCAAGAAGTGCCAGCCTCAAAGGCCGCCAAGACCGGTGCGCGAAGGGTTCGATAGCTCGGTAAGTGCGGTGTGTGCGGTGTGTGCGGCACGTGTCCCCAACTCATGGGTCAGCAGCTCCGGCCGCCTTGCGCAGGGCGCGCAGTTCCAGACGCGCAGACTCGCGGATCTCTTCGCGGTCTAGTTCGACAGCGGTGTCGTCGACCCAGGTTTCCCAGAGGCTTTCGAGCCACGCCTGCCGGGTGCTGAACGCTTCGACTGCGTAGTCGAGCCAACTGGCGTAGCCGGCGGGCGGTGGCAATGGCTTTTGAATGGTGAAGAGAATATCTCCTGAAGATGAAGTGCGATCATCCGACACAGAGCGCCATGCGACAAATCGAGCATGGCACTTCAGGCTCGTTGTGCATGGGATTGGCCAGCAACGAAGGAGCAAACGATGATCGGCTGGTGGATAGTTGTCGCAGCTCAGACACCCGAGGAGTGTGACCAGGCGGTGGACCGAAGGGCGGCTGTTCTCGCGAACTGGGAGGTCGGACCCGGCGGCATCGAGTGGCTGCATCAACTCGTGAAGGCGGGGTCGGCGATCCAACTCTCCTTCAGCGGCTACCCGAACCGCTACACCGCCAAAGCGGTTGATGTGCTGCCGCTGCTTGCCGGCGGTCCGCCTGCTCACCGAGGTCCCCCGATCATTGGAGACGACTACGTCATGCCGGCGAACTGGAAGGGTAACGTGATCATCCATCCAGACAAGATCGCAGCCTGTCCGCCCGATCAGGTACTGACCATCGACGCCTGGGATCAATCCTGATGGTCTAGTTCGCGCAGTTGTCTAGGCAAGGCCTTCTCTGACCACGGCATCCCGCTCCGAGGCTGCATCATGTCCAGTCAAGTCACGATGACAGCGCGCCTAGCATCGAGGCCCGTTCCAGGAGGAAAATCGTGGGCATGACCAAGAAAGCAAGTCAACCGAAGGTGCCTGGGCCTGCTTCGCGGCCGCGGGCTCGCGGCGTCTCGGCCCGGCCACGGATCGAGGAGCATTCGCTCGAGAAACTGCTTGATCGATTCGATTCGAAGCTGCACGGTGGGGAGGTGATGGCTTGGCGTCCTGTTGGGGTTGAGGTGTTGCCGTGACCACGAAGGATGAGCGCTGCGATGCAATGGTCCAGGCCCTTGCAAACACGCGGATTTCGGGCCATGAACCCACGCCACGATTTCTTGAGGACACCGCAGCGGTGGTTGAGGGCTCGATGACGTATGACCAGGCCATTCGCGACAGCGCGGCCAGGGCTCACGATCGCAGTGAATCAGAGCCGCGCGATCTTTCCAAGACATAGAGCGCTGATCAGGCGGGGGGGCCGATTCCGCGTGCCCCTGTGCTCCTGCATAAGAAAGTCATTTTTAATGACTCATACGCTTATGAGCTAAAACTGGCCGTATCCCGGCTTGACCTCATAGATGGTGACCATGGATGCGGGTTCTTTCTGCTGCAGAACTGAAAACTCTCCGTTGCGCACGACCTCCATCAGTGACTTACCCTCGTCAGTACACGCGACAGTCATCGTCGGTGAACCGGTGATCTGAGAGCGCTGGTAGCGCTTTGTGTGTGGATTCGCATGTATTGGATACATGATGATCCTGTTTGCCAGGATGGTCGCTAGCAAGGGCCACTCCGATTCGGGTCTTGCTTGCCATATCTGCATGTCCCGGTCGATGGGTTGGAACGTCTTCAAATACAGCTTCTGCGCGGGCTCGCCGTTCTCGGTTGCTTCTTGCAACTTGAACTGCGCCTCCATCACGTCATCGCCACTGAGAATCTGCTGCCCCTCGGCTATCGCTCCCACCTCGGTTTCCATAGTTGTGCCCCTCCATGAATCGCTACCCAATGGTAGGCCATGGACTTCATGGTGAAATCACTCGCACTATGATCGACTCTTCGCACCATCCAGCCCTGTGCGGCGGCCTGTTTGCACTGGTGGCAGCAGCTTTGTTCGGCATCAGTACGCCTTTGGTGCAAAAGTTGGGCGCTGGCTTGGGTGCCTTCACGACAGCAGCGCTGCTGTATGCCGGAGCAGCGCTGATCGGGGCCCTGTCGCTGCGGACTGCTGCGCACGAAGCGCGGGTGCAGAGGTCCGACATTCCGAGCCTTCTGGCGATGGCTGGCTTTGGCGCGGCGCTGGGGCCGGTGGCCCTGGCCTGGGGGCTGCAGCATACGAGCGGGGCCAGCGCATCGCTCATGCTCACGTTGGAGGCGTTGTTCACCGCGACGCTGGCATGGTGGCTGTACAGTGAAACCATGGACCGCCGCGTGTGGGCCGCCATGCTCTTGCTGCTCGCAGGAGGAATGGCGCTCGTTCTGGACCAGGGCCTACAGGGAGGAGTTCAGCTGATGGGGTTGCTTGCCGTGTTGCTGGCCACCGTCGCCTGGGGGGTGGACAACACCTTGTCCCGTGGACTGGCTGAGCGCGACCCCAGCCAGGTGGTGATGGCCAAGGCTACCTTGGGAGCCGCAGTGACGGCTGCATTGGCGGTTTCGACTGGGGAGCCTTGGCCTTCGTTATCCGCAGCACTAGGACTTCTCGCCGTGGGAGCCACTGGCTACGGCCTGAGTCTGCGCTTTTACCTTCTTGCCCAGCGGGCGTTTGGCGCGGCGCGCACAGGCTCGGTGTTTGCTTTCGCGCCCTTCATCGGTGCTGCCGTGGCCTTCGGTTTCGGGGACCGCTCTGCGGGATGGTTGATGCTGCTGGGCGGGGTATTGATGCTGGCGGGAGTGGTACTGCACTTGGCGGAAAGCCATGGTCACGAGCACACACACGAAGTGCTTGAGCATGAGCATGCCCACCGGCACGACGATAGGCACCATTCACATGTGCACTTTGTGATGCCAAAGGGCAGCCACAGTCACAAGCACACCCATGAACCTATGACCCACGCTCATCCCCATGCTCCTGACGTGCACCATCAACACGTTCACTGAACCCCAGGGATTTTTTGTCTGCTCCCCCGAGGTCACTTGACCGTCAGGTCGGCGACCAGGCGAGCCTTGTAAGCCCTTTCCCGAATAGCATCCTCGCCGTCAGTCGCCCATACAAACGTGCTCTTCCATGCCCAAACCGTTCCATCGATCCGAAGAAATCGTAGGTCACCAGCTTTGCCATCCACGGTTGCGACTTGACGCTCTCCTTCGAAATCCAAGGTGAACGTATGCGTTCCTGGCTTCAACTTGAAGCGCACCATCGTGTTGGGGAGAGTCTCGGCGGCGATTTCGTTATCCGCGCTGATCTTCACAAACCGCCCGCCATCTCCCCAGTTGCGCCGTACGACGTAGACGGTGAGCGCATTCGGATCGGGAGTAAAGCGCTTCGCCTGAGCGTCGGCATTCAGGCTGGGGGCGGGCACCCGAGTGCATGCGATTACTCGGCCCTTCCTGGCTTTGTAACAGTATGGCGCTTCTGCGGAAGGATCGGCCCCAGTAGGGGTGGCACAACCCGCCAGCAAGCTAGCAACCAGCGCAGAAGTCAGGATCACGCAGAGGCGGCGGGTGCCTGAATGTGGAGGAATTTTTGTCATGGATCTGATTCTTTGCTGTGGAGGTTGTTGATCAGCGACTGCAGGTTTGTCAGCGACTCCGGCACTTTTACCCACGGTCTGCCTCCTTGGATTGCATCTGGCGGTGCCGCGATTTCGGTGTATTTCGGTATTTCAAACGCATTGCCTGTCGATCCCTCAGTCTCTTGGCCAAGCGTCGGCTGTACTTGACTCTCACCGCCATTGGCGGGTGGCGTTTGAGCCAGATACGCCGCAGCCTCCAAAACACAAACACGGAGGTCAACAAGCCGATCCAAATCCAGAACAGTTTGGCAAAAGGCGCGACCTGTGCCGCCTGCATTGACATGGATCGCTCCTTTTTGCATCCAGCAAAGGCATATTGCCGATGGGCTGACCGAACTCGCAACTATGTAGTCAGTTTCTTTGACGTGAACGGACTGCTGAAAGTGGATCAACACTGGGGCGTCGCGAGGGCGATCCCCCCAGCCAGGCTTCGTATTACTTCAGCGTGAAACGAACAGAGGCAACCGACTTGCCGGCCTTCGAGACAGCGACGACGGCTTTGGTACCGGCGGGGACTTTGAAGCTGCCCGTGGCTTCCAGCTTGCCGTCACCGGCTTGGAGCTGGACATCCTGTTTCTCGCTGCCTGCCAGCAGCGTGACCTTGGCGGTCATTCCCGCCACGGCAACTGGCTTTCCATGATCGCGCATATAGAGCTGCAGCTTGTCGGCGCTGGCGACGAGTTCGTACTCGACCTCCTTGGCTTCGGCGACAGCACCACCGTGCATCGGTTTGATGTCGTGACCATGGTTGTCAGCAGCGAACGCCGTGCCGCAGGCCGACATCGCCACTGCGAGAATGAGTTGGGAGAGTTTCATGACATTTCCTTTGGGGTTGGAGAAAAGGGAAGGTCCCGCGATCAGCGAGCGGGACCGTTTCAACTACACGGGAGCGGACACGTCCGGGGGATGCGAGGGCTCAGCAGACACGTCCTCATCTTCCTCGTCGGGCCGGTGGGCCAGACGGTAAAGAATCGGCAGCACGAGAAGCGTGAGCAGCGTAGAAGAAAGAATTCCGCCGATCACTACGGTGGCCAGGGGACGCTGGACTTCAGCGCCGGTGCCCGTCGCAATGGCCATGGGAATGAAGCCCAGCGAGGCCACCAGGGCAGTCATCAGCACGGGGCGCAACCGGGTCAACGCACCATCCCGGATCGCTTCGTCAAGTCCAACGCCGCCCTCCCTCAAGCTGCGGATATAGGAAATCATCACCAGCCCGTTGAGCACTGCCACCCCAGAGAGCGCGATGAAGCCAACGGCCGCGGAGATGGACATCGGGATATCCCGAAGCCAAAGCGCCAGAATGCCCCCCGTCAAAGCGAACGGGATGCCTGTGAATACCAGCAAACCGTCCTTGGCATTGCCGAACATTGCGAACAGCAGCACGAAAACCAGCAGCAGAGACACAGGCACAACGATCTGCAGGCGCTTCGTGGCCGATTGCAGGTTCTCGAAGGTTCCACCCCAGCTCGTCCAGTAGCCGGTAGGAATCTTGATCTGGGCCAGGCCTTGCTCGGCCTCTGCCACAAAGGAACCCACATCGCGCCCGCGCACGTTGGTGCTTACGACGATGCGCCGCTTGCCGTTTTCGCGGCTCACCTGGTTGGGGCCGGGTGCAAGTTCGAAAGTCGCGACCTCGCCCAAGGGGATGAAGTTCGTCTTGGCCTCCGTGCCACTGGCAGAACGCGGCAGCGGAATAGGGAGCCGTTTCATCCCTTCCAGGTCGTTACGCAGGGTCTCAGGCAAGCGAACCAGGATGTCAAACCGGCGGTCTCCCTCGAACATGGTGCCCGCCTCGCGACCACCGATGGCGGTGGCCACGGTGTCTTGGATGTCGGCGACGTTAAGGCCATAGCGTGCAGCCTTCTGGCGGTCGATGTTCACCGTGAGCATCGGAAGGCCTGTTGTTTGCTCGACCTTCACCTCGGATGACCCCTGGATCTTCTGCAGCATTGCGGAGACCTCTTCGGCGGACTTGTTCAACACGTCCATGTCGTCACCGAAAATCTTTACCGCCACGTCGCTTCGCACACCCGAAATCAGCTCGTTGAAGCGCAACTGAATGGGCTGGGAGAACTCGTAGTTGTTGCCAGGAATTTTGCCCAGGACTTCCTGAATTGCGGCAAGCAACTCGTCTCGGGTCTTGCGCGGCTCAGGCCATTCGTCCACGGGCTTGAGCATGATGTACCCGTCCGAAATGTTCGGCGGCATGGGGTCCGAGGCAATCTCCGCAGTACCGGTTCTGGCGAAAATGCGCTCGATCTCGGGGAATTTCTCTTTCAAGGTCCTTTCAATCTGCTGCTGCATTTGGACTGACTGGGAAAGGCTGGTACCTGGGATGCGCAGCGCCTGGATCGCAAAGTCGCCTTCATTTAGATTGGGCACAAACTCGCTGCCCATGCGGGTCGCGATCAACCCGCACAGGACTACTGCAACAGCGGCAATGGTGAGAACCAGCGTTTTGGCACCCATCACGCGATCAAGCAGCGGGGCATAGAGGCGTTTGGCGTAGCCAAGGAGAAAATTCTCCTTCTCGCTGACCCGATTGCCGATGAACAGGGCCACCGCTGCGGGGATGAATGTCACCGACAGAATCATGGCGCCCAGCAGTGCCGCGACCACCGTGAATGCCATGGGGTGGAACATCTTCCCTTCAACGCCTGTCAGCGCGAAGATGGGCAGGTACACCACCATGATGATGAGCTGTCCGAACAGCAATGGACGCCTTGACTCCTGGGATGCCAAAAATACCTCATGGAAGCGCTCAGCCCGCGTCAGTGGCCGACCGTGGTGCGCTTGTGCATGGGCAAGTCTCCGTACGCAGTTCTCAACGATCACCACCGCTCCGTCGATGATGATGCCGAAGTCCAACGCTCCCAGGCTCATCAGGTTGGCGCTCACCTTGTACTGAACCATACCCGTGAAGGTAAAAAGCATCGACAAGGGGATGACCATTGCCGTGATGATGGCGGCACGGATGTTGCCCAGAAAGAGGAACAGGATCACGATCACCAGAACCGCGCCTTCCAGCAGGTTCTTCTTCACCGTACTGATGGCTTTGTCAACAAGCACGGTACGGTCGTAGACTGTCACCGCGTGTACCCCCTCTGGGAGGCTCTTGTTGACTTCCAACATCTTCTTGTCCACCGCCTGCGAGACAGTCCGGCTGTTCTCGCCGATCAGCATGAACACCGTGCCGAGGACCACTTCGCGTCCGTTGTCTGTTGCAGCACCTGTGCGCAGTTCCCGGCCAATGCCAACTTCTGCCACGTCGCGAACGCGCACAGGAACACCGTTGGCGCTGCTGAGGATCACGTTACCGATGTCTTCAAGCGACTTCACCTGACCAGGTGCACGAATCAGATACTGCTCGCCACGCTTTTCGATATAGCCCGCGCCCACATTGCCGTTGTTGCGGTCCAGCGCAGTGACCACATCCTGCAGTGTCACGCCCAGAGAAGCCAGGCGTTCAGGGATTGGCGCGATCTGGTATTCCTTGGCAAAGCCGCCAATGGAATTGATCTCGGTCACGCCAGGAACATTTCGCAGCTGTGGCTTGATGATCCAGTCCTGAATCTCGCGCAGGTCTGTTGCGGTATAGGGTGAGCCATCGGGCTTCTTCGCCCCGTCCTTGGTTTCGACAGTCCAGAGATAGATTTCGCCCAGCCCGGTCGAGATGGGCCCCAGCGCTGGCGTGATGCCGGCAGGCAGCTTGTCGCGCGCCTCCTGGATACGCTCGTTGACGAGCTGCCGAGCAAAATAGATGTCGGTTCCGTCTTTAAAAATGACGGTCACCTGCGACAGACCGTACCGCGAAAGCGACCTGGTCTGCTCCAGGTTTGGCAGGCCAGCCATGACCGTCTCAATGGGGTATGTAACCCGCTGCTCAGTCTCCAAAGGCGAGTAGCCTGCGGCCTGGGTGTTGATCTGAACCTGGACGTTCGTGATGTCAGGGACCGCATCGATAGGCAGCTTTTGGTAGCTGAAGACGCCAAGCGCCGCCATGCCCAGGGCCGCTAGAAGCACCAACCATCGCTGCTCGATCGAGAATCGAATGAGTTTTTCAAACATGTATGCGCTCCGCGATCAGTGCGTGTGTTCGGCAGATCCCTTGCCGAGTTCAGACTTCACGACGAAGCTGCCGGTCGAGGCGTAGGGCATACCGGCTTTGAGACCCGAGAGGACTTCGACCCGCTTGCCATCGCTTCGGCCCAACTTCACGGGTTGAGCGATAAAGCCTCCATCAACCTTGAGGAAGACCACCGGCTTTTCCCCGACGTTTTGGACGGCGTCGGCCGAGATGGTTACAGGCGCTGCCGTTTCTTCGGACACCACTTCAATATTGACAAACAGGCCGGGGCGCCAAGCGCCCTTGGGGTTGTCAAGAACCACACGGGCTTTTGCCGTGCGGGTTTGCTCGCCAATGAGCGCTCCTACAAAAGCGACAGTGCCTGTAGCGGAGGCGTCAAAGGCGGTGGCCTTGATCGTGACCTTTTCGCCCACGCGCACCGATGGCAGATCCTTCGCCGGAACGTTGATCTCAGCCCATACCTGAGAAAGGTCCGAGATGGTGAAAACCGCAGCATCTTCCTTCACGGCTTCGCCGAGACTAAGGTGCTTCTCGATGACAATGCCATCAAAGGGCGCTCGCAACTCGATACGGTTCAGTCCTGCTACCGACGAGGCGGACAGGCCCATCGCGCTCAGTTTCTGATTGGCGTTGGCTACTGCGACCTCTGCTTCGCTCAAGGCCTGCTTGGCCTGCAGGTAGTCCTGCTCGGCAGACACCTTCTGCTCCCACAGCTTTTTTTCTCGCTCGTAGGTGGTCTTTGCCAGCGTTAAGCGCTTTTGGGCCGTCTGCAGCTCGCTGCGTTGCTCGGAAGCAGTCGGGCTCGCGATCACCGCCAAAACTTGCCCTTTCTTGACCACTTGGCCCAAGCTGGCATTGACGCTTTCCACGACTCCCGCAAGCCGGGGAACAACGTGAGACGTGCGATCTTCGTTCAAGCGTATCTCCCCGGGAAGGAGCAACGCCGTCTTGATGTTGGCTTTCACAGCAGCGTCCAGGCTGATGGATGCAGCCTTTATCTGGGCATCGGTCAGTTCGATCTTTCCTTCTTCCTTGCTCATCACGAACATGAAAGGCTCTGTGGCAGTCTGCGCAATGATCTCGATGTCGAACGCATGGGGTTCAGCAACGATCTCTCGGCTGACAAGACTGTCTTTTTCAGCGGCAAACGTCAGTTTCTGCTTTTCATCTGTCGGGCGGGTCACAGTTGCCGTGACCGTTGCAGCATTCAGGGGCAGCGGTTTATCTTTGTCGGACAGCCAGATTCGCAGTCGAGGCTCGCCACCGTCTTCAGACAACAATGCTTCCAAGCTGAAGTCGCCTTCCTTGAACACGGTACCGCCATGTGGTCCCTTGGCTTCGCTCTTTTCATGGTGTTCACCATCGGCATGCCCCTTGTCATCGTCGTGGCCCTTTTCGCTACCCTTGCCATGGTGCTCGCCGTCGCCGTGTCCCTTGGCCTCGGTATGGCCGCCGTGACCGTGGCCATCGTCCTCGGTGGCTGCGGCTTTGGGCTTGCCGCCACCTTGCAAGATGAAGGTTCCCGCGCCGACCCCTATTGCGAGGACTACTGCAATGGCGATCAGGTGTTTTTTACTGATGGTGGATTTGCTGGAGTTCGTGTTCATGGTCATGCTCAGTGTTGCGTTGCGATCAGGCCGGGAACCATGCTGGCCCCGAGCAGGCGGTCGATATCAGCCGCTGCACGGTGTGCTTCGCCAAGGGCTTTGAGGTACTGGGATTTGGCTGTGAAGTAAGTGCGTTGGGCATCGAGCACTTCCAGGAAATTGAACTTACCGTTCTCGAACCCAATGGTGGCGGCGTCATAGGCCGACTTCGCACCGGGCAGAACTTCCTGCTGCAGTGACTGAACCTCTGCGGTGATCGTGGAAAGGCGCTCTCGTGCCTGCGCCACTTCGCTGTGCAGGCGCACGGTGGCTGCTTGCAGCTCATCGCGGGCCTTGTCTTCAAGTTTCAGCGCCTCCAGGAGGTTGCCTTGGTTGCGGTCGAAGACGGGAAGAGGCACAGAGACCCCGAAAAGAAGGACGTTGCGCTGCGTCTCGTTGCTGCGCTGCATGCCGACGCTGACGGTGACATCGGGGACGCGTTTGCTTTGTTCCAGGTCGGTCAAGGCCTTGCGCCGATCCACCTCGATTCGCGCAAGTACCACGCCTGGCGAAGAAGCAATCAGGGGATGGAGATCGACGAGGCTCGGGACCGAGGGCAGGTTCTCGGCCTTGCCCTCCAGGACGGTGTAAGGCGCATCGATCCGTCCCAACAGCGCGAAAAGGCGAGACAGTGCATTGCGTTGTTCGCTTGCGGCCTGGGCGAGTTCGACGCGAACGCCGGCTTCGGCAACCCGGGCCTTGGACTCTTCCACTGGGGATACTTTGCCAGCGGCTACACGCTTTGAGACGGTATCCGTTGAGGATTTGGCCAGCGCTGCGCTGTCTCTGGCCAGTACCAATCGTTCCTGCGCAGTCAGAACATCAAAGTAAGCGGCAGCGACATTGGCCCGCACGGTGGCTTGCAGCTCGGCGAGTTGGGCCTGTGCTTGCTCGCGCGTTTTTTCGGCCGCCTTGGTGCGTGCTGCACGCTTTCCGCCCAGTTCCAAGGGAAGATTGAGTTGCCAGCTTTGCGTACGTGTTTTGGAGCGTGTGTCTTCCAGCGAGTACGCGAGCTCTGGATTGGGGCGCGAGCGTCCTTGAAGAACCTGTCCTTCGGTTGCCTCCCATTGGCGCTTTGCCGCAGCCACCTCCGGATTTCCCTCCATGGCCAGTTCGATCGCCTTGGCCAGCGACAAAGGCTCAGCTGTGGCCGCTGCAGCAGCCTGAGGTACTCGTTCGCCAACGGCTGGCCCTGGTGGCAGGCCCTGGGAAAAGGCACCGCCCGAGGCGCTCAGCCAGATAGCTGCGGCGCCTGCCGCGAGCTTGATCTTTCTACCGCCGCGCCATGCGTGCGGCATCTCTTGAAGGTAAGTACCCTTGAACATCCGATTCTCCAGTGATTTCAAAACACGAGGGAATCGGCGGGCTGGCAACCGTGCAGCTGCCTGGCAACTCGTCAGTCACTTCAGCTGCAACACACGCAACTGCTTCCGCCGCGATGGCGGACAAGACTGAAAAAGAAAAGTGAGATGCCCCCGCCGATCAGGCGAGGACGGACCACTGAGGGCGGTCAGGGGGCGTGGGCGTTACAGCCAGCAGGCGCTGGCCTGTGGAAGACTCCACACGGCTGTCATGGGAAAAGGCTGGCTTTGCATCTGACCAGCTCAAGGCCCCGATACCCGCGCCATGGCAAACTGAACAGTCAACATCAAATGCACCTGCACCCTGGCTGGACTTTTCGGCCTGACCATTCCCGCCTTTGGCTTCATGCTGGTGTTCGTGATGCCCCAAATGCTGCGACTGCGAGGTTGAGCTCTCATGCATGCAATAAGCAGCCACCGCAGACCAGCTGAACTGGAACGGAAGCAATGCAAGCATAAGAACGGCGATCAAGCGGCGCATTTTTGAAGTCTAGCATGCGTCATGAAGGGCGCGCTCGGGCGTGGATGGCCGCTGAGGAGCGCTGAGTTTAGAAATCAGCGAGCGCCGCCGTTCAGGTCCTGAAGAGCCTTCTTTTCAGCTGCCGACATGTTGAGAAATTCCTGTTGAACTTGCTCACGGGTCTTCGTTGCGCCCGTTGCTTTGACGGGCAACGCACCCCCGCGTGAAAGGGTCGCCAGCGTGCCATCCCGGCGCGCTACTTCGACAGCCTGAAGCACATCGCCACGGGACATTGTGCTCTGCATGTGGTCGGGATGGGTGGTCATGCCCACTTCGCCGTCGGCGGGATGGTACAGCGACGAGGCAGATGCCAATCCTGGAGCCGCGATAGCGAAGGCAATCAAAGTGAGCGTGAGGGGTTTGCGAACGGTCATGGTGTTGTCCCTTGATTTAAATCAGCCCTCGGCGATCTGCCGGGACTATGCCTTTCGACACGGGGATACTTTAAAAAACCGAGTGCGACAAGGCGCCAACAGCCAGATAACAAATTCGTAAACTACGAACAGGCCGGATTCTTCGAGAATGGCAGCATGAAAATTTT
Source organism: Acidovorax sp. 94 (assembly GCF_003634645.1). NCBI lineage: Bacteria > Pseudomonadati > Pseudomonadota > Betaproteobacteria > Burkholderiales > Comamonadaceae > Acidovorax > Acidovorax sp. 94. Next base: position 1,261,010 of record NZ_RBJA01000001.1, on the reverse strand, counting down.
GCTCATCGAAGACGAAGTCAAGCTGGCCGAGTATCTGCGCAAGGGCCTGGGAGAGGCCGGCTACGTGGTGGACGTTGCACACAACGGGGTGGATGGCCTTCACATGGCTCTGGAAGGCGTGCACGATCTGCTGGTCTTGGACGCGATGCTTCCAGGGATCGACGGCTTCAGCCTTTTAACAGCCTTTCGCAAGACCAAGCAGACGCCGGTCTTGATGTTGACAGCAAGGGTCAGCGTCGAGGATCGGGTATTGGGACTCAAGACGGGTGCCGACGACTATCTGGTCAAGCCCTTTGCGTTTTCCGAACTGAGCGCCCGCATTCAGGTGCTGCTCCGGCGGACCCATGGTGCGAGGGATGCCGCAGAGCCCACGCAACTGCGTTTGGCGGACCTTGAATTGGACCTGGTACGGCGCAAAGCGTCCCGGCGTGGTCAGCGTTTGGAGCTGACTGCCAAGGAATTTCTGCTCCTGACTCTGTTTCTGAGAAGAAAAGGGGAAGTGCTTTCTCGCACTGAGATCGCTGAGCAGGTGTGGGACATGAACTTCGACAGCGATACTAGCGTGGTGGAGGTCGCGATCCGGCGCCTCCGTACCAAGATCGATGTGCCGTTTGACACTACGCTGCTCCACACCATTCGCGGCATGGGATATGTCATGGAGGACCGCAACGGATGAAGGCGTTGGCCCAACATCGCTCATTGCGCCAGCGGTTGTCGTGGTGGCTGGCGCTGCAGAGCTTTGCCGGACTCGGGGTGGTCTGTCTGATGGTGTATCTGGTGACCGAGTTCAATTTTCGTGATCGACAAGAGGAAACGCTGGCACAAAAAGAAATCGTCATTCGGCACTTGCTGCAGGATGGCAAGGAGCATGGGGATTCGGAAGACCTTGCGCACAAACTCGATGACTTCCTTGTTGGGCACGGAGATCTGTCGCTCGAAGTCGCGCAGGCGGACGGGATGGTTATCTACGCCCACGCCCGCAACCAGAGTGCCAAGACGGTATGGCGCCAACGGCAGTTCGAAGTAGCACAGACTGCGGACCAGACTCCCTCAAAGAACTTGCGCGTTCAGCTGTCGCTGGACATCCGAACCGACCACCAGTTGTTGCACCGACTTGCTCTTACCTTGCTGGTCGCAGCCATCGGTGGCGCCATCGTTGTATCGCTGGGCGGATTCTCCCTGGTCAACTTGGGCCTGGCGCCCGTCCGAAGACTGGCCAGTCAGACGCGCGCAGTGTCGGCTGACAATCTGCATCAACGTCTCGACAGCGCCGAGCAGCCCCTTGAACTCGTGCCTCTGATCGACCAGTTCAACGCGCTTCTGGCGCGCATTGAGAAGGCGTATTTACAAATGGAGGGCTTCAATGCGGACGTGGCGCATGAGTTGTGCACGCCTTTGGCCACGCTCATTGCCAACAATGAATTGGCTTTGCTGCGCCCTGAGCAGGCGGATATGCGCGAGGTGCTGGCGTCCAACTTGGAGGAGTTGCACCGCCTGACCGGCATCGTCAATGACATGCTGTTCCTGTCCCAGGCGGATCGGGGTGTGGGAGCGCGCCGCGCCCCCGTGGCGAGCCTTGCATCAATGGCTGCTGACGTACTGGACTACCACGAGGCCGCACTGTCCGAGGCAGGCCTCACAGCTAAAGTGGTTGGTGATGCGCATGGCGCCTTCGACGTGCCGTTGCTGCGCCGGGCCCTGTCGAACTTGCTCGGCAACGCCACTCGATACGCGAGCTCTGGCTCAATCGTCCAGATCAACCTCAGAACCACCGATGAGGGTCGTGTGCTGATCAGTGTCACCAACTACGGCAGCACGATCGATCCCGAGATACTTCCGCAGCTGTTTGATCGATTTTTCCGCGCAGATCCTGCGCGCAGCCATGGGCAGAGCAACCATGGCCTCGGTTTGGCCATAGTAGGCGGTATTGCACGCATGCATCAGGGCAAGCCATTCGCATCGTCAGAAAACGGGGTAACGAATGTGGGAATCGAAATCCCCCCGAATTGATGTTGTTTTTCGACGGGGTGGGGTCGATCCTGTGCCCCTGCGACTGAGTACGGACCGTTAAGAAATCCGATTTACCCAGGACAAAGCAGCCATATTCTTTTTGCTGCTTGACTTTAAAGCTACTTGAAGGTTTCCAATTGGGCTATGAAATCAGAAACAAACACACCTCCCACCACTGTTGACACCTGCTGCTCCTCGGGCTGTTCCAGTACCGCAGCAGTGGTCCCAGCAGCCACAAGCAGCCCGGGCCAGGGCAAGCTGTTCCGAATCGCCACCATGGACTGCAGTGCCGAAGAGTCGGAGATCCGGCGGGCTCTGGAACCGCTTGAGGGAATCCGCTCGTTGGGTTTCCAGCTCGGCGCGCGCACGCTGAAGATCGATGCGGAGGATCGCGCCTTGCCCCTTGCGCTCGATGCCATCCGCAAGGCGGGTTTCGATCCACAGCCCGTGGTCACTGCGGCAAACACCCAGGGTAGCCAAGGCCGGGTGTTTCGCATTGCGACCATGGACTGTAGCGCCGAGGAGGCGGAGATTCGTCGGGCGCTGGAGCCTCTGGATGGGATCCGCTCTCTGGGTTTTCAGCTCGGCGCGCGGACGCTGAAGATCGATGCCGACGAAGGCACCTACCCGTTGGCGCTAGACGCCATTCGCAAAGCGGGCTTCGATCCGCAGCCAGTTACAGGCGCTGGCGAAACTGAGGGCGGACACGCGGCTGGATCCGCCGAAGGCGACGACCATGGGCATGGTTTTGCAGGCGGCATCTCCCGTTTGGTGGCCGCGCTGGTGTTCGCCACGGGGGCTGAGGTCCTCTCGTTCTTTGCTCCAGACCAGATGGCCTGGAAAGTGGCCGGCATGGCGATTGCCGCTCTGGCTATCTGGCTGGCCGGCATCGACACCTACAAAAAAGGCATTGCGGCGCTGCTGCGCGGCAAGCTGAACATCAATGCGCTGATGTCGGTGGCCGTCACCGGCGCATTCCTCATTGGTCAGTGGCCAGAAGCCGCGATGGTGATGGCTTTGTACGCGATTGCGGAGCTCATCGAAGCCAAGGCAGTGGACCGGGCCCGAAACGCTATCAAGGGCTTGCTGGAACTGGCGCCCGAAGAGGCTTTGGTACTGGGCACCAACGGAGCGTGGACCGCTACACCGGTGGCTTCGGTGGCCATTGGAGCGACCGTGCGCATCAAGCCGGGCGAACGCGTGCCGCTGGACGGTAAGGTGACCAAGGGCAATGGCGCCATCAACCAGGCCCCCGTGACTGGCGAGAGCATCCCCGTGGACAAGGCACCTGGCGACCAGGTGTTTGCCGGCACGATCAACGAGACTGGTGAGCTGGAGTTCGAGGTCACAGCCTTGTCCAGCAACACCACCCTCGCCAGGATCATCCAAGCGGTTGAGCAGGCGCAAGGCACGCGTGCACCAACGCAGCGCTTTGTGGATCGGTTCGCATCCATCTACACCCCCGCAGTCTTCGCCATTGCCGTGGCGGTGGCGGTCCTCACTCCTTTCCTGATGGGACTTACCTGGCTGGAGGCGCTCTACAAGGCCCTGGTTCTGCTGGTGATCGCCTGCCCATGCGCTCTGGTCATTTCCACGCCGGTGACGGTGGTCAGCGGATTGGCCGCGGGAGCGCGCCGTGGGATCTTGATCAAGGGCGGAACCTACTTGGAAGATGCCCGGCTTCTGAAGGCGGTGGCGCTGGACAAGACCGGCACCATCACCGAAGGCAAACCCAAGCTGGTGAAGTGGCAGGTGTGGGGTGCCGGTGACGAGGCAGCAGTCCAGCAGATGGCTGCCAGCCTGGCGGCTCGTTCCGACCACCCGGTTTCCAAGGCGATTGTCCAGGGCTTGGATGTAAAGGGTCCAGAAGCAGAAAGCTTCAAGGCCTTGCCTGGGCGCGGCGTCGAAGGCATGGTCAATGGTGTGCGCTTGATGCTGGGCAATCACCGATTGATACATGAGCTAGGACTGTGCGGTCCGGAGCTGGAGGCGGAGCTGGCCACCCATGAAAAACAAGGCCGCACGGTCACCCTCCTGGCGGACGAATCGCGCGTCCTGGCGCTGTTTGCGGTAGCGGACACCATTCGCGAGACGTCGAAGCAGGCCATCGTCGACCTCAAGGCGCTGGGAGTGACGTCGGTGATGCTGACGGGTGACAACACCGCCACGGCAAAGGCCATCGCTGCCCAGGCCGGCATTGACGATGCCCGTGGCGATCTGCTGCCCGAAGCCAAACTCGATGCCATCAAGGAAATGCAAAAGCGCTATGGCGCTACCGGAATGACCGGCGATGGCATCAATGATGCGCCGGCGCTGGCGCAGGCCGACATCGGTTTTGCAATGGGTGCAGCGGGAACCGACACGGCCATGGAAGCGGCCGATGTGGTCATCATGAACGATGACCTGCAGCGCGTCGCCGAGACAGTGCGTCTATCCAAGCGCACCCACGCCATTCTCTGGCAGAACATCACCCTGGCACTGGGCATCAAGAGCGTCTTCCTGGTGATGGCGGTCGTTGGCACGGCCACCATGTGGATGGCGGTCTTCGCGGACATGGGAGCGAGCTTGCTGGTGGTAGCCAACGGACTGCGTCTGCTTCGCGGTACACGGGTGGAGCCAGCCGCCAAGCCAAGCCGCTCAGAAACCAAGGAGCATGCGCATTCCCACTGAGCGTTCGTCAGCGCGCGCCAAGTCCACCGGTGGGCTTGCGGAGCGCTTACTTGAATGTCCCGCTTTCATTTCTTGGTTTTGGAGACCTCTTGCGCCACCAGGTCGGCCAGCTGTTTGTGGCCAAAGCTGGGCAGCGGGCGCCCGTTGACGAAGAAGGTCGGCGTCTTCTCGACCTTGAGGGCGGTCAGGTCCTGCACGTCCTGTAGCACCACGGCGTCCAATGCAGGGGCTGCGATGTCCGCCCGCGCCCGTTGCATGTCCAGCCCCGCCTGTTCAGCTGCCTTGTAGGCCAACTCCAGGTTGGGATTTCCATGGTCCGCCCACTGCGGCTGTGCGGCCAGCACCGCTTCCAGCACGGCCAGGTACTTGTCCTGCCGCCGGGCCGATTCCAGTAGCTTGACCACCTGCTCCGAGCCTTGGTGGAAAGGCGCGTAGCGGATGACCAGCCGCACTTCGGTGGGGTACTGCTGCATCAATTCCTTGACCACCGGATAAAAGGCGCGGCAGGTCTCGCATGCGGGATCGAAGAACTCGACGATGGTCACGGGTGCCTCACGGGGCCCGATCACGGGGGAATGCATGCGGACCAGGCGTTCGGCTTGTCCTGCCACCTGCAGCTCCTGTGCACTTTGCACGCGGCTCTGGTACAGATTCACGCCGACAAGGAAGGCCACAAAGGCCATGCCCAGCACGAGGAAGATGATGAGTTTTCGGTGTTTCATTTGTCTGTTTTTCGCAGATAGAGGGAGAGCGAGACGGCGATGGCAATGAACGCCGCCAGTGAAAGCCAGGGCAACTCAATGCCGTAGAGGATGTCGAGCTTCTGATCGGCGCATGACACGCCGGCGCCGCAGGGGACCCAAGCCTTGGGCACCAGGCCTGCCGCCAAGAGGCTGTGGTAACCAGCCACGACCGCACCCGCCAGCGCCAGAGGCAAGGCATAGACAGCGCCCCGGCGGTCGTCGCTGTAAAAGGCCATTCCAAGAAGCAAGGCCAGCGGGAACATGGCAATGCGCTGGTACCAGCACAAGACGCAAGGAGCCATGCCCATGACTTCGCCGATGAACAACGCACTGCCGGTGGCGGACACAGCCAGCAGCCAGGCGATCAGGAGCAGCACCGAGGGTCGGCTCATCGACACCTCCTTGAACAACGGTTCTGGCAGGAGGCACCGATCAAGGCACAACTGCGTGTGTAGATTCCAGAGCCATTCGGCCCGACAGTGGAGGACATGGAAAGATCCCGAAGGCATGCAAATGAGGCCAGCACACGCTGTGCTGGCACGCTTGGCGGGGATCGGAGACGGTGGTGACCGATGCCCTGGTCAGGCCAGGGCGGGCCACTGCGGGCGTTCGGGGCGACTGGCGGACTCTGAAGACGGCCACCCGCGCGTGTCGGTGTGAAAGCGCCCCAGGGGAAAGGCCGGCAGTAGATCGCGTTGCGCCTGAAAGGCTTCGGTGCCCTGCAGATGGCAGGAACCACAGTCCACGCTGGGCGCTGCATCGCCAGCTCGGGTGGATTCATCCATTGCTCCGTCCCGCAGCTGGGCGTGCTCGCAGCAATGCATTGCCACTGGAGGCAAGGAGCCCGGTCCTTCATCTTTGCAGTACGCGCCCACTGCCGCCCAGCACAGTTGCAGCGGCAACAGTACCAAGAGGAAAACAAGCAGACGGGTGCGGGAGTGCATCCGGAAAATTGTAGTGGCATCCCAGGCGGAACGACCACTTTGGAGCGCCGGCCGATGCAATGCCCGGCAGTGTCGAATCGATCACACAGCCAGGCGCGACAACATAACAAACTTGTAATCCTGCGGTGCGCAAGCTGTCGGCATACGGTCAGCAAACTGTCACACGTGACTCGTCGGCTGGCTAGGCGTTGGTGCAGCTTCCGGGGCACGTGCATTCAAACCCAAGGAGATACACATGACACTGTCAAGATTCATCGGCGCCAACATCAATGTGGGCAAAGCCCAGTGTCAGCACATAAACAGTGTAGCAGTCAGCAGTATGCCAATTACCACGGGCTGCAAAGTGTCTGCTCTCGCCGCCGTCCCTGGTCAGCTGGTTGTTTATAGAAACTACAAGTGGTTGTCGGACAGAGCCGAAAAGCAGCAGCGCAACTTCTCCCCCAGCTCCTGTTGGACTCCGGTGTCTGACAAGCCCGTTGTTCCATCGCATGCGACCAGGTTTTGCCAACAAGAGTCAGGCCAATCCTCCAGATCGTCATCAAGAGCTATCCACTGCCGGGGTTTTCTGCGCTGAGCGTCCTCTTGAATTTGCACGCCCCGGGGGGTGGTGCGGAACATGGAAAGGTTCCAGGGATCCACGCCATGCACACGCCTGTGGTACGTCCCACCAATAAATCGAGCACGCAAGGAGACAGGAAGGCGTTTGAGGGTTGCGCGGTATCCGGGACGGATGCACCAGGTGCTGCTCAGTACCAAGGCAACGGCTGGGTAGGGTTCAAGCACCGACTCCAGGACAGAGATCCATTCGAACAAGGAATGTCCTGCAGCCTCATACGGACTCATGTGGATGCCTTTGCGGGGATGCCAGAGCACCTTCTCATGGTGGACAACACCATCGAGGTCCAGGTACAGAACGACGTCCGCGCTGCGTGGAGTGGACGCGGGGAGATAAGGGGAATTCTGGTTAGTGGACATAACCGTATGTCGGGATTCTGTTTGGTGGCAATTTGCCCAGCGGGGATGAAGGCAGGTCCAGATCGGACTCAGAACTTACCAACACCCTTCGTACACCTACGAAAACGCGCCGTACTGGGCCTGCAAGAGCAAGCTTCTCAGAACCTCCAGGCCACCGGGCTCATTTAGCACATCGAGAGGCCTCCGATCACCCAATGCCGGGACCACCCCCACGAGCCAGTGATCAAGCCAGGCCTGTGCGTCGAAACCAGTTGGGTCGCCAGACTCATCAACCATGCGCCGCACAAGCATAGTGAGAATAGCGATATGGTCTTCTAGGGCGGTGAGGGCAGAATTCGTGTCCACGAGTTATCGATCAGTCCCGTTAACAATGGCGTAGCGGCGTCGTCATTCTTGATGCCCGCGATCGTGTGCGCGCTTTCGCGCGTTTCTGCGTGTCCGAGTTGTGCGCTGCGCCACCCTGCGTAGCCTCAGACGCTCAGCCAGTCTTCGGCTGTACTTGATGCGAATGTCCTGCTCTGGATGGTGCATGAGCCACCAATGCCGCAGCTTCCAGACCACGAACGCTGCCACCAGCATTCCGACCATGACCCATACCAGCTTGCCTGGCACGCCACCAATTATGCGAACCAACATAGGCAAACCCGCTCTTTGGCGGTGACTGCGGCCCAGGCACGAACAGGGTAGACAAAGTCCCCCATTCGCGCCGCCATGGACGCAGATGTGCCGCACGGTGAACCCGTGCGGCAGCAACGCAGTCCGAGTTCAAATTGGTGCCTGGACATGTCGAATATTCAGAACACCCGGTGAACCCGGGCGCGTGCATGGCATGCGGCGCGCATGCCAGCGCTGGCGCAGCATCAATCTTCCTCCAGCCCCCAGACCAAATGGGCGTCGATCATCAGCCGGCCCTGCGCACGCAGGGCTTCGATGCGGGCCTGCTCGGCTGCCATGGTGGCATCCAGGCCTTGCTTACGGGCCAGCAGCAGGCCTTGTAAGTCCACCTCTCCAAGGCTGTAGGCACGCTGGGTCAAACGGGCGCTGCTCTGGGTCGCCGACAGCCCTTGCGAGGTCAGGCGCCAGCGCTCGAAGCTGCCCATGGCATCGATGTAGGTCTCAGCGACCTCCATCTCCATCTCGCGACGCTTGCCATCTAGCCGTGCGCGGGCGGCTTCCGCCTCCTGCAGGGCCTGCAGCATGCGTTCGTTGCGGTAGGTGCCGGCCAAGGGGATGCTGACACTCACGCCGTAGATGCGCTCGCTGCGCCTGGCCTCCGAAGCGACAAAGACCCCCACGGTGGGATCGGGCGTTCGGTCGGCTCGCATGCGGTCCGCTGACAGGGCGGCTTTGCGGGCCTGGCCTTCAGCAATGCGGATCGGGTCGCTCTCGGCCAGAATGCGCTCACGCCATTGTGCTTGCCCAGTCTCCAGCGGCCTGGGATCAACAGTGAGTTTCGGAAGCTCGGTGATCAGAGGAAACCGCGAGTTCAGCTTGGCATGGGCCTTTGCCTCGGCTGTCCCTGCAGCACTGAGCTGACGGTCCATCTCAACCAGATCGGTCGTGGCCAGGTTGACGTCCAGCACCGAGGCATCCCCCGCTTTGCGGCGGCTTTCCACGGCCTTGAGGCTTTCCTGTGCAAAGCCCCTTTGCTCACCGATCACCTCCTTGAGCCGGCGAGCGGCGATAACATCCATCCACAGGTCGGCAAGCGCCCTCGCGGACTCATGGATCGCTTCGCCCAATTTTGCCTGCGCAATTGCGATCTCTACTTCGCCGATGTCGCCGTCCAGCCTGGCTTTGCCGCCTATCCGCAAAGCACGCTCAAGGCCGGCCTCCCATTCGTTGGAGCGCCCGCCGGCGTCATACCGTCGGCTTTGCACGATGGCCCGGGTAGTCCACTCGTGCGAGCCGGACCGCAACGCCGCGGCGCCATGCCCAGCCGCGGCGAGGGCACGGCGCGCTTCGACTACGTAAGGGTCCTGGTCAATCGCCTGGCGGACCAGGGGTGTTGGCAGCAACTCGGGCGCGGAGTCGGTCACCCACGCACCGGCAGGTACGCTCAGAATCATCAGTACGGCCGTTCCCGCAATAGTAATCCACTGTTTCATTCCACTACCCCTTCAGCGCTCAGTTCATAAGCCCAGTAGCACAACCCCGTGCCCTTGAATTTCAGGTGCACCGTTACCAGCGTGTTGTTCAATTGCTCCTCCGTGACGATGAGCTGGATCTGCACGGAACTGCTGCGTCCCATGACCTGTTCCACCCCAGAAAGGCGGCCGTGCGGCGTGCCATGACTGAAGGTGGGGGTGCTCGTGAAGACCTGGTCTGACACAGCCGTCAGCAAAGCATCGAGCAGCTTCTCGGCAATATCCGGGCTGCATACCAGTGAAAGACAATGCTTAGGCATGTACGGCCTCCTGTGCAGGCGCTTCGTTTGGCCTCTTGGGATGGGCGAAGCGCAGGTAAAGAATCGGTAAGAGAATCAGCGTCAGCGCGGTGGCGGTGATGAGGCCTCCGATCACCACGATGGCCAGCGGCCGCTGGATCTCGGAGCCGGGGCCCGATGCGAACAACAAGGGGATGAGCCCAAACGCTGTAATCGCTGCGGTCATTAGCACCGGCCTCAGTCTTCGGCGTGAGCCCTGGGTCACGCACTCCACAAGCGACAAGCCTTCCGCATGCAGCTGATTGAAGTAGCTGACCAGCACCACGCCGTTGAGCACTGCGATGCCCAGCAGTGCAATGAAGCCCACGGATGCCGGCACTGAAAGGTACTCGCCCGTCAGCCACAACGCGAAAATGCCACCGACCAACGCGAACGGGATGTTGCTGAGCACCAGCAAGGCCTGTCGCACCGACCCGAAGGTGGAGAACAGCACCAGAAAGATCACTCCGAGCGACAGCGGAATCACCAGCGTCAGTCGTTCGGCCGCGCGCTGCTGGTTCTCGAACTGGCCGCCCCAGGCAATGCGGTAACCGGTGGGCAACTGCACTGCCTGACCGATCTTCGCCTTGGCTTCTTCGACGAAGCCGACCAGGTCGCGCCCCGTTACGTTGGCGATCACGACGCTGTAGCGGCTGCCCATCTCCCGGTCGATCTTGACTGGGCCGCTGTCGCGCTCCAGTTTCGCCAGCTCCTGAAGAGGTACGTTGACGCCGTCCGGCGTGGTGATCGTGAGGGCCGCGAACTCGGATGGCGAGATCTTCACGCCATCGGCTCCGCGCAGGACGATGGGAATGCGCTGGTTCCCGTCAATCACCGTGCCCGCGCGCTGGCCTTCGACCTGCACCCTGAGCGCGTCCTGGACATCCTCGATGGACAGGCCATAGCGCCCCACGGCCACGCGATCCACGATGACACGCAGGTACTGCACGCCATCGTTCTCCACGGTGTAAACGTCCTGGTTGCCCGGCACCTGCTTCATGAGGCCTTCGATCTGCCCAGCCAGCTCATTGAGTTTGTCCAGATCGGGGCCGAACACCTTGATGGCGATGTCGCCACGCACGCCGATGATCATCTCCGAGACGCGCATGTCGATGGGCTGCGTGAAGCTGTAGCTGATTCCGGGAAGCTGGTCCAGGACGCCGCGAATTTTCTCGATCAGCGCCTCCTTGTTCGCAACCTTCCATTCCGAACGTGGCTTGAGCACCAGGAAGGTATCGGTCTGGTTCAGGCCCATCGGGTCGAGCCCGATTTCGTCGGATCCCGCACGCGCCACCACGCCCGTGATCTCGGGAATGTCTTTCATCAGCGCCTGGTGGATCTTGAGGTCCAGCGCGGCCGTTTCTTCCAGACTCACCGAAGGAAGCTTCTCAATCCCCACGATGATGTCGCCCTCGTCCATCGGCGGCATGAAGGTCTTGCCCACGAACGAGTACACCACCGCAGCGGCCACCAGCATCAGGCATGCCACCACGTACACGACCCGCTCACGGCGCAACGCGAACGACAGCGTCGGCTCATAGGCCCTGAGCAACTGGCGCGGCAGCCATGGCTCGTGGTGGGCCACCTTGGTCAGCAAGAAGGAAGAAAGCACCGGAATGATGGTCAGCGACAGCACCAATGAGCTGGCCAGCGCAAAGACGATGGTCATGGCCACGGGAACGAAGAACTTGCCTTCCAGGCCTTGCAGCGTGAGCAGCGGCAGGAACACCAGCACGATGATCAGGATGCCCGCAGCAACCGGAGCCGCCACTTCACGCACGGCACGGAAAACGATATGCAGCCGGGGTAGCTTGCCCTTGGATTCGTCTGCGGCCTGGTGCTGAACGATGTTCTCGACCACTACGACGGCAGCGTCCACCAGCATGCCCAGCGCAATGGCGAGGCCCCCCAGGCTCATGAGATTGGCGGACATGCCGGCGGCACGCATCAGCAGGAAGGTGGCCAGCGCGGAGAGCGGAAGTACAACGGCGACCGACACGGCTGCCCGGATGTTCCCAAGGAATGCGCCCAGAAGCACCAGCACCAACGCGGTAGCCTCCAGCAGTGCGCGCGATACGGTGCCCACGGCCTTCTCGACCAACTGTGCGCGGTTGTAGAAGACCTTGAGCTCAACGCCTGCGGGCAGGGTCGGCTTGATCTCCTCGATCTTGCGGGTAACGCCTTCCACCACCTTTTGCGCGTTCGCACCGGCCAAGCCCAGCACAAGGCCCTGCACGGCCTCGGCCTTGCCGTCCATGGTCACCACACCATAGCGCGTGACGCTGCCGTCCCGCACCTGCGCCACGTCCTGCAGCCGTATGCTGCCATTCTTGTCGTACTTGACGACGATGGCCATCAGGTCGTCCTTGGTGCGGATGCTGCCTTCGCTGCGCACCAGCAGCACCTCGTCGCCTTCTCCAAGCCGGCCAGCGCCATCGTTGCGGTTGTTGGCCTCTATGGACGCCTTGATCTTCGCGGCGGACAGGCCAAGCGCGGACATTTTCACCGGGTCAAGGACCACCTCGAAACTGTGGACCTTTCCGCCCAGCGCGTTCACATCGGCGACGCCGGGGACCGAGCGCAGCGCGGGCCGGATCACCCAATCGAGCAGACTACGCCGCTCTTCCAGCGTCATGTTGGGGGCCTCGATGGTGAACATGAACATCTCGCCCAGCGGCGTCGTCACGGGGGCCATGCCGCCGGTGATGCCAGGCGGCAGGTCGGCGCTGATGTTGGCCAAGCGTTCGGACACTTGCTGGCGGGCCCAGTAGATGTCAGTCCCGTCCTCGAAATCGACGGTCACATCGACCAGGCCGTACTTGGTGACGGAGCGCAAGATGCGCTGTTTGGGGATGCCCAGCATCTCCACTTCGATCGGTATGGCCACGCGGCTTTCGATCTCTCCCGGCGTCATGCCGGGCGCTTTCATGATGATCTTCACCTGCGTGCTGGACACGTCGGGAAAGGCGTCGATGGGCAGGTTCTTGAAGGCGAACCAGCCCGCTCCAGCCAGGAGGGCCCCTGCCAGCAGCACGAAAAGCCGCTGTGCAAGGGCAAATTGAACGAGGCGTGTCAGCATCTCAGTTGCTCCCGCCCTTGCCTTGCCACGCCGCCTTGAGCGCGATCACGGACGCGGTAGCGATCTCCTGGCCAACCTGCAGCCCACCCGTCACGCGCATCGTCTGCCCGGCGCTGGCCAGCACGGTGACTGGCGTTGCCACGAAGCCCTTGTCCGTGCGCACGAAAACATAGGCCTTGTCTCCCTGGCGCACTACCGACTGCAGGGGAACTGACCAGCCTTCGCCAGCGCCAGCGAACGGTACCTGCACCTGCACGATCTCCCCGGGCCGAAGCTGCTCAGATCCCTTGGTGATCGCCGCCTTCAGGGTCAGTACCTGGTTGTCGCTGACCATAGGGCTCACGCTGAGCGCCTCGCCTTGCACTCCGGTTCGCCCCATCACAGTGATCGGGGCGCCCTTCACCGTTGTCACCTGGGCATTGCGGGCCGATGGAATCTGGATTTCCAACCCCAGCTTGCTGGTATTGGCGATGCGCAAAAGCATGTCCGCTTGCTGTACGCGCTGGCCAGGCTTGACGGACACGTCTCCCACCAGACCCGCAGCCTTGGCGCGAACGGTAATGGTCGACTCGACGTTGCCCCCTTCAGCAATGCTGCGGATCCGCCCGCTGTCCAGGCCCGCCAGCCGAAGCGCTGCCTCGGCCTGGCGCTTGCGCGCTGCGTCCTGTGCTGCGGTGGCTTCTGCCTCCTGCACACGCCTCTCGGGAATGATGCCTTCCGAGAAGAGCTGGCGCTCGCGCTGCAAGGCCTTTTGCGACAGCCGGCTGCTCGAATTGACCTCCATCAGCTTGAGTTGCAACTCGCCGAGCTCAGGGCTGATCAGGCGCATCAGCGGCTGTCCGGCCTTGACGGCATCGTTCTCGGCGACCAGCAACTGGTCGACCACGCCGGCCAGGGGGGCGCTGACTACCTGTTCCTGGCCTGGTGCCAGAACCACACGGGCGGAATAGGCCTGCCCCGACGAGTCGCCGGACTTTTCGAGGCGTTGCACTTGCACGCCCAGGGACTGCATCTGGGCGGCGCTGACGGGAAACTCGTCAGCCGCGAGGGCCGCCAGCGGCGCAGCGATCAGACAAGGGAAGACGAAAACGGCCAGGCGGCCAAGCGCCAGCCGGGAAAAACGGTACAGCATCGGAAAACTCCACAAACGACCACAGCCTTGGAACCAGGCGCGCGGTCAGGAAAAGCAAAAGAAAGGGCTTTTCAGGTGTGGAGCGGGGGCGCACGACCCCCTGGAGGCAGACTTCGGAAGGATGGGTAGATCGGCGCGACGTAGGTCGGCCAAACGTCCGGTTCCCGCACCTGACCGGAGTCGAAGACCTCGGCGAAGGCAAAGAACAGAGCGACCGGTTCGCTGGCGGTGCTCAGTTGGCCGGAAGCGGCCTGCAACTGCACGGCCATGGTGGCGTGAGCGAAGAGCGCCAGGTTGTCGCCATCGTCCACATGCAGCGCCTCGGCGCCGGCGCCATCCTGCATCGCACCGATCCAGGAACCGTCGATTCCTGAGTCGTGATGGTGCTGGTGCAGGGGCGAGGCAATCTGGTCCCAGGCCAGAACCAGCACCAGGAGCCACTTGGCAATCCACAATGCGCGCGCCAGCGAGACCGGGGACCGGCTCTTCTGGAGGGGGATTTGGCGCAGAGGGGTAGACATAAGGAGCCGTGTTTAGCAGCGGCAACCATTGTGCCCCAGCTGGTGAATTTTCGATCCTGCTTGCAGGACAAATATGTGGGGCCTGGACGCCTGCAGCACCTGCTCCCGCGTCTCGCCCGGCCACGCCATCGGAAAAACGCGCTGGCAGTTGGCATCACCACCCACTGATTTGCGCCCCTTCCCTCGCTTGCACGGGCGGCTACTGCGGCCAGCGCTGGTGCTCGTCATCAATGACATATGCATGAGAGTGTTTTCGCCCTCCGGTTTGCCCCGCCCCGGCAAGGTGCGGATGGTCTGGCGGCAGGTCATCGTGTGCATGCGACAGCTCAGAGGGCTCCCGGTCGGGCCATAGCCAGGCAGAAACGGCGATGGCGGCCACCGCGACGATCCCCAGCGATGCAAAGCTTGCGTCCACACCAAATCGGGCGCCCACCCATCCCGCCAGCGGGTAGGTGATGAGCCAGCAGGCGTGCGAGAGCGCAAACTGGGCGGCAAACAGCGCAGGCCGGTCTTCTTCGCTTGACGAGCGGCGCAACAGGCGCCCCGAGGGAGTCTGGGCCAGGGAGTAGCCCAGGCCCATCACAAACCACAGAGGCAGCAACACCTCGTACCGGTTCGCAAGCGCCCAACCGAGCATGAGACCCGCCGCGACCACCGATGCGCCGGCGAGCATGGCCGGACGTTCGCGCACGCGGTCGAGAAGCCGGGGCAACAGCAAGGCCATGATCATGGACCCGGCGCCAAAGCAAGCGAGCGCGATGGCAGTGGAGGTCTGCGTCATTCCCATCTGCGACTGCACCAGAACCACAGTGTTCACGATGACCATCGCGCTGCCTGCGGCCACGGCGAGATTGAGTGCAAGGAGCCCACGCAGGCGCGGCGTCGCCAGATAGATCCGCAGGCCCCGCGTAGTGCGCTCATAAATGCTGCGCTTTGGTGGCAGTTTGGCCTTCGGCAGCACGGCCGATATCACCAGGGCGGCCGATGCGATGAAGCCAACGACCGTGCCACCAAACAGGCTGTGGTAGCTCACGAAGGTCAGCAACAATGCCGCCAGGATAGGGCTGGCCAGCGATTCGAGGTCGTAGGCCAGTCGGGACAGTGAAAGCGCCTTCGTGTAGTCGTTCTCTTCGGGCAGCACGTCCGGAATGGTTGCCTGGAAGGTGGGCGTGAATGCGGCGGATGCAGACTGCAGCACGAAGATCAGCACGTATACCTGCCAGATCTGGGTCACGAATGGAAGCATGAGGGCCACGCCTGCCCGGATCAGATCGAGCGCAACCAGAACCGCGCGGCGGGGCAAGCGTTCTGCCATGGCCGACGCGACCGGCGCGACGCCGATATAAGCCAGCATCTTGATGGCGAGTGCCGTACCCAGCACCGCGCCCGCATTTGCTCCTGCCAGATCGAAGGCGAGCAGGCCGAGCGCCACGGTCGCCAGCCCAGTGCCGAGCAAGGCGATCACCTGCGCGAAGAACAGGTGCCGATAGGTTCTGTTTGCAAGCACTTCCAACATGGGGGACCTTTCTGGGGAAGTCGTTGGCCACCAATCCTCCAGCGAATCGGTGGAATGGAGAAATATTGACCGTATCGTATCCTGGGGGATAGGATATGGCATGACAGAGAAACACCTACATGCCAGTCATCCCGACGTGGTCAAGCGATTGAAGCGGGCCAACGGCCACTTGGCGAATGTCATCGCCATGATCGAGAGCCACCGGCCGTGCAACGAAATCGCCCAGCAGCTGCACGCGGTGGAACGCGCAATCAGCGCCGCCAAGAAGGTGGTGATCCATGACCATCTCGACAACTGCCTGGACCAGGTCGTGGGCGCAAGTGCAGCTTCCGCGCGGGCATCGATAGCCGAATTCAAGGATTTGACCAAGTACCTTTGATCCCGCGAGAACGCCTGGAAGATTTCACCCCTGAGGGTGTTTTCGTTCCAGGCATCCCCTGGGAGGGCCCCCGCATCTGCTGCAGGGGCGGCCATGCGTTACTGGCCAGTGAAGTTCGACGCTATGAAGTTGCCTGCCGGCGTGAAGAACATGTAGAGCGTTGCCTTGCTCTTGTCCTGTTCCGCGGGGTTGCTAAACGTCACACGCCATTCCTTGCCCTTTTTTCCGTCGACCATCTCGACCTTGTCGTGTTTCACGGCCTGCCACGGCTTGTTCAGCTTGCCGCTGCCTACCAGCGCGTCCCTGCGCTGATTGGCGCATCCCACCACAACCGTGTCGGTGGTGGGCTTGTTGCCATGGAAGTGGCAACTGCCCCCCTCGGAGGCTAGCGCGGGGGTCGCAAAGGTGAAGCCAGAGACGATGGTTGCGGCGGCGATCAGGTATTTCATGGTGCTGTCTTTCGGTTGGTAAAGCGGGTCAAAGGGTGTTGCGACTGTCATCAGTCGATTTCTGAATGTCCATGTCTTCATGGACGTGCTGGTGCTCGGCGGCGGGGAATCGGAAACTGTCTGGATCGACGTCATGCTGGTAGCCGTGCAACTGCATGAAAAGCAGGTACACCCCGGCATAGAAAAGTCCCAGGTTGGCCATGTAGCTGAACCGCTTGAATGACGGTCGATGGCGCCACAGTGCGAGCAAGGCAACCATGCCGGTGAGAGCCGCGATCTGGCCCAGCTCCACGCCCAGGTTGAAGCTGAGGATACGAAGCAGCATGGAGCCGCTGTCGTCGCCCAGCGGCAACTGCTGCAAGCGCGTTGACAGCCCGAAACCATGCAGCAGGCCGAATCCGAACACTGCTGCAAGAAGGTTCGGCGACTTGATATCAAAGTGCTTCTGGAACCCGCCGTTGTTGTCGAACGCCTTGTACATCACGCTCAGCGCGATGATGGCGTCGATCAGGTAGTAGTTCCAGGTGATCTTGAAATACGTGGCGAAGATCAGCGTGATGCAGTGCCCGATCGTGAACACGGTGACGAATTTCGCTACGTCCTTGAAGGACGAGAGAAAAAACACCACCCCGAAGAGAAAGAGCAAGTGGTCGTAGCCCGTGAGCATGTGGCTTGCGCCAAGACCGATGTACTGAAGATAGCCACCGTCCAGCATGCGCTGTCGATCCTCCTCGGAGATGCCATGCGCGACGGCCACCAGGGGAATCAACAGGAGCAAGGCCGGAGCGAGCCGCTTCAACCAGAGCGGTAGGTTCATGAAGTGCCTTCCAAAATATGAGCGAACGAGTGCCCGATGTCGCGCGTTGCCGCGACATTGAAAAGGCCCAGGCGAACGCAAGCGGGCGCGCTGCGCCTGATGCCATTGGGCGAAAGAAGTCAGGGAGGGAATGGATGAACGCTCAGCGCGCCTTCATGCGCGGCAGACGTTCACGCTCAGGCGAGCGCTGTGGGAGGGCGTAAAAGCCCGTCCAAGGAGGGAGGGATGTACCGCTGCAATATGAGCGCGGCAGGGCTTGCAGGGGGAAGGCTGGGAACTTTCAACGAGGCACTAGGCAACAGACCGGCCGGGGTGACCCCCGTGTCTGCGTGCTCGTGGCTGTCGAGCCCACCAGATGCCTCCACATGCGCTGAGAGATCCTCGTGGTGGTGATGGTCGACATCCTGGGTATGGACCACCATGTGGGCCATCTGGTCCGCGCGCTGTGCTACCGCAAATGGAGTGACCATGCCGATGGATTGCCATAACAAGGCAATTACCAGCAGCAATGATCGCAAGCGATGGGGCATGCTATCAATTGTAGATCACAGCCTATGGGGTCGAGAGTTCCCTGCTGGACCCAGTGGCATATTCGTACCCGACAACCGCTGATAGACCCATCATGCAAGCGGTGAAGGTGAGGAGAGAGCAATACTGGCGACCCCTCAGTCCCACGCTGCGCCCTGGATGGACGCAGACGTTGGCAACTCACCGCACACGCCTCAGCGCCAGCGTACCCATGGCCATCAGCACGGGCGCCAACCCAAAGGCAAGCAAAGGCGACATTGCCGTCCACAACAAGCCCACGGCCGAGGTGGAAATCAGCTGGCGATGCCGTTGACTGTGCCCAGCGCGCCATAGCCGGTGGCCAGCTTGTCCTGCGCCACCATGTCAGCCGTCACCGTCGATTCCAGCGCCTCCTGAACGGTCATATAGAGCCCAGCGGCCAGGAAAACCAACGCCAACACGGGAATGCTGTCGACTTGCCACCAGAAGGCAGCCACCGCTCCCAGCGCCGTCAGCGCGCCCAGCGCATAGCCGATCACCAGTACTTGCAGCGAGCCGATGCGGTCGGCCCGCGCGCGCACCGGATAGGAGGCCAGGAGCTGCACGACATTTCGCCATACATAGAGCAGCCCGGCTACCTGGGCGGCGTGAACGATGCCAAGGCGCGCTGTCAGCAGTTGGGTGGCCGCCAGAATGAGCAGGCTGTGTGAGAAGTCTCCCAGTCCGAAAACTCCTACCGCGGCCAAATATTTCTTGAAGCGAGATGGCAGGCCGCGCAGGGTGTTGAAAAGGCGCAGGCCGGGATTGGGTGAGTGCGCAGGATCCTGCACCAGGGTCAGGAACGCGATGACTGCAAGCACGCCCTGGATGACGCTGAGCCATAGCACCAGCCGGAACGGGCCAGCAGCATCTGCCCAGTGCAGGTCTTGTGCCCAGCCCAGCAGGGTTACCCCCAACAATGGGCCGACGACGGCGCCGATCGTATACATTGCCCGGTGGAAACCGGAGGCCCGTTCACGCGCTTCGGGATGGATGGCCTGGATCACGATGGCATCGCGCAACGGGCCACGCAACCCTTGCCGAACCAGGACAACAGCCGCCCCGCCAGCAGAAGTGGCCAGCCTGCGGCCAATGCGATCAGGGCTTGGCCCACAGGGGTCAATGCATAGCCCAGAAGCACCAGCAGCTTGCGATGCCCTAACTTGTCGGCGATGTAACCAGACACTATCTTGGTGAAGCTGGCCATCGCATCGGCGGCGCCTTCGATCAAACCCAGGGCTGCCGCCGGCACGCCCAACACCGCCAGAAATCCCGGCAGGATCACGGTCGTGGTCTCGTAGCAAAAGTCGCCCAGTGCGATGGTCAGACCGACACCGCCGACGGTGCGGTTCAGCCAAGGCTGGAGAGGCACGGCGGTGTCTTATGGGCGGGGAGCAACTTCGGGACTCATGGGTGGACTCCTTAAAGTTCGTGGGCTCGTTGACAGCCATGACGCCGGTCCACGATGGGAGGTATCAAGAAGCCTTGCCCGCGCGCTTGCGGGGCACTGATTTGGCTGCTTGTGTGTTTTCCCCTGCGCCGGCCTTTGTCGCCGTTCGCTTGGCCGCTGCCGGCTTGTTGGGCAAGCCCTTGCCGCTTTGCTCGCGCTCAAACACCTCGTTGGCATAGTTTTCCAGCAGCACTTCGCACTCAGCCAACTGCTGTTCGGCGGTGGCTCGCGCGGGGGCACCGAAAAAGTCCAGCGCCTTGATGCGGTCCAGCCATCCCTTGAGTTTCTTCAGGTCCTCGTCGTTTTCCTTGACCTCGGCAAAGGTGTAATGGTCGGCAAGAAACTCTTTGGCGATCTCGCCCTTGTAGTCCTCACATTTGTCGAGGAACTCTTCGTAGTCCTGATCGCGGTCCTGCTTGAAGCGACCGACCACGAGTTCCTGCTGCTTCGCGTCCATGGCCTGGGTCTCAAAGATCATGGCTTCGCCGCCGGCCTGTTCGATGTCGGACTGCACCATGCGCATCTGGCGCTGGTGTTCGCTGCGGCCAGGCAATACGCACAGGCCGCTCTGGAGGTAGACCGCCCCCAGGCTTCGGATGCGACGCCATATCGCCACCCTCAACTTGGATGGCTCGGTTGGCACCTTGTAGGTCAGGAGCAACCAGCTACTGAACGCACTGCGTGATTCTTGATTCACAAATAATGTAGCGGTAGTTACAATGAATATGTGCCAATACTAGATCAATCTTGCAAAATGTGCATAGCGAACGTGGAAAAAGGAAATTCCGATGTCAGTTCTGAATGACTTGCCCCAATGGGCGCGGCGCGTCAAACGCGATGGCGTCACGCTGTGGTTTGCCTTGCGCCACGCGGGCACCCCCTGGGCCGCCAAGACACTCGCTGCCGTGGTGGTGGCCTATGCGCTGAGTCCCATCGACCTGATTCCTGACTTCATCCCGGTGCTGGGCTATATGGACGATGTGCTGCTGCTGCCGGTGTTGATCTGGCTGGCCATCCGTCTGATTCCAGTGGAAGTGCGCCTTGATTGTCAGAACCAAGGGGACGAATGGATGGCACGCAATGGCGTCAAGCCCTCGACCCTTTGGGGCGTGGCGTTTGTGGCGCTGGTTTGGCTGGCAGTCGCGTGGGCTTTTTGGGTGTGGTGGCAGGGCTGAGTGCCCAACCCAATCTCACACGCAGATGGCACTCCTCCGCGAACAGCAACGCTGCATGAAATACCCAGTTTGGGCTCGGCTTGGTTTTCAAAATCTTGGTGTTGCGCACCGCATGCGCATGACGGGAGCACTGGCCCATGTGCAAGCGATGGGGTATAGCCCTGCTCGACTATGAACTGAGCGATCTAACTACTTTGACCTTGCCCCTGAAAAGTGGAGTTCTTAGCCTTGTTGAAAATACCGACAAGGAGTCAAGAGATGGCAGCAAAGCAGCTGCGTGCGCAGTACACGCAGGAGTTCAAACTGGAGGCGGTGCGTCAGGTGGGCGCTGGTCAGGCTATTGCGGTGGTGGCCAAGGTGCTGGGTATCCCCAAGACCAGTCTAGGCAACTGGGGGAGGCTGGCGGCCAAGGGGCCATTGAGCGGCGCTGGTGACGCTGACAAGGCCGCGCGGGTCTCGCCCGAGCAGATGGAGATAGCGCGCTTGCGCGCTGAGGTTGCCCGGCTTCGCATGGAGCGTGACATCGCAAAAAAAGCTGCGGCGTACTTCGCGCAGGACACGCTGCGAGGTACGACTGGATTCACCAAATGAGGAGCCAGTACCCGTTGTGCATCTCGTGTGGCGTGCTGGAGGTCAGCGCCAGCGGCTACTTCAACTGGCTGCACCGCCCACAGGACATGACTGGCAGAGCCGGCGGGCGCCACAGCGACGAGGCTGTGCTGGCCCACAAGCGCAACCTTGCGCTGTTCAGCGATGGATTGCGTATGAGCGCGCTGGGTGTACCAGATGCGACGCAGAAAGTCCTGCTGGAACATGTGCCCCACACTGAAGTTGTCATGCCTGAAGACGCAAAACGCCTCTGGGAGGGGCGACGGGGTTTATTCTTCAAGCCAGTCGCTGGGTTTGGCAGCCGCGCTGCCTATCGTGGTGACAAGCTTACCAAGCGCGTCTGGGGGGAGATCTTGGCCGGGGAGTATGTTGCGCAGGCGTTGGTGGCACCAGGTGAGCGCAAGGTCAACGCGGATGGTGCCGGACAGACTATGAAGTTTGATATGCGGGCGTACACCTATGAGGGATCTGTCATGTGGTTGGCCGCTCGCTTGTATCAAGGACAGACCACCAACTTCCGTACAGTGGACGGGGGCTTTGCACCCGTGTATAGCGGGCCAATGGTGAGTGCCTTCAGCGCACCATTGCCTTCAGGCGTCAGCAGCGATGATTCTGGTCAAATGGGGAAGCCGATTTGCGGGTGCTGATGCTTGACCGAAAAACAAATGAGGTTTCAACAACTCTGGAGTTTTCGCTCACCGAAACACTCAGCAGGCCTACTACGGAGTGGCCTGCTGAGCGAATCGCTGCCGTTACTTGGGAGTGGTCCCTTGGCTTGTTTCCTTGTGAGGCTTGGCTTCACGCTCGTTAGCCTTGTCTTGCCCGCGTGCTTCGGACTTGCTCGTCGTGGCCATTCCAGAGCCTTCGCCCCGGGCGGTACTGCCGTCATTGGCGCGCTTGACGGGGGTCACGGGGCGGGCTTTCTTGTGTTCCTCTCCATGCGCTTGCGCCTTGGAGTTGGTATTAGGCGTTGCTTCCTGGGTATCACCGGCTGCAAAGGCAGAGGATGCGGCTGTCAGTGCGAGGGCGATGAGAAGAGTTTTCATGATTTGTCTTTCGCGGCATTGCCGTAGAGTTGGGGAAATTCCCTCTGGATTGAGGGCGCTGTCTAGGAGTTGCTGGGATTACTTGGCTGGCTCGATGGCCGTCACGACCATCTTTCCGCCCTCGCTGACCACCATAAAGCTGACCTTGTCGCCGACCTGTACCTTGTCGAGCAGGGACTTGTCTTTGGCGTTGAACACCATGGTCATGCCCGGCATCTCCAAATGCTTGATCTCCCCGTGCTTGATGGTGATCTTGCTGCTGTCCTTGTCGATCTTGCGAACCTCGCCATCGGTCATGGAGGCTGCGGCGGGGGACGACTTGGCGGCATCAGCTGCAACCTGCGCCATGGTCGAGACCGGCAGCAGCGTGGCCAGCGACAGCAGTACGGCGGAGATGGCGGTATTGGTTTTCTTCATAAATGTTCCTTGTTCAGTGGGTTGGCACAGCAACCCGGGATTTACTTCTTGGAGACCTTGACCTGGCCCTTCATGCCAGCGTCGTAGTGGCCTGGGTACAGGCACGCAAAATTCACATCACCGGCTTTGGTGAATTGCCAGATGATTGCGCCCTGTTTGCCTGGTGCGAGGGAGATCTTGCTGGGCTCGTCATGCTCCATCTCGGGAAACTTCTTCATGGTCTCGTAGTGCTCCTTGAGCTCGGCCTCGGTGCCCAGACTGAACTCGTGCTTGACCTGGCCACTGTTCTTGATCACGAACTTGACGGTTTCGCCCTGCTTGACGGAGATTGCTGCCGGCGTGAAGCGCATGGTGTCAGCCATGTCCACGTTGATCGTGCGGGTCACCTTGGCAGCTTTGCCGGGTTGACCGATGGCTGACTCCTCGCTTGCGTGGCCGTGACCACCGCTGTGAGTGCCACCTGCAAAGCTGTTAAAGGACAGAGCCACCAGGGCGGAGGCTGCGATCAGGGAAAGAGTGCGTTTCATAGTTGCCTTGGGTTGTGAAGGTGATGGGGAACGTGGCAGTTAGTGGCCGCTGTGCGAAGACGGCTTTTTGACCTTGACGACAGTGTCTGAGCTGGACTTCTCTTTGCGAGGCATGGACTGCCCGCCCTCGGCCTTGAAGCGGGCCGGTTCAGCCATCGGACCGGTGTACTCGTAGGCCACCGTGCCCTCAGGGTTCTTGTACCAACCCGGGTTCTTATAGTCGCCCGGTTTCTGGTCGCGGCGCACCTTCAAGACACTGAACATCCCGCCCATTTCGACCGAGCCGAACGGGCCTTCTCCGGTCATCATGGGAATGGTGTTGTCCGGAATGGGCATCTCCATTTCCGTCATGTCTGCCATGCCGCGCTCGCCCATGACCATGTAGTCGGGAATCAGGTTGTTGATCTTCTTGGCCACGCCTCGGTGGTCCACACCAATCATGGTGGGAATGTCGTGCCCCATTGCATTCATGGTGTGGTGGCTCTTGTGGCAGTGGAACGCCCAGTCGCCTTCTTCGTCCGCGAGGAACTCGATTTGACGCATCTGTCCAACGGCCACGTCGGTGGTCACTTCATACAGACGGGTGCTCTTGGGTGTGGGTCCGCCATCCGTGCCGGTGACCAAAAACTCGTGACCGTGCAAATGCATCGGGTGGTTGGTCATGGTGAGGTTGCCGATGCGAATGCGCACCTTGTCGTTGAGCCGCACGTTCAAGGAGTCGATGCCAGGAAAGATGCGGCTGTTCCAAGTCCACAGATTGAAGTTCAGCATTTCCGCGACCTTCGGCGTAGCGGCCCCGGGCTCAATGTCGTAGGCACTTAGCAGGAAGCAGAAATCGCGATTCACTTCATCGATTAGCGGATGCTTGGTCTTTGGATGCGTGATCCAAAAGCCCATCATGCCCATTGCCATCTGAGTCATCTCATCGGCATGCGGGTGGTACATGAATGTCCCCGGACGGCGCGCAACGAACTCGTAGACGAAGGTTTTTCCCGACTGAATCACGGGCTGGTTCAGCCCTGCCACTCCGTCCATGCCGTTGGGCAAACGCTGTCCATGCCAGTGGATGCTGCTGTGCTCAGGCAGCTTGTTGGTCACAAAAATGCGAACGCGGTCGCCTTCCACCACTTCAATGGTGGGGCCCGGACTCTGGCCGTTGTACCCCCAAAGATGCGCCTTGAAGCCAGGGGCCATCTCGCGCACCACCGGTTCTGCCACCAGATGAAACTCCTTGACCCCCTGATTCATGCGCCAGGGCAGCGTCCAGCCGTTGAGCGTGACCACCGGGTTGTACGGACGCCCAGAGTTGGGCACCAAAGGCGCCATGGTGTCTGGGCTTGACTGGTACACGGGTTCCGGCAGTGCTGCCATCGCCACTCGGCTCACACTCGCTGCGGCCACGGCCCCTCCGGCAATGCCCGCAAATCGGAAAAAATCTCTTCTTGAATTCATGTTGGTTTCCTTGACGGGATCAGTGGCCTGCACCAGCTTCGGCAGCGGCTGCGCCACCGCCCGAGACGCCAGCACTGGTGGGCTTGCCGATGAGAGAGGCCTGAAGGGCGGCATCCGCCTGCCAGAACTGCTGTTCGGCGTTCAGGGCCGCCATCACCGAGTTCACCTGGTCACGGGAGTCAGCGAGCAACTCGAAAACGCTGATCAGCATCCCGTTGTAGCGAAGCTGGTTTTCTTCGGAGATGGTTTTTCGCAGGGGGATCACCTCGTCGCGGTGGTGGCGCGCGATGTCATACGCCGTGCGGTACGCGGAATAGCTCTCGCGCAAGTTCGAGCCTGCCGCGCGAGCTGTGGCCTCCAGGCGGTTGGCAGCGGCCAGGGTTTGCGCGTTCATGGCATCGCGTCGCATGCCACCCCAATCGAAGATCGGCAGCTGCAGACTGATCTCGAAGCCGCGCCGTGTGGAGTGGGTGTTCTCGGCTGCATCGAAGACAGAGTCGCGCCGTACACCCAGTTCTATGTCAGTGAAGGTCGTGATCGTGTTCCAGCCTTGCGTGCGTGCGGCTGCGTCGTAGTCAGCCTTCGCGATCTGCAGATCCAGCCGACCCTTGGACGCTTGGCGGCCAGCGTCCGATGGGGACAGCGGCTCCTTGGGCAGTGTGGGCAGGCGCTCAGGCAACTTGAGCTGCTGGGCTTGGTTGTCGTCCAGGCCCAGCAACCGCACCAGCTCCTCACGGGCTGCGGTGACTTGGTGCTGGGCGGTGGCCAGCTGGGTCGCTGTGTCGGCATAGAACGCTTGCTGGCGTGCACGGTCAAGCTTGTTGAAATTGCCCACCGACTGCATGCGCTTGGCCAGTTCAGCACTGGCTTGGGCGCTGGCGAAGACCTGCTGGGTGTAAGTCAGCGTCTGTTGCGCGGCGACAGCGCGGACCCAAGCCTGGCGCACCTGCGTCACTTGGTCGACCACGTCGCTACTCAGGCGTAACTGGGTCTGCTTGATTCGCTGCTCTGCAATACCTTTGCGTGTTGGCAAGGTCAGCAGATCCAGCAGGCCGAAGGACAGGAGGCGACCGATTTCCGTCTCATCTCCCAAGCGCACACGCTCCAGGCTCAGGATGGGGTTGGCGATGCGGCCGGACTGGGCTGCAGTGGAAGCGTCCGCCCAGTTTTGGGCCACGAGGGCCTGCATGGATGGGCTATTGACCAATGCAAGTTGTACGGCATCCTTTTGGCTCAGCGGTTTGGACAGCAAATCAGAAGCGCGCTGTCGCAACGTATCTCGCTCGCTCTGGTCCCGGGCCAAGGTGAGCTGGCCGTCCGTGAAGCTGCTTGCCGCCGCGTTGGCGCTGGAGAGGTTTTGCTCCAGATTCACGCTGGCGCAGCCAGACAAGACCGCCACTGCGGCCACGGCGATCACGAGTTTGGCGCGGGGCATGCGCAAGGGGCGGTTCATTGTTTGCCCCCGTGGTGTGCGTCATGGCCCTGCGCGGGTTGTTCCTGCCCGGTTGCAGGTGGCGTCTGGCGCATTTCCTTGGCATAGGCCCGCCATCCTCCGATTTCACCCACCTTGTCGTTGGCGGCCTTCCACGGCTGGACGGATTGCTCCTTGTAGACCTCATAGCCCGTGAGAGCTGATCGGTACGAAAGTTGGTAGTCCACCTTCGCGGGGGCAGCGTCCGGCATCTGAGCAAGTGTCAGAGAGGGTGCCAGCAGTGCTGCGGCCAGCCAGGGGATTGAGTTAAGTCGTGAAAGCCAAGAATTTCTCATAGATTCACCATGCGTTTTGATGCAACGCATTGTGTGAGTCAATGGCTTCCAAATAGATAACGTCTCAATTACATCTTTGTCATGTTCAAGAAAGGCAGAAATCTGCAGGCACACTGGCGACCTCTTGCAGAGCCAAGGAGGTCTCGTGAAGATACTGATCGTTGAGGATGAACTCAAAACCGGGGAATACCTGCGTCAAGGCTTGCGTGAAGCAGGATTCAACGCAGATCTGGTTCACAACGGTGTCGATGGCCTGCGTCTGGCTCAAGAGGAAGACTACGATCTGGTGATCCTGGATGTGATGCTCCCTCGGATGGACGGCTGGCAGGTCCTCACCAATATGCGTCGCCGTGGCCTTGAGATGCCCGTGTTATTTCTCACGGCAAAGGACCAGGTTCAGGATCGCGTCAAAGGCCTAGAGTTGGGCGCAGACGACTATCTGGTCAAGCCGTTTTCTTTTGCCGAATTGCTGGCAAGGGCCCGGACCATACTGCGGCGCGGCCGTAGTGGCGCCGAGGTGACCATTCTGCAGGTGGCCGATCTTGAGCTGGACCTTCTTCGGCGTCGGGTCAGCAGGTCCGGTAAGCGCATTGACCTCACGCCCAAGGAGTTCGGTCTGCTTGAACTGCTGATGCGTCGCCAAGGGGAAGTTTTGCCCCGTTCTCTGATTGCGTCGCAGGTGTGGGATATGAATTTCGACAGCGATTCCAATGTAGTCGAGGTTGCAATGCGCCGGCTTCGGGGCAAAGTTGACGATGCCTATGACGCCAAACTGATTCAGACGGTGCGAGGCATGGGGTATGTGCTTGAGGCGCCGCAGGAGAGTGCGTGAAATCCCGGTACTCGCTCACGACACGACTGACAGTCTTTTTTACGCTGGCTTCCGGGCTCGTGCTTGTTGGCCTGGGGACACTTGTTGCCATTTCCATTGACCGGCATTTTGTGGAACTCGACCGCGATGCTCTGCGCGACAAAATTCACCTCACACGTGAGGTGATAGGAAAATCCACGTCACCGCAGGACCTCAAAATTCGGCTGGACGACGTTTTGCACAGCCACGAGGGCCTTTTTGTCAGCGTTTTCCGTGACAGAGATCCGCTCTACGCGACTCCGGATTTCCAGTTTCCAGAGGACCTCATCGCCCAGACCCAGCAGGCCCGACTGGGGGTTGCATCCTGGAAAACCGCAGAGCGGGAGTACCGAGGAATGTCAGCATCTGTGACGTTGCCAGGTTCCGCCGAGCCGCCGCTGCAGGTTTGGGTGGCAGTTGACATTGCCCACCACAAGCACTTCATGTACGCCTTGATTCAGACGCTAGTGGGTTACGTGGCGTTAGCCACTCTGGTGGCGGGAATACTGGGTTGGTGGGCCGCAAAGAATGGCTTGGCCCCACTTCGGACCATGCGGTCTCGCGCCATGGCGATCACGGCGCAGCGGCTGGACGAGCGGATGCCAACCGAGGAGTTTCCGGTGGAGATGGCCGACCTGGCGACCACCCTCAACGAGATGCTCCGGCGCCTGAAGGAGGAGTTCGACCGGTTGTCCGAGTTTTCTTCGGACCTGGCTCACGAGCTGCGAACGCCCATCAACAATCTGATGACGCAGACCCAGGTCACGCTTAGCCAAACTCGCTCCTCCGAGGAGTACCAGGACATACTGGCCTCCAACGCCGAGGAGTACCAGCGTTTGGCCCGCATGGTGGCGGATATGTTGTTCCTGGCGAAAGCCGACCACGGACTCATTCTTCCCAGTACGGAAAAAATTGCTGTCCACGACGAAGCACAGGCCCTGTTTGACTTCTACGAGGCCCTTGCCGAAGAAAAGCAGGTCGGTCTGCAGCTTATTGGGGCGGCAGAGATCACTGGCGATCGGTTGATGCTGCGCCGGGCGCTGAGCAATCTCCTGTCCAACGCCATTCGCTATACCCCCCCTGGAGAACAGGTGGTCGTTGACATTCAAGGGGACGTTCACGGAACCACCGTGGATGTAGTCAACACTGGACCTTCCATCGACGCGCAGATGATCCCCCGCCTTTTCGACCGCTTCTTTCGGGCAGACAAGTCGCGCAAGCAACTGGACTCCGACGGTGCGGGCTTGGGCTTGTCTATCACCCAGGCGATTGTTCATGCGCACCGAGGCCGCATCTCTGTGAGTTCGGCCGATGGCAGGACTTGTTTTTCGATGTATTTCCCCAGTGCACAAAGCATTGGCAAGCACCTCACGACAGATGCATGACCCGCTTGCAACCCTCATAGACTGCTGGAAGACTGACCCGAGCAGCACTTACAACACCTGGTTCTTGTGGGACCAACGGATCAAGAACTTCCGTTCGATTCGCCGAGGCATCGCACAGGTGGTGGAAGACATCCGCGCTGGAACATTTGGCAATGCCTACCGTGGCTCTTCGCTGGAGACGATCGTGGGTTCTGTGGCGGAGCAGCGCCAGATTTTCAGGGGGGCAGACCACGCGTTCCTGTGGAAACCCAAATTGCGGATTCCCGACATCTACGAGAACGCAAGCAATCAGCGCGCCTTTGCAGACCTTCTTCACATGTGCGATCACTGCGACTGCGCGGAAGACGTGGTGGCCGCTATTCAGCGAATTGATGCAGTTGGCATCAAGGGTCTGGGGCCAGCGGTCGCCAACTTGCTCTACTTCATACACCCGACGCTGGTCTCTCCTTTCAATACAGCCATCGTCAATGGGTTCAATGCCGTGACTGGCGTACGCGTAAAGCTCGGGCGATGGGACCACTATCTCTCCATGCGAGAGCGCCTGCTGCGCCTAAACGCGCAGTACCGGCTGAAACTATCGAACGATCTGGGCGCGATCGCGGGACTCATGTTTGATATAGGCAGTGGCCGATATGCCGCACCGCCTCCGGCAATGGACGCTGCAGCCGCTGCTTTGTGGCAAGAGGATCTAGAACGCGTACGTCAGGAATCCACCGCATTGCAACGGGAACTGTCCCAAGCTACCGAGAGCGATGCGACGCACACGGGTGTCCAGGCTTCGCTGCGCGACCTGGGCAAGGCCCTCGGCTTTGAGGTCTGGATAGCGTCCAACGACCGGGGCCGCGCCCATGGCGGGGGGCTGCTGGGAGATGGATGCATGGCGCAGTTGCCCGCCAGCCTGGACCGAGGACTGGAGTCTGTGCGACTGATCGATGTTGTATGGGTTGATCCCCAGACCTCGCAATTCGCCGCTGCATTCGAAGTCGAACACACCACGTCCATCTATTCGGGCATCGTCCGCATGCTCGATCTGGCCTTGGGCACGCCGGTTGCAGGCAACTGTGCGCTGTTTCTGGTGGCTCCAGACAATCGCAGAGACAAGGTCGCTGAGCAACTTCAAAGGCCTGCCTTCTCCAGGGTGTCGGAGCTTGGAATCCGGTACTTGCCTTACAGCCAGCTGGAGCAGAACCATGCTTCCATGAGCCGCTTTGGGTCCAGCATCAAGCCGCTGCTAGAGATTTCGCAGCGGCTGTGAGCCACGGTTCATCGGCGCGGCGCGGTCCCTGTGGGTTTGGCTCCTTGGGCCCAGGGGGAGGCAATCCTCGGGGATGTCGGCAAGATGAAGTTCCTGTTATCCCAAACGCAGGGATTGAGGGGCAGAGGCTTGCGTCGCAAAAGTTACAGGTCAGGCGCCATTAGCTACGATGAGCCATCACCTTGGTAGAGATCTCCGAGGCGGCACTTCGCAAATTCTTCGCCAAAACCAAGAAGCTCTCGACATGAACGTCACTACTAAGCCATTAGATGCTCTATCGCCAGTCGGCTTGTTGGGAAACTCTGTGCACAAAGCGCCGAGCATCCAGGAAGGCGGTTTTCTGGACGCGATGAAGCAGGCGCTGACAACCACCAGCCATTTGCAAAGTGAGTCGGGTCGGCTGAGTCGTGAGGTCACACTCGGCAATCCCACGGTCAGCTTGGAAGAAACGATGCTCGCCGGAGTCAAGTCGAACATTGCGTTTCAGGCTACCCTGCAAAGTCGTAACCGAATTGTTCAAGCCTACACCGATGTGATGAATATGCAGGTGTGACTTGCTCTGGGCAAAAGCCACGTAGTCGGAGCACAGATCGGCGCGGACGCTTCCCAGCGAAGTCGGCACATTCCTGCGAGAGCATAGACGCGCGTACTTTCATTGGAGATTTACATGCAGTCCAAAGATCTTTGGGAGCAGGTCTACACGGCAAAGCCCACCTCTGGGGTGAGTTGGTTTCAGGAACACGCTCAGCAATCCACCCAGCTCATTCGGCAGACTTCAGTCGCCCGTGATGCGAGCATCATTGATATTGGAGGGGGTGCTTCAACTTTGGTCGATGATTTGCTTGATGAGGGGTACATGAAGGTCGCGGTTCTTGACTTGTCCGAGGCTGCTTTGTCGGCGTCACGGTCTCGACTGGGGGCGCGTGCGGACACCGTAACCTGGCTTGTGAGCGACATTACGCGCGTGGACCTTCCACGGCATGCCTACGACGTTTGGCATGACAGGGCCGTTTTTCATTTCCTTACCTCGTCGCACGAGCGGGAGGCCTACGTTCAGGCGGTTCTGCGCGCTGTCAAGCCCGGCGGTCACGTCATCGTGGCGACGTTTGCAGAAGACGGACCAGAGAGGTGCAGCGGTTTGCCCGTCATGCGCTACAGCGCCGACGGCTTGCACGCGCAATTCGGGGCCCCATTCACGCTCTTGCAGCAAGCGCGCGAAGAGCACCATACGCCACTCGGCACCGTCCAGAAGTTCATCTACTGTCTGTGCCGCAAAGAGCCGAGCTGAGGTTCGCATCGCGCCGATGCCTCCGATGCCCCTACAGACATATTTTCCTTGGGCCTATGGTTCGCTATGCAGGCGCTCTTGCCAGGCATCGACGTCCTCACGTGGACCGGACCGATTTAGAAGCGGGGAGCCTTGGTGGACTCATCCGATGTGACGGCGACGGCAGCATGCTGCGCTGCGTGGTATCGGTCCGGATAGATTTCGTTGAGTTTGCGGCCGTCTTCGCCCACAGCGACGACTTCGCCCTCGCGGATGGCACGTGCCAGCTCGCTCTTGACCTGGTCGCGTGTCTTCAGCGATTTGCTCGCCACGGTGGGATAGCGGCCTGACATCAGTTCATTGCGTTTGACCCCGAACTCGCCGGCCACCATGATGTCGCCTGTGCGGATAGCCTGCTCCAACTCGTCCCGCACTTGCTCCCGGGATTTGCCGACCTGAGTCGAAGTAGCCACGGGATAGGCGCCAGGATTGATCTGTTTGAGCGTAAGACCCGATTCGCCAAAGGCGAGCATGTCGCCGCTTCGCTGAGCCTGCGCCAATTCAGCCCGCACTTGTTCGCGCGTCTTGCTGACCGCTTGGTCCGAAGCAAATGCGGGGGCGGCGACGAGGGAAAGGACGATGAGGGTGGACTTGAGTTTCATGATGGGATTTCCTTGTTGAATAAATGATGGTGGTTTGAGTGCAACCGCAGGCCGGTCTTGAAGGGGCACACGATTGCAGGTAATCGTTGAGACAGCTCAGGGGAGTTGGCGGGCGTTGACCCAACCTGCCTCGCCGCCCAGGTCGCGCATGCCATCGCTGGTCACAGGGTTGCGCTTGGCGGCCTGCAACTCATCCAGAACTTGCTGGCGGGTCTTGGTGAGCTTGGGACCGGGGACGAGCGGATAGGTAGCGGGGTAGCCACGGCTGATCCAGTACAGCGAACCGTCCTTTTGAGCGGCCAGAACGGTGTTTTCGACAGCTTGGCGGCTGATCGCGTTGCCCAGGTGGTCGGGGGCCAGACTCACGCCTTCTTCCTGGCTTGGGCTTGCGTGGTACACCGAAGTGGCAAAGGACGCTGTAGCGGATGCAGCGAGGCTGGCGACTAGGATGGCGGTACGAACTTTCATGATGGTCTCCTGTGGCGCCGGATGCCCGATATGGTCCATCCAGGTGGCGTTTTTCTGCGCCACGTAGAGAAGTCTAGAAGCCGCACCCCTACGAAGCGGTGACCTTCCGATTACGATTTTGAAAGCCACAGGCCGCATGGGGGTTGCTGGCATGCTCTGAAGAGCGCATGAGCGAAGGATGGACCTTCGCTCGAAGGCGATTTCCTAAGGGCCTGCACTCTTCTTGACATTCACACAGGGACAAGGCCCAAGCTGCCAGTTTAGGCAAAAGCGACGCATGGAGGTGATGCTATGACCTACAAGATTGCTGATACCCGTCGACAGCTCAGCTACGCACTTTTGCGCGTTTTTGAGCAAGCGCGCGGGCAGCGGGAACCCGCTGTAGCCGATCTCGTGCTGTGTGCGCTTGAAGAACTTGCACGCAAAGACACCAACTGCCAGGGAACGCTTGATCGGGCGCACTTGCAATCGGTGGCTGTTGGCACGATTGTCGATGTCCCTACATCTTCATCAAGATGATTTTGCCGTACGCTTATGTTGCATTGATCACGCTCTTCATCGATGAACGTAGTGCGCTGCGCGGTCGTTGCCTCAGCAACTCAACTGTACGAGCAAACGACCGGCATACAGATATGAATAGCAACTGGCCGTTGCGGCGACCCTCGCGCGAATGTGATGCGTAAATTACAGCCCTGAAATCTCCTCGTAATCTATGGCGCATAACGACGGCAAATCGCTCGAAATCCGCGTCAATTGGCGATGCCAGCCTACAGCGCCGATTACCCCACGCGGCAAAAGATGGACGCTCCTCGCAGGCAACTGCGCAGGTTCTCGCTCATCTTTCGAGCTACTTATCAGGAGATTTTGATGAACCACACCCCGAACCAATATGTGTCTTGCATCGAGGCTTGCCAGTCGTGCGCCACGGCCTGCCATCAGTGCTTCGCAGCTTGTTTGAAAGAAGACGACGTGAAGATGATGGCACGCTGCATTGCCCTGGACGTCGACTGCGCAGCAGCGTGTAGCTTTGCGGCCGACGCCATGGCGCGCAATAGCGAGCATGCAGCTGCGATTTGCGCGCTGTGCGCTCAGATCTGCAAGGCCTGCGCCGATGAATGCGCCAGGCATGAGGCAGACCACTGCAAGGCCTGTGCGCAGGCTTGTCTCAAGTGCGCCCAAGAGTGCGACGCCATGGCGCGTGCGGCTTAATCCCGTTGCTTAACTCCTGGAGAGCATCTATGAAAACATTCCCAGCTTCTCACTCGCTGTCCGCCGCCGCTGTCATAGCTTGTGGCTTGTTGTCGCCTCTGGCACTGCATGCCCAGACCGCTCCCCACTCGGGCATGAAGGGCGCCGGTATGGATCAATCGATGCCTCACGGCAAGATGGACATGAAGGCAATGATGAAAGAGAACAACGACAAGATGGCATCCGTGCCAATGTCGGGCAACCCAGATGTGGATTTTGCCCAGATGATGCGGGTCCACCACCAGGGTGCGATTGACATGGCCCAGGCCCAGTTGCGGGATGGCAAGGACCCGAAAATGCTCAAGATGGCCAAGGACATCGTTGCCGCTCAGAAAAAGGAAATCGCTGAACTGGATGCATTTTTGGCCCGCAGTGGCAAGACACCTGCCGCTCCTACCAAATAGTCCTGAGTCCGATGTCGCTGCCCTGGCTCTTGGATCGTCGAAATCCAGGGCAGTGCCGTTTGGGAAGGGATCGGATGCCTGTTGCAGTCCAGGCCCTTGATTGAGGTCAAAGGTGGCAAAGGTTCTTGCTTGACACTCCCACCGTGTTAAGCCTTATCGTTCCCACGAGGTCCGCCACCTGTGACCTTTGTTGGAGAACACCATGAACCACAGCCACACCATTGAGCATTCGGGTGCTACAAAGCCCGCAGGAGGTAGCAAGAAATTGATCGGTGCAGTGATCATGCTTGGACTGATCGGGGCATTCTTCCTGCTCAGAGAGCACTGGTCGCATATCGCAGGTTTTTGGCCTTACCTGCTCTTGTTGGCCTGCCCACTAATGCACCTTTTCCATGGGCATGGGGGCCACGGTTCGCATGGCGGCGAATCGGGCCGCAAGTAATCCCGAGCAGCGCAAGACACTCATCTTCAGGAACTACAACCATGGCTACAACAGCGCCGCACGATCATGCTCACCACGAGCATCCTCCTCATGAAGGTCATGAAGTTCATGAAGGTCACAAACCTCCATCCTCGACGGCGCTGAAAGACCCCGTCTGCGGTATGGCGGTGACTGCCCAGTCCCAATACACTGCGCTCCACGAGGGCCACAACTACTACTTTTGCAGCGCGAAGTGCCAGGGGCGCTTTGTCGAGGCACCGCAGAAGTACGCACCGGGCGCTCATGGCACGTCCGGCACTGAGCCTGAAGCAACTCAGCCCGGCACCATCTACACCTGCCCCATGCACCCAGAGGTGCAGCAGGATCATCCTGGAAACTGCCCCAAATGCGGCATGACATTGGAACCCATACTCCCCACGCTGGATGAGGGAGAAAACGCCGAGCTCGTGGATTTCCGGCATCGCTTCTGGTGGACGCTGCCCCTCACCGTCGTGGTCACTTTTCTGGCCATGGTGGGGCACCGGCTGCAGTGGTTCGAAATGGCCACCCAGAGCTGGATTGAGCTGGTGCTGACGGTTCCCATCGTGCTGTGGGCTGGCTGGCCCTTCTTTGTGCGTGGCGCCCAGTCCATCGCCAACCGCAGTCCCAACATGTGGACGCTGATCGGTCTGGGCACCGGTGCCGCTTTTGTCTACAGCGTAGTCGCCACCGTGGCGCCTGGGGTATTTCCAGCCTCGTTCCAGGCCATGGGCCGCGTGGCGGTGTACTTCGAAGCGGCAGCCGTCATCATCTCGCTCACGCTGCTCGGGCAGATGCTGGAGCTCAAGGCACGCTCGCAGACCTCGGCCGCCATCAAATCGTTGCTGGGCCTGGCCCCCAAGACCGCGCGGCGCATCGACGCCAACGGCGAGGAGAGCGACGTCCTGCTGTCCCACGTCCATGTTGGTGACCTGCTGCGCGTACGCCCCGGGGAGAAGGTGCCGGTGGATGGCGTAGTGGTCGAGGGGAACAGCGCGGTAGACGAAGCCATGCTCACTGGCGAGCCGCTTCCCATCGTCAAAGGACCTGGTGATGCAGTCATTGGTGCCACGCTCAATACCAACGGTGCGCTGGTGATCCGGTCAGAGCGGGTGGGTTCTGCCACCATGCTCTCGCAGATCGTTCAAATGGTTGCTCAGGCACAGCGCTCACGCGCTCCAATGCAGCGGATGGCGGACCAGGTGGCGGGGTACTTCGTGATGGCCGTGGTCGGTATCGCGCTGCTCACGCTGTTTGCGTGGGGCCTGTTCGGGCCGGAGCCACGTTGGGTCTACGGCCTGGTGAACGCCGTGGCGGTGCTGATAATCGCGTGTCCTTGCGCGTTGGGCCTCGCGACTCCAATGTCGATCATGGTGGCCACTGGCCGGGGAGCGACCAGCGGCGTGCTGTTCAGGGACGCCGCAGCCATCGAGAATCTGCGCAAGGTGGACACGCTCATTGTGGACAAGACCGGCACGCTGACAGAGGGCAAACCCTCCTTCGAACGTGTGGTGGCCATGCCCGGCATCTCAGACGATGAAGTGCTGCGCCTGGCGGCCAGCCTGGACCAAGGCAGCGAGCATCCGCTGGCCGACGCAATTGTCCAGGCGGCCCGCGCGAAGGGCCTGACTCTGGACAAGCCCGAAGACTTTGAGTCCGGGTCTGGGATCGGCGTAAGCGGTCGGGTCGCCGGGCGCCAGCTCGCCTTGGGAAACACGGTCCTCATGGAGCAGGTGGGCGTTTCTGCGGATCCGTTGCTTGCGCAGGCAGAGGCCTTGCGCGCCACAGGCGCCAGCGTGATGTATCTGGCGGCCGATGGCCAGCTTCAAGGTCTCTTGGCGGTTTCGGACGCCATCAAGCCCAGCACGCCCGAAGCCCTGGCAACCTTGCATGCGGCGGGACTGCGCATTGTGATGGCCACAGGCGACGGTATGACTACCGCCAAGGCGGTGGGTGCAAAGCTGGGGATTGATGAGGTCCACGGAGAAGTCAAACCTGCGGACAAGCTGGCTCTGGTGTCGCGGCTGCAGGCCGAAGGCCGTGTCGTTGCCATGGCGGGGGACGGAATCAACGACGCGCCCGCCCTTGCCAAGGCGGATGTGGGGATCGCGATGGGTACCGGCACCGATGTGGCGATGAACAGCGCACAGGTCACCTTGGTCAAGGGCGATCTGCGGGGGATTTCCACAGCGCGGGAATTGTCGGAGGCAACGGTGGGCAACATGAAGCAGAACCTGATGTTTGCCTTCCTCTACAACGCGCTGGGCATCCCGATCGCCGCAGGGCTGCTGTATCCCTTCACCGGATGGCTGCTGTCGCCAATGATTGCGGCCCTGGCGATGAGCCTAAGTTCTGCGTCGGTGATCACCAACGCGCTGCGGCTGCGCAAAGGCTGAGTTAGCTCTGCAGGCCCGGATTTGATCTAGGTTAAGTCCGTGACCACCGCTGGGGATACCATTCGCACCATGATCTTCGCCAAAAGCACGGTATCGCGCCAAGGACGCTGGATAACCAGCGTTCTGGTCGCGGCGTTGCTTCTGATGCAGTTCGCGTTGGCCGCCTATGCCTGTCCCAAGCTGGACTCCGCCGCCCATGCGGCGTTGATGCAAAAAGTGGACATGGTCATGGAAGATGCGGTTGGCATGCCTTCCATGCCCGAATGCCATGCAATGGCGGGCACCATGGATGAGCAAGATCCCCAGCTGTGCCGAGCCCATTGTGACGGCGACAGCTTGTCCTCCCCCTCGCTACAAGGTCTCGATCTGCAGGCGCTCGCGGCGCACGCCATCTGGGTTGCTTATGTGCTGCCCGTGATCCTGGACTCAGAACGCCATATTGACCCTCGGGCTGTCTACGCAGAGCTGGACAGTCGAGCGGGCTCTCCCCCCATCTATCTGACCCATCAGGTCTTTCGGAATTGAACGTGCACGGCGTGTGCGCTGCCTTGCAGCGTGCGCGCAGGTCTGACTTCGTGCCCCTTCATTTCGAGGACCATCATGCCCAACATCTCCTTCGGCGCTCCCTGCGAGCGCCTGCCTGCGCAACTGCGCATTCATCCTCTCTCGCCGCGCATCCGTGTGCGCAACCTCAACCATCTGCGCCTTTGCGCTCTCGGATTCCTACTGGCCGGCATCGGCCTTGCAGGCAACCAGGCCCACGCCCTGGGGTTTGCCGAAGCCTTGGATCTGGCGGAGCAGCACAGCCCTCGTATCACGGCCCAGCGGCTGCAGATTGACGCAGCCAGCAGTACCCAGAAGTCGGCGGGAACTCTGCCGGATCCAAAGCTCTCGGTCGGGGTCGAGAACTTTCCCATCAGCGGCATGGATCGCTTCAGCCTTACGCGCGAGTCCATGACCATGCAACGCCTGGCGCTGATGCAGGAGGTTCCCAACCGTGCCAAACGAGATGCGCAGATCGCCAGCGCCCAGGCCAAGGTGGAGCGCGAACGCGCCACTCTGGGGGTCCAGCGTCTGCAGATCCGCCAGGAGCTGAGCCAAGCCTGGATCATGGCCCAGGCCATTGAACAGCGCGACCAGGTGCTTGCCGGTCTACTGAGTGAGAACCAGCGCCTGCAGGACAGCCTGCCTGCCCGCATCGCAGGGGGGACGGCCCAGGCGGGCGATCTTCTGATGGCCAAGCAGGAGGCTCTTGCGCTGTCGGACCGCAGGGACGATCTGCAGCGGGACCGATCCAAGGCCAGGGCGATGTTGCGGCGCTGGGTTGGCGCCCGCGCCGACGAGGCGCTGCAGGGAGTTCCCGGGCCGCTGAGCCGCCCTTTGGACCAGCTTCGGTCAGAGGTACACCGCCACGCGGAACTCGCGCAGTACCCCGCCATGCAAGCCATGGCCTTGGCGGAAACGCGCGAAGCCCAGGCAGAAACCAAGGGTGATTGGTCCTGGGAAGTCGCCTACAGCCGCCGCGACCGCCGCTGGGGCGACATGGTGTCTTTCCAGGTGACCTTTGATCTTCCCTGGCAACAGGAGCGGCGTCAGGGACCCCAGATCAAGGCCAAGCA
The DNA here is from genome assembly GCF_003634645.1 of Acidovorax sp. 94. Taxonomy (NCBI): domain Bacteria; kingdom Pseudomonadati; phylum Pseudomonadota; class Betaproteobacteria; order Burkholderiales; family Comamonadaceae; genus Acidovorax; species Acidovorax sp. 94. Next base: position 1,222,347 of record NZ_RBJA01000001.1, on the reverse strand, counting down.
GCTGGAGCTGCAGCGCCTGGAAGCCGAGCAGGAGGACGTGACCCGCAGGCACCTACAGGAGCTGGAGGACAGCGCCTCAGAGCTGGCGGCACTGAACAGTCAGATCGAGCGGCTGCAATCGGCTGGCATCGGCTTGGCACAAGGGCGCGCCGAACTCGCGTTGGCCAACTACCAGTCTGCCAAGGGCGATTTGAGCGCCGTGCTGGCTACAAGGGCCCAGGTGCGGGAGGCGCACTGGCGACTCATTGAGCTGCAGGCACAGCGGGACACGGTGATTGCCCGCCTGAACAGCCTGATCGCGGACTGAAGGGAGAACCACATGACCAATACCGTTTTCAAGAAGACCGTTGTGGCCGTGGCATTGGTTGCCACAGGCATCGCCCTCGGCTGGGGCGTCTCCCAATGGCGCACCGCGAGCAACCACGCCTCTGGCGCCGTTCCTACCTCGGCCGAAACTGCGAAGGCCGACCGCAAGGTGCTGTACTGGTACGACCCCATGGTGCCGACGCAGAAGTTCGACAAGCCAGGCAAGTCGCCCTACATGGACATGGCGCTGGTTCCCAAGTATGCGGATGAGGGCGCAGAGGAAAGCTCCGGCCTGAGCGTCTCCGCGCAGGCAGTACAAGCGCTCGGCCTGCGCACGGCCATGGTCGAGCAGCGCGACATTGGGTCCGATGTGGACGTGCTGGGCACGGTCCAGCTCAATGACCGGGATGTGAGCATCGTCCAGGCGCGCTCAGCCGGGTTCGTGGAGCGGGTCTACGCCCGGGCCCCGGGCGACGTGGTGGCCGCAGGCGCGCCATTGGCCGATCTACTGCTGCCAGAGTGGGTGGCTGCGCAGCGCGAGTTTCTCGCGGTCCGGGCGCTCAAGGACGAGTCGCTGACGACAGCAGCGCGCCAGCGGCTGTCGCTGCTGGGCATGCCTGCCTCGCTCGTGGCCCAGGTGGAGCGCACGGGCGAACCTCAGGGCCGCTACACGGTGACCTTCCCGCAGGCCGGCATGGTGGCTGAACTGATGGTGCGCCAGGGCATGACGGTCTCTTCGGGGGGCAGTCTGGTGCGCGTAAACGGCCTGGCCAGCGTCTGGATCGAAGCGGCCGTTCCTGAAGCGCAAAGCGGTCCCTTGCAACTGGGGCAGGACGCCCAGGTCCGATTGGCCGCGTTTCCGGGCGAAACCCTCAACGCCCGGGTCGTGAGCATCCTCCCAGAGGCCAACCGGGACACCCGCACGGTGCGCGTGCGCCTGGAGCTTCCCAACCCCACCCAGCGCCTGAAGGCGGGCATGTCCGGGCAGATCGTCCTGGCCGGACGCACACAACCAGCGCTGCTGGTGCCCAGCGAAGCGGTGATCCGCACCGGCAAGAGGGCGTTGGTCTACGTGGTGGACGGTCCTGGCAAGTACCACCCCGTCCAGGTGCAACTCGGCGGGGAAATCGATGACCGCCTCGTCATTCAAGGCGGCCTCACCGCAGGACAACAGGTGGTCGCCTCGGCACAGTTCCTGATCGACTCGGAAGCCAGCCTGCGAGGCATCATGCCCGCACTGCCTCCAGGCAGCAGCGCGCAACCCATCGCTGAACAGGGTTCCTCGGCCTCTGCGGCTCCGGCGTCCAAGAGCTTTACGGTGCGAGGGGTGGTCGATGAGGTCACGCCCACCGAGCTGACCCTTACCCACGAGGCCGTGCCTGAACTGAAGTGGCCCGGCATGACCATGCCATTCAAGTTGGCAAACCCAGAACTGGCAAAAGCACTGAAACCCGAGCAGCAGGTGAAGTTCACCTTCCAGCAGCAAGGCAAGGACTTCGTGATCACTGCCGTGGAAAGGATCAAGCCATGATCGCGCGTCTGATCCGCTGGTCGGTGGCGAACCGACTCCTGGTTCTGCTGGCGACCGTGATGCTTACGGCCTGGGGCGTGTGGGGTGTGCGCAGCACCCCCGTGGACGCTCTTCCCGATTTGTCGGATGTCCAGGTCATCATTCGCACTTCCTATCCCGGCCAAGCACCGCAGATAGTGGAGAACCAGGTCACATACCCGCTGTCCACCACCATGCTGTCCGTCCCGGGCGCCAAGACGGTGCGAGGTTTCTCGTTCTTTGGCGACTCATTCGTCTACATCCTGTTCGAGGATGGCACGGACCTGTACTGGGCGCGCTCGCGGGTGCTGGAGTACATGAACCAGGTGCAGGGACGACTACCCGCTACGGCCAAGTCGTCGTTGGGCCCAGATGCCACCGGGGTGGGCTGGATCTTCCAGTACGCCCTGGTAGATCGCACCGGCAAAAACGACCTGGCCCAGCTTCGCGCCTTGCAGGACTGGTTCCTGAAGTTCGAACTCAAGAGCCTGCCCAACGTCGCTGAGGTGGCATCGGTCGGGGGCATGGTCAAGCAGTACCAGGTCGTGCTCGATCCCATCAAGCTCGCGGCCCAAGGGCTGACCCAGGGACAGGTGCGCGAGGCCATCATGGGTGCCAACCAGGAAACGGGTGGATCGGTGCTGGAATTGTCCGGGGCCGAATACATGGTGCGCGCCAGCGGCTACCTGAAGACGCTGGATGATTTTCGGGCCATCCCGCTGGTGTCGCGCGCAGGGGTGCCTGTGCGCCTGGGGGATGTCGCCACCGTCCAGATCGGGCCGGAAATGCGGCGCGGCATCGCTGAACTCGACGGCGAGGGGGAAGTGGCTGGAGGCGTGGTCGTGCTGCGATCTGGCAAGAACGCCCAGGAAACGATCCAGGCCGTAAAGGCCAAACTCAGCGAGCTGCAAAGCAGCCTGCCCCAGGGCGTGGAGATCGTCACCACCTACGACCGCAGCGCACTCATCGAGCGGGCGATCCAGAACCTCACCACCAAACTCGTAGAGGAGTTCATTGTGGTGGCGGTGGTCTGTGTCTTGTTCCTCTGGCACCTGCGTTCTGCGCTGGTCGCCATCATTTCTCTGCCGCTGGGGATCATGGCGGCGTTTCTGGTGATGCGCTACCAGGGCATCAACGCCAACATCATGTCCCTGGGCGGGATTGCAATCGCCGTGGGCGCCATGGTCGATGCAGCAGTGGTGATGATCGAGAACGCCCACAAGAAGCTGGAGGCCTGGCAGCACAAGCATCCCGACCGCCAACTGGTGGGGGAAGAACGCTGGAAAGTGATCACCGAAGCTGCCGAGGAGGTGGGCCCCGCGCTGTTCTTCTCGCTGCTTATCATCACGTTGTCCTTTGTGCCCGTTTTTACGCTGGAAGCACAGGAAGGCCGCTTGTTTGGACCGCTGGCGTTCACGAAGACCTACGCGATGGCCGCAGCTGCGGCACTCTCGGTCACGCTGATCCCGGTCCTCATGGGCTACTGGATCCGGGGGCGTATCCCTGACGAGCAGAAAAACCCCATCACCCGCGCGCTGATTGCCGTGTACCGACCTTGCCTTGAGTGGGTCTTGCATCGTCCCAAATCCACCCTGGTCATCGCCGTGCTGGCGCTGACGACCACGATCTGGCCCCTGTCGCGGTTGGGGGGCGAGTTCCTGCCCAGGCTGGATGAAGGCGATCTGCTGTACATGCCGTCAGCCCTGCCGGGCCTGTCGGCACAGCGAGCCACGGAGCTTCTGCAATTGAGCAACCGGATGATCAAGACGGTGCCCGAGGTCGAGCGCGTCTTCGGCAAGGCGGGCCGCGCAGAGACCGCCACCGATCCGGCCCCGCTGGAAATGTTCGAGACCACGGTGAAGCTCAAGCCCAGAGACCAATGGCGTCCAGGAATGACGCCCGAGGGCCTGATCGAAGAGTTGGACAAGGCCGTCAAGATCCCCGGCCTGTCCAACATCTGGATTCCACCCATTCGCAACCGAATCGACATGCTGGCAACCGGCATCAAGAGCCCCATCGGTGTCAAGGTGACGGGCAACGACCTGCAGGTGATCGATGGGATCGCGGCACAGGTCGAGCAGGTCGCCAAAGGCATTCCGGGAGTGGCCTCGTCACTGGCCGAGCGCCTGACAGGGGGCCGCTACGTCGATGTCCGCATCGATCGCACGGCCGCGGGGCGCTACGGGCTGAATGTGTCCGATATCCAGGCCGTGGTCTCCGGGGCCATTGGCGGTGAAAACGTCTCGGAAACGGTCGAGGGCCTGGCGCGCTTCCCCATCAACCTGCGCTACCCGCGTGAGTGGAGAGACTCGCCCGAACGGCTGGCCCAGTTGCCCATCTCCACCCCCATGGGGCAGCAAATCACGCTGGCAACGGTGGCCAGCATCTCCATCACCGATGGGCCGCCCATGCTCAAGAGTGAGAACGCCCGTCCATCGGGCTGGGTGTATGTTGATGTGCGGGGACGAGATCTGGCATCGGTGGCCAATGACCTGCGCGACGCGGTGAGCCGACAGATCAAGCTGCAGCCAGGAGTCAGCATCACGTACTCTGGCCAGTTCGAGTACCTAGAGCGGGCCAATGCTCGCCTCAAGGTGGTGGTACCAGCCACCTTGCTGATCATTTTCGTGCTTTTGTACTTGACCTTCTCGCGCATGGGTGAGGCGGGACTGATCATGGCGACGTTGCCATTCGCGTTGACCGGGGGCATCTGGTTCCTCTACCTGATGAACTACAACCTGTCCATCGCCACCGGTGTGGGCTTCATCGCCCTGGCGGGGGTCGCGGCAGAGTTCGGGGTGGTCATGCTCATCTACCTCAAGCAGGCACTCGCAGAGAGATGTCCAGACGGCAGGCAGCCCACACTGGAAGAGCTGCTGGACGCGATTCGGGAAGGTGCCGTGCTGCGCGTGCGACCCAAGGCCATGACCGTGGCAGTCATTCTGGCGGGCCTGGTGCCCATCGTGTGGAGCAGCGGGACAGGCTCGGAGGTCATGAGCCGCATCGCGGCTCCCATGCTGGGCGGTATGGTGACCGCACCGCTGCTTTCTTTGTTCGTGATTCCTGCAGCCTATGTGCTGATGCGAAAGCCAAGGAGAGTGAAAACAGAGGCATCTGGAGGCTGAACGCTGCGTTGCGCAAGCTGGTGCTAGCGATAAACCAGTTGTTTCTCACTCCCAATCGCGCACGCTTGCATGCTATTTTGCGCACGGTGCAAGCGTCAGGCGTGCAAAATCTGCGGACTGACCGCCCGGAAAGAACAACAGTGGAAATTCGTAAGCGCAACAACGTGCATGTGATCGATGCAATTCGCCCGGACGTCCCCGTGCTCGTCTATGCGCACGGCTTTGGGTGTAGCCAGCATATGTGGCGACACATCACTCCGGCCTTTGAAGGTAAGTGCCACCAGGTCTTGTTCGACTACGTCGGCTGCGGCCAATCAGACTTGGCCGCCTTTGACCCCGTGAAGTACGCAAGTCTGAAAGGCTACGTGCAAGATCTGCTGGATGTATGCGACGCATTGGGCATCGAGCGCGGAGTGCATTTTGTTGGACATTCGGTCAGTGCCAGCATCGGCCTGCTGGCCTCCATCGAGCGACCTATGCTTTTTGATCGCCTGATTCTGGTTGGCCCGTCGCCTTGCTACATCAATCACGCTCCGGATTACCTTGGAGGGTTCGAGCGCCAGGATTTGGAGGGCCTATTGGACCTCATGGACCAGAACTTCATGGGCTGGTCCAGCTACCTCGCACCCATTGTGGCGGGAGCGCCGCAGGCAGACAGTCTGGGCGGGGAGTTGTCTGAGAGTTTCTGCTCAACCGATCCTACGATGGCTCGTGTCTTTGCGCAGGCAACCTTCTTTGCGGATACCAGAGAGGAGCTGTCGCGCGTGACCCGGCCGAGTCTGATCCTGCAGCATGGCAACGATGCGTTGGCGCCCCATTCGGTGGGGGAATACATGCACAAGAAGCTCAGGGACAGCACGCTGGAAGTGCTGGACGTGACCGGACACTGCGCCCACATGAGTCATCCGCACCTGGTGACGGCCGCCATGCAGCGATATCTCTCCTTAGCGTGAGCGAAACCGAGAGGGCGGAACATGCTGGCGGTTGATGACATCCCTTGCGCGATGATGATCACGGACCCGGTGGGGCACATCGTGCGGATGAACAGGGAGTTCCTTGTCCTGATCGGGGGCACGGAGGCGTTTTGGCTCGGCCACTCCATGGATGAACTGTTGACACCAGCTTCTCGAATTTTCAGCCAGACCCACCTGTTTCCCACGCTGCATCACGCCAAGAGTGCGCGCGAAGTATTCCTCCACCTGCGCGGTGTTGGCGGCGAGACTGTTCCTGTCATGGTCAATGCGGTCAGCAAGCGCCTGGAGACGGGCGACCACATCGTATGGGCCTTTTTTGTGGCCCGCGAACGCAGCCGTTTCGAAGGCGAGTTGATCAAGGCCCGTGCAGAGGCCCAGGGTCTTGCCCAGCGCTTGGCCGCCAGCAATGAACAGGTTGAATTGCAGAATCGCCAGCTTTCGGAACTGAGTCTCTCTGATCCGCTTACAGGTCTTAAAAACCGCCGTGCGCTGGAATTGATCGTGCAGAAGTGGCAACGGACGGCCTCTCGACAGAGTTACGTGTCGTTGTTGATGGTGGACGTGGACTACTTCAAACGGATCAACGACGCGCATGGCCATCCCGAGGGCGACCGGGTGCTGGTGAACTTTGCTCGCCAGATACAGGCAGACGCACGTGGTTCGGACCTGGTGGTGCGATACGGTGGGGAAGAATTCGTCCTTTGGTTACCTGATGCGGACGCAGAAGCAGCTGCCAGAATTGCTGAGCGGGTGCACAAATGCGCCAGACGGGTGCGCTCATTGGCAGGGCCAGTAACGGTCAGTGTCGGGCTGGCGTGTGCAGTACACCAAACCGGAGCGGATTTCCTCGCCCGACTGCTAAAACGCTCTGATCAAGCTGTTTATAGGGCAAAGGCGCTCGGGCGCAACTGCACTGTGGTTAGTGACTGAGTCACCAAGCCTCGCGCAGCTCACCAGCGTTTGGAATAGTGATAGCTTGCCCCCGCAAAGAACGTTCGCGGTGAGACTACTTGGATGGCATGGCTGCTTGGCGGTCCACCATCATTTGCATCATCTGTTCCATCATGGCCATACGGCGCTCCATTTGAGCGTGCATGCCCATCATGCCTCCCATACCCGAGTTTCCAGAGGCTGCAGGCATGGCAGGTTTGGTCTGCGCCCCTTGCTGCATCATTCCCATCCCCATGCCACCAGAACTACCCGCGCCCATCATGGCCATGCCTGACTGCATGAGCTTCATGTGTTCCCCCATCAGCGCTGAACGTTCGGTGGGAGTCTTGGCCGCCTGCATTTTTTTGTGCATTTCCTGCATCGCCTTCATCTGACGATCAAAGGCGTCCGGTGTTGGCGGGGTGGTAGCTGCCGGGGCAGACTGGGTGGTTACGCCACCGCTCTGCGCATCACCGGGGTGGTGGCCTGCGTGTTCGTCCGCAGGTTTTGGAGATTGCGCGACGGCACAGCCCGCCACGAAAAGGGTTGTCAACAGCCCAGCGACGATATTCAGACGCATGATGGTCTCCTTGTAGGTTCAACTGCAGCATGACGACGTCTGCCTTGCACCGTCTTGATCCACGTCAACAGGGGCTACGGGCCGAGACGCACAGCAGCAGCCACCGGTTGTTCGGCGAGATGCAGGACTCACCGCCGCGTCTGCTTTGTATCCAGCACGCTCAATCGCTGAGCGGACAAGCTCCACAGTGCTTTCTCCGGCTTGCGCCGGGATGCGTACCTGACGTGTAGCTACGTCGATTTCTACTTCGACGCCCCCAGGCAGTTGGGCCTGAGCTATTGCACGACCAATGCGCTGGGCGCAAGTGCCGCACGTCATATCAGGAACATTGATATGGACCATGTGAGCCTCCTTTGGTTGATTCACGTTTTGACTATGAACCTTGCCACGGTGGGAAGGTCAAGGCCTCACGGAATTCAATCGGCATATAAGCTCGGAAAGCAGCAAACGAGCCCATTGCTGGTGGTGTCTCTACGAGTTAGAACGCTCGCGCCTTGGGTGAACGACCGTCGAAAATCTCCATCTCAGCCGAGGGGAAGGACACCTTTGGCGCCTTGCGCATTCCCGCCGCGTGCCTAGCGCGCAGGCGCCACCATAGCGGTGGCAATTGCCAAATGCTGGGCTGGCCCTGTACCTGCCTGAGAGAGAAAGCCCTCGGCGAACGAGAAGTTTTTAGCAGATCGAACCACATGCGCTTGGAATGCAAGCGACTCGTTGACAAGTGCAAGGGACAAAAATTTGACCGACAACTCCAGAGTGACGACGACCTTGGAATCGTAGTGACCCAAACCGGCAAGCACGAAGGCTGCATCAAAACCTGCGGCGATAACACCGCCATTGATTGCGGAGGTTCCTCCACCTCCCTGAAGGCCAGATTCGATTTTGGTGAAATTGATGATCGCCAAGCCTGGCTCTTTGAACGCCCCCCTAAACCCAAACCAAGCAATTTCTTTCCTGGCGTTGAATTGAGCCAATTGCTCTTCGCGCTGAGTGGAGACTAGGCGAAACGGGATGGTCGGACTATGCATGGGAAAGCAATGGTGCGTTTACCGTCCAAATGTACATTGAGGGCTCGTCCAAATGTACATTCAGGATGCGTCCAACCTTGCATCCAAGACACTTGCGGCAGGGGATTTCTCGAATGAAGGTTCGATAGTTAGACCGTTTTTAAGTCCACCGTGCCCCGCGAGCTGCTATGGGGTTCTGGCCGACAAGGCGACATGACAGCTGCGCAGTTTCTCCCTCAGTTCGTGTTGTACCTCGGGGTTTGACAAGCCCGTAGTTCCCTCGCATGCGATCAGGTTTTGCCGACAGGAGTCAGGCCAATCTTCCAGATCATCATCGAGTGCTATCCACTGATGGGGTTTTCTGCGCTGAGCGTCTTCTTGAACTTGCACGCCCCGGGGTGTGGTGCGGAACATGGACAGGTTCCATGGGTCCACGCCATGCACACGTCTGTGGTATGTCCCGCCAATAAACCGAGCACGCAAGGACGCTGGAAGGCGCTTAAGGGTTGCGCTGTACCCGGGGCGAATGCACCAGGTGCTACTCAGTACCAGGGCAACGGTTGGGTGGGGTTGGAGCACCGACTCCAGGATTGGAACCCATTCGAACAGCGAATGCCCTGCAGCCTCATACGGGCTCATGTAGATGCCCTTGCGTGGATGCCCGAGTGCCAGATCGTGATCACCAGCACCTGGCGCCTGGAACAGGCCTATGAGGATCTATTGGAAAGGTTCTCTCCGGACATTGCCGCCATGATCGAAGGTGTTACCCCCAGATATTGCGATCTAACGAACGTCCCGAATACGCTGGTGGGGTACGAGCGGGAGGCCGAGTGCCATGCCTGGCTTTGGGCCAACGATGTGCCACATCGCAGATGGGTGGCGGTAGATGATCGATCGTGGCTCTATCGGCCGTTCTGCAAGTCGTTGTTTTTGGTCGATGGGCGAACGGGACTCACGCAGGCCACCGGTTCACAACTGACAGCTCGTCTTCAAACCACACTTTGAAAAGACTGCCAGGAGGGCAGACCACCTAGCCTCAGAAAACACAAATCTAGGGTTAACCCGAGCATCCTAACCGGGTAATCTGCACCGAAAGTGAGATCACCCCGGCCTGGGTGGGCGGGTGGCTGCCATAGCGGCGCCACCAATGCAGTATCAATTTGATAGCTGCTAACGCTTGATACATAAGCACCAGAGGCAATTTTGATTCAAAATTTGCAGCCCATCGCGCGCAACACAGGGGGCTGACGCGCAGATTGCCCGCTGGCCTACACCGTGCGCCAGAGCCACGGGTTTCAATCCCAAAGGTCTGAAACACCTCGGGAGAAGCCCATGAAACCCCTCATTCTTGATTCCACCATGACCAACATGGGCGGCGTTTTCTACCCCACCGGCCATGTGTTCGCACTCTTCCCCGACGAAGACTGCGTGCGCCAGGCCGCCACCGCGTTGCAGGCCGCCGGCCACCAGGGCGACACCGCCTACGCTAGCCCCGAGGTCATTCTGCAAGAGATCGTCCGCACCCTGGGCACGGCAGATGCCCCGATGCCCTCGGTGGGCGCCGAGGGCGACATGGTGCGCCGCATTGCCGACCTGGCGGGCACTGGCCACCACGGCATGCTGATCGCCATGGCCGACAAAGACAATACCGACACCCTGGTGGAAGCCATTGCGCCCCAAGGTGCAGTCACCGCCTTCTACTACCGCACCTTCATCATCGAGGACCTGATCTCACAGCCCGCCGGTGACGGCCCGCAATCGGTGGTGGTGGGCACCCACGCAGCAGAAGGCTGAAGCTTGCATTCATCGCGCAGCAGCGGTACCGGCCGGGCTGGCAACGCTGGTTGAAAACGGCAGAAGGAGTTTTGGCCGGGATCCAGCAAATCCATCCGGGGCGCAAAGGCCCAGTGCTTGCGCCCGGTAAACGCTGCCGCAATACCGTGCCGGGGCATCACCAGCAGGATTTGCCGGTGGAACCCCACGGCCGTGCCCTCCCCGCTCCGGCATGCTCCACCACTGGTCGGCATAGCGCGCAGCCGCCAACCCATAGACACCGTGGGCGCAAACACCCTGGCTACCCAATCGCGCGATACCAGCTGGCGGCCATTCCACTCGCCGCCACGCAGGTAGAGCAGCGTCAGGCGCGCCATGTCGCGGGTGCGCATCTGCACGCCAAATTCGCCGGTGGAGGCACCTTGTGGATACGCCTCCCGCGATACATCCCGCAAACCCGACGGGCCAGACAGATGCGTCAGGGCGTAGGCATGGTCAGCGGGGCTTGCGTGCCGATGGTTTGGCCGCCCCGGTCACACGCGGCGGCAAGCCGGTGTGCTGGGTCAGCATGCGGCCCTTTTGGGGCTGCCCTGGCTTGGCAGGCCGGGAAGGCAGCACTTTGGCGGCTTCTGCCTTCTGTCCCACGGGCGTCGAGTTCTTGCGCCGCGCACTCTGGTATCCGCCGTCGGTCAGCGGCTGGAAGGTCGGTATCAGGTGGTGCTTGCCGTTGCCGATCAGATCCGCGCGGCCCATGGCCTTGAGCGCTTCGCGCAGCAACGGCCAGTTGTTGGGGTCGTGGTAGCGCAAAAAGGCCTTGTGCAGGCGGCGGCGCTTGTCGCCGCGCACGATGTCCACAGCCTCGCTGTCGCGCGTGATCTTGCGCAGCGGGTTCTTGTTGCTGTGGTACATGGCCGTGGCCGTGGCCATGGGGCTGGGGTAGAAGGTCTGCACCTGGTCGGCGCGGAAGCCATTCTTTTTCAGCCAAATGGCGAGGTTCATCATGTCCTCGTCGCTGGTGCCCGGGTGCGCGGCGATGAAGTACGGGATCAGGAATTGCTTCTTGCCCGCCTCTTCGCTGAACTTCTCGAACATCTGCTTGAACTTGTCATAGCTGCCGATGCCCGGCTTCATCATCTTGGTGAGCGGCCCCTGCTCGGTGTGCTCGGGCGCGATCTTCAAATACCCGCCCACGTGGTGCTGCACCAGCTCCTTCACGTACTCAGGCGATTTCACCGCCAGGTCGTAGCGCAGGCCCGAGCCGATCAGGATCTTCTTGATGCCCTTCAATGCGCGGCCACGGCGGTAGATCTTGATCAGCGGATCGTGGTTGGTGCCCAGGTTGGAGCAGATGCCCGGGTACACGCAGCTCGGTTTGCGGCAGGCGGCTTCGATCTCGGGGCTCTTGCAGCCCAGGCGGTACATGTTGGCCGTGGGGCCGCCCAGGTCGCTGATGGTGCCGGTGAAGCCCTTGACCTTGTCGCGGATGTCTTCGATCTCCTGAATGATCGAATCCTCGGACCGGCTCTGGATGATGCGGCCCTCGTGCTCGGTGATCGAGCAGAAGGTGCAGCCGCCAAAGCAGCCGCGCATGATGTTGATCGAGAACCGGATCATCTCCCACGCGGGGATCTTGGTCGCGCCGTCGTGGCTGCCGTTCTCGTCGGCGTAGCTGGGGTGCGGGCCACGGGCATAGGGCAGGTCGAACACATAGTCCATCTCCGCCGTGGTGAGCGGGATGGGCGGCGGGTTGATCCACACGTCGCGCGCGGTCACGCCCTCGCCGTGCGCCTGCACCAACGCGCGGGCGTTGCCGGGGTTGGTTTCCAGGTGCAGCACGCGATTGGCATGGGCATACAGCACGGGGTCGCTTTTGGCCTGCTCGTAGCTGGGCAGGCGGATCACGCTTTTGTCGCGCGGAGGCACCTTGAGCTTGGCCTTGAGCGCCGGGTTCGCCACGAACAGCATGGGCTGGATGGCGGGGTTGGGTTCGGCAGATTTTGGGTCTTTTTGGCCCCCAGCGCTTACCCCACCTTCGCTAGCAGCTACGGAATCAGGAGCATCCTCCTTGCTGCAGGTGCTGCCCTGGGCGGCGGCCTGCTCGCTGGTGGTCATGTAGGGGTTGACGTGGGCCTCCACGCGGCCAGGCTCGTCTACGCTGGTGGAGTCGATCTCGAACCAGCCCTTGCCGGTCTCATCGTCGGGCCTGCGCACAAACGCCGTGCCACGCACGTCGGTGATCTGCTCGACCGGCTCGCGTGCGGCGATGCGGTGGGCAACCTCAACCAGCGCGCGCTCCGCGTTGCCGTACAGCAGCAGGTCGCACTTGGCATCCACCACGATGGAGCGGCGCACCTTGTCGCTCCAGTAGTCGTAGTGGGCGATGCGGCGCAGGCTGCCTTCGATGCCGCCCAGGATGATGGGCACGTCCTTGTAAGCCTCGCGGCATCGCTGGCTGTAAACGATGGCGGCGCGGTCGGGGCGCTTGCCGCCGATGTCGCCGGGGGTGTAGGCGTCGTCGCTGCGAATCTTCCGGTCGGCGGTGTACCGGTTGATCATCGAATCCATGTTGCCCGCCGTCACGCCCCAGAATAGGTTGGGCTTGCCCAGCGCCTTGAAGGGCTCGGCGCTTTGCCAATCCGGCTGGGCGATGATGCCCACGCGAAAGCCCTGGGCTTCGAGCGTGCGGCCGATCACGGCCATGCCGAAGCTCGGGTGGTCCACATAGGCATCGCCCGTCACCAGGATGATGTCGCAGCTGTCCCAGCCCAGTTTGTCCATCTCGGCGCGGCTCATCGGCAGGAACGGGGCCGTGCCAAAGCGCTTGGCCCAGTACGGACGGTAGCTGGTCAATGGCTTTGCGGCGCGCGCAAAAAAGGAGACGTCAACGGGGGCGTTCATGCAGAGGAGTTTCGCGGCCGGCCCTTGTGCGTCAAGGGCGTCGTGGGGCGCGGCTGTGGTGGTTAACCCGAGATTTTACGGCGGCAAGCCCTTTTTGTCGCTGCTTGCGCGTTGCCCTTGTGCGTTGGAGGTCTTGATGAACATCAGGCATATACTTGCCAAAGTCAATTAATTGCATGACTAAGGCATTCATGACCACGACCAGCACTACGTCCCAGCCCACCTCCGCAGCCGTGAAAGCAGTGCGGCGTTTCAACCGCTTTTTTACCCGGCGGGTGGGCGTGCTCGACCCGTATCTGGGCAGCGACCTGTCGCTCACCGATGTACGCGTGCTGTACGAACTGGCGCACCGCGAGGCGCCCGTTGCCAGCGAACTGGCGCGCGACCTGGGCCTGGACGGCGGCTACCTGAGCCGCATCCTGCGCCGTTTTGAAGCATCCGGCTGGATCACCCGCAGCGCCAGCGCCAAGGATGCCCGCCAGAGCATGCTCACCCTCACCCCCACGGGGCGCGAGGTGTTCGAGCCGCTGCAGCAACGCTCACGCGACGAGGCCGCAGCCCTGCTGACCCCCCTGCCCCCCGCGCGCCAGCAGGAGCTGGTGGACGCCATGGAACGCATCGAAGCCTTGCTGGACCCCGCCAACGCGGCGCCTAAGGCCACGCGCATGGCCGTGCTGCGCGACCCGGTTCCCGGCGATATCGGCTGGGTGGTGCAACAGCACGGCGAGATCTACTGGCGCGAATACGGCTGGGACAGCCGCTTTGAAGCCCTGGTGGCCGACATCGCCGCGCAGTTTTTGCGCAAGTTCCAGCCGGCGTGGGAGCGGTGCTGGGTGGCCGAACTGGACGGCGAACGTGTAGGCGCCGTGTTTGTGGTGCGCAAATCGGCCACCACGGCCCAGCTGCGCATGCTAATCCTGTCGCCCAAGGCGCGCGGGCTGGGTCTGGGTGCGCGCCTGACTGACGAGTGCATCGCCTTTGCGCGGGCCAAGGGCTACAAGAAGATGGTGCTGTGGACCAACAGCTGCCTGGCTGCTGCACGGGGCATTTATGCCAAACGCGGATTCAAGCTGGTCAAGTCAGAGCCGTATGAAGGTTTTGGCCGGCAGCTGGTGGGGGAGACGTGGGAGCTCAAGCTCTAGAAACACCTGACGGGGCGCGCCGCTGTGCCTGCTTGTCAACTGACCAAACAAGTCCTTCACAGACGAACGTCCTGATATCTCCCATGGCCTGCACCCTTCGCTCCTGTGCTGGTGCGCGCAACCTGGAGTGATTGATTCATAAAAAATGGTCCCGATGGACCATTTTTTGTTCATAGCAGCCTGCAGACCGGAGTGCACGGCCCGGCAGCCCGGCGCTTTTGGTTACCACTCCCCCACTTCGCGCACCCGCTGGGCCAAGTCCGGGATCGCATCGTCCTCCACAACGGATGCTGCCTGCACTGGGGCCATGACCGCCTCCGCCACACTTGGCTGCGCGCGCTGGGGCATCAACCGACCAAAAACGTGGCTGGCGAGGGTTTCATGCAGGGGTGCGGTAAATGGTGCGGCAAACATGGCAGTTCCTTTTCTGATGGCCTGAGTGCTTTCAAATCGGTAGCAGCAGGTTAGGCCACAGCAACAAGCCTCAAGTGTAGGAACGAGCGCCTTTTGCAGGTGTGACAGAACGCACAAACAACACGGTTTTGTCACGAAGGGCGCGCTTATCGCGACAAACGGCACGGTGCACGCCACAAATCGGCCGAATCCGCCACGCCGTAAACTCTTCGCCCCATGTCACAGACCCTGGTTGCGCCCGCGCACAGCGAAATCATCATCAAGAAAAGCCGCTTCATCGGCTGTGTGCAACCCATGGCCGACCGTGCCAGTGCGCAGGCGACGGTGGATGCCCTGTGGAAGCAGCACCCCGGCGCCGCCCACATCTGCTGGGCGCTGCTGGCGGGCGGACAGTCGGCGGCGGTGGACGACGGCGAGCCTGGTGGCACGGCAGGCCGCCCCATGCTGGACGTGCTGCGCCACCAGGACCTGGAAGGCGTGTTGGCCACCGTGGTGCGCTACTTTGGTGGCGTCAAGCTGGGCGCAGGCGGACTGGTGCGCGCCTACACCGACACCATTGCCCAGGCCCTGCTGACCGCGCCCAAGGTCACGCTGCAACGCATGAAAACCCTGCAGTGCCATGTGCCCTATGCGCTGGAGGGGCTGCTGCGCCGCGAGATCGAGGCCGCGGGTGCGGAGCTGATCAACGTGCAGCACAGCACGCTCGTCACGCTGCAGTTGCGCTTGCCCGAGGCCCAGGCCGCCGCCTTTGTGCTGCGCATCAACAACAGCGGCCAAGGCCGCGTGGGCTGGACCGAGCCCGACGCCTGAGCTGGGAGTTTGGGCTGCAGAGGGAGCATCGCTGCAACCCGCGATAAACCGGTCTCGCGCGTTTCGCTTCGATGCCTTCTGCCGCCCATCCTCCTCATATGGTCGCCATTGTCAATACTGTCAGTGCCTCATTTGGTGTGCTCTCAGGATCAATCGGGTGATGCGACACGAGCGTTAGCAGCGACGATGAATCAGACTCATATCCGCGGATTGGTTACCAGCACTTCATCGATTCGTCGTGGGCCTGCCTCGCTCTAGCGTCGGGGATCTGCCTTGCGGTGCCCTGGTAGGAGTCTCGAGGGTTGCCCTATCGTGGCCCGTATCGCATCGCCAGATCGATCCTGCTGCTTGCTTGTCCTGCCTCTTTTCTTTCAGATGGTTTGGCCTTGCTCGCGCTGCGCCTGCATGCCGATGGCCCAGATGAAGCCTGCCAACTCTCTTGCGACGGCGATGCAGGCTTTGTTGGCCTGCAAGCCACGTGCACTCAACGCCGCGAAGCGCTGTGTCAGTCGCAACTGCGCTGTCCATGCCATCCTTCGTATCGGCTCGGACAGATCTTGTTGCCTGATCTGCGCTTGTTTGCCGATGCGCGCCTTGAAGCGGTAGTTCCAGGCAGCTTCGGTCAGCAGCCGCCGGGCGTGTGCGTTGCCTGTCTTGGTGATGCTGCCCCGGCTCGTGCGCTGACCACTGGAGTGCTCCGCGGGAACCAGGCCGAGATACCCCATGAGCTTGCGGGGATGCGCAAAGCGCCCCAGATCTCCAATCTCTGCCACCAGACCAATCGCCGTGATCGCGGCAATACCACGCAGCGCCTGCAGCGCAGCCACCACGGGCTCAAAGCGCCAGCCAGTGATCGAGGCCTGTAGCGCCTTCGTCAGCCGGTCCACACGGTCATCTGCTGCCGTCACGGCTTGCCAGTATTCGGTAAATGCCGTCTGCGTGGCGCCAGCACCGAAGTTCAGTGTTCCCAGCCAGCGGTAGTAGGCGCCGCACCACGAAGTTTTGCCGGTGTAGCGCACGTCGTGGCGCAGCAAGAACCCCTTGAGTTGGTGGCGGGCCTGCACGCGAGTGTTGACCGCGTCTTCGCGCGCCCGCGACAGGTCGCGGATCGCTTCGTCCTCTGGGTCGGGGATCCACACGGCGCTCAACTGGCCAGCGCGAGAGCACTCGGCCAATTGAACGCAGTCGCGCCCGTCGGTCTTGATCCTGTCTCCCGGGCGGCGCGGGATCTGCGAGGGGGCAATGATCTCGCACAGGTAACCCTTGCTTTGCAAGGCGCGCTGAAGGCCAAAGCCGGTAGGCCCGGCCTCGTACACGATGTGCAGCTGATCGGCGTTGCCGACCTTGGTCAACACCTTGAACAGCTTGTTCACATCGTGCGTGACCTTGCCTATCAGGCGCCCAGGCATGCGCCCGGGCTCGGCCGCTGCGATGCTGATGCTGTCTTTGTGGACGTCCAATCCCACGTGAATCTTGCTACTCTCTTGCATGGTCGGTCTCCTTGTTGCTGACGACGCAAGTCACAGCATGTAGCTCTACGTCCTTGGACGCAACCTACGATGTGGGAGACCGGCCGCCTAGTCGAGGGGCGGCGACCATGATGTCTAGGGGCAGCCCAGCCGGACCTGGCGCCGATTCGGAACAAATGCCTTTACGCCTACAAGCGCTGTAGCGGCAGGCAGCCACACTCAGAGCTTTACCGGGCTGCTAAGGAGACGCTATGAGCCAACCGCTCGACACCATCATCATCGGCGCAGGCACCGCCGGTCTGGCCGCCCTGCGCGAAGTGCGCAAGCGCACAGAACGCTACCTCATCGTCAACGAAGGCCCCTGGGGCACCACCTGCGCCCGCGTGGGTTGCATGCCCTCCAAGGCACTGATCGAGGCGGCCAACGCCTTCCACCGCCGCCATACGTTTGAAGAATTCGGCCTGCGGGGTGCCAGCGCGCTGACCGCCGACCTGCCCGCCGTGCTGCAGCGCGTGCGCGATCTGCGCGACGACTTTGTGGCCGGTGCCCTCAAAGCCACCAGCGAACTGGGCAGCGCACAGATGTCGGGGCGCGCCACCCTGCTGGGCCCCCACTCGGTGGACATTGACGGCACCGCCTACGCCACCCGCAGCATCATCATCGCCACCGGGTCACGCCCCAGCGTGCCGGAAGAATGGCTCGCGTTTGGCGACCGCATGCTCACCACCGACACCTTGTTCGAGCAAAGCACCCTCGGCCCCCGCATTGCCGTGATTGGCATGGGCCCCATTGGGGTGGAGATTTCGCAAGCCCTTGCGCGGCTGGGCTTGCAGGTGGCCGCATTCACCACGGGCGATACGCTGGCGGGCCTGAGCGACCCAGTGCTCAACGCCGAACTGACAGCGCTGCTCAAGCAGGAAATGGTGCTGCACATGGGGGCCGAAGCGCAGTTGCGTGAAGTACCCGGCGGCATTGAAGTCACCAGTGGCAACAACCGCGTGGTGGTGGACCAGGTCATCGCGGCCATGGGCCGGGTGCCCAACATCCAGTACCTGGGCCTGGAGACGCTGAGGGTGCCCCTGGACCAGCGCGGCATGCCCACCGTCAATCCACAAACCCAGCAAATAGGCGATTTGCCCGTGTTTCTGGCCGGAGACGCCAACACCCATGCCCCCCTGTTGCACGAGGCCGCCGACGAAGGCCACATTGCGGGCATGAACGCGCTGGCTGACACCCCCACACGCTTTCAGCGCCGCACCCCGCTGGGCATCGTGTTCTGCGACCCCAACATCGCCACCGTGGGCCAGCGCTTTGCCGACATGGACCCCGCCCACACCGTCACCGGCACAGCCAGCTTTGACAACCAGGGCCGCGCCCGCACCGCGCAGCAAAACCACGGGCGCATCTGCATCCACGCCGACCAGGCCACCGGCCGCCTGCTGGGCGCTGAAATGTGCGCCCCACAAGGCGAACATATGGCCCACCTGCTCGCGCTGGCCATTCAGCAAAAACTCACCGTGCACGATCTGCTGGGTATGCCGTTCTACCACCCTACGCTGGAAGAAGGCTTGCGCACTGCGCTGCGGGATACAGCACGGCAATTGCCCCAGGGGCGCGAGTCTGATTTGGCGACGTGCACGGCCATTGGGGTGGCCGCGCTGGAGTAGAGGTCTCAGCAACGCAGAGATGTAACACCCCTCAAGCCCACTTCCCAAATTGCCGATATCCACCCATTACCCCAAGGAACCACCATGGACGTCGCCCTCACCAACAGCATCGTCAACACCGCCACCGCGCTGGCCAGTGCCAAGACGTCGGACGCGCTGAACATGGTGGTCTTGAAGAAGGCGCTGGACATGCAGGCCGTGTCGGCCGCCACGATGCTGGACGCCATGCAGCAGTCCATGCCCCAGCCGGCGCTGGCAACGTCTGGCACGCTGGGCACCCAGGTCAACACGTTCGCCTGAGCCCCTCGACAACCCAGAGCAAGGGGCGCGCAACTACCTCAGCCGCGCAGGCGACAGCCCTGCCACATCCACCTTCTCGCGCACCAGCTCCTCGGCCAGCGGCTCGCCGCGCAACAACTGCCGGGCCAACAACGAGGCACCCGCCGCGCTCTGGATGCCATACCCGCCCTGCCCGGCCAGCCAGAAGAAGCCGGGTACATGGTTGTCCCAGCCAATCACCATGTCGCCATCGGGTACGAACGAGCGCAGGCCCGCCCAAGTGTGGGAGGGGCGGCGGATCTGGAAGGTGGTTTTTTCCTCGATGTGATAAATCCCCGTGGCCACGTCCAGCTCTTCGGGCACCACGTCGTGCGGGTGCGTAGGGTCCGCGTTGGCGGGCGAGCCCAGCAACTGGCCCGCATCGGGCTTGAAGTAAAAACTCTCGTCGATGCCGATCACCGCAGGCCAGTGCGTGGCGTCCATGTCCTCGGGCACGGCAAAGGTGAAGGCGGTGCGGCGGCGCGGCTCCAGGCCAATGGGCGGCACGCCTGCCAGGCCCGCTACCACGTCAGCCCAGGCGCCTGAGGCGTTCACAACGGTTTTGGCCTGCAGCACCCGGCCATCGGCCAGAGTCACCTGCCAGCTATCGCCAATGCGCAGCAGGGCCGTGACCTCGGCATTCGTCAGCACCTGGCCGCCGCGCTGGCGCAGGCCACGCAGGTAGCCCTGGTGCAGCGCGTGCACATCGATGTCGGCCGCCTCGGGCTCGCTCATGCCTGCGGCCACGGCTTCGGGCTTCAGGCATGGCAACTGGGCCAGCAGTGCGGCCTGCTCCACCCATTCCACGTTGGGGGAGATGGCGTGGGCTTCTGCATAGGCCTGTTTCAGCATATCGAGCTGGTCCGGCCCGGCCACGTAGACCACGCCACGGGGCGAGAGGATGGGGTCTGACCCGAACTCCGGCGGCGGCGCGTCGTAAAAAGCGCGGCTCGCCCGCGTCAGCGCCTGGATGTTCGGTGTGCCGTAGGTAGCCATGTACAACGCTGCCGAACGGCCGGTGGTGTGGTAACCGGGCTGCGATTCGCGCTCCAGCAGCAGCACGCTGGCGCCCTCCCCACCGGCTTTTTCCTGTACCAACTGCCAAGCCACCGAGGCACCCGCAATGCCCGCGCCAATGACGATGGTGTCCGCTGATTGCATGGTTTTGTCTCCTGGCTCGAATTACACCGCTGACACTTGCGCCGCCGAGGTGGCACGGTCATCACGCGGCAGGCTGCGCGCATCGCGCGGATCGGGCGCACCGGTCACGATGGAGGTCAGCGCGGGCTCGGCGTTTGTTTGCATCAGCTTGGCGATGTCAGGCCGTGGGCGGGCCAGCCCGGCGATGCCCTTGAATGCTTGCTCCAGCGCGTGGCCCACGCCCAGCGTGTGGCGGTCGGCGCGAAAGCGCCCGACGATCTGCAGACCAAACGGCATCCCCACGTCATCCAGCCCGCACGGCAAACTGAGCGCTGGGTGCGTGGTCAACGTGGTCACATAGGTCAGCGCCAGCCATCTGTAGTAGTTGGCCTGCGGCTCGCCGTTGATGTGGCTGGCGAACAGCTGCGTCCACGCAAAAGGCGACACGGGCGTGGTGGGCGCCAGGATCACGTCGTACTGCTCATACAACTTCTGGAACCGCGCCAGGATGCGCGTCTGCTCGGCCTGCGCCCAGGCGCTGTCCAGCAGGGTCATCGCAGCGCCCATTTCGTAGTTGGCGCGGGTGTTGGGGCCCAGGCTGGTGGGGTCGCGCTCATAGGCCTCGCGCGTGCTGGCCACAAAGGCTTCGGCGCGCAGCACGTCAAAGCAGCGGTGCACGTCACCCAGGTCGATGTCGATGGCATCGCAGCTGGCAAACAGGTGCTTCATGGCCTGCACCTTGCGGCGGAACACGGCGCGGATGCCGTTGTCCACAGCGCAGGCGCCGAAGTCCTCGGTGTAGGCCACACGCAGGCGGCCCAGGTCCACCGTTTCGGGCAACAAGAAGCTCATCGGGTCCAGCGGGTAGCTCAGCGGGTCGCCCGCCGACATGCCCGCCGTGGCGGCCAGTTGCAAGCAGGCCTCTTCCACCGTGCGGCCCATGGGGCCCACCACCGAAATGGGGGTCCAGCCCAGCAGCTTGCGCGAGCTGGGCACCACCCCGGGCGATGGCCGGAAGCCCACCACGCCACAAATGGACGCCGGTATGCGCAGCGACCCGCCCGTATCCGACCCCGTGCACACCGGCAGCATGTCGCACGCCAGCGCAGCGGCCGATCCGCCCGACGAGCCCCCGGCATTCAGGTTCGGGTTGAACGGGTTGCCGGTGGCGCCCCACACCGTGTTGCGCGAGTTCGCGCCCGCCCCCATCTCGGGGATGTTGGTCTTGCCGGTGACGATGGCGCCCGCCGCGCGCAGCCGCGCCACCAGCACGTTGTCCTCCGCCGGGATATTGCTGCGGTAGATCTCCGAGCCGTAGGTAGTCAGCAGCCCAGCCGTGGCTTCGAGGTCCTTCACGCCCAGTGGTAGCCCGTGCAGCAGGCCCAGCGGTTCGCCACGCAGCACCGCCTGCTCGGCGGCCTTGGCCTCGGTGCGGGCGCGGTCGTAGCAGGTGGCGGTGATGGCGTTCACATGCGGGTTGACGGCCTCGATGCGCTCAATGCAAGCGTCGAGCAGCTCGACGGGCGAGACTTCCCGCGTGCCGATGCGGTGGCGCAGTTCATTGGCGGTCAGCTCGACCAGGGTGCTGTGTGAAGTCGTCATGTCGAATTTGTCTCCTTTTTTTGCTTGCCTGCTGGGGACCGATCAGTCTGCCGTGATGGCCGCCCGCTGCGCCACGGCGCGCATCAACGGCAGTTCCTTGTCGATCAACTCGCTCACCGCCTTGGCAGAAGCATAGGTCGGTTCAAACCCCACGGCGATCAGTTTGTCGCGGGTTTCGGGGTCTGCCACCACCTGCGCCAGCGTCAGCTCCAGCCGTGCCTTGACGGCGGGCGGCAAGCCGCGTGGGGCCACCATGGCCAGCCAAGTGTCCATCTCCACGCCGGGGTAGCCACTTTCTGCGAGCGTGGGCACCTTGGGCAGCAGGGCCGAGCGCTTGCCCGCCGTCACGGCAATGGCCTTGATCTTGCCGTCTTTCAGCTGGGGCAGCGCGGCCGACACGGTATCGACGGTGAACGGAATCTGTCCGCCCATCAGGTCCACCATGGCGGGGGAGCTGCCCTTGTAGGGCACATGCTGGATCTTGAGGCCCGCCGCGTGGAAGAACATCTCGCCTGCAAACTGCGACGTGGTGCCCGCGCCATACGAGCCATAGGAATACTTGTCGGGCGCGGCCTTCACCATGGCCACAAACTGCCTCACGTCGCTGACCGGCACGTCCTTGTTGGCCAGCAGGATCAGGCTGGTGCGCCCTGCGATGCCAATGGGCTCAAAACTCTTGACCGGGTCGTACGGCAGCTTGGCGCGCACGGCGGGGTTCACGGTGAAGGTGGTGCCCGAGCTCATCAGCAGCGTGTAGCCGTCCGGCGCGGCCTTGGCCACATAGGCCGCGCCGATGGTGGTGCCCGCCCCCGCGCGGTTGTCGATCACCACGCTCTGGCCCAGCTTGTCGCCCAGCTTCTTGCCAATGAGGCGGCCCAGCACGTCGGTGGCTCCACCGGGCGGGAACGGAATCACCAGCGTGATGGGCTTGGAAGGGAACGTAGCCTCTTGCGCCACGGCAGGGCCCCATGCAGCGCCCCCCAGAGCACAGAGGATGGCGGACGACAAAAGCAGTTGCTTGCGGTTCATGGGGAGCTCTCCAAAGGTGACAAAGGTTGGGGGGATAGAGAAATGGACGAATCAGGGAATGACAACAATCAGCCTTGCGCCGCGAGCGCGGCCCGCCCGCGCTGCACAAAGCCCTGGTACTGCGCATCGGGCACCAGCAGGCCGCCCGTGGTCCACACCAGGTGTGTGGCGTTGTGCAGCACCGCGTCGATGCCCGTGCTGCGCAGCCAGGCCTGCCCGGCGGTAGTGCCCGTCAGCATGGCCGGGCCGCTGAAGCCTGCCGCAGCCGAGGGCTCGATGCACTCGCCCAGGGCATCGAGCACCAGCACCAGCTGCGCAAACAAGGTGTCATCGGCCACGGTAAACACGCCCGACAGCAGCGGCTGCATCAGGTCGGCGGCCAGCAGCGACGCACGCGGCACGGCCAGGCCATCGGCCTCGGTGCGGTTGGTCAGACCCCAGTCGTACACCGAGGGGTGGTCGCCCATCCCTGGTGTGGTGTCGGCCAGCATCTGCACCATGAAGCATGGCGACTGCACCGGCTCGGCAAAAAAGCAAAACACATGCGGCCCCAGCAACTGCCGCAGGCCAAACGCGATGCCCGCTGGCGCGCCACCCACCCCGCAAGGCAGGTACACGATGAGCGGGTGCTCGGCATCCACCGCCACGCCCTGCTCCACCAATTGGTTCTGTAAATGCAGCGCCGCCGCGCTGTAGCCCAGCAGCAGCGAGAACGATTGCTCGTCGTCCACAAAGTGGCACATCGGGTTGCTGGCCGCCTCGGCACGGCCTGCGGCCACGGCGCGTTCGTAGTCGCCGGTGTGCTCCACCACCTGCACGCCGCGCTGGCGCAGGCGGTCCTTCTTCCACTCCTTCGCATCGGCCGACATGTGCACCGTGGCCTGGAAACCCAGGGCCGACGCCACCACGCCAATGCTCATCCCCAGGTTGCCGGTGGAGCCCACCGCCACCTGGTAGCGGCCCAGCACCTCGCGCGCTGCCGGAGTGGCCAGCGCACGGTAATCCCCGCCGGGCTGTACCAGCCCATGCTCCAGCGCCAGCCGCTCGGCAAACTCAAGCACCTCGTGCATGCCGCCCCGGGCCTTGATGGAGCCCGCCACGGGCAGGCTGTGATCGGCCTTGATGAACAGGCGCCCCTGCCCCTCGGCCAAACCGAGCGCAGGTTGCAACGCGGAGGCGGGCAGCAGAGGCGACTCCACTACGCCCCCGGTGGCAGCCAGCTCCGGGAACACCTGCGCCAGCAGGTCCGCAAAACGGGCCAATCGGTCGGCGGCGGCCTGCGTATCATCCAGACTAATGCTTTGCCCCTGCGCCTGCAAAGCAGCCGGGGGTTGCGCCTGCCGGGCCGGGTTGGTCCACAGCGCGGGCTGAGCATTGCGCAGACGGTTGGCCAACATTGCATCCACAGCAGGCGTTCGTTCAGCAGGCGTCATACAGATTCATTCAGTCGTTGAAGTCTTGACTGCATTCTTCGCCGGTCACGCCGCTGTCACAAGCCATTTATAGTGAGCGCAGCATTAGTATTAATAATGGACATTCGCCTCTCCCCCTCCCTGCTGGCCTGGCTGCGCAGTTTTGATGCAGCAGCCCGCCATGGCAGCTTTACCAAGGCGGCGGCCGAGCTGTGCATTACCCAGGGCGCCGTCAGCCAGCAGGTCAAGCAACTCGAAGACTGGCTGCGCCGCCCGCTTTTCTTGCGGACCCCGCGCGCGCTGGTGCCAACGCCCGAGGGCAAATGGCTGGCCGTGGTGCTGCGCGAGAGCTTTGACGCCATCGAAAGCACCCTGGCCCAAATGCGCCAGCCGCCCGAGTCCGCCACCGCCACCTTGAGTTGCTCACCCTCGTTTGCCATGAGCTGGCTCACGCCCCGCTTGGGCGACTTCTTTCGCCAGCACCCGCACACCGGCCTGCGCGTGTTTGGCGAATTCCACACGCTGGACCGCACCCGCATGGTGCGCGACGGCATCGAGGCCGCCGTGCGCTTTGACCTGGGCGGCTACCGCGACCTGAACGCCACCGTGTTCCTGGACGAATGGCTCATCCCCGTGGCCAGCCCCGAGTTCCTGGCCCGCCACCCGCCCATCACCCAGCCGCAAGACCTGCACGGCGACTGGCTGCTGCACGACGGCAGCGCCTGGGACGGCGCCGACACCTATGAAGAGTGGCAACTCTGGTTTGCGCAGGTGGGCGCCACACCCCCGCCCTGGGCAGGCGGCCAGCAGTTCAACCTGTCGCAACTGGCCCTGGGCGCCGCCCTGGCTGGTCAAGGCATCGCCATGGGCCGCGCGGCGCTGGTGCTGCAGGACGTGAAGGCCGGGCGTTTGGTTCCGCTGCTGGGGCGTAGCGTGTTGTCACGGGCGGCGTATTCGTTTGTGACCACCGCCCACCCCAGCCCGGCGATGCAGCTGGTGCGGGATTGGTTGGGGGATGAGGCGCAGCGGTTTTGTGGGGAGCGGGCGCAGGTGCTGCCAGAGCCGCAGGATGCGAGGTAGCTGGGTAGGTCAGGTAACGACGCCCAACCGGCGCACTACCCAGCAACTAGGTGTCAGGTGGTGCCCAGTGAGTCGAGGCGAATACTACGGCTAAATATTCGGTGTTTTGGGCCCCTAGCGCTTATTGAGCAAGCGCTAGCAGCTATTATTTTTGACAGATTCTTGACTGTTCATGGCCAATGAATCCTGAGACAACTGGTCCTGTGACGCGGCCCACTCATTCACGGCGAAAGTTTGAGACAGGAGGCCCCAGCATGTCACTCGCGAGCAGTCGCGACGGCAATGTCTGAGATAACGAGGACGACTGGTTCCGGCCAGGAGCAGTCAGCTGGGGCAGAAAGAAGCAGACGCTCAACGTTGGCGTTAAGCGGCGCCGCTGTGCGGCGTCTGCTTGAACGACCTGTTAGCCACCAGGCCGACAAAAGCGGGGAAGAGTGCCACGGGGCACAGTAGGTCGAGCCACATGAGTGAAGCGACGTCCACGAGGTTCTCGCCTGGTGCGTAGTAAAAGGAAGCGCCAAGTACGGCGGCCGAGGCGGCCAGACCGGCGGCAAAACCACCCACCACTGAAAGCTCGCGAAGCAACCAGGACGTGAGGATGGTTCCAAGGGCCACAAAGGGCAACCAGGAAAGGACTTGAAGGAGCGGGACAAGCCAAGCGGTCCGCTCCGCATCGCGCCCAAAAGGATGGAACGCCACCCAGAGTCCGAAAGCGTTGAGCGCCAGCCATGCCACGCCAACGCCCAAGGCGGAGGCAATCAAGAGCGTTCGAACTCGCATAGGCGCTCCATTCTGCAAGCTAACGTTTGACATGAGCGGCAGGCAACGGCGCATATGGCATAGCCGAAGCGCACCACTGGCGCCCGCCGTTGACTGTCCGCTCGATGGAATGGTTAGGGCTCATTCTTGCGCGCCGCTCCACCCTTGGGCCAATACAGAAGACAAGCAGCAAGAGCCAAAACAACCGTCAAAAGCCATATCCCAGCGAACTGCCACAGCACGAAACGGTTCGTCCTCGCCCCATCCACGACGACACGCGACACTGACGGACTGTTTGGCAGATAGTGAACTTCCACCTCCGTCCAGGGGGGTAGTCGTTCAGGGAGTGCACCGCTCCCCCGAACTTGGATTTCGTAGGGTCGATCATTTACGCGAAACCCGACGATGGCGGTCGAGCGGTAAGCATACTTTCCGTAGCTGGGGTCGTGCGACACAACTCTGCCTTGAGTCTTGGCCCCGTCTTCAGTTAACGACGCGTCCTCCCTCATCTCTCGTAGTGCGACGGGTGTTTGCAGGAGTGACACAGCAATGCTGGCTACTGCTGACAAACCAACGACCCAGCGACTTACGGTTTTCGACCGTGGACTCGGCTGCCCCATGAAATGAGCCCTAACGTGATGTATCCCGCAAAACCTGCGGGATAAACTGGACCGTGCGGGATATTCTGGACACTGATTCCTCCTGAAAATGGCTTGCAGATTGGGCTTGCGGTCAGTGCGCTGTTCAAAAGCACAGGTATAAAATTTCCGACAAACCCGGCAGGCTTTAACTCAGCAAACTATAGCTTGCCAGTAGGCAGGCACCGGGCACTGAGACAGCGCGGTTTGGACGTCAAGCCAGTGGGTAGTGAGTCAACGGCAGCTTTGCGGCAGTTTCGTCCACCGGCTGCTTAGGGCCCGCTAGCGTCCTTCGCCGTGAGGCAGAATCCGGCCAGGTGCAGTCCGTGGAAGCGAACGGAAGCAGACGCTCAACGTAAAAGTGAGGGGCAGCCCGCTTCAGGGCTGTCCCTCTCGACTGGCAGGTTAGGTTTTACCGTCTGTAGACCGTGTTTTGATCTTGGAAACAATGTCATCGATGCTAGGCGAAGTAGCTGACCTGTAGATGGTTTTTATTAGCCAGATTAACGACAGGATGCCTGTGATCAAGAAGACAGCTTGCCAAGTTTCCGCCTTGAAATATGCATCACGAAAATCTGCTGTTACAAACAGCCGCCACTATGGCAATGAGAACGCCAAGTGGCGCGTGCCACGCCTTTTTTTCCTCAACAAGTTCCAGGTGGTCTTTCAATACCAAGCGCAGCCTATCTTCGGTGATTTGGATGATCTCTTGATCTAGATTGCTGTGGACGCTTTTGGTAGGCGCTTGGATTTGAGCGAACGTTCCATTACTGGCCATTTTCGGTCTCCCATAAGAACGAAATGTCCAAACGCTTGAAGCCTGCAACGGAATAGCCTGAAAAGACGAATGCGATTTTTCGATTGTCAGTCTCGCCAAACGGGAACGGTTTCGGAATTGCACTGGGCAAGCCGTTATTCCAATTGTTGAAGGTTAAGACTGCATGATCGTCCTTACCTTCGAGAAAGAATCTTTGTGTCGAGTCCTCTTTGTCGTCGACGAACTTTACGTTGAGCCGAACGTTCCAGGTTCCAGCCTGAAACTCAATCCAAGCGTCCTCTCCATCGGGGACTTGTAGAACCGCCGTAGTAATGAGTTCGCGGCCACCTACGGTAATCTTCATAAGCTAATTCCTGTGTAACTTAACGTGATGTATCCCGCAAAACCTGCGTGATAAACTGGACCGTGCGGGATATTCTGGACACTGATTTCTCCGGAAAGTGGCTTGCAGCATAGGTTTGCAAGGGGCGACCTGTTCAACCGTCCAAGTATAAAAATTCCGTGAAACCCGACATGCTTCAAATCGGCAAACTATAGCTTGGTGGGCAGACAACGAAATTTGCAACAGCCCCGTGCAACAAGTCAATGGCAGCTTCCGGGCCGCGCTTCGGAACGGCTGCTCAGGGCCCGTTGCGGCCGTTGCAACGACTGTGGCTATTGACCAGTAGGAGCCGTCCAGGGCTAGCGGCAACGGATGCTTAATCTACTGAGGAGCGGGAATATTTGCGTACGTTCGCCGCAATGATGGGCTACGCGAAGCCAGTGCGCCAAGGCCAAAGCATGTTGCTATGCCAACCACTGCCCACAGCGACCCGAGAGCCACCCAAGAGAACGATTTGGCGATGAGGATGTAGGCTTGCCAACTCATCAACGCGATCAGCATGGTCGCGCATGCTTTCAGCTTATGTGAGGGCGCGAGCAACACGCCAGTGCAAACAAGAAGTATCGAAACTGCAGCGTAGCTAATCGACCAGATCGAAATTGATACGGGTGGAAAAGCACATAGTCCGGGCGACGAACGCCACCACCCTTCTGGACAGACAAACCTCCCCCAATGCGTGACCTGATAAAAAATCAGCATTTGGCCGACATTGACAGTGCCGAAGCAAAAAATTGCCAAAGCCAACCAACGAACGGCTGCAACAACGCTGAGGGGAAATCTTTGCATGGCTCAGTCTATCCCTTCGTACCTGGCAATGGGCTCCATCAATGATCTCATCGGTAGCAGCGTGCACTTAGCTGAAGGTCACGGCAGCCAACAAGAGCGTCGAGGGCTGGTGGAGTCCTTCACAATCAAGACTTACCCCCGTTTGTTCGAGATGCCGCCCCTTCATCATGGATAAATTTTTGCTGCAGAAGCAGGTGCTGGAACGGCTCGCCGAAGACCTGGTGCAAGCAGAACAGGCAATGCGGGCGGCCCATGAAACGGCCACTCACGAAGAAAACATCGCCGAAAACAAATACGACACATTAGGACTCGAAGCCGCCTACCTGGCCACCGGCCAAGCTCGGCGCGCCGAAGCCATCCGCCAGGCGATAGCCAATTGGCGCCAATTCCGCCCGCGCCCCTACGACGCCAGCAAAGGTATCCAGCTCGGCGCGCTGGTCTGCCTGGTTGATTCTGACGACAAGGAGCAGCAGCTCTTCCTCGGCCCGGATGGGGGCAGCATGAAGTTGGTCAGCGGCGCACAGCTCGTTCAGGTCATCAGCAGCGAGGCCCCTGTGGGCGGGGCCATGCTGGGTAAATGCGAGGGTGACGAGGTGTCGATACAGGTCGCTTCAATCCGACAGCAGTTTGAGGTGCTGCGGGTTCATTAAGCTGCATGTAAGTCCACGCCGAATGGGCCGATGTCAATAGAGGTTCGGGCGTGGTGAACGTACCGGCTGGCTGGCAAGGTCAGCCGAACTTTGAACCAGGCCACTGGGTCCGAGGTGTCGCATGCGCGTTAATGAGCGCTGAGTGGCCCAGACCGCGAACTCAGAGGGCCGACACCACCGACTGCAACCGCTGCATTGCGCCCGTTCCGGGCAGTCCTGCCGGAACAGTGGCACAGACTGGGCCTGACCTGTAGCGGCATACCCGCCACTTCTCGCTCCCGTTGGGTCAAAAAACTTTGCGAAAAGATAAAATTTATACTCTTTTTAAATATTAAGAGTATAAATAGCATCATGTCTACTGACCTCATACCTACCCTTGCCGCCGCCCGCAAGGCCCACCAGATGACCCAGGCCCAGCTTGCCGAGCTTGCAGGCCTTAGCCGCATGACGGTGCAGCGCACCGAAGGCGGCGACCTGGACCCGCGCTATTCCACCCTGGCTGAAATGGCCCGCGTGCTGGGCATGGACATCATTGCCGTGCCCAGCAGCCTGCGGCCCAGCCTGGAGGCGTTCATCCAGTCGGGGGGCAAGTTTCTGGGGCAGCCCGAGGGCGTGGATGCCCCGCCATCCGTGGTGGACGGGATGCGACGCTGACCAATAGCGGTCACAACGTGCGCACCCATTCCGCCAACACTCCATGAGCACCTCCATCCGCTACCTGCGCCTGTACCTGCACCGCCCGGCAAAGGCGGACGGGGCGGCGGGCGGTCGCGAGCCGATTGGCTACCTCTCGCAATACGGCGACATCCTGCGCGTGTCGTTTGACGAGAGCTACATCCGCAACCCGCAGCGCCCCACCCTGTCGCTGAGCTTTCAGGGTGCCGACGAGGCCGCGACGCAGCAGATCCTCGCGTCGGCGCGGGATGCGCGGCTGGTGCGCACCGATGGGCGCTGGCCGGTGTACTTTCAGAACCTGCTGCCCGAGGGCCACAACCGCGAGCGGCTTGCGCACGAGCGTGGCTGTAGCCCCGATGACGAGTTCGAGCTGCTGGCCGCCGCAGGCCACGACCTGATGGGCGCGCTGGAGGTGGAGCCCGTGCCTGCGCAACACGGCATCCCGGACGTGGTGCGGCACTGGCACACGACCCAGGGGCTCGATGTGCTGGAGCCGGGGTTTGTGGAATACCCGGTGGAAGACGCGGCCTCGCTGCCCGGCGTGGTGACCAAGTTCAGCGCGGTGCAGGACGGCCGCCGCTACACGGTGCATCGCAAGGGCGCGGCGGGCAGCGTGATCTTGAAGCTGCCCACCACCGCCCACCCCGACCTCGTGACCAACGAGTTCACCGGCTACCAGCTGTGCAAGGCGCTGGGCCTGCATTGCGCCGATGTGCGCGTCATCACCCGGGCCGAGGCCGACCTGCCCGATGCCGTGCCCTTCAACGAAATTCTGGCCGTGCAGCGTTTTGACCACCTACCCGGCGGCGCCCGCGTGCACATGGAAGAGTTCAACCAAGTGCTGGGCTACACGCCGCGCCAGAAATACGGCAAAACCCATGGCAAGGGCGCACTGCAGGACTGGGCCACCATGCTGCGCGTGCTCAACCGCCTGAGCCGCCAGCCGGTGTTGGACACGCGCGAGTTTCTGGCGCGCATGGTGGCCTTCATCCTCATGGGCAACACCGACGCGCACCTGAAAAACTGGGCCCTGGTCTACCCCGACGGCCGCGTGCCACAGCTGGCCCCGGTGTACGACCCGGTGTGTGTGGCCGCGTTTTTTGAGGGCGTGCCGGACCAGCAATATGCCGTGAACCGCGCCATCGACAACACCCTGCGGGCGCTGACCTGGGACGACATGGAAGGCCTGATGAAATCGGCCGGGCTGCTGCGCGTGCCCCGGCACCTGGCCTTGTTGCGCGACACGGTGGCGCGGGCCAAAACGGAATGGCCCAGCCTGCTGGAGAGCGCCCCGGCGTCTGTGCGCAATGTGGTGGCGCAGCGGCTTGCAGGCGATGTGGCCCTGGCCCGGTGATGGCGGACCACCCTGCAAAATCGGCAGGCCTGCGCGCAGGGTTCGGCGCGGGCCGCGCCTTGTGACCCCGAACCGTTTTTGATTTGCTCCATCCATGCACTCCCCGATCGCAACCACCACGCCCCCAACAGCGTCTGGCTCCTTGCCGCCCGATGCGGACAGGGGCGCCCTGCAGGTCCCACACCTCAAACGCTGTTGGTCACGCTGGATGGCCGCACGCCAGGGCCAGGGTTTGAAGGGCGCCGAAGCGGAGGCCCACCGCACACAGATCGTGCTGGCCGCGCTGGGTGTGGGGCTGGAGCAGACCATGCAATACGTGCTGCGCGAGGCCCCGGAGTTCGCTGCCTTTGAGGACTGGATCGTGCGCACGGCGGGCGCGCCCGATGCCGCTACCGTGGCGCGGATTCAAGCCCTTGTGGATGGCGGCCCGGCGCCCGAAGCGGCCTTGCAGTTGCAGGCCCGGATCGATGCGATGGCGCCCGTGCTGAATGCGGACGACCTAGCGCATTGGGACGAGCATGGCTATGTGGTGGTGCGCCAGGCCACCACGCCAGAGCACAGCGCCGCCGCCGCACAGGCGGTGTGGGAGGCCGTGCGCGCCGACCCGGCAGATGGGGAGTCGTGGTACGCCCACGCCCCGCGCAACACCATGGTGCAGATGTTTCAGCACCCGGCATTCGAGGTCAACCGACGTTCCCTGCGCATCCACAAGGCATTTGCGCAGCTGTGGGGCACGGCAGACCTGTGGCGCAGCACCGACCGCTGTGGCTTCAACCCTCCAGAACGCCCCGGCTACCCCTACGGGGGCCAGGGCATGCACTGGGATGTGAGCCTGCACCAGCCTATTCCCTTTGCCACCCAGGGCATCCTGTACCTGACCGACACGCCCCCCGAACAAGGTGCCCTCACCCTGGTGCCAGGTTTTCACCGCCGGGTGGGCGACTGGCTGGCCCAGCTGCCCGCTGGGGTCGAGCCCCGCCAGCAAGACCTGCATGCGCTGGGTGCCACCCCCATCGGCGCGGGCGCGGGCGATCTGGTGATCTGGCACCAGGCCCTGCCCCATGGCCCCAGCCCCAATCGGGGCACGCAGCCCCGGCTGGTGCAGTACATCAACCTGGCCCCCGCCCATGTGCCTTGCCACGACACCTGGGTCTGAGAGGCTGAGAGTCTTTTATCCATGCCCGCCTTGCACGCGAAAACGCCTCGGCTCGGCTAAAAAACTCTCAGCCTCTGAGGTGCGGCGAGAGGGGGTCGCCCCCCAAAAAATACAAAACTCATAGCAACAAAACCATACAGATAAAGCGCTAGCGGTCATTTTCGATTGAACCGGTCTTGCTAACTCACCGTGGCCGCTGTGCCTTCGTCTTGCGGCGCGTCTCGTAGCGCCGCATCAGCGGCGTCACCGACACCCCGTGCAGCAGCACCGACGCCACCACCACCGCTAGCGTGATCGCCAGCAGGCGCTGCGCAATCACCGGATGCAGGTCGTGTGTGATGGCGTACATGAGGTAGTAGATGGAACCAATGCCCCGGATGCCAAACCATGCGATCAGGCGGCGCTGCGAGCGCTCTACCTTGGCGCCCACCAGCCCTGCATACACCGCCAGCGGGCGGATCACCAGCAGCAGCACGGGCACAAACCACAACACCTCGGTGCCAAAGTCCACCACCGAAAGCAGCGCACCCACCACCAGCACCACAGTCACTTCGGCCAGGCGTTCCAGCTGGGCGTTGAAGCGCTCGACCGACTCCATCATGTGGCCCGGCGCCTGAGCAGCCACGGGGGCTTCACCATCGTTGTTGTCGCCTTGAGCAGGCGATGCCACGGACGCAGCTGGCTCCGCCGCCGCGCGCCGCAGCGCCAACCCGGCAGCAAACACCGCCAGAAAGCCGTAGGTATGGCACAACAAGGCCACGCCATAAGCCAGCGCGATGAGCCCCAGCACCATGAACTCGTCCGGGCCCAGCGCCTCGCGGTGGCGGATGCGCAGGTACAAAATGGCCCGGCCCACAACCACGCCCAGCAGGTAGCCAATCAACAGGCCACCCACCACGGCCCAGAGCACGTCCACCGCCCACCAGCGCCAGCCACTCTCGCCCAGGTCGTGCAGCGACATCAGGCCCAGGCCCAGCATCACCAGCGGAAACGCCGCCCCATCGTTCAGCCCGCCCTCGCCCGTCAGGCCAAAACGCAAGCGATCACGGTCTTGCGGGTCGGACACCTGCACATCGGACGCAAGCACCGGATCGGTGGGCGCCAGGATGGCCCCCAGCAGCACGGCAGCGCCCAGCGGCAGGTGCAGCAGCCACACGCCCACGGCGGTGATGGCGCCCACGGTGATCAGCATCGACACGGTGGCCAGCTGCACCGGAATGCGCCAGCGCCGGTCGCGCAGGGGCAGATCCAGCTTCAGGCCCACGGTAAACAGCGAGATGAGCACGGCAATCTCGGTCAGCCGCTCCAGCAGCGGGGCATCACCCACCGGGTCCACTACCAGCAGGCCCAGCCCCCAGGGCCCAATGCCGACGCCCACGGCCAGGTACAGGATGGCCGAGCTGAGTGGCACACGCGCGATGAAGGAGCTGGTCAGGGTCATCACCACCAGCAGCAGGCCGACCAGCACAAAGCCCAGGGCGGGAAGCAGCTCAGCGGTCATGGAACACAGACTGGAGGGGGAAAAGGTTGCACGCGCATCCGGCCACTGTGTACGCCACCCGGGCCCACCGCTGCGGGGGGGCGGCCCCCCGGGCTGTCAGCGGATGTCGCCAATCGGTGGAGCGCCTTTCGGCGTTACCTGGCGTTGCATCTGTGCACAATTCCGTGACTAGTGTGAAAGCCCATGAACGTCTCCACCCTCTTCAAGATCGCCATAGCCCTGCTGGTGGCGTTTTTTGCCGTCGAGAAGCTCAGGGTGCACTACGCCGACCAGCGGCTGCAAAACCACGGGCTGGCCGCTGTCTCTCAGCCGCTGGCAGACAGCCCCGTGCAAGAAGCCACCAGCAAGGCGGCTTTCGAGTTCCGGGGCTACCAGGTCAAGCCACTGGCCACCTTTGCCGTGCGCGCACGGGTGTTGTCGCGCGAAGACTATTACGTGGGCAAGGAGGCCGAGCTGTCCCCGCTGGACCTGGCCCTGGGCTGGAAGCGCATGGCCGACCCTGCGGTGTACGAAGCCTTGAAAATCACCCAGGGCGGCCGCTGGTACCGCTACACCTGGCGCGACGAACCGCCCATCCCGCTGCAGGAGATCATCGAATCGTCAGCCAACATGCACATGATTGCAGCCACGCCCGTGGTGGAGCGGGCGCTCAAAAAGGCCCGTGCGGGGGCCTACATCCGCATCACCGGCAGGCTGGTGGAGGTGACACACCCCAGCGGCTGGCGCTGGACGAGTTCGCTCACACGGTCGGATTCCGGGGCCAATTCCTGCGAGCTGGTGTTTGTAGAGTCGGTGCAGGTGGAGAACTGACCCGCAACCGGGCCCTGGTTGCTCCTCGCACTCCCAATTTGATAGCTGCTTGCGCTTTCCCATCAAGCGCCAGGCCCTGTTTTTACTCAAAATCTTACATCTCTACAGGGCAACCCAGGGGCTGGCGCGCCCAAAGTCTGGATACCCTTGGAAGGACAAGCCCCCGCCCGAACCACCGCCCGAAAGGATGCCCATGGCCAAGATCCTGGAAGTGAAATACGAAAACCAGGCCGACGCCCACTGTTGCGAGGTGGCGCATGAAAGCCAGGCCGACCTGTGCTGGCACGAGGTGCACTACGCCACCCAGGCCAGCGGCGATGCGATCTGGTTCTTTGTGGCCTATGCCAACCAGGCCAGCTTCAAGGTCTACCGCGTCAAGCACGCCAGCCAGGCGGACCTGAAAATCTTCAGGGTCAGCACCCCGGAGCAGGCTGGCTGGCGAACCAAGGACCATCTGCTGATCGGTAAGCTGGGCAAATAGATCCGGCCCCAAGAGCGCTACGCCGTGTGAACCGCACCAGGCCCACCGCCCGACTCATCCACCCACGCACTTTTGCACCTGCTCACCCAGGCCCGTGGCGCCCAGGCGCATCACATCACCGGGCTTGAGGAACCAGGGGTCGGGCTTTTGCCCCAGCCCCACACCTGCGGGTGTGCCGGTCAGCACCACGTCGCCGGGCTCCAGCGTCATGAACTGGCTGATGTACGACACCACGGTGGGCACGCCAAAGATGAAGTTGCGGGTGCTGCCGTTTTGCACGCGCTGGCCGTTGACCTCCAGCCACAGGTCGATGGCGTGCGGGTCGGGCACCTCGTCAACCGTGGCCAGCCACGGGCCGATCGGGGCAAAGGTGTCGTAGCTCTTGCCTTTGTCCCACTGGCCGCCGCGCTCCATCTGCCAGGCGCGTTCAGACACATCGTTGGCCAGCACATAGCCCGCCACATGCTGCAGCGCATCGGCCTCGGCCACCTGGCGCGCACGAGTGCCGATGACGATGCCCAGCTCGACCTCCCAGTCGGTCTTGACGGCGCCGGGCGGAATGCGCACATCGTCGTTGGGGCCGCTGAGCGCCGTCACGGCCTTCATGAACAACACAGGCTCGGCGGGCGGCTGCAGGCCCGCCTCGCGCGCGTGGTCGGCATAGTTGAGCCCCACGCACACGATCTTGCCCACCCCAGCCACCGGGCTGCCCAGGCGCGGTGTGCCATAGACGGGCGGCAGGCGGCTTGCGTCGATGGCGACCAGGGCAGAAAGCGTGCGCGGGTTGAGCTGGGCCGGGCCCATGTCGGGCAGCAGCATGGACAGGTCGCGCAGCGTGCCGGTGGCGTCGATCAGGCCGGGGCGTTCTGCGCCGGGCTGGCCGTAACGGATGAGTTTCATGGCGGGAAATCCTGGTGGGGTCGGCGAAAGGTGGCAGTCGCAGCCAGAGCCGCGCTGCGCCGACACGCAGCATAGCGGCACGCAACCCTCAGCGTGTACGCCAATCACCGGCCCTGCCTTGCCGCAAGACGAGGGCCGCATCCCCTGCGCAGCCCGTGTGGCGCGCGTAACATGGCGCGGGGTGCACCGCAGCGCCAGCCGCGCACCCCAAATACTCCTGATTTAATAGCTTCCAACGCTTACCAGATAAGCGCTAGCAGCCATTTTTACTCAATTTTCCATGGCCACTGCCACCGATCTGCCCTCCCCGCCCCCGGAATCCCCACCCCGGCCCCAACCCCGCAACCCGTCCGATCTGTTCTGGTCTTTCACCTGGCTGGCCCTGCAAGGGTTTGGCGGCGTGCTGGCCGTGGTGCAGCGCGAGCTGGTGGAGAAAAAGCGCTGGATGACGAACGAGGAGTTTGTCGAGGACTGGGCCGTGGCGCAGATCATGCCGGGCCCCAACGTGGTCAACCTCAGCATCATGATTGGCGACCGCTACTTCGGCCTGCGCGGCGCGTTGGCGGCGCTGGCGGGCATGCTGACCTTTCCGCTGATCCTGGTGCTGGCCCTGGCCGTGGTCTATGCGCAGTTTGCCAGCCACCCGGCCGTGGCGGGTGCGCTGCGCGGCATGGGCGCCGTGGCGGCGGGGCTGATTGCGGGGGTGGGCATCAAGCTGTTTGTGTCGATCAAAAACCACCCGTTGGGCCGCCCGCTGTGTGTGGCGTTTGCAGCGCTGACCATCGTGGCCATGGCGTGGCTGCGCTGGCCGCTGTTCTGGATTTTGCCGGTGATCGGTGGCGCGGCCTGCGTGCTGACGTGGAGAAAGCTCGCGCCATGAATGCAGCCACCACCCTCACCGCATCCTTGACGGCCCTGAGCGCGGGCGACTGGTTCAACCTGTTCCTGTACTACCTGTCACTGTCACTGCTGGCCGTGGGCGGCGCCATTGCCACCGCGCCCGACATGCACCGCTACCTGGTGGAGCGCAACGCCTGGCTCACCGACCCGCAGTTCAACGCATCCATCGCCATTGCCCAGGCTGCACCTGGCCCCAACGTGCTGTTCATCGCGCTGCTGGGCTGGAATGTGGGCATCAACGCAGGCGGCCCAGGCCTTGCAGGCTGGCTGCTGGGCGCCCTGGGCATGGCGGTGTGCATGCTGGGCGTGATGCTGCCCAGCAGCCTGCTGACCTGGACCGCCACCCGCTGGGGCCACCGCAACCGCGAGCGGCGCGGCGTGCGCGCCTTCAAACAAGGCATGGCGCCGGTGGTCATTGGCCTGCTGCTGGCCACCTCGTGGGTGCTGACACGCGCACACGGCAACTTCGACACCGCTTGGCCCCTGTGGCTGCTCAGCGCCGTGACCGTGGTGCTGGTGTGGCGCACCAGGCTGCACCTGCTGTGGATGCTGGGGGCAGGCGCGGCATTGGGGGCACTGGGCTGGGTTTAAAGATTTTCTGCACAACTCCCTGCGGTCGGTGATAGCGCGGTCTCGGGCGGTCCGCTTCGTTGCTTTTCGTGCCAATAGCTGGGCCATTGGCTGCAAAAAGGCGCCTTGCGGCCCATCCCGCCCCCCCACTACCACTGTCTCGCAAGGGTTATGCAGCGCACCCTTAACGCTTGAGCGCCGCCAGTTGTCCGATCGGTACACCTTGTAGTGCGGCCTTCAAGTCCGGCATCGGCACATGGCCATTGGCGTCCAACAGCACGCCGTTGGGCAGCAGCATGGCAAAGCTCGACTGGCTGCCATCCTTGCGGTATTCCTCTTTGTAGGAGACGCCGTCCTTCTGGTACACGCGCTCGGCCTCATCGGCCGTTTCGCGGTCCACCGTGCCGCGCGACCACGCGGCCATGGCTAGCATGGGCATGGCGCCAATGTCGAGCACGCGCAGCTCGATCATCCGATCCCCTTCGGAAAACTGCGCGGTGACGCTGCTGAACTGCATGCCTGCCATGCCCTCGGTGCGCGCGTCCGCCGATGTGCGCGGCATGCCGGCCAGCGTGGCGGGCATCAGGCCCTTCAAGGTTTCCACCGCAATCGGCGCCCCGCCCTGCCCGCCCAAGGCGGCGCCCAGCGCCTCGCCCATGGCCTTGCCAGCCTCTTGCGTGTCGCCGCGCGCCTGGGCCTGCTCCATGCGGCGCGCGGCGGCCTCGACCTTGGCGGTGTCGATCTTGTTCTGCGTGCCCGGCACGCTGATGCTCACGTTGCCGCCCTCTGAACCGGCCAAGCCGCCCAGCCCCACCCCTGCGCGCGGCATGAACAGCGCGGACGCCCCGCCCACCACCAGCCCCAGCACCACGGCGCATGCCACCAGCGCCGCCGTGTAGCCCATGGCCTTTTCATGCGGTACCTTCATCAGCACGGGCGCGCCCTGGTACATCAGATAGATGCTGTACAGCGCCGCCACCAGCCCCAACATCGCCAGCGAAGGCAGCAGGCTGAACACCCCGCCCACCATGCCCGCCGTGGCGCCATAGGCCAGCAGCTTGAAGGCCGACGGCACGTGCGCCTGGCCCTGAAATTTGGGTGCGAGCGCGCTAGCCACCAGGGCCATGCCGTACATCAGCGCCAGCGTGAGCGCATAGCCCACCACCATGCCCACCAACCCTTGCACGATGGGCACGCGCACCGTGATGCCGAACGCGCCCACACCCACCAGGCTCTGGCCAATGAAGCCCGCCACGGCTGGAATCGCGGCCAGGTAGATCAAATAGCTTTTGTAAACGCGGGCGATGCTGTCGTCCTCGCCCGCAATCGTGGGCCAGGTTTCGCGCGGGCGCAGCAAGATGGCCTGTGCGCGCTCCAGCGCACCACGGGCGGCGGTGTTGTCGGCAAGTGTGGTCATGAGTTTTTCCAAGAAATATAGGTCAAATCGGGCTCTAGCGCTTTCTGAACAAGCGCAAGCAGCTATCAAATCAGGAGTTGCCGTTAGTTCTTCTTCGGTACCTCGACAACGTCTCCATGCCAGGCCCCCTCTGCCGCTCCGCCAGCGTCGCAATAGTCCCAAAAGCCCTGAAAATTGGTGCCTTCACGATTGAAGACGAGCGTCGCCCTGCCCCAGTAGTGCGTGCCGTTTCTTGATGCGGCACAGCGTTGGCCTGCCGACTTGGCGAACCAATGGCCCTCGAAATTGAAGCTGCCGCCCCCGGAGTCCGGGGTGAGCGCGCCTTCGATCGTGCCCGCGTCGGAACCGTCGGCGGCCGTGCCCGCGTAGCGCCCGGTCAAGCGGTTCTTGTCCGCACTCTCCACCGTCAAGCGGCCAAAGCTCGTGTCATAGACGCGGCCCACCATTCCCGACAGCTTGTCGGGCTGCTGCGGTGGGGGGCTGGAAGCCACCTTCTGCAATGCCTGGTTCAGTTCATTGGCATCGCGGGCGTCCACGTAGCGCCCGCCGGTGCTGCTCGCCAGGCATTGCAATTGCGCCTTGGCCTTGGGGTTCTTGTCGATGTCGAAGCCCACGACGTGGGCGGTGAAGTTCACGCCCAGCTTCTCCAGTTCCTTGCCCAGGGCGCAGGGGTCGGCATGACAGGTTTCCTCGCCATCACTCACCAGGATGACCGTGGCTTTGCGCTCGCTGAACTTCAGGTGCTCTGCTGCCATCCGCACCGAGGCGGAAATCGGCGTCATGCCCTTGGGCTGCAAGGCGTTCACCGCCTGCTGAAAACCGGCTTTGTCGACCGTGCCCGGGGCCTTGAGCATCTGAATGTCTGCGCAGTCGCCCTTGCTGCGGTGGCCATAGGCCATCAACCCCAGTTGCTGGCTGGCGGGCCAGGTGGCGAGCATGCTGCCCACGGCCTCGCGGGCGATCTCGATCTTGGCGCGGCCCGCGATCTGGCCCCACATGGAGCCGGATGCGTCGAGCACCAGCATGGATTGGCCGGGGCCTTGCGGCACGGTTTGCGCGTGGGCGGGTGCATTGGCGGCGCAGGCCAGCAGTGCGGTGGCGACAAGTCGGTGGGTGACAGGCATGAAATCCTCTTCAAAAAGAAAGCGTGACAGCGGCTACTGCCGCGCAAAGGTGAACGGCGTGCTGATGGTGCAGGCCGAAGGCACGGAGACGCGCACCACGCTTTCGCCCTCCATGTGCGTGGCACTGCGCACGCGCACAACCCAAACCATTTCCATCGGCTTGCCCTGGCTTGCGGCCAGCGTGCCGCGCCAGTGGTTGGGCGCGATGCGCTGCCACGCCACCTGCGGGCTGCGGATGATTTGCGAGGCGTTGAATGGGCGCGCAAAGGTGACGGGGCCGGACCGCGGCGCGGGCATTTGCCCGGCAAGGGCTGCAGTCAGGCCCGGCAAGCACTTGCCGCTGGTGTGCGGGCTGCCGTTGGCAAAGCGCCATGGGCCGTCCTGCGGCTGGATTTCGCCGCCGGGCGTGGGTAGGGGTTTCCGCAGGTCAATCTCCTTGGGGCCAGGCTGGTTGATCTCGACCTCGATGCCGGGCGACTTGGCCGCTGGCTTGCCTGCGGGCCGGGGAGCGGCAGGCGCTTTTGCGGGCGGTGGCGGGTCTTTTTGCACTTGCCCACGGCGCATGACCTCGGCTGCGGCAAAGGCTTCTTCAGGCAAGGGGATGAGCACCCGGGCCTCGTTCTGCGTCATGCCGCCCGCGCATTCGCCTGCGGCTGCGCAGCGCCATACAGGGTCGGGAAAGTCGCGGCTGGCGTCGATGAAGGCACGCTGAGCCTCGGCCTGGCCGTCGATGCCCAGCGCGATGCGCGCCTCTTCGGACTGCAGCATGCCGCTGCAATGCACGCCTGCCGCACAGGCCAGGTGATCCAGCGATTGCGCGCTGGCGGCGGCGGCGCACAGGGCGAACATGCCAATAAGGGCAGATTGGGCGCGCATTGCCATCACCGCTTGGCCTCGGGCTTGGTGGGCGTTGCCAGGGGCTTGAGCGTGCCGCAGTCGGCCGACAGGCGGCGCGCCTCGGTGCTCATGTCCATGCGGCCATGCTGCTTGCTGGTGAGCACGGCCTTGGTGCTGAAGTGGCTGGCACTGTGCAGCGTGGTGGTGAAGTCGCCTTGGCTGGGCGGCTCCTTGCAGGTAAGGCGGCCCGTCCAGGTGCTGCCGCTGCGCTTGACCTGGGTGTAGGTGCAGTCGCCCTCGGTGTGGCCTTCGCGGATGGGGTCCTGCTTCGCGTTCTCGGGGCTGATGCACAGGCGCAGAGCGCCGTCCGCGCCCATGCCGATGCCGTGGCCCGCCATCTGCTGCTCCATCATCTTGCGCGCCTCGGGCGGCAGGTTTTTCATCTGCTCGCGCATCTGCGCCATCTGGGCAGCCATGTCCGGCTGGCCAGGCACGCGCACGTCGTGCTTGAACTCCCACAGGCCGGGGGCGATGTCCTGGGCCTGGGCTGCTGCGGCGAAGCAGGCGGCGGTGGCGATGGCAAGGGTTGCGGTCTTCATGGCAGGCTCTCTCTTTCGGTAGTGGTGTTCATTGACTGTCGCGCTCAATACGCACGCGCCATCGGATGTCGCCGCGCGCGCTGGTCAGCGTGCCCTCTGCCGCCTGGCCCGTCGCGGGGTGGCGCGCAAAGCGCAGGGTGAAGGGGTCGTCGGTGTCGACGCTCACCGCCAGCGGCGCGGCAAGGCCACCGCCCTTCAGCTCGCGGGCGTGGGCCGATTCGCCCGCCGCGCCCGCCCATTCGCAGGGTTCGCCCGCCGGGTCTTCGCACATGGCGCGCCCTGCCACCCATTGCAACTGCAGCACGCGGCTGCCCTGCTGCTGGATGATGT
Source organism: Acidovorax sp. 94 (assembly GCF_003634645.1). NCBI lineage: Bacteria > Pseudomonadati > Pseudomonadota > Betaproteobacteria > Burkholderiales > Comamonadaceae > Acidovorax > Acidovorax sp. 94. The sequence continues at coordinate 1,180,475 of NZ_RBJA01000001.1, read as the reverse complement.
GCAGCCGCGCCAGCTCGGCCCCGGCGCGGGTTCGGATGCGTGGGTCGTCGCGTGTCACACGCCAGTTGCCCTGCCAGGGGCCGGGCGGGGTTTCCTGCGCGCGCTCGGCGGCAGACTGGCCGTGCTCCGCCAGCGCGGCCAGGGGCAGGCAGGCGGCGACTAGCAGCAGGCGGGTGCGGTGCACTAGCATGGTTTTGCTTTCACGAAGGCGGCGGGATGGCATCCTGGTCAGCAGGTGACGGTTGCGCTGCCGCTGTCGATGACAAAGGTGGCGTTGGGGTGATCCGCCTTCGTAGCCGCGTTGATGATGGTGCATTCGCTGCCGGACAGGGCTGCACCGTCCTTCACGACGAGCCGGACGGTGTTGCCGGTGATGTGGTAGTCCTTGAACTTGCCAGACATCACAGAGGTGACGGAATAGGCTGCGGCATCCAGGGGCGTATTGCCCTTCAGCTTGACTTTCTTCTTGCCGGTGACTTTTTCGGCGGCCTGTTGGGCCGTCTGGGTGGACTCTGCGGTCTTGTCGCCGCAGCCAGCCAGAGCCATCATGACAAGCAGTGCCGCACCGCTGATGGTGAGGGTGTTGTAAGAGGTCATACTTTTCTCTTGGTGGGTGGATGGGACGTGAAGAGCGGCGCAAGCTGGTTTCGTGCTTTTCCTTTCACGCATGGGGCGGGATGGTGCCCACGCAAAACGCGCGCGGCCATATGCCATTCGGCCCATGCAGAGGGCCTGGGCTGCACGCTATCCTCTGCAACGTGAAAAACTTCACGAAAAATGGAGACCCCGCCTTGGACCCGCTCAACGGCTTTGCCCTTCTGCTAGTGGACGACCACCCCCTGTTCCGCGACGGGCTGGCCGCTGCGCTGCGCCACCAGGCGCCGGGGCTGCGCGTGCAGGCCGTGGGCTCGCCCGCCGAGGCCATCGACCTGCTGGCGGGCCATGGCGAGGGGGAGAGCGAAGGGTTCGATCTGGTGCTGCTGGACTACCGCCTGCCCGGCATGGACGGCCTGCGCTGCGCCGCGCTGCTGATGGCGCAGCACCCCGGCATGGGTGTGGGCCTGATGTCTGGCGTGGACGACCCAACGCTGGCACGCCGCACGCAGGACGCTGGGCTGGTGGCCTACCTGCCCAAAACGCTGGAAGTGCCCGCCCTGCTGGCGCAACTGCGCCAATTGGCCGAGGGCGAGCCCTCGTTCGCCGTCGCCGCGCAGCCACCTGATGCGGAGCAGCCCACCGGCCCCTACGGCCTGACGGCGCGGCAGATCGATGTGCTGCACATGCTGGCCTCGGGCGGCAGCAACAAGGAGATCGCCCGCGCCATGGGCATATCGCCCGGCACGGTGAAGAACCACCTGAACGCCATCTTCACCAAGATGGGCGCTGCCAATCGGGTGCAGGCAGTGATGATGGCGCAGGCGGTGATACGTGAAGCGACCTGAAGAAGACAGGGCCGCCGCACCACCGGATCGCGTCTTTGCCGACAGCATCGGCTCGCTGTCGCGGGCGCTGCGCGGCTCGGTGGTATCGAACATCGTGGCCGCATCGCTGCTGGCCCTGGCCATGCACGGCTGGTATCCAACGCAGGTGCTCGCCGCATGGCTGGCAGGGCTGGTACTGGTGCATCTGTGGAGGCCTCTTTGGCGGGCCGCCGTGCGCCAGCCGCAGCCTACCCCCTTGAGCCCTGCGCGCAGGGCGCGCCGGGTCGAAGTCGATGCCTTCATCCTTGCTGCGTACTGGGGCGCATCGTCCGTGCTCTTCTTCCATGCCAACAGCAGCCTGGTGCCGTTTTACTGGGCGCTGGTGCTGGGCGGTACGGCAGCGGGCAGCATCGGCGCACATGCACACCACCCCAGGGTCATGTGGATTTTTCTGCCCACACTGATCACGCCGTTTGCAGTGCGGGCGCTGCTGGAGGCCGATGGCAGCACGCGCTTTCTTGGTGCGGGCATGCTGTTGCTGCTGGCTTACCTGCTGTACTACGGCAGGCAGCATGCGCGCACGCTACAACGCATGATTGCGCTGCGCCATGAAAACAGCGCCTTGGTGGACGAACTGCAAAGCCAAGCCCTGGCGCTGCGCGAGGCCAACGCCGCCAAGTCCCGCTTCTTCGCCGCAGCCAGCCACGATTTGCGCCAGCCGCTGCAAGCCATGAACCTCTACATGAGCGTGCTGCAAGGTGGCCAAGAGGGGCGCAGCGATCCGGCCACCCTGGCGCGGCTGGACGAATGCCTGTCCGCTCTCGATCGGCTGCTGGGAGTGGTGCTCGACCTCACGCGCCTGGACAGCGGCCAGGTCACGCCCCAGCCCCGCCCCTTTGCCGTGCAGCCCTTGCTGGAGCGCCTGGCAGGCACCTACGAGGCCGCCGCCCGCCACAAGGGGCTGCAGATGCGCGTGCACCCAACGTCCGCCTGGGCCGTCAGCGATCCGGCGCTGCTCGAACGGGTGCTCGCCAACCTGCTGACCAACGCCATCCGCTACACCGAACGCGGCGGCGTGCTGATGGGCGTGCGCCGCTCCGAGCAAAGCTTGTGCCTGTTCGTGGCCGACACCGGCATCGGCATTGCCGCCGAGGCGCACGAATCCATCTTTGAAGAGTTCGTGCAGCTGAACAACCCCGCCCGCGACCCCGACAAGGGCCACGGCCTGGGCCTGCCCACGGTGCGGCGCATTGCAGACTTGCTGGGGCACCCGGTGGAGCTGCGTTCGCAACCTGGGCGCGGCTCGGTCTTTGCCCTGCGCCTGCCGCCAGCCTCGCGTGGTAGCGAAAGCACCACGCCAGAGCCTCCGGCTGCCGCCACCGCGCCGCTGCAAGGCCGCGTGCTGGTCGTGGAAGACAACGCCCTGGTGCGCGATGCGCTGGTGCAACTGCTGACCGGCTGGGGCCTCACCGTGCAGGCCGCCAGCGACGGCGATGCAGCCTGCGCCGCACTCACGCAGGCCAGTGATGCGTTTGACGTGGTGCTGAGCGACTGGCGCCTGCCCGGCACGCGCGACGGCCTGGCCGTACTGCGCGAGGCCCGCGCGTGCCAGCACGGGCTGAAGCTGGCAGCCATCCTGACGGGCGAGGACGTGCAGCTGCTGCGCTCGGCGGGCAAGGAGTTTCCCGTGCTACGCAAGCCCTTGCGCCCCTTGCGCCTGCGCACACTGCTGGCGCGGTATCTGCGCGAAAGCAAGCTGCCCTGAGCGAAGACACGGGCTGGAAAATTTCAGCCTTTTTGGACTCTAGCGCTTTCTGCATAAGCGCAAGCAGCTATCAATTTTGTGTATTTTCAGCTCAACCGACGCCCGTTCTCCGCATACACCGCCAAGTAGATAGCGTCGGAGCCAATGTAGGGCGCCTTGTTGCCAAAGCCTACGTTGAAGTCGCCAAACGACAGCGCGCGGATACTGGCCAGGCCCGCGCGCAGGCGGTCACGTGTGAGGTCCTTGCCCGCATTTTTGAGGCCCTCGATCATGATCTGGCCGTTGAGCCAGCCTTCGAGCGCGCTGCCGCTGTTGATGAAGGCGGGGTTGGCGCCGGTGGCCTTCATGGTGCTCTGGAACTTGCGCACCACCACCGATTTTTGTGAATTCGCGTCCGGAAACACCTGCACCAGCGCCAGTCCCCGTGTGGAGGCGGCGAGCTTGGGCAGTTCGGACGAGATCACCGTGACCGACAGGCCCGCCAGCGGCACGCCCTGCGCCTTGGCACGGAAGGCATGCACAAACGCGGTGTTGGCCGTGCCCGTGGTGGCCAGCAGCACGGCGCCCGGGCGCTCAGCGGCCACCTTGTCGGCCAGCTCGGCTCCGTTCTTGCCATCGACGGCCAGCGCAAATTCACCGGCGCGTTCGACTTTGATGTCGTCCAGCGCCTTGGCCATGTCCTTGAGCACCTCTTTACCAAACGGGTTGTCCAGGTACACCACGGCAATGCGTTTGAGGCCCATGTCCACTACCTGCTTGACCAGGCGTTGGGTTTCTTCACGGTATGTAGGGCGCAAAAAGAAAACATGGCGGGCTTCAGCGCTGCGCAGTGAGGTGGCGCCCGTCACAGGCCCCACAGTGGGGATGCCTTTGGATTCGATCAACGGGAGGATGGCCGCAGTGTTGGCCGTGCCAAGGGGAGAGATCAGCGCAAAGATCGACTGTGAATCCACCATCTCGGTCACGTTCTTCAGCGTGCGAGCGGCCACATAGCCGTCGTCCTTGGGTTCCATACGGATCTCGCGGCCAAACACACCGCCAGCGGCATTCACCTCCGCAAACGCGGCCTTCATGCCGGCCACCTGCTCGATGCCCGCCTGGCCCAAGGGGCCGGTCAAGGCGATGGAGCAACCCAGGTTGATGGTGCGAGCGGTCAGTGCTTCTTCGGCGGCCTGGGCCGTTTGGGCCCATGCAGGCAGGCCAGTGGTAGCAACGGCCTGGGTGGCGCGCAAAAGAAAGTGTCTACGGCTCATGTTGATACGCCCGAAATAGTGCAAAGGTGGGCGAGGCTACAGGCAGGAGCCGATTTAACGTGTCGGCTTTGCGACAGCCCGGCCGCCCCGTTGCACCTTGGCCACCGACGAGATCGCCCACGGGTTCTGGCGTGGTATTGCTAGCCCGCGCCAAGCAGCTGCGGCAAAACTTCGGCGGCCGTGCCGCGCAGTACGCCATGCGCGGTGCCATCCAGCTCGCTCGGTGCGGGATTGACCACCACCACCCGCGCACCCGCAGCGCGCGCCTGGTGCGCAAGACCGGCCGCCGGGTACACCGCCCCGGCCGTGCCGACGACCAACATCAGATCGCATGTGTGGGCTGCGTGCTGGGCGGCCTCCAGGGTGGCAAAAGGCAGGGCTTCGCCAAACCAGACCACACCGGGCCGCAGCAGGTTGCCGCAGCGGTCGCAGTACGGGGGATGGCCCGCCACGGCGTGATCGATGTGGCAGCAGTTGCGCGGCGCATCGAGCCAGCGGTTTTCAAAGATGTCCCCATGCAGGTACAACACGCCGACGCTGCCCGCGCGCTGGTGCAGACCGTCCACGTTCTGGGTGATGAGCGTGAGCCGATCCGGGTATTGCTGCGCAAACGCTGCCAGCGCCTGATGCCCCGCGTTGGGCGCCACGCCGGTGAGCAGGTCACGCCGGTACTGGTACCAGTCCCACACGCGCTGCGGGTGGGCACGAAACCCGGCTTCGGTGGCCATGTCCTCAGGCCGGAACTGCGCCCAATAACCTGTCTGGGCATCGCGGAAGGTGGGTACACCGGATTCGGCGCTGATGCCTGCACCGGTCAGCACGGCGATGTGGCGCGCCTGCTGCACCCATGCTTTTACGGTGTCCAGCGAAGCACCTTCCATCACCTACAGGGCTGCATCAAGACCGCTGGCGCAGCGCCTCGTACAGGCACACGCCGCTGGCCACCGATACGTTCAGGCTCTCCACAGCGCCCTTCATCGGGATGCTGACCAGCTCGTCGCAGGTCTTGCGCGTGAGCTGGCGCATGCCGTCGCCTTCGGCGCCCAGCACCAGGGCCACGGGGCCTTTCAGGTCGACCTGGTAAATGGTCTTGGGCGCGTCGTCGCTGGTACCGATGCACCAGATGTTGCGCTCCTTGAGCTCATTCAAGGTGCGCGCGAGGTTGGTCACCATGAAGTACGGCATGGTTTCGGCCGCGCCGCTGGCCACCTTGGCCACGGTGGCGTTGATGCCCACGGCGTGGTCCTTGGGGGCGATGACGGCATGCGCGCCCGCACCATCGGCCACGCGCAGGCAGGCGCCCAGGTTGTGCGGGTCGGTCACGCCGTCCAGCACGAGCAGCAGGGGCTGCTCAATGCCGGCGGCTTCCAGGTCTTCCAGCAGTTCATCCAACGAGGTGGCAACCTTCACGGGCTCTACGCGCGCAGCCACGCCCTGGTGGCCATGGCTGCCGGCCAGCTTGGCGATGCGCACGCTGTCGGCTTCGATGAGGCGGGCACCGGCCTCGCGGGCGCGGTCGAGAAACTGGCGCATGCGGGCATCGCGCCGCGTGGCCTCGTAGTAAATCTCGATGATGGATTTCGGCGCGGTCTTCAGACGCACGCCCACGGCGTGAAAGCCGAAGAGAACTTTGGGGCTGGACATGGGGTGATTATCCGCTGGCGCAGGGCACCGGCTTTGGAAAACTATCAATTTGATAGCTGCTACCGCTTTATGAATAAGCGCTAGAGGCCAAAAACACTCAAAAACCTGGTTTCCGCCTCCCTCTCAGCGCGGCAAATAGCGCTTACACGACCCGCCCGGCTTCGATGGTGATACGCCGCTCGCACTGCTCAGCGATGGCGCGGTCATGGGTGACCAACACCAGCGTGGTGCCCTGCTCGCGGTTCAGGTCGAACATGAGCTTCATGATGGTTTCGCCGGTGGCAAAGTCGAGGCTGCCCGTAGGCTCATCGGCCAGCAGCACGGCAGGTTGCACCACAAACGCCCGCGCCAGCGCCACGCGCTGCTGTTCGCCACCCGAGAGCACCTTGGGGTAGTGAGAGAGGCGCTGGCCCAGCCCCACGCGGGCCAGCATGTCGGCGGCGACCTTGCGGGCATTTTTGCGAACTTCAGGGCGGTTGGCCAACTCCAGCGGCAGCATCACGTTCTCCAGCGCGGTGAGGTTGCCCATGAGCTGAAAGCTCTGGAACACAAAACCCACCTTCTGGGCCCGCAGCGCAGCGCGCTCATCCTCGTCGATGGCAAAGAGGTCGTGGCCATCGAGCCGCACCGTGCCACGGCTGGGGGTGTCCAGCCCCGCGATGATGGACAGCAAGGTGCTCTTGCCCGAGCCCGACGCGCCCACGATGGCGGCGGTTTCCCTGGCGGCCAGGCGGAAATCGATATCCCGCAGAATGTCGAGGGTTCCGGTGGAATCCGTGACCGATTTGAAGACATGCTCCACGGCAATGATGGGTGTGGCAGCAGCTGTCTTGGGCAATGGAGAGGATTCGGACATGAAAGGCTCTTTACTTTGATTCGATATCAGCAACGGCGCCACTTTATCCTGCGCGCCTCTATCGGGCTTCTGGTGGGGCTTTCGGCGCCCTGCGCCATGGCCCAGGCAACGTCCAAGACAGCGGCCGCGCCGATTCGCCAGCCCGTGATCCTGGTGCTGGGAGACTCTCTGAGCGCCGAATATGGCCTGGCACGCGGCACGGGCTGGGTGGCGCTGCTCGAAAAACAACTGACCCAGGAAAAGCTGGCCGCTACGGTGGTCAACGCCAGCGTGAGTGGGGAGACTACTTCGGGCGGCCGTTCGCGTCTGGCGGCGCTGCTGGCGCAGCACAAGCCCAGCCATGTGGTGATTGAACTGGGCGGCAACGATGCCCTGCGGGGATTGCCGCTCAAGAACACGGAAGAGAATCTGACGGTTATGACGCAGACGGCGCAAAAGGCCGGGGCCAAGGTGCTGCTGGTGGGCATGCAGGTGCCACCCAACTATGGCACCGACTACGCCAACAAGTTCGCGGGCCTGTTCACCACAGTGGCCAAGGCCCAGAAGGTGGCCGTGGTGCCCTTCTTCCTGAAGGGGGTGGCCGACGGGCCCGATCCGACCCGCCTGTTCCAGCCTGACCGCATCCACCCGCGCGCCGAGGCGCATCCGCAGATGCTGGCCAATGTGTGGCCGGAACTGAAAAAACTCTTGCGCTGAGGGCTCAGGCGCCGGGAGCGCCTGTGGGCTGGTCCGGGGCCGCAGCATCGCCGTTGGGCTGGCCGTCAGCGGGCTGGTCGTCGCCTTGCGGATCGTCCGGCCTGCGCTGTGTTTTGGACCTCAGCTTCTCTTCCTTTTTTTTCTTTTTGGCGAGTTCGCGCTGGCGTTTTTCGTATCCGTAGTTGGGTGTTGCCAAGGTAATTGCTTCCTGAAGTTGAGACTCACTGTAACAGCATGGGTTTTTCAAGCCCCCGCTGGGGTGCGTTGGAGCGGGATGACCGATGCGCGGTACGCATGCCAGCTTGCAAAGCCCAGAACCGGCCCGGCCACCAGCAGCCCGATGCCCCAGAACCAGAGGGAAAACACCACAATGGTGGTGATGAGTGCGCCCCAGAGCAGCATGACCAGGGGGTTCTCCAGCACCACGCGCATGCTGGTGATACCGGCCGTAAGCGCATCGGTGTCTCGGTCCAGAATCATGGGAATGGACACCACGGAGGTGGAGAACACCAGCGCTGCAAATACGCCGCCCACCACCAGGTACACCGCCACAAAGCTCCAGTTCTGCGGGCTGAAGACCGCCTGCAGCACGCCCGTGGTGGACGGCATGCCGGTGTTGAAGAACACGGCAAACACCACCAACGATGCACGCCCCCACAGCAGCTCCAGCACCACAAGCACCAGCACCAGCATGCCCATGCTGCCCATGTGGCTGTCCCAGCAGGTGAGCGATTCGCTCAGCTCGGGCTTGAGTCCCGCCTCGCGCCGACGGCTGGTGTCGTACAGCCCCATCGCCAAGAAGGGACCTACCAGCAGGCAGCCACTCGCCAGGGACATGGTGTATTCAGGCCGGGTGCGGAACACCCAGCCCAGCACCAGCGCCATGCACCAGAAGCAAACGCCATAAAACAGGGCAATGCCGGGAGCCGCGCGCACATCCTGCAAGCCCTTGGCCAGCCAACGGAACGGGTCCGCCAACCCCAGGCGCTGCAGGCTCACGGGCTGGGCCACCGAGGTGTCTGGCGCCGGTTGCTGGGCCGGATCGGCAGACGCAGGGAGGGGGTTGGAGGAATCCGATGGGGTGGCGGTCATTCGGGCAGTTCGTGGAAGTGGCAGCGGGACACCCGCGAACACTCACACTAAGCCAGCCCTCGGCGGTGCGCCACTGAGGAAACTACCACCCCGCGCAAAAAAGACAGGCCTCAGCCTGCCGGGAAGGCGTGCTCCAGGGCCTGCTGCAGATCGCGCCGCAGGTCTTCCACCGCCTCCAGCCCGATCGAAAACCGCACCAGCGTGCCCGGCTTCAAGTGCGCGGGCGGGCGGCTGCGCATGCTGGCGATGTTGTAGGGCACCACCAGGCTCATGGGGCCGCCCCAGCTGTAGCCCAGCTTGAACAGCCGCAGGCCGTCGCAGAACGCATCCACCTGCTGCTGGGTGTAGCGGGCATCAATCATCACGCTGAACAGGCCCGCTGCCTGCCCCGCCCCGCCCTGCCGTGCGCCACACAGTGCCTTCCAGTGTGCGTGGCCGGGCGCGCCTTCCAGCGCGGGGTGCAACACCTGCACGATGGCGGGCTGCTGCTGCAGCCATCGCGCCAGAGTGCGGGCCGCTTCGTCATGGGCGCGGTAGCGCAGGCCGATGCTGGGCAGTGCGCGCAGCACAGCCTCTGCGTCGTTGGCCCCCACCCCCAAGCCCAGCCGCATGTGGGTGAGCTTGATCTTCATGTGCAGGCCCGGGTCCCGCGTCATGACGCTGCCCATCAGCACATCACCACCGCCACTGGGGTACTTGGTGAGCGCGTGGGCCGAAATATCCACGCCCAGGCTGCCGTCGCCGGTCAGGTCAAACGGAGCAAACGCGAGACCCGCGCCCCAGGTGTTGTCCAGCGCGGTGGTCACGCTGTGTGCGCGGCAGATGCGCACCTGCTCGCACAGGTCCGGAAACTCCATGCTGACCGAGCCCGGAGCCTCCAGCCACACCAGCCGGGTTGCAGGGGTGATGCGGGCGGCCAGATCGGCTGGGTCGAGCGGATCGTAAAACCCATGGGTGATGCCAAAACGCGCCAGTTCACCATTGGCAAGGTCTTTGCCAGGGCCGTATGCGTTGTCCGGGATCAGCACTTCGTCGCCGGGCTGAAGCAGGGCCAAGGCTACGTTGGCAATGGCAGCCAAGCCGCTGGGCACCAGCACGCACTGCAGGCCACCCTCCAGCGCACACAGGCGCTCTTCCAGGATGAAGGTGGTGGGCGTGCCGTGCAGCCCATAGGTGTAGCCGCTTTTGTCCTTCCATTCGCGCGAGCGCATGGCCGCGACGTTGGGAAAGATGACGGTGGAGGCCTTGTACACCCCCGGCTGGGGCGCTACGAAACCAGCAGGAGGAACGTAGTCATGGTGGACGATGCGGGTGGCGAGGTCGGTGTCGTGCTCTTTCATGCCGACCATGGTAGCGCGCCGCCAGGGCGTGAACCCGGGCGGCGCGTGGTGTGAAGCGCTGTTTGCGGCGCCGGGGCTGATGCCAGCCCGCGCGCTTTAGCTCGCGCTGAGCACCAGCTGATTGTTGACAGAAGTAACGCCGCTCACGGCCTTGGCAATGCCTACGGCGCGTTCGCGAGCCGCCGCAGAGGGTGATGGGCCCTTGAGCGTCACGCGTCCATTGACCGTGTCCACATCAATCTTCACTGCGCTCAGGTCGGGGTCCTTGGCAAGGCTGGCGCTGATCTGTGCGGTGATTTCTGCGTCACTCAGAAAAACCATGCCCTTGTTGGCGGCATCCTTGGCCGAAGATTCTGCACTCGCAGCACCCTGCTCCACCTTCGTCTGAGCGTTCTCCATGGCGCTTTCGGCCTTGGCGCGGGCTTCGGCGGCGGCCTGCTCGGTCTTTTCGACGGCGGAATCCAGGCGCTGGCCCACAGTCGGCTCTTCCTTCTTGCCGCAGGCAGACAGGCCCAAAGCCAGGGCGCTCACGGCCAGGATGGTTGCAATACGGTGTGCAGGACGCTGGGAAATCTTCAGATTGTTCATGCGGAAACTCCTTGCGGTTGAAACATGGCGAGACTGTAAACGCAGGCAGGTGCGCACTAGGTCGGATGCAGCCTAGGCACCTGTAGGACGATGCCGCCAATTGCGCACAACTTCCCCCGCTGCCAAGGCGCGACAATGTACCCATGGCTTTTTCCGCTGCGTCACTCACCCGTTGGTTCCCCTTTTTGTCCTGGCCCCGGCCAGACCGCGCCCTGATCAAAGGCGAGTTCTGGGCGGGCATGACGGTGGGCCTGATGCTGGTGCCGCAGGGGGTCGCCTACGCAGCGCTGGCTGGCATGCCGCTGGTGACGGGTATCTATGCCTCGCTGATTCCTGCACTGGTGGCGGTGTTGTTCAGCGCATCGACGCGGCTCGGCGTGGGGCCGACAGCGCTTACCAGCCTGCTGATCGGCGCGTCACTCACAGGCCTGGCCGAGCCGGGCAGCGCGCAATGGGTGGCCATGGCAGCGTGGATCGCTTTGCTGTCGGGCCTGCTGCAGCTGGTCATGGGGATGGCGCGGTTTGGCTGGCTGCTCAATCTTGTGACGTCCCCCGTATTGAGCGGGTTTACCCAGGCTGCGGCGTTACTGATTTTGGGCTCGCAGCTGGCCGCACTCACCGGGTTGCGGTCAGACTGGGGGGCGCTGCTGTCAACGCCTTCGACCGGGCTGTTTGACCTCACGGCGGCGGCGTTTGGCCTGGGCAGTCTGGCGCTGCTGATACTGGCCCGCCGCTGGCGGCCGAACTTTCCTGCAGCCATTGTGGTGGTGGGCGCGGCCGGCGCCCTGAGCTGGGCCCTGGACTATGCAGACGCTGGCGGAGCCGTGGTGGGCGCGTTGCCCTCGGGCCTGCCGGCCCCGTACTGGCCCGGTGCGCTGCCATGGTCCAGCTTTTCTGCCCTGGTAATGCCGGTGCTGGTCGTCACGCTGGTGAGTTTTCTGGAGACAGCGTCCAGCGCCAAGGTAGAAAGCCAGCGGTCCGGTGAGCGCTGGAATGAGAACCAGGACCTCATCGGCCAGGGCCTGGCCAAAATCAGCAGCGGACTGTTTGGCAGCTTTGCGACCAGTGCCTCGTTCTCGCGCTCGGCCATCAACCTGTATGCGGGCGCCAAAAGCGGCTGGGCCACGCTGTTTGCCATTGCCCTGGTAGTCGTGGTGCTGCTGTGGCTCACTCCGGCGCTTTACCACGTGCCGCAGTCGGTGCTGGCTGCCGTGGTGGTAACCGCCGTGACCAGCCTCATCAAGCCCGGCATGCTGCTGCGCCTGTGGCGGGTGTCAAGGGTAGAGGCCGTGATCGGCGGCATCACCTTCGCACTGACGCTGGCCACGGCCCCGCGCATGTACTGGGGCGTGCTGGTGGGTTTGCTGATGAACCTGAGCCACTTTCTGTACCAGCGGCTGCACCCCCGCATCATTGAAGTGGGCCTGCACCCGGATGGCAGCCTGCGCGACCGGCACCTGTGGCACCTGCCCGCTCTGGCTCCCCGGCTGCTGGCGCTGCGCATGGATGCCGAGCTGGACTTTGCCTCGGCCAGCGCCCTGGAGCGGCGCGTTACCGAGCACCTGGCCACCCATCCCGATGTAGTGCACCTGTGCCTGATGGCCCAGCCCATCAACCGGATCGACGTGACGGGCGTAGAGACCTTCGCGCAGCTGCTGGCCCTGCTGCAATCACGGGGGGGCACATTGCACCTCAGCGGCCTCAAGCTTCCCGTAGAGCAGGTTCTGCGCCAGGCCGGTTTGCTGGAGCCCGGAACGGGCCTCGCGATGTACCGCACCGACGCCGAAGCACTGGTAGCGCTGCAGCAGCTTCCGCAGCCGGTGGAACGGGTGTGACGCTGGAGCCTTTCACCCCCCTTTTCCCAGTACCGCTGCGGGTTTCACCTAGACCTGAGGCGGGGGGTCTTCCCGCTGGCGCACTGGTACACTGCACAAACTCTTTTTGCTCCATTTGTGTCTGACTCTGCGGCCTCTCATCTGGTAGATCTGCGCGACCTTCGCCTGGATACTGCCCACGCGCTGGTGGCTCAGGCTGGCGGCAGCGAAGCAGCGTTGCACCGCGAGGTGCCCTCGCGCTACCTGCAGGGCCTGATCGACGGACTGTGTGAACTCTCCCTCAAAGACCCGCTCACCGGTCTGGCCAACCGCCGGCACTTCCGCGCCGTGCTGGAACGCGAAATCGATCGCGTCACCCGCTCGGGAGAGGCAGCATTGCTGCTGATGCTCGACATTGACCATTTCAAGAAAGTCAACGACACGCATGGCCATCTGGCTGGCGACATCGTGCTGCAGTCGGTGGCGCGCACGCTCAGCGCCTGCGTGCGCCCCATGGACACGCTGGCGCGCTACGGTGGCGAGGAATTCGCCGTGGTGCTCCCCGCATGCCAGGCCGGCTTTGGCAGCGTGGTGGCCGAACGTATCCGGCGTGCCGTTGCCAACACGCCCATCAAGGTCTCGGGCTCGGTGGAACTCCACGTCACGGTGAGCATTGGCGGCGCCTTTGCCCTGCAGTGGATCCGCTCCACCACCTTGCTGTGGACCGACCGTGCCGACCACCAGCTCTACCAGGCCAAGGCGGCAGGCCGCAACCGCATCAGCATTGAGGAGCAACCCGACAGCACTGTCAGTGCCGAAGAGAAAAGCCTGTTGTTTGGCCCGCTCTACACCCCCTCGGGTTGGGGCGACCTGCCTCCGGTGGACCCCAACCCAACAGGCAGCGCCTACTGAAAGTTAGAAGATGAGCGACGCGCTGTCCCCTCCCGCACCCACATCGCCAGCGGCTCCTGCTGGCGCCGCCTCACCCTCGCACTCTGCAACGGGTGCCCGCATCATTGCCATCACCAGCGGCAAAGGCGGGGTTGGCAAGACCTTTGTGTCGGCCAACCTGGCTGCGGCCCTCACCCGCCGTGGCCAGCGCGTGCTGGTGCTCGACGCCGACCTGGGCCTGGCCAACCTGGACGTGGTGCTAAACCTGCACCCCAAAATCACCCTGCACGACGTCTTCACCGGCAAGGCCACGCTCGAAGAGGCCGTGATCCAGGCCCCGGGTGGCTTCAACGTGCTGCTGGCAGGCTCGGGCATGGTCGAGTATTCGCGCCTCACGCCCGAGGTGCGCAATCAATTCCTGAGCGTGATCCAGGCGCTCACGCCCCAGTACGACGTGGTGCTGCTGGACACCGGCGCCGGCATTTCCGACGTGGTGCTGTTTTCCATTTCGCTGGCGTCCGAGGTGCTCATCGTGGCCACGCCCGAACCCACCTCGCTGACCGACGCCTACGCCGCCATCAAGGTGCTGGCCATGCAGCAAAAGCGCCAGCATGTGCGCATGGTCATCAACCAGGCCGCGCGTCCAGGCGACGGCCGCGCCATCACCAGCCAGCTGCAGCAGGTGCTGGACCGCTTTGTCACCACTGAATCCGGTCGCCCGATGCGCTTGATCCACATGGGCGACATCCCGGCCGATCCCTCGGTACGCGACGCGGTCATGCGCCGCCAGTTGTTGCTGCTGCAAACCCCGGGCTGCCCTGCGGCCCTGGCGATTGCCCAATTGGCCAACAAGATCGAAACCACGCTGCTGACCCCGGCCGCCTGAGACGCTCGCAGGCGCCACAGCCCGGCAGCAGCGCGGTGCCCCCGCTGGCCTCAGCGAGTTGCCTTGACCGAAGTGAAAGCGCGCCCCTCGCTGCGCTCATTTGATTTGCCGTGAACCCCATCGACACCGTCCTGAACATCTCCTGCTACAAGTTCGTGCCTTTGCCCGATGCGGCGGCCCTTCGCGAGCTGCTGCATGCGCGCGCCACGGCGGCGGGACTCAAGGGCACCATCCTTCTGGCCGAGGAAGGCATCAACTTCTTTCTGGCGGGCGCGGCCGAGGCCGTGCGCGGGTTTGTCGATGCGCTGCGCACCGATGCCCGTTTTGCCGATCTGGAGCCCAAGGAAAGCTGGTCGGCCACGGTGCCGTTTCGCAAGATGCTGGTCAAGGTCAAGCGCGAGATCATCCGTATGGACCACCCCACCATCCGCCCCGCCCAGGGCCGCGCGCCCTCGGTGGACCCGGCCACCCTGCGACGCTGGCTGGCGCAGGGCCATGACGATGAGGGGCGCGAAGTGGTCACGCTGGACACCCGCAACGCCTTCGAGGTGGACGCTGGCACCTTCGACAACGCCATCGACTGGCGCATCGACAAGTTCACCGAATTCCCGCCAGCCCTGCGCGCGCACAAGACCGAGCTGCAGGACAAGACCGTGGTGAGCTTCTGCACCGGAGGCATCCGGTGCGAGAAGGCCGCGATCCTGATGCGCGAAGAAGGCCTCTCGCATGTCTACCAGCTCGAAGGCGGCATCCTCAAATACTTTGAACTGACCGATGGCGCGCACTACCACGGCGGCTGTTTTGTGTTCGATGAACGCAGGGTGCTGGCGGCAGACCTGTCTACCGACCCCTTACCCACCGACAGCGAAAACGCTATCAATAAGTGAGCTTATAGCGCTCATCCATCAAGCGCTAGATGCCAATTTTGCTTGAAATTTCAGGCATTCAAAGCCAACAATTTGGCCAAGTCAGGCCTTGAAGCGGCGCTCTGGCAGCGGAATCCACTCCACCTCCCCCGGCACCTGCCCCATGGCCTGGGCATCCCAGTCAGCGGCAGCCTGCACGATGCGGTCCTTGCGGCTGGAGACAAAGTTCCACCACATGTGGCGCGGCGCATCCAGCGCGTCGCCACCGATCACCATCAACCGCACCGGGGTATCACCTGCAGCAAGGTGTGTGGCCTGCCCGGGCTCCGCCACTGCCAGAATCTGCGCAGCCACGGTGTCTCCGTTGAGCTGGACCGGAGCATCCACGGTATAGACCGCCATCTCGGGCACCAGCGCCGGAATCTCCAACGTGGCACCGGCGGGCAACTGGACATCCAGGTACAGCGTGGGCGAATAAGTGGCAACTGGAGAGGTCTGCCCGAAGGCTTCTCCAATCAGCACCCGCACCGTGGCATCTCCCACCAGCACTTGCGGAATGGCAGCGGCAGGCGTGTGCACAAACGAAGGCTCTGCCTCTTCATGGGTCACCGGCAAAGCAGCCCACAGCTGAATGCCATGGTTCACGTAGGCCTGGTTTGCGAGACTCTCCGGGCGGCGCTCGGAATGCACGATGCCGCGCCCCGCCGTCATCCAGTTGATGGCACCGGGCTCAATCTGCTGCACATAGCCCAGGCTGTCGCGGTGCATGATGGCGCCAGAGAACAGGTAGGTCACGGTGGCCAGGCCGATGTGGGGGTGAGGCCGCACATCGTGGCCCGCATCGGGCTCCACCGTCACCGGACCGAAGTGGTCAAAAAACAGGAAGGGCCCCACCGCCTGGCGCTGCACGGCGGGCAGCAGGCGCCGTACCGTGAAGCCACCACCCAGGTCCTTGGCTTGGCCCGACAGACGCAGGGAAGCGTTCATGACAGTACCCCCATCGCATCGACGACAGAGACAAGGTCAAAAAGGTGATTCATCGGGTGGCTCCTTGAGGGCTGGACAACAACGCCGCCAGCCTACCAGCTTCAGCGGTTCAGCTGCCCAGCTTGGCAGCCATCTCTGCCACACGCTGGCCAAACTGCTTGCCGGTTTCCAGGTCGCCAGGGAACATCTCGGCGGCCGAGGCGTCCGATGGCGACTGCGCCATGGCGCCACTGAAGGAGCCGATCCAGTTCACATCGTTGCGCGTGGCGGCCTTGGAGTTGGCGGGCATCATGCCGTTGCCCACCCACAGACCGCCGTGCTGCATGGCCAGGTGGAACATGTAGTCCAGCGTGATCTGCTTGTCGCCATTGGTGCTGGCGCTGTTGGTAAAGCCTGCGAACAGCTTGTCCTTCCAGGCCTGGCTGAACCAGGGCTTGGACGAGGCGTCGGCAAACTTCTTGAACTGCCAGCTGGGGCCGGCCATGTAAGTGGGCGAGCCAAAGATGATGGCGCTGGCAGCGGCCAGCGTTTCCCAGCCGCCTTCGGGCAGGTTGCCCTCGGCATCGATGGCGATCAACTGGGCGCCAGCGCCCTCTGCCACGGCCTGCGCCAGGCGCTGTGTGTGACCGTAACCCGAGTGGTAAACAACTGCGATGTGTGCCATGAGAAAACTCCTGTTGAAACGAGGGGGACAAGGAAAACGAGAACGGCGGAAGAACGGATTGAATGCTTGAAACCACAGCCCTGCGGTCAGCAGGCCTTTTGAGGGGATCGCTCAGCGGCCCGACTGGCGCGCATCCAGACTCCAGCCGCCTGCGCCAAACGCTGCCAGTGCCAGCAGGCCGCCGGTCACGCCCACGTTCTTGAAGAACATGAGCTGCTGCATCATCTGCTTGTCAGCGGGCAGGTCCCAGAACGCATGAAAGAAGAAGCTGGCCACCAGCGTGAAGAATGCCAGCGCGAGCGCTGCCAGACGCGTGCCAAAGCCGAAGATCAGCGCCAGGCTGCCCAGCACCTCGACCGCAGCGGCCACGGCGGCGGCCACGGTGGGCATGGGCAGGCCTACCGACGTGATGTAACCGACAGTGCCAGCAAAGCCGGTGAGCTTGCTGATGCCCGCAGGCAGAAACAGGGCGGCCAGCAACAGGCGCGATGCGAGAGCCAGGGGGTTTTGCAGGGATGTGAACATGGTGAAGAACTCCGGGTGAAAGTGGGTTGAAGAATGAACGTCGAATGTCAGGCGGCCAGATCAAACACCAGCACCTCGGCGTCGTGGCCATCGGTCAACGACAAGGTGGTTTCCTTTTCCATCAGCAGCGCATCGCCGCCCGACAGGGCTTGCCCATTGGCGCTGAGTGCACCGCGCACCAGGTGCACATAGGTCTTGCGGGCGGGGTTCAGCGCCAGCGTGGCGGATTCAGCGCCATCCAGCAAGCCTGCGTACAGGGCCGCATCGGCATGGATCTTGACCGAGCCCTGGGCGCCGTCGGGCGATGCCACCAAGCGCAGGGCGCCGCGCTTTTCAGCCTCGGCAAAAGTCTTTTGCTCGTAGCTCGGCGAGATGCCACGCACATTGGGCTCGATCCAGATCTGCAGGAAGTGCGTGGTCTGGCCCGCTGCGTGATTGAACTCGCTGTGCTGCACACCGGTGCCTGCACTCATGCGCTGCACGTCGCCGGGCGGGATGCCCTTGATGTTGCCCATGCTGTCCTTGTGGGCCAGTTCGCCCGACAGCACATAGCTGATGATTTCCATGTCGCGGTGGCCATGGGTGCCAAACCCCGTGCCCGGTGCGATGCGGTCTTCGTTGATGACCCGCAGGTTGCCAAAGCCCATGTGGGCAGGGTCGTAGTACCCGGCAAACGAGAAGCTGTGGAAGGAATTGAGCCAGCCATGGTCGGCGTGGCCCCGGTCTTGCGATTTACGAACAGTCAGCATGTGAGTGCTCCTTTCAAGACTCGACTGTAGGACTGCAGTGCGCCCTGCAGGGGCAGATGAATTGATGGCAATGTTCAAATAATCTGAATTAACATGGCACCACCATGCAAAACGCACGCGATGTCCTGACCCCCGATGCGCTGACCATGCTGCAGGTGATTGCCGAGGCGGGCAGCTTTGCTGCCGCCGCCCGGCAATTGGGCCTGGTGCCCAGCGCCCTCACCTACCGCGTGCGGCAGATTGAAGACGCACTGGATGTGCTGTTGTTCGACCGCAGCGCACGCCAGGCTCGCCCCACGGAGGCCGGAGTGGAGCTGTTGCGCGAAGGCGCGCGCCTGTTGCAGGACATTGACGCCGTGGCCCACCGCGTTCGCCGCGTGGCCACGGGCTGGGAGCCGCAGCTCACGCTGTCCATCGACGGCATCATTTCGCCCCACACCATGCTGGAGCTGGTGGATGCGTTTTACGCCATGAAACCCCCGACGCGGCTGAAGTTGCGCGACGGCATCATGACCGGCACGCTGGAGGCGCTGACCTCCGGCCGGGCAGACCTGGCCATCGGCGTATCCGTGGCGGGCAACAACGTGGCGGGCCTGCAGCAGGGCACGCTGGGCGATGTCTTGTTCATCTACGTAGTAGCGCCCCACCACCCGCTTGCGGCGGCTGCCGAACCGATCTCAGACGCCACCTTGCTGGAACACCGGGCCGTGGCCGTGGCTGATTCGGCCACACGTGGCGGCGCCACCATGGGCCTGCTCGGTGGGCAGGACGTGCTGACGGTGGACACCATGCAGGCCAAGGTGCGCGTGCAGCTGCGTGGCCTGGGCGGCGGTTTTCTGCCCGAACCCATGGTGCGCCCCTACCTGGAGGCCGGCCGCCTGGTCGAGCGCCGCGTGGCCCGCCCGGAACGCAACGTGCGTGTGCACTACGCCTGGGGCGGCCCGGGCTTCACCGCACCAGGCCGCGCGCTGCAATGGTGGCTGAACCAGCTGCAAAGCCCCACCACACGCCGCGCTCTGCTGGAAAACCACCATCATTTCTGATCCCGATCAAGTCCCGACAGGGTGATACCGCGTGTAGAGTGGTTCCTGTTGGTTTTGTATTGCATCTCGCTTGCCGACCGTCACCGAAAGGCCTCCCATGAGCAAACCCGATCCTCTTCCCGCCAAACGGCTCCGACGCAACACTGCACTGGCAACCCCCCCCGTTGCAGCCCCCGCAGCTTCCACCACTTTCTCTGGCAAACCCCAGCGCCACTTCGCCATCATCGGCGCTGGCATGGCTGGTATTGCCTGCGCACGCACCCTGGTGCAGGCCGGGCACCGCGTGACGGTGTTCGAGAAATCCTCCCAGGCGGGCGGCCGCACTGCCACCATCGACACCCCTTTTGGCAACTTTGATGCGGGCGCCCAGTACTTCACCGTGCGCGACCCGCGCTTTGCCCGCGCCATCGACACCGTGCCCGGCATCTGCAAGCGCTGGAGCGCCAATTCGGTGCAGGTGCTGGACGCCGCAGGCCGTGTGGCCGCTGCGGGCCTGCCCCACCGCGAAGCACACTGGGTGGCCAGCCCAGGCATGCAGTCCCTGGTGGGCGCCTGGGCCGAGCCGCTGCTCAAGGCCGGCCAGCTCATCACCCACACCCGCGTCACCTCCATCGAGCCCGATTCGTTGAACGCCCCTGGCTGGCAACTGCGCACCGAAGGGCCTGCGGGCAGCCAGCACGTCTATGCCGGGTTCGACGCTGTGCTGCTGGCCCAGCCTTCGGTGCCCGCCCAGGCCCTGCTGGCCAGCTCGGCGGTGGACACCCCGCTGACCGACGCCCTGTCCAAGGTGGCCATTGCCCCCTGCTGGACACTGATGCTGGCCTACCCGCAGGCCGTGCGCCCCGGCCTGACCACGCTGGGCCCGCAGTGGAATGCGGCACGCAGCACACACCACCGCATTGCCTGGCTGGCGCGCGAGTCGTCCAAGCCCGGCCGCAATGTGGTCGAACGCTGGACGGTGCAGGCCAGCCCCGCTTGGTCTGCCGAACACCTCGAAGACGACGAAGCCCGCGTGCAGGCCAAGCTCATCAAGGCCTTTGCCGAAGTCACGGGCATTCGTGCCGCCCCCGCCCATGCGGACACACGCCGCTGGCGCTATGCCCAGACCACCCACCCGCTGGGCAAGAGCCACCTGTGGGACAAATCCATGGGCCTGGGTGCATGCGGTGACTGGTGCCTGGGGCACCGGGTTGAAGACGCCTTCGTGTCGGGACTGGAACTGGCACTTGCCGTGGCATGACGGCCGAGGTGGGCGCTGCACGGCGCTACGTGGGCCGGTTTGCCCCTTCGCCCACGGGGCCGCTGCATGCGGGCTCCCTGGTAGCGGCCCTCGCCAGCTGGCTGGACGCGCGGGCGCACCGGGGCCAGTGGCTTGTTCGCATTGAAGATGTGGACACACCCCGCTGCGTGCCGGGGGCGGACCGGCTCATCCTGCAACAGCTGGCCAGCTGCGGCATGGTGCCCGACGCTCCCCCCCAATGGCAGTCCACCCGCAGCCCGCTCTACCAGCGGGCGCTGGACCAATTGGTAGCCCAAGGCCACGCCTACCCCTGCGCCTGCTCGCGCAAGGACATCGAAGACGCCCATGCCGCCCAGGGCCACACGCGTGAGCGCCATGCCGCGCTGCCTTACCCAGGCACCTGTCGCCACGGGCTGCAGGGCCGCGCCGGGCGCGCATGGCGGTTCAATGTCACAAATTTCAAACAAAAACAGGCCCTGGCGCTTGATGGCAAAGCGCCAGTAGCTGCAAAATTCATAGCAAACCATCTCCTGCAGTGGGACGACCGCCGCCTGGGTCTGCAGCAGCAGGACGTGGAACAAGCGGTGGGTGATTTCATCCTGCGCCGGGCCGATGGGCTCTGGGCCTACCAGCTCGCCGTGGTGGTGGACGACGCCGACCAGGGCGTCACCGATGTGGTGCGCGGCGAAGACCTGGCCGACAACACCCCGCGCCAGATCCTGCTGCAGCAGGCCCTGGGCGTGCCCACGCCCCGCTACCTGCACACCCCGCTGGTGTGTGGCGACAACGGCGAAAAACTCTCCAAGCAGAACGGCGCCCGCGCGCTGGACCTGTCCCACCCGCTGCAGGCTCTGAACGATGCCGCGCGGGTGCTGGGCCTGCCATCGCTGCCTGCCCCGCACAGCCCTGGCATCTCTGACGCACTGACCCTGTGGGTCGCCGCGTGGCGACGAAACTACAATGGCGCACCGTGACCGAACTGACCCCTACCGCTTCCGCCCCCACCGCTGCGCCCGCTGCAGCCCCCACGACGACATCTGGCGGGGTTCCCGCTGG
Organism: Acidovorax sp. 94; assembly: GCF_003634645.1. NCBI lineage: Bacteria > Pseudomonadati > Pseudomonadota > Betaproteobacteria > Burkholderiales > Comamonadaceae > Acidovorax > Acidovorax sp. 94. The sequence goes on along the minus strand of NZ_RBJA01000001.1, from coordinate 1,159,099 downwards.
TGTGACCCACCCCAAGACCATCAAAAGCTTTGTGCGCCGTGCCGGCCGCACCACCACGGGCCAGGCCAAGGCCTTTGAAGACTTCGGCCCCCGCTTTGTCCTGCCGTATGCCCCGGCGCCGCTCGACGCCGCTTCGGCCTTTGGCCGCACGGCACCGCTGATTCTCGAAATTGGCTTTGGCATGGGCGAGGCCACGGCCCACATCGCCCGCGTGCGCCCCGATGACAACTTCCTGTGCTGCGAGGTGCATGAGCCGGGTGTGGGCGCACTGCTCAAGCGCATTGGCGAACAGGAGCTGACCAACATCCGCATCCTGCAGCACGACGCCGTGGAGGTCATCGACCACATGCTGCCCGAGGGCAGCCTGGACGGTGTGCACATCTTCTTTCCCGACCCCTGGCACAAGACCAAACACAACAAGCGCCGCCTGATTCAGGGCCCTCTGGTGGCCAAGCTGGCGGCCCGCCTCAAGCCCGGTGGCTACCTGCACTGCGCGACCGACTGGCAGCCCTATGCCGAGCAGATGCTGCAGGTGCTGAGCGCCGAACCCCTGTTGCAGAACACCGCCACGGACTTTGCCCCGCAGCCCGACTACCGGCCCCTGACCAAGTTCGAGAACCGGGGCCTGCGGCTGGGGCATGGCGTGTGGGATGTTGTGTTCGTGCGACGACATTGACAAGCTGTGCCTAGTGCTCCACCGTACATCCCAATGAAGCCCATTCTCCAGAACCTGGTGGAAATGACTGGCCACCGCGACCACTTGCGGTTGGAGGTGTCGGTGCTGTCCACGCTGCAAACGCTCAGTGGCATCGTTGAAGTCCGCGCGCTGGAGCTTTTCACCGTTGACGGCGTGGCCCATGTACGCCCCCGTTCCTGGGTTGAGGACGGACAGCTCGTCTCGACCGATTCCGAAGCCGCCGCAGACCCTCGCCGCGAAACGCTGGAAAAATACCCCGCACTTCGCGATTGCGTAGCCAGCCAGGGGGACAGCGCCCTCGCATCGCCCCGAAGGGGGCGCCATGTGCTCTGGCTGCCGGTGTGGATGCATGACAAGGTCACCACCTGTCTGGAGATCACGCAGTCGCGCGCGTTCTCGGCGCACAAGCTGGAAGTGCTCAAGGGCGTGTTCCAGGTCTACCAGAACTACCAGAGCCTGCTGGACTACAGCGAACGCGACGCCCTCACCGGCCTGTTCAACCGCAAGACCTTCGACGAGCAGTTCTCGCGCCACGCGCTCAATGGCCTTTCCAGTGGCCGCCCGGGCACTGTTACCGAATCTCTCCCCCCCGAAGAAGGCTCACAGCCCGGCGAACCCGTTCAGCAATGGCTGGCGGTGGTGGATATCGATCACTTCAAGCAGGTCAACGACCGCTTTGGCCACCTGTATGGCGACGAAGTGCTGATCCTGATTGCCAACATCCTGCGCAGCTCGTTTCGCAGCCATGACCGCATCTTCCGATTTGGCGGCGAAGAATTCGTGGTGCTGCTGCGCTCCACCACGCTGAGCACCGCCCACAAGGTGTTCAACCGCTTCCGGCTTGCGGTGCAGGAATACAACTTCCCGCAGGTGGGCCAGGTCACGGTGAGCCTGGGTTTTGTGAGCACCATGCAGGGTTCGCCCGTGGAGATCCTGGGGCAGGCCGACCAGGCACTGTATTACGCCAAAGAGCACGGCCGCAACCAGGTCTGCTTTTATGACGACCTGGTGGCCAGCGGCCAGCTGGCCGCCAAGGTGGCCAACGACGACGTCGAGCTGTTCTGAAGCTACCCAGGCGGAGCGAAAGGGCACCAATGCCCGCCTTCAGCGCATTGGCTCATTGGCTCAACGACTCCAGGATCGCCTCCACATTCACTGCGTCCCGCTGCGCAGCAGGCAAGAACTGCTCCGCATACTCACGCCAGACCCCGCTGCGCAGGAAGAAGCGGAACACCTCGGCATCGATATGGCGTTCGCGCACCATGTGGCCCATGATCTTGAGCGATTCCGACAAAGTCTTGGGCGGCTTGTAGGGCCGGTCTGCCGCCGTCAAGGCCTCGAAGATATCGGCCAGTGTCATCACCCTGTCTGCCAGCGTCAGCTCTGAAGCCTTCAGGCGCCGGGGGTAGCCCGTACCGTCCAGTTTTTCATGGTGCGAGCCCGCAATCGACGGTACGCGCGCCAGATGCGGCGGGAACGGCAGGCCGCTGAGCATGACGATGGTCTGCACGATGTGATCGTTGATCTTGAAACGGTCTTCTGCAGTGAGCGTGCCGCGCTGGATCGACAGATTGTGCAGCTCGCCGAGGTGGGCTTGTTGCGGTGGCAGCACCATGTCAAAGCTCCACAGGTTGGCCGGGTTGCCAACCTCCACCGGCGGTTTGCGGGCACCCCAGGGCACGATGTGTTCAGGCCGGTCTGACAGCAGGGGCTCATTGGCGGGCAAGGGGCGCGTCGGCACATTCGCCAGCCGCCCCAATTCGGCTGCTGACAAGCCCAGCCGGTCATCAAAATGCCGCTGCCACACCTGGCGCCCGATGGTGGCTAGCCGCTTGATGTCGGCATCGGCCATGAACTCACCGCCCACATTGCGGCGGGCCACAAAGGCAAATTCTTCCTGCAGGCGGTCGCGCCGCTGCAAAAGCTCGCGCTGCAGCCGCACCGGGTCCACGCCGGACACGTGCTGCTTCCAGTAGTCCAGTTCCGCGTCGCGCCACAGCACCTCAAAGCGCATGCGCACCTCATGGATGCGGTTGTAGAGCGCCTCCAGCTTGGTCGCCTTGTCGATGATGTGCTCGGGGCTGGTGACCTTGCCACAGTCGTGCAGCCACGCGCCCAGGCGGAATTCGTAGCGCTCGGCATCCGTCATGGCGACGTGGGCAAATGGACCTTCCTCAACCTCGCACAGGCGCTGCATCAGGGATTCCGCCAACTGGGGCACCCGCTCGCAATGGCCGCCGGTGTAAGGGCTCTTGGCGTCGATCGCGTCGGCCAGCAGGCGGATGACGGCATCGAACAGCTTCTTTTGCCCTTCGATCAAACTGCGCGTCTCGATGGCGACCGACAACGTGCCCGAGAGTTTCTCGACAAACGCCCGGAAGTGGACATCGTCCTGCTGCTGGTCCGCACGGTAGCGCAGCACCAGCAGGCCCAGCGGTTGGCCGTCGCGCGTGCGTAGCTGCACGCGCAGCACGCGCTGGGGCGTGGCCTGGTCGTCATCAGGGTGCTGGTCGCCGTCCTGCGGTTCGGCAGGGTTGATGAAAAACACCATGGGCAGGTGCTCCGGGTAGAGCGACTGGTGCTCAGGATCTTCGCAATACCTTGCCGTGCGCAGCAGGCCCGCGCGCTGAGCCTCTACCAGGTACACCGCACCGCCGGTGCAGCTGGTGGCGCGCACCAGCTCGTAGAGCACGCTCGACAGCATGAGGTCCAGGCGCGACTCGGCGCTGATGTGGTGCGTGATGTGCAGGAACTCCTGGATGGTGTCGGACATGCGGTCCATCACCTGACCCAGTGCGCGCACCTCGCGCACGCGCGACATATGGTGTTGTGTCGGCCGCCGGAAATCAAACCGTGCCAAGGCCTGCGCCTGCGTGGCCAGCCCCGACAGGCTGCGCCCCACACGCCTCCCGGCCAGCCACCCAAAAGGCAGCATCAGCGCGATGAGCCCCAGGGACAGCCATACCTGGCGCTGCAGGTTTTCGTTCACATCCGCCAGCAGCTCCCGGGTTGGAATGGCCATCAGGATGTGCAGCCCCTCCCAGCGCTGCGACTTGAGTGACATGACATTGGCCAGCCACTCCTCGCCACCTGCCACAAAGCGACGCGAAGGCCCCTCTTTCATGTCCAAACTGTGCAGGGCCTGAAGGCTTGGCACCCCCAGGCCGTCGAGTGTGCGCAGCTTGAGGCTGGGCTGGTCGCCGTCCTCACGCACCAGCACGCGGGACATGTCCGGGTAGGCCAGCACGCGCTGGTCCTGGTCCACCACAGCGATCTCGGTGCGCGGCATCAGCCGCAGCTCGCCGATCTCGCGGCCCAGGTCGGTGAGCGCAACATCCAGGCCGATCACAGCACGGCCGTCTTCGCTGGGCTGGCTCAGCGTAACGCCGACCTCCTGCGTGGTGAAAAACACATAGGGGGCAGTGAGGACCTGCGTGTTCTTTTCAGCCGCCTCGGCATACCACGGGCGGGACCGGGGGTCATAGCGGTAGCCGGGGCGCACGGAGGAATCGATGAGACGCAGCTGTGCGTCGTAATAGTTCCAGCGCCCCACCAGGCCCATCAGACCCGCCGCGCTGCGCTCCCGCGCCATCGACTGCACCAGGAATGCAGCCTCCGCAGGCGCCTGAAGCCGTGCCCGCAGCGCAGCGTTGCGCAGCGGACGCATGAGCAAAAACTGCCCGTCGGAATACCCGATGAAGACCGCCGACAGCAAAGCGTTCTGCTCCAGCAGGCGCACAAACACCGGCAGGCGGCGCAGCCGCGCCTGGAGGGTGGTGGCCGAAGCAATGGGATCAAACGCGAGCAGCCGCAGCGTGGCATCTGCCGGGTCGACGATATGGTGCACCCGCTCGCTGATCAACAGGCTGATGTGCTGCGCACTGTCGTCCGACGCCGCGATGATGGCCTGCCGCGCGCTGGTGCCTACCTGGTAGACCAAGAGCACCGTGAGCAGCAGCATGGCAGATACCACGACCGAGGCGATCACCACCTCAAACGGGACGGTGATGCGCCGCCACCAGGGCAGTTCGGCCCCTCCCGAATCAGGCGAACCGGAACGGGTGCCGTGGGCGGGCACCGGCTCTTGCGGACTTTCGCGCAGGGGGTCCATGCGCTTGAATGTAGGGGGAAAGCCGGTTTTCCGTCACCCTATTTTTGGCAGAAATGGCTGCCACACCACAGCGGCTGGTGCCGCTATGGTGACCGGTACATCAGCCCAGTTGCTGCGCGACCCAGCCTGTCACCGAAGCCAGCGCCGCTGGCAGCTTGGAGGCATCGGTGCCGCCGGCCATGGCCATGTCGGGCTTGCCGCCGCCTTTGCCACCCACTTGCTGGGCCACAAAGTTGACCAGCTCGCCGGCCTTGACCTTGCCCACGCTGTCGGCCGTCACGCCTGCAGCGATCTGCACCTTGTCGCCATCCACAGCGGCCAGCACGATGGCAGCGGTCTTGAGCTTGTCCTTGAGCTTGTCCATGGTGTCGCGCAGGGTCTTGGCGTCGGCACCCGGCAGCGCCGCAGCCAGCACTTTGAGGCCCTTCACATCCACAGCCTGGTTCACCAACTCGTCGCCCTGGCTGGAGGCCAGCTTACCCTTCAAGGCAGCCACTTCCTTTTCGAGCGCGCGGGCGTTGTCCAGCGCCTGGCTGATGCGGCCATTGAGTTCGGCAACCGGCGCCTTGAGGGTGCTGGCGGCCTGGTTCACGGTGTCTTCCAGGTTCTGCAAGTACGCCAGTGCGTTGGCGCCGGTCACGGCCTCAATGCGGCGGATGCCAGCAGCCACGCCGCCCTCACCCACCACCTTGAACAGGCCGATGTCGCCCGTGCGCTGCACGTGCGTGCCGCCGCACAGTTCACGGCTGGTGCCGATGTCGAGCACGCGCACGGTTTCGCCGTATTTCTCGCCAAACAGCATCATGGCGCCGGTCTTCTGGGCCGATTCGATGTCCATCACCCGGGCCTGGGTGGGCTGGTTGGACAGGATTTCTTCGTTGACGCGGCGCTCGATCTCGCGGATCTCTGCAGCGGTCACAGCGCCGTTGTGCGTGAAGTCAAAACGTGTGCGGTCGGCATTGACCAGGCTGCCCTTTTGCTGCACGTGGCTGCCCAGTACTTCGCGCAAGGCCTTGTGCATGATGTGCGTGACCGAGTGGTTGCGCACCGTGGCGGCGCGCACGGCGGTGTTCACCTGGGCCTGCACCGTGTCTCCCACATTCAGCGTGCCCTCTTCGAGCGTGCCGTGGTGGCCAAACACATCGGCCTTGATCTTGAGCGTGTCGCCCACGGCAAACCTGGCCGATCCGCTGGTGATGACGCCCTCGTCACCCACCTGGCCGCCGCTTTCGGCATAGAACGGGGTCGTGTCGAGCACCACCACGCCGTTTTGACCACTTTTCAGGGCTGCAGCGCTTGTCCCGTCTACGTAGATTGCTACTATTTTTGCAGTCTCCGCAAGATTCTCATAGCCCGTGAACTGGTTGGCCGCACCGCTGTACTCCAGCGCCTTGTCCATCTTGAACTTGCCGGCCGCGCGGGCCTGGGCCTTCTGCTTTTCCATGGCGGTCTTGAAGCCTGCTTCGTCCACTTCGACGTCGCGCTCCCGGCACACGTCGTTGGTCAGGTCGAGCGGGAAGCCGTAGGTGTCGTGCAGCTTGAACGCCACGTCGCCCGGCAGCACCTTGGCGCCGCCGTCCAGGGTAGCGTCCAGAATTTCCATGCCGTTGGCCAGCGTTTCAAAGAAGCGCTCTTCTTCCACCTTGAGCACCTCGGTGATGCGCTGCTCCTGCTCGCGGATGGAAGGATAGGCGTCTCCCATCAAGCGCACCAAGTCGGCCACCAGCTTGTGGAAAAACGGCGTCTTCTTGCCCAGCTTGTAGCCGTGGCGGATGGCGCGGCGCACGATGCGGCGCTGTACGTAGCCGCGGCCTTCGTTGCTGGGGATCACGCCGTCGCTCACCAGGAAGGCGGTCGCGCGGATGTGGTCAGCAATCACGCGCAGGCTCTTGTTGTTGAGGTCCGTCACGCCGGTCTCACGGCCAGCGGCCTTGATGAGCTGGTCGAACAGGTCGATCTCGTAATTGCTGTGCACGTGCTGCAGGATGGCGGCCAGGCGCTCCAGGCCCATGCCGGTGTCCACGCAGGGTGCGGGCAGCGGGGTCACGGCACCCGTCTCGTCCATGTTGAACTGCATGAACACGTTGTTCCAGATCTCGATGAAACGGTCGCCGTCTTCATCGGGGCTGCCGGGAGGGCCACCCGCAATGTGCGGGCCATGGTCATAGAAGATTTCGCTGCACGGGCCGCAGGGGCCGGTGTCGGCCATCATCCAGAAGTTGTCGGACTTGTAGCGGCCGCCCTTGTTGTCGCCGATGCGGATCACGCGCTCGGGTGGCAAGCCGATTTCCTTGGTCCAGATGTCGTAGGCCTCGTCGTCTTCCTGGTAGACCGTGGCCAGCAGGCGCTCTGGCGGCAGCTTGTAGACCTCGGTCAGCAGCTCCCAGGCCCACTTGAGCGACTCGCGCTTGAAGTAGTCGCCAAACGACCAGTTGCCTAGCATTTCAAAGAAGGTGTGGTGGCGCGCGGTGTAGCCCACGTTCTCCAGATCGTTGTGCTTGCCGCCCGCACGCAGGCAGGCCTGCACGGACACCGCCCGGTTGTACGAGCGCTTGTCGGTGCCCAGGAACACGTCCTTGAACTGCACCATGCCCGAGTTGGTGAACATCAGCGTGGGGTCGTTGCCCGGCACCAAGGGGCTGGACGCGACCACGGTGTGGCCCTTGGAGACGAAGAAGTCCAGGAAGGACTTGCGGATGTCAGCGACAGAAAAAGTGGGTGTGCTCATGGTGTTGTGGAGTGGTTGCACGGAGCAGGCAGGCCGCAGGCTGCGCACCTGCGCGTTGCCTGTCGCTGCCCCTATGGGGACCAACCTTTCATTATAGGTTTGCAGGTCTGTGGCACGTGGCTTGAGGGAGACAGGCCCGAACAGATGCAGCCTGCGACCAGTCCAAGGAGTGCTGAAAATCCGCTTGCGCCATTCAAATATCTTGTTAATATATTAATAACTTCATCGCCCATCGCACCCAAGGAGCACCCTGTGAACCCACAACCCCGCTGGCAAGGCATCTTCCCTGCCATCACCACCAAGTTCCACGCCGACGAGTCCATCGACGCCGAGGGCACAGCCCGCCACATCGACTTTCAGATCCGCAACGGCATCCACGGGCTGGTCACCTGCGGTTCTCTCGGCGAGGCCAGCACCCTCACGCTGGAAGAAAAGCTCCAGGTTGCCAAGATCGCCCTCGAAGCCGCTGACGGCCGCGTACCAGTGCTGGCCAACGTGTCTGAAACCAGCACCCGCGAGGCCCTGCGTTACATCGACGGCGGTAACAAGCTCGGTGTGGCCGGCTACATGGTCATGCCCTCGGTGATCTACGTGGCCGACGCCCGCGAGGCCATGGCCAATGTGCGCGCCATGGCGGGCGCCGCCCAGCGCCCCCTGATGGTCTACAACAACCCTGTGGCCTACCGCGTGGACCTGAAACCCGAGCACATGGTGGAGCTGGCCGACTGCGAGTGGATCGCCGCCGTCAAGGAAAGCACCGGCGACATCCGCCGCATCACCGACCTGCGCAACACCGTGGGCGACCGCTACCAGCTCTTCCTGGGCGTGGACGACCTGGCTTACGAAGGCCTGGCCCTGGGCTGCGACGGCCTGCTGGCCGGCGTGGGCTGCGCCTTCCCGCGCGAAACCGTGGCGCTGTACGACCTGATGAAGGCTGGCAAATTTGCCGAGGCGCTGCCGCTCTACCAGTGGATGACGCCCATGCTGCACCTGGATGTGTCCAACAAGCTGGTGCAGAACCTCAAGCTCATCGATGCGCTGGTGGGTGTGGGCACCGAACACATGCGCCGCCCCCGCCTGCCCCTGGTGGGCGACGAACGCGCATTTGTCGAGAGTGTGGTGTGCAAGGCCCTGGCCACGCGCCCTACAAAATACCAGTCTGTCGCCTGAGACACTGAGCGCCCTACACCACCACCACCACAGCACCATGCAACGCATCCACGTGATCGACTCCCACACGGGCGGCGAGCCGACCCGGCTTGTCATCGACGGTTTCCCGGACCTGGGCACCGGCACCATGGCCGAACGGCGTGCGCTGCTGGCCGAGCGCCACGATGCCTGGCGGGCAGCCACCGTGCTGGAGCCGCGTGGCAGCGACGTGGTGGTGGGGGCGCTGCTCTGCGCGCCGCAAGATCCCGCCAACGCAGCGGGCGTGATCTTCTTCAACAACAGCGGCTACCTGGGCATGTGTGGCCACGGCACCATCGGGCTGATCGCATCGCTCGCCTACCTGGGCCGCATCACCCCTGGCGAGCACCGCATCGAAACCCCGGTGGGCACCGTCACCACCACCCTGCACACCGATGGCTCTGTCAGCGTGCGCAACGTGCCCGCCTACCGGCTGCACCACCAGCTGGCGATCGATGTGCCCGGCCATGGCCGCGTGGTGGGCGATGTGGCCTGGGGCGGCAACTGGTTCTTCCTGATCTCCGACCACGGCCAGCGTGTAGCCAGCGACAACCTGGAGGCGTTGATGGCCTACAGCTGCGCCGTGCAGCAAGCCCTCAAAGACCAGGGCATTCGGGGCGACAACGGCGGCGAGATTGACCACATCGAGCTGTTTGCCGACGATGACCAAGCCGATGACCCCGCCGATAGTCGCAACTATGTGCTGTGTCCCGGCAAGGCCTATGATCGCTCGCCCTGCGGCACGGGTACCAGCGCCAAGGTGGCCTGCCTGGCGGCTGACGGCAAGCTGGCACCGGGTGCACTCTGGCGCCAGGCCAGCATCATCGGCAGCCAGTTCGAGGCCAGCTACACGCTGCAGGACGATGGCAAGGTCATCCCCACAATGCGTGGCCGCGCCTACATGAGCGCGGAAGCGACCTTGCTGATCGACGAGGCGGACCCGTTCGGCTGGGGCATCCGGCTGTAAACCGCCTCCTTCCATCCGCACGGCCCCATGCAAACCACCGATGTCCTTGTGATCGGCGCTGGCATCGTCGGCGCGGCCTGTGCCCATGCCCTCGCGCAGGCCGGGTTGTCGGTACGTGTCATCGACGCGCGCCTGGGCGGAGCCAGTGCAGCGGGCATGGGGCACCTGGTGGTGATGGATGACAACCCGGCAGAGCTGGCGCTGAGCCAGACATCGCTGGACCTCTGGCACACCTGGGCACCCCACATGGATGCGGGCTGTGCGTTCACGCCCTGCGGCACGCTCTGGCTGGCCGCCAACGATGCAGAGCTGCAGGCGGCCCATGACAAACGCAGCATCCTGCAAGCACACGGAATCGCCTGCGACATGCTCGACGCGGCCGCCCTGTCCCGCGCAGAACCCGCACTGCGCCCCGGGTTGGCGGGAGCGCTCAAGGTGCAGGGGGATAGCGTGGTCTACGCCCCGCGCGCAGCCCAGTGGCTGCTGGACCAGGCCGCAGCCCACAGACACCTTGTGTTTGAGCACGCTGAAGCGATGCAGATCGACGGCCACGCCGTCACCCTCCGCGACGGAAGCCAGCGCAGCGCCGGCGCCATCGTGCTGGCCAGCGGCATCCAGGCCCCGCAGCTGTGCCCCGGCCTGCCGCTGCGCCCCAAAAAGGGCCACCTCGTCATCACCGACCGCTACCCGGGCACCGTGCACCACCAGCTGGTGGAGCTGGGCTACATCACCAGCGCGCACCACAGCGACGGTACCTCCGTGGCCTTCAACGTGCAGCCCCGGCCCACGGGGCAGTTGCTGATCGGCTCGTCGCGCGAGTTCGACACCACCGACCCCGCCGTCAACAACGCCGTGATGGCGCGCATGCTGCAACGGGCACTTGACTACCTGCCAGGCTTGGCCGACCTCAACGCCATCCGCACCTGGACCGGCTTTCGCGCCGCCACGCCTGACAGCCTGCCGCTGATTGGCGCGCACCCCGAACACCCGCACCTGTGGCTGGCCGTGGGACATGAAGGACTGGGGGTGACCACCGCCCCGGCCACCGCGCAGTTGCTGGCGGCCCAGATCGCAGGGGGCCCCCCGGCAATCGACCCCACGCCCTATGCCCCTGCACGCTTTGCAGGCCTGAGCACACCATGACCGCATCCAGAACACCCGCCCTGGTGCACATCGTGGTGAATGGCACACCACTGCAGGTGCCCGCAGGGACCAGCGTCGCCGCCGCGCTGGCGCAGCAAACTCCAGGCACCACGCGCACTTCCATCACTGGCGAGCCACGGGCGCCACTGTGTGGCATGGGTGTGTGCCACGAATGCAGGGTCCGCATCCACGGCCGCACCCGCCTGGCGTGCCAGACGGTCTGCACCGAGGGCATGTCGATTCACACCGATGTCGGCACAGCACCCGGGAGCGCCACACCATGAACCAGCCCGTGACCCCACCCATGACCGAGCAACACTCGGCGCACGAGCGCTGCGACATCCTCATCATCGGCGCGGGCCCCGCAGGTTTGGCGGCTGCCCTCGCTGCCGCGCCCAGCGGGGCAGCGATCACCATCGTGGACGACAACCCGCAGCCCGGTGGGCAAATCTGGCGCGACGGCCCCCAGGTGGTCTTGCCCGCCCTGGCGCAACAGCACCGCGCGGCGCTGGCCCGGCACACCAACATCCGCCTGCTGCCTGGCACCCGCGTGGTGGGCCTGGGTGATTCCCAACCCAGCGACAAGGCCCCTACCCTGCTGCTGGAAGACGCAGACCGGGGCTGGACCCAGCACAGCCACCGCATCATCCTGTGCACCGGAGCCCGCGAGCTGCTGCTGCCCTTTCCGGGCTGGACGTTGCCCGGTGTGACGGGTGCAGGCGCCTTGCAGGCCCTCATCAAGGCAGGGCTCGACGTGCGCGGCCAGCGCATCGTCATTGCAGGCACAGGCCCTCTGCTGCTGGCCGCTGCCGCCACCGCCAACAAAGCGGGTGCCACCGTGGTGCGCGTGGCCGAGCAGGCGCCGTGGAGCGCGCTCGCAGGCTTTGCAGCGCAACTGCCGCGCTGGCCTGCCAAGGCGTTGCAAGCCCTCACGCTGCTTCACCCACAGTTGCGCGCCAGTAGCCACGTACTGGAAGTCCAAGGCACCACGCAGGTGCAAACAGTGAGGCTGCGCAAAGGCCCACACGCCGAAGAAACCGTGGCCTGCGACCGCGTGGCCTGCGGGTTCGGGCTGGTGCCCAACACCCACCTGGGGCAGATGCTGGGCTGCGCCCTGGGCGGACCGCTCAGCGGTGGCCAGGGCCTGGCTGTCGATGCACAGATGCGCACCAGCGTGCCCGGTGTGTTCGCCTCGGGTGAAGCCACCGGCTTTGGCGGCAGCGAACGTGCACTGGTTCAGGGCGCCATGGCAGGACATGTGGCAGCGGGACAGGTGCAACAGGCCCAGGCGCTGCGCCCGCAACTGGCACGCTGGGAGGGCTTTGCGCAGGTGCTGCAGGCTTCTTTTCCATTGAACAAAGCACTCAAAACCCTGGCGCAACCCGGCACCCTGGTGTGCCGCTGCGAAGACGTGCCCTACGCTGCACTGGCCGATCGCGACGGCTGGATCGACGCCAAGCTCCACACCCGCTGTGGCATGGGCGCCTGCCAGGGCCGCATTTGCGGCGCGGCCACCCAGCACCTTTTTGGCTGGACGCCTGCGCCCCCACGGCATCTGCTGGCGCCCACACGCATTGGCACGCTGGCCGCCTGCACGCCCGCGCCCACCACCAGCGCTCAGCGCGGGCCCGCAGCTCCCTCGGGCTGACAGGCGCGCGGCCGTTTTCCCCGGTCCTTCCTTTCAGGGCTTACCCGCACCCAGCAGGCATCCATCTTGCTTTTAAATATATTTGTTAGATATTAAAAAGTACAAGGCTTTTTCTTTCATCGCCGCGCCCTCCTCCCCAGGAACCCCATCATGCCCACGCCCAACAGTCCACCCACCCCGCAATCTCCGGCGCCGCGCGCTCCCGTCCGCTGGGTGCTGGCGCTGTCCACGCAGGTTCTGCGCATGGAGCGGCATCTGCTCACCGCACTCATGACGTTGCTGGTGCTGCTGATCCTGCTCAACGTGGTCACGCGCTACACCGGCATGCCGATCTACTGGGTGGACGAGGCGGCGGTCTACACCGTGGTCTGGCTGACCTTTGTGGGCGCTTCGGTCATGACGCGGCTGCGCATGGACTTTGCCGTGACCATGCTGACCGACCACCTCGGCGCGCGGGGTGCCCAGGCGTTCAAGGTGGTAGCCACCTGCGGCGTGCTGCTGTTTGGCCTGGCCATGCTGGCGATGTGCTGGATGTGGATGGACCCCATCGGCATTGCGCGCTACGGCTTTGACGCCAAGGAATTTGCGGCCGAGAACTTCAACTTCATCTACACCGAGCGCACCCAGACGCTGAACTGGCCCACCTGGGTGCTGCAGCTGATCCTGCCGCTCTTCTCCGCCACCTTCAGTTTGCATGCACTGGCCAACCTGCTCGAAGACATGGGTGTCGCAGAGCGTGTGACGCACTCAGGTTTCGACGTGGTCAGCGCCGACGCCGTGAACTGACTGACCTCTACACCAGGACCCCACCATGATCACCACCCTGTTTTTCCTTGCCGCGTTGCTGGTGGGTGTGCCCATCGGGGTCTGCCTGTGTCTGGCAGGCATGGTCTACATCGTCAGCATCGGAAGCCCGGTGCTGTTCCAGTCGTTTCCGATGCAGATGTTCGGTGGAGTGGACAGCTACGGGCTCATCGCGATTCCGCTGTTCATCCTGATCGGCGAGATCATGAACAGCGGCGGCATCACGCGGCGGCTGGTGGACCTGGCCATGGCCTTTGTCGGCTCGGTCAAAGGCGGGCTGGCCTACGTGAACATCCTGGCCAACATGCTGGTGTCGTCCATCATCGGCTCCGCCACGGCGCAGGTGGCCATCATGTCGCAGGTGATGGTGCCCGAGATGGAAAAGCAGGGCTACGACAAGACCTTTGCAGCCGGCCTCACGGTGTATGGCGGCATGCTGGGGCCCATCATTCCGCCCTCGGTGATGTTTGTGGTCTACAGCGTGCTGGCCCAGGTGGCCGTGGGCGACATGCTGATTGCAGGCATCCTGCCCGGCGTGCTGCTCACCGTGCTGTTCTTTGTCGTGATCGCGCTCATGGGCTTTGTCTACAACTACCCGCGCAGCGAAAAGCGCACGCTGGCCCAGCGCGCGCGCACCGTGGTGCAGGCCAGCCCCACGCTGCTGATCCCCATCATCATCGTGGGCTCCATCCTCAGTGGCCTGGCCAACCCGACCGAATCTGCCGCCGTGGGTGCGCTGGTATCGGCGCTGGTGGGTCGCTATGTGACCAAGGAGTTCCGCTTCAACGCGATGCCCGCCATCCTGCTGCGCTCAGCCATTTACTCGGCCATCGTGCTGTTTCTGGTGGCGGCGGCGGCCGTGTTCTCGTGGCTGCTGATCTACGGCAAGGTGCCGCAGATGGTGGCCGCCTGGGTGCAGACCGTGGCACACGATCCGGTCACCTTTTTGCTGCTCACCAACGTGATCCTGCTGGTCATCGGCACGGTGATCGACGGCATCCCCGGTCTCATCATGACCGCGCCCATCCTGCTGCCGATTGCCACCGAGGTCTATCACATTGACCCGCGCCACTTTGGTGTGGTGATCGTCGTCAACCTGGTGCTGGGGCTGATGACTCCGCCCGTGGGCCTGAGCTTCTTTGTCGCGTCGGCCGTCACCGGGGCCAAGCCCGGAAAGATGTTCATCGTCACGCTGCCGTTTTTCATCATCAGCTGCGTGGCGCTGGTGATGTTGTCGCTGTTCCCCAGCCTGTCGCTCGGTTTGCTCAAGTAGCCCGCCGAGCAACAGATCCCCCGTCCCCCTCCCAAGGTTCTTTCACACGGAGTTCACCATGACGACCACGCCCGCCCACACTGTCACCCGCCGCCATTTCATCCAGCGCCACGCCGTGGCCGCTGCCACCGTTACGGGGCTGGGCTTTCCAGCGCTGGTACGTGCAGCCGATGCCAAGGAATTTCGCCTGGGGCTGATCACGCCTGCGGGCCACTCCTGGAACCGCGCCGCGCTGCAGTTTGGCGAGGCACTCAAGAAGGAAACTGATGGCCGACTGAGCGTCACGGTCTTCCACTCGGGCCAGCTGGGCAACGAAGCGGCGATGATGCAGCAGCTGCAGTCCGGCGCGCTCGACATGGGCTGGATCCAGGCGGCCGAGCTCGGCTCGCGCGTGTCCAGCATCGCGGCGATCAATGCTCCGTACCTGGTGCGCTCCACGCCTGCCGTGGCCAAACTCGTCAAACACCCCTCCGCCACCAAACTGCTCGAAGTGCTGCCGCGCGAGACCGGTACCATCGGCCTGGGCTGGGGCATCACCGGCATGCGTGCCGTGTTCTCCACCAAGGACATCGCCGTGCCCACCGACATCAAGGGCATGAAGCTGCGCATCAACCCCACGCCGGTGTACCGCGACTTCTACCAAATGCTCGGCGCCGCGCCCACGCCCATCCCCACGCCGCAAGTGTTTGATGCCATGAGCAACGGCCAGGTGGATGGGTTGGAGGCGGACATCGAGTTCTCGTGGAACCAGCGCTTCGACAAGGTGGCCAAGACCCTGCTGCAGATGAACGCCCTGTTCATGCCGTTCGCGCCGCTGGTCTCCGGCCGCATCTGGCAAGGGCTGGATGCCAAGGACAAGGACATCATCCGCAAGCTGGTGGCCCAGTCGCTGGATGCGCAGATCAATGACATCGTGACCACCGAGGCCGGGCTGATCGAGAAGTTCAAGGGCACGTCCATCGCCTTCAAGACGGCATCGTCCTTCAACCCCGACGGCATCATCCAGGAGTTCGACAAGCTGTGGCTGCCCAAGGCGCCGCAGATTGCCGAGCTGCGCAAGGCGGGCGCAAGCCTCTGACAGTCCGCAAGGGTCACCAGGGCCGCATCCCATAAGATGCGGCCTCCCGCAACGTCCTTCACGCCCGATGACACTCCGCCGCCCCTCCCCCCAGCAAGACTCCGCGCCCAAGCGGCGCGCGGCGGACGTGGCCTACGACGCCATCGAGACCATGATCTCCACGCTGCAGCTGCAGCCCGGCAGCCCCGTGGTGGAGGCCGAGATCGCCGAGAGCACGGGCCTGGGCCGCACGCCGGTGCGCGAGGCGCTGCTGCGCATGGTGTCCATCGGGCTCATCGTGCAGCAGCCCCGGCGCGGGCTGCTGGTGTCGCACATCGACCTGGCCGACCACCTGGACGTGATCCAGACCCGCCGCGTGCTGGAGCGCCTGCTGGCCTCCAACGCCGCACGCCGCGCCACCGCGCCGCAGCGCCAGGCCATCGTGCGGTGTGCGGAAAACATGGTGCAGGCCGCAGCGCGCGGCCACCTCGACGACTACATGCTGGCCGACCATGAGCTGGACCTCGTCACCCATCAGGCCAGCCAGAACCACTCGGCCGTCAAATGCGTGCAACCGCTCATCGTGCAGTGCCGCCGCTTCTGGTACGCCTACCAGCACGAAGGCGAAGTGTCAGAGGGCGCCCGCGCGCACATGCAACTGGCGCAGGGCATTGCCAGTGGCGACGAGGCCCAGGCCATTGCCGGCGCGGAGCAGTTGATGGAGTATCTGGAGCGGTTTGCGCGGCGCATCATTGACCGGTAGCACGCGCCACCACGCACACAGCGCCTGCAACCGCGTGGACAGCCTCAGTTCCAACGGGCAATTGCTCTAATTTTTATAGCATATTGCGCTTTACCAATAAGCGCCGGCGGCCAAAATGGCCTAAATTTTTCACCCCAGCAGCGGCAACAGCAGGCCTATTCCGACACTTGCTGGCCCAGCAGAATGCGCTGCTCCAGAAAGCGCCACAGGCGCTCGTCCTGGCTGAACGCCACGTTAAACCGCAGCCAGCCCGTGGGGCGCGGCTCCACCAGAAACAGCTGACCGGGGCCGAGCATGATGCCCGCACCCGTGGCTTCCTTCGACAGCTCGGCACTGTCGGGCAGATCAGGATGGCGCGCCCACAGGTACATGCCCGCCTCGGGCTCGTGAAACAGCTCGAACCCCAGGTTCAGCAAGCGCCGCCCCACCGTGCGGTGCGCCTCGGCCAGCCGCTCGCGCAGGGACTTGAGGTGCTTGCGCCAGCGCCCGTCGGTCACCACGCCAAAGGTGATGCGCTCGGTGATCTCTGACGAGGTCAGGCCCGAGATCATCTTGAGCTGCACCAGCTCATCGAGCAGATCGCGCCGCGCCGCCAGAAAGCCGGTGCGCAGGTTGGGCGAAATCGTCTTGGAGAAACTGCCCAGGTAGATCACGCGGTTGAGCTGGTCCAGGCTGGCCAGCGAGGGGCGCACACCAGGGTCCATGTCGGCATAGATGTCGTTCTCTACCAGCATGAAGTGGTGCTGCTCGGCCAGTTGCAGCAGCCGGTGCAAGTGCGCCACCGATGCCACCGAACAGGTCGGGCTTTGCAGACGCGGCTGCGTGAAGAACACCGTGGGCTTGTGCTCGGCCAGCAGGGCCTCTAGCGCCGGCAGGTCGTAGCCGGTGGCGGTACGCGGCACACCCACCACCTGGGCTCCTGCAAAGCGAAGCATGAACAACAGGTTGGGGTAACCCGGGTCGTCCACCAGCACCACGTCACCAGGCTTGACCATGCGGCGCGCCACCAGGTCCAGTGCCTGGCTGGAGCCCTGGGTCAGCAGCACCTGGTCGGCGTCCACCGCCAGATGGTGTTCAGCCAGCGACTCGGCCACCACCATGCGCAGCGCCATGTGGCCGTGGGGCAGGCCATAGCCATCCAGCTCGGGCCCGTCGGACGACAGCTGACGCATGCTGCGTTTGACCGCATCGCCAAACAGCCAGTCGTGGGGCAGCCAGCCGCAGCCCGGTTTCATGGGCAGGTTGCGGTTTTCAAAAATCTGTTTGAGGTACCAGCGCGCATCAAAACGGGGCACCGGCCGCTCGGGCGCACCAGTACCGGGCGAAGCGCCCTCATCGCCCCGTCGCTTCACAAAAAAACCTGCATTGGCGCGCGACACCAGCCAGCCCTGCGCCACTAGGCGGTCGTAGGCCTCGACCACGGTGAACACGCTCACGCCGTGGGCTGCCGCAAAGGCGCGGATGGAGGGGAGCTTGGCACCAGGTTTGAGCACCTGGCCAGCGATGAGACCCCGCAGGCCATCAACGATCTGGCTGACCAGCGGTGTCTGAAGATCCGGGCTGAGAGTGAGCATCAAAAGAACAGGGAAAGGGGCCAAATTGTGCACCGGGCCAACACCCGCGAACTCAGGGATTGCTTGTACAGGACGGGACACCTGCACAGTGTGCTCCCGTCAACAGCGACGCGTTCCTGGAGGTACCACCGCTGAACCCGCATTCGGTCCGGCCGGGTTGCCCCTATTGTCCGTCAGCCCCACCTACCCTGGGGCAGCGGTCTCCAGCGATTTGCAGCGCTGTGGGATGTCTTTCGCGTTGATGACGCCGCGCTCGAAAAGGCCCGCAGACCGTGAACGGTAGTGCCCAACCGATGGGCGGTATTCAGTCTTTTGTCCGATGCAGCGGCTATCGGATTGCATCCACCGCCTGTCCCTTTTCCGCCGCCGCGATGCGCACACACCCATGCCCCAGCGATAGGCTTGCCCCCCAACTCGATTGGCATCGGTGACCGCAAATCGGGTTTGAAAACCAATACCCAACACACCGAGGGACACCCATGCTGACACGAACATCTGAACTCAACTCTTCACGGATTTTTCAACCCAGGCCATGGGCCATTGCCTTGGGTCTATGCCTGGGCACAGCCACAGGCCCTGCACTGGCGCAGGCGACCCACACCCCACCGGCAGGCTACAAGCCGTGCGCCGTCGAGGGACAGAAATGCAGCTTCAGCGGCGCGGCCAACGTGGTCTATGGAGCAGGCACGACCTGGACCAGCCCCCGCAGTTTCACCAACGGTGTCAGTTGCAGCAACGCCACCTTTGGCGACCCCCTGTGGGGTGTGCAAAAGGCCTGTTATGCCAGCGCACCGTCGCCAGCTCCTGCGCCCGATCCCGTGCTGACAGCACCGCCACCGGGCTACACCTTGTGTGCCGTCGAGGGGCAGCAATGCAGCTTTACCGGTACGGCCAAGGTGGTCTATGGGGCTGGCACCACCTGGACTGCCGCGCGCGCATTCACCAACAACGTGATGTGCAACAACGCCACCTTTGGCGACCCCCTGCGGCAGGTGAAAAAGGCGTGCTACGTCAGCAGCCCCGTCCCAACGCCCGCCCCGCCCGCCCCACCGCCAACGCCTCCGGCACCGCCTGCTCCACCGGCGCCTCCGCCAGCACCGACGCCCGGTGGCTCCGTAACGTACTACTTCTCGGACTGCCAGGCGGGCGCCGCCACCGGTTGCGTGCCAGGGAGCAATTCCAACCCCGGCACGCAGGCGGCACCCAAGCAGAACCTCACGGGGATCAATGTCAACACACTGCCTGCGGGCACAGCACTGCTTTTTGCGCGCGGCGGTGCCTGGGTGGTGGGTGTCACCACGTTCGAGAACATGAACGTCCGCGCAGACGCGCCCCTCACCTTCGATGCGTATGGCGCAGGGCCCGCCCCCCTCCTCAACACCAACAACAATGCCATCGCGCCCTTTGAGCTGGGAGGGCGTTACGCCAACACATCCAACGACGGCGGCTACGTGTTCCGCAATTTGCGGATCCACGGCTCCAACAACTCGGCCTGGGGCTTCTGGCTGAGTGGCAATGTCCGCGACATCGTGATTGAGAACGTGGAGATATCCGGCTTCCAGATTGCCATCCACTCGCAGGCACGCGCTCCCCACGGTGTGAACAACGTGCTGATCCGCAACAACCACATCCATCACAACGGAAGCATGGGCATCCTGGGCCAGTTCCGCAACAGTGTGATCGAAGGCAACCTGATCGAGGCCAACAACTTCAGCGGCAGCGGCTTCAACCATGGCACCTACCTGTCGGGCAGCCATGGACTGAGTGGCACCAACGTCACCTTGCGCAACAACCGCTACATCCGCAACTCGGTGGTCAATGGCATCTGCCAAGGGGGCAACATGACCTTCCACGGCCAGATGGACGGCGTACTGATTGAGGGTAACCGGATTGAGCAGGATGCTGCGACGGATGGCTGCTGGGAGATGTCGATCACGCAGGGGTATGACTCGGCCGAATGGTTCCGCAACTTCGTGGTGCGCAACAACAAACTCATCAACGCCGGCAACACGGGCATGGCAGTGCAGTCGGCACCCGGGATCGTGATTGAGGGCAACGTCATCATCAATACGCAGACGACCTTCCAGACAGCCATCAATGTGGGCCACACCGAATTCCAGAATGGCGATGTACCCGATGGAAACGCTGTGGTGCGTAACAACATTGCATGTTTCCCCACACCCCACGCGGGCAGCACGGTGGTGCGCGTGATTGCACCGAACAGTGTGGTCACGAACAACACCATGGTGACCGGGGCGGCTGCAACGGCCGGGGTGTGCGCCCGGTAGCAGAGCGTTCAAGTTTCGGCCGGCAGAGGCCTCGCAGCACGCTGCGAGGCCTTTTTTGTTCTTAGAACCTGTTCAAGATCTTTTCAGGGTCGCAAAAGTACCTTGCCGGGATGGGATGCAAGGCGCGGTGCGCAGTTGATAGCTTGGCTATCAGCAAGCGCCGCAACGCCGCAGACCGCCCGGCAAGGCACTTGCCGCAGGGTTGGAGTGAAATCGGGCGATTGGACGGCTCAGCTGCTTGCATGGGCATGAGCCCATGCGGCGCATCCGAAGCTTCCACGTCCATCACGATGGCACTCCAATGCGATCCCTGAAAAGATTTTGAACAGGTTCTTACGCACCGTTTTGGAAGATGGCAAGCGGCCCGCCGCTGCATCCCGATACAAACCCCTTCAATCCCCCGAGTGCCCGGTTTTCCTGCAGATCAGCGTGGGGGATTGCACTACGGCTACGCAAAAGGGGCTGCATTGTGCACCGTGTTGGCGCACACCAAATCAGGGATTGCCTGTACAGGATGGAGGACCTGCACAGTGCGCGCAAAACAGCATGCCGGTGTACATGGACGGGCCGTGGCGCGAATTCCAGAATTCGCCCATTCCTTCATTTCGTGTTCAACCCACCCGCCCACCGCCATGCAGCAAGACCGCCACTTCACCAACGCCGCCCTCCTCACCCGCCGCCATGCCGCTGTGGCCCGGGGCGTGGGTCAGGCCCATGAACTCTTCGTACAGAAGGCGCTTAACGCCGAGCTGTGGGATGTGGAGGGCCGCCGCTTCATCGACTTTGCCGGTGGCATCGCCGTGCTCAACACCGGCCACCTGCACGCCGGAGTGATCGCTGCAGTCAAAGCCCAGCTGGAGCTGTACACCCACACCTGCTTCCAGGTGGTGGCGTACGAGCCCTACGTGGAAGTGTGCGAGCGCCTGAACACCCTGGCCCCCGGCGCGTTTGCCAAGAAGAGCCTGCTGCTCACCACGGGCGCCGAGGCCGTGGAAAACGCCATCAAGATCGCCCGCGCCTACACCAAACGCCCCGGCGTGATCGCCTTCACGGGCGGCTACCACGGCCGCACCAACCTCACGCTGGGCCTCACCGGCAAGGTCGCGCCTTACAAGATCGGGTTCGGCCCCTTCCCTGGCGAGATGTACCACGCCCTGTTCCCTAACGCGCTGCATGGCGTCAGCGTGGAGCAGGCCCTGCATTCGGTGGAGCTGATCTTCAAGAACGACATCGAGCCCGAGCGTGTGGCAGCCTTCATCCTTGAGCCCGTGCAGGGCGAAGGCGGCTTCTACGTGGCGCCACCCGAATTCGTCACCGGCCTCAAGGCCCTGGCAGACCGCTACGGCATCCTGCTGATCGCTGACGAAGTGCAGACCGGCGCTGGCCGCACCGGCACTTGGTTTGCATGCGAGCAATGGCCCGTGGCGCCCGACCTCATCACCACTGCCAAATCACTGGCAGGCGGCTTCCCCCTGTCTGGCGTGGTGGGCCGCGCCGACGTCATCGACGCCCCTGCAGCCGGTGGCCTGGGTGGCACCTATGCGGGCAGCCCCGTGGCCTGTGCCGCAGCGCTGGCGGTGATCGATGCGTTTGAAAAGGAAAACCTGCTGGCCCGCAGCCAGGACATGGGTGCGCTGCTGGTCAGGGCACTGAAAGAAATGGCCGCCACAGTCCCCGCCATCGGCGATGTGCGCGGCCTGGGTGCCATGGTGGCGATCGAGCTGTTCGAAGACGGTGATGTCCACCGCCCCGACGCCGCACTGACCAAGAAAGTCGTCGCCGAAGCCGCCAAGCGCGGGCTCATCCTGCTGTCGTGCGGAACGTATGGCAACGTGATCCGCATCCTGGTGCCGCTGACCGCCTCCAACGAGCTGCTCGAAGAGGGCCTGGCCATCCTGGCCGACAGCTTTGCCGCGCTGGGCTGACATGCGACCCGACCTTCATTCTGCTTACAAGGTGCCCCCAACCATGAACCCATCAGCAGAGCCCCTGGTCCGCTTCAGCGGTGTGCAAAAGACGTACGACGGTGAACAACTGGTGGTGCGCTCGCTAGACCTGGACATCCAGCGCGGTGAATTCCTGAGCCTCCTCGGGCCCTCGGGCTCGGGCAAGACCACCACACTGATGATGCTGGCGGGGTTTGAGTCCCCTACTGCGGGCGACATCCTGCTCGATGGCAAGCAGATCACCGGCACGCCGCCCCACAAGCGCAACTTTGGCATGGTGTTCCAGAACTACGCGCTGTTCCCCCACCTCACCGTGGGTCAGAACGTGGCTTACCCGCTCACCGTGCGCAAGGTGCCCAAGGCCGAACAGGCCGAGCGTGTGAAGAAGGCGCTGGACATGGTTCGCCTGACCGGCATGGCCGACCGCCTGCCCACGCGCCTGTCGGGCGGCCAGCAGCAGCGTGTGGCGCTGGCCCGCGCCCTGGTGTTCAACCCCCAGCTGGTGCTGATGGATGAACCCCTGGGCGCGCTGGACAAGCAGCTGCGCGAGCATATGCAGATCGAGCTGAAAGAACTGCACCGCCAGCTGGGCGTGACTTTTGTCTACGTGACCCATGACCAGGGCGAGGCCCTGACCATGAGCGACCGCGTGGCGGTGTTCAACGAAGGGGTCATTCAGCAACTCGCCGATGTGGAAACCCTGTACGAAGCGCCATCCAACCGATTCGTGGCTGGTTTTGTGGGCGACAACACGGTGCTTTCGGGCACCCTGCAAGGCGCGGGCGCCGACACCGCCATCCAGCTGCCAGGCGGCTACCTGTTGCCGGGTGTGAACGTGAACCAGGCCGCACTGGGCTCTGCCGTACATGCCTGTGTTCGGCCCGAACGCATCGTGCTGCATGCGCATTCCAAGTACCCCAAAACCTCGGCGATTCCCGCCACGGTGGCGCGCGCCATCTACTACGGCGACCACCTGCGCCTGATGTGCGACCTGGGCCATGGCCAAGAGCCCGCCACGGTGAAGGTGGCGCTGGCTTCGTCCGCTAGCAACCCCCATCCACAGCCGGGTGATGCCGTGCTGCTGGAGTTCCCCCCGGTCTCCACGCGCATTTACGCGGTCTGACCACCGGCACAGCCACACCCTTTTCCCGTCCCCTGTTCCTCCACAACCCTAAGGAAAAACTGCACCATGAAAAAGAGCCTTATCGCCTGCGCCTCTCTGGCCGCCTGCCTGGCACTTCCCAGCTTCGCGCAGCAGCAACTCACCGTCGTGAACTTTGGTGGCGCCAACGCCAACGCGCAGAAAAAGGCGTTCTACGAGCCTTATGAAAAGCTGGGCAACAAGATCGTGGCCGTGGAATACAACGGCGAGCAGGCCAAGGTCAAGGCCATGGTCGAGGCCAAGAAGGTGACCTGGGACGTGGTGGAGCTGGAGTCGCCAGACGCTGCACGCGGCTGCGACGAGGGCCTGTATGAAAAACTCGATTACAGCAAGATCGTGAGCAAGTCCGACCTGCTGCCCGCTGCGGTGTCCGACTGCGCCGTGGGCATCTTCGTGTGGTCCACCGTCATGGCCTACAACGGCGACAAGCTCAAGACTGCCCCCACGAGCTGGGCCGACTTCTGGGACACCAAGAAGATCCCTGGCAAGCGCGGCATGCGCAAGGGTGCGCGCTACAACCTCGAATTCGCGCTGATGGCCGATGGCGTGAAGCCCGCCGATGTTTACAAGGTGCTGGCCACGAAGGACGGTGCCGACCGCGCCTTCAAGAAGCTGACCGAACTCAAGCCCAACATTCAATGGTGGGAAGCAGGTGCCCAGGCGCCGCAGTTCCTGGTGGCGGGCGACGTGGTGCTGACCACCGTGTTCAACGGCCGCATCGACGCGGCCAACCGCGAAGGCCGCAATCTCAAGATCTACTGGCCCGGCGGCATCTATGACCTGGACTACTGGGCCATCCCCAAGGGCACACCGAACAAGGACGCGGCTGTGAAGTTCATCGCCTACACCATGCAGACCGCCAACCAGGCCGCCTACGCGCAGAACATCGCCTATGGCCCGGCCAACACCACGGCCCTCGCCAAGCTGGACAAGAAGGTGCTCGACGACCTGCCTACCTCGGCGAGCAACGCCAAGGAAGCCATCCAGTTCGGCGTGAGCTTCTGGGCCGATCAGGGCGAGGCGCTGGAGAAACGCTTCGCCGCCTGGGCTACCCAATAAGTCAGAAAACCGCACCCTCGGAGCGCAAGACACCATGCAAGCCTCTTCTGCCATCGCCCCCGCCGCGCTTGCGCTGGACGCCCACGCACCCGGCGCACTGCGCAAGGCGCTGTCGCGTGCCGAAGCGCGGCGCAAATGGCGGGCCTTTGCCCTGACCCTGCCCTTGCTGGTGTTCTTGCTGCTCACGCTGCTGGTCCCCATTGCCGCGCTGCTGCAGCGCGGCGTGGAGAACCCCGAGGTCGCCAACACGCTGCCCGCCACCATCGAGGCCTTGCATGGTTGGGACCGCCACGAGGCGCCGGGCCCCGCTGCCTATGCCGCGCTGATCAAAGACCTTGCCCGCCTGCCCGACAGCTCTGATGCAGGCGCCCTGGCGCGCCGGCTGAACTCGGAAGTGCCCGGAGCGCGTTCGATGGTGATGGGCGCTTTCCGCGCCCTGCCCCTGCAGGGCACGCCCGAGTCCATCCGCGACCAGCTGATCGACAAGGATGCACGCTGGGGCGAAGCGCCTTTCTGGCGTGCCATCGCCAAAAACGGGGCGCGCTGGACGCCCGACTACCTGCTCGCCTCGGTGGACCTGCAGCGCGACGCGCTGGGCCAGGTCGAGCGCATGCCCGAGGAGCAGCGCGCGTTTGGCGGTATCTTGCTACGCACCTTTCACATCAGCTTTGTGGTGACGCTGATTTGCCTGCTGCTGGGCTATCCGCTGGCCTGGTGGCTGGCCTCGCTGCCCGCACGCCAGGCCAATGTGCTGATGATTCTGGTCCTTGTGCCGTTCTGGACGTCGATCCTGGTGCGCGTGGCCGCATGGATCGTGCTGCTGCAGTCCGAGGGGCTGGTCAACCGGGGGTTGATGGGCATGGGCGCCATTGCCGAGCCTTTGCCACTGCTGTTCAACCGCACGGGCGTGGTGATTGCCATGGTGCACATCCTGCTGCCCTTCATGGTCCTGCCGCTGTACAGCGTGATGAAAAGCGTGCCACCCACCTACCTGCGCGCTGCGGTGTCGCTGGGCAGCTCGCCCATCGCCGCGTTCTTTCGGGTGTATGTGCCCCAAACCTACCCGGGCATTGGTGCTGGAGCGCTGCTGGTTTTCATTCTGGCCATCGGCTACTACGTAACGCCCGCGCTGCTGGGCGGGGCCGACGACCAAATGCTGAGCTACTACATCGCCCGCTACACCAATGTGGAAGTGAACTGGGGCATGGCCTGCGCGCTGGGCGCCCTGCTGCTGGTCGCCACGCTGGTGCTGTACAGCGTGTACCGCCGGTTTGGCAAAGCCGAATTGAGCCTGGGCTAACCGCTTCAAAAGACACTCACCATGCGCCATCTTCTGCCCCAATTCCCCCTGTACGCCACACTGGCCGACAAGCTCGGCTGGTGGGCGGTGCGCGCCCTGTGCGTGGCCGTGCTGGTGTTCCTGCTGGCCCCCATCCTGGTGATGGTGCCGCTGTCGTTCTCCGAGAGTTCATTCCTGGCCTACCCCATTCACGGCTGGTCGCTCAAGTGGTACCGCAACCTGTTCGAATCCGCCGAGTGGGCCCGCGCCACGCGCAACAGCTTCATCGTGGCACCTGCGGCCACGTTGATCGCCACGGCCCTGGGCACACTGGCGGCGGTGGGTCTGTCGCGGGCCGACTTCCGCTTCAAGGGCCTGCTCATGAGCATCCTGATTGCGCCCATGGTGGTGCCGATCATTGTGGTGGGTGTGGCCACCTACCTGTACTTTGCGCCGCTGGGCCTGGCCGACAGCTACTTCGGGCTCATCATCGTGCACGCCGCCCTGGGCGCACCTTTTGTGCTGACCACCGTGCTGGCGACTCTGGCAGGCTTCAACCACAACCTCGTGCGCGCCTCGCTGAGCCTCGGTGAGACGCCCTTCAACACCTTTTTTCGTGTGACGCTGCCTGTGATTGCGCCGGGCGTGATCTCCGGCGCGCTGTTTGCGTTTGCTACCTCGTTCGACGAGGTGGTGGTCACGCTGTTCCTGGCCGGTGCCGACCAGTCCACACTGCCGCGCCAGATGTTCAACGGCATCCGCGAGAACATCTCGCCCACCATCGCCGCGGTGGCCACGCTGCTCATCCTGTTCACCACCAGCTTGCTGCTGGCGCTGGAGTGGCTGCGCGGTCGCCGTGCCTGATATGCCCCTTGCCGCCCGGGAGTTCACATCGGCGACATGCGGCCGTCGCCCAGGCGGCTGACAATGACCGCTGCCGCTTCGTGCGTGAACCTCGATCTGCCCACGTTTAGCCCCCTTTCTCAAGGACCATCCCATGGACATGAAGACCTCCCCCCTCGCCCTGCTGAACGACCCCACCTTGCTCAAGACCGACGGCCTCATCAACGGCCAATGGGTGGTGGGCAGCAGCCGCTTTGATGTGAACGACCCGGCCACGGGTCTCAAACTGGCCGATGTGGCCAACCTGGGCCCGGCCGACGCCGAGGCCGCGATTGCCGCCGCCAACGCCGCCTGGGGCCCCTGGAAGACCAAGACCGCCAAGGAGCGCAGCATCATCCTGCGCAAGTGGTTTGACCTGCTCATGGCCAACCAGGACGACCTGGGCCGCATCATGACCGCCGAACAGGGCAAGCCCCTGCCAGAAGCCAAGGGCGAGGTCGCCTACGGCGCGAGCTTTGTGGAATGGTTTGCCGAAGAGGCCAAGCGCATCAACGGCGAGACCCTGCCCCAGTTTGACAACAACCGCCGCCTGCTGGTGCTCAAGCAACCCATCGGCGTGTGCGCGGCCATCACGCCATGGAACTTCCCGCTGGCCATGATCACCCGCAAGGTCGCGCCTGCGCTGGCTGCGGGCTGCCCCGTGGTCATCAAGCCCGCCGAGCTGACACCACTCACCGCCCTGGCCGCCGCCGAGCTGGCCATCCGCGCGGGTATTCCGGCCGGTGTGTTCAACATCCTGCCCGCAGACAGCGACAACTCCATCGCCATCGGCAAGGTGCTGTGCGCGAGCGACGTGGTGCGCCACATCAGCTTCACGGGCTCCACCGAAGTGGGCCGCATCCTGATGGCGCAGTCCGCCCCCACGGTCAAGAAGATGTCGCTGGAACTGGGTGGCAACGCGCCCTTCCTCGTGTTTGACGACGCCGACATCGACAGCGCTGTGGAAGGCGCCTTTGCCAGCAAGTACCGCAACGCGGGCCAGACCTGCGTGTGCACCAACCGCTTTTATGTGCAGGAAGGTGTGTACGACGAGTTCGTGACCAAGTTCGCCGCCAAGGTCAAGACAGCCAAGGTGGGCAACGGTTTTGAAGCTGGGGTGAACCAGGGCCCGCTGATCGAGGAAGCGGCACTGACCAAGGTGCAGCGCCACGTGGACGACGCGCTGGCCAAGGGCGGCCAGGTGGTGGCCGGCGGCCAGCGCCTCACCAGCCTGGGCTCCGGCCAGTTCTTCGAGCCCACGGTGGTCGCCAACGCCACGGCCGACATGCTCTGCGCGCGCGAGGAAACCTTTGGCCCCTTTGCCCCGGTCTTCAAGTTCAAGACCGAGCAGGAAGCCATCGACGCGGCCAACAACACCGAGTTTGGCCTGGCCAGCTACTTCTACAGCCGCGACGTGGGCCGCATCTTCCGCGTGACCGAGGCGCTGGAATACGGCATGGTGGGTGCCAACGTGGGCATTCTGGCCACCGAGCACGTGCCCTTTGGCGGCGTCAAGCAGTCGGGCCTGGGCCGCGAAGGCTCGCACTACGGCATGGACGACTACGTGGAGATCAAGTACCTGTGCCTGGGGGACATTCAGAAATAAGCAGCCCCACAAAGTGCTACTTATTTTATAGCTGCTAGCGCTTTACCAATAAGCGCTAACAGCCAAAATCATTCAAATTCTGGCGGCTGACGGTTGGTGTAGCTCGCGTTGCCCAGCCCCGTGCCCACCGTCAGCACCGCCCAGCGCTTCACGTCCTGCATGAAGGGCATTTCAGACAGGCCCTGCACCACGGCATCGTTGTGCAGGCACACCTGGGTGCGGCCGTCGCCGATGTGCGGTAGCCGCTCGCACAGGTCACGCGGCAGGTGAAAGCGGGTGCTCTCCCAGTTGCCCGGCAGGTTCTGCGTGCCACCGGCCAGCGAGCCGTCTTCCACGATGAGCCCCGGGCAGGCCACGCCGATGTAGGGCGCCAGGCGGATCTTCTTTTTCTCGGCGTACGCGATCAGGCCCTCGAGCAGCGTGGCGATGCCTTCGACCAGTTCGTCGCGCCGGGGTTCGTCGTTGGCATGGGCCCATTTCTCGCGGCGCACCACCTCGGCCAGCGAAAGATCGGGGGCGCGGTGCAAATGGGTTTGCACAATGCCGCAGCGCACATTGGTGCCGCCAATGTCCACCGCCAGGATGGCGTCGTAGCTTTGCAGCAGCGCGGGGGGCGCCAGGTGCACCCAGCCAATCAGGCCGCCCTCGTCCGCATGGTGGCGCAGCGTGCGCAGCTCCACGGGCACCTTTTCGGCCTTGAGGATCTTGCGGGTGCAATCGATGGCGCGGCCACCCACCTCGCTCTGGTGAAAGCCCCCGCCGATGATGATGCGCTCCACGCCGCGCCAGGTCTTGTGTTTCAGAAATCGCTGCACCACGTGCGCCAGCTGCATCGCGTAGTCTTCCGACGCGGCTTCGATGGCTTGGGCGGCCACGCCGTCTTTCTCCAGCAACGCATCCAGCTTGTGTTTGCTGAGTTCGCGCGTGGGCTTGGTGCCCATAGGGTCCTTGCCCTCCATGGATGCATACAGCTTGCGCCAGGCATCGAGCATGTGGCGAAAGGCCGTGCGGCTGGCGACATCCCCCACATAGCCTTCGCCGTCGCTCAACTCGAGGCTATAGCCTTCGATGATGACCGAGGCCAGCCGCATGTCTCCATGTGGCCCGACGATGCCCAGCTCGCGTTGTGCCTTGGCGTCCTTGCCTTCCTGCGCCGTGCTTGGCTTCTTGCTGGCGGCGGGTTTCTGTGCTGAGTTCTTGTCTTTGGAAGCCATTCATTTCCTCAAACGATAGTGCCCCTCCAAAGGAGGCCGTTTCAGCATGGTGGCGTGGGTGGCGGCCGCGTGGCGTCAGCCAACGGCTTGACATGCCCTACCGGATGGGCGCGCGCCCATGCCGTCATCCGTGCAGCATGCGCGGTCAAAACAACAACAAAGACAAAGACGGGGGGAGATGATCAGCCGAAGGGGGCTGGAGCGGGTGAAGGGAATCGAACCCTCGTATGAAGCTTGGGAAGCTGCCGTTCTACCATTGAACTACACCCGCCTTCTGTAAGCCGTTGATGGACAACGGTATTTCAGTGAGGCCTGTGAAAACACCGGGTTGGCAGCTGCCGCGCCAGAGTTTCATCAGCAGCCGTATTGTAGCCACGCGGCGGCGCGCCCGAAACGGGTTTGGCCAGAGGCTTGCGTCCCATGTTTGCGCCCCTTCGGCGGGATGCAGACCGAAGGCAGCACAATGGAGCCTTCACAACTACCAGCGAAAGAAGGAAAAGCCCCATGCAACTGAGCGACGACCGCACGCAGGCCACCCTGGCAATCAACAAAACGCTCACAGCGCCAGAGATCGAAAATCTGATTCGTGAGTTGGCCATGTTGCGCTCGCAGATGACGCCTGAAGTCACCCTGGCCCCCCAGGACAGCAATGGGAGCGGGGTCCCGGTGATGTCGCAGGACAACCCCACCCTCGCCATCCAGTACCCGCTGGAAGACGCGCACGTCACCGTGTACCTGCGCAGTATCGGCCTGGGCTGGACCGCATGGCGGCTGCACCCCGACACCCAGCGGGCATTGGCTGAATTCTTCAATTCACGGCTTCCAAAAAGCGCGCCAGCCAAGGGCAAGCCCATTCCGTTTCGCTAATCCTGCCATGGCGTAGCTCCGCTAACGCCCGCGAGTGCGCGAGCGTTCAGCCGGAGATTGCCGGGTTGCGGGAGCCCCCACGCGCCCGGTTTGGCAAACCGGGGCTGGCACTGGCGCCACCCAGATTGAACTGCGCAATGGCAGACACCATCTGGTGTGCCTGCGTCTGCAGGCTGCTGGCCGCAGCAGCCATTTCTTCCACCAGCGCGGCATTCTGCTGAGTAGTCTGGTCCAGTTGCGTCACTGCCTCTCCCACCTGGCCCACACCAGCGGTCTGCTCGCTGCTGGCAGCGCTGATTTCAGAGACCATGTCGGCCACGCGCTGGATAGAGCTCACGACTTCCTGCATCGTGGTGCCCGCCTGATCGGCCAGCACCGAGCCCTGCTGCACCATGGCGCTGCTGGCGCCGATCAGTTCTTTGATGGCCTTGGCCTCGGCGGCGGTGCGCTGAGCCAGGTTGCGCACTTCAGCAGCCACCACGGCGAAGCCCCTGCCTTGCTCGCCAGCACGAGCGGCTTCAACCGCAGCGTTCAGGGCCAGGATGTTGGTCTGGAAAGCAATGCCGTCGATGACGCCGATGATGTCGGCAATCTTCTGGCTGCTGGTGTTGATGTCCTGCATGGTGCTGACCACCTTGGACACCACTTCACCGCCTTGCGCGGCCACGCGGCTGGCGCCCACGGCCAGCTGGTTGGCCTGGCTGGCGCTGTCGGCGTTGTGTCGAATGGTGGCACCCAGCTGCTCCATGCTGGCCGCCGTTTCTTCCAGAGAGCTGGCCTGGCTTTCGGTGCGGCCCGACAGGTCCTGGTTGCCTTGGGCGATTTCGGTGCTGGCCGACGACACGCTTTCGGCACTGGTGCGCACGGTGCTCAGGCTTTCTACCAGGCGGACACGAAAGCCTTCCATGGCCTGGGCCAGGCTGCCGATTTCGTCGCGGGATTTCAGGGTGACTGCGTGGGTCAGGTCGCCCTGCGCCAAGTAACCCAGCGCGGTGCTCAGCTGCTGCACGGGCGCACCGACCAGGCGGCGTGTGGCCACCACCAGTACCACCGTCAGCAGTGCCAGCGCCACCACCACACCCAGCCACAGCCAGGTGAGCACGCTGCGGGCCTCGCCCATCATTTCAGACTCCGGCGCCTCGGCCACTATGGCCCAGTTCCAGGGCTTGTAGCGCTCCACCGCGACATAACGCGCGGCAGTGTCACCGTCGCCACTGCGGCGCGGCGACCAGCTCGATTCAAAATCGCCGGTTTGCTCGATACCCGACAGTGAAGCAAGCCAGGCCTTGGCCTCATCCACTTTCTCATCGACCTTGAGCGCTGCGTTGGCGCCCGTCAAACCAAAAACGTTGCCCCGTGCAGGACCTGCTGAAATATTGACCGCGTAGACAGCGCCCGTGGCAAACAGCTTCTGGCCCGCCATCACGGTGTTGAGCTTGCCCAGAATGGGGCCGATGTCCGAACCGATGAACAGGATGCCGATGGTGCGGTTGCCTTCGCGGATGGGTTCATACACCGTCATGTACTCCCGGCCAAACAGATTGGCGCGGCCGATAAAGGTTTTGCCTTCGTTCATCAGTTCGTAGGCAGGGTGCTTGCGATCCAGAAGGGTCTTGTAGGCGCGGTCTCCGTCCTGCTTCTTGAGCGAAGTAGTCACACGGATGAAGTCGTCGCCCGTGCGCGCGAAGATGGTGGCGACGGCACCCATGCTGTCTTTGGAAAACCGATCCACCACCTCAAAGTCGCCATTGATCGGCACCCCTTGAAATGCCAGCGTGGCCTCGGGCTTGCCGTCTGCCCCCGGCGCCTCGCTGAGCGAAAAATTGCCCGGAAAATTGGCCTTGAACAGGGTGAAATCGCGTTTGGCCTGCTCTTGCGCGGTTTCGTCAAAGGTCTGCACCAGGGTGCGCAACTGGGCTGCATATTGCTGGGCATCGCCGCGCGATAGCCGCCCAAAGTTTTGCCAGAGCAAGGCGCTGACGATTCCCATGGTGATGAGCAGCACAAGCAGCAGGCTGAGTAACGCCGCAAGCGACAGCTTGAACGCGACGGAACGGTGTGTGGTGGTGGGGCTCATTGTTGTTTTCTTCTGCAGTTTCCGGGCCCTCTGCCCAGAACAGGTAACCAAGTTACCTTATCTGTGTGTAAAAACAAAACCCAAAGCAATGCCATGCTTTCATGAGGGCCACCCAGCCCTCAACGAGCAAATAGCGATTACTAGTGGTAAACCCTAATCTCCCAGACTCAGCCGCTGCCTGCTCTCAAACATTCGGGGCACGCCCAACACCGGGTCCGCAAACTCCAGGGACCGCGCCAGCAGTTGCAGAGGCCGGGAGTAGTCTCCTTCGGGAGGATCGTTGACCACTGGATAGAACGGGTCGTTGCGCAGGGGCAGGCCCAACGCGGCCATGTG
This sequence comes from Acidovorax sp. 94, assembly GCF_003634645.1. Classification (NCBI taxonomy): domain Bacteria; kingdom Pseudomonadati; phylum Pseudomonadota; class Betaproteobacteria; order Burkholderiales; family Comamonadaceae; genus Acidovorax; species Acidovorax sp. 94. The sequence goes on along the minus strand of NZ_RBJA01000001.1, from coordinate 1,126,430 downwards.
TACGCGCAGTTGGTGCCGTTTGCCGGTGATCGGCATGAGACGGTACCGGGCCCAGGCGCCAGACCTTGCCACCTCCAGCACCTGCATCTGCGTGTGACTGTTGGGCTCGCCGGGCACTTCCTGCATGCGAAAGAACTGAGGGCTTTCCTCCAGGCGGCTCATGTGTTCGCGCGGAAACACGAGGTTTTCGCGCCACGGCGCAATCGCGTCGTAGTGTTTGGTGATCTGCTTGTCACGGAACAGCGCCTGGTAGGCCCCGCGTGTGCGCTGCTGCACCGACAGCAGCACCAGCCCCGCCGTGTCCCGGTCGATGCGGTGCAGGGGCGACAGTTCAGGCAACCCCAGCTGGCGCTTGAGGCGCACCAGCAGTGTGTTGTGCAGATAGCGGCCCGACGGTGTCACGGGCATGAAATGGGGCTTGTCGGCCACCACGAGGTGCTCGTCCTGGTACAGCACCGTTTCTGTGAAAGGCAAGGCGGGCTCTGCGGGCAGGCTGCGGTAGTAGTACACGCGCAAGCTGCCTTCAAACGGCCGCCCGGGCGACACGGGCTCCCCGCGTTCGTCCACCACATCCCCCGCCTGCATACGCTGCAGCCATTCGTCGCGGGTCACGACGGGCAGACGCTGCGCCAGAAAGTCCAGCATGCTGCCCTGCCCCTGGCTGGGCAGCACCACGCAGCTGGGGCCCACGCCATCGCGCATGGGCGGGGCGTGGGGGTGGTGGGGGTTGTGCATGGTGCGCGGATTTTAGGGCGCGGCAGCACCGTTTTCCGCCTGTAGGACAAGGGCGGCAGTTGCGCCTGCACTGCCACTGGGCGCGCCAATGCGGGCTAGCATGAACCCAGGAGGCCCGGTGCCGCATGAGCAAACGCGGCACCCACCCATGTCCCGTGCAGCATGGCTGTTCTGCGGCATGCGGCCATAACCCATACGCCCTTCATGCCGTCACCTACCACGCCTTCTGCCGATCTTCCCCGCCCTGCCGCGTCCACCGGCCACCCCGCTCCCGCCTCGGGGGTTGGTCGACGTGTAGCACGGTGGTTGCTGGTGGCCCTGGGTGTAGTGGCCACGCTGCTGGTGCTGCTCGGCGCCTTGCTGGCCGTGATCGACTGGAACCGTGCAAAACCCTGGGTCAACGAAAAAGTCAGCGAAGCCACGGGCAGGCACTTTGCGATTGAGGGCGAATTGTCGGCAGCCTGGCACTGGCCCCAGCCCCTGGAGGAAGGATGGCGACGATGGATACCTGGCGTCACCGTCCAGGCCGAGCGCCTGGTGATGGACCAGCCGGCGGGGTTCATCCCCCCCTTCCAGCGTGCGGATGGCAAAACGCCTCCCAAGGACAACGCCGATCTGCCGGAAGCGCCCGCCATGGCCCGCATCGGCAGCGCCACCGCCACGGTGCGCCTGCTGCCGCTGCTGGGGCGGCATCTGTCGATCGACACCGTGGCACTCACCAGCCCCCAGGTGGCGCTGGCCCGCACCGCCGATGGCACCAACAACTGGACCTTTGAGCGCAAGGACGGCCCCAGGAGCGGGTGGAGCTTCGATGTAGACCGGCTCGTGCTCAAGCATGGCGTGTTGGCCTATGCCGATGGCATGAAAGACCTGGACCTGCAGGCACGCATTGACACAACGGAGCCCATTGCCCCCACCAGCCCACCCGGCAGCCCGGCCGCCAAGGCTTCCGCCAGCGCCGCCAGTGGCACAGCCCCGACGGCAGCGATCGCGGCCCCCGGCACATCCTCCCAGGGGGCGATGCCCTATGGCCTGCGCTTTGAACTGAAGGGCCGCTATGCCAAGGCCCAGATCAAGGGACAGGGGCGCGCGGGCCAGGTCATCAGCCTGCGCAACAAGGTGGTGAACTATCCGCTGCAGATTGATGCCAGCGCGGGCAGCGTGGCACTGTCGGCTGAAGGGGTGCTGGCCAACCCCGGGGCGCTCTCGGGGCTGGATTTTCAGGTGTTCCTCCAAGGCGGCAGCATGGCCGATCTGTACGACCTGACCGGGCTGGTGCTGCCCAACACCCCGGCGTTTGAAACGCGCGGACGGCTGACCGGGAGCCTGGAACCCGAACGCGCGGTGTGGGAGTACAACGATTTTCGCGGCAAGGTGGGTCAGAGTGATCTGCAGGGGTCGCTGAAATACACCTCGGGCAAACCGCGCCCCCGGCTCACCGGCACCATGACATCGAACCAGCTGCGCCTGGCAGACCTGGGGCCGACGCTGGGCACCCGCGTGTCCGGCAACACGCAACGCACCCGCAGCCAGGGTGGCAAGGTGCTGCCGGATTCGCAATTTGCGGCCGAGCGGTGGAATGCCATGGACATGGACATCGTGTTCAAGGGCCGCCACATCATCCGCCCCGAGAGCCTGCCGCTGCAGGACCTGAGCACACGCGCCGTAATGGAAAACGCGCAGCTCAGACTGGCGCCCCTCACGTTTGGCGTGGCAGAAGGCAAGATCGAATCGCAGGTCACCATCGATGGCCGCAGCGCCCCCCTCAAGGCCCAGATACGCGGCACCGTGCAGGGACTGCAGTTGTCGGCCCTGTTCCCCAAGGTGCAGCTCATGAAGAAAAGTTTTGGCCGCATGGACGGAGCCATTGCCCTGGAGAGCACCGGCAACAGCATGGCCGTACTGCTGGGCCACGGCACGGGCGAGATGCGCCTGTATGTGCGCGAGGGCACGCTGAGCAAGCAGATGCTGGACCTGGCCGCGCTCAACGTGGGCAGCATCATCGTGGGCAAGCTCTTTGGCGAAAACAAGGAAGTGCACCTGCGCTGCGCGGTGGCCGACTTCATGGTGGTGGATGGCTTGGCAACCGCCCGCGTCGTGAAAATGAGCACCGACGATGCCGTGGTGGAGGCCACGGGCACCATCGACCTGGGCACCGAGGCACTGGACCTGCGCATCAAGCCCGAATCCTTGCAATGGAAGTTCTTTTCGCTGCGTTCACCCCTGTATGTGAGGGGCACGTTTGGCAACCCGGATGTGGGCGTCGAGGCGGGGCCGCTGCTGCTGCGCGCAGGCGCTGCGGTGGTGGCTGCTGTGGTGGCCCCTGCCGCGCTGGCCCTGGTACCCATCACCGTGCCGGCGGCAGACGACGACACCCATTGCAAACCGCTGCTGAACCTGGCCCAGCAGCCTGTCAAGCCCGGAGTCCAGGGGGCAGCCGGCACGGCCTCGCAGCCTGCACGGCAGGCCGCCAGCAAGGCAGACCCTTCGCGCTGATTCACAGCGACTGCAACGATTGCGAGCGCGGAATAATCGCGCCATGAAAATTGCAAAGATTCTGGGCCTCACCCTGCTGGCCGTGCTGGTGGCGGGCCTGTTACTGCCGGAGCGCATCCAGATCCCTGTGGCCGGGGCCTCCGCAAAAGACTGGAATTCCAAGTCCTTCTGGTTCGAACCCTGGGGCAGCTCGGGTGTGCACAAGGGCATCGACATCTTTGGCAAGACCGGCACGCCAGTGCTGAGCACTACGGATGGCGTCGTGCTGTTCACAGGAGAAATCGCCAAAGGCGGCAAGGTGGTGCTGGTGCTCGGGCCGCGCTGGCGGTTGCATTACTTTGCGCACCTGGACTCGATCGGCACAGACGCCTTGTCCTTCGTGGCGTCTGGGGAGGCGATTGGCACGCTGGGCGCCAGCGGCAACGCGCAGGGCAAGCCGCCACACCTGCACTATTCCATCGTGCGAATGCTGCCCGTGCCGTGGAAGGTGGATGGCGCTACGCAGGGCGTCAAAAAAGCGTTCTTCATCGACCCCCACGCTTATCTGCTGGAGCGGTGACCGCAAGGGAGTCAGAAGGATGATCCGAAGCAGCTCTGAAGGTCAGTGAAAGTCCCGGCTACCCTGCAGCGCCTGGGCCATGCGACCGAGCAGCGGTGTCAGGTCCTTGAAGCGCTGGGCCACCAGGTGGCGCACTACCGACGCTGATGGCGACGGCGCATCGGACCCCTCCCCCTCGGGCACGCTGCACTGCCACACGCCCTCCACCGCCAGCAGTTGCGATCTGAGCAGCGCATTGCGCCATGTCTCCACCAGCGCAGGCCACACGATCACGTTGACGGGACCCGTCTCGTCCTCTAGCGTGACGAACATCGTGCCTTTGGCCGTGCCGGGGCGCTGGCGCACAGTGACGATGCCGCAGGCGCGCACCTTGCGGCCATGGGGCACGGTGTTCAGCTGCAGGGCGGTCTGCAGGCGCCAGCGCGCAAGGCGCGGGCGCAGCAGGGCCAGCGGGTGGCGGCGCAGTGTGAGGCCGGTGGCGGCGTAGTCGAAAAGAATCTCTTCGCCCTCGGGCGCGGCGAGCAGTTGCAGGGGCGCTTCGTGCACGGGCACATCGCGCAGCAGGGGCGGTGCCGTGTGCTGCGCGGCCGCCTCCCACATCTGCTGGCGCCGGTGGCCTGACAGGCCCGCCAGCGCATCGGCTGCAGCGAGCGCCTGTAGGTCTTGCTGGCTCAGCTGTGCGCGCAGGGCCAGGTCTTCGGTGTTGGCAAAGGCAGGGCCTGTAGCGCGGGCCTCTACCAGTCGTTCGGCAGCATCTTTGTGCAGGCTGCCCACCAGCCGCAAGCCCAGACGCACAGCGGGCTGCGGCAGTGGCGGCACGCCCAGCCCCCGCGCCGGTCTCAGTGGCTCTGGTGTGCCCTCCAGCGTGCAGTCGATGTCGCTGCAGGTCACGTCGATGGGCAGCACACGCACGCCGTGGCGGCGCGCATCCTGCACCAGTTGCGAGGCGGTGTAAAAACCCATGGGCAACGAATTGAGCAGCGCGGCCAGAAAACACGCGGGCTCATGGCATTTGAGCCAGCTGCTGGCATAGGCCAGCAAGGCAAAGCTGTGGGCGTGGCTTTCAGGAAAGCCATATTCGCCAAAGCCCAGCATCTGCTGGAAGATGGCCTGGGCAAACTCGGTACGGTAACCACGCGCTTCCATGCCTCCGACCAGTGGGCGCTCGAACCGGTGCACGCCGCCCTTGCGCTTCCAGGCCGCCATCGACCGGCGCAGATCGTCCGCCATGCCGGCAGAGAACCCGGCCGCCACCATGGCGATCTGCATCACCTGCTCCTGAAAAATCGGCACGCCCAGCGTGCGCGCCAGGGCCGCTTCCAGTTCAGGCTTCTCCAATTGCAGTGGCTCGCCCCTGCGCCTGCGTTCGCGCGCCTGCAGGTAGGGGTGCACCATGCCGCCCTGAATAGGCCCGGGCCGCACAATCGCCACCTCCACCACTAGGTCGTAGAACTCACGCGGGCGCAGGCGCGGCAGCATGCTCATCTGCGCGCGGCTTTCGATCTGGAACACGCCCACGGTGTCGGCGGCGCAGATCATGTCGTAGGTGGCGGGGTCTTCGCGCGGAATGCCCTGGAGGTCCCAGCGCTCACCGCGCAAGGCTTCGCGCAAATTCAGGCAGCGGCGCAGCGCGCTGAGCATACCCAGGGCCAGCACATCGACCTTGAGCAGGCCCATGGTGTCCAGGTCGTCCTTGTCCCACTGGATGACCGATCGGTGCTCCATGCTCGCGGGCTCCACGGGCACCAGGCGCGTGAGCTTGCCCTGCGTGAGCACAAAGCCGCCCACATGCTGGCTCAGGTGGCGCGGAAAGCCTTTGAGGTCCGCCGCCAGCTCCAGCCACAGCTGGGCCGTGTGCCGGTGCAGCGATGCACCCAGGCTTTCAGCCAGTTCCTGCAACCGGTCGGTGGCGAACTGCTCGTCAAACCAGTGGTGGTCCTTGGCAAAGGCATCGACCAAGGACGGCGCCACACCCAGCGCCTTGCCCACATCGCGCAGCGCGCTGCGCGTGCGGTAGGTGGTAACCACGGCCGCGATGGCGGCGCGCTCGCGGCCGTATTTTTCGTAGATGTACTGGATGACCTCCTCGCGCCGGTCGTGCTCGAAGTCCACGTCGATGTCGGGCGGCTCCTTGCGCTCTTTGCTGATAAAGCGCTCGAACAGCAGGTGTGAGTTTTCAGGCGGGACGGCCGTGATGCCCAGCATGTAGCAGACCACCGAATTCGCGGCCGAGCCACGCCCCTGGCACAGGATGCCCTGGCTGCGCGCGTAGCGCACGATGTCATGCACCGTGAGGAAGTACATCTCGTACTGGCAGTGTGCGATCAGGTCCAGCTCTTTGCGGATCTGCGCCTGCACCTTCTGTGGCGCGCCCTGCGGGTAAACGCCTTGCACACCCGCCTGCACCAGCCAGGCCAGTGCCTGCGCGGGGGTCATGCCAGCGGGCACGGTCTCCAGCGGGTACTGGTACTTGATTTCGTCCAGGGTGAACGTGCAGCGCCCCGCCACGGTGAGCGTGGCGTCCAGCAACTCGGGCGGATAGACGCCCGCCAGCCGCACGCGCCGGCGCAGATGGCGCTCGGCATTGGGCTGCAGCGCAAACCCGCATTCACCCACGCTGCGGCCCAGGCGTACGGCGGTGATCACATCCTGCAGCGGCTTGCGCGAACGGGCGTGCATGTGCACATCGCCCGCTGCCACCAGCGGCAAGCCCAGCGCCGCACCCACACGCTGCAGCGTGGCCAGCCACAGGCTGTCGTCCGGGGCCAGGTGCAGTTCGACCGCCAACCAGATATGGCCATCAAAATTTGAGTCAAATTGGCCTCTAGCGCTGGATAGACAAGCGCTAACAGCTATCAAATCAGAAGCATCAAAGCGTTGCCGGATAGGCGCCAGCAGCAATTCGCACCCTTGCAGCAATCCCCAGGGGCTGCAAGGGCCCACGTGGTACTGCCCCTTGGATGCGACCGCACGGGCCGCGGTGATGAACTCACACAGATTGCCCCAGCCCTCGGCATCGCGCGCCAGGGCCACCAGCCGCAGGTCGTCACCCCACAAAAACTCGCTGCCCACGATGAGGTGCAAACCACATTCCTTGGCGGCCTCCCAAGCGCGCACCACACCCGCCACCGAGCATTCGTCCGTCAGCGCGAGGGCTTGGTAGCCCAGCGCCAGCGCGCGCTTCACGAGTTCCTGTGGATGCGATGCACCACGCTGGAAGCTGAAGTTGGACAGGCAGTGCAGCTCGGCATAGCCCGGCAGCACGGTGGCTTGTGCAGGCGATGCAGAGGAAGGTGTCAGGCCCATGGAGCCTCCGCAGACATCACCCAAACACCCCATGCAGGAACCAGCGATGGGGCCGCACGGCGACAGGGGGACCATCCGACACGGACGGCACCGGCGCCAGCCGCTCGCGGAACACCCACACCAGCCCCGCCACATCGTTGTGGGCCACAAAGTAGTCGCGCAAGGCCAGGGCACCTTCACCGGGGGCCGGGCCTGCGCCCTCCCCGGCCGCAGACCACCAGCCCGCTTCAAAGCGGTGGGGCCCGGCCAGCAGTCGCAGCAGGCCGTGGTGGCAGGGGCGGTTGCCCTGCACCGCCAGCCGCCGGGGCGGATTCAGCAGCCAGGTGGGCAGCAGCAGGGCATCGGGGGCTGCATCCAGCGCCGTATTGGCAACACTGACGGAGGCATTCCGGGCTGCAGCGTGCTTTGAGGCCGCCGCCGTCACGCGCAGCACCTCGGCCGCCGGGCGCCACTGCTGCATGCATTCGGGGCGGTGGTCGGCCTGCAGCACCGGGGCCTGCACATGGTCTTCTCCCAGCCGGGCTGACAGGCGCTCCAGCAACTGGTGCAAAGCCTCGCCCTGGGCGCCAGCAGGGTCTGCGCCGCCCAGATGGTCGGGCGGCAGCAGGCTCGCACTGCGGTGTGGCAGCGGGGCCGCCTCCAGCAAACGCAGCGTGATCTGATTGACCGGCGCGGCCAGCGTGGTGCGCGCCAGATTTTCAGACAACAGGCGCCGCAGATGCCCCATGTCCTGCGTGGCCTGGGCCGTGCGCACCTGCAGCGCCTGCGTGGGGGCGATGGTCACACCATCGATGCGCCGCAGGTCATGGCGCCAGGCCAGCTCCAGGCCCAGCACGCCCTGCTGCCGCGCTTGCAGCCAGCCTTGCAAGGCCGTGAGGCAGCGGCTGGCGCTCCAGAGCAGCGCATCGGCCGACTCTGCCAGCGCAGGCAACTCGCCCGTCAGCACAAACTGCTCGGGCAGCTCCAGCCAGGCGTGGGCCTCAGGGGCATCTCCCAGGGCCTGGTCCAGCACCCGCAGCACCGCCGCACCAAAACGCCGCGACACCCCGGCGCGGGGCAGCGCCCGCAGTGCCCCCCAGGTGCGGCAGCCCATGCGCTCCAGGCTGGCCACATGCGGGCGCAAGGCTGTGAGTGTGTGCAGAGGCAGGCTCAGCGGCCCCTGTGCAGGGAGAGCCTGCCCCGCCAACGCCACACGCAGCCGGGCCTGCGCCACCAGGGCGGTGGGGCCACTGCCCCAGATCACGGGTACACCCGTCGGTTGTGCGCCCGCCGCCGTCCCTTCCCCTACAGACCCACACTCGCCAGCGACCTGGGCAGCGGGGGGGGCAGAGCCCCTGGCAGATGCCCCGGCCCAGGCCCAGGCCTGCAGCACCTGGGCCAGCAGCACTTCGCGCCCGCCCCACAGCCGCTCGGTGGTGGACACCTCCAGCAGCACGGCCTCTGCATCCACCAGTGCCACACGCGGGGTAAAACGCAGGGCCCACCAGCCTGCCGCAGCGGTGTGCACAGCCCCTGCAGGCGGTGCGGATGCCTCATCGCACCAGGGCAATGGCAGCGCGATCCAGTGCATGCGCCCTCCCCTCTGGCCCCGCCCCCAACGGCACCAGCAGCTCCAATGAAGGGCGCATGGGCAACGCCCCCGATGCCTTGGCTGCCGCAGCAAGGCGACCTGCCACCAAGGTGCTGCCAGCATCCACCTGCGCTGCACGCCGGCGCCCGGCCTGGGCTGCCAGCACCTGGGCCAGCCGGGGATGACAGCCCGGCAGATCCAGCCCTTGCGCCAGGGGCGGCCCCCGGCGCTTGAGAATGTGCACCTGCATCCCGGGGACTGTGCATACACCTCCCGGCATGGCCATCCCCTGCACCTGTAGCCGCAACAAGGCTGGTGAGGCCTGGGCCGCAGCACTGGCCGGGCGAAACACCCATAGCAGTTGACGTTGCTGCGCTGCTGCCAGTTGCAGCCTGCGCAGGGCTGCGGGCTGCACCTGCGGCAGCCAGGCCATCACGGCCAGAACCTCCCGGCAACGCAAGGCCTGCTCTGCCGCCCAGAGCGCAGCGGCGGCATCGGCCCGCACCACACACAGCCGCTCGACTGACAAGCCCTGGGCCTGCAGCGCCGGTCCAAAAGGCTCGCAAGGCGGCGCTACCACCACCACCGCCCCCGAGCGCGGGGCAGTGGCCTGTACCAGGGCAGGCAGCACCAGCTGCCATTCGTGCAGGCCCGCCAGGGGCTGCAGCACCTCGCTCAACGCCCCCACCGGCCAGCCCCCACCGGGCAACTGCGCATCCAGAGGACCATAACCGGTGGACTGCACCTGCAACTGGCCCGCACCCAATGCGTCCGCATGCCAGACACCGGGCACGGTCAATGGCAGATCGGACGCGACAACCCCCAGGGAGTGGCGTAGCGCAGGCATGGCGAAGACGAGAAGAACAATATGAATACTGTAAATATAACCAGTATTTCGAGCAAAGGGGCAACTGGCGGAGAAGACTTTGGGGTGAGGGGCTTTTGGAGGCAACGCGTCCCAGGCCCTATAAAACTGGGCCAACGCACACCACGCTCCCTACAATGGGCAGGACAAAAAAGAGAGGGTCCGTTGAATGAAAACAATCCAATCGGCAGCAGTCGCCCTGTTGCTGCTCCTGTCCGGCAACACGTTCGCGGCCTATACGCTCTACTTTTTTGAAAGCGGTGGCAATGTGGTCGCCAGTGGCAGTGGCAGCATGAATCTGGGGGCCCTCTCGCCTGCGGGCAGCGGGCCTCTGTCCCCCGGGGTCATTGCTTCGGCTGGGCTGGTCTTCACCGGCACGGCTGGCACCGTGGACGCCTACCTGGGGATATCCGGCCCACCAGCGTTCGGAGGCGGAGGCCCTGTCGGGGCGAATGCAGGATCTGGCGACATGGTGGGCCTGGACAGCACAATGCCCGGTTTCGTCTTCGCCCCGGCAGGCTACGTCTCGGGCTCTGCGCTCACGTCCTCGGCCACCTGGACTGCTACCTCGCTGGCCAGCCTGGGACTCACACCGGGCACCTATCTCTGGACCTGGGGCACGGGCCCGACAGCGGATTCATTCACGGTCCACATCGGCATCGCGCCGCCAGCATCCATTCCGACGCTGTCTGAATGGGGGCTGCTGGTCCTCGCGGTGCTCATGGCTGGCTGGGCGATGCACCATCGGTTCTGGCTGCGAAGCCGGGTGGGCTGACCACCCTTTTCAAAGCTTCCGCACTGCCCAATCACACCAATCCGCCACCGCTGCATCTGCAGGGGTGGCGCGGTCTGCCAGCTGCGGCCAGCGGCGATAGCTGGCATTCAGAATACTTTGCAGCTGCCACAGCGCCTCGCGCCCCACCAGCGCCACTTCAGCCATCCCAATGGCATCGCCCTGCAACTGGGTCATGAGTTCACCCTGCTGCCGAGGGTGTGAACCGGCCTCCAGCAAGGCTTTTTGCAAAGCCAGCAGCCGCGCATCGAGGAACACAAAGGCGCTTCCCGGCAGTGCCTTGACACTGGCTTCGGGAGGCAGTGCGGTCTTGAGCTGATCCCAGCATTCAAAAGCTTCGGCCAGCAGATCGATCTGGCGCGAGGCATCGTTGCCCAGCGGCATGAGGGCAGATTCCCGGGCGACTTCTTCCTGCAGCAGGGGCAGGATGTGTGCCACCAGGGCCGATGGAAATTTGCGATGGTTCAGCCGCAGCACCAGCGACAGGCGCTGCGCGGGCATGTCGTCGTATTTTTCATAGAACGCCGCCACCACCTCGGCCAGCAACAGGATGCGGCCCAGAACAGAGATGTCCGCACCGGCCAGGCCACGCGGGTAGCCGCTGCCATCCATGCGCTCGTGGTGTTCCAGCACCGCCACATCCACAGCCCGGGGATAGACCTGGGTATCGCGGATCATGAGCATGGCGGTGATGGGGTGCGCCACCAGATGCTTGCGCTGAACACCAACGACCTTGTGGTCGGGATCGTCCCAGGCCGGATCCATGTGCAGCACACCCAGATCGTGCAGCAAGGCTGCTGCCGCAAGATTGGCGCAGTCGCGCTCAGCAAGACCGCTTTTGATGCCCAGGAACACGGCCACCGTCATCATCTGCAGGCTGTGTTGAAACAGCCCGGGCCGCTGATCGCGCATCACGGTGAGCTTGCAGGCCATGGATGGAGGCAAGGGCAGCGAGCGCAGCGGCGCCAGCAGCCGGGCCGCCGAGCCGAGGGCTTCTGCCAGCAGGCTGGGCAGCACCTCCTGTTCGCTCATGGCCTGCCCCGCCGCGAGCAAAGCGGGTACGTCCACGGGATTCTCGATGGACAGATGGCGGTCAATGGGCTCGCGCAGCTTGTGCTGCACCAGGCGGTCATACAGGCGGCTGTCGATGCGCGCGCCTTTTTCGACCAGCTTGATACCTTTGTCGGTGTAAATGGCTGCGTCAGCAACCACCGTGCGCCGGTCAGCCATGTCGGTCAACGCGCGCAAGTAGTGGGGGCTGTCCGAAGTGTCGATGCCCGCAGGCGCAAGGGTGTCCGTCATGCAGATAACAAAAGCTTATTCGGGACTATAGAGCGTTCTCCCCGAGGGGCATCCACGAAAAATACCCGGGCCACACACAGTCTTGAGCCAGATCAAGTCCCAGTCGCCGCCCCCCCGTGTTTCACAAGGCCGGGAGACTTCCCTGCACGCCATTCACCACCCGATTCAGCCCGTCCTGCAGCCATGAATCACCATTCCGGATAAATGCTTCATTCATTGCATGCAAAAGCGGTTCAAGCCTTCTTTTCAGGCCAAAAATTTGGGTAAACCCTGAAATTCTCTGGCGGCATTGTTTCCAATACTGGAACAGTTAGTTTGCGACTCGGTGGTTTTTCTTTGGACTTCACCCGCGTACAGTTCAACCCATCGATGAGCCGAACCCGCAAGGCGACTCACCGAACCCGGTTCAGGAATGGTTTTTTGACCCGGCTTTTTTGAGACGCTTTTTAACTTCCAAGGATTTTCATCATGAACAACACCGCCCGCTTCCTCTCCATCGCTGCCGTTGCCGCTTTCGCCTCTTTCGGCGCACAGGCTGACGAAGCCGATGCTTCGCAATTCGCTACCAAATTTGAAACCAACCGCACCCGCGCTGAAGTGCAAGCAGAAGCCGCCAGCGTTGCCCAGACCCGCTCCATCGAGCCAGCAGGCTCGCGTGTGTTGACCTACACGTCCACCGCTGACCGCGCTGCCGTGCGTGCCCAGGCTGCCGAAGCCCTGCGCGCTGGCCAGATCCCTTCGGGTGAACGTGGTTGATTCTTGTTGAATCCACGGTTCACACGTTTTCGTATTGCCAAGTACCTCGTCCCTATTTTTTGAATTTCACTGGAGTTTCACCATGAACAAATCTGTCCGTTTCCTCTCTATCGCCGCTGTTGCCGCTTTCACTGCTTTCGGCGCCCACGCTGACGAAGCCGATGGTTCGCAATTTGCCCTGAAGTTCGACACGAACCGTACCCGTGCCGAAGTGGCCGCTGAAGCCGCCACCGTGGCCCAGACCCGCAGCATCGAGCCTGCTGGTTCGCGTGTGGTGACCTACACGTCCACGGCTGACCGCGCTGCTGTGCGCGCCCAGGCTGCTGAAGCCCTGCGCACTGGCAAGATCCCTTCGGGCGAATTCAGCGCCATGTAATTCGCGCGGGAGGTACTGCGGTCGTTGTCACGGCTGCAGCCCGATGCTGAAAGCAAAAAGCCGAGGCCCCTCACGGAGCCTCGGCCTTTTTTGCGTTTGAGAAACGCCCCCAACAACGGTCAAGGAATCAGCGTCACGCCCGTTTTGGCTTGCAGGGCATCAAACGTCACGCCCGGAGCCAGTTCCACCACCTTCAGGCCTTGGGGGGTGACGTCCATCACTGCCAGGTCGGTGATGATGCGGTCCACTACGCCCACGCCCGTCAGCGGCAGCGTGCACTGGGGCAGAATCTTCAGGTCTTCGGTGCCGTCCTTCTTCTTGGCAACGTGTTCCATGAGCACGATCACGCGCTTGACACCCGCCACCAGGTCCATCGCACCGCCCATGCCCTTGACCATCTTGCCGGGGATCATCCAGTTGGCCAGATCGCCCTTTTCGCTGACCTGCATGGCGCCCAGGATGGACAGGTTGATCTTGCCGCCACGGATCATGGCAAAGCTGTCATGGCTGCCAAAGATGGACGAGCCCTTGATGGTGGTCACGGTCTGCTTGCCAGCGTTGATCAGGTCCGCATCCACCTCATCTTCGTTGGGGAACGGGCCGATGCCGAGCATGCCGTTTTCGGACTGCAGCCACACTTCCTTGTCGGCGGGCACGAAATTGGCCACCAGCGTAGGGATGCCAATACCCAGATTCACGTAAAAGCCGTCTTCGAGCTCATGGGCGGCACGCGCCGCCATTTGGTCTTGACTCCACGACATATGTATTTCTCCAGCTTGTTCGGTGACGGCAGGCTTGCACGCCTGCTTTTCGATAAACGCAGGCTTAAACGCCCGCCTTCTCAGTGATGGTGCGCTTTTCGATGCGCTTTTCCGGGTTCGGGTTGTGCACGATGCGGTGCACATAGATGCCGGGCAGATGGATCTGGTCGGGCACCATGGCACCGGTTTCCACCACCTCTTCCACTTCAACGATGCAGACCTTGCCGGCCATGGCAGCGGCAGGATTGAAGTTACGGGCCGTCAGACGGAACTGCAGGTTGCCCGACTTGTCGGCGCGGTGCGCCTTGACCAGCGCCACCTCGGGCACGAGCGAGCGTTCCATCACATAGGTTTCGCCGTCGAACTCGCGCAGTTCCTTGCCCTCGGCCACGATGGTGCCCACACCGGTCTTGGTAAAGAAAGCAGGAATGCCCGCGCCGCCTGCACGCAGCTTCTCGGCCAGCGTGCCCTGGGGCGTGAACTCCAGCTCCAGCTCGCCGGCAAGGTATTGGCGCTCGAACTCCTTGTTTTCGCCCACGTAGGACGAAATCATCTTCTTGATCTGGCGGGTTTCCAGCAGCTTGCCCAAGCCAAAGCCATCCACACCTGCGTTGTTGGAAATCACGGTGAGGTTCTTGACGCCGGAATCGCGCAAGGCGTCGATCAGCGCTTCAGGGATGCCACACAAACCGAAACCACCCACAGCCATGAGCTGGCCGTCTGCAACCACGCCCTTGAGGGCCTCAGCTGCGGAGGGGAATAACTTGTTCACCACGATCTCCTTGTGAATTTGGATGCGCTACGATACTACGTACCCGATTAAGTAGTATCCCGTAAAGACTTGCACTATGGACGTTGCCAATGGACGTTGATTACCGACTCGCTTTTGACATGGCCCCCGTGGGCCTGGTGCTGTCGCGCAACCGCACCATGGTCGATTGCAACCGGCATGTGTGCGAGATGTTCGGCGCCTCGCGCGAGGTGCTCATCGGTCAGTCGTTCCAGATACTTTATCCAAGCGCCGACGAATACGAGCGCCTTGGGGCGCACATGGAACCTATTCTGAACGCCAAGGGCCACTACGCCGACAACCGCATCATGAAGCGTGCCAACGGTGAGGTCTTCTGGTGCCATGTGTCAGGCCGTGCACTCAACCGAGATGCCCCGCATGAATCAGGCATCTGGAGCTTTGAAGACCTGAGTTCGCAACGCCCCGTGAAGGCCGAGTTGACAGGCCGCGAACGCGAGGTGGCTGCGCGCCTGTTGGAGGGACTGACTTCCAAGGAGATCGGCCGGGCCCTGGAGATCAGCCACCGCACGGTGGAGATTTACCGGGCACGCCTCATGCGCAAGTACAACGCATCCACCGCTGCCGACCTAGTACACAAATTGCTCGCTGGTTGAGCCCTACTTCGGGCCGTCGATCACGTCAGCAGCTGTGCGAAAAGCCTCGACTGCCGTCGGCAGGCCGCAGTAGATGCTGGCGTGCAGCAACACTTCCTGGATCTCTGCCGCTGTAGCGCCGTTGTTGAGCGCGCCGCGCACGTGGCCCTTAAGCTCATGCTGCTTGCCCAGCGCGGTAAGAAACGCCACCGTGATCAAGCTGCGCGTCTTCATGTCCAGCCCCGGCCGCTGCCATACATCGCCCCAGGCATTGCGGGTGATGAACTCCTGGATCGGCTGGGTGAACGCCGTGGCATTGCCAAAGGCATTGGCGACAAAGTCCTCGCCCATGACCTGCTTGCGTGTGGCCAGACCTTTTTCGAAGTCCTTGGTGGATGGGAGTTGTTGTGTCATGCGGGCTCTCCGGTTCAGTTGGGGCCGCCATCGTAGCCGCAGCGCCTGCACGAAAAACACAAAGCCACCTGCCATACCCCGTGAAGGGCCAGGCAGGTGGCTTTGTCAAAGTGCTGAGCCCCAGGTTTACGCTGCCGCGAGATCAAAGCGATCCAGGTTCATCACCTTGGTCCAGGCGCGGGCGAAGTCCTGCACAAACACGGCCTGGGCATCGCTGCTGGCATAGACCTCGGCCAGCGCACGGAGAACGGAATTCGAGCCAAACACGAGGTCGACCACGGTGCCGGTCCATTTCTTGGCGCCTGTGCTGCGGTCCACCCCTTCCAGCACACCGGTTGCGCTCGCTGACTTCTGCCATTGGGTGCGCATGTCGAGCAGGTTCACAAAGAAGTCATTGCTCAACGTTTCCGGGCGCTGCGTGAAAGCTCCGTGAGGCGCCTGGCCCATGTTGACACCCAGTACCCGCAAACCGCCGACCAGCACCGTCATCTCTGGCGCAGTCAAGGTCAGCTGGTTCGCGCGGTCGATCAGCAGTTCGGCCACAGCGCCCTCCAGCCCGGGGCGCACGTAGTTGCGAAAGCCATCGGCCACGGGCTCCATCACTTCGAACGATGGCACATCGGTTTGCTCCTGCGAGGCGTCGGTGCGGCCGGGGGTGAAAGGCACGGTCACGTCCTGCCCGCCTCGCTTCGCGGCAGCCTCCACAGCGGCGCCACCGGCCAGCACGATGAGGTCGGCCAGCGAGATTTTCTTGCCGCCCGTCTGCTCGGCGTTGAACGCGCGCTGGATGGCTTCGAGCTGGCCCAGCACCTTGGCCAGTTGTGCAGGCTGGTTTACGTCCCAGTCCTTCTGCGGAGCCAGACGAATGCGCGCCCCATTGGCTCCGCCGCGCTTGTCGCCGCCTCGGAAAGTTGAGGCAGAAGCCCAGGCCGTCGATACCAGCTCAGAGATCGACAGGCCCGACGCCAACACCTTGGACTTGAGTGCCGTGATGTCTTGTTCGTTGACCAGAGCATGGTCCACTGCAGGAACAGGGTCTTGCCAGACCAGCACTTCGGCGGGCACTTCAGGGCCCAGGTAGCGTGCACGCGGCCCCATGTCGCGGTGTGTGAGCTTGAACCAGGCGCGCGCAAATGCGTCGGCAAACTGCTCAGGGTGCTCCAGGAAGCGGCGCGAGATCTTCTCGTAAGCCGGATCAAACCGCAGCGACAGGTCGGTGGTGAGCATCGTGGGTACCAGCCTCTTCGACGAATCGTGTGCGTGTGGAATCGTGGCCTCGGCACCTTTGGCCGTCCACTGGTGGGCACCGGCCGGGCTCTTGGTCAGCTCCCACTCAAAGCCGAACAGGTTTTCGAAGAAGTTGTTGCTCCACTTCGTGGGCGTGGTGGTCCAGGTGACTTCCAGGCCGCTGGTGATGGTGTCGCCGCCCTTGCCAGAACCATGGCTGCTCTTCCAGCCCAGGCCCTGCTCCTCGATGCCTGCGCCTTCGGGCTCCTTGCCCACCAGCGCGGCATCGCCCGCGCCGTGGGTCTTGCCAAAGGTGTGGCCACCAGCAATCAATGCCACTGTCTCTTCATCGTCCATCGCCATGCGGGCAAAGGTGTCGCGGATGTCGCGCGCTGCGGCCAGGGGGTCAGGGTTGCCGTTCGGGCCTTCGGGGTTCACGTAGATCAGGCCCATCTGCACTGCGGCCAGGGGCTTGGCCAGGTCGCGCTCGCCGCTGTAGCGCTTATCGCCGCCGAGCCATGTGGTCTCTGCGCCCCAGTACACGTTTTCATCGGGTTCCCACACGTCGGGGCGGCCACCGGCAAAGCCGAAGGTCTTGAAGCCCATGGACTCCAGTGCCACGTTGCCGGTCAAGATCATCAGGTCGGCCCACGAGATCTTGCGGCCGTACTTCTGCTTGATGGGCCAGAGCAGGCGGCGTGCCTTGTCCAGATTGGCGTTGTCGGGCCAGCTATTGAGCGGCGCAAACCGCTGCTGCCCTGCCCCTGCGCCGCCACGTCCGTCCGCCAGGCGGTAGGTTCCGGCGCTGTGCCAGGCCATGCGCACAAACAATGGCCCGTAGTGGCCAAAGTCTGCGGGCCACCAATCCTGCGAGTCAGTCATCAGCGCATGCAGGTCGGCCTTTACGGCAGCAAGGTCCAGGCTCTTGAATTCTTTTGCGTAGTCGAAGCCGTCGCCCATGGGATCGGTGAGCGGGGAGTTCTGGTTCAGGGGACGGATATTGAGCTGGTCTGGCCACCAGTCGGCATTGCCGCGGCCCTTGGGCGCGGCAGCCTTGGTGTGGTCAAACGGGCACTTGTTGGTCTCTTGTGTCATGAGGCACTCCTGTTGGCGTTGGTGAGCAGCCGATGTTATGGAGTGCATTTCCTTATGAAAAGGCAATAGTTTTGATTAATTCAATAGTTTTTCTCTAATTTCGGCAAATGCAGCGGACTACCGGCCTCCTTGCACCCACACGTATCGAACAGCACCGAGCGGACCCAGCGGTGCCCCGGCGAGCGGTGGGTGCGTTCATGCCAGGCAGCAGTTTTAACGAAGCCAGGTATGGCCACTGGTGGCTCCAGCACAACCAGCCCGCGAGCATCAGCTACCACCCGCTGGGGCACCACCGCGATCAGGTCGCTGTTGCGCAGGATCTCCGGCAGCACCAGAAAGCTGGTGATCGACAGCACCACCCGCCGTGATCGGCCCAAGCGTGCCAACACCTCATCCGTCACGCCGCAGAAACCGCCACCCGTGTACGAAATGAGCGCATGGTCCAGCGCGCAGAAGCGGTCCAGCGACAGCGCGCCGCCCTTTGCATCCGGGTGCCCGGCGCGCATCACGCACACGTAGCGCTCGTCAAACAGGTGCCGGGCATACAGGTCTGGCGCCGTGTTCTCGGGGCTGATCAGGGCCAGATCGATATCGCCCCGCTCCAGCCGCTCGTACACCGGCAGATGCTGGGCCGGCACCACGGCCACGCGCACGCCCGGCGCGCGGCGACGCAGCATGGCCAGGAATGGCACCACCACCGCCTGCAACGCATAGTCGGTGGATGCAAGCTGCACCGTCATCTGCGCCGTGGCAGGGTCAAAGGCCTGAGGTTGCAGCAGCGACTCGATCCCACCCAGCAGTTCCTTGACCGGCGCGGCCAGCTCCTGTGCGCGCAGCGTGGGCGCAATGCCACGCTGTGTCCGCACGAAAAGCGGGTCATCAAAGCTCTCGCGCAGCCGGGTCAGCATGCCGCTCACCGCAGGCTGGGTGAGCGACAGGCGCTGGGCGGCGCGGGTTACGCTGCGTTCGTCGAGCAAGGCATCCAGTGCCTTGAGCAGGTTCAGGTCCATGGCCCTGATATCAATTGCCATGATTTCAGAAATAAGAACTATCGATTTGGTTTATGGCTGCATCGTACCCACCATCTTCACTGTGCGTGGCCGTGGTGTCTTTGCCCCCGCCCTCAGCCCGAAATTCCTTTTCTAATCAACCGACAAGAAAACAAGCTGCATGTCTGCCCTGTTCACACCGTTCCAGCTCAAAAGCGTCACCCTGCGCAACCGCATCGCGATCCCGCCGATGTGTCAGTAAAGCGCGGTGGATGGCTTCACCAATGAATGGCACCAAGCGCATTACGCCGGTCTCGCTCGCGGCGGCGCAGGCCTGGTGATCGTCGAGGCCACGGGCGTATCGCCCGAAGGCCGCATCACCCCGGCCTGCACAGGCCTTTGGAACGACCAGCAGATCGAAGGCATGAGCCGCATCGCCGCCAGCATCAAGGCCGCTGGCGCCGTGCCCGGCATCCAGATCGCCCACGCAGGCCGCAAGGCCAGCGCCCAACGCCCCTGGGAAGGCGATGACCACATTCCCGAGAACGACGCGCGTGCCTGGCAGCCGATAGCACCGTCCGCCATTGCTTACGGCGGCGGTCTGCCCCGGGTACCCCAGGCCATGACACTGCAAGACATTGCCCGCGTGCAGGCCGACTTTGTGGCCGCCGCACGTCGCGCACTGGCCGCAGGGTTCGAGTGGCTGGAACTGCACTTTGCCCACGGCTACCTAGCGCAGAGCTTCTTCTCGCCCCACAGCAACCAGCGCACCGACCAGTACGGCGGCAGCTTTGACAACCGCGCGCGCTTTCTGCTGGAAACCGTGGAGGCCGTGCGCAAGGTGTGGCCCGCGCACCTGCCACTCACGGCACGCTTCGGAGTCATCGAATACGACGGACGCGACGAGGAAACCGTGGCCGAGTCCATTGAGCTGGTGCGCAAGATGCGCGAACGTGGCCTGGATATGGTCAACGTCAGCGCGAACTTCGTGATTGCCGAGACGCAGATTCCCTGGGCAACCCCCGCCTTCCTGGCCCCGGTCGCACAGCGCGTGCGCAGCGAAGCCGACCTGCCCGTGGCCTCGTCGTGGGGCATCGATGACCCGAAAATCGCAGAACGTGCAGTGGCCGACGGCCAGATGGATCTGGTGATGATCGGCCGCGCCCACCTGTCCAATCCGCACTACACCTACCACCTGGCGCAGGTGCTGGGCGTGCAAAAGCCCGAATGGAACACGCTGCCCGCGCCTTACGCGCACTGGCTGTCACGCTATCGCGGCGCCGCAAAGGTCGCCGCAGCCCAGTAAAGCTCTGAAAACGCCCTTGCCCTTTGGCCCGACATTCAGTCCGGGGTCGAACGGTGCAGGGGTAGCCCCGCCACATCCAGCCGTGCGCACAGGATGTGGCCGTGGGTCGAGTCGGTCACGAACACCGTGTGCCCGCCCTCCCCACCATAAGCCAGATTGGTGGTGGAGGCTCCGGCAGGCCCCCGCAGCACCAGCACGGGCTCGGCCCGGTGGTTGAGCACCCACACATAACCCAGGCCCGGGTTGGCCACCAACAAGCGCCCCGCCCCATCCACCGCAAGCCCATCGGGGCCGCTCGGGCCATAGGACGTGAAGAACTGCCCCACCTTGGCCACGCTGCCATCGGGCAGCAGCGGCACGCGCCACACGCAGTTGCTACGTGTGGCGGCCAGGTACAGCACGCGGCCGTCGGGCGACAGGGCCACGCCGTTGGGGCTGGGCACGTTGGCCAGCAACAGGTCGAGCTGGCCATTGGGGCGCAGCCGGTACAGGCGCCCGCTCGGGTCGTGCAGGCCGCTCTGGCCCTGGTCGGTGAAGTACAGGTTGCCGTCGGCGTCGAAGATCAAATCGTTCACGCCCTTGAAGCGCTCGCTGTTGCGGCGTTCCAGGTACGGCGTGACCCTGCCGGTCGCGATATCGAGCCGCATCAACCCGTTCTTGTAGTCGGTGATGAGCAGCGTGCCCGCATCCATGAACTTCATGCCATTGGGCTCGCCGTCGTACTCGGCCAGCAGCGTCCACGCGCCCTGCGGGTCGATGCGGAAGATGCGGCCCCAGGGGATGTCGGTCACGTACAGGTTGCCCGCGTCGTCGAACACAGGGCCTTCGAGGAACGAATCGGTGGCAGTGCCGCCCCGGTTGGCATCGGCCCAGGCGCTGCGCTCGGGGCGGCGGAAGGTGTCGGGCATGGAGCTGAAAAACGCCAGCTCGCGGACCTCGGGGGATTGCAGCAGAAACATGGAAGAGGCTTTCGTTGTCAGGAGGTGGTGCTGAAACCATAAAGCCGCGCCGGGTTGTCCACCAGGATACGGTCCATCGCGGCATCCGAGCCCGCCCAGGCGCGCAGCAGGTCCACCAGGTCGGCATCGTTCACGGTGCCCGGCGCCTCGGTGGTGTGGGGCCAGTCGCTACCCCACACCAGGTGACTGGGGGCAGCCCGCACCAGGGCTTGCCCCAGCGGCAGGGTGTCGGCGTAGCTGGGGCCCCGCACGGCAGAGCGCATGTAGGCGCCCGAGAGCTTGACCCAGGTGTTGCCGCTGTCCAGCAAGCGGCGCAGCACGCCAAAGGCTTGGGCCGATGGCCCTTCGGCCGGGTCGATGCGCCCCAGGTGATCGATGACCAGCGGCACCGGCAGCGCCTGCAGCACAGGCGCCAGCGCCACGATCTGCTCCGGGTGCGCGAACACCTGGATGTGCCAGCCAGCGCAGTCCGCATGCCGTGCCACCTTGCCCGCCAGTGTGGTCAGCATCTGCGCCGTGGTGGTGCCCCACGATTGGGGTGAGACAAAGTTGACCCGCAGCCCGCACACGCGGCGCGCGGCCAGCCGGGCCAGCTCTGCATCGCTCACGCGGGGGTCCACCACTGCAACGCCGCGTGCGTCGTCACCCAACTGGTCCAGCGCATCCAGCGTGCAGGCGTTGTCGGTGCCATAGGTGGATGGCGTGACCACCACCGTGCGTGTGCTGCCCAGGCGCTGCTGCAGCTGTCGGTAGGCGGCCACGGGCGCATCGGGCGGCGTGCGCGGCCAATGGGCAGACGGTGCAAAACGTGCATCGAAGATGTGCATGTGGCTGTCGCACGCGCCGGGCGGCAGCAGGCGCTGCGGGCGGTTCAGGCCCACCGAGTGCGGCACGGGCGTGGTCAGCGCGGGCAAAGACATGGCTCAGTCGAGTTTGATGTTGCCCTTCTTCACCACCTCGCCCCACTTGCTGTCTTCCTTCTTGAGGAAGGCGGCAAACTCCGCAGGCGTGGAACCGATGGGCTGGGCGCCCAGGTCGGCCAGGCGCTGCTTCACTTCGTCTTCTTTCAGCACCTCTTGCAGGGCCTGCTGCAGTTTGGTGGCCACGTCGGCAGGTACGCCCGCAGGCAGAAACACGCCGTTCCACTCGTAGGCCTCATAGCCGGGGATGGCCGCCTCGGCCACCGTGGGCACATCGGGCAGGCGCTTGGAACGCTCGGGCGCCGACACGGCCAGCGCGCGCAGCTTGCCGCCCGCCACATGCGGATAGGTCGCAGCCACGGTGCCGAACATGAAGTCCACCTGGCCCGCGATCACATCGGTGATGGCGGGGCCGCCGCTCTTGTAGGGCACATGCACCATATCGAGGCCCAGCTTCTGGGCCATCAGCTCCGCGGCCAGGCGCTGCACCGTGCCACTGCCGCCCGAGGCAAAGTTGATCTTGCCGGGCTGCGCCTTGGCCTTGGCAATCAGCTCGCCCACGTTCTTGTAGGGCGCATCGGCCTTCACGATGAGCACATTGGGCGCCAGCAGCACCAGCGACAGTGGCTGCAGCGCGGTGCTGGCATACGGCATCTTGGGGAACAGGTGCGGGTTGATGGAGTGTGGCGTGGCGTCGTACAGCATGGTGTAGCCATCCGCCGGGGCCTTGGCCACAAAACTCGCGCCAATGGTGCCACTGGCGCCCGCCTTGTTGTCCACAATCACGCTGCCGCCCAGCTTGGCACCCAGGCGGGTGGCCACCACGCGGGCCACCGCATCGGCCGCGCCGCCAGGGGCATAGGGCACGACGAGGGTGATGGGCCGCTCGGGGAAGGCGGCGTGGGCCAGGCCTGCAGCCAAGGCGCAGGCGGCGATCAAGGGTTTGAGAAAACGCAACATGAAGTCTCCTTATCTATTCAATCCATGAAGAACAAACAGGTATCGCTGGCCCATGGCCTGCGAAACTGGCGCTGACAAAGCGCAGGCAGCCGTGCAAGGGCCGCCCCGCCGCACTGGCTGCGTCCCCCTTCCCGCATCGCGCAGCGAGGCGAGAGAGGGGGGAAGGCGCAAAGCGCCTCAGGGGGGTCAATCCACTTTCAGATCAAGCTCGCGTGCAATCTGCGTATAGGTGGCCACTTCACGGCCGACCTGGCTGGCAAACGCCGCGCCGCAGGTGGCATCGGCGTCCAGCCCCAGGCCGCGCAACTTGTCGTTGGCCGCAGGGCTTTGCACAAAGTCCCTGGCCACGCGCTCCAGCTGCTGGGCAATGGCGTCGTCCAGGCCCGCCGGGGCCAGCAGGCCATACCAGGCGTCGGCTGAATACTTGCCGCCACCGGCCTCGGCAAACGTGGCCACATCGGGCAGCAGCGACGACCGCTTGGGCGATGCCACGGCCAGCGCGGTGAGCTTGCCGCTCTTGATCTGCGGCAGCACTGAGCCCAGCGTGGCAAACGAGCTGTCGAGCTGGCCGCCCACCAAGTCCGTGACCACTGGCGCGGCGCCCTTGTAGGGCACGTGGTTCAGCTGCAGGCTGTTGGCGCGGGCAAACATCTCGGTGGCAAAGTGGCCTGAGCTGCCCACGCCCGCCGTGCCTGCGGACAGACGCCCCGGCTCCTTGCGCGCACGGGCCATGTACTCGGCCAGCGACTTCACGGGCAGGGCCTGCCCCACCACCAGCACCGTGGGGCTGGTGGCCACGGTGCACAGCGGCTTGAACGACTTCACCGCATCGAACTTCACCCGCCCGGCGTACAGCCCCGGGATCATGGTGTGATTGGTGGCGCCAAACAGCAGCGTGTAGCCGTCGGCGGGCGCGCTGGCCACCGCCTGGGCGGCCAGGATGGTGTTGGCGCCGGGCTTGTTGTCCACCACAAAGGGCTGGCCCAGCGCGCGGCTGGCGTGGTCGGCAAACGCACGGGCCACCACGTCGGTGGGGCCGCCTGCGGCAAAACCCACCACCAGCTTGACGGGCTTGTGGGGGAACGCAGTTTGCGCCCCTGCTGCGCTGGATGCTATACAAACAATAGCTATCAGCGCATGATGGACGCGCGCAGAGGCCGTTTTTCTTCTCAAAATAGTGTGCATGTCTTTGTCTCCATGGGCCGAGGCGCCCTGCCCCGTGCCTTTTTTCTCTTTGCTTTCAGGAAGGGGGCTGGCGTCAGGCCGCAGCCATCGCTGCGCCAGGCACCCGGGCCAGCACGGCCAGCAGGTTCTGCGCCGCGCCCACGCCCATGTTCACGTAGGCATCGCTGGTCACACCGCCGATGTGGGGGCTGAGGATGAAGTGCTTCTCGCCCTGGAAGGGATGGCCCGCCGTCATCGGCTCGACCGCGAAGCTGTCCAGCCCCGCCGCCATCACCTGGCCCGAGCGCACGGCCGCCAGCAGCGCGGCCTCGTCGATCAGGCCGCCACGCGCCGTGTTCACCACGATCACGCCGCGCTTGCACTGCGCCAGCGTGGTGGCGTTCAGCATGCCCCGGTTCTCGTCAGTCAGCGGGCAGTGCAGAGACACGGCATCGGCTTCGCGCCAGATCGTCTCCAGGCACACACTCTGCACGTAGGCTGGCAGGTTCTTCGCAAACGGGTCAAAGCCGATCACGCGCATGCCCAGGGCGTCGGCCATCTTGGCAAACCGCAGGCCGATGGCGCCCAGGCCCACCAGGCCCACGGTGCGGCCACCCAGCTCCAGGCTTTTGTGTGTGGCCTTGTCCCAGTGGCCCGCGTGCATGCGCGCATCGAGCTGCACCACCGATTTGGCGCAGGCCAGCAGCAGCGCCAGCGCCTGCTCGGCCACGGCCGCAGCGTTGGCGCCTACGGCGGCCACCACCTCAATGCCCCGGGCCTTGGCCGCCACCTTGTCGATGGTGTCGGTGCCACTGCCGTGCTTGGAGATGACCTTGAGCGCCGGGGCCGCGTCCATCACCGCAGCGCCCACCTTGCCGTAGCGCACGATGATGGCCACGGGGTTGTGCGCACCGCACAGGGCCACCATGTCTTCTTCGGTAGGCGTCTTGCCTGCGTAGACGATGTCGTAGCCCGTGAGCAGGTCCAGGGCTTGCTGCGCCAGATCGGCGCCGGTGACGATGATGGTTTGGCTCACAGCGATTCCCCTTCCTTCAGCACGCCAGCAGCGCGCAGCGCGGCAGGCAGCCATTTCGATGCGGTGTCGCCGCGTGCAATGGCTTCGATGCGGGCGGCTTCGTCGGCCACCTTCTTGTCGGCCAGGGCCAGCATGGCGGGGGCTTTTTCGCGCTCAATCACCACCACGCCATCAGCATCGCCCACGACCAGGTCACCCGCGTTCACCACGGCACCACCGGCGCAGATGGGGTGGTTGATGCGGCCGGGCACGTACTTGGTGGGCCCTGCGGGGTTGAAGCCCGCGCTGAACACGGGGAAGTCCAGCTCCAGAATTTCCAGCTTGTCGCGGATGGCGGCGTCCACGATCACGCCCGCCAGGCCGCGCTTTTTGCAGGCGCTGAGCATCAGCGTGCCCATCAGGGCCGCCGTCTGGTCGCCCTTGCCGTCGATCACCAGCACATCGCCCGGCTGAGCCAGGGCAATGGCGGCGTGGATCATGAGGTTGTCGCCGGGGCGCACTTCGACGGTGAAGGCAGGGCCCGCCACCTTCATGTTCTGGTGCACGGGCGCCACGCGGCCGTGCATGGTGCCGCGGCGGCCCGCCACGTCGGCCAGGATGGCGGCCTGGTAGGTGGCCGCTTTGCTCACGACGTCGGCGCTGACGCGCTCGATGGTGCGGATGATTTCAGGGAGTTGGCTCATGGGGAATCCTTGGAAAGAACGCGGAGATGCTGGGGAGCGAATGGGCGCGGCTGACTGGGATGCGGGTGCAAGGCGCCCATGCCGCAGCGCAACCAGCCCCGGACTCAGCGGCTGGCGAAGTGCAGATGAAATGCGAAGGTGAAGAAGTGGGGCGGGCAGATACGCGGGACAAACCGCCCCCCCAGCGTGAGCCCGTCAGTCCAGGCTGGCGCCCGAGTCCTTGACGATCTTGGCCCAGCGCGGCACTTCGGCTTTGAGCAGCGCGCTGAACTGCTCGGCGGTGCCGCCCAGCACATCGCCGCCTTCGGAGCGCAGCTTGTCGGCCACATCGGGCTGCTGCAGGGCCGCGTTGATGGCCTTGTTGAGCTGCGCCAGGATGGGTGTGGGCGTACCGGCAGGGGCCAGGATGCCGAACCAGGTCACGGCCTCGAAGCCCTTGTAGCCCGACTCGGCCAGCGTGGGCACATCCGGCAGTTGCGGCGAGCGCTTGGCCGAGGTGATGGCAATCACCTTGAGCTTGCCGTTGCGCACCTGGCCCAGCAGCGTGGGCACCGACGACATGTACAGGTCGATCTGCCCGCCCACCAGGTCCGTCATGGCCTGGGCCGCGCCCTTGTAGGGGATGTGGCGCAGCTTGATGTCGGCGGCGTTTTCGGCCAGCTCCCCGGCCAGGTGGGCCACGGTGCCGTTGCCCGAATAGCCCAGCGTGAGCGCATCGGGCTTGCCCTTGGCGGCCGCCACCACATCAGCGTAGCTCTTGAAGGGTGAGTTGATGGGCGCAGCCATGACGATGGGCGAGGACGAGACGAGCGCCACGGGCACAAGGTCCTTGAGCGGGTCGTACGGCAGCTTGGGGTAGAGCGTGGGGTTGATGGCCAGGTTGCTGGTCTGGCCAATGACGAGCGTGTAGCCGTCGGCGGGTGACTTGGCGGCGGCATCCACCCCCAGGTTGCCGCCCGCGCCGGGGCGGTTGTCCACGATGACGTTCCACTTGTTCTGGTCCGTGAGCTTTTGCGCCACCGTGCGGGCAATCATGTCGGTGCCGCCGCCGGGCGGGAACGGCACGATGAGGCGGATGGGTTTGCTGGGGTAAGCGGCCTGCGCCAGAGCGGCCCCGGTGGGTGCGGCTGCGGCCGCAAAGCCCAGGAAGGCAGCGCACAGGGAGCGCGAAAGCGAAGTGAAGGCGGTCATGAATTTGTCTCCGTTGTGGTGGTTCGTCACGCCGGTCTGCAGGGCCTTTGTTGTGATACGTGTTCTGGTCCGGCGCCGTGGGTGCGACTGTACGCAGACGTTTCAACCCATACAATGCAGTTGCGTACCATGAAACGAATTGCGCCATGAGCAACCACCCCGCCAAGCCCTCCCAACCCCTCGCCCCCGCGCCCCGTCCCATGGCTCCGGCAGATGCAGAACCCGGTGGTGGTGTCATCGCCGTCACACGTGCCCTGCAGGTGCTGGAAGCCTTTGCACTGGGCGAATCCAGCCTGCCCCTGGCCGAGCTGAGCCGCCGCTGCGGCCTGCACAAGACCACGGTGCTGCGCCTGGCGCGCACGCTGGCGCAGTCGGGCTTCATGGTGCAGCGCGAGGACGGCGACTGGCGCCTGGGCCCGGCCGCAGGCTGGCTGGGGGCGCGCTACCAGGCCGGTTTTGACGTGCAGAACGTGCTGGAGCCCGCGCTGCGCGAGCTGACCCTTGCCACGGGCGAAAGCGCCGCGTTTTATGTGCGCGAAGGCAATGTGCGGACCTGCCTCGTCCGTGTGGAAGGCCCGCAGGCGCTGCGCCACCACGCACGCATGGGCGAAGGCCTGCCGCTGGACAAAGGATCGCCGGGCCGTGTGATCCTGGCGTTTTCTGGCGAGCCGGGCAAGGCCTATGAAGAGATCCGCAGAAAGGGCTACCACTGGTCGATTGGCGAGCGCGAACAGGGCGTGGCCACCGTGTCAGCGCCGGTGTTTGGCATGCACTGGCGGCTGATGGGCTCGGTGTGCATTTCGGGCCCGGCATCGCGCCTGCCCGCCGAAAAGCTCGAAGCGCTGGCGCAGACAGTGATGGCTGCGGCCACCCAGTTGTCGTATGCGCTGGCGGGCAATTCGGCCGCGCCCGCACAAAGCCCTGTACGAGCCACCCAGTGGCATCCGTGATACTTGCCCCGCAACCTCAACTCACAAAAACCACAGGAGACCGCCGTGAGCCGCTACCCTTTTCCCGACCTGAACACCCTGCCCGAAGACATCCGCGCACGCATCGTGGAAGTGCAGGAGAAGGCGGGCTTCATCCCCAACGTGTTCCTGGCATTTGCGCGCCGCCCGGCCGAGTGGCGAGCGTTCTTCGCGTACCACGATGCACTCATGCTGAAAGAAGAAGGCAGCCTGACCAAGGGCGAGCGCGAGATGATCGTCACTACCACCAGTGCCGCCAACCAGTGTCTGTATTGCGTGGTGGCCCACGGCGCCATCCTGCGCATCTACGAAAAGAAACCGTTTGTGGCCGACCAGGTGGCCGTGAACCACCGCAAGGCCGACATCAGCCCGCGCCAGCGCGCCATGCTCGACTTTGCGATGAAGGTCTGCCTTGACGCACACGAAGTCGAGGACGCCGACTTTGTGGCCCTGCACGCCCATGGTTTTGACGACGAGGACATCTGGGACATCGCGGCCATCACTGCGTTCTTTGGCCTGAGCAACCGCATGGCCAGCTTTGCGGGCATGCAGCCCAACCCAGAGTTTTACTTGATGGGACGGGTGCCCAAGCAGAAGTAAGTGCCCTGGCGCAATTACTACATGTTTGATAGCTACTGGCGCTTAACCAATAAGCGCTAGAGCCCTATTTCATTCAAATTCAATCCGCAGAGACCAGCGCCCGCATCCAGTCCGGCAAGGGCGCTGCCTTCTGCTGCGGGAAGTCCACCCAGATGGTGGTGGCGCCACCTGCCGCGCAAATCACGCCGGGCTGGTCCGTGCGCTCCATGGTGCCCCAGGTCTCGAACGTGGTGCGGCCCGGGTCGCTCACATAGAGCTTGAGCAGCACGTCAGCCGGGTATTCGAGCTGCTTGTAGAAATTGCAGAACGCATTGACGATGACCGGCCCCTGACCGCGCGGATCGGGGTTGCAGCCCACGGACACCATCCACTCAATGCGGGCCGTCTCCAGGTATCTGAAATACACCGTGTTATTGACATGGCCCATCGCGTCCATGTCGCCCCAGCGCACGGGGAAGCGCATTTCAAAAACCAGCTTCTTGACTTCCGGGATTTCAATCTTCATGGCTTCGCACACCCGAGGGATCAGACCCCAAAGCCGTCGTCAGCCGCAATCACCGCACCATTGATGAAATGGCTCTGGTCGCTGGCCAGCATCACCAGCAGCGCATCCAGGTCTTGCGCGTTGCCCACGCGCTTGCGGGGCAGCATGTCGATGAGCTTCTTGCCCTGCTCGGTCTGCCAGTGGTGGTGATTGATTTCCGTGTCGATGTAGCCCGGGCAGATCGCATTCACGTTGATGCCGAACCTGCCCCATTCGATGGCCATGGCCTTGGTCATCTGCACCACGGCGGCCTTGCTCATGCAATAGGCGCCGATCTGCGGCAACACCTTGAGGCCCGCCATCGAGGCAA
Organism: Acidovorax sp. 94; assembly: GCF_003634645.1. Taxonomy (NCBI): domain Bacteria; kingdom Pseudomonadati; phylum Pseudomonadota; class Betaproteobacteria; order Burkholderiales; family Comamonadaceae; genus Acidovorax; species Acidovorax sp. 94. The sequence goes on along the minus strand of NZ_RBJA01000001.1, from coordinate 1,097,162 downwards.
TGTTGATGATGCGCCCGCCCGTGAAGCTGCCCGGCGCCGCGCCGCGCGAGCGGGCCAGCATGCGCTTGCCCACCTCTTGCGCCACAAAGAAGGCGCCCTTCACGTTGGTGTCGAAGATGAAGTCGTAGTCCTCGGGCGTCACGTCCTGAATGCGCTGCGTGGTGCTCACGCCCGAGTTGTTCACCAGAATGTCGATGGAGCCCATTTCGGTCTCGGCATGGGCCACGGCGGACTTGATGGAGTCGTGGTCGGTCACATCGAGTTCGATCACATGGGCATCACCGCCCTCGCCTTCGATGCGCGCACGCAGCTCCTTGAGCTTTTCCACGCGGCGACTGGCCAGCACGACGCCTGCGCCCGCGCGGGCCAACGTGCGGGCAAACTGAGCGCCCAGGCCGCTGGAGGCGCCCGTGATGAAGGCCACGCGGCCGGACAAGTCGATGCTGTATGCCATTTAGAGTCTCCCTACTGATCAAAATAGAACGGTCGTTCGATTGTCCATATTCCGTGAATACAATCAGTCGCCAGACAGACAGGGCGCGGTCGGCGCTCTGTAGAAAATAATCCATTATCAAACGCCCGACGAGAAGCCCATGACCAACGAAGAAATCCTCGCCCAATACGGCCCCCGTGAATCCATGGAATACGACGTAGTGGTCGTTGGCGGTGGCCCTGGCGGCCTTGCCACTGCGATCCGCCTGAAGCAACTGGCGGCCGAAAAAGGCCAGGACGTCACGGTCGTGGTGCTCGAAAAAGGCTCCGAGCCCGGTGCGCACATCCTGTCGGGCGCCATCATGGACCCCAAGGCGCTCACCGAGCTGATCCCCGACTGGAAAAAGCGCGGCGCGCCGCTTAACCAGCCCGTCACCGACGACGCCTACATCTTCCTGTCTGAAAAATCGGGCTTTCGCGTGCCCAACATGTTCCTGCCACCGTTTGCGCAGAACCATGGCAACTACATCATCAGCCTGGGCAACCTGACCAAGTGGCTGGGCGAGCAGGCAGAGGCCCTGGGCGTGGAAATCTTCCCCGGCTTTACCGCCGCAGAGGTCCTCTACAACGATAACGGCTCCGTCAAGGGTGTGGCCACGGGCAATCTGGGCATCGGCAAGGACGGCGAGCCCACCGAAAACTTCCAGCTCGGTATGGAGCTGCTGGGTAAATACACCGTATTTGCCGAAGGCGCACGCGGCCACCTCGGCAAGCAGCTGATCGCTAAGTTCCACCTCGACAAGGACCGCGACCCGCAGAGCTTTGGCATTGGCGTGAAGGAACTCTGGGAAATCGACCCCAAGAAGCACCAGCCCGGCTTTGTGATGCACACCGCTGGCTGGCCCATGGAGAACGACACCTACGGCGGCGCCTTCCTGTACCACCTGGAGGGCAACAAGGTGGCCGTGGGCTTTGTGACCGGCCTGGGCTATCAGAACCCCTACCTCAGCCCCTTCGAGGAATTCCAGCGTTGGAAGACGCACCCGAACGTCCGCTACTACTTCGAAAATGAAAAGGGCGAAGTCACAGCCAAGCGACTGTCGTACGGCGCACGCGCGATCAACGCCAGCGGCATCAACGCCCTGCCCAAGACCGTGTTCCCGGGTGGCGCACTGGTGGGCTGCAATGCGGGCTACCTGAACGTGGGCCGCATCAAGGGCAGCCACGCCGCCATCAAGACCGGCATGCTGGCCGCTGAAGCCGCCTACGACGCCGTGGTGGCTGGCCGCCAGCACGACGAGCTGACAGCCTACCCAGAAGCCTTTGAAAAGAGCTGGCTGCACACCGAACTGAACAAGGACCGCAACTTCAAGAACTGGTTCAAGTACGGCCTGACCACGGCCACGCTGATGAACGGTTTCGAACAATTTGTGCTGCGCGGCCACATCCCCTGGACGTTGCACCGCGACAAGCCCGACCACGCGTACCTCAAGCCTGCGGCCGAGTGCAAACCCATCGTCTACCCCAAGCCCGATGGCAAGCTCACGTTCGACCGCCTCTCCAGCGTGTTCATCAGCAACACCAACCATGAAGAGAACCAGCCCGCCCACCTGACGCTCAAGGACGCGAGCGTGCCGGTCAACATCAACCTGGCCAAGTACGCGGGCCCCGAGGCGCGCTATTGCCCGGCGGGTGTTTATGAGTTTGTGCCCGACACCACCAAAGGCGGTGATGCCCAGCGCCTGCAGATCAACGCACAAAACTGCGTGCACTGCAAGACCTGCGACATCAAGGACCCCACTCAGAACATCGTGTGGGTCACGCCGGAGGGCGGCGGTGGCCCGAACTACGCGGGCATGTAAGCACCATCAAAATTCATAGCACCTAGTGTTTAAAGGGCCTGCGCTGCAGGCCCTTTTTTATTGATGTATCTGGCACTGGCGCTCACGCGGCTGCCCGCGTGAGTTGAAACTGCCCCATCGCACCCGCCAGCCGGTTGGCCTGGTCCTTGAGGCTCTGGGCCGCTGCAGCGCCCTGCTCCACCAGCGCGGCGTTTTGCTGCGTCATGTGGTCGAGCTGGTCGACCGCCTGGCTCACCTGGCCGATCTGCGTGCTCTGCTCGCTGCTGGCCTCGTTGATCTCGGACATCAGCGTGGTCACCCGCTCCACGCTCTGCACGATGTCGCCCATGGTGGAACCTGCGGTGACCACCAGCCGGGCGCCGTCACTCACCTTGTCCACACTGGTGGAGATCAACGCCTTGATCTCGCGCGCCGCATTGGCACTGCGCCCTGCGAGGCCCCGCACTTCGCTGGCCACCACGGCAAAGCCGCGCCCCTGTTCGCCCGCGCGGGCGGCCTCCACGGCGGCGTTCAGTGCCAGGATATTCGTCTGGAACGCAATGCCATCAATGATGCCCACGATGTCGGCGATCTTCTTGCTACTGGCGTTGATCTCTTCCATGGTCTTGACCACCTGGCTGACCACTTCGCCGCCTTTGCTGGCCACTTCGGTGGCGTTCAGCGCCAGGGCATTGGCCTGGCGTGTGCTGTCGGCATTGGCGGCCACCATCTGCGCCAGCTGCGCAATGCTGGCCGCCGTCTGCTGCAGGTTGCTGGCGGCATGCTCGGTGCGCATGCTCAGGTCAGTGTTGCCCGCAGCCACCTCCGAGCTGGCCACATGGATGGATTCGCCCGAGTCACGCACCTCGGTCACCACGTAGTGCAGCGACTCGACCATCTTGTCCAGCGCCGTGAGCAGCTGGCCAATCTCGTCGGTGCGCTGGGTTTGCATGCGCACCGTCAGGTCGCCCCGCGCCACCAGGTCGGCCGCCTCGCAGGCCTGGCGCAGCGGCAGCACGATGGAGCGCCGCAGCAGCCAGCCAAACAGCGCCGACAACGCCACCACCACCAGCACCGCCACAGCACTGACCCATTGCGCACGGGACGCGTCGGTAATCATGCTGTCACCCGCTTTCAGGGATGACTGCTCGGAGGCTGCGAGCAACTGGTCAATGGAGCGCAGGTACTGGGTCAAAGCAGCAGCGTGTTCCTGCAACTCCTTCTGGCTGATGATCTTGGCTTCGAGGGCGTTTTGCACCAGCGCATCCCGCAACACTGCATATTTCTGGCGTTGTTCCTGGGCTTCGGTCCACAGCGGCCCGGCGCTCTCGCTGGAGGACGCCTTGGCCATCGCTTCTTCAATGCGCTTGCGCATCGCGTCTTCAGCGGCGATTTGGCTGCGCATCTCAGCCACCAGCGGGAACACGTCGGACGACAACGTGGCGCGCAATGCAATCTGGCCGATATAGACAGACTGCGTTTTCCAGTCCCGCACCGTGCGCTCAATGGGCAGCTGCTCTGCAGTCAGCAGCGTAGCCTGGCGGCTGGTGTCCTGGCCCGTCAGCCAGGTGGTGGCGCCGAGCAAGGCCACCGCGAAGCCCAGAATGCCAAAGCTGGCCGCCAGCTTCTGCCCCACGCTCAGGGTGCGGCTGCGCCGCGCAGGCTCTGGACTCTGGGCGGCAGAGTCTGTTGTGGCACGGCTGACATCCGCTTGTACAGGTGCGGCGGAGAAGGTGGCGCCGCCAAGCGCCCCGGAAGTGGCTGGCAAGTAGTTCATGAGCGTTCTCCTGGTTCATTTCCCGCACCGTGCGGGGGTGGAAACCAGTGGTGGCAAGCGCTGTGCCCAGTGTGTCCCCGCAGGTACATCGCACACAGCACATGCCCCACTGGGGTCAGCGGCCCATCACGTCACGACGTGACACATTCGCCAAAGCCGCCACCGCCGGGGGTAGCGATCTCGAACACATCGCCAGGCTCCATCAGCGCCGCACCGATATGGCCCAGCTCTTCCACCTGGCCGTTGGCACGCAGCACGCGGTTGGCACCGGGCCGGCCGGGCTGGCCGCCTGCCATGCCAAAGGCGGGGTTCAGGCGCCCGTTGGACAAAATGCTGGCCGTCATCGCCTCCAGAAAGCGCACGCGCCGCACGCCACCATCACCACCCGCCCAGCGGCCTGCCCCGCCAGACCCGCGCTGGATCTCGTAGCTGTCGAGCACCACGGGGAAGCGGAACTCCAGCACCTCGGGGTCGGTCAGGCGCGAATTGGTCATGTGCGTCTGGACCACGCTGGTGCCGTCAAACCCGCGCACCGTGCGGCCCGAAGCATCGAACACCGCACCGGCACCGCTGCCGCCGGCAATGGTTTCGTAGTACTGGTACTGCGCATTGCCAAAGGTGAAGTTGTTCATGGTGGGCTGGCTGCCCGCCATCACGCCCAAGGCGCCGAACAGCGCATTGGTGATGCAGGTGGAGGTCTCCACATTGCCCGCCACCACCGAGGCCGGCGGGTTGGGGTTGAGCATGGAGCCCTGCGGGATGATGACCTGCAGGGGTTTCAAGCACCCGGCATTGAGCGGAATGTCATCGTCGACCAGCGTGCGGAACACATACAGCACCGCCGCCATGCACACAGCACGCGGGGCGTTGAAGTTGTTGGTCTGCTGCGCACTGGTGCCTGCAAAGTCGATCACCGCGCTGCGCTCGGCCACATTGACCTTGACCGACACGCTGATCTGTGCGCCGTTGTCCAGCTTCAGGGTGAACTGCCCGTCTTTGAGCTGCGTGATCACGCGGCGCACCGACTCTTCAGCGTTGTCCTGCACATGGCGCATGTAGGCCTGCACGACATCCAGGCCAAACTGTCCCACCATCTTCGAGAGTTCCTGCACACCCTTCTCGTTGGCGGCGATTTGCGCGCGCAGATCGGCCAGGTTCTGCTGGGGATTTCGGCTGGGGTATGGCGTGGTGCCGCCACCCGTCGTCAGCAGGCTGCGCACCTCTTCTTCCAGAAAGATGCCACGGTCCACCAGCTTCACGTTGTTGATCTGCACACCCTCTTCGTCGATGCGCGTGGAGAACGGTGGCATCGAGCCCGGCGTGGTGCCGCCGATGTCGGCATGGTGGCCCCGGCTGCCCACATAAAACGTGGGCTCCTTGCCCTCGGCCACATACACCGGGGTGATCACCGTCACATCGGGCAGATGGGTGCCGCCATGGTACGGGTCGTTGAGCATGTACACATCGCCCGGGTGCATCTTCCCCGCGTTCTCGCGGATCACGGTCTTGATGCTCTCACCCATGGAACCCAGGTGCACGGGCATGTGCGGCGCGTTGGCGATCAGGTTGCCCGTGGCATCGAAGAGCGCACAGCTGAAGTCCAGGCGCTCCTTGATGTTGACCGAGTAGGCCGTGTTCTGCAGCTGCAACCCCATCTGCTCAGCGATGTTCATGAACAGGTTGTTGAACACCTCCAGCAGCACCGGGTCCACCGTGGTGCCTGCGGCGTACTGCACCTTGCGCGCGGTGACGCGGTCCAGCACCAAGTGATCCAGGTCCGTGAGGCGCGCAGACCAGCCGGGCTCCACCACGGTGGTGGTGTTCTTCTCGGCAATGATGGCCGGGCCTGGGATCACGTCGCCAGGGTGCAGGTCCTCGCGCACCACCAGGGCGGCATCGTGCCATGCGCTGCCCGAGTACATCTTCACCGTCTCGCGCTGTGGGTGCTTGCGGTGCGGATGCACGGGAAGGCGCGGCTCGGCGGGGGCATCGCCCGCAATCATGGCCTCGACCGACACGGCCTCCACCACCAGACCCTTGCCTACCATCAGGAAGGCAAAACGCTGGCGATAGGCAGATTCGAAAGCGGCCTGGATGCTGGCCATGTCGCCAAACGGCACCACCAGGGCCGAATCGGTGCCTTCGTAGCGCACGTGCACGTTGTGGCGCACCTGCACCGGGTTGGCGCTGACCTGCTGGCGCTCCAGCTCGGCCTGGGCCGCAGAGCCCAGTGCGTCCAGGCGTTCCGCAATCAGCGGCAGCGATGCGGCGGCCAGTGGCATCTCCACCGCCTGTTCGCGGATCACCGTCTGGTCCGCCAGACCCATGCCATAAGCACTGAGCACGCCCGCCAGCGGGTGCACAAACACACGCGACATGCCCAAGGCGTCGGCCACCAGGCAGGCATGCTGGCCGCCCGCGCCACCAAAACACTGCAGCGTGTAGCGCGTCACGTCGTAGCCGCGTGCAACGCTGATCTTCTTGATGGCGTTGGCCATCTGCTGCACAGCGATCTGGATGAAGCCTTCGGCCACTTCTTCGGGCTTGCGCTGGGTCTGCGCAGCAATTTCTTCAAAGCGGGCACGCACCGCATCGGCGTCCAGTGTTTCGTTGGCGGCGGGGCCAAACACGCTGGGGAAGTAACGCGGCTGCACCTTGCCCACCATCACGTTGGCATCGGTCACTGCCAGCGGGCCGCCACGGCGGTAGCTCACCGGGCCTGGGTTGGCGCCTGCGCTTTCGGGGCCCACTCGGAAGCGGGCACCGTCGTAGGCCAATACCGAGCCGCCGCCAGCCGCCACCGTGTGGATGCTCATCATGGGGGCGCGCATGCGCACACCGGCGACGTGGGTTTCGAACTCGCGCTCGAACGCACCGGCGTAGTGACTTACATCCGTGGACGTTCCGCCCATGTCAAAGCCGATGACCTTTTCATGCCCGGCCAGGCCCGCCGTGCGCGCCATGCCTACGATGCCACCTGCGGGCCCCGACAGAATCGCATCCTTGCCCTGGAAGGTACCCGCATCGGTGAGGCCCCCCGAAGACTGCATGAAGAACAGCTTGACGCCCGGCATCTCGCTGGCGACCTGCTCCACATAGCGGCGCAGGATGGGTGAGAGGTAAGCATCCACCACGGTGGTGTCGCCCCGGCTCACGAACTTCATCATCGGGCTGGTTTCGTGCGAGGTGCTGATCTGCGTGAAGCCCACCTCTTTGGCGATGCGCTGAGCCGCCTGTTCATGCTGGGTGTAGCGGTAGCCGTGCATGAACACAATGGCCACGCTGCGCAGACCACGTCCGTAGGCGGCCAGCAGGTCGCCGCGCAGGCTGGGTTCGTCCAGTGCCTGCAGCACATCGCCATGGGCGCCCACCCGTTCGCACGCTTCGATCACCTCGGTGTACAAAAGCTCGGGCAACTGGATGTGGCGATCGAACAAACGGGGGCGGTTCTGGTAGGCAATACGCAGCGCGTCGCGAAAGCCGCGCGTGGTCACCAGCAGCGTGGGCTCGCCCTTGCGCTCCAGCAATGCGTTGGTGGCCACGGTGGTGCCCATCTTCACGCACTCCACCAGCGCGGGTGTGACGGGCTCGCCAGGCTTCAAACCCAGCAGGTGGCGGATGCCCGCCACGGCGGCGTCCTTGTACTGCTCGGGGTTTTCGGACAGCAGCTTGTGGGTGGTCAGCGAGCCATCGGGCCGCTTGGCCACGATGTCGGTGAATGTGCCCCCACGGTCAATCCAGAACTGCCAGCGGGGAATGTGGGTGGTGGGTGCAAGTTGTGTCATGGTGTGATGGTTTGCAAAGTGAAATGAAAGGGTTCGGTGCTCGCTCAGGCCGCCAGGGCCAGAGGGGAGCGGGCCGGGGCGCGCGGCGCGCGAGCCAGTGCCTCCAGCACCGCGCGCACAGAAGGAATGGAGGGCGCTGTGACCATTGCCTTGTCCGCTCCGCACCAGGGGCGGCTCAGTGCAGCGATCCAGGGCATCACGACATGGATGTCCGAGGGCGGCAGGGTCTGCATGCTGTCCACCACAATGCTCAGCTCCTGCGCCAGGCGCGAGCCCGGTGCAAAGCGCCAGTGGTACTGGCCGCAACCCAGGCGCACCGCGCGGCTGTCTTTTTCGGTCATGGCCACGAGCCAGGGGCAGTGAAACTCCGCGCACGCAGGATCGGGAGGATCGGCCAGACAGAAGCTGTACACGTTTTCATAAGTGCGGCCAAAGCGGCGTACCAGGGTTTCGGCAATGGCGTCGCGGCCGTGGGCCACCGGCGGAAAGTCCATGTCGCCCTGCCGCACGTCCATGCGCAGCAGCGCGCCGCCGGCAAAGGCCCGCTCGATCAGGTGAGGCCGGTTGCCATCCTTGGCCAGCAGATACATCTCGATGGTGTCGGAAGGGGTTTGCATGGTGATTCCTTGGTGATGCCAACAATGCAATGGCCTAGCGCTGCGTGTAGTACGGGATGAAGAGCTGGTTGGCCTCGCTCCCCACGGACCGCACCCATTCGCGGGAAAACCGTTCGCCCAGGCGTTTGAGTTCGGAGTCCAGCACCGCGGTGGGGGGCTCGACCTTGATGCCTTTGCGCTGCAGTTCGATCACCGACTCCTCGGCCACGGCGGCGCTCATCGCCCAGCCCCGTTTTTCGGCGTCTGCTGCAGCCTGGCTTACGGCCTGGCGCACCGGGGCGGGCAGTGCGTCAAACGCCTGCTGGTTCACGAAGACGATGTTCTTGGGGAACCAGGCGTTGATACCGTAGTACTGCTTGATCTGGCCCCAGACCTGGTTTTCCACTCCGGTCAAGGCCGATGTGATCATCGAATCCAGCTTTCCGGCCGCCAGGGCCTGGTTGACCTCGACCATGGGCACATCCACGGGCGTGGCGCCCAGCAGCTCGGCAATACGCACCGTGCCCGGGTTGTAGGTGCGCATGCGGGTGCCCTTGAAATCCACCGACGAACGCACCGGGACCGTGGTGAACAGCCCCTGCGGAGGCCACGGCACGGCGTACAAGGCTTTGAGCCCCTTGCGCGCCATGTGCACTTCGATCAACGGTCGCTGCACGTCCCACATGCGCCGTGCGTCGGCATAGCTGCGGACCACAAAAGGCACGGAATCGCCACCTGCCATGGGGATCTCGCGCACCAGGCTCGTCATGATGGTTTCGCCCGCCTGGGCCTTGCCGTCCTGCACCGCCTGAGGAATCTCCGCCAGTTTGAACAAGGCGTTGTTGGCATGCACTTCAATGCGCAATGCACCGGCTGAAGCACGCTCCACGTCCTGCGCAAACTGGACGATATTGCGCGTGTGGAACGACTCCGCCCGGTAGCCCGTGGCCAGCTTCCACTGGGTTTGGGCGTGCAGCACCGGTGCCACGGCAAGCGCGGCCAACAACACGATGGTCTTCATGGTGAGCTCCTGTACGGACTTTTCGGCGAGGGGTGCTGCGGGGTCAGCCCTGCATCTGGCGTGGCAGCCAGAGCACGACGTCGGGCACGAAATACGTCAGGATGACCGCAACGATCATCAATGCGAACAAAGGCAGCGCAGTGCGGGCGATCCAGGTAACTTCGCGGCGCGTCATGCCCTGCAGCACAAAGAGGTTGAAGCCCACCGGCGGCGTGATCTGCGCCATCTCCACCACCAACACGATGAAGATGCCGAACCACACCAGGTCAAAGCCTGCAGCTTCCACCGTGGGCAGCAGCACCGCGATGGTCAGCACCACCATGGAGATGCCATCCAGGAAGCAGCCCAGCAGGATGAAAAACACGATGAGCAGCAGCATCAGCGCAAAGGGCGACAGGTGCAGGGCGCCAATGAACTCGGCCAGGTGGCGTGGCAGGCCGATGAAGCCCATGGCCAGTGTGAGGAACGCGGCGCCCGCCAGGATGAGGCCGATCATGCAGTACACGCGGCAGGCAGCGACCAGCCCGTCCTTGAAGCGCGCCCAATCGAGTGATCCCTCGATCTTCGCCAGGATCAGCGACCCGCCCACACCCAGCGCCGCGGCCTCGGTGGCGGTGGCAATACCGCTGTAGATGGCGCCCAGCACCACCACGATGAGCGACACCACAGGGATCAGGTGGCGCGACGCATAGAGCTTCTGCACAAAGCTCAGGCGGGCATCGGGCGCTGGCACCTTGTCCTTGTTGAACAAGGCCCACACGACGATGTAGCCCATGAACAGTGCTGCCAGCAGCAGGCCTGGAATCACGCCGGCCAGGAACAGCTTGGAGATCGACACATTGGCCGCCACGCCATAGACGATCATGATGATCGACGGCGGGATCAGCAGGCCCAGCGTGCCTGCGCCAGCCAGTGTGCCCACCGAGATGTCTTCGGGATAGCCACGCTGCTTGAGTTCGGGCAGCGTGATCTTGCCGATGGTCGCGCAAGTGGCCGCCGATGAGCCCGAGATGGCAGCGAAGATGGTGCAGCCCACCACGTTCACATGCAACAGACGGCCGGGCAGACGGTCCAGCCAGGGCGCCAGGCCTTTGAACATGCTGCTCGACAGCTTGCTGCGAAACAGTATCTCGCCCATCCAGAGGAATAGCGGCAAGGCCGTGAGCGTCCAGCTGGAGGTAGACCCCCAGATGGTCAGCATCATGCTGTCGCCCACGGGGCGGCTGGTAAAAAGCTCCATACCGACCAGCGCCACCGCAAGCAGTGACAGGCCGATCCACAAACCCGAACCGAGCACTGCAAAGAGCACCACGATCAGGCCAAAGGCAATGATGACGTCCATGTTGATTTCTCCTGCGGGGGTTACTCGGAACGGGCCGATTCAGACACGGCCATGAAGGCCACGCCCTGAAAGCGCAGGATGAGCGCATGGGCAAACGACAGCGCAAAGCCGATGCAGCCCATGGCCATGCTGATCTGGGGAATCCACAGCGGCGAAGCATCGGCCGCAGGCGAAATGTCGTGCGTGACGTAGGAAATCCACACCGAGCGCACTGCGTAGCAGGCGATATAGGCCGTGAGCACCAGTGCACTGGACAGGCAGAACCATTCAAAGGCGCCGCGCCAGCGTGACGGCAGCCGGTCGAGCAACAGGGTCACCCGGATGTGGTCTCCGTTTTGCAATGTGCCGGGCAATGCAAAGAACAGCGCTGCGGCGATGGCGTAGCCTGCATACGCGTCGAGACCGTCGATGTTGACGTGAATGACCTCGCGGGCAAACACGCCCAGCGTGACTGCGGCGAACGCAGCCAGCATGGACAGGCCGGACAGCAACATCAGCAGCCTGTAGAAATTTCGGACGAGTTTGTCCATGGCGTACTCCGGTAACGCTTGAAAAAAATGAGGGGGAGTGGCGACGAAAGAACTGGGCAGCAGGCGCCTGTGCTACCCCGGCCCCACTGCGGGGGCCCGGAAAACGCCGGTTACTTCTTGCGGTAGGCGTCGATGATGGCTTGGCCCTCGGCCCCGGCTGACTTCACCCAGTCGGCCGTCATGGACTCGCCAATGCTTGCCAGTTCCTTCTTGATGCTGTCGCTGGGCTCGGCCACGGTCATGCCTTTGGCGCCCAGCTCTTTGATGAACTCCTTGTCCACGCGCTCGCTCGTGGCCCAGCCGCGCTCTTCGGCGGCTGCCGCTGCCTTCAGCACGGCGTCCTGCAAAGGCTTGTCGAGGGCATCGAACGCCTTCTGGTTCACCACGGTGGCATTGCGCGGAAGCCATGCGCTGACGGGATAGAAGTGCTTCACCTGCTCATACAGCTTGGATTCCACGCCGCTGGCGCTGGACGTCAGGAAGTTCTGCACGGTGTTGGTAGCCAGCGCCTGGCCCAGCTCCGACAGCTGGATCGTCACCGGTTGCGCCTTGAGCAGTTGCGCAATGCGCGTGGTGGCGGGGTTGTAGGCCCGCATCTTGGTGCCTGCAAAGTCCGCGGGCGTACTCACGGGCTTGAGCGAGTAGAGCGACTGGCCGGGCCATGGCACGCTGAACAGCACTTTCACGCCTTGGGACGCGAGCAGCTTCTCCTGGGCAGGCTTGGCGGCCAGATACAGGCGCTTGGAATCGGCATAGCTCGTGGCCAAGAACGGAATCGAGTCCACACCAAACAGCGGGTTCTCGTTGGATGCGCCCGAGAGAATGAACTCGGCCGAAGGCACCTGGCCGGTTTGCACCGCACGCTTGATTTCGTTGGCCTTGTACAGCGAGCCACCGGGGTGCAACACGATCTTGAGCTTGCCGCCCGTGAGCTGATCCACCTCGTTGGCGAACTGCTGCACGTTCTGCGTCTGGAAGCTGTTGGCGCCATAACCCGTGGGCAGGTCCCACTTGATCTGGGCCTGGGCGGCGCAGACGCTGAGGACTGCGGACAAACAAATTGTGATTTTCTTCATGGTGGAACTCCTTGTTGAAAGCGGATCAGAAACTGGCGAGCTGGTGGTTGAGAAGGTCGGTGACCAGCATGCAGCCCGGTGCATGCGTGATGCAGAACGCGGGTTGGGCATTCAAGATGGCCGACTGCGGGGTGACGCCGCAGGCCCAGAAAACAGGGATTTCGCCCGGCATCAGCGCTACGGCGTCGCCGTAGTCGGGATGGGCCAGATCGGCGATGCCGATCAGGGCCGGGTCACCGATGTGCACAGGCGCTCCATGCACGTTGGGAAAACGAGAAGTGACTTGCACCGCACGGATCACATCCGCTGCGGGCATGGGACGCATGGTCACCACCATGGCACCGCCAAAAGGGCCGGCCGGTTCGGTTTGCACGTTGGTGCGGAACATGGCCACGTTCTTGCCTTCGTCGATGTGGCGCAGGCGGATGCCTGCCTCGATCAATGCGGACTCGAACGAAAACGAACAGCCCAGGATGAAGGTGACCAGGTCCGGCCGCCAGAGGCTGGCAATGTCCGCCACCTCCTCCGACATTTCACCGTGGCGCCAGATGCGGTACAGCGGCACATCACTGCGGATGTCGATGTCCTTGCCCAGCGAAGGCTGGGTGAACTGGCCGGGCTCGCTGACCGCCAGCACGGGGCAAGGCTTGGGATTGCGCTGGCAGAACCGCAGAAAGTCACTGGCAAGCACCTCGGGCAGGATGACCACGTTGCCTTGCACATGGCCGTCTGCGAGACCGCTGGTGTGCGATGTCCACAGGCCCTTGCGGATGGTGTCGCGGACGTGGTTCGGATTGCTGGTGCCCTCAGGGCCAAACACCGCGAGCGAATTTTCTTGAGCTAAGTCCACCGTATTTCCTTGCATTGAGAAAAGTCAATTGCATGACGTTGGACGGATTGTGTTGGGGTGTAACTGCGCTGGCAAATTCAAAAAATTTCTCTTAGCTCATCGATTTTTTCGATGCACTTCATTGGGGCGAAGCAAACCAATTTGGTGCTCAGGGTTAACCCTTGGACTTCTATTTAGGGTTAACCCGAACCCTAGAAGGGAGAAGTTGCACAAGCGCAGCCGCACCGAACTGCGCATGTCGTTTCAATGCGAAGTTCTCGGGGCTGCGCCGTAAACGCAGACACTGCAGCCGCAGTGCGCGCAGCGGAAAAAGGAGCGTGCGTGGTCCCCGCGCTCAGGCGCGGGCCTTGCGGGGCTTGGGCGCTGGGGGTTGCTGCGCTTCGATGAAGCTGAGCGCCGAACGCACGATCGCCTCCATTGCGGGCGAAGACGGGTCTTCGCGGTAGCTCACGTGAATGGGCAGCGGACGCAGCGCAATGTCGCAGGCCAGCGCACGAAGATCCGGGAATGCCAGCATCCTCTGCACCGCCAGGCGCGGCAGCGTGGCAACGCCAAAACCGCCCTGCACCAGCTGCACCATGGCAGAGATTGAGGAAATGGTGTGCACGCAGCGCGGCTCCACCTGCGCCTGGCGCAGCGTGTCCAGCAGGTACACATGGGGCTGAGAACCGCGCTGAAAGGTCAGGATGTCGGTGCCGGCGAAGTCTTCCGATGCATAGCGCCGCTTGCGGTGGATCTTGCTGTTGCCGACGAACACCATCTCCATCGGCGTCAGCGCCTGGCTGCGAATGCCTTCGGCCGATGCAGGCAAGGCCGCAAACACGGCATCCAGCGTGCCCCGGCGGATCTGATCCAGCAGCACCGGCGTGGATTCGACCGTGAGCTCCAGCTCCAGCAGCGGGTTGTCCTTGCGCAGTTGTTCCACCCAGGGGATGAGCCACGAGTGGAGCACCGACTCAATGGCGCCCAGCCGAATCGACACTTCCAGCGGGCCGCCCGAGCCCATCTCGGCCTTGAGCTGGCGTTGCAGCTCCAGCATCCGCTTGGCGTACGTCAGAAAGCGCGTGCCCGCCACTGTGAGCTTGAAATGCTTGTCGCGCCGGTCCAGCAGCAGCACGCCCAGTTCTTCCTCCAGCGCCGCCACGCGGCTGGACATGGCCGACTGCGTCAGAAAGAGCTTTTCCGCTGCGCGCGTCACGCTCTTGAGGGAGGCCACCCAGTAAAAGGCTTCGACAAAACGCAGGTTCATGGTGGTGGTTCTCCGGCCTTGCCGGCACGTTGCAAGCTCCTTGGCGGTGCACCGTGGTGGTGCAACATCCCCCAGGCCAGCGCCGAAAGGCGTGGCCATTCTGCCGTTGATCCGCGTGTTCCATAGCCTTTGAACCGCAAAAACAGAGCATCGCCGGGTTTCCTCGATGCCTGCGCAATGGAATTGCGACCGGATGCAAATGCTATTAAAACAATAGCGACCAACCATTTACAGATAAGCGCCAGAGTCCATTTTCATTCAAACTCACCCCACAAACAGGGGCAGATCGGCCTTCTTGAGCGTGCGCAGCACGAAGCTGGAGCGGCTGTGCCGGATGCCTTTGATCTTGTAGAGCTTCTCACGCAGCAAGCGCTCGTAGTCGCGCGTGTCCTTCACGACGATGCGCAGCAGGTAGTCGTAGTCGCCCGACACCAGGTGCGCCTCGATCACCTCGGGAATGCTGGCGAGTGTTTCGCCAAATTTTTCGAGCGTGTTGTCGGAATGGCTGTCGAGCGTGACCTGCACCAGCACCGTGTCGGCCAGGTCCAGCGACTGCGGGTTGATGCGCACGGTATAGCCCTGGATCACACCCGCCTCTTCCATCTTCTTGATGCGGCCCCAGCAGGGCGATGCGCTCAGGCCCACGGCCTGCCCGATCTCTTGCAGGCTGGCGCGGGCGTTGCCCTGCAGCACAGCGAGAATTTTCCTATCCAATCGATCCATCGGCTGGATTATTCACCAATCTTCGCCAACACAGAAAATTATTCTGCGATTCACTCCATTTGAAGCGAATTCAGCAAATTCATCTCATCCGCCCCGCGCATACTTCTTCCATCAAGGCGCTCTTACCGGAGCGCACAAACTGACAAGGCCCCGGCTGGTTACCGCCAGCACGGGGCCCTTGGCATTTTTTGGCGTCGCCCATGGCCAACAGAAGCGCCTTGGCTAGCGCCCTGGTGGGTAGTTAATAAGCACGCTTACCAGCACAAACCCCGATGCCTGCGCCGATGCTGCACCGCCATAATTTGGCAGAGGCTGGGGTCCGCTCTGCAAGGAGCAACCGTGCATCCCCACCAACCCAGCCCACCATTAACAGGAGACAGCATGCAACTGACCAAACTCGTCGTCGGCCTGAGCCTTGCGCTCGGCTTTGTGGCCACCGCTGCCGCGCAGACCACCATGCGCATCAGCATCTCGACAGCCCAGAATTCCCACCAGGGGATTGCCATCGACACGTTTGCCAAGGAAGTCGAAAAGCGCACGGCCGGCCGCTACAAGGTACAGACGTTCTACAACGGCGCCCTGGGTGGCGAGCGCGAATCGATTGAAGCCGTGCAGCTGGGCACGCAAGAGCTGGCCTTCAGCTCCACCGGCCCCGTGCCCAACTTTGTGCCCGAAGCGCGCATCTTTGACGTGCCCTTCCTGTTCCGCGACAAGGCCCATGCGCGTGCGGTGCTGGATGGCCCCATCGGCCAGGAGATGCTGACCAAGTTCGATAGCAAGGGCTTCAAGGCCCTGGCCTGGGCCGAGAACGGCTTTCGCCACATGACGAACAGCAAGCGCTCGGTGAACACGCCTGAAGACCTCAAGGGCCTGAAGATGCGCACCATGGAAAACCCCGTGCACATCGCCGCGTACAAGGGCTTCGGCATCATCACCACGCCCATGGCCTTCCCCGAAGTGTTCACCGCCCTGCAGCAAGGCACCGTGGACGGCCAGGAGAACCCGCTGCCCGTGATCATCTCGGCCAAGTTCGACCAGGTTCAAAAGCACCTGACGCTGACCGGCCACGTGTATTCGCCTGCCATCTTCGTGATGAACAAGGCCTCGTTCGACAAGCTCTCGGCCGCCGACAAGCAGGCCTTCATCGACGCCGCCAAGGAAGGCACCAAGGCCAACCGTGCACGCGTGGATGAAGACGACGCCAAGGGCGTGGCCGACCTGCGCGCCAAAGGCATGACGGTGGTGGACAATCCGGACAAGTCCAAGTTTGTGGCGGCGCTGGCGCCTGTGAACGCCGAGTTTGAAAAACAGTTTGGCAAGGCCACCCTGGACAAGATCCGCGACGTCAAGTAGTCGCATGCGCATCAGCTACTATATTTTTAGTAGCACACAACGCCCGTAGAATAAGCGCTACGGGCGTTTTTTATCTTCAATCTGATTCTCTCCACCGAATCATCTGAACCCATGGCGTTGTCCGCCCCATGAAAAAAGCTTTTCTGATGTTTGAACGCGGGGCCACGTTTGCAGCGTTGCTCGGCGCGTGCGCCATGCTGGTCATTGCCGCATCGCTGGGCATGTTCCAGATCGTGACCCGCTTTGTGCTGGAGCAGCCCGCCGAGTGGACTGAAGTGCTGATCCGTTTCAGCCTGATCTGGATGGTGTTCCTGGCCATCCCCAGCGCGTTCCGCCAGGGCGCGATGGTCAGCGTGGATGTGCTGTACCGCTGGAGCCCCCCGCGCGTGCGCCGGGTGCTGGACTATGTCGTGGCAGTGGCGGCGCTGGCACTGATTGGCGTGATCGTGTGGTGGGGCTGGGACTATGCCCAACGCGGCGGCGTGCAGTCGATGGCGGGGCTCGAATCCGTCTCCATGTTCTGGGCCTACGTGGCCATGCCGGTGGGTGGCGTGTTCAGCGCCATTGGCATCGTCGGCAACCTGCTAGACCCTCAACGCCTTGAGCTGGAGACCGCGCAATGACGCCCGTCATGATCACCACCATGGTGCTGTGTTTTGCACTCACTGTGTCCGTGGCCGTTTCCATCGGCCTGGCCTCCATCCTGGGCATCCAGGTAGCCAATGCCAACATGCTGATCTCTGTGAAGGAGATGTTTGGCTCCATCAACAAATTTCCGCTGGCCGCCATTCCGTTCTTCATCCTCGCGGGCAATCTGATGGAAACGGGCGGCATATCCCGCCGCCTGGTGGAGTTTGCCAAGAGCATCGTGGGCGGCGTGCAGGGGGGCCTGCCCATGACCTGCGTGCTGACCTGCATGATCTTTGCGGCCGTGTCGGGCTCGTCGGTGGCCACCACATTTGCCATTGGCGCCATCCTGATCCCCGCGCTCATCAAGCATGGCTACCCCACGAGCTACGCCGCATCCCTGCAGGCCACCAGCGCCGAGCTGGGCGTGATCATCCCGCCCTCCATCCCCATGATCCTGTATGGCGTGAGCGCCGAAGTGTCGATTGGAGAGCTGTTCATCGCCGGCTTTGGCCCGGGGCTGCTGATCAGTGGCGCGCTGATGCTTTTTGTCTGGGCGTACTGCAAGTACAAGGGCTGGGGCAAAAACGACGGCGACGGCCGCATGCCTATTGGCAAGGCCACGCTGCAGGCGGGCTGGGCGCTGCTGATGCCGGTGATCATCCTTGGCGGCATCTACGGTGGCGTATTCACCCCCACTGAAGCATCGGCCGTGGCGGTGTTCTACGCATTGATTGTGGGGGTGGTGATATACCGCGAGATCCGGCTCAAGGACCTGTTTGCCATCCTGCGCAAATCGGCCATCTCGTCCGCAGTGATCATGTTCATCATTGCCAATGCGGGCCTGTTCGCCTTCCTCATCACCCGTGCTGGCGTGCCGGATGCCATTGGCCGCTGGCTGGAGGCGGTGCTGCAATCCCCCACCCTCTTCCTGCTCGGGGTGAACGCGGCGCTGTTCGTGATCGGCATGTTCATCGAGACCAGTGCCGCCATCATCGTTCTGGCGCCCATCCTGGCTCCCGTGGCCATCCACTTTGGTGTGGACCCGGTGCACTTTGGCCTGATCATGGTAGTGAACCTGGCCATGGGCATGATCACGCCGCCGTTTGGCGTGAACCTGTTTGCAGCCTGCACCGTGGCGCGAATATCGCTAGACCGCATCGTCGGGCACCTGATTCCGTTTGTGCTTGTCATCATGGCCTGCCTGATGGTGGTGACCTATGTGCCGCAGTTGTCGCTGGGTTTGCGCGATCTGGTCTACGCAAAGTAGTTAGAATCCCTCGGTCAGGAGAGAGTGCCAAGCCCCCAGGCCACCGCACCGCCGAAGGCGCAGGCAGCAGCCGAACGCTCAGGCAAAAGGACTGACAACCGCCCGCAGTGATGCGGGCGTTCCCTTGCTGGAGAGAGATGGCCCACCGCACCGCGTGTTGAGGCCATCCACCGAAGGAGCAAACCGCACGGCCAGCCAGGGCGCTGCGGTGAATCTCTCAGGTAAAGCGGACAGCAGGGCAAATCCCGTGGCCACCTTGTGGCTGCGGCCCTCATTTGCCCCGGAGTTCCGCCATGTCAGCCACCGCCCCCCTGCTTACCACGCCCCTGAACGCCCTGCACATTGAGTTGGGCGCCCGCATGGTGCCGTTCGCCGGCTACTCCATGCCCGTGCAATACCCCGCTGGCCTGATGGCCGAACACCAGCACACGCGCAGCGCGGCGGGCTTGTTTGACGTCTCGCACATGGGCCAGCTCAAGCTGGTCGGCCCTGACGCCGCAGCGGCGTTTGAAACCCTGATGCCGGTGGACGTGATCGACCTGCCCGTGGGCAAACAGCGCTACGGGCTGCTGCTCACTGACGAAGGCACGGTCATCGATGACCTGATGTTCTTCAACCAAGGCGTGGTGGATGGCGAGCCCACGCTGTTCGTGATCGTGAACGGTGCTTGCAAGGTGGGCGACATTGCGCACATCACGGCCCGCATCGGCCAGCGCTGCAAGGTGGCGCCCATGCCCGACCACGCCCTGCTCGCTCTGCAAGGCCCGCAGGCCGTCACCGCCCTCGCCCGCCTCGCGCCCGGCGTTGAAAAGCTGGTGTTCATGACGGGCGGCGATTTTTCCATTGCAGGCTGTGACTGTTTTGTGACCCGAAGCGGCTACACCGGTGAAGACGGTTTTGAAATCTCGGTGCCCGCTGCGCAGGCCGACACCCTGGCCCGCGCCCTGCTTGCCCAGCCCGAGGTCAAACCCATCGGCCTGGGCGCCCGCAACTCGCTGCGGCTCGAAGCGGGCCTGTGCCTGTACGGCAACGACATCGACACCACCACCACACCGCCTGAAGCCGCACTGAACTGGGCCATCCAGAAGGTGCGTCGCACGGGCGGCGCCCGCGCAGGGGGTTTCCCCGGAGCAGACAAGGTGCTCGCGCAGATCGACATCCCCGCCAGCCTGCAGCGCAAGCGCGTTGGCCTCGTCGCACTGGAGCGTGTGCCCGTGCGCGAACACACCGAATTGCAGAGCGAAGACGGCCAGAAGATTGGCGAAGTGACCAGCGGCCTGCTGGGCCCCACGGTGAACGAACCCGTGGCTATGGGCTATGTCACACCCGCCTTCGCCGCCATCGGCACGCGGGTGAACGCCATCGTGCGCGGCAAGGCCGTGCCCATGGAAGTGCGTGCCATGCCCTTTACCCCCGCGCGCTACTACCGCGGCTGACCGTCTGAAACTGCGCCAGCCCGGCTACAGTCTTGGCTGGCATCGGCACTTTTGTTTGTTTTTCCCCTTTTTTTCTGGAGCCCCCATGACCGTCAAGTTTTCCAAGGATCACGAGTGGATCGACATCTCCGACCACGAAGCCGCCACCGTGGGCATCACAGTACACGCCCAGGACGCGCTGGGCGATGTGGTGTTTGTGGACCTGCCCGAAGTCGGCAAGACCTTCAACCAGGGTGAAGTCGCCGGCGTGGTGGAGTCCGTCAAAGCCGCCGCCGACGTGTACATGCCCGTCACCGGCGAAATCGTCGAGGTGAACGAAGCCCTGCGCGCCGACCCCT
Source organism: Acidovorax sp. 94 (assembly GCF_003634645.1). Classification (NCBI taxonomy): domain Bacteria; kingdom Pseudomonadati; phylum Pseudomonadota; class Betaproteobacteria; order Burkholderiales; family Comamonadaceae; genus Acidovorax; species Acidovorax sp. 94. The sequence goes on along the minus strand of NZ_RBJA01000001.1, from coordinate 1,076,916 downwards.
CGCTGGCCAACACCGACCCGCTGGGCGCTGGCTGGTTCTTCAAGGTCCACGTGACCGACATGATGCAATTTGACGCGCTCATGGACGAACCTGCGTACGCAGAGTTCGCCAAGAACGCCTGATCTCCGGATCTTTTGTTCCCCGAGGCCCGGCGCCCTGCCGGGCCAATGTGCCTCCTTGTTGTCCCACGCCGCCGCCGATGACCACCCTCGCCCCCCTGCCCACGCTCGCAGCGCTTGAAAACGCCACCGAATTCCTGCCACGCCACATCGGCATCGATGCGGCCGATGAAGCGCACATGCTGTCGGTGATTGGCGAGGCCTCGCGCCGCGCCCTCATCGACTCCATCGTCCCGCGCTCCATCGCACGCAGCAGCGCGATGGACCTGCCCCTGCCGATCACGGAAGCGGCGGCGCTGGCCGAACTCAAGGCGATGGCATCGAAGAACCAGGTCCTGAAGAGCTTCATCGGCCAGGGCTACTACGGCACGCACACACCGGGCGTCATCCTGCGCAACATCCTGGAGAACCCCGCCTGGTACACGGCCTACACGCCGTACCAGGCCGAAATCTCGCAAGGCCGCATGGAGGCGCTGGTCAATTTTCAGACCATGGTCTGCGATCTGACCGGCATGCCGATTGCCAATGCGTCGATGCTGGACGAAGCCACGGCCGCCGCTGAGGCGATGACGCTGGCCAAGCGCTCCGTCAAGAGCAAGAGCAATGTGTTTGTGGTGGCCGGTGATGCCCACCCGCAAACCATCGAAGTGATCCAGACCCGTGCCAAGCCCCTCAATATCGAAGTGGTGCTGGCCAACTCCGCCGCCGAATGGGATGCAGCGCTGAATGGCGAGTATTTCGCCGTGCTGGCCCAGTACCCTGCCACCAGCGGCCGCATTGACGACCTGCGCGCTGATGTGGAGAAGGCGCATGCCAAACAGGCGGCCTTCATCGCAGCGGCCGACCTCCTGGCCCTCACGCTGATCACCCCGCCCGGTGAATGGGGTGCCGACATCGTCGTGGGCACCACGCAGCGCTTCGGCATGCCCATGGGCGCGGGTGGCCCGCACGCTGCCTACATGGCCTGCCGCGACGAGTTCAAGCGCAGCCTGCCCGGCCGCCTGGTGGGCGTGAGCGTGGATACACATGGCAAGCCCGCCTACCGCCTGGCCCTGCAAACGCGCGAGCAGCACATCCGCCGCGAAAAGGCCACGTCCAACATCTGCACCGCGCAGGTGTTGCCCGCCGTGATCGCCAGCATGTACGCCGTGTACCATGGCCCCGATGGGCTCAAGCGCATTGCACAGCGTGTGGCCAGCTACACCGCCATTCTGGCCAAGGGGCTCACACAACTGGGCGCGCCGGTGCGCCCGCAGGCGTGTTTTGACACGCTGACGCTCAAAACCGATGGCGCTACTAAATCCATAGCTGCTCGCGCAGTACAGATGGGCGCCAACCTGCGAATTTATTTCGAAAACTACCTGTGCATCTCGTTGGACGAGACCACCACGCGCGCCGACATCGAGCTGCTGTGGAAAGTCTTTGCCCAGGACGGCCAGGCGTTGCCCACGTTCGATGCTTTTGAGAAAGGCGTGGAGTTGCTGATTCCGGCCGAGCTGCGCCGCACCAGCAGCTACCTCACGCACCCGGTGTTCAACACCCACCACTCCGAAACCGGCATGCTGCGCTACATCCGCCAGCTGTCTGACAAGGACCTGGCGTTGGACCGCAGCATGATCCCGCTGGGCAGCTGCACCATGAAGCTCAATGCCACGAGCGAGATGATCCCCATCACCTGGCCCGAATTCGCCAACGTGCACCCCTTCGCACCCGCTGACCAGTTGCAAGGCTACAAGGAGCTGGACGAACAACTGCGCGCCTGGCTGTGCCAGGCCACGGGCTACGCAGGCATCAGCCTGCAGCCCAACGCCGGATCGCAAGGCGAATACGCGGGCCTGCTGGCCATCAAGGCCTACCACGAGGCCCAGGGCGATAGCCACCGCAACATCTGCCTGATCCCCAGCAGCGCACACGGCACCAACCCCGCCAGCGCCCAGATGGTGGGCATGCAGGTGGTAGTGACCGCCTGCGATGCCAACGGCAACGTGGACATGGCCGACCTGCAGGCCAAGTGCGAACAGCACAGTGCCAACCTGGCCTGCATCATGATCACCTACCCCAGCACGCACGGCGTGTTCGAAACGCAGGTGAAGGAGCTGTGCGCCCTGGTGCACAGCCACGGCGGCCGGGTGTATGTGGACGGCGCCAACATGAACGCCCTGGTCGGCGTGGCCGCCCCTGGCGAGTTCGGCGGCGACGTGAGCCACCTGAATCTGCACAAGACCTTCTGCATTCCGCACGGCGGTGGCGGCCCCGGCGTGGGTCCCGTGTGTGTGGTGGCCGATCTGGTGCCCTACCTGCCTGGTCATGCCACGGCCGGTGTGGCCGGCGGCGTGGGTGCCGTGTCGGCAGCGCCTCTGGGCAATGCCGCCGTGCTGCCCATCAGCTGGATGTACTGCCGCATGATGGGCGCCGAAGGCCTGCAGGCCGCGACCGAAACCGCCATCCTCTCGGCCAACTACATCAGCGCGCGGCTGAAGGACCACTACCCCACGCTGTACGCGAGCGAAGGTAAGGATGGCAAGCCGGGCCACGTGGCGCACGAGTGCATCCTGGACCTGCGAGGCCTCAAGGACACCAGCGGCGTGATGGCGGAGGATGTCGCCAAGCGCCTGATCGACTACGGCTTCCACGCGCCCACGCTGAGCTTCCCCGTGCCCAACACGCTGATGGTGGAGCCCACCGAGAGCGAAACGCTGTTCGAGATCGACCGCTTCATCGACGCGATGATTGCCATCCGCGAAGAGATCCGCCAGATCGAATCCGGCGCCTGGCCGCAGGACAACAACCCGCTGAAGAACGCGCCGCACACGGCCGAGAGTCTGCTGGGCAGCGAATGGGCTCGCCCTTACGCCCGCGAAGCCGCCGCTTACCCGGTGGCCGCCCTGCGCCAGGCCAAGTACTGGTCTCCTGTTGGCCGCGTGGACAACGTATGGGGTGACCGCAATCTGAGCTGCAGCTGCATCCCGGTGTCTGACTACGCCTGAGACGCCTGAATTGCCTGAACGCAGTGACCTCGACCACCAGCGCCTGCACTGTCTGCCAGCCGCGTGCGCTGGACGCGCTGGTCCGGTCTGAACCTGCCCTGGCCGCTCTGTGGCAGGCCCTGCCCCGCCGTCAGTTCGGCGCAGGCACGCTGCTGCAGCCCGCGGGCGAGACCAGCACGCGCTGCTGGCAGGTGCGCAGCGGTGTGGTTCGGCTGTTCTACCTGAACGAACAAGGAACCGAACGCAACCGGTCGTTTCACGGCACCGGCAGCTGGGTGGCTGGCAACCTGCCGCCTCTGGCGCTGCCCAGTCCTTATGCCATCGAGGCCCTGGCACCCGTAGAGGCTGTGGAGCTGACCTATGCCACCTTGCAGCAGTGGCAACGCAGCTTTGCCCACATCGGCCCCTTGCTGGAAGAGGCCCTGGGCTATGTGTTTCAGCAGCACGCACAGCGCGAAGCCGAGTTGTTGAGCCACCCGCCCGAGGTGCGCTACCAATCTTTTCTCGCTACACACGGTGATTTGACGCCCCACCTGCCGCAGCACCATGTGGCCAGCTACCTGGGCATCTCGCCGGTATCGCTATCACGCATCCGGGCACGGCTGGGCATGCTGGAAGCGTCACGCGGCGTTTGAGAATATTCAGCGTTCCTGTGGCCACGCGCTCACCGTGCGATCCCGCCCTGGCATCACCACCTGGGGCAAATTTTCCTTGTCCATGAGGGCGTCACCTGCCACCAGCCCGTTCAGATGCAGCAGGTGCGCGGTGATGCCGTACACCTCGTCATCGGTCAGGCTCTTGGGCGCGTGCATCGGCATGCCCCGACGCACATAGTCGAACACCGTCGTGGCATAAGGCCACATCGCGCCCACCGACAACACCTGCAGCGGGTACTTGCGCACGCGCAGGGGGCGCAGCGGGTCGCTCCAGCCGATAAAACCATCGGTGCCCACCAGCCGGGCGGCGGGCCCTTCGATGCCCTGTGCGCCGTGGCAGGCGGCGCAGTGCATGGCATACAGCCGCGCGCCCTGCTCCACGCTGCCCCGGCCGGGTGGCAGATTGCGGCCGTTGGGGAAGACGGTGATGGCATAGCGATCGATGTCGGCAGGCGACAGCGGCTGGCCTAAGCCGATGACAAGTGGCGGCGCAGCTGGTGCAGGAGCCGCAGCGGACGGCGCCTGGACCTCGCTGGCTCTGCCTGCACTCAGCAGTCCCACCACCATCGCCACGGCCACGCCCCGCCGCAGGGTGGCGCGTCCTGCGGGCAGCAACTGGCTGCACAGGTCTTCACGCATAAACGTTCTCCACGCGGCCATCGGCCTGCACGCGCCAGGCCTGCACCGCGTTGTAGTGGTTGAACGAGTGCATGGCATAGCGCCGCTTCCATTCACTGCGCAGTGGCTGTGTACGACCATGCTCGTCGGTGGCGCGGCTCATCAGGTCGGCCTTGCGGCCGTTCCACTGCCAGGGCAGCGTGAAGCGCGTAAAGGCCCGGTCCAGTACCGGGCCGTGCAGCTGCGCCGCAGCCCAGGTGCGACCTCCGTCCAAGGACACATCCACACGCGCTATGCGCCCCCGGCCCGACCAGGCCAGACCAGCGATTTCGCAAAACCCATGGGGCTCAGGCAAACGCTGCTGGCCGGAGGGGTGCGTGATCACCGACTTCACCTCCATGTGGAACGCGAAGCGCTCGATCCGTCCATCGGCCAGCACTTGCGTGTACAGACCCGACTCGTCCTTGGTGTAGGCGGGCGCGTCGGTCACTTCGAGCCGGTGCAGCCATTTCACGTTGACGTTGCCCTCCCAGCCCGGCATGAACAGGCGCATGGGGTAGCCCTGCGAAGGCCGCAGCCGCTCTCCGTTCTGGTACAGCGCCACCATGCCGTGCTCCAGCAAGGCCTTCAGCGGCAGGCTCCGGCTGTGCGATCCACCGTCGGCGCCTTCGGCCACCACCCATTGGGCACTGTCCTTCACCCCCGCTTCGTTCAGCAGATAGGCCAGCGGCACGCCCGTCCACTCCGAACACGACACCTCGCCCGCAATCTCGCCCAGCGTCTGGTCCAGAGCCGTGGGCGATAGCGCGTTGGCGGCTGAGTTGCCCGCGCATTCCAGAAAATGCACGCGGCTGACCAGGGGGTAGCGCAGCAGGCGTTCCAAGTCAAAGCGCAGCGGTTTGTGCACCAGCCCATGCACCTTCAGTGTGTGGCGCTCCGGCGCAATGTCGGGCACGCCGTTGTGGTGCACGGCAAAGTGCAGGCCGCTGGGGGTGATGATGCCGCGCTGGTGCTGCAACGGCGTGCGCCACACCGGAAAGCCTGCTGTGGTGGACAAGGTCCTCTCGACCTGCGCTTCCTGAGGCGCTGGCAGGCCCTACGGCAGATCGGCCCCGCCGGGGCGGGTCATCGCGTCGGGCAAACGGGCGGCCAGTGGCTGTGGCGGCGCTCCCTGCGCCACCGCCATACCCACGCCCCCCGTCGCAAGCCCCCCCAAAAAAGTCCTCCGAGCCAGTCCGCTGTGGCCGTTGAATGAACGCATCCGTCATCTCCGCAAAAACAAGCACTCGGCACCCATTGGCCGCAGCTGCAGTGTTGCCCTCCGCATGCCGCTGCGCATTAACGTTGGTTAACGCGCCCACAGTGGATTGGCACCAGCCACGGCGCCACGCCCTTTACACTGGCGCGCCGCTTGCAGCCCAACCGTTGCTGACGAGCAAAATGGCGTTCTGACTTTTCCCCCTTTCTTTTTTGTTTCAAGGACTCCCCGTGCGCATTTCTTCCGCCCTTGTGCTCATTGGCCTTCTGGCTGCCCCCTTTGCCTCTGCCCAGGCCGCAGGCCCCGTCACCACGGCCAGTGGCCTGGTTTATGAATCGCTCAAGGACGGCACCGGCGATTCGCCCAAGGCCACCGACACCGTCAAGGTGCACTACAAAGGCATGTTTCTGGACGGCAAGGAGTTCGACAGCTCCTACAAGCGCGGCGAGCCGACGTCGTTCCCGCTCAACGGCGTGATCCCCTGCTGGACCGAAGGCGTGCAACGCATGAAGCCGGGTGGCAAGGCCAAGCTGACCTGCCCGCCCTCCATCGCTTACGGCGCCCGGGGAGCCGGTGGCGTGATCCCACCCAATGCCACGCTCAACTTCGAGATCGAACTCATCTCCATCGGCCGCTGACCCCATGCTGCTCAAGGTCGGTGATCTCGCGCGGCGCACCGGCCTGACGGTGCGCACGCTGCACCACTATGACGAGATCGGGCTGCTCAAGCCTTCAGGCCGGTCCGAGGCCGGCTACCGCCTCTACAGCCAGGCCGATGTGCAGCGACTGCACGGCATCCAGACCATGCGCCAGATGGGCCTGGCGCTCAGCGACATCGGGGCGCTGCTGGCGGGTGACGGCATGGCCCCCGAACGCATCATCGGGCAGCAGATCCGCTCGCTGGACCAGCAAATCGCGCAGGCCACCGAACTGCGCGGACGCCTGACCATGCTGAGGGACGGCCTGATGGCCGGTGCCGAGCCAGACATGGGCAACTGGCTGGAGGCCCTGGCGCTGATGACGACCTATGGCAAGTATTTCAGCTCGGCCGAACTCAAGCACATCTTTCAGAACTGGAACCTCATTGAGGCTGACTGGCTGATCGTCAAAGACCTGGTGCGCAGCGCCATGGACCGCCAACTGGCACCCGACACACCCGAGGTGCAGGCGCTGGCCTACCGCTGGATGGCGCTCATGCTGCACTGGATGAAGGGCGATCTGGACCTGCTGGAGCGCTGGGGCCATATGTTCCGCACCGAACCCAGCACCCAGGGGCGTAACCATGCACCGCCGGGTGAAATGATCGAGTACATCGAAACGGCCATCAAGCTGCGCATGGCGCTGCTGGAAAAGTACCTGACCCGCAACGATCTGCGCACACTGGGCCATGTGCCCCATACCGACTGGGCAGCGCTGGAGCAGGACGTTCAACAGCTTCTGGCCCGCGCCCTTCCTCCCCACCACCCCGATGCGGTGGCTGCCGCTTTGCGCTGGAACGATCTGTTCGACACACTCACGCGGCGCAGCCCCGAGTTGCGCCAGAAGCTGCTCATGGCCTCCGCCAACGAACCGCTGCTGCAGGCAGGCTCGCCCCTGAGTGCTCCCGTACGCGCCTATCTGCAGGCAGCACTGGCGCACGCCATGCCAGCACCTGCGGCCGCTGTGGTATCCCCACACCGCTGACAACAGCACCGCCCCAAAAAGTCAGAAAAGTGCTTGACCCTCACGCAACGTGAGGCTTCACAGTCGGTCCCTATGAATGGACCGACTCACACCCCAAAATCCGCCGCCCCGGGCCGAAAGCTGCATGCCCTGGACAATCTGCGCGCCGCCATGATGTGGCTGGGCATCGTGCTGCATGTCTCGGTCATTTACATGAGCCGGCCGTCTCCCCTGCCCTGGCACGACGATTTGTCCACGTCGGTGGCCGACTTGCTGGTGGCGGTGATCCATGCGTTCCGCATGCCCCTGTTTTTTATCCTGGCCGGTTTTTTTGTGTCGGCACTGGTGCAGCACCGAGGGTTGGCGGGCATGGTGCGCAACCGGCTGCGCCGCCTGGGCCTGCCTTTTGTGGTGTTCTGGCCGCCCTTGCTGGTGGTCAGCGCCCTGCTGGGCCTGTTGTTCCTGCACCGCATGGCCCATGGCACCTGGGGCGTGGACCGCAGCCTGCTGCCCCACGGCCCCAACGTACCCAAAGGCCCGCCGACCATGCACCTGTGGTTTCTGTGGATGCTGCTGTGGCTGGCCGTGTTCACGCCTGTGGTGTGGGCTGCAGCACGTGCGCTGCCCGGCGGCGTGCAAAAAGCCCTGGGGCGCTTCGCCGCCTGGCTGGGCGGTTCGGCCCTGGGCATTGTGGCGCTCACCCTTCCACTCGCCTGGATCGGCGCCCACTACGACCACGGAATCGTCACGCCCAGCGGTTCCTTTCTGCCTCCCTTGGCGGAATGGCTCCACAACGGGCTGTTCTACGGATTCGGGCTGTGCCTGTACACGCAGCGCAGGGACTTGATGGTGCGCTACGCAAGGCACTGGCCCGTGCTGGCGGGCCTGGGGCTCGTGTGCTTCCTGATCACTGCATTCTTGTCGGAAGTGCTGGCCCAGCCTGAGGCTTCGGCCTTTGCTCTGGTCCTGGTCACCGGTGCCTTCACCGAGATCCTGGCCGAGCCCGTCTCTGCCACCCGGCACCTGCAGTTCTGGATGGCACTGGCTTACAACGCCGCGTCCTGGTTGTGGAGCTTTGCGCTGATCGGGCTCTTTCTGCGCCACGTCGGACAGCCCCGTGCCTGGCTCGCCTATCTGGCCGACAGCTCGTACTGGGTGTACCTCGTGCACCTGCCGCTGACGATTGGTTTTGGCGCGCTGCTGTATGGGGTGCCGATTCCCGTCCTGGCCAAGATGGCTCTCAATGTGCTGGCCACCACGGCTCTGTGCCTGGCCAGCTACCACCTGTGTGTGCGATTCACCGCCGTGAGCCAGTGGCTCAACGGGCGCCGGCATACCCGCAAATCTTTTGGAGACCCTGTTCATGCGACCTGAAATGCCCCATCACCCTTCGCCCCCCCACCCAAAGAGCGCACCCCAAGACCCACGCGCCGCGCTGTTCAAGGACCCCAACTTTCGCTGGATGACGAGCGGCTCCTTCCTGTCCATGCTGGGCGACCAGTTCACGCTGATTGCACTGCCCTGGCTGGTGCTGCAGATGACGGGCGACACCCTGGTGCTGGGCACCGTGCTGGCCCTCATCAGCGTGCCGCGCGCACTGTTCATCCTGATCGGCGGAGCACTGGTAGACCGCCACTCGCCCAAGCAGGTGCTGATGATCACCAAATACATCAACCTGGTGCTGCTGGCCGTGCTGGCGGGGCTGGTGCTTGCAGGCACCCTGACGCTGTGGATGGTGTATGCGCTGTCGCTGGGCATTGGCCTGGCCACGGCCTTCAGCATTCCTGCTGGCACGGCCATGATGCCGCACGTGGTGGCGCGCTCGCAGTTGCAGGCCGCCAACGGCATCAGCCTGGGCCTGCGCCAGCTGACCATGTTCCTTGGGCCCCTGCTGGCAGGGCTGCTCATTGCGCTGTTTGGTGCGGGCGACGCAGTCAAAGCAGTCGCCAGTGCACCGGCCCATGCCAACGCCACCGGCATCGGCCTGGCCTTTGCGCTGGATGCCCTGAGCTTTGCGGTGTCCGCCTGGACGCTTTCCAAGGTGCAGACCCATGCAGGCAACTCGGCCCCGGCTGCCGCACCCCAGGCGGTGCTGGCATCGGTGGCGCAGGGCCTGGTTCACTTCTGGCGCGATGGAGAACTGCGCACCTGCTTTCTCTACTGGAGCGCCATCGCCCTGTTCATCATGGGCCCCATCCACATCGCCATCCCCGTGCTGGCCAGCAGCACGCCAGCGCTGGGCGCGGCCGCGTTCGGCACCATGGTGGGCGCCCATGGCGCGGGCACGCTCCTGGGCATGGTGGTGTCGGGCATGTTGCCGAGGCTGCGTTTTGGCAGCCTGGGCATGACCATCCTGGCGTTCGACGCCGTCATCGGTGTACTGTTCATGCCTCTGGGGCTGATCACGGCCGTGTGGCAGGGCGCAACGCTGATGCTGGTCATCGGCCTGCTCGGCGGCTTCATGCAGGTGAGCGTGTTCACCTGGATCCAGCAACGTGTGCCACCGGCCCTGATTGGCCGGGCGATGAGTCTGTTCATGTTCATCTTCATGGGCCTGGCCCCCATCTCCGCAGCCATCACGGGCTGGGTGATGAAAAGCATCACGCTGACCCAGCTGTTTGCGGCCAGCGGAGGTACGCTGGTGGTGCTGGCCGCGCTGGCTTTTGTACTGACGCCCATGCGCCGCGTGACGGATGCAGCACCCGCCACACGCTGAGGCTCCCCACGCAAAAAAGGCTGGACCACTGTCCAGCCTTTTTTGTGCCTTAGGAGGAGATCCTCAGACTTCAGTCACGAACTGCTCGCGGGGGCGGCGCACCTTCTTCAGGTTCACCAGCCAGTCGCCTTCATCGGCGCGGTAACCCAGCGGCAAAATCGCTACGCTGCGCAGGCCACGTGCCCGCAGGCCCAGGATCTCATCGAGCGCGTTGGGGTCAAAACCTTCCATGGGGGTGGAGTCCACCTCTTCAAACGCAGCGGCGATCAGTGCTGCACTCATGCCAATGTAGGCTTGGCGGGCTGCGTGCTGGAAGTTCACCTCGGCATCGCGCTGGGGGTAGCTGTTCAGCAGCATCTGGCGGTAGTTTTCCCAGCCTTCGTTCTTGAAGCCACGCTGGTCATTGGTCAGGTCGAACATCATGTTGATGCGGTCGGCCGTGTAGTTGTCCCATGCAGCAAACACCAGCAGGTGCGAGCCGTCGGTGATCTGGGCCTGGTTCCAGGCGATGGGCTGGATCTTGGCGCGCACAGCGGGATCGGTCACCACGATGATTTCAAAGGGCTGCAGGCCACTGGAGGTGGGCGCCAGGCGCGCGGCTTCGAGAATGCGCTCCACTTTGTCCTGCGGAACCGCCTTGGCGGGGTTCATCTTCTTGGCGGCATAGCGCCATTGCAGTTTGTTCAGCAGGGGTTGGGCAAGGGAGGTGTCGTCGATGGGGTTCATGGCAAAAATTCCTGACAGTCAGTAGCGATCGGGTTGGATCTAAAAAATGCGGGATGGTGGAACTGTAGGGATCCGAATCTCCTTCGGTAAGCCCCGTGAGAGAAAAGGATTGTTCGCAATTGATCAACAATCGCCCCTTGAAAGAGGCGCTGAAGCCGTTCACCCCGGTCTCTGCGTGTACGAGCCCCCGGGGCCTGCAGGATCCGCAGGCTTGCGGGCGTACACTCGTGGCCATGCTTTCTGGCCCACAGCATTGCGCAGCGCGCGCACTTTCCTCGCGCCAAAACCCCTGGCCGCGCCCCTCCCATGAGTGAACCCGACCTGTCGTTTCTGGACCCTGCAGGGCGGCAGCCCGCTCCCACAGGTCACGCGCCCGGGCCTCCCACCCCGCGTGCCACGCCCCCCAGCACAGCAGCCGAGGGCCTGGTGGCTGAGCTGCGCGCCTACCAGGCAGAGCTGGAGAGCCAGAACAAGGTCCTGCGCTACAGCCAGACCGTGGCGGAAAGCGCCTACGAACGCTTCGAGACCCTGTTTGCCAGCGTGCCGCTGGCCCTCATGGTGGTGGACGAACACGACATGGTGGTGCAGGCCAACTCGATGGCGCACCGCTCGTTCCAGCCCACCGAACGCGACCGCCCGCTCACGGCACTGATGCCCTTTGTGCGCCCGCAGGACGCCGGGCGCGTGCGCGAGGCCTTCGCGCTGGCGCAGGACCTGGGGCGCAGCGAGGTCAAGGAGGTCGTTTTTTCCATCAATGCAGATACGCCCATCACGGGCGACCTGCACATCGCGCACATTGAGGCCCCGCAAAGCAGTGGTCCCCCCCTGTCGCAGTTTCTGTGCGCAGTGATCGACCAAGGCCCACTGCTGGCCGAGCGCCAGGCGCTGCAGCACAGCGCCATTACCCTGCAGCAGCGCAACGAACAGATCCGCGCCAGTGAGAAGCGGCTGGAGGCCATCATCAACTCCGCGCTGGACGCCATCATCTGCGTGGACCAGCACCAGCGCATCACCGTGTTCAACCCTACGGCGGCAGCGCTGTTCCAGTGCAGCGCCAGCGACGCGCTGGGCAGTACGCTGGACCGCTTTTTACCCGATGCGGCGCAGGCGCTGGCGTTTGCCCAGCTCACCACCCAGGCCCTGCTGGGCGAGATGACGGCGCTGACCGCCAGCGGCAAGGAACTGGCGGTAGAGGTGAGCGTGTCGTTCGAGCGCCATGCCGAGGGCGAAACCACCACCGTGTTCGCCCGCGACCTGACCGGCCGCAAGAAGGCCGAGGCGCACCGCAGCGAGCTGGAAGCCCAGTTGCGCGAGTCGCACAAGATGCAGGCCGTGGGCACCATGGCGGGCGGCATTGCTCACGACTTCAACAACATCCTGGGCGCGATCCTGGGCAATGTCGAACTGGCCAAGGCCGACTGTGCAGCAGGTTCGCCCGTGCTGGAAAGCCTGATGGAGATCGACAAGGCCGGTCGGCGCGCGCGCGACCTGGTGCGCCAGATCCTCACCTTCAGCCGCAACGAGCCACCGCAGCGCTCCGCAGTGTCGTTGGCCGAAGTGGTGCACGACACCGAACGCCTGCTGCGCGTCACCCTGCCCCCCGCCATCGAGCTGCACATGCAGTTGCAAGCAGGCCTGCCCCCCGTGCTGGCCGATGCCACGCAGGTCGAGCAGGCCCTGCTCAACCTGTGCACCAATGCGGTCCACGCCATCCAGAGCCAAGGCACCGAGCGCGGCAGCATCCATGTGGAGGCCGCTGCCGTGCAGCCCGACCAGCGCCTGAGCGAACGGCTGGGCCTGGCCCCCGTGGACTATGTCGCACTGACCGTGCGCGACAGTGGCCCCGGCATGGACGCTGCCACGCTGGAACGCATCTTCGAGCCCTTCTTCACCACCAAGCCCGTGGGCCAGGGCACGGGCCTCGGGCTGGCGGTGGTGCACGGCGTGATGCGCACACATGAAGGCGGCGTGGACGTGCACAGTGCCCCCGGCCAGGGCAGCCGGTTCACGTTGTACTTTCCGGTCGCCCACAGCGCGGCGCAAAGCACCCTGGATGCGCAGCCCACTCAAGCGGTGCAGGCCGCACCAGCATCCTCCGCACCCTCGACGCCTCACGCCACCGATACCCTTGGCAGCGCACCGCGCAAGAAGCACCACGTGATGTACGTGGACGATGACCAGGCCCTGGTGTTTCTGGTGCAGCGCCTGCTGCGCCGCCGGGGCTATGAGGTCAGCGGCTACACCGACCCGCACGAGGCCACGGCCGCGCTGCGCGCTGCCCCGCAGGCCTTTGACCTGCTGGTTACCGACTACAACATGCCCGGCTTCTGTGGAGTGGACCTGGTGCGCGAAGCCCGCCTGATCCGCCCCGACCTGCCCGTGGCCCTGGCCTCGGGCTACGTCACGGCCGAAATCGAACAGGCTGCGCTGGCCGAAGGCGCACAGGCATTGATCCACAAGCCCAACGACGTGGAAGAGCTTTGCGCCACCGTGCAGCGCCTGGTGGGCGGCGACAGCCATGCCGCAGGCTGAAACCAGCGCGCTGGCTGCGGACACTGCTGGCCTACCCGCCCCGGTGGCACTGCATGAGGATGCCGATCTGCTCGTGCTCTGCAAGCCCTCAGGCCTGCTGTGCGTACCAGGGCGCGGCCCCGACAAGCAAGACTGCCTGAGTGCCCGCGCTCAGCAGCACTGGCCCGGCGCACTCATCGTGCACCGGCTGGACCAGGCCACCTCAGGCCTGGTGCTCATGGCCCGGCATGCCGATGCACAACGGCGCCTGAGCCTGGCGTTCGAACAGCGGCAGATTCACAAGCGCTACGTCGCAATCGTGCAAGGCCTGGTGGCAGAACCGCCCGGCTCCTGGGCAGACATCCATCTGCCCATCGCTGCCGACTGGGAGCGACGCCCCCTGCGCGTGATTGATGCAGAGCACGGCAAGCCCAGCCACACCCGCTGGCGCCCCCTGGACCACAACACGGCGGCAGGAACCACGCGGGTCGAGCTCGAACCCGTCACTGGCCGCACGCACCAACTACGCGTGCATCTGGCCGCCCTGGGCCACCCGATCCTGGGAGACGCGCTGTACGCCAATGCCGCCACCCAGGCCCAGGCGCCACGCCTGCTGCTGCATGCCGGGGAACTGGCCTTGGCCCACCCCACCACGGGGCAGGCCATGCGGTGGGAGCTGGCAGCTGATTTTTGAAGTTATCTGCCACCCAGCGCTTGACGGGTGTCATTTATAGCTATATTTTTAATAGCAAGCCATGCTCAATGACTGGGCAGCAGGGCCGTCACCGAATGGCTCAATTGTTCCTGCCAGGGCAAAGCGTCCACCACCGTGGACAGCAGTTCCAGGTTCTTGTGCCACCCGGTGTCGTTGCCCGTGGAATACACCAGCATCACGTTGCTGCGGGGCTGGCCCAGCCGTGCCCAGGCAAAGGGCCGTTGCGCTGTCCAGAGACTGATGTGCCAGTCCCAGCCAATGGAAACCACGGGGCAGGACGCGCTCACCCATTCGGTATAGCCGCTGATGGTGGTTTCGCAGCCGCACACGGCGGTGCGCGGCACCACCAGGTCCAGGTCTACCGCCGACATCAGATGGTGGATGGGCAGGGACAGCAACTCGTCAATCGACAGGCGCAGCAGGCCATCCGGCGACACCTGAATGGCGTTCACGCCCGCTCCCCACAGGCCGCCCAGGTTGCGGCCCATCCCAGCTTGGTGCGGTCTGGCTGTGCGCAAGGGCCTACAGCGCCCCCGGGCCGCTGCATCAGCCCAGCAACCCCAGCATGGCGGCACGCACGGTGGCAGCTGTCTTGTTGGTGGTTTGCAGTTTGGTCACGGCATTCTTGACGTGGAAGTTCACGGTGTTTTCCGACACATCCAGCAGCGAGGAGATGTCGGCAGAGGTCTTGCCGTCGGCGGTCCATTTGAGCACCTCGATTTCTCTGGCCGTCAGATGCGGCTGCATCTCTTCGGCCTGGCGTGTCGTAAAGATGCGCGACAGGATCAGGTGCGCAATGTGCGCCAGCCAGCGCATCTTCATCTCGCTGTGGGCAATCTCGTCGGGTGTCAGGGCATCGGACGAACGCGCCAGCGTCAGCATGCCGCGCACCCCGCCCCCATCAATGCACGATTGCGCCCATCCAAAGCGCAGGCCAAACGATCGCGCGTCCTCCCAGAAATCCTGGGTCGATGCAAACACGTCGTCTGACCAGACCAGCGGGGTCTGCTTGCGGCACCCATGCTGCACCGTGGGGTCCACCTGCACATAGCCCTGCTGCACATACCGCTCCTGCCAGGCCGGCGGGTAGTTGTTCAAGAAAATGGTCTTTGGGTTGGACAGGGGCATGGGTACCCGCAGGCCATAGGCGCAGTACTCAAACCCCAAGGCGTGCGCAGCAAGCTCGATTTTGCAAAAAACCTCTTGCTCAGACTGCGCGCGGTCCATCACCCCCAAAAGATCTTCTTGCCAGCTTGTCATAGGACTCCAACACCGAGCACCACCCCACAGAGACTGACCATCCGCATGCGAATTACGCACCATCAACCGCCGTTACGTTTTTCCACATTCTGGCGGCATTGAAGCCCTTTGGCGAGTTGATTTTGAGAGGGACGGGGTCAGGCAACACCTACCAGAGTTGGTAGTTACAAATATTTTCGGGTGATTTTCTAATGGGGAAAACTCATGAGGGAATCTCCGATGCGCATCACCTCTGGCTGCTCTGCGGAACTGCGTCCACCACTGATGACCCGCATGGCCCGGTACCGGCACCGCGTTTTTGTGGAAAAACTGGGCTGGCAGCTGCACTGCCGCGATGCCCTGGAGCTGGACCAGTTCGACCGAGACGACACCGTCTACGTCATCGCCCAGAACGAAGACGGCGAGGTCATCGGCACCGCCCGGCTTCTGCCCACCACCCGCCCCTACCTGCTGGCCGAGGTGTTTCCGCAACTGCTCAACGGTGCCCCGGCCCCCGACGCGCCGGAGGTGTGGGAGCTGTCCCGCTTTGCATCCATGGATTTTTCAGGCCCCACGGGCTCTGCGCTCGACCAGTTCTCCTCGCCCATCACCACCGGCCTGCTGCAGGCGGCCAGCCGGTGCGCCATGGCACACGGGGCCCAGCGCATGGTCACTGTCTCGCCACTGGGGGTGGAGCGCCTGCTGCGACGCACGGGTTTTGAATCGCATCGCCTGGGCCCGCCCACCGTGGTCCAGGGCCATCCGCTTTTTGCCTGCTCCATTCGGTGCAAGTGACAACACGAAACCGCCTGCTGACACGCTCGCCGCCCACAGCCTTTGCCTGACATGACCATGCCGCAGCCTTCCTCGCTCCAGCACCCGGCCCAGGGCCCGACCCCTGCGGCTGCGGCTGCCTCTCCAGGCCTGACGCCCCACGGCCTGCGGGTGGTGATCCCGCATGCCGGACGGGTGACCGGTCCCCTGCGCGAGGACCTGCTGCAGCAGCGCCCCGTCACCCTCTGGCTCACCGGCCTGAGCGGCGCGGGCAAGTCCACCCTGGCCTATGCGCTGGAGGAAGAACTGCATGGGCTCGGGTTTGCGAGTTTTGTGCTGGACGGCGACAACCTGCGGCACCGGCTCAACCGCGACCTCGGTTTCAGCGCCGCCGAGCGCTCGGAAAACATTCGGCGCGTGGCCGAAGTCGCCGCCCTCATGAACGACGCCGGGCTGATGGTGTTCACCGCACTCATCTCCCCCCAGCGCAGCGACCGTGCCATGGCCCGTGCGCTCATCGGAGAACACCGCTTTCTGGAGGTGCATGTGAGCACCCCACTCAACGTGTGCGAGGGCCGCGACCCCAAAGGCCTGTACACCCTGGCGCGAGCGGGGCACATCCCACAGTTCACAGGGGTTTCCGCCCCCTACGAGGCACCCGAATCGCCTGATTTCAGCATCGACACCGCCTACCTGAGCCTGCCCGATGCCTGCGAGCAGGTGCTCGCGCTCCTGCGTCAGCGCGGGTACATCCGCTAGGGCTGTCTTTTTTGCACGTTTCTTTCCATGTCTACCGACCACGCCCCAGTCTCCGCCCCGGCGCCAGCCCCCACGGCCCATGGGGTGCACGCCTATGACCTCTTCAACGGTGATGCCGACGGGCTGTGTGCCCTGCACCAGCTGCGCCTGGTAGAGCCCCGCGACAGCTTTCTCATCAGCGGGGTGAAACGGGACATTGCCCTGTTCGACCAGCTGCCCTCGGGGCGGCCACTGCAGGTGACGGCGCTCGACATCTCGTGGGACCGCAACGCGCAGGGTGTGTGCCGGGTTCTCAATGGCGGCGGCAACGTGACTTATTTCGACCACCACAGCGCAAAAACCCTTTTCCGCCACCCGCAACTCACCGCCCACATTGACACCGGCCTGGACGTCTGCACCAGCATCCTGGTAGACCGCCACCTGGGCGGCGTTTTGCGCCAGTGGGCCATCGTGGCGGCCTACGGTGACAACCTGGACGCCGTGGCCGACCGCATGGCGCGCGAGTATGGCTGCACGGCGGCCACACGCGGTGCGCTGGCGCAGCTGGGCTACCTGCTCAACTACAACGCCTATGGCGAAAGCCGCGAAGACCTGCACTTTTGCCCCGTGCAGCTGTACCGGTCACTCCATCGCTTTGAAAGCCCGCTCGACTTCATGGCCAAGGCCTACGAATTCCGCCGCCTGCAAGAAGGCCATGCCAGCGACCAGCATGCCGTGCAGGACCTGGCCCCCTACACCGCCAACGACCGGGCCACCGTGTACGTGCTGCCCGACCGCGCATGGGCCCGGCGCCTGTGCGGCACCCTGGCCAACCAGCTGGTGGCACGCAACAACGGGCGTTCGGTCGCCGTGCTCACGCCCCGTTCGGACGGCGACTTTCTGGTGAACCTGCGCATCGGCAGCGCCAGCGCCAGCCGTGCCGACATTTTCTGCAGCCGCTACCCGGCGGGTGGCGGTCGCCATGGCGCGGGCGGCATCGACCGGCTGCCCGACCAGGATATAGATCGCTTCATCAACGAGTTCTTCGCGCACCTGGAGTCAGACACACCATGAACCAGCCAACCCGCACCACACGCCCGCTTCCGCTGTTGATGATTCCGCTGCGGCGCTGCGGCAGCCATGCGCTGCGCCTGCGCCTGAACGCCAGCCCACAGTTCCACTCCCCCTACCCCCTGCACATCGTGGACTTCATGCCCCTGGTGCCGCTGTATGGCGACCTGCGCGACGACAGCGCTTACCGGCAGATGGTCAAGGACGTGGTGGGACTGCAGCAATCCAGCATGGTGAAGTGGCCGGGGGTGCATTTCGACGCCGAGGAGATCTTCAACGCGCTGGAGAACGAACCCCGCAGCGTGCACCGCATTGTGTGGGAGCTGCTGCTGCGCAGCGCGGAGCAGCACGGGGCCAGCGTGGCCATGGACAAGTCGCTCGACAGCGTCCACTACGCGCACGACCTGATGGCCCTGTTTCCGGAAATGCGTTTTCTGAACGTGGTCCGCGACCCCCGGGCGCAGGTGGCTTCGATGAACCGGGCGATCATTCACGACTTCGACACCACACTCAACGCCCTGGCCTGGGTCAAGGCCCACGCCACAGGCCGCGCACTGGCATTGCGCTACCCGGACCGCGTGCTCACCATCCG
Source organism: Acidovorax sp. 94 (assembly GCF_003634645.1). Lineage (NCBI taxonomy): Bacteria > Pseudomonadati > Pseudomonadota > Betaproteobacteria > Burkholderiales > Comamonadaceae > Acidovorax > Acidovorax sp. 94. The sequence goes on along the minus strand of NZ_RBJA01000001.1, from coordinate 1,058,534 downwards.
CTACGAAGACTTCCTGGGCGACCAGGAACACACGCTGCGGCGCATCTGCCAGTTCATCGGCATCGAGTTTCTGCCACAGATGCTGGACATCGCGGCATCGCAAGAGGCGCAAGACCTGTCCCGCATGTCCGCCCTGTGGGAGTCCAACTGCTTTGCCCCCCTGCCAGCCAACAAGGACAAGTTCAAGACCCAGCTGCAGCCCCACGAGATCGAGACCATCGAAAGCCTGGCGTGGGAAACCATGCACTACTACGGCTACGAATGCATGACCGAGGCCCAGGCCCTGCCCCCCACGCCCGTGGTGCTGGCGCAGTGCCACCAGCAGTCAGAAAAGCGGCGCGGCGAGGCCTGGGAGCAGTTGCTGCGCAGTGCGCCGCGCGACTATGCGGCCCGCCGCGTGCGGGCCGACTACCTGGAGCGCGTGCGCCAGCGCCTGCAAAGCACCAACTCCCTGGAAACCGGGGCAGCGGCCTTGTCCTGACCAGCGCGGCAAACCAACCTGGTCCACAGGCACCCGACCCCAGCCCCCTTCACACACCATCGCCACTGCACCCTCAAGGAACCGCCATGCGCATCAAAGACCTGAAACTGGGCATTCGACTTGGAGTGGCATTCGGGCTGCTGCTACTGATCACCATGGTCATCGCTGTACTCGGCGTCATGAGCGTGACCGCCCTGCAGCACAGCAACGAGCACATTGCCACCTCGGAACTCAAGCGCCAGGGAATCGTGCACCAGTGGCAGACCGACATCCAGATGAACTGGTTGCGCACCGAGGCCTTCCTCAAAGCCAACGACGCCCAGTACGCCGGCAAGCTCAAGAAAGACATGTCTGCCGTGGTCGAGGTGCAAAGCAAGCGCATGCAGGAGGTGCGCAGCTACCTGTTGTCCGGCAAGGAAATGCAGCTTTACGATCAGGCCATTGCCGCGCGCGATGCCTACCGCGTCAAGCGCACCGAACTCGTCAAAGCCAAGGAGGCGGGACAGGACGTGGCCGCGCAGGCCGATACCGTGCTGGCGCCCGTCTTTCAAAGTTACGCGGCCGTGCTGCAAGAGCTGACCCACACGCTGGACGAAGGCGTGGCCAGCACCCTGAAGGACACCACGCGCAAGGCCGAGGCCAGCACCGCCTGGGTGAGCGGCAGCACCGTGCTGGCCATCCTGGTGGGGTTGTTCCTGGCCTGGTGGACCACCCGCTCCATCACCGCCCCTGTGCGGCAGGCCGTCCAGGCCACCACGGCCATCGCGGCGGGTGACCTGGCCACTCCCATTCCCCAGGGGGCCAAGGACGAGCCGGGCCAGTTGCTCACCGAGCTGGCACACATGCGTGCCAAGCTGGCCGACATCGTGGCCAACGTGCGGCAAAGCGCGGAAAGCGTCTCCACCGCCAGTGCAGAAATCTCGCAGGGCAACCACGACCTCTCGGCCCGCACCGAACGCCAGGCCAGCGCGCTGCAGCAAACCGCTGCTTCCATGGAGGAGCTGGGCTCGACCGTTAAGCAGAACTCCGACAGCGCCCAGCAAGCCAACAAGCTCGCCCGCAATGCCAACGACGTGGCCGTGCAGGGTGGCGAAGTGGTGGCCCAGGTGGTGGAGACCATGAAGGGTATCAACGACAGCTCCAAGAAAATTGCCGACATCATCAGCGTGATCGATGGCATCGCCTTTCAGACCAACATCCTGGCACTGAACGCCGCCGTGGAAGCCGCGCGTGCGGGCGAGCAGGGCCGGGGCTTTGCCGTGGTGGCCACCGAAGTGCGGGGGCTGGCGGGCCGGTCGGCCGAAGCTGCCAAGGAGATCAAGGAACTCATCTCGGCCAGCGTCAGCCGTGTGGACCAGGGCACGGCCCTGGTCGACAAGGCCGGGCAGACGATGACGGATGTCGTCCAGTCGATCCGGCGTGTGACGGACATCATGAGCGAGATCAGTGCCGCCAGCGCCGAGCAGAGCGACGGCGTGGGCCAGGTGGGTGAAGCCGTGATGCAGATGGACCAGGCCACACAACAGAACGCAGCCCTGGTCGAAGAAATGGCCGCCGCCGCCAGCAGCATGAAGAGCCAGGCCCTGGATCTCGTCCAGCTGGTCTCGGTGTTCCAGTTGGATGCAGCAGGCAGCAGCACCCCGCTGCCTGCCGCCAGCCGGGCGCCCACACCATCGGCCCACACGGCCCACCCAGCCCTGGCACCGGTTGCACGCGTCGGCGCGCCCCGCGCCATCGCCGCAGCCTGAGGCGCCGCAAGGCAAGGCGATGGTTCAGGGCCTTTTGAGGCCCTGGCGCATGATGGTTCTCATTGTTAGCTATACAAAATATAGCAACCAAGACCGCCTCCCGGCGCGACCAACGAACCTACCCTTGCACCGGCCTCGACATCGCCCACTGCACCGCCAAAATGCTGGCCAGCACCACCAGCATGCCCCCCAGCGCCACCCCCGTCATGGCCTGCCCCAGCAACACCCAGCCCAGCAGCACGGCCGTGACCGGGCTCAGCAGCCCTAGCGACGACACCGCCACCGACGGCAACCGCGCAATGCCACGAAACCACAGCGCGTAGGCCAACAGGGCACCCGCCAGACTCAGATAGACATAACCGCCTACCTGCGCAGCCGAGAGCGCGGGCAGCGGCGGGTCGACCACCCAGGCCACGGGCGCCAGCATGATGCCGCCCGCCAGCAGCTGCCAGCCCGTAAATGCCAGCACCGGCAGGTCCGACCGCCAGCGCCGCGACCAGAACGTGCCCGCTGCCATGCACACTGTGCCCACCAGCGCCGCAGCCACGCCAACCATGTCCCACCGCGCCCCCGGCGACAGCAGCAGCGCCGCCATGCCCAGCACGCCCAGGGCACCCGCCGCCAACGCCAGGCCGGGCGGACGCCGATGGTCCAGCGCCCAGACCAGCCCCATCACCACCAGCGGACCTATGGCGCCCACCACAGCCGCCACGCCCCCCGGCAACCGGTAGGCCGCAACAAACAGCAGCGCCTGGAAGACCCCGATGTTCAGCGCCGACAGCACCAGCAGGCGCCGCCACCCCACCCAATCGCCCCACGCCGGCCAACGGCGGCACCACAACACCAGCAGCAGGCCTGCAGGCAGCGTGCGCAGCAGCGCCGCAGTGAAGGGCCGGTCGGGCGGCAACAGCTCGGTGGTGACGATGTAGGTAGAGCCCCAGATCACCGGGCCCAGGGCCGTGGTGAGCGCATCCAGCCAGGGAGAGGTACGGTGGTTTTGCATGGCAATCTATCTTCAATTCAAGATAAATAATCCTACCACGCCCGTGCCCTAAAATCTTGAATTCAAGATAATTTCATCACCAATACCATGGCCACTCAACGCCAACCCGACGCCGTGGACGCCATCCTGGCCCAGTGGCACCGTGAGCGCCCCGACCTGGACGTGAGCCCCATGGGCCCCATCGGCCGCATCAAACGCTGCGCCGCGCTGTTGCAGCGCAGGCTCGACGAGACCTTTGCCGAATTCGGCCTGAGCTATTGGGAGTTCGACGTGCTGGCCACGCTGCGCCGCAGCGGCGCTCCCCACTGCCTGGCACCGACCACGCTGTTTTCCACGCTCATGGTCACCTCGGGAACCATGACGCACCGCATGGGCAAGCTCGAAGCCCAGGGCTGGATCACCCGCCGGCCCAACCCCGACGACGCGCGCAGCTCGCTGGTGCAGCTCACACCCGAGGGGTTGGCACTGATCGACCGCGCCGTGGAAGCCCATGTGGCCAACGAGCACCGCATTCTGGCGCCACTGAAGGCCGCCGACCTCGCGGCACTTGACGCCCGGCTGGCACTGCTGCTGGCGGCGCTGGAGTCGCCCACGGGCCAGTAATTACCCCCGGCCATGGGTACTGCGCAGTAACATGGCGGGATGCCCCAAAACCACCTCACCATCCTCACCGGCGCATCGCGCGGCATGGGCCTTGCCATGGCCCAGCAGCTTTTGAAGAGCGGCAACACCCTGGTCTGCATCGCGCGCAGCACCAACGCCGACCTGGCCATCGAAGCGAAAGCGGCAGGCGTCACCATTGAACAGTGGCAGCAAGACCTGTCGCAGGGCGAACAGGCCGCCCACAAGCTGCAGGCTTGGCTGCAGGCGCAAGGCCCGCAGGCATTTGCCAGCGCCACGCTGATCAACAACGCGGGCATGATTCCGCAGATTGCACCGCTGTCACACAGCAATGTGGACGACCTGGCCACCGCCCTGCGTGTGGGGCTGGAGGCGCCCATGCAACTGACCGCCGCCTTCCTGGGTGCAACGGACAGCTGGACGGTGCCCCGCAAGGTGCTCAACATCTCCTCGGGCCTGGGCCGCCGGGCCATGGCCTCGCAGGCCGCCTACTGCGCGGCCAAGGCCGGCATGGACCACTTCACGCGCTGCGTGGCGCTGGACGAGGCCCTCAAGCCCCACGGTGCCAAGGTATGCTCGCTGGCGCCTGGTGTGATCGACACCGACATGCAGGTCCAGCTGCGCGGCGCCGACCCGGCCGCCTTCCCGGACCGCCAGAATTTCGCCAACCTCAAGACGGGTGGCCAACTCACATCGCCCACCGACGCCGCTATCCGCGTGCTCGCCTGGCTGGAGCGCGCAGACTTTGGCACCAACCCGGTGGCCGATGTCAGAGATGCCTAAAGCCCCGAAACTCCTGTTTTTATAGCTGCTCGCGCTTTCTGGATAAGCGCTAGTGGCCAATTTAGCCTCAAATTCATCTGAAAGGACCTCCCCATGACCCGTGAAGTCGTCGTCGTCAGCGCAGTGCGCACCGCCATTGGCACCTTTGGTGGCAGCCTCAAGGACGTGCCGCCCACCGAACTCGGCGCACTCGTCGTGCGCGAATCGCTCGCGCGTGCCAATGTGGACGGCAAGGACGTGGGCCACGTGGTGTTTGGCCATGTGGTCAACACGGAGCCCAAGGACATGTACCTCTCGCGCGTGGCCGCCATCAACGGTGGCTGCGGCGAAGGCACGCCTGCTTTCAACGTCAACCGCCTGTGCGGCTCAGGCCTGCAGGCCATCGTCAACGCCAGCCAGTCCATCCTGCTGGGCGACACCGACGTGGCGATTGGCGCCGGCGCTGAAAACATGAGCCGCGTGCCCTTTGCCAGCCTGAACATGCGCTGGGGCGCCCGCATGGGCGACACCAAGATGGTGGACATGATGATCGGCGCGCTGCACGACCCCTTCCACAACATCCACATGGGTGTGACGGCCGAGAACATTGCCGCCAAATGGGGCATCACGCGTGAAGACCAGGACAAGCTGGCGGTGGAAAGCCACAACCGCGCCGAACGCGCCACGCAAAACGGGGTGTTCAAAGACCAGATCGTCCCCGTCACGCTCAAGAGCAAGAAGGGCGACGTGTTGTACGCCACCGACGAACACTTCCGCCCCGGCGCCACGATGGACGACCTGGCCAAGCTCAAGCCCGTGTTCATCAAGGAAAACGGCACGGTGACGGCCGGCAACGCCTCGGGCATCAACGACGCTGCCGCCGCCGTGGTGCTGATGGAAGCCGGTGCCGCCAAGGCCCGTGGCGCCAAGCCCCTGGCACGCCTGGTGGCCTACGCCCACGCAGGTGTAGACCCCAAGTACATGGGCATCGGTCCCGTGCCAGCCACGCAGCTGGCGCTGAAAAAGGCGGGCCTCACCGTCAACGACCTGGACGTGATCGAAGCCAACGAAGCCTTTGCCGCCCAGGCCTGCGCCGTGACCAAGGACCTGGGCCTGGACCCTGCCAAGGTCAACCCCAATGGCTCGGGTATTTCGCTGGGCCACCCCATTGGCGCGACCGGCGCACTCATCACCGTGAAGGCCATCCACGAGCTGCAACGCATCCAGGGCCGCTATGCGCTGGTGACGATGTGCATCGGCGGCGGCCAGGGCATTGCAGCGATTTTTGAACGCATCTGACCTCCCTGCGGGTGGGAACACTGCCATCGCCACCCGCGATGCTGCCACTCGCCATTGGCAAGGCGGGCGCCTCCAGTCATCAGCGATCATTGGCGCCCGCTGACCCAGATCAGCCAGGTGGCGTGCGCCCAGCCACCGCCTGCACATTCCATGAACCTACGGAGACAAACCACACCATGATTCGCACCCTGCTTTCCTTCACCGCGATCGCTTTTGCCGTGGGCACCACCGCGCACGCCCAGGCACCCGCACCGGCTACGGCCTACCCCACCAAGCCCATCCGCCTGATCGTGCCCTTCCCGCCCGGCGGCGGCACCGACATCCTCTCGCGCCTGGTGGCCACCAAGCTCACCGAAAGCGCCAAGTGGACAGTGGTGGCCGACAACAAGGCCGGCGCGGGCGGCACCATCGGCATTGGCGAAGCTGTCAAGGCCGCGCCCACGGGCTATGACCTGGTGATGGGCCAAAAGGACAACCTCGTGATCGGCCCCTGGCTGTACAAAAACCTGCCCTGGGACCCCACCAAGGACCTGACCGCCATCGCCCACGTGGCCTACACGCCCGTGGTCATCGCCACCAGCGTCAACTCCAAGTACAAAACCCTGGCCGACGTGGTGGCCGCCGCCAAGGCCTCGCCCGGCACCATCACCTATGGCTCGCCCGGCAACGGCACGTCCATCCACCTGGCGGGTGACCTGTTCGAGAAGGCCGCAGGCGTCAAGCTGAGCCACATCCCGTACAAAGGATCGAACCCCGCGTTGATGGATGCGCTGGCGGGCAACGTGGACCTGCTGGTCTCGTCCCTGCCCTCTGCCATGGGCCAGATCAAGGCAGGCAAGCTGCGTCCGCTGGCCGTCACGTCGGCCAAGCGCAGCTCGTCGCTGCCCGAAGTGCCCACCGTGGCCGAGTCGGGCTTCAAGGACTTTGATGTGAGCACCTGGTACGGCGTGTTTGCCCCAGCCGGTACACCCGCCGCCGTGGTGACCACCGTGAACGCTGAAATCAACAAGCTGCTGGCCACGCCCGACATGAAGGCCGCCATCCAGGCCCAGGGCGCCGAGCCCGAAGCCATGTCGCCCGCACAGTTTGGCACCCTGCTCAAGACCGACTACGCCAAGTGGAAGGGCATCGTGGAAGCCTCCGGCGCAAAGATTGAGTGACCCCCTGAGGCGCTTCGCGCCTTCCCCCTGAAGGGGGACGCACCCGGTGGCCTGGCGGAGCCAGATCCACGGGTGCACTGGTGGGAGGCGCGCCTGTTCCGCGAGCTGTGGGAAGCGGATGCGCAGCGTTGTCGAGAACTGCCATCAAAAACGGCCCAGTAAGGAGCCGTTTTTTTATGGAGCAACTCGCTCAGTCGCGCACCACCAGCACGGGGATATGCACCACACCCAGCACGCGCTGCGTGACGCTGCCCAGCACCAGCTTTTCAAGGCCGCGCCGACCGTGGGAACCCATCACGATGAGATCGGCGCCTGTGCTCTCCAGCGCGCGCAGGATGCCGTCGTGCACGGCATGGCCCTCGCCCACCACGGTGGTCACAGCCACACCGGCTTCGGCCATGGCTTTGCGCGTGGCTTCCAGGGCCGCGTTGGCTTCGGAGGTAGCGGCATTGATGTACTGCGCCTGGCCATACGCAAAATCGGCCCCCACGCCCGTGAAGGGATAGGGGTCTACCACGTAGACCGCCGTCACGGCGCTGCCAAAGGTCTTGGCCAGCCCGGCCGCCTTGGACACGGCCAGCATCGAGGTGTTGGAACCATCGACTGGAACCAGAATGTGCTTGAACATGGTGCTTCTCCTTGGGTTGATGGGTGAGTCAAGCTTGTGGCCCGACTTCTTGAACCAGAGTGTGAACCGCCACCATACCCCGCATCTTGATTCGCATCAAATCGGCTGCACACATGCGCTGCTGCAGGCGCTTGTGTTCAGGCTGCCGGGGTCTGCCCCACCACGTCCGCCCCCTGAAAGTTGCCTCGGCGGCAGGTGACCACCAGGGTGTCGCGGTACCCGCCTTCGGCCAACGGCTGAATGGGGGTGGACTCGTGGATCATGCGGGCATCGTCCAGCAGCAGCAAAGACCACGGCTCGGTCAGCGTAAAGCGCTGGCCGCTCGGGCCTGCGGCCTCGAACACGCGCGTCTCGCCGCCCTTGACGCCCTCGCGCCCCACCAGGAAGACGGCCACCAGGTCCACGCCATCGCGGTGCGCCCCCTCGGGCGTGGGCCGGCCAATGCCGTCGGTGGTGTCGATGCGGAACTGGTGCGCCTCGATGAACCAGGGCACGGGCGCCTCGGACGGAGCAAACACGGCATCGGACACCCCGGCCAGCGCAGCCAGCAGCTGCTGCCACACCGGCTGGGCCACGGTGGCAGCCTCCATGGGCGCAAACCAGCGCTCCATGCCGCCATGCAGCGCGTTGTATTCCACAGGTTGCCAGTGCGCCCGGTGTGGTGCCTGCTGCAGTTGCCCGCCCTGCACCACAAAACACGCATGGCGGCGGCGCCGGTAGCGGCCACCGTCCTTCAGGAAATCATCGGGCGGCAACGCCGCCCAGTCGCCATTCAGGGCCATCAGCGACGAAAGATCGCAGCCCACCCAGCGGGCCACATCGGCAGGCGACAAAACGGCGTAGCCCGCCTTGCGAAGCTGGCTCGCCACATCGGAGGGAGCCGTGAACGGAGGAGAAAAAGTGACTTGGGCCATAGAAGCCCGAGCTTAACCGCTGGCGCCGCAGGTCTTCTGCGGTGGCGCAAGCAAGGTGGGCAGGGCCTGCACCTGCTTGGCACCTCGCAGTGCTGCGATCGGCCTTCCCCCTCAGTCGTTAGCCGTTAGCCATCAATCGCGGTTGCCGTGGCCCTTGCCGTTGCCATGGCCGCGCCCCCGGTCATGGTCACGGTCGTGCTTGCCACCGTGGCGGTGGTCATCGTCCCAGCGGCGGTCATCGCGGCCGTGGGCACGGGGTGGAGGGCCACGGCGTGGTGGTGGCTCCTGCACAAAATACACCGGTTGGTTGCAGGCGTTGTAGCGGCCACAGTGTTTGCCCCAGTTCTTGGCATGGCCGGGCGGCACATACAGGTAGATGGGTGCCCGTGGCACCACCACTGCCGGGCGGTGGATGATGACCGGCTCGGCGTAGATCAGCGGCGGTGGTGGCGCATTGCCGATGTTGATGCGGCCGTACACGCCGGGCGCCAGTTCGCCGCCCACGGTGGCGTTGACATAGGCCTGCGCGTGGGCGCCGCCAGCGGCTGCCAGCAGCAGCGCGGCCATCGCGCCAGACAGGAGAAGACGGAGTGAGTGCATCGTGGTCATGGTGGTGTTTTTCATGGGGGACTCCTTGTTTTTGCCACCCGGAGCCGCCACCCGTTGGGCGGCTGCGGTAAGCTGGCCCTGGTTTGTAACAAGGCCTGCCACACCCTACACCGCGCAGGGTGCACAGGATGTAAGGAAATGGCGACAGAACCCCTTGCCGGCCTCGCAGCGGTCAATTTTACAAGCATAATTTGCTTCTAGCGCTTACCTATCAAGCGCTAGCAGCTATCAAAACAGAAGCACCCTCCAACAACAGACGGCCCTACACCACCGCCCCTGCCGGCGCCTCCCGCAGTGCGCTGGCAGGTCCGGGCCGCCCAAACAGGTAGCCCTGCCACATGTGGCAGCCCAGGCTGGCCAGCATGTCGCGCTGCTCGCAGGTTTCCACGCCTTCGGCAATCACGCCCAGGTCCAGGCTCTGGGCCAGCGTAACGATGGTGCGGGCAATGCTGGCATCGTTGGCGTCGGTGAGCAGGTCGCGCACAAAACTCTGGTCGATCTTGAGCTGGTCCAGCGGCAGGCGTTTGAGGTAGCTCAGGGACGAGTACCCGGTGCCGAAGTCGTCGAGCGAAAACCCCAGGCCCAGCGCCCGCAGCGTGGTCATGCGCTCGATCGTGTCCTCCACGTCGTCAAGCAGCAGGGTCTCGGTCAGCTCCAGCTTCAAGCGCTGCGGATTGGCGCCCGTCTCTTCAAGCACCCCCAGCACCTCGTCCACAAAGTGCGGGTGGCGGAACTGGCGCGCACTCACGTTCACGGCCAGAGTCCAATGCGCGGTTGCGGGGTCTTGGGCCCACTCCACCAGCTGCAGGCAGGCGGTGCGCAATATCCACGCCCCCAGCGGCACGATGAGGCCCGAGGCCTCGGCCACCGGAATGAACTCGGCCGGCGACACCAGCCCCCGCTGCGGGTGCTGCCAGCGCACCAGCGCCTCGGCCCCCACCATGCCGCGGGCTTGGCTGATCTGGGCCTGGTAGTGCAGCAGGAACTGGCCGTCGCGCAGAGCCTCGCGCATCCCGGACTCCAGGGCCGTGCGCGCCGTGACGGCGGCCTGTGTGCGCGGATCAAAGAACCGCATCGTGTTGCGCCCGGCACCCTTGGCCTGGTACATGGCCATATCGCCCCGCTTGAGCAGTTCGTCCACTGAGCCCTGCGCATCGGCATACAGCGCCACGCCGATGCTGCACGAGCTGTGGTACGTGTGCCCCCCAAGCGGATAGCCTTGCGCCAATGCGAGCAGCACCGCGCGCCCCACGGTTTCTGCCTGGGCGGCGGCTTCGTGGGCCTGTGGGCTCAGCCCCTCGATCAGCAGCACAAACTCGTCGCCCCCCAGCCGCGCCACGGTGTCGCCGCTGCGCACGCAGCCGCCCAGGCGGGCCGCCACCTGGCGCAAGAGCTGATCGCCGAACTCGTGGCCCTGCGTATCGTTCAGATCCTTGAAGTTGTCCAGGTCCACAAACAGCAGCGCCCCGCCCGCACCGGAGCGCGCCGAGGTTGCCAGGCTGTGCTGCAGGCGGTCGTTCATGAGGCGGCGGTTGGGCAGGCCGGTGAGCGGGTCGTAGAACGCGAGCAGGCGGATCTCCTCCTCGGCCGCCTTGCGGTGCGAGATGTCGGTCAGCGTGCCCACATAGTGCGTGACCTCGCCTTGTGCAGAACGCACAGCCGTCACCGTGATCCACGCGGGGTACACCTCGCCGTTCTTGCGCCGGTTCCACACTTCGCCCTGCCAGGCACCGGTGCTGCGCAGCGCACTGTGCAGGCCTTCGTAAAACTGCGCATCGTGGCGGCCAGACTGCAGCAATGCGGGGGTCTGGCCCACGAGCTCCTCCACCGTATACCCCGTGAGGCGTGCATACGACTGGTTGGCCTTGAGGATGCGCTGGTCCGGCCCCGTAACCACCATGCCCTCGAACGACTCGAACACGGACGCCGCGATCCGCAGCGACTCCTCGGCCCGGCTGCGCTCGGTGATGTCGGTGGAGATACCGCACAGCGCGTGGATGCTGCCGTCGGGCAGGCGAAGGGGAATCTTGACCGACAGGTAGGCACGGGTCACGCCATCGGCCAGGTGGGTATTGACCTCTTCCACCTCCAGCCGCTCGCCGTGCTCCAGCACGCGCCGGTCGTTCTCCTGGATCTGTACGGCAGTGGCCTGGTCAAAAAAAGCCGTGTCATCCTGCCCCACCACCTCGCTCGCGGGCCGCCCGAACAGCTCCAGGATATGGTGGTTCGCATATTGGTAGCGATAGTCCCGCCCCTTGATGTAGATGAAGGCACCCACGCTGTCGAGGATGGCCGCCAGCTTCTGCTCGCTGACCTGAAGGTGGCGTGTGCGCTCCTGCACCTTGCGCTGCAGCACCACGGCCGAGAGCGCGGCCAGCAGCCCGAACAACGCCAGCCCCGCCACACCCCACCACACCCAGGGGGGAATGCGCGCGCCCTGCTCTTGCCCGCCCCAGCGGCGCAGAACCTGGGTGTATTGCGTGTCGGCACCGCTGCGCCAGTCCTGCACTGATCGATCAATGGCATCCAGCACATCGGCGTTGCGTCCGAGGCCGGTGGCAAAGTACAAGGTGGCGGGCTGGAACACGATGCCCGAATCCGCCAGCCCATACTGGGCCGCATGAAAGTTGCCGAACAGGTGGTTGGCAATCACCGCATCCGCATCGCCGTTCTGTACAAATTCGAAAGCCTCGGTCAGTGTGGACGCGTCGATCAGCAGCACCGCGATGCCAAAACTGTCCATCATGCTCTGGAAGGTTGCGCGCTGCACCGAGCCCTTGAGCACCGCCACACGCTTGCCCGCCAGGTCGAACATCGACTGGATGGAACTGCCCCGCGCGCGGTAGACCTGCGACCAGCTGTGCAGCACAGGCGAGGCGTGAAAGTCGAACAGCCGCTCGCGCTCGCTGGTGCGGGCGACGTCGGGCATCAGGTCAATCTGCCCGGCTGCCAGCGCATCCAGACAGTCCTGCCAATCGCAGGGCACATAGCGCAGTGTCCATTGCTCTCGGGTGGCCACCAGCTGCAGCAGGTCCACAAAGATGCCTGAGGGCTTGCCCTCCGCGTTCACAAACACCTTGGGTTCGTTGGAGTACACCCCCACGCGCAGTTCGCGCGGAGCCGCCATCGCAACGCCACATGCCCACAGCAACGCCAACAGCACTGCCCATCGCAGCCAGCCGACGCAATGGCTCCCGAACCGGTACACGCATGGACTCACAGCTTGGCCCTATCGAAATCAGGGAAATAAGACCCATGGTAACGAAAGCTTGCAAAAACATCCAAATGCAATCTGCCACCGCCGGCTTGGAGTAGCATGTGTCCACCCCCGCTTCGCCCAGGAGACAGCGATGCCCCACGAACGCCGCCACTTTGTCCGCGTCGGCTTTGACGCACCGGCCCTGCTGACCACATCCACCGACGCATTCAGCGTGCATGTGCTGGACCTGTCCCTCAAAGGCGCGTTGATCATGGTGCCCGCACAGGCCGACCTGGAGCCGGGCATGCTCTGCCAGCTGACCGTTCCCCTGGCCGAAACCGGCAACCACATCGCCATGTCCACCGAAGTCGCGCATACCGAAGGCCTGCACACCGGCCTGCTGTGCCGGGGCATCGATCTGGACAGCGTGACCCACCTGCGCCGCCTGATCGAACTGCAATTGGGCGACCCCGCCTTGCTGGAGCGCGACCTGGGCGAGCTGACGCTGGCTACGCCATCCCACTGACCCGGGGCATGGAAAAAAGGGCTGCCAATGGCAGCCCCTGACTCCGATTCCCGGCCTGGCCACACGCCCATGGGCCACTGCAACTGCTACTGCTACTGCTACGGCCCCTACTGAGCCTCCTGCTCCTGCAGCGCCCGCCACATCACCTTGCCACTGCCACTCTTGGGCAACGCCGCCACAAACTGCACGATGCGCGGCACCTTGTAGACCGCCATGTTCTCGCGGCACCAGTCGATGATCTGCTGCTCGGTCGTGTCCTGGTGCGTGGCGCGCAGCACCACCACGGCCTTGACCGTCTCGCCCCGATAGCTGTCTTTGGCGGCGATGATGCAGGCCTCCTGGATGGCTGGGTGGCGGAACATCAACGCCTCGACCTCGGCGGGCCAGACCTTGAAGCCGCTCGCATTGATCATGCGCTTGAGGCGGTCAGTTAAAAAGAAATAGCCGTCCTCGTCCATGCGCCCCAAGTCCCCCGAACGGAAGAACCGCTTGCCCTCGAACTCGATGAAGGCCGAGGCCGTGGCATCCGGCCGCTTCCAGTAACCCTCGAACACCTCGGGGCCATGGATGATGATCTCGCCCTGCTCGCCCACCGGCAGCTCCTGCAGCGTGTCGGGGTCGATCACCCGCGCGTCGGTACTCATGAACGGAATGCCCAGGCACTGCTGCTTGGGGTGGTCGGGCGGGTTGGCGTGCGACGGAGCGGCTGTCTCGGTCAGGCCATAGCCCTCGGAATACCGCAGGCCATACTGCTCCAGCAAGCGTTGCGCCACTGCCTGCGGCATGGCGGCCCCACCCCCACCGATATAGGCCAGGCTGGACAGGTCATAGCTGGCAAAGTTCGGGCTGCCCAGCAGGTCGATGACCATGGTGGGAATGTTGGTCCAGGTGGTGACCTGGTAGCGCGATATCAGGCGCCCAGCCAGGTCGCGGTCCCACCGGGGCATGATGACCAGCGTGGCGCCGCAGTAGATCGACGTGTGCATCACGCTCACCATGCCGGTGATGTGGAACATGGGCACCACCGCCAGCGTCACATTGTCGGCTGACCCATTGCCCCACAGGCTGGCGGCCACCGTGTTGTGCATGATGCTTTTGTGCAGGTGCATACAGCCCTTGGGCAGGCCTGTGGTGCCACTGGTGTAGGGCAGCAGCGCCAGGTCGGCCGGGCCTACCGACAGGGCGGGTGGCGCGTCCGCACAGGCCAGGGCGTCCGTCCAGGCGTGGGCCTGCCCGCCCTCCAGTGCAGGCAGCGGGTGGCGCGTGCCAAGCCAGTCCATCCATGCTTCGGGCGGCGCATCGATGCCGGTCACGTTCACGTCGAACGCATCCGAAAACTGCGTGACCACCAGATGCGCCAGCCGCTCGCCAGGGGCCAACGCATTGTTGGCCTTGGCCATCTCTGGGGCCAGGTCACCCGTGGTGATCGCCACCTTGGTGTCGGGATCGGTGATGTAGTGCTTGAGCTCTTCGGCCCGGTTCATGGGGTTGACCGGCACCACCACCGCATTGGCCCGCAGGATGGCGAAATGCGCCATCACCAGCTGCGGGCAGTTCTGCATGCACAGCACCACACGGTCGCCGCGCTGCACGCCCAGCTGGGCCAGCCGCGCAGCCAGGCGCTCCGCGCCTTCCATCAATTGCCGATAGCTGACCGTGGTCCCAAAAAACACCAGCGCCGCCTTGTCGGGGTAGCGGCGTGCATTGGTCGCCAGGTTGTCCCACAGCGAGGTGGCAGGCAGCGTGATGGACTTGGGCAAACGACGGGGCCAGAACTGGTAGTGAGGGCGCATGGGCAAACGGTCTCCTTGTTCCCAGCAGCCTAGATGGCCCACCTGCACCAAGCAAGGGGAATGCCCCCATGATCGTCACCCATGTGACGCATGGCTCCCCGCCAAAGGTCGGGCTGATACGCATTGTTCACGCAAGCACATGGCCGTGTGCTCGCAATCCATCGCTCTGCCACAAACCATTAACCAAATGTATCGGTCGCACCTAGAATGGCCCGCAGGGAGGACCACGCATGACGCCAGAGGCGAAGGCCAGGCAAACCATTGATGCACTGCTGACAGCGGCAGGCTGGAGCGTGTGCAACGTTGCAGACGCCAACATCCACGCAGCCGTGGGCGTGGCAATTCGTGAATTCCCCCTGAACCCCGGCTTTGGCTATGCCGACTACCTGCTCTACATCAACGGCAAAGCCTGC
Organism: Acidovorax sp. 94; assembly: GCF_003634645.1. Taxonomy (NCBI): domain Bacteria; kingdom Pseudomonadati; phylum Pseudomonadota; class Betaproteobacteria; order Burkholderiales; family Comamonadaceae; genus Acidovorax; species Acidovorax sp. 94. Next base: position 1,043,378 of record NZ_RBJA01000001.1, on the reverse strand, counting down.
GGCGTGATCGAAGCCAAGAAAGAAGGCGCCACCCTGACTGGCGTAGAGCTGCAAAGCAGCCGCTACGCCAAAGGCCTGCCCACCACCCTGCCCGCCTGGAGCCGCCCCCTGCCCTTTGTGTGGGAAAGCACGGGCGTAGAAACCCACTTTACCAACGGCCTGGACCCCGAACCCCGCGCACGCAGCGTGTTCGCCTTCTTCCGCCCTGAGCTGCTGGTGCAATGGCTGGCGCTGCTGCCACCAATGATGAACGGCAACGGCGTCAGCGAACCACCCAGCACCTTCCTGGCCCGCATGCGCAACATGCCCAAGCTGGTGACCGAATGGGGCAGCGGCGGTGCGCACTACCAGCTGTGGCCCGCCCAAATCGGTGCCATCACTAACCTGGAAAAATCCCTGGCCGCCAACAAGCCCAAGGCCCTGATCCAGATGGCCACCGGCAGCGGCAAAACATTTACCAGCATCGGTTTCATCTACCGCCTCATCAAGTTTGGCGGTGCGCGCCGCGTGCTGTTTTTGGTAGACCGGGGCAACCTGGCCCGCCAGACCAAGAAAGAGTTTGACGCCTACGCCAGCCCCTACAACAACTACAAGTTTGGCGAGGAATACATCGTCCAGCACCTGCAGGGCAACCAGCTCGACACATCCGCCCGCGTGGTCATCTGCACCATCCAGCGCATGTTCAGCATGCTCAAGGGGCGCGAGCTGGCCGACGAGGCCGACGAAGAAAGCACCGAACGCATCGAAAGCCTGTTCAAAGACCCCGAGCCCATTGGCTACAACCCGGCCATCCCCATCGAGAGCTTTGACATTGTGGTGACGGACGAGGCCCACCGCAGCATCTACAACCTGTGGCGCCAGGTGCTGGAGTACTTTGACGCGTACCTCATTGGCCTGACCGCCACGCCCAACAAACAGACCTTTGGCTTCTTCAACCAAAACCTGGTCATGGAATACGGCCACGCCCAGGCCGTGGCCGATGGCGTGAACGTGAACTACGACGTGTACCGCATCAAAACCGAGGTGGGCGAAAGCGGCGCCAAGGTAGACAAAGGCTTTTGGTTAGAGACGCAAGACAAAGCCACCCGCCGCAAAACGGCCTGGCAGCTGGACGACGACTTTGAATACCAGCCCGAAGAGCTGGACCGCGCCGTGCAAACGCCCGACCAGATCCGCACCGTGGTGCGCACCCTGCGCGACCGCTGGCAGCCCGACATGTTCCCCCAGCGGCAAGAGCTGCCCAAAACCCTTATCTTTGCCAAAGACGACAACCACGCCGAAAAAATTGTCGAAACCCTGCGCGAAGAGTTTGGCCGGGGCAACGAGTTTGCGCAAAAGATCACCTACCGCAGCGCCCAGGGCGGCGGCACCAGCCCCGAGCAGCTCATCAAAGACTTCCGCTCCAGCTACTACCCCCGCGTGGCCGTCACCGTGGACATGATTGCCACTGGCACCGACATCAAGCCGGTGGAAATCGTCGTCTTCATGAGAAGTGTGAAAAGCCGCAGCTTCTTCGAACAGATGAAAGGCCGTGGCGTGCGCGTGTGCAACCCCACGGACCTGGCCGCCGTCAACCCCGGCGAAAACATCAAAAAAGACCACTTCGTCATCGTCGATGCCGTGGGCGTGTGTGAGCGCGACAAAACCGACAGCCGCCCCATGGACGCCAAAAAGAGCGTGCCGCTGGACAAACTGCTGCAAGCCGTGAGCCTGGGTAATGTGGAAGACGAGGTGCTGAGCAGCATCGCCGCCCGCCTGGCCCGGCTGGACAAAGACGCTACTGACGCCGACCGCGCCAAGGTGGTGGAGCTAAGCGGCGGCAAAACCCTGCGCGACCTGGCGCGCGGCATTGTAGAGGCCTTAAACCTCAATAACGACATCGACGCCACCCAAGGCATGCCGCCCGCCGAGGCAGAGCAGCGTTTAAGGGATGCTACAAGGCCTTTCTGCGCACCTGCATTGCGCGAGCAGCTATTAAAAATGAAGCAAAAGGCAGACTTGGTGATCGACGTGGTCACCCAAGACACGCTGCTGCATGCTGGCTTTAGCGAAGGCAGCGACCGCGCCACCGCCTTGGTGCAGAGCTTTGAAGACTTCATCACCCAGCACAAAGACGAAATCACCGCTCTGCAAATTTTGTACAGTCGCCCCACGCGCGCGCCGCTCAAGTTTGAAGACGTCAAAGCCTTGGCCGACGCCCTGCACGCCCCGCCGCTGAACATAGACGAAGGCGCCCTGTGGCAGGCCTACGCCACCCTGCGCAAAGGCGCAGTGAAAGGCGCCACGCAGCGCCGCCTGCTCACCGATCTGGTCAGCCTGGTGCGCTTTGCCATGCAGCAAACCAACGAACTGGTGCCCTACCCCGAGCACGTGCAGGCCAACTTCAAAGCCTGGCTGGCCCAGCACCAATCCGCAAACCCCGCCGTCCGCCCTGAGCCTGTCGAAGGGCATAGCACCGCCGCTGCCGTTCAGGCTGAGCCTGCCGAAGCCCCTTTCACCCAAGAACAAATCCACTGGCTAGAAATGATCCGCGACCACATCGCCGCCAACCTCGGCATTGAAATAGACGACTTTGAATACGCCCCCTTCAACGCCCAAGGCGGCCTGGGCAAAGTGCACCAGCTCTTTGGCGCGGAACTGCCCAAGGTGATTGAGGAACTGAATCGGGAGTTGGCGGCGTGAATGAAGTGCTTTCACTGGGCGAGGTAGTTCGCCCCAACCGTCCGCGCGTAAAACCAGAGTCGATGCCCGACGCACCGTTCATTGGCATGGAGCACGTGGAAGCGCACACCATGAAGTTGTTGGGCACTGTGCCTGCAGCGACCATGAAAAGCTCGGCCGTTCACTTCAAACCTGGCGATGTTCTGTATGGTCGTTTGCGCCCGTACCTGAACAAAGTTTTCCGCCCAACCTTCGAAGGCTTGTGTTCTGCGGAGTTCATTGTTTTCCCCGAGAACGAGCGCATTGATGGGCGATACCTTCAGTACTTTTTGAACTCCGGCACATTCGTTCGGTTTGCAACACATCTCAATGCGGGGGATCGTCCTCGGGTCGATTTCGATCAAATCGCCCCGTACCCGATCCCAGTGCCGACATTGGAGCGCCAGCGCGAAATCGTCGCCGAACTCGAAAAACAGTTCTCCCGCCTCGATGAAGCTGTCGCCAACCTCCAGCGCGTCAAAGCCAACCTCAAACGCTACAAAGCCTCCGTCCTCAAAGCCGCCGTCGAAGGCCGCCTTGTAGAAACCGAAGCCACCCTGGCCCGCCGCGAAGGCCGCGCCTACGAGACCGGCGAGCAGCTTTTGCAGCGGATTCTTGAGGAGCGGCGGGTGAATTGGGCGGGCAAGCGGAAGTACCGCGAACCAGTGACTCCTGAAACCGAGGCACTGTCTGAACTACCTGAAGGCTGGGTATGGGCATCGCCTGAGCAGGTGTCGGCAGGCGAACCATATTCATTGGCGATTGGTCCTTTTGGTAGCAGTTTGAAGGTGAGCGACTACAAAACCGAAGGTGTGCCTTTGGTCTTCGTGCGCAATATCCGTTCTGGGTCATTCGGTGGTGAAAACACTGTCTACGTCACTGCTGATAAGGCTGTAGAGCTTTCTGCACATTCGGTGGAGGCAGGCGACATTCTTGTGACCAAGATGGGGGACCCACCGGGGGATGTGTGTCGCTATCCGGCGAATCGCCCACCTGCCGTGATTACCGCCGATTGCATCAAGTTACGAGTAATCAAACTCGGCATCGATCCGTCATTTATTGAGTACGCCATGGCCTCGCGGGTCGTTCAAGACCAAATCTTAGGGATCACCAAAGGCGTTGCGCAGTTGAAAGTCAATTTGGCGAACTTCAGCTCTATTGCATTGCCTGTACCGCCTCACGCAGAGCAAGCACGAATCGTCGTCGAAGTCGACCGCCACCTGTCCATCATCCGCGAAGTCGAAGCCGAGGTCGACGCCAACCTCCAGCGCGCGCAGGCGCTTCGGCAATCTGTATTGCAACGTGATTTTTCAACGGCGTCGCCAAATGCCGACGCCCTGCAACCTACACACTGATTTGTTAAGCCACACCCATTAACGACTTAATTGAAAGAAGAAGGTCAAATCCCCATGGCAGGTTCCACTTTTCAAACTAACCCCTATGACTTGTCCAAGTTGCTGGAGGACTGCCATCGTGGTGTTCTACAGCTCCCAGATTTTCAGCGGAGCTGGGTTTGGGACGAGGACCGCATCAAAAGTCTGATCGCGTCGATTTCGCGCTCATTCCCAGTGGGTGCATTGATGACGCTCGACACCGGAGGCGATGTCAACTTCAAACCTCGGCCAGTGGAAGGCGCGCCCGCCGCAGCGAAAGACATGAAGCCGAATTCGTTGCTCCTCGATGGGCAGCAGCGCATGACGTCTCTTTATCAGGTGACCATGCGGGGCAAAGTAGTTGAAACAGTGACGCCCAAGAAAAAGAAGGTCAAGCGTTGGTTTTATATCGACATTCGCAAGGCGCTGGACCCATCTGTGGACCGGGAAGAGGCCATCCTGGGCGTGCCCGAAGACAAGATTGTGCGAGGCGAGTTTGGGCGAGAAGCGGGACCCGATCTTTCAACCAGCGAACAAGAATACAAGCTACTCATGTACCCGGTTTCAAAGGTATTTGACTGGGATCGCTGGCAGGACGGCTTTGATAAGGCATGGCCCGGTGATTCCAACGAATCGGTGCGTGAAGAATTTCGCCGTTTTAAGCGTGATGTCCTGGAGAACTTCAAGTACTACCGGGTTCCCGTCATCGCGCTCGATCGTTCAACCACCAAAGAAGCCGTATGCGTCGTCTTTGAGAAAGTGAATACAGGCGGCAAGCCCTTGGACGCTTTCGAGTTGGTGACCGCCATGTATGCAGCCGAGGGCCATGAACTGCGCAAAGACTGGTACGGCGATGATGGCCACAAAGGACGTCACAGCAGGTTTGTGGAAACCTTGCGGCCAGCTGGCTTGGAAGTCGGAATCATTGCCAATGTTGGAAACACCGATTTTCTGCAAGCGGTCTCTTTGTTTTATACCCGCGAGCGTCGGCGGGAAGCAGAAAAAGCAGGCAAGCAGGGCAAGGAACTGCCAGCAGTCACTGGAAACCGCCAAGCCTTATTGGACCTTCCGCTAGCCGCCTACAAGCAGTATGAAGAGCAGGTGGAGCAGGGATTCTTGAAGGCGGCGAAGTTTCTCCACATGCTTCACATTTATCGCATTTTCGATCTCCCCTATCAGTCGCAAATCGTGCCGCTGGCCGCCATCCTTGCGGACATCGGATCGGACTGGGAGCATGAGGCTAATCGCGCAAAGTTGGTTCGCTGGTACTGGAACGGTGTTTTTGGCGAGCTTTATGGCTCAGCTGTCGAAACCCGAATCGCAAAGGACTTCACGGAAGTACCGGTGTGGCTGAGAGGCGGGCCAGAGCCCTCGACAGTAAGCGAGACGATGTTCCGCGCAGATCGACTCAAAACCATGCGTATGCGTCTCTCCGCCGCCTACAAGGGAATCAATGCCTTGTTGATGAAAGAGGATGCCCAAGACTTTCGTTCAGGGCAAAAATTTGACCACACTGTTTTCTTCGGGGAGAACGTCGATATTCATCACATCTTCCCTCAGGACTGGTGCAAAAAGCAGGGCATCAAGCCGTCGGTGTTCGACTCCATCATTAACAAAACCCCGCTGTCGTTCAGGACCAACCGGATCATTGGCGGCGTGGCCCCATCGGTCTATCTAAAGAAGTTGGAACAGGGTGACCCAACAACGCCCGGTATCGATCCGCAAAAGCTGGACACGTACCTCCGTTCGCACCTGATCGACCCACCACTGCTTCGCGCCGACAGTTTTGAGTTATTCATGGCTGATCGGCAAAAGCGGCTGCTGGCATTGATTGAGCAAGCCACTGGAAAAGCGGCCTATGTGGGAGAAGCCGGGGAAGATGGCATCGAAGTCGAAGCAGACGACGATGCAGTCGAAGCCGACATGACGATCACCGCGTGACCTCAGAGCTAAACCATTGCTGATCGATGAGCACACTCTCATAGTCCCCACATCGATGCTGTGGGGTCGCCAACCCTCTGAACGAACGGCTGCAGACCGAAAAAGATTCAAGAAACCGAAGTGGCACAGTAAGCCAATCACTTCATTTTTGATAGCTGGTAGCGCTTGATACATAAGCGCTAGAGGCCATTTTCAGGCTCTTCTAGCGAATGCTAGTGACGTCTTGATTCCCCATGGCCGCACCCAGCACCAGCGCGGGCTGTGGGCCCATCGGGCCTGATCGGTCCAACAACCTGAACCACCCCAGGTACGAATCAAGGTATTTCGTTGCAACGCCCTTGAAGTGCTGCATCCAGCCGCGCAGCCTGCTGACATAGGCATTGACGTTCTGCACATGCCAGGGGCCGCTCACCCGCTGGCCCCGGCTCACGTTCACTGCCTGGTGCTGCACACCCAAGAGCCGCGCTGCACTGGCCAGAGTGACGCTGCCATCGGTGCACAGGATGGTGTCCGGTGGCAACAAGGGCTTGAGTGCCGCTTGCACACTGACGGCCTTGTTCGTCTCCAGGATGAGGTTGACCGTTGCTCCCGCACGGTCTCGCGCCATCAGTACGGGTGTGTACTCCGAACCCTTGCAGCCAGCCAGCGCTTTACCTCCCCGGCGACGGGCCTTGCGCAGCAACCCTCTTTGACCCTTGCAGGAGACCAGGAAGTAGGACTCATCGGCCTCGGCAATGCCCACAAGCTGGCGAGCCTGCTGGTTGCTTGGGCAGGCCAGGAAGCGGTGACGCCAGCGAAAGGCGGTGCTTTGTGCCACGCCCAGGCGCTGGGCCACCTGATTGAGCGAGAGGCCTTCGCCCAAAGCTTGTGTCTGACCCATCCACTTGTCCCGCAGATGCAAACGCGCCAGCGGTGTTCCAGTCAAGGCGTTGAAGGTGCGCGCGCAATGGCGGCACTTGAAGCGTTGAAGCCCATTGGCCGAGCCGTTCTTGACAAGCAGGGAACTGTTGCAATGCGGGCAAGCCCGGGAACCGCCGCTGTGCGCTTCTACAACGGCGATGGCTTGACTGTGATCGAGCAGCACCTGCAGGGAGCTTGCCAGTTGCTGGCGCTGGTGGTGCGTCAGCTGGGGCAAGCTGTGGATCAAGCGCGTCATCTGTTGCTGTCGCATGGCCTTCTCCTGGGGCAGACGCAAAGGCGTCGTACCTTAAAGATCAGGGCCATGGGGCGCGATTAAAGAGGCATCACTAGCATTCGCTAGAAGAGCCCATTTTCAATCATAGCCTTGCCACTGACGCCAGATCAGTTTATATTCAATATTCGCGATTTGCGAATATTGAATACTCATGCAACTCAAGCCCCAAGACTTTCTGGTCGCCCTCAAGCTCGTCGCCTGGGGTGAGCAACGCTGGACGTATGCGCGGCTAGCGCAAGAGCTGGGCATCAGCGTGTCGGAGGCGCATGCCTGCATCAAGCGCGGGTTGTTGGCGGGGCTGTTGCTGCCTAACCGTGAGCCGGCACCTGCTGGCAGCACGGGTGGTCCCGATGCAAACAAGGTGGGCAGCGACATGGCCGCACAAGAGCCCCTGGGCATTTACCGCGTCACCCGCAAGCGGGTGCGCCGTGCAGCCCTGCCGGATGATGCGGAGGCGGCAGCCGACAACCCGGTGCGCCCCAACGCACGCAACCTGGCGGAGTTTGCCTTGCATGGGGCCAAGTACGCATTCCCTGCCGTCAAGCTGCCGCTGGTAGCCGGTGTGCCCACCAGCCACAGCGCGCCCGCCTTTGCCGGGGTGTTTGCGCCGGGTAGCACCGATTTTGTATGGCCGCACCCCAACGGCACGGTGCGCGGGGTGGGCATAGAGCCGCTGCACCCTGCCGTGCCCTTTGCGGCAATGCAAGACGCCAAGTTGTACGAGCTGCTGGCGCTGTTTGACGCCCTGCGCGTGGGCAAGGCCCGCGAGCGTGGCATGGCGCTGGAGCGGCTGCAGGCGCTGATCGACCCCGAGTCGGTCCCCAGAACCAAAGGCCCATCGTATGGCTAACCCCAACCTGGAACTGTTGCTGGGCATCGCCCGCGCCATGGGGCCGCTGTGCGAGCAGGTGGTGTTTGTGGGCGGCTGCGCCACCGGCTTGCTGGTAGACGATGCGGGCTTGATGGATGTGCGCCCCACCGAAGATGTGGACGCCATTGTGGAGGTGGCTACATTGGGCGCTTACCACCGCCTGGCAGAGCAGCTGATGCAGCGCGGCTTTACGCAAACCATGGCAGACAATACGCCGCCCTTTCGCTGGTTTTGGCACCGCATGCAGCTGGACTTGGTGCCCTTGGATGAAAAGGTGCTGGGCTTTGCCAACCCTTGGTACCGCGTGGGGTTTGACGAGGCGCTGACGGCCACGCTGGGAGATGGACGGGCAGATGGGCTTGGGGATGGACTGGTGGTACGGCACCTGTCGGCACCGCACTTTTTGGCGACCAAGCTGGAGGCCTTCAAAGACCGTGGCGGCAACGATGTGTACTTGAGTCACGACCTGGAAGACATCATGACCGTGCTGGAGGGCCGCGCCGCTGTGGCCCGCGAGGTGGCCGCCGCCAGCGCACCCGTGCGCCAGCATGTGGCGCAAGCAGCCGCAGCGCTGCTGCAAATGCCCGCCTTCCACAACGCCCTGCCCGGCCTATTGAGCGACCCCGAGCGCGAACCCACCGTGAAAGCCCGGCTGGCACAGATTGCAAGATTGAAAGACTGATGAACACTACCACCCACTCCCTCGTCCAGAAGCTCTGGAACTACTGCAACGTGCTGCGCGACGACGGCATGAGCTATGGCGACTATGTGGAGCAGCTGACCTACCTGCTGTTCCTGAAGATGGCCGACGAGCGCTCGCAACCGCCCTACAACCAGCCCAGCATCGTGCCTGCAGCCTACGCCTGGCCCACGCTGCTGGCCAAGGACGGCGACGAGCTGTTTGACCACTACCGCCATGCGCTCGAAAGATTGGGCCAAGAGAAAGGCACGCTGGGCCTGATTTTTGGCAAGGCGCAAAACAAGTTTCAAGACCCGGCCAAGCTGCGCCGCGTGATTGTGGATTTGATCGGTGCCGAGACCTGGACGATTCTGGGCGCGGATGTAAAGGGCGACGCCTACGAAGGCCTGCTGGAGCGCAACGCGCAAGACACCAAGAGCGGTGCGGGCCAGTACTTCACGCCCCGGGCGCTGATCCAGGCCATGGTGGAGTGCATGGCACCCAAACCGGCCGAGCGCATTTGCGACCCGGCTTGCGGCACGGGCGGCTTTTTGTTTACCGCGCACAACTACATCACGGCCCACAACAAGAGCCTGACGCGCGACCAGCTCAAGCACCTCAAGGAGAAAGCCTTTACCGGCTACGAACTGGTGCAGGCCACAGCCCGCGTTTGTGCGATGAACATGATGCTGCACGGCATTGGCTCTGAAAAATCCGTGCCCGTGGTGGTGGGCGATGCGTTGGCGGCTGACCCTGGCGAGCGTTTTGAGGTGGTGCTGGCCAACCCGCCGTTTGGCAAGAAGAGCAGCACCGTCATCGTGGGCGAAGACGGCCGCACCAGCACCGAAAAAGACACCATCGAGCGCGACGACTTCTGGGCCACCACCAGCAACAAGCAGCTCAATTTTGTGCAGCACATCAAGACGTTGCTGACCACGCACGGACGCGCGGCGGTGGTGCTGCCCGACAACGTGCTGTTTGAAGGCGGCGCGGGCGAGACCATTCGCAAAAAGCTGCTGCACGAATGCGATGTGCACACGCTGCTGCGCCTGCCCACTGGCTTGTTCTACGCCCAGGGCGTGAAGGCCAATGTGCTGTTCTTTGAAAAGAAACCCGCCAGCGAAACGCCCTGGACGAAGCAGCTGTGGATTTACGACCTACGCACCAACAAGCACTTCACGCTCAAGACCAACCCGCTGACCCGCGCGGACCTGGACGAGTTTGTGGCGCTGTACCGCGCGGATAGCCGCCAGCAGAGGCAAGCCACATGGTCGCCCGAATCAGCTGATGGCCGCTGGCGTGCGTACAGCTACGACGAGCTGGTGGCGCGGGACAAGACCAGCCTGGACATCTTCTGGCTCAAGGACGAATCACTGGCCGACAGCGACAACCTGCCCGCCCCGGGCGTGATTGCGCGCGAGATTGTGGAAGACCTGGAGGCAGCACTGGCGCAGTTCAGACTGATTGCGGGCGACCTGGGAGAGGCTGTGGAAGAATGAGCGCGCAAAAGCTACCTCTCTGCTGACGGTACAGCGAGCTACGCCTGCCTGCTGCTTTCTTGGCCTGTTGCTTCTTCCGCTGGTATCCAGCGACGGGCATCAGAAGCATCTTGCGCATGAGTCAGGGCGGCCAACGACACTCGCCGCATCGCCCATACACACTCAGGCCCCTCATTTCACGCCATGCTGACCTTCCTTTACTACGCGCTCATGCTCCTTGTTGGCTACGTGTGGTACCGGTATGGGCAAAAGCTGCTGAACCAGGGTCTGCGGGATGAGAACGATGAGCTCACCAAACCTCCGGTCGGGCCTATCGGCTTTCTGCTCGTTGCTGCTGTGGCGTGCTACCTGTTGTTCGCAGCCCTGCGCGCATTGGTTCTGCGCGAGATTCCGTGCGTCGGCAAGGGCTGCGCGGGGCAGATCTACACACTCGCGGAGCACGCTGGCCCGTACTGGGCCAACCTCTTCTTCTTGGTGTGGCTGGTGCTGGCGCTGGGCTATGCCATGTATGTAACCGTCAGGATCTGGACCAGACCCTAACGCGCGGGCCGCAGGCCTGACCTCGCGCAACCCACAGACCACGGCTCAGCTGTTGACCTGCGCCCACAGCTTGTCCAGCCGCTTCACGCTCACCGGCTGGGGCGTGCGCAGCTCCTGCGCAAAGAAGCTCACGCGCAGCTCCTCCAGCAGCCAGCGCAGCTCTTGCATGCGCGCATCCACCTGCCCCTTGCGCTCGGCCACCAGGCGCCAGTAGCGCTGCTCTTGCGGGCGCAACTCGGCCAGCTTGGCAGCGTCACGGGCGGGGTCAGCGCGGTATTTATCCAGCCGGAGCGTGATGGCTTTGAGGTAGCGGGCGTAGTGGGCCAGTTGCGTCCACGGCGCCACGGCAATGAAGTTCTTGGGCACCAGGCGCTGCAGCTGCTGCAGTGCGTCCGCAGTGGCTTCGGGGGCGTTTTTGGTGTCCTTGATCTTGCGGGCGGCGGCTGCGTATTCGGTGAGGATGGTGGCGGCCAGGCGCGCCACCTCATTGGCGATCAACGTGAGGCGCCCCCTGCCCTCTTCCACGCGGCGTTTGAAGGCAACTTCGTCGGTGGGCAGCGGGTCGAGCAAAAAGGCCCGGTCCAGCGCCACGTCGATGATCTGGGTGCGCAGCTCTTCCTGCGTGCCCAGGGGCATGAACGCTACGGCCATTTTCTGCAGATCGGGGATGTTTTTTTCCAGGTACTTGAGCGCGTCCTTGATCTGCAGCGCAAACAGGCGGCGCAGGCCCGCGCGGTGTTTGGCGGCGGCGACTTCGGGCTCGTCAAAAACCTCGATGGTCACAGCGTCGCCGCCGTCGATGAGCGCCGGAAAGCCGATCAGCGTCTGCCCGGCCTTTTTGATCTCCATCAGCTCGGGCAGCTCGCCAAACGTCCAGGTGATGTAGCGCTGGCCTGCGGGGGTCGAAGGGTTGACGCTCGCAGGTTTCGCTGTGGCGGGCGCTGCCCCCTTTACTCCTGATTTAGTAGCTGCTTGCGCTTTACCATCAAGCACTGGAGGCATTTTTGACTCATTTTTTTCACTCTCTGCTGCCCCACCACTGAGCTTGAGCCCTGCCAGCGCCTGGAATGCGCCGCGCGCCTTGGCACCCCATTCGGCCTTGAGCGCGCCCAGGTTGCGGCCATGGCCCAGCTGTCGGCCGTGCTCGTCCACCACGCGGAAGTTCATGAACAGGTGGGGGCTGAGCATGTCGAGCTTGAAGTCCGCCCGCTTCACATCCAGCGAGGTCTCGTCGCGCACCTGCTTGAGCAGCACATCGGTGAGGCTGCCGGTGCCAAAACGTTCGGGCGTGCCCAGCAGCTCGGCCAGGCGGGTGGCAGACTCGGGCAGCGGCACAAAGCGGCTGCGTGGACGCTGCGGCAGGCTTTTGAGCAGCGCCTGGATCTTGTCCTTGAGCATGCCGGGCACCAGCCACTCGCAGCGCTCGTCGCTCACCTGGTTGAGCACGAAGAGCGGGATGGTCACGGTGATGCCGTCGCGCGGGTCGCCGGGCTCGTGCAAATACGTGGCGGCGCAGTCCACACCGCCCAGTCGCACGGTTTTGGGAAAAGCGTTGGTGGTGATGCCAGCGGCCTCGTGCCGCATCAGCTCATCGCGGGTGAGCTTGAGCAGCTCCGGGTTCTTTTTGCTCTCATCGCGGTACCACGCCTCAAAGCTGTGGCCGCTGCACACCTCGGGCGGCAGCTGCTGGTCATAAAAGGCGTAGATGAGCTCGTCGTCCACCAGCACGTCCTGGCGGCGGGACTTGTGCTCCAGCTCTTCGACCTTGGCAATGAGCTTCTGGTTGGCGGCCAGGAAAGGCAGCTTGGTCTCCCAGTTGCCGCCCACCAGCGCCTCGCGGATGAACACCTCGCGCGCAGCGTGCGGGTCTACCTTGCCGAAGTTCACGCGGCGGTTGTTGTAGACCACGATGCCGTAGAGCGTGGCGCGCTCCAGCGCCACCACTTCGGCAGACTTTTTCTCCCAGTGCGGGTCGAGCAGCTGCTTGCGCAGCACATGCCCGCCAATCTGCTCCAGCCACTGCGGCTCAATGGCCGCAATGCCCCGGCCAAACAGACGCGTGGTTTCCACCAGTTCCGACGCCACGATCCAGCGGCCGGGCTTCTTGTTCAGGTGCGCGCCTGGGTGTTTGTAGAACTTGATGCCGCGCGCGCCCAGGTACCAGTCTTCCTCGTCACTCTTGGCGCCCACGTTACCCAGCAGCCCGGCCAGCATCGACAGGTGCAGCTGCTCGTAGCTGGCGGGCTGGGTGTTGATCTGCCACTTGTGCTCGGTGACCACCGTGAGCAGCTGGGTGTGGATGTCGCGCCACTCGCGCAGGCGCCGGATGCTGATGAAGTTCTGGCGCAGCAGCTGCTCGTACTGGCGGTTGCTGAGTTTGTGAGTCGCAGCGGGGACGGCGGCGGGTACAGCAGGCGCTGCGGCAGGACTGCCCCCGCCACTGCGCTGCGCCACCGGCAAGTAGGCCTGCGAAGGCGCTTTCTGCGCGGCCATCGCCTTCTGGGCACGGGCCGATGGCAGGCTGGGTGCTCCGCCCCGCGCTTCGTTGATCCATTTCCACAGCTTGAGGTAGCCGCTGAACTCGCTCTTGTCGTCGTCGAACTTGGCGTGCGCCTGGTCGGCCTGCTGCTGCGCCTCCATGGGACGGTCGCGCACGTCCTGAACGCTCAGGGCGCTGGCAATCACCAGCACTTCATCAAGCGCCTTGCGGTCGCGCGCCTCGATGATCATGCGGCCCACGCGCGGGTCCAGCGGCAGTCGCGACAGTTCCACGCCCATGGGGGTCAGCTCGTTGGCGTCATCCACCGCACCCAACTCGGCCAGCAGCTGGTAGCCGTCGGCAATCGCGCGGCCCGAAGGCGCCTCGATGAAGGGGAACTGCGTCACGTCGCCCAGATGCAGCGACTTCATGCGCAGGATGACGCCTGCCAGCGATGACCGCAGGATTTCGGGGTCGGTAAAACGGGGGCGGCCATTGAAACCGGCCTCGTCATAGAGGCGAATGCAGATGCCGTTGGCCACTCGGCCGCAGCGGCCAGCACGCTGGTTGGCGGCGGCCTGGCTGACGGGCTCGACCAGCAGCTGCTCGACTTTGCTACGGAAAGAATAGCGCTTCACGCGCGCTGTTCCTGCGTCAATGACGTACCGCACGCCTGGTACGGTGAGCGAAGTCTCGGCCACGTTGGTGGCCAGCACGATGCGGCGGCCCGTGTGGCCGTCAAAGATGCGGTCCTGCTCGGCCTGACTCAGGCGCGCGAACAGCGGCAGCACCTCGGCATTGCGCATCACGGGCTGGTGCGACAGGTGCTTGCGCAGGTGGTCGGCGGCCTCGCGGATCTCGCGTTCGCCGGGCAAAAAGACCAGGATGTCACCGGCCGCATTGCCTTGCCACAGCTCGTCCACACCATCGGCAATGGCCTCGTTCAGGCCGTAGTCGCGGCTTTCTTCAAAAGGGCGATAGCGCTGCTCCACCGGGAAGGTGCGGCCCGACACCATGATGACGGGGGCCGGGCCCTTGGCCGACTCAAAGTGCTTGGCAAACCGGTCCGCATCAATCGTGGCCGAGGTAACGATGACCTTCAGATCAGGCCTGCGCGGCAGGATCTGGCGGATGTAGCCCAGCAGGAAGTCGATGTTGAGGCTGCGTTCGTGCGCCTCGTCAATGATGATGGTGTCGTAGTTCTTGAGCAGCGGGTCGGTCTGCGTCTCGGCCAGCAAGATACCGTCGGTCATGAGCTTGACGGAGGCATCGCGCGACAGGCGGTCCTGGAACCGCACCTTGAAGCCCACCACATCACCCAGCGGCGTGTTCAGCTCTTCGGCAATGCGCTTGGCCACGCTGCTGGCCGCAATGCGCCGCGGCTGGGTGTGGCCGATGAGCTGGCCCTTGGTGCCTGGCTTGGCGTTGCACTTGCCCCGGCCCAGCGCCAGTGCAATCTTGGGCAACTGCGTGGTCTTGCCTGAGCCCGTTTCGCCGCACACGATGATGACCTGGTGCTTCTTGATGGCCTCCATGATCTCTTCGCGCTTGTCCGATACGGGCAGGGACTCAGGAAAGGTGATGCGCAGCGGCGCAGTGCGCGGGGCGGTTGGCAAGGGGTGGGGAGGCGGGGATTCGGTCATGGAGGGCTGCATTATCCGAGCCGGGCGTTGGCCGCGTGCAACACGGGCCATGCGCGCGGTTGCCAGCCCGGGTGCGGGGCTTCCACAATCGCGCCTCGACTGGCGATGCCTCCGCGGCCAATGCCCCCAGGAATACCGAATGCCCCGACAGCCATCCGCCCAGAACCTTGTTGATCAGCCCCGCCTTTTTCCTGCATCGCGCCGTGGTTGGCTGACCTGGGCGGGCACCAGCGCGATGGCTTCGCTGCTGCCCGGTTGTGGTGGCAGCAGCACTGCGTCCCCCACCCTCACAACGACCATTGCCTGGGGTCGCAAGGAAATTCGCGAAGCCATGCAAAGCAGCAAGATGCGGGCGGCCTCCGTGGCACTGCTGCACAACGACCACATCGTCTGGCAAGAGGCCTTCGGGGCGCTGGATGCAAACGCCACCACGCCCGCAACGCCCGACACACGCTTTAACGTCGGCTCCGTCAGCAAGGTGCTCGCGGCGCTGGCCATCATGGTGCTGGTAGACCGCAGGCTCGTGCAGTTGGATGCTCCGGTGGTGGCCTACCTGCCGCAGTTCGCGATGCTGTCGCCGGGCTACCGCGACATCACCGTCCGGCACCTGCTGAGCCATGCCTCGGGGTTGCCCGGCACCTACCTGCACAACATGTTTGCCTTTGCGCCGCTGCCGGGCTATGCCGCCGAGGTGGAGGCAGCCATGGCCAATGTGCACCTCAAGCACGCCCCCGGCGCCATGGCGGTGTACTGCAACGACGGTTTCACGCTGATCGAGCGCATCGTGCTGGCCGTCACCGGGCAAACCTACCCGGCGTTTGTGCAGTCCGCCCTGCTCAACCCGCTGGGCATGGCCCGATCAGGCTATACGCTGCAGCCGTTGCCACCAGGCACCTTTGCCTCCGGCAGCATCAACGACGCGCCGCAGGGCCAGGAGTTCGTGATGGGCTACGCCACGGGCGGGCTGTGCACCACACCCGGCGACATGATGAAGCTGGCCGCCATGCTCATCCAGGGCGGCGAGCACGATGGCCAGCGCATCGTGTCGAAAACCAGCGTGGCCGAGATGGGCAGGATTCAGAACCAGGGCATGCACCCCGGCCTCACCCCCGACTGGCAGTCGGGCCTGGGCTGGGACAGTGCGCGGCACCCCGGCCTGGATGCCGCGGGCGTGCTCGCGTGGCAAAAGAGCGGCGGCACCATGTTTTATTCCAGCGACTTCTGCGTGCTGCCCCAGGCGGGCATGGCGGTCATGATCACCGGCAACGCCGCCAGCTTCAAGCCGGGCCCGATTGCCGAGGGCATTGCGCTGCGCGCCTTGCAGGAGACGGGGCAACTGCGTGTGCTGCCGCCCCGGGTCTCGACCGCCGCCCCCGCCATGGCCACCGCATCCTCCAGCGCGGTGGATGCCCTGCTCGGCATCTATGGCAACTATTCCGCGCCCATCAAAGCCGTCTCGCCCGACCTCCAACAGGTTGACCTGTGGTCGTGGAACCCAAAACTGCAGGACTGGAAAACCCTGAGCACCGGGCTTCGCCTGCGCAGCGATGGCTGGTGGTGGTCAGACGCCCAGCCTGGCACCCACTACCGCTGGGAGCAGTCCGAAGGCCGCCGCTACCTCCTTGCGCGCGAGGCCGCCACGGCGGGGCACTACTGGATCACCGTGCCCATCGGCCAACAGATGCCGCCCGCACCCGGCCCCCTTGCCGCCCCCTGGACTGCGCGGCTCGACAGCAACTGGCTGCTGACCAACGAAGCACCCACATCCATTCCGCTGGCCATTGGCGTGGGGGCCTCCAGACTTCGGGAGCTGCCCGAACTGCCCGGCTACCTGTTCTGGGACGAGAGCCAGTTCCTGCTGCCCTTGTCGGCGGACCGGGCCGGCATGACCGTGCAGGTGCCGCTCAACGCGGGCCGTGATCTGGTGGAACTGGTCGTGCAGACACGCGACAAGGAGGAGTGGCTGCACGCTGCTGGCTGGATCTACCGGCGCCAAGCCTGAAAACTGCGCTGTTCAACCGCATTGTTCTTTTCGCGCGACAAATACAGGCTTTTGCCGCCTTCCTGGCTTGCCAAGCTTTGAGGGCCTCGCCACAATTCGCGCTTCTTTCAGGCACGCGCCTGCCGCCACGGCAGCCCCTGAAAACACTGGAGGTCACCACCATGTTTGTTCCCTTGTTCGCTCCCGCCTGACCACAGTCCACCGCCCCGGCTGGACTGTGCATTCACAGCAAGTCCAGCCACGGCAAGCGCGTTTCTGCACCTTTCATTGCAGCGCACCACAAGCCCTGGCTCCATTGCCGGGGTTTTTTGTTTGTGGAGTGCACATGAGTGCCAAAAAACTGTCTCGGGCCTTCGCCCAGGGCGAGCTTAAGAAGCTGCGCCGCATGAAGGCGCCCCTGGTGTTGAAGCTCGAAGCCTCGGGCCCGCCCCGAAATCCTGTGGCCGTCGCGCTGGCCCAACGCAGCCTGTCCAGTGCGGCAGGCAAGCACATACGAACCCGTGGGGCCCAGCGCCGTGCGGACAACGTCGCCCTGCGCAAGGCGATCCAGACATCCCGCTTCACCGAAAGCGACTGATACAAAACGATTGAAAACCATGGACCTTTCTACTCTTCAAGAAACCACGCCGCGCGAGCGGCACACACCGGGCGCTGCCCACCGGGAGCTGCTGGCCGAGCGGCAGCAGGTGCTGGCACAGGCCGCAGCGCAGCTCAAGGCCGAGCTTTTTGGCATCGACGACGTGATCGACCGCGTGATCGATGCCATCCGCGCCTGGTACGTATTGCCCCAGCTCATCACCCGCCCCGTCATCGTCTGCCTGTGGGGCCTGACGGGCACGGGCAAGACGCAGCTCACGCGGCGCCTGGCGCAGCTGCTGGGCTTTTACGACCGTTTTGTCGAAGTGCAGATGGACGGCTTCAGCCACGGCGCGAGCTACCGCAGCTCTTCCATCTCGGGCATGCTGGGCGACTCCGGCATCCACGAGGGCGCACCGGGCATGCTGGTGCTGGACGAGTTCCAGCGCTTTCGCACAGTGAGCACGAAGGGCGAGGAGGTCAAGGTAGAGCGCTACCAGGATGTGTGGACGCTGCTGTCCGACGGGCGCCTGCCGCCCGCTTTGAGTGCGCTGACCAACATCGAGCGCAAGCTGGCCGACGCGCACTACGAAGCCGAGCGCGCCGACGACAACGAGGAGGAGCGCGCCGGCAAGAAACCCTACCGCTTTCAGCTCGACGCCTGGGACGCGCAGGAACTCAAGCGCATGCTCAAGCTGCAAGAGCCACTTGCCGAGATCATGCAGTGGCCTCCCGCACAGGTGCAGGCCCTGTTCACACGGTTCCAGCAGTCGCTTTCGTCCTGGGAGACCGACTACAGCAAGCTGCTGGTGTTCGTCTGCGGCAACCTCGACGAGATGTACCACGAGACCGCGCAGCGCGTGGAAGACTGCGACACCGATGCCGACATCTTCCACCGCCTCACGCGCAAGCTCTCCCTCATCGATGTGAAGAAGGCGCTCAGCGAACGCTTCAAGCCTGAGCAGATCGCGCGGCTGGGCAACGAGCATGTGATCTACCCATCGTTCAACAAGGCCACCTACGAGCAGCTCATCCGCAACCTGTGTGCGCGGTATTGCGACGACATTGCCGCCCAGTGCGGCGTGCGCTTTGCCATCGGGCAGGACGTGCGCGATGAGCTGTATGCGAACGCGGTGTTCCCGGCCCAGGGCACGCGGCCGCTGTTCTCGTCGGTGCATGCCATCCTGAGCGCCAATTTGGTCAACGCCGCGCTCTGGGTGCTGGAGCAGCAGCTGCCCCTGGCGCAGGACTTTGACATCACGCTGGCGGACGACAAGCACCATCTGGTGGTTCAGGGCGCCGGCGCTAGCGGAGCCGTGCAGCAGGCGCAGTTTGCGGTGACGCTGGAGCTCAACCGCCTCAAGCAGCGCGCCAATGCCGACTTCCGCGCCCTGCTGGCCGTGCACGAAGCAGGCCACGGGCTGGTCTACTGTCTGCTGTTCGGCCAGGCCCCGCAGGAGGTGAAGATCAACATCGCCTCGTTCGAGGGCGGCTACAACAGCTTTGCGGGCCTGAAGGTCACCACGCGCCAGAACGCGCTCGACATGATGTGCGTGGGCCTGGCGGGCCGCGTGGCCGAGGAGCTGGTGTTTGGTGAAATGGCCTGCACGACCGGCGCGGAGCAGGACTACAAGCAGGTCACGGCCGAGGCTGCGCAGTTCATTCGCCACCATGGGTTTGGCACGCGGCTGTCCCGCACGGACGTCACTGTAGAGCTGGACAACCACCTCAACACCGACGTGGAACCCAGCAACGCCGCCATCGAGGAACTGCTGCAGTCCCAATACCAGCGCGCCAGCGCCCTGCTGGGCCAGTACCGGGGCGCCCTCACCCGCCTGGTAGAGGCCCTGCTGGACCACGGCATGATCGCCCAGCCCGAGATGCAGGCGCTGATGGCCCAAAGTGGCGTGGCCATTGCGGTGGCAGCCCACACGGGGCCTGACGAAGCCCTGATCCTGGAGCCCTTTGCGGCCCGGCTGGCGGCGTTTCGGCAACAAACCGGGGGCCAGGCTGCAACTGCCCCAGACAGCGAAAGCCCTGCATGCTTATGATGCGCGACTTGGCGGCCCTGCTCAGCTGCCTTTCATTGCCAGTTTTTCCGTAGCTCCAAGGCCACCCACCGCTCTCCACTGCCATGTCCGCCGTTTTCAACTTCACCTTCGTCCCCTGGTTCCGCTCGGTGGCGCCTTACATCCACAAGTTCCGCAACCAGACGTTTGTGATCGGGCTCACGGGGGAGGCGATTGCGGCCGGCAAGCTGCACAGCATTGCGCAAGACCTGGCACTGATCCAGGCCATGGGCGTAAAGATTGTTCTGGTACACGGTTTTCGCCCACAGGTGAACGAACAGCTGGCCGCCAAGGGCCATGCAGCCAAGTATTCGCATGGCATCCGCATCACCGACTCGGTGGCGCTCGATTGCGCGCAGGAGGCTGCGGGCCAGTTGCGTTATGAAATCGAGGCCGCCTTCAGCCAGGGGCTGCCCAACACGCCCATGGCGGGTGCCACCGTGCGGGTGATCTCGGGCAACTTCCTGACCGCGCGGCCCGTGGGCATCGTGGATGGGGTGGATTTTCAGCACTCGGGTCTGGTGCGCAAGGTAGACGTTGCGGGCATCCAGCGCACGCTGGACATGGGTGCACTGGTGCTGCTGTCGCCGTTTGGCTTCTCGCCCACGGGCGAGGCTTTCAACCTGAGCATGGAAGAAGTGGCCACCAGCGTGGCCATTGAGCTGCGGGCCGACAAGCTGATCTTCTTGACCGAGGTGCAAGGCATCCGCATGTCGCCCACCGAGCCCGAGAGCGACGACAACCCCATCGACACCGAGCTGCCGCTGGCCGCCGCGCAAGCCTTGCTGGCGCAGCTACCGCCCGCACAGCAGCCCACGGACACGGGCTTTTATCTGCAGCACTGTGTGAAGGCCTGCAAGGCTGGCGTGGAGCGCAGCCACATCCTGCCGTTTGCGGTGGATGGATCACTGTTGCTGGAGGTGTATGTGCACGATGGCATCGGCACCATGGTCATTGACGAAAAGCTGGAAGAGCTGCGCGAGGCCACGATTGACGACGTGGGCGGCATCCTTCAGCTCATCGAGCCGTTTGAGAAAGACGGCACGCTGGTCAAGCGCGACCGCACCGAGATCGAACGCGACATTGCCACCTACACCATCATCGAACACGACGGTGTGATCTTTGGCTGCGCAGCGCTCTACCCCTACCCCGAGGCCAAGACGGCCGAGATGGCTGCCGTGACGGTGTCACCGCAAAGCCAGGGCACGGGCGATGGAGAAAAGCTGCTCAAGCGCATCGAGCAACGCGCGCGGCTGCAAGGGCTGGACAGTATCTTTGTGCTCACCACCCGCACCATGCACTGGTTCATCAAGCGCGGATTCCAGCCCGTGGACCCGGACTGGCTGCCCGATGCGCGCAAGCGCAAGTACAACTGGGACCGGCGCAGCCAGGTGCTGGTCAAGAAGTTGTAGTCACTCTGGATAGAGGGGCCGCGCAAATCAGCTGCGGAGTTGCTTGAGCCCCCAAAAAAGCACAAACAGGCCAAGCAGTGCAAAAACCATCGCGGGTCCGTACTGCCCGACCGCGAGGTAGGCCAAGTGAAACACGAAGCCAGCCTTTCCACCGTACGGTGGCGCCCAAGGGGCAATCACCAGCCACATACCCGTAGCAACAAACACGACGCCAATGGCTGTGATGAGTACCCACGCAGATTTGCCAGGTACTTTTGTTGCGTGCGTCATGGTGTTCTCGCCCCTATCTGAGGGCGACGATGTTACTGTGCGCTCTGCTACCCATTCTGGATCGCGGTGGCCACGGCCCGCGCCACCTGGGCGATCGCCGCATCGCGCTGCTCGGGCTTGGCGGTAGACCGCGTGAGATAACACGTCACCAGCACCGGAGCGCCTCCAGCCGGAGGCCACATCACCGCCACATCATTGGCCGTGCCGCTGTCACTGGCAGTGCCCGTCTTGTCCCCCACCTTCCAGCCCGGCACACCCGCGCGCAGGCGCTTGTCGCCCGTGCTCGTCTCTACCAGCCAGCGCTGCAGCCAGGCTCGTGACGGGGGCGTGAGTACATCGCCCAGCACCAGCTTTTGCAGTGTCTGCAGCATGGCCTGCGGCGTGGTCGTGTCGCGCGGGTCGCCCACCTTGGCTTCGTTCAACGTGGGCTCGGTGCGGTCCAGCCGTGTGATGCTGTCGCCCAGTGATCGCACAAAGGCCGTGAACCCCGCCGGGCCGCCGTGGCGCGCCAGCAGCACGTTGGCGGCGGTGTTGTCGCTCAGGCTCACGGTGGCGGAGCACAGCTCGCCCACCGTCAACCCGCCCCCATCGCTCGCACGGGGGCCGCTGACCGGTGAATACGCCACCACATCGCCCGCAGCGTAGTGCACGCGGGCATCCAGCCGCTCCTTGCCCTGGTCCACCAGCGCCAGCATCCAGCCCGCCAGCACCGCTTTGAAAGTGCTGGCCATGGCAAAGCGCTCGTCCTGGCGCCAGCCCAACTGCAGGCCCGAGCCCGTGTCCAGCATGGCCACGCCCAAGCGGCCTTGGGCAGTGCGTTCGATGCTGGCGAGGGCCTCGTTCCATTCGCGGGTGGTCTTGTCGCGGTTCGCTGCGTTGCTGGTAGCCGCGCAACCCCAAAGAGGCATGGTGGCAGTGGCCATCAAACCCAAGGAAAACTGTCGTCTTTGCATAAAAATTGGAGGTGAGTGAAGACAAGGCCTGAACGATAAAGAGCTTGAGCCCAAAGCACCATCGACAATAATTGCCGCCAGCCCCTAGAAAAACTTATGCATCTCCCGCTCAATGCCCTGCGCGCGTTCGAAGCCTCGGCGCGCCACCTCAACCTGACGCGGGCGGCCCAGGAGTTGCACGTCACGCAGACAGCGGTCAGCCAGCACATCCGCAAGCTCGAAGAGCGCCTGGGCAAGCCACTGTTTCGCCGCCTGCCGCGTGGCCTGGCGTTGACGGACGAAGGCCAGGCGCTGCTGCCGGTGGTGACGGAATCGTTCTCCAACCTGGCGCGCGCCCTGGAAAAACTGGGCGACACCCGCCCACGCGAGGTGCTGACCGTGGGCGCCGTGGGCACCTTTGCCGTGGGCTGGCTGCTGCCCCGGCTGCGCGACTTTCAGCAGGCCTGCCCGTTTGTGGACCTGCGTCTGCTCACGCACAACAACCGGGTGGACATGGCGGGCGAAGGACTGGACTATGCGATCCGCTTTGGGGACGGCGCCTGGCATGGCACCCACGCCGAACGCATCATGGACGCGCCGATGTCTGTAATGTGCACCCCGGCCCTGGCCAACAGCCTGCGGGTGCCATCAGACCTGGCGCGCCAGCCCCTGCTGCGAAGCTACCGCACCGACGAATGGTCCGCCTGGTTCGAGGCGGCCGGCGTGCCCTGCCCCGTTGTGCGCGGCGCGGTGTTCGACTCGTCGCTCACCCTGGCCGAAGCGGCGGCCCAGGGCGCGGGCGCCGCGCTGCTCCCGGCGTGCATGTTCGAACGCGAACTGCGCCAGGGCCGCCTGGTGCGACCGTTCGCGCTGGAACTGCGCCGGGGCGCCTACTGGCTCACACGGCTGCAATCCCGGCCCGTGACGGCGGCCATGCACGCCTTTCACGGCTGGCTCGCCACAGCTCAGAAAATTAAACAAAAATAGGCTTCATCGCTTTACCCATAAGCGTTAACAGCTATTAATTGAGGAGCAATCAAGCCCTGCGCCGCTGCGCCAGCATGCCCAGCGCCCCGGCCATCACTCCCAGCAGCTGCAGGGCCCAGGGGGACAGCGCGGGGATCGCTTGCAGGGCGGCGGCGGTCAGCGGCATCACCGGGTCGGCGATCACGCCGGGCGCAGCATCGTCGTCGCCAGGCTGGTTATCGGTCACGTCAAAGCCCACGGTGGTGCTGCCCAGGCCCACGCTCGCAGGCACGATGAACTGGCCGCTGCCGGTGCGCTTGACGAAGTCCGCCACCGGCTGCGGCCAGGTGGTGGTCACGCGCACCGTGGCACCCGCGTCGCAGCCGATCAGCCTGAAGCGGAACGCGCCCTGCGGCGCCACCCGGCCAGGGGGCGGCGTGGCGGCCTCGAAGGCCGTGGCGGCTGGATCGAACTGGCACAGCGCCCCGCCATCGTTGCCAATGCTGGCGCTGGCCGGGCCGCCCGCGCCGCTGGCGGGCAAGGTGGTGCCAGTGAACGTTTTGAGCAGTGCCACGATGGCAAACGCTTGCTGCTGCCGCGCGGCGGCAGCGTAGTGGGCGTTGCCTGCCTGGTCGGCGTAGATGGTGCAAGTACCCGCGCCGTTGAAGCTGACCACCTGGCCCGCCACCGTGCAAGCGCCCGCAGTGGTGAACACCACGGGGTTGCCGGACACGCCGCCCGTGGCCGCCACGGTGTAGGTTCTGCCCGCCACTGCGGGGCTGGGCGGCGTGGTGGTGAAGGCGATCACCTGGCCGGCCTGCACCACCGCTGTGCTTTGCGACACCCGGGGCGCGGCGGGATAAACCGCATCGCCCGCCTGGTCGGCGTGGATGGTGCAGGTGCCTGCGCCGTTGAAGCTGACCACCTGGCCCGCCACCGTGCAAGGGCCCACCGTGCTGAACACCACCGGGTTGCCGGACGCGCCACCCGTGGCCGCCACGGTGTAGGTGCTGCCCGCCACTGCGGGGCTGGGCGGCGTGGTGGTGAAGGTGATCACCTGGCCCAACTGCACCACCGCCGTGCTTTGCGACACGCGGGGCGCGGCGGGATAAACCGCATCGCCCGCCTGGTCGGCGTAGATGGTGCAGGTGCCTGCGCCGTTGAAGCTGACCACCTGGCCGGCCACCGTGCAAGGGCCCACCGTGCTGAACACCACCGCGTTGCCCGACGCGCCGCCCGTGGCCGCCACGGTGTAGGTGCTGCCCGCGACTGCGGGGCTCGGCGGCATGGTGGTGAAGCTAATGGCCTGCGACGTGTAGGTGAAGTCGTCTTCCGGCACGTCGGGGCTGGCGTTTGCCCCCACGGTGTAGCGCACGCGCACGGTGCTGCCCGCCGTGCCGGGTGGCGCGGCTGCGGTCAGGCTCATCGAACCGTCCGCATGGGTGATCGAGCCCGTGGCGCTGACTGGCGTCCCGTCAAAGTTCAGCGTGCCGCCCGACAGGTTGAAGCCCCTGACGGTGACCGCGTAGCCCCCAGCGGGCGGCCCCTTGGCGGGGTCCAGCTCGGTGATGGATGGCAGCGTCGTGCTGACCTGCACCGCCCCGGCGTCGACGACCGCGCCCACCGTGGCGGGCCGGGCCACGCCGCGCTGGTCGGTGGCGGGCTCGCCTGCGGCATAGCGGGAGGCGGCCCAGGCTCTGCTGGCGAGGCCTCCCGGCGGCATGGTCTGCGTGGGGCCACCATAGTCGCCCAGCGGTTGCAGGTAGAGGCCACCCACGCCTGAGGCTGGGGCGCCGATCACGTTCCAGTGGTCGACGGCCAGGTCGTCATCCGCCACGTCGCTGCCATAGACGTCCGTCAGGTAACTCTGGATGGCGTTGCCGGACACGATGGAATTGAACAACTGCACGATCGGCACTGTGCTGCCCGAGGATGGGATGTGGATGCCGCCACCCAAGCCCCCTGCCACGTTGTTCACGATGGTGCTGTTGTCGATGCGCGCCACGCTCGAGCCGCCGATCCAGCCTACGCTGATGGCGCCGCCATCGCCATCGCTGGTGTTGCCGGTGAAGGTGCTGTTGCTGATGCTGAAGTCGTCCGAAGAGTGGAATGCGCCGCCTTTGGCGCCGCTACGGTTGCCCGCGAACGTGCAGTTGCGCACGGTGATCGTCCCGTTGAAGACGGCCAGAGCGATGCCCCCGCCGTCCCCGCCCACGGTGCTGTGGGCGCGGTTGCCCGAGATGGTGCTGTTGCTGATCGTCAGCGCCGATGCCGCGATGCCGCCGCCGCCGCACACGTTGCCAGGGCATGCGGACGAGAACACCTGGTTGCCGGAGAGGGTGCTGCGGTCGATGGTGAGCGCACCATACGACGCCACACCACCCCCGCTGTGCCCAAATTCGCCTTCACGCACCGTGTTGTTGGCGATGGTGCTGCGGTCGATGGTGATCACGCCGTTGGGTGAGTTGTAGATACCGCCGCCGCGCCAGCCGGTGGAATTGCCGCTGACCTCGCTGCGCACGATCGTGAGCCTGCCCGCGGGCCCGTTGCCGATGCCCGCGCCTACGTTGCCCGCCCACATGCCCGTGACCTTCACGTCGTCCAGCGTGAGCGTGCCCCAATTGGCGATACCGCCCACCGAGCCGGAGTTTCCGTTCATGTTTACGCCACCGTCCACCGCCGTCGTGCCGTTGGCGAACGCCAGTCCGCTGATATGCACCGGTCCGCTCACTGGCACCCCCGCGCTGGCCGTGCCAGCATTCACCTCCAGCAGGTGCACCGCGTTCTGGCCGTCGAGGGTGAGCAGGCTGGCGCCGGGGCCGCGCAGCGTGATGGCGCGGGCAATGACCAGCGGCCTGCCCACCGCCAGCACCTGCGGCGCCGCAAACACCGCGCCGTCGAACGCTACGGTGTCGCCATGCTGCGCGGCCGCGATCGCATCGCGCAGGCTGCATGTATGCGCATTGCCGGGCGCGCAGCGGGCCGCGCTGCCGCTGGCGGGGTCGTCCACCCGGTTTACCTGCCAAGTGGCCGCCCAGGCCAGCGGCGCTGCAGAGAGCATCAGCGATGCCATTCCCATTCGTATCCAACGAATCAAGACGTTTTTGCTCATTATTTGATAGCTTATTAATTAGATCAGATAAGCGCTGAAGCGCAATTTTCCTTAGAACCTGGCTTGGCGCCACGCCAGGGCGCCCACCAGCAAAGTGAGCAGCAACAGGGCCCATTCACTCAACGTGGGGATGTGCTGCGCGGCAGCCAGCGGCATCACCGGGTCCAAAATCACACCGTTCGCCGTCCAGTCGTCGTCGCCTAGCTGGCCGTCGGTCACGCTGAAGTGCACGGTGCTGCCGCTGATGACCAGGTTGGACGGCGCAAAGAAACTGGCGCTGACCGCATTGCTCGCGGCCTTGCCGTACTTGGCGAAGACGGTGACGGGCTGGGGCCAATGGGTGGTAATGGCCACGGTGGCCCCCGGCGTGCAGCCCACGAGCCGGAAGGCAAACATGCCTTGCGGTGCACCCTGCCCCGGCGGGGCCGCGGTGGCGGCGGTGAAGCGGGTGGCCGTCGTATCGAATTGGCAGGTCTCGCCGCCGCCCGACAGGCTGGCGCTGGCCGGGCCTGAGCTGCCCCCGCCGCTCGAGGGCACTGTCGGGCCGCTGAAGCTCGTGGAGCCGATCGTGAAGCTCTGCCGCGCCTGGGCGGCTGCGGCGTAGACAGCGTTGCCCGCTTGGTCGGCCTGGATGGAGCATGTACCGGCGCCGGTAAAGGCCACCGCGCCGTTTGCCGCCACCGTGCAGGCGCCCGGCGTGGATGCGGCCGTGTCGAGGCTGAACGTGACCGGCAGGCCCGATCCGCCGCCCGTGGCCGCCGCCAGATACGTCCCGCCCACCTTGGCGAACGCTGCAGGGGCGGTGGTGAAGCTGATGGACTGGCCCAGTTGCGCGCCAGGCAGCACGTTGACGGCGAACGTTGCGGTGATGCCGACGTCGCCCCTGCTGGTGACAGTCAGCGTGCGCGGGCCCACACCCGAGAACGTGACGGCGAACGCCACACTGCCTTCGCTTTGCTGAATCTCGCTGGGTAAGGTGTCGGCGGGGTTGCTGCTGGTGATGATCCAGCGCGTGGTGTCGTCGATGTTCTGGCCCACCGGGTCGGCCACGGCCAGCACGAAGGGCTGCGGCGCACCGGCACCGACCGCCACCACGGTGGTGCCAGGCGCCGTCTCCACACGGGCCGGACCGCTCAGCGACGGCAAGGGCAGCGGCAGGTTCTCGAAGTCGATGGCGGTGCGCAGGTTGTGCCCCGCCATGCTCACGATGCCGCGGTACGTGCCCACCACGCGGTTGGCCCTGGCTTCGTGAATGCCGTAGCCAATGTAGCTGGCCATGTCGCCCGACAGGCTCTGGGGGCCCAGGTCGGCGGGCACTTGGGCGCTGGCGCCGCTTTGGGGCAGAGCAAGGTCGATGTCTGCCGCATAGGGTACATGGCCGCCGGCTGCGGTGTCGGCCCAGGGCCCGATGACAATGACACGGCCCGAGCTGGTGAACGGCTGCCCGAGGCGGGCGCGCAGCGACAGCGCGCTGTGGCACGTGCCCGCGCTGCCCGTGTACTGCAGGCACAGGCTCAATGCATGTGTGCTGTCGTCCTTGTCGAAGTCGAAGGGTGACCGCCACACGTCCTTCTCAGGTTTGATGACGGTGATGAAACGCGGCGCATGCCCGGTGCGGGTGTTGCGGCTGCTGTCCAGCGTTATCGGCGATTGCACGTTGGTGGTGACGGCCGCCGCAAAGTCCTGGTTGCGGTTGCCGTTGTACGCGCTGGCCAGCGTGTCGATATAGCGATCGGTGGTATCGGCGACCACAGTCTGGCGAGGCGCGCTGCGGTCCAGTGCCGCCGTGGCGATGAGGTCCGCGCCCGGCGGCTCCGCCCAGCCGTCGTTCCACGATCGCACCACCTGACCGCTCACGTTGAACCTGCGTCGCCCGTAGACCTGCACCTGCGGCTGCGGCGTGGTCTGGTCCAGCACCGGCCCGTTCACATGCATGACCAGCGACTGCTTGCCTGCCATCGAACCCGTACTGAACAGCACCTGGCGCAGCGGAAAGCCGACTTCGAGCGGCTGCGGCTGCAACAGTGCATAGGCGCGGTCCCCTGCCGCGCCGCCAAGCCACAGGTTTTCGTCCTGCCGGAAGTCCTGCGCGGCGACGGTCGGGTCGGTGGACGACTGGCGCACGCTGGTGGAGGCATAGGGTCTGCTGCTGATGCCCGCCAGACCCTCCAGCGTGATCAGCAATTGCGCCTGGTGCAGCACGCGCGCCTGGCCCACCGGCTGCTCGCGGCTGGCGAACTCGAAGCTGCCGTAGGAACCATCGGTGTCCTGCGCGGCTTCCACGCGCAGCATCGATTCCACACCCTGCGCCAGCCGGTGCTTGACGAGCTCGGTCACATCGAAGCTGTAGAAGCCGCGCTCGGTAATGCGCAAGGGCTGCGTCGGCCGGTCCGCATCGGTGGCGCGCCCACCGACGGCGCTGGCCAGTTGCAGGTCGCAGGCGGGAGCCGTGCCCTCGTGCGCAAAGCAGTCTGCGCCGCCGGCCTGGTAGGCACCGAAGATGGCGATGTAGCCCGGGGTGGTCACCTTGTCGACATACAGCACCAGCCGTGCGCGCACCACCTTGCCGGCGTCGAGCGTATAGCTGTCATGGCCTACGGTGGCAACCGTGTTGTCGGTGTCCACATTCAGCTTGGTCAGCGCACCGTCTGGCAAGGTGGCATAAGAGAACTTCAACTGCGCGCTGGCCCCCTCGCTCACTGGCAGGCTGGTGCCGTGGGGCGCATAGCCCGCGCCGGTGGTGCTTCCGTCGGCCACCAGGGGCGCCTCGATCCACGACGGCTGGGCCACGCTGCAGGCCTGCAGCAGCAGCACCATGGCCAGCGCGCCCAGCGCCACCGCGCTGCGCGCGCGCAACCAGGCCCGGTGCATGAGCGGGGTGTGAAGGACATTTTTGAGCATATTTTTAGCCTCTAGCGCTTTCTGATCAAGCGCTGACAGCTATAACTTCAATAGCAAAAAGCCAGCAAAGCCAGCGCGTGACCCGGATGCTAGGGACAGGGGGCGGTTTCGTATGTCCCCCTTTTGGGCGACATGCCCGTGCCCAGCGGCTGTGGCAGCATCGGTGCATGCCACCGCCTTCTTCCATTGCCTCCACCCCCGTTCGCGTCGCCGTGGTCGAGGACGACGCCGCCTGCCGCACCGCCCTGGCCCACGCGCTGCAAGGCGCTAGCGACATGCGCCTGGCGTGGACGGCCGCCAGCCGCACCGAGGCCATGGCCGCGCTGGCGCAGGACGACGCCGCGCCGCTGGACGTGCTGCTGCTCGACCTGGGCCTGCCCGACGGCAGCGGGCTGGACGTGCTGGCCGCGCTGCGGGCACGCTGGCCGCAGGCGGCGGCCATGGTCAGCACCATCTTCGGCGACGAGGTGCACGTGCTGGATGCCATCGCCGCCGGTGCCATGGGCTATTTGCTCAAAGACTTGCCCGCCACCGCCGTGGTGGACGAAGTGCGCAGCCTGCACGCAGGCGGCAGCCCCATCAACCCCATGGTGGCGCGCAAGCTGTTGCTGCTGCGCCAGACGCAGCCCGCGCTGGCGGCGGCGCCGCCCCCGGCGCCGGGCGCAGGCCTGGGCGCAAGCGCACCCCCGTCCGCGCGCGAGGCCGAACTGCTGCGCCTGGTGGCGCGCGGCCATACGCTGGACGAGGTCGCCCGCGCAATGGGCGTCTCGCGCCACACCGTGCGCACCTTTGTGCGACGC
The DNA here is from genome assembly GCF_003634645.1 of Acidovorax sp. 94. Classification (NCBI taxonomy): domain Bacteria; kingdom Pseudomonadati; phylum Pseudomonadota; class Betaproteobacteria; order Burkholderiales; family Comamonadaceae; genus Acidovorax; species Acidovorax sp. 94. The sequence continues at coordinate 1,013,418 of NZ_RBJA01000001.1, read as the reverse complement.
GTATATGCCAAGCTGCAGGTCACCACGCAGGCCGAGGCCGTGAGCGCCGCAGCGCGCCAGGGCTGGATCCATGCGGCCGACTGAGGCGGCGCGCCGGGTGCTGCGGCGTTGGCGGCTGCTGGCAATGCCGTTGGTGCTGCTGCTGGTGATGATGCTGGTGCCGTGCACGCACGCCGCAGAGGCCGTGCACCTGTTGCAGGCCGAGACCTGGTCTTCGCCCAGCGGCGACTGGGCGCCACCGCCTTCGCTGCACGCATCCGGCGATGCGGTGCTGGACGCCGCGACGCCCTGGGCCGCCGTGGCCCTGCCCCATGCTCGCCCGCGCAGCACCGCGTCCAGCGCCGAGCAGGCCAGCGCGCCGCCCGAAGTGCAGTGGTACCGCCTGCGCGTGCCCGCCAACGCGCTGCCGCACGGCACTCCGCAGGGTATGCGCCTGTACATCCCGCGCTGGCAGACGGTGGGCACGGTGGCGGTGTATGCCAACGGACGCCTTGCATGGCAGACGCGCGGCAGCCGCGTGTGGAACGGCTTCAACCGCCCGGTATGGCTGGATCTGAAGGGCCTAGACCAAGCGGGTGCAGCGCCGCAGCTGCACGTGCGCATGGCCAGCCTGCCGGGCGTGGGCGGGGCGCTGTCCTCGGTGTGGGCCGGACCGGCTGAGGCGCTGCGGCCAGCCTGGCGGCTGCGCGAGCTGCTGCAGACCGGCCTGGTGACCTACCTGCGGGGCGCCTACCTGGTGCTGGGCGTGCTGGCGCTGATGGTGTGGCTGATGCGGCGGGCGCGGGGCCATGGCGAGGGGCGCGAGGAAGCAGGCTACTTGCTGTTCTTCCTGTTGTCGGTGGCGCACCTGCTGGCGACGCTGTTCTATCTGGTGGACGAGGAAGGCCTGGCCGTGCCCGACGCCTGGTTCTCCTGGCTCACGCTGGTGGGGTCACTGGGCTCCTCGGTGTGTTCCTTCTTGCTGCTGCGGCAGATGCAGGGCTGGCACAGGCCCCGGCTGGCACGGGCGCTGATGGCCTACTGCTGGCTGGTGGCGGCTGCAGCGCTGCCGTTGTGGGGGCTCAGGCACGAGGCGATGCTTCCGCTGCTGCGCCTGGCGCTGTTCCCGCCGGGGGTGGTGGTGCTGTATGTGGCGGCGCGCGGCGCGTGGACGCACCGCACGGGGGCCAACGTTCTACTGTGCGGCGCCGTGGCGCTGTCGTTTCCGATGGCGTTCCATGACCTGGCGATGCAGCGGTATCTCATCAGCATCGAGCACATTTACCTCACCCCCTATGCCTACATGGGCGTGCTCACCATGTTCCTGTGGGTGGCCTTCACGCGCTACCAGCGCGCGCTGGGCGCGGCCGAGCTGGCCAATGCCGTGCAGGCCGAGCGCCTGGCCGCGCAAGAGCAGCAACTGCGCGAAACCCACGAGCGGCTGCGCGCCGCCGAGCGCGAACAGACGCTGCTCCAAGAGCGCCAGCGCCTGATGCGCGAGATGCACGACGGCTTGGGCTCGTCACTGATGAGCGCGCTGCGGCTGGTGGAGAACGAGCCCGCCGCGCGCCTGGACGTGGCGCCGGTGCTGCGCGAGTGCATCGACGACCTGAAGCTGTCCATCGACTCGCTGGAGCCTGTGGACGCCGACCTGCTGGCCCTGCTTGCGCGCCTGCGCTTCCGGCTGGGCCCCCGTCTAGAGGGCGCTGGCCTGGCGTTGCACTGGCAGGTGGACGATGTGCCGCTCCTGCCCTGGCTCGATTCGCAGAGCGCGCTGCATGTGCTGCGCATCCTGCAGGAGGTGCTGACCAACATCCTCAAGCACAGCGGCGCGATGGAGATCACGCTCGGCACCGCTGAATCGGTGCGCGGAGGTGTGCCCGGCGTGCAGGTGTGCGTGCAGGACAACGGCACCCCCTTCACCGCGCCCCCACCCGAAGCGCTACCGCCCGCGCGCAGGGGCCTGGCCAACGTGCGCAGCCGCGCACTGGCGCTGGGCGCGCAGTGTTCGTGGGACACCTGGGGGGCGCTGGGGGAGGACTGCGGTTCGCGCTTCACGCTGTGGCTGCCGCTGCACAAGCCATGAGGCATCTCGACCCTGACAACCCGGTCAGTGGCCAGTGCACTGGGCTTGGCAGCGATCCACTCAGAAGCATTTCAGTCAGGAGAAGCCGAGCGCCGCGATGTCCACCACGTCCATCTGCCCGGGCTCCAGAAAGTCCCGCGCGTAGCGCAGGTACACCCCCTCGCGCACAAACACCTCGAACAGGTCCGGGTCGATGTGCCCGTTGTCGCGCATCCTGCACATGATGGCAATCGCCTCTGACAAGGTCATACCGTTCTTGTAGGGCCGATCAGCCGCTGTCAGCGCCTCGAAGATGTCGGCAATGCCCATCATGCGGGCCTGCAGCGACATCTGGTCACGTGTAAGGCCGCGCGGGTAGCCCTTGCCGTCCATGCGTTCGTGGTGGCCGCCCGCATACTCCGGCACGTTCTTGAGGTGCCGTGGCCAGGGCAGCGTCTCCAGCATCTTGATGGTGGCAACGATGTGGTAATTGATGGTGTCGCGCTCGGCCTGGTTCAGGGTGCCAGATCGGATGGTGAGGTTCTCCACCTCCTCGGCCGTAAGGAAGCTTGTCTGCACCCCCTGCGGGTTGCGCCAGTGCCGCATGGCGGCGATGTCACGCACGCGCTGCTGGTCCTCGGGGCGCATGGCCTCGGTGCCGGTATTGCAGCGGCGCAGAAACTCGCGGTCTTCTTCCAGTGTGTGGATTTCGTGCTGCAGGGCTTGCAGCTCCTGCCCCTCTGCACGCGCATCCACCACCGGGCGCAGTGCCAGCTGGCGGCGCAGTGCGGCCAGCTCGGCATCGCGCTTCAAGACTTCAAACCGCGTGTCCACCAGCCCAATGCGGTCGTACAGGGTCTGTAGCTTGGTGGCCTTGTCCACCACGTGCACGGGCGTGGTGATCTTGCCGCAGTCGTGCAGCAGGCCGGCCATCTTGAGTTCGTAGCGGTCCCGGTCACTCATGCGAAAGCCCGCCAGCGGCCCCTGGTTGGTGGCATTCACTGCCTCGGCCAGCATCATGGTGAGGGCGGGCACACGCTGGCAATGGCCACCGGTGTAGGGCGACTTTTCGTCAATGGCCAGGTTGATCAGGTTCACGAACGACTCGAACAGGCGCTCCAGCTGCGTGATGAGCAAGCGGTTGGTGAGGGCAATGGCAGCCTGCGAGGCCAGCGACTCGGCCAGGCCCTGGTCGGCCTCGGAGAACGTGGTGACCTCGCCGGTCTCCCAGTGCCGCGCGTTGATGAGCTGCAGCACGCCGATCAGTTCATGGTCGTGGTTCTTCATCGGCACGGTCAGAAACGATTGCGAGCGGTACCCCGTGCGCGCATCGAAACTGCGGGTGCCTGAAAAATCAAACCCCTCGGCACTGTACGCGTCGGCAATGTTCACCGTGCGGTCGTGGATGGCGGCATACGCGGCCACCAGCGAATCGTTGGGGCTGCCATCTGCGTTGCGCAGCGGCAGGTGCGGAAAATCAATGGGTTTGCCCGTGGTGCCCCCCAGACGAATGTCCAGCGAGTCGGTGCGCAGTATCTCGAACTTGAGCGACTGCCCGTCCTCGGTCACGCTGTAGAGCGTTCCGCCGTCCGCGCCCGTGATGGCCTTGGCAGCCTCCAGAATGTTCTCCAGCAGGCGGTCGATGTTGCGCTCGCGGGAGAGCGCAGCCCCAATACCGTTGAGCTGCTCCAGGCGGCGAAACAGGTTGAGGGAGGGTTCCTGGGCCATAAAACACCTTGGGCGCATGTTGGAGACGCCTGCATCGTAACGAAAAGTGACCGCTATCATCACCCCTTCTTTTCCGCTCTCTCCCCCATTTCGTGGACTCGGTCACACCCCGCTTTCTCACTGTTGCGCTTTACCAGTTTGTCGATCTGCCCGACTGCGCCGCACTGCGCGCGCCCCTGCAGACCCTGTGCGACGAGCGCGGCGTGCGCGGCATGCTGCTGCTGGCGCCCGAGGGCATCAACGGCACCATTGCGGGCGCACCCGCCGATGTGCTGGCGGTGCTCAACTGGCTGCGCAGCGATGCCCGCTTTGCGAACCTGCAGCACAAAGAGGCGCCCACCGACCGCCAACCGTTCTACCGCATGCGCGTGCGCCTCAAGCGCGAGATCGTGACCCTGGGCGTGCCCGACCTGAACCCGGCTCGCAACGCGGGCACCTATGTGAAGCCCGAGAACTGGAACGCACTCATCGACGACCCCAGCGTGGTGGTGGTGGACACGCGCAACGACTACGAAGTGGGTATCGGCACGTTTGAACGCGCCATCAACCCCCACACCAAGAGCTTTGCCGAGTTCCCGGCCTGGGTGGCGCAGCAGTCGCAGCCCGGCGGCGTGCTGGCGGGTAACCCGCGCGTGGCCATGTTTTGCACGGGCGGCATACGGTGCGAGAAATCCACCGCCTACCTCAAATCGCAGGGCTTTGACGAGGTGTACCACCTGGAAGGCGGCATCCTCAAATACCTGGAAACCGTGCCCGAAGAAGACAGCCTGTGGCATGGCGACTGCTTCGTGTTTGACGAACGTGTGTCCGTGGGCCACGGCCTGGCTCCGGGGCACCACCAACTGTGCCGCTCTTGCCGCATGCCATTGGGCGAGGCCGAGCTGCAGTCGCCGCATTACGTGCGCGGCGTGAGCTGCCCGTATTGCCACGGCACGCGCACACCCGAGCAGGAACGCGCGCTGGCAGAACGGCAACGCCAGATGGACCTGGCGGATCAGCGCGGGCAAGCGCATATCGGCGCGCGGCAACCGGGCACCCGAGCGCGATTCAGCTCCAGCGACGACAAAAATGATCGCGAGGACGACTCCGCGTGAGCGCTGCCCTGCCCGTCCTCTATTCCTTTCGCCGCTGCCCCTACGCCATGCGCGCCCGGCTGGCGCTGGCTGTCAGTGGCCAGGCCTGCGAACTGCGCGAGGTGGTGTTGCGCAACAAGCCACAGGGCCTGCTGCACGCCTCCCCCAAGGCCACTGTGCCCGTGCTGGTGCTGCCGAGCGGCCAGGTGCTGGAGCAGAGCCTGGAGATCATGCTGTGGGCGCTGGCGCAGCACGACCCCGAGGGCTGGCTCATCCCCAGCCACGGCAATCTGCAGGACATGCTGGCGCTGATTGCCGAATGCGATGGCCCGTTCAAGCAGGCGCTGGACCGGTGCAAATATCCCAGCCGCTACCCCGATGCCGACACGAATGCAGAACGCGCCCGCGCCGTGGCCTGGCTGGGGGGGCTGGAGGCGCGTCTCCGGCCAGATCAGCCCTACCTGTTCGGCACCCATGCCGCCCTGGCCGATATGGCGATTGCGCCTTTTGTACGGCAGTTTGCAGGCATTGATGCCGATTGGTGGGCCGCACAGCCCTGGCCCCGCCTGCAAGCCTGGCTGGCGCAGTGGCAGGCCAGCGATCTTTTGGCCAGCGTGATGCACAAGCTACCCGCATGGGTGGATGGGACAGAGGGTGTGCTGTTTGCGCGTTCGGCAAAGAGGCTCGCGCCTGGGGCCGACACCGCACGGCCAGACTCCGAAGGACGCTGACATGGTGGGGTCTGTTCTCGTCGGCATGCTGTGTGCTCACCTGCTGTGCTTCGCGGTGATGTTTTTGCTCATCAGCAAGCGCTTGCAGGGCAAGAAGATGGGCATGGATTTTTTTGCCATGGGCAACTTGCTGCTGGGGCTTGCCTATGTGCTGCAGTTGGTGGAAGGCGGCCCGGCCTGGAGCATGATGAGCGTGGTCAACCACACCCTCACCCTGGCGGCCCCGATCACCTATGGCCTCGGGGTCATGCGGTTCTTTGGATTTCCCGCGCCGCTGTGGCGGCCGCTGGCGGCATTTGTGCTCGCCTACTCCGCCGCACAGGCACTGATTCAGTGGAGCTTGGGGCCGGTCGCCCGCTACGCCATGCTGTCCGGGATGTCTGCGCTGCTGTTCCTGGTCATGACGCTCGCGGCACTCTATGGTGTTCGCACATTCGCCAAGCACCTGTACCGCGAAATGGCATTTTTCGCGCTCCTGATCAGTGGCATCTGCATTCTGAACGCAATCAAGTTCATAAGGCTACTCCAGGGCGGACTGGAAGTGCTGCACATGGACAGCAGCTTTCAGATGGTGTTCTACATCTATATGTCGTCCCTGGCGACGGTGGTGCCACCCTTCATGATTTGGCTGGTGTTCCGGCGCCTGACCGATGATCTGAGCCAGATGGCGGCGCGCGATCCCATGACGCAACTGCTCAATCGCCGGGGGCTTTCAGAAGCGCTGGAGCAACACTTCAACCTCCACAACGCCGCGCCCGCTTACTTGCTGCTGCTGGACGTGGACCACTTCAAACGCATCAACGACACCTACGGACACCAGGCTGGCGACACCGTGCTGCGCCATGTTGCAGATGTGCTGCGCACCACCGTGCGCCGAGGCGACCTGACGGGCCGCATAGGAGGAGAAGAGTTTGTGGCTGTCTGCCTCGACAGTGATGATGTCGGCGTCGTGCAGTTGGCAGAACGACTGCGCGCAGCGGTCGAAGAACAGGCCATTCACGTGAGCGGCCACGACAAACCGCTGCACTGCACCGTCACCATTGGTGTGTCACCCCGGTTCGCCAACGGCCACGCCTTGGAGAAGGCCCTGCGGGCTGCCGATGTCGCGCTTTACCAGGGCAAGGCAGCTGGGCGCAACCGGATCGAGAAGGCCCATGCATTCGCTGATATCGCACCATTGCCAGGCGCTGGCGCCTCTGCGACTACCTGATCGAATGCTTCCGATACCTGGGTTCTCAGCGTGAAGACCTGCCATGCCAACGCAAAAAAATGGCGCTCACAAGGAGCGCCTTCTTTTCTGATGCAAGTTACGGGCTACGACAAGCGAGCCGACCCCGGCGCATCAAGCCATCGAGTAACCGGAACCCCGACGATTGCCGCTGGTGAACCCGCGCACCAACAGCGCCAGCAGCACCACCGCAAACCCCACAAAACACACAAACGACCAGTTGGCTATCGAGCCACCCAGGAACGTCCAGTCAATCGCAGCGCAGTCACCGGAGCCCCGGAAGATCATGGGGATAGCGCGGCTGATGGGATAGTTTTCGATCATGCCGTAGAAGTCGCGGCCGCAGGTGGCGACTTCGGGTGGGTACCACTGCAGCCAGCTCTGGCGGGCCGCCACGAAGGCGCCGAAGCCGGATGCGATCAGGGCCAGCGCGCCCCAGCCCATCCACCAGCCTTTTGAGCCCCTAGCGCTTGCCAGACCTGTGAAGATTGCTACACCAATGAGAGCATAGCGCTGCACGATGCACATGGGACAAGGCTCCAGGCCCACCACATGCTGCAGGTACATGCCAAAAGCCAGCATCGCCACACAAGCCACGCTGATCAGTGCCAGCACGCGGCGCGGGGCCTGATCGATCCAGTTCAACACCATCATTCTTATCCCTCATCCAATAGCCATTGCAAACGGTGCCGCCTCCGAAACGGGCGCGGCCCATGCCAGTACACCCGTGGATCTGGCTCCGCCAGTCCACCGGGTGCGCCCCCTCAGGGGGAAGACGCGCAGCGGCTCAGGGGGAGTCAGATTCCAGCGGCGTGATCCAAGAACACGCGGGCGCGGCGCGGTGTCACCACCAGCGTTTCACCCTCCTTGAAACCCATTTCCTTGAACTGCTGCGCAGGGATCTGCGCTTCGATCAAGTGGTCTGGGGACGCATTGTCCGCTGGTTTGTGGTCGTCGGAGGGAATAAGTTCCAGCCGCGCAATCGGGCCCACCACAATGGCGCGGCTCAGTTGGGCCACGATGCCGCGCGGGCGACCTTGGGCGTCGAGCCCGGCGCCGGGCGAATAGCGCTCCACATCCAGGTCGTGCGGCCGCACATAGGCAAAGGCCTTGGCGTTTTGCGCCTGGCTGTGTTCGGGCGAGTCGATCTGCATGCCGTCGAGGTGCACCAGGCCTTCATGGGCGCGGCCGTGGAACAGGTTCACATCACCCAAAAAGCCATACACAAACGGGCTGGCTGGCTGGTCCCATACCTGCTGGGGCGAGCCGCTTTGCTCAATGCGGCCCTGGTTGATCACCACCACGCGGTCGGCCACTTCCAGCGCTTCTTCCTGGTCATGGGTCACGAAGATCGAGGTGACATGCAGTTCGTCGTGCAGGCGGCGCAGCCAGCGGCGCAGTTCCTTGCGCACCTTGGCGTCCAGGGCGCCGAAGGGCTCGTCGAGCAGCAGCACCTTGGGCTCCACCGCCAGGGCGCGGGCCAGCGCAATGCGCTGGCGCTGGCCGCCGGACAGCTGCGAGGGGTAGCGCTCGGCCAGCCAGTCGAGCTGCACGAGCTTGAGCAGGTCAGTCACCTTTTGCTTGATCTGCGCCTCGCTCGGTCGCTCTTTGCGGGGCTTCACGCGCAGGCCGAAGGCCACGTTCTCGAACACCGTCATGTGACGGAACAGTGCGTAGTGCTGGAACACAAAGCCCACGTTGCGCTCGCGCACATGCACGTCGGTCGTGTCTTCGCCGCTGAAGTGGATGGTGCCCACATCGGCCGTCTCCAGCCCTGCGATGATGCGCAGCAGCGTGGTCTTGCCGCAGCCCGAGGGGCCCAGCAGCGCGATGAGTTCGCCCGACGCGATATCGAGGCTCACATCGCGCAGCGCCTGGAAGTCGCCGAATTGCTTGCTGACGTTACGGATTTCAATGCTCATGGTCTTCTTCCTTCAGCGGGCGGTTGGCAAAGGCGCGGGCCGCTCGGGGGGCAATTCGGCAGCCGCCTTCAGCGCCTGCTCGTTGCGGTGTTCGGCAATCGTCTTGATGACCAGCGTGACCAGGGCCAACAAAGCCAGCAGCGAGGCTGCGGCAAACGCAGCCACCGACTGGTATTCGTTGTAGAGAATTTCGACATGCAGCGGGATGGTGTTGGTCTGCCCACGGATGTGGCCCGACACCACGGACACCGCGCCAAACTCACCCATGGCGCGTGCGTTGCACAGGATCACGCCGTACAGCAGGCCCCACTTGATGTTGGGCAGCGTCACGTACCAGAAAGTCTGCCAGCCGGTGGCCCCCAGCACGATGGCGGCCTGCTCCTCGTCGTTGCCCTGGGCCTGCATCAGCGGAATCAGCTCGCGAGCGATGAACGGAAAGGTCACGAACACGGTGGCCAGCACGATGCCCGGCACGGCAAAGATGATCTTGATGTCGTGCGCCTGCAGCCAGGGGCCAAACCAGCCCTGTGCGCCGAACATCAGCACATAGATCAGGCCCGCCACCACGGGCGACACCGAGAACGGCAGGTCCACCAACGTGGTCAAGAACGCCTTGCCCTTGAACTCGTACTTGGCAATACACCAGGCCGCTGCCACGCCAAACACCAGGTTCAGCGGCACCGCAATCAGCGCGGTGATGAGTGTGAGCTTGATGGCCGACCAGGCGTCGGGTTCACGCAGGCCCTCCAGGTAAGCGCCAAAGCCTTTGCGCAACGCCTCGGCGAACACGGCGGCCAGCGGCAGCACCAGGAACAGCAGCATGAAGGCTAGTGCAACGGCGATCAACGTGTAGCGCACCCACGCTGCTTCGGTCGTGCCCGCTTGGGCGCGGCGTATGGTTCGGGAGTTGTTGCCGCTCATGCTGGAGCCCCCGCATGGCGACGCTGCCATGCCTGTAGTGCGTTGATGACCAACAGCAGGATGAACGAGATCACGAGCATCACCACGGCCACGGCCGTGGCGCCTGCGTAGTCGTATTGCTCCAGCTTGCCGATGATGATGAGGGGCGTGATCTCCGACACCATGGGCATGTTGCCTGCGATGAAGATGACCGAACCGTACTCCCCCACCGCCCGCGCAAATGCCATGGCAAAGCCGGTGAGCAGCGCGGGCGTGATGGAGGGCAGGATGACCTTGGTAAAGGTCTGCAGGCGCGTGGCACCCAGGCAGGTGGCGGCTTCTTCCAACTCCTTCTCGGCATCTTCCAGCACGGGCTGCACGGTGCGCACCACAAACGGCAGCCCGATGAAGATCAGCGCAATCACGATGCCTGCGGGCTTGAACGCGAGCTGGATACCCATGGGCTCCAGAATGCTGCCCACCCAACCATTGCCTGCCAACAGTGCGGTCAGCGAGATGCCGGCCACAGCGGTGGGCAGCGCAAACGGCAGGTCCACCAGCGCGTCCACGATCTTCTTGCCCGGAAACTTGTAGCGCACCAGCACCCACGCGATCAGCAGGCCAAAAACCAGGTTGACCAGCGCCGCGAGAAACGATGCGCCAAAGGTCAGCCGGTACGAGGCCATCACGCGCGGTGCGCTGATGGCCGCCCAGAATTGCTCCCAGGTGAGCGTGAAGGTCTTGAAAATCAGTGCCGACAGGGGGATCAGCACGATGATGCTCAGGTAAAAGAGCGTGTAGCCCAGCGTCAGGCCGAAGCCTGGCAGCACCTTCTTGGCGCTCTTATTTCTAGTCATAGGAAGCTATTTGTTTACGCAGCGCTTAAAAACTGGCGTGACCTGAGCCAGCGGACGCCGCGCAAGGGCCGCCCCGCCGCGCTGGCGTCGTCCCCCCTCCCGGAGTGCGCAGCGCGCAGAGAGAGGGGGGAAGCCGCGAAGCGGCTCAGGGGGGTGTTCACTTCGTGTACAGCTTGTCGAACTGTCCGCCGTCGTTGAAGTGCACCTTCTGCGCTTCTGTCAGCGAGCCGAAATACTTGGCCACGGTGAATTGCTTGAGCGGCTTGAAGGTGGCTTCGTACTTCTTAAGCACCTTTTCCGAGCGGGGGCGGATGGCATGCTTCGCGGCGATCTCCTGTGCTTCATCCGAATACAGGTAGTCCAGGTAGGCTTTGGCCAACTGGGCCGTACCCTTCTTGGCCACGGTGCGCTCGACCACGGCCACGGGGTTCTCGGCCACCACACTCACCGAGGGGTAGATCGCATCGACCTTGCCCGCGCCAAATTCACGGTCGATGGAGACCACTTCGGATTCGAAAGTGATCAGCACATCGCCCTGGTTGCGCTGCAGGAAGGTGGCCGTGGCGTCACGCCCACCCTTGGCCAGCACGGGCACATTCTTGTAGAGCTTGCCCACGAACTCGGCGGCCTGTGCTTCGGTGCCGCCCTTTTCGCGCACGGCGCCCCAGGCGGCCAAGTAGGCATAGCGACCATTGCCACCGGTCTTGGGGTTCACCACGATGACCTGGACACCGGGCTTGATGAGGTCTTCCCAGTCCTTGATGCCCTTGGGGTTGCCGTTGCGCACCAGGAACAGCATGGTCGAAGTGGTGGGCGATGCGTCGTGTGGGAATTTCTTGGCCCAGTCCTTGGCGACCACGCCGCTGTCGGCCAGGAACTGCACGTCGGTGGTCGTGTTCATGGTCACCACGTCGGCGGCCAGGCCGTCGTTCACGGCACGCGCCTGGGCGCTGGAGCCTGCGTGCGACTGGTCGATCTTCACATCCTGGCCGGTGGTCTTCTTGTAGTGCGCGGCAAAGGCGGCGTTGTAGTCCTTGTAGAACTCACGGGCCACGTCGTACGACACGTTGAGCAGCGAATTCTGTGCGGCGGCCATGCCACTGGCGGCCAGGGCCAGGGAGGCGAAAAGAGTCTTGAGTTTCAAGGAAGTCATGGTGATGTCGCCCAAAAGATGCTGGAGATGCCGCATTGTGCGGAGGCATCTTTAAAACTCAAAAGAATATATTTTTGTTAATTAATCGCAATTTCGAATATAGATTTTTCAGAGGATCGCGTCGGGCCATTGCCTGATCCATCGGCAGCGGCCCCTGACTCGGAATTTCAAGCAAAAAAGAGCACCAGCGCTTTCTGGACAAGCGCAAAAAAGCTATTAAATTTATAGCAATCAGACAGCAGCAGGCGACATGATCGACCGCGCACCGGGTTGCGATGGCACCGTGTGATCCCCCTCCAGCGACTGCAGCAATGCCCAGCCCAAAGGCCATTCCCCGTGGCCGGAGTCGATATTGATGTGCCCGGCGTTCTGCATGCGCACAAACTCGCTGCCCCAGGCCCGCGCATAGGCGCCCGCCAGGCGGATGGGGCAAAACGGATCGTTGCTGCTGGCCACCACGATGCTGCGGTAGGGCAACGCGGCATAGGGCACGGGCGCAAAGTCGCTCAGGATGGCGCGGCGCTCCGGGTCGGCCGGGGCCACCAGCAGCGCACCACACACGCGGGCCGCTGCCTCGGGGCCCATATGAGAGGTAGCGATGCAGCCCAGGCTGTGCGCCACGATCACCACGGGGTTCGGCGCGGCCAACACGGTCTTTTCCAGTTGCCCCACCCAGGCCGTCCGGGTGGGCGTGATCCAGTCGTCCTGCACTACGCGGAGCGCATTGGGCAGGCGCTCAGCCCACAGGCTTTGCCAGTGTCCGAGGCCAGAGTCGCGCCTGCCGGGGACGATGATGATGGAGATGGTAGGGGTCACAGCATTGGCATTCTGCGAGCCGCGCCTTAAAACCCAAACGACTTAATTCTTGTTATTTAATCGCCAAAACATCTAAAAAAGCCTCAACTCCTGCCCAGACAAAAGCTGACTATCGAGTAAATAAATTAAACCAAACAGTTTAATTTGCAACCAGTCAGTACAATGCAACGAAATGCAAACACCTTGCCATGGTCTGCCGCTCCAATGGGGACACCTGGCGGTTTGTATGGGCAACGTCGTCCCCGGACATCTTCAAGAGGCACCTTAATGCACACATGGAAAATCAGCCAGCGCCTGATGGCGGGCTTCGGCCTGGTCATCGTGGCTTTGCTCGGAATGTCGGTCTACAGCGTGCTCATTGCACGGGGCATCGATGGCGCATTGAGCGCCAATGCCACGCAAAACGCGGTCATCCAGCGCACTGCCATCAACTTCCGGGGTTCGGCCCACGACCGCTCCATCGCGGTGCGGGATGTGGTGCTGGCGCCCAACGACGAGGCGCGCAAAAAAGAGATTGAATCCATCGCGCGGCTGGCCGACTTTTATGCCCAGTCCGCCACGCAACTCGACAACGTGCTGAAAACCGCAAAAGAGGTCCCACCCGAGGTGGGCCCCATGGTGCAGGCGCTCAAGGACATCGAAGCACGCACGGTGGCCACCACCAGCAAGGTGGTTGCACTGATGCAGGCTGGCGACCGCGCGGGCGCCGAAGCCCTGCTCTGGGCCGAGGCCAAACCGCAGTACGAGCAATGGCTGGCCGCCGCCAACAAGCTCATCGACTACGAGGAAGGCCGCATCATCAAGAACAGCCAGACGGCCAACCAGGACGCCAGCCAATTCACCGGCGTGATGCTGTCCATCACCCTGCTGGCCGTGCTGATCAGCGTGGCGGTGACAGTGCTGGTATCGCGCAGCATTGGCCGCGAGCTGGGGGCAGAGCCCAGCGAAGTGCGCGCCGTGGTGCAGGCCATCCAGCAAGGCAACCTGACGACGCACGTGCAGGTCAAGGCGGGCGACACCGGCAGCGTGATGGTGGCCGTGCGCGACATGCAACAGCGCTTTCATGAACTGGTCTCGGCTGTGCGCGACAACATTGCGCAGCTGCGCACCACCAGCGACGACATCAGCAGCGGCAACCAGAACCTGGGCAACCGCACCGAACAAGCCGCCAGCAGCCTGGAGCAAACCGCCGCCAGCATGGAAGAGCTGACCGCCACCGTGCGCCAAAGCGCTGATTCGGCCCGCCAGGCCAATGCGCTGGCCACCACCGCCGCCAGCACCGCCACCAAGGGCGGCGAAGTGATGCAGCAGGTGGTGAGCACCATGCAGGACATCCACCACAGCAGCCAGAAGATCGCCGACATCATCGGCGTGATCGACGGCATTGCCTTCCAGACCAACATCCTCGCGCTGAACGCTGCCGTGGAAGCAGCGCGCGCGGGTGAACAGGGGCGTGGCTTTGCGGTGGTAGCCACCGAGGTGCGCAGCCTGGCGCAGCGCAGCGCCGAGGCCGCCAAGGAGATCAAGGCGCTGATCCAGTCCAGCGTCGAAAAAGTGGACTCGGGCACCCAGCTTGTGGCCAATGCCGGTGACACCATGAACGAGATCGTGCAAGGCGTGCAGCGCGTGAACGGCATCATCGGCGAGATCAGCACCGCCGCTGCCGAGCAGAGCGACGGCATCTCGCAGGTCAACGTGGCCGTGACCCAGCTGGACCAGATGACGCAGCAAAACGGCGCGCTGGTGGGTGAAAGCACCGCTGCCGCAGAGAACCTGCGCCAGCAGGCCCAGCGCCTGGCAGAGCTGGTGGCCGTGTTCCAGGTCAGCGGCAGCGCTGCAGCAGGCATGGGCACACGCGCCACAGCGAGTCACCGGGGCAATGCCCTGCCCACCACCAGCGTGCGACGCCTCGCTCACTGAGACCGCAGTGCGAACGGTAGGCCCGCAAGCTTGGGTGCGATGCGGTGCTGAAAACTATTTTTGATTTTTTTCGACACCTCTCAACCCCATTGACCCATCCCGTTCGTTTCATACAGCACCACCACATTTTTTTGATGGAGCTGCCATGAAACCCCGTTCGCTCACCCTGCCCGCCCTCGCCGCCCTCGCCGCCCTGACGGCATTGCTGGGCCTGGCCCACCTTCCTGCCCAGGCCATTGGCCGCCTGGCTGATGTCACCATCGTGGACCGTGACACCGGCGCCACGCTGCCGGTGCACTACGCCCGGGGCGAATACTGGGTGGCAGGGCGGCCCGGGGCGCGGTATGCCATCACGGTGCGCAACCGGCTGGGAGAGCGGGTGCTGGCCGTTCCCTCGGTGGACGGAGTCAATGTGCTCAGCGGCGAAACCGCTGCATGGGACCAGCGCGGGTATGTGTTCTCGCCGTACGAGCGCTACCAGATCACCGGCTGGCGCAAGAGCGACAGCCAGGTAGCGGCCTTCGAGTTTTCCCACATTGCCAACTCGTATGCCGCCCGCACGGGCCGCCCAGCGCATGTGGGCGTGATTGGCGTGGCACTGTTCCGCGAACAGGCGCCGGTGCCCCAGCCTGCCCCCGCCATCACCCCCGAGCCCTACAGCCAGCGCCGTGACAACGGCCACGGCCTCGGGCGCCTGCGGGAGGAACCCGCGTCACCCGCTGCCGCTGCACCGGCGGCCCCTGATCCATCGGCCGAATCCTCTGCCCGCTCGCAATCTGCCGACAGTGTGGCCAAGGCCGCCCCCATGCCGTCGGCCAAGCTGGGCACGGCGCACGGCCAGCGCGAGACATCGGTCGTCACCCACACCAGCTTCACGCGCCTGCAGGAGCAGCCCAATGAAATCATCAGCATCCGCTACGACAGCCGCGAGAACCTGGTGGCCAGCGGCATCATCCGCGAACGGCCAGCGCGCATGCCGGTGCCCCGGGCATTCCCGCAATCGGACAACCTGTCCTATGTGCCGGACCCGAATTGACTGGGCCCGAGATAGCGGACCGGCCATGCGCAGCCGTCCCGCGCGCAGGTGAACGGGCGCCTCGCACAGTGCGCGGCGGCCGACTGCCCCTGATCCGACCCAGCCATTCCGCTCGTTTCACTCAGCACCAATAACATCGTCAAAGGGCCGCTATGAAAACCGGTTCCCCCACACTCCCTGCCCTCATCCATACCACCGTCACCGCGCTGGCCGTACTGCTCGCGCTGACCAGCTTGCCCGCCCAGGCCATCGGCCGCCTGGCCCAAGTCACTATCGTCAACCCCCATACAGGCGCCAGGCTGCCGATGTACTACGCCAAGGGCCAATACTGGGTCGCTGGCCGACCTGGGGCCCAGTATGCGGTCACATTGCACAATCGCAGCGGCGATAGGGTGAATGTCGTGCTAATGGTGGATGGCGTCGACGTACTAACCGGTCAGACCGATGAGTTCACCGGTCAGAACGACGGGTGGAGACGGAGCGGCTATGTGTTCTTGCCCCATGCGCGCGATCGAATTGCCGGCTGGTACAAATCCAGCGGCACGTTGCCTCACTTCGAGTTCGCAAACGTTGCAAACTCCCACGCCGACCTCACTGCGCGCTCAACCAAGGTGGGCCTGATCCAGATTGCATTGTTCCGCCAGCGGATCATCGACCCCGTTGCACAGGTGAGGCCTGAACCGTCCGGCCAACACCGCAACAAAGTTAGCAACGAAGACCGTCTGAGCGAGGAAGCCCCGCACGGGCAGCGCCAGACCCCGGTTGTGTCGCACCTCCTCGAAGAGGTCATCAGCATCCGTTACGACAGCCGCAAAAACCTGATTGCAAAAGGCGTGATCCGAAAGCGGCGTGCGCACCCGCCGGTACCGCAAACCGTGCCGCAATCGGACAACGTGTCTTACGTACCAGACCCGAGGTAGGCCCTGAATGCAACCCCAGCGGATCTGTCCGCCAGCGCATGAGTCCCTCCCATAATGCGCGGGTGCCATCCACCCCATTCCCCGCCACCATGGAGGACTCCGACGAAGCGCTGATGTTGCGCTACGCCGCAGGAGAATTGGGCGCGTTCGATGTACTGTATGGGCGGCACGAACTGGCGGTGTGGCGGTTTGTGTTTCGCAGCGTCAAGGTGCAGGCCGAGGCCGATGACCTGCTGCAGGACGTGTGGTTTGCCGTGGCGCGCAATGCTGCCCGCTACGAGGTGAAAGCCAAGTTCCGCACCTGGCTGTTCACCCTGGCGCACCACCGGCTGGTGGACCACCTGCGCACCGCCAGGCACCACACCAGCCTGGATGCGAGCGACGACGATGCGCGCAGGCTGGCCGACACACTGGTGGCCGACTCGGGCTTTGGGCCCGTGCGGCAACTACAGTCGCGCGAACAAGCGGCCGCGCTGATTGCGGCGGTGGAACAGTTGCCGCTGGAGCAGCGCGAGGCCTTCCTGCTGCAGGCCGAAGGCGACCTGGGCGTGCAGGAGATTGCCGAGGCCACCGGCGTGAATTTCGAAACCGCCAAGAGCCGCCTGCGCTACGCGCGGGCCAGCCTGCGCCAGCACCTCAAGGAGTTTGTATGAACCTGCAGGACGACGAGCTGGTCCGGCGCTACCACGAAGCCAGCGCGCAGGAAGGCGCCCGCCCCGGCGCGCATGTGCGCGAGGCCGTGCGCGCGCATGCACAGATGGTGGCGGCCGCCCACACTGCAGGCCCCGCTCCAACGCCTGAAGCCCCCGCCGCCAACCAGGCACGCTGGAAGATCTCGGCCCTGGCCACCGTGGCCGTGGTGGGCCTGACCGGTTTGCTGATGCTGCAGTTCGAACGCGGCACGCCCGAGGAGCGGGACACCGCATTCAGCCACCGCCGGGCCGAGGCGCCCGCACCTGCAGCCCAAACCGCCCCCGCACCCGCGCCCTCGGCCGCCCCCGCACCCAAGCCCCTGCCAGAGGCCCTCTCCCCGCCTCCGTCGGCCACATTGCCAGCCCCCCCCGACAGCGCACAGGAGCAGGAGCGCGCCCGCAACACCACCAGCCCGGCCACCGGGGCCGTGGCCCCCAAGTCCACCACGGCACCTTCGCCTGCGCACGCACCGCCCCCCGCGCAGCCCTTAGCCAAGACCGCGCCAGCACCAACCCCGGCACCGACTCCAGCACCTGCCACGGCTGTGGCCCCAGCCCCCGCGTCTGCCTCCACAGCAGCCGCAGAAACTGAAACCCTGCACGCCCCCCGCGCAGCCGGAGCCATGTCTGGGTTCCCCGCATCGCCCTCCCCGGTCGCCGCCCCCAACGCCGAGAGCCGCGAGCACGCGGCAACAGCTCCCACAAAACAGCCCCCCCCACCAGCCGCGCCCGAGCCCCAGGCAGCGGCCGCTGCTGCAGCCCCGGCCGCCCGCAGCCCGCTGGCCGACTCTGTGGCCCGCGACAGCAACGGAGCAGCCACCGCCTCCATGCAAAAACGCCTCGGGGCATCGTTGCCAGGCAACGTGTGGGACGCTGCCCGTGCGGGCAACCCCCAGCAGATAGAAAGCCTCGTCCGCCAGGGAACGCCAGTGGACGCCCGCGACAACGAGGGCAGAACCGCCTTGATGCTGGCAGCGATGAACGGCCACACCGCCACCGCCCAGAAGCTCCTGGCCCTGGGCGCCAACCCCCGGCTGGTGGACCGCGAGGGCCTGAATGCGGCGCAGTGGGCTGCGCAGCGGGGGCATACGCGCCTGGCCGAGTTGCTGGAGGCGGTGCGCTGAGGGCGGCGGAGATGGACTCAGCCCGAACGGTCTTCTGATTGATCAGCCGCGCATCGGCATCAGAACCGCACGGCCTCAAACGCCGGATGCAGCGCGTCGATCCAGTGGTCCAGCTCGTCCTGCGTTACGTGCAGGTGGTCCATGCAGGCCTGCCCATGCTGCTGCCATTCGCGCGTGGGCGGCAGGTTGTCATGTTGGTTGACCAGAAACTCGGCCAGCAGGCCCAGGGCCACCAGGTGGCGTACGGTAGGGTCAAACCGCTCGTCATCGAGGCAGGCAAAGTCGTGGTGCAGCCAGATGGCTTGCGCTACGTCGCCTGGCAGGTGCCAGGTGCGCGCGACGATGGCGCCCATCACGGCGTGGTCGGTGCGGTGGCTGGCGTTTTCGGTCTGGGTGAAGGTGCGGTCCTTGCGCGCCAGGGCCTCGGTCACGGTGCCAGCATAGCCGCGCACCGCCTTCACCAACACCGGCATGCCCACATGGCAGAACAGACCGAAGCTGTAGCCCAGGCCGGGGTCCAAGCTGTAGAGCTGGTGGCCGATGTGTTCGCAGGCGATGGCGCGGCGCTGCGAGCTTTCCCAGAAATGCTCCAGCAGCGGCGACCGCACCTGCAGCGCGTTGCGCGTGATGAAGGCCGATAGTAACTGCACCGCTGGCTGCAGCCCCAACACCGTGAGCGCCATGCCCACGGTCTGCACAGGCTGGGCCAGGCCATACAGCGGGCTGTTGGCCAGCCGCATGACGGCAGCGGCCAGGGCCACGTCGGAGGACGCCAATTGTTCCAGGGCCGCCGAATCCAGCTCGGGCTCGGCCATGATCTGCTGCAGGCGCAGCAACGATTCGGGGCACGGCGGAACCACGATGGCCCGCACGGCGGGGTGCACACGGGCCTGCCGGATGTCTTGGTCGATGGGGTGTGGAGCAGTCACAAAAAATCCCCGGGCCGCCGCGTGTGCTGAACACAGGGACGGGGCAGCCCGCACAGTTGCAATTCGTTGCATTGTGGGGCCAAAAAGCGTGCCGCCCATTGAACCCGTGCACAAGCGCAGCCTTTGCGCTGAGCAACTCAGATATTCGCGCCGTCGAGCCCCTGCAGGGCCTGCCGCGTGCTCAGGCTGCTGCGCCCGGGCATGGCCTCGCCCAGGTAGTCCAGAAACCGCCGCACGGCGGGCGACAGACCCCTGCGCGAGGGGAAAACCGCATGCACGATGGCGGGCGCAGGCGCCCAGTCAGGCAGCACCCGCACCAGCTTGCGCTCGCGCATTTCTTCCTGGCACATGTAGTCGGGCATCCAGCACACGCCGGTGCCCGCCACGGCGGCGTATTTGAGCGTGAGCAGATCATCGGCCACATAGCGCGGGGTGTGCTGCACCATCTGGTGCACGCCGCCAGGGCCGATGAGATTCCAGATGGACCGGCCCTCGGGTGCCGACATGGCAATGCTGTCAAGCTTGGCCAGATCGTCCAGCGTCTTGGGCGTGCCCTGGCGGATCAGCAGCTCGGGGCTGGCCACCAGGATCTGCGTGGTGTGGTCCAGCCGCTTGACGACCATGCTGCCGCTGTCGTCCACCGAGGGGCGCACGCGCAGCGCCACGTCGATGCCCTCCTCCACCAGGTTGACCGCACGGTTGCTCACCAGCATGTCGATACGCACTTCGGGGTACTGGGCGAGAAACCGGGGCATCAGCTCGGCCACCACGGTCTGCGCCAGCGTCACCGGGCAACTCACGCGGATGGTGCCACGCGGTGTGGTCTGCACCTGGGCCACAGTGTCGGCAGCAGCCTGGGCCGACTCGCGCATGGCCTGGCAATGGCGCAAGTAGGCCTCGCCCACTTCGGTCAGCGACAGCTTGCGGGTGGTGCGTTGCAGCAGACGCACACCCAGCTGCGCCTCCAGGTCGGACACGCGCCGCGACAGGCGCGACTTGGGGATGCCGAGGGCGCGGCCGGCAGCGGCAAAGCCACCGCGCTCCACCACTTCGGCGAAATACAGCATGTCGTTGAGGTCTTGCATGGTGGAAGTGCGGGTTGTAGCCACGCGCGATTCATTCGATGGATGGAACAATCTATCTCAAATTAACCACCTTATCAACAAACGGATGAACAACCACAATTCATCCCATGGCCACACGCTGTGGCTCCATCCACAGAACCCCAGGAGTTTTTCATGCAACTGCTTCACGTTGATTCCGCCATCACCGGTGCCAACTCCGTTTCGCGACAGCTCACGGCACAGATCGTGGCCGCCTACAAAGCCAGCCATCCAGCCACCGAGGTGACCTACCTCGATCTGGTAGCCAACACCCCCGCACACTTCACCATGGACGCAATGACTCCGCGCACGGGCCAGACCGAAGGCTTGAGCGAAGCGCAAAAGCGCGAGAACGCGGTGTCCGAGCAACTGGTCAGCCAGTTTCTGGCAGCCGACGTGGTGGTGATTGGCGCACCGCTGTACAACTTCAGCATTCCCACCCAGCTCAAGGCCTGGATCGACCGGCTTGCCCAACCCGGCCGCACGTTCCAGTACACCGCCAACGGGCCCGAAGGCCTGGCCAAAGGCAAGACTGTGATCGTGGCCTCTACCCGGGGTGGCGTGTATTCCACCAGCGAAGGCGGCCAGGCCATGGAGCACCAGGAGAGCTACCTGAAGGTGGTGTTCGGCTTCTTCGGCATCACCGACGTGCGGTTTGTGCGCGCTGAAGGCGTGGCCATGGGCCCTGATGCCAAGGCCGCAGCCCTGGCTTCCGCCGAAGTGGAAATCACCAACCACACCGGCGCCGCAGCCAACCAAGCCAGCGTAGCGCAAGCGGCCTGAACGGCAACTGCTGGACACTAGGCCCGCCAACATTGACAAACCCGGCTCCCTGCCGGGTTTTGTTTTTATGCTGAAAAGTGACTCCAGCGCTTATTAAATAAGCGCTAATAGCTATAAATTAAATAGCAAATCCGCATTCAAACGATTGTGTGGCTTGTCGACTGCCGCTGCAGCCACTGCCGGGCCAGTTGCTCCGGCGGCAGCGCCGGGGCAAACAGCCAGCCCTGAAAACGCTCGCAGCCCATCTTGATCAAAAGCTGCAGCTGCTCCTCGGTCTCCACCCCTTCTGCCACCACCGAAAGGCCCAGCGTGCGGGCCAGCGCATTGATGGTGGCGCAGATCTCGCGGTCGTTCACATCCACCACGATGTCGCGCACAAACACCTTGTCGATCTTCAGCTCACCCACTGGCAGGCGCTTGAGCTTGATGAGCGACGAGTGCCCGGTGCCAAAGTCGTCGATCGACAGCGCAAAACCCGCGTTTTTCAGGTCGAGCGCAATGGCGTAGAGCGATTCGTCCAGCAACTGCGACTCGGTGATCTCCAGCACCAGGTCCGCAGGCTCCACCCCCGCGCGCTCGGTGACGCCCAGCAAGGTCTTGGTGAACCCTGGTTCGCGCAGCTGGATGGTGGAGACATTGACCGACACCACCGGCACCTGCCAGCCCTCGGCGCGCCACTGCGCCACCTGGCGGCAGGCGGTGTCGAACACCCACAGGCCCATCGGCACGATGAGCCCACTCTCCTCGGCCAGCGGAATGAACTCGTCCGGCTGCACCGCCTTGCCGTCTACTGACCAGCGCAGCAGCGCCTCGGCGCCCACCGTATGGCGCTGCTGGTTGAGCTGGGGCTGGTACACCAGCGTGAACTCGCCACCCTGCAGCGCGCTGTGCAGGCGGCGGCGCAGCTCCAGCCGACTGCGCGTGATCTGCGTGAACTCCTCGATGTAGAAACGGTACGAGCCGCGCCCTGCGCTTTTGGTGGCGTGCAGCGCCGAATGCGCGTGGCGCACCAGCTCCACACTGTTGGCAGAGTCGTCCGGGTACAGGCTGATGCCCAGGCTGGCACCCATGTACTGCGCCCCCACCTCCGACAGCTCCCAGGGTCTCCCCAGCCCTTCAACCAGCGATGCGGCCAGTTGCGCCAGCTCGGTGCGCGAGGCGGGGCGCAGCAGCATCACGGTGAACTGGTCATTGGCCAGCCGCGACACCAGGCCCTGCCCCGCCAGCAGCTGGGTGATACGCTGGGCCACCTCACTCAGCAGCGCATCGCCCACGCGGTGGCCGTAGGTTTCGTTCACGCTCTTGAAGTGGTCCAGGTCGATCAGCAGCAGCGCCACACGGCGGTTGGTGCCCTGCGTGTCGCGCGCGGCCTCGGCCACGGCGCGCTCCAGCGCATCTTCAAAGTAGCGGCGGTTGGGCAGGCCGGTGAGCGCGTCAAAGTGCGCCACCCGGTACAGCTGCTCTTCGTTGCGCAGCACGGCGGCCTCGGCCGTGCGCAGTCGGTTGAGCAGGCTGACCACAATGGTCTGGCGCAGTGCGGCCAGCAGCAGCACCAGCAGGCAGCACACCAAGATGAGCGCCTGCACCCCGGCACGCCCGTCGGGCGCGACAAACAGCAGCACCAGGGTGATGGCCGCCAGCGTCATCGACACCAGCGGCACATAGTTCATGGCCCGGTCACACTGGCGGCGGTAGTCGGCATCCACCGACATCTCAAAGCGCAGCCAGCGCGCGCCCCAACCCAGGGCGAGCGCCGAGAGGCTGAAGCTGGCGTTGAACCAGACACCCGGCTCCACCGTGCTGCTGATCACCATCAGGTTCCACTGCATCCAGCTCAGGCCATAGCCCAACAGGCCCATCAAGACCAGCAGGTGCGAGCGCGCCACCCGCACCCCCACGGTAGGAATGGCCAGCGCCGTGACTCCCGCCGCCGTGAGGAACCCTGCCGGGTACAGCACCAGAACCGTACCCACCGCCGCCGACCCCACCCCGCCCGAGGGCAGATAGATCACCAGGGTGAAGGCCAGCAGCGCCAGCACGGCACCGCCAAAGTCCAGCGCCGCCGGGTAGGCGCGGTCACGCGAGAGGCGGGCAAACGTGGCGCGGATGACGGTGGCCGCCCACAGCGGGCCCCCTGCCAAAAAGAACAGGTCGGCAGGCGCGGGGAACGGGTTCCAGTCCAGCGCCACCTGCACGTTCCACACCATCTGCCCCACAGCCACCAGCAGGGCAAAGGCCAGCAGACCGGCGTGCAGCGCGCGGTCGGTAGGCGGCGCCTGCACCCAGCCGCGCCAGGCCCAGAAGGCCGACAGCCCAAACGCCAGCGTCCACGAGGCGTTGTCCAGAAACACCCGCACGCTGACGTCCGGCACCCACAGCGACGCGGCGAACAACAGCGTGGCTGCGCTCAACCAGACCGCTGAGAGGATTCGTTCCGCGAAGGACATGGGTGGGGGGCCGTGGTGGAAGGGGTGTGCTGGGCGTAATTGCTACAGAACGTTAACCCTCCCATTGTGGACGCAAGCGTGGCCCGCCTGTTTCCCCTCAAAGCAGCCGGGGCACTGGGCCGGCCAATAGCTACCAAAAAAATAGCATCCAGCGCCTGCTGGACAAGCGCTGGATGCCAATGGAATCTGAATATTTGCCGTTCTTCGACAGCGCTTTTGGGCTCCCGCTCCCCTCGCGGGAGCAAGTCAAACCAGGGCACCGCAGCGCCCACCCATCACAGGGTGCGCTCAGCGTGAAGCCTTAAAACCCTGGCAGCACCGAACCCTTGAACTCGGTCTGGATGAATTTCTTCACTTCTTCCGAGTGGTAGGCCTTCACCAGCTTGGCCACCCAGGGCTTGTCCTTGTCGGCTTCGCGCACGGCGATCAGGTTGACGTAGGGGCTCTTGGCGTTTTCTTGCGCAATCGCGTCCTTGCCAGGGTTCAGGCCGGCCGACAGCGCAAAGTTGGTGTTGATGGCCGAGGCGTCCAGGTCGTCCAGCGAGCGCGGCAGCTGGGCAGCGTCGAGTTCCACGAACTTGAGCTTCTTGGGGTTGCTCACCACGTCCAGCGGCGTGGCCTTGAGGCCCGCGCCGTCGCGCAGCTTGATCAGGCCCTTGTCCTGCAGCACCAGCAGCACGCGGCCACCGTTGGTGGGATCGTTGGGGATGCCGAACTTGGCGCCTTCCTTCAGGTCTTCCAGCTTCTTGACCTTCTTGGAATACAGGCCGATGGGGAAGTTGACGGTGTAGCCCACCGACACCAGCTTGTAGCCACGGTCGGCCACCTGCGCATCGAGGTAAGGCTTGTGCTGGTAGCTGTTGGCATCAAGATCGCCTGCAGCCAGCGCGGCGTTGGGCTGCACGTAGTCGCTGAACTCGACGATCTGGATCTTCAGGCCGTCCTTCTCGGCAACCTTCTTCACCTGCTCGAAGATCTGGGCGTGGGGGCCGCCGGTCACGCCCACCTTGATGGGCTTGTCCTGGGCCATGGCGCCGGACGAGAAAGCGGCAGCAGCGGCCAGAGCCAGGGCGGATTGCAGGAGAAGGCGCTTGTTGTTGTTCACAGGGAAAACCTTTCGTTGAGAGATGGCTCGCATCCTAGGGTTTTCCCGATAACACAGGAACAACTAAGTTTTCATTTCATTAAAACCAATTCGAATAAGAAGACAAGGCCCGCGCCCCCACCCCCACCTCACGAAACTGGCGCGCCCAACGAGGGCAGCCGAGCAAGGGCCGCCCCGCAGCGAGGGCTGCGTCCCCCTTCCCGAATCGCGCTGCGATTCGAGAGAAGGGGGAAGTGGCGCAGTCACTCTGGGGGATGTTCCAAGTCACCCACGCAGTGCCACGTTGTTCAGCTTGTCCAGCCGCTCGGGCCAGGTGCCCTCCACCGTCGCGCCCTGCAGCAGGATGCGCGTCCAGGCCACCCAGGCGTCCCACTGCACGCGTTTGTCCCACGCATTGCCCCAGGCGCTGAACAGGTGCAGCGCGCTTTCGGCGGCGGCCTTGGCGTCGTCCTTGCGGCCAGCGGACAGATACAGCTGGGCCAGCACCATCTGCGGCTCGCCCACCCAAGGGTTGTGGCGCACGGCGCTTTCCAGCACGCCGGTGGCCACGTCCAGATCCACCAGGGGCTGGTCTTGCTGGATGACCGACCAGTACAGCGACGTGGCCGCCGCCTCGTTGGCGGCCGACAGGTACTGCGAGCAGTGCGCAAACACCGGCGGCATGGGCAGCACATCCTTCAGGCCCGGGTGCTGCAGCGCCTTGGCCAGGCCATTGATCTGGTGCACCATGCGCCCCGACGGCCGCATGGGCCCGGGCCACAGCGATGCGGCCCAGTGCGCCTTCTGGCTGCGGTGCTGCACGTCCGGAAAGCGCGAGAAGATATCGTCCTGCCAGCTGAACCACTGCTCGATGGTGTCGGCCATGCTCACGATGATGAAGGCCGCCACCTCGTAGGGCGTGAGCACATGGTCCTGCCCGTCCTTTTGCAGCACCAGGCTGCCGTCCGCCTCCAGTGCATGGGCCAGCACCTTTTGCACAAACTGCGTGCGCGACTGGGTGCAGAACAGGTAGACCAGGTGCTCGGCCGACTCGCCCGCAATCTCGCGCACACGGGCGCGCTCCTTGGCGGGGTCGAACTTCACCAGGTCCACAAAGGCATTGCCATACACGCTGTGCAGCAGCCCCAGCAGGCGCACATCGCGCGGCTGCTGCCACACGGTCAGCGTGCGCGTCACGCCCACCAGGTGGTGGCGAAACGTGCCCGCCTTGTGCCAGTCCTGCCCCACATTGCGCGCGAGCACCGTGGGGAGCACGGGCGCCAGTTCAGGGTCGCGGGTCAGCCACTCTTCGTCCAGCAGCGGCAATGCGCGGGCAAACAGGTCTGGGTCCAGGGGGTGAAGCGGCAGGGTCATGGTGTTGTGTCTCCGGCGTTGATCGTGCTGGTAATGCAATGTACACACAGTATCTGCCCACACGGCGGGTGTGCAAGCACCGGGGTGACCCGGCCCTCACACCCAGCACGCGCCTGCACGACGGCTCGGTCAGCCCCACTGCGTGCTGCGGGCTTTCAGGCTCAGAGGCTGAGAGTTTTTTAGCCGGGCCCGAAAGGCGCGCAAATACGCCTCGGATCTAGGCGCAAAGCACAGCCATAGCTCAGGCTATGGCGAGCATTTGTAACGACGAGCTGGGGCGTATTGGCGTGCAAGGCGGGCATGGATGAAGGACTCTCAGCCTCTCAGACCAGCCTTACTTCAAAGTACGCGCCCTCTCCTTCCCCCAAATCCCGGAACCCGGCCTGCCGGGCTGCCACGCTGGCCTTGCCCCAGGCCTTGAGCAAAGTGAGATCGCCAGGGGACACCACCTCGGGGGGCGACTCCTCCAGGCTCTGCATGGTGTCCAGCGCAGCTGCTACCTGTTCAGGGCCGCCAAGCTGCTTTTCCAGGGCCCTGGCGTACCGAGTTTCTGCGGCAATGCGCTCTTTGGGCGGAAGCTCCTCGGGATAGTCGCGGAGGTTGACGACGAAAGTGGATTCGATGACTTGCATGGCACTGCTACTCCTGTGGTTTGATACTGTATGAATATACAGTTTTTTCCAGCAGAATTCGAGCCCTGAAAGATCACCCGGGAGCGCGGGATGATGGAAGGATTGTTCTCAATACTGGAACAGTTAGTTCGCGACCAGGTAGTTTTTCCGTGAACACCATCGGCGTACAGTTCATCCCATCGATGAGCCGAACCCGCAAGGCGACTCACCGAACCCGGTTCAGAAATGGTTTTTGACCCGGCTTTTTTGAGACGCTTTTTAACTTTCAAGGATTTTCATCATGAACAAGACCGCCCGTTTCCTCTCCGTCGCTGCTGTTGCCGCTTTCGCTTCTTTTGGCGCCCAGGCTGACGAAGCCGACAGCTCGCAATTCGCCCTGAAGTTCGAAACGAACCGCACCCGCGCTGAAGTGGCCGCTGAAGTGGCCGCTGAAGCCGCCACCGTCGCCCAGACGCGCAGCCAGGAACCTGCTGGTTCGCGTGTGGTGACCTACACCTCCACCGCTGACCGCGCTGCCGTGCGTGCCCAGGCAGCAGAAGCCCTGCGCACCGGCCAGATCCCCCACGGCGAATTCAGCGCCATGTAATTGGCAGACCAACTGCTTGAGTTTGGTTGAAGCAGTTGCGGGACTTCCCATGGTGGTGGCACTTCGCATTTGCAGGTGCTGTTGCCATGGGGAGTGTTAACTGAACCGCAGGGGCGGGCAGGCAGATCGGGCTCCCTAGGGGAGCCCTTTTTGTTGGCGCACGCGGCGTCGGCTGGCTACATGGCACTTACCGAGCTTGCCTGGCGCCTGCCGTAGTGGACCGTCCCTCAAGGCGCCGCAAGCGCCCCTGCAACGTCGCTTACAGCGACGGGTCGATCAATACCTTGGCCCCAGTATTGCGCGGGCCGTAGAACGCAATGGACTCGGCACTCAGCGCGCCTGCCAGCGACACGGTGCGCGCGTAGTGGCTGGCAAACGTGGTCTTCAGCTCGGCCGCCACGCGCTGGCGCAGCGCCTGGGTGGCCTCTTCGCCAATCTTCTGCAGAAACGGGAACAGCAGCCATCCCCCCATGCCCCAGGCCATGCCAAAGGTGCGGTGCACTTCGGTCGGGCGCGTGTCCAGGTGGCCGTACAGATACACCTGCTTGTGCACGGCCGAGCCGTAGCGGCTGTATTCCTTGGCCTTGCGGTTGATGGCGGCCTCCATGCACTGCAGGATCTGCCCCGCCAGCGTGCCGCCGCCCGTGGCATCAAACGCAATGGTGGCGCCCGTGGCGGCCAGCGCGTCGGTCAGCTCGGCCATGAAATCGGGCGCACTGCTGTCGCACACGTACTGGGCGCCCAGTTCGCGCAACAGTTCCGCCTGCTCGGGCTTGCGCACGATGTTGACCAGGCCGACACCATCCTTCTGGCAAATCTTGAGCAGCATCTGGCCCAGGTTGCTGGCCGCAGCGGTGTGCACCAGCGCGGTGTGGCCTTCGCGCTTCATGGTTTCGACCATGCTCAGCGCAGTCAGCGGGTTGACAAAACACGACGCGCCCTCAGCCGCCGTGGTGCCGGGCGGCAGAGGCAGGCACTGCGCTGCAGGCATGGCGCGGTACTGCGAATACATGGCGCCACCAATCACTGCCACCGTGCGGCCCAGCAGCGCCTGCGCAGCGGGCAATGCACCCGCAGCCACCACCAGACCTGCGCCCTCGTTGCCCACGGGCATGCTCTGGCCCAGGCGTGCCGCCATGCCGGGCATGGCGCGCTCGGGGATGCGGGCCGTGGCCACGGGGCGGTCTGCACTGCCGGTGACCTGCACGGTGGACAGATCAGCCGGGCCCAGCAGCAGGCCAATGTCCGATGGGTTGATGGGCGTGGCCTGTACCTGAATCAACACTTCGTCAGGCCCTGGCGTGGGCACGGGTGTCGGCTCCAGGCTGATCTGCAAGGTGCCATTGGCTTGTACAAGCGAGCGCAGCTGCAGCGCGGTGGTAGGGATGGATGGGTTCATGGAGGTCTCGCAGTGGGGTGATGGAAATGGGGCCGCGCACATGAAGTGGCGCGACGTGGAGGGAGACTGGGGTGCCAGCAGGTCGCAGCCTCTCCACCTGCTGCGCCATTTTTCACCAGGACGCCGGGTTTT
Organism: Acidovorax sp. 94; assembly: GCF_003634645.1. Lineage (NCBI taxonomy): Bacteria > Pseudomonadati > Pseudomonadota > Betaproteobacteria > Burkholderiales > Comamonadaceae > Acidovorax > Acidovorax sp. 94. The sequence goes on along the minus strand of NZ_RBJA01000001.1, from coordinate 984,805 downwards.
GCTGTCCCCTCGGTTTTGCACCCCACATCGCCGTCAGTTTGCTGGCGCGCAATGCACGCGTTCACCCCATCTCCTTCAACCTTCAACTACCGACAAAAGCACGGCCCTCGGCCCTACCAGAGCGCCAGGTCAGCAAGACCAGCAACGCGGCCACCAGCAACAAAACAGCGCTGACGACAAAGGTGCTCTGGTATCCGCTGCGGTCAAACAGCAGGCCCCCCACCGTGGAGCCCAGGCCGATGGCCAGTTGGACCACCGCCACCATGAGGCCGCCTCCGGCTTCAGCGTCTTTCGGCATCGACCGGGCGACCCATGTCCACCAGCCCACCGGTGCTGCCGTGGCCACCATGCCCCATACACCCAGCAAGGCCGTGACAGCGGTGAGCTGGTCACCCAGACAGATCAGCGCGATGGCGATGAGCGCCATCAAGACGGGTGCCGTGAACAGCGTTGGGTAGAAGCCTCTGGCCAGCGCCGCGCCGACGAGCGTGGTGCCCACAAAGCCCGCCACCCCGATCACCAGCAGGATGAACGACAAGGTGAACCCACCCACATGCGTGACGGTCTCCAGAAATGGCCGCAGGTAGGTAAACAGCACAAACTGTCCCATGAAAAAGCTGCCCACTGCCAGCATGCCCACAGCAATCATCCGGCGCCGGAGCAGTCTGAAAACAAGGCCAGAGGCCCCAGAGCGCCGGGGCCAGGCAGGCATTGGCGGCAGGCTCACCCACTGCCAGATGAAGGCCAGCACCGCCACCGGCACCAGGCAAAAGAAAGCCCCACGCCAGCCAATCACGGCCCCCAGATAGCTGCCCAGCGGCGCCGCCACCACCGTGGCCAGCGCGTTGCCACCATTGAAGATGGCCAGGGCCCGTGGCACCTGCTGCGCGGGCACCAGCCGCATGGCCGTGGCGGCCGACATCGACCAAAAGCCTCCCACCACCACCCCAATGAGCGCGCGCCCCACCATGTACACCGCGTAGTTCGGCGCCAGTGCAATGACCGCGCCAGATAAGCACATCAGCGCCGTAAGGCCCAGAAGCAGGGTCTTTCGGTCCATCCTGCCTGCCAGCGCTGCAATGCTCAGGCTGGTGAACACGGCGAAGGCGCCCGATATCGCAATGCCCTGCCCGGCCCAACCCTCACTGACACCCAGGTCTGCGGCCATGGGTGTGAGCAGGCTGACTGGCATGAACTCCGACGCGATCAGCGCAAACACGCAGAGCGTCATCGCAAAAACGCCGCTCCAGCGCGCGGGCTGCGCCGCCGCCCCGTCTTCACCGCCTGTGTGGTGCGGCGGGGCGTCGCAAACCTGGGTGGTCATTGCTTAAGCCAGGTGTTTGCCAAAGAACGCCGTCAACTTGCCCCATGGGATCAGGTTCACACGGTCATACAGATCCACATGGCCCGCACCGGGGACGATGTGCAGCTCCTTCGGCTCGGCAGCGCGCTTGAAGGCGTCTTCGCTGAACTCCTTGGAATGCGCCTGGTCACCCGTGATGAAGAGCATGGGGCGCGGAGAAATCGTCTCGATGTCATTGAACGGGTAGAAGTTCATGAACTTGACGTTGCTGGTCAGCGTGGGGTGGGTGGTGGTTTTGGCTGAGCCGCCCTTGGGCGTGACCTCGCCACGCGGGGTGCGGTAGAAGTCATAGAACTCCCGCTGAATGGGGTGTGTGTCTGCCGTCAGCTCGTGCACTGTGCCACCGGTGTACTGGATGGCCCCGCCGGTGAATTCCACATAGCGCTGCTCGGCAGCGGCGGCAATGATCTGCTTGCGCTGCTCCACAGTCTGCGAGTGGTTCAGCGCATCACGGTTGGCAGCACCCATGTCGTACATGCTGACGGTGGCGATGGCCTTCATGCGCGGGTCGATCTTGGCGGCGCTGATGACAAAGCTGCCGCTGCCGCACACGCCAATGGCCCCAATGCGCTCGCGGTCCACCATCGCCTGCGTGCCCAGAAAATCCACCGCTGCGCTGAAAGCCTCGGCATAGATGTCTGGCGCCACCGCGTTGCGCGGCTGGCCCTCGCTCTCACCCCAGAAAGGCAAGTCCAGCGACAGCGCGACAAAACCCTGCTCCGCCATCTTGGTGGCATACAGGTTGGCGCTTTGTTCCTTGACTGCGCCCATGGGGTGGCCCACCAGAATGGCCGGATTTTTCTTGCTGCGGTCCAGGTTCTTGGGCACAAACAGGTTGCCAGCCACCGCCATGCGGTACTGGTTCTTGAAGGTCACCTTGCGCACGGCCACCTTGTCACTTTGGTAGAAATTGTCGGCGCCGCTGAGCTTGCCGGGCGCTGGCTGCGGCCCCGCTGCCATCGCAGTACCACCCGCGGCAGACAGCCCGCCCATTGCTGCGGCACCAAAGCCCGCTCGGATCAGGAAGTCGCGCCGGTCCGAGGTGGAGTGATCTATGCCAGGTTGTGTGCTCGGTGTGTTGAAGGTCTTGTTCATGTTCGATGCTCTTGGGAATGGGAGGAATTCGGCATTGGCGCCGCGAGGGGGCGAAGAAGGCTGCCGTTCAATCGTTGGCGCGCTCAATGCGCACAGCGAAGGGCCCAGGCCGTTGCAGGGCTGCCAAGCCACTGTCCACCTTGCCAAGGCGCACCAGGCCTCGGTCGTGAACGGTGCCGCTCAGATAGATCGCCAGGTTGCCCCACGGCGCGTAGTAAGCGATATCACCAGTAACAGGGGTCATGCCCATGGATGCGGCCGGGGTGGACAGCTTGTGCGGCAGGGTCGCAATGCGCTCTATCTCCGCGTAGTTCTGCAACGTCAGCGACAGCGGCAGTTGGGCCACAAAATCGCGCGCTGCGGCGTTGTTGTCCAGGGTGGCGGTGGCAATGGCACCATCGATATGCAGATGAATTTTCATGGGGCCCTGCTGTGCAAAGGTGGTGGCGGGCATCACCCCGGCTGCCAGGGTGAATGCCAAGACGACACCCGCCAGGGCGCGGCGTTGGAAGGGGTGGGTGCTGATGCGTTGTGCCATGGCAAGAAGTTTGCCCAGCATTGCTTGCGCCGACTAGATAATGAATGGCGAATGGGTTTATAAGGCTGGCTAACCAATCAATTCAGAGAATCAGACATGGCGAGACGCAACCTGAACGATCTGCTGGCCTTTGTCACCGTGGCGCGCGAGGGCAGCTTCACCCGGGCCGCAGCCACTCTGGGCGTCACGCAGTCCGCGCTGAGCCAGACCATCCGTGGCCTTGAAGAGCGCCTGCAGATCCGGCTGCTCACACGCACCACGCGCAGCGTCTCGCCCACACCAGCGGGCGAACGCCTGATGCAAGCCATCGGTCACCGCTTTGACGAGATTGAGGCCGAGCTGGATGCGCTGACCGCACTGCGCGACAAACCCGCAGGCACTGTGCGCATCACCTGCGGCGACCACGTCATGCACACTACGCTGCTGCCCAAGCTCATGCCACTGTTGCACGACAACCCCGACATCACGCTGGAGTTCGACATGAACTACGGCTTTCGCGACATCGTGGCCGACCGTTTTGACGCCGGGGTCCGCCTGGGCAACACCATCGACAAGGACATGATTGCCATGCCCATCGGCCCGCCGCTTCGCATGGCCGTGGTCGCATCGCCCAGCTACTTTGCCGCCCATCCCATTCCCAAAACCCCGCACGACCTGACGGCGCACCGGTGCATCAACCAGCGCATGCCTACCTCGGGCGGCCTGTACGTGTGGGACTTTGCGCGCAAGGGCAAACAGGTCAACGTGCGGGTAGATGGCCCGCTGATCTTCAACACCGCCCCGCCCCAGGTCGATGCAGCGTTGGCCGGGCTGGGCATTGCGCTGCTGCCCGAGGACGAACTGGCCACCCACATCGAAGACGGACGCTTGGTCCGAGTGCTGGAAGACTGGTGCCCACCGTTCGCGGGCTACCACCTGTACTACCCCAGTCGGCGCCAGCCATCGCCTGCGTTTTCGCTGGTGCTGCAGGCGTTGCAGCTGCGGTGAAGAGACTGCTTGCAAGCACGCGGGTGGCTAGAGATCACGAGGCTGCGAATACGAACAAGGGTTAGACAGCGGCCTGTTGCGACCCCTTGTCACGTTGGAGCGATTCAGTGCTTGACTTAGAGTGCACTCCAACTTTCAGAATCGTTCCCATGGCATCCCTCCTCACCATTGCCGAAGTCGCCGAACGCACGGGCCTGACCGCGCACACGCTGCGCTACTACGAGCGCGCCGGGCTGATTGCGCCCGTGGCGCGCGCGCCGGGTGGCCAGCGCCGCTATGCGGCTTCGGACATGGAATGGATCGGATTCCTGCTGCGCCTGCGCGAGACCCAGATGCCCATCGGGCAGATGCAGGCCTTCGCGCGGCTGCGCAGCGAAGGGAACACCACCGCCCCCGAACGGCGCGAGCTGCTGGAGCATCACCTTGCTCAGGTGCTTGCAACCATCACCGCCATGCAGCAAGCCGCACAGGCGCTGCAAGCCAAGATCGCGCACTACCGGGATCTGGAGGCTTCCCTTCGCCACACACCCTCGTCACCCCGCCAAGGAAGCACCCATGTCCCCCGAAACCAATCCCCGTTATCTCCAGGGCCTCGCCAAGCTGCGCGAAATCGACGGCCACGCCGGTGAGCACGTCGTCGCCAGCCTGGCCGACATCGCCCCGGATTTCGCCCGCTACCTGATCGAGTTTCCGTTTGGCGACATCTATTCCCGACCCGGACTGGACCTGCGCAGCCGCGAAATTGCAGTGATCGCTGCTTTGACTGCGCTGGGCAACGCGACACCACAGCTCAAGGTGCACTTGCAGGCGGCGCAGAACGTGGGCGTCACCCGCGAGGAGATCGTGGAAGTCCTCATGCAGATGGCTGTTTACGCAGGCTTTCCCGCCGCGCTGAACGGACTGGCCGCTGCCCGCGAAGTGTTTGTGGCGGGCGATGCGGAAACGGTGGCAGCATGAGGTGCCTGAGCCGCTACCTGCTCCGTGCGACGTCTGCGGCTACTTCCCCGCCCCCACCGGCATCGGCCGCACCAGCCGCACCGGTAGCTTGCTGGCCCGTGCCGCATCGCCCCGCGCCTCGCCAGTGGACAGGTTCACGGCCCAGCCGTTGATCATTGCGGCCTGGCGCCCCCCATCGCCCGCGCGGCCTTGCGCGATGTTGCCGTAGGTGTATGGGTTGACGCTGGGCGCACTCACGTTGCTGGTGGATGACCAGTGCCACTGGCCCGGCGCGGCCGGGAACAGGATGGGGTTGAGGCCCGGGGGAGACAGCGACTTGTCCACCAGCCGCTGCAGTTCCGCCGCGCGGGGAAGGCGCCAACCCACGCCCTCGGCCTTCCAGCGGTCGGTGGCCAGGGTGGTGGCTTCAGCACGGTCCAGCAGCAACGGCTTGCCGGTGCAGGTTTTTCCCGTCCACTGCATACCTTCCACACAACGCGGCCAGGCCAGGCCTGCGCGCACATCAAGTACATAGGCGCCGTCGGCCGACAGAGACCAGTCTTGGGCTGCGGTGGAGTCGGTAGCCAGCACCGGCAGGGCTGTGAGGGCGCATGCCAGCGCGGCAAAAAGCTGCGAAAGTGGTTTCATGGGTAAAAGCCTGGTCTGGGCAGGGCAGCGGAAGAAGGCGGGCAAAACGGACTGGGATGGCGACACCCTACCCGCACAGCGACACCAGCGCCACCCCGCAGATCAGGAAACCTGCATTGCGCTTTTACCCAACTTGCCCGGCTTGGCGGGCACAGCGGCCGGTGCCCCCGACGCTGCCAGCGCCTCGGCCAGAAACCCCACAAACGCCTGCACGCGGGTGGAGAACTGGTGCCGCTGCGGGTACACCGCATAGATGTCGGCCGCCGGGGTCTGGTAGTGCGGCAGCACGGGCTCCAGCAGGCCCTGGGCCAGGTGGCGGTTCACGTCCCACTCGGCGCGCATCACGATGCCGTGGCCCTGCAGTGCCCACAATACGGCGATCTCGCCGTCGTTGGTGGTCAGGTTGCCGGTGATCTTGATCGACTCGGTGTGCGCCTTGCTGCCGCGCCCGGTGGTCAGGCGCCACAGGCCATAGGCCTCGTCGCCCTGGCGGATGCCGATGCACTGGTGCTCCATCAGGTCGCGCGGCACGCGGGGCCTGCCGTGGCGGTCGAGGTAAGCCGGTGCGGCGCACAGCACGCGCCGGTTGGGGGCGATGCGGCGGGCGATCACGCGGCCGTCGGGCGGCTCGCCGAAACGCACGCACACGTCGTAGGCATCGTCGGTGATCGGCGGCGGGTGCACCGACAGCTGCAGCTGCACATCCACCTCGGGGTACTGGCGCACAAAGTCCGAGATCACGGGGGCGATGTGCATGCGGCCAAAGCCCAGCGTGGCGTTCACGCGCAGCAGGCCCTTGGGGCTGGCCTTGGACTGCACGATGAGTTCATCGAGCGCATCGATCTCGCGCAGGATGCGGCGCGCGTGCTCCAGCAGCAGCTCGCCCTCGGGCGTGAGGCTCATGCGGCGCGTGGTGCGGTTGACCAGCACCACACCCAGGCGCTTTTCCATCTGCGTGAGGTGCTTGCTGACCGCCGCCGTGGAGACCCCCATTTCGCGCCCTGCGGCGCTTAGGCTGGGGCTGGCGGCCAGCGCAGAAAAGAAGCCCAGTTCTGCGGGCTGGATGGTGGAACTCATCGAATAGCTCTTAACTGCAGGTTAACGATGGATTCACTTTAGCGGCGTTCTTCAAAGGCGTCCAGGCCTACAGTCCCTCTACCGTTTGGTTTCTCCTGTGTCTCTCTTTCACGCCTGTGCCTTGCTGCACAGGCATTTCCAGACCCTTTTCACCCAGGCCTCTGCATGACCACCTATCAAATCGCCACCATCCCCGGAGACGGCATCGGCAAGGAAGTGATTCCCGCTGGCCAGCGTGTGCTCGAAGCCCTGGCCGCCCGCCACCCCGGCCTGCAATTCGAGTTTGAAAACTTTGGCTGGGGCGGAGACTGGTACCGCGCGCACGGCGTGATGATGCCGGCCGACGGGCTGGATGCCTTGCGCGGCAAGGACGCCATCCTGTTCGGTTCCGCCGGTGACCCGGACATCCCCGACCACATCACGCTGTGGGGCCTGCGCCTCAAAATCTGCCAGGGCTTCGACCAGTACGCCAACGTACGACCCACGCGCATCCTGCCGGGCATCGACGCGCCCCTGAAGCGCTGCACGCCCAAGGACCTGGACTGGGTCATCGTGCGCGAAAACTCGGAGGGCGAATACTCGGGCGTGGGCGGCCGCGTGCACCAGGGCCACCCCATCGAGGCGGCCACTGATGTCTCCATCATGACCCGCGTGGGCGTGGAGCGCATCCTGCGCTTTGCCTTCCGCCTGGCGCAATCGCGCCCCCGCAAGCAGCTCACCGTCATCACCAAGAGCAATGCCCAGCGCCACGCGATGGTGATGTGGGACGAGATTGCCGCACAGGTGGCGGCCGAATTCCCCGATGTGAAATGGGACAAGGAGCTGGTGGACGCCGCCACGGCCCGGATGGTCAACCGCCCCGCAACGCTGGACACCATCGTCGCCACCAACCTGCATGCCGACATCCTCAGCGACCTGGCCGCCGCGCTGGCCGGCAGCCTGGGCATCGCGCCCACCGGCAACATCGACCCCGAGCGCCGCTACCCCAGCATGTTCGAGCCCATCCACGGCTCGGCGTTCGACATCATGGGCAAGGGCCTGGCCAACCCCATCGGCACCTTCTGGTCGGTGGTGATGCTGCTGGAGCACCTGGGCGAGGTGGATGCTGCCCGCGCCGTGATGCAGGCCATCGAACAAGTCACCGCCAACCCGGCCCTGCACACCCGTGACCTGGGCGGCACGGCCACCACGGCGCAGGTGACCGATGCGGTGTGCGCGCTGATCAGCGGCAAAGAGACCGAGCGCAAAGCCGCCTGAAAGCAATCGTTCAACGCCCGCAAGAACGGGCCTGGACGCCACACGGCGGGCACCACCACAAGGCCGCAAAGGCCACACAGCCGCCGCACCCCCATCCTTTAGGAGACAAACCATGCATCGCCCTACCCCCGGCCCCACCGCCATCGCCCACCCGCTGCGCCGTCAACACCTGATGGCACTGGCGGCGCTGGCCGCAGCCGCCTGCCTGCTACCTGGCAAAACTGTCCACGCACAGGCCTGGCCCAGCAAACCCGTCACCCTCGTCGTGCCGTTTGCAGCGGGCGGCACCACCGACGTGCTGGCGCGTGCGCTGGGCGAAAAGCTCAGCACCGCGCTGGGCCAGCCCGTGATCGTGGAAAACCGGGGCGGCGCAGGCGCCACCATTGGTGCCGACTACGTAGCCAAGGCCGCACCCGACGGCTACACGCTGCTGATGGGCGCGGTGCACCACACCATTGCCACCAGCGTCTACAAAAAGCTCAGCTACGACTTTCAAAAGAGCTTTTCACCCATCACCACCGTGGCCCTGGTGCCCAACGTACTGACCGTGAGCGCCACCACGCCCGCCAAGGATGTGAAGGAACTTGTGGCCCTGATCAAGGCAGCGCCCGACAAGTTTTCATATGGCTCCAACGGCGCGGGCACGGCGCAGCACCTGATCGGCACGCAGTTCTCGACCACCATCAGCCAGCCTGTGCTGCATGTGCCCTACAAGGGCAGCGGCCCGCTGACCACCGACCTGCTGGGCGGGCAGGTGTCGATGTCGTTCGACACCATCACGCCCGTGCTGCCCCACATCAAGGCGGGCAAGCTGCGCGCGCTGGCGGTGACCACGGCCAGGCGGTCCTCATCGCTGCCGGATGTGCCCACGCTGCAGGAGGCCGGTTTTGCGGGCTTTGACATCGGCACCTGGTTTGGAGTGCTGGCCCCGGCACGCACACCCGCCGATGTAGTGGCCCGGCTGAACGCCGAGATGGTCAAGGTGATCCAGTCGCCCGACTTCAAGAAGCGCATGCAGGACATCGGAGCCGAGCCGATTGGCAACACGCCCGCGCAAATGGCCGAGCAGATAGCCAGCGACACCACACGCTTTGCCAAGCTGGTGGCCGACCACAAGATTACCACCGACTGAACTGACTGAACCGACTGAGGGTGTGCCCGAGGGGCGGGTTGGTATAACGCCTGCCATGACGCCCACCACCATCGAGCCCACCGTACCCTCAGCCCTGATCCGCGCCCTTGAAGAACGCGCCTTCAACGCCTGGCCCGCGCGCCAGACGGTGTTCCACCGGGGCTGGGTGTTCCGGCTGTCGGGCGGCTACACCAAGCGTGCCAATTCGGTCAACGCGCTGCTGCCCGGCGCGCCGTTTGACGGGGTGCGTGAAGCGGCTGCAGCGCTGTACGCACGGCACGGGCTGCCCGCCGTGTTCCGCATCTCGCCCTTGGCCCCGGCCGAGGCCGACCAGGAGCTGGCCGAGGCGGGTTACCAGCACTTCGACCCCTCACTGGTGTTGCACCGGCCGCTGGCCCTGGGTTCGGTGGGCAAGCCCGATGGCAGCACCCATATCAGCACCACGCCCACTGCCGCCTGGCTGGAGGGTTTTGCCGCTGCCAACAGCGTTCCAACACACCACCGCGCGCTACACAACAGCATGCTGGACCACATTGCCCACCCTGCCGCGTTTGCACTGCAGCACGACGCACAAGGCCAGCCCGTGGGCTTTGGGCTGGCGGTGCTGGAGCGCGGCGCCGTGGGCCTGTACGACCTGGCCGTGGCGCCCGAGCACCGGGGCGGCGGGCGCGGGCGTGCGCTGGTCACAGCCCTGCTGCACTGGGCCGCCGAGGCCGGGGCAGCCAGCGCCTATTTGCAAGTGCGCGCGCAGAACACGCCAGCGCTGGGGCTGTACCAGTCGATGGGGTTCAAGACGGCGTACGGCTACCACTACCGGGTGCCGGGCTGAAGGGGTTGTTCAGGCTCCCTCTCCCCTCGCGGGAGAGGGTTGGGGAGAGAGGTAGGTCAGCGCCGCACACGCCGTTGCCCCCTCTCCCCCGCCCTCTCCCACGAGGGGAGAGGGAGTTAAGACCGACGCCGCTGCTGGCTCAAAGAATGGGGCCGAAATTTGAATGAAATTGGGCTCTCTTCCATTTCGGGTGGAACGCCACATTCCCCACCAGAGCCATGGTCAGGCCCTTGCTTTTCGCAAAGGACTGCCTGGCAGGTGAGTGAGCTTGCCAGCAATCAAGAACGCCATGGCGATGAAGTGATCGGTGGTGCCATAGCCACGCGCCTTGGCCTTAGCTGCTTGCAACAGTGAGTTCACCGCCTCCACATAGCCGGTGTGCAGATGAGAAGCATCAAACGCCTGGAGTATTCCCGCCCAGTGTTGCTGGATGGTCTTGGCCAAGTCCTTGAAGGGCTGCAAGCGGCTGCGTTGCGCCCAGTGCAGCCATTTCTTGAGTGCCTGTGCACTGCTGGCGGCATCCGCGTCTGAGTTCCTGTAAACATCGCGCAGCGCCTCCTTCATCCGCCACGCCCTGGCGGTCTTCAATCGGGTGCGAGGCAGCCAATCCATCTTTGCCTGCTCTTTGTCCGTCCACTTGGCTTTGTCCTTGAGCCAGCACCAACGGGTCTTCTTGAGCCAGCGCTCGCCCCGGGCCTCTTCCCGCCGCACTGCGTCCACTGCCCGGTTGGCCATCTGCACCACATGAAAGCCATCAAAGGCAATGGCCGCCTGGGGCAAGTGCTGGCCTGCTCCTGCGATAAAGGCCTTGGACATGTCCATGCACACCACCTGGATGGCTTCGGGCCTGCCTTGGTGGCTCTTGAGGTCCGCCGCAAAGCGCTGCACGGTGCTGGCATCCTTGCCGGGTGTGGCGTAGATCAGTCGCGCCCGCTCAAGATCGTGCACCAGGGTGATGTAGCTGTGGCCTTTGGCGCAGCTGGTCTCATCGATACCGATGACCGCCACACCCGCGTAGCTCTCCTTGGCGCGCGCCAGGCTGACATGGGCATCGATCTGGCGCCACAAGGCGTTGTCCGCACAGCGCAGGATGCGTGCACACGCGGCCACCGGCATCTCACGGGCCAGCGTCAGAGCCAGAGCCTCGAACATGAGCGTGAAGCGGCTGCCCTCTCGCGCCCAGGGAACACTCAGCTGGGTCGTAGAGCTGCAGGCGCTGCAAGACACCCGGGGCAGCGCGCAGTGCACGTAGGCTTCAAACTGAAAGAAATCAAGATGCCGCCAGCTGCGCTGGCGGTGGTCATGCAGTTTCTGCTCAGCTGCGGCGCAAACGGGGCAGGCGGCACTGCCCGATTGCCAGACCACGTACAGGTCGATGCGGCTGCGCTCGACATCCAGTGCAACACGCTCCACAGCCCAGGGCGCGGCCAGCCCCAACGCTTGGCAGAACAACGCTTCTTGCATCGGGAGGGCTCCTGTTCAGGGGGTGTCAATGGATTTATTTGAACTGTAGTGTTCCACCCGAAACGGAAGAGAGCCTGAAATTGGCCCCTGGCGCTTGACCATAAAGCGCTAGCAGCTATTTATTCAATAGCAAACAAGCCCGGGCCTCATACCCAGATCACCGGTGGTTCAACCTGCGCACCGCCCAGTCCCCCAGGCTCTGCACGGCCTGCACAAAGAAGATCAGCACCAGCACCACGGCCAGCATGATCTCGGGCAGAAAGCGCTGGTAGCCGTAGCGGATGCCCAGGTCACCCAAACCACCGCCGCCAATCGCACCGGCCATGGCCGAGTAGCCGGTCAGGCTCACAAACGTGATGGTCAGGCCCGCCACGATGCCGGGCAGCGCCTCGGGCAGCAGCACCTTCCACACGATCTGGCTGGTGGTGGCGCCCATGGCCTGCGCGGCTTCGACCAGGCCGTGGTCCACCTCACGCAAGGCGGCCTCGACCAGGCGAGCCACAAAAGGCGCGGCGGCAATCGTCAGCGGCACCACGGCGGCGGCGGTGCCGATGGACGAGCCCGTGATGAAGCGCGTGAAGGGAATGATGGCCACCAGCAGGATGATGAAAGGCGTGGAGCGCACGGCGTTCACCAGCCAGCCCACGAGCTTGTTGACGGGGCCGTTTTGCAGCACGCCGCCGTGGTCCGTGAGGCGCAGGAACACGCCCAGCGGCACACCGATGAGGCCACCCACAATGCCGGAGATGCCCACCATGATGAGCGTCTCCCACAACGAGGAGGCAAAGAGGTCCAGCATGGCCGGAGTGAAATGGTCGAACATGGCTTTCCTCCTCAGATCTCGATCGTGACTTCTTGCACCGCCACGCCGCCCGCGCGCAGGTGCTCCACCGCGCCGCGCACCTGCATGGGCTCGCCGCTGGCGTACACGGCCAGCGAGCCGAAGGTCTCGTCCTGGATCTCGTCCACCTGACCGTGCAGGATGCTCATGTCCACGCCAAACTCGCGGATCAGCTGCGACAGGATGGGCTGGTAGGCGCTGTCGCCCGAGTACGACAGCCGCAGCAGCCGCCCCGCGTGGCCGGGCGCCGTGGTGGCCAGCTGGCGGGTGAGCTTGCGCACATGGTCAAGCACGCTCGCAGGCAGCTCTTGCGGCAGGATTTCGTCGATCAGGCTCTTGGTGATAGCCTGCTGCGGGCGCGTGAACACATCGAGCACGCGGCCCTGCTCCACGATACGGCCCGCCTCGATCACGGCCACGCGGTCGGCCACCTGCTTGATGACCTGCATCTGGTGGGTGATGAGCACCACGGTGAGGCCCAGCTCGCGGTTGACCTGGCGCAGCAGGTCGAGGATGGAGCGGGTCGTCTCCGGGTCCAGCGCCGAGGTGGCTTCGTCGCTCAGCAGCACCTTGGGGCGGCTCGCCAGCGCGCGCGCAATGCCCACGCGCTGCTTTTGCCCGCCGCTGATCTGCGCGGGGTAGCGGTCGGCCAGGTGGGCCAGGCCCACCAGCTCCAGCAGCGGGTTCACGCGCTCGCGGATCGCTGCCTTGTCCATGCCCGCCAGTTCCAGCGGCAATGCGGCGTTGTCGAACACGGTGCGCGACGACAGCAGGTTGAAGTGCTGGAAGACCATGCCGATCTCGCGCCGGGCCTCGCGCAGTTGTGCGTCGTTCAGCTGGGTCAGGTCACGCCCGCCCACGATGACCTGACCCGTGGTGGGCCGGTTGAGCAGGTTGATTACGCGCACCAGCGAGCTTTTGCCCGCGCCGCTCTTGCCGATGATGCCGAACACTTCGCCCGGCTGGATGGTGAGGTCGATGCCACGCAGGGCTTCGACGGGGCCTTGTGGGCCCTGGTAGGTTTGGGTGATACCCCGTAAATCGATCATGGAAAGCAGTGCGCGGCAGCGGCCCCACAGTGAGTGGCCGCTGCCGCGCGGGACTGGAAAAGGATGGGCGACTGTATCGGCGAATCGTAAGTTCACAAACGATTAAAAAATCGGGTGATTAGATCGTCGAGTTATGAAGACCGTGGTACACAGACTTAAGTAACTATGAAATTCATAGCTATCAGGGCAATACCATAGAGCGCAGACTGCCATTTTTTCTTGAATTTTCCTGACGACTCCAGAAACTTCTCCAGGCGATACTTCTATATTTCAACTTTTGTTGTATTATCGAACCATGCAAGAAACCGATGTCATCCGATCCCTCGCCGCCCTGGCCCAGGAAGTGCGCCTGCGGGTGTTCCGCGCCCTGGTGGTGGCGGGCCAGGAAGGGCTCACGCCCGGCGGGCTGTCTGAGCAGTTGGGCATTGCGCCCAACACGCTGTCGTTCCACCTCAAGGAGCTGACCCACGCGGGCCTGGTGAGCCAGGAGCGCCAGGGCCGCAACCTGATCTACCGCGCCTCGTTTGCCACCATGAACGACCTGCTGGCCTACCTGACCGAGAACTGCTGCCAGGGCGCTGCTTGCCTGACCGACGAGGCCACCGCCGCCTGCCAGTGCTGATCGCCTCCCTCACATCCCCCACCCCACGACCCACAGCCGAAAGGAAACCACCATGAAGCGATTCCACGTCCACATGCATGTCGATGACCTCGCCAAGAGCATCGCGTTCTACTCCCGGCTGTTCGCGGCCGAACCTGCACGTGTCGAGACCGACTACGCCAAATGGATGCTCGAAGACCCGCGCGTGAACTTCGCCATCTCTACCCGGGGCGACAAGCCCGGCGTGGACCACCTGGGCTTCCAGGTGGACGAGGCCGACGAACTGGTCGAGCTCAAGGCCCGCGCCCAGGGCGCCGACATGGCCCTTCTGGACGAAGGCGCCACCACCTGCTGCTACGCCCGCAGCGACAAGCACTGGATCACCGACCCGCAGGGCGTGGCCTGGGAACACTTCCACACGCTGGGCAACATCCCCGTGTTCAACGAAGCCGCTGCACAGCAGCCAGCCAAGACCACGCAGCAGCCAGCCCAGGCCGCGTGCTGCCCCACGGGCGCGCCGTCGGCCCCCGCGCCAGGCCAGGCCGCGTGCTGCGGCCCCACCGCCAACAACCCCAACAAGTGCTGCTGAGCCTGGAGCCACGATGAACGCCACCCCACAACGTCCTCCTTTGAACGTGCTCTTTTTGTGCACGCACAACTCCGCCCGCAGCATCCTGGCTGAGGCCTTGCTCAACGCCATGGGCCAGGGCCGCTTCAAGGCCTATTCAGCCGGCAGCAGCCCACGCGACAACCAGCAGCCCCACCCGCTGGGCCTGCAGGCGCTGGCCCACGCGGGCATCCCCACCGAAGGGCTGCGCAGCAAAAGCTGGGATGAGTTTGCCGCCCCCGGCGCGCCGCAAATGGACCTGATCATCACCGTGTGCGACAACGCAGCGGGCGAGGTCTGCCCCTTCTGGCCCGGCCACCCGGCCACGGCGCACTGGGGCTATGCCGACCCGTCAGCGGGCGATGGCTCGGACGCCGACAAGGCCGAGGCCTTCCGCAAGACCCTGCACGCCATCAAGCAGCGCCTGGAACTGCTGGTGAACCTGCCCGACGACAAGCTCGCCGCCACCGCGCTGCAAGCCACGGCCCGCAACCTGCCCAAGCAATGATGAAACACCCCCTGAGTCGCTTCGCGCCTTCCCCCTCTCTCGCCTCGCTGCGCGAGCCGGGAGGGGGACGCCCCCAGCGCGGCGGGGCGGCCCTTGCGCGGGGGCGCTGGTTTAGAGCGCGCCAGTTGCATGCATCGCGAGTGGCGCGCAGCGCAATGGATAACTGAATGGACCACTGAAATGACCCTGCCACCAAGCCCTTTACAACGTGCTGCTGTCAGTGCGCTGCCCCCTTCCCCGGCCGTCGGCATGGCGGTGTTCGAGCGCTACCTCACCGTCTGGGTGCTGCTGTGCATCGTGGTGGGCATTGCGCTGGGCCAGTGGCTGCCCGGCGCGGCCCGCGCCGTGGGCGCGCTGGAGGTGGCGCGCGTCAACCTGCCGGTGGGCCTGCTCATCTGGGTGATGATCATCCCCATGCTGCTGAAGGTGGACTTTGGTGCGCTGGCCGAGGTGCGCCAGCATGTGCGCGGCATTGGCGTGACGCTGTTCGTCAACTGGCTGGTCAAGCCGTTTTCGATGGCGCTGCTGGGCTGGCTGTTCATCCGCCACTGGTTTGCGCCGTACCTGCCTGCCGACCAGATCGACAGCTACATCGCCGGGCTCATTTTGCTGGCCGCAGCACCCTGCACGGCCATGGTGTTTGTGTGGAGCCGCCTCACCGGGGGCGACCCGCTGTTCACGCTGTCGCAGGTGGCGCTGAACGACAGCATCATGATCGTGGCGTTTGCGCCGCTGGTGGCCTTTTTGCTCGGCCTGTCGGCCATCATCGTGCCGTGGGACACGCTGCTCACCTCGGTGGTGCTGTACATCCTGATCCCCGTGGTGATTGCTCAGTGGCTGCGCAAGCGTCTGCTGCGCAAGGGCCAGGCCGCCTTCGACGCCGCCGTGGCGCGCACCGGGCCCTGGTCCATCGCCGCCCTGCTGGCCACGCTGGTACTGCTGTTCGCCTTCCAGGGCGAGGCCATCCTGCAGCAGCCACTGGTCATCGCCCTGCTGGCCGTGCCCATCCTCATCCAGGTGCTGTTCAACTCCGCCCTGGCCTATGGCCTGAACCGCGCCGTGGGCGAAAAGCACAACATTGCCTGCCCCTCGGCGCTGATCGGAGCATCCAACTTCTTCGAGCTGGCCGTGGCCACGGCGATCAGCCTGTTTGGTTTTCACTCCGGCGCAGCGCTGGCCACGGTGGTGGGCGTGCTGATCGAGGTGCCCGTGATGCTGGCGGTGGTGGCCGTGGTCAACCGCAGCAAAGGCTGGTACGAGGCGCGGGGCTGACAACCACTGGCGGGGTGGTCACGCGCCTGCCACCGCCCCCCGCGCCTGCACCCGGCGCGAGATCAGCAGGCCCAGCACAAACACCCCCACCGCCGCCACCGTGAACACTGGCGGCAGCCATCCCCGGTCCACACTGAACGCCACCAGCAGCACACCCGTGGACTGGCCCAAAAACAGCAGGCACGCAAACAGCGTGACCGCCGTGCCCCGCGCCTGCGGCGCCATCTGCGTGGCCTGCACCTGCAGCGTGTTGTGCAGCATGTAAAAGCCGATGCCCGCCAAGAAGCAGCCCAGCATGGCCCAGCCCACCGCAGGCGCCCAGGCCAGCGACAGCAGGCCGATGGCAATGAAGCTGGCCCCCAGCACGGCCAGCCCCCGCTCGCCCAGCGCCGCCAGCCAACGCCGCGCAAACACGCTGTAGATCAGCCCGCCCACGCCATACAGCACCATCACCCCGCCAGCGGCAGAGGCTGACAGGCCAAAGCCATCGACCATGCGCGCGGGCACAAAAGCCAGCGTGCCAAACGCGAGTGCGCCCTCAATCGTGACCACCGTGAGCACCCAGCGCACACGCGGGATGCGCAGCAGCGCCAGGGTGCCCGCCAGGTAGTTGGCCAGCGAGAACGCCGGCGCGCCCGGCACCACCACAGGGCGCAGCGCCCCGCTGGCGCGCGCATGGCGCAACAGCAGCGTGGCTGCCGTGAAGAACAGCACGGCCAGCACACCCAGCGCCGCACGCCAGCCCAGCGTTTCGGTGGCAAAGCCGCCAAACCACTGGCCCGCCATCATCCCGGTCACCGTGGCCACCATCAGGCGCGCCAATGTTTCCTGCCGCTGCTCGTAGGCCACCTCATCGCCAATCCACGCCATCGACAGCGGAATGATCCCGGCCGCCGCCGCCCCCATGGCCGCACGCGCCACCACCAGCAGGCTGAAGCTGGGCGCCAGCGCCGTCATGGCGCTGAACACCGCACAGGCCGCCGTGGCGCCGATGATCACGCGCACCTTGCCCACCCGGTCGCCCAGCGGGCCATACACCAGCTGCAGCACGCCGTAGGCCACGGCAAACGCCGCAATCACGGCCGATGCATCGCCCGTGGTGATCTTGTACTCAAGGGACAGTGCCACCAGCATCGGGTCGCACACGCGCATGGACGCCATGCTGCAAAAGGCCGCCAGGCTGATCAGCCGTAGCATCGTCGAAGAAGAAGTCATGGGCACCGATTGTGGTGCGGCTCGCGTCTGCGCGCTGGCAGGGTGCGCCATGCACCCTGGGGGTTGAAGGCCACAGGACACGCATGCCACACGGCACACACGGCACACGCGGCACGTCCACACAGGTACTGACACTTTTTTGGGTGGCAAGCGCCAGTCCTGCGCTTACCATGCGCCCCGGATTGATGTGCCCCATCCATCGATCAATCAACCAAGCATCACACGAGGAGAAACCGAGCATGAACAAAAGAAACTTTGTGGCTGCCAGCGTCGGCCTGGCAGGCCTGTGGACCGCCACCACCAGCAGCCACGCCGCCCCACCCGCCAAAGCATCCACCAGCCCCGCCCTGCTCACCATCAGCGGCGCCATCACCCAGCCCAACCGGGGCGCGCTCGATGCCACCATCGACCAGATGATGGGCAAACACGGCATCCAGTTCGACAAAGCCCACGCGCTGGACGCCGCCGCCCTGCAGCGCATGCCCGCCGTCACCATCAAGCCCACGCTGGAATACGACAGCAAGCCCCACACGCTCAAAGGCCCTCTGCTCACCACCGTGCTGGCCGCAGCTGGTGTGGCCGCTGGCAGCCCCGTGCAGCTGGTGCTGCGCGCGGTGGACGGCTACAACGTCACCATCAGCATGGCCGACGTGCAGGCCTACCGCATGATCGTCGCCACCCACATCGACGGCCAGCCCATGGCCCTGGGCGGCCTGGGCCCGCAGTGGGCCGTGTACGACGCGGACGTGCTGCCCGCCTTCAAGGACAAGCCAGTGAAGGAACGCTTTGGCCTGTGCCCCTGGGGGCTGTATCACATTGAAGTGAAGAAGGCCTGAGGCCACCGGCAAGGTAGCCCTGCAAAAAAAAGAGCGGCCCCTTGGCCGCTCTTTTTTTGATAGCTACCAACGCTTACCCATAAGGCGGCAGAGCCATTTTTTATTCAAATCATCCTGCCCGCCGAGCCACCCGCACCCCCAGGGCCGCCAGTGACGACACGGTGGCCAGCCCCACGACCCCCAGCCAGCCCCACTGCGCCAGTACCAAAGCGCCCAGCGCCGCCCCTGCCGACATGCCGATGAACATGCCCGTGAACAACAGCGCATTGAGCCGGCTGCGCGCTGCGGGGTCAATGCCGTAGACGATGGTCTGGTGCGCCACCAGCGTGGCCTGCACGCCAAAGTCAAAGCCGATGGCACTGACCACAATCAAGCCCAGCTGGGCCTGCGCAGGCAGCAGCGGTGCCAGCGCCATCACCGCAAACGACACGGCGGCCAGCCCGGCGCCATAGCGCGTCACCACCTCGGGCCCGCGCTTGTCGGCCAGGCGCCCGGCCAGCGGCGCAGCCAGTGCACCCGCCGCCCCAGCCAGGCCAAACGCGCCCGCCGCCGCCGTACCCAGGTTGAACTGGTTGTGCAGCATCACCGCCAGCGTGGACCAGAACGCGCTGAAGCCCACGGCCAGCAGCCCCTGCGCCCAGGCCGCGCGGCGCAGCGCCGCGTGCTGGCGCCACAGCGCCACCATCGAGCCGATCAGCGCGCCATAGCCCATCTGCGTGGTGGGCGCAAAGCGCGGCAGCCCGCGCCACACGGCCACCGTCAGCAGCGCAATGGCCACCGCCGCCGCCACATACACCGTGCGCCAGCCCCACTGCTGCGCCACAAAGCCGCTGACCACGCGCGACAACAAGATGCCCAGCAGCAGCCCCGTCATCACCGTGCCCACCATGCGCCCGCGCTGTGCGGCCGGGGCCAGCGTGGCGGCGGCAGGCACCACGTCTTGCGCCACTGTGGCCGCCAGGCCCACGGCCAGGCTGGCCGCCAGCAGCGCGCCCATGCCGGGCGCCAGGCCGCTCAGCAGCAGCGCCAGCATCAGCGCGATGGACTTGATGACGATGATGCGGCGCCGGTCAAACCGGTCGCCCAGCGGCGCCAGCAGCAAAATGCCCAGCGCATACCCCAGCTGCGTGAGCGTGGGCACCAGCCCCACCACACGGCTGTCGGCCTGCATATCGGGCCCCAGCACGCCCAGCATGGGCTGGCTGTAGTACAGCGACGCCACGCTCAGCCCCGCCGTGGTCGCTAGCAGCAACAGCAGCGGCGCACTCACGGCGCTTTCTACAGGCGGCGCCACCGGGGCTCGCCCCGCTGCACCGCTTGCATGCACATTTTGAATGGAAGACATCGCAACACCATCGGTTAAAAAGGAATGGTGCGATTGTTCTAGCCCGCCGCCGCGCTGGGTAGTAGGCTGAATTGCAAATTCGTTATACGCTTTGCGTATGACCAACACCCTGCCAGCCTTGCAACCCGGCGCCGACCGCATCGACCTGATGCAGACCTTTGTCCGCATCGTCGAGGCCGGCAGCCTGTCTGCCGCCGCCCAGCAACTGGGCACCAGCCAGCCCACCGTGAGCCGCCGCCTGCAGGCGCTGGAGCGCAGCCTGGGCATCAAGCTGCTGCAGCGATCCACCCATGTGATGAAGTTGACCGAAGACGGCGACCGCTGCTTTGCCCACGCCAAGGCCCTGCTGGAAGACTGGCGCGCCATGGAGGACGACCTGCGCGGCACGGCCGACACCCCGCGCGGCACCCTGCGCGTGTTGGCACCACACGCCTTTGGGCAAGACCAGTTCATCGCCCCGCTGATGGCCTACCTACGCCGCTACCCCGAGGTGGACGTGGAATGGATGCTGCACGACCGCCGCCCCAACTTCATCGCCGAAGGCATCGACTGCGCCATCCAGGTCGGCGCCGTGGACGACCCCAGCGTGGTCGCAGTGCGCCTGGCCGAAGTGCCCCGCATCGTGCTGGCCGCCCCCGCCCTCATGGCCGGGCGCCCCACGCCCCGGCACGCACAAGACCTGCACCCCCTGCCCTGGCTGGCCCTGAGCACCTTCTACCGCCGCGAAGTCACCCTGACCCAAGAGCCCGACGGCGAGGCTCACACGTTTGGCATCACCCCCCGCTTGGCCACCGACAGCCTGTACGCCCTGCGCAGCGCCGCCCTGGCCGGACTGGGGGCGTGTGTTGCATCGGCGTGGATCGTCGACAACGACGTGCGGCAGGGGAACTTGCTGCACTTGGTGCCCAATTGGCACGCAGCGCCGCTGCCGGTGTACTTGGTGTACCCATATGCGCGGTTTTATCCGGCGCGGCTAAGGTTGTTTTTGGAAGCGATGCGGGGGGCGATGCCGGGGTTGGTGGGGATGCGAGCGGTCGGCTGAGCTTGGTGCAAATGGTGGGTATCGGCCAGCATCGGGCATAAACCGAGATAAAAAGCCAGCGCTCAACATACAAGTATTTGACTTGCTCGACTCTTTGCACAGACCCAGGGGTCATGTGAAATGCTTGGCAATCGCAGCATATATAAATATCTTATGCATTTTTCGGGATTTCATCTCTATATGCACTTTCTATTTGGAGAAGCCAAACAAATGGCGAAGGTCCGCCGCCACGATTAGGGATATCACAGTAAATAATAGCTTCAAGGATCTCGCTTGGAAAGTCCTCAATAGAAATTGAATCATCGAACACCCAATCGAAATATTTCAATATTATATTGTGCAATACCCGCATACTAAAATACCAGCACCCATCAACAGTGACTGCAGGCAAATTTTCGTGAAATAAATATTCATAGACCCCGACTTCCTCTCCAGTATGCACTTCGCCGACACGACGTTTTTGCGCCGAGTCTGGCGTCAACTGGAAATGCTTACCTCCATTAACAAGATCACGAACGATATCTAATACGAATTCCATTTCTGAAGGTAGCCGTCGCCTCTGTCGTTTCATGCGACAAAGAGACCTAGAATCATCGCTCTTCGTCCAATCCTCAAAAAGGTGCCAAGCAGTGACCAAGAAGTTAAAGGCATCATACGGATGCCACCCTTGCTTCAGTCGCGATGATTCATATTTCAGCTTATCAAACATATCTGCACTAGACTCGATTCCGAGTACTGGACCGGTTCTACTAGCGATTATTTTCCCCATAAACACTTCCTTTATTAAGGAGATTTTTTAGGCGTTGAAATGCTACATAAAAAACTATTGAATTCAAACAAAATCATCACCGCGCTTGCCCTCAATTGAATAGGTGCACCACTTTTTTAGAAACAGCTCCCGCCCAAAGGTAGCAATAGTAATTTCTTTCATCGATTGAAATATTCGATTACGCGTTCTTCCTCGTCAATCCGAATTGTCAAGGACCTTCATTCTGCCTGTAGTTTCGCTGTAGCATTGCCTCTTCTCATTTTCCGGCGCTCCGTGCTCTCTTTGCGAATTTGGCTCTCGCCAAAGCGCCCGAGATGCAGATACTCCACTTCTGCCAAGACTCGGTAGTTTGAAAAGAGCGACGCAAACGCTGCGTGCAACTCTGTAGCCCACTTCATTCTTTCACCATCATCAGCGAAGAACCGCGTGATGGATTCATCACTAGCACGAAGGTGGAAAGTGTCGTTGCGTAATTTTCGCAAATCATCGTCATATTTCTTCCTTAAACTTCCAACTTTATTAAGCTCCGGAATTAACTCAGCAAAGCTTGTCGGGCGTTTATGCTCCAGAAGGAGTCGCATATTCATTTTTCTAAAACCTTCAGCCGTCTCGTTTAGATATCCAAGCCAAGAGAGGAGATAAATTCTAAACTTCACACCATTAGTGCCGCCAAGCCTCCCCTTCTTCTCCCACATAAGGTTAATAACTTTGTAATGCTCGAACATTAGGTCTGCAGATTCGAAACATTGAGAGGAAAGAAGCTGAATACTATCTTGGTCTCGATGAGGGAGGGCGCAGCCGACTGCCAAAATTCGAGCCACTTCTTGACCTAATAAATTAACCGAATCCACAACATAGTAGAGAATATAAGAGGAGGCAACAATAGTTCCCTCCTCAACAGCGTGCCGAATGCAATCAGAAATCGCTTGCAGCGTTTCAAACTCATATTTTCTCGTGCTATCTTGGCAAAAATTCCAAAGTCGCCACTCGTCAAATCCATCAATTTGACCATTTCGACCAAAATCAAAATCCACCTTACCTTCGGGCAAGTGCACCCAACAGCCGAATCCGTGTTTATAGTACCTTACTCCATCTTTCAAATACCCATGTTCAGGTATTTTTAAATCAAGCCACTCGGCATTACTTGAGGGGGTTTTCAGCCCGGATTCGGCCATCAAAACAACAGCAGCACCGACCGCCTTCTGATAGTCGGAAATAAGCTGGGCAAGTCTTTTATCCATATTTCTCCGAAATAAATTTCGATCTCCAAAAACCTAGAAAATCTCATGCGCTCTGAGCACATTTCGCACTAAATCGGTTTCCAAATCACGTGCCAGTGCATTCCAGCTCCCCTCCACAGCACCCGCAAAACGCCATCGCTGCCTACTTAAGCTGCACGCCTGGCAAGTAGCCACTCTAAAGTGCAAGCCGCCCAATACGCTCTGCCGCCACCGCCACATAGCGCAGCAACTCCACCTTGCACGCATCGAAACCCGCGCTGAATCCCGCCTCGTCCTCCAACCGCCGAACAAACACCTGCGCCATTGCAAGCGCCTCTTTCCAAGCCGCCGCGCTGACCTGCTCCCCCACCGTCAGTTCCAGCGTCCGATCCGGCAAGCCCCCCCCCGCCGTGGGAGCAAACGCCATGGGCGTCATGTCATACGCAGGCGCCAGCTCGTAAGGCCTGCGCCCCTCTGACAAGCACGACAGATTGCCGCTGTGCATGTCGGTGTTGCCGATCAGCGTGCCAAACGCCCACAGCAGGCAGGCCGTGTCAAAGGCCTGGGGGGTGATGACGCCCTCTTTCCACAACGCCCTGGCGATCACGGCCAGTTGCCGCCACTGCCAACAAACTCGGCGTCCAGCGCCGCGAAGGAATGCAGCGCCCTGCGCCCACGCGCCCCCCGCCGGTCAAACCGCTGCACCTCCAGAAACCGTTGGGCGCCGTGCATCCAGGTCATCAACTGCGCGGCAGGCACGCCATGTGGCACTACGCCACAGTGAACCGTGCGGCTAATGTGATGCGCCCGTATTTGGCGAGCGTGACCGCATGAGCCCTTGCAACATTACCGCCTATACGCACACAACGATAGCAACCGTTGGAACTCTTGAATTGATAGCTGCCAGCACTTATAGATAAAGCGCCAGGGGCGAATTTCACTCAAATTCTTTACAGTGCTGTGCTGGGGACACGCAACACGCTTCGTGCCGTCTAGAGCCTTGCTGGTCGTTGCACTGCAAGTTGCACAATGAGCGGGTTGTCTGCCTGAAAATCGCCCCCCTGTGGTTTTAGGGCGGTTGGCAGCGGTACCAATACTTATTGAGTCAAGGAAGCTACGCAATGAAACTGATCGAAGACAGCCACGCCTTTGACGAGATGCAAAAAACACTGATGGGTGCACTCATCGAATCCGTCAGAGGGGAACTTGAATCCGAAAATCTCTCCCCCGATATCGCTCGCAGCTTGGTGGAAAAAATATCGTTTTCTCTGGCTGTGATCCTGGATGGCAGCAGAGACTCCACATTTAACGGCAGTGAGGTGGTTCCCTTTCTGACGTTTCAAAACGACGATGAGGACCTCATCTCAAGCGGTGGCGGCTCTTGGATGCATGAATATGCGTTTGGGCTCATTAAACAGATCTATGAGGGCAAGGTGCCCCAATAACTATTTTTCGGGTACTCGACAGCCCTACAGCCCCTCACCCCGCCACCACCCGATTCCGCCCCGTGTTCTTCGCTTCATACAGCGCCGCATCCGCTCTCGCCAGCAGCTTGTCCATCGAGTCGTTCTGCGGCAGGCTCAGGGTGACGCCGATGCTGACGGTGCAGCCCACCTCGTTGCCCTGGGGCACGCAGGCGGCGCGGATGCGTTCGGCCACCTGCAGGGCGGCGTCCAGGGGGGTGTTGGGCAGCAGCAGGGCAAATTCTTCGCCGCCAAAGCGGCCCAGCAGGTCCTTGCTGCGCAGGCAGCGCTGTACCTTGGCGGCAAACTCCACCAGCACGCGGTCGCCGGCCTGGTGGCCGTGGGTGTCGTTGATGGTTTTGAAATGGTCCAGGTCCAGCATCAGCATGGCCAGGGGCTGGCCGGTGCGGTGGCTGCGCTCCAGCTCGATGGCGCAGGCTTCGTCCATGTAGCGCCGGGTCAGGGTGTTGGTGAGCGAGTCGCGGGTGGCCAGCAGCTCCAGCTCGGCCCGCAGGCGGTCGCCAGCCATCAGCACGGCGCCCACCGAAAACAGCAGGACAGACACGGAAAAACTGGCGATGAACAGCACGTGCTGCGGCGTGCCGCTCAAGATGGTGTCGCCCATGGGCAGGAAGAACGTGGTGGCAAGCCGCACCAGCTGAATCACGGCGATGTACACGATCACCCCCACCGTGAGCCAGCGCGAAAAGCTGCCCATGCCCTGCCGCACGATGAACCAGGCGTGCACGGCAAACATCACGGCCAAGAGTGCCGTCACAAGCCGCAGGCGGGCTGTGTAACTGGGGTCGCCCAGGGCAAACCAAAGGGTGCCCAGCGTGACGGCGACAGTCACTGCCAGCCAGCGCCAGGTGGCTGGGCGCACGCCGTAAAAACGCTGGGTGCCCGCATACAGGCCATACACGCCCCAGCACAGCAAGAAATTGGGCACGGCCGTGGTGAGGATTTCAGGCAGTTGCCCACGCGAGGCCGCCAGGATGCCGCCCACCACAATGATCAACAGCGCCTGCGCCCATTGGCCCAGACCCTGAATGCTGGGCGGGTAGCTGCGCTTGAGGGCCCACAGCACCAGCGCCATCAGCGCACTCATGGCACTGATCAACACGATGGCGGTGCGCGGGTCTATCACGTTCATGGTCGTGCCAGTTTGCCTGAATCACTCACCGTTGGGTGGGCGCGAAGGCGCCCGTACACGCAGCCCACGCACTGCAGCGGGTGACGGACGGCGTGGGCAGACTGCAGGGGCGACATGCAGATGCACCAGGGGCCATGCCAAGTGGAAGTTCTGCCGGGGCGGGGCCAGCGACTTGGGCAGGCCGCGCGGCCACTCCGGTTTCTGCGGCGCCACGGCCACCCGCTCTTCATTTGATAGCTGTTAGCGCTTACCCATCAAGCTCCAGGGCCATATTTCACTTAGAAATTTCACTCTGCGGCTGCGCCCTGCCCTCCGGGCCAGCGCGCCAGCGGTGCATTCGACACTGGCCTTCATGGCGTAAAGGCACGCACGCAGCGTGCCCGCAGGGACATCGACCTGACTTCTGCGGAAATGCCGCCGCCGCCAGAGAATTCATAGCCCCACGCATTGAACCTGAGTACGTCTGGGGATTCCGTAGAGCTCCAATACGTACCGTTGGCAAATCCACCTACGGCCGCCCTGTTGATGAACAGCGAAGCCAACTGGTTGCGGGCGGGCAAGAACCAGTCGTTGTAGCAAGTGTTGCCCACCTGGCAGGGTGTATTGCCTTGTGAATCGACCTCGTAAGCGCTGCACATCTGCGCGGCATACACACCCGCGCCGAGAATCGCTTCGATAGTTGCGGTGTTGCCGGCACCGTCGGTATTGCTTTGGGCACTGGCTCCTACAGCGACGCCCATACCACCCCAGTCAATGCCGGTGCTGTTGTCTGCCGTGGCCGCAATCAGGTTGCTCAACCCGCCGTCCAGCACCGCGATCACCCCTCCCCCGCTGCTTTGCCCCACAGCGGTGGCCAGGTAGATATAGCCGTTGGTCAGCTGGGCCGCCCCGGAGGGTGTGGTGACCACCACGTCCACCACGCCCGCTGCATGCGCTGGCGTGACGGCCGTGATGGTGGTGGCGTTGACCACGTTGACAGAGGTGGCGGGCACACCATCAAACGTGACGCTGGTGGCGCCGGTGAGCCCGGTACCGGTCAGCGTGACGCCCACCCCGCCCGATGCGGTGCCAGAGGAGGGGCTGATGGCGGTCACGGTGCTTGGCACGACTGCGGTGAGGTAGGTATAGCCATTGACCAGCGAGGCAGCCCCGGCCGGAGTGGTAACCACCACGTCCACAGCACCCACTGCGTGCGCAGGCGTGACGGCCGTGATCGAGGTAGCACTGTTCACGGTGAAAGACGTTGCAGGCACACCGCCAAAGGTGACACTGGTGGCACCGGTCAGCTCGGCTCCGGTCAGCGTCACCGAGGTCCCGCCCAATTCGGTGCCAGAACTGGGGCTTATGCTGGTCAACGCAGCGGCAGTGAGGTAGGTATAGCCATTTGCCAGCTGAGCGGCCCCGGCCGGGGTGAAAACCGCCACATTGACGGCACCCGCTGCATGCGCTGGCGTGACCGCCGTGATGGTGGTGGCGTTGACCACGTTGACCGAGGTAGCGGGCACACCGTCAAACGTGACGCTGGTGGCGCCGGTAAGCCCGGTGCCGGTCAGCGTGACGCCGACCCCACCCAATGCAGTGCCAGAGGTGGGGCTGATGGCGGTCAGCGTGGCGCCCGAGACGTAGAGGCTGCGGCAGATGGCCTCGACATCCACCCGGCAGGTGGCACCATTGGCCAGCATGGCCCCTACGCCGCAGGCGGGATGGGGCGATGGCGTGGGAGGCCCGGGGGGCAGCAAGGTGTTGGCCGGGTTGGTGGCAAAACACTGGGCCAGGTCGGGCGGGTCGATGGCGGCAATTCGCAGCGCAGCGCCGGAGTTGTTGCTGAAGTCCGCAGGCTGAAAGCCCGTGAAGCCACCCGCCGTGATGGGGCTGACGGTAATGGGCAGTGTCTCGCCCGCAGGTTGGGTGAAGGCACTGACAACCTGCGCCATCAAACCCGACCCCTGCCCCGCCAGGCCCACCACTGCGGCCACCAGCAGCAGCGAAGCCACACGCCGCACGCCGTGACTGCGGCGCAGCGACCACCACCCGGCCAGCGCAACAGCCACCAGCAAGGCGCCCAGCGCCAAGGGGCTGTCCACCGGCACGTTGGCCACGGCAGGGGCGCCGCTGGAGATCGTTTGAGCCGACGCGGCAAAGGGCAGCGTTGACAGCAGCATCAGCATGGCCAGTGGTGCAAACGGACCAGCGCTTCCAGGTTGGGTGTTCTTCATTGGTCAATCGTCCCTGCGGAGTGGTTGGGGTGGCGGTTGGAGAGTTGCAAATTATCACAACCTCTGCGCGGGACGGTCGGCCGACGCGTGGACGTGGTCGAGAGCAACAGCCCGAGCGTCCTGAACCAGGCTCTTCCAGGGGCCGCTGCCCCCACCAGACTGGCATCATCTTGACCCATGAAGTTGTTGGAACCCTCTGAGTACCAGGGAGCCGCTGGTGCCGTATATCTGTCCGTAGTGCAAGAGATCGCCCGGCTCCTACCCCATGCGCAGGCGGAACACATTGGTGCGTCGGCCATACCTGGTGCAGTGTCCAAAGGCGATCTGGACATTTGCGTGCTGGTGACTGCGCAAGAGCACGCGCGGGCCGTTCAGGTGCTGCAGGGCGCAGGCTACGTGGCCAAAAAGGACACCTTGCGCACGCCAGAGCTGTGCATGCTGCTGTCGCCACGCACAGACACGCACGTGGCATTGCAGGTGGTGGCCAAAGGATCGGAGTTTGAGTTCTTTCTGCACTTTCGCGATGCCTTGCGTGCAGACCCGTGCCTGGTGGAGCAGTACAACCAGCTCAAGCAGCGTTTTGCGCCCTTTGGCATGGAGCGCTACCGTGAGGAAAAATCACGCTTCATCACCAACGTTCTGACCCCTCAGGTGCTACCCGGCCGCTGCGCGGAATCTGCACCGGTTGCAGGCGGGGCTTGCAACCTTGACTGACCAGGAGACCCCATGAGCACTGCAACCCCCCCCCCGAAGGCCCGCCCGCGTCGGTGCTGATCGACCAGCACATCACCGACCTGAACGACTGGCGCGGGCAAGCACTGGGCCGCATGCGGCAGCTGATCCATGAAGCGGCGCCCGAGGTGTTGGAGGAATGGAAGTGGAACGGCACGCCCGTGTGGTCGCTGGGCGGGATTCTGTGCACGGGCGAGTCTTGGAGCCTGTTGACGGCCTCACAGGGGATCGCGTTGGAGCGCAATCGGGATGAGTGGATGCTTCGGATGCGCCGCATGGGCTCATGCCCATGCAAGCAGCCGGGGCGTCCAATCGCCCGATTTCGCTCCAACCCTTCGGGCAGCGGTCTTTGCGGGCGGTCTGCGGCGTTGCGGCGCTTGCCAATAGCCAAGCTATTGGCTGCGCACCGCGCCTTGCACCCCATCCCGCAAAGACCGCTGCGCGACCCCTGTGAGGCCGTCAACAGGCTCCGAACTGCAGCGGTAAAACTGACCTTTCTGAAGGGAGCATCGCTACCAGACCCGGCGAAGCTCTTCAACGCCAGTCTGGACGGTAACGCGCGGCGTGCCATAGACATCCACGAAGGGGACACCGTGGACGCGGAGGCCTTCAAGGCGCTGATCCGCGCAGCGGTCGCCCTGAATGCCGGGGGTGCGAAGGCCAAGGCGAAATCGGCACGGGGTGCACGCACGGCCAGTTAGGTGCAGACAGCCCGCGGAGTCAGTCGTGTCTAAAAACTATTATTTCGATAGCAAACAACCGATAACCATTAAGCGCTAGGGCCAATTTCAATCAAAATCTACTGCCCCGCATCCATCTCACTCACGCCGCTGCTGTAGCGCCACTGCACACGCAGCGCCATCGACTCCCCCTGCGCCAGCGTGCGCAGGCCGGGCTGCCCGGGCTGATGGAAGGCGTCGATGGGTTGTGTGATGGGCTCAAAGCAGAATGCTGGGCCCTGTGGCGGTCGGTAGATCAGGCAGTAGTGCTGGTCGGTACCGCCGTCTTGCGCAAAGTCCGGCATCTGGGCGGTCAAGCGCAGGCCCCGCTCGGGCCAGTCGATCTGGGCCGTGCCGCCCCAGCCGGTGTAGGCGTTGTCGATCAGGCCGCCATTGGCGGGAGCGCCGCTGTTCAAGTCCCAGCCGGGCGGGAAGTGCTGCGTGTGCTGTGTGGGCAGAGGGTCATCGCCACACAGCCACACGCCCTGCACCGGCGCCGTGATGCGCGTGCCGGGCGTGCGCGGAAACCAGGGGTGCAGGCCCAGGCCGTAGGGCAGCGGCTGCGCGCCCAGGTGCCGCACTTGCACCGACTGGTCCAGGCCGCCGTCCACCAGGCGGAAGGTCTGTACACATTCGTACTCGTAGGGGTTGTCGTCAAAGCGCTCGGAGCGCAGCTGCATCTGCAGCGTGTCTGGCGCGGGCTGGGTAAGTTGCCAGGGCTGCAGCCAGCCATCGCCGTGAATAGGGTACGGCTCGCCCACGCGGTTGGGGCGCATGGGGTGGAACTGGCCCGCATGCTCAAACCCGCCGCCGCTGATGCGGTTGGACCAGGGCACCATGGCAAACGACGCGAGCTGGTACAGGTCGGGCGTGGCGCCGTCCCACGGGCGCCACAGGTCGATGCGTGCGCCAGCCTCTTGCGGGTCGTCGATCTGCCAGGCTGCCACGCTGCCGCCCAGTGTGGGCACCAGGCCCAGGTGCTGCCCCGCTTGGTGCAGCCAAACGATGGGGTGGGAGGATGTGGCCTCGGTCATGGGCGTTGTGCTTTCTTTAGGGTGCTGACAGTGATTGCGGGTTGGCGGAGCGTGCGGGGCTGCGTTCAGTGCTTGGAGCGGACAACAAAACCCCGCGCAGCGGTTCTGGCCAGGCGCCGAGTCGCAGGCAGTACGCGTAGTACGACAAGACGCGGCAACGACGCCAGAAGGGTTTTGTGAGCCGCTCTCAGCCGCCAAATGGATGGGCGGGCAGGCCCAGGCTGTCGGTGTCCACCGCAAACAGCGCCCCGGCCAGCGGCTCGGCAGCCAGCTGCTCGGGCGTGAGACCTACCCGCGCAGAGCTGATGAACAGCGTGCGCAGGTCTGCGCCGCCAAACGCGCAGGTGGTGACCTGGCTGACTGGCAAGCGCACGCGGCCCAGTTCGACGGCGGTTACCGGGTCGTGGCAGGTCACGCACCAGCCGCCCCAGTGTGCAATCCACAGGCGGCCCTGCGCGTCGGTGGTCATGCCATCGGGCAGGCCGTCATCGGGCAGCCAATGCTTCCACAACGTTCTGTTGGACACGGTGCCTGCGGCCAGATTGCTGTCGTAGCGGTAGGTGTTGCCTTCGATGGTGGCGTTGAAAAACATGGCCGCGCCCTGCCCCGTGCCAGACCAGGTGGGGCCGTTGGTCACGGCAAAGCCGTCGTCGTGGCGGGTGCAACTGCCGTCGGGGTCATAGCGGTAGAGCGCGCCCGTGGGCGCCTCGCACGCAAAGTCCATGGAGCCCGCCCAGAAGCGCCCTTGTGCATCGCACTTGCCGTCGTTGAAGCGGTTGCCCGCGCGGTCGGGTTCGGGCTGGTGCAGGTAGCGCGGGGCCATGTCGGTGGCCGGGTCGAACAGCGCAAAACCCCGGCGCAGCGTGACGATGAAGCCGGGGGCATGCGCGCGTTCGGCGATGGCGGAGATCTCTTCGTCAAACGTCCAGCGCTGGTGGCCGCCGGTGGCCGGGTCCCAGCGGTGCAGCTCGCGACCAAGGATGTCCACCCAGTACACGGCCTGCTCGCGCACCGACCAGAGCACGCCTTCGCCCAGCGCGTTGCCCAGTGCGATCACGCAGCGCACGGCGCCGGTGATGGGCGCGGAACGGGCAGCGCCCTCGGGCGAAGAGAAGGGGGTATCCAGCAAGGGGCGCATGCGTGTCTCCGGTCTTTTTTTGTATCGGCCTGCCGCCAGGCACTTGACGAACGGCATCTTATCAACGCCAATTGATGCTTGAAATGAAATTTTTTTCAATTGATTGATTGCAATATTTATATGTCAAAGGTTTTTACCCCCTCCTCTTCCTCGACCGATGCCACCGGCGCCCCCCAGGGCCTGGCGAAATTCCCCAGCCTGCAAGGCCGTGCCGTGTTTGTGACGGGCGGCGGCAGCGGCATTGGTGCTGCCATCGTTGCGGCGTTTGCCGAGCAAGGTGCCCGCGTGGCGTTTGTGGATGTGGCCCGCAACGCGAGCGAAGCCCTGGCCCAACACATTGCCGACGCAGGCCTGCCCCGCCCCTGGTGGCGTGTGTGCGATGTGCGCGATGTGAACGCCCTGCAGGCCTGTGTGGCCGAAGCGGCGGCCGAGCTGGGCAGCGACTTTGCGGTGCTGGTGAACAACGTGGCCAGCGATGACCGGCACACGCTCGAATCCGTAACGCCCGCGTACTACGACGAGCGCATGGCCATCAACGAGCGCCCCGCCTTCTTCGCCATCCAGGCCGTGGTGCCTGGCATGCGCAGGCTGGGCGCGGGCTCGGTGATCAACCTGGGCTCCACGGGCTGGCAGGGCAAGGGCACGGGCTACCCCTGCTATGCCATTGCCAAGTCGTCGGTGAACGGCCTCACGCGCGGGCTGGCCAAGACGCTGGGGCAGGACCGGATCCGCATCAACACGGTGTCGCCGGGGTGGGTGATGACGGAGCGGCAGATCAAGCTGTGGCTGGATGCCGAGGGCGAGAAGGAATTGGCGCGCAACCAGTGTTTGCCAGACAAGCTGCGGCCGCATGACATTGCGCGGATGGTGTTGTTTTTGGCGTCGGATGATGCGGCGATGTGTACGGCGCAGGAGTTCAAGGTGGATGCGGGGTGGGTTTGATTTTTTGAAGTTTTTTTGGGCTCTGGCGCTTATCCATTAAGCGCTGGTAGCTATTGTTTTTGCAGTTCTGATGAGAACCATCTGTTCGGGCTGAGTCTGTCGAAGCTGGGGCAAGCTCGTTCTCTGATTTGAGCGGCATGCTTGGATTGAGGGCGGAGGCCGGGAGTCGCCCGGCGTGCGAGTAACTTTCTTTCGCGTCGCCGAAAGAAAGTCACCAAAGAAAGGGCGACCCCCAGTCTGCGACCCCTTCGCTGTGCGAAGGGGCAAACCTGCGGCGGGGCGGTTGCGGGGTGCGCCGTGGAACTCGCTTTGCTGCTGCGCAGCGCCGCTCGGACAACCACGGCGATTCAGTTCACGAAGCACGCGCGCTCCGACGCGCGTGCCACCCCACAACCGCCCCGCCGCAGGCGCAGCCAGCAGGGGGTGGGCAGCCGAACATCCAAACAGCCACACGGGCCATTGCTGCGCTCGGCCCAGCCTGCGCTGCGCGAGGCGCTTGCGCCCGCGAGATAGGGCCGAGCGCAGCAATGGCCCGTGTGGATGTCCGACTCGCGGGTTCCCTTCTGGATGCGCCTGGGGCGCGCAGGGCGCGGGGTGGCATGCGCGTCGGAGCGCGCATGCTTCGTGAACTGACTCACCGCAGTTGTCCGAGCGGAGCGCCGCAGGCGCGCAGCGAGTTCTGCGGTGCACCCCGTGACCGAGCACCCCAGGTTGCCCCGTAGCGCAGCGAAGGGGTCGCAGACAGCAGGGTCGCCCTTTCTTTGGTGACTTTCTTTCGGCGACGCGAAAGAAAGTTACTCGCACGCCGGGCGACTCCCGGCCTCCGCCCTCAACCCAAGCATGCCTCCCAAAACAGCACGCCCCGGCTTCGACAGGCTCAGCCCGAACGGACAGGAGGCCTAAAACTACAAAAACAATAGCTGCCAGCGCTTACCTCACAAGCGCTAGCAGCCAATTTCATCCAAAAAATCAATCCCCCACCTCCAACCGCCTCCCATACTGCACCAGACTCGTCTGCTTCAACGCCTTCATCATCACCTTCGCCGCCGGCGACAACAGCCGGTCCGACCGCGTAATGATTCCGAACGCATCCATATGGCACGGCATCGCCAGCGGCAACACCGTCACGATCCCATGCGCCGCGTAATAGCGCGCCACATCCTCCGCCACCACCGCAATCATGTCGCTCTGCTGCAGCATGCGCGTGATGAACAACAGCGCCGATGTCTCCACCGTGTGCAGCGGCGGCGCCAGCCCGTCCTGCTGGAACATCAGGTCAAACCGGTGGCGCAACACACTGCCCGCCGGCGGCACGATCCAGCTGGCCGACACCACGTCGCGCAGCGTCAACCCGGTCATGCTCGACAGCGGGTGGCCCGGGCGCGTCATGGCGCAGACCAGCTCCTCCGTCAGCGACTCATAGCGCAGGTTCTCCTTGTCGTGCTCCTCGTAGAGGCGGCCCACCACGATGTCGAGCTTGCCCTGCTCCAGCCGCTCCAGCAGCACGGGGCTGGTTTCGATGTCCAGCGAAATGCGCAGGCTGGGGTGCTCCTGCTTGACCAGCGCCACGGCGGCGGGCAACAGGCTCAGGCCGGGTGAGGTGATGGCGCCGATGCCCACCTGGCCGTAGTGCCCGCGCTTGAGCGCACCGATCTCGTCGTGCGCCTGGTTCAGGTTGGCCAGGGCCATGCGGGCGTGGCGAATCATGGTTTCGCCATACCAGGTGGGGCGCATGCCGCGCGGCAGGCGGTCAAACAGCGACACCTCCAGCACATCCTCCAGGTCCTTGAGCAGCTTGGAGGCGGCCGGCTGCGTCATGCTGAGCACCTGGGCGGCGCGGTGAATGTTGCCTTCTTCGGCTAGGGCCACCAGCAGCAGCAGTTGACGTGTCTTGAGGCGGGCGCGGATGAACCAGTGGTTGTAGGTGCTCATGGAGGGGACGACGGGAAAAGGGAGGGGTTTTCCAGAATGCAAAGAACGATATGTATTTTGTCTAAAAAACGATTGGATTGATATCTAAACCTTCCATAGACTTCGCCGCAACTGCAACAAAGGCCTCTCTCCATGAAGCTCGGCGACCTCCAGCTCAGCCCCCGGCACCTGATCAACGGCCGGTGGGAAATCGGCACCACCACCGGCATCAGCACCAATCCGTCGGATACCCGCGAGGTGGTGGCCGAATACGCCCGCGCCGACCGCAACCAGACCGAGCTGGCCGTGCGCGCGGCGGCCGATGCCCTGCCCACCTGGAGCCAAAGCACCCCCCAACGCCGCGCCGACGTGCTGGACATGATCGGCAGCGAGCTGCTGGCACGCAAGGACGAGCTGGGTGCGCTGCTGGCGCGTGAAGAAGGCAAGACGCTGCCTGAAGGCGTGGCCGAGGTGGCGCGCAGCGGGCAGATCTTCAAGTTTTTTGCGGGCGAGGCGCTGCGCATTCAGGGCGAGCTGCTGGCCTCTGTGCGCCAGGGCGTGCAGGTGGATGTGACCCGCGAGCCCGTGGGCGTGGTGGGCATCATCGCGCCGTGGAACTTCCCGTTCGCCATCCCGGCCTGGAAGATCGCCCCGGCGCTGGCCTACGGCAACACCGTGGTGTTCAAGCCCGCCGAGCTGGTGCCCGCCTGTGGTTGGGCGCTGGCCGAGATCATCAGCCGCAGCGGCCTGCCCGCCGGCGCCTTCAACCTGGTCATGGGCAGCGGCCGCGAGGTGGGCCAGACGCTGGTGGACCACCCGCTGATCAACGCGCTGAGCTTTACCGGATCGGTCGCCACGGGCGACCGCATCCTGCGCGCCGCCAGCCAGCGCCGCGCCAAGGTGCAGCTGGAGATGGGCGGCAAGAACCCGCTCATCGTGCTGGCCGACGCCGACCTGGACCAGGCGGTGGACTGCGCGCTGCAGGGCTCGTATTTCTCCACCGGCCAGCGCTGCACGGCGTCGAGCCGCCTCATTGTGGAGGCCGAGGTGCACGACGCCTTTGTGGCGCGCCTGCGCAACCGGCTGGCCAGCCTGAAGGTGGGCCACGCGCTGGAGCGCGGCACCGAGATGGGCCCGGTGGTGGATGACAACCAGCTGGCACAGAACCTGGGCTACATCGACATCGCGCGCAATGAGGGAGCGGAGCATGTCTGGGGTGGCGAGCGCCTGGAGTGCCCCACCCCAGGCCATTACATGAGCCCCGCCCTCTTCCTGGCGCGCCCCGAGCACCGCGTGGCGCGCGAGGAAATCTTTGGCCCCGTTGCCTGCGTGCTGCGGGCTGACGACTACGAGCACGCACTGGCCTTGGCCAACGACACGCCCTTTGGCCTGTGTGCGGGCATCTGCACCACGTCGCTCAAGCGCGCCATGCACTTCAAGCGCCACGCCGCAGTGGGCATGACCATGGTGAACCTGCCCACGGCGGGTGTGGACTTCCATGTGCCCTTTGGCGGCCGCAAGGAATCGAGCTACGGCGCCCGTGAGCAGGGGCGCTACGCCGCTGAGTTCTACACCACGGTCAAGACGGGCTACATGCTGGCCTAAGAAGGTGGGAAGGAACCCAACATGCCCGCTCATGTCGCCAAAACACTCCCGCTCATCGTTGCAAATGCTCGCCATAGCCCGAGCTATGACTGCGCTTTGCGCCTAGAGCGGAAGCGTTTTGGCAACCTGCTCTGGCACGCTGGATTCCTTCCCACCTTCTGAACCATCCTTCATCGCATCGCTGCTTTTCCATCCCGCAACCGTCGTCAACCAACCATTACAGACAGGAGACAAGATGATGAAAATGAACCGCCGCACCGTTGCTGCCGCCTTGGCCAGCGTGCCCGTGGCCGCCTTGCTGCCCGGCGCCGCCTGGGCGCAAAAGCCCCTGGTGCTGGGCTTCAGCCAGGTGGGGGCCGAGAGCGAATGGCGCACCGCCAATACCGAGTCGATCAAGTCCGCCGCCAAAGAAGCAGGCATCGAGCTGAAATTCTCGGACGCGCAGCAAAAGCAGGAGAACCAGATCAAGGCCATCCGCTCGTTCATCGCGCAGAAGGTGGACGTGATTGCGTTCTCGCCCGTGGTCGAGTCCGGCTGGGAGCCCGTGCTGCGCGAGGCCAAGGCCGCCAAGATCCCCGTGGTGCTGACCGACCGCGCGGTGAACACCAAGGACACGTCGCTGTATGTGACCTTCATGGGCTCGGACTTTGTGGAAGAAGGCCGCAAGGCCGGCCGCTGGCTGGTGGAGAAGATGAAGGACCAGAAGGGCGAGGTCAACATCGTCGAGCTGCAAGGCACCGTGGGCTCCGCCCCTGCCATCGACCGCAAGAAGGGCTTTGAGGAAATCATCAAGGCCGACCCCAAGTTCAAGATCATCCGCAGCCAGACCGGTGACTTCACCCGCGCCAAGGGCAAGGAAGTGATGGAAGCCTTCCTGAAGGCCGAGGGCAAGAAGATCAACGTGCTGTACGCGCACAACGACGACATGGCGATTGGCGCCATCCAGGCCATCGAAGAAGCCGGCATGAAGCCCGCCAAGGACATCGTGATCATCTCCATCGACGCAGTGAAGGGCGCCTTCGAAGCCATGATCGCCGGCAAGCTCAACGTGAGCGTGGAATGCAGCCCCCTGCTGGGCCCGCAACTCATGGCCGCAGTCAAAGACATCAAGGCTGGCAAAGCGGTACCCAAGCGCATCGTGACGGAAGAAGGGATCTTCCCGATGGAAGTGGCGGCCAAGGAATTCCCGAACAGGAAGTATTGATCCATTGCCCCCTGAGCCGCCTGCGGCGTCTTCCCCCAAGGGGGACGCCACCAGCGCGGCGGGGCGGCTCTTGCGCGGTGGCACTGGTACTAGATTGCGCCAGTTTCATACGGCCTCCAAGCTACCTAAATTTAGAACAACACCAGGAGACAGACTCAAATGAAGCGTGCAATTTTCAAGGCCGTGTTGGCCACCGTGGCACTGGCTGCCATCGGAGCCACGTCCGTGGCATCGGCCCAGGACAAGGGCACCATCGGCATCTCGATGCCCACCAAGTCCTCAGCGCGCTGGATTGCCGATGGCGACAACATGGTCAAGGTCCTCAAGGACCGGGGCTACAAGACCGACCTGCAGTACGCCGAAGACGACATCCCCAACCAGTTGGCGCAGATCGAGAACATGATCACCAAGGGCGCCAAGGTGCTGGTGATCGCGTCGATTGACGGCACCACGCTGTCGCGCGTGCTGCAAAGCGCGGCAGACAAGGGCGTGAAAGTCATCGCGTACGACCGCCTCATCAAGGGATCGAAGAACGTGGACTACTACGCCACGTTCGACAACTTCCAGGTCGGCGTGCTGCAGGCCACGTCCATCGTGGACAAGCTGGGCCTCAAGCAAGGCAAGGGCCCGTTCAACATTGAACTGTTCGGCGGCTCGCCCGACGACAACAACGCCTTCTTCTTCTACGACGGCGCGATGAGCGTGCTGCAGCCCTACATCGACAGCGGCAAGCTTGTGGTGCGCAGCAAGCAGACCGGCATGAACAAGGTGGGCACGCTGCGCTGGGATGGCTCGGTGGCCCAGGCGCGCATGGACAACCTGCTGTCGGCCTACTACGGCAAGGACAAAGTGCATGCGGTGCTGTCGCCCTATGACGGCATCTCCATCGGCATCCTGTCCTCCCTCAAGGGCGTGGGCTACTGCACCGCCCAGCAGCCCTGCCCTGTGGTCAGCGGCCAAGACGCTGAGGTGCCTTCCATCAAGTCCATCCTCAAGGGTGAGCAGTCTTCCACCGTGTTCAAGGACACCCGCGAGCTGGCCAAGGTGGCCGCCAACATGGTGGACGCCGTGCTGACAGGCAAGCAGCCCGAGATCAACGACACCAAGACCTACAACAACGGCGTGAAGGTGGTGCCCTCGTACCTGCTCAAGCCCGTGTCGGTGGACGTATCCAACTGGAACACGGTGCTGGTCGGCAGTGGGTACTACAAAGAGTCCCAGATCAAGTGAGCGGGGCGCGGCTCAAAAAACTCTTCTGGCGTTGTTGCTGCGTCTTGTCGTACTGACCGTACTGCCTGCGACGCAGCGCCTAGCCAGAACCGCTTCGCTGATTTTTGTGAGCCGCTAAGTGCAACGTGTGGAGGGGCTTAGGAGCGCTGATCGATGCTCCTGCCCCCTCCCCTCTGAGATTCCAGAGGACATACCCATATTTCCCCAACGAGCCCGAGCAATGCTTCTTGAAATGCGGAACATCCGCAAAACCTTCCCTGGCGTGGTGGCGCTGAACCAGGTCAACCTGCAGGTGCAGGCCGGGGAGATCCATGCCATCGTCGGCGAAAACGGGGCGGGCAAATCCACTCTGATGAAGGTGCTGTCGGGTGTGTACCCACACGGCAGCTACAGCGGCCAGATCCTGTTCGACGGGCAGGAGCGCGAATTTGCGGGCATCCGCGACAGCGAGCACCTGGGCATCATCATCATTCACCAGGAGCTGGCGCTGGTGCCGCTGCTGTCGATTGCCGAGAACATCTTCCTCGGCAACGAAACCGCGCGGCACGGCGTCATCGACTGGATGGCCGCACACAGCCGCGCCCAGGCGCTGCTGCACAAGGTGGGCCTGCGCGAGTCGCCCGACACACCGGTGGGCCAGTTGGGTGTGGGCAAGCAGCAGCTGGTGGAAATTGCCAAGGCGCTGTCACGCAAGGTGCGCCTGCTGATCCTGGACGAGCCCACCGCCAGCCTGAACGAAAACGACAGCCAGGCCCTGCTGGACCTGCTGCTGGAGCTGAAAGCCCAGGGCATTACCTGCATCCTGATCTCGCACAAGCTCAACGAAATCTCGCGCGTAGCCGACTCGATCACCGTGCTGCGCGACGGCAGCACCGTGCAGATGCTGGACTGTCGCGAAGACCCGGTGAGCGAAGACCGCGTGATCCAGGCCATGGTGGGCCGCGAGATGAGCGACCGCTACCCCCAGCGCCAGCCGCAAGTGGGTGACATTGTTTTTGAGGTGCGCAACTGGCGCGCCCACCACCCGCAGCGCAGCGACCGCGAGCACCTCAAGGGGATCGACCTGAATGTGCGGCGCGGCGAGATAGTGGGCATTGCGGGCCTGATGGGCGCAGGCCGCACCGAGCTGGCCATGAGCATCTTCGGCCGCTCCTGGGGCCAGCGCATCAGCGGCGAAGTGCGGCTGCACGGCCAACCCATCGACGTGAGCACGGTGGAAAAGGCCGTGCGCCACGGCCTGGCCTATGTGACCGAAGACCGCAAGGGCAATGGCCTGGTGCTGAACGAAGACATCCAGTTCAACACCTCGCTGGCCAACCTGCCGGGCGTGTCGTTCGCCAGCGTGATCGACAGCGGTCAGGAACACCGCGTGGCACAGGACTACCGCGAGAAGCTGCGCATCCGCTGCTCAGGCGTGGACCAGAAGACATTGAACCTGTCGGGGGGCAACCAGCAAAAAGTGGTGCTGAGCAAATGGCTGTTCACCAGCCCCGAAGTGCTCATCCTCGACGAGCCCACGCGCGGCATCGACGTGGGCGCCAAGTACGAGATCTACACCCTCATCGCCCAGCTGGCGGCCGAGGGCAAATGCGTGATCGTGATCTCCTCAGAAATGCCCGAGCTGCTGGGCATCACGGACCGCATCTATGTGATGAACGAAGGCCGCTTTGTGGCCGAGATGCCAACTTCAGATGCCTCGCAAGAAAAGATCATGCGAGCCATCGTGAGTGCCCCCCCTGAGGCGCTTCGCGCCATCCCCCCCAAGGGGGACGCCGCCCGTGCGGCGGGGCGGCCCTTGCACGGCGGCCGCGCGTAGCTGCAGCGCCCCTTTTCAGCGCCTGATGAACCGCACAACGCATTGAACTGATGACCGAAATGAGCCAGACCACCCATCCCCCCGCCAGCACGCTGGCCGACGGCAGCACCACGGCAGCGGCGCGGCACGACAAGTCGCTGCTGCACCACCTGCAGCACAACCTGCGCGAATACGGCATGTTGATCACGCTGGTGGCCATCATGGGCTTCTTCCAGTACATGACCGAGGGCACGCTGATGCAGCCCTTGAACTTGACCAACCTGGTGCTGCAGAACAGCTACATCGTCATCATGGCGCTGGGCATGCTGCTTGTCATCGTGGCCGGGCACATCGACCTGTCGGTGGGCTCGGTGTGTGGCTTCATCGGCGCACTGGCTGCGGTGCTGATGGTCGAATACAACTGGCACTTCGTGCCTGCCACGCTGGTGTGCCTGC
This sequence comes from Acidovorax sp. 94, assembly GCF_003634645.1. Taxonomy (NCBI): domain Bacteria; kingdom Pseudomonadati; phylum Pseudomonadota; class Betaproteobacteria; order Burkholderiales; family Comamonadaceae; genus Acidovorax; species Acidovorax sp. 94. The sequence goes on along the minus strand of NZ_RBJA01000001.1, from coordinate 944,576 downwards.
TGTGCGGCGGGCTCATCGGCGCCATTCAAGGCGGGTTTGTGGCCTTCTCGCGCATCCCCTCGTTCATCGTCACGTTGGCGGGCATGCTGGTGTTCAAGGGCCTGGCGCTGGCGCTGTTGGCGGGGCAGTCGGTGGGTCCGTTCCCTTCGGCGTTCCAGATGCTCAGCTCGGGCTTTATCCCCGACCTGTTCAGTGTGGAAGGGCTGCGCCTCACCTCGCTGCTGCTGGGCGCCGCAGTGGCCGCAGCCCTGGCCGTGGGTGGCCTGCGCCAGCGCGCCAACCGCCTGCGCCACGGCGTGCAGACAGAGCCTGCGGGTCTGTTCATCGCCCGCACCATCGTTTTTGGCGGGCTGCTGGTGTACTTCAGCTACCTCCTGGCCTCATACAAGGGTCTGCCCAACGTACTCATCGTGATGGCGCTGCTGATCGTGCTGTTCGACTTTGTTACCAGCCGCACGACCATCGGCCGCCGCATCTACGCCATGGGCGGCAACGAGAAGGCGGCCAAGCTCTCGGGCATCAAGACCGAGCGGCTCACGCTGTATGCCTTCATCAACATGGGCGTGCTGGCCGCCCTGGCCGGGCTGGTTTTTGCGGCGCGGCTCAACACCGCCACGCCCAAGGCGGGCCTGGGTTTTGAGCTGGACGTGATTGCGGCCTGCTTCATCGGCGGCGCCTCAGCCTCGGGCGGCGTGGGCAAGGTGATGGGGGCTGTCATCGGCGCGTTTGTGATGGGCGTGATGAACAACGGCATGTCCATCCTGGGCATCGGCATCGACTACCAGCAGGTCATCAAGGGCGTCGTGCTGCTGGCAGCCGTGCTCGTGGATGTCTACAACAAGAACAAGGCATGACGGTTTCCATGGACGCATCCACCGTTCACGCCCCCGCTGCCGCGCCTGTGCTGCAGCTTTCGGGCATCCACAAACAGTTTGCGGGCATCCCCGTGCTGCGCGACGTGCAGCTCAACCTCTACCCTGGCGAGATCCATGCGCTCATGGGGCAAAACGGTGCGGGCAAGTCCACGCTGATCAAGGTGCTGACGGGCGTGCTGGAAGCCAGCGGCGGGCAGATGCGGCTGGGTGGAGAAGCCGTGTGGCCCGACTCACCGCTGGCCGCGCAGCGCCTGGGCATCAGCACGGTGTACCAGGAGGTCAACCTCTGCCCCAACCTCTCGGTGGCCGAGAACATCTTTGCGGGCCGCTACCCGCGCTGCGGCATCGCGCAGGGTTTTCGCATCGACTGGGCCACGCTGCACCAGCGCGCCCGCGATCTGGTGGCGCGCATCGGTCTGCAGATCGACGTGACGCGCCTGCTGTCGGACTACCCGGTGGCCGTGCAACAGCTGGTGGCGATTGCCCGGGCGCTGAGCATCGAATCGCGCGTGTTGATCCTGGATGAGCCCACCTCCAGCCTGGACGACGACGAGGTGCAAAAGCTCTTTGAGGTGCTGCGGCGCCTGCGCAGCGAGGGGCTGTCCATCGTCTTTGTGACGCATTTCCTGAACCAGGTGTATGCCGTGTCCGACCGCATCACCGTGCTGCGCAACGGTAGCTGGGTCGGCGAGTGGCTGGCCAAAGACCTGGGGCCACAGGCGCTGATCGCCGCCATGCTGGGCCGCGACCTGGCCGCAGCGTCGGAGCAACCCGCACCAGCGCCCACCGTGGACAGCCGTCAAGCCACGCTGCTGCAAACCGAGGGCCTGGGGCAAGACACGCAACTGCAGCCGCTGGACCTGCAGATCCGTGCCGGCGAGGTAGTGGGCCTGGCGGGGCTGCTGGGCTCGGGCCGCACCGAGCTGGCGCGTCTGCTGTTTGGCCTGGAGCAGCCCGACCGGGGCGCGCTGCGCATCGACGGGCTGGTGGTGAAGTTTGCCAACCCCATGGATGCGATCCGCCATGGCCTGGCCCTGTGCCCCGAAGAGCGCAAGACCGACGGCATCGTGGCCGAGCTGTCGGTGCGCGAGAACATTGCGCTGGCGCTGCAGGCCCGCATGGGCGTGGGCAAGTTCCTCTCGCGCGCCGAGCAGACGGCGCTGGCCGAGCGCTATGTGAAGCTGCTGGGTATCAAGACCGAGACGGTGGACAAGCCCATCGGCCTGCTCTCGGGCGGCAACCAGCAAAAGGCGATCCTCGCGCGCTGGATGGCCATCGAGCCGCGCCTATTGATCCTGGACGAACCCACACGCGGCATCGACGTGGCCGCCAAGCAGGAAATCATGGACCAGATCCTGCGCCTGGCCCAGGCCGGCATGGCCGTGCTGTTCATCTCTTCCGAAATGAGCGAGGTGGTGCGCGTGGCGCACCGCATCGTGGTGCTCCGCGACCGCCGCAAGGTGGGTGAGCTGCCCGCAGGCAGCAGCGAAGACGCCGTCTACGAACTCATCGCCGCAGAACATGCTTGAACGTTCCCCCTCTCCTTCCCTTTTGGCCGCGCTGCTGCGCCACCGCCTAGCGTGGCCCATCTTCACGCTGCTGCTGTTGCTGGCTGTCAATACGGCCTTCAACGCCAGCTTTCTGCGCATTGAGTGGCGCGATGGGCACCTGTACGGCAGCCTCATCGACATACTGAACCGCGCCGCACCTCTGGTGCTGGTGTCGCTGGGCATGACGCTGGTGATCGCCACTCGGGGTATCGACATCTCGGTGGGTGCGACGGTGGCCATTGCAGCGGCAGTGGCCGCGTGGCTGATCGGCGGCTCGGTGTCGGGCACTGAAAGCCGGTTCCCACTCCCAATCGCCATCCTGGGCGCCATCGGCATCGCACTGCTGTGCGGCTTGTGGAACGGCGTGCTCGTCGCAAAGGTGGGCATGCAACCCATCATCGCCACGCTGATCCTGATGGTGGCAGGCCGGGGCATTGCCCAGCTCATCACCGACGGGCAGATCATCACCATCTACTACACGCCCTACTTCTTCATGGGCGGCGGGTACCTGGCAGGGCTGCCGTTCTCTGTGTTCGTAGTGGCCGCAGTCTTCGTGGTGCTGTACCTCGCCATCACGCGCACGGCGCTGGGCCTGTTCATCCAGGCAGTGGGCATCAACCCCACGGCGGCGCGGGTGGCGGGTGTGCAGGCGGGGCGGCTCATCGTGGCGGCCTATGTGTTCTGCGGCGTCTGCGCGGGCATTGCGGGGCTGCTCATCAGCTCCAACGTGAAGAGTGCGGATGGCAACAACGCCGGGCAGCTGCTGGAGCTGGACGCCATCCTGGCCGTCACGCTGGGTGGCACCGCCCTCACCGGCGGCCGCTTCAGCCTGGTGGGCAGCGTGATTGGCGCGCTCATCATCCAGACGCTGACCTACGCCATCTACTCGCTGGGCGTGCCGCCCGAGATCAACCTGGTGGTGAAGGCCGTGGTGGTGTTCATAGTCATGCTGCTGCAGTCGCCCGAGTTCCGGGCGCAAGTGGGCGCCCTGGCACGCCGCCCCGGCGCGGGAGCTTTGCAATGAGCGCCGTACCCAAGACCGCAGGCTTCGGCACCGTGAACCACCCGGCCCCACAGACCACCGCCGAGCGCGCGCGGTTCAACCCCAAGTACCTGCCACTGGCTGCCACCATCTCGCTGTTCATGGCCATGGCCACGCTGGGCTCGGTGCTGTACACCGGGTTCTTCTCAGCCCAGGTGTTCCTCAACCTGCTGATCGACAACGCCTTCCTCATCATCGTGGCGGTGGGCATGACATTCGTGATCCTGTCGGGCGGCATCGACCTCTCGGTGGGATCGGTGGTGGCGCTGACCACCATGGTGCTGGCCGCGCTGGTGGAACACCGGGGCTGGAACCCCATGGTCGCCATCCCGCTGGTGCTGCTGATGGGCACGGCGTTTGGCGCGTTCATGGGTTTCCTCATCGAGCGCTTTCGGCTGCAGCCTTTCATCGTCACGCTGGCAGGCATGTTCCTGGCGCGGGGGCTGTGCTACCTCATCAGCATCGATTCCATCAGCATCACACACGAAGGCTATTCGGAGCTGGCCCAGTGGCGCCTGCCGCTGTGGGAGGGCGCATCGCTGTCACTCGGCGCGCTCATTGCCATTGCCGTGCTGCTGGTGGCCCTGTTTGTGGCGCACTGCACGCCGTTTGGCCGCAGCGTGTATGCGGTGGGCGGCAGCGAGCACTCGGCTGTGCTCATGGGCCTGCCAGTGCGCCGCACGCTCATTGGCGTTTACACGCTCTCGGGCTTTTGCTCGGCGCTGGCGGGCGTGGTGTTCACGTTCTACATGCTGTCGGGCTACGGCCTGCATGCCGTGGGCATGGAGCTGGACGCGATTGCCGCCGTGGTCATTGGCGGAACGCTACTCACGGGTGGCGTGGGCTATGTGGCGGGCACGCTGTTTGGCGTGCTCATGCTCGGAATCATCCAGACCCTGATTTCCTTCGACGGCACGCTCAGCTCCTGGTGGACGCGCATCGTCGTTGGTGTGCTGCTGTTCGCTTTCTGCCTGCTGCAGCGGCTGCTTTCGCGCCGCTCGGGCAAGGCCCGTTGAGTCTTCATTTTTCCTCTTTCTCTCGCACCCCACCATGACCACCCCCAAGCGCAAACTCCGCTCCGCCGAATGGTTCGGCACGGCCGACAAAAACGGCTTCATGTACCGCAGCTGGATGAAGAACCAGGGCATCCCCGACCATGCGTTCGACGGCCGCCCTGTGATCGGCATCTGCAACACCTGGTCCGAGCTGACCCCGTGCAATGCTCACTTTCGCAAGATTGCCGAGCATGTGAAACGCGGCATCTACGAGGCGGGCGGCTTCCCGGTGGAGTTCCCGGTGTTCTCCAACGGCGAATCCAACCTGCGCCCCACGGCCATGCTCACGCGCAACCTGGCCAGCATGGACGTGGAAGAAGCCATTCGCGGCAACCCCATCGACGCCGTGGTGCTGCTGGTGGGCTGCGACAAGACGACACCCGCGCTGCTGATGGGCGCAGCCAGTTGCGACGTACCGGCCATCGTGGTCACGGGCGGGCCCATGCTCAACGGCAAGCTCGACGGCAAGGACATCGGCTCGGGCACGGCCGTGTGGCGCCTGCACGAGTCACTGAAGGCGGGCGAGATCAACGAACACCAGTTCTTCGCGGCCGAGGCCGGCATGTCACGCTCTGCCGGCACCTGCAACACCATGGGCACGGCCAGCACCATGGCCTGCATGGCCGAGTCGCTGGGCACATCGCTCCCGCACAACGCAGCCATCCCGGCCGTGGACTCGCGCCGCTATGTGCTGGCCCACATGTCGGGCAAGCGCATTGTGGAGATGGCGCACGAAGGGCTCACGCTCTCCAAAATTCTCACGCGCGAAGCCTTCGAGAACGCCATCCGCACCAACGCCGCCATCGGCGGTTCGACCAACGCGGTCATCCACCTGAAGGCCATCGCGGGCCGCATCGGCGTGCAGCTGGACCTGGAGGACTGGACGCACATTGGCCGTGGCACGCCCACGCTGGTGGACCTGCAGCCCTCGGGCCGCTTCCTGATGGAAGAGTTCTACTACGCGGGCGGCCTGCCCGCCGTGCTGCGCCGCCTGGGCGAGAACGGCCTGCTGCCCCACCCCAACGCCCTCACCGTCAACGGCAAGAGCCTGTGGGACAACGTGCGCGAAGCGCCCCAATACAACGACGAGGTGATCCGCCCGATCAGCAACCCGCTGATTGCCGACGGTGGCATCTGCATATTGCGCGGCAACCTGGCGCCGCGTGGCGCGGTGCTCAAGCCCTCCGCCGCCTCGCCCGAACTGCTCAAGCACCGGGGCCGCGCCGTGGTGTTCGAGAACCTGGAGCACTACAAGGAGCGCATCGTCGATGAAAACCTGGACATCGACGCCAGCTGCGTGATGGTGCTCAAGAACTGCGGCCCCAAGGGCTACCCCGGCATGGCCGAGGTGGGCAACATGGGCCTGCCGCCCAAGCTGCTGCGCCAGGGCGTGAAGGACATGGTGCGCATCTCCGACGCCCGCATGAGCGGCACCGCCTACGGCACCGTGGTGCTGCACGTGGCGCCCGAGGCGGCAGCCGGTGGCCCGCTGGCTGCCGTGCGCGATGGCGACTTCATCGAGCTGGACTGCGAGAACGGCCGCCTGCACCTGGACATCAGCGACGAGGAACTGGCCACACGCCTGGCCGCATTGGCTGGCACGGACAACGGGGGACGCGGCGGCTACCAGCGGCTGTATGTGGACCACGTACTGCAGGCGGACGATGGTTGCGACTTTGACTTCTTGGTCGGCTGCCGGGGGGCTGCTGTGCCCCGCCACTCGCATTGATGTGCCCCATCTGAGGCGCTCGCCGCAGTCAAATGCTACAGATTCAATAGCTACCAGCGCTTATTCGATTAGCGCTAGAGACATATTTCAGGCTCTCTTCCATTTCGGGTGGAACGCCACATTCCCCACCAGAGCCATGGTCAGGCCCTTGCTTTTCGCAAAGGACTGCCTGGCAGGTGAGTGAGCTTGCCAGCAATCAAGAACGCCATGGCGATGAAGTGATCGGTGGTGCCATAGCCACGCGCCTTGGCCTTAGCTGCTTGCAACAGTGAGTTCACCGCCTCCACATAGCCGGTGTGCAGATGAGAAGCATCAAACGCCTGGAGTATTCCCGCCCAGTGTTGCTGGATGGTCTTGGCCAAGTCCTTGAAGGGCTGCAAGCGGCTGCGTTGCGCCCAGTGCAGCCATTTCTTGAGTGCCTGTGCACTGCTGGCGGCATCCGCGTCTGAGTTCCTGTAAACATCGCGCAGCGCCTCCTTCATCCGCCACGCCCTGGCGGTCTTCAATCGGGTGCGAGGCAGCCAATCCATCTTTGCCTGCTCTTTGTCCGTCCACTTGGCTTTGTCCTTGAGCCAGCACCAACGGGTCTTCTTGAGCCAGCGCTCGCCCCGGGCCTCTTCCCGCCGCACTGCGTCCACTGCCCGGTTGGCCATCTGCACCACATGAAAGCCATCAAAGGCAATGGCCGCCTGGGGCAAGTGCTGGCCTGCTCCTGCGATAAAGGCCTTGGACATGTCCATGCACACCACCTGGATGGCTTCGGGCCTGCCTTGGTGGCTCTTGAGGTCCGCCGCAAAGCGCTGCACGGTGCTGGCATCCTTGCCGGGTGTGGCGTAGATCAGTCGCGCCCGCTCAAGATCGTGCACCAGGGTGATGTAGCTGTGGCCTTTGGCGCAGCTGGTCTCATCGATACCGATGACCGCCACACCCGCGTAGCTCTCCTTGGCGCGCGCCAAGCTGACATGGGCATCGATCTGGCGCCACAAGGCGTTGTCCGCACAGCGCAGGATGCGTGCACACGCGGCCACCGGCATCTCACGGGCCAGCGTCAGAGCCAGAGCCTCGAACATGAGCGTGAAGCGGCTGCCCTCTCGCGCCCAGGGAACACTCAGCTGGGTCGTAGAGCTGCAGGCGCTGCATGACACGCGAGGCAGCGCGCAGTGCACGTAGGCTTCGAACTGAAAGAAATCAAGATGCCGCCAGCTGCGCTGGCGGTGGTCATGCAGTTTCTGCTCAGCTGCGGCGCAAACGGGGCAGGCGGCACTGCCCGATTGCCAGACCACGTACAGGTCGATGCGGCTGCGCTCGACATCCAGTGCAACACGCTCCACAGCCCAGGGCGCGGCCAGCCCCAACGCTTGGCAGAACAACGCTTCTTGCATCGGGAGGGCTCCTGTTCAGGGGGTGTCAATGGATTTATTTGAACTGTAGTGTTCCACCCGAAACGGAAGAGAGCCATATTTCACTCAAATTCTTACCCGCACCCGCCATGCCAGCCACCCATTCCCTCCAGAACCCTCGCTACCGCGGCATCTTCCCAGTGGTGCCCACCACGTTCCATGAAGACGGCCGCCTCGACCTCGACAGCCAGAAGCGCTGCCTTGACTTCATGATCGACGCCGGTGTGGATGGCGTTTGCATCCTGGCCAACTTCTCGGAGCAGTTCTCGCTATCGGATGCTGAGCGCGAAGTCCTCACCCGCACATCTCTGGAGCATGTGGCAGGCCGTGTGCCGGTGATCGTCACCACCACCCACTACGGCACCCGCGTGTGCGCCGAGCGCAGCCGCGCCGCGCAGGACATGGGAGCGGCGATGGTCATGGTCATGCCGCCCTACCACGGTGCCACCTTCCGCGTGCCCGAGGCGCAGATCTACGAGTTCTATGCCCGTGTGTCCGATGCGATCCGCATCCCGATCATGGTGCAGGACGCGCCCGCCAGCGGCACCGTGCTGTCGGCCCCCTTCCTGGCCCGCATGGCGCAAGAGATTGAAAACCTGGCCTACTTCAAGATCGAAGTGCCCGGTGCCGCCAGCAAGCTGCGCGAGCTGATCCGCCTGGGCGGCGACGCCATCGAAGGCCCGTGGGACGGCGAAGAGGCCATCACCCTGCTGGCCGACCTGGATGCGGGCGCCACGGGCGCGATGACGGGCGGCGCGTTCCCCGACGGCATTCGCCCCATCATTGAGGCGCACCGCCAGGGTGACATGGACCAGGCGTTTGCGCTGTACCAGCGCTGGCTGCCGCTCATCAACCACGAAAACCGCCAGGGCGGCATCCTCACGGCCAAGGCACTGATGAAGGAAGGCGGCGTGATCGCCTGCGAGGCGGGCCGCCACCCCTTCCCGACCATGCACCCTGAGGTGCGACGCGGCCTGATCGGCATCGCACGGCGGCTGGACCCGCTGGTGCTGCGCTGGGCACGCTAAACGGAGCACCCATGGCGCCTGTGCGTTATCTGGTGCCCGCTGAAGCGGGCCTTATCGCCCTGGACTGGGGCACGAGCGCATTGCGGGCCTTCCGCATGGGCGCGCATGGCGAGGTGCTGGAGACGCGGCACCGCCCCTGGGGCATCATGAACCTGCCACCCGCCACCGCGAGCGTGGCAGACGGCGAGCCCGGTGCCGCGTTTGAACGCGCACTGCAAGACACCTGCGGCGACTGGCTGGCCGCCACACCTGGCCTGCCCCTGCTGGCCTGCGGCATGGTGGGTAGCGCCCAGGGCTGGCGCGAGGCCAAGTACCTGCCGACGCCCACCTCGCTCGATGCACTGGCGCGGGGCCTGACGCTGGTGGCGCGGCGCGACGGCCCGCCGCTGCACATCGTGCCGGGCCTGTTGCAGCAGGGCGCGCTGCCCAACGTGATGCGCGGCGAAGAAACCCAGGTGCTGGGCGTGCTGGCGGGCCTTGCGCTGCCTGCGGATGCGCCCGTGCTTATAGGCCTGCCCGGTACGCACAGCAAATGGGTGCTGGCACGCCAGGGGCGCATCGAGCAGTTCCACACCTTCATGACCGGCGAGGTGTTTGCGGCCCTGCGCGGTCACACCATCTTGGGCAAAACCATGCAGGCCGCTGCCACGCCCGACGACGAAGCCTTTGTGCGCGGGCTGGAGGTGGCGCGCGGAAGTGACGCCGCACTGGGCTTGCTCTCGCACATTTTCAGCACACGCACGCTGGGGCTGACCGGCGCGCTGGCGCCTACCGCGCAAGCGGACTACCTCTCCGGCCTGCTGATCGGGTACGAGGTGGCGAGCCTGAGCCGCGCACAGGATCAAACCCCGACAACACCACAAACGCTGGTGCTGTGCGGCGAGCCCGACCTGTGCCGCCGCTACGCCATCGCGCTGCAGACCTGTGGCTTTGCCGCCCCCGCCATCGCCACGCAGGCCACTGCCACCGGGCTGTGGCAGATCGCGCTTGCGGCAGGGCTGGTCGTTGCGCCCGCACCCTCCTCATCACACCCCTTCACCGCCGGGAGCCTGGCTGCATGAACCCCATCGACAAAGCCCTGTTCCACATCCTGCAGCGCTGCGGGCTCATCGCCATCCTGCGCGGTGTGCAGCCGCACGAGGTGGTGGCCATCGGCCACGCGCTGTACGACGCGGGGTTTCGCATCATCGAAGTGCCGCTCAACTCGCCCGAGCCGCTGGCCAGCATCCGCGCACTGCGCGATGCACTGCCAGCCGACTGCCTAGTGGGCGCAGGCACCGTGCTCTCCATCGATGCCGTGGCCGATGTGGCCGCAGCTGGCGGGCAGATCATCGTCATGCCCCACAGCGACCCCGATGTAATCCGCGCCGCCCGCGCTGCCGGCATGGCCTGCGCGCCCGGCGTGGCCACGCTGACCGAGGCCTACGCCGCGCTGGCAGCGGGCGCCAACATGCTCAAGCTGTTCCCTGCCGAGGCGCTGCCGCCCCATGTGCTCAAGGCCTGGCGCGCCGTCATCACGCCGCCCATGGCACTGGTGCCCGTGGGCGGCATCGTGCCCGAGAGCATTGCGCCCTATGCCGCCGCTGGCGCCAGCGGCTTTGGCCTGGGATCGGCCCTGTACCGGCCCGGTGACCAGGCCCCCGAGGTGGCGCACAAGGCTGCAGCGTTTGCGCGGGCGTGGCAGGCGTCCTTTGGCACCGCGCCCGCCACGGCCTGAACCGCCCCCCTACTCGTTCCAGACAACCCAGCACTTCTGAACCGACTGCCCATCCCCCATGAAGATCACCCGACTCACCACGTTCATCGTCCCGCCGCGCTGGTGCTTCCTCAAAATCGAAACCGACGAAGGCATCACCGGCTGGGGCGAACCCGTGCTGGAAGGCCGCGCGCACACCGTGGCCGCTGCGGTCGATGAGCTGGCAGACTACCTCGTCGGCAAGGACCCGCGCCACATCGAAGACCATTGGACCGTGCTGTACCGGGGCGGCTTCTACCGGGGCGGCGGCGTGCACATGAGCGCGCTGGCCGGCATTGACCAGGCGCTGTGGGACATCAAGGGCAAGGCGCTGGGCGTGCCCGTGTCCGAGCTGCTGGGGGGCAATGTGCGCAGCCATATCAAGGTCTACAGCTGGATTGGCGGAGACCGCCCCAGCGAGACCGCCGCCGCTGCCCAGGCCGCCGTGGCGCGCGGCTTCACGGCCGTCAAGATGAACGGCACCGAAGAGGTGCAGTACGTGGACAGCTACGACAAGGTGGAGCGCTGCCTGCAGAACGTGGCCGCCGTGCGCGAGGCCGTGGGGCCCAATGTGGGGATTGGCGTGGACTTCCACGGTCGTGTGCACCGGCCCATGGCCAAGGTGCTGGTCAAGGAGCTGGAGCCCTACAAACTCATGTTCATCGAAGAACCCGTACTGAGCGAACACGAAGAGGCGCTGAAGGAGATCGCCCGCATCTCATCCACCCCCATCGCCCTGGGCGAGCGCCTGTACTCGCGCTGGGACTTCAAGCGCGTGCTGCAAGGCGGCTATGCGGACATCATCCAGCCCGACCCCTCGCACGCAGGCGGCATCACCGAGACCCGCAAGATCGCCAGCATGGCCGAGGCCTACGACGTAGCCCTGGCCCTGCACTGCCCGCTGGGGCCCATTGCCTTGGCGGCCAACCTGCAGCTGGACGCCGTTTGCTACAACGCCTTCATCCAGGAGCAGAGCCTGGGCATCCACTACAACCAGGCCAACGACCTGATGGACTATGTGTCTAACCCCGGGGTGTTTGCGTACCAGGACGGCATGGTCGCCATCCCCACGGGGCCGGGGCTAGGCATTGAGGTGAACGAAGACTATGTGCGCGAGCGGGCGCAGGAGGGGCACCGGTGGAGGAACCCGGTGTGGCGGCATCGGGATGGGAGTTTTGCGGAGTGGTGAGGGGGTTGGGCGCCTTGTATTGATGCGGCGCGGTTTACTCCAGAGTATCGATGGCGCTGTACCTCAGCTTGCCCAGGGCTTCGGCAGCCTCGGCTCGAACGGGGCTCATGAATGGATTGCGCCAGATCAATAGGCCAGGAGCCGTCGCGCGGTTCCATCTTTCGAACCCTAGCTTGCACGGGGAGGACTCATTTCAGCTCAGAGAAAGTCAGAGCGGCTTGGGCAAATCACTGGCTGCAAAAAGCGCCACACGAGCTTCGTCAAGCACCTCGACAAGCTCGTCTGCAACAAACTGTCTGCTTCCGATTTCAAGCAAACCTTCGCCTTGCAACACATGTGCCAGCCGGTAAGCCCGCTCTAACAAGGCAGCAGCCTCAAGCAACTCCTTTTGCTCGCTCATGCTGTGTCAGTGTGCCTGGATCAGGTTGGCTGCACCCAATCCGAGGAACACCATAAAAAGTGCCTTCTGGAAGACGGGACCGACAAGGCGGCTACGTAGCAGCTCACCAAGCTTGAGCCCGCTCAATGCGCCGATCAATGCCCCACCGACTGCAATAGCAACAGACGACGAGATCAACCCCAAAGGGGCGGACATCTGCACTTTCACGGCGAGCGACAGAGTGGCCACGGTGAATGAAAGGCCCAGCGCTTGCACCATCTCGTCCTTGCCCAGCCGCAACGTCTGCAAGTAGGGAACCCAGGGCAATACGAAGACGGCAGTGAGTGCCGTCACGAACCCAGTGGCCGCGCCTGTCGGCAGGCTGAGCCATTTGCTGGTGAGTGAAAGATCGGGCAGCTGAGGTCGCCACAAGCCCCAGATGCCATAGGCCATGAGAATCCCGCCCAGCAAGCCCTTGGTCGTTTGTGCGGAAACGGCGTCCCCCAGACCGGGCGCGCTCACAGTCACGATCGCGATTGCCAGCCAACCAGGCCACAGCCGGGATACCAGTGAGCGCAGGTGAGGGCCACGGCATTGCGCGATATTGGTTGCCAGCGAGGGTATGACCAACAGTGCGGCCGCTTGCACAGGGGGCATCCACAGCCCGAGCAAGCTCACGGCCACTGTAGGCAGCCCCATGCCGGTGACGCCCTTCACACCACCGGCCAGAACGAAAACAACGACCACCATCAAGAGCTGCAATATGTCCATGCCCTATGGTGTCTGCATGGCCCAAGTGCTGTCCATCGGATAGCAGTGAACAGATCCTTCGCGTATTCCGTAGGATGGCGGTCATGAGTACCCCTAAGCGCCGCACCACGGATTACCGCGTTGATCCGTTTGACCTGCACCTCTTTGCCGCCGTGATGGAGCATGGAACCATCACTGCCGCTGCTTCGTCCGTGAATCTGTCGTTGGCTGCGGCCAGCGCTCGCCTCAAGGGTCTTGAAGACGCAACCGGTTCGCAGTTGTTGGAGCGGTCCAAGTCGGGCGCAATACCCACCGATGCGGGACGCGCTCTGCTGCGCCATGCCAACCGCGTGCTGGCTGAGCTCGAATCGCTGCATGTAGAGATGGCGAGCTTTGGTCATGGATTGCGCGGGACCGTTCGGCTGCTGTGCAACACAGCCGCCATGTCCGAGAGCCTTCCGCGCACGATTGGCCAATTCTTGGTGAAGACCCCTGATCTTGATGTGGACGTGCAAGAGCTTTCGAGCGAGGCGGTCGTAGAGGCATTGCGCCGTGGCACTGCCGATCTGGGCATCGTCGCCGATTACGTGGACACCTCTGGGCTGCTTGTGCAGCCATGGGTCGATGACCGTCTGGTGGCACTCTTGCCAAAGCGCTGGTCTTTGGGCCGCCGCCGTTCCGTGGCGTATGACGAATTGCTAGAGCATCCCTTTGTAGGTTTGGCCCGGGAGAGTGGACTCAGCCGCTTTCTGGCAGCCCAGGCCAGTCGCAGTGGCCGGGTCCCGCGCCATCGGGTGCGTCTGGGCGGATTTGACGCTGTCGCGCAATTGGTAGCCGAAGGCGTGGGAGTGGCGGTCATGTCCGAGAGCGCGGCTGCGCGCTTTGCCAAGTCCGGCACCCAGATCCTAGGGCTATCTGATGCTTGGTCTCGGAGAAAGCTGCTCGTTTGCATGACACCGGCAGGCAGTGAACTGCCCAGCGTGAGCGCGCTGGCCAATGCGCTGCTGACGGCGCGACCGCAGGTTGGGAACCGGTGAGCAGAGGACGTTGGCAGGGTATGGGATAAGGATTGCTGTTGCCCGGTAGCCTGCTATCAGCGTCAGAACACTGACCGGCTGCAAACCCTGCGCTGCAGCCTCACGCAACCGCTTTCAATTTTCCTGCGGCATAGACGGCCACGCGACAACAACTTCCGGTTGTTAGCCCAATGGCGGGCAGGAGCGTCCTCATTCAGGCCCCTGGTGACTCATTGCTTCTCCCTCGGAATGTCACCGTGGGGATGCTCACATTTCAATAGCTGTTAGCACCCACCCATATTGCGCCAGGTGCCGATCACACCCCCAACTCCTCTGCAACCCTGTTCTACCCTTGTCCAAAAAACAGTCCCTCCCAGACACTGTGATTAAAATCAGTGTGACGCCAGCCCACCCACCCTGCCATGACGGCGCTGCCCTCCCCCACTTCGGACTCCCCGCCCTCCACCCCGATCACCCGCTTTCACCGCACCCGCCTGATGCAGATCTGGCGCTCGGCAGGCTGGCCGTGCAAGGACGGGCTGGAGATTGACCTGCTGGCTGCGGGCCTCATCAGTCTGCACATTGCGGCCGATGGTTGCGAAACCCTGCGCCTCACCGACGAAGGCATCCGCACCCTGGCGCAGGCCCGCCAGCGTGGCGTGCGGGCGCTGAGCCTGCACGACCGGCTGGGGCAGAAGTTTGCAGCGCAGTTGCTGGCTTCGGGGCGCATCGTATGGACCGAACTGTTACTGCGCGCGGTGATCGACACCGTGCCGATGGGGGATGTGCTGCTGCCTGCGGCCACGGCCGATGCACCCACCAACACCGCGCCCGCCGTGGCGCCGCTGTGGGCCGAGGATGACCACGCCCCCGCTGCCCGCGCCGCCGCCAACGTGTGGCGCATGGCCCGGCCTGATCTTTTCTCGGTGCGCAACACCTCTGTGCCCGCCTACCTGCAGCCCATGGTGCATGAGGTGAAGGCCAGCCGGTCCGACTTGCTGTCGGACCTGCGGCACGATGCCAAGCGGCAGGCCTATCAGTGGTTGTGCGAGGAGTGCTACTACGTGTTCCCGGCGGGCATAGCCGAGCCCGAAGAGATCCCCAAGCACTTCGGCATCTGGGTATTGCACGGCAGCGTGGAGGACGGGCGCTTTGAGCTGCTGCGCCCCGCGCGGCACAACCGCTGCACCCTGCCCTTTTCGGTGTGGATGGCGCTGTGCAAAGCCACGCCGCTGCGCAGCGATGACGACATGGCTCAGACCCATTTGGGAGAGCCTGCTCCTCCCGCCACCGACACCCCGACCACCCCGCCATGACCTACACCGTGGCGGTGCGCGAGTTGTGCGAGTTCACCGCCAAGCAAGGCGACCTGGACCTGCGCTTTACGCCCGCACCCACCGCGCTGGAGGGCATGGCGGGCCATGCGGTGGCAGCGTCGCGCCGGGGTGCAGGCTACCGCGCAGAGGTGGCACTGAGCGGCAGTTACCAAAGCCTGCGCGTGCGCGGCCGGGCCGATGGCTACGACCCCGCGCAGCAACGCATCGACGAGGTCAAGACCTTCAAGGGGCGGCTGGACCGCCAGCCCGCATCGCACCGCCACCTGCACTGGGCGCAGGCCAAGGTGTATGGCTGGCTGCTGTGCGAGCAGGAGCAGCTGGCGCACATCGACGTGGCGCTGGTGTATCTGGACGTGGGCACGCAGCAGGAGACGGTGTTCACCGAGCGTTGTAGCGCCGACGACTTGCGCCAGCACTTCGAGGCCCAGTGCCAGCGCTTCATTGCCTGGGCCGAACAGCAGGTGGCCCACCGTGCCGCGCGCGATACAGCATTGACCACTTTGGCTTTTCCGTTTGGCGGCTTTCGCACCGGCCAGCGCCCGCTGGCCGAGGCCGTTTACAAGGCGGCAGTGGCGGGCCGCTGCCTGCTGGCCCAGGCGCCCACGGGCATTGGCAAGACCATGGGCACGCTGTTCCCACTGCTCAAGGCAGCACCGGCCCAGCGCATCGACAAAGTGTTCTTTCTGGCCGCCAAAACCTCGGGGCGGCAGATGGCGCTGGATGCGCTGGCGCGCCTGGCCGACAGCGCACCGGCGCTGCCCCTGCGCGTGCTGGAGCTGGTGGCGCGCGACAAGGCCTGTGAACACCCAGACAAGGCCTGCCACGGCGAATCCTGCCCGCTGGCCCGGGGCTTTTACGACCGGCTGCCTGCTGCACGCGCCGCTGCGGTGGCCACCACCATCGAAGGAAAAACCGTCACCGCTTTGCAACAAGCCCGCGTGCGTGAGGTAGCCCTGCAGCACGATGTCTGCCCCTACTACCTGAGCCAGGAGCTGGCCCGCTGGGCCGACGTGGTGGTGGGCGACTACAACTACTACTTTGACCTGGGCGGCCTGCTGCACGGCCTGGCCCAGGCCAACCAGTGGCGCACGGCGCTGCTGGTGGACGAGGCGCACAACCTGGTGGAGCGCGGCCGCAAGATGTTCACGGCCGAGCTGCACCCCGCCGCCTTGGCCCAGGCCCGCAGCAGCCACACCGCTGCGCAGCATGCGCCGGTGAAAAAGGCGCTGGACAAGGTGCGCCGCGCCTGGGTGGCGCTGGACAAGGCGCACCCGGATCCGTACACGGTGCTCGAAGCCTTCCCCGACAAGCTGCTGGCCACGCTGCAGCAGTGCACCACCACGCTCACCGAGCATTTCACCGACCACCCCACCGAGCCCGATGGCGCGCTGCAAGCGTTCTACTTCGACGCCCTGCACCTGCAGCGCATGGCCGACCTGCTCGATGCGCATTCGATGGTGGACATCACCCAAACTTCGTCAGGCCCCCACCAGCGGGCCGCTAAACCCGGCGATTCCGTGGTCTGCATCCGCAACTTGGTGCCCGCGCCCTTTCTGCAACCCCGCATCACAGTTGCACACACCAGCACCTTGTTCTCGGCCACGCTGCAGCCTGCGCGCTACTACGCCGACCTGCTGGGCCTGCCCGACGGCCATGTATGGGTGGATGTCGAATCGCCCTTTGCCGCGCAGCAGCTGCAGGTGCAGGTGGCGCGCCACATTTCCACGCGCTACCCGCACCGCGCTGCGTCGCTGGCACCGATTGCGGCGCTGATGGCGCAGCAGTTTCGCGCGCGGCCCGGCAACTACCTGGCGTTTTTCAGCAGCTATGACTACCTGCAGCAGGCCGCTGCACTGTTTGCGCAGCAACACCCCGATGTACCGCACTGGTGCCAGTCGCGCCGCATGCTCGAAGGCGAGCAGCGCGATTTTCTGGCCCGCTTTACCACCACCAGCCAGGGCATTGCCTTTGCCGTGCTGGGCGGCGCGTTTGCCGAGGGCATCGACCTGCCGGGCCAGCGGCTGATCGGCGCCTTCGTCGCCACGCTGGGCCTGCCGCAGGTCAACCCCGTCAACGAGCAGATCCGCGAGCGCATGCAAACCTTGTTTGGTGCGGGCTATGACTACACCTACCTCTACCCCGGCCTGCAAAAGGTGGTGCAGGCCGCTGGCCGCGTGATCCGCACGCCCAGCGACGAAGGCGTGGTGCACCTGATGGACGAGCGCTTTGCACGGGCCCAGGTGCGCAGCCTGCTGCCCGCGTGGTGGCAAACGCGCTAAGGTGCGGGGCACAGCCACCTTCCCCCCCAACCGCCCATGCTGACCGACGACGAGCGCTCCGCCTTCCTGCAATCCATCGCCCGCGTGCGGCAGCGGGCAGCGCAGGCGCTGCGGCAGGCCCAGGGCGCAGATGGTGCGGATGGCGCCGTGGCCTTCATCGCGCAGCTGCACCGGGGGCTGGACACCGTGGCCGAGCAGGCCCGCGCCACCGGCCCCCAGCCTGCCTGCCAGGCCGGTTGCGCCCACTGCTGCCACCTGCGGGTTGAGGCCACCGAGCCCGAGGTCTTCCACATCGCCCAGCACCTGCGTGCCCAGCCCGCAGAGGCACTGGCCGATGCCCTCAGCGCTCTGCACCGGCATGTGACCACCGCCGCGCTCAACCCTACCAACCCAGCACGCCAGGCCTGCAGCTTTCTCGTGGATGAGCGCTGCAGCATCTACCCCGTGCGCCCCGCCGCCTGCCGCAAGGCACACTCGCTGTCGGCCCCGCACTGCGCAGAACAATCCCCCACCATCCCCCAAAACCTGCGCCTGCTGGTGGATGCCGAGGCCCTGATGGCAGGCACCGCCCTGGCCTACCGCGACCAGCCCCTGCCCGCCAGCGCCCACGAGCTGAACGCCGCCGTGCTAGCCGCCCTGAAAGACCCCACCGCCCAGGCGCGCTGGTACCAGGGCGATGCAGCCGCTTTGATGCCGAAGGACGCGCAGAATTGATTGGCGAATTGACTTCCATCAAGCCCCACCCTGCGCAGCGGCACACAATGCCCCACCGTCGATAGAGGAGGCTGGGAGCTTTCCCCCTTCACATCGCGTGCCCTCCACACCACCGCCCCATCGCCTTGATGAACATGCCATCGCCCCTGCGCTCTGCTCTCCTTCTAATGGCCGCTACGCTGACCCTGCCCCTGCTGGGGTGCAAAAAGCCCGAAGCCAGCGGCCCCGCGCAGACAGGTTTTGACGCGCTGGCAGCAGCGTGCACCCAGGCCCTTGCTGCGCGCGAGCCCCATGTGCGCCCCGGGGGCAGCGGCGAATGGATCAAGACCGGATACAGCCCCGCCCTGATACAGCCCGAGGTCACCCGCACCGAATCAGCCGTGACCCCCTACGTGGGCAAGATCGTCATCAAAGACAACGAGGCCCAGGCCACCGCCACCACCGAAGCCGCCGCCCAGTCCATCACCCTGACCCCGGCGCACCTGCTCTCCAACCGCACCCACACCTTCATTTACAGTTTTGATGGCAAACAATGGCGCTGGCAGAACGGCCAGCGGCTGACCAAGATACCGGGGCAAAACGACCGGCTGGAGGCCCTGACGCTGGCGGATGTGAATGCGGCGGGGCCGAAGGGGTTTGCGGGGTGTTTGCCGCGTTGAGCCGCTAAAACGCTCTCTTTTTGATAGCTTTTTCCGCTTGATTGCCTAGCGCTGCAGGCCTTTTTTTGATGAAATTTTGCATCGACACACACCAGAGCCGCCGCCAGCAATCTGGCGTCACACACAAGCCCTGGTGGGTAGTCGCGCGGCCCAGAAAGCCGTCAGATCATTCAAGATCTGCGTCCATGCGGGTAATCAAACCCTTGGCATCCACGGTGATATCGAGCGTGCCAATCTCTTGGCCGAAATCCCCCGTGAAATCGACCCTCACCACCGCCCGCCGGCGACCAAGCCGCTTCATCGAGAGGAACCGGGTCACCGTGTGATAGCCAACGAAATACTGTTCGATGTAACGGCGTATTCCGGGATGGCCATCAAAGCGGTGGCCGGTGGATGGGTCGTCGATCACCGCATCGTGCGCGAACAGGCTTAACGCGCGCTCCACATCAAAAGCATTGGTGGCCGTGATCAAGGCATCGGCCACCTGGCGAAGGTGTTCATAGGTTGGGCCCATCGCACCACGTCCCGTGTTTTCCATGCTGTCCATACCGGCTGACGAACTGGCGCTTTCAGCACGAAGCTTGCTCATGCCAGCACGCTCACCACCACCTTGCCACGGGCGCAGCCATCGGCTACCAGGGCATGTGCCTTGTCAGCCGTGTCGAGCTTGAATGTGGTGGGATCGAGCAAGGGCTTCAACTGTCCGGCTTCCGCCAGCGCGGTGGCCTGTTCCATGATCTCGCCATGGTGCTCGCGGAACTGCCCCGTGAGGATGGGCAGCAGCGTGAACACCCCCGAGAAGGTGGCACCCCGGAAAGACAGAGGCGCCAGCTTGTGGGTGCCCCAGCCCAAAGAGGTCACCACATGGCCGGAGTAACGGCGAACGGCCAGGAAGGACGCGTCCAGCACGGGGCCCCCGACCGTGTCGTACACGATGTCGAAGCCCTTGCCCTCCGTAAACGCGTTGACATACGCCTCTACCGAGGTCGTTTCGTAGTCAATCGGCGTGGCGCCGATGGACCGTATGTAACCGGCCTGCGCCGCCGTACCCGTGGCAAACACATTGGCACCACGCGCGCGGGCCAGCTGCACCGCCACATGGCCCACACCCCCGGCGCCGCCGTGCACCAGCACCTTGTGTCCACCGCCCACCTTGGCGCGGTCCACCAAGCCCTCCCAGGCGGTGATGAAAACCAGCGGCAGGGCTGCTGCCTCGCGCATCGTCACATTGGCGGGCTTGCGTGCAATCAGTCTGGCATCGACGGCGGCATACTGCGCCAGGCTACCTTGCAAACCGCCAATGCCGCCCGTGAAGCCGTACACCTCGTCACCCACTTGGAAGCGTGAAACGCCATGCCCGACCTCCTCGACCACTCCGGCAAGGTCCATGCCCAAAATGGCAGGGAGCGGTTGCCGGGCATGCTCAGCCGCGCCCGCACGGATCTTGGTGTCCAGCGGGTTCACGCCGCTGGCATGGATACGCACCAGCACTTGGCCCGCATCGGGCTGCGGCCGGGGCAACCAGGTGGGGGTCAGCGCACCATGGGGGGATGCGAGTACCAGCGCCTGCATGGTGGGGATGGGAGAGGTTGACATGGCGTTTACCTTCTTTGCAATGAACAGTGCCACCAGTGTCTGACGTTCGCTTTTGAATGAAAATCCACAAGATTGAAACTCGTTCATTCACTTTTGCATGAAGCAGCCGATGAATTGGGATGACGTGCAGGTGTTCTTGGCCATTGCCCGGCACGGCACGCTGGGTGCGGCAGGCCGCGCGCTCCAACAAAGCCAGCCCACCATGGGCCGCAGGCTGAAGGCGTTGGAGCTTTCTCTGGGCCACACCCTGTTCCAGCGAACCTCCGAGGGCTTCGTGTTGACCGACGAGGGGGCCGCCGTGCTGAGCCATGCCGAGGGTATGGAGGCGCAAGCACTGTCGTTCTCCAGGCAACTGGATGGCGCTGATCAACAGCTGGAAGGCAGCCTGCGGTTATCGACCTCCGACTGGTTTGGTCTGCACGTGCTGGCGCCCCTTTGCGCAGCGTTTACCAACCACCACCCTCGGGTCACCATCGAACTCCTGACCGATGCGCGCCTGTTCAGCCTGGCACGCCGCGAGGCAGACCTGGTGGCGCGGATTGTTCCTTTTGACGAACCCGACGTCATACAGCGGCGGCTGATGCATGTGCCCTACGCGCTGTACACCCAGCGCGGCGCAGATGTACACCAAGACGGGGCCGACGTTCGCCTCATCACGATGGACCTGGGCTTCAGCGAAATGCCGGACGCAGCTTGGCTGCGCGAGGCCTTTCCCTCTGCGCGCATCACGTTTCGCAGCAACAACCGGCACGTGCAGGCGGTGGCCTGTGCATCGGGCGCGGGCCTGGCCGTGTTGCCGTGCCCGTTGGGTGATTCACACCCCGGCTTGCAAAGGCTGGAAGGCGCCAAGGCTCCGCCAGGGCGCGACGTTTGGCTAGGTTATCACCGGGATTTGCGCAGGCTACCACGGCTGCGTGCCCTGGTGGATTTGTTCATGGAGCGGCTCAACCCCAGCCGCCCCGATGAGACGGAAAACCATTGATGCAGAAGCGCCACGCCAACATACCCGGAATGTGACGCAGCCCGTGCAAGGGCTGCGCTGCCTCGTTCAGCGCGCCAGTGCCGCTTTGGCCGCGCCAGGGCCACCGTTATGGCGCTTTGCCAGCGCAATCAGGATGTGGATACCGACCGCCAGTGCCACCAGCAGCACGGCACCCAGGCCCCACAGCACCCAGGCCAGGAAGGTGACGCCCCCTGCAAGAGCAGGCACGGCCTCCAGCACAGCTTGCACCATGGGGCCCACAGATGATACGAAGGCCTCCCACTGGCCCATCAACTCTGGGGGCATCCAGGCCTTGAGCCAGCCTGGCACCAGGATGGTGTTTGCCACCGCGCTGCCGCCGGCCAATGCGCCCGCGCTGGACACCACCCAGACCGTGACCGCATGCATTCCCCAGCATGCCAGAGACCACAGGGCCAAAAGCGCCAATGAAAGAAACCAGTTGAGTGCGTAGAACATGTGAAAGCTTCCTATATTTTCAAATTGGCAAGCGGCGAGTATGGGCAAACCCGCGCGGCATAGACACCAGCCCCAGCCGCACCTAGCATTCGGTTTTCTCGAACCTGAGCCCGCCCATGCTGAACTACCGCCACCTGTACTACTTCTGGATGGTTGCCAAGGAAGGTGGCTTTGCCCGTGCGGCAGACCGGCTGAACATGGCTGTGCAAACCATCAGCGCACAGGTGCGCGATCTGGAAAAAGCGCTGGGCCACCAGCTTCTCAAGCCTTCGGGGCGCGGTGTGGCGCTGACCGAAGCCGGGCAAGCCGCATTCACACGGGCTGAAGAGATTTTTCAACTGGGCCAGCACATCGAAGAAGAGGTGCGCGAAGCCGCAACCGCCCGTGTGGCCCGGTTGTCGGTGGGTCTGTCTGACGGCATCTCCAAACTGGCGGCGCATGCACTGCTGGAGCCCGTTCTGGCCACGCCCCATTTGCGGCTGGTGTGCCACGAGGGCGAGTCCGACGAGTTGCTATCCGAGCTCGCACTGCACCAGCTGGACGTGGTTTTGGCCGGGCAAGCCGCGCCGCGCAACCCCCACCAGCGCCTGACAAGTCAACGCATTGCCCGCTCGGCCCTGCAGTGGTATGGCCCGGCGTCGCTGGTAAAAAAGCAGGTGCGTGACCGGTTTCCCCAGTCGTTGCAAGACTTTCCCGTGCTGCTGCCTACGCACCATGCACCACTACGGGCCACTCTGGATGCCTGGTTTCAGGACGTTGGAGTGCAACCACGTGTAGTGGGCGAGTTTGAAGACAGCGCCTTGTTGGCCGTGTTTGCGGCCCGGGGGCTGGGGGTATTTCCGGTCAGCCGTCTGGGTGCGCAAGATGTGGGGCTGGTGCGTGGGCTGCGCCTGCTGGGTGAATGCCCCCAGCTTTTTGAGGAGGTTCACGCTATCTGGTCGCGCCGGGGGCAGCACCACCCGCTGGTGCGGCAGTTGGTGGATGCTTCCGCAGGGCTGGGTACAGCCTAGCGGGCTTCCCACACAACCACCATCCCCCTTGTTTATGGTTGCACTTGCAGTTACAGCTGCATCAGGCAGCCTGCGCCAGCTCGTAGTGGCCGATCCCGGAGGGCATGAAGCCCATTTGCCAATACTGGCCTGCTGCATTCATCAGCCACCACTCACTCGGCGCCAGGTGACTGTCTGCCATGGCTGCGGTGTACGCGAACTCCAGGGTCTTGCGCCGCAGCTCAGGGTCTGTCACTTCAGCGAACAGCAAGGTCAGCGTGGGGCCATCAATGCTGGCGGTCAAAACCCGCTGTTCATGCATGCCCATCCACAGGTCTTCGCACAGGCCATGCAGCACCTTGCCAAAGCCGCCTTGCGGCAGACTCAGTTCCTGCTCCATATCAAGCCCATGCAAGGCATCCAGCTCGGACCGGCTCACATGGCCATCCGATATCAACAGCAAGGCGACGATTCGGGCCACAGCTTCGGGGCTATTGCGGGGATAGCTACGCATCTCTGATCTCCTTGAAATGGGGTAAGTGCAATGACAAAGGTGACAAGCAAGCAATGGTTGACCCAGCGCGCCCTAGCGGCGATAGCGTTAACGCGGCTGCCAGCCGTCGCGGTACTGGGCTTGCACCCGCAGCGGCACCTTGACCGGAACGCGCCGCAGCACAGGTGCCCGAGCCACGGCGACACGGGAGAGCCAGCGCACAAGGCGATGACGCAGGGAGGCAATAAGTGAAGAGATTCCGGACCAGGGTTTCACGGACGGCTCCTTTGAGGCGGAAAGTTGCGAACAGGAAGAAGCCTTGAATATGTGGCCCCCGCCCGCTGACAAGAAGCAGGTTTTCTCTGATGTAGACATCCAAAAAGTCGAAGTGACTCATCCGCAGCGAAATCGCCGCCAATGCACAGGATTTTCAGAAATGCAACGAAGAAATTTCCTGCTGGTTTACCGCCAAGCTGCGAGCTACGGTGTCCCCCTCAACTCAGGAGATCGCAAATGCAGATTCTTTTCAGAACACGCCACCCCGAAGCCGCACTTATGCGCGATGCCGTGGAGCGTCGCGTGCGTTTCGCCTTTCGGCGGCTGAACGCCCTGGTGCCGCGTGCAGAGGTCAAGCTGGAGGACATCAACGGCCCCCGGGGCGGCCCTGACAAGCGCTGCCAGATAGCCCTGCGCACCGACGGTGCAGGCGCTGTGGTCGTGTCTTCTGTGGCAAAGGACTGGCGCTGCGCGCTGGACGAAGCCCTGGCAAGCGCCGCCCGCCACCTTCTGCGTACCTGGCGACGCAGCACAGCGCAGCGCAAACAGCTCCGCCGCGACGGGAGGGCAAGCTCTGAACCCCACGGCACCGGCGAATACCCTGCATAGGGGCCCAAGCGCAGCCGCTCAACCCGCCAACCGCTGCACAGAGTCCGTTCCCCTAGCAAGCGATGGCACAGTCACTCGCATCAACTGCCATCTTGGGTGACATGCCCCATAGCCCGGGCGACGTACTCCTCCTTCTCGCCCACCGGGGCAAAGTAGTGGATGACCTCGCGGGCCGCCTCGGGCCCTGCCAGCCTCGCGATCAGCCAGGCGGCCAGGTACTGCGCCGACAGGCACCCGCCCGCCGTGGCCACGTTTCTCTTGGCAAAGAAAGGCTGGTTCAGCACGGTGACACCAGCCTCTTGCACCCAGGGTTTCGTGGTCAGGTCGGTGCAGGCCGGCACGCCGTCAAGCAGCCCCAGCTTGGCCAGGATCAAAGCCCCCGAACACTGGGCGCCCAGCAGCTGGCGCGCCGGATCGAAGGCGAGCTGCGCCATCAGCGCGGCATCCTGCACCACCTCGCGCGTCTTCACGCCGCTGCCCACCAGCACGGCATCGGCCGACCGCGCATACGGCAGCAGCGACTGGGCCTGCACCGTCACGCCGTTCATGGAACGCACCTGGTCTGTGGGGCAGCACAGCGACACCTCCCACCCGGGTTTCTTCACCCGGTTGAGCAGGCCCAGGGCAATCAGGGAGTCGAGTTCGTTGAAACCGTCGAAGGTCAGGATGGCGATGCGCATGGCGGTGGAGTCCTGTTCTGTAGCGGAAAGGAGAGTGAATGAGGCACGGAATGTGCGAAGCGCATCCTATCGACGGTATTCAATACAATCAAAAAATTGTCATAGATACGTTTCAACGCAGGGGCACAACGCCATGGGCCAGGTTCGGTACAAGCAAGTGGTGGACGCACTGGCGTCGGACATCCGCGCGGGGCAGCTGCGGCCGGGCACACGCCTGCCCACCCACCGCGCACTGGCCCAGCGGCATGGACTGGCGCTGGCCACGGCCAGCCGCGTGTATGCCGAGCTGGAGGCCATCGGCCTGGTGGTGGGCGAAACCGGGCGCGGCACCTTTGTGCGCGACCCCGCCTCCCCGCGCGGTGCCGACGCCGACCTCACCACGCCCGCGCCCAGCGCCGCAGACCTCTCGTTCAACAACCCCAGCGTGCCGGGTCAGGCAGACCTGCTGCGGGATGCCCTGCGCAAGCTGGCCGCCTCCGGCGACCTGGAATCGCTGCTGCACTACCACCCCTACGGCGGCCGGCCGCATGAACGCGCCATCGTGGCCGGGCACCTGAAGACGCGCCAGCTGCAAGTGACGGGCGAGCAGGTGCTCATCGTCAACGGCGCGCAGCACGGCATGGCTGTGGCGGCCATGGGCCTGCTCAACCCCGGCGACGTCGTGGCGGTAGACGCTCTCACCTACCCCGGCTTTCGGGTTTTGGCCGAACGCCTGCGGCTGGACCTGGCCCCGGTACCCGTGGGCCCCGCTGGCACCGACCTGGACGCCTTACAGCGCCTGTGCGACACCCGGCCCGTGCGCGCCATCTACACCATGCCCACCCTGCACAACCCGCTGGGCTGCGTGATGGGCGCCCGCGCCCGCAAGCGCCTGGTGGCCATGGCCCGCGCGCACGATCTACTGGTGATCGAAGACGCACCCTATGCCTACCTCGCGCCCGAGGCGCCGCCCCCCATCGCAGCGCTGGCGCCCGAGCGCACGGTGTACCTCTCCAGCCTGTCCAAGAACGTGGCCACGGGCTTGCGGTTTGGCTTTGTGGCCACATCGCGCGAGCTGATCGCCCCCATCGAACGCGCCGTGCGCGCCACCGCATGGAACACAGCCGGGGTCATCACCGCCATCGCCTGCGGCTGGATCGAAGACGGCACTGTGGCCCGGCTGGAGGCCGACAAACGCGCAGACACCGCGCAGCGCCAGGCCATTGCCACCCGGGCGCTGGCGGGGCTACCGCTGGTGCGGCACCCGCACTCGTACTTCGTCTGGCTGCCGCTGGGCGACGACCAGCGGGCTGACCGCATTGCCGCCACCCTGGCGGAACGCGGGGTGTCGGTGTCGACCGCCGAAGGGTTTGCCACCACCACCCATGTGCCCCACGCGCTGCGCATCGCGCTGGGGTCGGTGGCGCTTGAAGACCTGGCCCGGACGCTGGCCGTGGTCAAGGATGTGGTGGTGCAGGACTGTTCGTGAACAGGCGCAAGGAGTCCGGTAGCGCGGCCGGGTTGGGATAACTCGGCAAACGCGGCGAACCCGCCTTGACGCGGCGCACCGGCAGATCGGTGGCCAGGCGCTTTACCGCCGAGCCACGTGACGCCGGTTGAAAGTCGTTCGGCACCACCAGCACATCCGCGAGCGCATCGCGCACGACGCGTTGCGCCACGCTCTCGAACAGCAGGTCCGAGAGCCTGGACGCCGGGTGCTTGCCCACCACGATGAGGTCCGCTGCCGTGTTCTGCTGTTGCACCACTACCTGCCGGGCTGGATCGCCCCGGCCGATGGAAGACGAGAGCCGGTTGCGCCGTGCGTCGTACGAATCGGTCAGTGTGAACATCCGGTCTTGCGCATGGCGGCGGCACTCCTCCCGGTAGATCTGAATGGCGCGTTCAGACACTTCGGCGTACCGCAGCTTGCCCTCATTGGCGGTGCTGATCGCATGAAACAGCTCGACCCTCGCGGCGGGATGCAGCGCAAAGGCCAGCTCGACCAGCCGGTGCGACACCCGCGAGAAGTCCACCGCCACCATCAAAGTCTGGTAAGGCTGGTCGGCAGGATTGCGCACCACGATCACAGGGCGCTGGCAAGCGCGCAGGATCTGGATGGCTGGATGCGCGGTGAACCAGGCGCGCAGGCCACGCACCGGCGCCGTGCCCCACACCACCAAGTCGGCGCCCGCCGCCTCGCGCGCCACATCCGCAGCGGTGAAGTCGATGCGCGTTGCCGCGTGAACGTGGATGTTGTGGCGCTGCCGAAGTTGCAGCGCGTGGTGCGACAGGCGCACGGCCGCGTCCGGTGGGGGTGCCTCAGCGGGTGGGGCCAGATAGACGAGCCTCAAAGTTGCACGGTGCTCAGCGCACAGCAGCGCAGCGCGCGCGATGGCATAGCCTCCCTGCAGAGAGAAATCAGTGATGGCGAGGATGGAGCGAGGGGTCATGGTTAAACGTCCTTCTGTTTTGCACAGCGCGCACCTATCCCGCAGCGCCAATGCGAGATGGCGCCGGGCTGGCGGCGGTGATGCGGGTGAGCGCGGCCCCTGGCGGGCCGCAGACGGGTTGCTTCGGGGCTAACGACTACGTGACGTAGTCACCCGTGGCCTCAGGCTGGAACTGAATGCCTTCGACAACGGCCGCGCACTCTTCGCCATGCGGCGTGTGCCACTTGGCAACATCCCCCACCTTCAGGCCCAGCAGGCTGATGCCCACGGGCGACAGCACCGAAATGAAACCCGCAGCCGGTTCTGCGTCTTGCGGGTAGCAGATGGTGAGCACCTGGCGCCGGTGGGTGTGCACGTCCACCAGTTCCACGCGGGAATACATGGTGACCACGTTGGCCGACACGGCGCGCGAGTTGGTGATGTCTGCATTGGCAAGCAGATCTTCAAGAACAGCGGGGAGCTGGTGGCCCACTAGCTTGGTCAGGCGCGAATAGTCCAGGTCGGTGAGCGTGCGCTCGCCGTGAACGACAACAACAGCTTCATGCATGAAAGCACTCCATCAAATGCGGCTGTCGCCCCGTGTGAACAAGACGGCCGCTACCGCGCGAGGCTGGTGCCCGGCGGTGGATGGTTGCGCTGAAAGAGGATGGGGAGAGGGGGTGCCGCCGGGCTTAGGAATGTGCTGGCGTCAGCTGACGACGCGCATTCTTCTTTGCCGCCGCTCGCGCGACAGCCGCTGCGTGGAGCAGCGCAGCCAAGGCGGCAAAAGTGCAAATTAGGAGGGTCGTCATGCGGCAGAGTCTAAGCCGCGCAGCCGGTTTTGGGCTGAATGGCCCCAGGGTTCTTGCCAGATAGCCGCGCCCGAAGACTTCATACCTGACAGCTGCTTGAGCTTATCCTGCGGGCGCTGGACGTCAAAGTGTGGGCCTCTTGAACTGCCCCCACCATCCGTACGACGGTTGCCTCACAGCTTCGCAATCGACACCTCCGTGGACTTGACCAGCGCGACCACATCGGAGCCGACGACCAGGCCCAGGTCGTCCACCGAGCGGGTGGTGATGACCGAGGTGACGACGCCCCAAGGCGTCTCGACATCGACCTCGGAGACGACGTCGCCACGAATGATTTCGCGGACCTTGCCCTTGAACTGGTTGCGTACGTTGATGGCTTGAATGGACATGAGGTTCTCCTTGAATAGTCCGTTGAAAAAGAGGTCAGTGAAAGAAAAACAAGCAAACGAAAAGAGAGAGAAAAAAAATCAGACCGCCCAGCGCAAACCATGCGCAGGCACGCCGGGCCAGGAAACCTCGTGCGCAGGCTCCCCATCGGGTTTTTGCAGCACGCGGTCGAGGATGCGTTTCTCGACGGCGGCAAACGCGGCGTCGCCGTGCGAGCGGGGGCGTGACAAGTCGATGCGCTGGTCCAGCGCGATCTGGCCGTCTTCGATCAGGATCACGCGGTCGGCCAGGGCCACGGCCTCTTGCACGTCGTGGGTGACCAGCAGCGCGGTGAAGCCGCTGCTGCGCCACAGGCCTTCGATGAGGCGGTGCATCTCTATGCGGGTGAGCGCATCCAGCGCGCCCAATGGTTCATCGAGCAGCAGCAAGCGCGGGTTGTGCACCAGGGCGCGCGCCAGGGCCACGCGTTGGCGTTGACCGCCGGACAGGCGCGCGGGCCATTCGCCGAGCCGATCCCCCAGGCCCACGCGGGCCAGCACATCGGCCGCTGCGCCACGCAGCTCGGGCGGCAGGCCCAAGGCCACGTTGTCCTGCACGCGCTTCCAGGGCAAGAGGCGCGAGTCCTGGAACATGATGCGGGTGTCGCCGCTCAGGCCTGCAACGTCCTGGCCGTCGAGGCGGATCGCACCGCCGGAGACAGGTTCAAGCCCCGCCACCAGGCGCAGCAGTGTGCTCTTGCCGCAGCCGCTGCGGCCCACAATGGCGACGAACTGGCCGGGTTCGATGACCAGCTCGGTCTTCTTGAGTACGTCGCGCATGCCGTAGCGTTTGTCCACGCCGCGCACTTCCAGGCGCACACCTTGGGGTTGTAAAGATAAATTAGTGGTCAAAATGGCCTCCTGCGCTTATCTATCAAGCGCTAGCAGCTATAAAAATGAGAGTAATTGGGCGCGATGGCTGCACTGGGCACGACCCAATGCGAGGGACGCCGCGCAAGGGCCGTCCCGCCGCGCTGGCGCCGTCCCCCTTCCCGAATCGCGTAGCGATTTGAGAGAAGGGGGAAGCCGCGTAGCGGCTCAGGGGGATGCTCATGCCTGATACCCGGGATGCCACCTCAGCCAGTAGCGCTCCAACCCCTTGGCGAAGACGTCGGCCAGCTTGCCCAGCAGCGCATACAGCAGGATGCCCACCAGCACGATGTCGGTCTGCAGGAACTCCCGCGCATTCATCGTGAGGTACCCAATGCCCGCCTGCGCCGAGATGGTCTCGGCCACGATCAGGATCACCCACATCAACCCCAGCGAGAACCGCAGCCCCACCAGGATGCTGGAGAGCGCCCCGGGCAGGATGATCTGCCGGTAGAGCTGCCAGCGGCCCAGGCCATAGGTGCGGCCCATCTCAATCAACCCCGGGTCCACATTGCGGATGCCGTGGAAGGTGTTGAGATAGATCGGGAAGAACACCGACACGCTGATGAGAAACAGCTTGGCCGATTCGTCGATGCCGAACCACAGGATCACCAGCGGGATCAGCGCCAATGCAGGGATGTTGCGCACCATCTGGATGGTGGAGTCGAGCAGCGTTTCGAACAGCTTGACCGAGCCGGTGAGCAGGCCCAGCGCCAGGCCCAGGCCGCCGCCAACGGCAAGCCCGGCCAGCGCGCGGCCCGCGCTGACCTGGACGTGGGTCCACAGCTCGCCCGAAGCGGCCAGCGTCCACGCGGCCTTGACGACCTCCAGCGGTGCGGGCAACACGCGGGTAGACAACCAGCCCAGTGACGATGCGATTTGCCACAGCGCGATGAGGCCGATGGGCACGGCCCAGGGCAACAGGCGCTGTGCGACGCTGGCGAGAAAGCGGGCCACGGGTGCGGGCAAAAACGGCCCTTCGATGGGCAGGTCCACGGCGTCGGCCACCGGGGATACCTGCAGTTCTCTTGCAGTGTGTGTCATGGAGAGTTCCGGTTCGGGGCAAATCAGCTTTGCGACGCGCGCGGCACAAAGTCGTTGGCCACGGTTTCGCCAAACGGGCCCAGCGGGTTGCCAAACAAGGGGTTGCCGCTGGCCAGCTGGTTGCGCAGCGGCAGGGGCAGCAGCGGGAACACCAGCTCGGCAAAGCGGTAGGCCTCGTCCAGGTGCGGATAGCCCGACAGCACAAAAGTGTCCAGCCCCAGCGCGGCGTATTCCTCGATGCGTGCAGCCACGGTCTGCGGGTCGCCCACCAGGGCGGTGCCTGCACCGCCACGCACCAGGCCCACGCCCGCCCACAGGTTGGGGCTGATCTCCAGGTCCTTGCGGCTGCGCTTGGCTCCACCGGCGTGCAGCGCAGCCATGCGGCGCTGGCCTTCGGAGTCCATGCGCGCAAACACGGCCTGGGCGCGCACCACGGTGTCGTCGGCCACATGGCTGATGAGTTCTTCGGCAGCGGCCCAGGCCTGCTCATCGGTCTCGCGCACGATGACGTGCAGGCGGATGCCGAACTTCACTGTGCGGCCATGTTTTGCAGCGCGCGCACGCACGTCGGCCACTTTCTTGGCGACTTCCGCCGGTGGCTCGCCCCAGGTCAGGTAGGTCTCGACCTGCTCGGCCGCCAGGTCGTGCGCGGCGGGCGACGAGCCACCAAAGTACACGGGCGGGTGGGGCTGCTGCAGCGGCGGAAAGAGCAGCTTGGCGCCCTTCACCGACAGGTGCTTGCCTTCGTAGTCCAGGCTTTCGCCCTGGTGGCTGCGCGTGAGGATTTCACGCCAGATGCGGATGAATTCGGCCGACTGTTCGTAGCGCGTGGCGTGGTCCAGGAACACGCCGTCGCCCTCCAGCTCGGCCTGATCGCCGCCGGTGACCAGGTTGATGAGCAGGCGCCCGCCCGAGAGCCGGTCGAACGTGGCCGCCATGCGCGCAGCCAGCGCGGGCTGGTGCAGGCCGGGGCGCACGGCCACCAAAAACTTGAGGTTGCGCGTGACGGGCAGCAGGCTGGCCGCCACCACCCACGGGTCTTCGCACGAGCGGCCGGTGGGGATGAGAACGCCTTCGTAGCCCAGGCTGTCAGCCGCCACTGCTACTTGCTTCAAGTAGTCGTGGTTGAGCTGGCGTGCGCCTTTGGCGGTGCCCAGGTAGCGGCTGTCGCCGTGGGTGGGAATGAACCAGAAAATTTTCATGAATGCCTCGGAATAGATATGGGTTGGATGCGGTGGATGTGGCGGATGTGACTCAGGGCTTGGCGGTGGCAGCGGCCAGTTGCGCAGCCGCTGGCCGCCACACGATGTCGGCCACGTTCACGGGTTTGGGGATCAGGCCCAGCTTGAAGAACGCGTCGGCCACACGCTGCTGGTCGGCCACCGTGGCGTTGCTCAACAGCCCCACGGGCGACGAGGGACGGCGCTGGATGAACAGGCTCACCACGCCCGCGTCCAGGCCGCTGAAGTCGGCAATCAGCTTGATCGCGTCCTTGCGCGCCTCTTGCGCCAGCCGGTCGGCACGGCTGAGTTCTTCAAACAGCACGCGCAGCACCTGGGGGTGGGCTTGCACAAACGGGCGGGCCGCCAGGTAGAAGGAGTTGTTGCTGCTGGCCAGGTCGCGCCCAGTGGCTAGCACGCGGGGCTGGATAGCCAGCTCGGTGGCGGCGTAGAACGGGTCCCAGATGGCCCAGGCGTCCACGCTTTTGCGCTCGAACGCGGCACGTGCATCGGCCGGGGCCAGGTACACGGGCTGGATGTCGGCCCACTGCAGGCCCGCACGCTCCACGGCGCGCACCAGCAGGTAGTGCGCGCTGCTGCCCTTTTGCACGGCGATGCGGCGGCCCTTGAGGTCGGCCAGGGTGCGCAGGGGCGAGTCCTTGAGCACCAGCAGCGCCGAGCTGTCGGGCTTGGGCGGCTCGGCGCCCACGTAGAGCAGGTCTTTGCCGGCGGCCTGGGCAAACACGGGGGGCGAGTCGCCGGTCAGGCCGAATTCGAGGCTGCCGACCGACAGCGCCTCCAGCAGCTGCGGCCCAGCTGGGAACTCCAGCCAGCTGATCCGCGTGCCCGGAAAGCGCTTTTCCAGCACGCCCTGCTGCTTCAGGATGACGAGGTTGACGGCCGACTTCTGATAACCAATGCGCAGTTGCTCAGGCCCTTGCACGGCTGCGCTTTGCGCGTGGGCATAGCGGCTGGCCAGCGCCCAGCTGAAAGCGGTAACGCCCAGCAGCTGCAGTGCGCGGCGGCGCTCGGAGTTGATGGTGGGGTGGGTCATGGCGATGTGTCCTTTCGTGGCCCGGGTCACAGCAGATCCACCGGCGCGGCGTGTAGCAGGTTGAGCTTTTTGGGGATGAGCTTGAGGTCGAAGAAGGTGTCGGCAATCGCCTGCTGCTCGGCCAGGATCTCGCGCGTGACGGGTGCGGTGCCGAAGCGGGCGCGGCTCAGGTACAGGTCGGTGATGGATTTGTCCAGACCCAGCACGGCAGACAGCTCGGCCGCCGCGGCGTCCTTGTTTTTGGACGCCCAGGTGTCGATGGCGTTGACTTCTTCGATGGCGATCCGCAGCACGTCGGCGTTCCTGGTGGCGAAGTCGCGCGAGGTGAAGTAGTAGGCGCGGTTGTTGGCCACGCCCGTGGCATCGACCAGCAGGCGCGCATCGAGCTGCTTTTGCGCGGCGGCGAGGAAGGGGTCCCAGATGATCCAGGCATCGATCGCGCCGCGTTCAAACGCGGCCCGCGCGTCGGCCGGGGCCAGGAAGATGGATTGCACGTCGCCGTATTTCAGGCCGTTCTTATCGAGCAGCTTGACCAGGAAATACTGCACGTTGGAGCCCTTGTTGTAAGCCACGCGCTTGCCCTTGAGGTCGGCCACGCTGCGGATGGGCGAACCGCTGGGAACGATGACCGCCTCCAGCGCAGGGCGCGGCACGGTGGCACCGGCATAGACCAGCGGCGCGCCAGCGGCCTGGGCAAAGATGGGCGGGGCTTCGCCCACGTCGCCGAAGTCGATGGAGCCGACATTGAGGGCTTCAAGCTGCACGGGGCCCGCGTTGAACTCGGTCCAGGTCACCTTCACGCCCAGCGGGGCCAGGCGCTTTTCGAGCGTGCCACGGCCCTTGAGGATGGAGAGCCAGCCCTTTTGGTGGCCCACGCGCAGCACGCGGCCAGCGTTTTGCGACCAGGCCTGGGGCGTTGCGACCGTTGCCGTAGTGGCAGCAACCGCAGCCAGCAGTTGGCGGCGTTGCAGGGAGAAGCGGTTCAGTTCGTTCATGGTGCGGATTCCAGATTCAAAACAGTTGTGGGACGGGCGACCGGGCTGGGTTGGCAGCAGGCGGCACACCGCCCTGCCCGCGCACCCGGCGCAGCAAAATCAAAAATGAAAATGAAGGGGAAGGAAGGTGGCGCTGGCACTGAGGGCCTGCCGCAGCGCCGGGCCCGCGTCAGACGCTACATCGCACCTGCGAGAACGGCACCGGCGCAAACCGGGTGGCCTGGGCGGGCGACGGGCGCAGGGTTTCGGTCACCAGCACGTTCACCGCATCGTCCAGCCGGGCGGCAATGTCGGCCTGCACGTGGTAGCTGCCCTCGGGCGTCAGCGTGACCTGGGCGTCGGTGGCGTAGATGCCCGGCAGGATGCTTTTGGCGCCCAGCGACTGCAGCACGGGCCGCAGCGCGTAATCGAGCGCCAGCATGTGGTGCGGGCTGCCGCCCGTGGCCAGGGGCAGCACGACCTTGCCCTTGAGGGCCGTTTGCGGCAGCAGGTCCAGAAACACCTTGAGCACGCCGCTGTAGGCCGCCTTGTAGACCGGGGTGGCCACCACCAGCACGCTGGCATCGGCCACCTGGTCGATGGCATGCACCACCGTGGGGTGGCCAAAGTCGGCCAGCAGCAGCGCCTGGGGCGAGAGGTCGCGGATGTGGATGCGGTCCACCAGCGCACCACGCACTGAGAGGCGCTGGGCCACGGCATCCAGCAGGGCGGCGGAGCGGGAACGCTCGGAGGGGCTACCAGCGATGAGAAGAGCGGACATAAGAGAGGATTCCAGAGGGCGTGGTCAGACCAGCGCCACCCTGGATCCGGCTTCGCCGGTCCAGCGGTGGCGCCCCTTGAGGGGAGGCGGCTGAAGGCCGCTTCGGGGTGAGCCTATTTTTTGGTGTAGATCTGGTCAAAGCTCGCGTTGTCCGCAAAGTGCTCCTTGGCCGCCTTGTCCCAGCCACCGAACGCGTCGTTGATGGTGAACAGGGTCAGCTTGGGGAACTGCTTGGCGTACTTGGCCTTGGCCTTGTCGGACACAGCCGGGCGGTAGAAATGTTTGCCTGCAATGTCCTGGCCTTCTTCGGTGTAGAGGTACTGCAGATAGGCCTCGGCCACGGCACGGGTGCCCTTCTTGTCCACGTTCTTGTCCACCACCGACACGGCGGGCTCGGCCAGGATGGAGATGGACGGCGCGATCACGTCGAACTTGGTGCCAAATTCCTTTTCGAGCAGGTAGGCCTCGTTCTCCCAGGCAATCAGCACGTCACCCTGGTTGCGCTGCGCAAACGTGATGGTGGAGCCCCGTGCGCCGGTGTCGAGCACGGGCACGTTGCCGTACAGCTTGGCCACGAAGTCCTTGGCCTTGGCGTCACCGCCGTACTTGCGCTTGGCGAATTCCCACGCGGCCAGGTAGTTCCAGCGCGCGCCGCCCGAGGTCTTGGGGTTGGGCGTGATCACCTTCACGTCGGCGCGCACCAGGTCGTCCCAGTCTTTGATGCCCTTGGGGTTGCCCTGGCGCACCACCAGCACGATGGTGGAGGTGTAGGGCGAGCTGTTGTGCGGCAGGCGCTTTTGCCAGTCTTTCGGGATCCAGCCTCCGTTGGTGTGCAGCGCATCGGTGTCGCCCGCCAGCGCCAGGGTGGCCACGTCGGCATCCAGCCCGTCGATGATGGAGCGCGCCTGCTTGCCCGAGCCGCCGTGGCTTTGCTTGATGGTCACGTCCTGGCCGGTCTTGGTCTTCCAGTGCTTGGCAAAGGCCTGGTTGAACTCCACGTACAGCTCACGGGTCGGGTCGTACGACACATTGAGCAGCGTCACAGACTGTGCAAACGACGGCAATGCCGTCAGGGCCAAACTGCTGACCAGGGCAGCGGCGAAGGGAAACTTGATAAAGTCGCGGCGAAAGTTCATGGAAGGGCCTCTTTTTGTGAATGTGTTGCGGTGCAAATCACCGATGGAACGCATTCTGGAAGGCCCTCTTCAAAACTGGAACTACTGAGATTTCAGTTCTTAATATCCAAATCATCTGAGCGAAGCCTTTTTCGCTCGCCCCCACTACAAGGAATTCCCATGGCACGCACCGTTCAATGCATCAAGCTCGGCAAGGAAGCCGAAGGCCTCGACTTCCCCCCCTACCCCGGCGAACTGGGCAAACGCATCTGGGAAAGCGTGAGCAAGGAAGCCTGGGCTGGCTGGCTCAAGCACCAGACCATGCTGGTCAATGAAAACCGCCTGAACCTGGCCGATGCGCGCGCCCGCCAGTACCTGGCGCGCCAGATGGAAAACCATTTCTTTGGGGGCGGCGCAGACGCCGCGGCGGGATACGTCCCGCCCAGTGCGTAATGGAGCGAAGCGCAGTGCAGCGCTGCAAAAAGTGGTTTCGCTAAAACCACTTTTTTGGCAGCGGTGCTGACGCTGCGGCGGGATATGTCCCGCCCGGCGCGTGACGCAGCGCAACGCACCCTGGAGCGGTTCGCGGTAAAAACCGCCTTCTCTTTCCAACAGGCCGGCGCCACGCCGGCCTTTTGCCGTTTCCATGACTGAACCCATCGAGTGGCTGCCGGACGGCACCCCCTACAGCCCCCGCTTCGGCGACCGCTACCACAGCGAAAACGGCGGCCTCACCCAGGCCCGCAGGGTGTTTCTGCACGGCTGCGGCCTGCCCGAGGCCTGGGCGGGGCAATCGCAGTGGCGCATTCTGGAAACCGGGTTTGGCTTTGGCCTGAATTTCCTGGTGACCTGGGCCGCCTGGCGCGCCGACCCGCAGCGCCCCACGCTGCTGCACTTCGTATCGACAGAAGCCTGGCCCGTGAGTGCCGGCGACCTGCTGCGAGCCACCTCGGTCCACCCCGAGCTGGCGCCGCTGGCTGAGGCATTGCACCGCCAGTGGTGGGGCCTGCTGCCGGGCGTGCACCGCCTGCGTTTTGATGACGGCCGGGTGCTGCTCACCCTGTATGTGGGCGACACGCAAGCCATGCTGCGCCAGCAGAACCTGACGGTGGACTCCATCTACCTCGACGGCTTCAGCCCCCAGCGCAACCCCGAAAGCTGGGACCTGCACACTCTGAAGGCCGTGGCGCGCTGTTGCCGTCGCGGTACACAGCTCGCCACCTGGACCATCGCACGCGCTGTGCGCGATGGCTTGGCGCAATGTGGCTTTGAAGTGACCCGTGTGCCCGGTGTGCCGCCCAAGCGCGACAACCTGCACGCCACCTACAACCCGCGCTGGGAGCCTCGCACCACGCGCCAAGCGGGGGCGACACCCGACCCATCCCCACCCGGCCCCTGCATCGTGATCGGCGGGGGCATTGCAGGCGCCGCCGCCGCCGCCAGCCTGGCCCGGCGCGGCTGGCAAGTGGTGGTGCTGGACCAGGCCCCCGAGCCCGCCGCAGGCGCATCGGCCCTGCCCGTCGGGGTGTTTGCGCCCCATGTGTCGCCGGATGACAGTGTGCTCTCGCGCCTGTCGCGCAGCGGTATCCGCACCACGCTGGAGCAGGCCCGCTGGCTGCTGAGCGAGGGCATGGACTGGGCCCATTGCGGGGTGCTGGAGCACCGCACCGACGGCACGCCCGGCCTATCGCCCGCTTGGGACCAAGGGCCAGGCGCCGCCTGGAGCGAGCCCGCGCCCTCTGCCGCCCTGGCCGCTGCACAGTTGCCACCCGATGCCACGGCCTGCTGGCACCACCAGGCAGGCTGGGTGCGCCCTGCCCGCCTGGCCACGGCCTTGCTGGCACAGCCTGGCATACGCTGGCAAGGCGGCTGCCAGGTGGCACAGCTACGACGTGCCGAGCCCCCCGCCGCCCATGACCACCCTGCCGCCCCGGTCTGGCAGGCGCTGGACGCCCAGGGCCAAGTGCTGGCCGAGGCACCCACGGTGGTCATTGCGGCGGGCGCTGGCAGCCTGGAGCTGCTCAACCACCGCTGGCCTTTGCAGCCGGTTCGGGGGCAGGTGTCGTGGGGGGACCATGCAGACCCTGCGGCGCCGCTGCTGCCGTTTCCGGCCAACGGCAACGGCAACCTGGTGCCCCGCTTTCCGCTCGGCGGCGATGCGGGTGGCCGCCAGGGCTGGGGTTGGGTAATGGGCTCCACGTTTGAGCGGGATGTGCAGGCCCTGCCGCCCAGCGCCGCCGACGTTCAGGCGGCCCATGCCACCAACTGGGGCAAGTTGCAGGCACTGCTGCCCGCAATTGCACCGCAATTGGCGCCCGCGTTCCACCAAGGGTCGCTCGCTCCCCCCACCGCAGCGTCAGAACCCAAAGGGGGGCCGGCAGCGCCGCCTGCTCTGAAAACCTGGGCCGCCGTGCGCTGCACCGCGCCGGATCGCCTGCCCATCGTCGGCCCTGTGGACGCCACGGACCTTCCGGGCCTGTGGGTCAACACCGCCATGGGCGCGCGGGGGCTGACGCTGGCGCTGCTCTGTGGCGAGCTGCTGGCAGCCCGCCTGCAAGGCGAACCCCTGCCGCTGGACGCCAAGCTGGCCAGGGCGCTGGGTACCGAGCGCCTGTAAACGCTGAAAACGCGTTAAAAAACCGCGCCCACACTTGCTTATAAGCAAATTGACATATCAGCAGAGCGAAACAATAGTTTGTTTCCATAAGCCTCTCCCCTACATTCGCACCCATGCATGAATTGGCGTTTGTTTTTGCGGGCTTTGCGGTCGGGCTGATTGTGGGCCTGACCGGCGTGGGCGGTGGCTCGCTGATGACGCCGATCCTGATTTTCTTCTTTGGCATCAAGCCCCACATGGCCGTGGGCACCGACCTGCTGTTCGCGGCCTTCACCAAGATGGGCGGCACCGTCAGCCTGGCCCGACAGCGCCTGGTGCCCTGGAAAGTGGTGGGCCAGCTTTGCGCAGGCAGCATTCCGGCCGCGTTGCTGGCGCTGTGGGCGCTCAAGGTGATGGGCCCGGCCAGCAGCACCGCGCAGCGTGTGATGACCACCACCCTGGGTTTTGCCCTGCTGCTGACGGCAGCGGCCACGCTCTATAAGGTGGTGGCGTTTTCTGCCCAGCGCCAAGCGGCCGAAGCCGCAGCCCGCAAGAGCCACACGGGCGACCCCACACGCCCTCGCCACTGGAGCCTGCCCGTGCTGATGGGTGCCGTCATCGGTACGCTGGTCACCTTTACCTCGGTGGGCGCGGGCGCCATTGGCGTCACGGTGTTGCTGCTGGTCTACCCCATGCTGCCCCTGCCGCGCATCATTGGTGCCGACATTGCGTACGCCGTGCCCCTGACTCTGGTGGCGGGCCTCGGACACGCCTCGCTGGGCTCGGTGGACTGGCCTTTGCTTGCACAATTGCTGGCTGGCTCACTGCCGGGCATCTGGCTGGGTTCGCGCCTGGTGACCCGCACGCCTGAGCGCCTGATTCGCTCCATCCTCTCGCTGTTGCTCGCCTGGGCGGGCTTCAAACTGATCTTGATTTGAGTTGCACGCACTGAACTGCACTGACCACGATGTACCAATACACAGAATTCGACCGACAATTTGTGCAACAGCGGGCACGGCAATTCCGTGACCAGCTCACGCGCTGGCAGACCGGCAAGCTGCCCGAAGACAACTTCCGCCCACTGCGCCTGCAAAACGGCTGGTATGTGCAGCGCTACGCCCCCATGCTGCGCGTAGCTGTGCCTTACGGTGAAATCGCCAGCCGCCAGCTGCGCGTGCTGGCCCAGATCGCCCGCGAATACGACGAACCCGAAGCGGCCGTCTTCAAGGCCGCCATGGAAGGCCAGGGCAAGCTGGGCACCACCTTCCTGCCCAAGAACTGCGCCCACTTCACCACCCGCACCAATGTGCAGTTCAACTGGATTCCGCTGTCCAAAAGTGCGGATGTGATGGACCTGCTGGCCACTGTGGACATGCACGGCATCCAGACCAGCGGCAACTGCATCCGCAACACCACCACCGATGCCCTGGCCGGCATTGCCGTGGACGAGATCGTGGACCCGCGCCCCTATGCGGAAATCATCCGCCAGTGGACCACGCTGCACCCCGAGTTCGCTTTTTTACCGCGCAAGTTCAAGATCGCCATCAGCGGTGCCAAGGACGACCGCGCCGCAACGGGCTGGCACGACGTGGGCCTGCACCTGCTCAAGAATGAGCAGGGCGAGATCGGCTTCAAGGTGTTTGTGGGCGGTGGCATGGGTCGCACGCCGGTGATTGGCACCGTGATCCGCGAGTTCCTGCCCTGGAACCAGATCATGAATTACATCGAGGCCATCGTGCGCGTGTACAACGAGCACGGCCGCCGCGACAACAAGTACAAGGCCCGCATCAAGATTTTGGTCAAGGCCGAAGGCCAGCAGTACATCGACGATGTGGAAGAAGAGTACCGCCAGATCGTCGAGATCGACGGTGGCCCCCACACCATTCCGCAGGCTGAGTTTGACCGCGTGGCCGCCTGCTTTGTGACGCCGAAGCTGGCCAACATTGCCGATGTGCCCCCCGCAGCACTGCAGGCATCGCTGGACGCCCTGGCGGCAGAGCACGTGATGTTCGGCCGCTGGCTGCAGCGCAATGTGCACCCGCACCAAAACCCGCAACTGCGCGCCGTCACACTGTCGTTCAAGCGCCCCGGCCAGTCGCCGGGTGATGCGACCAGCGAACAACTGATCGCCCTGGCTGACCTGGTGGACAAATACTCCGCCGGAGAAGCCCGCGTGACGCACGACCAGAACGTGCTGCTGCCCTGGGTGCACGCCAGCCGCCTGTTTGACCTGTGGCAAGAAGCCAAGGCCCTGGGCCTGGCCAGCGCTAACGTGCAGTTGCTCACCGACATGATCGCCTGCCCCGGCGGCGACTTCTGCGCGCTGGCCAACGCCCGCTCGCTGCCGATTGCCGAGGCCATCACCCAGCGCTACCAGGACCTGGACGAGCTGGACGACATCGGCGAGATCGACCTGCACATCAGCGGCTGCATCAACAGCTGCGGCCACCACCACAGCGGCCACATCGGCATCCTGGGCGTGGATAAGGACGGCAAGGAGTGGTACCAAGTCACGCTGGGCGGCTCCGATGGTTCCGACCTGTCGGGCGCTGCCGTGGCGGGCAAGGTGATCGGCCCCTCGTTCTCTGCGGCCGAAGTGCCCGACGTGATCGAGGCGGTGCTCAGCACCTACCGCGACCTGCGCGAAAGCGGCGAGACCTTCCAGAACACCGTGCGCCGCACCGGCCTGGACCCGTTCAAGGAAGCCGCAAAGCTTGCCCGCCACAAAGACGAAACCCTGGCCACGGCCTGAGAGGTTGAGAGTCTTTTTCCTATGCCCGCCTTGCACGCCAAAACACCGCTGCTCGTCGTTGCAAATGCGCGCCATAGCCCGAGCTATGGCTGTGCTTTGCGCCTCGATCAGCGGCGTTTTGACGCACCTTTCGGGCACTGGCAAAAAACTCCCAGCCTCTGAAGCCGCCCTGCCACCGAAATCCGAACGATGATGAACCTGAAACTTCTTGCATCCCACGAACACCAGCCCCCGGCGGAAGGCGACGCCCGCGTGGTGGCGTTGGCCAACGATGCCGACGCCACAGCCCTGCCGCTGGAAGGCGTGGAACGCGTGGACCTGCACTTCCCCAACTTCACCGATGGCCGTGCGTTCAGCCAGGCCTTTTTGCTGCGCCGCCGCCGTGGCTTTGCTGGCGAAATCCGCGCCACGGGTGATGTGCTGATCGACCAACTCGTGCAAATGCAGCGCACGGGCTTTAGCAGCGCGGTGCTAGCCGAGGGGGTGGATGCCGCCGATGCCCAGCGCCAGTTTGAACTGTTCCCAGGCTTCTACCAGGGCGACGCCGTCAACCCGCAGCCGCTGTTTGCCCACAGCGCCACCCGCTGAGAACCTAACCCGCAAGCCCTTCACCATGAGCCAAATCGATCTCGCACGCATCAACGCCGACCTCGGCCGCAACGCACCAGACCTGGTGGCCTGGGCGCTGGGGCTGGGCCAGCCCGCCATCGTCACCACCAACTTCCGCCCCTTTGAGGCAGTGATCCTGCACATGGTCACGCAAGTCAACCCTGACGTGCCCGTGGTGTGGATGGACAACGGTTACAACACCGAAGCCACCTACCGCTTTGCCGACGAGGTGACAAAGCAACTGGGCCTGAAGCTGCAGATCTACCTGCCACGCCGCTCACGCGCGCACCGTGAAGCCGTGGAAGGCGCCACCCCCGCGCTGGACGACCCACGCCACGCAGCCTTTACCGAAGAAGTGAAGCTGGAGCCCTTTGCCCGCGCCCTGCGCGAAACAGCCCCCAAGGTGTGGTTTACCGCACTGCGCGCCACCGACACCGCTGTGCGCGCACAGATGGACCCGGTGAGCATCAACCCTGACGGCCTGATCAAGGTGGCGCCGCTGCTGCACTGGTCGTCCAAGGATCTGCACGAATACTGCGTCAAGCACGGCCTGCCCAACAACTTTGACTACGTGGACCCCACCAAGGGCGAAGACAACCGCGAGTGCGGTTTGCATCTGGCCCACTGACTCCACTGCAGCACCGACCATGAACACCCGGACCGATACCGCGCTGCTTGAGAAGAAAACCAACGATATGAGCTACCACCTGAACAACTCGCACCTCGACGCCCTGGAAGAAGAAACCATCTTCATCCTGCGCGAAGTGGCTGCCGCCTTTGAACGCCCTGCCTTGCTGTTTTCGGGCGGCAAGGATTCGCTGGTCATGCTCAAGTGCGCCGAAAAGGCCTTTGGCACCAAGGCCAGCGGCGGCGGCATTCCCTACCCGCTGCTCATGATCGACACGGGCCACAACTTCCCCGAAGTGACGGATTTTCGCGACTTCCGCGCCAAGGAACTCGGTGCTGAACTCATCGTGCGCAATGTCGAAGACTCCATGGCACGCGGCACCGTGCGACTGGCCCACCCCGGCGAATCGCGCAACGTGCACCAGTCCGTCACGCTGCTCGAAGCGATCGAGGAATTCCGCTTTGACGCCCTGATCGGCGGCGCCCGCCGCGATGAAGAAAAGGCACGCGCCAAAGAGCGCATCTTCAGCCACCGCGACAGTTTTGGCCAATGGCAGCCCAAGGCCCAGCGGCCTGAGCTGTGGACCCTGTTCAACACCCGCCTGCAGCCCGGCGAACACTTCCGCGTGTTCCCCATCAGCAACTGGACCGAGCTCGATGTGTGGCAGTACATCGACCGCGAACAGATCGGCCTGCCCAGCATCTACTACACGCACAAGCGCCAGGTGGTGGACCGCAAGGGCCTGCTGATGCCCGTGACCGAGCTGACACCGCCGCGTGAAGGCGACGTGGTCGAGACACGCGACGTGCGCTTTCGCACCGTGGGCGACATCACCTGCACCGCACCGGTGGAGAGCACCGCCGCCACCCCGGCCGAGATCGTCATCGAGACCCTGGCCGCCGACGTGAGCGAGCGCGGTGCCACCCGCATGGACGACAAGACCAGCGATGCCTCGATGGAAAAGCGCAAGAAAGACGGGTACTTCTGATGACCACTATGAATTCGATAGCTTCCAGCGCAATCCCTACAAGCGCTACAGGAAAAAATGACCACATTTCCGCGCTCAAGTTCATCACCTGCGGCAGCGTCGACGACGGCAAGAGCACGCTGATCGGCCGTCTGCTGGTGGACAGCAAGGCCGTGCTGCAGGACCACCTGGCTGGCGTTCAGCGCCAGGGTGAGACCGACCTGGCCCTGCTGACCGACGGCCTGAGCGCCGAGCGCGAACAGGGCATCACCATCGACGTGGCCTACCGCTACTTCGCCACCGAAGAGCGCAAGTTCATCATTGGCGATGCACCCGGCCACGAGCAATACACCCGCAACATGGTCACCGCCGCCAGCAGCGCCGACGCCGCCGTGGTGCTGGTCGATGCCACCAAGCTCGACTGGAAGAACCCCGGCCTGGCCCTGCTGCCGCAAACCCGCCGCCACAGCCTGCTGGCCCACCTGCTGCGCGTGCACTCGCTGGTGTTTGCCGTCAACAAGCTCGACGCGGTGGAAGACCCCGCGCTGGCGTGGCAGCACATCCAGGGCGCGTTGCAATCCTTTGCCCAAGCGGCAGGCATCACCGTGCGCGCCATGGTGCCGGTGTCGGCCCTCAAGGGCTGGAACGTGGTGGACGCCCATGCGGGCTGGTGCGGCTATGACGGCCCCACGCTGCTGCAGGTGCTGGAAGCACTGCCCAACACCCCCGCAGACACAGCGCTGGCACCGGCCTTCCCGGTGCAGTGGGTCGAGAAGTTCTCGTCGTCCTCCGACACCTCGCAAGGCCGCCGTGTGTTCTGGGGCCGCGTGGCTGCGGGCAGTTTTGCGCCCGGCACCGCTGTACAGATCTTCCCCAGCGGCCAGCTGGCCACCGTGGCGCAAGTGCTGGACCATGCGCGTCGCCCCAAGGACGTGCCCGCAGGTACCAGCGCCGGCATCATCCTGGACCGCGAGGTGGATGTCTCGCGGGGCGACTGGATTCTGGCGGCGCCTGCCGTCGCCACCCCCGCCGAAGACGACTTCGACACGCCCGCCAGCGTGCCTGCATGGCCCGCCAGCCGCGAGCTGCGCACCACGGTGGCCTGGATGGACGACGAGCCCCTGGTCGCAGGCCGCGTGTACTGGGCGCTGCACGGCCACCGCTGGGTCAAGGCCAAGGTGAAAGCCGTGGTGCACAAGCTCAACATCAACACGCTGGCCGAAGAAGCCGCCACCCAGCTCGACCCCAATGCCATCGGCCATGTGGACCTGCTGCTGCAAGAGGCGATTCCGGCCGCCCCCTTTGGCAAAGCCCGGGTGCTCGGATCGCTGATCCTGGTGGACACCGCGAGCCACAAAACGGCCGGTGCCGTGCTGGTGAACTGATCTAGATCAGCGCCCGTAACCCCAGTCACCCCATCGGGGTGAGGGACCCTGTAACCAAAGGTCGGTGAAAGCTTCTAAAATCGAGGGTTTTCACCGACCCACACAACTCCTGTCATGACCCACGTCGTCTCCGAAAACTGCATCAAGTGCAAGTACACCGATTGTGTGGACGTGTGCCCCGTGGACTGCTTCCGCGAAGGCCCGAACATGCTCGTCATCGATCCCGATGAGTGCATCGATTGCGCCGTCTGCATCCCCGAGTGCCCGGCCAACGCCATCTTTGCCGAAGAAGACCTGCCGGCCGACCAGATCGCTTTCATCAAGCTCAACGCCGACCTGGCCTTTGCCGACGGCTGGAAGAGCATCACCAAGCGCAAGCCCGCGCTGCCAGACGCCGACGAGTGGAATGGCAAACCGGGCAAGGTCAACGAACTGGTCAAGTAAAACGCCCCGCGCCCCGTTGGTGACCGAGAC
This sequence comes from Acidovorax sp. 94, assembly GCF_003634645.1. Classification (NCBI taxonomy): domain Bacteria; kingdom Pseudomonadati; phylum Pseudomonadota; class Betaproteobacteria; order Burkholderiales; family Comamonadaceae; genus Acidovorax; species Acidovorax sp. 94. Next base: position 899,623 of record NZ_RBJA01000001.1, on the reverse strand, counting down.
TTTGCAAGTGCCCGCAGTCGTAGAGACCGACGCCGTTGTCATCGGCGCGGGTCCTGTGGGCCTGTTCCAGGTCTTCCAGCTGGGCCTGCAAGGCATCACCGCCCATGTCATCGACGCCCTGCCCCATGCGGGCGGCCAGTGCGTCGAGCTGTACGGCGACAAACCCATCTACGACATCCCGGGCATCCCGGTCTGCACCGGGCGTGAGCTGGCCGCTTTGCTGCTTCAGCAGATTGCGCCGTTCAAGACCCAGTGGCACCTGAACACGCCAGTGTCCGCACTCACCGTGCAGGCCGATGGGCGCCTGCTGGTCGAAACCTCGCAAGGAACGCAACTGCTGGCCCGCAGCGTGTTCATTGCCGCAGGCGTGGGCGCCTTTGTGCCGCGCACGCTCAAGGTGGAAGGCATCGAGCGCTTTGTGGGCACCCAGGTCCACTACCAACACCTGCCCGCGACTGCGGATGTGGCCGGGGGCCACGTCGTCGTGCACGGCGGCGACGAGCCCGCTGTGGCCCGCGCCGTGGAACTGGCCGAACAAGGCCAGGCCGCCCGCGTCAGCCTGCTGCACCGCCGCGACGTGTTCCAGGCGCCCGACGCCCTGCTGCAGCGTCTGCAGCAACTGCGCGACACAGGCCGCATCCATTTCGAGGCCGCGCAGATCACCGGCATCGACACCACAGGTGATCGGCTGACAGCCTTGCAGGTCGTGGACGCCGATGGCAGCACCCGCGCCCTGGCAATCGACCTGCTGGTGGCCGTGCTCGGCATCTCGCCCCGCCTCGGCCCCATCGCCGACTGGGGCCTGGCCATGGACCGCAAACAGCTGGTGGTGGACACCGAGGCCTTCCGCACCAGCGTGCCCGGAATCTACGCCGTGGGCGACATCAACACCTACCCCGGCAAACGCAAGCTCATCCTGTGCGGCTTCCACGAAGCCACGCTAGCCGCCTTTGGCGCCGCCGAGGCGCTCAAGGGCGACAAGGTGGCGCTGCAGTACACCACCACGAGCCCAAGGCTGCACCAGCTGCTGGGTGTGGCTCCGGCGTCTGTGCCTTCCGCCAGCACGTAGTCCAGGCGAGTCGGGGCACCGTCGTTTCGTGCCCAAACGACGCGCCCACAAATAAGCACAAAATGTCAAAAAGGCGCACAAGCGCCCGGCACGATGGCGTCTCCATTCACCGCCCATCAGGAGCACACCATGAGCCAACAACCCCTTCAATCCATCTGGGACACCTACACCGCGTCGTGGAAAACCGACTCGGCTGCAGACAGGGAAGCCCTGTTTTCCCAGTCCCTCGACCCCGCCTGCACCTACAACGACCCGCTGGCCACCGCCCAGGGCTGGGACCAATTGACGGCCTACATGGACAACTTTCACAGCCAGGTCCCCGGCGGGCATTTTGTGACCAACTATTTCGCCAGCCACAACCAGCAGAGCATCGCCAAATGGAACATGGTGGATGGCAGCGGACAGGTGATCGGGGAAGGCGTGAGCTACGGCCGGTACAACGACCAGAATCGCCTGGTGGTCATGACCGGTTTCTTTGAAACCCCTTGAACGGACGCCACCGTGCTATATCTCCGGCAAATCCAGGAGGGCATCGATTTCATCGAGGCCCATCTCGAATCCGATATCCAGCTTTCCGAGGTGGCGCGGGCTGCCGGGATGAGCCAGTGGCACTTCCAGCGGATGTTCAAGGCGCTGACCAACGAAACCCTCAAGACCTACATCCGCTCGCGCCGGTTCTCGCGGGCGCTGGAGCAGTTGACCAACACGCGGCTGAGCGTGCTCGATATTGCGCTGGCGTCCGGGTACGAGACGCAGGAGAGTTTCACGCGCGCGTTCCGCGATTGCTTTCGGATCACGCCGTCGCAGTACCGCAAGATGGGCAACCGCTCGCTGTTCGTGCGCAAGATCCGGTTCGACGAAAGCTACCTCGCGCACATTCACCACAACATCTCCCTGGAACCCGACATCCAGCAGCAGCCCGCCATGCAATTGGTCGGGCTGCCCACCGACTACTACGGCATCGATTCCGAAAAAAACAACCTGGGCCAGAAACTGCCGCCCCTGTGGACGAAGTTTCTGCCCCGGTTGGGCGAGATTGCGAACACCGTGCCCGGGGTCTGCTATGGCGTCGTGGCCCCGGCGGGGCCGCACACGGAAGAGCTGCGCTACCTGGCCTGCATCGAAGTGAGTGGCCCCGGTGCACTGCCACCGGGCATGGAGGCCATGGAAATCCCCGCGTCCACCTATGCACGCTTCACCCACAGGGGTCCTGCCCAGAACGTCGATGCGACGGTGAACTACATCTACTCCAGCTGGCTGCTGTCGGCCAGCCAGACGCACAGCCTGGGGCCGGATCTGGAAATCTACGGCTCGCAATACCACCCGACGTCCGCTGACTCCGTGATGCACTACGCCATCCCCCTCACCCAGGCCGGGCGCTGACCCACCCTCTACAATGGCAACCGCGCTTCTTCGGGGGCGCCATCGCTAGGGGTGTCGAGACCGGCCTGCCGGAACCGACTGAGAGAGTCCCTTTGAACCTGATTGAGATCATCCTCGCGCAGGGAAGCACGTCCGCTTTGGCCCAGCCCTGAATGAAATGACTTTGGGGCGCGCTGGCGGGCCGCCCCTGCTCTGTACTGCCACGGAGCCATCCATGTCCTCATCGCCCGCCGCGCCCTCCCACAACGAAGCGCTGGCCCCCGTCTCCCCCGACCGCCGCGTCTTCCAGTGGCATGACCACGCCTCGCTCTGGTTCAGCCTGGGCGTGGGCCTGCTGGTCATGCAGGTGGGGGCGTACCTGATGCCCGCGCTGGGCACCAAGGAGGCACTGATTGCCATCGTCGCCGGTTCCATCGTGGGCGCGGGCCTGCTGGGCTGGGTGGCCAAGCTGGGCTGCGACAGCGGCCTGGCCAGCGCCGGGCTGATGCACGCCGTGTATGGCCGCACCTTTGCCAGCCTGCCCATCATCCTGAACATCGTGCAGCTGGTGGGCTGGGGCACGTTCGAGCTGGTGGTGATGCGCGATGCCACCGTGGCCATCGGTCAGCAGTCGGGCAGCATGGCCGGTGCGCACTGGCCGGTGCTGGCCACGCTGCTGTGGGGCGGCGTGGTGATGCTGCTCATCAGCGGATCGATGGTGCAGCTGGTGCGCAAGGTGATTGCGCGCGTGGCGCTGCCGCTGGTGGTGCTGTCGCTGCTGTGGCTGTCGTGGCAGTTTTTGTCGCTGGCGCAGGCCCAGGGGTTTGATGCGCTGTGGAACCGCCAGGGCGCGGGCGGCATGGGCGTGTTCCCTGCGCTGGATCTGGTGATCGCCATGCCCATTTCGTGGCTGCCACTGGTGGCCGACTATGCGCGCCACGGCAAGAACGGTGGCTCGGCATTGCGTGGCACCTGGCTGGGTTACGCGCTGGCCAACATGTGGTGCTACTCGCTGGGTGTGCTGGTGGCGCTGACCTTGCCCAGCAAGGATCTGGTGCAGGCGCTGCTGCTGGCCCAGGGCGGGCTGATTGCGCTGTCGCTGATCCTGATCGACGAAGTGGACAACGCCTATGGCGACACGTATTCAGGCGCGGTGTCAGCCCACAGCCTGCTGCCGCGCTGGGGCGTACGCAAGTGGGGCCTGGCCATGGCGGCGGTATGCACTGGCCTTGCGCTGGTCTTGCCCATGCACAGCCTGGAGCCCTTCCTGCTGCTGCTCAGCTCGGTGTTTGTGCCGCTGTTTGGCGTGATCCTGGGGCGGCTGGCGTTTGGCACCGATGCACCTGCATTGCTGGCAGCGGCGCGCAAGGTGAATGCGGCGCCCGTGGCGATCTGGCTGGTGGGGATTGCCGTCTACCACCTGGCTCCCAAGGTGCTGCCGGGTGCGGGCTCGGCGCTGCCGGCATTGGTGTTCAGCTTTTTGCTGGCCTGGGCCACACGGCCACGGGGCCGTTGAATAGCTATCGAATTGTGAGCTGCTAGCGCTTACCAGATAAGCGCTAGCAGTCAAAAACTCTTAAATTTCTACAGCACCAACTGCGCCACAGGCGCATAGCCGTGGTTGAGCGGGCCGTGGCCGCGGCCGGTGGTCACATCAGCCCCTGCGGCGATGGCGCCCAGAATGTAGGCACGCGCGCGCTCCACCGCCTGCTGCAAGGGCAGGCCCTGCGCCAGGTGTGCCGCAATGGCCGACGACAGGGTGCAGCCGGTGCCGTGCCCGTTGGGCGTGGCAATGCGTGCAGACTCCAGCCGCTGCCGCACACCGCTGCGGGTGGCCAGAACGTCCACCACCCAGTCTCCAGGCAGGTGGCCGCCCTTGAGCAGCGCCGCACGTGCACCCAGAGCGCACAGTGCCTGCGCGGCTTCGTCCAGCGTTTCCACGCCCTTGATGCTGCGCCCCAGCAGCCAGCCGGCCTCGTCCAGGTTGGGGGTGATCACCTCGGCCAGCGGAAACAGCTCCTGCACCAGCACGCTCACGGTTTCTGAAGCGATGAGCCGGTCGCCACTGGTGGCCACCATCACGGGGTCGAGCACCACGTGCGGCAGCTGGTAGGTGCGGATGGCATCGGCCACCACACGCACCACCTCGGGCGAATGCAGCATGCCGATCTTGACCGCATCCACGCCAATGTCCTGCACCACGGCGTCGATCTGGGCCTTGAGCATCTCGGGCGGAATGCCGTGGATGCCCGTCACGCCGCAGGTGTTCTGCGCCGTGATGGCCGTGATCGCTGTCATGCCGTAACAGCCCAGGGCGCTGAAGGTCTTGAGGTCGGCCTGGATGCCCGCCCCGCCGCCGCTGTCAGAACCGGCAATGGAAAGCACGCGCACATAGCGGCGCGCTGCGGAGGTCGGTGGGGTCAATGAAGTCATGGCAAAAATTATGGCCTATGCGTTAGCGCAAAAAGAGCGGCCAAGGGTTGTGCTGTAATTGATTTTTTCCGGACGAAACAGGGGTGTCCCTCCGTTCAGAACCTGAACAGGTTCTTCGGTGTGCGACTGAGAAATACCCTGGGGCTCGCACGCAGCGCTGCATGGCACTGCCTGCAACGTGGCCCCGCTACCCGATCCAGGTCATGCTGGCGTGGGGAGTTTCCAAGAGCGGCGCTGCCCCCGTTTTGTCCATGGTTGCCAGCCAACACGGACACACCGACGGACCTATGCCACTTCAACCCTCTTCTTTTGCGATTCTGGGCGCGGGCCTCATGGGCCGCCTGCTTGCGGTGGAGCTGGCCCGCCAGGGTCACCGTGTGGACATCTACGACGCGGGCAGCCCGGCCGCCGAACATTCGGCCGCGACCGTGGCCGCGGCCATGCTGGCGCCGCTGGCCGAATCGGCCATCACCGAGCCCGGCGTGGTGCGCATGGGCCACCACGCCCTCACCCGCTGGCCGCAGCTGCTGGCGGCGCTGGCCGAGCCCGTGTTCTTCCAGCAGGCCGGCACGCTCATCGTGTGGCACCGGCAGGACGCGGCCGAAGCCCAGCGGCTCACGCGCCAGCTGCAGGCCAACCAGCACCAGGTGCCAGAGCTGCCCGCCCTGCAAAAGCTGGACGGCGCCGCGCTGGCCCAGGCGGAACCCACCCTCGCGCAGCGTTTTGCGCAGGGCCTGTACCTGCCCGGCGAAGGCCAGCTCGACAACCGGCAGCTGCTGGCCGCCCTGGTGGTGGAAATGCAGCGGCTGTCGGTGCGCACGCACTGGCACAGCCCCCAGTCGCCCGAGGCCTTTGCACCCCGCGCCCCTGGCCAACCCGACTGGGTGCTGGACTGCCGTGGCCTGGGCGCCAAGGGCCAGTGGAGTGCACTGCGCGGCGTGCGCGGCGAGGTGGTTCGCATCCACGCGCCGGATGTCAGGCTGCAGCGCCCAACGCGGCTGGTGCACCCGCGCTACCCCATCTACATTGCGCCCAAAGAAGACAATCTGTTCGTCATCGGCGCCACCGAAATCGAATCGGACGACCTCTCGCCCGCCAGTGTGCGCTCCACACTGGAGCTGCTCTCCGCCGCCTACGCCGTGCACCCCGGCTTTGCAGAGGGCCGCATCCTGGAATTGGCCACGCAGTGCCGCCCCACGCTGCCCGACAACCTGCCCGCCATCCGCCAGCCGCGCAAGGGCGTGCTGGAAATCAACGGCCTGTACCGCCACGGCTTCATGATCGCGCCCGCGATGCTGGATGTGACGCTGGAAGTGCTGAACGCAGGACAATCGCAGCTTTCGCAACGATTTGACCTCGCGCTGGACCTGGAGCCCGCCCCCCTGCCCCCACCCAGCGCGGCCGCCGCTTTCGCATGAACATTTCCATCAACCAGATCCCGCACGAACTGCCCGAGGGCGCCACCGTGGCCGACGCCGTGGCCGCCATCGCGGCCCGCCCGCCTTTTGCCGTGGCCGTGAACACGACCTTTGTGCCCAACACCCGCTACGCCGCTCAGGCCCTGCAGCCCGGCGACCGTGTGGAAATCATCTCGCCCGTGACGGGGGGCTGATCCGCCGCCTGAAACTTGAAGCCAAATTGGCACCTAGTGCCTGATGGACAAGCGCTAGCAGCTATCAAAAGCATAGTAAACACCATGACCACTTCAACGCCCCAAGACCCCCTGGTGCTCTACGGCCAGCAGTTCGCCAGCCGCCTGCTGCTGGGCACCTCGCGCTACCCATCCCCCGCAGTGCTCGAAGCCACCGTATTGCGCGCCAAGCCTGCCATGGTCACCGCCTCGCTGCGCCGCCAGGGCAGCAACCCGGCCGAAAGCGGCAGCAGCTTCTGGGAGCTGCTGCGCAAGCTCAACGTGCCTGTGCTGCCCAACACGGCAGGCTGCCACAGTGCGCAAGAGGCCATCACCACGGCACAGATGGCGCGCGAGGTGTTCAACACCCCCTGGATCAAACTGGAGCTGATTGGCGACGACTACACGCTGCAGCCCGACACCCTGAACCTGGTGGGCGTGGCCGAACACCTCATCAAGGAAGGCTTTCAGGTGCTGCCCTACTGCACGGAAGACCTGGTGCTGTGCCAGCGCCTCGTGGATGTAGGCTGTCAGGCTGTGATGCCCTGGGCGGCACCCATCGGCACCGGGCGCGGCCCCGTCAACCCCTATGCCTTGCAAACGCTGCGTGAACGGCTGAACGTGCCGATGCTAGTGGATGCCGGGCTGGGCCTGCCATCCCACGCCTGCCAGGTGATGGAATGGGGCTATGACGGCGTGCTGCTCAATACTGCGGTCGCACTGGCGCAAGACCCCGTGGCCATGGCCGGCGCCTTCGCCGATGCTGTGAATGCCGGGCGTGCCGCGCGCCAGGCAGGTGCCATGGCAGCGCAGGATGCGGCCCAGCCCAGTACGCCCGTGCTCGGCACCCCCTTCTGGCACCATGAACAACATGCGTGACGACACCAGCGCCATGGTGCAGGCCATTCTTGCGCACCACGCCGCCACCTTCGCGGGCTTTGGCGCCGAGCCCGCCCCGGAACCCACGCGGCAGGAAGCCGCATACCTGGCAGCCCTGCAGGCCTGCAGCACGCTGGGCTTTATTGCCCACGACGCGGAGTGCCTGGCCCAGGCCTGGCTGGCACAGAGCCTGCGCACCGGCACCTTCCAGCCTGAGCAATGGCCCGACGCGCCAGAGGATTTTGGCCTGCAACCCGTGCCACATGCCCAAGCGTTCGCCCCATGCCCTGAGCACCTGGGCCTGTACGCCGTGTTGCCCGACGCCGACTGGGTAGGCCGCATGGCGCGTGCGGGCGTGCCCACCGTGCAGCTTCGCTTCAAGTCGGACAACGCTGCCGCCATTGAACGGGAAGTGCACGCCGCCGTACGGGCCGTGCAGGGCACGGGTGCGCTGCTGTTCATCAACGACCATTGGCGCACGGCCATCCAGGCGGGTGCCTATGGCATTCACCTCGGCCAGGAAGATCTGGATGCCCTGGCCCCCGACGAACTCCAAGCACTGCGCGCTTCGGGCCTGCGCCTGGGTGTCAGCACCCATGGCTACGCAGAAATGGTGCGTGCAGATGCAGTAGGCCCCAGCTACATCGCCATGGGCGCCGTATTCCCGACCACCCTCAAGAAGATGGCCACGGCCCCGCAGGGTGTGGGCCGGTTGGGTGTGTATGCGCGCCTGCTGCGCCACTACCCCCAGGTGGCCATTGGCGGCATCGGCGCCGAGCAGTTTGCGCCGGTGCAGGCCACAGGCGTGGGGTCGATTGCGATGGTGCGGGCCCTTGTCAATGCCCCAGACCCTGAAGCCACCGCCACGCACTTGATGCGCCTGATGGAACAAAACAGCCAGCGCGCGAGCCGCTGAAGGGACGATCCATTGGCCTGTCGGCCTGTCTGCCTATCGGCCTATTTGCGGTCGCCTTTCTTCTGCTCCAGTTCCAGCCGCAGTTCGACCAGGTCGTTGTCCATGCCAAAACCGACGGCCTGACCCGCGGCCGGGGGCGCGGTCACCGGCACGGCCGGCAGATCGCTCAGGGTGAGATGGGGCGGCTCTGACAGATCAAGGTCGAGGTCCAGATCCAGCGGCGCACCGCGCGTGTCGCCATCCAGTGCGGAGGGCGCTGCGACACCCGATGCCTGAGCTGGCCGCTCTGTAGCGGGAGGCATCCCGTCAAAGTCGAACTCCAGGCTCGCCGCGCGCGAGTCCTGCGGTAATGCCGCCGTTGTCGCAGGCACCTTCGGGGCTGGCGCTTGCTGCACCTGGGTTTCGTCCCGAGGTGCGGCGAGCGGTGTGGTGCGCTTGCGGGGCGCAGGCTCCCCTCGGGCACTTGCGGGCGTGGTCTGCGCAATGGAGAGCAACAGCAGCAGGTCGTCGTAAGCCGCAAGGTCAAAGGGCTCGACCGAACCGACACCGTTCTGCCGGAACAGCAGCTTTTCGAGCAGCTGCAGCACGGACGGAGACGTCCATTCAGCCTCGATGTCAGCGAGCGCATCGGTGTAGTGATACAGCATGCGGCCCGTGCGGTGGAAGCTGGCAAATTCCGGCACCTGCGCGTTGAACGATTGCATGAACTGCGTACGCAGTTGCGTGAACTCCTCCACCCGGCTCAGCGTGTGGTACAGCCGCAAAAGCTCCAGATACGCCAGCGGCGAAGTGGCACCGCGCTCAGCGATGTGCGTTTTCAGCACTTCGATGGCCTGCTGGTGTTCCCCCACCGAGATAAAAAACTCGGCCTGTTGCTGGATGTCGAAAAGCTCTTCCGGGCTGACGATGTGCAGCGCGGGTTGCTGCGTGACTACAGCGGCAGGTGCTGGCGGGGGAACGGTCGCCTTCAGGGGGACCGGGGCACTGGGCAAAGGGGCCGTGGCCACAAAAGGAGGTACCAGCGGGGCAGCAGCTGAGCCCGGGGAAGGTTCCCGGGCTTCGGCGGACTCGTCGGACGGCAGCCAGTGATCGCTGGGGTCGGGGGGCAGGCCCAGCGCAGCCCCATGCTCGACCACGGCATCTCGGCCACCCAGCGCAGCCACCGAATCGCGCCATGCGCGCACCGCCTTTTCGGAGGCGCTGCGCATCCGCCCCCAGGCCCACACAGCGAGCAACAGTGCTAGCAGCAGCAACCCGCCCAGCGCGTAGACCACCGTGGCAGGAAATCTCTCGCTCTCTGCCTGCTCCAGCTGTTGCTGCAATTGCGCTGCGCTGGCCCGGTCGCGGGCGGCCTGCGCCCGCAGGGCAGCAACGTCGGATTCCAGGGCCTTGAGCCGGTCAGCCTCCTGGTTGACATCCTCGGGCTGGGCATTCATCGCTTTCCAGAGCGCTGCCGCCTGGGCACGCTGGGCCGAGGGCTGGTCTGATGGCATGACCAGCAGTTCAGGCGAGGTGCGCAGTGCCAGCGGACGGTCTACCCAGAGGTCGAGTGGCTCGACGACCAAGCGAGCCCGGTCAGCAGGCTTGGGGGCTGTAGGCAGCTTGTTTTTTTCAGCGCTGGCCTGGGGGCGCGCCACCGGGCGCTCTGGGGGCCGTACCGGTGCCGTCCGCGCAGCGGGCTTGGCCACCGACGGGGTGCTGGGTACGGGCTCGGGCCGATTTTCGGAAGACAAGGGCACGGATGCCAACGGAGAAGGCGCCACAGGCGCAGTGGCAGCCCCTGCAGCGCGCTGCCCTGCTGCACCCTGGGCCGGACGGGGTGCTTCGACCCCACCGGCCGCAAGGGAAGGTAGCCGCGAGACGTCGACCGGCGATGCGGACCGTGCCACCGTGGATGGAAGCTCGGCAAAAAATGTGTAGGTGCGCGTGACCTTGCCTGTGCACCCCGCAGACAAGGTGACCATCAAGACCGGTTCGTCCACCGCGATGGCGGCCTGCACCCGCACCGCCGGAGACCGCCCCCGCATGTCCGGCAAAGGCACTACCCGCACCTTGGCATCGCCAATCACCGTATCGCCGGCCACCAGCTTGGCCGTCACGCAGGAAGAGGCCAGATCGGTGCCTGGGTCGGGCTGGATATCGAAGGAAAGATCTACCGGGGCACCCAACACCACCACGCCCCTGCTGCCGCCCAAGGACAGTGCCGAGGCGCCTGCAGCGACCGCCCACAGACTGGTCCCCAAAATGGCGTTACGGATTTTCACAATATGTTCTGTTTTTGGTGCAACCCATTCTTGCACATAAGTCCCGCGCAACGCCAGAGCCATAATGGCGCTATGAAAATTCAGTTTCCCAACATCGCTATCGTGGGCACCGGCGCCATGGGTCGGGGCATTGCACAAATCGCCGCACAGGCTGGCAGCCAGGTTTTTCTGCTTGATGCCAACCCCGGCGCCGCCGATGCGGCCAAGGCGGCGCTCCAGGAGCAATGGAACAAACTGGTGGCCAAGGGCCGCATCGATGCCGCGCAGGCCGGTGACCTGACCGCGCGGCTGCACCCCGTCAAGGTCGTGGCCGACCTGGCAGGCTGCGACCTGGTGGTAGAAGCCATCGTGGAGCGGCTGGATGTGAAAAAGACGCTGTTCGCCGAACTGGAAGCTGTGGTGCGCCCGGATGCGGTGCTGGCCACCAATACCTCATCCCTCTCGGTCACCGCCATCGGCGCGGGCCTGCAGCGGCCCGAGCGCCTGGCAGGTTTCCACTTCTTCAACCCCGTCCCGCTCATGAAGGTGGTGGAAGTGATTGCCGGGCTCAAGACGGATGCAGCCGTGTGCACCGCCCTGGCCACTTATGCGAGGGAAATGGGACACACCCCCGTTCAGGCACAAGACACCCCCGGCTTCATCGTGAACCACGCCGGGCGCGGCTTTGGCACAGAGGCCCTGCGCATCGTGGGCGAAGGCGTGGCCGACTTCGCCACCATCGACCGCATCCTGCGCGACCAGGTCGGCTTCAAGCTCGGCCCCTTTGAATTGATGGACCTGACGGCGCTGGACGTCTCCCACCCGGTGATGGAATCCATCTACCGCCAGTACTACGACGAGCCGCGCTTTCGCCCCAGTGTGATCACCGCGCAGCGCCTAGCAGGCGGCGTGGTGGGCAAGAAGGTAGGCGAAGGCTTTTACCGCTACGTGGATGGCGTGGCGCAGATACCGGCAGAGGCGCCGCCGCCCGTGGTGGCAGAGATTCCCCCCGTGTGGGTCTCGCCCCGTGCCGCGCGCCGCGCGGAGCTGTACCAGCTGCTCAAGGACCTGGGCGCCACCATCGAAACCGGCCAGTCGCCCTCGCCCCAGGCCATCACGCTGGTCGCGCCGCTGGGGTTTGACATCACCACCGTGGCGGTCGTGGAGCGCCTGGACCCGGCGCGCACCATCGGCATCGACATGCTGATCGACGACGCCGCTACCAAGCGCCGCGTGTTGGCCACCAACCCCGCCACCCGCGTGGACATCCGCAACGCAGCGCATGCGCTGTTTGCCCGCGACGGCAAGGCCGTGAGCGTGATCCGCGACAGCGGCGGCTTTGTCACGCAGCGTGTGGTGGCCACCATCGTCAACATCGCCAGCGACATCTGTCAGCAAGGCATCTGCTCCCCCAAGGATCTGGAAACCGCTGTGACACTGGGCCTGGGTTACCCCCTGGGCCCCCTGGCCATGGGCGACCGCTGGGGGCCGACCAACATCCTCGAAGTGTTGTTCAACATGCAGACCGTGTACGGCGACACACGCTACCGCCCGAGCCCCTGGCTGCGCAGGCGCGGCGCCATCGGCCTGAGCCTGACCCACGTCGAAGAAGCCTGATCGCGCGAACAGAGCAAGAGCCGCTCCCCAACCAAGGCCACCATGCCCGCAGAACTCCAGAGCACCAGCCAGGGCCAGACCCTGATCCTGACCCTTCGCAACCCTGAGCGGCGCAACGCCATCGACCCGGTGATGTACGCAGCGGGCGTGGAGGCGCTGGGTGTGGCCGAAAGCAGCCCTGACATTCGCAGCGTGGTCATCACGGGGGCCGATGGCATGTTCTGCTCGGGCGGCAACCTGCAGCGCCTGCTGGCCAACCGCCAGGAAGCCCCCGAGGTACAGGCACAGAGCATTGAAGGCCTGCACAACTGGATCGAGACCATCCGCACCTACCCCAAGCCTGTGATTGCAGCCGTGGAAGGCGCGGCGGCCGGTGCGGGCTTTTCATTGGCATTGGCCTGCGATTTCATCGTGGCGGCCCGCAACGCGGTGTTTGTGATGGCCTACAGCAATGTGGCCCTGTCACCCGATGGCGGCGCCAGCTGGAGCCTGTCGTACGCCCTGCCCCGCCAGGTGGCAACCGAGATCCTCATGTGTGGTGACCGCATCAGCGCAGAACGCCTGCACGCTCTCGGGGTGGTCAACCGCATTGCAGAAACCGGCAGCGCGCTGGAGACCGCCCTGGCACTGGCCGAGCAGCTCAACGCGCGTGCACCCAATGCCCTCGCGAGCATCAAGGAGCTGCTCAACGAAGCGCCCCATGCCCAGCTCACACACCACCTGGCCCATGAGCGCGACCATTTCGTGAAGAACCTGCACCATGCGAACGGCGGGGCCGGTATTTCTGCCTTCCTAGAGAAACGCGTGCCCCGCTACGAATAGCATTGGACCTGGGTGCCGTACCCACAGAGCACCCACCGCCACGCACCATCCCCCGGCCCGCTGCGCTGCAGCGTCCGGGGGTTTTCTTTTGGGCGCCCACCGTGCAGACACGCAGGTGACAACCCTGACGCAGCACGAAGGTCCCTGACGCGACAATGGGTCTGTTTCTAGTCACCCAAAAGACAGGCCATGGACGACCCGATTCTTACTATCGAAGAACGTGAAGCGATCAACTCAGGTCGCTGGTTTTCATCTCTCTCACCTTCTCTACGCCACGACATCCTCAGATGCGCATACGTCAAACGCTTCAAGGACGGCGGCCTCATTGCCGCACGCGGAGATCCGCCCGAGGAGTGGATTGCCTGCGCGCGCGGTGCGGTGCGGGTGAGCTCGACCTCCATCTCGGGCAAGCAGATCACGCTGACCTATGTGGAGCCGGGCATCTGGTTTGGCGACGTGGCGATCTTCGACGGGGACCGGCGCACACACGACGCCTACGCGCATGGCGACACCACGATCCTGTGTGTGGCCAAGGCCGATTTCCGCAAGATTCTGGCGGTGCACACCGAGCTGTACGAAGCCATGCTGCGACTGCATGCGCGGCGCATTCGCCAGCTGTTCGGGCTGGTGGAAGACCTCAACACCCTGCCCTTGCGCTCGCGCCTGGCCAAGCAGCTTGTGCACCTGGTGCGCAGCTACGGCGTGCCCAGCCTGTCGGACGGCAGCGAGATGCGCATCAGCCTGCAACTGGCGCAGGAAGAACTGGCGCAACTTCTGGGCGCATCGCGCCAACGCGTGAACCAGGAACTCAAGGCCATGGAGCGCGAGGACGCCATTCGCATCGAGCCGGGCGGCCTGGTGGTGCGTGACCGCGAAGCCCTGATGCGCATTGCTGAAACCGACAACTGACTCATTGACTGACCGAACCTCTCCCCATTCCTCCATGAGCAACTTTGACCATTTCGTCGGCACCCGTCCTGTTTCCGATCAGCACGCCTTTGATACCGAAGCGCTGACCGCGTGGCTTGCACGGAACATGGAAGGCTTCGTGGGCCCCCTGACCGTGGAAATGTTCAAAGGGGGGCAGTCCAACCCGACCTACAAGCTCATCACGCCCGGTGCCAGCTACGTGATGCGGGCCAAGCCTGGCCCCGTGGCCAAACTGCTGCCTTCTGCCCACGCCATCGAGCGAGAGTTTGCGGTGATGAGCGGCCTGTATGGCACCGACGTTCCCGTTCCCCGCATGTTTGTGCTGTGCGAGGACGAATCCGTCATCGGCCGCGCCTTCTACGTGATGGAGTGCATGCAGGGCCGCGTGCTGTGGGATCAATCTCTGCCCGGCATGACGCCAGCCGAGCGCGGCGACATCTACAACGAGATGAACCGCGTGATTGCCGCGCTGCACACCGTGAAGTTTGCAGACCGGGGGCTGGCCAGCTATGGCAAGCCCGGCAACTACTTTGACCGCCAGATCGGCCGTTGGAGCAAGCAATACGTGGCGTCCATCACGCAGCCCATCGAAGAGATGGACCGCCTCATGGAGTGGTTGCCCGCCAACATGCCCGCCAGCGCGCGGGACGAGGGCCATGTGTCCATTGTGCACGGCGACTACCGCCTGGACAACCTGATGTTCCATCCCACCGAGCCGCGCGTGATTGCCGTGCTCGACTGGGAGTTGTCCACGCTGGGCCATCCGCTGGCGGACTTCAGCTACCACTGCATGAGCTGGCACATCCCCGCCTCGCTCGGGCGCGGCATCGCAGGGCTGGACCTGGCCGCGCTGGGCATCCCCGACGAAGACACCTATATCCGCCTGTACTGCGAGCGCACCGGCATCACAACGCCCGAGGCACTGCGTGCCGACTGGAACTTCTACCTCGCCTACAACATGTTCCGCATCGCGGCCATCCTGCAAGGCATTGCCAAACGGGTGGAGGCTGGCACGGCCTCCAGCGCGCAGGCCAAGGCATCGGGCGACACCGCGCGGCCCATGGCCCAACTGGCCTGGTCGTTTGCCCAGCGCGGCTAAACACACGACGCAAGTACAAGCGCCGCCCCTCGATTACCAACGGAGAAGAAACCCATGGACTTTGACTACTCGCCCAAAACCAAGGAACTGCAGGCCAAGCTGCTCCAGTTCATGGATGACCACATCTATCCGAACGAGTCTGCCTACAAAGACGAACTGGCCGCCAACACAGCCGCAGGCAAGCGCTGGAGCGCGCTGAACACCATCGAGAACCTCAAGCCCAAGGCGCAGGCTGCCGGGTTGTGGAACCTGTTTCTGCCGGTCGATAGCGCCGCCGCCTCGGGCTACGAAGGCGCGGGCCTGACCAACCAGGAATACGCACCGCTGGCCGAAATCATGGGCCGCGTGCCATGGGCCAGCGAGGTGTTCAACTGCTCGGCACCCGACACCGGCAATATGGAGACCATTGCCCGCTACGGCGACGAAGCCAACAAGGCCCGCTGGCTCAAGCCGCTGCTCGACGGCAAGATCCGCTCGGCCTTTGCGATGACGGAGCCCGACGTGGCATCGAGCGACGCCACCAACATCGAGACACGCATCGAGCGCCAGGGCGACGAGTACGTGATCAACGGCCGCAAATGGTGGATCTCCGGCGCGGCCGACCCACGCTGCGCGGTGTTCATCACCATGGGCAAGACAGACCCCGACGCACCCCGCCACTCGCAGCAGAGCATGGTGCTGGTACCCGCCGATGCCAAGGGCATCACCATCGTCCGCCCGCTGAACGTGCTGGGCTATGACGATGCGCCCCACGGCCACGTAGAGATGACGTTCGAGAACGTGCGCGTGCCCGTCTCCAACATCCTGCTGGGGGAAGGCCGTGGCTTCGAGATCGCTCAAGGCCGCCTCGGCCCCGGGCGTATCCACCACTGCATGCGCCTGATCGGCCTGGCCGAGCGCGCGCTGGAGCTGATGTGCAAGCGTGCTTCGTCGCGCGTGGCGTTTGGCAAAACCGTGGCCCAGCAGACCGTGACACAAGAGCGCATTGCCGAAGCCCGCTGCAAGATCGACATGGCACGCCTGCTCACGCTCAAGGCCGCCTGGCTGATGGATGTGGCTGGCAACAAGGTCGCCAAGACCGAGATCGCCATGATCAAGGTCGTGGCACCCAGCATGGCCTGCCAGGTGATTGACTGGGCCATGCAGGTGCACGGCGGCGGCGGCATGAGCGATGACTTCCCGCTGGCCTATGCCTACGCCGGTGCACGCACGCTGCGCTTTGCAGACGGCCCGGACGAGGTGCACCGCAACGCCATTGCCAAGTGGGAGCTGGGCAAGTACGGTACCTACGGCCGTGATGCGGCCGTGCCCGTCACCCGGGGAAGCTGACTGGAAATCACCCCCTGAGGCCCCTTGGGCCTTTCCCCCTCCTCTCTCGCACTACGCGCGGGAGGGAACCGCACCCAACGCGGCTGGGCGACCCTTGCGCAGGGCATTGGCTTGCAGCGTGCCAGCGTCATAACCTGCGGGAACATATTGCAGAACACACAACGGGGCCACAGGCTCCGTTGTGCGTTTTCTTTGGCGCAGGCGCTGGCTGGAACGCTACCGGGTGATGTTGGGCACGTCGTCCGGCCCCGCCACCGACATGGGCGGCAGGTTCTGCAGGGCCGCCTGCCCGGCCACCAGCAGGAGTTGCTTGGCATGCGCGATCTCGGCCAGGCTGCGCTGCGTGTGTTCCATGCGCAGGTAGACCTTGCCACGCGCCAGCATCAGCACCATGGGCGATTTCGCCCGTTCGGAGCCCCCTTCCCCCTCCACGGCATTGAGCAGCTGTGAGACCACGGGCGCATGGATCCAGCGCTGGGCCAGCTCAATGCGCTCTGCCACCACCGCGAAGTGCTCGCGGAATGACACGGGCAGGCCGGGCCAGGCCATTTCCTCGTACATGGACAACCAGCGCATTTCTTCGGGCAGGCTGCTGCTCACCGCGGTCTGCAGCGTATCGGTGATGGCGGTGTAGGCCGTGCCTTCCAGAATTTCCTGCAAGGGACGGTTGATCACCATCACGGCGGCATCGGGGTCGGCGCCCACGTCGGCGCGCCCGCGCAGCTCCAGGCCCGTCACATAGTCGCGTGTGGGTGCGCCGCATTCCAGCCGCCACGGGTGGCCGTGGATGTCACCGCCCAGATCGAAATGCCCCTCGGTGGAATGTGCAACGATGGCCAGCTGCTGTTTCGCAGCCCAGCGGGCCACGTCCCGGTTGGTGGCAGGCCGGCCCAGGTCCGAACCCGGGGAGCCGGAAGTACCGAATGCTTTGCGGAGGCGGTCAAACATGAGAGGCCGAAGCGCAAGGCTTCGCAAGAGTCGCGGGTACAGGCATTATTGGGCGAAAATTGAAATTCCCCCTGAGTCGCCTGCGGCGCCTTCCCCCTGAGGGGGACGCACCCGGTGGACTGGCCTGGGGCGCGCCAGTTTCGGCAGGTGGGGGCCTGGTACGGCGCTTGGATGAACGACATGCCACTTTTGACTATGAACCGCCGTTTTGCCCTGACCGCCATGGCTGCTGCGGGTGTACTGGGGACCTTGCCTGCGGCCGCAGCGGAATTGCCCAGGGACACCTCGGCCACGGCCCGCCAGCTGGTGCGCTGGGCCACCGAAACCGGCGACCACCAGGGTCTGCCTTTTGCCGTGATCGACAAGCCCGCCGCCCGCATCCATGTGTTCTCGGCCCAGGGGCAGTGGCTGAGCAGTGCTCCGGTGCTGCTGGGCGCGGCGCTGGGCGACCGGTCTGCGCCGGACATTGGGCAGCGGCCACTGTCACAGATCCGCCCGGAGGAGCGCACCACGCCCGCTGGCCGGTTCGTGACAGAACCCGGGCGAAACCTGCGCGGCGACGACATTGTGTGGATCGACTATGAATCCGCCGTCTCGCTGCACCGCGTGCGCAGCGTTCATGCCGCTGAGCGCCGCCAGCAACGCCTGGCAAGCCGGGGCGTGAGCGACAAGCGCATCAGCTACGGCTGCGTGAACGCACCCGAGGCGTTCTACAACCAGTTCATCGCGCCTGTGTTCGGCCAGGCACGCGGCGTGGTGTATGTGCTGCCGGACACAGAGCCATTTGCTACTTTTTTTATAGCTGCCAACTCTTACCCATAAAGCGCTAGGGCCATTTTTTACTTGATTTTTCGAATCCGGCCTGCCGCCGTGCGGCGTCAGGCTGCCCGGTTCAGACAGGCTGCAGCTGGAACACGGCCCTGCGCCCGCCGACCTCCAGGCCCCGGGCATTGAGGATACGGCCCGACCGGCGCGGCGCCAATGCCTCGCGCTGCCGGGCGTCGAGCCAGCCAAGCTGGTCCATGACCTCCACTGCGGCGGCCACCTGCGCCACCATGTTGCCGTCCATGACCTTGAGCGCGAAGGCCTCGCCCCGGCTACGGCTGCCCACCACCTGCACGCCGTCGGCGCCGGTCTTGGACACCCAGTCGCCCTCACCCACACGCATGAAATCCAGGTCGTGCCGGCCGGTGCCCGAGCCCAGCTCGGGCCGGGCGACCATGGCATCGGCCAGTTCGGTAAGGCTCTGGTCCAGGTCCGTGTCCGGTGCACCACCGGCCAGGCGAGCGTAGCCCCGGGCCAAGCTGGCCAGCGGCATGGCGTAGTTGGGCGCCGAGCAGCCGTCAATGCCCATGGCCAGCTGTTCTGGTGCCAGCCCCACCGCTTGCGCAACGTGGTCGCGAATGGCCACCTGCAGCGGATGCGCTGGGTCGAGGTGATCGTCCAGCGGCAAGCCTTGTTGCACGCAGTGCGCGACGAAGCCCGCGTGTTTGCCGCTGCAGTTGTTGTGGCGTTCGTCTGGCACAAAACCTTGTGGCAGCGAGGCGAGCCCCAGCTCGGCAAACAGCGGCCGGTGGCACCCGCAGCGCAGCGCGTGGTAGTCCTTGCCCACGCTGGCCAGCATGCGCTCGGCCTGCGCCACATGCATGGGCTCGCCGTTGTGGCTGGCGCACAGCAGCGCCAGCTCGCCCTGCCCCCAGCCCAGCGCGCGGGCTCCGCCCGACTGCATGAAAGGCAGCGCCTGGAACGCCTTGATGGTGGAGCGGGTGAAAGTGACGGTGTACGGGTCACCCACCTGGGCCGATACCCTGCCGTCGCGGTCGGCCACGGCCACTGCGCCCCAGTGCTGGCACTCGACCAGTCCGCCGCGGTTGACTTCGATCAACGGTACAAAACCCATGGTGTGCTTTCTTGCAGCCTGCATCACTGCGCAGCAGCGGCGTTGCTGGCGGCAGTGGAAGGCGTGAGTGTGAGCTCGTGCATCCAGCGCGCGGGCTGGCGCTGCAGCGCGCGATAGCCGGTCTCGGCCCAGGTGGTGCTCATGTCGCGGTAGCGCGGCGAGAACACCAGCCCGCTCTGGCCGGTTTGGTAAATGAAGCGTGACTGTTCCAGATCGGCCAGGTCGTACACCGCGCGCAGCGAGGCGGCGTGGCGGTTCACGTACGGGCCAGAGGCTTCGCCCGCGTTGTACTGGCCCACGTTCACGGTGTACGAATCGCCGTGCGAGGGCACGCTCACATCGAAGAAACGCGCGAGTGCGGGCACGTTGCCGAAGGGCCGGTGCGCGCTGAGCGCCGGGTGCGCCGCGCCCCAGCGCCACTGGGCCGGGTCTGCGCCATACGCAGCCTGCAAGCGGTCGAGCGCGCGGCCCAGGGCAGCGGCAGATTGTTCGGCACACGATGCGGGTTGGCACCACCAAGTGTCGTTGCGCTCCAGAATGCCTTCGATGGCCGCGCGGTAGTCGCGCTTGCCATACGTGGCGGTGAACCGGTCTTCGCCAATGCGCGGAATGATGAGGCCGCGTGCCAGTTCGTCCGTCCAGGCCACAAAGATCAGCGGCGCGGCGCGGCCCGCGTCCATCACGCCGTCAAAGCCCTGCAGCTCTTTCTGCGCAGCGGCGGCCAGCGGTTGCGTGGACTGCGCCTGCTGCAGGTGCGGCAGCAGGCGCCGCGTTGCGAGCGAGGTCACGTCGCGGTGGATGGCCTGCATGCTGGCCGCGTCGTGCTTGGGCGTGGCCTCGATGAGCTGCGCAATGCGTTCGTAGCGGTAGGGCAAGGCCCAGTCCTGCGTCAGAAAGTGGGGGTAGCCTGGCGCCGTCACGCGCTGGTTGGCCGTGGCGATCCAGCCCCGGGCACCCTGGACGCCCGCCCCTCCGCTGACACCGTCATCCTGCGGGGTTTGCTCATACGGCAGCCAGCCCTTCCAGTCGTAGCGCGCGTCCCAGCCGGGCGAAGGCGCCACGCCCCGAATGTCGTTGGCGGCATCGCGCAGCGGCACACGGCCTGCGGCCTTGAAGCGGATGTTGCCCTGGTCGTCCGCAGCCACCACGCTTTGCATCGGCGAGTGGTAGTGCGCCAGCCCCGCAAAGAGCTCATCCACGCTCTTGGACTGGTTGGTCTTGAAGCCCGCCAGCACGGTCTGGTTGTCATCGTCCAGCGCGCTCCAGCGCAGCGCGATCACATATTTGCCCAGGTCCAGCACCTCGGCGTGCGACTTCTGAACGTCGCTCAGCACGGGGCCATGGCGCGTGCTGCGCAGCTGCAGCAACAGGTCGGCCTCGCCCTTGACGCGAATGCTTTCGTTGCGCACGGTGAACTGGGCCCATCCATCGGGCGTGCGGTACTGCGTGGCATCGGTGGGGTTGATCTGCTCCAGATACAAGTCCTGCACATCGGGGCCGGTGTTGGTGAAGCCCCAGGCGACCTTGTCGGTACGGCCCAGCACCACAAAGGGCAGGCCCGGCAATGTGGCGCCTACGGCATCAATGGGGCCCAAGGGTGTGCCGTCAGACGCCTTGCCCGCAGGGGCCTGCAGGCTCGCAAAGTACCAGATGGCGGGGGCCGACAGGCCCAGGTGCGGGTCGTTGGCCAGCAGCGGCTTGCCGCTCACGGTGCGGGTGCCCGCAATCACCCAGTTGTTGCTACCCTTGCCCTCGTTGGTGCCTGCGTTGCGGGTCAGTTCGTCGGCCCAGGCCAGCATGCCAGCGCTGATCTGCCGGGACAACGGACCTTCGCGGTTGGCTGGCGCCACAGCAGCCGCTGCAGCACCGGCGGCAGGTGCACGATAAACCCCCAGCTGGCGATACAGCGCCGCCAGGTCTGCGGACGCAGCGGGCGGCTCCCCCGGATAGGGTGGCATCAGTTGCCACAGCCGGTCGGTGTCCAGCGTGCGCGCCACCGACAGGCGTGCGAACTCGGTGCCCCAATTGCCCCCCAGGTCCAGCGCCATCATCAGCGCCCAGCCCACGCTGTCCTCGGGCTCCCACACCGCGCCTGCGGCGCCTCCGGGTTGCACGCCCAGCACCAGAAACTCCGGTGGCAAGGCCTGGGGACGTTTCTGGTGGAAGGCATGGATGCCCTTGCTGTAGGCCTGCAAGGCCTCCTGGGCATACAGCGGCAGCCCAGCGTACTGCCGCCGGGCCACACCCATGATGTCCAGGCTGCGCATGAGCTTGTCGGTCTCGACCGTGGCAGGGCCAAAAACCTCGGACAGCTGGCCGTGCATGACCCGGCGGTTGAATTCCAACTGCCAGGTGCGTTCCTGCGCATGTACATAGCCCATTGCAAACCAGGCATCCTGCGGGGTCTGAGCCTGGATGTGGGTGACATCGGCGCCATCGCGCCGCACCTGTACTGCTTCGCTGAGCCCCGCCACAGCCAGGGAACCATCGAGTTGTGCAAAGCTGCGCTGCACATACACCGCCGCGCCCGCGCCTGCCAGCAGCGCCACTGCCACCAGCCCGAGGGCTGTCCGCTTCATCCATGCCATGTTTCTTGTCTCCTGCCGTTGGTCTTGTTGTTGATGTTGTGCACGCAAAGCCATGGTGGCTCCGCGCCCGCGCTGCGGCCACACCGCAATGCAGAAGGAGCCGCCAGCTCTGCGTGTGTCAGCTCAAGTGCACACTGCCGCCCGCCACATGAAAGCTCATGACCGGCGCACTGGGCTCGTTGAACGACACGCCCAGCGCAATGTGCCCCGCGCCATGCAGGATGCAGGCATCGCGCCGCAGGCGCACGGGCGAGTCGCTGCCCTCGAACCGCACCCAGGTTCCAAAGCTGCTCATGTCGGTCAGCACGAACCCGCTGTTGCGCCAGTCGATGCGCGCATGCAGGCGCGACACGCGCGGGTCGTTGATGCGCAGCTGGGCATGCTCGGCCCGCCCCACCATGACCGGGGCATCCGACGAGGTGAAGGTGCGGTCCACCCCATGCCAGGAGAACTGGATCTGCCCCAGGATGGAATCGACCGGTGCAAAGTTGCTGACCAGTGCCGCCTGCATGGTGAGGGAATCGGGCGCTTCGTCCTCACGCCATTCGACGTGGTAGAGCATGAGCAACTCGGCCTTGCCCCGAATGTCCATCATGCCCAGCTTGCGGTACCAGACATCGGGCGCCGTGCCCGCAAGCAGCACGGTGGTTTCGGTAGCCCAGATTTCAGCGGGCCCGGCCCGTTCGCAAAGCCGGGAAGCCACGTTGACGGCGTCGCCATAACAATCGCCATCCACATCCACCACTTCGCCGCTGGCCACGCCCACGCGGATCTCCATGCGCAAGGGGTGGGGCCAGCGGTCCAGGCGGACCTTGTGCTGGCGCAGCATGGTGGCCATTGCAGACACCGCACTGGAGGCATCGTCAAAGACCCCCAGCACCCCATCCCCGAGCTTCTTGACCACCCGGCCGCCGTGGGCCTCGATGGTGTCACCAATCCACTGGGTGACCTGCGTCACGGCCTCGGTAGCGCGTTCGTTGCCCAGCGCTTCATACAAGGCAGTGCTGCCTGAGATGTCCGCAAAGACCATCGTCGACAACACACTCATGAACGCGGGCCCGTTGGTAACATCATGTGAATCAGTTTAGTGCAAGCGCCCTGGCTGCGCACCCTTCAAAGCGCCAACAAGTGTTGCCTGAGGCCGCCGCTGCAGCGAAAGGCGCGGTTGCAACGTTCACCACAACGACTCCGCACATCGTCAGCGTCGCGAAAGGGAGGCGCAACCCCGGTAGCCTGAAAATCCACCAACACGTAAAAATTCGCAACAAGCCAGGGCAAGTTGTTGTCTTTATGCAAAAACAGGAGCACGCCCCTTGCGCTGCACCTCGCTCCCGCTTACTTTGGCCGTCCCTGTTACAAAAAGCCCGCCCTCACCCCGCCATGCGCTGGAACAAGCCGACTCTCCGCAACAACCTTCACGACCTGCTGGGCCGTGACAAGCCGTCGTCCACGGCATGGGTGCGCAACCAGGGGCTGGAAGAAGTGCGCCGGGCCATGCTGCAGAGCCTGGTCGGCATGACCGGCTCCGACGTGGCGCGCATGAACATGCGGCTGCGTTATGCCGGCGACATCGAGGCGCTGTGGTACCTGCGCACCGACCTCTTCAGCACACTGGTGCCGCTGCAGGGTGAGCACGGTGCCCGGGGCGTGATCGACCAGGTCACCCAGCTGTTCCAGGGGCAGCTCCCACGCGCACTGCGCCCGGCGCAGGCCGCCCCTCACACCCCCTCCTGACGCGCACCAGGCGCGCGTGGCGAACCGCCGTTGTGGCGGTGTCGTGGGTGGAGACCTCACCGCGTCAGTGCTGGTGCCCCCAGTAGATCAGCGCATCGCGCTCTTCCACCGACAGCGACACCGTCGCGCCCACGGGCAGCAGGACCTTCGTTTCAACATGCCCGAACGGCAGGTTGGTCAGCACCGGCGCCTTGATCTGGGTGCGCAGCCAGTCCACCACCGACTGCAGCTTGTAGCCCTTGTCATGCGGTGCCAGCTTGAAGTTGGTGAACTGCCCCAGCACCACAGCCTTCTGCTGGGCCAGCACACCGGCGTGCAGCAGCTGGGTCAGCATGCGTTCGATGCGGTAGGGGTGCTCGTGCACGTCTTCGATGAACAGCACGCCGCCCTTGACCTGCGGGAAATACGGCGTGCCCACCAGCGATGCCAGCACCGCCAGGTTGCCACCCCACAGCGTGGCACTCTTCACATAGACATTGGGCACGGCAGGCTTGCCCGTGGCGGCGTTTAGCTGCTCTTTGTGCATGCGCCAGCCCGTGCCTTCGCCGTGGCCGGTCAGCAGGTCGTCAAAGCAGGCTTCCATGATGTCGTCGGGCTCGCCCGCCACACCAAAGTCAGCCCCCAGCGATGGCCCCGCCCAGGTGGTGGCCCCCGTCTTGGCCAACACGGCCAGCTGGAAGGCGGTGAAATCGCTCACGCCCACAAAGTGCATGCCCTTTTCAATCGCCTTGGCCACCGCCTTGTAGCGGATGCCCGGCAGGATGCGCGACAGGCCGTAGCCCCCGCGCGAGATCAGCGCCACATCGGCGCCGCTGGCCGCAGCACGGTGGATGGCGGCCAGCCGGGTGGCGTCGTCGCCCGCAAAGCGGGTGTGGGTGGCCAGCGCGTCCTCATCCACCTCCACCTCATGGCCCAGGGCCTTGAGCCGGGCAATGCCGCGCTTGAAGGCGGCCTTGTCGCGCACGGCGCTGGAGGGCGAGTAGATATAGATGTGTTTGGGACCGTGGTCGTGGTCGCAATGGGAAGGGTCGTGATGGTGGTCGTGCAAAGCGCTCAGACCCGCCGAGGGGCCTGCTCCGTAAACAGGGGGAATGCCGGGCGCCACATGCAGTCAGGCGGCGCCAGCGGACAAGTCAGTGCGCGAAGTATTCCACAGCCTGTGCGGCAATGGCCTCGCCATGCTCCTGCACAAAGTGGCCGGCCTGGGGCAGCACGATGGGCTCGGGGCAGCCTTGGATGCACTGCTGCAGCGCCCGCATGGTGGGCAGGCCCAGCACCGGGTCTTGCGCACCCACCACCATCAGGCTGCGGCCCTGCCACTGGTGCTGCCAAAAATCGCGGGCCGCGCGCGACACGGCGACGCCCGGGTCACCCGCAGCAGCGGGCACGCGTTCTGGAAAGGCCCGCAACGCGGCGCGGTAGCCTTTGTCCGGGAACGGCGCATCGTAGGCAGCGCACTCCGCCGCCGTCAGATGCGGGTTGCCACGCGCCAGCAGGCGCCCTACTCCATACAGCGGCTTGTCGCGGCACATGGCACGCCAGTCGACAAATCCGGCAGGCAGTGGCGAATCGCCCGTGGCCAGCAGGGTGTTCATCACCAGCAGGCCGTCAAAACGATCCGGCATGGTCATGGGCAGCGTCAGCCCCAGGATGCCTCCCCAGTCTTGCACCACCAGCACCACCTTGCGCAGGTCCAACCGCTCGATCAGTTCCAGCAGCACCTGGCGGTGCCAGTCGAACTGGTGCACGCCCTCTTTCTTGGGCTTGTCGCTTTTGCCAAAGCCGATCAGGTCGGGCGCCACCACGCGGTCGCCTGCAGCCAAAAAGGTGGGCAGCATGCGCCGGTACAGGTAGCTCCAGGCCGGGTTGCCATGCAGGCACAGCCAGGTACGCTGCGCGTCGTGAGGACCTTCGTCGAGGGTGTGCAAACGCAGGCCCGCCAGGCTGGGCAGGTCGCTGATGTAGTGAGGCGCCCAGGGGTAGCCGGGCACGTTGGCAAACGCCGCATCGGGCGTGCGCAAAGCGTCGTCCCGCAACGGATGGCGGGCCAGTGCCTCGGTGCGTTGCTGATGGCGGCGCTGGCGGAAAAAGCCGCTGAGCAGACCGCCACATTCTTCGGCCAGCACCCCGCCCAGCACCTGGGTCTGGTGGTTGATCTCGGCATGGCCGAACAGGTTGAACACCGAGCCTGCCGCGCCCGTTTTGGGATCTGCCGCGCCGTACACCACCCGCGCCAGCCGCGCATGCAGCATGGCGCCGCTGCACATGGCACAAGGCTCCAGCGTGACGTAGAGGCTGCAGCCGTCGAGCCGGTAGTTACCCAGCCGCTGCGCGGCCGCGCGCAGGGCCACGATCTCGGCATGGGCCGTGGGGTCGTGGCCCTCCACGGGGGCGTTGCGGCCCGTGGCGATGACCTGGCCGTCCTTGACCACGATGGCGCCCACGGGCACCTCACCCGCTTGCGCGGCTGCCTGCGCCTCGGCCAGGGCCAGGCGCATCCAGTGCAAATCTTGGTCAAAGGTCATTGCTATTTAAATGATAGCTTCTAGCGCTTGATATATAAGCGCCAGGGGCCAATTTTGCTTATTTTTCTTCGTCGGGCATGGGGCGGGCTTGCTGCATCAGGCCTTCCACCTGTTGCTTGACCTGCTGCTGGATCTGCTGACTCTGGTCGCGCACAGTGGCCGAGCTTGAACCGGCGGGCGCCGAGGCGGGAGCAGCGGTCTGCAGAGCTGGCACCGGAGTACGCGCTGCAGACATCTGCTTTTTGACCACCACACCCACCACGGCCAGCACCACCACCAACCCGACCAGTCCGAACATTGCGCGCATACCTTGGCTCCTTGGCGGACACCGGCGGCCCGCTTGTTTGCTTGCTATGGGGCCTGACTGTAAAGCCAAACTCCGCATGCAAAAACGGCCGCACTGGGCGGCCGAAAAGGCAAGGGTCGCTGACGTAGCGGCGGCGGTCGGCCTCAGTTCAGCGCCACGCGGCTGCCGTCCTTGAAGGTGTAGAGCGTCACGGCGGGCGTCGTCAGCTCGCCCTTGGCGGTGAAGGCGATGTTGGCGGTCACGCCCTTGTATTCGGTCTTGGCCAGGAAGGGGGTAAACACCTTCGGGTCCACCGAATTGGCGCGCTTCATGGCGTCGGCCAGCACCATGGCGGCGTCATAGGCATAGGGGCTGTAGATCTGGAACTGGCCAGAGAACTTGGCGTCGTAGCGCTTCTTCCAGTCGGCGCCGCCCTGCATCTTGTCCACCGACGCGCCGCCGGTGGCGCAGGTCACGTTCTTCAGGGCGGGGGTCTTGCCCGACAGCTCGGGCAGCTTTTCGGTGCACAGCGCGTCGCCGCCGAAGAACTTCACATTGCCCAGGCCCAGCTGCTCCATCTGGCGCAGCATGGGGCCGGCCTGCGCGTCCAGGCCGCCGTAGAAGATCGCATCGGGCTTCTTGTTCTTGATGGCGGTGAGGATGGCCATGAAGTCGGTGGCCTTGTCGTTGGTGAATTCCTCGGCCACCACCTTCAGGCCCTTTTGTTGCGCCGTGGCCTTGAAGACCGAGGCCACGCCCTGGCCGTAGGCCGTGCGGTCGTCGATGATGGCCACACTCTTGAGCTTGAGATGGTCGGCACCAAACAGGGCCAGCGCCGCGCCCAGCGCGTTGTCGTTGGCGATCAGGCGGAAGGTGGTCTTGTGGCCGGGTTTGGTCAGGTCAGGATTGGAGGCCGATGCCGTGATGTGCGGCAGGTCGCACTTGGCATAGATGGCCGATGCGGGGATGGACGTGCCCGACTGCAGGTGACCCACCACGCCGGCCACCTTCTGGTCGCACAGCTTCTGCGCCACGGCGGTGGCCTGGCGCGGGTCGCCCGCGTCGTCTTCGGCCGCAATTTCAAACTTGATCTTCTTGCCACCGATCACGAGGTTCTGGGCGTTCAGGTCGTCAATCGCCAAGCGCGCGCCGTTTTCAGTGTCCTTGCCGATGTGGGCAATGCCGCCCGACACTGGGCCAGCGTGGGCGATCTTGACGGTTTGCACATCCTGTGCGGTGGCTGCAGTGGCGGCGGCAACACACACACCCACGGCAGCCAGCTGCACAACGGACACGGGAAAAGACGACGGACGCAGGCGGGTGAAAGCTCGGAACACGGTAGAAATCTCCAAAAAATATAGTCGCAACTTTTGCGCACCATTTCGGGGCAAAACGCACCGCATCCTAGCCACCATCCTCCCTTGCCGTCGCCAATTGCTATGCAAGCTTAGTAATTTGCTGGGCCATTAAAACGGCTAATGGCGCAAGATGATTCGCCGAAGTCACCCTATGAAGCTGCCCTTTGAGCGGCAGCGCGCCCGTTGGCAAGCGCTCAACCTTTCACCATCCGCAACTTGAAGTTGGTAAACGGCAGGATGGCGTTCGGTGCGTCGCGGGGTACGCGCTCTTCCACGCAGCCCGTGTCATTGGGGGTCACGAAGTGCGGACCAATACCGGCAATGGCCACTTTGTGCGACCCCGTCCAGTCCCAGCCCCACCCGGCCCCGGTCACCTCGCCTTCGAACAAAACCGGGCCATCGGCCGCGATGCCCTGGTGGATGGTGATGCGCATCCGGTCGGCAAACCCACCCATCCTGTAGCCGGCCCGGACGTGAAGCGTGAAGACGGGGTGCACCGCCGGGTTGAAGATCGCCCCCGAGGTGTTGGTAACCGTCACCAGCCCCGGCATGGCCGTGCCGTTCCATCGCTCGGCCATCACCATGCCGTCCGCAAAGATGATGAAGCCCCGGGCCTCGGACCAAAGGTTCTGGCCATGGCGGTAGATCGGCCCGCAGTGGGGGTTGTAGCTGCCCTGCCCGCCGGTGCAGTCCAGTGCAAACACCATATGGTTGGCACCTTCGGAAAAGAACCACGAACAGTCTACCGTGCAGACCAGGTCGTTGTGCCGCATGGGAGACAAGCTGAGCCGAGGCGGCAGGTAGCAAAAGTCGAGGTCATTGATCGCCAGTGTCAGCTGGGTGGGCTTCTTCACGCGGGAGGTGCTCATCAGAGTCCTTTCACTGGGTTTTACGGGGTGGCCGACGATGCCGACGGCCTTGCAAGAACGCGGTTCACAGAGACCATGGGGTGGCCGCCGAGGCTTGCACGCTGCGCCCGTTGTACCAGACCCCCACCGCACAATGCATCGTCACATGGTTACCAAAAGTGCAGTGCCCGATACCCGACGGAAGCTCCACGGCACCGCGAAACTGAAATAATCACGCCCCATGTCTCTCCTGCCCCACCAGCTCGAACTGCTTTCGCCCGCGCGCGACGCAGACATCGGCATCGAAGCCATCAACCACGGCGCCGATGCCGTCTACATCGGCGGCCCAGCCTTTGGCGCGCGGGCCAGTGCCGGCAACGACATCCGCGACATCGAACGCCTGGTGAAGCATGCGCACCGCTTCAACAGCCGCATCTTCATCACGCTCAACACCATCCTGCGCGACGACGAGCTGGAGGCCGCTCGCAAAATGGCGTGGCAGGTGTACGAGGCCGGTGCCGACGCCCTCATCATCCAGGACATGGGCCTTCTCGAAATCGACCTGCCGCCCATCCAACTGCACGCCAGCACCCAGACCGACATCCGCACGCCCGAAAAAGCGCGCTTTCTGCAGGACGCGGGCCTGTCGCAAATCGTGCTGGCGCGTGAGCTCACGGTGCAGCAGATCGCCGCCGTGCACAAGGCCCTGGGGCCAGTGGACGCCCCCGGCCGGGCTAACATCGAGTTCTTCATCCACGGCGCACTGTGCGTGGCCTACAGCGGCCAGTGCAACATCAGCCATGCGCAGACCGGCCGCAGCGCCAACCGCGGTGACTGCAGCCAGGCCTGCCGCCTGCCCTACCAGGTGACGGATGCGCAGGGCCGCTTCATTGCGCACGACAAGCACGTGCTCTCCATGAAGGACAACAACCAGAGCGACAACCTGCGCGCGCTCATCGACGCCGGAGTGCGCAGCTTCAAGATCGAAGGGCGCTACAAGGACATGGGCTACGTGAAGAACATCACCGCCCACTACCGCACCTTGCTCGACGAGATCATCGAAGAGCGCGAGGCCCAAGGCCGACCGCTGTCGCGCTCGTCCAGCGGTCGCACCACCTTCACCTTCACGCCCGACCCGCTGCAGAACTTCAACCGCGAGTTCACCGACTACTTCGTCACCGGCCGCAAGGAAGACATTGGCGCCTTCGACACCCCCAAGAACCCCGGCCAGGCCATCGGCTGGGTAACCAAGCTGGGCCCAGACTTTGTGGAGCTGGAACTGAGCGACCCAGCCACTGTGCTGCACAACGGCGACGGCCTGTGCTACTACGACCTGCACAAGGAACTGGTGGGCATGGCCATCAACGTGGCAGAGCCGGTGTCGGCGCGCAGCGTGGGCCAGTGGCGCGTGTACCCCAAGGACCCGATGGACGGCTTCAAGGACCTGCGCAAGGGCACCGAGGTCAACCGCAACCGCGACATGGACTGGGTGCGCACGCTCGAGAAAAAGTCCAGCGACCGTCGCATCGGCCTGTGGGCCCACCTGAGCGAAACGCCCACCGGCTTCAGCCTGATGCTGACCGACGAAGATGGCAACGTGGGATCTTCCGAAGTGCAGCAGCCCCACCAGAGCGCCACCGATGCCGCCAAGGCTGAGGCCAGCCTACGTGAACAGCTCGGCCGTTTTGGTGCGACGGTCTTTGCCGTGCATGACATTGCGCTGCAGCTCTCGCAGCCGTGGTTTGTGCCCGCCTCGGTGCTCAACGCCCTGCGCCGCGATGCCGTGGCCGACCTGGAGACCAACCGGGCCCGCAACTTTGCCCGCCTGCCGCGCGCCACGCCGGTGGAGCCGCCTGCGCTCTACCCCGAAGACACGCTGTCGTTTCTGGGCAATGTGTTCAACCACAAGGCCCACGACTTCTACGTGCGCCACGGCGTGAAGGTGATCGCCGCAGCCTACGAGGCGCACGAAGAGGAAGGCGAGGTGAGCCTCATGATCACCAAGCACTGCGTGCGCTTTTCCATGAGCCTGTGCCCCAAGCAGGCCAAAGGCGTCACCGGTGTGCAGGGCACCATCAAGGCGGAACCCTTGATGTTGATCAACGGCAAGGAAAAGCTGACCTTGCGCTTTGACTGCAAGCCCTGTGAAATGCATGTGGTGGGCAAGATCAAGCGCCAGGTGCTGAACCAGGCCAAAGAGATCCCCCTGACCTTCTACAAAGCCCGGCCGCACAAAGCACATTGATGCACCTGCATGTGGCGGCTCAACAGCAATGCCCCATGCACACTGAACCGTTTTCATACCCGCCTTGCGGGCGAGCACCATGATGGCCACGCTGCTGGTGTGGCTGCAGCTCACCGCCTGCGCTGGGCTGATTGGCGCTGCGGGCTACCAGCTGTCGCGCTACGGTGATGCCATTGCCCAGCGCACAGGCTTGTCGGGCAGCTGGATCGGCCTCACGCTCGTGGCCAGCGTGACGTCGCTTCCAGAGCTGGCCACCGGCATCACCAGCGTCACCATCGCAAACACCCCCAACCTGGCTGTGGGCAACGCACTGGGCAGCTGCGTGCTCAACCTGGTGTTTCTGGTGGTGATCGACCTGCTGTACCGGCCAGCACCGGTATGGACCCGGGCCGCCCACGGCCACGTGCTGGCAGGCGCTTTTGGCGTGGTGCTGCTGGGCTTTTTGCTGCTGGGGCTGCTGATGGGCCAACTGGGGGCTACTGCCAGTGCTTCCACCGGCGCTGGCACTGCCTCCCAGCGCAGCGTGGGGTTGCTCACGCCCGTCATCTTGCTGCTGTACCTGGTGGCGATGCGCACCGTCTTTGCGTATGAACGGAGCCACCCCGCTGCGCCACCCGCCGACACATTGCCGCCCACCAACAACGCAGCACCTGCGCTGCCCAGCCTTCGACAAGCGGCCACCCGCTTTGCGATGGCGGCTGCCATCGTGGTGGGGGCCGGCATGTGGCTGCCCTTTGTGGCGGTCAACCTGGCCACCACCATGGGCTGGAACCGCAGCTTTGTAGGCAGCCTGTTCGTGGCCCTGGTCACCACCCTGCCCGAGCTGGCGGTCACGTTGTCCGCCCTGCGGCTGGGTGCGCTCGACATGGCCATTGGCAACCTGCTGGGCAGCAACCTGTTCAACGTGGCCATCGTGGGCATAGATGATCTGTTCTACCGCCCAGGCGATCTGCTGGCCCATGTGTCGCCCGTGCATGCCATCACCGCCGCATCGGCCGTGGTGATGACCGGGTTGGCGGTGGTGGGCCTGTTCTTTCGCCCGCGCAGCCGTGTGCTACGCGCAGTGGGCATGGTCAGCATCGGCATGGCGGCGGTGTACCTGGTCAACACCTACGTGGTCTTTCTGTATGGAAACTGATGCCGTGAAACACCCCCATCCACATCTGCGCGATGCCATAGACGTGGCACGCGAGCACGCCGTTGACCCTGACGCGGGCCTGCACCCCGACGAAGCCCTGCGCCGCAGCGCCACCCACGGCGCCAATGAGCTGGCGGCGGGGCAAGACCGCCCCTGGTGGCATCTGCTGGCTGACCAGTTCAAGGACTTCATGGTGCTGGTGCTGCTGGGCGCCGCCGTCATCT
Source organism: Acidovorax sp. 94 (assembly GCF_003634645.1). NCBI lineage: Bacteria > Pseudomonadati > Pseudomonadota > Betaproteobacteria > Burkholderiales > Comamonadaceae > Acidovorax > Acidovorax sp. 94. Next base: position 867,500 of record NZ_RBJA01000001.1, on the reverse strand, counting down.
CGGGCCTGGTGGGGGAGGTCACCGACACGCTGGTCATCCTGGTGATCGTGGTGCTCAATGCCGTCATCGGCTTTGTTCAGGCCTGGCGCGCCGACCAGGCCATGGCGGCGCTGCGCCAGCTGGCCGCCGCCCACGCCACCGTGCTGCGCAGCGGCGCGGTGCAGGTGGTGCCCGCCACGGCGCTGGTGCCGGGCGACATCGTGCTGCTGGAGGCGGGCAACCAGATTCCGGCCGACCTGCGGCTCATCGAGATTGCGCAGCTGCAGGTGGATGAATCGGCCCTCACGGGCGAGTCCGTCACCGTCGCCAAGCAGACGGAGGCCCTGGCCGCCGAGGATGTGGGCGCGCTGGGCGACCGCACCAACATGGCCTTCAAGGGCACCACGGCCACGCATGGCCGGGCACGCGGCCTGGTGGTGGCCACCGGCATGCACACCGAGCTGGGCAAGGTGGCCACGCTGCTCGACACCGGCGACCGCAGCACGCCGCTGCAACTGCGCCTGGCGGCCTTTGGCAAGCGCTTGGCGATCGCGGTGCTGGGCATCTGCGCGGTGATCTTTGTGGTGGGTGTGCTGCGCGGCGAGGCGCCGCTGCTCATGGCCCTCACCGCCATCAGTCTGGCCGTGGCCGCCATCCCCGAGGCACTGCCTGCGGTGGTCACCGTGCTCCTGGCCCTGGGCGCACGCCGCATGGTGGCCGTGCATGCGCTGGTGCGGCGCCTGCCGTCGGTCGAAACCCTGGGCTCGGTCACCACCATCTGCTCGGACAAGACCGGCACCCTCACGCAAAACCGCATGCATGCCGAGCTGCTGCTGGCCCACGGCGTGCGCTGGGTGCCCGGTGACCCCCTGCCCGGCCCCGCCCATGCCGAGGCCCTGCGCGCCGCCGCGCTGTGCAACGACGCCACGCTCCAGACAAAGAACGAAGAGGGTCATTCAGGCACCCAGTGGCTGGGCGACCCCACCGAAACCGCGCTAGTGCTCGCCGCCCACGCCGGCGGGCTGGACAAGGCCCAACTAGATGTGAGCAGCCCCCGCGTGCAAGAGCAGCCCTTTGACTCTGAACGCAAGCGCATGACCACCTTCCACCGCGCTGCCGATGGTTTTGTGGCCTACACCAAGGGCGCGCCGGAATCAGTCTTGCCCCGCTGCACCGCCCACTGGACCCCCGAAGGCGCTGCCGCACTGGACACGGCCCAGGTCCTCGCCACTGCCCAGCAACTGGCCGCCCAGGGCCTGCGGGTGCTGGCCCTGGCCCGCCGCAGCCACACCCGCCTGCCCGATACCAACGACATCGACGCAGTAGAAAACCAGCTGGAGCTGCTGGGCCTGATCGCCCTCATCGACCCACCCCGCGCCGAGGCGAAGGCCGCAGTGCGCGACTGCATCAGCGCGGGCATCACGCCCGTAATGATCACGGGCGACCACCCCGCCACCGCCCGCGCTATTGCGCACCGCCTGGGCGTTGTGCGCAGCACCGATGCACCCGTGCTGACTGGTGCCGACCTGGCCACGCTGGACGATGCCGCACTGCGCGCCCGCGTGGAACAGGTGCAGGTCTACGCCCGCGTGGACCCGGCGCAGAAGATCCGCATCGTCGAAGCGCTGCAGGCCCAGGGCCACTTCGTGGCCATGACAGGCGACGGCGTGAACGACGCCCCGGCCCTCAAACGCGCCGATATCGGCATAGCCATGGGCCAGGGCGGTACCGACGTGGCGCGCGAGGCATCGAGCCTGGTGCTGCTGGACGACAACTTCGCCACCATCGTCGCGGCGGTGCGCGAAGGCCGCCGCATCTACGACAACATCCGCAAGTTTGTGCGCTACGCGATGACGGGCAACTCGGGCGAGATCTGGACCATCTTCCTCGCGCCGCTGTTGCTGCTGCCCATCCCTTTGCTGCCCATCCACATCCTGTGGGTCAACCTCGTCACAGACGGCCTGCCCGGCCTGGCGCTGGCCGCCGAACCGGCCGAACGCGGCATCATGCAGCGCCCACCCCGAGCGCCGCGCGAAAGCCTGTTTGCCCACGGTATGTGGCAGCACATATTGGGCGTGGGCCTGCTCATTGGTGGGCTGTGCCTGGCGGTGCAGGCGTGGGCCCTGCACACCGGCCACGCGCACTGGCAGACCATGGTGTTCACCGTGCTCACGCTGGCGCAAATGGCGCACGTGATCGCCATCCGCTCCGAATCCGAACCCATCTGGCGCCTGGGCCTGCTGAGCAACCGCCCGCTGCTGGGCGCGGTGCTGCTCACCTTTGCGCTGCAGATGGCCACCATCTACGTGCCCTGGCTCAACCCCATATTCCGCACGGAGCCGCTGAGTATTGGCGAGCTAGCGCTGTGCATTGGCGCCGCGCTGGTGGTGCTCGTGGTCGTGGAAATCGAGAAGGCCTGGCGGCGCAGTCAGCAGAAGCGGCGCACCGCGCCAGAGCCCATCGACAGCGCCATGGACGAGCCTGCGGCGTGAGGTTGCCCAGCACGCACAAGAACGTCATAAGCACATAGCCAACGATTCGATGACGCCAGCGGCCAGCGGTGCCAGAATGGCCCGCGCCATCGGCGCACCGAGCTCCGCCCAGCCACGGGTGGAGACCGGTGGTGCCACTCCCTTCCCTTCAACGAAAGAGACAAGCTTCATGAAAATCGAAACCCTGGCCGTCCACGCCGGCTACAGCCCCGACCCCACCACCAAGGCCGTGGCCGTACCCATCTACCAGACGGTGGCCTACGCGTTTGACAGCGCCCAGCACGGCGCGGACCTGTTCGATTTGAAGGTGCCGGGCAACATCTACACCCGCATCATGAACCCCACCACCGACGTGCTCGAAAAGCGCGTCGCAGCGCTCGAAGGCGGCATTGCCGCGCTGGCCGTGGCCTCGGGCATGGCAGCCATCACCTATGCCATCCAGACCATTGCCGAGGCGGGCGACAACATCGTGTCGGCCAGCACGCTCTACGGCGGAACCTACAACCTGTTTGCCCACACGCTGCCGCAGCAAGGCATCACCACGCGCTTTGCCGACCCGCGTGACCCGGCCAGCTTTGCGCAGCACATCGACGCGCGCACCAAGGCCATCTTCATCGAGTCCATCGGCAACCCGCTGGGCAACGTGACCGACATCGCCGCGCTGGCCAAGGTGGCGCACGACCACGGCGTGCCGCTGATCGTGGACAACACGGTGCCCAGCCCCTACCTGCTGCGCCCCATCGAGCATGGCGCCGACATCGTGGTGCACTCGCTCACCAAGTACCTGGGCGGCCACGGCAACAGCGTGGGCGGCGCGATTGTGGACAGCGGCAAGTTCCCGTGGGCCGAGCACAAGGCCCGCTTCCCGCGCCTGAACGAGCCCGATGTGAGCTACCACGGCGTGGTCTACACCGAGGCCCTGGGCCCGGCTGCCTTTATCGGCCGGGCGCGCGTGGTGCCGCTGCGCAATACCGGCGCGGCGCTGGCGCCGCTCAATGCCTTCCTGATCCTGCAAGGCATCGAAACCCTGGCGCTGCGCATGGACCGCATCTGCGACAACACGCTGGCCATTGCCAAGTATCTGCAAAGCCATCCCAAGGTGGAATGGGTGCGCTACGCCGGTCTGCCCGACCACCCGGACCACGCGCTGGTGCAGCGCCAGTCAGGCGGCAAGGCCTCGGGCATCCTGAGCTTTGGGGTGAAGAACAGCGACGCCGACCCACGTGCGGCCGGTGCACGTTTTCTGGATGCGCTGCAACTCTTCACGCGCCTGGTCAACATCGGCGATGCGAAGTCCCTCGCCACGCACCCCGCATCGACCACCCACCGCCAGCTCAACCCCGAGGAGCTGGCCAAGGCCGGCGTGAGCGAGGGCATGGTGCGCTTGTCGGTGGGCATCGAGCACATCAACGACCTGCAGGCCGACCTGGCCCAGGCGCTCGACAAGGTGTGAACTGCGAGTGGCCATGCCCTGAAGGCGCGTGGCCACTCAAAATTTCAAGTGTTTTTAGCCTCCAGCGCTTGACTGGTAAGCACCATTAGCTATTATTTCAATAGCAAATCAACCCACAGTGGCACCGCTTGGCGCCCTGATTTACCGGCCCACACTGACCAGTGGTGCAGCGCCGCCGCCCATCAGCACCGTGTTGCCCTGCTTGCTGGCAATGGCCAGGGCGGTGTCGCGCTGGATCTCGGCCAACCGGATTTCCTTGAGCGCGGGCGTGAGCGATGCGCTGATGATCTGATTGGCCCGTGCCTCGCCTTCGGCCTGCACGATCAGGCGCTCTGCCTCGGCCTTGGCCAGGTCGATCTCCTTGCGCTTTTTCTCGATCGCCTGGTCCGTCTCGGCGCGCTGGCGGATGGCGGATTCGATGGCCTTGTCGGTCAGCATGTTGCGAACATTCACGGCGGTGACAGTGAAGGCGCCTTTGTCCGTGGCGTCCAGCTCGGCCTGCAAGGTGGTGCGCACGCTTTCTGCCAGCTCGGCGCGCTTGGTGTGCATGGTGGTCGCATCCATCTGCGCAATGGCCTTGTAGATGGCTTCACGGGCTTCGCGCTGCACGCGGCTGTAGGCCACCAGCAGGTCCGCCGTTCCGTCCTTGACGACCTGCTTGTGCTGCACCACATCGCCCTGGTATTTGACGAACAGCGTAGGGATGGAGGCCGGCGTGGTCTTGAAATAGATGTCGATGTCCACGTCCTGCATGGTCAGGTTGTCACGGCTCTTGGGGGTGAGGTTCTCCAGCGAAAAGCTCACCTCTTTAGCCGTGAATTCATCCACCGTCTTGAACAGCGTGAAGTAAAGCCCCGGCGGCAGGGCCTCCTGCCCCACCTTGCCCAGCGTGCGCTCCACACCCACATTGCCGGTATCGATCTGGCTGCACGCGCCCAGCGCAACACTCAGGCACAACAGGGACAAGGTACGCAAAGCGGTCATGGGAGTCTCATGGATCAAAAGGGGATTGGTAGGCACGGCGCGCCGTGGCTGCGCCGGCAGGGCGAGCGAGCGCGATTGTAGGAGAGCCCTACCCCACCAAAAACGTGTGGTTCGCCGCTGTCTACAGCAGCATTCGGGACGGCAGAGCCCGGTATCAACCCAGGTCGCGTGCCAGCCGGATGCCCGTGAACTGCCAGCGCGCGGTGGCCGGGAAGAAGTTGCGGTAGGTCAGCCGCTCATGCCCCGGTGGCGTAGCGCAGGACGAGCCCCGCAGCACGTACTGATTCACCATGAACTTGCCGTTGTATTCGCCCACGGCACCTGCCGCCACCTGAAAGCCGGGATACGGGGCATAGCTCGACTGTGTCCATTGCCAGGCGACGCCAAAGAGCTGCACCATGGGGTCGGCATCCTGCGCCGCAGCGTGCTCCCATTCGGCCTCGGTCGGCAGGCGGGCTCCCGCCCAGCGCGCGTAGGCATCGGCTTCGTAGTACGAGAGGTGCACCACAGGCTGCGATCCCTGCAATGGCTGCAGCCCCGAGAGCGTGAAGTGATGCCACGCCCCCTCCACGCGGTGCCAGTACAGCGGGTGATTCAGACCCTGTGCTGCCCGCCAATCCCAACCTTCCGCCAGCCAGAGCATGGGGTTCTCGTAGCCCCCGCCCTCCACAAAGGCCGCAAATTCAGCCTGGGTAACAAGGCGCGAGGCCAGTGCGTAAGGGTGCAGGTACGTGCGATGGCGTGGGCCTTCGTTGTCAAACGCAAAGCCTTCGCCTTTATGGCCGATTTCGATGAGCCCTCCGTCGAAAGAATGCCACGTCAAAGTTGCAGCCACTGGCTGTGGCACCACATCGCAAGCCGCCGCATAGACAGGGAACAGCGGGTTGCACGACAGCAGGTGCTGTATGTCGGTGAGCATCAACTCCTGGTGCTGCTGCTCGTGTTGCAAGCCCAACTCGATCAGGGCACACAGCGAGGCATCGTGCGCTACGGTCGACAACAGGCGCGCCATGCGGGCATCCACATCGGCCCGGTAGGCCAGCACCTCATGGAGCGCGGGGCGCGTAAGCAGCCCCCTCTGCGGGCGCGGGTGCTTGGCCCCCACACCGTTGTAGTAAGAGTTGAAAAGCACCCGGAACGCGGGCGCAAACGGCACAAACCCGGGTTCGTGCGCTTCGAGCACGAAGGTTTCAAAAAACCAGGTGGTGTGCGCCAGGTGCCATTTGGTGGGGCTGGCGTCCGGCATGGACTGCGCGCTGCAGTCCTCGGGCGACAGGGGCGCCGCCAGTGCCACCGAGCGGCCGCGCACGGCGGTGTAGCGGGACTGCAGTGTGTTGGATGCCATGGTCATTGCAGCCACTGATCAGGGACGCGCGTGCACCACCGCAAACCAGCCGCGCTCGTCCGTCCACGCCTGGGCCTGTGCAAAACCAGCGCGGGCCAGCATGTCGGTGAACACGGGCAAGGGGTATTTGTAGCTGTTCTCGGTGTGAATGCGCTCGCCCTGCTCAAACCTGCGGCCGCCGCCGGGCCAGCACACCTCGGTATCGGATGTCGCCTCCAGGTGCATTTCAATGCGCGACGCCTCGGGGTTAAAGAACGCACGGTGCTGCCACTGCCCCACATCAAAGTCGCTGCCGATCAGGCGGTTCACGTGGCGCAGCACGTTGCGATTGAACTCGGCCGTCACGCCCGCCGCATCGTCGTAGGCGGCCTCCAGCACCGCCACGTCCTTGGGCAGATCGATGCCGATGAGCAGGCCGCCATCGTCATCCACAAGCTCGCGCATGTGGCCCAGCAACTCCAGGGCGTGCGGCGGGTCGAAATTGCCGATGGAAGAGCCCGGGTAGAACACCAGCCGGCCGGTGCGGGGAATGTCGTCCGGCAGTGCCACCCCCAGGGTCATGTCGCCCGCCAGTGCGCGGGCATCCAGTGCGGGGAAGTCGTCGCGCAGCCCCTGCACCGCCTGTTCCAGAAAATCCGCTGAAATGTCCACACCCACAAAACACGCCGGCTGCACCAGGCGGCACAGGGTGCGGGCCTTCTGGCAGTTGCCTGCGCCCAGTTCGATGAGGGTACGCCCCGGGCCCACCGTGCCTGCAATGCTGTCCGCGTGCGTCTGCATCAGGGCCATCTCGGTGCGCGTGGGGTAGTACTCCGGCAGGCGCGTGATGGCCTCAAACAGCTGCGAGCCGTGCTGGTCGTAAAAATACTTGGGGGAGATGCGTGCGGGCCGCTGGGTCAGCCCGTGCGTGATGTCGGAGTAGCGAGGCAGGAGCATGGGTCAATGAGACGTTGGGTGCGGCAGCGCCGCCGGGTGGTCAAAAGCAGAGGCACCTGGGGCGCACGCACGGCGGCACGCCCCACACGCTCCCTTCACGCCATTGTGCGTCGCCTCGCCTGCAACTGTGTGTAGGCCATTTCCGCACCCCAAAAAAAAGGGCTGGCGCAGGCGCCAGCCCTTTTAACCTTGGAGAACTCTTGCTGCCAGGAATGCAGGGCCAACCTTGACCCCAGCCTCCCTAGTGTGGTGTTGCACGCTATCGGGCACTTAAAACCGCGTCTTTTCGGCCAGGGCTGCGTTGCAAATCCTCGCGATACCTACTGGTATCGCTGTGGTTTGCGCCTTGCCCTGACCAAAAATCCATCGGTTTTAATGTGCCATCAAGCCTGCAACACCACACTAGAAGCGCCAGCCCAGACCCACGCCCACCAGAACGGGGTCCACCTTGAAGGTGCCCAGCTTGGCACCGCCTGCGCTCACGTCGGTCTTGATGTAGACCTTCTTCACGTCGAAATTCAGGTACAGGTTCTTGGACAGCGGAATGTCCACACCGGCTTGCAAGGCGGGGCCAAAGCTGTTGCGGTCAATGTCCACACCAGCGGGCAGGTGCACGCCGGAGAAGCGCGTGTAGTTCAGGCCCGCACCCACGTAGGGCTTAAAGCCGGCTACGTCAAAGTGGTATTGCACAGTGAGCGTGGGAGGCAGGTGCTTGAGCGTGCCAATGGCAGCGCCGCCCGCACGCAGGGTGTGCTTCTGGGGGACGGTGAGGATCAGCTCGGCGGCGATGTTCTTGTTGAAGAAGTAGGTGATGTCTACTTCAGGGATGGTCTTGTCGTTGACCGTCAGGCCCAGCGGCGTGCTGTCCTTGTTGGCGCTGTCAAGGTTGACAACGCGCGCGCGGACCATCCAGGGGCCTTCTGCTTGTTGCGCCAGCGCAGCGCCAGAAGACAGAACACACAGAGCGGCTACAGCCAGCAGAGTTTTTTTCATGGTGATTTCGCATCGGTTGGACGGGGACGACCCCCGTGCATGTATTGAACCGCTGCATCCACCCGCCGACCTTGCCCTATCTCAAGACCTCCGTACTAACCCTTAGACCTAGATCAAGGCATACCCACTCTCACGCTGTGGACTTGCCGCGCAGGCGCTGCACCAGCGTGACACCGGCCAGCACCAGCCCCCCGGCCACAATGCCCACCACAGCGTTGAGCAGGTTCTCCACCACCACCTTCCACAACCCGCCCGTCGGCCATTGGCCTGCTGCGGCAGCTGCGCCCTCTACAGCATGGTGCAGCACCGGAACGCCATGCACCAGGATGCCACCGCCCACCAGAAACATCGCCGCCGTGCCAGCAATGGACAGGCCCTTCATGAGCCAGGGAGCAGCGCGCAGGATGCCTGCCCCCACGGCACGGGCCGCGCTGCTGGCCTTGTTGTTGAGCCACAGGCCCAGGTCATCGAGCTTGACGATGCCCGCCACCAGGCCATACACACCGATGGTCATGATGATGGCGATGCCCGACAGCACGGCCACCTGCTGGGTAAACGGTGCATTGGCCACGGTGCCCAGCGTGATCGCAATGATTTCGGCCGACAGGATGAAATCGGTGCGCACCGCGCCCTTGATCTTGTCCTTTTCAAAGGCTACCAGGTCCACCGCCGGGTTCGCATTGGCCTTGGCATGGCTTTCGTGCTCGGCCTCATCCTGGTGCTGGGCATGCAACAGCTTGTGAGCCACTTTTTCAAAGCCCTCAAAACACAAAAATGCGCCCCCCACCATCAACAAAGGCGTGACCGCCCAGGGCGCAAACGCGCTGATCAGCAGCGCGGCAGGCACCAGGATGACCTTGTTGATCATGGAGCCCTTGGCCACGGCCCACACCACAGGGATTTCGCGCTCGGCCCGCACCCCGGTGACCTGTTGGGCATTGAGTGCCAGGTCATCCCCCAGCACACCCGCCGTCTTCTGGGCGGCCACCTTGGTCATGACCGAAACGTCATCGGCCATGGCAGCGCTCTTCTTGGCCGCCACCTTGGTCATGAGGGCCACGTCGTCGAGGATGGTGGCGATATCGTCCAACAGGGCAAGCAGGCTGCCAGTGGCCATGGGGAATCCTTGAAATAAGTCTATACAAAATCGGCGGGCATGCCGCCATGCGTGCGCCGGACTATAGCAACGCCCAGGCCAACGGCGCCGCGCGGCACAGACCCCTCGATCTGGGCGGCCCTTGCACGACCTGTTTCCCACTGGTGGGCCGCGCCTTGCTCCGCACAGCGATGGATGGCGCGAATGCCGCCCCGCACAAAGCGCATACTCGCGCCCTCACCCATCACCTCTGGGGTCCTGGAGCATGTGCTCTCATTCGGGCTTCATGCCCAAGCCATGCCCGGCTACCTCACCAAACACGAAGACATCGCCATCACTGGCGCAGCCGACCTGATCATTCGATCATTGCTCGACAGGCAACAGTTCTCTGATCCACTGGGAGCCGCCGAGGCGCTTGGCATATCGTCGGCCGCGTGGCCCCTGTTCGGCCTGCTTTGGCCATCGGGGGCACAGTTGGCACAACGCATGGCCAGCCGCCCTTTGCTGACCGGCGAGCGCGTGCTGGAGATTGGCTGTGGCCTGGGCCTGGCAAGCCTGGTGTGCCATCGGCGCGGCATGGATGTGACCGCCAGCGACTGCCACCCGCTGGCACCAACGTTTCTGCTGGAAAACCTGCGGCTCAACGGCCTGCCGCCCCTCAAATACCGCACGGGCCAGTGGGGCGCGGACGCCGCCGCGGGAACAGGCGCGGTACAAGGTCAGTTCGACCTCATCATGGGCAGCGATGTGCTGTATGAACGCGACGCCCGCGCCTCGCTGGCCAGTTTTCTGGACCGCCACGCCGGCCAGGGCGCGCAGATCTGGATCGTGGACCCGAACCGGGGCAACCGCTCTACCTTCCACAAGCAGATGGCAGTGCACCGGTTTGAAGTGGTGGAAGAGCGCCTGGACCACCCGGCCCTGGAAGACCGCCCGGCCTACAAGGGCCGCCTGCTGATCTACCAACGCAAGATGGGATAAGCCCCGGAGCCGCCGGGAGCACCCTCCCCCGAGGGGGCCGGGCCGGGCCCCCGTTGCGGTGCAGCCCTTGGCTTGCCGCCTTTCACCCGCGCCGCACACATTTCTCAATGGTTGGCTCCACGAAAAAAGGCCGACCCCATGAAGGGCCAGCCTTTTGGCAACAACCGCCGCAGCGGTGCAGATGATCAGCGCTGGGTCAGCCTACCCAGTTGCGCGCGTTGCGCCAAATGCGCATCCAGCCGCTGTACTGCGCCTTGTCTTCACTCGTCCAGCTCATCTGCACGTTGCGGAACACGCGCTCGGGGTGCGGCATCATGGCCGTGAAGCGGCCGTCGGCCGTGGTCACCGCCGTCAGGCCGCCTGCGCTGCCATTGGGGTTGAAGGGGTACTGCTCCGTCCCGCGCCCGTGGTTGTCCACGTAGCGCATGGCGGCAATGGCCTTGTCGGCGTTGCCCCGGTACTTGAAGTTGGCATAACCCTCGCCATGCGCCACAGCAATCGGCAGTCGGCTGCCGGCCATGCCCTGCAGGAACAGGCTGGGTGATTCGAGCACTTCCACCAGCGACAGGCGGGCTTCGAAACGCTCGCTCTGGTTGGTGGTGAAGCGCGGCCAGTCTTGTGCGCCGGGGATGATGTCGGCCAGCTCGGCAAACATCTGGCAGCCGTTGCACACGCCCAGGCCGAACGTGTCGGTGCGACCGAAGAAGCCCTGGAACTGCGCCGCCAGCACAGGGTTGAAGGTGATGGACCGAGCCCAGCCAATGCCCGCACCCAGCGTGTCGCCATAGCTGAAGCCGCCGCAGGCAACCACACCCTTGAAGTCTTCGAGCTTGACGCGGCCAGTCTGCAGGTCGGTCATGTGCACGTCGTAGGCCTCAAAGCCTGCTTCCGTGAACGTGTAGGCCATCTCGATGTGCGAGTTCACACCCTGCTCGCGCAGGATGGCGACCTTGGGTTTGGCGAGGTTCAGGTATGGCGCAGCCACGTTGTCAGTGGCGTCGAACGTGAGGTGCACGTGCATGCCGGGGTCGGTGGGCTCGCCCGCTGCGGCGTGTTCGGCATCGGCATTGGCGGGGTTGTCGCGCTGCTGGCAAATCTTCCAGCTCACAGCGTCCCACACCTGGTGCAGGTCGGCCAGCGGCGCACTGAATACGGCCTTGGCATCGCGCCAGACCTGCAGTTCGCCCTTGCCTGCGTCGATCTCGGACGATGCTGGACGCGTTTTGCCGACGAAGTGGCTGAACTTGGACAGGCCATGCTCGCGCAAGGTCTGCATCACGTCGTTGCGCTCGGCAGTACGCACCTGCAGCAACACACCCAGTTCCTCGTTGAACAGGGCTTTCAGCGTGAGCTCTTCGCGGCGAGCCCCCACCTGGCCTGCCCAGTTCTTGGCATCGCCCGTGTCCATGCGGCTGTCGCTGATGCCGTCGCCTTCAGTGACCAGCAAGTCCACATTCAGCGCCACGCCCACATGGCCCGCAAAGGCCATTTCGGCGGCGGCCGCCAGCAGCCCACCGTCGCTGCGGTCGTGGTACGCCAGGATCTGGCCCTTGGCGCGCAGTGCGTTCACTGCGTTGACGAGGTTGACCAAGTCTTTCGGGTCGTCCACATCGGGCACCACATCGCCGCTTTGCTCCAGCGTCTGACCCAGGATGCTGCCGCCCATGCGGTTCTGGCCCTTGCCAAGGTCGATCAGCACCAGCGTGGTGTCGGTCTCGGTGGCGTTGAGCTGGGGCGTGAGCGTGCCGCGCACGTCGGCAAGCGAGGCAAATGCGCTCACGATCAGGCTGACGGGCGAGGTAACTTTCTTCTTCTCAGAACCTTCGCTCCACTGCGTGCGCATGGACAGGCTGTCCTTGCCCACGGGGATGCTGATGCCCAGCGCAGGGCACAGCTCCATGCCCACGGCCTTCACGGTTTCGTACAGCGCGGCGTCTTCGCCGGGCTCGCCACAGGCGGCCATCCAGTTGGCCGACAGCTTCACGCGCGGCAGCTCGATGGGTGCCGCCAGCAGGTTGGTGATGGCCTCGGCCACAGCCATGCGGCCAGAGGCGGGCGCGTTGATGGCGGCCAGCGGCGTGCGCTCGCCCATGCTCATCGCCTCGCCCGCAAAACCCTTGTAGTCGGCCAGGGTCACGGCGCAATCGGCCACAGGCACTTGCCAGGGGCCAACCATCTGGTCGCGGTGGCTGAGGCCACCCACGGTGCGGTCGCCAATGGTGATGAGGAAGCGCTTGGAGGCTACGGTGGGGTGGGCCAGCACGTCGATCACGGCCTTTTGCAGCGGCACGCCGGTCAAGTCCATCGGTGCGAACTGGCGCTCCACGGTCTTCACATCGCGGTGCATCTTGGGCGGCTTGCCCAGCAGCACGTTCATGGGCATGTCCACGGGCAGCTTCTGGTCTTCGGCCGTGGCAGCGGGGTCGTGCAACACCAGCTGGCGCTCTTCGGTGGCGGTGCCGATCACGGCAAACGGGCAGCGCTCGCGTTCGCAAAAGGCTTTGAACTGTTCCAGCGACTCGGGCGCAATAGCCAGCACGTAACGCTCTTGCGATTCGTTGCTCCAGATTTCCTTGGGCGCCATGCCCGACTCTTCGAGCTGCACGGCGCGCAGGTCAAAACGTGCGCCACGGCCTGCGTCGTTGGTCAGCTCGGGGAAGGCATTGGACAAGCCGCCTGCACCCACGTCGTGGATGGCGAGGATCGGGTTGGCCGTACCCTGCGCCCAGCAGTGGTTGATGACCTCTTGCGCACGGCGCTCGATCTCGGGGTTGCCACGCTGCACCGAGTCAAAGTCCAGCTCGGCCGCGTTGGTGCCGGTGGCCATGGAACTGGCAGCGCTGCCGCCCATGCCGATGCGCATGCCGGGGCCGCCCAGCTGGATCAGCAGCGAGCCCGCAGGGAATTCGATCTTCTTGGTCAGCTCGGCGTCGATCACGCCCACACCGCCCGCGATCATGATGGGCTTGTGGTAGCCGCGCTGCACGCCGCCGACTTCTTGCTCGTACTCACGGAAGTAGCCGTTCAGGTTGGGCCGGCCGAATTCGTTGTTGAACGCCGCGCCGCCCAGGGGGCCTTCGACCATGATCTGCAGTGGGCTGGCAATGTGCTCAGGCTTGCCCACGGTGCTGCCCCAGAGCTTGGAGACGGTGAAGCCCGTCAGGCCCGCCTTGGGCTTGGAGCCCCGGCCGGTGGCGCCTTCGTCGCGGATCTCGCCGCCCGCGCCGGTGGAGGCGCCAGGGAAGGGCGAGATGGCCGTGGGGTGGTTGTGGGTTTCCACCTTCATCAGCACATGCTGAGTAACGCTACTCTTTTGATAGCTATTAGCGCTTGATGGATGCGCGGTAGCGGCCATTTTTGCCACAAATCTCTCGACCTGGTGGCCTTCCATGACCGAGGCGTTGTCCGAATACGCAATCACCGTGTGCTGAGGCGCCAGCTGGTGGGTGTTGCGGATCATGCCGAACAGGCTCTTGTCCTGCGCCACGCCGTCGATGGTGAACTGCGCGTTGAAGATCTTGTGGCGGCAGTGTTCGCTGTTGGCCTGCGCGAACATCATCAACTCCACGTCGGTGGGGTTGCGCGCGAGGCCCGTGAAGGCAGTCACAAGGTAGTCGATTTCATCATCGGCCAGGGCCAGGCCAAAGCGGGTGTTGGCGGCTTCGAGTGCAACGCGGCCGCCGGCCAGCACGTCCACATGCTCCATGGGCGCGGGCTGCAGTTCGGTGAACAGGGCGGCAGCGGCACTGCGGTCGGCCACCACCGATTCGGTCATGCGGTCGTGCAGCAAGGCGGCCACCTGGCCCAGCTGCTCGGCCGTCAGCTCAGGGGTTTTGCCCAGCAGACCGGATTTGAGGCTGATGCGGTATTCAGTGATGCGCTCGACCCGGCGGATGGCGATGCCGCAGTTGCGGGCGATGTCGGTGGCCTTGGAGGCCCAGGGCGACAGCGTGCCCAGGCGGGGCGTGACGATGAGCACGGCGCCGTCTTCGGGGCCCGCATAAGGGTCGCCGTAGGTCAACAGCGCGGCCAAACGTTCTTGCTCAGTGGGTGTAGGGGCCGCGTCGGTAGCGACCAGGTGCACAAAACGCGCTGCAATGCCGCTGATCTTGGGGTGGATCGCCTCCAGGGCGGGTTGAAATTGCTGGGCGCGGAAGGAGCTGAGGGCGTTGCCGCCCGCCAGCGTGGTCATGTGCAAGGTCACGGTAGCGGCCTGTTGGGGGGTGTCAGGGGTAGAGGGTGGCTCCGGGCGCCAGCGTGCAGCCAGGACCGGAGCCCGCTATTTTACCGGGCATGGCCGCACCGCCTGCGCGGCGCGGGGGCCAATGGGATAATCCGGGGATGAGCATCACCATCAAAAGCGCTGAGGACATCGAGGGCATGCGCCTGGCCTGCCGTCTGGCCTCCGAAGTACTGGACTACATCGCCCCCCACATCAAGCCCGGCATCACCACCAAAGAGATCGACCGCCTGGGCGCCGAATGCATGGCCCAGCAGGGCACCATCTCGGCCACCGTGGGCTACCAGCCACCGGGTTATCCACCCTACCCGGCCTCGCTGTGCACCTCGGTCAACCATGTGGTGTGCCACGGCATCCCCAACGACAAGCCTTTGAAGAAGGGTGACATCGTCAATGTGGACGTGACTGTGATCACCAAGGACGGCTGGTATGGCGACAACAGCCGCATGTACCTGATCGGCGAATGCTCGATCGCCGCCAAGCGGCTGTCGGCCATCACGTTTGATGCCATGTGGCACGGCATCGTGCAGGTCAAGCCCGGCGCGCATCTGGGCGACATCGGCCACGCCATCCAGAAGTTTGCCGAAGGCCAGGGCTTTTCCATCGTGCGCGAGTTCTGCGGCCATGGCATTGGCAAAAAATTCCACGAAGAGCCTCAGGTGCTGCACTACGGCCGTCCCGGCACGCTCGAAGAACTGGTGCCCGGCATGGTGTTCACCATCGAGCCCATGATCAACGCTGGCCGCCGCGAGGTAAAAGACTTTGGTAACGACGGTTGGACCATCGTGACCAAGGACCACAGCCTGTCAGCCCAGTGGGAGCACACGGTGCTGGTTACCGAAACAGGCTATGAAGTCATGACGCTGTCGGCAGGCTCGCCGCCGCTCCCGGCGTTTGTGACCGCGACCAAGACCTGACCCGCTCGCCGGCCCCTGCCAGCCGGCTCGCACAACTCTTGCATGGCTTTTTGCATGGCCCTTCTTCAGCGCGACCTTCGACGACCATGACCAAAATCCATGCCCTGCCTGAAGTGCACGTCCTGCGGGACGCCTACCGCAGCGACAAAGCGGCGCTGCTGGCCGCCATGAAAGCGACGGGGGCCTCCACACGCGGCATCCGGGTGCTGCTGCGCAAGCTGTCCACCCTGGCAGGCAACCTGCTGCAAACGCTGTGGCAGCGCGCCGAACTGCCTGCCGACATGGCCCTGGTGGCGGTGGGCGGTTTCGGGCGCGACCAGCTCTTTCCTTATTCGGATGTGGATGTACTGCTGCTGATGCCCGATGGTGCGGCGCCCGAGGCGGGCAGCGCACTGCGCACCCAGCTCGAAGGTTTCATCGGCAGCTGCTGGGATGCGGGGCTGGAGATTGGCTCCAGCGTGCGCACGGTGGCCGAATGCCTGGCCGAAAGTGCGGGCGATGTCACCGTGCAGACCTCCCTCCTTGAATCACGCCTCGTGTGCGGCAACGCAGCGCTGTTTGAAGACTTCCAGCGACAGTACCGCGCGCAGATGAATCCCCAGGCGTTTCTGGTGGCCAAGACACTGGAGATGCGCCAGCGCCACAACAAGTACGAGAACACGCCCTATTCGCTGGAACCCAACTGCAAGGAGTCTCCTGGGGGGCTGCGCGACCTGCAGATGATCTTGTGGGTCTCCCAGGCGGCGGGGCTGGGCCGCAACTGGAAAGAGCTGGCCGCCAGCGGCATGGCCACCGCGTTCGAGGTGCGCCAGATCGAGCGCAACGAGGCGGTGCTGTGCCTCATCCGTGCGCGCCTGCATGCCGCCGCTGGGCGGCATGAAGACCGGTTGGTGTTTGACCTGCAGACCGCCGTGGCCGAGTCGTTTGGCTACCGCTCACAGGCGCCCGACGGATCGCGGCTGCCCATGCGCGCCAGCGAGAGCCTCATGCGGCGCTACTACTGGGCGGCCAAGGCTGTATCGCAGCTCAGCCAGATCCTGCTGCTGAACATCGAAGAGCGCCTGAATCCCTCGACGCACGAGCCGCGCCCCATCAACGAGCGCTTCTTCGAAAAGGCTGGGCTCATCGAGGTGGCCAGCGATGACCTTTACACGCGCGACCCACACGCCATCCTCGAAACCTTTTTGCTCTACCAGACCACGGTGGGCCTGAAAGACCTGTCAGCCCGCACCTTGCGTGCGCTGTACAACGCACGCGGCGTGATGGATGGCGCTTTCCGCCGCGACCCGGTCAACCGCGACAACTTCATGCGCATCCTGCGGCAGCCGTCGGGCATTACGCATGCCATGCGGCTGATGAACCAGACCTCGGTGCTGGGCCGCTACCTGTGGGCGTTTCGCGGCATCGTCGGCCAGATGCAGCACGACCTGTTCCACGTGTACACGGTGGACCAGCACATCCTGATGGTGTTGCGCAATGTGCGGCGCTTCTTCATGGCCGAGCATGCGCACGAGTACCCCTTTTGCTCGCAGCTGGCTGGCGGCTGGGACAAGCCGTGGATCCTGTACATCGCCGCACTCTTCCATGACATTGGCAAAGGCCGTGGGGGCGACCACTCGCAGATCGGTGCCGTGGAAGTGCGCCGCTTTTGCCGCCAGCACGGCGTCGCCCGCGAGGACGCAAAACTCGTCGAATTCCTGGTCAGCGAACACCTGTCGATGAGCCGCATCGCCCAAAAGGAAGACCTGAGCGATCCCGACGTGATCGCCGCGTTCGCACAGCGCGTGGGCAACGAACGCTATCTCACCGCGCTGTATCTGCTCACCGTGGCCGACATCCGTGGCACCAGTCCCAAGGTGTGGAATGCGTGGAAGGGCAAACTGCTGGAAGACCTGTACCGCGCCACGCTGCGCACCCTGGGCGGCCGGGCGCCCGACGCTGCCGCCGAAATCGAGGCCCGCAAGCGCGAGGCGCTGGTGCTGCTGGCCCTGAGCGCCCTGCCCTTCGAGGCACACAAGGCTCTCTGGGCCACACTGGACGTGAGCTATTTCATGCGGCACGAGGCCGCCGACATCGCCTGGCACACGCGCCATCTGTCGCGCCATGTCGGCACGGCAAAGCCTGTGGTGCGCGCGCGCCAGTCGCTAGCGGGCGACGGGCTGCAGGTGATGGTGTATGCGGCCGACCAGGCCGATCTGTTTGCGCGCATCTGCGGATACTTCGACCGCGCGGGGTTTTCCATCCTGGATGCCCGCGTGCACACCGCGAACAACGGCTATGCCCTCGACACCTTCCAGGTGGTGGCCTCATCGCAGCCGGGGCACTACCGGGAGCTGACGCACATGGTCGAAAGCGATCTGGTGCGTGTAATCGAGGCCGGTGGCCCGCTGCCCGAGCCCGCCCGCAAGCGGGTCTCGCGCCGGGTCAAGAGTTTTCCGGTGGCGCCGCGCGTCACCCTGCGACCCGACGAAAAGGCCCAGCGCTGGCTGCTGGCCATCTCGGCCAGCGACCGGGCGGGCCTGCTCTACCTGGTGGCCCGTATCCTGGCGCAGCACCACCTGAGCGTGCAACTGGCCAAGGTCAGCACCTTGGGGGAGCGGGTGGAAGACACCTTCCTGATCCAGGGCCCCGAGCTGCAGAACAACGCCCGCCAGATCGAGATCGAGACCGAGCTGCTGCGCGAACTGTCCGCGTGAGCCACGCCCGAAAAAATGCTCTCTTTTTAATAGCTACCAGCGCTTTACCAGAAAGCGCTAGCGGCATTTTTTTGATATATGAAACCCTGATCAGCTTCAGCAACCACGCGTACGAAGCCCTCACCCACAGCAAGATCTATCCCGGTGCGGGTACACCGGTGACAGATGCGTGCCTGGCAGGCGGAGGCATCAGTCGTCCTCGTTGGCGCTGATCTCCGGGAACAGCACTTCGGTAAAGCCAAACTGCGTGAAATCGCGCACCCGCATGGGGTAGAGCTTGCCGATGAGGTGGTCGCATTCGTGCTGCACCACCCGGGCATGAAACCCTTCCACCGTGCGGTCGATCGGGTCGCCATACGGATCAAACCCGGTATAGCGAATGCGCGACCAGCGGGGCACCTTGCCGCGCAACCCTGGCACCGAAAGGCAACCTTCCCAGTCCTCGTCCTCCTCATCACCAAGGGGCGTGATGACCGGGTTGAGCAAGACGGTGGGAGGGACCACGGGCCGGTCCGGATAGCGTGGATTGCGCTCGCCAGACCCAAAAATCACGAGCTGCAGATCCACGCCAATCTGCGGCGCGGCAAGCCCCGCGCCGTTGACAGACTGCATGGTCTCGAACATGTCGCGCACCAGAAGGTGAAGCGCATCGGTATCGAATTCAGTGACAGGCTGGGCAACACGCAGCAGGCGCGGATCGCCCATCTTCAGGATGGTGTGGATGGTCATCGAAGGTGCATTCAGGTCAAGAGAAGAAAGCGGCACATGCGCTGCTGCGGCAGCATAGCGCGTGCGCACGCCCAGGCGCCGCCGCCGGGGCATTCACAATAACGGACATGCCCCAGCCCCCCACCGAGTCCCACGAAGACGCCGCGCCGCCACTGCGCACCCTGCCCTGGCCCGTGCGCTGGCTGCTGCTCGCATTTGCCGTGCTGTGCCTGGTCATGGGCATCATCGGTGTGATCGTTCCCGGACTGCCGACCACGGTGTTCATCCTCATGGCGGCCTGGGCCGCAGCCCGCAGCTCGCCACGGCTTTACCGCTGGCTATGGAACCACCGCTTGTTCGGCCCCCTGCTTCGCAACTGGGCCCAGGGCGGCAAGGTCAGCCGACGGGCCAAGTGGAGCGCCACACTGCTCATGGCGCTGAGCGGCATCGTGCTGTTCGCCACGGGCACCCGGCCGTGGGTGGTGGGTATCGCCATCACCTCCATGGTTTGCGTGGCAGCCTGGCTGTGGCACCGCCCCGAGCCCTGAAGCTCACCCTTCCCCTCACCGGAGTAGTGAAAGTGGACCGTCATTCGCACACCTCGGCACGCGACCGCAACACCACGCAAGAACCCGGCGTCAAATCTTCGGAGCCCCAATTTTTATGTATATAATCTAAGTCTTGTTCCTCGATAGCTCAGTCGGTAGAGCGCCGGACTGTTAATCCGTAGGTCCCTGGTTCGAGCCCAGGTCGAGGAGCCAAGAATTTTGCAGGCCCTGCATGTGTACGCGGGGCCTTTTACATACCGATCATTCCTCGATAGCTCAGTCGGTAGAGCGCCGGACTGTTAATCCGTAGGTCCCTGGTTCGAGCCCAGGTCGAGGAGCCAGCCAAGAAGCCCGCCATGTTCACGCATGGTGGGCTTTTTCATT
This sequence comes from Acidovorax sp. 94, assembly GCF_003634645.1. Taxonomy (NCBI): domain Bacteria; kingdom Pseudomonadati; phylum Pseudomonadota; class Betaproteobacteria; order Burkholderiales; family Comamonadaceae; genus Acidovorax; species Acidovorax sp. 94. The sequence continues at coordinate 847,748 of NZ_RBJA01000001.1, read as the reverse complement.
CATACGCCTCAAGAAAATCCACCACCCCTGTGCCTGCCTGACAATACAGTTCTTTGTCATGACTTGCGCAAAACTGGCCCAGCCAAGCGGCTCATCCCAAGGCGAGGCGGCCGTTGCACCCCGATTTGCGCAAGTCCTATTTGTATTGCAACCCCATGCCCCCGCAACTGCCTTGGCTGGAGCTTGAAGATCCGCTACCCGACCCTGCGAAAGCATGGGGACCCGACGACCCCGCCCCCGGACTCCTGGCTGCCGGTGGCACGCTGGATGTAGCGCATCTGCGAGCGGCGTATGCCCAGGGCACTTTCCCCTGGTACGGCCCGGGGCAACCCATCCTGTGGTGGGCTCCCGATCCACGCATGGTCTTGCCCGTGGCGAACTTCCGACTCCATCGCTCGCTTCGCAGGACCCTGCAGGCATTCCGAGCGAATACAGCCTGCGAGATCCGCATAGACCACAACTTCCTGGAAGTGATCACGGCCTGCGCTACCAAGGAGCGCGACGGGCAGGCTGGCACCTGGATCGTGCCCGAGATGGTTGAAGCCTACACCCGCCTCCATGCAGCGGGCAGTGCTCATAGCGTTGAAACCTGGATCGATGGAAAACTGGCAGGCGGCCTGTATTGCGTCGCACTGGGGCAGGCAGTGTTCGGTGAATCGATGTTCGCCCACGCTACCGATGCATCGAAAATCGCGCTTGCAGCCCTGGTGGCCTTGTGCCGCCGCCAGGGTGTGGCAATGATTGATTGCCAACAGAACACCCGGCACCTGGCCTCATTGGGAGCCCACGAAATCTCGCGAGCCCAGTTCCTGTCTCACATACAAAACGCACTGGACCAGCCCGCCCTCTCGTGGTCGTTTGAACCCGTATACTGGAACGAGCTGCTGCCCTCCACGGCGCCCACGGCATGACGCAACTCAATGACCTACCACTGCAGACCCTGCAGTTCTACGCGACAGCCCCTTACCCCTGCAGTTATCTGCCGGACAGGCAGGCACGGTCGCAGGTCGCCACGCCCAGCCACCTGATCCAGAGCGATGTGTATTCCGATCTCGTGGCCAAGGGGTTTCGCCGCAGTGGCATGTTCACTTACCGCCCCTATTGCGATGGCTGCCAGGCCTGCACCCCCTTGCGCGTGCTGGTGAACGAGTTTCAGCCGGATCGGAGCCAGCGGCGCGCTACCGTGCGGCACGGCAATCTGCAGGCGCGGGTATTGCGCCTGTGTTTTGTACCCGAGCACTATCAGCTGTACCTGCGCTACCAGAACGGCCGCCATGCGGGCGGCGGCATGGACCATGACAGCATCGACCAATACACGCAGTTTCTGCTGCAAAGCCGGGTGAATTCACGTCTGGTGGAGTTCCGCGAAACAGATGGCATAACAGGAGAGCCCGGCGCGCTCAAGATGGTGTCCATCCTCGACGTGCTCGACGACGGGCTTTCGGCGGTCTACACCTTCTACGAACCCGAGCCACATTGCAGCTACGGCACCTACAACGTGATGTGGCAGATTGCCCAGGCACGCTCCCTGGAGTTGCCCCATGTGTACCTGGGCTACTGGATCGAGGCCAGCCCCAAGATGAACTACAAGGCGCGCTTTCACCCCCACGAGATCCGGACCGATGGCCAGTGGCATCGCTCCAGCCCAGGCGCGAATCAGAGCGCGTGAATGCAGGCTCGCATTTCACAAGATAAAATGCTGCGGCCGTCACTGCATCGCCGTCCATGAAAAAAAACGATCCCAGCATCCCCGTCAAACCCAGCGTTCAGGTGCTTGAGCGCATGTTTACGCTGATCGATGTTCTGGCGTCACGCGAAGAGGCGATATCTCTCAAGGAAATCAGCGAGAAAACAGGGCTGCACCCGTCCACCACGCACCGCATCCTGAACGACCTCACGATTGGCCGTTTCGTGGATCGGCCAGAATCGGGCAGCTACCGACTGGGCATGCGCCTGCTGGAACTGGGCAACCTCGTAAAAGCGCGCCTGAGCGTGCGCGATGCCGCCCTGACCCCGATGCGCAATCTTCACAAGCTGATCCAGCAGCCCGTCAATCTGAGCATGCGCCAGGGCGACGAGATTGTGTATGTCGAACGTGCCTACAGTGAACGCTCCGGCATGCAGGTGGTGCGCGCCATTGGCGGACGGGCCCCTCTGCACCTTACCTCCACAGGCAAGCTCTTTCTGGCCCTGGACGACCCCCAGCGCGTGCGGGCCTACGCCACCCGAACCGGTCTGGCCGGACACACCCGCAACAGCATCACCCAATTGCCCATCCTGGAGCGCGAACTCGCCAAAGCACGCCAGTACGGTATTGCCCGCGACAACGAAGAGCTGGAACTGGGCGTGCGCTGCATGGCCGCTGGCGTCTACGATGACCAAGGCAAGCTGGTAGCCGGACTGTCCATATCAGCACCCGCTGATCGACTGGACGAAGGATGGCTTCCCAAGCTCCAAGCCACGGCCAACGAAATTTCTCTGGCTCTGGGTCACACACCCAGCATGGAAGCGTCGGCATCCGGTGATGCGGGTTTGCGTCCGGGACTTCGCTGAGCCTCGGGACACAACAGCTACCGCAGCCGCAGCCGCAGCCGCAGCCGGGCCTGATCCTTGAAAAAAAACCGACTCGGGCAGTGATGCCCGGTCGGCCGGTGGATCCATCAAATCAGCGCACAAGGCAGTCGGCACGAAATCCCGCCGACGCTACCAGCACCAAATGCTTGGCGCACCAGGGAAGGATGTACAAGCTACAGGATTAGCTGCCTCACCCATTGGACCCTGCACGGGCCTGCAAAGGCGCCGTCAATGACGGCATCGACTCCACCCAATGGCGCACACGCTCAGCATCACCCAGGCGGCTGAATTTGCCCGCCGAGTCCAGAAACACCATGATGAGCTTGCGCCCAGCGATCTGGGTTTGCATCACCAGGCAGCGCCCTGCTTCCGAGATGTAGCCGGTTTTCTGGAGGCCAATGTCCCAGGTGGGGTTTTTTACCAGCCCATTGGTGTTGTTGTACTGCAATGTTTTGGGACCCACTGCCACCTCATATCCCGGTGACGTGGACAGTTCGCGCAGCAGGGGATCACCATGCGCCACATTCACCAGGGTAGCCAGGTCACGTGCACTGGACTGGTTGCGGCTGGAAAGGCCGGTTGGCTCAACATAACGGGTATCGGTCATGCCGAGCAGGCGGGCCTTGACATTCATCTGCACAACAAACGCTTCGAGGCCACCAGGGTACGTACGACCCAGCGCATGCGCTGCGCGGTTCTCGCTGGACATGAGCGCCAGGTGCAGCATCTCGCCCCGGGTCAACGTAGAGCCCACGGTCAGGCGCGAGCGGCTGCCTTTTTCGGTATCAACGTCATCCTGAGTGATCGTAACGGGCTCATCCATCGGCAGCTTGGCCTGGGAAATCAGCAAGCCCGTCATGAGCTTGGTCAGGGACGCAATGGGAAGCACGGCCTGATCATTCTTGCTGAGTAGGACTTCATGTGTGTCCTGGTCGATGACGAGTGCGACGCTGGACTTCAGGTCCAGCGGATCACTCACCTCATGCAGCCCCGCCATTTGCCCGAACGACTGCTTGGCAGGCACAAAGGCCACACGGGTCGGCGCCTTGGCGGTCTTGGCCGTGACACGCACGGCCCGGGTATTGGTAGCGACCTTGCGGGCCGGAGCAGCGCGCTTGGCATTGGCCGAACTGGCTTGCTGCTTTTTGGCTGGCGCCTTGGAGCGCTCACCTGAGTGCGCAATCGGCACAACCAGCGCCGTACTGACGACGACAAAGCCCAAAAGCTGGAAAAAACGGGTCACTGCGGCGCGGTGGCGATGGTGCATCAAAGTGCTCCAAACGGTAATAAGTGTTGAGCAGTGTACAGAATCAAAAAAAGTCGCGCAAGATCAATACCTTGCGCGACTTTCCAAGAAAGTGAATGAAATTATAAATTGATCATTCAACCCTGTGCAGCCACCCGGTCAGCTTTACTTTGTAACTTGTTCAGCGCACTCAGATAGGCCTTGGCCGAAGCGACCACGATATCGGGGTCTGCTCCCACGCCGTTGACCACGCGGCCACTGTTCTGCAGGCGCACGGTGACCTCGCCTTGACTCTCTGTCGAGCCGCTGATGGCATTCACCGAGTACAGCACCATCTCCGCACCACTCTTCACATGCGATTCGATGGCCTTGAGTGAAGCATCCACAGGGCCGTTTCCTTCGGACTCGCCCCGCACCTCCTGGCCATCTACCGTAAAGACGATGCGTGCCCGGGGGTGCTCACCCGTTTCGCTCTGCTGGAACAGAGAGACAAAGCCATATTGCTCCCTTTCACTAGTCACGCTCTCATCACTCACCAGTGCCAGGATGTCCTCGTCAAAAATCTCGCTCTTGCGATCGGCCAGTTCCTTGAAACGCGTGAAAGCGGTGTTGACTTCGGTTTCACTGTCCAGGCTCACACCCAGTTCCTGAAGGCGCTGCTTGAAGGCGTTGCGGCCGCTGAGCTTGCCCAACACGATCTTGTTGGCGCTCCAGCCCACATCCTCGGCACGCATGATTTCGTAGGTATCGCGCGCCTTGAGCACGCCATCCTGGTGGATACCACTGGCGTGCGCAAAGGCATTGGCCCCCACCACGGCCTTGTTCGGCTGCACCACGAACCCCGTGGTCTGACTGACCATTCGGCTGGCCGCAACGATGTGCTGGGTATCAATGTTGAGATCGAGGTTGAAATAGTCGCGGCGGGTCTTGACCGCCATCACCACCTCTTCCAGCGAGCAATTCCCTGCCCGCTCGCCCAGTCCATTGATCGTGCATTCCACTTGGCGCGCGCCGCCAATCTTCACACCAGCCAGCGAATTGGCCACGGCCATGCCGAGGTCGTTGTGGCAGTGCACGGACCAGATGGCCTTGTCGCTGTTGGGAATGCGCTCGCGCAGGGTCTTGATGAAGTTGCCGTACAGCTCGGGGATGGCATAGCCCACGGTGTCGGGCACATTGATGGTCGTGGCACCCTCGGCGATCACAGCTTCGAGCACGCGGCACAGGAAGTCTGGGTCGCTGCGGTAGCCATCTTCGGGGCTGAACTCAATATCTCCCACCAGGTTGCGCGCAAAACGCACCGACTGCTTGGCCTGCTCCAGCACTTGCTCTGGCGTCATGCGCAGCTTCTTTTCCATGTGCAGCGGGCTGGTGGCAATGAACGTATGGATGCGCGCGCTGTTCGCCCCTGCAAGCGCTTCTGCTGCGCGGGAAATGTCGCGGTCATTGGCGCGCGACAGCGAGCAGATGGTGGACTCCCTGATGGCATTGGCTATCGCCTGCACCGCCTCGAAATCTCCGTTCGAGCTGGCCGCAAAACCGGCTTCGATCACGTCCACCTTCAGGCGCTCCAGCTGGCGGGCAATGCGCAGCTTCTCATCCTTGGTCATCGAGGCGCCGGGGGACTGCTCGCCATCGCGCAAGGTCGTGTCGAAAATGATGAGTTTGTCAGCCATGTTGTTTCTCCTGATACTGGTGGGGTGGAATTGGCCCGCAACACTAAAAATCTGGCGCCCAAAACAAAAGGCCCGTTGCGGGTGCATACGGGCCTTTGTGGAAAAAGTGTGCGCGTGCGCCTACTGTCTCCGCCCGTAGGGAGGTAGCAGTAGAGCCAGTGCAAACGAATTCATGCGGTGCAATGTAGCACAACTGGCCAGACATCATTCCAATCACTTGTGCAGTCCACGTTCGTCCGGTTCGTCCGTCGAGGTGCTGATCACGCTGCTGTGCTGTCCTTTGGCCTTGCGCCAGGCGTACACGCCGTAACCGCTCAGGCCGTAGAACACGAACACACCAAACAGCACGATGGGCGGGTGGATGTTGATGATGGCAATGCCCAGCGCGATCAACACAATGGCTGCAAAAGGCACGCTCTTTTTCATCTGCACATCCTTGAAGCTGTAGAACGGCACATTGGTCACCATGGTGAGCCCCGCGTACAGCGTGAATGCGAACATGATCCAGGTCGTCTGACTCCAGGTCAGCCAGTGGTCTTCACCAGGATGCACGCCCAGCTCGGTCATCAGCCAGATGAACCCCGCCACCAAAGCTGCAGCGGCTGGCGAAGGCAGCCCCTGAAAATAGCGCTTGTCCACCACGCCGGTATTCACATTGAAGCGCGCCAGGCGAAGCGCGGCACAGGCGCAGTACACAAATGCGGCAATCCAGCCCCAGCGGCCCAGCCCCTGGAGGGACCACTCATAGGCGATCAGGGCAGGCGCCGCTCCAAAGGACACCATGTCGGAGAGCGAATCCATCTGCTCGCCAAACGCGCTCTGGGTATTGGTCATGCGCGCTACCCGGCCATCAAGACTGTCGAGCACCATCGCACAAAAAACGCCCACGGCCGCCATGTCGAAACGGCCATTCATGGCCATCACGATCGAATAGAAGCCCCCAAACAATGCCGCCAGCGTGAACAGGTTGGGCAGGATGTAGATGCCCTTGCGCCGTTTGCGCACCATCACACCGGGGTTGTCGGTGGATTCATTGCCGTCATGCATTAAATTGACCTCCAGCGCTTGCCCATATTGCGTGAGCAGCTATTAAATTTATAGTATCCGGCAACTCCCGCTGCACAGACAGATCGCCGCGCGCCATCAAGGCGAAGGTCGCAGTGTAGCGCCTGCCAACAGGACCGACCGCCAACGAAAAAGGCCACCGAAGTGGCCTCGTGATGCTCCAGCGATGGAGAATCAGTTGCGGGTCTGATCGACCAGCTTGTTCTTGGCGATCCAAGGCATCATGGCGCGCAGTTGGCCGCCTACCTTTTCGATGCTGTGGTCGGCCGTGTTGCGGCGACGGGCTGTCATCGATGGGTAGTTCAGACGGCCTTCCTGGATGAACATCTTGGCGTAGTCGCCGTTCTGGATGCGCTTCAAGGCATTGCGCATGGCGGCGCGCGACTGCTCGTTGATCACTTCGGGGCCGGTCACGTACTCGCCGTACTCGGCGTTGTTCGAGATCGAGTAGTTCATGTTGGCAATGCCACCTTCGTAGATCAGGTCCACGATGAGCTTGAGCTCGTGCAGGCACTCGAAGTAGGCCATTTCAGGGGCGTAGCCAGCTTCAACCAGGGTTTCGTAACCCATCTTGATCAGCTCGACGGCACCGCCGCACAACACGGCTTGTTCGCCGAACAGGTCGGTCTCGGTTTCTTCCTTGAAGTTGGTCTCGATGATGCCGGCCTTGCCGCCGCCGTTGGCAGCTGCGTAGCTCAGGGCCAGGTCACGGGCCTTGCCGGACTTGTCCTGGTGCACAGCGACCAGGTGGGGCACGCCGCCGCCTTGGGTGTAGGTGTTGCGCACGGTGTGGCCAGGGGCCTTGGGCGCCACCATCCAAACGTCCAGGTCAGCGCGGGGCACGACCTGGTTGTAGTGCACGTTGAAGCCGTGGGCGAAGGCCAGCGAGGCGCCTTGCTTGATGTTGGGCTCGACGTTGTTCTTGTAGACGGCTGCGATGTCTTCGTCAGGCAGCAGGATCATGACCACGTCAGCAGATTTGACGGCGTCGTTGACTTCCAGAACCGTCAGGCCAGCCTTGCCGACCTTGTCCCACGATGCACCGCCCTTGCGCAGGCCGACCACTACCTTCACGCCACTGTCGTTCAGGTTTTGTGCGTGGGCATGGCCCTGCGAGCCGTAGCCGATGATGGCCACGGTCTTGCCTTTGATCAGGCTCAGGTCGGTGTCTTTGTCGTAGAAAACTTTCATGGGTCGCTCCGGTTGAAATGCGTTGTTGGGGGTTGAAATGGGAAAAACGGGGTGAATTGTCTTACACGCGCAAGATGCGCTCGCCGCGGCCGATGCCACTGGCACCCGTACGTACGGTTTCCAAGATGGCGGTGCGGTCAATGGCCTGCAGAAAAGCGTCGTTCTTCGACTGGTCGCCGGTCAGCTCAATCGTGTAGCTCTTCTCGGTCACGTCGATGATGCGACCACGGAAGATGTCGGCCATGCGCTTCATCTCCTCGCGCTCCTTGCCCACCGCGCGCACCTTCACCATCATGAGCTCGCGCTCGGTGTAGGCACCTTCGGTGAGATCCACCACCTTCACGACCTCAATGAGGCGGTTCAGGTGCTTGGTGATCTGTTCGATCACATCGTCGGAGCCCGTGGTCTGGATCGTCATGCGCGAGAGCGATGGATCCTCAGTGGGCGCCACGGTGAGCGATTCGATGTTGTAACCACGGGCAGAAAACAGGCCTACAACGCGCGACAGCGCACCGGGTTCGTTTTCCAGCAGAACGGCAATGATGTGTTTCATAGGTGCAGATTCCTCTTTTCGCTGCCCTCCCCCGTGCACGGTAATGCACAGGCTTGGCAGGCAATAGATTCGTCAAAAAAGTGAATGCTATCTATTCGATAGCTGGTAGCGCTTGATGAACAAGCGCTGGAGGCCGATTTGGCTTAAAGATCTTCCGACCCCAGCAGCATCTCGGTAATGCCCTTGCCGGCCTGGACCATCGGGAACACGTTCTCGGTGGGGTCGGTGCGGAAGTCCATGAACACGGTGCGGTCCTTGAGCTTGCGGGCTTCACGCAGAGCAGGCTCTACGTCCTTGGGGCTCTCGATCAACATGCCCACATGGCCGTACGCCTCTGCCAGCTTCACGAAGTTGGGCAGCGCGTCCATGTAGCTGTGGCTGTAGCGGCCGGAGTATTCGATCTCTTGCCACTGCCGCACCATGCCCAGGTAGCGGTTGTTCAGCGAGCAGATCTTGATCGGCGTGTTGTACTGCAGGCAGGTGGACAGCTCCTGGATGTTCATCTGCACCGAGCCTTCGCCAGTGATACAGAACACCTCGGACTGCGGCTTTGCCAGCTTGATGCCCATGGCGTACGGGATGCCCACGCCCATGGTGCCCAGGCCGCCAGAGTTGATCCAGCGGCGTGGCTCGTCAAAGCGGTAGTACTGCGCGGCCCACATCTGGTGCTGGCCCACGTCGGACGTGATGTAGGTGTCCGCGTCCTTGGTCATGTTCCACAGCGTTTCGACCACGTACTGGGGCTTGATGACGTCTGGGCTGCCCATGCTGTACTTGAGGCAGTCGCGCTTGCGCCAGCCTTCAATGGTGTCCCACCAGGCGGCCAGAGCACCCGAGTCAGGGCGCGTGCTGCTCTCGCGGATCATGGAGATCAGCTCGGTGAGCACGTCCTTGACGTCGCCGACGATCGGGATATCGACCTTCACGCGCTTGGAAATGCTCGACGGGTCAATATCAACGTGGATGATCTTGCGGTCGTTCTGCGCAAAGTGCTTGGGGTTGCCGATCACGCGGTCATCAAAACGCGCGCCCACAGCCAGCAGCACGTCGCAGTTCTGCATGGCGTTGTTGGCCTCGATGGTGCCGTGCATGCCCAGCATGCCCAGGAACTTGCGGTCCGATGCGGGGTATGCACCCAGGCCCATCAGCGTGTTGGTGACCGGGTAGCCCAGCATGTCCACCAGCGTGCGCAACTCATTGGTGGCATTGCCCAGCAGCACGCCACCGCCGGTGTAGATGTAGGGACGCTTGGCCGCCAGCAGGAGTTGCAGCGCCTTGCGAATCTGACCACCATGGCCCTTGCGCACAGGGTTGTACGAGCGCATTTCCACGCTTTGTGGATAGCCGCTGTACGGCACCTTCTTGAAGGACACGTCCTTGGGCACATCCACCACCACGGGGCCGGGACGGCCGGTGCGGGCAATGTGGAAGGCCTTCTTCATCGTCATGGCCAGATCGCGCGGGTCCTTGACGAGGAAATTGTGTTTGACGATGGGGCGGGTAATACCGACCGTGTCGCACTCCTGGAAGGCATCCAGCCCGATAGCGGGCGTGGGCACCTGGCCGGAAATGATCACCATCGGGATGCTGTCCATGTACGCCGTAGCGATACCGGTCACTGCGTTGGTGAGACCTGGACCGGATGTGACCAGTGCAACGCCCACTTCACCCGTGGCACGTGCGTAGCCGTCAGCAGCATGCACGGCAGCCTGCTCATGGCGCACCAGCACGTGCTGGATAGTGTCTTGTTTGTAGAGCGCGTCGTAGATGTAGAGAACTGCACCGCCGGGATAGCCCCAGATGTACTGGACGTTCTCAGCCTGAAGCGACTTGATGAGGATCTCGGAACCCATGAGGTCCTGAGCAGCGGAAGCGGAGGGAGTGTTGCCCTGCGAAGCAGCGGCCGCTGAAGAGATTTCAGCCTTGGAGATTTCCATGATCGATCAACCTTTGTGAATTTCTCTGACGAAAAACCTTGGGTGCTCCTTGCACGCGCTCTTGTGAAGCCAGCTTGGAACTTGAGGCCAAGGACATGGGCGGGATGATTGCCGCGCCGGACCGTGACCCGTTTGCCTTTGAATTGCAGTGGCGATTATCGCACTGCAACACATGTAAAACTGCCATCCCCCGAAAAAAACCCCGGCGGATGCGATAATCAAAGGCTCCACGTGCCGGATAGCCACATTTTTGTGAACTCACCGGCACCGATCCCCTCCCGGGCTGACCCGTCTTGGCAACCGAACGAGAACTCTCCGACTTCCTCAAAAGTGTAGAAAAGCGCGCATTCAAGCGCTCGGTCTACCACGTTCGCAATGAGGAAGCGGCGCTCGACATCGTGCAGGACAGCATGCTCAAGCTGGCAGAGCACTATGGTGACAAGCCGGCGGCTGAGCTGCCCATGCTCTACCAGCGCATACTTTCCAACTGCACGCTAGACTGGTTTCGCCGCCAGAAAACCCGCAATGCACTGTTTTCGAGCATGAGCGACTTTGAAGGTCCCGGCGAAGATGGCATGGATTTTGATCTGCTTGAAGCGTATTCAGGCCCGGAAAATGGGGAACGGGCTGAGAGCGCCGAGGATCTGACCCGGCGGGCGCAGATCTTTCACGGGATCGAAGCCGAGATTGCCGAGCTGCCCCCACGTCAACGGGAAGCGTTCCTGATGCGTTACTGGGAAGAAATGGATGTAGCAGAAACGGCAGCCGCCATGGGCTGCTCCGAAGGCAGCGTCAAAACGCACTGTTTTCGTGCCATACAAACCCTCAGCAAGGCACTGAAGGCCAAAGGAATCGAGCCATGAACACTGTACAGACCCCACCGACACAGGCAGAAGCTGCGGCAGAGCGCTTTGCACTGCGCGTCACGGCGCGCTTGTCCAGCGGCACCGACGAATTGCCTTACGACATTTCCGAACGGCTGCGCGCCTCGCGCATGCAAGCCCTTGCCAAGCGCAAGAAAGACACCGTGCCGGTGCGTCTGGCGGCACCCGTTGTGGTGCATGCGGGTGGCAGTGCCACGCTGGGCCGTGGCGGCAACGAGGGTGGCGGCTGGTGGAATGCACTGGTGTCTGCCGTTCCGCTGATGGCACTGGTGGTGGGGCTGGTGGTCATCAACATTGCCCAGGACGAAAGCAGCGCCAATGACCTGGCCGAAGTCGATGCAGCCCTTTTGACCGACGATTTGCCGCCAGCAGCCTACGCTGACCCTGGCTTCGTACAATTCCTCAAAACCTCTGCCCCGTCGAACTGAGCCCCGCCCCCGACCGCGTACTGCATGCACCCAAGTTCACCCGACGCTTCCCCTGCCCTGCCAGCCTTCGTGCTGGCTTTGGCGCTCTTGGGCGTGCTCGCAGCGGTGGGTGGCCAGGTGCTGGTACAGATGCGCATGGCACCCGGCACCCTGCTGCCTGCGGGGGCTGAAGCTGCGGTTGCCAGCCCCAACAATGCCCGCACGTCCACCCGGCCTGGCACCATGGCAGTGCCACAGGTCGAGACCGGCCCGGGCTGGGAAACCCTGACCACGCCCCAGAAACTGGCGCTGTACCCACTGGCAGAGCGCTGGGCACTCATCAGCGAAGCGCAAAAGCGCCGCTGGCTTGCGCTGGCCGCCAATTTCTCGGCGCTTCCTGAAGAAGAACAGGCCAAATTTCATGACCGCATGACAGACTGGGCCAGCCTGAGCGCACAGCAGCGCAACCAGGCCCGGCTGAACTATGCAGTCACCAACCGGCTTGCCCGCGACGACAAACGCGCCCAGTGGGAGGCCTACCAGGCGCTATCCGACGAGGAAAAACGTGCGCTGGCTGCGCGTGCCGCCCCCAAGCCCAAGGGCGCCGCCACGGCCTTGCGCCCCGTGTCGCCCAAGAAGCTGGCCCAGGTTCCTGCGGCCACGCAGGCCAACCCCAGCCGCCCCAACGCACCGAAGATTCCGCCCGTGCTCGACCACAGCGCCCCCCGTGTGGCGGCACCGGTCACCCCCACGGCGCCCCCGGCGACCGGCGTGCCCACGCAAAATCCGGCCTCCAACGTGGTCGAGACTGCCCCCGTCTCGATTCCGGTGGCAGTACCAGCAGCACTCCCCCCTCTGGGCGCAGGTTCCGCAGAAACACCTGCGACAACAGCGCCCATGGTCACTCCCGACAACTCGGGCCTGTATCCTCAGTAGTCCCGTCGCTGGCCGACACTCTCCGCCTTGCTTTCGCCCTCTGGAATGACCGCCACCCCTCCCGCCCCAGCACCGCAGGCATCCCTCTCTGCAAAGACCTCTTCCGCCGCCCTCGGCCCCACGCCCAATTTGTGGCGCCGCATGGCCTGCTGGCTGTATGAGGGCATGCTCATGTTCGGGGTGGTCTTCATTGCAGGCTACCTGTTCGGCACCCTGAGCCAAACCCGCCACGCCCTGGACAATCGGCACGCCCTGCAGGCCTTTCTGTTTGTGGTGTTTGGCATTTACTTCACCTGGTTCTGGGCCAAAGGCCAGACCCTGGCTCAAAAGACCTGGCTCATCCGTGTGGTGGACACCGCCGGGCAACCCATCACCCAGGCGCGTGCGCTGCTGCGCTACCTGCTGAGCTGGGTGTGGTTCCTGCCGCCCTTGGCAGCCTATCTGTTGGGGGTCTCGGCCGTTGAAGTGCTGGTGCTGCTGTTCGGCTGGGTTGCCATCTGGGCCATCCTGAGCCGCTTTCATCCAGAGCGGCAGTTCTGGCACGACGCCCTGGCAGGCACGCGCCTGGTGCACTTCGAGCTTCCGAAAAAGTAGTACCCGCGCGCGGGCTGCAACGCCCGCTGTCATGCGGCTGCGACACAATATCCCCATGCCCCTGTCCCCACCTGAGTCCTCCGCGCCTGCCAACCCCCAGAAGGCCCGCACGGGCTTGAACCGCATCTGGCACGCTGCGGGTTACTCCATCGAAGGCCTTCGCGCAGGCTGGAACGAAAAGGCATTCCGCCAGGAAGCCATTGCCGCCATGGTGCTGCTGCCCGCGTCTCTCTGGCTGGGGCAAAGCTGGGTAGAAACCGCGCTGCTGGCAGGCTCGGTGGTGATCGTGATGATCGTGGAGCTGCTCAACACCGGCATCGAAACCGCCATCGACCGCATCGGCCCCGAGTGGCACGACCTTTCCAAACGCGCCAAGGACATGGGCAGCGCTGCCGTGCTGCTGGCCTTGCTGCTGTGCGCGGGCATCTGGGGTGCAGCGGTTTTTCAGAGGATTTTCCATGGCTGAACCGACTTTTTCCGTGTGTGTGTATTGCGGCTCGCGACCTGGCGAGAACGCGGCCTTTGCCGACGCTGCCAAAGCGGTGGGCCAATGGATTGGCCAGCACGGCGGCCAGCTGGTGTATGGCGGCGGCCGCAGCGGCCTCATGGGTACGGTGGCCGAAGCCACTCGGCTTGCGGGCGGGCGCGTGGTGGGCGTGATTCCCCAGGCGCTGGTCGATAAAGAGCTGGCCAACCGCCAATGCGACGAGCTGCACATCGTGCAGACCATGCACGAACGCAAGGCCATGATGGCCGAGCGCAGCGATGCCTTTTTGGCCCTGCCCGGCGGTATCGGCACCTTTGAAGAACTGTTTGAAGTGTGGACCTGGCGCCAGCTGGGCTACCACGACAAGCCCCTGGGCCTGCTCAATGTGGCCGGCTACTACGATGGCCTGCTGGGCTTTCTGCAGACCAGCGTGGCCAGCGGCTTCATGGGCGAATGGCAGATGGACCTGCTGCACGCCTCTACCGATGCCGAGGCACTGCTGCGCACGCTGGTGCAAGACGCCGGCCCCGACCAAGCGCCCGTCCCGCTGCGCTCGGTGATCTAAAGGCCTTCAAAAACTGGCGCAGCGCAAGGCCAGTGCCACCGTGGAACTGGCTTTGCCAGGCCACTGGTGGCATCCCCCTCAGGGGGAAGGCGCGAAGCGACTCAGGGGGAGCTTACACAGCCGCGTCGTCCAGATCCCCAGTACGGATACGCACCACACGCTCCACGGCCGTCACAAAAATCTTGCCGTCGCCAATCTTGCCGGTGCGGGCCACATTCACGATGGCGTCCACGCAGCGGTCCACGTCCTCGGTTTTCACGACAACCTCGACCTTGACCTTGGGCAGGAAGTCCACCACGTACTCGGCGCCACGGTACAGCTCGGTGTGGCCCTTTTGACGGCCAAAACCCTTCACCTCGGTCACGGTGAGACCGGTCACGCCACACTCGGCCAGGGCTTCGCGGACTTCTTCGAGCTTGAAGGGCTTGATGACGGCGGTGATCATTTTCATGGCGGGTCTCCTGGAGGATGTAAAAAAATGGGGGCTGAAAGCGCAGCGCCGAAGCGTCACGCCCTGAATTTGCTGGTGATAGGGTAACGCCAGTCCTTGCCAAAGCTGCGGCGCGTGACGCGAATCCCTACCGGCGCCTGGCGGCGCTTGTACTCGTTGAGCTTGATGAGGCGCGTGACACGCTCCACATCGGCACGTTCAAAGCCGCTGGCGATGATGGACTCGATGGGCTCGTCGTTCTCCATGTAGCGCGCCACGATGGCGTCCAGCACTTCGTAGGGCGGCAGGCTGTCCTGGTCTTTCTGGTCGGGCCGCAGCTCGGCGCTGGGCGGGCGCGTGATGATGCGCTCTGGGATCGGACTGGCGCCCGTGCCATACGGGTCGTTGGCGTTGCGCCAGCGGGCCAGGTCGAACACGCGGGTCTTGGCCACGTCCTTGATCACTGCGAAGCCCCCTGCCATGTCACCGTACAGCGTGCAGTAGCCCGTGGACATCTCGCTCTTGTTACCCGTGGTGAGCACGATGGAGCCGAACTTGTTGGACAGCGCCATGAGCAGCGTGCCCCGGATGCGCGCCTGCAGGTTTTCTTCGGTCGTGTCTTCGGGCAGCCCTGCAAAATCGCTGGCCAGTGCGGCCTTGAAGGCCTCGAACTGCGGCTTGATGGAGATCTCGTCGTAGCGCACGCCCAGGCGCTCGGCCATGTCGCGCGCGTCGATCCAGCTGATGTCGGCCGTGTAGGGCGAAGGCATCATCACCGTGCGCACCTTGTCGGCCCCCAGCGCATCCACGGCAATCGCCAGCACCAGGGCCGAATCGATGCCCCCCGACAGCCCGAGCAGCGCGCCAGGGAAGCCGTTCTTGCCCACATAGTCGCGCACGCCCAGCACCAGGGCATCCCACAGGTCAGCCTCCAGGCTTTTCTCTGGAGCTACGTCTGCTTCAATTTTTATAGCATTTTGCGCTTGATGGACCTGCGCAAACACCAGTTTTTCTTCAAAACCCGGCCCCCTGCAGGCCACCGAGCCATCGGCGTTGAGCGCGAACGAGCGGCCTTCAAACACCACCTCATCCTGCCCGCCGACCAGGTGCGCGTACACCAGCGGCAAACCCGTCTCGGCCACACGCTCGCGCATGGTGGCTTCGCGCTCGGCGCTCTTGCCCAGGTGGAAAGGCGATGCATTGATCACCGCCAGCATTTGTGCCCCCGCTGCTGCGGCATCGCGTGCAGGGGTGGCAAACCACGCGTCTTCGCACACCAGCACCCCCACGCGCACGCCTTCCACCTCGAAGATGCAAGGCTTGTCGCCCGCCACAAAGTAGCGGCGCTCGTCAAACACCTGGTAGTTGGGCAGTTCGCGCTTGGCATAGGTCTGCTCGATCTGCCCATCGCGCAGCACGCTGGCGGCATTGAAGCAAGCGCTGAACGCCGGAGCGTCGGGCGCCACGGCCTGCGGGTGGCCCAGCACAATGGCCAGGCCTTTCAACCCCGCAGTCTCGCGGGCCACGGTTTTCACGGCATCATCACAGGCCGCAATGAAGGCGGGGCGCAGAAACAGGTCTTCGGCCGCATAGCCGCAAATCGCCAGCTCAGGCGTCAGCAACAAGCGGGCGCCCTGGGCATACGCCTCGCGGGCCGCCGCAATGATCTTTTGGGCGTTGCCGGGCATGTCGCCCACAACAAAGTTGAGCTGCGCAGTGCAAATGGAGAGCGTCATGGAACTGGAATCGGCCCCTGCGGCCAGGTTGAACACCGCCCACACGGGCCCGCAGCTTGCAAAACAAAACCGGGGCGTGCATGGCTGAATCTGCCATTATCGCCCGCGTACTTGCCACTGCGCTGGACGTGGATGCTGCGGCCTGGAACACCCTGCTGGCCCAGCAAAGCCACCCCACGCCCTTCATGCGCCACGAGTACCTGGCCGCCCTGGAGACCAGCGACAGCGCCACCCCACGCACCGGCTGGGCGCCGCGCTTCATGACCCTGTGGGAGGGCGACACCCTGATTGCCGCCTGCCCGCTGTACCTCAAGAACCACTCCTACGGCGAGTACGTGTTCGACTGGGCCTGGGCCAGCGCCTACGAACAGCACGGCGTGCCCTACTACCCCAAGGCCGTGATCGCCGTGCCCTTCACCCCCGTGCCGGGCAGCCGCCTTTTGGCCCGTGACGATGCTGCACGCGCTCTGCTGGTGCAGGCGGTGTGCCAGTGGTGCGAGGACGAAAACGTGTCGTCCGTGCACATCCTGTTTGCCAGCGACGACGACGTGCTGACCAGTGCGCAGCAAGACCTGATGCTGCGGCACACCGTGCAATTTCATTGGAAGAATGTGGCCCCCACGCTCCCCGCTGCGCGTGGTTCGCTGCCCCCCGAGGGGGCCCTCACCGCCTTGGGGCGGCCCGGCGGCGGCGAGAACGTTGCCCCCACGCTCCCCGCTGCGTCTGATGCACCCTCCCCCGACAGCACCTTGCCCGGCGGCGGCTCGGGCCAACCCTTCAAAGACTTCGACCACTTCCTTGCCAGCCTCTCCCATGACAAACGCAAGAAGATCCGCCAGGAGCGCCGCCGCGTGGCGGATGCCGGGGTCAGCTTCCGTTGGTCGCGTGGTGCGGACATCAGCGCAGCCGACTGGGATTTTTTCTACCGCTGCTACGAGCGCACCTACCTCGAACACGGCAACCCGCCCTACCTCACGCGGGACTTCTTCGCCCGCATGGCGGCCCACATGCCCGAGGCCTGGCTGCTGTTTGTGGCCGAGCGCGACGGCCAGCCAATTGCTAGCAGTTTGATAGCCATCAGCGCTTTACCATCCAGCGCTGGCAGCCAAAAAGACCAAAACATTGTGGCCTACGGCCGGTATTGGGGCGCGCTGGAGCGCGTGGACTGCCTGCACTTCGAAGCCTGCTACTACCAGCCACTGCAGTGGTGCATCGAGCACGGCGTGATCCGCTTTGAGGGCGGCGCCCAGGGCGAGCACAAGATGGCCCGCGCCCTGCTGCCCGTGCAGGCCACCAGCGCCCACTGGCTGGCGCACCCGGCTTTTGCCGACGCGGTGGAGCGGTTCCTGCAGCGCGAAGGCGCCGGGGTGGCTGAGTACCTGAGCGAACTGCACGAACGCAGCCCGTTCAAGACAGCCTGAGCCAGCGCAACGCCAGCCCGCCCCACACCAGCTTGCACCAGCCTGACAACGCCACCAGCGCGTTGGATGCGCCCAACCTCGGGTTCTCCCGACCTCGGCACAGCTTTTGCAACGGCATACTGGCGGCCGCCCGCACCCGGGCTGCGCACCACGGCGGCCCATCCGCCCGCCCGTCAACCCACAGCACCCTCACCATGGCCGCTCCGCAGCATGTCCCATTTCTGACGGTGGAAGACGAAGACGACTGGGTCGTCTCATTCGCGCTGGGCCCACAGGGCGCCCACCGCCTCACCCTGGTACGCACCCCCCGGCTGGAATTCATGCTGCGGCCCGAGCAGCGCGGTGTGTCGGTGGGTGCCGAAGCGGGCCAGCGCCCTGCCCTGCTGGTCGCGGTGCAGTGGGGCCCCAAAAGCGTGGACGTGGTGTCCACCGCCAAGCGCTACAGCCTGGACATCAGCAAGGTAGACAACGCCACCCGCACGGCGGCACTGCGTGTGCTGGGCAAGATGAACTTTGACCAGCGGTTTCAGCTGGCAGGCAACTGACCAACGGCTGCAGACGGCCCGTCAACCGCTCACAAATAGATAGCTGTCTGCGCTTTCCTGAAAAGCGCTGCGGGCCAATCTGATTCAACCATTCGGGCCAACCGAGTCGGCCAATGCGGTCCATTTACGCTCGCTCGCAGCGGACTCCACCACCTTTTCGATAAAGCGCACCCCCTCGGCACCATCTTCCACGCGCGGATAGTCGGCCGCCAAAGGGTCGGCCGCGCGGCCAGCGGCACGCGCGCGGATGTCGGCCGCCACACCCAGGTAGATGTTGGCAAAGGCTTCGATGAACGCCTCGGGGTGCCCCGCAGGGATGCGCCCGGCGCGCCGCGCCGATTCGCACAACCAGGGTGAGCCGCGCGTGAGGATGCGGCGCGGGCCGTCCACGGGGGAGTGGACGAGCTGGTTGGGCTCTTCCTGCCGCCAGGTGATGGTGCCCAACGTGCCGGACACCTGCAGGCGCAGGTCGTTCTCCAGCCCCGCTGCCACCTGCGATGCCACGATGAAGCCGCGTGCGCCGCTGTCGTAGCGCAGCAGCAGCTGGGCGTCGTCGTCCAGCTGCCGCCCGGCACCAAAGGTGGTGAGGTCCGCACACACCCAGGCGGGGTGCTGGCCGGTGACGGTGGCGGCCAGATTTTCGGCGTGTGATCCGATGTCGCCCAGGGTGCCTGCGCTGCCGCTGCGCGCCGGGTCCAGCCGCCAGTCGGCCTGCTTGTTGGCGCCGCCCTCTTCCACTGCGGTGGCCAGCCAGCCCTGGTTGTATTCGACGGTGATCTTGCGGAGCTGGCCCAGCACACCGCTGTGCACCAGGTGGCGCGCCTCACGCACCATCGGGTAGCCGGTGTAGTTGTAGGTCACGCCGAACACGGTGCCCGCCTTCTTCACGGCGGCCACCAGCTCGTCGGCCTGCGCGCGGGTGTGCACCAGCGGCTTGTCGCACACCACGTGGAAGCCCGCCTGCACAAACGCCAACGCCACCGGGTGGTGCACATGGTTGGGGGTGACGATGCTCACCAGGTCGATGCGCTCATGCGCCGGGCGGCGCAGTTCGTCGGCCAGCAGGTCCTGCCAGCTGCCGTGGTTGCGGTCGTCCGCCAGGCCCAGTTCGGCGCCGGATGCGCGCGCCCGCTCGGGTGAGGACGAGAGCGCGCCCGCCACCAGTTCAAACTGGCCGTCGAGCGCCATGGCCTTGCGGTGCACCGCGCCGATGAAGGCGCCATGACCGCCGCCCACCATGGCGTAGCGGAGCTTTTGGGGACTGGACATACGAAACGCCTTTGCTCGCTGTGTGTTGTTGTTATCGGTTTTTTGCAGGGGTGCGGCTAGGCCTGCTTGTCGCGCGCAAACACGGCGTCGAATGCACCGACGGCGGGCTTGAAGTCGAGCCGCTTGCAGAACACCGCGCTCTCTGTGGCGCCGTGCACGCGGTCCATGCGGCTGTCTTCCCACTCCACCGAGAGCGGGCCCTGGTAGCCGATGTCGTTGAGCGCGACGATGATGGATTCGAAGTCGATCATCCCGCGCCCCACGCTGCGAAAGTCCCAGTTCCGCCGCGCGTCGCCAAAGCTGGTGTGCCCGCCGAACACGCCCACTGTGCCGTCGCCCTTGCCCCACCACACGTCCTTCATGTGGGCGTTGTAGATGCGGTCGGCAAACTGGCGGATGAACTTCACGTAGTCCACGCCCTGGTAGGCCAGGTGGCTCGGGTCGTAGTTGAAGCCGAAGCGCTTGTGGCCGCCCACGGCAGCAATCGCGCGCTCGGCCGATGCGATGTCGAACGCGATCTCGGTGGGGTGCACTTCGAGCGCAAAGTTGATGTCGTGCTGCTCGAACACATCGAGGATGGGGCCAAAGCGCTTCGCAAAATCGGCAAAACCCTTGTCCCAATACGCCTGCGTGGTGGGCGGAAAGGCATAGATCGAATGCCACACGGACGAACCCGTAAAGCCCGTCACGGTCTTCACGCCAAACTTCGCAGCAGCGCGCGCTGTGTCTGCCAGCTCGGCAGCAGCGCGCTGGCGCACACCCTCGGGCTTGCCATCGCCCCACACATGGGGCGGCAGGATGGACTGGTGGCGCTCGTCGATCAAATCGCACACGGCCTGGCCCACCAGGTGGTTACCGATGGCAAAACACTGCAGGCCGTGCTGGGCCAGCAATGCGTGTTTGTCCTTGACGTACAGGGGCGACGACAGCGCCTCCTGCACGTTGAAATGGTCGCCCCAGCAGGCCAGCTCCAGGCCGTCGTAGCCCATGCTTTTGGCCAGGGGCGCGAGTTGCGCCAAAGGCAGGTCGGCCCACTGGCCGGTGAAGAGGGTGACGGGTCTTGGCATGGTGGCTCCAAGGGACGTTGGGTTGCAGGTTCGAAGCGGCTATAAGCTATATTTTCAATAGCTGCTAGCGCTTACTGGATAAGCGCTAGAGGCCAATTTGGCTTGATTTTTCACACATCTCAGATCGCCCCTCACTCCCTCTCCCCTGGTGGGAGAGGGCCGGGGAGAGGGGGGAGTGAAACGGGCGCGGCGCGGGTGCAGCCCCCCCCTCTCCCCCACCCTCTCCCGCGAGGGGAGAGGGGGTCAACCCCCAGCGCCGCTGCGGGTGCACGGGCTGATGTCCTCATCTGAGGGATGTTCCTGATCAGGCAACTTGCCTCACATTGACGCCATCAAAACGGCGAGTCAGGGAAGTAAAAATCCTTCGCCGTTTCCTTGGTGATCAGCACCGACGGAATGATGGTGTTGGCGGGCAGCTTCTCGCCCTTGATGCGCGCCTCGGCCGTGAGCTTGATCGAGTCGTAGATGAACTTGGGGCTGTACGACACGTTGGCCTGGATGAGCGGGTTGCTACCGTCCATCAGCGTCTTGATCATGCCCTTGGCCCCCGCGCCGCCAAACACCAGCTTGATGTCTTTGCGCTTGGCCTGCTCGATGGCCTTGAGCACGCCCACGGCCATGTCGTCGTCGGCCGCCCACACGGCGTCGATCTGCGGGAAGCGGGTCAGGTAGTCCTGCATCACCTTGAAGGCGTCGTCGCGGTTCCAGTTGGCGTACTTGGCGTCCAGCAGCTTGATGCCGGGGTGGTTCTTCAGCACGCTGTTGAACGCGTCCATGCGCTCGTTGTCCAGCGTGGTCGCAATGCCGCGCATGGCCACCACGTTGCCCTTGCCACCCAGCGCCTTGGCGATGTACTCGGCCGGAATCTTTCCGAACGCGGTGTTGTCACCGGCCACGTACGCGTCCTGCGCGCTGGTGTCGGTCAGGCCGCGGTCCACCACCGTCACGTACACACCCTTGGCCTTGACCTGGGCCACGGGCTTGGTCAGCGCGGCCGATTCGAAGGGGAAGATGACCAAGGCGTTGATCTTGTTCACCGTCACCAGGTCTTGCAGCTGGTTGGCCTGCTCCGGCGCGCCGCCTGCCGTCTTCACGATGACCTGCAGACCGGGGTGGGCCTTTTCCAGGTCCTTCTTGGCCTGGTTGGCCCAGTACACGATGCCGCCGGTGAAGCCGTGCGTGGCCGAGGGGATGGCGACGCCCACCACCGTCTTGTTGGCCTGCGCCATGGCAGGGGCGGCCAATGCGAAGGCGGCGGCGCCCACGGCCGAGAGGGCCAGGCGGCGGGTGAAAGAAGAAAGTTGGCTGTTCATGCGTTGTCTCCTGTTGCTTTGGAATATGGCCATGGAAGCTGGCCGGCTGGGGAACACGAAAGTCAAACGACGTACCGAGAAAACCAATCCCGAAAATTGATCACCGTTTTCCGCGCTGCATAAAGGCAACCGCGATGATCACGAAGCCCTGCACCGCCGCATTCAGGTACACGCTGATGATGCTGGTGAGGTTGAGGATGTTGCTGATGACCGAGAGCAAGATGGCGCCCACCACCGTGCCGGTGATGCTTCCCGCCCCGCCCTTCAACACCGTGCCGCCCACAATGACGGCGGCGATCGCCTCCAGCTCCCACAGCAGCCCTGTGGTGGGCGATGCGGACCCCAGGCGCGGCACATACAGCAGCGTGGCAATGCCCACGCACACGCCGAGCAGCATGTACGTGAGGATCTTGATCTTGTGCACATCCACCGCCGCGTACTGCGCCACCTGCTCGTTGGAGCCGATGGCCTGCACATAGCGGCCATAGGCCGTGCGGTTCAGGATCACGCCGCCGATGACAGCCACCAGCAGGAAGATCCACACGGGGATGGGCACGCCCAACAGGTTGGCGTAGTACACCGGGCTGTAGATGTCCGACAGATCGTTCTCCAACGTGATGGCCCCGCCGTTGGAGAAGTACGTGAGGTACGCACGGAAGATGCCCAGCGTGCCCAGCGTCACGATGAAGGGCTCGATGCGCCCCTTGGTGATGAGCAGCCCATGCACCAGCCCGAACACCGCGCCCAGCACCACCGCCAGCAGCATGCCCACTGCCACGGCGGCCATGGGCGAGCCCAGCAGGGGCGCCATTGCGTTCATGAACAAGATGACCGAGCCTGCGATCAGCGCCGCCATCGACCCCACCGACAGGTCGATGCCGCCCGAGATGATCACAAAGCACATGCCCACCGCGATGATGCCGATGAAGGCCGTGCGCGTGAGCACGTTCATCACGTTGTCGTAGGTGGCGAAGTTGCTGTTGAGCAGCGTGCCGGCAAAACACAGCAGCACCAGCCCGATGACCGGGCCCAGCCCGTGCAGCTTGCCCCACCAGGCCGTGGCGCCGCCGTGGCGGCCCGCTGCAGTGGTGGCGTTTTCAGCGGGTACCTGTGGCATGTGCGATCAACTCCTCTTCGGTCAAATTTGGCTCTTGGAGCGTGGTCTGCAGCCGCCCGGCGCGCATCACCGCCACGCGGTGGCACAGGCCGATCAGCTCCATCAGTTCGGACGAAATCACCACCACCGCCAGCCCCTGCTCTGCCAGGCGCTGCACCAGGTGATAAATCTCGCGCTTGGCGCCCACGTCCACGCCGCGCGTGGGCTCGTCCAGCACCACCACGCTGGGGCCGGGGTGCAGCACCTTGGCCAGCGCCAGCTTTTGCTGGTTGCCGCCCGACAGCGACGACGCGCGCACATCGAGCGACCCGGTGCGGATGCCGAACTCCTGCACTGCATCGCGCAGCGCAGCCTGCTCGGCCGCCGGGTCTAGCCAGGGCTTGGCATAGCGCTCCAGCGCCATCAGCGTCAGGTTGGGCCGCAGGCCAAAGTGCACATGCAGGCCCTTGCCCTTGCGGTCTTCGCTCAGGTACGTGAGGCCATGGCGCGCCGCATCGCGCGGGCTTTTCAAATTCACCGGCTTGCCCGCCAGCTCCACCGTGCCGGCCGAGCGCGCGCGCAGGCCCAGCAGGCCCTCGAACAGCTCGGTACGGCCAGCGCCCACCAGCCCGGCAAAGCCCAGAATCTCGCCGCGCCGCACCTCAAAGTCCACGCCCTCAGCCCACCCCGGCACCGTGAGGCCGCGCACCTTGATGGCCGGTGCGCCATCCTGCGGCGCGGGCAACTTGGGCGGGAACAAATCCGCCAGCTCGCGGCCCACCATCAGGTTGGCCATCTGCCGCCGGGTCACGCTGGCCGTGGCCTCGCGCGCCACCAGCAGGCCGTCGCGCATCACCACCACCTCGTCGGTGGTGCGCTCCACCTCGTCGAGCTTGTGCGATATGTAGATGATGGTCACGCCCGCGGCCTTGAGCCCGGCCATCAGCGCAAACAGGCGCTCCGTTTCGCCCGGGGTCAGCGTGGCGGTAGGCTCGTCCATGATGAGCAGGCGCGCATTGCGGGCCAGCGCGCGGGCAATCTCCACCAGCTGTTTTTCGGCTACGATGAGCTTGCGCACCCGTGTGTCCGGGTCCAGCGGCAGGCCTACCTTGGCAAGCGCCTCGCGCGTCTTCTCGCGCATCGCCTTGTCGTCGAGGAAGGGGCCGCGCTTGATCTCGTGGCCCAAGAAGATGTTCTGCGCAATCGTCAGGTCGTCCGCCAGGTTGAACTCCTGGTGGATCAGCACAATGCCCTGCGCCTCGGCCGCGCGCGAGCCGCCGCCCGGTGCGCGCACCGCGCCGTCCACTACCACCTCGCCAGTGGTGGGGCTCTCGTACCCCGCCAGAATCTTCATCAGCGTGGACTTGCCCGCGCCGTTCTCGCCCAGCAGGCCATAGACGCGGCCCGGCTGCAGCGCAAAGCCCACGCCGTGCAGCACGCGCACCGGGCCAAACTCTTTGGTGACGTTGCGGAACTCGACGGCTACGCTCATCGCGCTGCCCCTGTTCCTACGACTGCTCCAGCGCCCACACCCGTCACCGAGCCCGCGCGCGACAGGCTCTCCTGCATCGCCAGCACGCCCGCGCCCACCACACCGGCATCGTCGGCCAGGGGGGCGTATTGAATCTCCAAGTGCCGCGTCGACAGCGCCAGCGACCGGTGGTACACGCTCTGCCGCACCGACGCGAGGAACAGCGGCCCCATGTCCGTCACCCGCCCCGCAATGAACACATGCGACGGGTTGAAGAAGTTGACGATGGACGCCAGCATCTGCCCCACCAGGCTGCCCGCGCGCTGGATGATCGCGTTGGCCGCCACATCGCCCGTGCGGCTGGCCTGGGCCACGTCTTCAATCGTCAGCGTGCCGGTGCTTTGCAGCCGCTCCGCCAGCATGACGCTTTCGCCGCGCTGCGCGGCCTCGGTGGCCATGCGCGCCATGGCGGGCGCTGCGGCCATCGCCTCCACACAGCCCTGGTTGCCGCAGTGGCAGCGCGGGCCATGCTGGTCCACACAGATGTGGCCCACATCGCCCGCCGAGCCATTGGCGCCCCGGTACACCTGCCCGTGGCACACGATGCCGCAGCCAATGCCCGTGCCCACCTTGATGACCAAGAAGTTGGGCAGATTGCGCTGCAGCCGGTACATCTCGCCCAGCGCCATCAGGTTCACGTCGTTGTCCACAAACACCGGCGCGGCAAACGCCTCGCGCAGGTAGTCGCGGATGGAAAAACCGTCCCAGTCGGGCATCAGCGGCGGGTTGACGAGCTGCCCGCTTTCAAAATCCACCGGCCCCGGCACGCCCATGCCAATGGCAATCACCTGATGGGCGGCCAGCCCGCAGCGCGCCAACAGCTCGCGCATCAGCCCCCGCACCCGCGCCAGGATCACGCCCGGCCCCTGGCGCACATCAATCGGCTCGCGGTGCCGCGCCAGCACTGTCATGTCGGGCCGCATGACTGCGACCTGCATGCTGGTCGCGCCCAGGTCGGCCCCAATCACCACGCCCAGGGTTTCGCTCAGTCGGAGGGTTTCGGCACGCCGGCCGCCAGAGGATTCCTGCAGGCCCACCTCGTCGAGCAGGCCTTCATCGAGCAGCGCCGCGACCATGGCGTTGGCCTTGCTCTTGGAATAGGCCAGGCGCTGCGCGAGCGCATTGCGCGACGCGCCTGCGGACCAGAAGATGGTCTGCAAGACGTCCAGGTCTTCGGTGCCGCAGTGACTCCAGCGGGTGGATGGCAAGGCTTGTCTCCTGTCATGTTTTTGTGCAGCACCTCATGGGGGTGGGTGCTTGACAGGGATGCTATGCGGTCTACTTTGGCCGGGCAAGACTTAACTTTGGCCAAAATTAGCTCAAAGCTCAACGAAAATTAGTTCGAGATCGAGCGCTCGCGTATAAATCATCCTACGCAGGCCATACAGCACTGAAACGCACTCATAAGTGACGCTTCTTGTCGGGCAATCCACAAGCAGTAGGCCTTGCTCTCAAGTTATTCAAAAACAATTTCACAAAACCAGCTTAAGAAGGGATTTTTCATGAAAAGAAAATTACAGGTTTTTATATCCAGCACGTACAGCGATTTACAAGAAGAAAGACAAGCCGCTGTTAGCGCCATATTAAAGGCAGGCCACATCCCCGCCGGAATGGAATTATTTACATCCGGAGATCAATCACAAATGACCATCATCAAGAATTGGATTGACGAATCTGACGTCTACATGCTTATTCTCGGTGGACGTTATGGCTCCGTTGAAAAAACATCCGGCATTAGCTATACCGAGCTTGAATATGACTACGCACACGAACAGGGCAAACCAGCATTTGCAGTAGTCATAACCGAACAAGCCCTCGAGCAAAAAATTCGCTCCAAAGGCACTGTTTTTGGAGAAAAAGAAAATCCTAAGGAGTTAGCACTTTTTAGACAAAAAGTCCTTACCAATATGTCTTCGTTTTTTGATGACTACAAAGACATAAAACTTTGCGTACATGAGAGCTTGGCAGATTTCTCCTCCAAGAGGGAATTAAAAGGATGGGTCTCTGCGGACGAAGTGGTCGACACATTGCCATTGTTTGAAGAAATCAAGAAACTATCAGAGGAAAATAAGGCCCTGAAAGAGCAAGTTGCCAAAAATGAGGCACGAAGTCCAGCCGCAGCGAAGCAAGAAAATAATATTGAGAAATTTACCGAGTTAAAAAACATTCTCAAAGAAATAGAAATAAAAATACCAGCCACACTTGCAAAAGGCAACGAAACACCCATCAGTTTACTTCAACTTTTTTATGGCGGTCGTGATGCCCTTATAAATGGCGTGACCAATGCAGCAACCTCCAGCCCTAGCGAGTCATTTTTTTATCACAACATTTGCCCAAAACTTCAGGTGCATGGCCTAGTAATTAATGAAGAAGTGCCTGGCACTCGATATAGAAGAAGCTATGTCTCTGCCGCAGGAAACGCGTTTTTGGCACAAATGGAGCGTGAAATTCACCTCACAAAAAAGAAAGATGAAAATAAAACAAAAGACAAAGAACCGGCTACTCCGAAAACTAAAATAAACGCAACCACAAAAAAAACAATTACTAGAAGATCGGCAAAATAGGATTTATCAGAGCGCAATGCGCCCCAGATCAGGATATTTTCTTATAATCTTTCCTTCGTGCGCATTGCCTTAAATTCAAATAAAAATAGCGCTGACTCCCAACTGTATTTTCTACTCTGCGTTTAACTAACAAATCTGGTCCACTCGGCAGTAGCCACCCAACCCCTGAACGCAAACCCCATGTAAAACATCTGCACATCGTTGAACCCCGCCTCTCGCAAAATAGCCTCATCCTCCTCCGGCGTCAGAACGGCCAGCTCTGCAGCCACCTTGTCCCGCGCCCTGGTCGCATGCTCCGGCGGCACGCCGGACGCCACCTGAAACACCGCATAACGCGACAACCACAGGTCGCGCTCCCCTGCCCCGCCCTCACCGCCTGGGCCTGCACCATCCGCCACGCTCAGATGCGCAACCACCAGCGGCGCCCCGGGCTTGAGCCGCCGCCGGATCTCCGCCGCCATGGCCGCACGCTCCTCGCGCGGCACAAAGTGAAAAGCCAGCAGGCACGTCGCGCCATCAAACGGCCCGGGCGGTGCGCTCTGCACATAGCCGTGGTGCAGCGCCACGCGGTCGCTGGGCACGCCAGCGCTCTGTAGCCGCTGCACCGCCAGGTCGAGCATGGGCTGGCTGGGATCCACGCCGTCAAACCGCCAGCCGGGAGGCACCAGCGCTATGTCTTCCAGCTCCTGCCCACAGCATGCGTCCACCACCAGCACGAGACGGTGGGGCTGGAAAGTCCGCTCTGTATTTAATAGCTATCAGTGCTTTACCAATAAGCGCCAGAGGCTGTTTTCACTCATATTTCTGCAGAACATGTGCACGCCTGCTGAACGGGAGTGAGATAAAGAAAGAGTGGGCGGCGCGATAAATGGGAAGAAACGGGAAGAGCAGGGGCAATGTGGGCTGGTGAATCTGCAAATCTCTTTCCCAACACGAAAACACGCAGCACAAGAAAAATCGGCGCCGTTTTGGCGCCTTTTTCGGTTTGGGGGTCGGGCATCAAGCCATCGCGGCCATGATACCCGCCGCAACCGGCCCAGCCAGGGCTACCAACAGAGCCAAGACGAACCAGAAGCCCTGCACCGCGACGTTGCGCCACTCCCGGCGCCGCCAGGCGCCGCGCAGCAACCGCCCCCGCTCCCAGAGCAGGAACAAAACGGCCGCGCAGAGCTGAAAGAAGCCATTCATGCTTCAGCCCTCCATCAAATAGGAATTCACCAGGTCAACGATGTTGGCCTTGTCATCGTCTGACGCGCCCAAGAACGGCCGCGCCGGAACATCCCCCCAGGGCAGCGGAAAACTCCCCTCACGGGTCGCGTAGAAACCAAATCCGAACTCCCCCGACTTCGCCCCGTAATGGAAGGTGCCCGCGTAGATCAATGGGCTGCCGATGGCCACAGCGTCGTCGCCCTGGATCTGGTAATTGATGGTGGTGCCGAGTGCGCGGGTCTCACCGGTACCGGGTTTTTTATTTGCCAGCTTGGACGCGCTGCCCTTGGTCAGCCCTCCGTCCTTCTTCCGGGCGAACATGGCGCTGTACCTCGCCAGTGTCACTGCACTGTTCGGAGCCCAGGCGCTCCCATCAGGCGCGGTCGCGGTCGAGAATCGTTGAATCGTCGATTCCTGCATATCGGCGCCGATCTGCTTCAACACCGGCCGCATATCCTTTGCCCGCGCCACGAACCCATGCAGATAGTCCAGGGCGCTCCGGTCGGTCAACTCGATCAATTGCGCCATGCTGGCCTCCTGGCTAAAATCAACGTGCCTTGCACAGCATCAACCCCCGGGTGTTTAAACCCGGTTCCGTCAGCAGACGTTCTAGGTTGAGGGGTGCAAGGCTTTTTCATTTGGCGGTCTTGATCACCAAGCTGGTCAGCGACAGCGAGCGATTGCGCTTGCCCGACAACACTTCCCACACCGCACGAAACGTCTCCCCGCCAATGACCTTGGTAGCCACCAGCGTGGGGTTGCCTTGCCGCGACTTCTCGCCCGCGCGCAACGAATCCGGGTCATTCAGCACTGACTCCAGCAGAGCAAAGTCTCCGGGCTGCGCGGGCCGCTGGCCACCACCGTCAAAGCCGTGCGAAGCCTGCACGTGGCGGGGGGCATCGGCTGGCAGCAGCACGGTGTAGCCCTTTGTGTCCAAGTCGAGGGTCTCGGCAATCCAGTCAGGGCGCTCCACAAATCCCAGCCAGAGCGGATTACGCCGCTGGCGGTCGGCAAGCACGTCGCGCACAAAGTCGGGCACCTTGTCATCTGCATTGATGTAGCGATTCACGTCGGCCGACAGAGCCTTGCTGATCGCCGGGGGGTAGTCGATCAACTTCTCCTGGACGAAAGTGCGCAGATCGTCATCAGCTCGGGCGCCCGGCGCATAGTCCCAGCCCTCGTCAATGCCCACTGGGGCGCCAGTAGCCGGGTCGGTCTCCGTCCAGCCCTCTGGCGGCGTCGTTGCGTCGCCATCGCCCGGCGCGGCCACAGCCACAACGCGGCATTTGCAACCCCAGCCATTGGGGGGGAAGTGCGTGTTCCAAAACGGGTCGTCATGGCGCAGCGTCAGCCGCATGTCGCCCCAGCGCTTGTGGTGCGGCCGGGGGTGCGTCACGCTGTCGTTGTGCACATAGCGCCAGAACGGCCTGCGCTTGACCAGGTCAGGGTCAAGCAGCTGGGCCCGGCGCCCGGCTGCGTATGAAGTCATCAGGTTGGTTTGATAGATCACCCGCGTGCGCCAGGCCTCACCCGCCTTGGTGCCTTCGCCAGTCCAGCCCGTCCAACCGTGCTTTGCCACGATTTCCGCAAAGTTCTTGCGAAACTCCCCAATAGAGCCGCCCTGAACGGCCTTGTCCACCGCTTTGCGCAAGTCGTGCAACAGGTCGGCCTTGGTCGCGCCCGCCACCACAAAGGCGCGATCATGGGCAGCACGCTGAATGTCGCGCCAGGTTTCACTCGGCAGGTTGAGCTTTCGGCGCAGAAACTCGATCTGTTCCAAGAACTCCTGGCGAGCGCCTTCCACCGTGGAGCGAGCCGCCTCCCCGATATCAGCCACGGGGCACCTCCTGTGCGGCCTGGTCGCGTCCTTGCAGGTGGGCCAGTTCGAAGGCCACCGCCATCAGCTCGGTAAGGTCCGCCGTAGGCAGCTCGCTATAGGCCTCCAAGAGCGCGTTTTGCAGCTCCTGCGGGTCCGAGTAGCTTTCCACCAGGCTGCGCAGATCACGCAACCAAGAGCTGATCACAGCCGCCCCGCCCGCTGAAACCTTGCTGGCGCTGATCGCTGGCACTTGGCTGCCCTCGGCAAATTCCGCAGCGGGCACGGGCAACGCGGCAGGCGTTGGCTTGGCGGTCGCCTCAGCGGTTTCCGCAATATCGCCATCTTGCAGCTTGTAGACGCGCTTCCAGTATTGGGGCTGGAAGTTCAACCCCGCCCGTTTCAGCATCTCGTCCCGCTCGGCCTGCTTGACATTGACGTCTTCTTCCTCAAACAGCTCGAAGGTCGGGGATGGTGCCTGCTCGCCGTCGTACAGGTCCGTGATCCAGCGCAGCAGCTGATTGACCGTGGCCGCGGACAGCTTCGCGTCGCCATCCCGAATGGTGCCAGTCACCTCAAGCCCGGCCGTTGCGCTGGCCTTGTTCGCACTGGCCTCTGTGCTCTGGTTCTGGCCCAGCAGAGCAATGTTTATCTCCGAGCGGCAGTACATCAACAGGCGCTCGTAAAGATCCGCACTCGCACCTTTGTCGCTCGCCTCCAGGATGTCAATGCTGGAGTCGTCGGGGATGGCCGCCACGGCGTCCTGGATCATCGCCTCCAGCTTGTCGAGCAGCTTGTCTACCTCCGGGCCCGGCGTGCCGCGCGGCTGCTTTCCCACCAGCCAGGGCGTGCCGTATTTCTCGGTGAAGGTCACCCAGAACTTGAGGCCACCCCGCATGAAGGTATCCGCCCAAAAGCACATGGACAGGTCAGCGAAGCCGTAGGGGTTGGCATAGCTCGCCTCTTGCCGAGCAAGCAGGAACTTGCGGGGCTCCAGCTCTTCACCATGCAAGGGCTGCTGGCGGCTGCGAAACCGCAACTGGGCGTTGTTGTCGAAAGTGAACCACTCTTGCGGCTTACCGATCACCTCCAGGGGCGCCATTGCACCGTTGAAGTTGCCCCACATCAGCTCCAAGGGCTGGTAGCCGAACAGCACCGCATCGGTGATCTCATTGATCAACCTGTCCATGTCATAGGTCGCCAGCACGTCGGTGCACAGGCGCGTGACGCGGGCGCTGGCCTTGCCCCGTTCCACCCTCCATTCCAGCCCCTTGACGGCGGCTTTGCGTCGACGAATGGGGCCACCGATAGACGCGCGGCTGCGCATATCGCGATAAACGCTGATGTCCTTGCCCTGGCGCTTCAAGATCGGGTCGGGGTTCGGAAGGATGAACCCAAACGCCATGTCCATGCTGCGATCGCGCGTGGCGATCTCTTCAGAAAGGCTGCTGCGCTTGCGCGTTTCCGCAAAGGAAACGAACTCGGTGGGGGAAACGTAGATACCTCGGGACATGATGCTCAGTAGCCTTCTAGGGATAGCGCGCTGCGGCGGGGGCGGCTGGCGGCATGCACCGGGCCAAAATTCATGCGCGTAGCGGCATGTGCATAGACGCAAGCCATGGCGTTGTCGCCGTGGCCACCGTCTGCGGTCTTGCCCTCTGGCATGCGGGGAACGCCACGCACCAGCTTGATTGCTCGGTGGGACTGAAGAAGGCCGTCGTGCTTGGGCACTTCGATCGTGTCGTCTTCAAACGCCGCCTTGTAAGGGGGCATGTTGTCGCGATACCAGCCTTCGGTGGGCATAAGGCGCAGAACCATAGCCCCGTATTTGTCGAACGCGGCCTCACCGATGTAGCTGCCATTGCCCCGGCTGTCGATCACGATGCCGCTCAATCTCGGCAGTGCTTCCGTGATCGTGAAGAGCACCTGCAGCTGCTCGTTGTAGGGAACGTTCTTGAGCTCGACCAGGAACGGGATGCGAACCCGCAGGTTGCTCTCGATAGCGGCGGGTGCAATGCACGATAAGTCGCCGCTGCGGCCAAAGTCCATGCCCAGAGCGTGGCGCTCTTCGTGCGAAAACAACGCCAGCAAAGGCTTCAGATGCTCATCAATCCAATCCTGCATTTCCCGCTTGCGCAGGTCTGGCCGTGCATTGTTGAAATCGATGCTGCCTGTGAAACGAATCACGGGCGCTTCCTTCATGCGCGCCTCAATCAGCGCTCGGCTCAGCCATGCGCCGCTACCCTTGGACGGGATGCAGAAAAGCTCCTCATCCTCATTAGGTTTGTAGCGGTTGATCATGGTCTGGCGCCATTCCACCTCGCGCTCTCTCGACCACTCCTGCCCGGTGACAGCACAAATCTTCTTGTAGAGGCCGTCGCGCAGCGCATCGTCCAGATCCACTCGGTGCAGGCTGTATGGGAACTTGCCCGCACGCACATCGTTGATCAGCTCATTGAACGGGTTGTCGTCGCCGTCGTGCGTGCTGATGATGCGGATCTGGCCGCCCCACATCGTCATGGCCATGGCCGCTTTCAGCACTTCCTTGATGTCATCCAGGAAGGCGCCCTCATCGACAACCAGGCGCTCGCCTGGCCGCCCCTTGGACCGCAGGTTGCGTGGGCTGCTGGTAAACGCCTGGATCATGTGGCCGCTGTCAAACTTGATCGTGTACGTGAGGATCTGCTTGTCCTCTTCTTCGATCACCGACTCTTCGATCTGGCCAGCCGCCGCGTTGAAGGCGCGCGCCCAGGTGGCGCAATCCTGGATGAAGCCTGCGGTCATCTCCTTGTTGTAAGAGATGTAGTAGACATTGGCGCCCTCGGCGCTGGCCGCGTACAGCACATCGTCGGCCGCTTCTGCATAGCTGATGCCAATGCGCCGCGACTTCTCCATGATCTTGACCTGCGACTTGTCAGCAATCCAGTCCACCTGGTACTGCATCAAGATGCGCGCAGCCTGCGCCACCTGGGCCTGCTGCATTGCCATTACAGCTGCCCCATGATGGCGACGCGCAACGCATCAACGCCAGCGGCAGACAGGCCGTGCTGCCGGCCCGTTTCGCTCGCCTGGTTGGCCGCATCTTCCAGAGCCTTCTTGCGCGCGGCCTCTTCGATCTCCTTGCGCACGGCCAGGCTGAACTTCTTCTGCGCGACCGACGCCTTGCCGATCTCAGCCGCGTTTTTGAAGAGCTTGTTGATATCGACGTCTTCTGCGTCGATGTCGATATCCATGAGCAGATTCAAGATCTTTTCTTGCGTCACGCGCACCACGGCTGAACCGAGCTTGTCTTCATCGTCTGGAGCGGCATCCACTAGGGCGCGGGCCTGTTCGCTAGCCATCTTGACTTTGGCCAGGCTGCGCTCAAACGGCGAGCCATAGCGCTGGAGCGACGACTTGGACACCTCCACGCCGCGCGCCTTCAGGTCTGCGGCCAACTGCACGTAATCGCCAAAGCCGCGCTTCACGAGCTCGGCATCCAGCCATTCCTTCAACTCTCGGGGCAGTGTGTGCACCTTGCTACGCGGGGCCATGGCTACACCTGTGTGATGCGCGGGCGCGTGATGCCCGGCTGCGCATCAATCGTGTACTCAGCAAACTCGATGCCGGTGCGCGTCAGGTCCACCATCCAACGGTCTGTTGGGTCCTTGGTGATCTCTACCAGCTCGCGCGCCTCCAGGTAGTCCAGGTTCACGCGCACTTCGCGGTGCGTGGCATCTGGGTACACCGACTGCACAACGCGCAGCAGCGCCTCGCTGTAGATGCCTTCCGGGCGGCTCAGGTTGATCACCGACAACAAATGCCATCGCATATCTTCCCGCCGGATTTTTGCAAGATCAAAGCTCACTTGGCTTCCCCCTTATTGATCTGATCCAGAGCGCGCTCCATGCGCAGCGCAAAGTTGTCAATGCGCGTTTCGATGATTCCGACGTGGCGGATAAAGTCATCACGGCGCACGTACTCCCGAGCAGCGTCGGCCTGGTGTTTCCGAAACTCACGTTCCAGCTCAAGCGTTGCCCCCGCGTTTTCTTTGTGGGCAGCCGCTATGGTCTTCATCGTCACGTCCAGCGTCTTAAAGCGGTCGGATAGGTGCCGGTCTTGCTGAATGGTGATTACCTTCACAAGGGCATACAGCGCTGCAATAAACAGCGCTGCCACCGTGATGACGTTGCCAAGGGTTAGCTCAAAAATCATTGGGTTTGCAGGGCGTCTGGCGCCTCAGTTGATGGGGGGCGGGCCTTGCCCGGCCCTTGGCCCGCGTGGCACACGTTGCGCGCGAAGTCCTGCAAACCAGTCACCTGGTCTCGGAGTCCGTCAGCCGTTGCTGCCAGCTCTTGATACGTGCCGATGCTTTCTCCGAAAAGCTCTCGGGCGGCACGGGCTTCGCCAGCGCAGGCGGCAAGCCCGGCGCTTCCTGGCTGGTAGGGATCGGGGCGGCTGTTGAGGCGGGCAATCTCGGTGTGCAAGCTGCGCACAGCAGCAACGGCAACAGCATCACGAGCGCGGCGCGTGGCCTCGCGTTGGGCGTCTTCATGGGCGGTCCTCTCGGCATTGCGAAACTTGATGACGTTGTCACGGGCGGTGGCCGCGTTGCGCGCGTTCTCTTGGGTATCCCACGCGGCCTGCACACGGGCTGCGCCGCGCTCATCGCCCTTGGAAATCAGGTGCGACTCCCATGCCTTGATGCCCACAATGGCCACACAGAGCAGCACGCCCGCAGCTATCAGACGCGCGCTCATGGCGTGGCCTCGCCAAGGCACATCGAGCGCAGGTGCTGGCGGTCAGCCCACACCCCGCGACAGGTGCGGTTGTCGGGGTGGCTGCAGCGGTCTTGTGGCTTGTTGACTGGCCCTGCCCGGTCGTAGAGCAGGATGGCCTCGCACGCGCCCTTGTGGTCCCCCGCACGCAGGCGGTGCACGATGGTACTGGGCCCAGTGCGCGCGTTGTTAAAGCAAACCGGGGCCGTGCCGGTGTTGTAGCCGAGGCCCACGAAGGCATCCCACTCTCGCTGGTAGAGCACCACATCGCCCATGCACCGCTTGAGGGCGATCTCTTTTTCGCTGGCATCGGCCCGCAGGCGCACCAGAGCGCGCACGGGCGGCAGCGCCGTGCCCATCTTGATGTCCGGCCCGGTTGTGCCAAAGCCAGCCGTTGGCACCTTCGTGCCATGCACGGGGTCAGGGTAGGCTTTTTCGCTATATCCCTCGCGCTGGGCGACATAGACAAGCCCGGTGGCCGAAAGGGCCAGGGCTGCTATTGCGATGCGGGTTGTTTCCATGCACGGCAGGATGCCGCGCGCGCGCGAAACACGAAAAGAAAGCGCTTGAAAAACAGCCGCTTGGCAACCGGCCGTGCAGCTATTTCAAACCCAGTTGGGTCAAAGCGTCGTCAAGAGCCATATCGCTCAAAGAACGTCTTCTCTGACATCAGAAGGTAGTTCAGCCCCTCGACAAAGCCGATAACTGCAGGAATGAACGTCCAGAAGAAAACAAGGTAGAGGATGCCCTGAAGGCCTTTGCCAAGATAGAACTTATGCACGCCAATTCCCCCAAGGAATAGCGCTAGCAATCCAGCAACCACCTTATTCTTGCCGCTCGTTGTTGTCTGTCCCAACAGCCCCGCTGATGGCGCTGCCATTTGGCGTACCCCGCACTTGGGGCAAATTTCGGCCTTTGAGTTGATGACTGCTGCACATTCGGAGCAGAACTTCTCGTCAGACCCTTTCACCCTTTGCGGAGCTGCATTTGCGGGTGAATCAGGCATGGTTGGCGCAGCTACGGCAATAGGCTGCGCCTGGGCGGAAGCCGCCGCACTTCGCGCCTTTGCCGCCATGGCTTCCTCCACGCGGCTATAGATCGCGCCACATGACGGACACGCCTCAAGCTCGGCACCAGTAGCGGCCGTATTGATCTGGCCGCACTTCAAACATGACTTTTGCATGAACACCCTCCCAGCATTGACAAAGAACTTCTAATAATTTTTCATGCCTACTGCTTCGCTTGCAGGTCGCGCAGCTCTTTTTCCAGTCCTTCCAGGTTCCCCTGAAGCTCCCGTGATTTGGCTTCGCAAATGCTGGCTGCGGCCTGCATCTCTGTTGAGATGGATTGCAACCAGGTGGCGCCTGCGAGATTGTTGTTCGCGCGGCTCTTTTGAGATGAGAGCTCGCGCTGTTTGGAGTCGCAAGCGTTGCGGTGTGCCTGCAGTGCAGCGCGGGCGTCGGGAATGCCTCGGTTCTCAAGGAACGTTCTGCGCTGCCAGCTCTCGCCAAATGCGCCTTCCTTCTTCTGAGGCGCTGCCGCTGTAGCACCGGCAGGCGCTACCGCCGCCGTGCCTGCAGGTGCCGCAGCAGTGGGAGTTGGGGCAACCGGTGCGTGTCCGCTTGCCGGCCTCACCACAATCTCCTCTCCCTTTCCAGCGCAAGGCGCATCCTGAAACACTGCTTTGCCATCCGGCCCAGTGCACTTGTTGATGGCCCATGCCGGGGCTGCTGCGATCAGCGCTGCAGATAGAAAAATAGCTGGTTTCATCACTGCGATTTCTCCCTGTTCCGGATGGTTTTTGCTAGGTAGGACTGTACCCGGTGCAGGTCCGAATGAGGTATGGCCTTCACCAGCTGTGTCTTGAACTCCCGCTCCATGAACCTCTTGAACCCTGCGAGTTCTCTGTCTGTGAGCTGGCCGCGCGCCTTCAGTATCTGAGACACAGCCTGCTTGTGCTGATCTGCAGCCATGGTGCCAACGGGCTGCGCTTGTTTCATCGGCGGATCTGTGGCTCTGGCCGGGTAGAAATGCTGGTGCACGACTTGCATTCCGCCCTCCACCTTGCCCACCTGAATCGCGCCGTCCCCCTGTACTTTTTGTTTTGGCAACAGCTTGGCAATCCACGCCAAGAGCTGCTTCGGTAGCTCACCCAAGTTTCACCTCATCTGTTTTTGATACGGGCCTTGCCCGTCACGCTGCCAATCTGGATTGCGTTGTCGCCCACCACGTTCTGGCCACTGCCGCTCGCACGGGCCGTCACTTGGCCGCTGGCCCCGAGCAACGCCCCCAGCGCAGCACGGCGCACCTCCTTGGATGCGTCTCTGAAGTAGTTGAGCATCGTCTCCTCGTCCGCCGTCAAGGTGGGGGCGGGCTTGACGCCACCAGCGCGCTGGCCGGTAAGGATGTAAAGCACGTCAGCTCCCGCAGTGGCGAGTGCTGACAGTTGAAAACCATCAGGCGCAGTCTTCCCCGTCTCCCATGAAAACAGGGTCTGCTTGGACGTGCCTGCTACAGCAGCGAAGGCAGGCTGGCTCAACCCGAGCCGTTCGCGCTCCTCCCGAAGCCTTTTTCCAATGGGCATTAAATATTTCCCAAAACCTATTGCATAGGAAAGAAATCTTTCCCATAATCTGCACATCAACAAACGAACACATGCAGCAGCGCCAACTGATGCACAACAAATAGGACGCAAACCGACATGCTCAAAACTCGCGCACAGGTCCGTGATGAGTTCGCCCGCAAGGGCTGGTCCATCTCGGGCTGGGCCAAGCAGAACGGGTACAGCCCAAACATGGTCATCGCCATCCTGGCTGACAACGAGGCAAACCTGCGCCTCAAGTGCCTGCGCGGTGATGCCCACAACATTGCGGTTCAGCTCGGCCTCAAAGAGGGCGAGATATCCCGCGCCGTTGGTGCCCGTCAGCTTGCCGCTGCGTGAGGTCCAAAGTGGTGCGTTCTACACCCAATGTAACAAATCGCCGAGACAGTTTCGGCTACCCCATCAACCCGCCTGTCCTGGGCGGTCGCCTTGGTACGCAGCCCGCGCCTGCCGCGCCTCGTCCAGCAGGTCAGCCAGCTGATACAGCACCTTGCGAGACGCCTGCAGCTCTGCATCTGCTGCCAGATGCTCCGGCCGTACCCGCCGCCACTCAGCAGCAATGCGGGGGCCGTCAATGAGGTCCCGCATCTCCAAGTGCGAGACCACGCGCAGTAGCGCCTGGCCAATGGCGTCAATGTGGCCGGTGAGTGTGTCGAGCTGTGCTTGGTCCATGGGTGCCTCTGCCGGGTTGGTTGAGATGCCCTCACTTTGCCAGCACGAAAGCCATTTGCAGCGTTTCCAGCCAGGCATTTGTTCGGAAGCGGCCGCACGGAGGGGCTTCTTATGACCCGCGCCCCTTTGAAACGCCAGCGTGCCAACAGCCTTGTGCACGCCCTGCGCCTGTGTAAGGAATGGGCGCAGGCCAAGCGCCACCTCAGTGTGGAGCGCATTGCCGACCGCATGGGCACCACGCACGACAGCCTCTACAAGTGGCTGGCCACCGGCCGCATGCCCGCCATCCTGATTCCGGCCTACGAGCTGGCCTGCGGCTGCCACTACGTGAGCGAGTGGCTGGCCGCCAGCAGCGGCGCCCTGGTGGTGCCCATGCCCACCGGCCGCAAGGCCGAGGGCACCGAACTACTGGACATGAACAGCAGCTGCGCTGCCGCCCTGCAGCTGCTCACCGCTTTCTATGCCGCCCCGCAGGCGGCAGACACCGAAGCCACCCTGGCCGCCCTGCGCCTGCACCTGGAGCAGGTGGCCTACCACCACCACAACGTGGCGCAGTACGCCACGCCAGAACTGGAGTTTTGAGCATGAACA
The DNA here is from genome assembly GCF_003634645.1 of Acidovorax sp. 94. Lineage (NCBI taxonomy): Bacteria > Pseudomonadati > Pseudomonadota > Betaproteobacteria > Burkholderiales > Comamonadaceae > Acidovorax > Acidovorax sp. 94. The sequence goes on along the minus strand of NZ_RBJA01000001.1, from coordinate 809,014 downwards.
GCCCACAAGAAGCGCCCACCCTGGCCTGCGCCGATGCCTGGTTTGCGGCCAATGTGCAGCGCTGCCCCCGCAGCGCGGAGTGGAAGCACGGCGCCCGCGCCGGGTGCTGCAAGGCCCACGGCCTGGCTTTTGAGCGCAGCCCCTGGCCCAGCGGCACCGCGCAAGACGACGCCCGCAATGCGGGGTTCCAGTACGGCTACGAGCAGGCCAAGCACGACTTGAAGGCGGAGGGCGCCCTGTGACCCGCGCCACCGACTACACCAACGCCGCGCAGCAACGCTTGCTGCAGCTCATTGACCTGATGGCCGGGCACGAGCTGCAGGGCTTGACACCGGGCGAGATCGCCAAGGCCCTGGCCGTGAACGGCAGCACCGTGACGAGGGACCTGGACAACCTGCGCACCGCAGGCTGGGCCGAGCTCACGCCCAAGGGCGACCGCTGGCGCCTGACGCCGCACGTCATTCAGATCAGCCTGCGCTACGCCACCGCACTGAACGCTGGCGCCCAGCAGTGGCGCGACACGCAACAGCGGTTCGGTCGCGTGGCGGGTGCGCCTGATGCTCTCAATTAAATAGCTGCTAGCGCTTATGTAGTAGGCGCTAGAGGCCGCAAACACTTTAAAACTACGGAACCCAAGACATGACACGCGCAGAACTCACCGACGAACAAATTGAAGCCCGCATGCCCAAGAAGGCGGGTCGCCCCGCTATGACTGCAGCCCAGCCTGTGGCTGTCGTGCTGAATGGAGAGGCCGCTGCGCAGGCGGTGGCGGACGTGGATGGCTTGGCACAGTTGCAAGTGGGCTACAACGAAGAGCGCGACCTTGCGAATCAGCTCCTTGGTCAGGCGCAAATGGCCGACTCCTTTGCCAAGTTTTCGCTGACGGTCAGCGTTTCCAAGCTGGCATTTGTGAGAGAAAACAAGCTGTACAAGGCATTCAAGGGTAAAAAAAGCGCTGACGGTCAGCGGTTTTTGTCGGGTACGTGGGACGAGTATTGCGATCTGTTGGGCCGGTCACGTCAGCAGGTTGACGAAGAAATATCAAACTTGAAGTCTTTCGGCGAGCAAGCCCTCGAATCCATGTCCGCCATGGGCATCGGCTACCGCGAACTCCGCCAATACCGCAAGCTGCCCGAAGACCAGAAGCAAGCCCTGATCGAAGTGGCCAAGGCGGGCGACAAGGAAGGCTTTGTAGAGCTGGCCGAAGAGATCATTGCCAAGCACGCCAAAGAAAAAGAAGCCCTTGCCGCCCAGGTGGAAGAAGCCCAGGCTACGCTGGAGGCCAAAGACCGCGTGCTGCAAACCCGCGCCGAGCTGATTGGCAAGCTCGAAGAGCAGGTGGCGGGCAAGTTCAAGCCACTGCCCGGCAGCGAGGCGCGCACCGCCCAAGAGCAGGCCCTGCTCAAGGAGCTGGACGAAGGCACCAGCAGCGCCTTCCTCTCCATGCACCGCACGTTCAAGGCTGCAGATGCCGCCTTGTCTGGCAGCGGTGCCCGCGATGCCATCCAGGCCCGCGCCCGCCAGGCGGTTGAGTTCCTCGCTCAGCAGCTGGCCGACATGTGCGAAGAGTTTGGCATCTCGGTGGACTTGGACGAGCGCATCAATCCATCTTGGCTTAGCGAAGACGCCATTGCCGCTATTGAGGCGCGCAACGCCGCAAATCCCCACACCAATACGCGGGCGCAGTAAGTCACGGCCTTTGCCACCAAGGCACCCCCATGGACGACATCCGTATGCAAATCATCACCAACGCCGCGCAAGAGTGCGCCGAGGCCGGGCATGGCGACTGCGGCCCTGTGGTGGCGCGTGCCGCCGAGGCCCTGTGCCTTTCAGTGGGGCGCACGGCCACGCTGATCAGCCAAGCGCAAAAGCGCCTGGGCCTGGCCAAGCCGCGCAAGCGCCGCTCAGACGCGGGGCAGTCAGCCATCACCGACGCTGAGCTTGAAACCATCGCGGGGACCATCTTGCACGACCGCCGTGCAGGCAAGTGGATGATCCCCCTGCAAGACACCATCGACATGCTGTATGAGGGTGGCAAGATTGCTACCCGGCTCTCCAGCAACCACGTAGCACGCCTACTGCGCCAGCGCGGCCTGGACGGACATAGCCTCGCCGCCCCCACGCCCCATGTGCGCATGCGCACGGAGCACATCAACGCTGTGTTCCAGATGGACGCCTCGGTGTGCGTGCTCTACAAAACGCCGCAGGGCGAGCTGCTGCTGCTCGAAGAAGACGGGGTGCACTACAAGAACAAGCCGGGCAACCTGGTGCGCGTGATGGACCAGCTGCTGGTGCGTTTTGTAGGCACCGAGCATGCCAGCAACGCCATTGCCGTGCGCTTTTACACCGGGGGGGAGACCACCGAGAACGCCCTGGACTTCCTCATGTGGATGATGACCCAGCGCCACGACGCCCAAGGCAACCCCATGCCGCTGCACGGCGTGCCCTTCACGCTCTACACCGACCAGGGTGGCTGCTTCAAAAGCGCGGCATTCCGCAACTTTTGCAGCGCTATGGGGATAAAGCAGGAATGGCACAAGCCGCGCAACAGCCGGGCCACCGGACAGGTGGAGGTGTCGCAGAACATCGCCGAGCGGGGTTTTGAGTCGCGCCTTCGGTTTCTGGACCCTGCAACCATCACCATTGCCCGGCTGAACGCCATGGCCGAGTTGTGGATGCACAAGCGCAACGGCACCAAAAAGCACAGCCGCCACGGCATGCAACCCTATGTGGCCTGGAGCACCATCACCACCGAGCATCTGCGCATAGCGCCCAGCATGGAGCTCATGCGCAGCTTGCCTGCCAGCCTGGCAGAGCCGCGCCAGGTCAGCGGCAACATGACGGTGAGCTACGCGCTCAAAAAGGGCCAGGGCAGCCGCGAATACGACCTGCGCTATGTCCCCGGTGTCAGTCCGCGCAGCAAGGTGCTGGTGTGCGTCAACCCCCTGGCGGCGCCTGCTGTGCGGGTGGGCGTAACAGACCCGGCTACTGGCGAAATCGTGTGGCACCAGGTGGAGCCTGTTGCAGAAGGCTGGATGGGCTATCAAGCCGGCGCCCCCGTTCTTGGTCAAAGTGAATTCCAGGCCATGCCAGCCACGCCCGCCGACGAGCGCCGGGCCCGGATTGCCGCGCAGGCTTTTGCCACCCCGCAAGGCCCGGCGACCCCCACCCAGGTGCAGGCCGCGCAAAAGGCAGGCACCGCGCCCTATGTGGGCCAGTTCGACCCCTTTGCCGATATCAAGGCCGGTGCTGCCAGCCTGCCCACCTATCTGCAGCGCCCCGGTACGCAACACGCCGCCGCAGCGCCAACCGTGGAGGCCGCCCGCATGTCGGTGGCCGCCGCGTGCAAATACATGCGCCAGGAGCTGGGCGACGCCTACGACCCCAGCACCTATGCCTGGCTCACCGAGCGCCATGGCAGCGTGGGCGTGCCTGACGACGTGGTGAAGGGGCTTGTTGCCGCGCGCCGCCAGGCCATGAGCGCAAAACCCGCTGCGGGTGGCCTGCGTGCGGTGGGGGGCGCGTGATGGTGCGCATCCATTCCCATGTGGCCCGTTTGAGCGTGCCCATACCCGCCCTCAAAGAAGTTGGCCCCGCCGGGTTGCACCCCGACGAGGCCGCCCCCGAAGACCCGAAACCAACCGAAACCCCAGAGGAGGAAACGATGTTACTACCCAAGCAAACCTTGAGCGAAGCCGCCCGCAAGCAATACGCCCTGTTCACCAACCCGTTCGACGGCGAGGTGATCAGCGATGCGCAGATGTTCATCAACGGCGAAATCCGCTTTGTGCACGAAACCGCCTGGCAGGCCGCAGTTGGCGGGCGCATGGTGGCCGTCATTGGCGAGAGCGGAGCGGGCAAGACCACCATGCTGGATGACCTGAAGGAAAAGATCGTGCGCGAGCACCGCCCCGTGGTGTGCATTGAGCCCAGCGTGGAGGGCATGGAAGAGACTGACACCAAGGGCAAGAGCATCAAGTCTGCCGAGATCCATGCAGCCATCGTTCTCACGCTGGACGCCAACGCCAGCGTGGCGCAGTCCAGCGAAAAGCGCTCGCGCCAGGTCAAGCGCATGCTGGAAGAGTCGGTGCAATCGGGCCGCTCGCACCTGCTGATCATTGAAGAAGCCCACGCGCTGCCTGTGCCCACACTCAATCACCTCAAGCGCCTGCACGAAAAAATGCGCCTGGGCCGCCGCCCCATGCTGGGCATCTTGCTGGTGGGCCACCCCGAGCTGGAGAAAAAGCTCAACCGCTTTGACGTGCGGGAAGTCATGCAGCGCACCGAGATCGCCCGCCTGCGCCCGCTGGGTGCAGACCTCTCCACCTACCTGCAGCTGCGCGCCAGCGCCGCAGGCCGCAAGCTGGACGAGTTCATCACGCCCGATGGCGTTGACGAGCTGCGCAGCCGTCTCACAGTCAAAGGCCCCGGCCAAGACGCCCCAGTGAGCCTGCTGTACCCGCTCAACGTCAACAACTGGATGGTGGCCGCGCTCAACACGGCCGCCGAGCTGGGTGCGCCGCGCATTGATCGCGACGTCGTCCGCGCTGCGTAAGGGGCAACCATGGCCATCTACCGCATCAAAATCACCATGGCAGACGGCTCCAGGGGCCGCTACACCGGCATCTTTGCCGATGGCATAGAAGCCATCGTGCAAACCCTGGCCGACTTCCCCGAGGCGCGCAGCGTGGCCGCCATGTTCATCCGGAGGGCCGCAGCATGAACCGCGTACCCCGCACCTGCCACGAGCTGGGCGTGTGCAACAGCCGCAAGGGCCTGGGCTGCACCCGCCATCACGACACCGAGAGTCTGCCGCCCGGCGGCTACTACTTTGCACCCGGCGCAATCGAAAGCGGCCCGCACCGCCGCAAGCGCCTGGCTGGCTGGCAGCGCCTGGTGCTGGACATTGCCGCGTGCCTGGCCGTGGCGGGGCTGATCGGCTTTGCCGCTGGGGTATTGCAGGCGAAAGGCTGGCCGCTGTGAGCGCTGACCTGTCCTGCCCCGTCTGCGGTGCCGAGTTCGACCTGGCCGTGCTGTTCAAGAGCGAAGAAAGCCGCAAAACCTTTGAGCGCCTGACCGCCAGCTGCTCACCCTTGGGGGACCGTCTGGCGCAATACGCCGCGCTGGCCAAGCCCCCCAAGCACAAGCTCGGTACAGATAAGTCCCTGCGCATCATCAAAACGATGCTGCCAGACATCGAGCGCGGCGCCATCACCTGGAAGGGCCGCGATTGGGCCGCCCCGCTGAGCGCCTGGGCGCAGGCCATCGACCAGATGCTTGCCCAGCGTGACGCGGGTCGCCTGGAGCTGCCCATGAAGGGCCACGGCTACCTGTACGCCATCCTGGCGGGCATGGCCGACAGGTTCGAAGGCCAAGCCGAGCAGCAGCGCGAGCAAGAGCTGCGCACCGGACCCCGCGCCGCCACCGTCAACGGCCCGGCCAGTGTGGCCGATCTGGTGCAGGCACCTGCGCTCAACCCCGAACCCCGGCCAGCGCGTGCCGCACCGGCTCCCGCTGGGCCGTCTCCTTTGGTTCGCGCCATGCGCGAGCAAATCGCAAAAAAGAAAGGCACCACGCCATGAACGACATCCTCACCCGCCGCGCACTCAACGACTTCATCGTGGGCCACCTGGCCAACGCCGCTCGCCCACTCAGCCTGGCCGAGGTGTTTGTAGATGTGTACCCCGGCCAGCGGGCCAGCGCCAGCGCATTGCTGGCCCTGCGCAAGCGCCTCGCGTATCTGGCCGCCGAAGGCCGGCTGGTGACCGAGGGCTACGGCGACGGTCGCCGCTTCAGCGCACTGACCGACGCCCAGCGCGCCGAACTGGCCGCGCAGGAGGCCACGCTCGAAGCGCCTTTGGCCCAGCCGCGCCGCGTCAACGTGATGTCCGGCAGCTACGTCCCCGCACGCGGCCCAGCGCTGCGCGCTGGCGCCATGGACTTCCGCGCTTGCCCCAGCGTGGGCTACCGCTGCTGACCGATCCTCCATCCACCTCAACAGGAAAACACCATGGCAACCCGCATCAAATCAAAAACCATGGCCGCAGTGCCGCAAAGTAAGAACGACTGCGCCGAATCCATCCGCACCATCGGCGACCTGCAACGCGAGTTCGAGCGCGAGCGCGCCGCCATGAACGATGCCATCGCCGCCATCACCCAAAAGCACCAGCCAGCGCTGGCCGACCTGACACAGCGCATAGAAGCCTTGCAAGCCGGTGTGCAGGCCTGGTGCGAAGCTCACCGCGTGGAGCTTTGCGGCGAGGCCGACAAATTGGGCAAGACCGCCAACCTGGTCACCGGCGAGGTGAGCTGGCGCCAGCGCCCGCCCAGTGTCTCCATCCGTGGTGTTGACACCGTGCTCGACACGCTGCTGCGCATGGGGTTGGGCCGCTTTGTGCGAGTGAAGAACGAGCCCAACAAGGAGGCCATGCTGAATGAACCCGAGGCCGTGCGCGGCATCGCGGGCATCAGCATCGTGACCGGGGTTGAAGACTTCATCGTGACGCCATTCGAGGCAACTGCCGAGGTGTGAGCATGGGCACGATCCAATCACGCAAGATGGCCGTCAACTTCCTGAACGCAGTGCAGCGCCCCGGCTGTCGCACCTGCCAGCACAGCCAGCAGGTGTATGTGGACCGCATGCCGCCATATGACAACGCCGGCATGGAGTGCACGCGCTACGGGTTCAAGGTGACGGCCATGGCAATTTGCAGCCAGCACTTGCCTGCCAGAGCTGGCACCCCTTGAAATCCACACGCGCAGCCGGCCGCCTTGGGGCGCGTAGGCCGGTGTGGCAAGCGGTGTGTGCCACGGCCTCTCCACGGGCCGCAACTGCCGCAGGTATCGAGTGCCACCGTGCTGATGCTCATACCCATCAACACGGCACCTCCTCCCCGCAAGGGGCTGGCGCGGCGATACCCGGTTTCCGGTGTCCGACAACACCGGTTCTTTTTCACCTGGAGCAAGACATGTTCGCAAACCTCATCATCTATCGCATCGCCCCGCAGTGGTCCGCAACCCTTGACCAGGTCGAGCAAGCGCTTGCCAAGGCGCCCTTTGCCGAGTGCGGCGCCACACAAGAGAAGTCGGCGGGCTGGGTTCCGCCTCGTGGCGAGGCGCATGGCGCACTGGCTGAGGCCGTGGGCGGGCAATGGATGCTGCGGTTCATGGCCGAAACCAAGGTGCTGCCAGGCAGCGCCCTGGCCCGCAAGGTCAAGGAGAAGGCCGCACGCATTGAGCAGGAAACCGGCCGCAAGCCAGGCAAGAAGGAAACCAAGGAGCTGAAGGATGAAACCCGCTTGGACCTGCTGCCCATGGCCCTGACCAAGCAGGCCTCTATGTGGGTGTGGATTGACCCGGCCGCGCGCCTGCTGGTGCTGGACACTTCCAGCCAGGGCCGTGCGGATGAGGTGGTCACCCTGCTGGTCGAAGCGCTGCCCGGTTTGTCGGTGTCATTGCTCCACACCCAGACCAGCCCCCAGGCAGCCATGGCCCACTGGCTCAAGGAACAAGAGCCGCCCGTGGGCTTCACGGTGGACCGCGAGTGCGAGCTCAAGAGTGCCGACGAGTCCAAGGCCGTGGTGCGCTATGCCCGCCACCCGCTGGACATTGAGGAGGTGCAAGCACACATCGACGCGGGCAAGCTGCCCACACGCCTGGCGCTGACCTGGGATGACCGCGTGTCGTTTGTGCTCACCAGCGAGCTGCAGTTGCGCAAGGTGCAGTTCCTCGACACCGTTTTCGAAGGCACGAAGGCCGACGACGGTGGGTTTGATGCTGATGTGGCCATTGCCACGGGCGAGCTGGTGAAGCTGATCCCTGACGTGGCCGAAGCGCTTGGCGGCGAAACGGGGGGGCAATGATGGATTGCCTTGCCTCTGTGGATCGATTGGGAGCGGGTTGCAGCCCCTCAAACATGCCGGTTGGTACCAGCGCTAGCGCTGAGGGTTCCAAGCGCTTGTATGGGCCGGATTGCGCTCCGCCCGATTTGCTGCATTTTTTGCGTGAGAGCCCGCTGGGCGCCGCAACGCGCGCCCTGGGCATGGCACACGGCACAGTGCACCGGCTTCGCCATGGCTATTGGCCCAGCGACCCGCGCAAGATCATGCAGGCCTGGAGCCGCTACAAGGGCCGCCGCAGCATCGTCGCGTCGTCCTGGTTCATCCGCCGCGTGCGCCCAGGCGGCACAGTGCGACACGCAGGGCAGGATTTCACAGCGCCCCGCCTGGCAGCGCGCACAGGGCAAATGCTGGCGGTGGCGCGGTCCACTGAAGGGGGGTTGATTGCGCAGACGCTGGAGCTGCCCGCAGAACGCATACCCCTGGTGCCGCTTGCAGAGATGCAACCAGCCGCCGCACCCGCAATACAACCTGCACAAGCCCAACCATGAAAATCCCCGCCTTCTATCTCTCTACCCTGGCCGCGTTCTTCGGGATGCTCGGCGCCTTGCTGTTGGCAATGCCTGCGTACCCTGGTTGGGGGTTCGGCGCGTTCCTGGTCAGCAATGTGGGCTGGCTCACGGTGAGCGCCTGGCAACGCCAGTGGCCGCTGCATGTGCAGCAATGGGTGTTCCTTGCCTGCAGCTTGCTCGGGCTCTGGAACTGGTGGCTTAGCCCGCTGCTCTTGGGCTGATCGCCATGGCAAACCACATCGCAGCCATCCACGTTATCAAGTCCAAGCTGCGGCTCTCGGACGACGACTACCGCGCGCTGCTCAAGAGCCTGACCCAAAAGACGAGCAGCAAGGACCTGACGGACAAGGAGCGCCAGGCCGTGCGCGACCACATGCAGAACCTGGCCGAACGTTCGGGCGTGGCAAAACCGCTGCGCCGCCGCACGACCGGCCGCACGTTCGCTCAGGCCAAAGCCGAAGCAAGCCCCCGAGAGCGCAAGGTGTGGGCGCTGTGGCACCAGCTGCACCGCGACGGCCTTGTCCACGACACCAGCCCCGCCGCCCTCAACGCCTGGGTGGCCCGCACGGTGCATGTGAGTGCACTGGCGTTTGCCAATGCGGCCCAGCTCGACACGCTGATCGAAGCGCTCAAGGCGTGGCAGCACAGGGGGGCGTGATGCTGGACGCTGCGCAACTCGCACCACTGCATCAGCAGCTCGACGCGGGCTACCCCGAGAACCTGCGCACGGTGGCGGAGTGGCTGTTTGTGCAGCTGGTGGAGGATGAAGAAGTTGCTCCCACGCCCGAACGTCAGCACAAGCTGGCCACGCTCGCCCTGCGCCAGACGGAGCGGCTCAGCGCGGAGGAAGGCGGGCGAAACTTCTACCTGGGCAAGGGCCTGCGGTACCGTGCGAGTCTCAGAGACCGTGAGATGTACGAGCGCTTCAATGGCCGCAACTACAACGAGCTGGCCCGTGAGTACCATCTCACTCCGACCCGCGTGCGCCAGATCATGGACGCCATGCACCAAGACGACATCAGCCGCCGCCAGGGCCGCCTGATCCTGGAATAACCCAAGCCCCTCACGCGCGCGAGGCGCGGGCGCAGAAAACGTTCAAGCGCTTGATTTAGCCACCAGGGGCAGGCCGCGCGACAGTGCGGTCCATGCCTCAAGCCGCCGCCCCAGCTCCCAAGCCTCTGCACATCTTCAAACCCGGCCAGTGGACCACTGCTGCGGGCGAAGTCATTGAGTTCAGTCAGGCTGACCTGCAGGCCACTGCCCGGGCCTACGACCCCAAGAAATCCAAGGCTCCACTGGTGGTGGGGCACCCCAAGGTTGACCACCCCGCCAAGGGTTGGACCGTTGCCTTGTCTGCTACCGAACGCGGCCTCTTTGCTGCTGCCGACAAGGTTGACCCCGAGTTTGCCGAGAGCGTGCGCGCTGGCAGCTACGGCACCGTGTCGGCCAAGTTCTACCGCCCCACAGACGCCAACAACCCTGTGCCCGGCGTTTGGTATCTGCGCCACATCGGCTTTCTGGGTGCGCAGCCACCCGGCGTGAAGGGCTTGGACGATCCCGAGTTTGCCGAGAGCGACGACGGCTGCGTGTGCTTCCAAGAAGGCGTGGCCTTTGGCGAGTGGGACGCCATGACCTCCGCCAACCTCTGGCGCAACTTGCGCGACTGGATGGTGAGCAAGTTCGGCCTGGAAGAGGCCGACAAGGCGCTTCCCAACTACGACGTGCGCGCACTGGAGCTGGGCGCCGCTGAAAACATCAACGAAGCCCGCAGCGCTGCAGGCGCACCGGCAGCGTTTTCCGAACGCGCCCCAGCTGCGCCAGCCGCAACCCCTCAACCACCAAAGGAGTCCGCAGTGACTGAAGAAGAAGCCGCGCGTCTGCGCAAGGAAAACGAAGACAAGGATCGTGAGATTGCCGCGCTCAAAGCCGCTGACGCCGAACGCAAGAACGCTTCCGTACTGGCCGACAACGTGGCGTTCGCCGAGTCAATGGCGGCCGAAGCCCGCATCCCGGTCGCGCTGACGGGCCAAGTGGCCGCCATTGGCGCCCAACTGCAGGCCACACCCGACGTCGAGTTCGGCGAAGGCGATGCCAAGAAGCCCTTGCATGAGTCGTTCCGCGACTTTGTGCGGGCGCTGCCCAAGCAGGTGGAGTTTGGCGAACAGGCTTCGCGCGAACGCGCTGCAGGCGCCGCTGCCACCGATGAAACACCGGTGGAGTTCGCCGAAGGCGCGGACCCTGAGCGCGTTGCACAAGACAAGCGCATCCGAGCCTATGCGAAGGACCACAAGGTGGACTACGCCACAGCGGCCCACGCAGTGATGCGCGCCAAGTAAATCGACCCCATAACTCTAGGAGAAACATTCATGGGACGTTTGAGCAAATTGCGCGTGGTGGACCCGGTCCTGAGCGCGCTGGCCATTGGCTACAGCAACGCCGCTTTTGTGGGCGACCAGCTGCTGCCTTTTGTGACCGTGGACAAGGAAGGCGGCAAGATTCCGCGTTTCGGCAAAGACGCCTTCAAGGTCTACGCCACTGAGCGTGCGCTGCGCGCCAAGTCCAACCGGATCAATCCAGATGACGTCGATAGCATCGACATCAGCCTGGAAGAGCACGATCTGGAATTCCCCATCGACTACCGCGAAGACGCCGAGTCCGCGTTTCCGCTGCAGGCCCACGCAACCAATCGTGTGGTGGAGGGCATTCGTCTGCGCCATGAGGCCATGGTGGCCGGCATGACGCAAAACCCTGCCAACTATCCGGTGGGCAATAAGGTTGCGCTGTCTGGTAGCGATGTCTTCAGCGACCCTTTGAGCGACCCGGAAGGTGTGGTGGACGACGCCAAAGCCGCCGTGCGCAACAAGATCGTGAAAGAGCCGAACACCATGGTCATCGGGTACTCGGCCTGGCGCGTCATGAAGCGCCACCCGGCACTCAAGGCCATTCTGAGCGACACGCGATCGCGCCTGGTGCAACTGGCGGACCTGCGCGAGATCTTCGAGATCGAAAACATCGTCGTGGGTAAAGGCATCTACACCACCGATGCGGGCGTGGTCACCGATCTGTGGGGTGGCAACCTGGTGCTGGCCTACGTACCCACGGCCGCGCCCTCTGTGGCTGGCGATGCCCCCGTGCGGTCGGCCTACGAGCCCAGCTTTGGCTACACCCTTCGCAAGAAGGGCAACCCGGTGGTGGACACCCGCTCCGAAGACGGCAAGCTGGAAATCATCCGCAACACAGACATCTTCCGCCCCTACATGCTGGGTGCCGAGGCTGGCTACGTGGTGACGGGAGCGGCTTGATCATGGCGAAGGCAACACCTCAATCGAAGGGCGCCACCAATGCTAAGGCTGGTGCGCCAGCACAAGAGCAGAAGCCAACCATTACCGCTGCCACTGATGCGCTGGCCTCGACGGGCGCCGCGACGGGCCTGGAGACGAAAAACCAGACCGGCGCGGCTGACACAGCAGGGACCGCAGAAGGTGCATCTACGGCGCAAGCGCTCGTAGCGCCAGCAGCGCCTACCGCTCGGCCAGATCCGAAGGCCACGCACAGCTACGGCGTGGGCTCGGTGCCCATCCGGCACAACGGCACCTTCTACGGTGTCGGCTACGAGGTCCAGCTCACCCAGGCCCAGGCTGATCGCCTTGGCAACCTGGTCACGCTGATTCCCGCAACTCCCGAGGAATAAGCAACCATGAAGACTGAAAAAATCTTGATGGCCACCACTGTGTTGGCCACCAGCGCCCTGGCGCGCTTTCGCTTCGCTAACTTTGCTGGCGCAACCGCCGCCGCAGCTGACGCAACGCTCGGCGTGCCTGTGTCCAACTTCGACATCGGCGAGCAGGCCAGCGTGGCCACCCATGGCGAAATGTTGGTGGAAGCAGGTGCGGCAGTGGCGGTGGGAGCGCAGGTGCAAAGCGACGCCACAGGCCGCGCCATCACGCTCGCTGCAGGTGTAGCCAGTGGCCGCGCCCGAGACGCTGCGGCCGCTGCTGGCGACTTCATCCGCGTGCTGCGCTGACTGGTGCCGTTGTGTCTGCCTACGCCACATTGACCGACCTGGCTAACGCTGCCACTGATGGCTGGCGCGAGCTGGCCCAGCGCGGCGCCCCTGAGGCCGTGCTCGACAGCGCACTGCTGGCGGTTGCTGCCGCCGGGGGCGACACCAGCGCTTGGCCAGCGGACGATGTGACGGTGGCCACAACAGCACTGGCCCGGCTGCAAGACGCCCTGGAGCGTGCCAGCAAGCATGCCGACACGTACCTGTTCCCGCGCTACCGGGCGCAGATGCCTTTGCCTGTGGACATGGTGCAGGGCAGCAGCTTGCCTGCCGCCGTGGCTGCTATCGCGCTCAAGCGCCTTTACGGCTCGTCGGTGCCCGAGGAGCTGCGACGCGGTGCGGCTTGGGCTGACCAGTACCTGGCAGACCTGAACAAGGGAGTTGTGAGCCTCGGGGGCACCGACACCGAGGTGGCGCAACCCGCTGGGCACATGGTCACCCGCGCGCCGAGCAGCGCGTTCGACTGGGGGCGGTACTGATGGCCACCGTAGCCGCACCGCTGGCACCTCATCCCAACAACTTTATGGAGCCCGAGGCGCACATCGTGGCCCGGCTAAAGGATGCGTTTGCCGACCGCAAACCAGCAGTGCATGTACTGACCAAATCCGACTTGGCAGGCATCAAGGAAGAGCTGCAGCCAACCCCTGCGGTGCATGTGATCTGGAATGGCTTTCGGGTGCTGGAGTCGCGTTTTGACGGCAAGTCGGCGCGTTTGGATCACACCTGGCTTGTTGTGTCGGCAGTCAAGAACGTGCGCACGATCAAGAGCGGTGAAGCCGCGCGGTCAGAAGCTGGGGAGCTGGCAGCCCTTGCTGGCGCGGCGCTGATGGGGTTTCGCCCACCAAACGTGGCGGGACCGATGCGCCTGGCACCTGCGCCCGGCGCTGGCCACAGCGGTGGGTTTATGTATCTGCCGCTCGCCTTCCTGGTCGAGTCGGTTTTTCAAGGCTGAATCATTTTTTATAGGAGCCACCATGGCCATCGAAGTCATCAAGCAGATCTACAAGCCCAGCATGACTGTGGGGCAACTCTACGCGCGCGCCTACGGATCAACGGCGCTTCATATGCCTGTGGGCAACGTTCTTGAGCTGAGCCTGGAGCACTCCGAGGACGTGCAGACCCAAGAGGACATGACGCGGCTTGGCGGCGGCACTCACGCCGAGGTGCGCCGCGTCAAGGAAGTGAAGATGAAGGCGAAGATCGCCGATCTGAATGTCGTCAACCTCGCTCGTGCTGTTCTGGGCACGGTGGAGTCCATCGACGCCGGTGATGTGGCCGACGAGCCTTATGTCGCCACTCTGGGCGGCTTGCTCCCGCTGACCCACATCAGCCCGACCGCCTTTGTTCTGAAGAAGGGTGCGACTGCTGGCGCCGCCACACCGGTAGCGATGGCTGGCAACTTTGAAGTGCGGCCTGAGGGCGTTTTGCTGCTGCCAGAGGCCGTAGGAGTTGCTAACTCTGATCTGCTGTGGGCCAGCTACAGCTATGGCGCCTACGCAGCAATTGAGGCTCTGACCACCAAGGCGCCGGAACTTGATCTGCTCTTTGGCGGCTTGAATGAGGCAGATGGCGGCAACCCGGCTGTGACCAACATTTTCCGCGCCAGCCAGGGCGTTACCAAGAGCCTCACGCTCATTGGCAAGGGCTTCAACGCCCTGGACGTTGAAGGCACGGTGCTGCTGGACCCGACCAAGACAGGCACGGGCATCAGCCGCTACTACCGCACTCGCATGGGCTGATCGCACACCACGGCGCACCCGGGCCGCCCGCCGCACGACCTGGCGGCGCGCGGCCCTTCTTCTTCCTAAATCCCGTACCTTCACATGTCTAACGAAAACCAGCTCGACTACACAGTCCGCGTCAGGGACGAAGGGCTGGACAAATTCGGCAAGACGCTGGGCACCGTAGAGGACGCCACGACAGACCTGGGTGCCGCATCCACCACCGCTGGTGCCAGCGTACAGAAGCTTGGCACCGCTGCGAGCGGGGCCGGGGATGAAATTGCGGACCTGACCAAAGCGGTAGACGACAAGACAAAGGCCATCAAAGCCGGGCTGCAGGTTGAACAGTCCGAGATCGAGCTGCAGCGCCAGCACTTGGCAGCCAGCCAGGCCGACCAGGAAGCCCGGCTGCGCTCCGCCCAGGCAAAGGGCGATGAGACAGCAGCCACCCGCGCCCAGAATGCGCTGGCCCAGATTGAAGCCGATCAGCTCAACCTGGTAGCCCGCCTCAAGCGGGCCGAGGCCACCGCTATCCAGCAAGCCACGGCCGCACGCCGTGAGGAATTGGCCGCCATTGGGCCGCTGACTGCTGCCCAGGCCAAGGAGCTGCAGGCGGCAGAGAACCACGCCAAAGCCCTGCGGGTAGAGGCGGCAGCAGCAGACCAGGCCGCGCAACGCGCCGGGGCACTGGGTACCGCCAAACGCAACAGCGCGGGCGCTACAGACCAGCTCAGCGCGCGCGTCACGAACCTCACCGGCCTGCTGGGGCAGATGGCGGGCGCATTGGGCGTCGCCTTTTCGTTCCGCGAACTGGTCACTGCAGCTGCCCAGATGGAGCAGTTGCGCAGCGGGTTGACCGCTGTGACGGGCGATGCAACCAAGGCAGGTAAAGAGCTGGAGTTTGTTCGCACCGTGGCATCGCGCATTGGTGCGGACGTCAACGAGGTGGGGCGTGCGTTCCTGAGCCTTTCGGCGGCTACGAAGGGCACTGCGGTAGAGGGCGAGCCTACCCGCCAAGTGTTCGAGGCCGTGGCTACGGCCATGGGGAAAGCGGGCAAATCCAGTGCTGAGACGAGCAACGCTTTGCAGGCACTGGCTCAGATGGCCAGCAAGGGCACCGTCCAGAGTGAAGAGCTGCGCGGCCAGCTCGGAGAGGCGCTCCCGGGTGCGTTGAACGCCGCTGCCAAGGGCATGGGCATCACGACCGCCGAGCTCATGAAGCTGGTCGAAGAGGGCAAGATCGCAGCCAGCGATATCTTCCCGGCCCTGACCAAGGGCCTGAATGAGCTGTATGGAAGCGCTCCAGCCGCTCAGACGCTGACTCAGGAGATCACCAATATCAAGAACGCCGTCACCGACATGGCGGCGAATATTGGGGATGCGGGCGGCTTGTCTGCCCTCAAGGTTGCAGCTGAGATTGCGCAAGGCGCCATCGTGGGCTTGGACGTAAGCCTTGTTGCGGCTGGAAAGAGTATTGGGGTAGTCCTGGCGGCTATTGCGAACTGGGACTTTTCGGGCTTGAAACAAGCTTTCGCGGACATTGAGAAGGAAGCCAACGACAAGATTCTGAAAGCAGCGCAGCACAACGAAACCCTGCGCAACTCCCTGAAGAACAGCGGCGACCAGGCAATCATCACCGCCCTGGCCCAGCAAGAGCTGGCCAACAAGACCGGTGCGATGAGCGCCGCCGCCCTGGCCGGTGCCAGCGACTTCGTGAAGCTGCAAAACGGCTATCGCATCGTGCGCGAGTCCATCGTTGAACAAATCACCGCCCAGGAAAAGAGCGTGATCGCGCGAGATGCAGAGGGCAAAGCCGCCGTGGCGCTGGCCGCCGCCTTTGGCACCGAGACCGAGCAGCGCCAGGCCCAGGCGGCAGCGGCTGCTGCCAGTGCGGCCGAGCTGGAGCGGCTCGCAGCCCTCAAGCTGCAAGAGCTGGCCACCATGCAGGCCGAGCTGAAAGCGCTGCAGGATGAAGTCGCGCAGCGCGGGCTGGCAGACGAGGCCAAGTCCAAGCAAATGGCCGAGCTGGAAAAGGCGATCGCCCTGCGCCAGCAGGAAACCGATAAGGCCGTGGCCCAGGCAGGCGCCAGCCGCATGGTGGCAGTGCAGGCACGCGCCGAGGCCGAGGCGGTGCAGGACAACAGTGGCCGGGTGGACGAACTGCGGGAGGCCTATGAAAAGGCCCAGGCTGCCCTGGAGCGCGTGAGGGCAGCGAAAGAGGCAGGCCTGGCAACCACCGCAGCGCTCAAAGACGCAGAAAACGAAGCGGGCCGCGCCGCGCTGCTCTACCGTGATGCCGTCTCGGACCAAGTGAAGGCTATCCAGTCCAAGGCCAACGCACAGCAAG
The DNA here is from genome assembly GCF_003634645.1 of Acidovorax sp. 94. Lineage (NCBI taxonomy): Bacteria > Pseudomonadati > Pseudomonadota > Betaproteobacteria > Burkholderiales > Comamonadaceae > Acidovorax > Acidovorax sp. 94. The sequence goes on along the minus strand of NZ_RBJA01000001.1, from coordinate 792,473 downwards.
CTGCCCTCAGCCTGGAGCAAGCCGGGGTACAGCTTGCCATCGCGCAGCAACGGGCCATCTTTGAGGTGGCAAGGGCCAAGGGCGATGAAGTGGGGGCGATGCGCGCCGCAAATGAGATTCGCAAGCTGGAGATCCAGCTACTGCAACTCACGGCCCAGGCCAAGCGCGCAGAGGCTCAGTCGGCACTCGCAACCGTGGCAGCGAAGCGCGCAGAGCTTGAAGCCAACGGTCAGCTGGTCGGGGCCAAGCGGCTAGAGATGGATGCTGCTCAAAAGTCTGCCGAGGTCAAGGTCAAGGAGGCCGAAATCGCGGAAGTGACGGCCAAGAAGATGAAAGACCTGGCCGATGTGCACATCCAGCTGGGTAGGGATGCTGGGAGCGCAGTGAAGGGCATCGACGATGTCACCAGGGCGCTGGGGCGGCAAGCGGGCGCGGCAGACGGTGCAGGCCGCTCCATGCAACGGCTGCGAAACACTCCCAGCGGTGGCGGTGGCGGGGGTAGCGGTGGCGGTGGTTTGGGTGAAGGGGCACCTGGCACCCCACAGAGCGATGAGTACGAGAGAAAGGCGCAAGAGGCAGAGGCAGCCGGGCAGCACTTGGCAGCCGCGAACTTCCGGCGCATGGCTGAGCGCGAGCGCCATATTGCCGAAGGGCAGCAGAAATCCCGAGATATCCGGTATGCCGCAGTGAACGAAACGGACATCAATCAACAGATCGTCCAGCGGTACGGAGAAGAAGCACTAAACGACCCAGAAACACGCAAGGCATGGGAGTTGCGCTTGCAGTTGCAGGCCTACCAGAAGAACTACGGGGGGCCTCGATCCGCTCAAAGTCTTCTGGAGCAAAGAAACATCGCAGCCGAACTGGAGCGTGTAGAGCGCGAAATTGAGGCCAAGCGTGTGGCCCGGGAGAAGGAACGCGAGCGAGAGCGCAAGGCCAAAGAAAAGGGCGAATCCAGCTCAGACAGCCCGTCTGGCTCCCCAAGTGATAGTGGCTCTGACAGAGGACCCCGCTCTTCGGGCGTTCGCTCTCCAGGTGGCAGTAGCGACAACGCCGGAATCGCACCAGGCTATCAGGGCCTGGGCGACAGCAGCGGTTCGGGCTCTGGGGGCGGCGGCAACGGTGTCGGCGTCAGCCCAGATGGCCCGACCTTCATCAGCAACGTCACGATTCCCGGCCTTGGCAGCGCCCAGTTCGAGTTCCCCGACTCGGCGAGCCAGCAAAGGGGCACGGACCTGCTCAGGCGGCTGGCCGCAGCTAAACGCACGGCAAACCGGTAGACCCCATGAGCACCATCACCCTCACCTACGACGGCGTCACGGAGACGCTCAGTGATCGCCTTCAGTGGACCGATGAATACGACTGGAGCCCCATCGATCAAGCCACGGGCTACAGCACCGAGGGCGCGCTGATGGTTGACCAGGCCGAGAAGCTGGCAGGCCAGCCCATCACCCTTGATGGCGAGTCCAGCCAGGCCTGGACCGAGCGCGCGCAGTGCGACCGCCTCAAAGCGTGGGCGGCTCTTAAAAACATTGAGCTGGTCTTGGTGCTGCGAGGTGTCGCGCACCAGGTCATCTTTGACCACGCCCAGGGCGGCTTCACGGCCCGCCCCATTTGGAAGCTGATCGACGGCGAGATCACCGGCGAGCTGCTCTACCTCCCCACCTTCCGTTTCCTGAAAGTCTGACTATGCCCATCGCATCCGGCGACGTTAAATTCTTCGCATCCCGAAACATGAGCGACGCACCCGAAGGGGCCGGTGGTCCCTCTGGTGTTGTCATTCCTGACGCGGCCAAGCACGCCGTCTTTCCCGGCATCAGCGAACTGGACCGCACTCTCGGGCGGGTGAACATCCGCCAGACGGTGCTCGGCGTCACGACGCCTGACACCGCCGTCTTTCTTGGCACGAACGTGATCATTGCGGAGCCGCCGAACGATCCGCGCGTGTCCATCGTGATGGTGGAAGTGGATGACCTTTTTGCGAAGCGCGATGACATCAAGAAGCGCATCGAGAGCTACCTTGCGGGGGGCTCCAGCTACCCCGCCTACCTCTTCGGCGACATGCTGCAGGGGCAAACCAATATCTCAATCTGCCAGAGAGAAGGCGTTCCGCTGCCAAACATCGGCGACCGTCTTGTCCTGCGAAAGCTATTCGGCCAGCCAGGCGAGGTGGAACAGTTCGTGGCGATCACCTCGGTGTCGAACCTGGTGCGCGTCTTCACCGACGGCCAGGGCGACTTCGTCCGCAACATCGTTGCCCTTGGCATCAGTGAGCGTCTTGAAGCCGACTTTCCCGGCTTTGATGCACAGCGCATCGACCCTTCGGTGGATGATCTGCGTGCACGCACTGGGCTGAACGAAGCGGTGGTGGCGGACGCGGCCCGCTTCTATGGCACCGTGCCCCTGGCGGAGCCCGCAAGCATTGGTGAATACACCGTGCGCGCGACCACCATCCACCAGCCCATAGTGCCCAGCGCACAGGTGGAGACCCCGATTGCCGATGCCTCGACCAATGGGATGGCCTATGCCCTGGTCGCAGCCGGTGGGCCGGTGGTGCAGACGATCACGACGATCTGGACCACCACCCAGTCGCTTTACATCGGTGGCAGCCAACTGCCCGGCAGCGTCACGATTGAACGCGATGGTGTAGTGATCACCGACAAGGGCGGGCGCTTGCTGCAGTCCGGCGCCGAGGTGGGGGCCATCGACTACGACAACGGGATCGCCAGCCTTTCGGTCGACGTGTTCGGCTCGGGTGGCGGGGTGCACACCATCACTGCGACGCCAGCGGCGATGCCCCAAGCGGCGCAGCGCTCCATTGGCACCCCCGTCACGATGGCGAACCGCTCGCTGAACTACGTGGTGACGCTGATACCTCCCGCTCGGCGCAGCCTGGTGCTGCATTACATGCACTCGGGCCGGTGGTACATGCTGCGCGAGGACGGATCGGGCGCGCTGCGCGGCCTGGACTCTTCCTATGGCGTGGGTAACCTCAACCGGACCACGGGCACGCTGCTGGCATCCCTGGGCTTTCTGCCCGATGTCGGCAGCGCCATCATCCTGCAGTGGGCCGAGGAAACGGCTGCACCCCCTGTGCCCAATACGGCGCTGCGCATGGCTGGAAAGCTCTATGTGCCGATCAACACCAGCGGCCAGGTGTCGGAGGCACCGGGTAGCCGGGTGCTGTCTCCTGGCCTCACGACGCTGACGTGGAAGCACACCCCGAGTGGCCCCACCTACACCGCGTCTGATGATGGCAATGGGTTTCTGACGGGCGATGCATCGGGCGTGGTGGACTATCAGCGCGGCCTGATCCTGTTGGCTCCCAACGTACTGCCCCCGGTGGGGGCCGTGGTGTCCATCAATCAGAGTTCGGCAGCGGCGAGCACCCTGGCCGATGTGACGTGGACCGGCAGCAGCGCGTCCATCTCCTGCGCGATCACTCCCAACACCGTGCCTGGCAGTGTGCACTTCTCGTTGTGGATATCGGTGACGGCGTCACTGTCTGGCCTGCCGGGCGACATGTTCCTCATGTCAGAGCCGACCCGCCACTACCGCGCGAGCGTGCGCGACAACGGCGCTGGCGGCCTGGTGCTGCAGGATGGCCAGGCTTGCGGCACGATCAACAACAGCACCGGTGCAGTGACGGTCAACATGGCGGGCGTCGATGCCAATCAGCTCGCGGCTTCGGTCGGGGCACGGGCGCAGCTGATGCAGAACCACGAGAACTCCGGGCCGTATGCCGTGGGCGGAGGGTATGCGGTCGGCTGGGTGGGTGCGAGTGTCTATTCTCCGCAGCCGCCAGGAGTTTTCACGTTCACGGTGGGGGCACCGGTTGCCGAGCCTATGAGCGTCACTATCGACCGCTTCATGACCCGCGTGTCGAACCTGGCCGAGGGATTCAACCTGCAGGGCGTGTCGTTCGCACTCAACGGGCAGCGCTATGTCGGTGCCAATACGGGCGTACTGCTCACCGATATCAACCCCGCGACCGGCGCCGGTGTGCCAGTGGGTGCCGTGAGTGCTGCGCTGGGTGTGGTGCAGCTCAACACCTGGGCCACAGCCGCCGCCAACGTGGTGACCGACTGGCGCGCTATCCAGGCACCACCGTCCTCGGGCAATGGCGACCTGTCCGCGAACATGCGGGTGCTGTTTAGGACGACCACGGCGCCGATACGGCCTGGCAGCTTCTCCATCGTGGGGACCATGGACGATGGAACGCCCATCAACGTCACTGCCGGAGTCAATGGGAAGATCGACGGGGCGCGGGTCAAGGGCACCATCAATTTTGAATACGGCGTCTGCGAGCTGGTGTTCTGCAGTCCCGTGCCGAATGCGCTGGGCACTGTGGATCTTTCGCACATGCAGATTCCGGGTGTGGGTGTGGTGAACCTGGATGTGGTGCAGGCAAGCACGCTGCGCTACAACGCGGTGGCGTACACCTATATCCCTCTTGACGCGGGCATCGTGGGGATCAACTCGGTGCGCCTGCCAAGCGACGGCCGGGTGCCCGTGCATGCTCCGGGTCGCGTCGCAGTGATCGGCAACACCAAAAAGGTGCCCCCGGCCGTCGTCTCCAACGGCACCGTGATTGACTGTGGCCGGGTCCGCCTGTCTCGCGTTCGCGTGCTGGGGCATGACGGTGTGGCGATTCATACCGGCTTCACGGCAGACCTTGAGACAGGCATGGTCGAGTTCAACAATGTGACCGGATACAGCCAGCCTGTCACCGTGGAGCATCGCATCGAGGACGCCGGTGTGGTCGCCGACGCCCAGGTGAGCGGGCACATCCGGTTTCAGCAGCAGCTCACCCATGACTACCCCGTGGAGGGCACCTACATAAGCAGCGCGCTGTTGATCGGCGACATGTACGCCCGCGTCTCGCTGCTGTTTGACCAGTTCACCTGGGACGGGGTGACCTGGAAGGATGAACCGGAGGGACCGCCCGCCACAGGCACTTACAACGACCGGGACTTCCCTATTGTGGTCACCAATGCCGGGGCATCGACCCAGCGGCTGGCCTTTTGGTTCACATCCAGCACCTCGTTTCGGATCATCAGCGAGGAGTTCGGCGAGATCGGCACGGGGAGCATCGCCGTCGATTGCTCGCCCATCAACCCAAACACGGGTGTGCCATACCTGACGATCCCCGCAGCGGGCTGGGGGGCAGGCTGGGTGGCAGGCAACGTGCTGCGGCCCAACACCGAAGGCGCTTTGGCATCAGTGCCCTTCGTGCGGGTCATTCAACAAGGCCCGGACTCGGGCATTGACTATGAGTTTTCTGTCCACGCACGCGGCGACACGCAGCGTCCCTGATCAAGGCACAACACCATGGCATCACCTGTAGATACATCTGTCAAATGGGCGCGCAGCAGCATGCCTGGCGCGCCCACACTGCCCCGCACGGCCGGTGCGTTGATTGCCCTGCTGGACGCCCTGCTGGTCAATGGCTGGGGCCTGCAAACCGCCTCCAGCGTTGTCGTAGCGGGTGGCGTGGCCACGGCGACGTTTCCGACCGACCACGCGGCAGCAAAGCATGCCGTGGTGCTGGTGGATGGCGTGACCGGCGCCCTCACGGCTTTAAACGGTGAACAGAAAGTGACAGCCGTGGCGCCCAACGTCATCAAGTGGGCAACGGCGGCTGCGGACGGCACCGCCACGGGCGCCATCACGGTCAAGATGGCACCGGCCGGGTTCAACAAGCCTTTCTCTGGCACGAACCTCGCCGCCTACAAGTCGGCCCACCCGGCCGCGCACGGCCAGTACCTTCGCATCAACGACACCACAGCGAACTATGCGCGCGCCGTGGGCTACGAAAACATGACGGCGATCTCCACAGGCACGGGCCTGTTCCCGAGCGCCGCGCAGCTCAACGGCGGCTATTACTGGGGCAAGGATGAAGACCCGGCAGGCACCGGCAATGCGCCGTACCTTTTTGCATCGGACGGCCGCACGTTCTACCTCTGTGTGCAGTCGTCTTTCAACTACTACAGCGGGAACGCGCGGGCTCATCAGGCATTGGTCTTCGGTGACCTGGTTCCCGAGAGCCCGGGCGGTGACCCGTTTGCAACTGTGATTGCTGGCGGTGTAGACACCAACTGGGCGGTTAACGGGGGGGGCACCTACATGTGGGACTACATGTCTCCTGACTATATGGTTGCAGTTCCACGCGGGGTGTCAGGCGCCGGAACCGCCGTGCGTGGTGCAACCAACTGCGACCTCAACCTGGGCGTCCTCCCCGATCTTCCCAACCCCATCACTGGGGCGATACCCATGGGCCGTGTTCTGTACCACGACACCGTCACATCGTTCCCGCGAGCATCGTTCCCTGGTGTGCAATTTGGGCCATGCCCCAGTGCTGAAAGGCTCATCGATGCGCACGCAATTCTGGACATGCCGGATGGGCGGTCGTTTGTCTCGACGTTCTGCTCAACGGGGGTGAACGCAAACTCAAGTCTGAAAGCGGTGTTTATTGATATCACCGGCCCCTGGAGATAAGCCATGGCCGCCCACAAGTATTGGCGCGCTCTGGCGTTGACTGCCGCCACTCCAGCTACCCTGGAGATTTCGGAGTTCCATCTCTACAACGGCACCACCCGCGTCGACGCCGCCGCAACACTGACGGCCAGTGCCGCGCCAAGCGGGGCGCTGGCGAATCTGAAAGACGACAACACCGGCACCGGCTGCTATTGGGCGTCGGGTGGTGAGTCGGTAGTCCTTACCTGGACCTTCCCCACGCCACAGAACGTGGATGGCATCGTCGTGGGGGCAAGGACCACGATTGCGCGCTGGCCCACTGCGCTGCAACTCCATGGCGGGGATGTGACCACGGGCACCGGCCCAAGCCCGGAGTACATCGAGCACCAGTGCTATGGCCTTGGGCGCTTCGTCTCGGCCACCAAGACCGGCATTCTTCGCCCCTTGCCAAGCAACCCTCACAAGCCGCTGCAGACCAAGGATTTGCTGATCTGCCCCGGCATAGGCCGCATACCGTTTGAGGTGGTGAGGGAAGTGCTGCCGCGTACCGACCCAAAGACCTACCTGCCGCAAGCCGCAACGGTCCGGCTCGAGCGCGACATTGACGGCAAGGTGATCCGCCAGGTTTGGAGCCCAACTGGGGTGGGCGCGTTTGAGTTTGTCGACGAGAACTTCACGTACACGGTGACGGCCATCTACCCAGAAACTGGCATGCGGGCAGTGATCGCCGACCGCATTAAGCCGCAGGGCCACCCGGAGTTTGTTGAATGAGCGAGCTGGTGATGGCGCCGGATGGGGCCGTGGCAATGTTGGAAGGCTTGCTGGCGCGAGGTGCCGCGTCGCGCCTGCATTACTTGAGCGCGAGCAACGTCACGCTGGCCGTGCTGGTGCTGGCGTCGCCCTGTGGTGAGATCGTGGACGAGCAGCTCGTGCTGGCTCAAGCGGACCCGCTGGGTGATTTGATCTTGGCCACCGGCTTTGCGGTATCGGCTGTCTGGTACAGCTATGAGAACAAGCTGCTGGGTAGCGGAGCGGTCACCGACGAAGCGGGCACGGGGCCTTTCAAGGTTCCCGGGTTGACTGGAACTCGCCTTTTGGCTGGCGGCCGTCTCAAACTGGGCACCACGGCCCTGAGCTGACGATGGAGCCGATTCGCCTCATCTTCTCAGCGCCATCGCTGGCGGACGGATTCCCGCTGCGCCTGGTGTTCGGGGAAGTGGACGACGACGTCCCGCCGCCGCCCGATGTCACGGTCACCCTGCAGGCGCATATCACCCGCCTGGGCGGCACCGTCAATGCCCACTATGAGAGCAACACACCGCGCCCCATCGTGGCCTCGCTGAGCAGCGGCTGGTCGGAGGGTGACCCGGTGGCATCGGAATTGATCGTAGCTTGGCAAAGCGCTGTGCCGCTGCGCGTGAGCTGCAGGGCGCGCTGGCAAGAGGCCGAGGCGGTGGTGCGCAGCCTGGCGGTCGCTTGGTCCAGTGGGGACAGCTCAGTGCATGCCTGGCTGGCCGTGAACTACCTGGAGGCCATCGCTTCGGACACCTGGCCGCTGCGAATGGCGTGGCAGCAGGCTGAGCGCTTGAGCACCAGGGTTCGGGCCCAGTACCAGGAGGCCGAGCGTGTTCGCACTTGGCCCGTTGCCATTCGGTATCAACAGGCCTCACGCGCCCCGAGGGCCTGGCTCCAGTCCCGGTATCAGCAGGGCGTGCCGGTCCGCGCCGGGTTCACCGAGGCGGAGTCCGATGGCGACCCTGTCCGCATGTACCTGCGGGTCCGGTATCAGCAGGCAATGCGTCCGCCGACCGGCCGCTGGGTGCGCCCAGTAGCCCCACCGGCGCCAGATCCTTGTTATGTGCCTTCGCTACCCGTGCGGCTGGTCTTTACGGAAGAGGCGGGCATTGGGATGCCGCTGGTTTTTGTTTGTGAGCGACACACACCGCCGCCTCAACCGGGCACGGTGGTCGTTCAACGCAGGAGGGTTTACATGGCTTTCAACACTGTCACGCTGCACCGGGTAGATACCGGCGCGGTCTTGCACGCCCTGGGATTCACGATGTCGCTGGACGAAGGCTCCTGGACGTGGAACTGGGAGGCTTCGCTGCATGAGAGTGCCCGCAACCACCTCGGCCGCGACAGCTCCGGGCGGCCGGCCGAGCTGGCCGTGATGGTCAATGGCGTGGCGTTCAGGCTACTGCTGGAGAACCGGGCCAAGGACGAGAGGTTTCTGCCCGAGCTGCGCTTCACTGTCTCAGGCCGGGGCAAGGCGGCGATCCTGGATGAGCCCTATGCGCCCGTCATGAACTTTGGGAACGCCGCCAATCGAACCGCTCAGCAGCTCGCGGCCGAGGTGCTCACGATCAACGGTGTGCCCATGGGCTGGGATGTGGATTGGGGCCTGACGGATTGGTTCGTGCCAGGTGGCGCCTGGACCTTCCAGGGCACCTACATCAACGCCGTCAACGACATCGCCACCGCTGCGGGTGGGTATGTGCAGCCGCACAACACCGACGCAGTGCTGCGCATCCTGCCGCGATACCCGTCCGCGCCCTGGGATTGGGGCAGCGTCACTCCGGATTTTGTGATCCCGCGCACGGCCGCCGAGGTGGTCTCCACGGACTACGTCGACAAGCCCATCTACAACCAGGTGCACCTGGGTGGCATTGCAGCGGGCGTGTTCGGCCCCTGGAAGCGGGCCGGGACGGCGGGCGACAAGGAGGCTCCACAGGTCACCCATGCGCTCATCACCCATGCGGAAGCCCAGCGCCAGCGCGCGCGGGCCGTGCTGAGCGACACCGGGAGCCAGGCGCTGATCTCCCTGAGCATGCAGGTGCGGCCGGAGACGGGCGTGATCATGCCGGGCAAGTTCATCCGCTACCAGGGCGACGAAGAGGTGATGGGCATCGTCCGAGGGGTTGGCCTGAACTGGAATCGGCCGACCCTGCGCCAGGTCATCCGGGTGGAAACCCATGAGTAACGCGTACCTCGACTTCCTGGGACTGCTGCCGCCCAGGCTTTTGCTGGTGGGGACGGTGACCTCCATCACCTCGGGCGTAGCCACCGTCACGCTGCCAGGTGGAGGGCGTCTGCAGGTGCGTGGGGAAACAACAGTGGGGGCACGGGTGTTTGTGCGTGACGGCGCCATTGAAGGCCCGGCCCCGACCCTCGCCGACTCTTCGGGGGAGGTGTAGCGGACAAAAAAGACGGGCGACCTGGTCAAGTGCGCTAACACCTGGCCAGGACCCCAACATGCAGAGATGACCTGCAAGCCAGGCAAGGCCCGCCACCCTGTACAGAGTGCGGCCGAGCCTATCAGAGTTTTCATACAGAGAAACAGGCTTGCAAATGGAAGAAATCAGGTGCGGCGCGTGCCGCAAGAAATTGGGCGAGGGCGTCTTTGCCCAGCTCGTCATCAAGTGCCCCCGCTGCGGGGCGCTGAATCACCTGAGGGCCAAGAGCCCCGAACCAGAGCGCCACCGAGCGTCGAATCCCGAAGGGACGCTCAATGGCAAACATGCCAACAGAAAAGCCACCGCAGACAGCGCGTCGGCAAGGTGAAAACGGCTTCAAATACAAGCCCCAGTTCGGCCTGGTCGTGCCGTGCAAGGACGAGGACCAGCAACGGCGCATCTATGCCCGGCTGGTCAAACTGGGCATGAAGCCCAAGGTGGTGTGCGTATGAAGGTCGCCGTCCACCACCGCTGCGACGAATTCAGCAGCTACCGCGCCGCCCGCGTCAAATCACTTTTCAACGTGGAAAGCGGGGCAAACTTCCAGATTGAGGCAGACCTTGATCTGGACAGTGCGCCTTGGCAAATTGGCGTCATCGTCGGCCCCAGTGGCAGCGGCAAGACCAGCATGGGCCGAGCCCTTTGGGGCCAAGGCGCGGTCTACGCCCCCGCCTGGCCCGAGGGCCTGCCCATCATTGACGCCATCACACCGGGCGGCGGTTTCGATGATGTGACGGCCGCGCTCTCCAGTGTGGGCCTGGGCAGTGTTCCCACCTGGCTGCGACCGTATGGCGTACTGTCCAACGGCGAACAGTTCCGGGCCAATCTGGCCAGGTTGATCGCCGAGGCGCCCGGCCAGGCCGTGCTGGATGAGTTCTCCAGCGTGGTGGACCGCCAGATCGCGCGCATCGGGGCCGGGGCCTTCGCCAAGGCCTGGCGTCGCACCAGCGGGCAAGTGGTGCTCCTGAGCTGCCACTATGACATCCTCGACTGGGTACAGCCCGATTGGGTGTTTGACACGGCCACGGGGCAGTTTCAACGGGGGTGGCTTCGGCGACGGCCGCGCATCGACGTCGACCTGTGGCAGTGCGGCTGGGAGCATTGGCCAGCCTTTGAGCCGCATCACTACCTGAAGCTGCCGCAGATGATCGCCGCCACTAACTACGTGGCCACGGTGAACGGCCAGCTCGTGGCCCATGTGGCCGTGAGCACCCGCAGCCGCACCGAGGCGCGGGCCTGCCGCCTGGTCGTCATGCCCGAATGGCAAGGCGCGGGCGTGGGCCTGCGGTTTCTTGACGCGGTGTGCGAACGCTGGCGCTTGGGGGAGAACCGCTACAGCCGCCCAATGCTCACGCTGTTCCACACCAGTCATCCGGGTCTGGCCAGCGCGTTGCGGCGCTCCGCCCGTTGGACGCAGGTTTCGGCGGTTTTGACTGGTCAAAGCAAGACGCGCAGTCTGGCCAGCATGCGGAGTTCGGCCGAACGCAACGGCACCACTTCCACGGGAGCGGGCTATGGCGGACACTTCCGCGCCGTTCAGGGCTTCCGCTATCTTGGGGAACAGCCATGCGCGTGATGATCGTGGGCCAAAAGTGGCTTGCCGCCGAAGTTCTGCGCCTGTGCCTGGCGCGCGGTGACGAAGTAGTGGCCGTCAGTGCGCCCCGCACCGATGACCGCCTGGCGGCCCTGGCCACGGCCGAGGGCATCCCGGTCTGCCAAGTGGCCCGGCGCCTGACCGGTGAGTGGGTGCCCCCTGGCATCGACCTGATCCTGTGCGCCCATGCCCACGTATTTGTCACGGCTGAGGCACGCGCAAGGGCGCGGTATGGTGCGCTGGGCTATCACCCCAGCCTGCTGCCACGCCACAGGGGGCGGGACGCCGTTCGGTGGGCCGTCCACATGGGAGACCACATCACAGGGGGGACGGCCTACTGGCTGGACGATGGGGCCGACACGGGGCCGATAGCGGCGCAGGAATGGTGCTGGATCAGGCCCGGTGACACCCCCGAAATCCTTTGGCGCAACACCCTGGCCCCCATGGGCCTGCGACTGTTCGGGCTTGTGCTTGCCAGCCTGGACGCTGGCGCCCGGCCCCAGGAGCCCCAAGACGCTGCGCTTGCTACGTGGGAGCCCGCGTTTGTGCCCCGGCCGCTCGCTGCAGAGGCTTAGACTGTGCAATTTCCTTTCGCCGCATGAAAGAGCCAGCCCTAAGCCTTTATCTCGCTTCCGGCCGCTTAAATATCGCGGCGCGCTTCAGCCTGCGCTGTACAGAATGCCCCGCCCGGCTGGGCTCCCTAGCGAAGATCGCGCGGCACCACACCGACCGCTTCGCACCAACGTTGGTAATCCGCCCGGCGGTCCGTCGTCGTGATCCGCTGCAGCACCGCGTGATGCGGCCCCAGGTATTCCACACTACCCTTCACCACCACATGCACCAGCAGCTCTTCGGTACCTGTCGCCTCCCACCAGTCCACATTGCCGGCGGGCTCGTGGATGTAGTCGCCCGGCCGCACCACGCGGCCGTCGTTCAGGCGGCGCTCGCCTGCCAGCGTCAGGGCGTGCACTTCGCCCGTGTGGCGGTGCAGGCCCAGCCGCGTGCCGGGCGACAGGCGCATCAGTTCCACCCAACCCGCATCGTCGGGCAGGAACTGAATGGGCAGAGACCACTTGCCTTCGCCTTCGGGAATCCAATCCGCCAGGCCCGCGCGCTCCAGCGTCTGGGTCACGATCACATCGGCAAGGTGGTTGTTCGTTGTCGTCATCGTCATGTCGGTGCTCCTGGGTAGCTATTGGTTGATGGACTGCTTGATTGATTGCTTGCTTATTGCTCGGGATGCTGGTGACGGTATTCCTGCGTGCGGCCGCCAAAGCCGTACGCGGTGGCGCGAACGTCCTGCACGTAGACGTAGCTCTCGGGGTGCAGCGCGCCCAGCAGGCCTTCAAAGGCTGCGAACGCCTCGGCGATGTAGCGCGCCTTCTCGGCCTTGGTGTTGGTTTCGTCCACCACCTTGACGTCGAAGTAGAAGCTCGACTGTTTCAGGTCGACCAGCGAACGGCCGGCGACGTACCAGTCGGCCGGGTCCACAAAGGTGATGACCACGGCGGTGAGGTCGCGCCGTTTGCCGAGCACGCGGGTGGTCAGGTCCAGCAGGGTTTCTGCAATGCGGGCAGACAGCTCGGGTGTGCGTTGGGCAGACACTTTGACGTTGAGGATGGGCATGGAGGGCTCCTGTAAAAACTCATGGGGTTGAACGAGCCTTCACTGTAGAAATTGCGCCCCGCCACGGAAACCGCCCGTGGGGATAATGGCTTTTGCTCCGCACGCAAAGGCGCGCACGATGAAACAAGAACCTCGCTCCTTCCTCCCCGACCCGGCCGACCTGCGGTGGCTGGTGCGGTCGCTCGATCTGCGCTCGTTTTCTGCAGCGGCGCGCGAGATGGATGTGGCGGTGTCGGTGGTGGCGCGTGGTGTGGACCGGCTGGAGGCCGGCTACGGCGTGCGCTTGCTGCGCCGGTCCACACACGGCCTGTCGGCCACGCCCGAGGGCGCAGAGCTGGCGCAGGAAGCGCGTGCCTTGCTGGCGCAGCTGGAGGACATTGGGGCTTCGCTGTCGGACCAGCGCAGCCGCGTGGCGGGCACCTTGCGCCTGGCCTCCAGCCAGGAGATCTGCGAAGCGCTGGTGCTGCCCCACCTGGCGGACCTGCAGGCGCGCTACCCCGCGCTGCGGGTGGAGCTGCTGGCCGACGACCGCGTGGCCGACCTGGTGACGGAGGGCATCGACGTGGCGCTGCGCACCACCGTGGGCCACAGCGACCTGGTGGTGGCGCGCGAACTGGGCCGGTTCGAGCGGCGCCTGTACGCGGCCCCTGGATACTTGGAACAGCACGGCACGCCTGCCAAGCCTAGCGACTTGCAGCAACACCACACCGTGACGCACACCGCGCAGGGGCCCGCAGTGACCTGGGCGTTTCGCAACGCACAAGGCAAGCCGCTGGAGGTGACCGTGCGCTCGCGCCTGGCCGCCAGCAGTTCGGCCCTGGTGCACCACGCGCTGGTGGGCGGCGCGGGGATCGGCATGCTGTCCTGCCCGCTCGCGGCGGCCGATGTGGCGCAAGGCCGGTTGGTGGAGGTGCTTGCACCTTTTGCGTCCCGCACCGTGCACACGCTGTACGCGGTGTCGTCACCGGGCCGGCGCAATGCGGCCAGGGTGAAGGCGGTGATTGATTTTCTGGTGAAGGCGTCGAAGGACCGGTGGGCGCTGGCGCCTGTGCGTTGAAGTTCTTTTATGCCCTACGGCTAGCTGGCCGGGGGCTGCCGCCCCCAGCCGCAAGACAGCCTGACAGGGAGCAAGTTGCGGACATGCGGGTTCAATGAACTGGCCCGCTTTCGTTGCCTGCTAGCAGGCCGATGCCACCCAGCCCCTGAATGCAAAGCCCATGTAAAACATCTGCACATCGCTGAATCCGGCCTCGCGAAGGATCGCCTCGTCTTCCTGCGGCGTCAGCACCGCCAGCTCTGCAGCCACCTTGTCCCGCGCCTTGGCCGCGTGCTCCGGCGGCACACCGGACGCCACCTGAAACGCGGCGTAGCGTGACAGCCACAGATCGCGCTCCCCTGCCCCGCCCTCGCCGCCAGCACCTGCGCCATCCGCCACGCTCAGATGCGCAACCACCAGCGGTGCACCGGGCTTCAAACGCCGCCGGATCTCCGCCAGCATGGGCACCCGCTGCTCGCGCGGCACAAAGTGAAAAGTCAGCAGGCACGTAGCGCCATCGAACGGCCCGGCCGGTGCGCTCTGCACATAGCCGTGGTGCAGCGCCACGCGGTCGCCGGGCACGCCCGCGCTTTGCAACCGCTGCGCGGCCAGGTCCAGCATGGGCTGGCTCGGGTCCACGCCGTCAAAGCTCCAGCCGGGGTGCGCCCGCGCCATGTCTTCCAGCTCCAGCCCGCCGCCTGCGCCCACCACCAGCACGCGACCATCGGCGGGCACGCGCTCGGCCAGCAGGATACGGGACATGCGCAGCAGGCTGTCGTAGCCAGGCACGTTGCGGCGGGGGCCATCGGCGTAGCGGGCGACGGCAGTGGGGTCGGTGAAGGGGGACGCGGTGGGATGGGTCATGGTGTGTGGTGCGCGCGGTGGGTACTGCGCTGTTGCGATGAGTTTGTCCAACGGGTTTGCCAGGTCAGCGCAGGGTTTCGGCAAGCTCAACCCGAATGGTTAGGGCGGGCAACGTCTGTCAGAAATTAAGCCAAATTGGCCTCTAGCGCTTATTCATCAAGCGCTAGCAGCTATCAATTCAGTAGCTTCCTGTTCGTGCGCCAGCACTGTTTCTGGTTGCATGCTAGCATCACGCAACTTTAAATGTTGCATGAAACGAGATAGCCGACTTTCCAATGTTCTCCACGCGCTGCTGCACATGGCAGAGATGGAGGGGCCTGCTACATCTGAGGCCATGGCGCGGGCCATGCAGACCAACCCCGTGGTGGTGCGCCGCCTGATGGCGGGGCTGCGGTATGCGGGCTTTGTCACCTCGGCGAAGGGGCATGGCGGCGGGTGGGTGCTGTCGTGCCCGCTCACCGACATCACGCTGCGCGACATCTACGAGGCGCTGGGCGCGCCCACGCTGTTGGCCGTGGGCAACCGCGTGGAGAGCCCCGGCTGCATCGTCGAGCAGGCGGTGAACCGCGCGCTGACCGACGCCTACCAGGCGGCCGAAGAGGCGCTGCTGGCGCGGCTGGGCGAGGTAACGCTGGCGCAGCTGTCGGCCGAGTTTCATGAACGCATGGTGGCTGGGTGCCACGGTCACAAGGAGATGGAGCATGGCGACGGCAGCAATGGCAAAAACCCAGGCGTATGAGGTGATCGTGATAGGCGGCAGCTTTGCCGGCCTGTCGGCCGCAATGCAGCTGGCGCGTGCCCGGCGGCGGGTGTGTGTGGTGGATGCAGGCCAGCCGCGCAACCGGTTTGCGGCCGCGTCGCACGGCTTCTTCGGGCAAGACGGCGAGCCGCCGCTGGCGATGATCGAGCAGGCGCGGCGCAAGCTGGCGGCCTACCCCACGGTGGTTTTTGTGCAGGGCACGGTGGTGTCGGCCACGGCGCAGCAACGGGCGGGGTCACCCGAGAACGGGTTTGAAGTGATGCTGGACGATGGCGCAACCCTGGAGGCCCACAAGCTGGTTCTGGCGTTTGGCGTGCAAGACGGTTTGCCGGACATTGCAGGCCTGCGCGAGCGCTGGGGCGCATCGGTTTTGCACTGCCCGTATTGCCACGGCTATGAATTTGCAGGCCAGCGGCTGGGCGTGCTGTACCACTCGGCAGGCTCGGCCATGCACGCGCAGCTGATTGCCGACTGGGGCCCGACCACCCTCTTTCTGAATGGCGACACCACGCTGGAGAGCGCCGAGCGCGAGCGGCTGCTGGCCCTAGGCATAACCATCGAGCCCGCGCCCATCGCCGCGCTGGAGGGCCTGGGCCAGGCGCTGCAGGCCGTGCGCCTGCAGGCCACCGGCAGCGGTGACGCGCGCGTGGTGCCGCTGGCTGCGCTGTATGTGGCCGCCACCACGCGCCCTGCCAGCCCGCTGGCCGAACAACTGGGCTGCGCGTTCGACGATGGGCCCATGGGCCCTTACCTCCGCACCGATGCGAACAAGATGACCACCGTGCCCGGCGTGTATGCCGCAGGCGACCTGACGCTGATGCGCCACAACGCCACGTTGGCCTCGGCCGAAGGCGTGCTAGCGGGCGTGGGGGCACACCAGGCGATGGTGTTTGGGCAATAAGAGCAGCTAACAAAACTCTTCTGGCGTTGTTGCCGCGTCTTGTCGTACTGCTCGTACTGCCTGCGACGCAGCGCCTAGCCAGAACCGCTTCGCTGATTTTTGTCAGCCGCTCCAAGTAGTGCAGCGCTGCCGCGGCACCAGGCCACAAAGTAGCAAGATCGGCTAAGTACCGGCGCGCAAGCTGCGGCAAACTCTGCGGCCATGAGCCTGGACCAGAGCGCCGATCAGCACTACCGCGACCGCGTGGCCCGCGTGGTCGCCCACATCGTGGCGCACCCGCTGGCAGCGCATCGGCTGGAGGACCTGGCCGCCATTGCCCATTTTTCCCCATTTCACTTCCACCGCGTCTACAGCAGCATTGCGGGCGAAACCGTGGCCGCCACGGTGCGCCGCGTGCGCCTGGCCTTGGCCACGCGGATGCTGGAGCAAGGCGGGCAGAGCATCACGCAGGTGGCGCTGGAGGTGGGCTACGACAGCCCGCAGGCCTTCACCCGCGCGTTCAGCCAGTTCACCGGGCAATCGCCACGGGCGTTCCAGCGGGACATGCACCGCCTCATCCTTGATTCAGGCGCCGCAAACGCGCACGCAAACGCGCATGCAAAGGCCGAGCAAACGCTGGCCGTGCAGATCGTTGAGCGCCCGGCGCAACGCCTGCATGCGTTGCGCCACCAGGGGCCGCCATCCACCATCCCCCACACGCAGCGGCGGCTGTACCTGCAGTGCGGGCAGCGCGCTGTCCACCGGCTGGGCGCATCGTGCGGAGACCCGCAGGACGTGGAGGGCGGCAGCTTTCGCTACTACGCGGCCGTGGTGCTGCCAGAGCCTCTCTCAGTGGCAGATGGCGGACTGGAACGGCTGGACATCCCCGCAGGGCTGTACGCACGCCACACGCTCACCGGCCCCTATACGCGCATCAACGCGGCACTGGCGGCCATCCACACACGCTGGCTCCCGGCCAGCGGCTATGAGCCGGACGACCGCCCCACGCTGGAGCACTACCTCAACTCCCCCCGCAACGCCGCGCAGGCAGACCTGCGCACCGACCTGCTGATTCCCATCCGACCCACCACACCCCTATGACCCGTTTTCGCTGGCTCTTTCGTTCCCTTTTGCCCGCAGCGCTGTGCTGCGCCGCCACCCTGGCCCACGCTGCAGGCTTTGCCTTTATCGAGGTGCCTGCAGACAAGGACGGGCCCGCGCTGCGCGGCGCCGTGTGGTCGCCCTGCAGCGCACCGCCGGGCCGCATTGACCTGGCGCCGCTGGTGCTGCAAGGCACGCGGGACTGCCCCGTAGCTGGCCAGGGCCTGCCGCTGGTGGTGGTGTCGCATGGCGCGGGCGGATCGGCCCTGGGGCACCACGACACGGCGGCCACGCTGGCCGATGCAGGCTATGTGGTAGCCGCCATCAGCCACCCGGGCGACAACTTTCAGGACCTGAGCCGCCAGGGCCACCTGTCGGCCTTTGCCACGCGGCCGGTGGACATGAAGCGGCTCACGGATTACATGCTGGGCGCCTGGCCCCAGCGCGCGCAGCTGGACGCGGGCAAGGTCGGTTTCTTTGGCTTTTCACGCGGCGGCTACACGGGCCTGGTGGCCATCGGCGCCGTGCCGGACTGGACGTCACGGCAAGACCTGTGCTCGCCGCTATCCACCCGGCCCTTGTGCGGCGAGATCCGGCGCAAAGAAATCCCCGCCACTCCTGCGCCGGACCCGCGCATTCGGGCTGCAGTCATCGTCGACCCGTTGAGCGTCTTCGATGCCAAGGGCTTGGGGCACGTCAGAACCCCCATCCAGCTGTGGGCCTCGGCCCTGGGTGGTGATGGCGTCACACTGCAAAGCGTGGAGACGGTGCGCCA
Organism: Acidovorax sp. 94; assembly: GCF_003634645.1. Taxonomy (NCBI): domain Bacteria; kingdom Pseudomonadati; phylum Pseudomonadota; class Betaproteobacteria; order Burkholderiales; family Comamonadaceae; genus Acidovorax; species Acidovorax sp. 94. The sequence continues at coordinate 774,127 of NZ_RBJA01000001.1, read as the reverse complement.
GGGTCTGCCCAGCGCGCCCGACTGGCAGCTGGCGGCCAACGCCGGGCACTTCGCCTTTCTGGCGCCCTGCTCACCAGCGCTGGCCGAGGCAGTGCCCGGCATCTGCCGCGATGCAGCAGGGTTTGACCGGGTGGCTTTTCACCAGACTTTCAATGCCCAGGTGCTGGCGTTCTTTCAGCGGCACATCGCGCCAGCCAAAGCGCCCTGAGGGCAGGCTGGGATTCGTCGCACCCACATGGCCCGTGGGTTGACGCAGCCCGCGCCAGCCACCTACACTGCCAACCTCGCATCTGGTCCTTGGGATCGGAGCGACCGCAAAGCCCTCCACCACCGTTGAGGGTTTTTTTTCGTCCGCCCTATGGAAAGCTCTCCCTGCTTGCAGAGAGGGCTTTTTGCATTTCTGGAGCCTTTTTCTCATGCACACCGCTTCAACCCACACCGCCCCACGCATCCACCTGGTCATCGGCCCGGTGGGAGCGGGCAAGTCCACCTTTGTGCGCCACCTGGTGCAGCAGCACCGCGCCGTGCCGCTGAACCTGGACGACTGGATGGCCACGCTGTTTTCGCCAGACCGGCCCGATACGGCCGACGTGATGGCCTGGTACGTGCCCCGCGCCCTGCGCTGCCTCACGCAGATCTGGAAATCCGCCGAGGCCGTGCTGAACGCGGGCAGCGATGTGGTGCTGGAGGTAGGCCTGATCCAGCAGCACCAGCGCGACGCCTTCTATGCCCGCATGGGGCCGTGGGCCGACACCATGGTGGTGTATGTGCTCGATGCTCCGCGCGACGTGCGCCGCGAGCGCGTGTTGCGGCGCAATGCCGAACAGGGAGAGACGTTTTCGATGGTGGTGCCGCCGCACATCTTTGAGCTGGCCAGCGACCTGTGGCAACCGCCCGGCGATGTGGAGTGCGCGGAACGCACCGTGGTGTTTGTGCCGATGGCGGAGCGGTAGGCCGTGGTTGCAGCTGTGCTTGCACGCAGGCCCTTCCGTGGCGATGGAAGTGCCCCGGGGCCAGACCACCTCGACTACATGAACTGCGCGCGCAGCCCCACCATGAGGCGCCTGCCCGCGGCGGGCTCGAAGTAGCGGCCATTGGCGTCGTTCACGATGAGGGTGGCCGCGTGGTGGCGGTTGAACACGTTGTCGAGCCGGGCCCAGAGCTGCCAGCGCGCCGTGCCTGCACCTGCACCTGGACCTGCTTGTTGGCCGCCCCAGCCGTAGGCCGCGTGCAGGCCCAGCACGGCAAAACCGGCGGCCCGCTCGCTGTTGACATCGTTGGCAAACACCGGCCCCGACACGTTCGCCGTGGCACCCAGTTGCCAGCGTGTGGTGGGCGCGTAGTCGATGGCAAGTTGCGCAGCGTGCCGCGCTGTGCCCGGCAACTGGTTGCCTGCGGCGACGTTGGCGCCTCCTGCCCCGGCGTAGGCGCTGCCAAAGTGGGCATCCAGGTAGGTGTAGCTGGCGCGCGGGGCCCAGGTGCCCCACTGTGCACGCCAACCCACTTCAAGCCCCCGGCGCCGCACGTTGTCCACGTTCTGGAACACCGAGCGGCCGTTGACCGTGGCCACGGGCACGATCTCGCCCTGGCTGCGGGTGTCGAACCATGCCAGCTCCAGCTGCTGGTGGGTGCCTTGCCACTTGGCGCCCACCTCCCACTGGCGGCTGCGGGCGGCAGCCAGTCCGAAATTGGGGCCGGTGTTGCCGGTGCTGTAGGCCATCTCGGCCAGCGTGGGGGTTTCAAAGCCCTGGCCTGCGTTGGCGTACAGGTTGAGCTGGTCGGTGGCGGCCCACACCAGACCCAACGCGGGGCTGGTGTGGCGCCAGTTGCGCGCGCCACTGTCGTCGGGGTTGGCGGGGGTGATGTAGCGGTCATCCACCTGCACGCGCACCTGGCTGGCGCGCAGCCCTGCGATGGCGCGCCAGCGCGGGGAGAGCCAGGCGTCGACCTGGGCATACACATCGGTGTTGGCGGCACTGTCTTGCTCGTCGCGCCGCAGCGCACCGCTGGTGCCCGCGTTGTTCACAAACCCCTGGCGGTGTTCAGACAGGCGATTCGCCTCTGCCCCCACCGTCCAGGTCAGGGGCAGGCCCGAGGGCAGGCGCACGGCCCGCGTCCAGGTGGCGGCCGCGCCGTGGTAGCTGCGGTCCAGGTCCACCACCCCGCCTGCGCTGTTGGCCGCCGCACCGCTGAACGACAGGTACTGCGTGAGCTGGCGCCCACCGCCATAGGCGCGCAGCCGCACGCTGTCGGTGTCACTGAGCTGGCGCTCCAGCACCAGGCCCAGCTGGTTCTGGCCCACCGACTTGCGGGTGTTGAAGGTGGTGGCCAGGGCGCTGGCCTGGCGCGGGTCGCCATCGAATTGCGCGCGCGTGAGGCCCAGTGGGTCTTGCGCCTGGGGCTGGTCGTACAGGTTGACCAGGGCCGTGATGCGCGTGCGGCTGTCGGGCTGGGCCTGCAGCTTGGCGTTGAGGTGCGTGCGCCGCGCGGCGCTGTGGCCGCGCCAGCCCTCGGTTTCGAAGTGCGACACGCCCACCAGCCCGCCCAGGCGCTGGTCGCCAAAGTCCATGGATGCGTCCACCAGCCGCTGGCCGAACGAGCCCAGCGCCACCCCCGCCTGGGCGCCACCGCCGGGCCGGGGATCGCGGGCGGTGACCTGCACCACGCCCCCTGCCGCGTTGCCATACAGCTGCGCGAGCGGGCCGCGCAACACTTCGACCTGGCTGGCCGACGGCAGGTGCGCGGTGGCCGCCTGGCCCTGGCCGTCGGGCATGGTGGCGGGGATGCCATCCACCAGAATCCGCACACCCCGCACACCAAAGGTGGCGCGGGAGCCAAAGCCCCGCACCGCGATCTGCAGATCCTGCGCGTAGTTGCCGCGGTCTGTGGCCACCACGCCAGCCTGCCCAGCCAGCAGCTCTGACAGGTTCACCAATGGCGTGGGGGCCGTGAAGGCATCCACGGCCACGCTGCTGTGGCTGGCGGCACTGTCAAACTGGCGCTGCGCCTGCGCGCTGCCGGTGACCTGCTGGGCTTCAAGTGTGGGGGGCGTGGTGGGCAGTGACTGGGCGGGATCGGCCGGAACATCTTGCGCATGGGCATGGGCGTGCGCCACCACGCACACACAACTGGCCAGGATGCGGGCAACCCTGTTAACTTGGGCGGCGTGGGGCCAATGGGTGGCTGCAAAAGACATGGGTGCCGATTCCTGGTTGCGGAATTTCTGAACGGGGCTTTACGGAGCGTCGCGTGGCGGGCACAGGGGCCAAGCCCCGCAAGCCGCAGGATAGTCTGCTGTGGCCCCGTGACGGTCATGCGAACCACCGCAACGAAGGGCCGAGCACCTACGCAGACGTCATTCGGACCGCACCACGCGCCAGACCACGTTGCCCACGTCGTCGGCCACCAGCAACGCGCCCTTGCCGTCCAGCGCCACGCCCACCGGGCGGCCATAGGCGTCGCCGTCCTTGCTCAAGAAGCCCATCAGAAACGGCTGGGGAGGCCCCGAGGGGCGCCCGTCGGCAAAGGGCACGAAAACCACGTTGTAGCCCGTCAGCTCCTTGCGGTTCCACGAGCCGTGCTGGCCGATGAACGCGCCGCTGGCGTAGGCGCCGGGCATGCGGGCGTCGGAGAACGCCAGGCCCAGCGGCGCAACGTGTGAGCCCAGGCCAAAGTCGGGGGCGATGGCCTTGGCCACCATGTCGGGGTTGGGCGGGTTGACACGGGTGTCCACATGCTGGCCCCAGTAGCTCCAGGGCCAGCCGTAAAAGGCGCCGTCCTTCACCGAGGTGAGGTAGTCGGGCACCAGCTCGTTGCCCAACTCGTCGCGTTCGTTCACCACCGTCCAGAGCAGCTTGCTCTGCGGCTCCCAGCCCAGGCCGTTGGGGTTGCGCAGGCCGGTGGCAAACAGCCGCTTGCTGCCAGTCTCCACGTCCACCTCCCAGATGGCGGCGCGGCCCTCTTCCGCCGCCATGCCGTTGTCACCCACATTGCTGTTGGAGCCCACGGTGGCATACAGCTTGCGGCCATCGGGGCTGGCGATGATGTTCTTGGTCCAGTGGTGGTTGGCCCCGGCGGGCAGATCGGTGACCCTGACGGGTGCCGTGTTGACCGAGGTCTGCCCGGTTTCGTAAGGCACCTTCACCACACCGTCGGCCGTGGCAATGAAGAGCTGGGTGCCCACCAACGCCATGCCAAAGGGTGAGAGCAGGTTTTGCATAAAGGCGGTGCGCACATCCGCCACGCCGTCACCGTCCGTATCGCGCAGCAGCGTGATGCGGTTGGCGCTGGGCGTGCCAGCACCAGCGCGTTTCATCACCAGGCCCATGGCCAGGCCACGCAGGCCGTCGGAGTGCACGTTTTTGGCGCCCTCTGCAGGCGGTGGCTTGTTGCTTTCCGCCACCAGCACGTCGCCATTGGGCAGGGTGTAGACCCAGCGGGGATGGTCCAGCCCACGCGCCAGCGCCGTGACCTTGAACCCCGCAGGGGCCTGCGGCTGGGTGCCCTGCGGCCAACCCTGTGCAGGTGCGATGTTGAAGGTGGGCACCAGGCCACTCTTTTCCGGTGCGGGCAATTGCGGGTTCGGACCCAGGCCGGGGCCAGGGGTGGCCGGCTGGGCCAGGGCCAGAGCCATGGACCCTGCCAGGGCCAACGCCAGCGGCCCCTGGGTGAAGCGGTGGGAGCAGAGGTGCGTTTTCATCAACGCAGTATGGGCGGCCCGATTTGCGGGCAGCTGTAGGCCAGTGCCGTCAGTTCCGCATGTGATGGCGGCGTGTGATGGCGGCGCGCGCACCCTGCACGCACATAGAGGCAGCGGGCACACCCCATACCGCGTCGATTTTGGTCTTGGTAGCCTTGGATGCTCTCCTGCGCCGCGCCAAGGGCATGGTGGCCAACTGGCCCAGCGCGTGGGAAAGGTTGTCGGTGCTGCCGCCGGACCCTGTGCTCGCTTGAACGGGCTGGCGGGAGGTGCGTTTTGACCTCGGGCCGGACTTGGGTTCGGATCATCGGTCGGTGGTGGTGCAACTGACGGAATCGCCGTAGTGCACACCACCAGAATACTACTGATTTGATAGCTTGAAGCGCTTATCCATCAAGCGCTGGATAGCTTTTTTGGCATAATTTCTGCGGAGGCGTTCCTCTACGGCCTGCGAGCACAACGGGCCGTTCACGCTGAGCCTGCCCAATCACCTGGTGGGCCATTGACAGGCGCAGCCCGAACGGATTTGCGCTATCTACCCCCATCCAGCACGACGTTCCCGGCGGGGGTAAGTTGTGGTGCCGTCAACAGCCGTTCGCGTGCACGGCAGTGCCTGGGTTGAGCTTCTGGCACGCTTTGACCTGGTTGGATTTGACCCGGTTATCCACCCAAATAGTGATGTGCGGATCCGTGGCCTGATGGCAGCCTTTTTCGACCTCGACCACACCACACGAGTCCAGAATCTGGCTGGCCAGGGGTGCGCTGGAACGGCGGTCCTTCGCATTGTTGAGGAACGCCTCAATCTGAGTCTGGATGTAGGGCTGCCCGGTGGCGCCGTTGTTCACATCGTTGTTGTTGGGTTGATTCCACTGAGGCTGGAATACATAGGTCGGCCTCGCAAAGGCTGTGCCGCACAGCAGCAACACGCAGACCGCAGTCATGAATTTTTTCATTGCCAAGTTCCCCTTCATGCCTACTCTGTGACGATTTTCGGCGCCCTCGGCTTCATCACGTGTTGATGAAGTGAGCCCATGGTGGCGCCACCAAAGCGGTTTGGCGATTACAGGAAATTACAGCGAAATTCTTCACAAGCAATGGGCGCATTTCACACATTGAGCGGGGGGCGGGCCTGATCAGCGGCTTGCGGTGGTGGGGCCCGGAGTACCCACCCCCATCGAACGGGGCCGCCGAATCGTCCACAGCGCCACAGCCATCAGCCCCACGCCGCCCAGTTGGATGGGGCTGAGCGTGCGGCCATACACCACCCAGTCCACCAGCACCGCCGTGAGCGGGTACACAAACTGCAGCACCGCAATGCGCCCCAGCCCCAGGCGCGACATGCCGGCAAACAGCACCACATACGCCAGGCCGGTGTGCAGCACGCCCAGGCCCAGCAGCCAGCCCCACGCGGCGCCCTGCTGCGGCCAGCCCAGCACAAAGGGCGCCCACGCCAGCGCCACCGCGCCCACCAGGCACTGCCACAGCGCCATGGCAAAGGGGCTGATGGTTTTCTGCGTGTTGGCGAGCAGCGTCACGCCCGCATAGCAGAGCGAACCGCCCAGGCACATCAGCACGCCAGCCACATAGCTGCCGCCGCCGGTGCTGCTGGCCGCTGCGGCGGCTGCGGTGCCGTCGAGCAAGCCCGTGGTCAGCACCAGCCCGCCCAGCGCGGCCAGTGTGGCCAGCCACTGCGTGGGCGACACGGCCTCGCGCAAGAACAGCGCGCCAAACACGATGACCCAGATGGGCTGGATGTGAAAGATCACGGTGGCCACGGCAATCGATGTGCGTGGGATGGCTGCAAAGAACAGCGCCCAGTTGAGCACCATGAGCACGCCCGTAGCGCAGGCCACCCAGCGGGCACGGCCGTACAGAAAAAGTTGCTGTCCCCGCCCCGTGGCCAGGCACCAGGCCAGCAGCGCCAGTGCACCGAATGCGCAGCGGAACCACACCGTGACCAGCGGGTGCTGGCCCGCCTCTTCCACAAACACGCCGATGGTGCCCAGCAGCACGCCACCGGCGATGAGCAGCCACTGGCCGTCGCGCTCGCGGGTGAGGGCATTGGCATTGACGGGCTGCGGTGCGGTGGCCAGGGATGGCGATGCGACGGTGCTGGCTTTGGAGTGGTTCATGCCGCCGATGCTCACGCTTTACAGGCATCCTGTAAAACGGATAAATCGAACAGCTACCATTCGATAAACGAATTTACCAACCCACCGAGAGCCCCACCACTGTCGTCACTGCTCCGACCGATAAAGGCCCCCATGAACTACCCAGACTTTCAAATCGACTGGCTGCGTGCCTTTGTGGCCGTGGTGGATGCAGGCTCGCTCTCGGGCGCGGCGCCGCTGGTGCACCGCTCACAGTCGGCCGTGAGCATGCAGATCAAGAAGCTGGAGGCCGCGCTGGGCCGCCCGGTGCTGCTGCGCGGACCGCGCCACCTGGAGGTGACGCCTGCGGGCGCCGAACTGCTGTCGTATGCGCGCCGCGTGCTCGATTTGCAGGCTGAGGCACATGCCGCATTGTTTGGCCCCAAGCTGGCGGGCCGGGTGCGGCTGGGGGTGCCCGACGACTATGCGTCGGCTTACCTCACGCCAGTGCTGCGCAGCTTTTCGCACCGCTACCAGGGGGTGGAGATTGAGCTGACGTGCGAGCAGTCCACGTCGCTGATCCCGCGTGTGGTGAAGGGCGAGCTGGACCTGGCGCTGGTCTCGCAAGACAAGCCGCAACGCGGGCGCTTCTTGTTCGACGAGCCGCTGGTGTGGGTGGGGGCTGCCCAGTTCGAGGCCTGGCGGCGCGATCCGCTGCCGATTGCGGTGTATGAATCGGCCAGCATGGCGCGGCAGGCCACCCTGGCCGCGCTAGGCACGCGGCGGCGGGCCTACCGCATCGTTTACCACAGCTCCAGCCTGGCGGGCCAGCTGGCTGCTGTGGAGAGCGGTTTGGCGGTGGCGGTGCTCACGCGGTGCAGCGCCCCGGCCCATTTGCAAATCTTGCAGAACCTGCCGGCGGAGTTTGACCTGCCGCCGCTGGCTTCGATGAACGTGGCGGTGCTGCGCAGCAAGGTGTCGCTGCGCTCACCGGCCGTGGATGCGATGTATGAGCAGATGGTGCGGACCTTGGGCCGACGGGGCGAACTCCTGCCCAAGGCCTGAGCGCTGCCTCCTTGGGTTCAGGGCCTCAGGCCGCCAGGATGTGCTCTACCAGTTTCTCGCGCGGCCCCAGCAGCGCATCGCCTCCGATCAACCGCAGCGCACCGCCCTGCCCCTTCACCACCAATTGCGGCACGCCCCGGGCACCCACGGCACGCAGCGTGGCCTGGGCGCGGGCTACGCGCTCGGCCACCACGCTGTGCAGTGCGGCGTCGGGTGCCAGCGTCAATGCGGCGGCATCGGCCAGGCCCAAAGCCCGCAACAGGTCCGCCAGCACCTCCGGTTCTGCGGTGTCGCGGCCTTCCACATAGCGTGCGTGCTGCAGTGCGTGCAAGGCTCCCAGTTCATGCGCAGGCGCGGTCTGCACCACGGCAGTCAGCGCGAGGGTGGCAGGGCCTGAATCAAAGCGACCGGACACAGCACCCAGAATTTGATCGCGGTAGGCCTGCGTGAAGGGCTGGCCTGTGAGCTGCTGGATGCGCTGGTCGTTGGACCAAGCATAGGCGGCAAACTGCGCGTCCATGGGCCGTGCGCCTGCGCCTGCAAACAGACCGGTGGGGGCCAGCACCACCTCGACACCCTTCTGCGCTTGCAGGAACTTGAGCGCGGGCGCGGCGGCATAGCACCAGCCGCACAAGGGGTCAAACAAGTAGGTCACGGTGACGTTGGGCATGGGTCAGGTTCTTTCTTGAGGGTCTGATGTTTCGGACGCAATCAGTGCGGCTTCAAACGCCGCAATCTCTTCGGCCAGCGTGCCCCGGCTGCGGAAATGGCGGGCGGCGCGGTCGTACCAGTTTTCGGCATCCTCCAAATCACCTTCCTGCAGGTGCAGGATGCCGTGCAGCCAGGCTGCGAGCATGGAGCCATCGTGCTGCACCAGATCGTGCGCCGCGCTCCAGCGCCCGGCGTGCAGGTGCTGCAGGACTTGTTGGAGCGGGTGCGTGGTCACGATCTGGTTCCTTTCTTTCAACAACTTGCTTTGACAGCTTTCAGCACGTCATCTCACCACTTCATCTCGCCCTTGTTGACCTTGGCACCGATGTCCAGCGACAGGCCCATGGGCGCTGCGGGGTAGGCCTTCTTCATCGCGTCGATGAGTTCGGCGCTGGTCTTGGTGGCGGCGGCGTTCTTCTCAAACGCTTGCAGGTAGCCCTTGGTGTAGCTGATGTTGGCGGCATCCAGCGCGCCACCGGCGGGCATGTGGCCGGGCACCACCACGGTGGGCTGCAGGGCGGCCATTTCGTCGAGCTGGGCCACCCAGGCGCTGCGCTCGGCCACCGTTTGTGTGTCGGCCGTCCACACATGGGTGTTGGTGCCAAACACGCCGATGGTGCCCACCACGGCCTTGATGGATGGAATCCACGCATACGGGCGGTGCGCCAGCAGGCCGGTGGTGCCACGGATCTCCACGGTCTGGCCGTCCACGCTCAGCGTGTTGCCAGCAATCGCCTTGGGCAGCACGGGCGTGCGCGGTGCATTGGCACCCATCTTGGGGCCCCAGAAGGCGAGCTTGCCAGCCAGCTTGGCGTTGATCTTCTCCAGCACGGCGGGCGTGGTCACCACGTCGGCCTTGGGGAAGATTTCTTTCAGCGTCTCGACGCCAAAGTAGTAGTCGGGGTCGGCCTGGCTCACGTAGATGGTCTTCAGCTCTTTGCCCGTGTCGAGCACGTTGGCGGCAATGCGCAGCGCGTCGGCACGGGTAAAGCCGGCGTCGATGACCATGGCTTCCTTCTCGCCATAGACCAGCGTGGAGTTGACGTTGAAGCTGTTGCCGTCGGCGTTGTAGACCTTGACTTGCAGGGGCTGGGCGGCCTGGGCGCCGGTGAAGGCAACGGCGAGGGTGGTGGCGATGAGGGTGGTGCGGAACATGGTGGTTTCTCCGGTGTGTTGAGCGGTGGTGCAGATGACGGAATGAAGTTTATTTGCGCAAATCGATCCAATAAACCCGATAATTCGCGCATATTTGTTTCACCAATCGATCAAATAGCCCCTTATGGACCGCCTGACAGCCATGCATGTGTTTGCCGAAGTCGCCACCAGCGGCAGCTTCAGCGCCACGGCCGACAAGCTCGATATGTCGCGTGCCATGGTCACGCGCTATGTGGGCGAGATGGAGCAGTGGCTGCAGGCGCGGCTCTTGCAGCGCACCACCCGCAGCGTGACGCTGACCGACGCGGGCGAACACGCGCTGCGCCGCTGCCAGCAGATGCTGGCGCTGTCGCAAGACCTGGAAGAAGAAACCGCCACCACCACCGAAGGCGCATTGCGCGGGCAGCTGCGGCTGACCTGCAGCGTGTCGTTTGCGTTTGCGCAGATGGGTGCGGCGATTGCGGACTTTCTGGCGCAACACCCGCAGCTCAAGATTGACCTGGACGCGAGCGAAGGCTCGTTGAACCTGGTGGAAAAGCGCATCGACCTGGCCATCCGCATCAGCGCCGAGCCCGACCCGCTGCTCATCGGCCGGCCACTGGTGCGGTGTGATTCGGTGCTGGTGGCCTCGCCCGCTTACTTGACCGCGCACGGCGTGCCGCAGCAACCCGCCGACCTGGCGCAGCACCGGTGCCTGAGCTACGCCAACTTTGGCAAAAGCGTGTGGCAGCTGACGCGCGGCGAGGTGGTGGAGCGTGTGGGCGTGAGCGGCCATTTCAGCGCCAACGAGGCCACCACGCTGATGCGCGCCGCGCTGGCGGGCGGTGGCATTGCGATGCAGCCGACGTATCTGGTCAACCCCTACCTGCACCGTGGCGAGCTGCAGGCTGTGCTGCCAGGGTGGGACTTACCGGTGATGACGATCTATGCGCTGTACCCGTCGCGCCGGCACTTGTCGCCTGCGGTGCGGACGCTGCTGGATTTTTTGGTGGCGCGGTTTGCGGGGGTGCCGTGGTGAGAGGATAGCCACCTTACCAGAGAACTATCAATTTGATAGCTTCTAGCGCTTACCCATCAAGCGGTAGAGGCCGATTTGGCTTGATTCTCGCAACACTTTGAAGGCGCGCTGACACTCCCTCTCCCCTGGTGGGAGAGGGTTGGGGAGAGGGGGAGCATGGGGCGCGGCGCTCGGAAGAAGAGCCCCCTCTCCCCCGCCCTCTCCCGCGAGGGGAGAGGGAGTGAAGACCCGGCGCAGCGCGTGTTACCCCCCGCCGCTACCAAGCCTTCTATTTACTCCGCCTCAATCCCCGCTGCCTTGATCACCTTGCCCCACTTCTGGGTTTCGCCGGCCTGGAACTTGGCCAGTTCATCGGGCGTGGTGGTCCAGGCTTCGGAGCCCGCGTTCTCGAAAAAGCTCTTGGCCGCTGCGCTCTTGGTGGCGGCGGTCAGCAGCTCGTTGAGGCGCGCCACCACGGGCGCGGGCGTGCCTGCTGGCACATAGGCCGCAAACCAGTAGCCCATGTCGTAGCCCTTCACGCCCGCTTCGTCCAGCGTGGGCACGTCGGGCAGCTGGGTGCTGCGCTTTTGCGTGGAGTAGCCCAGCGCACGCAGCTTGCCCGCCTTGACCTGCGGCACGCCTGTGGAGGTGTCAGTGATCATCAAATCGATCTGCCCGCCCAGCAGGTCGGTGATGGCCAGCGGGTTGCTCTTGTAAGGCACATGCAGGATGTCCACGCTTGCCAGCTGCTTGAGCATCTCGCCCGCCATGCGGCTCGATGAGCTGCCGCTGCCGAAGCTGAGCTTGCCGGGGTTCTTCTTGGCAAAGGCCAGCAGCTCGCCCACGTTCTTGTACGGCGCGCTGGCGTTGACCACGAGCACCTGGCCACCCTTGCCCAGGCCGGTGACCGGGGCAAAGTCCTTCACTGGGTCGTACGAGAGCTTTTTGTACAGGTGCTCGTTGGCGGCATGTGTGGTGTTGGTGGTGATGAGCACGCTGTACCCATCGGCCGCCGACTTGGCCACGGCCGACGCGGCGATCATGCCGCTGGCGCCCGCCTTGTTGTCGATGACCACGGGCTGCTTGGTGTCGTTGGTGATGGACTGGCCCAGCGCGCGGGCCAGTTGGTCGGTGGCGCTGCCTGCGGCGAAGGGCACGACAAAGGTGATGGCCTTGGCGGGGTAGGCGCCGGCCGCCTGGGCCAGCGCAGCGGGGGCGTGCAATGCGCCGAGTGCCAGCACTGCGGCGGTGGCGAGCAGAGCGCGGCGGGGGGATGAATGGGTCATGTTGTCTCCTGGTGTTGGTATGGATGGAAAAGCGAAATGGAAGGCCTAGGCCGTGGGGCCGCCAAAGTGCGGCCCCAGATCGGCGGGCACGGTGATAGGCATATCGAGCAGCAGGTAGCTCAGCGCCTTGCCGTGGCTATCGAGGTTGAGCGAGTCGTTCACGCCGCCGTCGAGCACGTCGTCCAGCACGAGGTTCATGGCCTGCAGCTGGGGCAGCAGGTAGCGCGTGACCTGGCGCGGGCGGCGCTGCACAAACTGCTGTGCCACGGCGGTCTCGGTGACTTGATCGACCAGCACATCCCACAGCGCGGGGTGCCAGGCGATGACGCTGATGTTGGAGCGGTTGCCTTTGTCGCCGGTGCGGCTGTGGGCCAGGCGATACAAGGGAACAATGACGGTAAGGTTTGTAGTGGTCATGGCTTGAGTCCTCAATCCACCATCTCGAAGTAAACGGACACGGCCTCGCGCGGCACCAGGCACGACACGGTGCCAAGGCGCGGTCGCATCGCCGTGCGCACGCCGCCGCCCCCTGCGGGGCCGCAGGTGTACAGCGCGGTCACCTCGCGCACCAGGCGCTGGGCGCTGGCGTGGTCGCGGTGCTGCAGGGCCACGCGCAGGCGCACATCACGGGGGGCATTGCCGGCTTCGTCGTTGCCGTGGGCGGATGCATCCAGCCAGCGGCTGGTGTCGTCGCCAAAGATGCTGGTCACGCCAATCAGGTCGATGCGCAGCGGGCCCAGGCCCTGCAAGCGCTCGCGCAGCACCTCGCCCGCCAGCCGGGCACGAGCCTCGGCGCGAGGGCCGGCGTAGGAGATTTCGCCCTCGGCAAACCAGCCCGATTCAAAACACACATTGACCTTGAGCGTGGCGGGCCGTGCATGGCCCTGCACGCCCTCCAGCCGCACCGCGTCAGCGCCCACCGTGGTCACGCGGGCGGTGGTGATGTCGGCCACCACGTCGGGCGTGAGGTACGCCGCCGGGTCGTGCAGCTCGTACAGCAACTGTTCCTTCACCGTGCGTTCGGTGATGCAGCCACCAGTACCCGGGGGCTTGGTGATGGTGCAGTGGCCGTCGGCGTCGATCTCGGCAATGGGGTAGCCCAGTTGCGCCAGGCCCGCCACATCCTTGTAGCCGGGGTCGGCAAAGTAGCCGCCCGACACCTGTGCACCGCATTCCAGCAGATGCCCGGCCATGGTGGCGCGGGCCAGCCGGTCCCAGTCGTCCAGCGCCCACCCGTAGTGCGCCAGCGCAGGGCCCAGCACCAGCGACGGATCGGCCACGCGGCCGCAGACCACGATGTCGGCGCCAGCGCGCAGCGCATCGGCAATGGCCTGCGCGCCGATGTAGGCGTTGGCGCTGACGACGGGCTCGGTGGGCATGGCGCTGCCCATTGCGCCCTGCAGCAGCGCGCGGTGTTCGGGGCCGCTCAGGTCGTCGCCTTGCAGCACGGCAATGCGCGGGCGGGCCAAGCCCAGCTCGGACGCTAGCGCGTCGATGCGCCGCGCCGCGCCGTGCGGGTTGGCCGCGCCAAAGTTGCTGACGATGCGCACGCCGTGCGCCAGGCACAGCGCCAGCACGGGGCGCAGCAGGTCCACCAGCAGGGGTTCATAACCTGCATCGGGGTCGGCTCGGCGCGCCAGCTGGGCCAGTGCCAGCGTGCGCTCGGCCAGCGTCTCGAAGATGAGCACCGCAGGCTGGCCGCTGGCGATGAGCGCCTGCACCACGGGCAGGGCCGCGTCGGTGCGGTCGCCCGAGAAGCCGGCGGCGCAGCCCACCAGCAGGTTGGTTTTTTGGTCGTTCGGCATCAATCCGTTGTCTCCTGTCCGTGAATGTAGGAACATGGCGGCCTTCTGTGAAATCGATTGTTACGATGAATCCATCTGAAAAACAGATGAATCACACCCACCCCGCATGAGCGCCGCCCACCTTTCCAGTCGCCAGCTCGACGCCTTCCTTGTGTTGGCCGAGCAGCGCAGCTTCACGCGCGCCGCCACGTTGTGCCATTTGTCGCAGCCCGCGTTCAGCGCCCTTATCCGCGCGCTTGAGGACGACCTGGGCCTGCGCCTGTTCGACCGCAGCACGCGGCATGTGGACCTGACGCCCGAGGGGAAGAATTTTCTGGAGTCGGCCCGCCGCATCCGCATCGAGATCACCAGCGCGCTTTCGGCCGTGCGCGACGCCGCCACGCTGCAGCGCGGGCGCGTGGCCGTGGCGCTGCTGCCGTCACTGGCGGCAGGCTGGCTGCCGGGTGTGCTGGCACAGTACCGCGCGGCGCACCCGGGCATCGAGATCGACATTGCCGATGTGCTGTCCGAGCCCTGCATCGACCGCGTGGCCAGCGGCCATGCCGACTTTGCGCTGGCCGCCATCCGCGCCGACACGCCCGCGTTGCAGGCCGAGCCGTTCTGCAGCGACAACTTCTACCTGGTGTGCCCGGCCGACCACCCGCTGGCCCGCCGCCGCAAGGCCATCACCGCGCAGGATCTGGCCGCCTGGCCCTTCATCCACCTCGCGCGCACCAGCAGCGTGCGCCAGTACCTGGAGGCCGCCCTGCACCCACAGGCCATGCACACGCTGATGGAGGTGGAGCAGCTCGCCACCGTGATGGGCATGGTGCGCGCCGGGCTGGGCATCAGCGTGGTGCCCGCGCTCACGCTGTTCCACTTTGACCAGCCGGGGCTGGTCACGCGGCCGTTGTCGCTGCCGGGGCTGACGCGACAGATCTATCTGGTACGGCGGCGGGACGAGAGCCTGTCTGTGGCGGCGCAGGCGCTGTATGCGCAGGTGATGGCGCAGCGGCCATGATTCACAGGCGGCAAAAGTACAAATTTGATAGCTATCAGCGCTTATGCAACAAGCGCTGGCGGCCAAATTTGCTTGAAATCCAGCCGCCTAGGTGGCGGCTGCGCGCGCATAGCTCACGGTCAGCATCTCCCACTGGTGCCCATCGGGCTCGTTCCAGTACACGATGCGGCCACCGTGCGCTGTGTCCACCTGGCTGTCCACGGGGCCGTGCACCGCGCTGCGGTACGGGATGCCCGCCGCCTGGATGCGCGCGAGGATGGCGTTGAACTCCGCATCGCTCACGCGAAAGCAGTAGTGGATGCGCGGAATGGGCTCGGGCCATTCGTCGAAGTCGATGGTGAAACCATCGTTCACGAACACAGGGAAAAACGGCCCCACGCCGGTTTTGGACCAGGGCACTCCGAGCAGTTCGGCCAGCAGCCGGGCGGCGGCCAGCTTGTCGCGGGCGGGCACCATCAGGTGATCGAGCTGGATGGGCATTGTCCAAACCTCCTGTAGAAGTCCAAGCCCTCGCGGCCTGGGGGGGATCAGATGGCCGCAGTGTAGGGGCTGCCGCTGGGGTTCAACCCGCCAGCGGAAACTACCCCAGGAGCCTCTGCAGGAATCGAGCGGCACTGGTGCGCTGCGCATAGGGATGGGCTGCCAGGCGCAAAGCGCAGCAATAGCCGTAGCTATTGCGAACATTTGCTTGCGACGCAGACCGCCCGATCCGCAGATGCACACGGCGCGGTGATTCGTGCAGAGGCTTCCTAGGCTTCATGCTCACCCGCGACCGAGCACCGCCAGCTCCTGGTGCAGCAGCAACTCCACCTCAGTCGGCTCGAACTGGTCCTGCAGCAGCGGGATGGCAAAGCGGTATTCGCCTGCCTCATGTTTGCGCAGCACGTAGGCCAGCTGCAGGCGTGCCAGTGACTGGCGCAGGGCCTGCGCGTCGCCCGCGATGCCGTGGCTTTGCAGCAGTTGGGCCAGGGTGACCAGGCTGGTCTGCCCGGCCTGGGCTGTGTGGTAGACCACGATGCGGTCGAGGCGGCAGGCGGCTTCGTCGTGGCTCAGGCGGCCCCAGCCGGCCAAGGCGTCTTGCACGGCTTGCGAGGCCAGGGCCTGGGTGAGGTGGCGGGCTTCGATGACACGTTCGCCGGGCAACAGCGCCTCCAGGCATTCCTGGCACAGGATGGCCACCAGGTTGGCACGCTGGCCGCTGGCGTCGATGAGGCGATCCACCAGTTTTTCGTTGTCAAAGCCCAGGCGCAGCTTGCGCAGTGGTTCGGTGGCCAGTTCACGGCAAGCGGCGCGCTCCAGGCCGCCGATGGTCAGCACCTCGCCAAAGTTGCGCAGCGGGCTTTGGTAGTCGAGCACGGCGGTGGCGTACAGGTCCCAGAAGCCCGCGAGCATGAACCAGCAGCGGCCCTCTTCGCTGAGCGCGCGCAGGGTGGACAGCTGCACGTAGCCGTTGGCCGATTCGTCGCGGAAGAACAGGTCGGCCTCGTCGATGAGCAGCACCAGGCGCTTGCCCTGGTACTGCGCCTGCAGGTGGTCCACGATGGCTTCGAGCGGTGTGTCGGCGGGCAGGCCAAACTGCAGCGCCATGCGTGGCGCCAGGCGGTGGTCGCGCAGCGAGACGTAATGGCACACAGTGTGCGGGTGGCCTGCCATGCGGCGCTGCACGGCCTTGAGCAGACTGCTTTTGCCGAGCTGGCGCCCACCCACCACCAGGTAGTTGGCGGGCTCACGGTTGATGACGCGGGCCAGCAGTTGCGCGCGGCCAAAGAAGGCGCCTTCACGTGTGACACCGCCGCGCGTCTGGTAGGGCGAGATGCGGGTGATGCGCAGCTGCGCGGCCAGTTGGCGCAGCAGCACTTGCAGGGCGTCGCCGCCGATCAGCCATTCGGTCTGGCTGGCGCTGTCCACCATCACATGCAGATTGGCGCGGTCGTCGGCATGGGCGCGCAGCAGCGGCCAGGGGGTATCCACGCTGTGCTCGCTCAGAATGAGCAGCACATCGCTGCCCATCTGCGTGGCACGCAGCTGGCGCAGCACGGTGGCTTCGTCTATGCCGGGGGTGGGCACAAACACCAAACAACGGTCCAGCGACACGGGCAGGTCGGGCGGAAACTGCCACTCGAACACCTGGCCGGGCAGCGCCCAATCCGTGCTGGGCTGGCAGCGGGCCGACACGCGCTCGGCCAGCGCGCGGGCCAATGCCGGGGCGCGCTCGCCGCCCGTGGGCTGGGCGCAGGCCACGGCGCGGCGCCAGTCCACCATACGAATGTCGGCAGCCAGCAGCGTGGGTTCCAGCCGCCGCAGCCAGCGCAGCAGCCGGTCGATCTGAGGCAGCCGCGCCAGCGGGGTGCGGCGCAGGCGCGCGGGGCGCAGTTGGCCCGCGCCAATCATGGGGTGGCGGACCACCCACACCACGGCGCCCACGGCAAAGATCACGCCGCACCACAGGATGAGCGAGCGCAGCCAGGCAAACGGATCTGCATCGGCGGTATGGGTGGGAGGTTTGGCGGGCTCAAAGTCGTCGGTGCTGCCTTCCAGGCAGTTGATGGGCAGATAGCCGGGTGGAATGGGCGGGTTGCCGGGGCGGCACGTCCAGGTGTGGGTGCCAGGTTTCAGCTCCACCACCACCTGCGTGCCTGCCAGTTTGCCCAGCTCGGGGTTGTGGGCGATGTCGGCCTGCAGCACGTTGGGGCGCGGGGACGTTACGCGCAGCTGCGGGTTGGCAATGGGCGGCGCGTATTGGTGGATGTCCTTGGGCCAGCCATCCAGCTCGTTGCGCGCCTCGATCATGGCGACGCGCCACTGCACCAGCTCGCCCCACACCGGGCCTACATTGACCGACGCCAGGAACGAGCCCCGCGTAACCGGATTGAGCTGGGGCGTGAACAGCGCACTGGCCACGAACAGCGTGACCACCGCAATGACCACGGCACGCACCACGGCCCTGGAGAAAAAGGGGCTCAAGCGTTCGAGCATGCGTCCAGCACCATCAAGCCTGCATCGCGGATGGTGGCGCAGCGCCAGTGCAGCCGCGCCGCATCGCCCGTGCCGCGCACGTGGATGAGGTTGCCCCAGAACAGGCTGCGCAGTTCGTCGTCCTGCAGATAGGGCCGCGCGCGGCCTAGATCGTCGGCCTGCAGCAGCTGCTGCAAGCGCGTGCGCGTGGCGGGTGTCTGGGCCAGCGGCAAAAAGGTTTGCCACAGGCGTGGGCTGCTGGTCAGGTGGGTGCGCAACGCAGCAGACGATGCATGACCATCACCCACCCCTTGGTCTACCAGCCACTGCAACCCTTCTTCAAACAACGCGGGATGGCCGCCGCTGAGCGCCTGCAAGTCGGCCACCACGGGCTCGGTCCAGGTGTGCTCGGGCCAGCGGTGGCGGGCCAGTTGCGTGAGGTCGTCCAGCGACGGGTCGGGCCAGTGGTGGACCTGCGCAATGTTGAGCAGGGAGAGATCGCCACTGCGGTATTTGAGGTCGGCCAGCGCCTCGCCGCCGCACAGCAGCAGGTGCAGGCGGCCGCTGTGCATCTCGCTCAGGCTGCGCAAGATGCCCGCCAGGGTTTCGCGCAGTGCGGGCGTTCCCTGCTCAAAGCGGCTGACCAGGCAGAAGATGCGCTCACCCGCCAGCAGGCGGCGCTCCAGCGCGGATTCAAACTCGTAGTCCGACGCCACATCGCCCAGGCCACATTGGCGGCCGATGGCGGCGAAGTATTCGGCGGGCACGGTGCTCACGCTGTAGGGCGGCTGGATGTGCAGCACCGAGCCTTCGCCGTACTGCGCGCGGGCTCGCTGCAGCAGCTCGTGCCGGAACGGCGGCTGGCCCCAGTGCGCGGGCGACAGCAGCAGCGAGATGGGGTATGGCACCGCCTGGGCCAGTTGCGCAAACACCTTGTCCTGGAACGCGGCAAACGGCTGCGCGCCGGTGGATTCGGCCTGCAGGGGAAATTCTGGTGCAAACCCAGCTGCGCTGAGCAGGCGGTTGGCCTCGCTCTCGGTCAGGCGCAGGTAGCGGGTGCAGGCCACCAGCTTGTCGCGCGAGCGCGGGTTGGGCACCGAGATGCCGTTGCGCCAGTTGTTCACCGCCTCACGGCTCAGGCCGATCTCGGTGGCCACGCCGGAGGCGCTGGCGCGGATGCGGCGCATGTAGACCGACAGAAGATCGGCAAAGGAATCAGGGGACATGGAGTTGTGGACTAACGAAGGCTGGTACACCGAGCCAAAACCAAGGGCAGCGAAAAACATGGGGACGGTGGGCAGGCATTGTCAGCCTTGCCAGACCACCGCCATCCCACTGCGCAGTGCGGAGCACTACGCCAGGCGCTGCACCATGGGCCAGGCCTTGTAGCTGGCGAGGCCACAGGCCGTGAGTACCGGGCTGTACAGCACCATGGCGCCGACCACCGACATCAGCCAGCCGGGCTCTTCGTACTCGTCGGTATCGTCGGCCTTGGCTGTCGCGCCCTCCTTCAAGGGCTCCTTGCTGCGCCCCTCTTCTTGGCCCTCGCCCGAATCGCCGGTCATCTCCTGCACCAGCATCACTGCCACCACCAGCAGCGAGATAGCCAGCAGCGCCAGGTAGCCGTATTGCAGCGCGGGCTGCGTGAGCGGATAGAAATAGCCCGCCAGCAGCGCGGCCGGGGCCAGAAAGAACACGTGCATCATGAGCCGGTACCAGGGAATGCCGCCCACAGGCCTTTCCAGCGCCCCCATGACCATGCGGTAGGTCAGCGCCCCCAGCACAAAGATCACCCCACCCCACCATTCGATTTGCGTCAGCATGTTGTTGTTCTCCGGAGATTCTTTTACTGGGGTGCCATCACCGTGGCGGGGCCATCGTCGCCAGGCTGGTCGGCGTCATCGTCTCCGTCGTCCCCGCGCAGCTCCTTGTGTTCGGTTGCCATGTAGTACAGCGGCAGCGCCACGGCCAGAACCAGCCCCAGGCCCATCCACAGCCAAAAGCCTTTGAACAGCAACACGGTGACCACCGTGAATGCCACCGCATGCACCAGCCCCTTGAGCCCGGCGCGCAGCAGCAGCACGGCAATGAGTCCCTGCATGGGCGATTTTCCGCTCTTGCCCATGGCTTGCGCCATTTCCACGAAGGCCTCGGCCGCCTCCCGGGCCTCGCGCATGCGCTTTTCTTCCTGCTGGCGCAGCTTGGCCACGGCAAGGGGCTTGGCCGGGTCTTTGGAGCAGGCATAGGGGTCATCGGCCTCACCACCCTCCTCGCCGCTGTTGCCCTGGCCTTCGCCACCATGCTGCGCAGGCTCTACCACTGCGCGCCACTGCGGGTTGGCGTCCATGAATGCCTTGCGCGACACCCACTGGCCCCGGTCGAAGTGCATGCGCTCGGTTTCCCCCACCTGGTCGTAGAAGATCTCCAGCACTGCAGCCCGCAGGCCCTGGTCAAACAGGGCTTCGAGCTGGCGCAGCGGTGGTGGGTCGCTCGTACCCGTGTCGAACTGGAGCAGAAGGTGCGTGGAAGCGGCAGATGCCGACGCATTGAACCATTGCGCATCCCACAGGGACTCCAAGTTGGCGGCCCCCAGCTTGTCCGCCCAGCGTTGGGCCTGTTCCGTGTTGTCTGAGCACAGGTATTGGTACGTGAGCTGTGCGAGCTTCAGCTTGATCGGATCTTCGAAAAACAGTTGCAAGGTCAGGGTGTTTTGCGACATGGGAAACGCTGTTCACAGCGGTAGGCATAGCGATGGATTGGAATTGTGTGGGCCAGGCCCGCGCATGTCCCCTGCGGGCTTGTCCATGCCGGGGCGGTGCGAGGTTGACAAAACGTCCACCGGCACGGGTCGCCAAGGCGCTGATTGTCACAAAACGTTCATGCATACTGGCCGACCCGCGCGCGGAGCGCGCTTTCACCACAATTGGAGGGAAAACAACGATGCGATTCGATACCCGCTTTTTTGCACTGCTGTCTGGCACCGCGCTGATGCTGGGCCCGGTAGCTGCGCAGACCGACCGGGCCGCGCCTGCCCGCGCCACCGCAGCCACCCCGGCCGCCACGAGCTTTGCAGGCAGCCCACGCGAGAAACTGGTGGTGGCCATGCCCAAGACCTATGCCAAAAGCGAAACCATGCTGCTGTGGGGGGACTACTTCAACCACCTGGCGCGCTGCGGCAACATTGATCTGCAGAATCTGCAAGGCGAATCGCTGGAGAAGAGCACCAACATCGATGTGCTGGGCGAAAAGGAGCTGATCGACAGCCTCCTCAGCGGCAAGGCACAGCTGGCGCAGGTCAACCCCGGCCTGGTGCCCCAATTGGTGGGCGCTGGCCAGCCTGCCCCGTTTGGTGTGCCCGGCAACAAGGCCAGCGGCAAACGCAATTCCTACACACTGATCCTGATCTCGCGCGTGGACAGCCCTTTCACCAAGCCGCAGGACCTGGTGGGCAAGAAGATTGCCCACTCCACACCCACCTCCAACTCCGGCAACCTGGCGCCGCGCGCGCTGTTCCCGGCCATCGGGCTGGTGCCGGACCAGAACTACGAGGTGGTGTTTTCCAACGGCCACGAGCGCTCGGTCACAGGCGTGATGCACGGTTTCTACCCCGCCGCAGCCGTGGCCAGCGATTTGTACCAACGCATGGTGGTCAAGGGCGATGTGAAGGGCTCCAGCATCCGCACGCTGTGGGAGAGCCCGCCCTTCATGACCGAGACCTGGACGCTGGGCAAGGACGTATCGCCCGAGCTGCAGGCCCGCGTGAAGAAGTGCTCGTACAGCTACAGCTTTTCGCCCAAGCTGCGCCAGCTGCTGCCAGGCAATGACACCTTTTTGCCCATCAATTTCGAGCGCGACTTCGCGACGGTGATGGAGGTCTACACCAAGACGCAGAAGGCGCAGGCTGCCAAGGCTGCCGCCAAATAAGTCCCGGTGTCAAAAGCGTCTATCGCCGCCCCCCGCATGCCGGACTCTGGTTTGCGGGCTCAGATGGTGCAGCAACAGATTGCCGCCATAACACGACTGAGCCAGGAAGAACAGGCCGCCCGGCACCAGCAGACCCAGGCAAGCAGGGATGCAAACACGAAAGCAGCGCCGGTACCGGAAGGCCGTCGTACCCCTGGCCTAGTGGAAGCCATCAACACTCTTGTCTGAATGCGGCCACTCAGGGGGACGCATTGCGAGAAGTGCGCCGCGGCAAATGCCATCAACTCCATCTCCGACAGCGCTCCAGAATGGTGGCCTGGATAGGTACGGAACGACGGCAGCGCCACCACACCGATGCACATCCTGCCGACAGCCGCTGCCAGCGCGCGCCTACACACAGGCCCCCTCGCAGTGCCTACAGTGGATCGCACGAACAGCCGCTGCGCAGTGCACATTCCGTCAGGTGCCATAAGGTGACGTCAGGTGCAACGGCAGCCCCGGCAGCAACCCCAGCAGGAGCAAGCCCCATGCGCATTCACACCCCACCCCGTGCCCATTCGCCCTGGCCGCTGGTCATCGGCGCTGCCGCAATGATGGCGTTGCTGGCGCTCACGGCCTGCTCCACGCCCCGCGCGCCCGAGGGCATTCAGCCCGTTACGGGGTTTGACGCAGACCGCTACGCAGGCCACTGGCACGAGGTGGCACGCATCGACCACGCCTTTGAGCGCGGCCTGACCCAGACCAGCGCCACCTACAGCCGCAACGCCGACGACACGATCAAGGTGGTCAACCGAGGCTACGACCCCGTGCGCAAGGCGTGGAAGCAGGCCGAGGGCACGGCGCGCTTTGTGGACGAGCCCACGCGGGCGGCCCTGAAGGTGTCGTTCTTCGGGCCGTTCTATGGCGGCTACAACGTGGTGGCGCTCGATGAAAACTACCAGTGGGCCATGGTGGTGGGCTCCAGCACCGATTACCTGTGGATCTTGTCACGCGCGCCCACCCTGCCCTGGCATGTGCGCGAGCACCTCATGGAGCGGGCACAGACGATGGGTGTGGATGTGCGCAAGATTCTGTGGATGCCTGCCGCCAGCGAGCAACACGCCAAGCGGGCCGTGATGACCTGAAAAGCTTCAACACCAGCAAGCGCAAATAGCTATATTTTTGATAGCCATTCACGCTTACCTAATAAGCGCCAGGGATCCTCTGCACGAATCGAGCGGCAAGTGTGCGCTGCGGATCGGGAGGGGCTGCAAGGCGCAAAACGCAGCGATAGCCGCAGCTATTGCGAGTATTTGCAACGCGGCAGACCGCCCGAGCCCGCAGATGCACGCGGCGCGGTGATTCGTGCAGAGGGTCCCTTGATGCCATTTCTATTCAAATATCAGCCGATACCCGGCACGGTGGCCGCCGCCACCAGGCGCTGGGTGTAAGGGTGTTGTGGTGCATCCAGCACGTCGTTCACGCTGCCACCTTCCAACACCGCGCCGTCCTTCATCACCACCACGTCGTGCGCCATGGCGCGGATCACATCAACGTCATGGGTGATGAGCAGGTAGCTCAGGCCCTTTTCTTTTTGCAGCCGCTGGAGCAAGCCCAACACCTGCTGCTGGATGGTCACGTCCAGGGCGCTGGTGGGCTCGTCCAGCACCAGCACCTGCGGCTGCACGATGAGAGCCCGGGCGATGGCCAGGCGCTGGCGCTGGCCGCCTGAAAATTCATGCGGATAACGCTCCAGCAGACGGGGGTACTGTGCTTCGGCCAGTCCCACCTCTTCCAGCGCGGCCTCGACGCGCATGCGGCGCTGGGCCACGGTCAGTGTGGGCTCGTGCACCTTCAGGCCCTCGCCCACGATCTCTTCGACCGTGAGGCGCGGGGACAGCGACGAAAACGGGTCTTGAAATACCACCTGCACGCGGCGGCGCAGCTGCTGGTTGGCGGGGGTATTGCGCATGGCTGGTTGCTGCCACGCCTGACCCCCGACCTGCAACTGGCCGGCGTAAGGCAACAGCCCCAGGATGGCCTGCGCCAGCGTGGACTTGCCCGAGCCGGACTCGCCCACCACCCCCAGTGTTTGGCCCGGCAGCAACTGCAGCGTGGCGCCCTGCACAGCCACAAACTCGCCCTTTTTGAACCAGCCCTTGATGCCGGGCAGCGGCGTGGGGTAGACCACGCGCAGATCCTGCGTTTTCACCACCGGGGCAGTGCCTGCGGGCGGATCGGACTCGACCACATCGCGGCGGGGTTGGCTGGCAATCAGGCGGCGCGTGTAGGCGTGCTGGGGTGCACCAAACACCTCGGCGACGGGGCCCTGCTCTACCAGCACGCCCTGCTCCATCACGGCCACGCGGTCGGCAAAGCGGCGCACCAGGTTCAGGTCGTGCGTGATGAGCAGCACGGCCATGCCCGTCTGGCGCTGCAGATCACTCAGCAAGTCCAGGATCTGGCCGCGCAAGGTCACATCCAGCGCGGTAGTGGGCTCGTCGGCCAGCAGCAGCTTCGGGCTGCTGGCCAGGGCCATGGCAATCATCGCGCGCTGGCGCTGGCCGCCTGAGAGTTGGTGTGGGAAGCTGTTGGCCCGGCGTGCAGGCTCGGGGATGCCGGTCTGGGCCAGCAGCTCGATGGCAGCCTGCGCGCACTGGGCGCCGGTCAGGCCTTTTTTGAGCTGCAGGATTTCGGCAATCTGCAGGCCGATGGTCATCAGCGGGTTGAGCGCGGTCATGGGCTCCTGGAACACCATGGCGATGTCGCCACCACGCACGCCGCGCATCTCGCGTTCGGTCAGCGCCAGCAGGTCGCCCCGCCCTTGCAGCGTTGCCTGCCCGGTGATAGCGGCATTGCCCGCCAGGCGCAGCAGGCTTAAGGCGGTGATGGTCTTGCCGGAACCGGACTCGCCTACCAGCGCAAGCTTTTCGCCTGCGGCAATGCTGAAGTTGACGCCCCGCACCACTTCTTTGGGGCCAAAGCGAACGTGAAGGTCCTGAACCTGCAACAAAGGGGTCATGGCCGTAGGGGTCACTGGTCGGCCTTTCGGGGGTCCAGGGCATCGCGCAGCGCATCGCCCATGAAGGTCAGCAGCAACAGGGTGGTGACCAGCACCGCAAAGGTAGACAGCGAAATCCACCACGCGTCAATGCTGTTCTTGCCTTGGTTCAGCAGTTCACCGAGCGACGGCGTGCCGGGCGGCACCCCCAGGCCCAGGAAGTCGAGCGAGGTCAGCGCCAGGATGGCGCCACTCATGCGGAAGGGCAAAAAGGTGACCACGGGCGTCAGGCTGTTGGGCAGGATGTGGCGCCAGATGATCTGGCTGTTGCTCACCCCCAAAGCCCGGGCAGCCTTCACATAGTCAAGCTGGCGGTTGCGCAGGAACTCGGCGCGCACATAGTCGGACAAGCCCATCCAGCCAAACAGCGACAGCAGGATGAGCAGCAGCGCAATGCTGGGCGCGAACACGGCGCTGAAGATGATGAGCAGATACAGCTCGGGCATGGAGCCCCATATCTCGATGAAGCGCTGAAACGCCAGGTCGGTCTTGCCGCCAAAGAACCCCTGGATGGCCCCGGTGAGCATGCCCAGCAGTACGCCGGTGATGGTGAGTGCCAGACCAAACAGCACACTCACACGAAATCCGTACAGCAGCTGCGCCAGCAGGTCACGCCCCCGGTCATCCGTCCCCAGCCAGTTGTCGGCCGTGGGGGCCGACGGGTTGGGCGATTTGGCAAAGTAGTTCAGCGTGTTGGGGCCGTAGGGGTTCAAGGTGTACAGCGCCCAGTTGCTGCCTGCGGTGATGCGCTCCTTGATGAAGGGATCGAGGTAATCGGTGGGGGTTTCGAAGTCTCCCCCGAAGGTCTTTTCGGAGTAGTCCTTGAGCATGGGAAAGTAGGTCTGCCCCTCATAGCGCACGATGAGCGGCTTGTCGTTGCTGACCAGCTCGGCACACAGGCTCACCAGCACCAGGGCGCAGAAGATAAGCAGGCTCCAATACCCCAGGCGGTTGCGCTTGAAGCGCAGCCAGGCGCGGCGGGAGGGGGAGAGCGAAACGGAACCGGCGTTCCTGTCTGGATGCCCATTAGTTGATGCAGTCATGCGGACACCAATTGCCATTTACCAGCAGCGGTGAGCACAACATTGCTACGCCCCTGTCTTCTGAACGTCATGATTTCAACCTCTCCGGTGCTGCGCATGGCTGCTGAATAAACCCAACGCTTCTCGCCGTGGGGGTCGATCATGATGGAACCATGGCGCACACAGCCCAGTTGTGGAACCACTGCGTGTTGGGCACGTGTTGAGCAGGAAGGCATTTGCAACGGCAATCCCTCTACATCGCGCATGGATTGCTCAAGCCTGTGCAGCAGCGCGGTAGTTCTTTCAGGGGTACATCCAATTGTTAGTTGTTGCAACCATTCATCGGGCCCGAACTCAATCAACGGGCCACCAGGTGGAGTGAAGAAGTCAGTGACTAACAAGCTCAGGTAGTCGTCGTCTGAGAGCAGTCGATCAAACAGCGAAACATCGCCCGTTCTCTGATACGACGCTGCCCAAAGGACGCCAAGCACCATCTCGGACAACCCAATCCACACACTCACATCCGGTTGGCATTCCGTTGCCAAATTCCATTGGCCGCTGCGAACAGCGTCATAAAACTTCTGCCCCCTGAGAGTAACGGCGCAGCGCAGGTTAAGAAACTCCAGATCGTTGCTACACAATCCTTCCTGCATGACGAATTTGGCAAACTCTGGGTGCTTCAATTGACTTAATACAACCACCCAGCGTGCAATGGCGGCAGCAAATACCTGCTCATCCAAGGCCACAAGCTGCGGGGCCAGCTTCTTGCATTTAGCGCGAAATTTCTGACTGGAGTCGCACAACGGAAAAACCTTCCACAGAACGTCCTCTTGCAGTGGTGAATGGTTGATGCAATCGTCTCGCATGTTCAAATCTTCACGCCTCAAAATCGCAGTCAATCGAATTTGACGCGCGGGTCCACCCACACGTAGCACAGGTCGCTCACCAGCTTGGTCACCAGCCCGATCAGTGTGAACAGATACAAAGTGCCCAGCACCACCGGGTAGTCGCGACGGATCACACTCTCATAGCTGAGCAAGCCCAGCCCATCCAGCGAGAACAGGGTTTCGATGAGCAGCGAGCCCGCAAAAAAAGCACCGATGAACGCAGCCGGGAAGCCAGTGACGATGGGAATAAGGGCATTGCGGAACACATGCTTCCACAGCACCTGCCGCTCGCTCAAGCCCTTGGCGCGGGCGGTGAGCACATACTGCTTTCGGATTTCTTCGAGGAACGCGTTCTTGGTCAGCATGGCCGTCACAGCAAAACTGCCCAGCACCATGGCCGTGCCGGGCAGCGTGATGTGCCACAGATAGTCCACGATGCGCGCGCCCCATGTCATTTCATCCCAGTTGGCTGAAGTAAGCCCGCGCAATGGAAACCATTGCAATTGCCCACCAAAAATGACCAGCAGCGCCACGCCCAGCACAAAGCCGGGAATGGCATAGCCCACCAAAATGAGCAGCGTGGTTACCAGATCAAAGCGTGACCCGGCGCGCACCGCCTTGGCCACGCCCAATGGCACGGCGACGAGGTAGCTGATGAAAAATGTCCACAGGCCCAGGCTGATGGAAACCGGCAGTTTCTCCTTCACCAGTTGCCACACATCCTTGTTCTGGAAAAAGCTCTTGCCCAGATCAAACCTCGCGAACTGTCCCAGCATCTGCAGGAAGCGCTCATGGGCAGGTTTGTCAAAGCCGTACAGCGCCTTGATCTGCTCCAGCCGTTTGGGGTCAACGCCCTGCGCGCCCCGGTAGCTCAGGCCGCCCCCCTCGGCGCCGCCACCGCCCACACCGGCCTTGGCCTCGGCCATGTACTGCTCCACCGGGCCGCCCGGCACGAACTGGATCACCACAAAGGTCAGCAAGAGCACGCCCAGCAGCGTGGGCAGCATGAGCAAGACACGTTTGAGAATGTAGGCAAACATGGGTGAGCGGTCTTATGGCTATTTCTTGTCTGGCGCGGTCTGGGGAGGAATACGCGCCCACCACGTGTCGATGACCCACCCTTCGCCGCTGGCGTAAGGCGGCACCGTGGCCGGCCGTGCCAGCCGCCAGGCGTTGTAGGCCATGCGGTGTGTGCCCGCCGTCCACTGCGGAATGAGGTAGTGGCTGTGCGCAATGATGCGCTCCAGGGCGTGGCAGGCGGGAAGCAGTTGCGCCTCGGTCTTGGCAGAGGTCATGGCCTTGATCATCGCGTCCACCGCAGGGTTCTTGACGCCCGCAAAGTTGCCGGAATCCTCCACGTCGGCCGCCTGGCTGCCAAACATGTCGGCAAACTCCTGGCCCGGGTTGTTGGTGCCCTGGTAGGCAATCGAGGTAATGTCGAAGTCGAACTTCTGCAGACGCTGCTGGTACAGCGCAAAGTCCACTGACCGAAATCGCAAGGTGACACCAATCTTTTCGAGATTGCGCATCCAGGGGGTGATGGTGCGCACGCCGCCTTCATTGCTGTCCATGTATTCGAGCACCATGGCCTCGCCCTTGGCGTTGCGCAGGGCACCGTCGCGCACCTCCCAGCCCGCTTCCTTGAGCAAAGCCTGCGCCCGCCGCAGGTTGGCCCGCAGTGAGGAATCGCCATCCGTGCGCGGGGGCACCGTCATCGGGCCAAACGCGGCAGCCGGAATGTCCTTGCGGTAGGGCTCCATCAGCGCAAGCTCCTCGGGCGAGGGACTACCCTTGGTTTCGCACGCCGTGTTGCCAAACAGGCCGTTCACCCGCTGGTAAGCGCCATAGAACATCTGGCGGTTCATCCACTCGTAGTCCATGGCCAGGCCCAGGGCCTCGCGCACGCGCGCATCCTGCAGCAAAGGCCGGCGGGTGTTGAGCACATAGCTCTGAAAACCCGAGGGGAGCTTGTGCACAAACTCGCCCTTGACGAGTTCACCCGTATCGAACTTCTTGCCCGTAACACGTCGGGCCCAGTCGCCCGCGCTGAAAAACCGCATGAGGTCAAACTCGCCCGCCTTGAGGGCCTCCAGCCGCGCGGTGTTGTCCTTGTAGATCTTGACAAGGATGTTGTCGAAATTGGCCGTGCCCTTGCGCACGTTCAGGTCGCGCGCCCAGTACTGCGGGTCGCGCACATAGGTGATGTCCTTGCCAAAACGCACCGGGCCGATTTTGTAGGGGCCACTGCCGATGGGAATATCCATCACCACCTGGTCAAACGGCTTGGCCTTGCCGTTCTCGACGCCCCAGTCGCGGCTGAACACCGGCAGGCCGCCGACGGTGAGGGGCAGCTCGCGATTGGGCAGCTTGAAGCGGTAACGCACGGTGCGGTCGTTGATCACATCCACGCCCGCCACCTCGATCAGCAGCGTCTTGTAGGCAGGGGATGTGAAGGGGCCCACCAGCGTGTCGTAGCTGTGCTTCACATCCTGCGCCAGCACGGGCTTGCCGTTGTGAAAACGCGCCTCCGGCCGCAGGCGGAAGGTGGCGGACAAACCATCGGGGGCAACTTCCACATCTTCGGCCAGCAGACCATAACCGGTGGCGGTTTCGTCCATCGAACCGGCGAGCAGCGAATCGAACATCAGCGACGACAAATATGCTGGCGCGTTGCCCTTGATGGTGAACGGGTTGTATTTGTCGAAGGTGGAAACCCGCAGGTTGCTGACCAGCCGCAGCTCGCCGCCTTTCGGCGCATCTGGGTTCACATACGCAAAATGCGCAAACCCGGCGGGATAACGCGGCTCGCCCCACAGGGCATACCCATGTGCAGCCCATGCAGGAACCGCACACCCCATCAGCAAAAAAGTCAGCCAAAACCGCATGCGACAATTCTGCACTACGTTCGCCGGGCCCCGCTGCAGATCGCGCATACCCACATGCGCCAGGCCGCCCGCCGACATTTCGCCATTCCAAAAGGAGATTGAACATGGGTTTTCTGACCGGCAAGAAGCTGCTCATCACGGGTGTTTTGTCCAACCGCTCCATCGCCTACGGCATTGCCAAGGCCTGCCACGCACAGGGCGCCGAACTGGCGTTCAGCTACGTGGGCGAGCGCTTCAAGGACCGCATCACCGACTTTGCGGCCGAGTTCGACTCCAAGCTGATCTTTGACTGTGACGTGGGCAGCGACGAGCAGATCGAGCGCATGTTTGCCGAGCTGTCGCAGACCTGGCCCCAATTCGACGGCTTTGTGCACAGCATCGGCTTCGCCCCCCGTGAGGCGATTGCCGGTAATTTCCTCGAAGGCCTTTCGCGCGAGGGTTTCCGCATCGCCCACGACATCAGCGCCTACAGCTTTCCCGCCATGGCCAAGGCCGCCCTTCCCTACCTGAACGACAAGTCGTCGCTGCTGACGCTGAGCTACCTGGGCGCGCTGCGCTCCATCCCCAACTACAACACCATGGGCCTTGCCAAGGCCAGCCTGGAAGCCAGCGTGCGCTACCTGGCCGAGGCCGTGGGCCGCACCGAAGACGGCCGCAGCATCCGCGCCAACGGCATCAGCGCCGGCCCCATCAAGACCTTGGCCGCCAGCGGCATCAAGGACTTTGGCAAACTGCTGAGCCGCGTGGCCGATGCATCGCCCCTGCGCCGCAACGTGACGATCGAAGACGTGGGCAATGTGGCAGCCTTCCTGCTGTCGGACCTGGCCTCGGGCATGACGGCCGAGATCACCTACGTGGACGGAGGCTTCAGCCAGACGGCGGGCCTGAGCGCAGACCAGGTCTGATTGCCATCGAAAATTTAGATCAAAACAGGGCCTAGCGCTTATTGAAAAAGCGCTGATAGCTATACATTTAATAGCAAATGCTCCGCAGGCACTGGCTGGCGTGGCTGAGTTTCACTGCGCTGCCCACGCACGCAGCAGACGCCCCTGCCCTGTTGCTGGCCAATGTGTACCGGCCCGGCATGCCGCTGGCCGACTATTGGGTCAGCGAAAAATACGACGGTGTGCGGGGCTACTGGGACGGCCACACGCTGCGCACGCGGGGCGGCGAAACGGTGATGGCCCCCGCCTGGTTCACCGCCGGGTGGCCCACCACTCCCATGGACGGAGAGCTGTGGGCCGGACGCGGGCGCTTTGCGCACGCCCAATCCACCACGCGCCAACAGCAGCCTCATGAGGCGGCCTGGCGCCAGATGCGCTTCATGGTGTTTGACCTGCCCCGGCACGGCGGCATGTTTGACGAACGGCTGCGGTCGCTCAATGCCTTGGTGATGCAGATCAACCAGCCTTGGGTCCAGGCGGTGCCCCAAAAGCGCATCGAAAACGATGCTGCCCTGCAGGCCCTGTTGCAACGCACGGTGCGGGCGGGCGGCGAAGGCCTGATGCTGCACCGGGGCAGCTCGCTCTACCAGTCTGGCCGCAGCGACGATCTGGTCAAGGTCAAGACCCACGAAGACACGGAAGCGCGCGTGGTCGCCCACCTGCCTGGCAAGGGCCGCCACGCCGGTCGCATGGGAGCCCTGCTGGTGGAAATGCCTTCGGGCCAGCGTTTCCGGCTGGGGGCGGGTTTCAGCGATGCGCAGCGGGCTGACCCGCCACCTGTGGGCAGCTGGGTGACGTACCGGTTTCGCGGTACCCATGACGGGGGCCTGCCGCGCTTCGCGAGTTTTGTGCGTGTGCGGGACGATATGCCGCCGGTCCGCTGACGGGGCCACAGCAACCCCTGGCCGATCCCGGCCCTGCGATGCGGCGGCCATGCACAGCGGACGGGCAGCCCCTCCCATCCGTTGCTCAATCAGTTAGGCAACAGGACCTTGTCCACCACGTGGATCACTCCGTTGGACTGGTACACGTCGGCAATCGTCACCGTCGCCGTACCGCCCTTTTCGTCCGTCACCATGACAGCATTGCCGCTGGCCTTGGCCGTGAGCGTACCGCCCGCCACCGTCTTGAGGCTGGCCATGCCTTTGCCGTCTGCAATCATCTTGGACAACGCAGCAGCGTCGTACTTTCCCGCGACCACGTGGTAGGTGAGCACCTTGGTCAGGGTGGGCTTGCTCTCGGGCTTGAGCAGCGTGTCCACCGTGCCGGCGGGCAATGCGGCAAATGCCGCATTGGTGGGCGCAAACACGGTGAAGGGACCGGGGCCCTTGAGCGTTTCGACCAGGCCCGCAGCCTTCACAGCGGCCACCAGCGTGGTGTGGTCCTTGGAGTTCACAGCGTTGTCGATGATGTCCTTGCTGGCCAGCATGGGCGCACCGCCCACCATGACCTGCGCCATGGCAGGCATTGCGGCAGCGGCCATGGCTGCGGTGAAGGCGATGGTGGCGAGGCGGGCGTTGAATCGAAGGGTCATGAGAATCTCCTGAGAGGTGTGTGAAGACAGTCGTCACCGCATGAAAACCACGCGGCTGACAGTCAATACGGCAGCACCACAACAGCGGATTCAAATGCACAAAAAAATCGCTCCGCCAGCCATGCCGGGGGAGCGATTTTCGAGACGCTGGTGCACCCACACACCAGCGCGAAGACGTGCTTACACGTTGCGTCCGTACGGGCCGTCGTCGCCCACCTGCACCAGGTTCTGGGCGGTCGCCAGCGGCTTGGGGTTCTTGCCGGTCTTGCCTTGCTCTGCCACGCAGTCGGCGTAGTAGCGCACCTGGCCGTTTTCGTCTTCCACTTCCACCAGGCCGTGGATGTCGGTCTCAAAGCCCGGGCACAGCTTGGCAAACTCGCGGGCGAACTTAAGGTAGTCCACGATCTTCTTGTTGAATACCTCGCCAGGAATCAAGAGCGGAATGCCCGGTGGGTAGGGCGTGACCAGGCCCACGGTGATGCGGCCTTCCAGGTGGTCGATCTCCACGCGCTCGGTCTGGCGGTGGGCGATGTGCGCGTAGGCGTCCGAGGGCTTCATGGCGGGCGTCAGGTCCGACAGGTACATCTCGGTCGTCAGGCGCGCGATGTCGTACTTGGCGTACATCTCATGCACGTGCTGGCACAGGTCCTTCAGGCCCATGCGCTCGTAACGTTTGTGCTGCTGGCAGAACTCGGGAAGGATGCGCCACATGGGCTGGTTCTTCTCGTAGTCGTCCTTGAACTGCTGCAGCGCCGTCAGCAGCGTGTTCCAGCGGCCCTTGGTGATGCCGATGGTGAACATGATGAAGAAGCTGTACAGGCCGGTCTTCTCGACCACCACGCCGTGCTCGGCCAGGTACTTGGTAACGATGGAGGCGGGAATGCCGGTCTTGTCGAACTTGCCGTCCAGGTTCAGGCCCGGTGTGACGATGGTGGACTTGATCGGGTCCAGCATGTTGAAGCCGTCGGCCAGCTGGCCGAAGCCGTGCCACTTGCTGGCGTTCTTCTTGCCCTTGCCATCGCTGCGGATGATCCAGTCCTCGGCGCGGCCCAGGCCTTCGTCCACGAGCTTTTCAGGGCCCCAAACCTTGAACCACCAGTCGTTCTTGCCAAAGTCGTGCTCCACCTGGCGCATGGCACGGCGAAAGTCCAGCGCTTCGAGCAAGCTTTCCTCCACCAGGGCCGTACCGCCAGGAGGCTCCATCATGGCGGCGGCCACGTCGCAGCTGGCGATGATGCTGTACTGCGGGCTGGTGCTGGTGTGCATCAGGTAGGCCTCGTTGAAGAGGTGGCGATCCAGCTTGGTGGTCTGCGAATCCTGCACCAGCACATGGCTAGCCTGGCTGATGCCGGCCAGCAGCTTGTGGATGGACTGCGTCGCGTACGTCACGGAATGCTTGGGGCGCGTGCGCTTCTTGCCCATGGCGTGGTAGCTGCCATAAAACGGGTGGAAGGCCGCGTGTGGCAGCCAGGCCTCGTCAAAGTGCAGGTTGTCCACGTAGCCGTCGAGCATGCTCTTGATGGTCTCGGTGTTGTAGAGCACGCCGTCATAGGTGGACTGCGTAAGCGTGAGCACGCGCGGCTTGACCTTTTTCGCATCCACGCCCTTGAGCAGCGGGTTGGCCTTGATCTTGGCCTGAATGGCCGCTGGCTCGAACTCGCTTTGCGGGATAGGGCCGATGATGCCGAAATGGTTGCGCGTGGGCTTCATGAACACGGGGATCGCCCCGGTCATGATGATGCTGTGCAGGATGGACTTGTGGCAGTTGCGGTCCACCACCACCACGTCGCCCGGCGCCACCGTGTGGTGCCACACCATCTTGTTCGATGTGGACGTGCCGTTGGTCACGAAGAAGCAGTGGTCGGCATTGAAGATACGCGCGGCGTTGCGCTCCGATTCACCAATGGCACCGTTGTGGTCCAGCAGCTGGCCCAGCTCTTCCACCGCATTGCACACGTCGGCGCGCAGCATGTTCTCGCCGTAGAACTGGTGGTACATCTGGCCCACAGGGCTCTTCAGGAACGCCACGCCGCCGGAGTGGCCGGGGCAGTGCCAGCTGTACGAGCCGTCTTCAGCGTAGTCGAGCAGTGCCTTGAAGAATGGAGGCTGTACGCTTTCGAGATAGCTCTTGGCCTCGCGGATGATGTGGCGCGCCACAAATTCGGGGGTGTCCTCGAACATGTGGATGAAGCCATGCAGCTCGCGCAGGATGTCGTTGGGCAGGTGGCGGCTGGTCTTGGTCTCGCCGTGCACATAGATGGGCACTTCGGTGTTCTTGCGCCGCACTTCACCGATGAAGTTGCGCAGGCTCAGCACGATGGGGTCCAGGCCCTCACCCACCGTAAATTCCTCATCGTCGATGGACAAAATGAAAGCGCTGGCGCGGCTTTGCTGCTGGGCAAACTGCGACAGGTCACCATAGCTGGTGACGCCAACCACCTCGAACCCCTCGGACTCGATAGCCTGCGCCAGCGCGCGGATACCGAGGCCCGAGGTGTTCTCGGAACGATAGTCTTCATCGATGATGATGATGGGAAAGCGAAACTTCATGCGCAGCCTCCGTGCAACCGTGCCCTGCCCGGCCAAAAAACGAAATAGGCGCGAAGTGTAAGGAATAACCTTGACGCGCCTTTGAACTGCAACCCTTTTGTCCCAGAATGTGGTGCACTAAACACAACCACAACAAGGAGTTGGCTATGGAGGAATCCACCATCTGGTGGCTCGCAGCGGGGGCTGTGGTCGTTGCAGAGCTGCTCACCGGTACGTTCTATCTGCTCATGGTGGCCATTGGCCTGGTGGCAGCGGCCCTGGCGGCCCATCTGGGGTTGCCAACTACCGCGCAGATCGTGGCAGCGGCTGTTGTGGGCGGGGGCGCAGTGGTGGGCTGGTACTACCTCAAGAAAAAACGGCCCGGAGATCCCTCTGCCCGTGCGGATCGCAGTGTGAACATGGACGTGGGCGAAACCATTCTCATCGAGGGCTGGAACGCTGATGGCACCACCACCGTGAAGTACCGGGGTGCCACCTGGACAGCCATCCACCGTCCCGGAGTCACCCCCTCCACGGGCATGCACCGGGTTGCTGAACTGGTGGGCAATCGCCTGCTGGTAGACCCTCTCTAAAAATCCCGCTGTCGCTCACCTTCACAAATCAACAACGAAAAAGAGGCTCCTCATGGAAATTGCCATCGTCATTCTCATCATTGCCGTCATTTTCATCGCGCGGTCCGTCAAGGTCGTGCCCCAGCAAAATGCCTGGGTCAAGGAGCGCCTGGGCAAGTACGCGGGCACGCTCACACCGGGACTGAACTTCCTGGTACCTTTTGTCGACAAGGTCGCCTACAAACACAGCCTCAAGGAAATCCCGCTCGACGTGCCCAGCCAGGTTTGCATCACGCGCGACAACACCCAGCTTCAAGTGGACGGCATCCTGTACTTTCAGGTGACCGACCCTATGCGCGCCAGCTACGGCTCCAGCAACTACATCATGGCCGTGACGCAACTGGCGCAGACCTCGCTGCGCTCGGTCATCGGCAAGCTGGAGCTGGACAAAACCTTTGAAGAGCGCGACATCATCAACGCCCAGGTCGTACAGGCCATCGACGAAGCTGCCCTCAACTGGGGCGTGAAAGTGCTGCGCTATGAAATCAAGGACCTGACACCACCCAAGGAAATCCTGCACGCCATGCAGGCCCAGATCACTGCAGAACGCGAAAAACGCGCGTTGATCGCCGCATCTGAAGGCCGCCGCCAGGAACAGATCAACATCGCCACCGGCGAACGCGAGGCCTTCATCGCCCGATCCGAGGGCGAAAAGCAGGCCGTCATCAACAAGGCCCAAGGCGAGGCAGAATCGATCAAGGCCGTGGCCGAAGCCAACGCCCAGGCAATCGAGCGTGTGGCCTCGGCCATCCGCCAACCCGGTGGCGAACAGGCTGTACAGCTCAAGGTGGCCGAGAAGGCCGTGGAAGCCTACAGCCAGGTGGCAGCAGACTCCAACACCACACTTATCGTGCCGAGCAACATGACGGAGGTGTCTGCGCTGATCGGGTCGGCGATGAAGATGGTGCAAGCTTCACAGAAAGCGGCCTGAGCGCAAGCAAAGCTTTTTTCGAGGCAACGGCTACCGTCAGCCCAGATATCCCTTTTCCTATGGCTATAATCGAGGGCTTCGGAGAGGTGGATGAGCGGTTTAAGTCGCACGCCTGGAAAGCGTGTGTGGGCTAATACCCACCGCGGGTTCGAATCCCGCCCTCTCCGCCAAAAATCAAAAAGCGTCCTTCGGGGCGCTTTTTTCGTTTCGGCCTCTCAAGTGACACGGAGCGCTTTCAGCGCCTCCTTCCCGCCTCGCGAAATGCCGGGAGCGGTGGGACCAAACCCGCCGATTTGTTGCAAAACGTGTGATTGGTTGTCACGCCGCGGCGCACTATTCACAATAAATGACTCCACCCAAAAGGAGTGCACCTATGCCCATGGAGCTACTGTTCGTCCTTGCACAGAGCAAGCTGCCCATGATGATCGAGAAGCCCTGCGACGTTGACAAGCTTCGGGTGCTGGCGGCTGCTCAGCTCGTAGAGGTGCAGGTTACTGATGTGCGTGCCAAGGAGCAAAAAGCAGAGGTTCTTGCCATTTCGCCGCAGGGGCGGGCAGCGCTGGCAACAACCTACCCCCGTCACCCATTCAAGTTCGCGCCCATGCGCTCTGCGCCAGCGCCGGCTTCGGCCGATTGGCTTCCGTCTTTGGACTCCTGCCAGGTGCAGCGCGGTGGGACAAGGACCACGCTGGACTCCTAGTGTCATGGCATGCTCGCTCTACGGAACATCTGAGCACAACCAAGCTTCTGAATGACTTGCAACCAAAGGCAACAAACCGGGGGCATCTGCGGATGTCGCACTTGTCTGACAGACGCTGACCGCGCGTTTTGCTGAAATCCTCTCCACCAGCCATTGAGGCTGACCCGGGAGCTCATTGGGACTCCCACCTTTTTGACAAAGGATCCGCCATGAAGCGCCACCCCTTGACACCCGGAACCCGCGCCCTCGCTGCGTTTGCCGGCACGGTTGTGCTTGCGGTACTGGCGGCGGCATCGTTGTTGACGCCCGATGTGACCGTGCAGTCGGTGGATTCGATGCCGCTTTTGCCCAGTGGGCTGGACCAGATCTTTCCCTCCAGTCTGTTTGAGTGAACTTGTGCATGAGGTGGAGTGGTTTAGCACGCCTACTCGCCATGGGTAGCAAAAAGCATAGCATCGGAGTACCATCTGGCGCTGCGCACCGGGATTTTCGGTGGCAATCCAGAATGGAGGACGATCGTGACCACACGTTTTCGAATCTCTGCAAGCCTTTTTTCTGCTCGCTTCTTCGCGTGGCCTGTGGCGGCGACAGCGCTGCTGGTGGCGATGGGGGGATGCACCAGCCCGAGGGATGGCTCCCTCGAAGAATTCGCGCGCTGGCATGACGGTGCGCGCGCCCAAGCCCAGGCCGGGGCGCTGAGCTGGAGCGAACTCTACAAGCAGAGTTTTGACCGCCTGACCGCCCTGCCGCCCTCGTTGCAACAAGACACGCGCCTGGAAAACACGGTGCTGCTTTTATCCACCGCCCGCAAATACGAAGCCAATGAGATCACCGCTCAGCAGTTTGCGCTGGAGCGGGAACACATCGAAACGCAATTGCAGGCACGCCTGCGGTAGCCGTTCGCGCCTCAGCGCTGCGGTGCACCCTGCTCCACGATGGCAATGCGCCGACGCAGCGCAGCAGTGGCTTGTTGGTCGCCCGCAGCTTCAGCGCGTTGCACCTGCACATTGAGCCAGGCCATCAACGGTCTGCGCCAGCCCTGGGCAGAGGCTGTGTCAGCAGCGATAGCGATCACCGCCGGGCTGGCGCGCCCCGACTGAAACAGCACCCCAGCCGCCACGAGACGCGACAGCGGGTCTTCCAAAGCGGGCAATGCAGATGCATCGCCCAATGCAGCTACCTTGCGCTGCGCTTCGGGCAGCAAGCCCACGTCCTGGGGCTGTACTCGCCCCCCCAGATAGTCGGCATAAGCGCGCTCGGGCGCGGCGGCGTCGGCGCGCAGTGGTTCAAAGCGCTCGCAGGGGCCAGGTACCAAGCTGGCGACCTGCGCAGCGCAGCGCATCAGTTCCAGACGGGCCAGCAGGTCTGGGCGCCCCGTGCGGGCCACTTCAGCCCGGGCGCGGTCCCATTCGAGCTGCTCGACGCGGGGGTTGCCCGACAGATAGGCTTCGAGGGCCTTCTGGGCTGAGCCTTGAGCGTTCATCTGCCAGTCGGGCACGGGAGGTTTGCTGGAGCATGCGGACAACAAGGCCGCCGCAACGACCACAGCTCCCAGCAATGACACCCGCAGTGGCCTGGCCAGGTGCATGGGCTTCGAAGGGAATGCAGAAACTGAAAAGGGCTTCATGGCAGCTTGAGTTCCGTATCCCGCGCAAAAGGCCATTTGCGGTTGATTTCGTTGACCAGGCTTTCTACCTTGCGCAGATTGCTTTCCACCTCGGCGCGCAGGGCCCCCAGGTCGGTGGTGGCTTCGCGGGCATTGGCGCCAATGGCCTGGGCCTCCACCAGCACCGCATCCACCTTTTTCAGGCTGGTGCGGGTGTCGGCCAACAAGCCATTGAGCTGGGCCACGGTGGCGCGCACCTCAGGTACCAGCGCTTCCTTGCTGCCTTCGGCACCAAATACCTGTTTGTCAGCCCGCGCCGCCATGCCATCCAGGCGCGCCAGCAGGGCATTGGTGCGGTCTAGCGTGGCAACAATTTTCTTCCCGTCGGTCTCATTGCCCATCAGCACTCCGAGCATGCCGCCAGGGCCGTTGAGGCGTTCGGTGAGCGCCTGCACATTGGTCAGGCTGCTGCCCAGGGCAGCGTCCTGCGCCGTGAGCGCATTGAGGTTAGACAGCAGTTCGCGCGCCGAGGCCATGAGCTGCGGGATTTCGGCGGTGGCGTCGCCACGCAGCACGGGGCGCACGGCACCATCGGGCAGGAGCTTGTCGTTCAGCATGCCGGTGTAGGCGCGGATATTGGTGCCACCCACAATGCCCCGCACCAGGGTGAACACGCTGGATTCACGCAGCCAGTGCGCGTCCTTGCGGGGCACGTCCACGATGATGCGGGCGTTGCCGGTTTCGGCCAGTTCGATACGGCGCACGCGGCCAATGGGGAAACCCGAGAACGTCATGTCCATGCCCACCACCACGCCTTCAGAGTCGTCGGCAGTCAACACCAGGGTCTGCGTGGGCTCGAACGCACCACGCGCATACAGCAGGTACAGGCCCGACCCGACGATGAGGGCCACCGTGAACAGCAGCAACGCCGCCGCCTTGATCTCCAGGTAAGCCACCGGGCGCAGGGTTTCCACGGGCGCCACGTCGGTGGCAGGAGAAGCCGGGGCTGGCCCTGGGGGCGGCGTTTGGCGGGCGTTGTGGTTCTCGTCGTTCATGGTGCCGGAAGGTGGGTCGCCGTAAAGGGATGGTGTAGTCGGGTGTCAGCAGACATCGGTCAGTAGTAGTTGCCCATGAGCGAGGCCACCTCGATCATCAGCAGCACGGCAAACATGCGGGCCAGGCCGCCCAGTTCCGAATCGGGCTGGGTACGGTCGCCCGTGTCGTACAGGCCTGCCGCCATGGGGATCAGCGCTACGGCCAGGCTGAAGAACACGGTCTTGAGCGCGAACACCATCGTCACGCTGGGCGTGAACACCTGGCCAAACATGCGGGTGTAGCTGGGCAGCCCCGCCAAGTTGAAACCATACACCCCCAGGTACGCCAGCACCAGGGCCACCACACAGCTGAGCGCGGCGAGCGTGATGCAGGCGAACACTCCAGCGATCACGCGCGGCAGAAGCTCGATGCGCACCGGGTCCGAGCCGTGGGCGCGCAGCGCGTCGAACCGTCCGGTTTGCCGCAGCCGCGTGATCTGCGAGCCATTGGGGATGGTGCAGCGCATGGCGACGAACAGCGCCGCCGTGAGCGGGATCAGCTCCAGCACCAGCACGCGGATCACCATCTCCAGCGCATAGCGCGACAGGCCAT
This sequence comes from Acidovorax sp. 94, assembly GCF_003634645.1. NCBI lineage: Bacteria > Pseudomonadati > Pseudomonadota > Betaproteobacteria > Burkholderiales > Comamonadaceae > Acidovorax > Acidovorax sp. 94. Next base: position 734,083 of record NZ_RBJA01000001.1, on the reverse strand, counting down.
AGCTGAGCGCCGTGACCACCACGATGCGCGTGAGCACCAGGCTGATCAGGGCAGCCAGCACCGTAAAGCCGAGCAGCACCGGGGCGGTGTCGAGATACAGGTGGCGTGCCAGCGCCCTGCGCGTGCCCTTGCCATAGCTGGACGGCGACAACACCAGCACCAGCACCACCGCTCCCAGATACAAGATGCGCCACCAGGCGACCGCCCAGCGCCGCGCGGTGTTCCACACACGTTCGGGCAGGGAGAGGCCGGGCAAGCGCGAAATCATGGTCGGATCATAGCGGGGCACTCACAGAGAGCGTTGACGGTGGACTGCCATAGAAATTTTTCGATGTTTTTGGCATCTAGCGCTTGATAGACAAGCGAAAACAGCTATTATTTTTATAGCATTTTCAAACACAAAAGAAACAGCTACTCACATCCTTGTGGAAGCTGGTGCTTGCAAGCGCCCACGGCAGACCGGGCTACACATGCCGCTTTGCCGCAGCGGTGGCGAACGGCACAGCGGGCGGCGCATCCGCACGCGCGTGCAGGGCTTCGATGATGTGACAGTGGGCATCCGTCCCATCGCAGCGGTTGCGCAGCGCGAGCAGGTCGGCCTCCAGGGTCTGCAGCTCTGCCAGGCGGGCACGCACATGCTGCAGATGGTCATCCAGCGTGTCGCGTGCAGCGTCACAGTCTTCTTTGCGGCTCCAGTCCAGTGCCAACAGGGTGCGCACTTCATGCAGAGACATGTCCATGGCCCGGCAAAGGCGGATGAAGCGCAGCTGGTGCACGTCCGCGCCGCTGTACAGGCGGTAGCTGTTGTCGCCCCGCACGCCGGGGGGCAACAGCCCCTCCTTCTCGTAGTAGCGGATGTTGGCGGCAGCCACCCCGGACTGCAGGGCGGCCTCGCCAATGCGAAACTGCACAGCGTTCTGATCCATGGCTTGACCTTCAAGTGACTTCAAGGTTTCCAATCATGCCATCGCTTTCAAAACTGCACGGAGAACCCCCATGTCTGCCCACTGCCACGACGACCATTGCGCCACTGGCCCTGCCGCCGCCGACCCGCGCTACCGCCGCATCTTGTGGATAGCGCTTGTCGTCAACGCTGCCATGTTTGTGGTGGAGCTGGGGGCGGGTACCCAGTCGGGTTCGGCATCGCTGCTGGCCGATGCCATCGATTTTCTGGGGGATGCCGCCAACTACGGCCTGTCGCTGTGGGTGCTGGCCATGGCCCTCACTTGGCGCGCCCGCGCCGCCCTGGTCAAGGGGGCCAGCATGCTGGCGTTTGGCGTGTTCGTGATTGGGCGCGTGGCCTGGGGTGCGTGGCAAGGCACACCGCCCGAGCCCTTCACCATGGGCAGCGTGGGCCTGCTGGCGCTGGCGGCCAACCTGGGCGTGGCCGCCCTGCTCTATGCCTACCGGGAGGGCGACGCCAACATGCGCGGCGTGTGGCTGTGCACCCGCAACGATGCGCTGGGCAACCTGGCGGTGATGGGCGCTGCCCTGGGCGTGTTGGGCACCGGCACCGCCTGGCCCGATCTGGCGGTGGCGGCCATCATGGCAGGCCTGGCCATCAGCGGCGGCTGGAGCGTGATACGCCACGCGCGGCAAGAGCTGGCCAGCACCACCGCACAGCCACAACCGCAAGGGCACTGATCCATGCGCGTGCGCCTATCGACTCCGTTGAGCGCCCCGCCTGAATGGGTGGCTGCGCAGCTGCAAAGCACCGCTGTGTTCCGCCACATCACCGCGCCGCTCATCCAGTTTCACCCCGCACGGGGCACGGAATGGCCCACGCACTGGGCTCCCGGCGAGCTGGCGCTGCACATGCGGTTGCTGGGCGTTTTGCCCATGGGCCCGCAAACCGTGCGCATCTCCATCGAGCCGGCTGCACAAAGGGGCGGCTGGCCCACGCTGCGCGACAACGGAGAAGGCGTGCTCATGCGCCGCTGGGACCACCGCATCACCCTGCAGCCCCTGCCCGATGGCCGCACGCTGTACACCGATGACATCGAGGTGGTTGCGCGCCACCTGCCCTGGCTGATGACACCGCTGAGCGCCCTGTTTGCCCAGGTGTTTTACCGGCACCGCCAAAGGCGCTGGCGCCAACTGGCCGCGCAGCATGTCGCCGGGGGCTCCGCCCCCACCGCGCTACACAGGCGCGCCGCGTTCAACCACCTGCTGGCCAGCTTTGCACGCCAGCCTGACGCGCCCCCCGCCCAGCGCTGGCGTTGGCTGGAGGCCGCCCACGTGCTGGGGCAGTCCTCATTGCCCCTGCACTGGCGGTCACACACCGCCATGCTGCGCTACGCCCTCGCACTGGGAGATGCGCGCGAGGCCACCGGCCAGCTGCTGCGGCTGGCCCTGGTGCCCCTGGGGCACCTGCTGGCACGGCTGCCGTTGGGCAACATCGGGCGCTCCCACGTGAGTGCTTTCCGGCCCATGGTGCCGGCGGCAGAAGTCACTGTGCTGATGGACCAGGCGCTGGAGGAAACAGCGATCCGCACCGTGCAGCCCGACGACCACGGCGTCTGAAAACTGCGCACCCGGCTTCCCCAGTCGCAGCCTGCGCACTCAGTGCTTGGAGGAGCGAGCCACACGACCTGGCTTGAGGGGTGCCCTGGCTGGCTTTGCAGCGGCCTGCTCTAGCCACAGCAGGCTGTCCATCTGCGATAAAAAATGCCGCAGGTAGTCCGGCGACAGGGACCGCATCAAGGCCAGGGAGCGCAGCATGAGGCGGTGCGCATTCAACGGCCCCGCGTTTTCCGGCCCACGCGTGAAGGCCTGGGCCACCTGTTGTTCCGCAGCAATCTTGGACCAGACTTCGCTGAAACGGCGCACGCTCTTCATGTCCGACACACTGGCGCCACCGCCCACCAGCACGCTGTCTGCGTCGGCCTGGGCGCGGGTACTGAGATCGCGGTTCAGTTGCGCCAGTGCAGATGGTGCACCGGCTGGCGCTGTGGCGGCCAGTGGCTGGCGGGGAGGTGTCCGGGTGCGCCTGGCGTAGTCCACCAAGGCGGCCTGCAGCCTGCGGGCCAGCACCTGCTGTACGGCGGGGGGCTGCGCAGGCAGGCGCGCGGCCAGCACCTCCAGGTACCGAAAGCGCACCGGGTCGTGGTGCTGCGCGCCTTCGGCCCGCAGGGACTCCAGGGTGGGCTCACTCATTGCGGGCGGGCTTGGCCTGGGCAGCGCGCGGTACGGGGGCCATCTCCACGCGGCGGTTCTGTGCCCGCCCCTTTTCGTCGGCGTTGTCTGCCACCGGCTGCTCGGCGCCAAAGGCCGCAGCAAACACCTGGGACGAGGGCATGTCCTCTTCGATCAGGGCGCGGGTCACGGTCAACGCGCGCTGGGCCGACAGCTCCAGGTTGTCGGCAAAACGCTGGTGGCGCCCTTGCAGCAGCGTGGTGTTGTCGGTAAAGCCACTCACCATCAGCATCTCGTCACGTTCGCGCAGGTACACCTGCAGCGGCTGCACCAGGCTCTGGAGCAGTTGCCGGCCTTCAGGGCGCAACTCGGCAGAGCCCGCCGCAAACAGCACGCTGCCGCTGATGCCGATACGGCCTTCATTGACCGTGACGCGGCCGCTGGCCAGCGGAATCGCCAGTGCTTTTTCCAGCGCCATGCGGCGCTTTTCTTCCATCTGCCGCTTTTCCACTTCCTGCTTGAGGCTGGCCACCAGGTCGATCTGTACCACCAGCACGCCCACCAGAATCAGCACAAACGCACCCAGCAAGCCCGCCATGAGGTCGCCAAATACGGCCCACACCGGGGCCGTCTGTTCGGTGGCATCGTCCAGCGTGTCGTCCAGGCCGGTCACGCGGCGACTCCCTGCACCGCTGCGGCCATCTGCCCGTTGAGGCGGCGCAGGTCTTCCACGATGCCCTGCTGCGAAGAAATGCTCAGGTCGATCACCTCGCGGGCCTGTGCCACGTAGTAGGCCAGCTGCTCATCGCTGCGGCTCATGGACTGGCCAATGGCGCCTTCGATGCGCTGCAGGCTGTCCATCAGCTTTTCGTTGCTGGCCGTGAACAGCTCCACGCCATGGCCAAAGGACTCACCCAGGCTCGACAGCTCCACCGCGCTGGCGGCCACGTGTGCCGACACTTCATCGACCTTGCCCGCCTGCGCGCCGAGCGCCTGGGCAAACTCCTGCCCCGCCTGCTCCAGCACCGAGGCCGCAGACCCCACCAGCGATTCAATGGCCGCACGCTGCTGCCCGGCGGCTTCGTTCACCGATTGGAGCAACACACCCAGTTGCTCCATCATGGCCGTGCGTTCTGCCAGGGCCGCGTTGTCGCGTTCGCTCAGGTGGGTCATCTCCTGGCGCAACTGGGTGATCACCTCAGCCGCGGCCTGCGGCACATCCGACGCCGTCTGCAGCAATCGCGTGAGCGGGGCTTCCAGCGCAGAACCCAGCGTGGCCAGGTGCCCGGCCACAGCGGCCTGCAGCGCATCGAGCCGCTCCACTGCGGCCTGGCCGCGTGCCGCCTCGGCATCCCGCAGCGCCACCAATTCCGTGCGCCACACGCCCGCGAGCGCATCCATGCGCTGGGCCTGGGTGTCGGCCCATCGGGCTTCGGCCTCTATGCGGGTGTGCAACAGTGCGTCCGACTGGTCCATCAACCGGGCGGCACCGCCCAGGGCCTGGTGGACCTGCTCGGTCATGCGCTCGGTGAGCTGCGCCGCAGCGCCCTCCAGCGCCTGGCACACGCCGCGCTGCTGCTGCGCCGTTTGTTCGCCCACCTGCTGCCATTGCTCCGCCAATCGGCTGGCCATGCCCTCCATGGACTGGCTCCAGCCCGCAAGGCGCTGCTGATCCGCCACTGCCTGGTCGGCCTGCGTTTTCTCCACCGTCTGTTCCAGCGAGGCCAGCAGCGTCGTGGTGCGCTGCTCGAAGGCCTGCGATGCCGTCTGCAGCGACTGGTCGAGCTGGGTGGCAGCGCCTTCGAGCGCCTGGCAGACGCCGCGCTGCTGCTGCGCCGTTTGTTCACCCGCAAGCTGCCATTGCTCCGCCAGTCGGCTGGCCATGCCCTCCATGGACTGGCTCCAGCCCGCAAGGCGCTGCTGGTCGGCCGCCAGTTGGGCCGCCTGTGATTGGGCCACAGTCTCTTGCAACGTGGCTAGCAGCGTCGTGGTGCGCTGCTCTAGCGTCTGCGTGATGGACTGCAGCGCGCTGCCCAACTGCGCCGCCTGCTGGTCCTGCGTCTGCGTGTGGCGGTCCAAGGCCTCCGTCCAGGTGTCCGCCACCTGGCGGGCCGTGCCCTCCCATTGGGCCGTGAGGGCGTGCATCTGCACGCCAGTGGCCTCGCGCAGCCGCTGGTGCGAGCGCTCAGCCTCTTGCGCCAGCGTTGCCATGGCCTGCTCCACCACCGGGCGGATCGTCTCACCCGCCATGCGGGCGCTGGCGCCCAGGCTGTCGTGCAGGGATGCCCCCACGGTGGTGGCCAGCTGGGTGTAGGCCGCAGCCGCCTCGCGGTGAAACACCTGCTGTTGGTCTTGCAATTGGCCGTTCAACTGTTCGTGGCGGCGCTCCAGCCCTTCCATCAGGCCTTGCAGGCGCTCTGCAATCAGCGGCATGGCCTGCGCCTGGGCCTGCAGGGCCTCGAACATTTCCTGGCGCCGGTGGGCTGCCGAGAAGGGGCGCAGATCACTAGCGATGCGGGCATCCAGCATGCGCAACGCTGCCAGCCGTTCGCGGCGGCACAGGGCGGACATCAGCCCCAGCATAGCCGACGCTGCCACCCCGGCCACCGAGGTACCAAACGACAGACCCAGCCCCTTGATGGGCGCGGCCAGCGCCGCCCGGATCGACTCCAGGCTGGACGAGGCCTCCAGTGCGAAAACCGCGCCATTGAAGGTGACCACCATGCCCAGAAAGGTGCCCAGCATGCCCAGCATGACCAGGAGCCCCACCAGGTACGGCGCCAGCGCAGGCCCCGGCAGGGGCACACGCTCCCCGTCGATCCGCTGGCGAACCGGGTTGCGCAAGGACGAATGCAGGCGCTCCAGCCAACCACCCAGGTCCACCAGGGGCTGCTGCCCCGGCCCGGCCAGCGCAATGGACAGCGACGAAGTCGCGGCCCGAAACTGCATCAGCTCATAGGCTCCCACCACGTAGACGGCAGCAATCACCACCGTCATGGCCAGCGCCAGAGGGCTCGACCCGACAAATCCCCATCCCACCCAGCCCACCACCGCCAGGCCCACCGCAAAGATGGCGGCCATCACACTCTTGTTCATTCGATCATTCCTGTTACCGGTTCCGGGGTCTTCGTGGTTGTGGGGGGACGGTAGGAGTCATGGCTCTGCGCCGCTTCCAGCAAACCAGCAAGGGGCTCCAGCCGCACCTGCAGCTCGGCCAGCAGCAGCGCCCGCAAGTCCTGCTCAAAGGCAAACAGCCAGCCGCCCGGCAGCACCCAGCGCTGCGGCTCATCGTCTCGCCCTGCAGCCTCCAGCTGCTGCTGGTGGGCTGCGCGCAAATGCGCCATCCGCCGCTCCAGATGGCCGGGTAGCGACGCCCACAGCCTTTGCTCACGCGCACCCAGCATCTGGTCCATCACCGCATCCAGCAGGGCCAGCCGACGCAGGCCCTCGGGGCCCATCGACAAGCTCTGCCGAATCAGCGCGCGCAAGGCAGCCAGTCTGGCATCCATCTGCTTTTGTAGCGCCAGATAACGCGCCGCGTGGACTGCAAAATCTGCCCCGGCCTCGGGGTCCGGGCCGTCGACAGGGGTGTTGTCGGCACGCTCTCGCACGGGTTTGGCGGGCGCGGCCTTGGCCGTGACCAAGTCCGTCAACTCGGCCCGGGTGGACTGAAGGCTGGCCTGCAATGCGCGCACATCCACCGTCCCCCGCCCCAGCGTAGTGACAGCCGGGGTTTGGCTGGACTCCAGAGCATGCAGCGCCCGGCTGAGCTTGACCGCATCCACGGTACTGAGCCACTGGCTGAGTTGCTCCGCCACATCCTGGCGCGCCGATCCACCTTGTGGCTGCGTCCATTGCTGGAGCAAAAGCACAAGTCTGGAGCTGTTGAGTCGGTGGGGCTGGTACATCAATCTGAGGCGTCCATGGCACCGGCCCCCCCGAAGGGTGGCGGGCGTCAGGGAGCAGGTCCCCGCAATGGGCAAAGCCCGCTATTTTCGCAGGAACGCTGCCGCCCCAGCCCCACATCGCTGTGCGTTGCAGGTGTTACATCTAAAGCAGATTGCAAGAATCGGCCAAAAAACCGCCAAGGAGCGGCCAGTTTTCCAGGACCGAGCCCCCACAGACATGCCGCTTCTTGACGGCGGACAAGTTCGGCACAGGGCTTGCATGCTTCAATCTGCGACTCTTTCCCCTGACCGGCACCCGCCGCCCTGCCCGCCTGCGCTCACCATGTCCAACCCGCCTGCACCCCACGCCCCTTCCCTGCCAAACCCTGCGCAAGTGGCCGCTCCTGTGGTGGTGCCGCACACGCTCACGGAAGATGCTGTGGCCATCTTCACCGGCGTGCTGCTCATTTCCGTAGGGGTTGCTTTTTTCACCAGCGCAGGCCTGCTGACCGGGGGAACCGCAGGCCTTGCGTTCCTGTTGCACTACGCCACGGGTATCGGCTTTGGCAAGATTTTCTTTGTGCTGAACCTGCCCTTTTACTGGCTGGCCCTGCGCAAGCTGGGACGCGCATTTACGGTCAAGACGTTTATTGCCGTGCTGCTGTTGTCGCTGCTGACCGAACTGCAGACTCAATTTCTGGAGTTTGCGCAGTTGCAGCCGCTGTATGCGGCCGTGGCAGGCGGGTTGATCACGGGCACGGGGTTTCTGGTGCTGTTTCGCCACCGTTGCAGCCTGGGGGGCGTGGGCATTGCCGCGCTGTACCTGCAGGACCGGTACGGATGGCGCGCCGGCAAGATCCAGATGGCGGTGGACTGCTGCATCGTGCTGCTGGCGCTGTGGACGGTGGAACCCCTGCGCGTTGCCTGGTCCATTGCCGGGGCCGTGGCGCTCAACCTGGTCCTGGCGATGAACCATCGGCCCGGGCGCTACATGGCGGTGTAAGCCGGGCCAGAACACACGGGCCAGAACTCAAACAGAGGCTGCCCGTGCCTGCAGGTACTGTTCCAGCACCCCGATAGGCACCGGGCGGCTGAACAGGTAACCCTGAAAGAGCGTGCAGCCGTGCTTTTCCAGAAACGCCCGCTGCGCGTCCGTCTCCACGCCTTCGGCGATCACGTCGATTCCCAGGCTCTGCGCCATGCCGATGATGGTCTGCACGATCAGCGCATCGGTGTGCTGAATGCCAATGTTGCGCACAAAGCTCTGGTCGATCTTGAGCTGGTCCAGCGGCAGACGCGTGAGGTAGGACAGCGATGACTGCCCCGTGCCAAAGTCGTCCAGAGAAAACCGCAGACCCAGGGCGCGCAATGCGTTCATCTTCGCGATGGTGTCGTCCACGTTGTCCAGCGCCAGGCTTTCCGTCAGTTCCAGCTTCAAACGGTCGGGCCGCGCACCGGTTTGCAGCAACACGGTGCGAATCTGCTCCATGAAATCGGGCTGCCGGAACTGCCGTGCGCTCACGTTCACGGACAACTGCAGCTGTTCAGTGGCGGGGTTGCCCTGCCAGCGGCGCAACTGAGCACACGCGGTCTGCAACACCCAAAGGCCTATGGGCAGTATGAGCCCCGTTTCTTCGGCCAAAGGAATGAACTCATAAGGGGGGACCATGCCGCGCTCCGGGTGTTGCCAGCGGATCAGCGCCTCGGCCCCGACAGGGCGTACACCACAGCCCACCTGGATCTGGTAGTGCAGCAAAAACTGCCCGGCAGCCAACGCAGTTCGCAGGTCGTTTTCCAGTGCAGCGCGGGCAGAGACCGCCGCCTGCATCATCGGATCAAAGAACCGGATCGCGTTGCGCCCCGCTGTTTTTGCGGCGTACATGGCCAGGTCGGCGTGTTTGACGACGTCTTCCACCGTTTGGCTTTGGCCGCTGAACAGCACGGTTCCCACACTGGTCGTGCTGTGCACATGGTGCAAGGCAAGCTGGTAAGGCTGGTTCAGGGCGGCAAGTATTTTCTCGGACACATTCTGTGCCTGCTCAGCCGCGTCGGTGGCAAGCGCATCCAGGTCTTCCAGCAGCACCAGAAACTCATCGCCGCCCAGGCGGGCCACGGTGTCGCCTTCGCGCACGCATCCCGACAGGCGCTGCGCAACCTGCTGCAGCAAGACATCACCCATGTCATGGCCCAGTGTGTCGTTCAGGGTCTTGAAGTGGTCCAGATCGAGGCACAACAGCGCCCCATGCAGGCCGGTGCGCGCGCTGGTGGCAAACGCCTGCTGAAGACGGTCCAGCATGAGGCGGCGGTTGGGCAGGTGTGTCAGCGGGTCATAAAAGGCCAGATGCTCGATCTCGCGCGCGGCCTGGGCACGCTGGGTGATGTCGCTGAGCGTGCCGACATAGTGGGTGACTTCGCCCCCACCGTCCGTGACGGCGGTGATGCCCATGAAGTGGAGATTGACCGCCCCGCTTTTGCAGCGGTTCCAGATTTCGCCTTTCCATTCACCGGTGTCCGAGAGGCTGCCCCACATGGCGTCGAAAAAGGCCTTGTCATGGTGGCCCGACGCGAGAAGGCTGGAACGCTTGCCCACCGCATCTTCCGCGCTGTAGCCCGTAATTTTGGTGAAGGCCCTGTTCGTGCGCAGGATGACGGTCTCGCGGTCGGTGACGATCATGCCCTCCTGCGACTCAAACGCAATGGCCGCAATGCGCAGTTCGTTTTCATCGCGCTTGCGCGCCGTGATGTCCTTGCCCACGCCCCGGTAGCCGCAAAATGTTCCGTTCACGTCAAAAATGGGTGTGCCGCTCACCGAAAGCCAGTGCAGCTGGCCCGAACGGTCTTTGCGCTGGAACTCGAAATCGCGGAACTCCTGATGGCGTTCCAGCAGCTCGCGGTGCTCCTGCCAGCGGGCTTCGCTCACCCCAGGGCCTGCCAACTCCCAGCGCGTCTTGCCCATGTACGCGGCCGCCTCCTGCAGCAGACGGTCTTTGTCGCTTCCGTCCACATGGGTCAGGCGGAACTGGGCATCCTGCTCCCAGTACCAGTCGGACGACAAGATGGTCAGGGTGCGAAAGCGCGCTTCGTTGTCTTCCAGTTGCTTGCGCACGCGGTAGGCCTCGGTCACGTCGCTGAACACCAGCACGACACCGACGATCTGCCCCTGCGCATTGCGAATGGGCGCCGCGCTGTCCGCAATCTGATACTCGGCACCGTCCCGCGCGAGCAAGGTCGTGTGGTTGCTCAGCCCCACCACCTCGCCCTTGGCCACCACCATCCGCACCGGATCTACCACCGGCTCCCGCGTGCTGGCATTGACGATGCGAAACACGTCCGTCAGCGGCTTGCCCAGTGCCTCGGGCAACGGCCAGCCTGTCAGGCGTTCGGCCACTGCATTCATACGTGTGATATGGCCCTGCGCATCCGTGGCCACCACCCCATCACCAATGGAATGCAGCGTGATGGACAGGTTTTCCTCACTCTGGCGCAACTGGGCCTCGGCGCTCTGGCGCGTAAGCGCCATGCGGTCAAAACGCTGACCCAACTCGGTCAACTCTGCCAGGCCGGTGGCGAGGGGCTGGGGGGCGGCATAACGGCCCTGGGCCAGTTCGTCGGTGGCGTCCAACAGGCGCCGCAATGGTTTCATCACGCCCCGCCGCACGCCCTGCTGGGCCAGCAGGAAAGACAGCGCAAGGCCAGCCAGCAAGAAGGCCACCTCGGTCCACATGTTGCGGTTGGCCGTGGCGTAGAGCTGGTCCAGTGGCACAGCCAGACTCATGGTGGCAACCGTTTTTCCACCCGACTCTATGAGCGGCTGAAACACCATCAACTGGTGTGATCCGGCCGCATTGCTGCGCTGCAATACCCCTTCGGCAGAGCGCTGCAGCGCCGCGCTGAAATCTGCGTCGGCCAACTGGGTTCCGAGTTCGGCCCCATCGGGCGGGAAACGCGCCACCACGCGCCCATCGGCGTCGGTCACACGCGCCACAGCCCCGGGTGGCAGGCCCAAATCGGCAAGCCGTAGGCTCCACCATTCCAGCGACACCACGGCCACTGCAGCGCCCACCACCTCCTGGCTGCCCGGCGGGACCACAGGCACCGCAAAGTTGACGCTCGCCACCTGGGCAGCCCGGTCGATCTGAAAAGCCCCCACCGAGAACTCCCGGGCGGTGATGGCGTGCTGGAAATAGGGCCGATTCGCCACGTTCACGGGCGCCTTCAACGGGCGGGCATTGCACAGCAGGTCGCCACTGGCCTGTGGCACACCAATGTTGACGTAAGTGGCGTTAAGCGACAGCACCTCGGCCAAGTACCTTCCACACTCGGGTTCCGCCGGCCGGTGCACCGAGGGCATGGCAGCAAGCTTCTGCAGAAAATCGCGGGTGTTCTGAATCAGGCGCTGCTGGCTGGCTGCCACGGCCCGCAGCGTGCCCAAAGCCTGGTTCTCTGCGGCGGCGATGGCGTCCATGCGGTGCGACCGTGCCTGGTAAACCGCCAGCAGCACGGCGGGCAGGGTCGCCACCAGAACCAGCCAGCGGATTCGCGCAGACAACGTACTCCAGGTTCCCACCAGCCAGGAAGGCATACCGACCTTTCGTCTTGCACAGTCATTCCAGGCACCGCAGGGCCAGGAGATGCACCGAACGCATTGTTACATCGTAAGCCGAACCGCCCTACATCTGCACCCCCATTTGCCCGCAGTGCCTGGTGGCCGCCCCAAGGGCCGGGTGCCGGAGATGTAACCTTTTGGGAACCTTGAGGCGTGCCGCCGTATCATTGGGACATGCGTCGCGGCCTCTATTTCGTGTTGATGGTGGTGCTGGTCCTGCGGGGACTTACCGGCACCGCCATGGCCGCCGGGGTCTTGCCGCCCCTGCTTCCTGCTAGCGCGCCGCATGCGCAGGAGCACATCCACCTGGTGGCAGCCGAAGCGGCATACGCGACTTCACAAGAGCACACGACTGACCAGGCCGCACAGGCCATGGCTGCAGAAATGCAGGAAGGCGATCACACCATCGCCCATCACGATGACCATGCCGTGCATGCTGCTGCGGCATCCGCGTGTGATGGTGAACTGGTGGGGTGTGCTGCACACGATCACCACTCTGCCGCATGCTCCGCCTGCGAAATCTGCCATTCGGCAATGCTCGACGCCGCCCCGGCAGCGTCCTGCACTCTTCGCCGCTTGGGCACCGCGCTGCCCACGGCGTCTGCACGGTTTGACAGTGCGCCTCCCGCACTGACCATCAAACCACCCATCGCCTGATCTCCAACGCCCGAAGTGCGTCTGCCCCAGCCTGAGCACCCCTGAAACAGGGTGGCCCGGGCGGTAGCGCAACACCTTTTTCGTCCGTTGTCTGGAGATCGCCATGCGCGCGCCTGCTTCATTTCCGTATCCCGCTTTATCGCCCCCGCGAACCGTCTGCCTTGTGCTGCTGGCACCGCTGCTTTCGCTGGCCCAGGGCCTTGCTCCCACCCCCAGCCATCCTCTTGCACCGGCTGCCGACACTACCTATGTTGCGGCCCCGACGGATCCACTGGCCCACCCCGCCCTCGTCCCACAACCCCCATTGCCCGGCGCGACCCCATCGCCCCAGTCATGGCGCGAGGCGCACGAGGCGGTGGCTGCCTTTCCCAGGGGGCATGCCGACATCGTCGCCTGGGAGGCTCGGCAGAGCGCCCAGCCCGCCACACCCCCGTCCACTGTCGAAGGGCAAAAAAGCCCCCACCGTCATCACCGTCATCACCACGGGCACCACGGCAGCAGCAGCAGCAACGGCCAGTCCGCTTCACCCACGCCGATGCACCAACGCCACCACGCACCGGGAGGCAAGCCATGAACCTCCCCGCCCAAATGCCGCACATTTCTCCACACCTTTCCCCACGCCTGTCTCCGCGCCTTTGCCTGCTGGCCGCTGCAGCCGTACTGGCCGGTTGCGCCAGTGTCTCGCCCGATGGCCTGCGCGGTGACGTCGCCACTCTCGCTGCGGGCCGCACCGGGGGCGTGCAAGCGAGCCTGCCTGCAGCAGACCCTGCCGCCCGCGCCTCTGCAGCAAAATCCGTCGAAGGCTGGCTGGCACAGCCCTTGACACAAGACGCTGCCGTGCGCATTGCCCTGCTCCACAACCCCGGCCTGCAAGCCCGCCTGGCCGCACTGGGCGTGGCCGACGCTGAGCGCGTGCAGGCCATTACCCTGCCCAACCCGCACCTTGCACTGGGGAGATTCACCAACAGCCACGAGCGCGAAATCGAGCGCACCCTGGCCTTCAGCCTGATTGACCTCATCACCCTGCCCTGGCGCACCGCGCGCCAGGCCGAGCGCCTGCAGATCGCGACGCTGCAAGCCGCGCAGGACGTGGTGACGCTTGCTGCCGACACCCGCCGCGCCTGGCTGCGTGCCGTGGCCGCGGAGCAAATAGCCGCCACCCACGACCGCATGGTCGAGGCGGCCGAGGCCGGTGCCGAGCTGGCCCGCCGCATGGTGCAGGTGGGCAACTGGAGCCGCCTGCAGCAGGCCCGCGAGCAGGCCGTGCTGCAAGAGGCCACCCGCCAGCGCGCCCGCGCCCGCCTTGCCGCAGCCACCGAACGCGAGCAGCTCAACCGCCGCATGGGCGTGTGGGGGCTGCAGACGCAGTACCAGCTGGCCAACCAGCTGCCGCCCCTGCCCGCCAGTGCCTTGCCCGCGGAGGGCATCGAAGCCACCGCGCTGCGCGAACGGCTCGATTTGCAAGCGGCCCGCCGCCAGCTCGACACCCAGGCCACCCGGCAGGGCTGGAGCCGCGCAGGCGCCGTGTTTGGCGACATCGGCCTGGCCTATAGCCGCAACACCACCACCGAGCGGGATGGCGGCCACCGCGAGATCACGCGGGGTTGGGAGCTGGAACTGCCTTTGCCCCTGTTCGACTGGGGCGGCGCAGCCCGCACTCGCGCCCAGGCCGAGGTGGAGCAAAGTGCCGCCCAGCTGCAGGACACCGCCGTGCGCGCCCGCAGCGAGGTGCGCGCCGCCTGGCTCACCTACCGCACCGCGCTCGACCTGGCACGCCAGCAGCAGGCTGAGGTGGTACCCCTGCGCCAGCTCATCAGCGACGAGACCACCCTGCGCTACAACGGCATGCTGGCCAGCGTGTGGGACATGCTGGCCGAAGCGCGCAACAGCACCCAGGCCGTGGCCAACGCCATCGAAGCACAGCGCGACTTCTGGCTGGCCGAGACCGATTTGCAGCTCGCACTCACTGGCACATCGCCAGGCGCCCTGCAGGGCCTCGCATCGGGCGCCGCAGCCTCCACCACCCCACAAGGCCACTGACATGAACCGCCGCAATTTCTTCTCCGGCGCCGCCACGGCAGTGGCCGCAGCCTCCGTCAGCCGCGCGGCCCTGGCCGCGCTGCCCGAGCCCGCCATGCAGACCAGCGCCGACACCGCGCCGCCGCTGCACCCGCCCACGGGCCGCCCCTACAACCCGGTGGTCACTTTGAACGGCTGGACCGCCCCCTGGCGCATGAACGCAGGCGTCAAGGAGTTCCACCTGGTGGCCGAGCCCGTGGTGCGCGAGGTGGCGCCCGGCTTCATGGTCAACATGTGGGGCTACAACGGCCAGAGCCCCGGCCCCACCATCGAGGTGGTTGAAGGCGACCGCGTGCGCATCTTCGTCACCAACCGCCTGCCCGAGCACACCACCATCCACTGGCACGGCCAGCGCCTGCCCAACGGCATGGACGGCGTCGGCGGCCTCACCCAGCCCGCCATCCAGCCCGGCAAGACCTTTGTGTACGAGTTTGTGGCGCGCCGCCCCGGCACCTTCATGTACCACCCGCATGCCGACGAGATGGTGCAGATGGCCATGGGCATGATGGGCCTGTGGATCACCCACCCGAAGGCTGCGCACCCGCACATCGCCAAGGTGCAGCGCGACTACGCGTTTTTGCTCAACGCTTTTGACGTGGAGCCCGGCAGCATGACCCCCAAGGTCAACACCATGCTGGACCACAACATCTGGTGCTGGAACAGCCGCGTGTTCCCCGCCATCAGCCCGCTGGTGGCGCGGCAGGGTGAGCGCGTGCGCATGCGCATCGGCAACCTCACCATGACGAACCACCCGATACACATCCACGGCCACGAATTTGAAGTGACCGGCACCGACGGCGGCCCCGTGCCCAAAAGTGCGCGCTGGCCCGAGGTGACCACCGACGTGGCCGTGGGCCAGATGCGGCAGGTCGAGTTCATTGCCGACGAGCCCGGCGACTGGGCCCTGCACTGCCACAAGAGCCACCACACCATGGGCGCCATGGGGCACGACGTGCCGACCATGATCGGCGTGGACCACCGGGGCCTGGTGGGCAAGATCCAGAAGATCGTGCCCGACTACATGGTGATGGGCGAGCGCGGCATGGCCGACATGGGTGCCATGGAGATGCCACTGCCCGACAACACCTTTCCGATGATGACCGGCACCGGCCCCTTCGGCCCGTTGGAGATGGGCGGTATGTTCACCACCCTCAAGGTGCGCGCCGACCAGCCTGCGGGCGATTACCGCGACCCTGGAGACTTCAAGCAACCTGCGGGCACGGTGGCCTACGAATGGCAGGGTGCCCCCGCCAGCACACCACGCCCCGCCCGCGCAGACACCCCAGGCACCGCGCCCGGCGCAGCGAGCGCACGCAAGCCCGCTGCCAGCGGCCACCAGCACTGAACCTCCCCATCAGCACACACCATGAACACTATTAAATTGATAGCTGCTTGCGCTTTATGGATAAACGCTAGCACCTCTTTTGGCCATGAAAACGCCCATCACACCGCATCGAACACCCCGGTGGTCAAGGAGCAAAAGGACTGGGGCATCGCAGGCGACGCCAAGGCCGTGCGCCGCACCATCACCGTCCGCATGACCGACGACATGCGCTTTGCGCCGAATCACATCGAAGTGCGTGAGGGCGACACCGTGCGGCTGCGTGCCGAGAACAAAGGCAAGGTGTTGCACGAGATCGTGATCGGCACCAAGGCCGAGCTGAACCAGCACGCCGAGATGATGAAAAAGCACCCCGGCATGGAACATGACGAGCCCTACATGGCCCACGTGGCGGCGGCCAAGACCGGTGACATCGTGTGGCACTTCAACCGCGCCGGGAGTTTTGACTTTGCCTGCCTGATCCCCGGCCACTACCAGGCAGGTATGACCGGCACCATCACCGTGCTGCCCCGCAACCAATAACGCCAGGAGGACACGCCATGACCATTTCACGCAATCCACGCTCCGCATCGTTCGCAGCCAACCCTCCACGACGCCAATGGTTCACCACCGCCCTGCCTTTGCTGGGCGCGGGTTTGGCCATCGCGCTGCTGCCGGGTATGTCACGCTCAGCCACCAACACCCCCACACCACTGGAGGTGTGGAAAGACCCCAACTGCGGCTGCTGCCAGGACTGGGTGGACCACATGCAGGCCAACGGCTTTGCCGTGAAGGTGCACGCCACCGGCAACAACGCCGTGCGCGCACAGCTGGGCCTGCCGCAAAAGCTGGGCTCGTGCCACACCGCCCTCGTCGGCGGCTATGTGGTGGAAGGCCATGTGCCTGCCAGCGACGTGCGCGCGCTGCTGCAGCAAAAGCCCAAGGCCCTGGGCCTGGCGGTGCCTGGCATGCCCGTGGGCTCGCCCGGCATGGACGGCCCTGCGTATGGCGACCGGCGTGACCCGTACGACGTGCTGCTGGTGGCGCGCGACGGCAGCACCCGTGTTTTCAAAAGCTACAACAAGAAGGCATCGACATGAAAATCCTTTACATCCCACTGGTCGCCAGCCTGCTTCTCCTGGGCGCAGGGCCCGCTCTGGCGCAAGCCCCCACCGCTGCAGCCTCCGATAGCCACAACAGCCACCATCCGGCCCCGTCGGCGACCCAAGCGGAACTGAGCGAAGGCGAAATCTCCCGTTGGGACCCGCGCACACTGCGCCTCACCTTGAAGCATGGCGAGATCAAGAACCTGGAAATGCCGCCCATGACCATGGTCTTCCGCGTGGCGGACGCCAGCGTGGTGGGTGACATGAAACCGGGTGACAAGGTGCGCTTTCGGGCCGAGCAGGTCAATGGCACTTACCACGTCAAGCAGATCGAAAAGGCCCGGTGAGCCCCCTGCCGGCCGACTGATGTCGCACAAGCCAGCTGGTGCGCCCGGGCACCATAATCGACGGCCATGAGTTCTCAACACGTTCTGGCCGGCAGCGCTGGCAGCATCACCCGCGTGGCAGGCATCGAGGTGGGCCACTTCACCGAAACCCGCCGCCCCACGGGCTGCACTGTCATCATCACCCGCGAGGGCGCTGTGGCCGGTGTGGATGTGCGTGGCGCCGCGCCGGGCACGCGCGAGACGGATTTGCTCCACCCCTCCAACCTGGTGGACAAGGTGCACGCCATCATGCTGGCCGGGGGCAGCGCCTGGGGGCTGGATGCCGCCACTGGCGCCGTGCGCTGGCTCGAAGAGCGCAACGTAGGCTTCGACGTGGCCGTGGGCCGCCTGCCCATCGTGCCTGCCGCCGTGCTGTTTGACCTGCTGGTGGGCGACATGCGTATCCGCCCCGACGCTGCGGCGGGCTACGCCGCGTGCGATGCGGCATCCACCGCCGACCCGGCCGAGGGCAATGTAGGTGCGGGCACGGGTGCGGCACTGGGCAAGATCTTCGGCATCCAGCGCGCGATGAAGGGCGGCATTGGCACCGCCTCTGTCACGGTGGATGGCGTGACGGTGGGCGCACTCATCGCCTGCAACGCCCTGGGTGACGTGATCGACCCCGCCACCGCGCAAGTCATCGCCGGGGCCCGCACCGACGACGGCCTGCGCCTGCGCGACACACGCCGAGCCCTGCTGCGCGGCGACCCGCCCCAGCCCCTGCTGGCGGGCACCAACACCACCATCGGCGTGGTGGCCACCGACGCCGTCATCACCAAGGTGCAGGCCCACCGCCTGGCCGTGGCCGCCCACGACGGCCTGGCGCGCAGCATCAACCCGGTGCACACCATGTCCGACGGCGACACGCTCTTCAGCCTGGGCACTGGCCGCGCAGGCAAAAGCCTGGGCATGATGGTACTGGCCACCATGGCGGCCGAGGCCACGGCCATTGCCACGGCACGCGCGGCACGCGCGGCGCGGTCCATCACCACGGCGGAAGGTTTGTACTTGCCCTGGGCTGGTGAGTTGGGGTAAACCATGGTCATGGGGCCATCGCCCATGAGCCCATATGATGCCCACACCGCGCGCAGGGCTCAGGCGCCAGAACACGCCCGGAGCGCACCGCGGCCCCCACGCGCCAGTCTTGCCACCCTATCAATCGCGACAAGGAGAATTCATGAAAGACCTAAACCGTCTGCGGCACAGCTGGTTGTTGTGCCTGCCTTTGCTCCTGAATACCCAAGCCGCCATCGCCCAGGACCAGTTCGTGGACCTGCAATCCAACGGTGGCTACACGTCCTATCGCCTGCCGGACGACACCACACAGGTGGACCTGAGCGCACAGACACAGGGGGCTTGCCGTTTCAATCGCACCTGGGGCTATGACCTGACGAACCGGGAACTGTGGACCAACGGGGGGTGTGGCGGCCGCTTCCAGATTACCCGCAGCTACGCCTCTGGCAACAGCAGTGGGTCCAACGCTGGCGCAGCTGTGGCCGCGGTGGCTGCCATCGCGGGCCTTGCGCTGCTGGCCAACCACAACCGGCACGACAACGACCGGCGACCCGAGTACCCGGACTATCCCGGCCAAGGTGGCGACTGGGGGCGAGAAGTCCGCGTGGACGGCCGCCTGTGCCTGGACGTGCGGGGTGGCAAGTTCCAGCCAGGCACCACATTGCAGGTGTATGAATGCAACGGCACCGCGTCCCAGCGGTTTGCTGTGGGGCGCGGGGGTGAGATCCGGGTACGCGACCTGTGCGTGGACGTGGACCGTGGCGACCCGCGCGATGGCGCACGGGTGGTGCTGTGGTCGTGCTCGGGCTCGCGCAGCCAAAGCTGGGCCACCCGTGGCGGCCAGATCGTGAGCCAGCTCACCGGCAAATGCCTGGACGTGGAGGATGGCCGGGTCCGCCAGGGCGCACACACCATGGTCTGGCCCTGCAACCGCAGTCCCAGCCAACGCTGGTGGTGGTAAAGAGGGCCCAATGATGATCACAACCCAAACCCCACACGCTCTGCGCACCATGCGCTTGCTGTGCAGTGCAGCAGCGGCAGGCACCTTCGCTCTGGCATGTGCATCCGCCGCGCAGGCAGCGGATGCCCCGGTGTCTTCCCCCACATCCCCACCCAAGGTGACCACCACGGCCCAGAAGCCAGCAGCACCATCGCGCGCCAACCGGCTCCAGGCGATCTGCTCGTCTGCTGACCTGAACCACGACGGCAAGGTGTCTCTGGAAGAGTTTCACCGGGACATCGTGCAAGGCTGGCACAACCTCTCGCCCGATGCGACAGGCCATGTCCAGCTCTCCGACCTGGCCCAGGTGCCGCGCATGGGCAAAGGCCGCCTGAAGCGACTTGCAGCCGTTGACACGGACAGCGACGGCAAGCTGTCGTTCAAGGAAGTCGTTGAAAGCCGCATGGCCTATTTCGACGCGGCGGATACCGATCAGGACGACCAGCTCTCCCTTCCGGAATGTGTGGCTTACGAGCGCCAGCGGCGCGGCAGCAAGCCATAGATCTCAGGAACTCCTGTCGCTCCTGGCCCCATGTGCCTGGAGGGCGTACGCCACAGCCACATGAGCAACCACGGGGCCTCGGACGGTCGCAGAGGTCTCGTGGTTGCTCCACCCCATGTTCAGCACTTATTCCATGTCCCAGGCTTTCCGCAATACCCTGCTTTCTCTGCGCGATCTGATCGTGTCGGCCGGTCCTCTCGCGTTTCTGGCGGTGGGACTGCTGGTGCTGGCGTACTGGTGGCTCAACCCCAACCCACCCAAAACCGTGACACTGGCCACAGGCCCGGCGCAAAGCGCTTACGAGGAGTTTGGCAAGCGCTACCAGAAGGCGTTGGCGGAGGACGGCATCGAAGTCCGGTTGCTGCCCAGCGATGGCTCTTCGCACAACCTGCAGCTGTTGCGTGAGGGCAAGGCCGATGTGGCGTTTGTGCAGGGTGGCACGGCCGAACTGCAACCCGATGATGCCGACGAGCTGGTGTCTCTGGGCAGCCTCTTTGTGGAGCCCGTGTGGCTGTTCTACCGTGCGGAGACTGCAGAACGTGTGTACAACACGCCGCGCATCGACAGCCTGCGGCAGTTGCGTGGCTGGCGGGTCAATGTAGGCTCAGACGGCAGTGGCGTGCCCAAGTTGATGGAGCGTCTGCTCGACGCCAACAAGGTGGCGCCTGGTGCGGTGCAGATGTCCCGGCTGGAGCAGACGCCAGCCACCGTGGAATTTCTGGCGGGAAGACTTGATGCGCTGGTGTTCGCCTCGGCCCCCGAATCGCTGATGGTGCAGATGCTGCTGCAGACACCCGGCGTGCAGTTGCTGGACTTTGCCCAGCACGAGGCCTATGCGCGGCGGTTTCCGTTCCTGACTCCGGTCACATTGCCGCGCGGCGTGGTGGACCTGGCGGCCAACGTGCCCACGCGGGATGTGCGCCTGGTGGCATCCACCACCTCGCTGCTGGCGCGCGATGCCACGCACCCTGCCCTGCTCACCCTGTTTGCGCAGAACGCGCAGAAACTGCACGGTGGATCGGGCTGGTTCAACCGGGCCCGCGAGTTCCCCAACTCACGCAATAGCGAACTTCCGATTGCCAAGGAAGGCGACCGGGCCATGAACGAGCCGGTGCCGATGCTGCAACGCTACCTGCCGTTCTGGATGGCAAACCTGATTGAGCGCATGTGGCTGGTACTGGGCATTTTGCTGGCGATCATGCTCCCGCTGTCGCGCGTCGTGCCGCCGCTGTACCAGTTCCGGGTGCGTTCACGCGTTTTCCGCTGGTATGGCCGGCTTCGTGAGATTGAAAACGACATGGAGGCTGGCAACATTGACGCCGCCGAGCTGCTCAAGGCCCTCAATACGCTGGAGGCACAGGCTGAAAAAGTGAGCGTACCGTTGTCCTACGCAGACGAGTTGTACGCGCTGCGCAATCACATTCACCTGGTGCGCAAAAAGTTGCTCCGCACTTGAGTGCACCGCTGAGTTGAATGCCTCTTTTCTGCAGGCAGCAGGCGAGGTAAACGGCCGAATGTGTTTTGGAGCGCCCGGAAGGCGCCCGCAACTTAGAGCGGCTAACAAAACTCCCCTGGCATCGTCGTTGCGTCTTGTCGTACCGATTGTACTGCCTGCGACGTAACGCCTAGCCAGGGCCGTTGCGCTGGGTTTTGTGAGCCGCTCTTAGCGTGTCTTGGAAGACTTGGAGCCCAACGGGGCAACTTTGGAGTAAGGGGCGCTACTGGGCACCTTCCGGGACGAGCCCGCTGAGACAGCGTCCAGAACACGGACCGTGGAGGACACTGCCGGAACCACCCGCAAGGAGCCGTCCGCAGCCAGCTTGTCACGCATCCGCCGGGTCATGGACTGCGTGCTTGCATCCGGTGCGGTGAAAAGGAACAGAGTGCCGTGTGGGCTGGCCCAGGTAAGTTGCGTGCGGACGACCCGGCCGTTGGTGACCAGCTCGACCCACGCGCCAATTACAAAGTCAGCGTAGGGATCGGGCGCATCCACGGGCGCCTGAACACTGTCCTCGGGGGCCACAGCGGAGGCTTGCGCTTCAGCAGAGGCTGCTTCTTGGGCCACCGGCTCGGGTTCTGGCTGAGGCGCCGCCACAGGTGCGGGCGCTGGCTTTTCAAAGGCCGACTGATGCAGCCCCACCAAACGCTGCAAGAAGGCGCTGGTCTGCACAGCGGGATAATTGATGGTCTTGAGCCCCTTGCGCAGCTTGGCCAGCAGGCCGGGAATGGCCTCGTTCAGGCGCTCAGGTTCCTGGCGGGTCAGGTCGGGTTGGGCGCTCCATAGCAGCACAGGTACCAGCGCCAAGTAGCCACCGGGGTCCTCATCCTGCCCATCTCCGCCCTTGAGCACCTGCGCCAAGGCGATCACATCCGCCCATGGGCCGGCGGCAAAATCGAGCACGTCGGCAGGCACGTTCTCCAGATCAGGCAGCCTGCGGATGTCGGCCGCAGTCTTTTCGGCCAGCATTTCCCGCTGCTCCGCTTGGAGCAAGGCTTTTTGCTGCGCTTCCTGATGGGCCTTGATCTTCTGCTCCTGAGTCTCCCAGGCAGACTGCAGGGCCTTGAGCACGGTATCAAAAGGCCCTGCATCTTTGATTTCGTTGGCAGTCAGGTGCTCCACCGCCCCTTGCACCAAGCGCATGAAACTGCTGAACCCCGGCGTTGCTTCTGCGGTGAACGCCAGGCTGCGTTGCGTCAGCTCATCCAGCAAACGGCGCGCGGGATGGGTGCCATCGGTGAAAAAACGCCCATCGTGTGTCACCAGTTGTTTGAGTGCGGGCTCTAAACTCTTCACAGCCTTCTGCACGGGCGGCAGAAGGCGAGCATCCTGGGCAATGTTCTCCATCATGCGGCCAACCACCTCAATGGCCATGGCCGGGGATTGGGTGGCCGCCTCCATCGGCATGGCCGCGTACACCACAGGAGCCACGCCCGGGCCCCGCCACCCCGTCAAAGGCGCCGACAGCGAAGCTGCCTGGCTGCCGCTGGCGAGCCTTCCCACCAAGCGTTCGAGCTGGGCCATGTCCTCGATGGCCTCAGCCGCTGCACCCACAGGGTAGTAACCACCGCCTTGCGGCATGGGTTGGGCACCCGCCACAACCCCACCCGCAGGAGGCACACCCCACGCAGGCTGCAAAGCCACCGGCTGCGAAGGCATGGCGCCATATGCGCGTGGATCAAAAGGATCTCCGCCAGCCAACATCTGGCGCAGGATGCCCACCGTCAACAATGCTTCTTCTGCGGCGGGCGCCATCGGCGATTGCAGGGAATCGCCACTCCAGCCAGTGGAAGGCCCCATGCCACGGCCATAGCCGGTGTTGCCATAGTCTCCCATGGGCGCGCCCATCGAATTGCCATAGCCGGAGTAACCCCCACCATAGCCGGTACCCATGCCGGTGTTGGTGCCAGGGCCACCGTAGCCACCGCCACGACCCGCGTTGCCGCCGGGCGTGCCGAGCACCGCGTAGCCCACGGGCTGAACACCATGTTCGCGCAGGCTGGCAGCCGTTTTTTTGTATTCATCCACCAGCAGCTTACCCAACAGGTCGCGCATGTGCTGCATCCACAGCTGGCGCACTTCGGGCGATACACCAGTGTCTCCCACCACTTGCTGGAGCGCGCGGATATAGCTTTCGGGGCGCAGTGGGTTGCGTTCGGGTTGCACACTACGCAAGCCCTGTGCGGAACTGACGAGGGTGTTGAGTTCGGCCAGTACCGCATCAGTGGCATGCAACGCCGATTGCTGCGCCTTGGACAGCTCCACCTGCGCCTGCATCTCGTTCTCATCCATGAGCGAGAGTTCACCGAAGTCCATGCCGGTGTCCTCGGCAGAACTGCGGCCTTTGGCAGCGGGACCTTCTGCAAAAATCTCCAGCAGGGCCATGGGATAACCCTTGACCAGCGCAGCTTCATGCTGGTTCAGCAAGCGCAGGCTGTCACTGACCAGATTGCGCTGCTGGATATTGCGGACGACAGACTCCTCACCCGTCAGGGCCCCTTGCGTGACCTTGACCAATTCCTGCATCAACGCCTCGCCGCCGCGCACGGCGTTGACGACACAGGCGCGGAAAACAGTTCTCGAACGAGAAGCAGTCTGGGACATGGTGGGGAGGAATCGATCGGACAACAGGTTTCCAGATGCAATGCTACTTGACCTGACGCCTTATTTGAGGGCTTTGAACCTCATTCGTTTGGGTTTTGCCCCTTCTTCACCCAGGCGCTTCTTCTTGTCGGCCTCGTACTCCTGGTAATTGCCGTCAAAGAACGTCCACTGGCTGTCACCTTCAGCCGCCAGGATGTGGGTGGCGATCCGGTCCAGGAACCAACGATCGTGGCTGATTACCAACATCGTGCCGGCAAATTCCAGCAGCGCGTCTTCCAGAGCCCGCAAGGTTTCCACGTCCAGATCGTTGGACGGCTCGTCCAGCATCAGCACGTTGCCGCCCGCAATCAGGGTCTTGGCCAGGTGCAAACGACCGCGCTCCCCCCCTGAGAGCATGCCAACCTTCTTTTGCTGGTCGCCGCCATTGAAGTTGAACCGGCCACAGTAGGCGCGGCTGGCCATCTGGAATTTGCCCACGTTCAGGATGTCGAGCCCGCCCGATACGTCTTCCCAGACGGTCTTGTCATTCGACAAGTCATCGCGGTGCTGGTCCACAAAGGCCATCTTGACGGTGGAGCCGATAACGACCTCCCCCGCGTCCGGCTTTTCCTTGCCCGCAATCAGCTTGAACAGCGTGGACTTACCGGCGCCGTTGGGCCCGATGATGCCGACGATGGCGCCTGCAGGAATGTTGAAGCTCAAGTTGTCGATCAGCACGCGGTCGCCAAACGACTTGGTGACGTTCTTGAACTCGATCACCTGGCTGCCCAGACGGTCCGCCACGGGGATGAAGATTTCGTTCGTTTCGTTGCGCTTCTGGTATTCGTAATCGCTCAGTTCCTCAAAGCGGGCCAGACGGGCCTTGCTCTTGGCCTGGCGGGCCTTGGGGTTCTGGCGCGACCATTCAAGTTCCTTCTTCAGGGCCTTGGCGCGGGCTTCCTCACCCTTTTGTTCGGCTTCCAGACGGGCGCCTTTCTGGGTCAGCCAGTCGGAGTAATTGCCCTTGTAGGGGATGCCGGACCCACGGTCCAGTTCCAGAATCCATTCGGCGGCGTTGTCCAGGAAGTAGCGATCGTGGGTGATGGCCACCACGGTGCCGGAGTAGCGCTGCAGGAACTGCTCCAGCCAGTCCACCGATTCGGCGTCCAAGTGGTTGGTAGGCTCGTCGAGCAGCAGCATGTCGGGCTTGGACAGCAGCAGGCGGCACAGCGCCACGCGGCGTTTTTCACCACCGGAGAGCACGCCGATGTTGGCGTCCCACGGTGGCAGGCGCAGCGCGTCGGCGGCGATTTCCAATTGGTGCTCGGAGTCGGTACCCGCCGTTGCAATAATGGCTTCCAGCTCGGCCTGTTCGGCGGCCAGCGCGTCAAAGTCGGCATCTTCAGCGCCATAGGCGGTGTATACCTCTTCCAGACGGGCCTTGGCGGCAAAAACCTTGCCCATGCCGGCTTCCACGCTCTCCCGCACGGTTTGTGTCGGGTCCAGCTGGGGTTCCTGGGGCAGATAGCCGATGTTCAGACCGGCCATGGGGATGGCCTCGCCTTCGATTTCCTTGTCAAGGCCCGCCATGATCTTCAGGAGGGTGGACTTACCCGAACCGTTAGTCCCCAATACGCCAATCTTGGCGCCCGGGAAGAAGCTCAGGGAGATGTCTTTCAAGATCTGCCGCTTGGGCGGCACGATCT
Source organism: Acidovorax sp. 94 (assembly GCF_003634645.1). Taxonomy (NCBI): domain Bacteria; kingdom Pseudomonadati; phylum Pseudomonadota; class Betaproteobacteria; order Burkholderiales; family Comamonadaceae; genus Acidovorax; species Acidovorax sp. 94. The sequence continues at coordinate 708,603 of NZ_RBJA01000001.1, read as the reverse complement.
TGCCGACGCGATTCATGGAAAAAACGTATTGGGCCATTGAGTGTCAAACCTGCAAAAATGAGCAGAAATTCTGCGTGCAAACCGAGATTATCGGGCCATGCGACAATACCCACCGTAGCGGGCTCCAGTTGCCCGCCACATCAGCACACTGCTGGGGACGAAGGAAGCATCAACTTCCAGGCTCCCACTCTTGAACCTCATCGGCTTGAGACTGGCTCGACAACCTCCCGGTTGCACGACAGGCCGATACCCAGCGCCCCGGACGGGCGCATCCAAAGACATGACATTTGACGAACTGAACCTGGCTCCTGCCATCCTGAAGGCCGTGCACGAAACGGGCTACGAAACCCCCACGCCCATTCAGGCCCAGGCCATTCCCGCCGTGCTCGCAGGCCACGACCTGCTGGCTGGCGCGCAGACTGGCACCGGCAAGACCGCCGCGTTTACCCTGCCCATGCTGCACCGCCTTTCGCAAAGCGCTGCCCCCAAGAACAAGTTCGGTGGCAAGGGCATCCGTGCCCTGGTGCTGACGCCCACCCGCGAACTCGCCGCCCAGGTGGAAGAATCCGTGCGCGAATACGGCAAATACCTGGATATCAACTCCACCGTCGTCTTCGGCGGTGTGGGCATGAACCCGCAGATCGACCGCGTCAAGCGCGGGGTGGACATTCTGGTGGCCACGCCCGGCCGCCTGCTGGACCTGCAGCAGCAGGGCTTCCTGGACCTGTCGACCGTGCAGGTGCTGGTGCTCGACGAGGCCGACCGCATGCTGGACATGGGTTTCATCCACGACGTGAAGAAGGTGCTGGCCCTGGTGCCCAAGGACAAGCAAAGCCTGCTGTTCTCGGCCACCTTCAGCGATGAAATCCGCGACCTGGCCAACACCCTGCTCAAGAACCCTCAGAGCATCCAGGTCACCCCCAGCAACACCACCGTGCAGCGCATCTCGCAGGTGATTCACCCCGTGGGCCGTGGCAAGAAGAAGCAGGTGCTGCTGCATATCATCCAGCAGCACAACTGGAGCCAGGTGCTGGTGTTCACCCGCACCAAGTTTGGTGCCAACAATGTGGCCGAGTTCCTGACCAAGAACGGCGTGCAGGCCATGGCCCTACACGGCAACAAGAGTCAGAGTGCGCGCACCCAGGCACTGGCAGGCTTCAAAAGCGGCGAAATCCGCGCTCTGGTGGCCACCGACATTGCAGCGCGCGGCATTGACATCGACGACCTGCCGCACGTCGTCAACTACGAAATCCCGAACGTCTCTGAAGACTACGTGCACCGGATTGGCCGCACGGGCCGCGCTGGCGCTACCGGCGAAGCCGTGAGCCTGGTCTGCATGGACGAAGAAGGCTTCATGATGGACATCGAGCGCTTCACCAAGCAGCAGATCCCGGTCCAGATCATCGAAGGCTTCGGCCCCGACGCGGGCGAGAAGGCAGAGCCCATCGCCATGGGCCGCCAGACCATCTGGGGCGGTGCAGGCAAGCCCCCGAGCCGTGACGTGATGCAGGCAGCCGCCAAGGCAGCCCGCAGCGAAATGATGGACCGCATCCGCACCAACAAGGCCGGCCAGGGTGCTGGCGGCGGCGGTGGCGGTGACCGCGGCCCCCGCAGTGGCGGCGGCGGTGGTGCCCGTGGTGGCCGCGCCGGTGGTGCCCCTGCTGCAGCGGGCGGTGGCGGCAATGGTCCGCGCGGTGGCCGTGCCGGTGGTGGCGGTGGCGCCCAGGGCGGCGGCGCACGCGCTGGCGGCCAGGCACCTGCACGCGGCCGCTCCGGCGGCAGCGCCGGTGGCGGAGGCGGCGGCTACGAAGGCGGCAATCGCTACGACGACTCGCAACCCCCACGCGCGAATGCCCACCTGGGCACGCACATGGGCCATGCCAACCCAGGCCATCGCAACTCCAGCCATGCAGGCGGCGGCGCTGGCGGCCAGCCAGATCCCATGCGCACCAGCGTGGACAGCTTGGGCGGCGGCGGTCGCCGTGGCGGTGGTGGCTATCGTGGCAACAACGGTGGAGGTGGCGGCTATGGCGGAGGCACGGGTGGTTCTGGTGGCCGGGGCAACGGGTCTCGTGGGCCGGGCGGTTCTCGCGGCTCTTTTGGCCGCTGATCCGTCGGTAGGCAAAAACACAGCCCATACCGGCACAGCGCCGGGCGAAGCGCTGCCACCCGAGGTGCATGCGCTGTATGCCCTTGGTCGGCGCACGCCTGACATCACGCATCCACGGCTGCACCTGCACGCTGTGGATTTTGCGGCCTTGGGCGCACAGCCCGCGGTCCCGGGCCTGCCGCATGTAGATGATGTCTACATCACGTTGGGGACGACCATCGCAGCGGCTGGCAGCCAGCAGGCTTTTCGCGCGGTGGACCACGACGCGGTCATTGCCACCGCGCGCACAGCGATGGCGGCCGGGGCCACCCGCTGCGGGGTAGTGACCGCCATGGGTGCAGACGCAAATTCCCGCATCTTCTACAACCGTATCAAAGGCGAGGTCGAGCAGGCGCTCAAAAGCCTGGGCTTTGACACGCTCGTGATCGCGCGCCCATCGCTGCTGCTGGGTGAACGCCGGGCTCTGGGCCAGGCCGCGCGCCCCGCCGAGTCCCTGTCCATCAAGGCCTTCAAGCTGCTGGACCCGCTCATCCCCGCCAGCTACCGCGCCCGCCCCGGTGACGATGTGGCGCGAGCGCTTGTCCATGCCGTGCAAACGCGGCCTTCGGGGCTGCACGTCCTGTCAGGCAACGCGCTGCAGGTCTTCTGACCTCCTCCTCAGTCCACTGCAGTTGCCTGTGCGATGCTGTGGCCTATGCGCCCCAACGACTTCCCCCAGCCCCTGGCCACTTTGATGGTGGCCACCTGCAATGTGCTCAACCTGGCCAATCCTGGCCGCCTGTTCTACGAGAACCAAGACCCCTACAGCCAGACAGAGTTTGATCGCAAGCTCACCTGGCTGGGCGACCGGTTTCGCATGCTCAATGCCGACGTGCTGGCAGTACAGGAGGTGTGGGACGACGCAGCATTCAAGGGCGCCCTCGGCCGCAGCGGCCTGCGCTACGACTTCGTGGCGGTACCCGGGGCGGAGAACGATGCGACGCACACTGGAGCACAAGGCACGCCCCGGGTAGGCATTGCGACACGGCTCAAGGTGGATGCCTTGCAGTCGTTTGCGGAATTTCCCCCGGGCTTCCAGGTAGAAATACCGGGCCTGGGCCTGCACACCCGCTTTGAACGGCCGCCTCTGGTTGCAACACTGCGCATGAAACACGGACAGAGCCTGAACGTACTGACGGCCCACCTCAAATCCAAGCGGCCCAAGTTCCTGCAGGATGCACAGGGCAACCCCACGGAAGACCGGGACGACCGCAAGGTGATGGCGCTGGCATCGTTGCGCTCGCTGATCATGCGGGGCGCCGAAGCCATGGCGCTGCGCTGCCTGGTCATCGACCTGCTGCACCGCACCAGCGTGCCGCTGGTGGTCTTGGGCGATTTCAATGACACCCCGGACAGCGTCACCACACAGCTCATCTGCGCCACCAATGAGATCGCCTACGACCGCTCGGCACGCGATGTCGCGCTGTTCAATGCCTACGACCTGCAGGGCGATGCGGCGCTGAAGAAGGATGTCGCGTACTCACACATCCACCAAGGCTCGCCCAGCGTGCTGGACCAGATTCTGGTGAGCGAGGAATTCGTGCACAACGGCAGGAACAGCATGGGCGACGTGCGGCGCGTGGACTACTTCAACGACCACCTGCACGAAGGACGTGACAGGACCCGATCGGACCACGGTTTTGTGCGCGCACTGCTGCGGCTGAAGATGGCACAGCAGACGGAGCCCTCACCTGCACCGTCCACCTCCGCCGGCACCTCGCTGGCCTCGAATCCAGTCCCATCGGCCCCAAAACTGTGACATCGCACAGGGCTTTGGCGCGTCAACCCCGGGTTTGCAACGGGATGTACGCTGACACGGCATGGCGGTGACGGGCAGGTAACATCACCGTAACAAAGCCGCCCGGCCAGGCCCCAAAAGGCAGATACCACCATGAACATGTACCCCAACCCTCACCGCACCCCACCAGAAGCGTCATCGGCCCTGCCGCCACCGGCTCGCCCACAGCGCATGCCCTGGAAGGTCTCGGCGTTGCTGGCAGCCGTGCTGCTGACGGCGTGCTCCAGCACCCCGCTGCCACCCTGGCCATCAGCGCCAGCCACGCGAACCAGCGCACCGGCCCCCTTGCCCCGCGCTCAGCCAGGTACGGTGGTGCCAGCGCCCTTGGGCCAGGCACCACAGGCACAGGCCCCGCGCCAAGGGGCGATCGCCAGCCCGCTGCCACCGCCCGCTCCGCTGGTTGTGCAAAACGAAGGCCCGATGGCGCCACCCTACGGTGCGGCCGTGGCGGCCCGGTTCCCTGATCCACCCATGGCCTACAGCACGCCCGGCCTGGGGCCGGACCGCAGGGCATTCACCACCAACGCGGAGCTGGGCCAGTGGCTGCATTCACTGGCCGACCCGGCTCCCCGTGGGCCCACGCGCACCAAGCTGCTCAACCTGGGCATGTCGCAGCGCGGTGAACCCATCCTGGGCCTGCTGGTGACCCGCGCTGCGGGCACGGAACCCGCCAACCTGGACACCAGCGGGCGGCCCACCGTGGTGCTCGTCGGCCAGCAGCACGGCGACGAGCCCGCAGGCAGCGAGGCGCTGCTCGTGATCAGCCGTGAACTGACCCATGGGCTGCTGGAACCCCTGCTAGACCGGATCAACGTGGTGGTAGTGCCGCGCGCCAACCCCGATGGCGCCGCCGTTGGCACCCGCGTCACGGCCAATGGCGTGGACATGAACCGCGACCACCTGCTGCTGAACACCCCCGAGGCCCGCGCTCTGGCCAAGGTGGTGAACGACTACCGCCCCATCCTGGTGGTGGATGCCCATGAATACACGGTGGTGGGCCGCTACCTGCAGAAATTCAACGCCATCCAGCGTTATGACGCCCTGCTGCAGTACACCACCACCGCGAACTACCCCGAGTTTCTGACCAAGGCCTCGCAGGAGTGGTACCACCAGCCCATGGTGGCGGCCCTGAAGGCCCAGGGCCTGACCAGCGACTGGTACTACACCACCTCGACGAACCCGGACGACAAACGCATCTCCATGGGGGGCACCCAACCCGACACCGGCCGCAATGTGAACGGCCTGAAGAACACCGTCAGCCTGCTGATCGAAACACGGGGCGTGGGCATCGGGCGGATGCACATCCAGCGCCGCGTGCATTCGCAGGTCACGGCCATCACCAGTGCACTGCGCAGCACCGCCGAGCGGGCAGCCAACCTGGAGCAGGTCCGATCCTTCGTCGTGCGCGACGTAAGCGCCCAGGCCTGCCGCGACCAAGTGGTGGTAGAGGCAGCGGCCACTCCCACCCAGCGCGAGCTGGACTTCCTGGACCCCGAAACGGGTGCAGACCGCGCCATCCGGGTGGACTGGAACTCATCCCTCACCTTGCGCCCCACCAAAACCCGCGCCCGCCCCTGCGGCTACTGGCTGTCGGCCAGCTCCACCGCCGCCGTTGAGCGCTTGAAAATGCTCGGCCTGCAGGTGATGCGCGTGGCCGAATCCGGATCGGCACTGGCCGATATCTACCGCGAAACCGCGCGTGAGTCCGGCGACCGGCAGGACGTGATCGGCACCATCGCCGGGGGTAAGGGCATTGTCCGCGTGCAGGTATCGCCAGTGCGCAGTGCCATCGACGTGCCTGCGGGCAGCTTCTATGTGCCACTGAATCAGCCCCGCGCCAACCTGGCGGTGGCCGCCCTGGAGCCCGACACGCAAAACAGCTACTTTGCCAACCACCTGATTGACGAGCTGGGAAATACCGCGCGCATCATGTCCCCCCCTGCCCTGGTGTTTGAAGACATCAACTAGCGCTTGAATGCGCCTGCCTGAAACCCACCACTGCCGAACAACGCAAGGTCTTGTGGGTCCAGGCGGCAGAAATACGGGCCAAGGCGCAGGAGGCAGTGCGCAGGAGCAGCCCAACGAGGCTGCAACCAGTGCCCCGGCAGAGAAAAAACTATAAAACTAATAGCTACCAGCGCTTGTCCATCAAGCGCTAGCAGCCAAACACACTGATATTCAGACCCCACCGTGCAGCGATGCAGGGCGGGTATGCCGCGCAAGGCGTGCTTCGGTACGCTCCAGCACATGGCGGGCCATGGCCTGGGCCAGCGCCTCGTCGGCCAGGAACACCGTGCTGTCGCACTCCTGCGCAAGCCGCCGCGCTTCATCGCCGCTGTGGCTGCGCACCACGGTTTCGATATGGGGGTTCAGTGTGCGCGCGGTGGTGATGATCTGCCGCACATTCAGGGTGTCCGGCGTAGCAATGACCAGCATGGCGGCGCGGGCAATGTGCGCTTGAATGAGCACGGCAGGGTCCACCGCATCACCAAACACTGCTGCAATGCCAGACTCCCGCAATGACTCCACCAGTTCGCGGTTCTGCTCGGCAACCACGAACGGGATGTCGTTGGCCACCAGCACATTGGCAACGCGGCGCCCCACCCTGCCGTATCCCACCAGCACCACTTGCCGCGCGAGATAGCGGGCGTCGGTGCTCATGGGCAGTTCGGCCAGGGGGTCGTCGCGCTGCTCCAGTCGCCGCGCCAATGCCGAACGGGCACGCAGCCAGGCCTGCAGCGGGGCAATGGCGTGAAAGAGCATCGGATTGAGCGCCATCGAGATCAGCGCCCCCGCCAGCACCAGGCTGGCCCCTTCGGGCGGCAGCAGCCCCAGTGACGAACCCAGCGCCACGAGAATGAAAGAGAACTCCCCGATCTGCGCCAGGCTCGCCGAAACGGTGAGCGCCGTATTGAGCGGGTAGCGAAATGCCAGCACCAGGGCTGCCGCAGCCAGCGTCTTGCCCAGCATGATGATCGCCACCACCGCCAGCACCTGCATTGGCCGGCTCCACAGCACGGAGGGGTCGAACAACATGCCCACCGAGACAAAAAACAGCACAGCAAAAGCGTCGCGCAGCGGCAAAGACTCTTGCGCAGCCCGGTGGCTGAATTCCGACTCGCGCATCACCATACCGGCAAAAAAAGCCCCCAGCGCAAACGACACCCCAAACAGCGCTGCCGACCCAAACGCAATGCCCACCGCAGCGGCCACCACACAGAGCGTGAACAGCTCCCGCGAACCCGTGCGCGCCACCTGCCAGAGCACCCAAGGGAACAGACGGCGCCCCACCAGCAGCATCAGCGCAACAAACCCTCCAACCTGCAGCAACGTCCATCCCAAGGTCTGCCACAGCGCCGCGCCATCCACGCCCTGGGCGGCGGAACCTTCCCCCCCTTTGCCGCCACCCAGCCAGCCTGCCAGCGGCGGCAGCAACACCAGCACCAACACCATGGCCAAGTCTTCCACCACCAGCCAACCCACGGCAATCCGGCCCGTGTGACTGTCCAGAATGCCCAGGGTCTCCAGCGCACGCAACAGCACCACCGTGCTAGCCACCGAGAGCGCCAAGCCAAACACCAAAGCCCCGCCCAAGCCCCAGCCCCACCAGGTGGCCAAAGCCATGCCCAGCGCCGTGGCCACCATTATCTGCACCACCGCCCCGGGCACCGCAATCTTGCGCACGGCCAGCAGATCACCCCACGAGAAATGCAGGCCGACGCCAAACATCAACAGCATCACGCCGATTTCAGCCAACTGGCTGGCCATTGCCGCATCTGCCACAAAACCAGGTGTGTACGGCCCGATGACCACGCCCGCCAGCAGATACCCGATCAACGCTGGCAACCGCAACCGCGTAGCCACAAAACCCAACGCCAGGGCCAGCCCAAGCGCGGCAGCGATGGTGTGTATGAGCGTGACGCTGTGCGGCATGGTGCGGACGGGGTGGGGGAATGCGTTAGCGGGTAGGTGACCTCGTTATACCCGCATCCACAGGGCTTTTGCTACTACCAACATCGGAGCCGCCATCTTCGGGCCAGCTCCGTACGCAGGGTATGATTCGCGGTCTGCGCTACAGCGCAGTTGCGAAATGTTTTGCAATACAAGCAAGTAGGCGCTTCTCTGCAAAAAGCTTGTCTACTGCCCGTAGCTCAACTGGATAGAGCAATAGCCTTCTAAGCTATAGGTCGGGGGTTCGAGTCCCTCCGGGCAGGCCACCCCATCCCCTCTGAAAAACACCTTTTCTGCATTGCGCCAGGGAAGAATCGGGGAGGAATTTTCGATTGATGCTCCGCCATCCTGACAAAATCGCAGGCATGGCCGCCCAGAACATCGTAGACCTCCCACCCTGCCGCCCAGGCATGGCAGACACCCACCGCCGCGCGACAAACGCATTCCGCGCACACTGGCGCGCACACGGTACAGCGCAACCGCAGAAGCTGGTCCTGACCAGGGCCCAGGCCGACGATCTGCTTCTGTGCCGCCTCTATGGCTGCGTGCCAATGAATGGCGTGAAGCCAGAGCAAAGCAAATTCAATGGCAGCCCGGTAGAGGTATCGGATGCCACTGCTGGCGTTCTTGTGGCCCACGATGGCACCGAGATGCCGCTGGCGGACTTTGACCAACTAGCTCACGCCTGAAGCCAGCTCTGGACGGTCGTTCTATATGGATGACCTCCTACGACGGCCGACACAGGCGAGTGTCCCAATGGACTCTTTCCGCAAGGAGCTCGCCATGGCCACCGACCCGAACGAACACCCAGCCCACAAGGTCCCCGAGACCTATCCCCTTCCCCCGGGCGACCTGCCGCCCAGTACCGAGACGTCGACTGTCCCCCCGCAGCCCCAGCTCTCCCAATCAGGGCCGGACTACGTTGGCGAAATTGAGGATGAAGGTGCAGATCCTGTGGGCCTGTCGCCCAGGACCAGATTTCTTCCGATTGCGGACGTCCCTTAGCCCCGCTGACGCCGCATAGCTACCATGCCCAGAATAGCCAGCAATGACGACAGTCCAAGTAAGGCGTACTCACCGAGCGTGGGAATGCTAGCTGGAGCGGCGGGTGGCGCTAGCCCCACATTGATGATGATCTCGTCGCCAGATGGCACGAACAACGTTTGAGTCCCCACGTTGAGGCCAATCGCTGCCAACGTCGTACCTGCAAAAGTCGTTTGATTGACGAGCGGAGACGCTGAAACATAGTTTTCCGGTAGGTACAGTTCAGTTCCCAGGAGGAACACGTTGGGCCCCGAAGAGCTTGACCCAGCGGTCGGCACTATAGAAGGCAGCGAAATGCCAGGCGACAGCGCCCCAGGATACCAATCTCCGTTTGTGTCTGAGCCAATGCAGAGGGCATTTGTACCGATGAATCCATCGCCAAGAAGACACGGTCCAATGAGGCCCACGGAGGAGAAAGAACTGGTGTTTATCGAGCCTGAGCCACTCATCACGACATCAGGCCCCACCTGATTGATGTTGATCGTGTAGACGGCCTGAGCTAGGTTCGCTCCCAGGAAGAAAATCAAGCCCACGCCAACGTCTCGCAAATTCATCTCCACCCCTTCATAAGAATACGTATCATTTGAAGTGTAGAGGATGTCTTTGATCCAGCCTAAGCCAAAGTTGCGGGCACGGCCCATGTAACGTCGGTTTTGGGGTGGTGAAGAGGTCGGCCCCTCCAGCTCCCGAAGGGCGATGCAAGGCGCCAAGCTGGTGAATTTGCCTATGTCCTCCCGGGGCTCCAAAATCACCCAGCTCCTCACGGCCGTCAAATACTTGGGCCCGGTAGTTCCCGGGTTCTATCTTGTCGATTCCAGCGTCAGGATCATCAGCGTTCAATGGATCAGGAGACCGCACAGCCACAGCGTGGAATGCGGTCCACAGCCGACCATCACAGCGTCGGCTTCCACCCCTGGCTCACGATTCAAGCGGCGCGGTGGCTCAGTTCTACTTCGGCACGGACATTTCATGCACTGATGCCTGAAGGGACACTCCCTTCCATCAAAACATTCGGAGCACTATCGGTTTGGCTGCGGGACCGCAGCGTAGTTCATGGCAATGGCCTGGACCACTGCGCCAATGAGCGCGCCATCGCCCGCACTCTGAGGCAAAACCTCCCGAACGATCTGGACCGCGTACTCCAGCTGCTCCTTGGCAAGGGCTGCTGACATGGCGTTGCCACGTTTTTCGCTGGGCGACGCGTCGCGGATCACAAGGCTCATGGAAGACTCCAGAAAAAGCTAAAGACGCAGTATGCGCTGCATACGACGCGCTCCATCCCGGCACTACCCAAATCCCGCCAAGAAAGACTGTTCGAAGAGTGGGCAGAAGCAATGGCTCCGGACTGCCCCTCACATGCTGGAGGCCCAAAACAAAAAAGCGCCGCAACATTTGTTGCGGCGCTTTTTCTGATTTGGGGTGGCTGATGGGGCTCGAACCCACGACAACAGGAATCACAATCCTGGACTCTACCAACTGAGCTACAGCCACCGTAGCTTTGTATTATAGCCTGGGATTTGAGCCCCAAGACCAATTTGCTTAATTTTCTGCAGCGGCCTGCAAAGTGGCCGAGGGTCGCGGCGCTTTGATCTCTGCCTTGAAACGCTTCTTGAGCATCTCGTAGTACGCTTGGCCTTCCGCCGAAGCCCACCACTGCATATATTGCTGCCGCTCCTGTTGCGCGCGCTGGCCCTCTGGAGACGGCCGAGGCACCACACGGTTCACCTTGACCACGGCATAGCCCTCACTCCCCAGGTCCACACCAACCCAGGCTGGGAGCGCGTCGGCTGTCGGCGCGTGCAACGCTGCATCAATCAGAGGCCGGGGCAGGTTCTGGGCCTGCTCACGCGAAATCTGGATGGGGGCACCGAGGCCGCTGGCGGTTGCCGGGGCCGCTTTCCACGCAGCCAGCTTGGCTTCGCCATCCTTGCGCGCCAATTCAGAGGCTTTCTGCCCCACATACAGTTCGCGCACGCGGGCTCGCACTTCTTCCAGCGGCAGGGTTTTGGCGGGGGTGTACTGCACCACACGGCCAGCAGCCAGTTGGTTGGGGCCTATTTCCACGGCCTCGGTATTGCGTTTGTTCTGCACCGAATCCGAAGAGAAGAGTGCTTCCAGGAACTTGGGGTTGGCCAGTGGTCCCACCGCGCCAGGAGCTGGCGTGCGGGTGAGGCCAGACGCGGTCTGCACCTTGAGCTTGAGCTTGTCTGCCACCGGCTTGAGGCTGTCTGCCTGTTCATACACGCTGTTCGTGAATGACTCCGCCACCTCGGCAAACTTGCGCTGGGCCTGCTGCTGCTTGAGTTCGGCTTCCATGGTGGGGCGCAGTTCTTCAAAGGAAGGCTGGCGGGGTGCCTTGATGTCGGTCAGCTGGATGATGTGGTAACCGAAGTCGGTTTCCACCAAATCGCTGATTTCACCCTTCTTGAGGGCAAAGGCCGCGTCTTCAAACGGCTTGACCATGGCGCCCCGTCCGAAGAAATTCAGATCGCCACCTGCGGTGGCCGATCCTTTGTCGTCCGAGGCCTTCTTGGCCACATCCGCAAACGTGGCTGGCGCCTTGCGCACCTGGGCCAGCAGTTCCGTAGCACGTGCCTTGGCCTTCTCATGGTCGGCAGACGATGCGTCCTTGGAGGCATTGATCAGGATGTGGCTGGCGCGACGCTCTTCCTTGCCGGCCATTCGCGCCACGTTTTCCTTGTAGTAGGTGCGCAAGTCGTCCTCATTGAGGGTGATACCGGAACGCACGCTGTCGAGGTCCAGAACCACATACTCCACCGAAGCCTGCTCCATCTGAAGGAACTTTGCAGGATTTGCCTTGTAGTAGGACTCCAGATCTGCATCCGTGGGCGCAACCTTGGCAGAGAAATCTGCAGACTTGAAGCGCACCACCTGGATTTCTCGCTGCTCATAGAGCGGGTCCAGCGCAAGCTTGACTTGGGCATTGGTACTGAAGGCTGTACCCATCACACCACCAATGACCTGGTTGATCGACAGATCGCGGCGGACATTGGCCTCGAAGCCTTCCGGCGTCAAACCTTGCGTACCCACCAGGGCCCGATAGGCTTCTGCGTCCAGCGTACCGTCAGCGCGCTTGAGCCCTGCAATGGCGGGAATCTCCTGCAGGCTGCGTGCCAGCCGCGAATCACTCGTCACCAGGTGCATTTCCTTGGCGGCAGCTGCCAGCACGCGGTCGCGCACCAGGCGCTCGAGCGTGGCGTAGCGGGCCTGGGGAGAGTCAAGAAGCTTGGGATCGACCGAGGGAGACTGCGCACGCATGCGGTCGGTCTCCATGCGATGGGCATTGTCCCAGTCAGTCTGGTTGATCTTGTCGCCATCGACGCGCGCCACCACTGGGCTCTTTTCAGAGAAGTAGTTGCTGTCAATGCCTACCAGCACAAACGATGGAATGATCAGCAAGAACAATAAGATCATCACGATCTTGGAGTGCTTGCGGATGGATTCAAACATGGTCGATCTTTCAGAAGGCAAAAAACAAAAGGCGAACTTGCGTTCGCCTTTGTTCGGTGGTGGTGGGTCCTGACGGTCTCGAACCGCCGACCTACTCCGTGTAAAGGAGCCGCTCTACCAACTGAGCTAAGGACCCCACCTAAACTGATCCTCAGTTCAAGGCATCTTTCAATGCCTTGCCAGGACGGAACTTTGGAACTTTAGCAGCTTTGATTTTAATCGTAGCGCCGGTACGGGGATTGCGGCCCGTGCGAGCAGCGCGTTTGCCGACCGCAAAGGTACCGAAACCGACGAGCGAAACGGTGCCGCCCTTCTTCAGGGTCTTCTTGACGGCCTCGATCGTGGATTCCAGGGCACGAGCAGCGGCGGCCTTGGAGATGTCGGCGTTGGTAGCGATGTGCTCAATCAGTTCGGTTTTGTTCACAAGAAGCCTCTCGGAAAAGAGTTGATGGAATGTCTCGCGGATATCTGGTCTTCACACGTCCGAAAGCGCAGCCGGAGGCTGGTTGAAAACAGACGGGGGAATGACTGGCATACACAGCAGTGGCTGCTGCATCAGATTAAAGCCATCGAGTTTCCGGGTGTCAATACAACACGCTGGTTTGGCGCAGCGTTGGGCTGAATTCTAGTCGTATTTCACGCTGCGACAGGGCTTGTGGGGCGTTTTTGTCTCAAACACGCCGTATGGGCAGCACTCCGTATTGACACCCCAGTTCCGACAATGCAGCGCAGGCCACAGTCCCCCGCATTCATCCGCAAAACCACCGACGGGATGCGCGCGCCACACTCCTGCTACTTCACACGCGCCCGGATTTCTGGCAATGCCTTTTGCAGGTAGTACACCATCGACCAGACCGTGAGCACAGCCGAGGCCCAGATGAGCCAGGTGCCCCACACGCCGGTATCGATGACGCCGAAAAGGCGCCCGTCATAAAGAAGGAAGGGGATGGCCACCATCTGCACCGTGGTCTTGACCTTGCCGATCATGTGCACAGCAACGCTCTTGCTCGCGCCGATCTGCGCCATCCACTCGCGCAGGGCTGATATGGCGATCTCGCGGCCGATGATGATGAGCGCAACGAACACATCGGCGCGCTGCAGATGCACCAGCACCAGCAGCGATGCACACACCAGAAACTTGTCGGCCACCGGGTCCAGAAAGGCGCCAAACGACGAGGTCTGGTTCAGTTTGCGGGCCAGGTAGCCGTCCAGCCAGTCGGTGGCTGCGAACACCACAAACATCACGGTGGCAATGAGGTTGCGCGTGGCCGGGTCCAGCGGTGCGTAGAACACCCCCACGATCAAAGGTATCGCGACGATGCGCGTCCAGGTCATCAAGGTGGGGATAGTCCAGAACATGGGTCGATTGTGTCACGGCAGGCGAGCAGTCCGGCCGGGGACTCAACGCAAGGCGCGATAGATCTCTTCGGCCAGCTCACGCGAGATGCCGTCCACGGTGACCAGGTCCTCCACACTGGCCGCAGCCACACCGCGCACCCCGCCAAAACGCTGCAGCAGCCGTGCACGCTTCTTGGGGCCCACCCCCGCAATTTCTTCGAGCTGCCCCCCCCCCACCCGCACCTTGGCCCGTGCAGCGCGCATGCCGGTGATGGCAAACCTGTGGGCCTCGTCGCGGATCTGCGCCACCAGCATCAGCGCCGCCGAATCCTTGCCCAGGTAGACCTTCTCGCGGCCATCTGCAAACACCAGCTCTTCCAGGCCCACCTTGCGGCCCTCGCCCTTTTCCACGCCCACGATGCGGGTCAGATCCAGCCCCAGCGCGGTGAACACCTCGCGCGCCACGCCCACCTGGCCCTTGCCACCGTCGATGAGCACCAGATCGGGCAGGCGTGCCACACCTTTGGGCTTGGTGGGCTCTTCACCCCCGGGCGCGGGGTCGGCCGCAAAGTCGATGCCCCCAGCTTCGCGCGCGGCCTCGGCCACCTTGCTGTAGCGGCGCGTCAGCACCTGGCGCATGGCGGCATAGTCGTCGCCGCCCGTAATGCCTTCGATCTTGTAGCGGCGGTATTCGCTGCTCTGCATCTTGTGGTGATGGAACACCACACACGATGCCTGGGTGGATTCACCCGCCGTGTGCGAGATGTCAAAACACTCGATGGTGAGCTGGTCCAGGTCTTCGGGCGGCAGATCCAGCGCCTCGGCCAGGGCACGCGTGCGCGCCTGTTGCGAGCCCTCTTCGGCCAGCAGGCGGGCCAACTGCAGATCGGCGTTCTTTTGCGCCATGTCCAGCCAGGCGCGGCGCTGTTCGCGCGGCTGGTGGATGGCGGTCACGCGCACACCACTTTGGTCGCCCAGTGCCTCCAGCAACGCCTTGTCCACTGGTTCGCTGGTGACCAGCACCGGCGGCACCGGCACGCCGATGTAATGCTGGGCGATGAACGCTTCCAGCACCAGCACCTCGACACGGCGAAAGGGCGCGGCCGGAGTATTCTCATCGGTGCCATCACCGCCCTCTTCCTCGAACACGGCGGCAGCGTCTTCCACATGCACCGGAAAATACGGCCGATCTCCCAGATGCCGCCCGCCGCGCACCATGGCCAGGTTCACACAGGCGCGGCCGCCTTGCACGCGTACGGCCAAGATGTCCACATCCTTGTCGTCCGCAATCTCGATGGACTGCTGGTGCAGCACCCGCGACAGCGCCTGGATCTGGTTGCGCACATCGGCGGCCTGCTCAAATTCAAGCCTGTCGGAATGCGCCATCATCCGCACCTCCATGGCCTTTAGCACCTCCTGCGTTTCGCCGCGCAGCAGTGCCTCGGCATGCTGCACGTCGGCTGCATAGGCCTCGGGCGAGATCAAGTCCACACAAGGCCCGGTGCAGCGCTTGATCTGGAATAGCAGGCAGGGCCGGGTGCGGTTGGCAAACACCGTGTCTTCGCAGGTACGCAGGCGAAACACCTTTTGCAGCAGTTGGATGGTTTCCTTGACCGCCCAGGCGCTGGGGTACGGACCGAAATAGCGGTGCTTCTTATCGACCGCACCCCGGTAATAAGCCATGCGCGGAAACACTTGAGCGGGCGCATTGCCGCTGGCCGTGGGCGTGCCTGTGATCTTGAGATAGGGATAGCTCTTGTCGTCCCTGAACAGGATGTTGAACTTGGGGTTCAGCGTCTTGATGAGGTTGTTTTCCAGCAGCAGCGCCTCGGCCTCGGAGCGCACCACCGTGGTCTCCATGCGCACGATCTTGCTGACCATGTGGCCGATGCGCGTGCCGCCATGGTTCTTGGTGAAGTAGCTCGACACGCGCCGCTTGAGGTGGCGCGCCTTGCCTACATACAGCAGCGCGCCCTGGGCGTCGAAATAGCGGTACACGCCCGGCAGCGCGGGCAGCGCAGCCACCTGCGCCAGCAGTTCTTCGGAATGGGACATGGCGCGTATTGTGGCCCCGCGCGCAGCCTGGCCTGTGTACTATGAAAAAAATAGCTACTAGCGCTTACACATCAAGCGCTAGCAGCCAATTTGACCACTACTCTGCTTCGATCTTCGAGCTTTTCACCACCTGCGCCCAGTTGGCAAGGTCCGCCTTGACCTTGTCACCCAGCTGCGCCGGGGTCTGGTAGTCGGCCGTGGCGCCTTGCTCTTGCGCCTTTTGCTGGAAGGCGGCGCTTTGCACCACGGTGCGGATGTCGGCAGTGAGCTTGTCCACCACCGGCTTGGGCACCGCAGCGGGCACAAACAACGCGAACCACGACGTGGCATCGACCTTGGGGTAACCCGCCTCGGCCGTGGTGGGCACATCGGGCAGGCTGGGCAGCCGCTGCTTGCCCGTCACGGCCAGCACGCGCAGCTTGCCGCTGGCGATGTGGGGCATGAACGGAGGCGCGGTGCCAAAAGTCAGGTCCACCTGCCCACCCAGCAGGTCCTGCAGCGCAGGGCCCGTTCCTTTGTAGGGCACGTGGACCATCTTGATGCCGCCCTGCTGCTCCAGCATGGCGCCCGTGACATGCTGCAGCGAGCCATTGCCCGACGAGGCGTAGTTGAGCTTGCCAGGGTTGGCCTTGGCATAGGCCATCAGCTCAGGCAGCGTCTTCACGGGCAGGTCGTTGCGCACCACGATGATCTGCGGTGCCGAGATCACGTTGGCCACGGGCTGAAAGTCGGCCTGGTCCCACTGCTTTTGTTTGGTGATGTGGGGCGAGATGACGTGATAGCCCGAGTACTGCATGAACACGGTGTAGCCATCGGGCTCGGCGCGTTTGACGATGCTGGCGGCAATATTGCCGTTGCCGCCGCCCTTGTTGTCCACGATGACCGACTGGCCCAGCACCGGCGCCAGGGCCTGGGCCAGCATGCGGGCCGACAGGTCGGTGGTGCCACCCGCGGCGGTGGGCACCACCATGGTCACTGTCTTGGTAGGGTAGGCGCCTTGCGCCAGGGCAGAACCCCAAAAGCCGGTGGCGATGGCCGCCAGGGCCAGGGACGTGAATTGCTTGCGATGCAGGTTCATGCGATGTCTCCGCTTTCTCTGTTGTTGAATATCGTTCCGGGGCGGCGGCTGGGCAGCCAGCACCCGCCATAGCCATCTCAGGCGCTCAATCTACGGTGGCGCCGGTGTCCTTCACCACGCGGCTCCACTTGGGCAGGTCGGACTGCACCAGCGCCGCCAGTTGGGCTGCCGTGCCCTTGAAGGGTTCACAGCCCACGGTAGCCAGCTTGTCCACCACGTCCTTGTGCTCTAGCGCCCGGGCCACCTCGGCCTGCAGCTGGGCCACGATGGGCGAAGGCGTGCCGGCCGGGGCAAACAACGCGTACCAGGGCGCCTGGCCAAAGCCCTTGATCGTCTCGCCAATGGTGGGCGCATCGGGCAGCGCAGCCACGCGCTTTTCATTGACCACGCCCAGCACCTTGAGCTTGCCCGCCTTGATGAAGGCGATGGCCGACGGCAGGCTTTGCACCGACAGCGGCACCTGCCCACCCACCACGTCGGTGGCGGCTGCGGCAGAGCCCTTGTACGGGATGTGCTGCAGCTGGATGCCAGCGGCCTTTTGCAGCATCTCGCCGATCAGGTGGTTCAGCGTGCCGTTGCCCGCCGAGGCAATCGAATACTTGCCAGGGCTGGCCTTGGCCAAGTTCACCAGCTCGGCCACGTTGTTGGCGGGAAATGACGGGTGCGCCACCAGCACATAACCGGCCGTGGCGACAGGGGCCACGGGGGCAAAGTCCTTCACCGGGTCAAAGCCGGGGTTCTTGTACAGCGCGGGGCCAATCACATGGGCGCTGTCGGCCGTCAGCAGCAGGGTGTAGCCATCGTTGCGCGTGCGGGCCGTGGTGCCCGTGGCCAGCGTGCCGCCGGCACCAGGGCGGTTCTCCACGATCACGCTCTGGCCCAGTTGCTCGCCGAGCTTTTGCGCCACCACGCGCGCAATGCCGTCATTGGCGCCTCCCGCAGCCTGGGGCACGACCACGGTGATGGGCTTGGACGGGTACTTGTCCTGCGCGCCTGCGGCCATGGCTGCAGAGCACAACACAGCGGCCGTGAAGATGCGGCGGGACAGTGGGGTTTGAAATGCCATGGCTTTTGTCTCCTGTGGTTGTGAATGAATGCAGGCTCGCCCGCATTCAGCGGGCAAGCGCTCTTTCGCGGATCGCCTCGAAGTCCGCAGGCACCGGGTGCAGCGCCAGGCGCGGGCCTGCCTTGGCGATCTGACTCGGAATGTCGTGGCCGATGAGCACAGGCAACTGCTGCGCCGCTGCCACCAGCCGGGCCAGGTCCACGCCCGTGTCGTAGCCCATCAGCGCCAGCGCATGCACGATCTCTTCGCTGCACACATTGCCGCTGGCGCCCGGCGCATAGGGGCAGCCGCCAAGGCCGCCCAGCGAGGCATCGAACCGGTCCGCACCCGCGTCGATGGCTGCCAGCACGTTGGCAAGGCCCATGCCGCGCGTGTTGTGAAAGTGCAGCGTGAACTCCACGCCTGACCAGCGCGCGCGGGCCGCCGCCGTGAGCTGGTGCACCTGCGTGGGGTAGGCCATGCCCGTGGTGTCGCACAGCGTGATGCCACACACCCCAAGGTCCACAAAACGCTGCACCCAGCCGAACACGTCGGCCTGGGCCACATCACCTTCCATGGGGCAGCCGAACACGCAGGACAGCGACACATTCACCGCCACAGTGGAGCCCTGCGCCAGCGCCACCACCTGCGCCAGCGCAGCGAACGACTGTTCCTGCGTCATGCGCAGGTTGGCCAGGTTGTGCGTGGCACTCACCGACATGACGAGATTCAGCTCGTCCGTGCGCGACTCGATGGCGCGCTCGGCACCGCGCAGGTTGGGCACCAACGCGGTGTAGACCGTGCCAGGGCGGCGCGTGATCTCGCGCATGACGACCTCGGCGTCTTTCAGCGCGGGAATGGCGGTGGGCGATGTGAACGAAGTCACCTCGATCTTGGACAGGCCCGCTGCCGACAGCGCATTGCACAGCGTGATCTTGTCTTCAGTGGGAACGAAGGTCTTCTCCATCTGCAGGCCGTCGCGCAGGCCGACCTCCTGCATGTGGATGCGGCGGTTCGCGCCTTGCCACACGGTGTTGGATGCACTCATTGAATGACCCCCTTGCTGCGCAGCAGGGCAATCTGTTCGGCCGTCAACCCCGCGTCGGCAAGCACCGCATCGGTGTCATCGCCCAGGTGCGGAGCACTGCTGCGGATGGTTCCGGGCGTGCCGGAGAGCTTGGGCACGATGCCCGGCACTTCCACGCTGTAGCCGTCGCGCGTCTGCTGCGTCAGCAGCATGTCGCGGGCGCGGTAGTGCGGGTCTTCGGCGATGTCCTTGGCGGTGTAGACCTTGCCCGCCGGCACGCGGGCGGCGCCCAGCGCGTCCAGCACCTGCTGCACGGTGCGCTGCGCGCTCCAGGCGCCAATCGCAGCGTCGATCTCCTCCACGCGGGCCACGCGGCCGGTGTTGTTGGACAGGTCCGGCGCGGCGCCCAGATCGGGCCTGCCAATCGCGTCCATCAACCGCTTGAAAATGCTGTCGCCATTGCCCGCCACCAGCACCCAGCCGTCGGTGCAGGGGTAGGCGTTGCTGGGCGCAATGCCCGGCAGGGCGCTGCCTGCGGCCTCGCGCACCGCGCCGAAAGCGCTGTATTCGGGGATCAGGCTTTCCATCACGTTGAACACCGCCTCGTGCAGCGCAACGTCGATCACCTGGCCTTTGCCGCCGTTGACCTTGCGGTGGTACAGCGCCGTGAGCACGCCGATGGTGCCGTGCAGCGCCGCCAGCGTGTCGCCAATCGAGACACCGACGCGCACCGGCACGCGGCCGGGCTCGCCCGTCAGGTGGCGCAGGCCGCCCATGGCCTCGCCGATGGCACCAAAGCCCGGCAGGTCGCGGTAGGGCCCCGTCTGGCCATAGCCCGAGATGCGCAGCATCACGAGGCCGGGGTTGAGCGCGTGCAGTTCCTCGGGCGACATGCCCCAGCCTTCCAGCGTGCCGGGGCGGAAATTCTCGACCAGCACATCGGCCTCGGCGATCAGCTGGCGAGCTATTGTTTGCCCCTCCTTTTGCCGCAGGTCCAGCGCCACCGAGCGCTTGTTGCGCGATTGCACCTGCCACCAGACGGAGGTGCCTTCCTTGATCAGGCGCCAGTTGCGCAGCGGATCGCCGGTCTCGGGCGCTTCGATCTTGATCACGTCGGCGCCAAACTCGCCCAGCGTCTTGCCGCAGAACGGCCCGGCAATCAGCTGGCCCATTTCGATGACGCGCACGCCTTGCAGTGCGGCGGGGGAAGCGATGGAATCCATGGAACTGTGTGTCTCCTGCGGGCGGTGATGCTGGGCGGGAATGATGCGCACCTGCGGCCCTCCTGCAAAACGCTCAAGCAACAAGCCACCATCGCAATCCGGCATGGCAAACAAGCAGCTTGCTACCATCGGTGCCCCATGAAACTCGACCCCGTCTCCCTGCGCCTGTTCGTTGCCGTGATGGAAGAAAACACCATCGCCGCTGCCGCCGCGCGCGAGCACCTGGCCGCATCGGCCGTCAGCCGCCGCCTGGCCGACTTGGAAGACGCGCTGCAGGTGGCCTTGTTCACCCGCAGCAACAAAGGCACCGAGCCCACCGCCGCCGCGTTTGCGCTGCTGAACCTGGCGCGCGGTGTGCTGAACGACCTGGACGGCATCGCCACGCAGATGCGCGACTACGGCACGGGCGTGCGCGGCCATGTGCGTGTGGTGGCCAATATTTCGGCCATCACGCAGTTTTTACCCGCCGAGTTGCAGAGCTTTTTGGAGCAACACCCTCAGGTGGATGTGCGGCTGCAGGAGCAGATCAGCACCGCGATTGCCCAGTCCGTGGCCGAGAACGCCGCCGACGTGGGCATCCTCAACGAAGGCAGCTACGGCGAACGCGTGACGCTGCTGCCCTACCGCACCGACGAACTGGTGCTGGTGGTACCCACCGGCCACGCGCTGGTGCGGCGCAAGTCCGTGCGCCTGGCAGACGCCCTGCCTTTTGACTTTGTGGGCGCGCACCCGGGCAGCGTCATCAACAACCAACTGACCCGCGCGGCCGCCGAGGCGGGCCTGCCACTGCGCCTGCGCATGCAGGTGACGAGCTACGACGCGCTGTGCCTCATGGTCAACGCGGGCCTGGGTGTGGGCGTGATGCCCCGTGGCAGCGCCGCGCTGTACCGGGGCACGCTGGCCATCCGCACCGTCACGCTGAACGAGCCCTGGGCGCAGCGGCGGCTGGCACTGTGTGTGCGGTCTGAAGAATCGCTCTCCAGCGTTGCCCGGCTGCTGGTGGAGCACCTGCGCGCGCAGCCAACGGGGCCATCACCATGAGCCGCCCCCTGCCCCCGCTCCAGTGGGATGTGTTTTGCCGCGTGATCGACAACTTTGGCGACATCGGCGTGTGCTGGCGCCTCGTGGCGCAACTGGCCGCGCTGGGCC
Source organism: Acidovorax sp. 94 (assembly GCF_003634645.1). Taxonomy (NCBI): domain Bacteria; kingdom Pseudomonadati; phylum Pseudomonadota; class Betaproteobacteria; order Burkholderiales; family Comamonadaceae; genus Acidovorax; species Acidovorax sp. 94. Next base: position 687,275 of record NZ_RBJA01000001.1, on the reverse strand, counting down.
ACCGCGTGCGCCTGTGGGTGGACGACGCTTCGGCCCTGCAGTGGATGGCGCCCCAAGGCTGCCCCGGCGTGGAGTTGCGCGCCTGGGGTTCGCCACCACCGAGCCCTGATGAACCCGCCCCCGATGTGATGGTGGAGGCCTTCGGCTGCGACATTGCTCCTGAATTCATAGCTTATAGCGCTTATCCATCAAGCGCTAGAGGCAAAAAATCCTCCAAACCAGTCTGGATCAACCTGGAATACCTGTCGGCAGAAGCTTACGTGGAGCGCAACCACAGGCTGCCGTCACCCATCCTGTCCGGCCCCGCGGCAGGGTGGACGCGCTGGTTCTTCTACCCTGGCTTCACGCCCGGCACGGGCGGCTTGCTGCGCGAACCCGACCTGATGGCAAGGCGCGAGACGTTTGACCGCAGCGCCTGGCGTGCAGAACACGCCGCCGCCTTCGGGCTGGGCGATGGTTGCGCCGAGCAGCGCTGGGTTTCGCTGTTCTGCTATGAACCCGCCGCCTTGCCGGAGCTGCTGCGGCACGGCCAGACACGGCCCACGCAGTTGCTGGTGACTCCGGGCCGCCCCACGGCCGCCGTGCGGGCTGCATTGGCTGAGGGCTGTGATCAAAATATCGCTCAAAAGGGTCTCCAGCGCTTATCTGACAAGCGCGAGCAGCTATCAATTTCATATCTACCCCACCGCCCCCAGCCTGCGTTTGACGAGATGCTCTGGGCCTGTGACTTCAACGCCGTACGCGGCGAGGACTCGCTGGTGCGGGCGCTGTGGGCGGGCCAGGCGTTTGTGTGGCAGATCTACCCGCAGCATGACAACGCGCACCACGACAAGCTCTGGGCGTTTCTGGACTGGCTGCAGGCCCCCGCCTCGCTGCGGCAGTTCCACGCGACCTGGAACGGACTGGACGCCGAGCCGTTGCAATGGCCCGGCGACGACACCCTGGCCGAGTGGACGGCCTGCACCCGGGCCGCCCGTGCGCGCCTGCTGACACAGGACAACCTCGTTGCACAACTTTTGGGCTTTGTCGCCGAAAAACGGTAAAATCCGAGGCTTTGCGCAAATCAGGTACGGCACAGCAGTGCCACCACCCCGCGCACTTTCGCCGCAGAACATGCACCGGCGCGCAAACCAGGCGGTTTGCCAGCCCGCGCGTTGAGCGGCCCCAACCCAAGCAACTTGCTATGAAAATCGCTCAAGAAATCCGCGCCGGCAACGTCATCATGCACGGCAAGGACCCCATGGTGGTCCTGAAGACCGAATACGCCCGCGGCGGCCGCGGTGCAGCCACCGTGCGCATGAAGCTCAAGAGCCTGATCGGCAACTTCGGCACCGAAGTCGTGTTCAAGGCCGACGACAAGATCGACAACGTGATCCTGGACAAGAAGGAGTGCACCTACTCCTACTTCGCCGACCCCATGTACGTGTGCATGGACACCGAGTACAACCAGTACGAAGTGGAAGCCGAAAACATGGGCGACTCGCTGAACTACCTGGAAGACGGCATGACCGTGGAAGTGGTGTTCTACGACGGCAAGGCCATCTCGGTCGAACTGCCCACCAGCGTCGAGCGTGAAATCACCTGGACGGAACCCGCCGTCAAGGGCGATACCTCCGGCAAGGTCATGAAGCCTGCCAAGATCGCCACCGGCTTTGAAGTGCCCGTGCCCCTGTTTGTCAGCCAAGGCGACAAGATCGAAATCGACACCCGCACCGGCGAATACCGCAAGCGCGTGTAAGCTGCCCTGCGCAGTTCTCCCTTGCGGGAGAACGACCATGAAAAAGGCTTCCCTCGGGAAGCCTTTTTTCATGGTATTTTTAGCCGCCAGCGCTTATCTACAAAGCGCAGATAGCTATCAATTACATAGCTATCAAATGGGTTGCGCCACCAGATCGTGCCCACGCACGCCGACAATGCGCGCCTTGGTGAACTCGCCCACCTTCATGGTCTTGCTGATCTTCTCGGGCGGCAGCAGCTGCACGGTGCCGTCGATCTCGGGCGCATCCGCATAGGTGCGGCCCACACCGCCCTTGCGGCCCAGGCCGGGAGCCGAATCCACCAGCACCTGCATGGTGGCGCCCACGCGGCGCTGCAGCTTGGCAATCGACACCTCTTCGGCCACAGCCATGAAGCGGGCACGGCGCTCTTCGCGCACTTCCAGAGGCAACATGCCCGGCAGCTCATTGGCAGCAGCACCTGTCACATCACTGTAGGCAAAGCAGCCCGCACGGTCGATCTGCGCCTCGCGCACAAAATCGAGCAGATGCTGGAACTCTTCTTCCGTCTCGCCAGGGAAACCGGCGATGAAAGTGCTGCGGATCACGATCTCGGGGCAGGCCTCGCGCCAGCGCAGGATGCGCTCCAGGTTGCGCTCGCCGCTGGCCGGGCGCTTCATGCGCTTGAGCACGTCGGGATGACTGTGCTGGAAAGGCACATCCAGGTAGGGCAGCACGCGGCCCGTGGCCATGAGCGGGATCACCTCGTCCACGCTGGGGTACGGGTACACGTAGTGCAGCCGCACCCAGGCGCCGTAGGGCTCGGCGATCTCGCCCAGCGTCTGCACCAGCTCCAGCATGCGCGTCTTGACCGGCTTGCCGTCCCAGAAGCCGGTGCGGTACTTCACATCCACACCGTAGGCCGACGTGTCCTGGCTGATGACCAGCAACTCCTTGACGCCACCTTCAAACAGAGCCTTGGCCTCGCTGAGCACATCGCCAATGGGCCGCGACACCAAGTCACCGCGCATGGACGGGATGATGCAGAAGGTGCAACGGTGGTTGCAGCCTTCGCTGATCTTGAGGTACGCATAGTGCTTGGGCGTGAGCTTGATGCCCGCAATACCAAAGCTGCCCGGCACCAGGTCCACAAACGGGTCGTGCGGCTTGGGCAGGTTCAGGTGGACGGCATCCATCACCTCTTGTGTGGCATGCGGACCGGTTACGGCCAGCACGCTGGGGTGCATCTGGCGCACCATGTTGCCGCCGTCGTCGCCCGTGCGGGCGCCCAGGCAGCCGGTGACGATGACCTTGCCGTTCTCGGCCAAGGCTTCGCCAATGGTGTCCAGGCTTTCCTTGACGGCGTCGTCAATGAAGCCGCAGGTGTTGACGATGACCAGGTCCGCGCCCTGGAAGGTCTTGGAGGTTTCGTAACCCTCAGCGCTCAGCTGCGTGAGAATCAACTCGGAATCGGTCAGCGCCTTGGGGCAGCCCAGGCTGACGAATCCGACTTTGGGTGTTTTGGTGGGGGCAATTGCTTCGCTCATATCCCCGTATTGTCCCAGTTCCGGCGTCAGACCGGTGGGACGGGCAATTGCCTGCAATGCTTGCGACTCGCCGCGACCTATGAAACTGGCGCGATCCTAGGCCAGCGGCCACCGCGCAAGGGCCGCCCCGCCGCGCTGGTGGCGTCTCCCTGGGGGGAAGCCGCGAAGCGGCTCAGGGGGGCTACCGCTTGAGTCCAAACGCGCCCAGCATCTGCTCCGTCTGCTTTTGCATCTGCTCCTGCATCTGCGTGAGCATGGACTGCGACTGCTCCACATAGTTGCCCATCATGCCCTTGAGCATGGGCGATTGCAGGCTCATGAACTGGGCCCACATCTCTGGCGTCACGCTCTGCGACTGCTCGGCCAGCTTGGCCTGAACGTCGGTAAACGCCTGTACGTTCTTCTCCAAGTACGCGCCCATGAAACCCTGCATGGCATGGCCATAAAAACGGATGATGTTGGCCAGCACCGCCTCGGTGAACATGGGTGCGCCACCGGCCTCTTCTTCCAGAATGATCTGCAGCAGAATGCTGCGCGTGAGGTCTTCGCCCGTCTTGGCGTCGCGCACTACCACCTGCTGGTTGGCCATGACCAACTGGCGCACCTCGGCCAGGGTGATGTAGGTGGAGGTGTCTGTGTCGTACAGACGGCGATTGGGGTATTTTTTGATGACACGCTGCGCCGACTTGGGCGCGGCACTTTTCTGTTCGGACACGACGAACTCCTCGGGCTGGAAGCCCATGTATTGCAGTGCAGCACATTCTAGGGAACGGGCAGCCCGGCACCAGCAAAGGAATACCCTGATGACTAGCTGCGCGCCACTGTCGCCGGGGTGACACTTGCCGGGCCCGGTAGCGTCACCACGCTTGGCGCAGCCGTCACAGGCCTGCACCAGCCCATCCACCGGTGCGGCGCACCGTCTGACAGCTGAATACGTTTGCCGGTGCGATAGTGGGCGTTTGCCCTCTTTTCCACACGATGCTCGAAAGTTTGCAGCTCTCCCCCTGGCTCGCTACGGCGGTAGCGGCCTTGTTTGCCACGACCTTGGCAGCCATCGCCCATCGGATGGTCGCCATCGTTCTGCGCCGCGCAACAACCCCCCTCCCCGTGGTGCAGACCGTGGTGCTGGCATGCATACCGGTCATGCGGATTCTGCTGCCGTTGATCGCGCTGCAACTGGTATGGCAAGCCGCCAGCGATGATCTGCCGTACATCGGCGGTATCCGCCATCTCAATGGCCTGGCGGTGATTGGCGGGGCCTGCTGGCTGCTGATTGCCGCGATTGGCGGCCTGGCCAATGGCGTCATTGCCCAACACCCCGCAGATGTGGAAGACAACCTCACCGCCCGACGCATCGCCACCCAGGCACGCGTGCTGTCGCGCACGGCGATGACCGGTGTGGTGATGGCGGGCCTCGCGCTCATGCTCATGACTTTTCCAGGGGCCCGGCAAGTAGGTGCCAGTTTGCTCGCGTCGGCCGGGGTGGTGGGGATTGTGGCGGGCATTGCAGCGCGCCCGGTCTTCAGCAACATGATCGCCGGCCTGCAGATCGCACTGGCCCAGCCCATCCGTATCGACGATGTGCTCATCGTCGAAGGGGAATGGGGGCGGGTAGAAGAAATCACCAGCACCTATGTGGTGCTGCGCATCTGGGACGAGCGGCGCTTGATCATCCCGCTGCAGTGGTTTATCGAAAACCCGTTTCAAAACTGGACACGCACCAGCTCTGAAATCCTGGGAACCGTTTTCTTGTTTGCCGACTATCGCCTGCCGCTTGACCCGCTGCGGGCCGAATTGCAGCGGGTGCTGGAAACCGCACCAGAGTGGGACAGGCGCGTGAACGTGCTGCAGCTCACCGATGTGACCGAGCGCACCATCCAAATCCGCGTGCTGGTCTCCGCACGATCATCCGGCCTGGCGTTCGACCTGCGGTGCCGGGTGCGCGAAGCGCTGGTGACCTTCATTCAACGCGAATACCCGGACTGCCTTCCACAAGTGCGTGTGCCTGCACAGTGGGCTGAAGCACCGACGAGACCACTCGCGCAAGAGCCCCCGTTGAAGGCCTGAGCCAAGGCAGCGCTATCGATGCACCCACAAGAAGCCCCGCCAGATGTCGCCACGATAGCAACCATGCCGGAACACGGGCATTCTTCCTCAATAGCCCATCTTGAAGTACGCCACCGCAAGCACCGCGACGATGGCGGCGAGAGCTGCAAGCCAGAAGATCCGGATGTCGTACAGACCCAGTTCAGGATCAGTGTCCACAAAACCCTGGTGGACACTTGAAGAATTGGATGGAGTGTTCATGGTGGCATCCCTTCTCTTTGAAGGCACCAAAGTTATCGCGACCCCGTGCGTCTTCGTGTCAGACAAAAACCAATTCATTGATTTGCCGCCAGACACGCAGGCGCCGCCACCCTCGGTGAACCCAATGGGTGCAAGGAGCCAACAAAGAAGTTCGTCGGTATCCCCAGGGCGATGAACGACCGCGACGCCCGACATCGCATAAAAAAGAGGACTGATTCGAGCGCGACCAAAGAAAAAGCCACCTGTAAAAAGGTGGCTTTGTGCTTTGTGAAACCTGGTCAAGGTTTCCACAAGTTTTTCAGTGGTCTGAAAGCTGGTTTCTTTCAGGGAAAAACTTGGTAGGCGCGATTGGACTCGAACCAACGACCCCCACCATGTCAAGGTGGTGCTCTAACCAGCTGAGCTACGCGCCTGTCGTTGTTTAGACCACGATTATAGCCATAAAAATCGGGTGCTTCGATCAAAACAGCACAGCAAACGGCAAAGAGATGTTCGTGGCTCTTGTTCCATGCCTACCGTCCCGCCACTCAGCGTCTGCGCGCGGAGCGCACACCGGGCACGCCGGCCACGATGCCCAACACCTTGTTCAGCCGGCCCGAATCGGCAACCTCCACCGTGAAGGTCATCCACGCCGTGCCTTTCACCGACTGCGTCTGCACGCCGATCACATTGGTCTTCTCGCGCGCAAAGACTTCGGAGATATCGCGCAGCAGGCCCTGACGGTCGGCGGCTTCCACGGCGACGTCCACGGGGTACACGGCAGCCAGTGCAGCCGATTTGGAGGTGGAGCCCCACTCCACATCGATCACCCGCTCAATGCTGCGTGCGGCCATTTCGCGGAAGTTGCTGCAGTCGGCCCGGTGCACGCTCACGCCCTTGCCCCGCGTGACAAAACCACGGATCAGGTCCGGCGGGGCTGGCTTGCAGCACTTGGCCAGCTGGGTCATCAGCGAGTCAATGCCCACCACCAGCACACCGCCCTTGGGTGCGGCATCGTTGGTGCGTGTTTTCTTGAGCAACAAATAGTCGTCGGGCTGCAAAACCGGCTCGGGCGGTCGCAGCACCGTTTCGATGTTGCGCAGCGAGAATTCATCCTTGCCCACCACTTCGAACAAGGCATCGGCGGACTTGAAGCCCAGCTGCACCGCCAGATCGTCGAGCTTGATGGCAGTCTTGCCCTCGCGCTGCAGCAGCTTTTCGACCGCCTCACGCCCACGGGCCACGGTTTCGTGCGTGGCCTGGGCGTTGAACCAGGCTCGCACCTTGGCTTTGGCGCGGTTGCTGGTGAGGTAGCCCAGCTCAGCATTGAGCCAGTCGCGTGAGGGGCGGCCTTCCTTGACGGTGGATATCTCCACCGTCTGTCCGTTTTGCAGCGGTGTGTTGAGCGGCACCATCGCACCGTCCACCCGGGCGCCCCGGCAACGGTGCCCGACACTCGTGTGCACGGCATACGCAAAGTCCACCGGTGTGGCGCCCTGGGGCAGCTCCACCACAGCAGCATCTGGGGTCAGCACATAGATGCGGTCTTCAAACAGGCCCCGGTTGGGCAAGGCACCCGACAGATCGCGCTCCCAGGCCAGCAACTGGCGCAGCACCGCAATCTTGGCGTCGTATTCACCGGTGGCCGAAACCCCTGCATAGCCCTTGCTGCCTGCCTCTTTGTAGGCCCAATGCGCCGCCACTCCGTGCTCCGCATGGTCGTGCATGGCCTGGGTACGGATCTGGATCTCGATGGGCTTGCCGTTGTCGTCGCGCACGATGGTGTGCAGCGACTGGTAGCCATTGGGCTTGGGCTTGGCGATGTAGTCGTCAAACTCCTCCACGATGGGCTTGAACTGCTCGTGCACCCAGCTCAGGGCCGCGTAGCAGTCCTTCACCGTGGGCACCACCACGCGCAGCGCGCGGATGTCAAACACCTGATCGAAGTTGAGCGACTTGCCGCGCATCTTCTTGACGATGCTGTAGATGTGCTTGGGGCGCCCCTGCACGCTGGCGCTGATGCTGCGTGCGCGCAGGTCGGATTCAAGCCGCGCGCGCAGCTGCTCCATGTACACCTCGCGCTCGCCCCGCTTTTCGTCGAGCAGGCGGGCCACTTCCTTGTAGATGTCAGGCTCCAGGAAGCGAAAGGACAGGTCCTCCAGCTCCCACTTGACCTGCCAGATACCAAGGCGGTTGGCCAGCGGTGCAAACACCTGCAGCGACTCGCGCGCCAGGCTGGGCGATACGGGGCGCTTGCTGGCCGCATGAAAACGCAGCGTCTGCAGGCGCGAGGCCAGGCGCAGCATCACTACACGCAGGTCGCGCGAGAAGGCGAGCAGCATCTTGCGCACGTTCTCGGTCTGCACGGCGGGGTCTTCCAGGTGCTCTGCGGTGCGGGCCTGCTGCTGCACGCGCATGAGCTTGGTGGTCTCTACCGCCAGCGCGGCAAAGTTGGCACCAAAGGCCTTGGCGATCACCTCTTCAGGCTTGTTCAGATGAATGCACGCATGCACCAGGTAACTGGCGGCCTGCATGGCCTCCGAGCCGCCAATGCCCTTGAGGATGGCAGCCACGGCATCGGCGTGGGCCAGCGTGTTTTCGCCGGAATCCAGCGTTTCGCCAGCCATCAAGGGCTCGGCAAACGCGCGCGCACGCGCCAGCGCGTTCACCTGCTCAGGCAGGGTGTGTGCGGTAGCGGCAATGAGCTGGGGGACGGCGTCGGCCTGGGGGGTGTGGGACGCCTGTGCGGGAGGGTAGGTTTTCATCCGGCCACAACACCTTCCGCCGAAAGCAAAAAGCCGGTGACCGCAGCCACCTGATCGCCCGCCACCAGCGTGGGAGCATGCCCCACGCCTTCAAATTCGACCACGTGTGCCCGGGGCCCGCGCTGCGCCATGGCCTGCGCGGTTTCGCGAGAGAGCAGGTCAGACTGCGCACCGCGCAGCAGCAAGGTGCGGGCCGTGATGTGGTCATACAGCTGCCACAGCATGGCCTCACCAGCCACTGCGGACTCTTGCGTGAGTGTTTTGAACGGCACCGCGATGGCCGGGTCATAGTGCAGCGTGATGCCACCACCGGCAGATTCCGGCAACGCGCGCACCATGGCACGCGACAAGTCCAGCCACTGCTCGGGTGTATGGGGGCCAAAGCTGGTGGAAATCGCCCACATGGCGTCGGCCGCCTGCTGGAGCGACTGGAACCGCGCCTGTTGCCCCAGGTACAAGCCGATGCGCTGCAGGGCCTCCCACTGGATGACGGGGCCCACGTCGTTGAGTACCAGCCTGCGCACAGGCACCGGCAAAGGCAGCCCCGGCTGGCCCGCAATGCCCATGCCAATGAGCCCCCCCATGCTGGTGCCCACCCAGTCGAGGGTGGTGATGGGTGCCTGCTGGTGCACCTGGGCCAGCATGGCCAGCATGTCCGCGGCGTACTGGGGAATCTGATAGCCCATGGGGTCAACCAGCCAGTCGCTCTGGCCGCGCCCGACCACGTCGGGGCAGATCACGCGGGCATGCTGGCTCAACGCACGGGCCAGGGTGTCGAAGTCGCGCCCCTGGCGCGAGAGGCCATGCACACAGACCACCACATGGGGATGCGCCGGGTTGCCCGTGGCATTCCACTCCCAATACGCCATGCGATGGTGTGTAGCCGCAGATGCGGAGGAGTTACCGGAAGACACCACAGGCGCCCCCGGGCCAGGGCACAGTACGTAGTTCAGCGTAGGTTCAATCATGGGTGCGAAATCCGGGGGCAGCGCTCGATAATGCAGGAGCCGTCGGCACCCATTGTTCGTTCATGCGTGCCGACTTTTTCTTGCGTTGCATCGTAATTCATTCGGAGAGACTCACATGCTGAAAGGCAAAACCGCCCTCGTCACCGGCTCCACCAGTGGCATTGGTCTTGGCATCGCCAAGGCGCTGGCCCGCCAAGGTGCCAACATCGTGCTCAATGGCTTTGGCGATGTGGATGGCCCCCGCGCCGAGGTGCTGGCAGCTGGCGAAGCTGCTGGCGCCGAAGTGGGTTACCACGGTGCAGACATGAGCCGGGTGGCCGACATCGAGGACATGATGAAGTACAGCGCCGCGCTGTTCGGGCGCGTGGACATCCTGGTGAACAACGCAGGCATCCAGCACGTGGCCAATGTGGAAGACTTCCCCGTGGAGCGCTGGGATGCAGTGATCGCCATCAACCTCACAAGCGCCTTTCACACATCGCGCCTGGCGCTGCCGGCCATGAAGAGTGCCAACTGGGGCCGCATCATCAACGTGGCATCGGTGCACGGCCTGGTGGGCTCGGCACAGAAGGCTGCGTACGTGGCGGCCAAACACGGCATCGTGGGTCTGACCAAGGTGACGGCGCTGGAGAACGCCACCAGCGGCGTGACCTGTAACGCCATCTGCCCTGGCTGGGTGCTGACGCCCCTGGTGCAAAAACAGGTGGATGCCAAGGCGGCCGAACACGGCCTGTCGAACGAAGACGCCAAGAAACTGCTGCTGGGCGAAAAAGAGCCGTCCATGCAGTTCACCACGCCAGAAGAACTGGGCGAGCTGGCTGTGTTCTTCTGCTCCCCCGCCGCCAACAATGTGCGTGGCGTGGCATGGAACATGGATGGCGGCTGGGCAGCGCAGTGAGAAAGCACGCGCGGGCGTCTGATCGCTGGTGACATGCCAGCACAGACGCCCGGTAAATTGCAAAATTGATAGCATCCAGCGCTTACCAGATAAGCGCTGGCGGCCAATATTACCTAAAAAAATCAGCGCATCTGCACCGAACCCGACACGTTCACGATGACCTGGGCCTTGCCCGCTTCGACCGGCACGGCGGAATCAGAGAACGAGCCCGCCTTGGCCTCCATGGCCATCATGCGCGGACGTGGCCCGGGCACCATCTCATTGCTGTTCACCGCCACCTCGCGCAGGCTGTAGTTGCTGAAGCCAAAACCCTTGGCCAGTTCGGCCGCGCGTGCCTTGAACTGTTCGATGGCCTGGGTCTGGGCCTCGCCCTCCACCTTGGCCCGGGCCTCGCGCGACAGGCCGAAAGCCACATTGCTGATGGCCAGGGTCTGGATCTTGCCGGCCGTGGCGGTGATGCGCGCAAAGTCTCGGCCTTCCAGCACCAGCTCGGCACGGCCCTGCCAGCCGTTGATCTTGCCGTCCTTGCCATAACGCGGGTACAGGCCGAACGGGCCGGTGCGCACATCGAGCTGTCCCGGCTGGGCGTTGCGCTTGGCTTCGGCCAGGGCTGCGTCCAGCGCCTGCTTGAGCTGCGTCTGCACCGTGGCAGCGTCGGCAGCCTCCTTGCTGGTGGCAAGGTTGAGCACCAGCAGGTCCTGCTGCACCTCCACCGTGCCCGTGGCCGACAGCTGCACGACATTGCGCAGCTCGGGGGGTGGAGAATTTTGAGCAAAAGAGGCACCAGCGCAAGCAATCAAAACGCCAGCAGCTATCAATTTAGTAGTAATTTTCATCACAAAGGTGTCCTTGATATCGGTGCACGGCCCTGGGCCGGGCCATGCGGGGCACCACCTTAACCGCACTGCCCATGCGTTGCGATGAAGCCCCTCCACCGCGCGTGCGAAGCTGGGCAAAACTTGTAACAGTTGGTCAAACCCAGCCCCAAAACCCGAACTTCGGCGTTCCAAGTGGTCAGAATCGGCTCTGTTACAAATTGGACTTGGGATCAAGATGGCCACAACAACCAATCGCACCGACAAAGTTCTGGTGGTGGACGACGATGCACGAATCCGTGATCTGCTGCGCCGCTACCTCACGCAGGAAGGCTTTGAAGTCATGGTCGCCGAAGACGGCAAAGCGCTTAACCGCCTTCTGCTGCGCGAAACCGTGGACATCATCGTGCTCGACCTGATGATGCCGGGCGAAGACGGGCTTTCCATCTGCCGCCGCCTGCGTGCCGCCAATGACCGCACCCCCATCATCATGCTCACCGCCAAAGGCGAGGACGTGGACCGCATCGTGGGCCTGGAAGTGGGCGCCGACGACTACCTGGGCAAGCCCTTCAATCCCCGCGAACTGTTGGCCCGCATCCACGCCGTGCTGCGCCGCCGCCCCGCACAGGAAGCGCCTGGCGCCCCCTCGGGCGACAACGAGGTCGTGACCTTTGGTCCCTTTACCTTCGACCTGGGCACCCGAGCACTGCAGCGCAATGGCGAAGAACTGCCCCTGACCACCGGCGAATTTGCCATGCTCAAGGCGCTGGTGCGCCACCCACGCCAGCCCCTTTCGCGCGAAAAGCTGGCCCTGCTGGCCCGTGGCCGCGAGTTTGAGCCGTTTGACCGCAGCCTGGATGTGCAGGTGTCGCGCCTGCGCAAGCTGGTGGAGGTGGATGCCGCCGCCCCGCGCTACATCCAGACCGTGTGGGGGGTAGGCTACGTGTTCGTGCCGGACGGAACCAGCTGACCCCTCTTTCCTTGCCTGTATGCACAATTCCGACGGCAATTCGAGGTCGAGATCTTCATCATCGGTCCGGCAGTCCGTGACCGCTTCCCCCGATGCCACCAGCCCCGCTCCCCTGGAGTCCTTGCGACAGGCCCGGGAGCAGCGGGCGCGTGTGGGCCTCAATCTCTTCTGGCGCACTTTCTTCCTGCTGGCGCTGCTGTTGGTGGGGAGCATTCTGGCGTGGCTGCAGACCTTGCGGGCGCTGGAGTTCGAGCCGCGCACCCTGCACACCGCGCAGCAGATCGCATCGCTGGTGAACCTGAGCCGTGCGGCGCTGGTGCATTCCGACGCCATTGCTCGTGTGTCGCTCATCAAGACCATGGCCGACCAGGAAGGCGTGCGCATCCTGCCGCGCGAGCCGCGCGACAAGTTCGAGCTTCTGGAGGGCACGGCCCTGGGCAACCGCCTGACCGACGAACTCACCCAGCGCCTGGGGCCCGACACCATCGTGGCGCAAAACGTGAATGGGGAAACCGGCCTGTGGGTCGGCTTCAACATCAATGGCGATCCCAACTGGCTGCTGATGGACCGCTCGCGCTTCAGCCCGGCGGGCGGCCGCACCTGGCTGATCTGGCTGATCACGGCAGGGGCGTTGTCCTTGGCCGGTGCGGCGGCCATTGCGCGGCTGATCAACCGGCCTCTCAAGCAGCTCTCTTACGCGGCCAACCGCGTCAAGGACGGCGACTTCGCAGCGAGCCACCTCGACGAGGAAGTGGTGACCAGCGAAATCCGCGAAGTGAACATCGGCTTCAACCGCATGGCGCAAAAATTGGCCAAGCTGGAGCAGGACCGCGCCGTGATGCTAGCGGGCATTTCGCACGACCTGCGCACGCCGCTGGCGCGCCTGCGGCTGGAAACCGAGATGAGCGTGACCGATGAAGTGGCCCGCGAGCACATGGTGGCAGACATCGTGCAGCTCGACGCCACGATCGACAAGTTCCTCGACTACGCTCGGCCGGACCATGTCACGCTGACACCGGTCAACCTGCATGCTGTGGTGTCGTCCTGCGTCTATGCGGTGCAAGACCATCGCGAACTGCAGATCACGATGTCCGTGCCCGAAGACCTCAACGTGCTGGCCGACGAAGTGGAACTGGCCCGCGTGATCTCCAACCTGCTCGAAAACGCGCGGCGCTACGGCAAGGCCGAGGACACCGGTATCACCAACGTGGACATTGCCGCCAAAGGCCGTGAGAACTGGGTGCTGGTCAAACTGCGCGACCATGGCCCCGGCGTGCCACCCGAGCAGTTGTCGAATCTGACCAAGCCCTTCTTTCGCGGTGACTCTGCGCGCACCGCAGCGGCAGGCGCGGGGCTGGGGCTCTCCATCGTGGACAAAACCGTGCAGCGCATGGGCGGCATCTTTGCACTGGCCAACTCCAGCACCGGCGGCCTGGTAGCCCACCTGCAGTTGCAGCGGGCCACTGATCTGCCCGAGGGTGCAGACCCCAAGCAGCGGCTGCAGCGCCCGTCCGTCAAACGCCAGCTGCCGCGGCGTCGCGCCGAAGACCGGATGGCGTGATCGCCCCGCACTGCCCTATGTACAAAGCCCTCACCTGGAGGGCTTTGTTTTTGGCGCATCCTCTCGGCATCCGAAGGTGGCGGCGACCAGACCGCAAGAACCCTCAGCGCACCATGCAGGGCGCCTTGTTGTTGAACTTCCAGCCTGGGATCAGGAACTGCATGGCAACTGCGTCGTCGCGTGCGCCCAGGCCATGCTGCAAGTACAGGCGGTGGGCACGCTCGACCTCGTCCATGTCCAACTCAACGCCCAGGCCGGGCTTCTTGGGCAGCTGGATGAAGCCGTCCTTGATCTGGAACGGTTCCTTCGTCAGCCGCTCACCGTCCTGCCAGATCCAGTGCGTGTCAATCGCCGTCACGCGGCCCGGGGCGGCGGCGCCCACGTGGGTGAACATGGCCAGCGAGACGTCGAAATGGTTGTTCGAGTGCGAACCCCAGGTCAGGCCGAAGGCCTGGCACATCTGCGCCACGCGGACCGACCCGGCCATGGTCCAGAAGTGCGGGTCGGCCAGCGGGATGTCCACCGACTGCAGGGCCAGGCTGTGCGCCATTTCGCGCCAGTCGGTGGCGACCATGTTGGTGGCGGTGGGCAAGCCCGTGGCGCGGCGAAATTCCGCCATCACCTCGCGGCCCGAAAACACGCCTTCGGCGCCGCAGGGGTCTTCGGCATAGGCCATCACGCCGTGCAGATCACGCGTGAGGCGAATCGCATCTTTCAGCAACCAGCCGCCATTGGGGTCCAGCGTGACGCGCGCTTCGGGAAAGCGCTCATGCAGCGCGCGGATGGCCTCGACCTCTTCCTCGCCGCGCAGCACGCCGCCCTTGAGCTTGAAGTCGGCAAAGCCATAGCGCTCGTACGCCGCCTCGGCCAGGCGCACGATGCCGTCGGCCGACATGGCCTTCTCGTTGCGCAGGCGGAACCAGTCGTTGTCGGCACCGGGCTCGGTGCGGTAGGCCAGGTCGGTCTTTTCGCGGTCGCCCACGTAGAACAGGTAGCCCAGCATCTGCACCGCCTCGCGCTGCACGCCGTCGCCCAGCAGCGCGGCCACGGGCACATCCAGGTGCTGGCCCAGCAGGTCCAGGAAGGCGGACTCCACGGCCGTGACGGCGTGGATGGTGATGCGCAGGTCAAAGGTTTGCAGGCCGCGTCCGCCTGCATCGCGGTCGGCAAACTGCGCGCGCATGGCGTTGAGCACGGCGTTGTGGTGCCCGATGGGGCGGCCCATGATCAGCGATCGCGCGTCCTCGATAGTCTGGCGAATCTTCTCGCCGCCGGGCACCTCACCCACCCCGGTGTTGCCCGCGCTGTCGCGCAGGATGATCAGGTTGCGCGTGAAGAAGGGGCCGTGTGCGCCGCTCAGGTTCATGAGCATGCTGTCGTGGCCCGCCACGGGCACCACGCGCAGCTCGGTGACAACGGGGGTGCTGGCGACGGAAGGGATGGAGGAGGTGGTCATGGAGGTCTGGAAACGAATATGGGGCGGGCAAAAGGGCCCCGTGACAAGGCTCAATCGGCAGTGATTTTTCGGGTTTCGATGACGGTCTTCCAGCGCGCGAATTCGCGCGCCTGGTAAGCAGTGAAGGCATCGGGCGTGCTGGCCACGATCTCCAGGCCCTGGTCGAGCATTCGCTTCTTCACGGCGGGGTCGTTCATGGCGGCGATGGCTGCGTCCGAAAGCTTCTTCTTCACGGCGGCGGGCAGGCCCTTGGGCGCGGCCATGCCTTGCCACGAGTAGACCTCGGCACCGGCCACGCCAGCCTCGGCCAAGGTGGGCACGTCGGGCAGCACGGGGCTGCGCTTGTCGCCGGTGACGGCAATCGCGTGCAGCTTGCCCGCCCGGATGTGCTGCAGCACGGCGTTCACGTTCTGGAACGAGAACTCCACCTGCCCGCCCAGCAGGTCGTTGATGGCCGGTGCTCCGCCCTTGTAAGGGATGTGCAGGCCTTCGGTGCCGCTCTGCTGCCAAAAAACCTCGGCCGAGAGGTGGTCCGACGAGCCGTTGCCCGAGCTTGCAAAGCTCACCTTGCCAGGATTGGCCTTGAGCTGGGCAATCACCTCTTGCACGGTGCGCGCCTTCTGATTGGGGGCAGCCACCAGCACGTTGGGTGCCTGCACGGGCACGGTGATGTAGTCAAAGTCCTTGAGGGCGTCGTACGGCACGCTTTTGAGCAAGTGCGGCGCCACCACAAACGCACCGAGCGACGACACCAGCAGCGTGTAGCCGTCGGGTGCGGCGCGCTTCACCGCACCGGCCCCCAGCGTGCCCGTGGCACCGGGGCGGTTATCCACCACGAAGTTCTGGCCCAGCTTGTCGCCCATGTGCTGCGCCATGGCGCGGGCCACCATGTCGGTGGAGCCCCCGGCCGGAAAGGGCACGACGACGGTGACGGGTTTTTCGGGCCAGGGGGTGGCAGCGGTCTGGGCCGATGCAGCCAGAGCGATGGTGCAGGTACTGGCAATCAGCAGCAGTTTCTTGAACATGGGGAGGTCTCCTGAACAGTTGTGGAAGGGCCTTCTACGGGGCCTTGGTTGGGGAAAGTGAACCGGGGTGTGCTCAGGTTGACGACGAGCTGGCACCAACGTGAACATCCGCTCACCAAAAGCAAGAGGTCGTACAAGCAGCTATTCATTCAATCAATCAACCCGGATTCAAGCCTCAAACACCTATTAACAGGCGCATTCTGAATGCCTGGATGGGCAAATGTTAACGTTAACAGTCGCATCAAATACCATGGAAAACCCTTAGTCATAGGACCACCAACCCATTGATGGGAAAAGCGCTTGTAAGCCCCGGAGCGTTTGGCCTGCAGTCTGCGTTACGCTAGGCATCCACCCGCCTAACCAGCCCATGAGCATCCAAACACAGTTCTCTCTTCTCCGATTGCAGGGCGAGCCTCTGCCACAGGACCTTGCAGTCCTTCTCCATCACCAGGAAGAGCTGCAACGCCGCACCGGCGTCTGTATGGGCACCGCGGCCGACTGGGCCCCCTGGTTGAACACCAGCGACCTGAGCGAAGCCGAGCGGGCCGACCCTGAGATTGCTGCGAACCTTCGGGCCATCGCCGAGGTCTGCCGCCACATTGCTTTTGTGGTGGCCGATGATGAAGGCAATTACTTTGGCTACTGGCGCGGGCCGTCGTCAACACCCATTGCCGACAGTGTGGTGGTGCAACTGAGCAACGAAGCGCAGTTCTCGGTGTGCGGAACCGCGAACATCGCGGGTGCCATCCTGACCCAGTGTTGCTACGGTGGAACGTTCGACGAGACCCGCCAATGGTTTCTGCGCCTGGGTCTGACCGCCCTGCCCGCCTACCCCTATGACCTCGGCAATCCGCAGGTCACCCCCTCCCCGGCAGCCTTGCACGAGCAGCTTTTCAAGGCATATCTACCTGAGGCGGGGTAACTGCACACCCTACTTCGCTTGCCAGCGAAAAGGCGGAACCAGTAGCAGCGGTATCAGCGGAACGCGCTTCTTTGAACCTGTGGCCCTCAGCCAAAGCCATATGCGCCCACTGTGCAAAAAAGAGGCTCGCAGGCCATCGCACCCGTGTGGGTGTGCACAGCATCGCAGCTTGCCGCTGTCCTGATGGTTGCGCTCGCGCGCGTGGATTTGCAGCTGGCGTAATGGACTGTAATCGCCTGCGCCCAACCCGCTCGATATTCTGAAGTGGTGCTGTTAAGGAAGACCGGCATAACCCTCGCGAGACGGTGGTAGCGCGGATGGAGATGGGGCACAAGGCGTCTTTTTGCAGCCAATAGCCGCGCTATTGGCAAGAAAAGCAACGCAGTGGACTGCCCGAGACCGCGCTATCACAGACCGCAGGGAGTTGTGCAGGTCATCCTCAAGGGCCTCTTTTTCAAAGGCCCTGCAGTACACAAGAGTCAATGCAATTGCATTTGACTGCCGTCTCCGCATTACTTATTCACTTTCAAGGAAGCACCATGCCCAGCACTCTCTCTACCGGCTTTGGCCAGACAGGCATTTTGGCAAACAGCCCCAACAACTACGACACCCTGCAACCTGGCCAGTACCGCCTCACCAACGTGACGCTCGTTCCTGGCATCCCGGTATTCAGCACAGAAGAAATCTACAAGTTGAGCAACGGCGCTGGCACGCCCGATATTTCGGTCAAATTTCAGTCAATGATTGGACATGCTGCCGGGGCTATCGTTATCAACGTGTACGCCATCTAGCAGGACTGGTTCGGCGGGCGCCCCACACGACGGACTGCTGGGCGGTTTCTGACCAACAGCGAGGCGCCCGTCCTGAGGAATCATCGCTTCGTGGATAGACTCGGCGGATGCCGCGCCCTCCCCCAAGCACCCTGCCAGAGACACCGGAACCTATTCGCAACCGACCGGTGGTGACGTTGCGTGAAGTGGCTGAGCAGGCGGGGGTGTCCATGATCACCGTCTCCCGCGCCATCAATACGCCCGGCCAGGTGTCCGAGCCCACACGCACCCGGGTGCAGGCAGCCATCTCCAGCCTGGGCTATGTGCCCAACCTCATTGCGGGGGGCTTGCGCTCGGCACGCAGCCACCTGGTCACGGCCCTCGTGCCCACCACCACGGGGCAGCTGTTCGGCGAGATGGTCCAATCGCTCACCGACGCGCTGGAGTTGCGCGGCTACCAGGTGATGCTGGGCCAGGTGGGCTATGCACATTCGCGCGAAGACGAACTGCTGCGCGCCATCGTGGGCCGCAGGCCCGACGGCATTGTGCTCACTGGCATCATGCATTCGCCCGAAGGGCGGCGGCTGCTGCAGGCCTCTGGCATCCCTGTGGTGGAGACCTGGGACTTCACCCCCAACCCCATCGACATGCTGGTCGGACTGTCACACGAACAACTGGGCGCCGCCGTGTGCAAGCACCTGCACGCCAAGGGTCGGCGCCGGCTGGCGCTGCTCAGCGGCGACGATGAGCGCGCCGCGCGGCGGCGAAAAGGCTTTTATGCCGAAGCGGGCCGACTGGGCTTGCGCGAGCCCGCCCTGCAGTTGGAGAAATCACCCACCTCCCACACCGAAGGGCGTGCGGGTCTGGCGGCCTTGCTGGCCGCCCAGCCAGACATCGATGCCGTGTTCTGCAGCTCCGACATGCTGGCCTTGGGGGTCCTCACCGAGGCGCGGGCGCGCGCCATGGCGGTCCCCGACCAGTTGGCCGTCGTCGGTTTCGGAGACATTGAGTTCGCCCAGACCGTGATCCCCAGCCTCACGACCGTGCGCATCGACGGCACGCGTATGGGCCAGACGGCGGCAGACTTTATTGCCGACCGCGCGGAGGGAAAGACCGTGGCGGAGCCGGTGGTGGATATCGGCTTTTCGATCATGGAGCGCGAGAGCGCATAGCGGGTAGCCCGGCACCACCAGAGATCCAGGTCGGACGCACGGGCATATCTCTACAGGCCAATACCGTTCAATTTGTGGTGTATTGTATGAACACCATGCGCAGCAGCCCCTCGCCAGATCTCGAGCAATTCCTGGAACAACTCGCCCACGAAGCCCGCCCGGGCGACCGACTCCCCACCATCCGCGAATTGATGAAGCGCTTTGGCGCATCGCAAATGCTGGTTCAGCGGGCTTTCCAAAGGCTCAAGGAAAAGGGGTTGATTGATGCCCAGGTGGGTCGGGGCACCTACTTCCTGGGCACAGGCTCGCAACCGGTGACGACGACTGAAACGAGTCCCTTGCCGAGCAAAAGCCCGCATCCCAAATCCCCCGCGGCAGTCACCTCCTCTGTGAAATCGGTGCTGCTGCTGCGCCGCTCCATCAGCATTGCGCGCGGGCGCGTGCTGATCGAAAGTCTGCAGCACCGCCTTGCGGCCGACGGGCACCGGGTGCTGGAGCTGTCGTACAACGACCCGGACCATGCGCTCACGGTGCTCAAGGGCCTGCCGCGCTTCGATGCCTGCGTGGTGCAATCCACCTTTAAGGCCATTCCCATCGCCCTTCTGGCGGCTCTTCGCGACAAGTGCGACGTGCTGGCCGTGGACGGGGCGGCGCTGGTGGGTGCCGACGTCGAGGCCGTGGGCACCGAGTGGGGCGAGCCGCTGGCAGCCGCCATCGCCCTGCTGATGGAGCAAGGCCACCGGCGCATTGCCTACGCATGCACCTCGCACCCCTTTCTGGCCACCCAGCTCGGGCGTCGGCGCTTTAAGTATCTGCAAGCGACGCTGTCCGATGTGGTGCTGCAGGAAATCACGCTGGACATGCTGCCGCACGAGGACTACACCGCCCGACTGGTGGAACAGATCCAGGTCCGCGCGAAGGGCGCCGACAGCGCGAGCGCTTTGCCCTTTACAGCCCTGGTGGCCTGGGGCATCGAGGATGGCGCCCTCTTCCAGCGCCTGCTGGCCCACAGCGGGATTTCGGTGCCCGCGCAGCTGAGCGTGGTATTGCTCGGCCGCACGGACCTGGCCAGCGAACATGCGGACTTTTTCGAGGTGATCGGTTGCAGCGTGGCTGACCAGGTCGATGCCCTGCACCGCGCCATCACGGCGCGCTGGGCTGACGCAGGGACACCCTACGGCGTGCACCTGACGCCGGTCACGCACCGTGCGGGCACATCGGTAGCAGCCCCTGCACGGTAGCTATGGCTCCACGCAACCGGGTGCCAAGCGCGCCACGGTGTCCACCACGAGCGGCGCCGATTCGCCGACATAGGCTTGTGCATCCAGCGCCTGCAGCAAGTCATCCGGCAAGGCACCGCCATTGAACGGCGGCTGTGCGCGGATCGCGTCGATGAAAGGCACGCCCTCAGACTGCGAGCGCTGCGCCGCCGCGTAGAGCAGGCGATGCGCCTCATGCCGGCCCATAAGGCGGGTGAGCCGCATCATCACAGCCTCAGAGGCGATCAACCCCCGCGTCATTGCGAGGTTGCGGGACATTGCCTGCGGGTTGACCGCCAGGCCTTGCGCCAGCCGCGCCAGCGTCTCGGCCACCGAGGTGGCGATGATGGCGATCTCGGGCAGCAGCGTATCGGCCACGTTGGTGGCCGATGAGTCACCCTCGTCCATGCGCACCATGGTCTCCAGCGCGGCCTGGGTGCGCGTACGCAGCATGCGCGCCAGACTGACCAGCAGCAGTGCCATGGAAGGGTTGCGCTTTTGCGCCATGGTGGAACTGCCCACCTTCCCGATGTGAAAGGCTTCCGCCACTTCCCCGATCTCGGTGCGCTGCAGGAAGACCACGTCCTGCGCGATCTTCTGTGCCGTGCCCGCCAGGAGGCCCAGTGCGGCCAGATAGTCGCTGGCCCGGTCATAGGACGACCGCAGCGGCATGTCGGCCGACAGCAGGCCCAGTTGCTGCGCCATCAGCGCCTGCACTGCGGGCCCGAGCGGCCCGGTGGCAGCAAAGGTGCCGATGGCGCCCCCCATGCTGGCTGGAAACGAGGAGGCAAGCCGCTCGGCAAGGCGACGGCGGCCACGGTCCAGTTCATCGACCCAGCCCGCGAGCTTGAAGCCCAGGGTCATCGGTAACGCGTGCTGGCCATGCGTGCGACCTGCCATGGGCGTGGCCTGGTGCTCCAACGCCAGCGCGGCCAATGCGGCTATGGCGGCATCCAGGTGCCCTGCCAGCAGCCTGTGGGTTCGCACCATCTGCAGTGCGCTGGCCGTGTCGAAGATGTTCTGCGTGGTCGCGCCCCAGTGGATGAAGCCAGCCGCAGGCTCACCGCACAGCTCCTCGAACCGGTGGAGCACTGGCACCAGCGGGTGTTGTGCGAAAGCGATGGCCTTTGCCAAATGCGGCAGGTCGAACAGTTCTGCCCGAGCATGGGCAGCGATCACCGGTGCCACTTCGACAGGTATCACGCCCAGCCCGGCCTGGGCGTGGGCCAAGGCCGCCTCCACGTCCAGCCAGGCCTGCAGAGTGGCCGAATCGCTCCAGATGGCCTTGGCAGGTGCACTGAACCAGTGACCCGTGATGAAAGATTCGAACATACCGATCGCCATGTGTGCTCCATCCATACAACTACGGGTATATCCGTAGATTGTGTTGTATTGCGTTGTCCATCGAGGGCAAGCCGCATTCCAAAAGCCAGGTGCCAGTGAATTGCGACCACCCATTGATTGCATTGTATTGCATTAATAAAACTCAATACATACAATTCAGATGCAACCGCCAAACCACAATCCACGGAGACAAATCCATGACACGGCATTTCCTGGCAAGCACGGCTTGCCCAACCTCTTCAGCGCCCTACACCGCACTGCTGTGCGTCGCCTTGGCCAGCCTCGGGGCCTGCGGTACAGCGCAGGCCCAGTCCTCGCTGACCATCTATGGCATCGTCGACCAGGGCCTGGCCCGTGCCAATGGGGGCACAACCCCCGGCGCCCTGCTACCCGGGCGCGGCGTGGCGCCACGGGTCTGGACCATGAAGGCCGGCAACACGTCGCGCCTGGGGTTCATGGGCCGCGAAGACATGGGCGGCGGTCTCTACTCGCGCTTTCAGATCGAGCACCGCTTTGCCGCTGACACGGGCGCGCCAAGCAATCCCAGCATCTACTGGCTGGGCCGCTCGGTGGTGGCAGTAGGTAGCAAGCAGTGGGGCGAGGTGTATGCGGGGCGCGAATACTCGGCTGCCTACACAGTGGCTCTCAATGCAGACCCCACCTATTGGAGCTACGTGAGCCAGTTGGGCTCTGCCTACACCTATGCCAACTACACGCCAGTGGCGGCTCCCGCAGAAGCATCCAACATCCGTTGGGCAAACGCCGTAGGCTACAAATCGCCCGTGATCTCTGGCGTGAGCATGGAGATTGCAGGCGCTTTTGGCGAAGGAGTGCGCAGCAACGCCACCTCGGGCAACCTGCAGTACAAGACCGGGCCTGTATGGGTGGGCGCTGCGTTCGATCGGCTTGACTCCAGCACCCACCTGGCTCTGGTGGCAGGCGGGTACGACTTCGGCGTGGTTCACACCAAGGCCAGCTACAGCCGCGCCAAAGGCGGGGTCAATGGCGATGCCACGGCCTACAGCGTGTCGGCCATGGTGCCGCTGAGTTTTGGTCGTACCTACCTCATGGTTGGGCTCCTGAAACCCGCCACCCAACTCGATTCGCAGATGATCGGCGCTGGTCTTCAGTACGACCTGAGCAAACGCACATTGCTCTACACCAACCTCGGCACAGCCAAGCGCGACGGCCTCACACGCACCACAGCCATCGACTTTGGCGTGAAGCACACGTTCTGAACAGGAGTCACCACATGCAACGCAGACAACTCCTCCGTCAGGCCGCCGCGATGACAGTTCTGAGCACGGGCACTCTTATCACGCACACCGCGCAGGCGCAGAGCGACAGCGGCAATACCAAACCCATCTCACTGATCGTGGGCTATTCCGCTGGCGGAAGCGCAGATCTTGTCGCGCGCATTGTTGCGACCGAGCTGGGCAAGCGGCTTGGCCGTACCGTCATCATCGAGAATGTGGCGGGCGCCAGCGGCATGCTGGCCGCACAGCGGGTGCTCAACGGACCGGCCGATGGCAGTCTGGTCTACATGGGAGGCACCGACACAGTGGTCGTGCCCATGGTCAACCCCAAGGTCAAGCTCGACTGGGAGAATGACTTCATTCCGGTGGGGCGCATGACCACCGTCCCGATGATCTTTGCCGTGCGCAAGGCGTCTCCCTACGCCAACCTGCAAGATCTTGTCGCCGCGCTGCGCAAGGGTGGCAAGGACAGCATCAACTTCGCCACGCCGGGCATCGGGACGATGCAGCACCTGTACGGCGCGCTGATCAACAAGCAGGCGAAGGTGTCCATGCTGCACGTGCCCTACCGAGGTGGCACCCATATCACCAACGACCTGGTCGGCGGACAGGTGGACAGCGCAATGTTGGTGCTATCCACGGCCATGCCATTTCTCAAGGACGGCAAGATCAGGGCGCTGTCGGTCTCCGACACCGCACGGGTGCAGCAGCTGCCTGACGTCAAGCGCATTGGAGAGGAGGAGGGTTTCTCCGGCATGGCTCTGCCATTGTGGCAAGGCCTCTTCATGAAGGCGGGCACGCCCGCCGCGACTGTGAACGCCGCCGACAAGGCACTGCAGGAAGCGCTTGCGCAGTCCGAGCTGCGGCAGAAGCTGCAGGAAGCAGGCATTACGGTCGCCCCCTTGAACGGACCTGAATTCAAGACATTCATCAAACCGCAGGCGAAGCTGTACCGCGATATCGTGACGACATCCCAGATCACGATGGAGTGAAGTCGCGCGGCAAGCGTGGCAGAACCATGGGGCGCAGCGCGGCCCCCAACGCTCTTTTTTGCTCTGGATACCGGATTGCGAAGTGTGTGGCCCTCTCCTGGTGGTTCAGGCCCCGCACTCCTCGCAGCGTGGGCAAGACAGGCATCCCCCCGGACGGGGGATGCCGCGCAGGCTGCGAACAGACAATGCCGCCCGGGCCGGTCAGCGCAAAAATTCAGGACGCATAGATCAGCGCCGCCGCCCGAGCTTCCATCGCCAGCCCCTGCCCCACGGGCCCCAGGCGCTCGGCCGTCTTGGCTTTCACATTGACTTGCCCCTCAGCGATGCCCACGGCCCGTGCAATGGCGGCACGCATGCCGGGAATGTGCGCCGCCAGTCGCGGAGCTTGCGCGATCACGGTGCTGTCGATGTTGCCGATCTCGTAGCCCGCCGCACGCACGCGCCGCGCTGCTTCGGCCAGCAGCACGCCGGAGTCGGCACCGCGAAAGGCAGCGTCGGTATCGGGGAAATGGCTGCCAATGTCGCCCAGGGCAGCTGCGCCCAGCAGCGCATCGGTGATGGCGTGCAGCAGCACATCGGCGTCCGAGTGGCCCAGCAGCCCCGTGGGGTGGGCAATGTCCACGCCACCAATCACCAGCCGACGACCGGGCACCAGGGCGTGCACGTCCCAACCTTCACCAATCCTGAAATTCATCCGCTTGCCTTTGTTGTTGCGTGCCTTGCGGCGTTGTATTGCCTTGCGCCCCCCGCCGCACTCATCCACGGCGCCGTGAGGCCGGGGTTAAAGCACTGAAGGAAACGGTTCTAGAACAGATTCTTTTTGCCCGGTGCGGTGGTCACCTGGCCCCGGTCGCCCCCAAAACGCTCCAGCGTCGTGCCGTGCGCACGCGCAGCCAGTACAGCCGCCGCCAGCGCAAAATCGTCCGGGTAGGTGACCTTGAAGTTCTGCGCCCCACCTGGCACCAGGCGCGGGTGCAGGCCCATGGCCTCCATGGCGCTGGCCTCGTCGGTCACGTTGGAACCCACCTTGTCGATGGCATCCATGAGGGGGCCGATGCGAAACATCTGCGGCGTCTGGGCCAGCCACTTGTCGCTGCGATCCACCGTGGAGGCCACACGCACGCCGCCCGGACCGTCGATGGAGGTCTTGAGCGTGTCGGCCAGCTTGTGCGCCAGCAGGCCCCCGACACTGTCGCCAGCGCACTGGTCGATGAGGGAGTCGATCTGCTCGGACGTGACCAGGCAACGCGCGGCATCGTGCACCAGCACCCAGTCATCCGGCTGCGCCCCCCGTTCCAGCAGCGCCTTGAGGCCGCCCAGCACCGTATCGGCCCGCGTAGGGCCGCCACACTCCACCACAAAAAAGGTGGGGTGCGCATGCGTGTCCAAAAACCGGTCCCCGGGGGCCACCGCGACCAGGGTGCCCAGCAGCCGCCCTACACCGGCAAAGGCCGCGAGCGTGTGCAGCACCATCGGTTGGCCCGCCACCAGGTGGTACTGCTTGGGCAAAGGGGATGTGGGCGGGGGCGCCGCAACGTCCACAGCCGAAAACGCAGCCACGGTCGAGGTCGATGGCGCAGCATTGCCGGAGGCGGACGCGGGGGCTGCAGCGCCCGCCGCAACAGCCCGCAAGCCCATTCCGGCACAGGGCACCAGCGCCCAGAATCGCCCATGGGCAGACAAAGGGGCGAGCGGGGGTTGGAGCAAGGGAGCAATCATGAAGCGCTCATTCTAAAATCCTCCGTTGCCCTCCGATCCAGCCCGTGCGTGTTTCGCGCCCCTGGGGATGCGGTGGGCCCAGACGACACCGTCCGCATGGAACTGCCCAAACTCTCCCCCGGAAAACGTTTCACCCTGCCCCGCCCCGTGGGCAGCGCCGATTCCCTTCTACTGGCCCGTCTGGCCGAACGTGACAAGGCAGGGGGCCGCACCACCGCCATCGTCACGGCCGACGCCACCGATGCGCAGCGGCTCATCGACGAGATGGCCTTTTTTGCGCCTGGCCTGCGCTGCGCGCTGTTCCCGGACTGGGAGACGCTGCCCTACGACACCTTCTCGCCGCACCAGGACCTGATCAGCGAGCGGCTGGCCACGCTGTGGCGCATCTCCCAGGGTGAAGCCGACGTGGTGCTGGTGCCTGCCACCACAGCGCTGTACCGCCTCGCCCCGCCCTCCTTCCTGGCGGGCTATACCTTCCACTTCAAGGTCAAGCAAAAGCTCGACGAAGCCAAGTTCAAGGCCCAGCTCACGCTGGCGGGCTACAGCCACGTGTCCCAGGTGGTCAGCCCTGGCGAATACGCGGTTCGCGGCGGGCTGATCGATCTGTTCCCCATGGGCTCGCTGGTGCCCTACCGCGTGGACCTGTTCGACAACGAGATCGACAGCATCCGCACCTTCGATCCCGACAGCCAGCGCAGCCTGTACCCCGTGCCCGAGGTGCGCCTCTTGCCCGGCCGCGAGTTCCCCATGGACGACGACGCGCGCGCGAAATTCCGCAGCCGCTGGCGCGAGATGCTCGAAGGCGACCCGACCAAGAGCCGCATCTACAAGGACATGGGCGCGGGCGTGGCCACGGCCGGCATCGAGTACTACCTGCCGCTGTTCTTCGACGAAACGGCCACCGTGTTCGACTACCTGGGCGGCGAGGCCACCGTGGTGCTACACGGCGACCTGGAGCCCGCGTTTCAACGTTTCTGGCAGGACACCAAGGATCGCTTTCGCCTGGTGCAGGGCGATCCCGAACGGCCTGCTCTGCCGCCCGAGGCGCTGTTCCTCTCAGCCGATCAGTTCTACACGCGCGCCAAGGAGCATGCCCAGCTGTCCATCCGCCCCGGGGTAGAGGACATTGCCGACAACCCCCACTTCCAGAAGCTCGGCGACCTCTCGGTGGTGCGCGGGGCAGAGGACCCGCTGGCGCGCCTGCACGCCCACCTCCGTAACACCCAGCACCGGGTGCTGCTGCTGGCCGAGAGCGATGGGCGGCGCGAGAGCCTGCTCGACTTTCTGCGCGCCAGCGGCGTGAACCCACCGGCCTTCGACTCGCTGGCCGAGTTCCAGGGCACAGCCGACGAAAAGGTGGGCATCGCCACCGCGGGCCTCACCGTGGGCTTCAGCTGGATCGAGGACGGCATCGACTTCGTCACCGAGACCGAGCTGTTTGCCGCAGGCCCCACCACGCGCCGGCGCAAGAAACAGGAGCAAGTGAGCGATGTCGAGGCACTGATCAAGGACCTGGCCGAGCTGAACGTGGGCGACCCGGTGGTGCACAGCCAGCACGGCATCGGGCGCTACCGCGGCCTGGTCAACATGGACGTGGGCAACAAGAACCCCGACGGCACGCCCGCCATGCAGGAGTTCTTGCACCTCGAATACGCCGACAAGGCGGTGCTGTATGTGCCCGTGAGTCAGCTGCAGCTCATCAGCCGCTACACCGGCGTGAGCGCCGACGAGGCGCCGCTGCACAAGCTGGGCAGCGGCCAGTGGGAAAAGGCCAAGCGCAAGGCCGCCGAACAGGTGCGCGACAGCGCGGCCGAGCTGCTCAACATCTACGCCCGCCGCGCGCTACGCCAAGGCCATGCCTTCCGCTACAGCCCGCAAGACTACGAGACCTTTGCCAACGACTTCGGCTTTGAAGAAACAGCCGACCAGAACGCCGCCATCCACGCGGTCATCCAGGACATGATCAGCCCCCGCCCCATGGACCGCCTGGTCTGCGGCGATGTGGGTTTCGGCAAGACCGAGGTGGCGCTGCGCGCGGCCTTCGTGGCCGTCACGGGCGGCAAGCAGGTGGCCTTCCTCGCGCCCACTACGCTGCTGGCCGAGCAGCACTACCAGACACTGGTGGACCGCTTTTCCAAGTGGCCGGTGAAGGTGGCCGAGGTCTCGCGCTTTCGCTCGGGCAAGGAGATCACCGCCGCCATCAAGGGCATCGGCGACGGCACGGTGGACATCGTGGTGGGCACGCACAAGCTATTGAGCGAATCCACCAAGTTCCACAACCTGGGCCTCTTGATCATCGACGAGGAGCACCGCTTCGGCGTGCGCCACAAGGAGCAGATGAAGGCCCTGCGCGCCGAGGTGGACGTGCTGACGCTCACGGCCACGCCCATCCCTCGCACGCTGGGCATGGCGCTCGAAGGGCTGCGCGACCTCTCGGTCATCGCCACCGCGCCGCAGCGGCGCCTGGCGATCAAGACCTTTGTGCGCAACGAGGGCACGGGCGTGATCCGCGAGGCGGTGCTGCGCGAACTCAAGCGCGGCGGGCAGGTGTACTTCCTGCACAACGAGGTGGAGACCATCGAGAACCGCCGCCAGAAGCTCGAAGAGATACTGCCCGAGGCCCGCATCGCCGTGGCCCACGGCCAGATGCCCGAGCGCGAGCTCGAACGCGTGATGCGCGACTTCGTGGCCCAGCGCTACAACATCCTCCTGTGCTCGACCATCATCGAGACCGGGATCGACGTGCCCACCGCCAACACCATCATCATGAGCCGCGCCGACAAGTTCGGCCTGGCGCAGCTGCACCAGCTGCGCGGGCGCGTTGGCCGCAGCCACCACCAGGCGTACGCCTACCTCATGGTGCCCGACGTGGAAGGCCTGACCAAACAAGCGCAGCAGCGGCTTGAAGCCATCCAGCAGATGGAAGAACTGGGCAGCGGCTTCTACCTGGCCATGCACGACCTGGAGATCCGCGGCGCGGGCGAGGTGCTGGGCGAGAACCAGAGCGGCAACATGCTGGAGGTGGGCTTTCAGCTGTACAACGAGATGCTCAACGAAGCCGTCAAGGCGCTCAAAGCTGGCAAGGAGCCGGACCTGCTCAGCCCGCTGAGCGTGACCACCGACATCAACCTGCACGCCCCTGCCCTGCTACCCGACGACTACTGCGGCGACGTGCATCTGCGCCTGTCGTTCTACAAGAAGCTGGCCACGGCCAAGAACCCTGACCAGATCGACGGACTGCTCGAAGAGATCGTGGACCGTTTCGGCAAGCTGCCGCCGCAGGCCCAGACCCTGATTGACGTGCACCGCCTGCGCGTGCTGAGCCAGCCCTACGGAGTGGTCAAGGTGGATGCGGCCCCTGGCGTCATCAACATCACCTTCAAGCCTCAGCCGCCCATCGACCCGATGCGCATCATCGAGCTGATCCAGAAAAACAAGCACATCAAGCTGGCGGGCAACGAGAAGCTGCGCATCGAGCGCGAGCTGAAAGAACCCAAGGATCGGGCGCAGATGGTGCGGGACATCTTGCGCAGTCTGGGGCAGCCGCTGGTGGTTGCTTGATTTTTAATAAAATTGGCCTCTAGCGCTTATCTGGCAATGGCTAGTAGCTATCAATAGAATAGCAAACAGAACCATGTGGCTGGAAGCCGCCCTCGTCCTCGTCACTCTGGTTGCCGCTCTGGCGGCCCGTCCCTGGCGCATGCTGGCCAACCGCAAGCCTCTGGCACACGAGACGCAGGGCGCGCCGTCTGCGCTGTGGACGCCACTACTCGCCACGCTGGTCTTCCTGCCCTGGCTGTGGGCCCTGCCCACACTGCACGCCATGCCGCTGCAGCTGCAAATGTCGGGCGCCTGCCTGGTGGTGCTGATGCTGGGCTGGCCGCTGGCGATCCCGGTGCTGATGGGCGTGGGCATCGTGGCCTGCCTGATCTCCCCAGCGATGGCCTGGGCCGATGCGCTGGGTGCCACGGTGTGGCTGGGCGTGGTGCCTGCCACGCTGGCGCTGGGCCTGGGTGCGCTGCTGCGGCGCTACACCGGCACCAAACCGTTTGTCTATGTGCTGGGCCGTGCGTTTCTGGGCACGGTGGTCTGCGTGTTTGCGGCGGGTGTCCTGTCGCAGTGGAGCGGCCACCTGCTGCCCGGCGTGGGCGATGAGCTGTCGCTGGTGGCGCGCTGGCTCATGGCCTGGGGCGATGGGTTTGTCACCGGCATGCTCGCGGCGATTTTTGTAGCCTTCAAGCCCGAGTGGCTGGCCACATGGTCGGACCGGCTGTACTTGCCCCGGCCGGACTGAGCCTCGGCTGCTGCAGCGATGGTTGACACAGCGCAAGGGGTATCCGCCTTTGCAGCGCGATAGTGGACATCACACCAACAAGGAGTGCCCCACCATGAAGCTGCTGAACGATCTTTTCTCTACCGACTACGGGCTGATGAGCATCATTGGCATCGGGTTCATGCTGTGCATGGCCGCGTTTTTCCTGCGCATGTTCCTGGTCAAGATGAACGAACCACCTACGCCCAACCCCGCCACCGCCGGGCGCGCGGGCAACGGCAAGAGCCTGCCGCCTTCACGCTGATCCGGCCCGCACGGTCTGAGCGCCGTAGCCCGGCACTGGGAAGCCGAGGAGGCGATGCTATTGCGGGCCGTAGCCCCTAAAAACGGCTCCCACGTTCTGCCATGGTCCACGGCCCGTTGCCGACAAACTCCAGCGCGCAGTGCATGCCGCCCTTTTCGACCCGGACACCCAGCCAAGCTTGCCGCCAGCGGCACAAGCGTCTTAGAACCTGTTCAAAATCTTTTCGGGGATCGCATTGGAGTGCAATCGGGATGAGTGGAAGCTTCGGATGCGCCGCATGGGCTGGTGCCCATGCAAGCAGCCGGAGCGTCCAATCGCCCGATTTCACTCCAACCCTTCGGGCAGGTGCCTTGCCGGGCGGTCTGCGGCGTTACGGACGCTTGCCAATAGCCGGGCTATTGGCTGCACCCCGCGCCTTGCATTCCATCCCGGCAAGGTACTCGTGCGACCCTGAAAAGATCTTGAATAGGTTCTTAGCCCAGCGCCAGACTGCCCGCATCGAACGACGGTGGTCGCAAAAGGTCCTCGTCGATGCCCATCACTTTGCTGGCGCGCTCCAGGGCCTGCCACAGGGGCGCAGGCATCTGCAGTATTTCTTCGGGAGAGGCTGACTGCGCAATCCATGCGCTGATGTCAACGTGCTGCTCGGCGGTGAGCAAGTCCAGGTGCAGCATTTCGTCAATGGTCTTCATCGGTGGTCTATCGGTAGCGGGGCTTGCTGGCGAGGGCACCTGCTGGTGCTGGGAAGTGGAAGCCCAAGGCTACCTGACAACCATCAACATGCGGCCGAGAGCGCCAATATCAACCGGGGCATGGCGAGCCCCCGGCGCTCGGGAAACGCGACCATCCAGCCACGATCATGGAAGAACCTGGCCAGAGCCGGGCTGGTCGCCGTGGCGCTGAACCTGGTAGCTTCATTGCCGATGGTCATGCAAAGCCGAAGCGCTACTCCCCGCGCCCCCGCACCTGCGCCCTGAACCCCCAGTTGTTCTCCAGCCCCACATTCACCGCCTTCCCGCCGTCCTCGAATTTCAGCGTGACCACGGTGACCTCGCCATCCGCCACCGAGCGCGAGATGAGCTGAAAGGTCTGCGCATCAAGCCAGTGGCCCTTGATGGCGATGACCGCATTGGGTCCCTGCTGCGCGGTGCGGTACTTCCCATCCAGGCCCAGCGGGCCGGCAACCGGCTCGCGAGGCAAATCGGGGCGGCTGCTGTCGAAGGTGACCTCATAGCGCGGGTTGGCAGGCGTGAGATCCAGCACCAGGCGCTGGATGCCCATGCCGTTGCGCTCCAGCAGCCAGGCCTTGCGCGAAACGGTGGCGGCCAGTTCGGGCGTGGTGGTGGGGATGGCGCTGGGCTTTTCCACCCCGGCGTCGCGGATACGGGCGGCCAGATGGTCCTGCCCGGCAGCGTCAGCAGGCAGGGGCTCGCGCGAGCGCACGGCGGCGGTGATGTGGTCGATGAACAGGGGCAGCGGGTAGTGGCGCCGGCCGGTCACGGCGACGACCACGTCGAGGTCGGGCAGCACCACGATGAGCTGGCGGTTGAAGCCGGCCGTGAAGTACGCGCGCTTGGAAGGGATGCTCCACCAACCGTTGGCGTACTTGAGGGAGGGCGCCCCGTTGCTGGTGCCAAAACCCATGTCCACCACGGGATTGAAGACCTGCTCCACCCAGGCGGCGGGCAGCAGCTGGCGGCCGTTCCACTGGCCCATGCGCAGGTAGAGGTAGCCGATGCGCGCCATGTCGCGCGGGTGCAGGTACAGGCCCCAGCCGCCGACCTCCAGGCCCTGCGGGTCCTTGCGCCAGCGTACGTCGGTGATGCCCAAGGGGCCGAACAGGCGTTTTTGCGCATAGGCCAGGGTGCTGCCGCCGGTCTTGTGCGCCAGGATGGCCGAGAGCAGATGGGTGTTGCCACTGTTGTAGTTGAAGCCCGTGCCGGGCGCCTGGGCCATGGGCCGGTCGAGCACAAAGCCCTGCCAGTCGCGCGTGCGGGTCAGCTGCAGCATGGTCTCTGGCACGGCGTCGCTGAGCGGCTCGATCCAGTTCAGGCCCGAGGTCATGTCCAGCAGGTGGCCCACAGTCATGGCCTTCTTGGAGGCATCGGCGTTGGCGACCTTGCGGTCAGCAAAGAAGTCAAGCACGGGCGCATCGCGCGAGGCGATCAGCCCGTCCTGGATGGCCATGCCGGTGAGCGTGGCGACGACACCCTTGGTGGTGGAGTTGACGGCATGCTTGAGCCCCTCGCGGTAAGGGGCATAGAAGGCCTCGGCCACCAGGCTGCCGTGTCGGGTGACGAGCAGGCTGTCCATGCCCTGCGCTGCGCCAAAGTCGACGAGCTTGGCCAGCGCTGCGGAGTCCATGCCCTGCGCCTCGGGCGTGCTTTCTGCCCAGTCGTCAGCAGGCCAGATAGCGGCGAGAGGGGCTTCGGCAGCCGATGCAGCGGGGGATGCGGCAGGTGATGCGGGGGCCGCTGCATCCTGCGCTCCCGCTGGGGTAAAAGGCACCGCCGCGCTGGCCAGCAGTACGGCCGTGGCCTGCCTGCGGTTGATCCATGTCGCGGAGACTTTCTCTCCCGCGTTGCCGTCTCTGTGCATGGCCATCGTCAGTACCCTCAGTGCATGTTGTGCAGAAATCATATGCGCCCATGGGCCCGTACTGCACATCGTCCGCATCCCAGGCAAACCCAAGAGCTGGAAGCAACCGCTCTCGGCCGCGAGCCGCGGAATTTATGCCCTGCGGGGCGATACGGTTTGGGGCTGTCGAGTACGCAGGCGCGGGCGATACCATTGCAGGTTGTGCTCCCCCAAAAAATCGACTCCCACGTTCTGCCATGACCCACGCTACCGAATTCGCGCCCGGCCTTGTTGTCCAGGGCATTGAAGCCCCCCTGTCCCTGTCGAGCTACAAGCTCATCGCGTTTGACATGGACTCCACCCTCATCAACATCGAGTGCGTGGACGAAATCGCCGACGCCGCAGGCCGCAAGGCCGAGGTGGCCGCCATCACCGAAGCGGCCATGCAAGGCGTGATCACCGACTACAAGGAAAGCCTGCGCCAGCGCGTGGCCCTGCTCAAGGGCGTGACGGTGCAGCACATGGAACAGGTGTTCACCGAGCGCCTGCGCTTTAACCCAGGCGCCAAGGAGCTGATCACCGCCGCCAAGGCTGCAGGCCTGACGACGCTGCTGGTCTCTGGCGGTTTCACCTTTTTTGCCGACCGCGTGAAGGCCGGGCTGGGCATTGATTTCGCCCGCTCCAACATGCTCGAAGTGCAAGATGGCCAACTCACCGGCCGCATGGTGGACCAGGCCTGGGGCGATATCTGTGATGGCGCCGAAAAGCGCCGCACGTTGCTGGAAGTGGCTTCGCTCATGGGCATCTCGCCCCAGCAGGCGATTGCCGTGGGCGATGGCGCCAATGACCTGCCCATGATGGGCGCGGCGGGCCTGTCGGTGGCCTACCACGCCAAGCCCGCCGTGCGCGCGCAGGCCAAGGTGGCCATCAACCAGGGCGGGCTGGACCGGCTGCTGGAAGTGCTGCGCTGATTCGCGACACCACAGCCCCGCCATGCTGAAGGCCCTTGCCACCCGTGCCGCGCAGTCCTTGCGCAAAAGCTGGAAGCAGCACCTGGCCACCCTCGCGCTCGCCTGGGTCGCCATCGTGGCGGTAGACACCTGGCGCACGCGCGACCTGCCCCAGGGCCCTGCGCCCGATGTGGCGCTGGTGATGGCCCCCAGCGCTGGCGCCACCGCCCCCACCACCCTGGCCCAGTGGCGCGCCCAGCACCCCGGTCAGGCCGTGGCCGTGCACTTCTGGGCCGAATGGTGTTCCATCTGCAAGCTGGAAGAGCCCAGCATCGCCAGCCTGTCCGCCGACTGGCCGGTGCTGGGTGTGGCCATGCAGTCGGGCAACGCCGAAAAGGTGGCCCAGGTGCAGCGCCAGCGCAGCATGGTCTGGCCTACGGCGGTGGACCCGCAGGGCACCCTGTCACGCAGCTGGGGCGTGCGCGCCGTGCCCGCGCTGGTGGTCATCGACGCGCACGGCCAAGTGCGGTTCGCCACCTCGGGCTACACACCCGAATGGGCCATGCGCCTGCGGCTGTGGTGGGCGCAGACCATGCCGCAGTGGAGTGCAATGCTTCCAAAATGATAGCATCTAGCGCTTGATGGACAAGCGCTGGAGGCCATTTTCATTCAAATCCCCGGCCCGACGCCAAAGTTGCCGCTCTGATCTGTTTGGCGCAGATCTTCAAGACCAACCGCCTCCGCCTTTGCACACTGGCCCCGTACCACCCACGGAGGCCCGCATGCACATCACCCTGAACCAACAGCCCCAGCCCGTACCACCCGGCTGGGAGGACGACCCCCTGCTTTGGCTGCTGCGCGAGCCCCTGGGCCTCACGGGCACCCGCTTTGGCTGCGGCATGGGCCAATGTGGAGCCTGCACCGTGCTCATCGACGGCGTAGCGCAGCGCGCCTGCCTGCAGACGGCGCGCGGGCTGCAAGGGCGCTCCATCACCACCATCGAGGGGCTGGCGGCGCCCGACGGGACGCTGCACCCCGTGCAACAGGCCTGGCTGGACCTGCGCGTGCCCCAGTGCGGCTACTGCCAGAGCGGCCAGATCATGGGCGCCGTGGCCTTGCTGCGCGCCACACCCCGCCCCAGCGATGCGCAGATCGACGCCGCCATGTCGGCCCACCTGTGCCGCTGCGGCACCCAGCACCGCGTGCGCGCAGCCATCCACCAAGCAGCCGGGGGAACCAAACCATGAAGCGCCGCCAGTTTTTGGCAGCGGCAGGCGCCGGGGTACTCACCGTCACGCTGGCGGGCTGCAGCCTGGTGCCAGTGATCCCCAAGCGCCCCACTTCCACCGCCGATGACGCGCTGGGCTGGATACGGCACGAAAACGGCCGCTACACCCTGTGGCTGCCCAGCGCCGAAATGGGCCAGCAGATCAGCGCCGCCATGCAGGGCCTGGCCGCTGCCGAGCTGGGCGTGCCGCCTGCACAAGTACACCTGCAACTGCCCAGCACCCGCCACATCGCCCGCGTGCGCGCCACCGTGGGCAGCGCCAGCGTGCAGGACTTTGCCCTGCCCCTGGCCCGCGCCTGCGCCACGCTGCGCGAGGCCCTGGCGCAAGGCCAGACCACGGGAACGCTGGCCCCGCGCGACATCCCGGCCAGCGCGCTGCGCAGCCTGCAGGCGCGCACGGGGGCCGCCAAAGAAGCTGCGGCGGCGCCGGGCCAGCTGCACGCCCTCGTCACCGGCCGGCCGCTGTTTGCGGGCGACACGGGCCTGCCCGGCCTGCTCTATGGCCGCGTGCTGCGCGCACCGATGTCGGCCGAAATCACCTCACGCCCGCAAGCGTGGGATGAGACGGCCGCCCGCACCGACCCAGCCTGCGTGGCCGTGGTGCAGCACCCGCGCCTCGCACAGATGGGCAGCCTGGGCCTGGGCATCGTGGCGCGCACGCCCTCGGCGCTCGACCGCATCGAGGCCGCGCTGGCCGTGCAATGGCAGGTGGAAGATGGCAGCGCATTCGAGCAGGCCGCCATCGACGAGCGCATCGACATCGACACCCACCTGCGCCGGGGCGCGCTGCAGCACCGGCTGCGCAAGGACGACCTGCCCACAGACACAGCATGGACGCTGGACCTGCGCATGGACGTGCCCCTGGCCGCCCACGCGCCCATAGAGCCGCGCAGCGCAACGGCGCACTGGCTGGCCGCCGCAGACCAAGGCATCGCCCTGAAGGTATGGGCGGGCACCCAAGACCTGTTCTACATGCGCGACGTGCTCGCTCGCCAGCTGGGCCTGGATGCCGAACGTATCGAGGTGCAGGCCTGCCGCATCGGCGGCGGCTTTGGCGGCCGCACGCTGTGCACGGTGGAGCTGGAGGCCGCCGTGCTCGCCCAGGCTGCAGGGGCACCCGTCAAGGTGCAATGGAGCCGCGCGCAGGAGTTTGCCCAGGGCTTCCAGCGCCCGCCCTCCAGCCACCGTGTGCGGGCCCGCGTGCAAGGCGGGCGCATCACCCACTGGTGGCATGCGCTGGCCAGCAGCCACATCCTGTTCACACCCGCCGCCATGCCGGTGTGGATGCAAACCCTGGCCGACCTGGCGGGCGACAGCGGCGTGGCGCGCGGCGCACAAATGCCGTACGACGTGCCCCAGCAGCGCATCGAGTTCACCGCCCAGCGCCTGCCCGTGCACACAGGCCCCTGGCGCGGCCTGGGTGCGGGGCCCAACACCCTCGTGGTGGAGAGCACCATGGACGAATGCGCGCGCCACGTTGGGGCCGACCCGCTGGACTGGCGCCTGCAGCACACCACCGATGCACGCCTGGCGCAGGTGCTGCGCAGTGCCGCTGCAGAATCCAGATGGTCAGAGCGCCCCGCCAGCGACGCCACCACCTTGCGCGGGCGCGGCATCGCAGGCGGTATCTATAAGGGCGTGAGCTACGCCGCCGCCGTGGCCGACGTGGAGGTGCAACGCGCCACCGGCCAGGTGCGCGTAACGGCGCTGTGGTGCGCGCACGACTGCGGCCTGGTGCTGCAGCCTGACGGCGTGCGCGCGCAGTCCGAGGGCAACCTCGTGTGGTGCGTGGGCATGGTGCTGCACGAGAAGTTGCCCGTGGCCCGCTCGGGCGTGGCCGCCGCCAGCTTTGCCGACTACCCGCTGCCACGCATGGGCGACATTCCGCCGCTGCATGTGCACCTGATCGACAGCAGCGCGCCGCCCACCGGTGCCGGAGAAACCGCCATGGTGGCGGGGGCCGGAGCGATCGCCAACGCGCTGCGCGACGCCACCGGCGTGCGTTTTGCCCGCCTGCCGGTGCGCAGCGCGGATGTGCTGCGGGCCTTGAGCACGCGGAGCTGAATCAGGCAGCACCAACGGCACAATCCGCCCATGCAAGACTTTGCCAGCGCCGCCATGGTCCGCCTGCTGGTGCGCGCCATGGCTGCGCACGGGCTGGTGCCGCCACCGCCCCCACCGGGTGCCGACGGGCTGGCCGCGAGCCATGTGCCCCTGGCCTACAAACGCAGCGTGGTCGAAGCCGTGCTGCACCAGGGCGGCCTGGGCACACTTCTGCAGCTGGCCCAGCGGGTGGACCTGCTGGCGGGCGACCCGGTGCACCGCGCGCTGCTGGGCGCGAACGATGTGCCCGAACTGATGGCGCGCTGGCAGCGGCTGGAGCGGTATGTGCATTCGCGCCACCAGGTCAGCATCACGGCCAGCATCCCCGGCGAACTGGCACTGCGCCACCATGCGCGCCCCGGTGTGCCGGAAGAACCCCACCCCACCGAAAGCCTGGCAGTACTCGGCGTGCTGATGGGCGCCAGCCGGGCCCTGGGCGTGCGCGGGTTGCGGGTGGAGATCGGCGCGCCCGAGGCCGCAGGCCACCGCGTGAACCTGCGGATGGAAGCCCCAGCCACCACCCCGGCAGAACTGCACGCGCAACTGGCACCGCTGGCCGCGCAAAAGTTGCTAGGCCATTGGACCTTGCATTGGGAACATCACGAAAGCAACGCACCCACAACCCCCACCCAGCAGCCCCAGCCCGCCACCCACCTGTGCGACGCCCTGCCCTGGCCGCCGCTGGCGCACCAGCTGGCGCGCCATGTGCTGCAGGACCCGGCAGCACAGCACACGGTGGATGCACTGGCCCAACACACGGGCCTGGCCCGCCGCAGCCTGCAGCGGGCGCTGACCGAACGCGGCCTGAGCTGCCGCCAAATCGTGACCGAGGCACGCGCGCGCGTGGCCGCCCAATGGCTGCTGGAGAGCCCGCATGGCCTGGCTGAAATCGGGTTTGCGTGCGGCTTTGCAGACCAGCCCCACTTCACACGCGAATTTGCGCGGCATGTGGGCCTGACCCCGGCGCGCTACCGGCAGGCGTTTGCAGTCGGAGGCATGCAAGGGTCGGATTTGCTATCAATTTGATAGCAAAAACTCGATATCTATCGAGCGCAATGGACCATTTTTATTCAATATTTTCGGCTTTGGAGGGCAACCCGGCCACGGGTGCTCGCTTGCGCATGGCGCCGCCGCCCCGGGGCAGCGCCACCGTGGGCAGCAGGGCGCGTGCAGCCGACCCACCCGCAGCGGCCGGTGCCATCAGGTCGGCCAGCGTCACGCTGTCCAGCACCGCCAGGTAGGCCTGCATGGCCTGCCACAGCACGCCCTTGAGGCGACAGTGGTTGCTCAGGCGGCACTGGTTGGTGCCGGGATCAAAACATTCCACCAGGTTGAAGTCGGTCTCGGTGGCACGCACCACGGCGCCGATGTTGATGGCCGACGCCGGCACCATCAGCCGCATGCCACCGCCCCGCCCGCGCGTGGTCTCCAGCAGCCCCTGGGCGGCCAGCTGCTGCACGATCTTCATCAAGTGGCTGCGCGAGATGCCGTAGCCCTCGGCCACCTCGATGATCGTTACAGGTTGCTCGCGGCCTTCGGTGGCTGCGCAGTACATGAGCACGCGCAGCGTGTAGTCGGTCCATTGGGTCAGGCGCATGGTTTTTGCCGCAGGTCAATTGAAAGAGGTATGCAGGACGAATTTTATTGAATAAAATATTCATATCAAATGAATCTTTAAAAGGACCCGCCATGAATGCCCGCGTTGACCACCTGGAAGCTGCCTCCGCCCACCCCGCCCCGCTCAGCGCCGACCAGCAGATCGGCCAGATCGCGGTGCAACTGCCCGGTGCCACGGCGGTTTTTCGGCGTCTCAAGCTCGACTTTTGCTGCGGCGGCCAGGTGAGCCTGTCCAAGGCGGCTGCCGACAAGGGGCTGGACGCCGACGCCGTGCTGGCCGAGCTGGCGGCCTTGCAACGCAGCGACGCCGTGCCCGAAGCCGCATCGCCCAGCGCACTGATCGACCACATCCTGGCGCGCTACCACGAGGTGCACCGCCAGCAGCTGCCCGAGCTGATCCGCATGGCCCGCCGCGTGGAGGCCGTGCACCGCGACAACCCCCATGTGCCCGCCGGACTGGCCGACCACCTGGAAACCATGCACGAAGAGCTGCTCTCGCACATGCTCAAGGAAGAGCAGGTGCTGTTCCCCATGCTCAAGAGCGGCGGCAACCCCTTTGTGGGCCAGCCCATCGGCATGATGCGCGCCGAACACGTGGACCACGGCGAAGCGTTAGACAAGCTCAACGCCCTGACCAACGACGCCACGCCCCCCCAAGGCGCGTGCAACACCTGGCGCGCGCTGTATGCAGGCATTGCCCAGCTGGGCGATGACCTCATCAACCACATCCACCTGGAGAACAACGTGCTGTTCCCGGCGTTCGAAGCCGGCGCAGCGCCCTCGTCGCAAGGTTGCGGTCCGTCAGGCTGCGCGTGCAGCGGCGGGGGCACACTGCAGGCATGAACCTGCAAACCACTTCACCCGAGGGTCTTGGGGCACACGCACCACCCAGCGTGGAAAGCATCACGCAGCTGGTGCATGGCTTTTACGACGATGTGCGCCAGGACCCGCTGCTGGGGCCCGTGTTTGAAAAGGCCTTGCACGCCCAGTGGGACGCCCACCTGCAGCGGCTCGTGGACTTCTGGAGCACGGTGGCACTGGGCACGCGCAGCTTCAAGGGCGACGTGTTTGGCAAACACATGGCGCTGGAGGGCGTGACTCCCGCCCACTTTGCCGCCTGGGTGGGGCTGTGGCAGCAGCACACCAGCCGCCTGTTTGCCCCCGAGGTGGCGCACGACCTGCAGGTAGCGGCACACGGCATTGCGCGCAATTTGTTCCGGGGTTTCTTTGGCAGCGACCCGGCGTTTGTGACGCCGCACAGCGGGCACGGCGAGCGCTGAGCCCAGGCCTTTGCCTGGGTCTTTGCGCCAGGGCTACTTCTTCTTGTCGCCCGGTGTGAAGAACAGCGCCAGGCCCACCGCGATCAGCGCCACCGGCCACCACACCCGCAGCAGCTCGCGCAGGCTGATGCTGATCAGCCCCAGATTGGTCAGCAGAAAAAACACGCCCAGTACGACCAGAACAATGGCAGCGATATGGCCCTTCATGTGCATTCCCTCGGAGTAGTTGTGTATCTGAGGGCGATTATGGCGGGCCGGACAGCCGCGCCCCCAGGTGGTCCACAAACACACGCACCTTGGGGGACAAATGCCTGCTGGATGGCCACAGCGCGCGGAACTGGCGGCTGGGGCCCATGTCCTGCTCCAGCACACTGACCAACCGGCCATCGGCCAGGGCATCACGCACCAGAAAGTCGGGCAGACAGGCAATCCCGAGCCCGCGCAACGTGGCGCCCAGAACCGCCTCGATGTTGTTGCAGGCAAGTACGGTGCGCAGGCGCGGCTCGGCGCTGGCCACGCCCTCGCGCCAAGGCCAATCGAGCAGCTTGCCGGAGTCCGGATGGCGAAACCGCACGCAGGCGTGCTGTTCCAGATCGCGCATGGCCGCAGGCGTGCCATGGCGCGTCAGGTAGGCCGGGGCTGCGCATAACAGCAGCCGGAAGGCCTGCAACGGGCGCGAGACAAGGCGGGAGTCGCGCAGGTCACCGCTGCGGATGGCCACGTCAATGCCCTCGTCGATCAGATCGACCGCGCGGTCGCTGAAATTGATGTCCAGTTCCACCTCTGGGTGGCGGGTCAGAAACTCCGGCACCAGGGGGATCAGGAAGTGGTACCCCACGATGGGCGCGCTCACCCGCAGCCGCCCACGGGGGGCCTCGCGCGACAAGGACAGCATGGCCTGCGCATCGTCCAGGTCATCCAGGATGCGCCGACAGCGTTCGTGAAACAGATGTCCCTCTGCCGTGAGCTGGATGCGCCGGGTACTGCGCTGCAAGAGCCGCACACCCACCTCCTGCTCCAGCCGCGCCACGCCCTTGCCCACGGCAGACGCGGATATCGCGAGCGCCCGTCCTGCCGCCACAAAGCTGCCAAGTTCCGCCGTTTTGACAAAGGCCAACATGCCGCTGAGCTTGTCCATCTGCCCTCACGTGATTGCTTGATACGGTCAATTCAAGCGATTTGGTCCGCAATGAAAGGAATGGGAGTTACTTTTTCCACCATTCAGGCCAGTTTAACCTTTGCCAAGTCCACAAAACCCGCACCATGCCCACTCCGTTGTTCATTCGCGCCGCAGTCGGCAGTCCCTGTGCTGTCCACGATTCGCTGCTTGGCCTGCAAGCTGAATACCTAGCCTGGGTATACGGCGAGATGGCGCGGAGCTTTTCCGCCCTTCCCACCCGCGATGCGGGACAGCCCCACACTGAAGGCAACGCCGACGTGATTCAGGCGCTCTGCGCCGGGCGCACACCGGGCAGCGTTTTCTATCTGATGGAGGTCGATGGCGAAGCCGCCGGCATGTGTGGCCTACGTAGCCTGGGCGGCAACACCGCCGAGATCAAGCGCCTGTATGTCCGCCCTGCCTACCGGGGCATGCAGCTCGGGTCGTCCGCACTGCGCAGGCTGCTCGCCGACGCCCGTCTTTGGGGATACACCCGCATCTGCCTGGACACCGCCTTGTTCATGCAGGCTGCGCACTGTCTCTACGAAGCCCACGGCTTTACCGACTGTGCGGCCTACGAAGGCACCGAGGTGCCCGCCGCGCTGCAGGGCCAATGGCGCTTCATGCACCGCGCCATCACCCATCCTTGCCCATGAAAACGCTCTCCGCACGGCATGCCAGGCGCGCAGGCCTGGCAGCCATACTGCTCCTGCTGCCCCTGGTGCTGCAAAGCCTCGGACACCACTGGGTGCGTGTCGCAGACACCAGCCTGCTGTACGTGATGCTGGCGCTGGGCCTGAACGTCGTGGTGGGCTATGCGGGCCTGCTGGACCTGGGCTACGTCGCCTTCTACGCCCTGGGCGCCTACCTGTTCGCGTTACTGACCTCACCGCACCTGACCGACCACTTTGCCTGGATCGCGGCGCTGTTCCCGAACGGGCTGCACACCCCCTGGTGGGTGACCATCCCGCTGGCCGCCATCCTGGGCATGCTGCTGGGGGCGCCCACGCTGAGGCTGCGCGGTGACTACCTGGCGGTGGTCACGCTGGGCTTTGGCGAGATCGTGCGCCTGCTGGTCATCAACCTGGGCCACCCGGTCAACATCACCCACGGCGCCCAGGGCCTGGGGCTGATTGACCCGGTCCGCATCCTGGGAGTGGACCTGGGCCAGCCCCTGGTCGTGGCAGGCCACGAAGTAGCCTCCGTCACCCTCTACTACTACCTGTTCCTGACTCTGGTGCTGATCACCATCGTGATTTGCCAGCGCCTTCAGGATTCACGCATTGGCCGCGCTTGGATGGCCATCCGCGACGACGAGACTGCCGCGCGGTCCATGGGCATCAATACCCGCAATCTCAAGCTGCTGGCTTTTGGCGTGGGGGCCAGCTTTGGCGGAATCACCGGTGCCATGTTTGCTGCTTTCCAGGGCTTTGTTTCGCCCGAAGCCTTCAGCCTGAACGAGTCCGTGCTCATCGTGGCCATGGTGGTGTTTGGGGGCATGGGCCATATCCCGGGCGTGGTGTTGGGCGCAGTGCTGCTCGCGGCCCTGCCTGAAATGCTGCGCTATGTGGTCGGCCCTTTGCAGGCCGCGACCAACGGGCAGCTGGACGCCGGCGTGGTGCGCCCGCTGCTAATTGCGCTGGCGATGATCGTCACCATGCTGTGGCGCTCCAGTGGACTGTGGCCTGCACCCGACAAGGCACAAGCACCCGGATCAACCGGGCATAGCAGGTGACTTGCGGATCAGACCTTTGCAGCACCGGCCCCTCGCAACGGCTTGAGCAGGTCCGACAGCCCATTGTGGTCAATCTCGTGCATCAGCGCCAGCAATTGCCCCAGCTCGCCTTTGGGGAAGCCCTCGCGCGCAAACCAGTTCAGGTAGTTGCCCGGCAGGTCGGCCAACAGCGTGCCTTTGTATTTGCCGTAGGGCATCTCGGTGGTGACCAGGCGCTGCAATTTTTCCGAGTCCATCGGACAGCCCTCCTCAGCCGCCTGCCCGCTTGACCTTGTGGCCCAGCTTTTGCAGTGCGGCCATCACGCGCTCCACATGGTCGCCCTGCACTTCGATCACGCCGTCTTTCACCGTGCCGCCACTGCCGCAGGCGGCTTTGAGTTGCTTGCCCAGCTGCTCCAGTGCGGCCGCGTCCACCAGCACGCCCTTGACCAGGGTCACAGCCTTGCCGCCCCGGCCCTTGGTTTCACGCGACACCCGCAC
Organism: Acidovorax sp. 94; assembly: GCF_003634645.1. Classification (NCBI taxonomy): domain Bacteria; kingdom Pseudomonadati; phylum Pseudomonadota; class Betaproteobacteria; order Burkholderiales; family Comamonadaceae; genus Acidovorax; species Acidovorax sp. 94. The sequence continues at coordinate 644,069 of NZ_RBJA01000001.1, read as the reverse complement.
GATGCCATCTCCGGTGGGCAAAGGTTTGTTCTGATGGCCGGTACACTGCGCCACGGGCTGGCGGCAGCCGGGGCACATGCGGCCGGACTCGGTGGAATACACCAGGCCGCCCAGGTCAGCCAACGACTTCATGGCTTTTTTCCTTCCACCTCTTGCTGCAGCATGTGAAAGTTGAGCAGCCGGGTGGCCAGCATGGTCTCGGTCAAAAAACACACCAGCGCCAGCAAAAACGACACCACCCCCGCCAGAAAACCCGCCACGGCCAAGCGGTTGGACTGGAAGTTGGTGGTCTCGCCGAGGAACAGCAGGATGATGGTGATGCCGATCAGGAACGCACAGAACGTGAGCAGCCCGATGCAGCCATTGGCCAGCCGCCCACGCAGCCGCAAGTCGGCCAGTTCGTTGTAGGCGCGGGCCAGAAACTCGGGCTCGGTGTTGGCGCGGGCGCGGTCTTCCACCACGCGGGCCCGGTCGATGATGCGGGCCAACCGGCCCGCCACAGCGCCAATCATGCCGGACACGGCCGTGAGCAAAAACACGGGGGCCACCGCCAGCTGGATGCCGTGGGTGATGGCAGAGGAGTCAAGGGTGAGGGCCATGGTGCTTGGGAAACAAAGGAAAAACCGGCGAACCACCGGTGGCCCAATTATCAGGGTGATGGCGCGCGCAGCCAGGCCCTGCGCACCACGGCCTTGACTGCCTGGCGCGCGTGCAGGGGCTTCGGCAGCAACTGCGGCGACAATCGCCCCATCCCTTCCCACCGTTCGCGCTGTTGTGCGTCCCCCTTTCAACGCCGCCCCAGCGCTGCCTCCATGCCCTTTGCCTCCCTCGGTTTGTCCCCTGCCCTTGTCCACGCTGCAGAAAAAGCGGGTTTTGTAGCGCCCACGCCCATCCAGGCGGGGGCCATCCCGGCCATCCTGCAGGGGGCTGATCTGCTGGGAGCCGCCCAGACGGGTTCGGGCAAGACAGCCGCTTTTGCCTTGCCCTTGCTGCAGCAGCTGCAGCTGAGCGCCACCGGCGGCCCACGCCGGGTGCGCGCCCTGGTGCTGGTGCCCACGCGCGAGCTGGCCGCCCAGGTGGGAGAGGTGCTGCGCAGCCTGGCACAGCACCTGCAGCAGCCGCTGAAAGTGGCCATTGTGTTCGGCGGCGTCTCGATCAACCCGCAAATGCTGGGCCTGCGTGGCGGCGCCGACATTGTGGTGGCCACGCCGGGCCGCCTGCTGGACCTGGTAGACCACAACGCGCTGCGCCTGTCGGCCGTGGCGCACCTGGTGCTGGACGAGGCCGACCGCCTGCTGGACCTGGGCTTTGCCGAAGAACTGCAGCGCGTGCTGGCGCTGCTGCCTGCGCAGCGGCAGAACCTGTTCTTCTCGGCCACCTTCCCTGCCGCCGTGCAAGCGCTGGCCGATGGCCTGCTGAACAACCCGTTGCGCGTGGAGGTGCCCCACACGCCCGGCAACGAACCGGCCATCGAGCAACGGGCCATTGCGGTGGACGCCGTGCGCCGCACCCAGCTGCTGCGCTATCTGGTCAAGGAGCACAACTGGTCGCGCGTGCTGGTGTTTGTGGCCACGCAATACGCTGCCGAGCATGTGGCCGAAAAGCTCTACAAAGCGGGTATCTTTGCCACACCCTTCCACGGCGGCCTGAGCCAGGGCGCGCGCAAACAGGTGCTGCAGGAGTTCAAGGATGAACGCTGGCAGGTGGTGGTGACCACCGACCTGGCCGCACGCGGCATCGACATTGCGCAGTTGCCTGCGGTGGTCAATTACGACCTGCCACGCTCGGCCGTGGACTATGTGCACCGCATCGGCCGCACGGGCCGCGCGGGCGAGAGCGGTGTGGCCGTGAGCTTTGTGACGGCCGATGCCGAAGCACATTTCCGCCTCATCGAAAAACGTCAGCACCTCACCATCCCGCGCGAACACATTGCGGGTTTTGACCCCACCGAGGCCCCTGCGCCCGCGTCATCCGCAGATCCCCAGGGCACCGGCGGCATCAAGGGCAAGCGGCCCAGCAAAAAGGACAAGCTGCGCGCAGCAGCAGCGGTAGCTCCGGAATCGCCCTCCGCCGCCCATAAAAAAGGCTCCTGAAAGGAGCCTTTGGAAGCGCCGTGAAGGGCGGCCGCCCAAGCAGCCTCAGTCTCAGACCTCTTCGTCGCCGTCGTCCATGCCATCCGCATCAGCGCCTTGCGGCACGCCCGGCGCCCGTGGCGTGCGCTTGGCGGGCTTGGCCAGAATCTCGACATAGAACTGCGCTCCGCCCTCAGCGGCCACACCGTTGATCAGCCCGGTCAAGGCCGACAGGTGCGCCACGGTGGCGTCTTCCTTGGTGCGACCAAACTGGCAGTCAAAGTCCCAAAAATCAGCGCCTTCGGGCAGGTCGCGGCGCCGTTCGCGCTTGATGTACTTGCGGATTTCGTGCTTGACGGCATCCAGAACGCGGTCCCGGTTCTTGCCTTCAACATGGAGTTGGAAAGTTTTTCTCATGGGTGATGGTACCGCCTGTGACAGATATGGATTCCCAGCCGGGCACCCCAGTGCCACAATGGTGCATTACTTTTGGTTACTGCCAAGCCCGATGTTCCACGACCTCAGTCTGCTGCACACACTGCCAGCGGCCGTGCTCGTCACGCAGGAGGGCGCCATCCGCTTTGCCAACGCTGCCAGCATGGCGCTGCTGGAAGCGCCCAGCACCGATAGCCTGATCGGCCGCCTCTCGGGCGATTTTGTGCATCCCATGGACCAGGTGCGCTCTACCAACCGCATCCAGCAGGTCGCTGTGCCCGAACAGGGCGGCCGGCCCAACAAATCGTCTGAATTTCGCATCCGCACACTGCAGGGCAACCTGAGCATGGTGCTCATCAGCAGCGTGGCTGTGGAGTGGAACGGAGCCCCCGCCGTGCTGATGTGTGGTCTGGACATGACCCACCAGAGCGAGATCGAGGCCCAGCTGCGCGAGAGCGAGCAGAACTTCCGTCGCCTTTTTGAGAACATGCAGGACGTCTACTACCGCACCGATGCCCAGGGCATCGTGCAACATGTGGGCCCTGGCGTGCGCCGGGTGCTGGGCTACGAGCCCCACGAAATCGAGGGCCGCACGGCCGAGTCGTACTACCCGCAAAGCACTGACAGAGACGCGTTCAAGGCCGCCATCATGGAGCATGGCGAGGTGTCGGATTTTCCGGGCCAGATGGTGCGGCGCGACGGCACCGTGATCGACATCTCCATCAGCAGCCACGCCTTGTACGACCATGCTGGCAATTTCGCAGGGGTGGAGGGCATTTACCGCGACGTGACGCAGCGCAAGAACCTGGAGCGCGAGCTGCAGCGCCTGGCCACCACCGACATGCTCACCGGCATGGCCAACCGCCGCGCATTTCTGGAATGTGCCGAGTCGGTGTATGCCCATTCACGCAGCAATGGCGAGCCGCTCACGCTGCTGATGCTGGACCTGGACCATTTCAAATCCATCAACGACCGTTTTGGCCACCTGGAAGGCGACCGCGCCCTGGTGGCGTTTGCACAGGCCGTCAAAAACCAGCTGCGCGCCAGCGACACCGTGGGCCGACTGGGCGGCGAAGAGTTTGGCGTGCTGCTGCCGCTGACCAGCATGGCCGAGGGCCTGGAAGTGGCGAAACGCATCCTGCATGGCGTTCGCGCCCTGCAACTGAGCGACGAGGCAGGCCACGCCTACGGCATCACAGCCAGCCTGGGCCTGAGCACCTTCCGCCAGGCAGACCGCAGCCTACGCGACATGCTCGACCGCGCCGACCAGGCTCTGTACCTGGCCAAAAACCAGGGGCGCGACCAGATCGCTTCGCTGGAACCCTTGGGCGAACAGCCGAATGGCCAAGTAGCCCAGTAACCTATCTGCGGCTGCGCCTTACCAACGCATGCGTTCCTGCTGCAGGTTCCACAGGCAGGCGGCAATCCGTAGCAGCATCTCCATCACCTGTTCGGAGCCGCTGCTCGACAGCTCCAGGCCATCGATGATCACGGCCAGTTGCGAGATGGCGTCTTCGGGCGCAGAGGCACCGCCCGTCCGCGCAATCTCGGCAATGGCGATGAGTACGTCTGTGCGGTTCATGGAGCATCTTCCCCATAGCAAAAGAATCTGATGACCTGCACCGCACCGGTCCTGTGCGTCCAGTCAGCGGGGTGCCAGGGACAATTGCTTGGGGGATGAAGCCCTTGCTGGCAGGGCAGGCAGTGGCTGCGTACCTCGGTAGCCTCCTTCGAAGGCATCCCCAGCGCCGTCAGGCGCCAGCCTGAACTGGTGAACGACCTCCAGCAGGCGCCTAACCTGGTTCTTCATGCCGGTGGATGCCGACGAACTGTCGTCCACCAGCGCGGCATTTTTCTGCGTGGCGGCGTCCAGCTGCCGCACGGCTTCGCCGATCTGCGCAATGCCGCGGGCCTGCTCCTGCCCCGCGTCCTTGATCTCGCTGATGAGTACCATCACCTCGTCCACGCGCTGCACGGTGCTGGCCACCCGCTCGCCCGCCTGGCCCACCAGGGTGGACCCGCGCTCCACACCACGCACACTGGCGGCAATCAGGCCCCGAATCTCGCGGGCGGCCGTGCTGCTGCGCTGGGACAGTCCACGCACCTCGCCCGCCACCACGGCAAAGCCGCGTCCCTGCTCACCCGCGCGGGCCGCCTCCACCGCCGCATTGAGGGCCAGCAGGTTGGTCTGGAACGCGATGTCATCAATCACCTTGATGATGTCGGTGACCTTTTGCGACTGCACGCTGATCTCCTGCATGGTGGTGATCACGTCGCGCATCACACTGCCGCCCTCGTTGGCCACCTTGGCGGCCTCTTGGGCCAGCTCGGTGGCGCGGTGGGCGTTGTCCGTGTTGTGTTGCACGGTGATGGTGAGCTGCTCCATCGAGGCGGCCGTCTCCTGGAGATTGGACGCCTGCACCTCGGTACGGCGCGCCAGGTCTTCGGTGCCGCCCGCAATCAGCACGGCCTCCTGCGCCACCGTCTCGGTGCTGGAGCGCACCTCGGTGATCACGCGCACCAGCTGGTGGTTCATCTCCCGCAGGGCGCCCAGCAATTCTGCGGTTTCATCCGTGCCGCGCACATCGATCTGTGCGCTCAGATCGCCACCCGCCACCGTGCGGGCCAGCACCACCGCCTGGCGCAAAGGGCGCGAGATTGAACGGGTGATAACCCACGCCATCGCAGCGCCCGCCACCAGGGCCAGCCCGGTGGCCGCCAGCATCCACCAGTGAATGGTGTTGCTCATCTCCCGTGCGCCGGCAAACTCTGCCGCCGCCACGTTGATCTGCAGGGCTACCAGCTTCTCGATGGCGTCCTGCACCTTGGCCGCATTGGGGCGGATCTGGTTGATATAAAGCTCGGAACCATCGTCGTACTTGCCTGCCACCAATGCCGAGGCAGCCGGGATGAGACCCTTGTCCAGGTAGGTGGCATTGGCATCGGCAAAGGCCTGCGCCAGACCTTGCTCCTCAGCACCCAGCGCCTTGCCGGAATACGCCGTCCACAGCGCGTGGATGCGCTCCACGTTGGCAGTCAACGCGGCGTGGCTGGCCTGCAGGTTGCTGGTACCCGGGTCCATCAGCATGTCCATCACCAGCACCCGGTTGCGCTGCGTGAGGTGGCTGATCTCTGCCAGCACGCCCAGGGGCACCGTGCGGTCACCATACAGCGCCGCGCTGCGCTCGGTCAGGCGCTTGGCACCGCTGATGCCCCCCGCAGCCAGTGCAGAAATCAGCAGCAAAAGCACTGCAAACGCCAGCGCCAGCCGGGTGCCAATCTTGATTTTTTGAAGCATCTGAATCTCTCATGAAGGTTCACTGGGTGGGCAGCCGGGGGCATTGCCACCGCATCAACTGGCGCGCACGCCTTGCCAGCAAGGTCTACGTCTGCCGCGGCTGATACTAATTGTTTCAAATGACAAAATAATGACGATGGGATAAACATTCCCCATTCATTCCAATGGTTAAAATCGGCGCCGCTTTGACAAGCTGAGACTTCATAAATCACTCCGATGTCCCTGCCGGGCATAGGCCCATGGTCAGAATTTCACAGCCACATCCTTATTAATTAAAACCAACACACAAAAATCCATGAAATATATCTATACCGTATTCATGCTGGCACTTGCACTGCTACAGGCGGACCAGGCCAGGGCACAAGCCGTAACGGGCGCGGGCTCGTCGGCCGCAGCCCCCATCTACCGCAGCTGGGCCAAGGCCTACGCCAAAGCCACCGGCTCCAGAGTGGACTACGACCCGGTGGGCTCCAGCGCAGGCATGAAAAAGATCCAGCAACAGGCCGTGGGCTTCGGAGCCACCGATGTCTACCCGCCTGACAAGGACCTCATCGAACACGGCTTGCTCGCACTGCCCGTGGCCATCACCGGCATCAGCCCCATCGTCAACCTGCCCAAAGTCCAAAACGCACAGCTGCGCCTGACGGGCGAGGTGCTCAGCCGCATCTTCCTGGGCGAAATCAGCCGCTGGAATGCCCCCGAGATCACCGCGCTGAACCCCGAGACTCCGCTGCCCGACATGCCCATCAAGGTGGTTGTGCGTGCCGACGGCTCGGGTACCACCTACAACTTCGCCGATTACCTGGGCAAGGTCAGCCCGAAATGGAAGGCTTCCCACGGAGCCAAGACAAGCATCCAATGGCCCGAAGGATTTCTGGCCTTCAAGGGGAGCGATGGGGTGGCCAAGGGTGTGCGCGACACGGCGGGTGCCATCGGTTATGTGGATTTTGGGTATGTGGCCGAATATGGCCTGGCATCGGTGCAGATGAAAAATGCCGAAGGTGTTTTTGTGAAACCCTCCATCGACGCTTTCAAATCCGCACTGGCCAACAGCGAGTGGCCAGCCACCGGGGCCTTCCACAATACACTGACACAAAAACCCGGCAAAGCCGTGTGGCCCATCACCATGGGCACGTTTGTGGTGTTCCCCAAAGTCACTCAAAATCCAGAGCAAACCACCCTGGCCCTCAAATTCATTATCTGGTCGTTTCTCAATGGCGATACCCTCGTCCATGAAAACAATTTTGTTCGATTACCAGACCGGGTTCAGGCATCGGCTTTCAAGGCAATTACCTCCATCCGCGATAAAAATGGCACTCCGCTGGGCATGAGCCTGATTTCATCGTCCGCACCCTTGCAGCAATAATCTGGCACTCATGGTTTTCGCCTTTAAAATCATTCACTGGGATTTCTATTAATCTTTTACCGGCAGGCTCTGCCGCCCCCACCACCAGGCGCCGTCTTCGTGGAAATCGAGTTCAAGTTCTGCATCCCCCCAGAGCGCCTGGCTGCGGTGCAGGCCGCCGCGCGCAGGGGCACACACGCGCACATCCGTATGGAGGCCCGCTACTTCGATACGCCCGATGCAGCGCTGTCGTCGCGTGGCATTGCTTTTCGGCTGCGCCGCGAGGGCGACCAGTGGGTGCAAACCGTCAAGGCCCTGGGCAACGGACCGCTGGACCGCGAGGAGCACAACGTGGACCGGGGCCACGCCACAAGCCCTGCCCCAGAGCCCCAGCCTGAGTTGCACGCAGGCACCGTGGCGGGCACACGGCTGCTGGGTGCTCTGCGGGCCGCCAGCGGCCCTCTGACCGAAACCTACGGCACCGAGATGGACCGCGTGACACGGGACATCGCCTTCAAGGGCGGTGTGGTGGAGTTGGCTCTGGACATCGGCCGGGTCATCGCCCATCGCGGCACGCCGCAGCAGAAAGAGGCCCGCATCTGCGAGCTGGAGCTGGAACTCAAGGCCGGCCCGCTGGCGGGCCTGGCGGCCATCGCCACCCGGTGGGCCACGCGGCATAGGCTGTTTCTGAGTACGGTGTCCAAGGCAGAGCGAGGCGAGCGTCTGCTGGCCCCGCAGTGGGCCCGGCCCGCCACCAAGGCCACCCCGATGAAGGCCAGTGGCCTCCCAAAGCACTTCCTGAACGGGCGCGCGTTGCAGCGCGCGGCAGTGGCCCATTGCCTCCACCAGATCCTGGCCAACGCCAGCGAGATCGTCGAAGGCGGGGTCGATGAAGAGCATGTGCACCAGTTGCGCATCGGCATCCGCCGCTTACGCACCGCCTTGCGCGAGTTGGCGCCGTTGGCACCCGGCGCATTCGACCCCGCCTGGGAGCCGCCGCTGGTGGAGGTGTTCCAGCGCCTGGGCCAACTGCGCGACCAGGGCCAAGCCCTGCAGTCCATCGTTGCCGATCTGCGCGATGCGGGTGCGCCTGCCCTGGATGTGATTGTGGCGGCGGGGCACGCCCCCGCCCCATCCGCCGCCGCCATCGTGCGCATGCCAGCGTTTCAGGCAGCGTTGATCGCCCTCATGGCGTTCACGGCCCAGGGCGAGGACGCCCCGCCGGCGGCCGCAGAAGAAGCCCTGGCCACGAAGGACACCCGCCGCCTGCTGCAGAAGCGATTGCGCCGCCTGCACGCCAAGGTGCGCCACGGCTCCCAAGACTTTGCCGCCCTGCCGGTGGAGGAGCAACACCGCCTGCGCAAGCGCTTGAAGCGTTTGCGCTACCTGACGGAATTTGTCGCGCCTGCGCTGGACGCCGAGGGGGAATCGTTCCTCGCCAGCCTGCAGCCAGCGCTGACGGCTCTGGGCCGGCTGGGTGATGAACGTGTGGCCCGCGCGCTGTACAGAGACATCGCTGCCACGGACCCGCGGGCCTGGTTTGGCGTAGGCTGGCTGACTGCACGGGAGGCGTTGACGGTGGCTGACTGCGAAAAGGCCTTGGCCCACCTTGCCGACATGCCCCGCCTGCGCAAGGCGGGCAAGCGCTGAGAGCGGTAGCTGCAGTAGACGCGCCGCACCCCCATCGCGGGTCACAGCGGGGTTCCCAAGTTGGCACGGCACAATGGGCCCATGACGGCATCTCCCTCTCCCCAGCGCACCCACCCGCCTTCGCGCACCGCCCACCGCAGCACCCCCGACAAAGACCAGATCGCCCTGCTGGAACCTTTCGAGCGCCTGGGCATGGACCGCATCAGCCTTGTTGCCACCCCCGAGCAGGCCGACAAGGCCTGTGATGCTCTGGCAGCGGCCAGCGCCTGGGGGTTCGACACCGAATCCAAACCCACCTTTGTGCAGGGTGAACAGTCCGACGGGCCCCACATCGTGCAGCTGGCCACGCTTGAAACCGCCTGGGTGTTCCAGCTGCACGACCCCGGTTGCCGTGCCCGCGTGGCCGAGCTGCTGGCCCTGCGCGGCGTGACCAAGGCGGGCTTTGGGCTGGGGGATGACACCAAACGCATCCAGCACAAACTGGGCGTACAACCAGCCGATGTGCTGGAGCTCAACACCGTGTTCCGACAGCGTGGTTACCGCAAAGACATGGGCGTGAAAGGCGCCGTGGCCGTGCTGTTCAACAAGCGCTTCATCAAGTCCAAGAAAGCCGCGACATCGAACTGGGCCAACGCCCGGCTGACTGAGGCCCAACTGGTCTACGCAGCCAACGATGCGTGGGCAGCGCTGCGGGTGTTCAACGCGCTGGAGGGCTCTGCCACGCATCAAGGCGCATAGCCAGGCAGCAGCCATTTGCTATCAAAATAATAGCTGTTAGCGATTACCTATCAAGCGCTAGCAGCCAATTTTTCTTAGATTCTGGCCGCACTCCCCTCACAAACGCGCCGCCAGCCTCGCCGCCTGGTCGATAGCGCGCTTGGCATCCAGCTCGCCCGCTTCCAGCGCGCCACCAATTCGGTGCGGCTTGCGGCCGGCAGCCTCCAGTTCCTGCGCCAGGCTGAAGAGGGGCACCTGCCCCGCGCACAGCACCACGGTGTCGCACGCAATCCAGGTGGGGTCTTCGCGCTTGTCGCCGTATGACACCAGCAGCCCTTCGTCGGCAATGCGCTCGTAGTTCACGCCGCTCACCATCTGCACCTGTTTCATCTTGAGCGTGGTGCGGTGGATCCAGCCCGTTGTCTTGCCCAGGCCCGCGCCGAGCTTGCCCTTCTTGCGCTGCAGCAGCGTGACCTGCCGTGCGGGGGGCGTGACGCGCGGGCCGCTGGGCGCCAGACCACCGCGCGCCTCGGCCGGGTCGGTGATGCCCCACTCGGCCTTCCAGGCGGGCAGATCGAGCGTGGTGGAAGGGTGGTCGCCATGTGTCAAGAATTCGGCCACGTCAAAGCCGATGCCGCCCGCGCCGATGATGGCCACGCGCTCGCCCACCGGCTTGCCATGGCGCAGCACGTCGATGTAGCTCAGCACCTTGGGGTGGTCCTGGCCGGGGATCTTCGGGTCGCGTGGCTCCACACCAGTGGCAATCACCACCTCGTCATAGCCCGCCAGGTCGGTGGCCAACACGCGCTGGTTCAGGTGCAATTGCACGCCGGTGTCCTCCACCCGCGCGGCCAGGTAGCGCAGCATTTCGTGGAACTCTTCCTTGCCAGGAATCACCTTGGCCATGTTGAGCTGACCACCGATGGCGGGCGCGGCGTCGAACAGATGCACCTCGTGCCCGCGTTCGGCGGCCACGGTGGCGGCGGTCAGGCCTGCTGGCCCTGCGCCCACCACCGCCACACGCTTGCGCGACGACACCGAGCGGTACACCAGTTCGGTCTCGTGGCAGGCGCGCGGGTTCACCAGACAACTGCTGGTCTTGTTCTGGAACACATGGTCCAGGCAGGCCTGGTTGCATGCAATGCAGGTGTTGATGCGGTCGGCCCGGCCTTGCGCAGCCTTCTTCACAAACGCCGCATCGGCCAGCAGTGGCCGCGCCATGGACACCATGTCGGCACAGCCATCGGCCAGCACCTGCTCGGCCACCTCGGGCGTGTTGATGCGGTTGGACGTGACCAGCGGCGTGGTGATGCCCGCCGCCGCGAACTCGGCCTTCATCTTTTGCGTGACCCAGGCAAACGCTGCGCGCGGCACGCTGGTGGCAATGGTGGGCACCCGCGCCTCGTGCCAGCCAATGCCGGTGTTGACGATGTTCGCCCCGCCCGTGGCCACGGCCTTGCCCAGGGTGACGATCTCGTCCCACGCGCTGCCGCCGGGCACCAGGTCGATCATCGACAGGCGGTAGATGATGATGAAGTCCTTGCCAACGGCCTCGCGCATGCGGGCCAGGATCTCCACCGGCAGGCGCATGCGGTGGCTGTAGTCGCCGCCCCAGGCGTCGGTGCGCAGGTTGGTGGTTTGCGACAGGAACTGGTTGATGAAATAGCCCTCCGATCCCATCACCTCCACGCCGTCGTAGCCCGCCTCGCGCGCTTTCACGGCACAGTTCACAAACGCACGAATTTGCCGCTCCACCCCGCGCGCCGACAGCGCGAACGGTGTGAACGGCGAGATGGGCGACTGCAGCCGCGAGGGCGCCACCGCCAGCGGATGGTAGGCGTAGCGCCCCGTGTGCAGGATCTGCAGCGCGATCTTGCCGCCCGCAACGTGCACCGCGTCCGTCACCACGCGGTGGCGTTTGGCGGCGCCCGAGGTCGCCAGCGTGCCCGCAAACGGCTTGGCCCAGCCCGCGATGTTGGGCGCAAAGCCGCCCGTCACGATCAGCCCCACATCGCCCTCGGCCCGCTCACGGAAGTACGCTGCCATGCGCGAGAGGTCGCGTCCGTCCTCCAGGCCCGTGTGCATGGAGCCCATGAGCACGCGATTCTTGAGGGTGGTGAACCCCAGGTCCAGGGGGGCGAGCAGGTGCGGGTACAGGGCGGCGCCGGGCATAGAGGCAGCGGCCGCAGGGGGGGCAATGAAGGAAGAATGCATGGAAGGAGCGTGGGCTAGAAGTATTTTCTAGAACTTTATTCTAGAATCCCATTCCATGGCAAGCCGCAATTCCCCGCCTCCCACTTCATCCTCTGCCGAAGCCCCCACCGACCGCCGCCAAGACATCCTGAACGCCGCCCTCGCCTGTGCGGCCGAAGGCGGCGTGGACGCGGTGACCATCGACGGCGTGCGTGCGCGCTGCGGGGCCAGCGTGGGTAGCATCTACCACCACTTTGGCAACCGCGACGGCATCGTGGCGGCGCTGTTCTTTGACATCTTTCACGACCAGTCTCGCAGCGTGCAGGCGCAGCTCGATGCCGCCCAGGGCGTAGAGGCGGGCGTGCACGCCCTGGTCACCGGCTATCTGGACTGGGTGGTGGCGCAGCCAGAGCGGGCCCGGTTCATGTTCCAGTCCCGGGGCGCCGTGGCCGCTGGCCCGCGCACGCCCGACCTGGCCGAAGCCGCGCGGCGCCGCAACCAGGCGCTGGTGGCCTGGTTCGAGCCCCACCGCCAATCGGGCGCGCTGCGCAACCTGCCGTGTGAGCTGATGCCGTCGCTGGTGATGGGGCCGGTGCAGAGCTATTGCAGGGCGTGGCTGTCAGGCAATGCAGGCCAGGGCGGCCTGCCCTCGCCCACCACGTACCGCGCAGAGCTGGCGGACGCAGCGTGGCGGTCCGTCAGGGCGTAGACCGAGCGATCCGATCAGTAATGCGGCGGCAGCTCGTCGCGCAGGTTGCGCGGGCCGTTCGAGCCACCTTCGGGCGCCTGCTGGCGCAACTGGATGACCTCGTGCGTCAACCGGTCGATCAGTTGCTGCTGCTGGTAGATGGTCATGTTCAGCTGGTCCAGCAGGTCTTCGGTAAAGCTGGCCTTGATCTCCAGGCTTTCCAGGCGCTGGAGAACGTTGGCGAGATCGTTGGCGTCAGACATCGACGCTTCAGATGGCCTGGCCCAGGCGCGCCACGCCTTCGCGGATCTTGTCCACATCGGCGGTCGCAAACGACAGGCGGAAGGTGGCGTGGTCGGGGTTGGCGCAGAAGAACGGCGTGCCGGGCACAAAGGCCACGCCCTTTTCAATCGCGCGCTTGGCCAGCACATTGCCGTCGGCCACCTTGCCGCCCGCACCCGTGAGGCGTGCCCACACAAACAGGCCGCCCTGGGGCTGCACAAACTCGATGGCGTCGCCCAGTTCCTTGCGCAGCGCATCGCCCATGGCCTGGGCGCGCTCGGCATACACCTTGCGCACATGGGCCAGCGTGCCGGGCATGCGGCCGGCCTTGAGGTATTGCGCGGCCGTGGCCTGCGCAAAGGTGCTGGTGTGGGCGTCGCTGAACTGCTTGCACATGGTGGCCTTGCCCAGCAGCTCGGCCGGGGCAATCATCCAGCCCACGCGCAGGCCGGGCGACAGCACCTTGCTCAAGCTGCCGCAGTGCACCAGCAGGTCGCGGCTGCCCGGCACGGTGGCCGACAGGTTGAGCAGGCTGGGGGGAGGCGCGTCGCCAAAATACAGGTCGCCGTAGGGGTCGTCCTCGACGATCAGGGTGTTGTGCTTGACGGCCATCTCGAGCACGGCCTTGCGGCGCTCCAGGCTCAGCATGGCGCCGCTGGGGTTGCCAAAGGTGGGGATGAGGTAGACGAACTTGGGCTTGTGCTCGGCAATGAGCTTTTCCAGCTCGTCGGTCTTCACGCCGTTGCCGTCGATGGGCGCACTGATGAGTTCGGCGCCATACAGGCGAAAGCACTGGATGGTGGCGAGGAAGGTCGGGCCTTCCACAATCACTTTGTCGCCGGGGCTGATGAGCGTCTTGCCCAGCAGGTCCAGTGCCTGCTGGCTGCCGGTGGTGACGATGAGGTTGTCGGCGGCCACGTCCTTTGCGCCCTTGCTGGCCATGAAGGCGGCCAGTTGTTCGCGCAACGGGTTGTAGCCCTCGGTCGCACCGTATTGCAGCGCGGCGCCGGGTTCTTCGGCCAGGGCGGCGTTGCTGGCGGCGCGGATGCCCTCCACGTCGAACATGGCGCTGTCAGGGAAGCCGCCCGCAAAGCTGATGATGCCGGGCTTGCCCAGCAGCTTGAAGAGTTCGCGGATGGCGGAGGTTTCTACGTTGTTCAGGCGGTCGGCGAATTGCATGGCGTGGGCAGGAGTTGGTGGCAAAGGATTCCGCATTGTCGCCAATTGCCGTGCAGGTTTCCTGCGGCTTAGACTGCGAGGGCAAAAACCTGGCCCACCGCACAACTACCGAGACCAACTATGCCCCTCGAAATCCGTCAGTTGCCCCGCATGCGCCTTGCCTATATGCGCCAGACAGGCCCTTATGGCCCCTCGCTCACGCAACTTTGGGAGCGGTTCGGCCGCTGGTGCGAAGCAAATCGTTTGAGCGAGCCACGCCCCAAGTACTACGGCATCAGCCTGGACAACCCCGCATGCACCCCGCCCGCGCAATGCCGCTACGACGCCTGCGTGCAGGTGGGCGTGGGCCTGCGCACCGGCACCGAGGCCATGATCCAGGACTTTGCCGGTGGCGATTACGCCTGCCTGCGTTTCGTCGGTACCGGGCCGGAGATTGGCGCGGCCTGGGCCAGCATGATGGCCCCGGGCCAGATCCCCGCAGGTTGGGAAGCTGCCCCTCGGCCCGCCATCGAGGTCTACGACGAAGACTTTGCCGTCAACCCCGCCACCGGCGCGTTCCCCTGCTGGCTGTGCCTGGCGGTGCAGCGCACCCACTGAGGTAGTTCGTTCTAACCCTCGCGAAAACGATGCAGGCGCGGGCGCAGCCCCGCATGCCGCAGTACATAAACGACACACCCCGCCCCCATGAAGACGTCTGACATCGAGCCTTTCTTTGCCACCTTGAAGGCCGCCAACCCCCTGCCCAACACGGAGCTCGAATACACGACGCCGTTCGAGCTGCTGGCTGCCGTGCTGCTGTCGGCCCAGGCCACGGACGTGGGCGTGAACAAGGCCACGCGCAAGCTGTTCCCGGTGGCGGGCACGCCGCAGGCTATCCTTGACCTGGGGCTTGAGCGACTGGAGGGCTATGTCAAGACCATCGGCCTGTACCGCACCAAGGCCAAAAACCTGATGGAGACCTGCCGCATCCTGGTGGAGCAGCATGGGGGCCAGGTGCCGCGCACGCGCGAAGCCCTGGAAGCCCTGCCCGGTGTGGGCCGCAAGACGGCCAATGTGGTGCTGAACGTGGCCTTCGGCGAGCCGACCATGGCGGTGGACACGCACATCTTTCGGGTGAGCAACCGCACCGGTCTGGCGCCCGGTAAGAACCCGCTGGCGGTGGAGCTGCAGCTGATGAAGCGCGTGCCCGCCGCGTATGCTGTGGATTCGCACCACTGGCTCATCCTGCACGGCCGCTACGTGTGCCAGGCGCGCAAGCCGCGCTGCTGGGAGTGTGCGGTGAGCAGGTATTGCGACTACCAGCCGAAGACGTTGGCGCCTTGAGTTGAACGAACCAGGCAAATTGCTTCTATTTTTATAGCAACTAGCGCTTATTGGTCAAGCGCTAGGGCGGAAAATGCTTGAAATCTCCGTTAGCAAGCGACGGCATGTGCCCGCAGCCAGGCGGCGAAGGCCTCTTCGGTGATATCGCCAGCGGCAACAGCGAGCATGGTGACCACACACGATGCATCGTCAGCGTTAAGCCTCCAGCCATTGAGCCGCAAAAACAATTCGGCCGCCACATAGCCCGTTCGCTTGTTTCCATCAATAAACGGATGGTTGCGCGAAATTCCATAGCCATACGAGGCTGCCAGCGCGGCTGCATCAGGCGGCGGCTCGCCATAGTTGTTCAGCTGCTGCGGCTTGCCCAGGGCCGAATCCAACAAACCCGCATCGCGGACGCCTGTCCCGCCCCCATGTTCGGCCAGCTGCACTTCGTGGATGGCAATGATGACGGCGCGGTTCAGCCAGACCCATTCGCTCATTTGGCCAGCTCGTGCAGTACGGCCCGGCGCTCTTTCATGATCTCGCGCGCCACGCGCATCTGCGCTTCAAATTCGGGGTTGTGGGTGGTGATCCGCAAACCGTCAGGCGATTCCGTCACATACAGCTCGTCTCCCTTTTCCAGCTGCAACCGCGCCAGCAGTTCCTTTGGGAAAATCGCGCCGACAGAGTTGCCCACCTGGGTGAGTTTGAGAGTGTGCATGGGAAACCTCCGAGTAATTACAAACGTAATACTAGACTTTCCACCACCCCGCGTCAAACCACCCCGGCCACTCCCAGCGCTGTCATCTCCCCCGACACCCCCGCCCACGCCACATCGAATCCAGGCACTTTGCGCTCTGGAGGCACGGGGTGCGCACGCAGCGCCCAGGTGGCACCAGCCACCACACTATCGATCACCGGTACCGTCACCTGCGGCTGCACCAGAGCAGCCATGCCGGCCAGCCCCGCCCCGCCCAGGATGACGGCCTGCACACCCATTTGCCGCACCACGTCGCGGCAGGCCTGGGCGAGCAGCGTGCGGGCGGCTTCGGGGTCGGCGGCCAGCTGAGCACCGGTGGGTGCCACGGTGTGGATTCCAGCCAGCGCGTGCGCGTGGCCCAGCGCCTGCGCCAGGCGCTGCAGCATGGGCCCCCAGCGCTCGCCACCCGTAACGATGGCATAGCGCCCGTGGCGAGCGGCTTCGATGAAAGATGCTTCGGCCAGCCCTGTCACAGGCACGGGGCTGCTTTCGCGCAGCGCCATCAGGCCCGGGTCGCCAAAACAGCCTATCAGCACGGCATCAGGCTGCGGCTGGTGTTGTGACAGTTCATTCGCCCAGGCATCCAGCGCGGCGTGGGCCGCCACTGCATAGCTGGCCTCGCAGGCGATGTAGGGGGCGCCGAAACGCGCCGTGGCCGTGCGCACCGCCACATGCAAGCCCGCAGCAGCCTGCACATGCCGCTGAAGCAAGGCGCTGACGCTGGCCGAGGTGTTGGGGTTGAGGACGAGCAGTTGGCGCATAACAAGGTGGCAGGATTCAGGCGCCCAGCAGTTGCGCCAGGTCGGGCGCGTCGGCAGCCGGTGGCGTGAACTCCAGCCGCGTTTCAATGCGTGCCAAATGCGTCAGCATGAGGCGCGCGGCCTCGCGCGCATCGCGCAGGCGAATCGCATCAATCAACGCCCGGTGCTCGCGGCAACCGCAGGCGGTGGCCTCTTCGCGTTCGCGCGCATGGCTGGGGCTGTAGGTCATGAGGATGAGCGAGGTGCGCGAGACCAGCTCGCGCAGGATGCGGCCTAGCGTCTGGTGCCCGGCCGCCTGTGCGATGTGCAGGTGAAAGTCGCCGGAGAGGCGGATGGCGCGGCGCATGTCGCCACTGGCGCGCGCGGCCTCTTCGTCGTCGATGCAGGTGCGCAGTGCGGCGATGTCGGCATCGGTGGCGTTGGCGATGAACAGCTCGACCAGGCGCGGCTCCAGCAGGCGGCGGGCCTCGAACACCTCCAGCGCCTCTTGCGGCGTGGGCTGCGCTATCGATGCGCCCCGGTTGGGTGTGAGCGTGACGACCTGCTCGTTGGCCAGCCGCACCAGCACAGGCCGTACGCGTGTGCGTGACACGCCAAAGGCCGCCGCCAGCTTGTCCTCCACCAGCTTGGTGCCGGGTGGCAGGCGGTGGTCGAGGATGGCCGAGATCATGCGTTCGTACATGTCGTTGTCGCTGAGCTGGCCTGTCGTGTCAGGCTGCACGGGCGGTTCGGTGACCGCAGCGCGCGCGCGCCGGGGCTTAGGGAGGGTGGTCGTCATAAGGGTGCCGTTTTTACCCCGAACGGCCCTTGCGCCTGCGACCCAATGCCCACACCAGCGCCAGCGTGATGCCCATGACGATGAAAGACACCACCGTGGTCAGCGTGCCCAGCGCATAGATGGATGGCGTGGTCACCGTGCTGGTCAACCCTTGCAGCTCCAAGGGCAGCGTGTTCACGTCGCCAATGGCCTGCGAGGTGCGGGCGATCTCGTCCCAGCTGAGCGTGAAGCCGAACATGCCAATGCCCACGACCGAGGGAGCGATCAGCGGCAGCACCACATGCGCAAAGCCCTGCCAGAGCGTGGCGCCCAGGTCGCGTGCGGCTTCTTCGTACGCAGGGTTGAAGCGGTTGAACACCGCAAACATGATGAGCAGGCCAAACGGCAGCGTCCAGGTCAGGTGCGCGCCCAGGGCCGAGGTGAACAGGCCCAGCGACGTGCCGTAGCCCTCCAGCGCACTCTCCATGCCCAGCCATTCAAGGGCCGCCTTGATGCCGTTGTCGATGAGCCGGAACTCCAGCCCGATGCCCAGCGAGACGATGATGGACGGCATGATGAGGCTGGCCACCACGATGAAGAACAACGTGTTGCCGCCCGCCAGCCGCTTGCGAAACGCCAGCCCGGCCAGCACCGACAACACCACGGTGCACAGCATCACCGCCACACCCAGACCCAGTGAGCGCCACAGCGCCGCGCCGATGTCCACCACTCCCAGCCCTTCGGCCAGCTTGGAGAACCAGTGCAGCGACACGCCGCGCATGGGGAAGGTCAGCCCGCCCTCGGGGCCCTGGAAGCTCAGGATGAAGATGACGAACATGGGCCCGTACATGAACAGCACGAACAGCGCAAAGAAGATGGCCAGGGGCCAGAAGCTGGCGGGACGAGATTCACGGACTTTCATCTCACAGCTCCTTGCGAATGTCGACGAGGCGTGTGAGGCCCCAGATGATCATCAGCACCACGGCCAGCAGGATCACGGCATTGGCCGCCGCCAGCGGGAACTGCAGGTAGGACGTCTGCACCTGGATGATCTTGCCGATGGAGGCGATCTGCTGCCCGCCCATCACGCCGATGGTCACGAAATCGCCCATGACGATGGTGATCACAAAGATCGAGCCGATGATGATGCCGGTGCGCGAGAGCGGCACGATCACGTTCCACAGCGTCTGCCAGCCACTCGCGCCACTGTCGCTGGCCGCCTCGATGAGGCTGCGGTCGATGCGCATCATGCTGTTGAAGATGGGCACGATCATGAACATGGTGTACAGGTGCACAAAGGCCAGCACCACCGAGAAGTCCGAGAACAGCAGCCACTCCACAGGTGTTTCGATGAGGTTCATGCCCATCAGCGTCTGGTTGACCAGCCCATTGCGTCCCAGCAGCGGCACCCACGAGATCATGCGGATCACATTCGATGTCCAGAACGGAATGGTGCACAGCACGAACAGCAGCGTCTGCATGCCCGAAGAGCGCACATGGAAGGCCAGAAAGTAGGCGACGGTGAAGCCGATCACCAGCGTGATCAGCCACACCAGAAAACTGAACTTGAGCGTGGACCAATACGTCTTGAGCGTGACGCACAGCCCGTCGGACACGTCACTGCAGCCGTCAAAGATGGACACGTAGTTCTTGAACGTGAAGCCCGGCAGCAACTCGTACTCATTGAAGTCCCAGAAGCTGACCATCACGATCAACGTCAGCGGAATCAGGAAAAACAGCGCAAACACCAGCGTGAACGGCGCAGCCTGCCACCAGGCGGCAATGCTGCGGCCGGGGACAGCTGCAGCAGGTAAGGACTGTGTGGTCGTGCTCATGGTGTTTGCAATCAATGAATTCAAAGGTCTACCGTTCGGCGCTTGCTCTTGAGACTGACGCTGCCCAAGACCAGTGCCCCCGTGCAAGGGCCGCCCCGCCGCACCGGGGGCGTCCCCCTCCCGACCCGCGCAGCGGGTCGAGAGAGGGGTGAAGGCGCGCAGCGCCTCAGGGGGTGCACTCCTTATGCAGCAACGAATTCATTCCACTTCTGCACCATGTAGTTGTTCTCATCCATCAGCGCATTCCAGCAGGCAATACCGCCCATGCGCGACTCATAACTGCCGCCGTCGCGCACTGCACCGGCCTTGGCGAGCACATCGCCATTGGGGCTCTTGATGTCCTGCGTGGCGGGCTTGCCTTCCATCCAGTAGGCCCACTCGTAGGCTTCCATCTTGGACTTGGCGGTCTCCAGCACGGCGCTGTAGTAGCCCTGGCGGTTCAGGTAGGCACCAGCCCAGCCGTCCAGGAACCAGTTGATGAACTCGTACGCGCCATCGAGCTTGCGGCCGCTCAGCGTGGCCGGCAGGCCAAAGCCGGCGGCCCAGGCGCGATAGCCTTCTTTCAGGGGCTGGAAGTTGCAGGCAATGCCCTTGGTGCGCACGGCCGTCACAGCCGGGCTCCACATCGACTGAATCACCACCTCGCCCGATGCCATGAGGTTCACCGACTCGTTGAAGTCCTTCCACAGCGCGCGGAACTGGCCCTGCTTCTTGGCTTCGATCAGGGTCTTGATCGTGAGGTCAATCTCCTTCTTGGTCATGTTGCCCTTGTCGGGGTACTTGTAGATGCCCATGGCCTCGACCACCATGGCGGCGTCCATGATGCCGATCGAAGGAATATTCAGGATCGCGGTCTTGCCCTTGAACTCGGGGTTGAGCAGCTCGGCCCAGGAGTTGATGGGGCGCTTGATCAGGTCGGGGCGGATGCCCAGGGTGTCGGCGTTGTACACGGTGGGGATCAGGCTCATGAACTGCGTGGGCGCAGTCGCGAACTTCTTGGACTTCTCACCTTCCAGGTAGATCACTTTCTTGGGCGCGGTGCCCTGGTCGCCCACGGCCTTGCCCGCCACCATGCCGGTGGTGAACAGCGTGGTGATCTTGTCGGCGTTCTTGATCTTCTTGGTATCGATGCCCTTGAGGTTGCCCGTGGGCACGATCTTCTTGAGCGAGAAGTACTCGGTGTCGATCAGGTCAAAGCTGTTGGGCGCGGTGACGGCGCGCTTGGTCACGTCGTCCGTGGTCACGGCCACGTACTGGATCTCGATGCCGGTGTCGGCCTTGAACTTCTCGGCAATCGCCTTGTCCTGGTTCACAGCCGTGCCCAAGTAGCGCAGCACGATCTTCTCTTGCGCATGCACGGCCGGGAACATGCCAGCGGCCAGGATGCCCGCCGTGCCCTTGAGCAACGAGCGGCGCGCCACTCCAGTGGCATCGGAGACAACAACAGGGGAATCAGCACGGGAAGCATCGGACATGGGAAAACTCCTTGGGTTGCGGAAGGGGACGGGTGAAAAAAGAGGGGACGTGGCGGCGCGGTCAGGCGGCTACGGCCATTGCGGGAGCGGGCACAGACAGCGGGTGCGCCTGGTCAGGTGTCCAGTGCAGTTGCACGCCCTGCCCCACCTGGTAGGGTTGCGCGGCAAAGGCGGCTTCAGACACCATCACCGAATAGGCCGCCGTGGCGTTGGCCGACAGAACTGCACCGTGCTTTTGCAGGCCTACCAGCACGTAGGTGCCCTGGTATTCCACATCGGTCACCACGGCCTGCATGCGCTGGGCACCACAGGGCAACTCGGCACTGGCGGGGGCAATCTGCAGGTGGTCGGTGCGCACGCCCACCTTGCCTTCGGGTGTGTCGATCACGTTGTGCCCGCCCATGAAGCGCGCCACGAATTCGCTGGCGGGCCGGTTATAGACCTCGTGCGGGCTGCCCACCTGCTCGATCACGCCGTGGTTCATCACCACCATGGTGTCGGCCAGGGCCATGGCCTCTTCCTGGCTGTGGGTCACATGGATGAAGGTCAGGCCCAGCTCCTTTTGCCAGCGGCGCAGCTCGGCACGCATCTGGATGCGCAGGAAGGGGTCGAGTGCCGACAAAGGTTCGTCCAGCAGCAAGACACGCGGCTGGGTGATGAGGGCCCGCGCCAGCGCTACGCGCTGCTGCTGCCCGCCAGAGAGTTCGGCGGGCTTTCGCTCGGCCAGGTGGCCCATCGCGACGCGCTCCAGCAGGTCACGCGCCTTGGCCTGGCGCTCGGCCTTGGCTACGCCCTTCATCTTGATGCTGAAAGCCACGTTGTCCAGCGCAGACAGGTGCGGGAACAGCGCAAAGCTCTGGAACATCATGGCCGTGCCGCGCGCGGCGGCGGGCAGGTCAGTGATGTTGCGGTTCTCCAGCAGGATGTCGCCGCTGGTCACCGACTCGTGCCCTGCGATCATGCGCAGCGTGGTGCTCTTGCCGCAGCCCGAGGGGCCCAGCAGGCAGCAGTAGCTCCCGCTGGCAATGCGAAGGTTGATCGCATCCACCGCCGGCTTGCCCTGGGCGTAGCGTTTGGTGAGGGCGACGATCTCGATGGCGGCCGGAGTCGGCTCGGGGGTGAGGCTTTGCATGAACCTGCCGTACGCAAAGCCTGTGCCAACTTTGTACACAATGTTTTATTTGTTTTGCATACAAAATGCACCACCACTGTGCGCGGCCACACCTGCACCAAAGCGCTTGTGCACCACAGTCGGCCCACACGCAGCTCGTTGTGGTGCACACGGTGCACTGCGGGATTTAGTAAATCACCCTACGTCCGCACGCAGGTGCGTGGCTATACTGGCCTCGGCATCAAGAAACAATTTCTTACGTACAGCCCTTCCGCGCTCGCCGCATGAACCTCGACCCACGCTCGATGATTGCCATGGCGGGCTTCATGTCCGCCATCATGGCCATCGTGCTGCTGTTCATGCGGCGCTACTACCCGCCCTCCATCCGCGGCGTGGGCGCCTGGGCCGCAGCGCCGCTGCTGTGGCTGGTGTCCACCGTGCTGTTCGGCGCACGCGGGCTCATCCCAGACTGGCTCAGCCTGGTGCTCGCCAACCAACTGCTGGTGCTGGGCACCGTCACCTACTACATGGGCACGCGCAGCTTCATGGGGCAGCCAACCGTCTGGCGGCCATGGAACTGGCTGATGGTGGGCACCACCCTGGTGTTCATCGTGCTCACTTACTGGGCGCCCAACTACGCCATGCGGGTCGGCTTCTTCACGGTGGTCATGGAGGTGATCTACATCGCACAGATGCGCTTCATGCTGCGCCACGGTGGGCGCAACTTCCCCGTGCGGCTGGTGGAGGTGGTGCTGGCCCTGCACATGGCGGTGCTGGCCGTGCGGCTGATCTCGATCGTGACCGGGAATGCCGGTGCCGACCTGATGGAGCCTTCGCTGTTCCAGACGCTGTACATCGGGGCCTATGTGATCACAGTGCTCATGCTGTCCATCGGCGCGGTGCTCATGGCCACCGACCGCCTGCGTACCGAGCTGGAACACCTGGCCACCCACGACTCCCTTACCAACACACTGAACCGCCGAGCGCTGCTGCAGCGCTGCGATGAAGAGCTGGAGCGCGCACAGCGCTATGGCAACGGGCCGTCCATCATGATGGTGGACCTGGACAACTTCAAGGCCGTGAACGACACCCGAGGCCACCAGCATGGCGATGCGGTGCTGGTGCATTTTGCAGAATGCACCCGCCAGGTGCTGCGCCGCGCGGACCGGCTGGGGCGCTACGGCGGCGAGGAGTTTCTGGTGCTGCTACCCGACGCAGAAACTGCCGCCGCCCAGGGCGTGGCCCAGCGCATCCACGCCACGCTGTCCGCCGGCCATCCCCTGGACTGCGAGGTCAGCATCGGGCTCACCAGCTGGACCGGCCCCCACGAAACGCTGGATGCCATGCTGTCACGTGCCGATGCGGCGCTGTACCGCGCCAAGAACGAGGGGCGCAACCGGACCTGCGTCGCTTGATACGACGCAGGGAAGTCCAGCAGGTTCAAGCCGTCTGCGTGGCCACACCGGCCGATTCAAAGCTCGCCATTTCCGCCAGCACCGAGCAGGCCGACTGCAACAGCGGCCACGCCAACGCAGCGCCCGAACCCTCGCCCAGGCGCAGGCCCAGGTCCAGCAGCGGTTCGGCCTGCATTTGCGCCAGCATGAGGCTGTGGCCGCGTTCGCCCGAGCGGTGCGCAAACACGCAGCGCTGCAGCACCGCAGGCTGCAGACGGCTGGCTACCAGCACGGCAGCGCTGGTGATAAAGCCATCCACCACAATCACGCGCCGCTCCAGGGCTGCCTGCAACACAGCGCCCACCAGCGTGGCCACCTCATAGCCGCCCAGCGCGGCCAATGCGGCCAGCGGCGTGGTGGCCTCGGCATTCGCGTCCAGCGCCTGCTGCAGCACGGCGCGTTTGCGCTCGATGCCTGCAGCATCCAGGCCCGTGCCCGCGCCCGTGACGTCCGCCAGGGGCAGGCCCGCCAGGCGCGCCAGCAGCAGCGATGCCACCGAGGTGTTGGCAATGCCCATCTCGCCGAGCAGCAGCGCATTGCCGGGCAAAGTGCGCACCACCTCTATACCGTTGGTGATCGCTTGAGCGCATTGCTCCGCAGTCATGGCTGGGCCGACCGACGCGTCGGCCGTGCCGGGCGCCACCTTGCGCAGCAGCAACTGGGGCGCGCCCGGGGCGGCATCGCGCGGCGCGATGGGCTTGGCCACGCCGCAGTCCACCACGGTGAGGGCCAGGCCGTGTTGGCGAGCCAGCACGCTCACGGCAGCGCCACCGGCCAGAAAGTTCTCCACCATCTGCCAAGTCACGTCACTGGGGAAGGCCGACACCCCCTTGGCCGCCAGGCCATGGTCGCCCGCGCACACCAGCATTTGCGGCTGCAGCAGCGCGGGAGCCTCGGTGCCCAGCACCTGGCCGATGCGCAGGGCCAGCGACTCCAGCCGACCCAGTGAACCGAGCGGTTTGGTCTTGTTATCGAGCAGGTACTGCAGACGGGCGGTCAACGGAGCGTCGGAAATATCGGCGATGGCGGGGACGGTGAACGGGGCCAGGGAGTGCATGGTGTGTGAGACAACAGAATGAAAAAGGAAAAAGGAAACAGGAAGGGCTGAAGGCCGTGGGCAACAGCACTCAGACGGTGGCCGGATCTGGGGCGATCAACGCCCGCAACGCGCCAGGGGCAAAGCTGGCCTCTGCCACGCGGGCCAAACCGTCAAACACCGCGTCGAGCGTGGGCACGGGCGCCGCACCCGCGCGGCCAAACAGGGCCTGCAGCGCAGCAGGGTCTTCCAGCAAGCCATGCAGGTACACGCCCAGCACGTTGCCCGCCGGGTTCTGCCAAGCGATGCCGGGGATAACCTCGCGCGCCACATCGCCCTTGGCAGCCATGGCCGGGTGCTGGGCGGTCTGGCCGTGGTGGATTTCGTAGCCCGTGACAGACACACCCGCCAGCGCAGCCCAGGCCCCCAACACCGCACCAAAATGCGCCTGGGTGCGTTGCACGGTCTTGGCAACCTCGAAGGTGGTGACCAGCGGCAGCAGGCCCAGGCCCGGCGCATTGCCGTCGATGCCTGCGGTATCGATCAATGCCTCGCCCAGCATCTGCAGGCCGCCACACACGCCCAGCACCGTGCCGCCCTGCCCCGCGTGATGGGCAATGGCCTGGTCCAGCCCTTGCGCGCGCAGCCACGCCAGGTCGGCAGCGGTGGACTTGGAGCCCGGCAGCACCACCCAGTCGGTGGGCTTGAGGCCCGCCAGGTCGGCCGGGCTGCGCGCCCAGAGCAGGCGCACGCCGGGCACGTTCTTGAGCGGCTGGAACTCGTCCAGGTTGCTGATGCGCGGGTAGGCGATGACGGCCACGGTGGTGTACACCGCGCCCGCTGACAACGTGCGGTCATCGAACACACCGTCCTCCTCGGGCAGGCCGTGGCGCCATTGCATGGGGATGGTGGCCACGGTGGGCACACCCGTGAGGTCTTGCAGCATCTGCGGCGCAGGCGCCAGCAGGCTGGCATCGCCCCGAAACTTGTTGAGCACAAAGCCTTGGATCACCGCGCGCTCGTCCTCGGGCAGCAGTGCCCAGGTGCCGTACAGGTGGGCGAACGCGCCGCCCCGGTCGATGTCGGTCACCAGCAGGCAGCGAGCATCGGCATGGCGGGCCACGCGCATGTTGACGATGTCGCTGGCGTGCAGGTTGATTTCGGCGGGCGAGCCTGCGCCCTCGATCACGACCACGTCGTTCTCGGCACGCAGTGCATCCAGCGCTGCGGTGATCTGCGGCCACACCTTTTCGCTGCGGCCGCGCCAGGGCATGGCGGTCAGCTCGGCGCTCACCTGCCCCATCAGCACGACCTGGCTGTGCGTGTCGGCCTCGGGCTTGAGCAGCAGCGGGTTCATGCGCACCTCAGGCTCGGCACGCGCAGCCAGGGCCTGGAAATACTGGGCGCTGCCGATTTCACCCATCACACCTGCAGGGCCCGACACCACACGTGCGTTGTTGCTCATGTTCTGTGCCTTGAACGGAGCAACCTTCAGACCCTGGTTGCTGTAGTAGCGGCACAGCGCCGTGGTGAGCCAGCTTTTGCCGGCGCCGCTGGTGGTGCCAAGCACCATCACACAACGGGCCAATTGGGGAGCAGAGTTTTCAGTCAAGGCAGTGGGCGGACCATGCGGTCCATGATGTGTTCAAGTGCTGCAGCCGCATCGGTGCAGCGGCCCGTGTGCACGGGAGAGGTCTGGATGATGGCGCTGCGTTTGGCGGTGAGCCAGTGAAAGCGCTGGCGGTACGGCAGGCGCGCAATGGGGCCACAGCCTTCGTCGCCCGCACAGATGGCCACGATGGCGGCCAGGTGGCGGCGCACGGCGTCAATGTCGGCCTGCGGGTCCATGGCCAGCAGGCGCGCCTCGTCGAGCGCGATGGCAGCCTGGAGAAAGCCGGTGCGCTGGCACGAGAGGATCACGCCCGCGTTGATGAATTCCTCGCGCTCCACGCGCGGCACCACGCGCACGATGGCGTAGTCATACACCTCAGGCACGTGCATCGGCGGCCTCCTTCAGTGCATTCACCCAGGTGGCGCGCCCGGCCAGGCGGGCGCAGAAGTAGTCCACATAGGCCTGGCGGTGGGTAGGGGCAGCGGTCAGCAGGCCTTCTTCGTGATCTGCACCGGCCAGCACCAAAAACTCGTCGGGCACCTCGGCCAGGATGCCCGCCACCACCTCGGGCGTGAGGCGCGCGGCCAGCTCGGCATCCACCTGCGCGAGCAGCGTGGCCCGGGCCAGCAGCACATGGTCGGCAATGGGCGCAAAAGGTTTGGCGGGCAGGGCCACCGTGCCGTTCCAGGCGTGGTGAAAGGTCAGCGCCGCACCGTGGTCGATGAGCCAGGGCTGGCGGTGCCACATCAGCAGATTGGTGTTGCGCGCGGTGCGGTCCACATTGCCCACCAAGGCATCGAACCACACGAGGCGCGAGGCAAAATCATCCGACACGACATCCACCGCCGGGTCGAAATTGAGCGCGCCCGACAGGTAATCCAGCCCCACGTTCAGGCCACCGCTGGCGCGCACCAGGTCCTGGATCTCCGGGTCGGGCTCGGTCTGCGCCAGGGCGGGGTCGAGCAGGGCCAGCACGATGTCGGGCACGGGCAGGCCCAGCGCACGGGCGATGCCACCCGCGATCATTTCAGCCAGCAGGGCGCGCACGCCCTGCCCTGCGCCACGGAACTTGAGCACGTAGGTGCCCAGGTCGTCGCCTTCGACGATGGCGGGCATGGAGCCACCTTCACGCAGCGGCGTGACGTAGCGATTGACGGTGATGGTTCTCACAAGGTCTCCCTCGATCCGATGGAATGCGGGATGGTACGGCCCGGCAGCGCCTGCCATGCAGCCTGCAGCGCATCTTGTGCCGCGGGCGCCAGCACCCCCAGGCGCACGGTGCCGTGGAGGCCGAACGACGTCGCATCCCGCAGCTTGATGCCGCTGGCTCGCAGCGCGGCCAGATCGCTTTGCAACGTGTTGGTGGCGGGCTGCGCGCAGAAATAGTTGGCCAGGCTGCCGGCGTGCAAGGCCCAGCCCAGGTCGATACACAGAGCCTGCTGGCGAGCCTTCCAGTCCCGCAGGGTGCGCAGGCTGTGCACCAGCCA
This sequence comes from Acidovorax sp. 94, assembly GCF_003634645.1. Taxonomy (NCBI): domain Bacteria; kingdom Pseudomonadati; phylum Pseudomonadota; class Betaproteobacteria; order Burkholderiales; family Comamonadaceae; genus Acidovorax; species Acidovorax sp. 94. The sequence goes on along the minus strand of NZ_RBJA01000001.1, from coordinate 616,617 downwards.
TTGCTGCACGGTGGCCTGCGTCCACGCCTGCAGCAGTGCCACGCCGTGGGCACCCACGGGCCAGGAAGACGCCAGGGCCGTCAGTCCCAGCGCCTGCTCTTCACAGTCTGGCGGCGCAATCGCATAGGCGGCACGTACACCCGTCAGCCCCAGGGCCTTGTTGGGGGTCCAGAGCTGCCAGCAGGCCGATGGCAGGTACGGCTGCGGTGCGCCGGTCCATGCGCCCTCGGGGTCCAACCTCAGGGGGACATACGCGCAGTCGAGCACACGCCAGGCAGCAGCATCGCCCGGCCGCCAAGCGCCCAGCGCGGGATCTTCCAGCCCCAAAGGGCTCGACGGCTCGCACGCCCATTGCAAACCCGCCGCGGCACCACCGCTGCGCAGCACATCCAGCCCCCGCACCTGCGCAGCCTGAGCATAGTCGCCATAGCTGTGAGGCGGCACCGCCACCTGCACTGCGCCCTGCTGTGCGGCCAGCGCAGTGGTGCGGTGGATGAACTCGCTGGCACTGGCCGCCAGCACGATGCGCCCTGGCGATACGCCGTGGAAGGCGCCCAGGGCCTCACGCAGCGCCGTGTAGGCCGGGTCGGGGTAGCGCGTGGCTTCGGCCGCCTGCACGGCGTGCAGCGCTTCGGGGCATGGCCCGCAGGCGTTGCTGTTGGTCGAAAAATCAAACACCGGGATGCCCGCAGCGTCCGGCCCACCGTGCAATTGCACAGGCAAGCAAAAAGGACCTGGGAATGTCATGCATGCACCCAGGCAAAGGCAACCAGGACCAGCAGCTGAAGGGCGGCCGCCACCGGCACCATCGCCAGCACCACCTGCGTGCCCAGGCGCGCGGCACGACGCGTATCGAGTGGTCCAACCCGGTGGCCCTTGCTGTGCAGCGTGTACACACCCGGCTTGGCCAGGCGCACGTTCAACGCCAGTGCCATGGCCGCCATGGGCCAGCCGCTGTTGGGGGATGGCGTCTTGCGCGCCTGGCGGGCCAGAGTGGAAAAAGGCAGGCCCTTGGCGACCACCGCCAACAACAAGGCCGTGATGCGTGCAGGCACCCACGACAGCACGTCGTCCGCACGCGCCGCCCACTTGCCCGCCCATTGCCAGTAGCGCCCGCCGCGCATGCCCGGGTAGCCCCACATGGCATCGGCCGTATTGGCAAAGCGGTACAGCGCAGCGCCCGGCAGGCCCAGCAGCGCAAACCAGAACAACGGCGCCACCACGGAGTCGTTGAGGTTCTCGGCCAGCGACTCGATGGCCGATTCGCGCACCTGCATGGCAGTGAGCGCGCTTACATCCCGGCTCACCAGCCGGGCCAGCTGCGCACGCCCGGCAGGCAGCGATTGGCCTAGCGCCACCTCCACCGCCAGCACTTCATCGTGCAGCATGCGCCAGGCCAGCAGGGGCTTGAGCAGCAGTGCCAGCAACGCCGCCGCCACAAAACCGTGCAGCATCAGCACCAGCTTCTGCGCCGCCCAACCGAATATAAAAACAATAGCAGCCAGCGCGCACCAGACAAGCGCTGCGCGCCAAAATAGCTTGAAATCTCGGGCCACTGGCATCCGGGGCGCCAGGCGCTCACCCCACCACTGCAGCGCCCGCCCCATCCAGACCACCGGGTGCCAGGCAGCGGGCGGCTCGCCCAGCCACCAGTCCACCGCCAGCGCCAGCAGCGGCACGCCGATCCACACCGCCACCATGGGCCAGCCCCCGGCGGGTGTGAGCAACAAAAGCCAGTGGTCGGACACGGCGGCCTCACTAATCTTCGATGCCGCGCTGCGCGGGAATGCCCGCCTTGAACGCGTGCTTGATCAGCTGCATCTCGGTCACGGTGTCGGCCAGCTCGATGATCTCGGGGGGGCAGCGGCGGCCGGTGAGGCACACGTGCACGTCCTTGGGGCGATCGCGCAGGGTCTGCAACACGCCGTCGAGCGGCAGCCAGCCGTAGATCAGCGGGTAGGTAATCTCGTCCAGCACCACCAGAAAATGCGCGCCCGACAGGATGGCGGCGCGCGCCTTTTCCCAGCCGTCGCGCGCGAGCTGAGCCGAGTGCTCCAGGTCCTTGCTCTTCCAGCTGAAGCCGTCGCCCAGGCCTTCGATGGGCAGGCCGATCTGCTCGAACATGCGGTGCTCGCCAAAACGCGCGGTGGGCACCTTCATGAACTGGAAGATCTTCACGGCCTTGCCCCGGCCATGGGCGCGCAGCGCCAAGCCAAAGGCGGCCGTGCTTTTGCCCTTGCCGTCGCCGGTGTTGACGATGACAAGGCCCCGGCGTTCGCCCTCGGGCTTTTCGTAGCGTTTTTCGGTGGGCGGGGTTTCGATCTGCATGGTGTCGATTCTTTCAGAGAGACCGGGCATCACACGCCGGCCGGTTGCAACGGGGAAGACAGCGAGGACGGACGGCGCGCCTGCCACGCGGCGCCCGCCATCGCCACCAGAGCCATGACCAACAGGGCCACGATGCCGGCCATGCGCTCCACGGGGCTGGGTTCGGTGGCGCTGTCAGAAGGGGCTGGCTCGGGCTGCCGCTCCAGCAACACGCCCATGGTAGGCACGGCGGGCGCGGAGGGTGGTGCTTCTGCCTGGGCGGGCGGCGCGGGCAGGTCAGCGGCGGCGGGCGTAGGCTGTGGCGCTGCCAGGGCTGGCGACTGCGGCGTGGCAACAGCCATGCCTGCAGGCGCGAACATGGCCACAGGCTCACCACGAGCCGCCTGCTCCACCCAGCGGCGCACGCTGGGCAGCTCGGCCGCCAGCGGCGCGGCGCGCGTGAGCTCCTGGTACATCTGCGCGAGCTGTTTTTGCGTGTCGGCATCGGCCTGCCAATAGCCCTGGCGCTGGGCCTGCACCAGGCGTTCGAGCGATTGGGCGTAGGCCTGCGGGTGTTCCTTGAGCCATTCGGGCAGGCCCAGCTGGTGCTTGTCGCGCACCAGCACGTCGTAGAAGCTTTGCCAATGGTCGCTGCGCACCGTGCCGGGCGCCACGGCCTGCCAGCCCCAGGCGAACTGCACGGCCTTGAGCACCTGCAGCGTGCCCGAATAGCCCTCGGCCTTCTGCGCCTGGAGCCAGCCCGGGTGCAGGTAGCGCGACTGCATCTCCAGCGCAATGGCGCGCTGCGCGGTCTCGGTGGTGGGCTCGCTCACATCCTGCAGCTGGGCCACATGCAGCTCCAGCCCCTGCGGCCGGCCGGCCACACGGGCTGCGGCCGACAAGCCACCCAGGTACTGGAACGGGTCGTCCGAACTGACCATGGCGTACAGGTTCGAGCTGCGCGAGAGGATGGCCGCGTCGGTACGGCGCAGGTGCGCCCCCAGCGCCTTCGCCGCCGTGCCACCTGCACCCCCCGTCACCGGCTCGCCCTCCAGATAAGGCTGGCTCATCCGCTCGAGGAACATCTGGCCCAGGCGCGCATCGTTGGTTTGCAGGCCGTCGCTTTGCACCGCGTCGGACAGGCCGGTGCCGTAGTCGCCCACCGCATTGCCAAACGAGCGCACGCGTGCCAGTTGCTCAGCCTGTGCGCGGGGCACGCCTTGCTTGCGCAGCTCCTGGCCGATCTGCTCGGTATTGCGCGCAATCACATTGCCAGGCTCGGCCGTGGCGGCCTGGGCCACCGCGCGGTCGAGCAGCGCCATCAGCGCGGGGAACTGGTCGCGGTACGAGCCAGTGATGCTCATGAGCACATCGACGCGTGGGCGCTTGAGCTCATCGGCGGCAATGGTCTCCACGCGCACCGGGCGGCCCGAGTCGTCCCACACCGGGCGCATGCCCAGCGCCACGAGCGCCTGCGCTTCCATGATGCCCTGGTGGCGCAGCGTTTCGCCCGCCCACAGCGACAGCGCCATGCGCTCTGGCGCCCGGCCGTTGTGGCGCGCCTGGTAGTCCTTGAACCAGTCGTTGAACAAGGTCTGCGCCACGGCATAGGCCTGGCGCGTGGGCAGGCGGCTCGGGTCCAGCCCCGTGAGGTTGCGGCCTGTGGGCAGGCTGTCGGGGTTGCGGATGGGGTCGCCACCGTACGCAGCGGGCAGGTAGCGCCCTTCCAGCGCAGCCAGCAAGCCGGGCAGCTCGCCCTCTGTGGCAAGCAGGCGCTCCAGCTCCTGCGCGCGCTGGGCCAGCTGTAGCAGCGCGGGCGTGTCGATGGGTTTGCGCGCGGCGCGGTTGGGCACATGGTCTTCGGCGCGCACCACGTCGGATGCACCCGCTGCACCCGGCGTTGCAGCCTGCGCTGGCAGCACGGGGCGCAGGTCCAGCACGCTGGCGGCCTGCGCATCGGTCAGCGCCACTTCCAGCCAGCGCGCGGGGCGTGCGGCCAGCACTGCGTCGTGCTTGATCAGGAAGGCTTCGTCGATGTCCTCGCCCAGCGCCTCGATCAGTGGCTTGCGCAGCGCCTGCAGGATGGTCTCGCGCCGCTGCTCGGGTGCGGGCACGCGGCCGAACACGGCCAGGCCCTTGGGCTGCGAGCTTTGCGCGAGCTGGTCCAGGTAGGGATGCAGAATTTCAAGAAAGCCGTGGAAGTCGGCCGTGATGCGCTCGGCGCTCCAGCCCAGGTCGCGGTGCAGCTGGTGCTCTACAAACTGCGCGACCAGCTGCTTTTCGAGCGCGCGGCGCGTGGGGCCTTCGTCCACGGTTTCCCATTCGTGCATCACCTCGTGCATGTGGGCCATGCGCGCCTCGAAACCTGCCGGGGCGAACACGGGCGTGCGGTGGCTCACCAGCACGGCGCGGCCCCGGCGCTTGGCCGTGAGGGCCTCGCCCAGGTTGTCCACGATGTAGGGGTAGACCACGGGCAGGTCACCGAGCGGCAGCAGCGCGTCGTCGTGCACATCGAGCGCACGCGCCTTGCCACCGGCCCACTCCTGCGTGCCGTGGGTGCCGAAGTGGATGAGGGCATCGGTCTCCAGCTGCGCCCACAGGTACACGGCCAGGTAGTGGTGCGACAGCGGCGCCTTGCTCTTGTGCATGAACGGGTTCTGGCCCAGGCGCAGGGTTTCCTCGCGCGGGGGCTGGGGCAATACCGAGAGCTTGCCCACCTGCAGGCGCGGGATGGCGAACACCTTTTCGCCCTGCCACTCGACCACGTAGCGGCTTTTTTCAGGCGGGCCCCAGTAGGCGTTCATGCGCTCGCGCACGGCCTTGGGCAAGGTGGCCAGGTGCTGCTCATAACGCGCCAGCGGCAGCGCAGCGGCCTGGCCGTTTTGCAGCAGCGCACGCGCATCGGCGCCGGGGTAGTAGGCGGCCAGCAGCGGTTTGAGCCCATCGATCCAGCCCTGCTCGGGCACCTGCTGCGTGCGGTAGCCCGCCTGGGCCAGGCCGCCAGAGACCTGCTCCAGGCTGCGCGGCACGTTGAGGAATGAGGCGCCGAAGTTGGTGCCGCCCGGCGGGTAGTTGTAGACCATGGCCACCAGGCGCTTGTCGGCGGCGGGTTTGGTCTGCAGCGCGATCAGGCGCCGTGCCTTGGCCGCCACGGCCTGGGCCTGGCGCTCGATGAGGCGGAAGTCCCGGCCCTCGGCGCCGTGGGCGGCGACCAGGACCGGGTCGATGGCACCGGCCGCTTCGGGCTGGGCCAGGTAGAACGGCACATCGGACAGCGACAGGCCCGTGTCGCTGGCCTCCCACGCAGCGGCATCGCCCGCGCGGTAAGGCTGCGTGCCCAGCAGGGGTGCGCCCCAGCGGGCCAGCAGCGGCTGCAGCGCGGCGGCCTGTGGCACGAGCTGGTGCAGCACCAGGGCCGAGGCATGCAGGCGGCCCGGGCCGATGCCGCTTTCGGGGGGCAGCTCCAGCACCTCGGCCAGGGTCTGCGCCGTGACCTGCTGGCCAAAGGCGGCATAGGCGAACAGGCCTTGCTGGCGGAAGGTGCGCAGCCAGGCATTGAGCCACTCGGTGCTGCCATCCACAAAATGGTGGCGGTGCACCAGCACGGCCACGGCGGGCAGGCCGCGCAGCGCGGGCTGGCCCTGGCGCCAGGCCTCCAGCGCGGCGGCGTTGGGCAGCAGGCGGGGCGCGTCGGGGTGGTAGATGCCCCGGGGGGGCAGGATATCGGGCGCGGGCAAGGTCGGCATCCCAACACCTGCCACCGTGGCGCGCGCCAGGGCGATGGCGTTCTTCAGGTTGCGCGGGCCGCCGGCCTGCAGGTAGGCCACCATGTGGCCGGACGCATCGAGCGCGGTCAGGTCAGCGGCGGGGGTGCCCGCAGGCACCCAGACCACGCGGCCAGGGGTGCGCACCGCACGCGCATCGAGCTGCGCCCCCGCCATGCGGCGCAAGCGTGCCTCCACGCTGGCATGTGGCGCATCCACCCACACCAGCGCAGCGCCCGCCAGCGCGCGCTCCAGCTTCTGGGCCTGTGCCGCGTCCAGCACCGCTGGGCCACCCAACGGGTAGTCGATGTGCACAAAGCCCAGACCCGCCTCGGAGGCCAGACGCTGCACCATGGCCGTGCGTGGGGCGGTGGTGATGTCGGAGGTGAGCCAGAGCAACACGGGCGCAGACTGCGCGGCCTGCACCAGCGGTGCAGCCAGCAGCAGGCACCACAGTGCCGCGCGCAGGATCAGCGCCGTCATGGCTTGGCAGGTACCGGCGTGGCGGCGTCACCCGCGCCACCGGCCGCGACACCGACAGGAGCAGCGCCCGTTTCAGGGATGTAGACGATGTTGCCGTCTTCCAGCTTGTAGGCCACGCCTGCGCGCACGCCCTGCCCTTGCGCTGCGCTGCCAGCGCCCTTGAAGCGCACTTCCTTGCCCTGCTCGCGCACCACCACTTCCATGTCAGGCTGGCCCGCGTTGCGGATGATGGTCACACTCTCGTTGGCGCTGGTCTGGCTCTGCACGGCCACGGCCGTCAGAAGGGCCACCACCAGCACCAGAAACACGTCCACCAGGTTGACGGCGGACAGCATCGGGTCGTCGTCGTCCTCCGCCAGCACATTCAGGTGCTTCAAGCTCATTGCGCCACCCCGCGCTCCTTGCGCACCACCAGCAGCTCGGCCAGCAGCCAGCGGCGGCGCACCGAGTACACCACCAGGCCCACCGACGCGGCAGCCAGCGCCAGCACCACACCCGCAAAGGCGCCGCTGAACACGGCGAGGGCCTGCTGGCCGTTGCCCGCCGCCACGCTCTGCAGCGCGGGGCCCAGCGGGATCATCGTGGCGATCAGCCCCAACATGGGCGACAGGCGGCTGAGCAGGCGCACGGGCTCCACCTGGCGCACCAGTTGCAGCTCCAGCTCTTCCATCGACAAACCCGGAGCCACGCGCAGCGAGCGGTACTGCGGCTGGCGCCAGCGCTGCCAGGCTTCCATCAGCGTGGCGCCGCCTGCCCACAGCGCGTAGACAAACGCCAGCCCCACCAGCACCAGCACCGGCCACAGCAGCGATTGCGCGACCTGCGAAAAACCCGATTCGATGTTCATGCTTGCACTCCCTTGATTCCTTGATCGTTGTTCTTGCGTTGCAGGGAGGGCAGCGCCATCCACATGCCATCCAGATGCCGCACGTGGATGCGGTGGTCAAACACGCTCTCCAGCGCGGCGTGGGTATCGGGCGCATCGCAGGCGCCCTGGTGCAGCACGCAGCCCTGTGCCATCACCACCATGTCGTCGGCCTGCAGCGCCAGCGACACCTCGTGCAGCACGCTGACCACCGTGCCCCCCGCATCGACCAGCGCGCGCATGGTGTGCAGCCAGTCGGTCTGGTGCGGCGGGTCGAGGTTGGCCAGGGGCTCGTCCATCAGCAGCACCTGCGCCTGCACCGCCAGGGCGCGGGCCAGCAGCACGCGCTGGCGTTCGCCACCCGACAGCTGCGACAACGGGCGGTGGCGCCAGTCCCAGGCCTGCGTGGTGCGCAGCGCCTGCTCGACGGCGGCATGGTCGCCAGCACTTGGCGGGGCCAGCCAGGGCTGGTGCGGCAGGCGGCCCAGCATGGCCACGTCATAGCTCGTGAGGTCGTCGGCCGAGCCTTCGTTTTGCCCCAGCCAGGCCAGCTGGCGGGCGCGTTCGCGCGCGGGAATCTGCACCAGCGGGCGGCCGAGCAACAACACGTCGCCCTGCACCGCCACACGCGGCAGCAGGCCCGCCAGCACCTTGAGCAGGGTGGACTTGCCCGCGCCGTTGGGGCCGACGATGCTGGTCCAGCGCCCGGCGGGCAGTTGCAGGTCAATGCCCTGCAATATCGAGCGATTCCCGATGCTGGCGCTTATTCCATTTGCACTGACAGCTATTGATTTCATAGTGCCCCCCTTGCGAGGTGCGCCGGTGCATGAGCCACAGCAGGTAGGTGCCGCCCAACGCCGCCGTGAGCACGCCCACGGGCAGCTCCTGCGGCGCCAGCAGCCAGCGCGCCAGGATGTCGGCCGCCAGCAGTAGCACTGCGCCCATCAGGCTGGAGAGCACGATGTGCCGTTCGTGCGTCACGCGGACGATGGAGCGCACCAGGTGCGGCGCGGCCAGCCCCACAAAGGCGATGAGCCCCGTCTGCGCCACCGCCGTGCCCGTGGCCAGCGCCATGGCAGCCACCAGCCCCACACGCATGGGCATGAGTGGCAGGCCCAGGCTGGCGGCCGTGGCCTCGCCCAGCGTGAGGCCGTCCAGCGCACGTGCCAGCATCCAGGCAACCACCGAGCACAGCGCCCAGGCCACGGCCATGAGCAAGCAGGCCGCCCAGCCCACAAAAGCCGTGCTGCCCAGCGTGAAGGCCTGCATGGCCTGCAGGATGTCGGGCGAGGCCAGTTCCACCAGGTCACGCAGCGCGCCCAGCACCACGCCCACAATCACGCCCGCCAGCAGCAGGCGCAGCGTGTGCTGCACGCCCTTGGCGAGCAGCAGCGTGAGCACCACCGCCCCCGCCGCGCCCAAAAATGCCATGCCCGTGATGCCGATGCGGGCCATCCATTGCGCCGCCACCGGCGACACGCCGAACATCGCCATCGCCACGGCCCCACCCAGCGCTGCGCCCGAGGCGCTGCCCAGCAGGTACGGGTCGGCCAGCGGGTTGCGAAACAGCCCCTGCGCCACCGCGCCCGACAGGCCCAGAAGCGCGCCCGCCAACCACGCACCCAGGGTGCGCGGCAAACGGATGTCCCACACGATCTGCCAGGCGACGGGGTCGCCGTGCATGCGCAACACGCTGTCAAAACCCGTGCTGCCCACGCTGGCGCCACACACGGCCAGCACGGCGCTGGCCAGCAGCAGCCAGACGGCGCACCAGGCCGCGCGACGGCTCGCCGAGCCAGTGGGCACGTCGATGGGTACGCTGGTCATGAAGCCTTGTCCGCTATACAGCGCGCCATGATGCGGGCCGCCTCGGCCATGCGCGGACCGGGGCGCACCACCACGTCGGAGTCCCCCACGCCAAAGACACACAACCGGTTCTCGCGAATTGCACGCATGGTGGCCCAGCCTGGGTACGGCACCATGGCCTGCATGCTGCGGTTGCCGATCATGATGATGTCGGGGTTGGCGCGCACCACGAACTCGGGGTTCAGGCGCGGAAACGGCCCGAGCGACGCCGGTACCACGTTGCGCACGCCCAGCCGCGTGAGCGACTCGCCGATGAAGGACGACTCGCCCGCTGCATAGGGGCCACGGCTCACCTCGAAGTACACGCGCGCATTTTTGGCCTTGGGTGGCAGGGACTGCGCCGCCGCCAGCACGCCCGCATCGATCACCCGCCAGAGGCGGTCAGAGCCTTGTGCGCGGGGCACGCCCAGCAGGTCGCTCACGGTGCCCAGCACGCGTCGCACGTCGGCATGCGTCTTAGGCTCCAGCTGCACGACGGTGAGGCCCAGTGCCTCCAGCCGGTCGCTGGCACGCGAGCTGACGGACATGAGCACCAGGTCCGGCTTGAGCGCTACGATGGCCTCGATGCTCGGGTCCAGCCCGCCGCCCACCTTGGGCAGCTTGGCAATCACGGCCTCCGGCCAGTTGGAATAGCGGTCCACCCCCACGAGCCGGTGGCATTGCTCCAGCTCGCACACACTTTCGGTCAACGAGGGCAGCAGGCTCACAATGCGCTGCGGCGGACGGGGCAGCGAGACCTCGCGGCCCTTGTCGTCCTTGATGTGCACGGGCTGTGCACGCGCCAGGCCAGCCATGAGCATGCCCAGCGCAATCACGATTGCGATCACCCAGAGGATGCGGCGCACGGGGGTGGGTTTCATCAGCGAGGTTCTTTCAAGGTAAGCGGCAGGCCAGCCGCCATGAGCGTCACGCGGGGGCACACCTGCGCCACCTGCTGGTTGAGCGTGCCGAGCGCATCCACAAAGGCGCGCACCTCGCGCCCCATAGGGATAACCCCCAGGCCAATTTCGTTGCCCACCAGAACAACGGGGCCAGGGGATTTCCGAACCGCTATTAAAAACATAGCTGCTTGCGCTTTCCAATCAAGCGCTAGAGCCTGTTTTTGTTCAAAACTCATAGCTTCCACACCCACGGGCATGGTCCAGCGGGTGAGCCACAGCGTGAGGCAGTCCACCACCAGCAGGGTTTGTGGGGTGCTGTGCAACCCCACGGCAGCGGCCACGTCGTGCGGCTCTTCCACGGTTTGCAGGCCAGGCACCCGTTCGGCGCGGTCACGTTGGTGGCGGGCGATGCGCTCGCGCATCTCCTCGTCCCAGGCCTGCCCGGTGGCGATCAGCACGGCGCGGTGGTCGGCGGACTGGGCCAGCCAGTCGCGTGCCAGCAGCTCAGCGCGGCGGGATTTGCCGCTTTTCTGACCGCCCAGGATGAGTTCGGTAGTGATGGGGTGCGACGCGGATGTCATGATTTGCTCTCACCGCCCAGCAGATGCGCCACCGCCTCTGGACTCGAAGGGAACCACGCATGGAAGTAGCTGGCATGGATGCTGCCCTGCTGGTACAACGCTTCACCCGCATCCGGCGCAACCGCCTCGTTGGGCCGCGCCGTGCGGGCCACCACGGGGGCGCTGCTGTCGCTGGTCGAATAGTGGAAGGTGTGGCCGCGCAACGTGTGTCCTGCCACGGTCAGTTGCTGCGGCCCCAGCGCTGCCAGGCGCTTTTGCATGGTGACGTGACCGAGCAGCACGCCCCACAAAGTGGCCGTGCTGCCATCGGCCAGGGTGATGGATTCAAACAGCGCCATCATGCCGCCGCACTCGGCCCACAGCGGTTTACCTGCGGCCACATGAGCGCGCAGGCTGGCTTGCATCCCGGTGTTGGCCGCGATCTTCGCGGTGTACAGCTCGGGGTAGCCGCCGGGCAGCCACACCGCGTCGCATTCGGGCAGCACCGCATCGTGCAAGGGCGAGAAGAACACCACGCTCGCGCCCATCTGCTCCAAGCATTGCACGTTGGCAGCGTAGATGAAGCAGAACGCCGCATCACGCCCCACGGCCACCGTACGGCCTGCGAGCAAAGCAGGCACGGCAACCGTGGATGCAGGCGCCGGAAAGTCCACGGCCCAGCGCTGCAGGTCCTCCAGCGTCATTTGGCCCAGCGGCGTAGCAGCCAGCGCATCGGCCGCTGCGTCCAGCCGCTGCAGGCTGTCGTCCAGCTCGTGCGCGGCCACCAGGCCCAGGTGGCGCTCGGGCAGCAGCGCCGCACCGGCCTTGGCGGCTAAAGGCGCCTTGCCTAGCTGCACCCGCATCAGCGCGCCCATCCAGTCGTCGGCATCGTGCAAGCCGTCACGCAACATGTCGGCATGGCGCGCGCTGCCTACGCGGTTGGCCAGCACCCCCGCCCAGGGCAGGCCCGGCCGGTAGTGGCGCAGGCCATAGGCCAGCGCGCCAAACGTGCCCGCCATGGCCGAGGCATCGACCACCGCCAGCACCGGCACACCAAAGTGCCGGGCCAGGTCGGCCGCGCTGGGGCTGCCGTCAAACAGGCCCATCACGCCTTCGATGAGGATCAGGTCCGACTCGACAGCGGCGTCGTGCAGTCGCTGCGCGCAGTCGGCCTCACCGTTCATCCACAAATCGAGCTGGTGCACCGGCGCCCCGCTGGCCAGCAGGTGCCAGTGCGGGTCCAGAAAATCCGGCCCGCACTTGAAAACCCGCACGCGCCGCCCCTGGCGTGTGTGCAGGCGCGCCAGGGCGGCGGTGACGGTGGTCTTACCCTGTCCCGAGGCCGGGGCTGCAATCAGCAGCGCGGGACAGCGTGTCACACCCCACCCCCAGTGCGGTACTCACCCAGCGGCCGACGAAACTGGCGCGCCCCAAGCCAGTGCCACCGTGGAACTGGCTCCGCCAGGCCACGGGTGGCGTTCCCCCTCCGGGGGGAAGGCGCGCAGCGACTCAGGGGGGGCTTCATTGAGGCGCCCACTTCACACCGACGTATACCGTGCGGCCTGCGGTGGCATAGGTGCGGGCCAGCTGGTAGTCCTTGTCGGCCAGGTTGTCGATGCGCGCCAGCAGCGTGTAGTCGCGTGCAAGGCGGGTGCTGGCATACAGGTTGACCAGCGCATAGCCGCCGAGCACATTGGTATTGGCCACGGTGTCGAAGCGGCGGCCTGATGCCTGCACTTCGGCGCCCACGGTCCAGCCCGCCAGGCGGGTGTCGGCGCCGAAGGTGGCGTGCTGCTTGGCGCGGCGCGCCAGCTGCTTGCCGGTGTCCAGATCACGCGGGCGTTGCAAGTCAATGGAGCCGTGCAGCTGCACATCGCCCACGCGGTGCGAGCCCGCAAACGTGACGCCCTTGTATTCGGCGCGGGCCGTGTTGGCGTAGCAGCCAAAATCCGACAGGCAGGTGCCGGGGCCAGAGAACGAAATCAGGTTGCTGACACGGTTGCGGAACAGCGTGGCAGAGAAGGTGCTGTTGCCCTGGGCATAGCGCAGCGCCACTTCGGCATTGCGGCTGCTTTCGGGGCGCAGCGTGGCCACGCCGTATTCGCTGAAGCGGTGGTACAGCGTGGGCGCGCGGAAGGCCGTGCCCACCGATGCCGTAGCGCGCCACTGCGGTGTGATGGCGTAGCCGTAGGCCACGCTGCCGGTGCTCTTGCCGCCAAACTCGCTGTCGGAATCGTGGCGCAGGTTGAGCTGCACGGTGTGGCCTGCAGCGTTGTAGCCGTAGCCCAGGGCCAGCGCGTCCTGCGAGCGCTTGGCATCGATGGGGGAGTTTTCGAGGCGGTCTTCACGGCGCTCCAACGCGGCCGTGACCAGGTGCGCGCCCTGGCGCCATTCGTTCTGGAAGTAGTAGCCACGCAGGCGCGTGTCGCTCAGGTAGGGCGAGGGGCGGGTTTCGTATTCATCGCGCGAGTCGGTGATGGACAGGCGCGTCTTGTAGGCGCTGCTCCACTGGGCAATCCAGTTGAGGCCCAGGGCGTGCATGGTGTGCAGGTTGCGGTCGTCCTTGCCCAGCCCGCTGTCGTAGCCGCTGTTGGAGTCATTGACCATGAGCGTTCCCTCCAGCCGATGCGCCACATCGACCTGCAGGCCCACGCGGGCATGGCCTGCCGTGGTGCGATAGCCGTCGCGGTCAGGGTTCTGGGTGGCCACCGCGCGGGCGTTGAAGCCCTTGCTGTCATCGCGCGCAAAGCCCAGCGCGTAGTCCACGGTGCCGCTGGCCCCGCTGATGCCGGCCTCCACCTTGGTGGTGTTGTGGTTGCCAATGCCCACGCCCACATACGGCGCCGTGCCGTTCTCGCCGCGCTTGGTGAAAATCTGCACCACGCCGCCCATGGCATCCGATCCGTATACGGCGCCTGCGGGGCCGCGCAGCACTTCGATGCGATCGATGAGGCCGAGCGGAATGCTCTCCCACGGCGCCCCCCCGGTGGACTGCGAATCGATGCGCACCCCGTCGATATATACCGCTGTGAAGCGCGATTCAGCACCGCGCAGGAATACACCCGTGGTGGCACCCGGGCCGCCATTGCGCGAGAACTCCACACCCGGCAGACGGGCCAGCAGGTCGGCCAGGCCAGTGGCGCCGCTGCTTTCGATGGTTTCGCGGTCCACGATGGAGATGTCGGCCACCAGGTCGGACAGCGGCTGCGGCGTGCGCGTGGCGGCCACCACGGTTTCGGCGAGCGAGGGCGCGCGCAGGTTCTGGGCCAGCAGTTCGCCGGTTGCCGGGGCACTCTGGGCCAGCGCACTGCAGGCACTGCCAACCGCCAGGGTCAACAGGGCCACACGGTGGGCAGGCAGGCGCAGCAGCGCCAAAGGGCGCGCACGAAGGGTACGGATTTTCATGGGGATCATCGTCAACAAACAACCCGGGCCGGCCTCCCGCCAGCATGTGGGTGATACAGCCGCGCAGCTCCAAAAAAGGGCGCACGCAGCCACCGTGTTGGCCGGTATCCGGGCTGGCGGAACACCCCCCAATGCCTTCCCATGCGCTTGTTCAAGGCGCTCAGTGGCGTATGGATGGAGAGAGAGTCGAAAGACTCGTCCGCTGACCGTTGCGGGGGCAGCGCAGGCTGGGCGTGTACCGGTGGTACTGCGCCTCCCTGCTTCCCGTTGAACTGCGGCATGTGAACCACACCGCGAGCACCAACCGCGCGATTTTACGGCTGTTTACAGCCTGCAACCCTACAATCGGGGGCTGTATGGCAACACCGTCCCCCACCGACCAGATCGCCGAGCGCGTCGACCGCCTGCTGCTGCGCCACGCAGAACTGCAACGCACCAACGCGCTGCTGACCGATCAGGTGGCCGCGCTGACGCAAGAACGGGACTCCCTCAAATCCCGCCTCAGCGCCGCCCGCGCCCGCGTGGATGCACTGCTGGAGCGCCTGCCCGCCGCAGCCCCCGCCGCTGTCACCAAGGAAGCCGAATGAAGCAAATCGAGGTGCAGATCCTGCAGCAAAGCTACCTGCTGACCTGCCCCGAGGGCCACGAAAGCCGCCTGCTGGATGCTGTGGAGCGTGTCGATACCGCGATGATCCGCATCCGCGATGCGGGCAAGGTCCGCGCCCGCGAACGCATTGCGGTGCTGGCGGCCTTGAACCTGGCTTTCGAAATCGCCGACCGCGAGGCTGCCGACCTGGCAGCAGGTGCCGCCGCCAAAACGGCCAGCACCACCATCGCAACCGCTGCCAGCACGGGTACGCAGGAAACCCTCCTACCCGACGAAGACCAGCAGCGCCTTCATGCCCTGGTGCAGCGATTGGATCAGGCATTGGGCGACGACGGCCGCCTTCTTTGACAGCCCCCCAGCACATCGCCAAGCCTGCCGGATTGCCCCCGATCTGCACCCCTCAAGGCTTACGGGCTTTACATGGCCCCAGACACTCAACCCGTGCAGGCAGCGCCTACAATGGCGTTGTCTGCGAAGCCGCCGGGCTTTATATTTCCTTGAACCAATGCTCAACGAGCTCGGGCTTGGTACATTGCCCGGTGAGCGTGATCATCTCGCGTCAGATGAACCCAACGCTTGGCTGCCCTCGCCCACCTGAACCCCCGGTTCAGGATGAGAGTCCGGTGGCATTCGCAGACACCTTCTTCCCCATGCCCCTGTCCACGCAACCCCACGCTGCAGCATCTCCGACAGGGCATCTCCCCGCCTTCCCTCTCCTCTTTCCACCCCTTTGTCTGACGTCGCGCAATGCTCGATCCCCTGCTGATTGTTGAACTCGGTGTCCTGGGCCTGGCCACAGGTTTTCTGGCGGGCCTACTGGGCATTGGCGGCGGGATGCTGCTGGTCCCGTTCCTGACCTACATCCTGGGCGCGCAAAAGGTCGCACCCGATCTGGCGGTGAAGATGGCGATTGCGACCTCGATGGCCACCATCATGTTCACGTCGATCTCCAGTGTGCGGGCCCACCACCAGCGCGGCGCCGTGCGCTGGGACATCGTCAAGCGGCTGGCGCCTGGCATCGTGCTCGGTGGTTTCATTGCGAGCCTGGGCGTGTTTGCGCTGCTCAAGGGTTCGTTCCTAGCCATCTTCTTCGCGTTGTTCGTGAGTTTTTCGGCCACGCAGATGTTTCTGGACAAAAAACCCGCCCCCACGCGCCAGATGCCCGGTGGTGCAGGCCAGGTGGCGGCAGGTGGTGTGATCGGATTCCTTTCAGGCCTGGTAGGGGCCGGTGGTGGCTTTGTGAGCGTGCCGTTCATGACCTGGTGCAACGTGCCCATCCACAATGCGGTAGCCACCAGTGCGGCGCTGGGTTTTCCCATCGCACTGGCCAACGTGGTGGGCTATGTGATCGGAGGGCAGAACGTGGAGGGATTGCCAACCGCCTCGCTGGGCTACATCTGGCTCCCCGCCCTGGCCGTGATCGCGACCTGCAGCGTGCTCACCGCGCCACTGGGAGCCAAAGCAGCACACAGCCTGCCAGTCAAGCAGCTCAAGCGTGTATTCGCATCGCTGTTGTTCGGGCTGGCGGCGTACATGCTCTGGAAGGGCATCGCGGCGTTTTAAGCGTCTCTGGACCGACCTCCATGCTACCGGGGGGCCCTAGCACCAGGTTGCCTTAGTTCTGGACCGAACTGCGCCGCCCCCGCGCATTCAAAGGCAAGGGCCTGGCAAGCATGGCGCGAAACTCCTGGGCAGGAAGCCCTGGCGCGCAGAGAAATCCCTGGTAGTGGTCGCACTGCATCTGCAGCAACACCGCCTGCTGGGTTTCTGTTTCCACCCCCTCTGCCACCACCTCAATGTGCATGGCACGCCCCATGCTGATGATGGCACTCACGATGGCCCGGTCTCCATCATCGTCGGGCAGGCCACGCACAAAGGACTGGTCGATCTTGAGCTTGTGGATCGGCAGCTTCTTCAGGTACGCCAGGCTGGAATACCCGGTGCCGAAATCGTCGATGGCGAGTCCAATGCCAAGCCCGGCGAGCACACGCAGGCGCTGCTCCATTTCCTGTGCATCCTGCAGCAGGATGGTTTCCGTCAGCTCCAGTTCCAGCAGCGTGGGCGGCAACTGGTGCACCGCCAGTAGCCGGGTGATGCGGTCCACGAAATCAGGCTGCCGGAACTCCAGCGCCGACACGTTCACCGAAATCATGATCGGCATGCCACTGTGCATCCACACCGCCGCCTCACGCACGGCCTGCTCCATGACCCACGCGCCCAGCGTCACGATGTAGCCAGACTCCTCCGCCAGGGGGATGAACTGCCCAGGTGATACTGCACCGAACTCCGGGTCGGTCCAGCGTATCAGCGCTTCGGCCCCCGTGATGCGCCCGGTGGCCATGTTGACCTGTGGTTGGTAGTGCACTGCCATGCGGTCAAGCCCCAGCGCCTGGCGCATCGCATGCTCCATCTGCATGCGCGACAGCAGATTGGCATTCATCTGCGGCTGGTAAAAGCCATAGCTACCCCGGCCGCGCTCTTTGACACGGTACATGGCCGTGTCAGCCTGCTTGATGAGATCGTCCAGCGTCGCACCGTCCTGTGGGTACAGCGCCATGCCAATGCTGCACTGGATGGAGAAGCCCATGCTGTCAAGCATGAAGGGCCTGAGCATGTCTTCCAGGATGCGGCGCGCCACGCTCTCAGCCACCACGGCATCACCGCCATGCAGGTAGATGACAAATTCATCGCCACCCAGTCGGCACAACATGTCCGTCTGGCGCAGGCAGGCCTGCAGGCGCTCGGCCACCAGTTGCAGCACACGGTCACCGAAAGGGTGGCCGAGGGAGTCATTGATGATCTTGAAGCGGTCGAGATCCAGAAACAGGATGGCAAAGCCCGTGTCGCTCTGGCGCGCCCCCTGGATGGCAGTGTCCACACGCTGCGACAACAGCAGACGGTTGGGCAGGCCCGTGAGTACGTCGCTGTAGGCCAGCTCCTCAATGCGCTTCTGGGCGGCGTGCTGCAGCGTCAGATCCCGCATGAAGCCGATGCTCTGCACCAGACGCTCTTCGTCGTCGCGCAGCGCCACCCATGACAACTGCACTGCGCAATAGGTGCCGTTGTCACGGGGCAGCCACAGCTCGCCTTCCCAGAAACCCTCCTTGGCCCACCCCTGCAGCACCTGCTCCATGAAAGCCGCGTCCGACCCACCACCGAACAACGACGCCGCCAGGCACCCTTCAAACGATTTGGCAGACGGCCCCACCAGCCGCTCGCAGCCTGGGTTCATGCGCAAGACCCGGTGCTGGCTGTCGGCGATGAAGATGGCGTCCAGGCTGGACTCGAACACCCGTGCGGCCAGTCTCAGGCTGGCCTGTATCTCGGTCTGGCGGGTGATGTCCCGGTACGAATACACCCGCCCCACGGGCCGCCCCTGGCTGAACTGCGGCACGGTGCGCAACTCCAGCACCAAGCCATTTCGCAACACCAGAATGTCGGTGCTCTCCTGCATCGGCTCTCGGGCGATGGCAGCCAAACGCTCCGCATAGGCACGTGCGTCCTCAACCTGGGCCTCCATGTGCGCATAGACAGCCGCATCGTCGCGCCGCACCAGCAAATCGCGCGGAATATTCCACAGTTGCGCAAGCCGCTGATTGAAAGCCCGCACCCGGCCATCGAGGCTGCACACGAGCATGCCGTCAGCGGCAGAATCCAGCGTGGCGCGCAGCTCAGACAGCAAAGTTTCCAGCTCGCGCTCGGTCGATTCCTGGACACTGCGATCCAGCATGGTCAGCATGAAGACCGTGCCAGAAGCGACCTCTGCAGGAACGCGCGTCACCTGACGATTGACTGGAACCAGGGTGCCGTCAGCGCGCAAAAGGCTGGTGTGGGAATGAATGCCATCTGCAACCACCTGGGCCGACTCCCCCCAGAACGCCATGTCCTGCGGCGTGGAGGCCAGACGCAACACGGGCGTACCCACCATCTCGGCCACAGGCAAACCCACCAGCCGCTGCGCGGCGGCATTCGCGTGAAGGATGAGCAGGCTGGTCTCATCGACCAGCCAGACGGCCTCCTGTAAACCGTCGAGCCAGCCGTGGGACTGCGAAACGGTCACGACCCTGCCTCTTCGGGACCGGGGCTGACCGCACGCTCGAAAAAGTAACAGATACGCTGCCGCGGAGAGAGGTAGTCCAGCGCATCGCGCGGCAGTTGCGCAGGCTTGAGGCTGCGCCGGATACCCAGCTCGGGCACAGTTTCCAGGTCCAAGATGGGAGCCTCATCCTTGGGCACCCGGGAGTCATGGACGATGACCTTGGGCCGCAGCGGACGCGAAGAGTTGACCGAGGCAACAATCGCATAGCGGTCGTTCACCAGCTGGACGATGGAGCCCGGCGGGTACACCCCCATCATGCGAATGAATGCCCCGAGCACCACTGAATCGAAGCGCGCCTTGAGCTGTGCAAAGATGACCGACAAAGCCTCGTGGGGTGTGAGCGCATCCACTCCATTGGCGGGATTGCACATGCGGTCGTAGCGATTGACGAGGGCGAGCACCTGGCTCGCGCGCCCCAGATCGGGCCCCGACAACCGCAGCGGAAACCCACTGCCATCGGCCATCTCATGGTGCCGAGCAACGGCGGTAATCACAGGTTCGGGCAGCCCCATGCGCGTGGCCAGTGTCACGGACTCAGCCACATGGGTCTCGTAACGCGTACGCTCCATCGGAATCATGGAGGGCGTAGGTTGCCTGAGATTCGGCGGCAGCTTGAGCTTGCCCAGATCATGAATCAGCGCGGCAATGCCAAGGTCGTGCAGCTCGGCACTTTTCATGCCCAACGCACGGCCCAGCAGCAAAGAGATCACCATCACGTTGATCGGGTGCAGGGCATTGCGCTCGCCCACCCCTTCCGACAACAGCCGGATGACAGAATCACCGTTTTCCAGGAGCTCGGCCACGCAACCTGACACCAGCGTTTCGCCTTTGGTACGGGCCTGGTCGGGGTGCTCCGAGACGACCCGCTCCAGCGCCTGGTATTGCCGCGTGGCCTCCCCAAACCGCTGATTGCAGGCCGCCAGCGTCCGGTTCTGGGCCTCCAGCAATTCACGCCTGCGCTGCGCCTCTGGGTCCACCTTAGCAGTAGCTGTCGCAGCCTCTGGTGCACTCGAAGACGATGCCTTCATTTCCGGCACGCTCCAGGCTGCAGGCACGAGTTCCCTCAGTTCTGGATCGCTCTTTTTGGGAAAGTACCGCACCTCGGTGAGCCCCAGCTCACGCAAGGTGGCAATCTGCTCCGCCGCCGCCACACGAAAGCTGCTCACCGGGAACGGATGGTGCAACCAACCCACGTCGAGCTGGATGTACATGCCGACACGCAGTTGGCTGATGTCGATGAGGATGGAGGAGTTCACTTCAAGGTGTGTGAAACATGGCGACGTCAATGCCACCAATAGTTACACAGATTATCGCCAGTTCGAGGGTCTTGTCGAAGGAGTGCGCCTGCGCCGCAGCGGCACGGCAACACTTGCCTTTCTCACCAAGGGCAGGCGTTGATCACCCTTGTATAGACATGGATTTACGAGGCCTCCCGAACCCCGTCGCACCGCAGCTTGCGAATGGGGGAACTGCTGGCTAGCGGCACCACAACGACGGTTTGTAGACCAGGTCCATCCAGAGTGCCCAGCTGGCCACTGCGCACAGCAACCCTCCTGCGATGCGCGTTCCCCAGTCCGCACGTTTCGCATTGACCCCTGCTTTCAGCCGAATCCACACCAAGGGCCCGCCCACCAGCCACACACCACTGCCCAGGCCAAAAAGCGCCATGCTGAACGCCCCTTCCAGAGGCCCACCGCTCAGCGCAGCCACGAGCAGCGCTGAATAGAGCAAGCCACAGGGCATCAAGGCCCAAAGCCCCCCAGCAACCAGAACCCCGCCTGGTGCACTGACGAGAGGCCGCACACGCGCCCATACGGTACGGCCCGCCTGCTCTACCCACTGGGGCTGGCGCGCCTGGATCACCATCATCAAACCCCACGCCATCACCGCAACATGCATCAGGGTCCACGCAGGGCGAAGTGCCACGGTCTGCTGGGTCAACCATGCCAGGCTATCCATGGCCCATGCAGCCAAGCCACCCGCCACAGCGTACCCGGCCAAGCGGCCAGCATGAAAAGCGACGGCGCGCCGAATGACACCGCCACGGGGCACCCACTGCACCGTCTGCACCGTCTGGGGAGTTGCCTGTGGCTGCGCATCTCCACCGGCTGTGGACGCCATGCCCCCACCGCCCTGCCCGATCAATGCCCCACAAGGCGCAGAACACATGGCCAAACAATGGGACCCGCCAACGAGCCCCATCAGCAAGGCGGTTGAGGCGACCGTAGCAATCATGAGGATCAGATGATGCGCGAAAAACGGGCGCGGTTGCGGTCAGCCTGCAGGTAACGGTCAAAGACCATGGCAATGCCACGCACAAAGAACCAGCCCATGGCAGTGACCTCGACCCCATCGGGCCGCACCACCACAAGCCCCTGCTCGGCCATGGTTTCCAGTTGCGCCAGCTCCGCAGAGAAGTAGTGGCGAAAGTCGATCAACCACGCTTGCTCCATGGGCTCAAACAACAGCTCGCCTTGGCACATCAAGGCCATGATGACTGCGCGGCGCACAAGATCGTCACGCGTCAGGGCCAATCCACGAACAACGGGCAGGCGCCCCTGGTTCAGAAAATCGTAATACTCATCCAGGGTCTTGGCATTTTGGCTGTAGGTAGCTCCGACCCGGCCAATCGCAGACACCCCCAGGCCGATCAGGTCGCAATCAGGTTGCGTACTGTAGCCCTGGAAGTTGCGGTGCAGACGCCCCTGGCGCTTGGCGACTGCCAATGCATCCTCAGGCAATGCAAAGTGGTCCATGCCCACATACACGTACCCAGCATCCATGAAGGCGTCCAGCGAACGGGAGAGCATCGACACCTTGCCTGCAGCCGCTGGCAACTCGGCCGAAACAATACGGCGCTGAGGCTTGAAACGTTCTGGCAGATGGGCATACGCGTACAACGCGATACGGTCAGGCCGCAGCTGCGTAACCTGGGCCAGCGTGCGGTCAAACGACTCTGGCGTCTGCCGAGGCAGGCCGTAGATCAAATCCACATTGATGGATTCAAAACCCAGCGAACGTGCGGACTCCACGAGCGAAAACACCTGCTCGGCAGGCTGTATGCGATGAACGGCCTTTTGAACCTCGGGATCGAAATCCTGCACTCCAAAGCTCAGTCGGTTGAACCCCAGTTCCGCCAGCACGGCAAGGCGGTCCGCATTGACGGTGCGAGGGTCCACCTCAATCGAATACTCCCCGCCCGGCGCCAACGAAAAGCTGCGTTTGAGCATGCCCATCAGCTCCCGCAAGCCCTCGTCCGATAGAAAAGTGGGCGTGCCACCACCCAGGTGAAGCTGACTCACCACCTGCCCCGTGCCGCAGTGTGCTGTGTGCAAGTCAATCTCGCGGCTCAAATACCGCAAATACACCTCTGCCCGATCATGGTGTTTGGTGATGATCTTGTTGCATGCGCAGTAGTAACACAGGGACTCGCAAAAGGGGATGTGCACGTACAAAGACAGCGGCAATGCTTTCGTCATGGAGCCCAGCCTGCGCTGCTCCAAGGCAAGTGCGTAGTCGTCCTGCCCAAAGGCCTCGACGAAACGGTCAGCTGTTGGGTAAGAGGTATAACGGGGCCCTGGCACGTCGAAACGGCGCAGCAGCTCGGGCGAAACAGCGGTCATGGGCAAATTCCTTGCGTACACTTCGACTGTGCCGTAAGCTGCACTCCATGTCCTTGACCTGCATCAAGTGATGGGCCGGGACGAACAGCGACAATTTGATGCACATCAGTCGCCCGCCCGCACCCAAAGGCCCAGCCTGTTAGGCATATGGGGCGATATGCTCAAACCTTACCCAGCCCCTGTGCCTATGAACCCGCTCACCATCAAAGTCGCCTGCTCCAACTGCAACCTGCGCGAGCTGTGCATGCCGGTCGGGCTGAACGAGGAACAGCTGCAACGCATTGACGAGGTCGTTGCCGTTCGCCGCAAGGTCAAACGCGGTGGAACCCTTTTCCGCAATGGCGAATCCTTCACCTCGCTCTATGCCATTCGCACCGGCTTCTTCAAAACATGTGTGGCCACCGAAGATGGGCGTGACCAGGTCACGGGTTTTCAGATGGCAGGCGAGATCATCGGCCTCGATGGCATCGTGAATGACCACCACACCTGCGATGCAGTGGCCCTGGAAGACGCGGAAGTCTGCGTCATGCCCTTTGACCGCATCGAAGAACTGTCCCGCGAAGTCACCGCCTTGCAGCACCATGTGCACAAGATCATGAGCCGCGAGATTGTCCGCGAGCATGGCGTGATGCTGCTCCTGGGCAGCATGCGCGCTGAGGAGCGCCTGGCCGCATTCCTGCTCAACCTGGTTCAGCGCCTGCACGCCCGGGGGTTCTCGCAGTCCGAACTCGTGTTGCGCATGACCCGCGAAGAGATCGGTAGCTACCTGGGCCTCAAGCTCGAAACCGTGAGCCGCACCTTCTCCAAGTTCGTGGAAGAAGGCATTGTCGAGGTCAAGCAGCGCCATGTGCGCATCCTGGAGACCGAGGCCCTCAAGCGCATCGTGAACAACCAGCAGGCCTGCCACTGAACTCGGTGTAGTCTGCCACCCTGACAGTTCTCACCAACTTGACCTCTGCCCACAGGTGGCGTTACCGCTCAAGGACACGATGATGTCTTGCGACAGTCATCGGGGCGCTCGCCTTCGGGAACCGGGCAACGGTTGAGTTCAAACGGCGACATCGCGAGCAGCGTGGTCAACGCGCTGGATGCCATCGTGATCATCCAGAACGCAAAAAAGGCAAGCGTGTATACGCCCTGCCGTGACAACGCCAACGGCTGCCCAAACCAGTGAAGGTCTTGCGGGTCCACCATCGCAAAAACCAGCATTTCCATCACACCTGCCATCAAAAAGGCCGGCCATGCAATCCACATCACGCGTTGCATCCACATTGGTTTGTCTCCTGGTAAGGCCGTGCAGGCATGCCGCCCGGCCAGGTGGGTTCAGCGCGGCTGGTCCTGGACCGGGGTGGCCGCGTGGTTGCGGCCCTTCATGGCTGGCAACAGGCTTTTTTCTGGGGTGGCCAGTGTCTTGTTGATCTCGATGCCCTGGCGGTAATAGTCCTCAGCGACCACGGGGTCGGGGCGCGATATCGCGAGCCACAGGGTGACAAAACCTGCAATGATCACGATCACGGGACCGGCGATGATCAGCCAAACATGGCCAAACCTCCACCAGGGTGCAGCGGCAGAAGGGGCAGTGCCGAGGGCGGAACTGGATGGCATGGTGCTTACTCCTCAAAAATTATCTTGCTCAAAGCAAGACCCGCGAAGGTCTTGCAACGGGGCGCGCGCTGCGTTATCGCGGCACCAGAAACACGGATTTCTCGCTCACATGGGCGTCCGCGCCCAAGGCCTGCACATCGAACTGCACGGCATGTGATCCCGAAGGGACTGATCCATAGGGTATCTGCAGACGGACGGCCACCCACCGGGACTCCGCCGCACCGATGTCCACCTCGGCATCAGAAGCGACCTCCAGCCCTTCAAGGCCACGCACACTGATGCGATAGCGCTGGGGGCCTTCAGTGGCGTTCATGATCTGCAGGCGGTAGATGTTCTCCAGCTTTCCACCCGCCACGATGCGCGACAGCGCCGCCCGATCACGCACCACATCCACCTTCAAAGGCGTGCGTGTGACAAGGCTGGCCATCATGCCTACGCACAGGGCCACCAGAACCGCGCTGTATATCAGCACTCGTGGCCGCAGCACACGGCGCAGGATCTGCGACTGACTCCACCGTTTGGCCACGCCGTTCTGCGTAGAAAACCGGATGAGCCCGCGCGGATACTGCATCTTGTCCATCACGGTATTGCAGGCGTCCACGCACAGGCCGCAGCCAATGCATTCGTACTGCAAGCCCTTGCGAATGTCGATGCCCACGGGGCACACCTGCACACACAGCGAGCAGTCAATGCAATCGCCCAACCCCTGGGCCTTGTAGTCGATGTTCTTCTTGCGCGGCCCACGCTGCTCACCGCGTTCTGGGTCGTAGGTAACGATCAGCGTGTCCTTGTCAAACATGGCGCTCTGAAAGCGCGCATAGGGACACATGTATTTGCACACCTGTTCGCGCATATAGCCGGCATTGCCATAGGTGGCAAAGCCATAGAACAGTACCCAGAAAATCGGCCAGCCACCCTGCACCGCCAACAGCTCCGCCCCGAGTTCGCGGATGGGCACGAAATAGCCCACGAACGTGAACCCCGTCCACAACGCCACGGCAATCCAGATGACCTGCTTGAAAAACTTCTTGCGGACCTTCTCGAAGGTCCAGGGCCCGTTGTCCAGGCGAAGCCGCGCACTGCGATCGCCTTCGATCTTGTGCTCGATCCACATGAACATTTCGGTGTAGACCGTTTGCGGGCATGCAAAACCACACCAAAGCCGCCCCGCTACCGCCGTAAACAGGAACAGCGACAACGCCGAGATAATGAGCAGGCCCGTGAGATAGATGAAATCCTGGGGGTACAGAACCAGGCCGAAGATGTAGAACCGCCGAGCCCCCAGGTCAAACAGCACCATCTGGCGCTGCCCCCATTCAAACCAGGGCAGCCCGTAGAAAACGATCTGCGTGAGAAACACCATACCCCAGCGCCAACGCGCGAAGAGGCCACTGATGGAACGCGGGTAGATCTTCTTTTGCGCTTCGTACAGGGAAACAATCTCGCCCTGCGATGAGGCATCGGACGCAACCGGCGCTATCGGGATGACCTTGCGAGCAGGCTCGCTGGGTGGGTTCATGATGGTATCGGTCCGTTTGCTTCGTGGTTCTCAGTTTGCGCTGCCCCCTGGAGCAGTGCCTAGGCACTGCTCCAAGTGGCCAAGGCTCAGCGTGCAGCGGCCTGGGTGCCGTTCGACAAGCCCCAGACATAGGCCGACAGCACACCGATCTGCGCTTCTGTCAGCTTGTCCGCCTGTGCGGGCATCTGGTTGACCTTGCCGTTGTTGACCATGGCAGTGATGGCCGCCTCGCCCCAGCCATGCAGCCAGATGTCGTCGGTCAGGTTGGGGGCACCCAGTGCCTGATTACCCTTTCCGTCCATTCCGTGGCAGGCTGCACACGCCGTGAACTTGGACTTGCCCAACGAAGCACGCAGCGAGTCATGCGGGCTGCCCGAAAGACTCAGCACATAGTGCGAGAGATTGCGCACATCTTCGGGGGAGCCCACTGCGGCAGCCATGGGAGGCATGTTGCCGATACGGCCCTTCTCGATGGTTTCACGGATCTTCTCGGGTGCACCGCCATGCAACCAATCGCCATCAGCCAGATTGGGGAAACCCTTGCTACCCCGGGCGTCCGAGCCATGGCACTGCGCGCAGTTGTTCATGAACAGGCGCTCGCCAATGGCCTGGGCCTGAGGATCCTTGGCAATGTCTTCAGGCTTCATCGAGGCAAACCGGGCATACAGCGGCTCCAGCTCGGCCTTGGCCTTGGCCATCTCAGCCTCGTATTCACCCTTCTGTGTCCAGTTGAGCTTGCCGGAAAAGCTGCCCAGGCCTGGATAGGCGGCCAGGTAGCCCAGGCCGAAGATGATGGTGATGACAAACAGCCACACCCACCAGCGTGGCAGGGGGTTGTTCATCTCGACCAGGTCTTCGTCCCAGACGTGGCCGGTAGTGTTGTCGGACGTGGCCATCACCTTCTTGCGGCCTGCCATCCAAAGCAGAATGCCGCAGGCGATGATGCCGACCAGGGTCAGCGTGGTCACAAAGACCGACCAGAAATTGCTGGTGAAGTCACTCATGGGGTGTTCTCGTTCTGGTGAAGGTCAATCTTGCTCGAAAGGCAGCTGGGCGGCCTCGTCGAACCGGGCCTTATTGCGGCCTCGATAGGCCCAGACCCAGATGCCAATGAAACAGGCCATTGAAGCCAGCGTGGCCACAATGCGCATGGTGGTGATGTCCATGGGGATATCTCCTTTACTTGAGCGCGCGGCCCATGACTTGCAGGTACGCAATCAGCGCTTCCATCTCCGTCTTGCCCTTGACATCAGCGGCAGACGCAGCGATCTGTTCGTCGGTGTACGGCACACCCACAGTGCGCAGGGCCTTCATGCGCGGCGCCACGCTGGCGGGGTCCACGGCGTTCTTCTCCAGCCAGGGGTAGGCAGGCATGTTCGATTCGGGCACCACATCACGCGGGTTGTTCAGGTGGATGCGGTGCCATTCGTCGCTGTACTTGCCTCCCACGCGGTGCAGGTCGGGGCCTGTGCGCTTGCTGCCCCACTGGAAGGGGTGGTCGTACACAAACTCACCCGCCACCGAATAGTGCCCATAGCGCAGGGTTTCAGCGCGGAACGGGCGGATCATCTGCGAGTGGCAGTTGTAGCAACCTTCACGGATGTAGACGTCGCGGCCCACGAGTTGCATGGCGTTGTAAGGCTCCACGCCCTTGACCGCCTCGGTTGTGGACTTCTGGAAGAACAGTGGCACGATCTCTACCAGGCCGCCGATGGCGATGACCAGGAGGATCAGCACGATCATCAGGAAGTTGTTGGTTTCCACCTTTTCATGGGAGAAGCCGGTCGAATTCGATGGGTTATTGTTAGACATGAGTTATCTCCTTCGGCTCAGGCGTGGGCCGCATTCACGGCAGGGATCGCCACCTTGACCGAACGGCCCGAGATCGCTGTCATCCACACGTTCCAGGCCATGACCAACATGCCACCCAGATACAGCAGGCCACCGGCCACGCGGATCACATAGAACGGATAGGTCGCCTTCACGCTTTCCACAAAGGTGTAGGTGAGCGTGCCGTCGGGGTTGATGGCGCGCCACATCAGGCCTTGCATCACACCGGCAATCCACATCGCGGCGATGTACAGCACGATGCCGATGGTGGCCATCCAGAAGTGCAGCTCAATGGCCTTGATGGAGTGCATCTTTTCGCGGCCAAACAGTCGGGGCACCAGGTAGTACAGCGAGCCCATCGAGATCAGCCCCACCCAGCCCAACGCGCCAGAGTGCACGTGGCCCACGGTCCAGTCGGTGTAGTGACTCAGGGCGTTGACGGTCTTGATGGACATCATCGGACCTTCGAACGTGGACATGCCGTAGAACGACAGCGACACGATCAGGAAACGCAGGATGGGGTCGTCACGCAGCTTGTGCCATGCGCCCGACAGGGTCATGATGCCGTTGATCATCCCGCCCCAGCTGGGTGCCAGCAGGATCAGCGAGAACACCATGCCCACCGATTGCGTCCAGTCAGGCAGCGCGGTGTAGTGCAGGTGGTGAGGGCCGGCCCACATGTAGGTGAAGATCAAGGCCCAGAAGTGCACGATCGACAGGCGATACGAATACACGGGTCGTCCCGCCTGCTTGGGGATGAAGTAGTACATCATGCCCAGGAAGCCTGCGGTCAGGAAGAAGCCCACGGCGTTGTGGCCATACCACCACTGCACCATGGCATCCTGCACACCGGCGTAGGCCGAGTAGCTCTTCATGAGGTCAGCCGGGATCGCAGCGCTGTTGACCACGTGCAGCAATGCCACAGCCAGGATGAACGCGCCAAAGAACCAGTTGGCCACATAGATGTGCTTGACCTTGCGCACACCGATGGTGCCAAAGAACACGATGGCATAGGACACCCATACCAGCGTGATCAGGATGTCAATCGGCCATTCGAGTTCAGCGTATTCCTTGCCCTGGGTGTAGCCCATTGGCAGGCTGATGACGGCCCCGGCAATGACCAGCACCCATCCCCAGAAGGTGAAGGCCGCCAGGGGCCCGGCAAACAGGCGAACCTGGCAGGTGCGTTGCACCACGTAGTAACTGGTGGCGAACAGCGCACTGCCACCAAACCCAAAGATCACCGCATTGGTGTGCAAGGGTCGCAAGCGGCCATAACTGAGCCACGGAATGCCAAAGTTGAGTTCAGGCCAGGCAAGCTGGGCGGCGATGATGACGCCCACCAGCATGCCAACCACCCCCACAACCACGGCCAGGATAGAAAACTGCCGCACCACTGTATCGTTGTAGTGCGCAGCATTTGTTTTTGGAGAATCCATCGGGCACCTCTTTGTAATGCAGTAAGAGTTTGTTGCAGTCAGCTTTTTTGGGCATTGACACAAGTCAACCGTCTCGGAGAATCCGCTCTCCCTCTTGCTCGACACTCTCGAACTGGCCGTGGTAGACCGCCCACCACAGGCCCGCCAGAATCATCAGCACCAGCACCACGGACAGTGGAATCAGCAGATAAAGAATGTCCATCAGGCAGCCTCCAGCCAGCTTGTTTTTGAGATATCAATCGGCACAGCGCCCTGTTGTGGCCGCAGGTCTTCGCCTTGCGCAGGCAAAGCCGGCAGGTCGCGCGCAAGGCGCGCGGCGTTGAGCACCACCAGCAACGAGCTGAGCGCCATGCCCAGCCCGGCCAACCAGGCTGGCATCCAGCCCACCACCGCCAGCGGAACACACAACGCGTTGTAGCCCGCAGCCCACCACAGGTTCTGGCGCACCACACGCAAGGTACGGCGCGCCAGCAGCACGGTCTGTGGCACCAGCGCCAGGCTGTCGCCCAGCACCACAAAATCGGCCTGCGACTGCGCCAGCGGCACCGCACGGCCAAATGCAAACGACACATGGGCCCCTGCCAGCACCGGGCCATCGTTCAGCCCATCGCCCACCATGGCCACCTGGTGGCCACCGGCCTGCAAGGACTGCAACGCAGCCAGCTTGCCCTGGGGCGTGCACTCGCCCGCCGCCTGGGCAATGCCCGCTTGCGCCGCCACACGTTGCACCGCGCCCACGCGGTCGCCCGACAGCAGTTGCACCGCCACGCCGCCCTGCTCCAACGCAGCCACTACAGCGGGTGCCTCTGTGCGCAGGTCCTCCACCAGATCGAAACGGGCCAGCTCGGACACTGCGCCGCTGACATGCTGCTCCGACAGCACCACCTGCAGCGCCGACCCCGCTTCTTCAGGCGCCACGCCGGCATGGTGCGCAGACCCCAGCCGGACCTGGCGCGCGGGCTGTCCGGCCCCCAATCTGTCGTGCACCCTGGCCACCAGGCCCTGCCCGGCTTCTTCCTGCAGATCGGTCACCGCCCAGCGACCATCATCCAGCGCAGCAGCCGCAGCTACCACGGCTCGCGATGCAGGATGCATCGAGTGGCGCGCCAGAGACGCCGCCATAGCCAACACCTCTTCCGTGCTCCATCCATGGGCGGTGTGTACGGCCTGCAAGGCCATGCCGTCCCGCGTGAGCGTGCCGGTCTTGTCGAACACCACGGTGTCCACATGGGCCAGCGCCTCCAGCCCCTGCAGGTTGCGCACCAGCACACCATGGCGCGCCAGCGTGCCAGCGGCGGTGAGCATGGCCACCGGCGTGGCCAGCGACAGCGCGCAGGGGCAGGTGACGATGAGCACAGCCACCGCCACCATCAAGGCATGCCCCGGGTCGGACGGCCACCAGTACACCGCAGCCAGGCCCGCTGCCACGAGCACCGCCACCAGAAACGGCCGCGCAATGCGATCCGCCAATTGGGCAAGGCGTGGCTTTTGCAGCGACGCGCTTTCCATCAGCGCCACGATCTGCGCAAAGCGGGTCTGCCCGCCCGTGCCTTCCACATGCACCTCCACCGGCGCCTGCAGGTTGTAGCTGCCCGCCGTGACCGTGCTGCCCACGGGGCGCGCCACGGGGGTGGACTCGCCCGTCAGCAGGGATTCATCGGCGTGCGTGCTGCCCAGCGTAATGCGCCCATCGGCCGGAAACGCCTCGCCCGGCAGCACACGAATGGTGTCTCCCGCCACCACACGGCGCGTGGCCACGCGCACAAAGCTGCCATCGGCAGTGCGCCGCTCCACGCTGTCGGGCAGGCGGTTCATCACAGCTTCCAGCGCACCGGCAGTGCGGTCGCGCAGGCGCAGCTCCAGCCAGCGGCCCGTGAGCAGGAAGAAAACAAACATCGTCAGCGAGTCGTAGTACACCTCCTTGCCAAAGATGCCTGCAGGGTCGAAGGTGCCCGCCGTGCTCACCACAAAGGTAATGGCCATGCCCAGCGCCACGGGCAGGTCCATGCTGACGCGGCGCAGGCGAATATCGCGCAGCGCACTGCTGAAGAACGGCCCACACGAGAACACCACCATGGGCAGCGTGATGACCCACGAGGCCCAGCGCAGCAACTGCTCCATCTCGCCCGTCAGGTCGCCAGGTTGCGCCACGTACGCGGGCCACGCGTACATCATCACCTGCATCATGCAAAAGCCTGCCACCAGCCAGCGCCACAGCGCGCGGCGGTTCTCACGCTGGCGCTGCTCGCGCGCAAAGGCATCCATGGCGGGCATGGCGCGGTAGCCTGCCTTGTGCACAGCGTCCATCCACTGCGAGGGCTGCACCTGGGAGGGCTGCCACACCACGCGCGCACGGCGCGTGGCAGCGCTCACATCCGCCTGCAGCACGCCGGGCACGCTGCGCAGGGCATCTTCGATGGTGAGGGCACAGGCCGCGCAGTGCATGCCGTCCAGCACCACCTGGGAGTCCCAGGCACAGCTGGCGGGATCTTCGGCAGCCTGGCCCGTTGGCCCCACAGGCCGACCGAACGCCGACCACTCCTGCGGGTCGTCCAGCAGCACGGCGTGCGCGGCAGGCTCCGCATTGGAAACAGCATCGGGCGGATGTGCCGGGGAGGAGGCCGGCGCACCGGGTCGAAACATTGACATGGTTCAAGCCTATCGTTCGGGCATGACAGGTACATTGACCTGCATCAAGTCCCAGAACATGATTCATCCTAAGCTTGTTCCATCACTTTGAGGAGACCTTTATGTACAAACGCATCCTGATCGCAACGGACGGCTCACCCCTTTCCGACAAGGCCGTGGAACACGGACTGTCGCTGGCCGCGCTCACCGGCGCCTCTGCCGTGGCCCTCAAGGTGGTGCCCCGCTACCCCCGCAGTTACTTCGAGGGCGGCATGCCCGTCGATACCAACGACGTCAAGCGCATCGAAACCCAATGGGGCGATGCGGCACAGGCCATGGTCGATGGTGTGAAGGCCCAGGGCGACGCCCAAGGCGTGGCAGTCAAGGCCGTCATCGCCAAGTCCGACCTCGTGGCCGAAGCCATCATCTCGGCCGCCAAGAAGCACAAGTGCGACCTGATCGTGATGGCATCGCACGGCCGCAAGGGCCTCAAGCGCCTGCTGCTGGGCAGCGAGACGCAGCACGTGCTGACGCACTCGCACATCCCTGTGCTTGTGCTGCGTTAAGCACGAATTCAAGCATAAAAACAGGCTCTAGCGCTTATCCATAAAGCGCTAAAAGCTATTAAATACATAGCAAAACACCGAGAAGGCTAGACACCCGCTCGGTGTTTTTTTCATTCCCGTCCAAATGTTCGGCGCCTCGTGCTTGCCCAATTTGGGGTGCCGTGGCTGTTTCCGCGCCTGGGCCACTTCAAGCGCACGTTGCCGCAGGTGTCGCTGAACTTTGTGCGTTACCAGCACGCGCACGACTTTGCGACGCCGCACGAGTTCGACGCTGCCATCCAGTACGGCTACGGCAACTGGCCCAGCGCCAATGCGCGCTATCTGATCGGCAAAGAGACCTGCATCGTCTGCAATCCCCAACTGCGCGACGCCCTGCCCCTGCACACTCCGGAAGACTTGGTGCGCGCCACGCTGCTGCAACACATCGAGGTGCCCCTGGCCTGGCAAGACTGGTTGGAAGCACATCGCCTGGACACCAGCGCCAGCCGCTTCGGGCCGGGCTTCAACCTCTACTCACTCATCATCCGCGCAGCAGTCTCAGGCTTTGGCGTGGGCATTGTGCCCACCTGTCTGGTGGAAGACGAACTGCAGGCCGGTACGCTGGTCGAGCCCCTGAAGGACCGCTTTGACAGCCCGCTGGGCTACTACCTGTGCGCGCCCACGGCCCGCACCAACTTGTCGGTGTACCGGCTGGTGGCCGGGTGGCTGGAGCATTGCTGCAACCATGGGGAAGGGGCGGCTGCGCCTGTGACGGCAGAGGCTGGGGCAGGCTGCATCTTTTGCGCACCACCGCAAGGACTGGGGAGCGCCAACACCGTCACCACGGCCAAGGTCACAGCGGGTTGACGAAGCCAGATCCCTGCGCTGGCAGGCCTGCGCGTGGGATGGAAGCCCCTGGCGCTGCACGAACAGTTTTTAATCAAATAGGGCCCTAGCGCTTATCTATCAACCGCAACAAGCTATCAATAGTATAGCAACCACTGTTTGCACGACCCCGCTGCCAAACGAAGCATTCGGCAGCATCCGCCCGCGCGGGCACGAAGCCCCCTCACCCCCCCACCCACCCAAGGGCAGACTTCAATGCGCCCGGCACTGCGAAGAGGTGCTGGAAACCACGGAGTAATCGAAGTCCGCATCGATGGAGATGCACGCCGACTCGGGTGATGACGGCGGAAACCACGCCACCAGTTCACCGCCATTTCTGGCAATGTGAAAGAAGCGGTCCACCTTGGACCAATCCGCTCTGAAACCATCACTGTCTGAGCAAAACATCCTGGTGCTGGTGTAGCTCTTGCCGGAAACGACGTAGCTGTATTCCACCACCGGAAACTGGGCGATGAACTGGCGCGTTCCTCTACGTACTTGCACTGGGCGACTATCAATTTTGGTAAACCGCACCGGTGTGCTCAAGTAGGGACATTGGGGAACCGGAGGAGTCAAAAATAGGGGTGCAAGGGATGCCCCAATAATCGCAAACAGGGCAATTGCGAGGGCGACGGCGAGGATGCGGCGATTCATTGATGAGGTCTGACGAGGCTGAAATAGACTGATTCCACATTGCTACCGATGGCATTTGGCACACCGCATCTGACTATGCACACAGCTTTATGCGGTCAACGACGGCCAAGCAGCAAAACCAATTCATGAATCTCTCGAAGCGCATCGAATTCTCTCTAACGCTCTGAGTTCAGCCGCCGCGTAGCAGTCGGCTGCGACGAACAGTGAGACCCGAAGGCCAAAAGGGAGCACCCTGAATTGGAGAAGGGCGCAGCCCACGCAAAAGCGCTGGGTACCGAAGGGTGCACGGCGCTACAAGACTGATAGCTGGTAGCGCTTGCAGCACAGGCGCCAGAGGCCAAAAAAGCCTGAAACCGACGAAGCGAACGCAGCCGGAGCCCAGCAGAGCGCCAAAACCCCCAAGGAGAAACCTTTGAGAAGGGCGAAGCGCTGGAGTTAATGGCGGTCTGGATATGCGAGTCAGGTTGAGCGACCTGTTATGTTTTAGATTTTATTATTTCGCAGGAGCGAAATATTTTATCTTCCTTTATTTTATTAGTTATATCAACGGCAAGAGCTTCACCACGCTCTTTTATTGGAATAGCAGTTCCACCGCGATAAAAATTAGTATCTGCTCTCCACACCGCTTTATTGGTTTGCACGTCAACTAATTTGACATTATAGATTGCATGAAAAATGCCGTATTCATTTCTTGTTCCACCATTTCGGCGAACACTCATAATAGTATCGGCTTTAAACATTTTCATTTTATTGAGATGAATTTTCTCATCCAGCTCTAATGAAGAAATTCTGCTCACCTCTAAAGCGGCACCGCAATCTCTTGCAATAGCACCCAGCTTTGCTTGGAAGGAATCGAAAAAATCTTTCCCAAATTCACTACCTACATCGGTCAGTACAAAAATACGTTTTGGCTCTTTATTGTAATTTTCCGCCTTATTGGAAGCGATTGTTGTTGGCGCAACACAGGCGCTAAGAAGTACAGAAACGATAAATATCAAAAGTGTATTGCGACCAGTGTTCATAGACTCCCCATATTTCGGATGACGATATTACTTTAATAAAACATAACGTTTGAATTCAGCCGACCAGTCAGCGAAGCTGGCGCAGGTCGGCTGCAATGAATGGTTATGCCGCATCGCTCGCCCAGTGAAGTTCAACCTTGTCTAGCTGCCCTGGGCTCAATGCGAGCGCGTCCGCTTCTTGGATTTCGTTCCAGTTGATCAGCGGCCAGCGCTGAGCCGCTTCGTTCATCTGAGTCAGCTCAGCGACCTGCTGCTTTGCAATTGACAGGGCTCGGCTCGCCGCTTCACGTGCGCTGGGAGCTTGAACAAATCCGGACAACTCGAACGAGTCAACTTTTCCGGAGCGGACGAAACCTTCGCCGATGCCAAGTACTTGCCAGACGCTCATTGCGGCCACCTCATGAGGCATAACGTAGAAGTAACCGGCACCGAAGCGCCAGCGAAGGGAACCCAAATGCGCAGCATTTGGGTGTCCGGTTGACTGTCAGGTTATGCCTCACTGCCAGGAATTCCACGTAGCGCTTCTCGGGCGGACATAACGACGCCGGGAGCACTAGAGGATGCCATCTCGAGGAGGACTTCCCTTTCCAGTGGATGCGTTCCCTCTCCAAGTATGTAAGCCAAGTGCTCCTGTCGTGGTTCCGGCCACGATCTCCATTGGCTTTTGATCTGGCACATAACCAACTGCGGGTCTGCATCAATGATGGAACGCGCCTCGATACACCCAACATCAGACCAATAGTCCGCATCGGGAAGATCCAGAAGTTCCGCCAGACGCTCAATCATTGACTTGGTTCACTGAAGCACAACGGACAAAGTAAGCTGCCCGCCTTTGGCGGGTCAGCTTGACTGCCGGGTTAGGCGGGGCAACTGAGCGAAGCAAGACGGTCTCCTTTAAAATCGGCGGTAATTTTCTTGTCACTTCCCTTGGCTGCACTCCATGTCGCCAAAGATTCGGTTGAGCTTTCTGGCATACCCAATTGGAAATACACCTCTGATCTTGGAGAGCCCGCGCTAAGATTTTTGCAGGAAGCAACCGGGTTGGCCCAAGATCCACAGCTTCCATTTTTAAACAAGTCCGCGCTATGCACACCCCATCGACGGATGCCCACTTTCCATTTCGAACACCACAAAGCTGTCTATCGATTTTTTCGCCGGCCACAAAGTACCCGAGGCCAGTAACCAAGGCCAAGGCGATCACTGCGAAGGGGATGCGATTCTTCATGGCCTAACGCCTGAGTTAAGCCGAGACGCAAAGCGGCATCGGCTTGAATAAATTGTTAGGGCTTGTTCTGTTTACCAGTCTCCTGCAATGCTCGGACAAGGTCTGGAGTGAGGTCACGATTTGGTTCATTACGAAGAATGAGGACGTTGATGATGCTCATATACATATAGTCGTGGTTCTTGGGGTCCATACGCGCGACGAGATCAACTGCAAGCTTTGTATCTTGAAGTTTCACGAGCTTGCCGAAGCCTTCAAGGGCTTGCGAAGTACTCTTGTTGTGTACGTAAAAGAATGCAGCTGAAATGAATTGCGCGACTACGCCAGCGACCCCAAGAA
This sequence comes from Acidovorax sp. 94, assembly GCF_003634645.1. Classification (NCBI taxonomy): domain Bacteria; kingdom Pseudomonadati; phylum Pseudomonadota; class Betaproteobacteria; order Burkholderiales; family Comamonadaceae; genus Acidovorax; species Acidovorax sp. 94. Next base: position 580,469 of record NZ_RBJA01000001.1, on the reverse strand, counting down.
CTACGGATTCGCTCAATTTATTCCGGTCGTAGAAATAGGCAATGAACGCAAGAATCACAACGATTAGGCCCGCCGCAGAAGCAACGACACTGCTCCAAAAGCTGACCTTCTGCTGGAAAAGGGTGGAGCCGTAGAACTCATGAAGTTTTTGAATGAATGGGTCACTAGTTTGAACCGGTGCTTCTTGGCTCACGAAATTCTCCATTGCAATGCCTAACTAGATTTAGGCGAAAAAATCAAAACAACAGAAGTCTGACAACGCATTTCGACACGGCTATTTCGCTGGCAGTATGCATGCCCTCGCCTTTTAGGCAAACCTAAAATTCTGCGGATGGACGCATTCCGATGCTTGTTCTGATCGGGCCCGCCAAGGCGGGCCTGGATGCCAGCCTTTCAACTTCAGGCAAACAACCCCTTGTACTGATCCCGCAACAAGTTCTTCTGCACCTTCCCCATCGTATTGCGCGGCAGCTCCGCCACCACAAAACACTTCTTGGGAATCTTGAAGTTGGCCAGCTGCGACTTAAGCTGGGCCACGATGGCATCGGCATCCAGTTTGGCACCGGGCTTGGCGATGACCACAGCAACGCCCACTTCGCCAAAGTCGGGGTGCGGCACGCCGACCAGGGCGCTTTCGGCCACGCCGGGCATGTCGTTGATGTAGCCCTCGATCTCTGCCGGATAGACGTTGTAGCCGCCGCTGATGATGAGGTCTTTGCTGCGGCCTACGATGTGGACGTAGCCGCGCTCATCGACCTTGCCCACGTCACCGGTCTTGAAGTAGCCGTCTTTGGTGAACTCTTCCGCCGTCTTCTCGGGCATGCGCCAGTAGCCCTTGAACACGTTGGGGCCCTTGACCTGGATGCCGCCGATCTCGCCCACGGGCAGGTCTTTGCCGTCGTCGCCCTGCACGCGCAGGCTCACGCCCGGCAGGGGGAAGCCGACGGTGCCACCACGGCGCTCATCCTCGCCTTTGTATCGCTTGTCGGCGCTGTAGGGGTTGCTGGTGAGCATGATGGTTTCGCTCATGCCGTAACGCTCCAGAATGGTGTGGCCGGTGCGTTGCTGCCATTCCTTGAAGGTTTCGATGAGCAGCGGTGCAGAGCCTGCAATGAACAGGCGCATGTTCTTCACGGCCTCTTTGGTCAGGCCGGGCTCTGCCAGCATGCGCACGTACAGCGTGGGCACGCCCATGAACACGGTGGCGCGGGGCATGGCGCCGATGACGGCCTTGGGGTCGAACTTGGCCATCCAGATCATCTTGCTGCCGTTGATGAGCGCACCGTGGATGGCGACGAACAGGCCATGCACGTGGAAGATGGGCAGTGCGTGGATGAGCACATCGCCCTTCTTCCAGCCCCAGTAGTCCTTGAGCATGACGGCGTTGCTCAGCATGTTGCCGTGCGTAAGCATGGCGCCCTTGCTGCGGCCGGTGGTGCCACTGGTGTAGAGGATGGCGGCCAGGTCGTCGGCACTGCGGGCCACGGCCTGGTGCTCATCGCTGTGGTGGGTGGCGCGCTCGAGCAGGCTGCCGGTGCGGTCGTCGCCCAGGGTGAACACATGCTGCGTGCCCAGCGTGAAGGCAATCTTGCTGACCCAGCCGAAGTTGCCGGGCGAGCACACCACCACCGCGGGCTCGGCGTTGCCGATGAAGTATTCGATCTCGGCGCTTTGGTAGGCGGTGTTGAGTGGCAGGAACACGTAGCCCGCGCGCAGCGTGGCCAGGTACAGGGCCATGGCTTCGACGGACTTTTCCACCTGCACGGCCACGCGGCTGCCTTGGGGCAGCTTGAGCGATGCGAGCAGGTTGGCGATGCGGGCGCTGGCGCGGTCCAGGTCGCGCCAGGTGTAGAACAGCGGGGTGCCGTCTGCCGCCATGGTCTCGACGGCGGTGCTGTCCAGGTCAGACGGGAAGGCTGCGCGCAGGGCGCTGAAGAGGTTGTTTTGGCTCATGGCAGTTGGACGGTTTTAAAGGTTTGGATCAACAAGGCGGGCGGGGCCCGTCAAAACAACGGCGCGCGTTTTTCTAGGAACGCGGTGATGCCTTCGCGGTGCTCGGCGCTGTCCGCGTAGGCATAGGGGTCAGGCGCCCCGTTTACTATATTTTTCATAGCTTCTTGCGCTTTACCATCAAGCGCTAGAGGCATTTTTAATGCCCGAAATGTCTGCTTGTTCATGCGGGCGGCCTGCGGCGCCAGTGCTGCGATGCGCTGTGCGCTGCCCAAGGCCTCAGTGGCCACCATGTCGTCGGCCACCACACGGCTCAGAAAGCCGCGCGCCAGCATGTCAGAGGCGCTGAAGGTGGCGGCCTCCAGCAGCATCTGGCGTGCGGTCACGTCACCCACAGCACCCGCCACCAGCTGCGCCTCGCGCGGGGCCATCGGGAAACCGAGCTTGGCAATCGGCGCGCCAAAACGCGCACCACTGCCCGCCACGCGGATGTCGCAGCAGCTGGCAATCTCCACCCCGGCACCCATGCAGGCGCCACGGATCTGCGCCACCACAGGCACATCGCACTGGAGCATGGCGTTAAGCCCACCCCAGACGTCGTTCTCATGAAAGTCCCGCAAGGCAGCGACATCAAACCGAAAGCCGGGGTACTCCGAAATGTCACCGCCCGCACAGAAGGCATCGCCCTCCCCCGCAATGAGCACGCAGCGCACATCGCTGCGCTGCTGGATGTCTTCAAACGCCGCACGCAGCTGCCGCCACATGGGTCGCGACATGGCGTTCAGCCGCCCGGTGTGGCGCAGCGTGACATGCACCACACCGCCCTCACCCGCTTCCATCAACACTTCACCCGACATATTCGTTGCCCATCACGTTTGCAAAGTCCACTGCCCGCAAAAACCGGCGCAGCGCCATCGCCAGTGCCACCGTGGAACTGGCTCTGCCAGGCCACGGGTGGCGTCTCCCTTCAGGGGGAAGGCGCGAAGCGCGGAAGGTGTGTATGAATCCGGCGTGTCAGAGCGGACCGCACAAACGCGCTCCGTCTAGGCGCAAAGCGCAGCCATAGCGCGGCTATGGCGAGCATATGCAACAACGACGGGGCGGGTTTTTGCGGGACGAGCGGGCATGGCGGGTTCATTCACACCTTCTGGGGGGGTTAATCAAGCTTTGCGCCAGAGGCCTTCACCACCGCCGCCCAGCGCTTGACCTCGCTGCTGACCATGCCCGCAAACTGCTGCTGGGTCATGCCGCCGTATTCGGCACCGTTGTTGGCCCAGATCGTTTTGAGTTCGTCGGCGCTGCCCAGCTTGCGCACCTCGTCCACGATGCGCGCCTGCACATCGGCGGGGGTGCCCTTGGGTGCCCACAGGCCGTACCAGGTGGTGACGGTGTAGTCGGGCAGGCCAACTTCGGCGGCGCAGGGTACGTCTGGGAACGCGGCATTGCGCTTGGGGCCCGACACCATGAGTGCCTTGATACGGCCACCTTTGATGTGGGACGCCGAGGAACCGAGCCCGTCAAACATCATGTCCACTTGCCCACCAATCAGGTCCTGCAGCGCGGGGCCGGCACCCCGGTAGGGGATGTGGGTGATGAAGGTGCCCGTCTGCTGCTTGAACAGCTCGCCCGCCAGGTGGTGCGACGTGCCAGCGCCCGCAGACCCGTAATTGAGCTTGGCGGGGTTGCGCTTCACATAGTCCATGAACTGCTGGAAGTTGTTGACCGGCACGTTCTTGGGGTTGACCACCACCACCTGGGGCACGTTGGCCAGCAGGTACAGCGGAATGAAGTCCTTCTCCAGGTCGTAGTCGAGCTTGGGGTACATCGACGGGGCGATCGCGTGGTGCACGGCCCCCATGAAGAGCGTGTAGCCGTCTGGTGCGGCCTTGGAGGCAAAGCTGGCCCCCACGGTGCCGCCCGCGCCCCCTCGGTTGTCGATCACCAGCGTCTTGCCGGTGGCCTTGGAGAACTGCGCTGCCAAGGGGCGCGCAAAGGCATCGGTGCCGCCGCCCGCAGGGAACGGCACCACCAGGTTCACCGGTTTGGTGGGCCAGGCCGATGCCTGGGCCCATGCAGGCACCGTGCCCGTGGCCAGCCCCAAACCTGTGGCAGCAGCCCCCAGCAGCACCTCGCGGCGCTGAATTCGCATGTCTTTCATTCCTTGTCTCCTGTCGTCGTTGTAAAAAAGGAAAGCAGGCCTACGGTGCCCCACCGTTCAAAACCGTGCCAGGCACTTGCCACCATCGGCTGGCTCCCCTCTGAGGGGGTCCATCGGCCATTGTCTGCGCCGATGATGACGATGATGGCATTGCGCGGCACCGGGGCCTGCGGTCAGTCACGGCACAGGCTGTCGATGTCCCCCGACACCGGCACCTTGCCTTGCGCGAGCAAGCTGCGGTGCTTGTCGATGCGCTTGAGGTCGTACAGGTAGTTCACCATCAGCCCGTACGATTGTTTCAGTCCTTTGCTGGACGGGTCTCCCGCCCAGTTCAGGCGTTCCACCCGCGCTCCGTTGCCCAGGTGGAAGCGGGCCACCGGGTCCACTGGCTTTCCGTCCTGCAGCTCACGGGCCAGGTAGCGTGCGGCGCACTCCATCAGCATCTGGCGCACGGGCGATCGGGCATCGAGGTCGGTGGCCTTGTCGAGCGCAGCCAGCAGATGGGTGGCTTGCGGGGGTTCAAAGCCCACGGCCCGGCCCAGCTCGGTGCGGCGCTTGTCATCCAGGCGCTCCAGCATCGCACCGGCATGCTTGCCCAGCCAAGCGCGGAAACCCGGAATCGGCGACAACGTGGCAAAGGTGCGCAGCCGGGGAAATTCGGCCGTGAGGGTCTCCACCACATGCTTGATGAGTGAATCGCCAAAGCTCACACCGCGCAGCCCGGTCTGGGTGTTGCTGATCGAATAGAAAATCGCCGTGGTGGCCCGCCCGATGTCAGCGGGTGCCGCCGCTTCGTCGAGCAAAGGCGTGATGCTGGACGAGATTTTGTCCACCAGCGCCACCTCCACAAAGATCAGCGGCTCGTTGGGCAAACGCGGATGAAAGAAGCCGTAGCAGCGGCGGTCGCTGTCGAGCCGGTTTTTCAGATCGGCCCAGCTGCGGATGTCATGCACGGCCTCGTACTTGATGAGCTTTTCAATCAGCGAAGCGGGCGAGTCCCACGACAGGCGGCGTAGCTCCAGAAAGGCCACGTCAAACCAGGTCGAGAACAGGTGCTCCAGCTCGGCATCCAGCGCCAACAGGCGCTTGTCGGACTTGAGCAGGGGCAGCAGCTCGGCACGCATGTCCAGCAAGAACCGCATGCCTTCAGGGAACGCAGAAAAACGCTGCAGCAGCCGCGTGCGCGGCGATACCAGTGCGCGGCGCAGGCTGATCTCGGCCTGGCCTTCTTCGGCCGTGCCAGCCGCCGCTTCGTAGCGTTGGCGGGCCGATTTGAAGCGCGTGGCGTCGGGGGCGAACTGCTCGCACATCAGCAGCCACATGTCGCGGCGCTCTTCGGGCTCGGCCTTGGCATACCACTCGGCCACGGCCTGGGCGCGGCGGCCACCTTCGATCTCGCTCACCTGCGGGGCCACCACCTCCTGCAGGTCGGCCAGCAGGCGGCGCAGCGCGCGGGGCGACAGAGCCTCCTGCCCGCGCCGCAGCGTGGCCTGCAGCCGCTCGTTGGTGGAACGCGGTACGGCGACCTTGGCCACCACATCGGTCACCGATTTGTCGAGCCCGGCGCGGGCCGGTTTGTCGGTCGCCTTCTCGCTTGCCTTCTCGCCGGTTTTGTCAGCGGGCTTGTCTGCGGCGGGCGCTGCCGTGCGCAGGCGCGACACACTGCGGGTGATCCATTCGGGGGTGCTGTTGATCATGGGGTGAGCCTCGATTGCTGGTTGCGGGCTACGTCGCGCAGCGCATCGCGCTGGCGCAACAGATGGTTGCGCATGGCCTCTTCGGCGGCGTCGCAGTCGCGCGCCTTGAGCGCGGCGAACACTGCCAGGTGCTCGGCCAGGCTTTGCTGCAGGCGGCCCGGCACATGCAGCGTTTGTGCTCGCGCCAGGCGCAGGATCTTTCGCAGATCGCCAATCACCTGGGCCAGCCAGCGGTTGTCCGCCAGTGTGATGAAGGCCTCGTGAATGGCGTAGTTGGCTTCGTAGTAGTCGGCAATCAGGCCTTCAGCGGCAAACTGCTGCAGCCGCTGGTGCAACACCTCAAGCGCCGCAACATCCGCCGCGACCGCCTTGCGCGTGGCCTCATGGGCCGCCCGCCCCTCCAGCAGCGCGATCACGGGAAAAAGATCGTCCAGGTCGCGCTCGGTGATCTCAGCCACAAAGCAGCCGCGGCGCGGTTCGTGGCGCAGCAAGCCCTCCGCCACCAACACTTTGAGCGCCTCGCGCAGCGGCGTGCGCGAAATAGCGAGCCGCTCGCACAAGGCCGCTTCGTCCAGAAAACTCCCGGGGGGCAAGGCGCCCGCAAAGATTTGCTCGCGCAAGCGCGAGGCGGCTTCGTCGTGCAGTGAGTTGGGAACCGGGCGCATGGTGCGGGGAAAACTCCAGGGTGTCAGGGTGCGCAGGCAAAACGCCTGCATCTTTTGCTGCCAACGCGGCTTCAAATGCCGCCAAACGTCAACATCACTCTGAATAGTTCGTAATTTCTCATAATTACGCAAAATCACAAGAGGAAAACCCTGAAATGTGCTGATGGGGCGACAAACGGTGCACCCATGGTGCAGAGATGCAACACGAGGGCCGTTTTATTTCGGTAAAAAGCCGCACGGGAAGCGCGGCGGAGGCGGGTCAACACATCGTCCCGCCTCACCCACCGGCAGAGCACTTACCTTGCAATGGCAAGCGCTGCTATTTTTATAGCTGCTAGCGCTTACCAGTTAAGCGCTAGAGGCCAATTTCAACTGATTTTTTGCGCCACCGCGGGCTGGCGCTGTGCCCACACCCACAGGCCCACGCCCGCGGCGATCATCGGCACGCACAGCCACTGGCCCATGCTCATACCCAAGGACAGGATGCCGAGGAACGCATCGGGCTCGCGAAAGTATTCGGCAATAAAGCGGAAGGTGCCATAACCCACCAGGAATGCGGCGGCCACCTGGCCCTGGCGACGTTCTTTGCGCGCATACAGCCACAGCAGGATGAACAGCAGCAAGCCCTCCAAGAGGAACTGGTAAACCTGCGACGGATGGCGTGGCTGCAGGGAACCGCTGTGTGCAAACACCATGCCCCACGGCAGGTCCGGGCTGGCAAAACGGCCCCACAGTTCGCCGTTGATGAAGTTGCCCACCCGCCCTGCGGCCAAACCCGTGGGCACGCAGGGCGCCACAAAGTCGGCAACCTGCAGCCAGGGGCGCTTGCGCGAATGTGCGAACCACAACATGGCCGCTATCACGCCCAACAAGCCACCGTGAAAGGCCATACCCCCTTGCCACACGGCAAAGATTTCCAGGGGGTGACTCAGGTAATACGCAGGTTTGTAGAACAGGCAATACCCCAGGCGCCCCCCCACCACCACACCCGCCACCCCCAGGAACAGGATGTCTTCCACGTCCTTGCGCGACCATGCGCCAGGGCCGGTGATGGAGGCAAACGGTTCGTGCCGCAGGCGCCGGATGCCCAGCAGCATGAACAGGCCAAAAGCCGCAAGATAGGTCAGGCCGTACCAGTGGATGGCCAGCGGGCCGATCTGCAGGGCGACAGGGTCGATGTGGGGATAAGTCAGCATGGGGGCGATTGTGCACGCGCAGCACTACCCTTTCAGGGCGCTGGCCTGCACCTCATGGGCCACAAAGTCGATCCACCGGGCCAGTGCGGGCGGCACAGTGGCGCCCCAGACCAGGCTGGTTTCGCACACGGGCGCCAGGGGAGACTTGCCGCCCAGCTGCCGGTAGACAACGCCCGGCCGCTGAAACTGTTGCACGCTGGCAGGCACCCAGGCCAGCCCCAGGTCGGCCGACACCAGGTTGACGATGGTCTGCATCTGGATGGCCTCCTGGGCCACCTGCGGCACCTGCCCCGCTGCGTGGTACAGCGCCACGATCGCGTCGTACAGCGATGGCAGGATCGGGCGGGGGAAAATCACCAGAGGCTCCCGCAGCAGGTCAGAGAACCGGACGGTGGGCGTGCGCGCCAGCGGGTGAAGCTCAGGCAGCGCAAGCACCAGCGGCTCTTGCGCCACACACAGGCTTCGCAGGGCAGGTGGCGCCTGGCCGGGCGTGTGCAAAAGCAGCCCGGCATCAATCTCCCCCCGCTCCAGCGCCTGAAGTTGCACGTCGCCCGTCGCCTCGATCAATTCAAGCCGCACCCCGGGCCACTGGGCCCGGAAGGCTAGCACCCACTGCGGCAGCATCCCAAAACCCACGGTCGAGACAAACGCCAGACGCAGCCGCCCCACCTCGCCCGCTGCCGCCGCGCGCGCCTGTGCAGGGAGTGCCTGGGCGCGGTCGAGCAAATCCAGCACCTGCGGCAACAGGGCAGCCCCGGCCGGAGTGAGCTGCACGCTGCGTTTGGTGCGGTCGAACAGTTGAAGGCCCAGCGTGCGCTCCAGCCCGGCGATGGCCTGCGTGAGCGGCGGTTGTGTCATGTGCAGGCGCTGCGCCGCGCGGCCAAAGTGCAGCTCCTCAGCCACTGCGGCAAACTGCCGCCACAAACGCATATCAATGAATGGCTCTTTCATATGCTGTACATATTAATCGCCCTGTACAAATGGATTGGATGGCGCCCACCAATCGCCGCATACTCGCGGCTGCGAAAAGTTTCTCCACCCACAAGATTCGCTCCACGAAGGAAAACACACCATGGCAGACAACAAAGTCATCCCGATCCAGCCCATCAACCGCCGCAGCGCCAACATCACCCAGGGCAAGTCGCGCGCACCCAACCGCTCCATGTACTACGCCATGGGCTACGAGGAAGGCGACTTCGTGAAACCCATGGTGGGCGTGGCCAACGGCCACAGCACCATCACGCCCTGCAACAGCGGCCTGCAAAAGCTGGCAGACGCGGCCATCGCAGGTATCGAGGAAGCCGGTGGCAACGCCCAGGTATTCGGCACCCCCACCATCAGCGACGGCATGGCCATGGGCACCGAAGGCATGAAATACAGCCTGGTGAGCCGTGAAGTCATTAGCGACTGCATCGAGACCTGCGTGGGCGGTCAGTGGATGGACGGCGTGCTGGTGGTAGGCGGCTGCGACAAGAACATGCCGGGCGGCCTGATGGGCATGCTGCGCGCCAATGTGCCCGCCATCTACGTGTATGGCGGCACCATCCTGCCTGGCCACTACCAGGGCAAGGACCTGAATATCGTGAGCGTGTTCGAGGCCGTGGGCGAGAACGCCGCCGGCAAGATGAGCGACTTTGACCTGAAGGAAATCGAGAAGCGCGCCATCCCCGGCACCGGCTCGTGCGGCGGCATGTACACCGCGAACACCATGTCCAGCGCGTTCGAGGCCCTGGGCATCAGCCTGCCCTACTCGTCCACCATGGCCAACCCGCACGACGAAAAGATGAACTCGGCCAAGGAATCGGCCAAGGTGCTGATCGAGGCCATCAAGATGGACCTGAAGCCGCGCGACATCGTGACCAAGAAGTCCATCGAGAACGCCGTGGCCGTCATCATGGCCACGGGTGGCTCCACCAACGCGGTGCTGCACTTCCTGGCCATTGCCCACGCAGCGGGCGTGGAATGGACCATTGACGACTTCGAACGCGTGCGCGTGAAGACCCCCGTGCTGTGCGACCTCAAGCCCAGCGGCAAATACCTGGCTGTGGACCTGCACCGCGCAGGCGGCATCCCGCAGGTCATGAAGATCTTGCTGAACGCAGGCCTGCTGCATGGCGACTGCATCACCATCGAAGGCAAGACGATTGCCGAAGTGCTCAAGGATGTGCCGGACGAGCCCCGCGCCGACCAGGACGTGATCCGCCCCATCAGCAACCCGATGTACGCCCAAGGCCACCTGGCCATCCTCAAAGGCAACCTGAGCCCCGAGGGCGCTGTGGCCAAGATCACGGGCCTGAAGAACCCCGTGATCACCGGACCGGCCCGCGTGTTTGACGACGAACAATCGGCACTGGAAGCCATCCTGGCCGGCAAGATCAAGGCGGGGGACGTGATGGTGCTGCGCTATTTGGGCCCCAAGGGCGGCCCCGGCATGCCCGAAATGCTGGCCCCCACTGGCGCGCTGATTGGTGCTGGCCTGGGTGAAAGCGTGGGCCTGATCACCGACGGCCGCTTCTCGGGCGGCACCTGGGGCATGGTGGTCGGCCACGTGGCGCCCGAAGCGGCAGCCGGTGGCACCATCGCCTTCGTGAACGAAGGCGACAGCATCACCATCGACGCACGCCAACTGCTGCTGGAGCTGAACGTGAGCGAAGAAGAGATCGCCAAGCGCCGCGCAGCCTGGACGGCCCCCGCACCGCGTTACACGCGCGGGGTGCAGGCCAAGTTCGCGTTCAATGCATCGAGCGCCAGCAAGGGTGCGGTGCTCGACGCGTATTGAAGTCCAGCGCTTTCAAAAAGCAAAAGCCCGCCGCTCCCGGCGGGCTTTTTTTTGCTGCAAAGACCATGGCATCCGCGTTGTGTGCCCCCGCGTGACTTGCGTCTTAAAACCCGCGCCGCCTCGACCGCCACCGGATCCAGCCGCCTGCCAAAGCTCTCAATGGTGCGGTCACACGCCAGGACCAGCTTGCGCGCATCAATCCCACTTCCTTTCGCACGGCCGCCGTCACGGCGGCCTCACGGGCCGCTACATCCCGCACCAGCCGAAGTACGGTCACCCGTGTACGGTCTGCAGGTGAGGCACTGGGCGAGCCTGGGTTCACCGCATCTTCTGGCGCCGAGGCTTCCACACCAGCCGCGATGTCGAGGATGTCGAAAATGGCCAGAGGCTGCTCTGCACAGGTGGTCACCATCAGGCCCCAGGGCTCATGCACATCGATGCCCTTGGGACCACCCTCGCGCGGGTTGTGGTGCCCCCGCTCAAACACAGCGTCATCCAGCACGCGGAACACGGCATTCGGTTCGGCCAGGCTGCACCACCCGGAAGGAGCCCGGTGAAACACGGCCACATGGGGGGCGCCAGCATCCGCCACCAGAAGAATGCGCCCGCCCGCCAGGAAACACAGCCCATGGGGGTAGCTGACGCCACGCAGTTGTGCAGCAGGCGCGTTGCCAGGCGCAAGGAACTCATCGTTGCGGTAGAGCGCGACAATGTGGCGGTCGTGGTTGCTGACCGCCACCCATTCAGCATTGAGGTCCAGCGCCACACCATCCGGAACCTCCAGCCCGTGCTGCATGAGAAGCTGCGCATCCAGATGGGAAAAACCGGCAGCAGCGTTCAGCAGGTGATGGGTCACGTAATGGGAAAAGCCGTTGCACACCCACAGCTCGTGCAAGCCTGCGCCCAGATCCCGTGCGCACAGGCTTCCTGGGGTGCTCAGGAGCTCCGTCTCCTGCTTGCCGATCACGGACAGGGGCTCCAACGTGTGCAACGCGGTCAGACCATCCGCCGGGGGAATGTCGAACAGCGATACATTGCCCTCCCGGCTCGCGACCGCGATGATGCTGTTGCTGATCCAGCACAGGCCATGAGGGCGCTGGAGGCTGGTGGACGCGACCTCCACGGCATCCGTCAGGTAGAGCACCTTCTGCCCGTTTTCAAACTGGCAGTCCATCCCCACGACCAGCACCCTGTCGAGGGTGATGGCAGCAAGCGCCACACGACGTCCGTCGGGCGACCAGCTCACATCTTCGGTTCGCCCCATGGACGAAATGGCGTCCAATACCTCTGCGGGGCCAATGCATGCCAGTCTCATGGCGAAACTCCTTGCTGGATGTTGTGAAACGCCAAGGCATCGTCCACACTGCCATCCATCACCACGCATCCATCTTTAAGGACCAACGCTCGGTTGCAAAAGCTCTTGAGAATGACCTCGTTATGGGATGCCAGCACCAGAATGGAGACCTGCTCGATCAGCCCGTTGATGCGCTCCTTGGCCTGGCTGAAAAACTTCGCATCACCAGCACCAATCATCTCGTCCATGAGCAGAATATCGGGAACCACGCTCGTGGAAACGGCAAACGCCAAGCGTAGCAGCATACCCTGTGAGTACGTCCTGACCGGCAACTGAAGATGCTCGCCCAGCTGTGTGAATGCCTCTACCGAGGGTATGAGGCCCATCGCCTGCTTGCGCGTCAGACCCATCACGATGCCCCGCATGATGATGTTGTCGTACCCAGTGGCATCGACATCCATGCCCAGCATGATGTCTGTGAGCGCTGCAATCCGGCCACTGAAGGACAGCTCGCCTTGCGTGGGCTCATAGACGCCCGAGAGCACGCGCAGCAGCGTGGTTTTGCCAGCGCCGTTCGAACCAATCAGGCCGACCCGATCCCCCGGACGCAGCAACAGGCTCACATCACGCAACGCATGCACGCTGACCTGCCGCAAACCGCTGGCCTCCACACGGGCCTTGTCACGCATAGGAAGCCCCAGCACCGTATTGAGCAGGCCCCGTGACCGCGTAGTGAACACGGGAAAGTCGATGGATACGTTGGACAACTGGATATGGGCCATCTTGGGATACCGAAGGGTGGCGGCGCCTACAGCCAGTACACAATCCGCCGCCGAATCGCGACGTACTGCCAAAAGAAAATCAAACCCAACAGCAAGACCACCCCCACTGCGGCACCCCAGGTCTGCAGGGCGGGGACCTCTCCCATCAAGGGGCTGCGCGTCAGGTCCAGGAAAAGCGCCAATGGATTCAGGCGCACCACCCACTGTGCACGTTCGGTCAGCTGGTCAGGCACCCAAAGCACGGGGGTCACAAAAAAACTGACCTGCATCAGGCTGCCCAGGGCCACCGTCACGTCACGAAATCGGGCCGCAAGCCCCCCCAGAATGGCAACCACAAAACTAGCAGCCAGCAATGTCAGGGCGGTGGCGCCAAGCAGCGCCCCCCACTGCACAGCCCCCAGCCGCCCCGCCCACCACAAGACGGCCAACACAATAACAGCGCTGTGCAGCATCAGGATGGAGCATCGAAACACGGTGCGGAACACAAACGCCATCTTGGGGTAAGGCGTCTGCTTCAAAAACGCGTCCGAGCCGATATAGGTCAAGCAGCCCTCGTTGATCAGCGCACTGAAATACCCGAACAGCACATGCCCAGCACAAAAATACGGCAGGTACCACTCGGCCGGGTACTTGAACAGTTGGGCGCCGATCAAGCCAAATGCAACGATGAAAATGGCCGTGTGCAGCGTAATCCAGACAGGCCCCAGAAAGGTCCGCCGATACTGCTTGGCGACATCGTTCCAGCCCATAAAACACCAGAAGCGCCACGCCACCATGGCGCTCCAGATGTCAAGCCCCAACAATTGAACTTGCCTCTGACGCGCAGACACGAGGGGATTGGCGGTTGAATGAGCCATCACAGCAATATCAAGCCATCGACTCGTAGACGCGCAGGGTTTTTTCTGCGCACGCTTGCCAGGTGAAAGCGCGCACGCGATCACGCCCGCGCGCAACCAGTTGGCCCGCCAGTTCTGAGTTCTCGGCAACTCGGCGCATCGCGTCCGCGAGTTCGTCGATGCGCAGAGGATCAATCAGCAAGGCCGCATCCCCCGCAACCTCCGGGATGGAGGTCGTGTTGGACGCCACCACCGGCACCCCCGCCGCAAAGGCTTCCAGAACCGGCAGTCCGAATCCCTCGTGGAGCGACGGGAACACCAAGGCCGTCGCACGCTTGATAACCACCTGAAGATCAGCATCCGGCAAGTGCTGCAGCCAGCGGACATGTTTGAGCGCGCCCCCGGTGAATTGGGCGACAACGTCTTCGCACCCCCAGCCCGGTTTGCCGACCACCACCAACGGAAACTGCCGCTGCAGAGGCTCGGGCAGGCTGGCGTGGGCCAAAAGCAGGCGGCTGATGTTCTTGCGCGGCTGCAGGGTACCGACGCTCACAAAATAGCGGTCTGGCAATGCATGCCGATCCCGCACGGCTTTTTCCACGGACTCATCGACCGGAGCAAACCACTGCGAACCTACACCCAGAGGAATGGCAGTGATCCGCTCTTCGGGCAGGCGGAAGTGCGTAGCGATCTCCTGGCGGGAGTAATTGGAAATCGTGATGACCTGCTGCGCCCAGAACGCAGTACGCCGCCACAATTCGTTTTTCAGGCCCTTGAACCGGTATCGGACCCACTCGGGGTGAGAGAGCGGGATCGCATCAAAAATCGTCGCCACCACCGGCGTTCCACGCAAGCGCGGAACCAGATGGTCGGTGGCATGGATGACATCAATCCCCGCGCAGAGCGCGCGGCGCACCCTGCCAAAGTCCACCCCCGGCAGCGTGGCGGCCAGGGCCTGCCGCGCAAAAGGTCCAAAGGACATCGCAGGTGTCGCGCCCTGCCAGAGGCTCGCCGGAGCATCGAACAGATAGGGCTGCAGTTGCGCTGACGGCGGCATGGCAGCCATCAGCTCCCGGGTGTAGGTACCAATGCCATCCACACCACCCTGCTGGACAGAACGTGCCAGCACGCTGACGCCAAAAGCTACCCTCATCGGGCCACCTCACACAGCAGCCAGCAGGGCGCACAGTAGTGGTTCACCATCATCGGGCCCCGGGATAAGTGCGCCGCAAGTCTGCTTCCACCATCATTCGACAGATCTGCTCTACGGAGGTGCGCGCCTCCCAACCCAGTTCGGCCCGGGCCCGGGAGGCGTCGCCCACCAGGATATCCACCTCTGCAGGGCGAAAGAAACTGGGATCCACGCTCGCCACAACGCGCCCCGTCCCCACATCCACGGCCACTTCCGAAGCAGCGGCACCCGCAAACTCCAGGGATATGCCAGTAATCGAGAACGCCATACGCACAAAGTCGCGCACGGTCTGCTGGCGGCCGGTTGCCAGCACGTAGGTACCAGGCCTGTCTGCTTGCATCATCTGCCACATGCCTTCGACGTACTCGGCCGCAAAACCCCAGTCGCGACGCGCATCCAGGTTACCCAATTCGAGCACCCCCCTTTCGCCATGGGCCATGCGGGCCACCGCATTCGATATCTTGCGTGTCACAAATTCACTGCCCCGAAGGGGGCTTTCATGGTTGAACAGAATGCCGCTGACGGCATACATGCCGTAAGCTTCCCGGTAGTTGATGGTCATCCAGTGGGCAAACAGCTTGGACACCGCATAAGGGCTGCGCGGACAAAAGGGGGTGGACTCGCACTGCGGCGTTTGACCCACCCCACCGAACATCTCTGAGGAACTGGCCTGGTAGTAGCGTATGTGGGGGTCCACCAGCCGGACAGCTTCCAGCAGATTCAATGCCCCTTGGCCATTGACCAGCGCCGTAGTGGTCGGAGCGTCAAAACTCGCTCCCACAAAGCTCTGTGCCGCCAGGTTGTACAACTCGTCCGGACGGAATTTTTGCAGAAGTGCTATGGCAGAGCCGGGGTCCGTCAGATCAAAATCAACCAGCAGCAAATGGGGATGGCCCATCACGCCCAGCTCCTGAAGGCGCCAGGTATTCACACTGCTGGTGCGTCGATGGGTGCCTATGACCTGGTAACCCTTGTTCAGCAGAAACGCTGCCAGATAGGCGCCATCCTGCCCGGTGACACCCGTAATGATGGCCGTCTTGCCACGTGCAGCGATGATGGGCTCTTTTCTGTGACACAACCTTGCCATACCCGCCCCAGGATCGGAGCGAAGACCGGCGGCTGCAGAGTCTTGGAGTCAACGAGGCTTGCGCGGGCGCATGCCCAGGGCTTCCTTGTTCTTGTTGATCCGGTCCTGCTTGCGTTGCTCCATCTTTTCCATGGCTTTACGTTTCGTATATCCCGTGGAATCAGCCCAGGCCCACCATAAGGCCGTGGCACCAAAGGGCGCCAGCACCCACCACCAGGACCAGGCGGCCACGGGTCCAACCTCGAAATACTTCAATGCCAGAAGCAACAGTGAAAGACCCAGCAGGTACATCGCGATCTCCAGAAAAGGCCGAAACCGCCCGGTTGACCCCGGACAAATCCCTGTCAACCCAAGCCACTACAATTCCATTAAAGAACTGTAACTCAACCACAGGAATTCCCACCATGAAGCGTACCCTGATCACCCTTGCCATGACGCTGTCGGTTGCGGCACCCGCCATGGCCGATCTGGCCTTGGCAACCTCGAAGAACTGCATGGCTTGCCACGCTGTGGACAAAAAGCTGGTGGGCCCTTCGTACAAGGATGTGGCTGCCAAATACTCCGGTCAGAAAGATGCTGTGGACAAGCTGGCCGCCAAGATCGTCAAGGGCGGCGCGGGAGTGTGGGGTCCAGTTCCGATGCCTGCCAACGCACAGGTCAACGATGCAGAAGCCAAGAAGCTGGCTGCGTGGGTGCTGACGCAGAAGTAAATCGCCTCAACCTCACCCCGGGGGCGGCATAGCCCCTTGGTGAAAGGCCGCGCCACGCACTGTGACGCGGCCTTTATAGTTTCTAGAACCTGTTTTGCTTTTCAGGGCGCGGGCAAATTGCAGGACACAGCAACGAAAAGCTGCGAGCCGCTCTGATCACACCCGAGAAACGACCGGCACCGCCTCCAGCCCGCGCGTTCGCAGCTGGTGCTCAAGCTGCCCCACATACGCTGCGGTGGAGTTGTCGGACTCAGTGGCACGCGCTGCCAGGTGCGCTTCCAGTTCATCCAGCCGCGCCAGCACAGTGGCGTGCGCCTGCTGGTGCTGAGCATCCAGAAAAGCCCGCAACTCCGTAAAACGCGAGGCTTCCGCCTTGTCCGCCAGTTCGCGCTGGACCTGCATTTCCTTGGTATGACGTCGCGTCTCCATCAATACCGAACCCTGGAGCGACAAGACATAGACGATAAAAAAGATGCCCAGCAAGCCCGTAAGGCCCAACATGATGAGCCCCAGCGGAGCCTCAAAGACCACAATGCCAAGCGATACCAGGGACGGTGCGGCCAGAGCGGGCCAATTGAGGGCGGCGAGTGCAGCAATGGCTAAAACCGTCACCCAAAGAACGATGGAACGCAGATGCATGAAAACCTCCTGTAGGCAGCGCCCAGGCGAAGATCCGCAAGCGCCATGCGCCGTTGTAACGCATGCACGGGCCGTCACCGACCGCAGGCGGGAGATTTCAGGCGGTGTCCTACAAAGAGAACTAGGGAGGCGCGGAGCCCTAGGGATTCTCTGCACGAATCGAGCGGAAAGCGTGCGCTGCGGATCGGGATGGACTGCAAGGCGCAAAACGCAGCAATAGCCGCAGCTATTGCGAGGTTTTGCAACGCCGCAGACCGCCCGAGACCGCAGATGCACACGGCGCGCCGATTCGTGCAGAGGAGCCCGAGAGCGCCTCACAAGTGCGGAGGACCAGCGACGGGATTGTGTGGCCACATCACATCGCTACGCGACGTGAGTGTCCCCAAACCCCGCAAGCGCTGCGCGCTGGCGCCGTTACACGGCACCTTCTGGATCAGTTGGTCTGAGCCAACTGATCCAGGATTGCGGGGTTTTCCAACGTGCTGGTGTCCTGCGTGATGGCCTCGCCCTTCGCGATGCTGCGCAGCAACCGACGCATGATCTTGCCGCTGCGGGTCTTGGGCAGGTTATCGCCAAAGCGGATGTCCTTGGGCTTGGCGATGGGGCCGATTTCCTTGGCGACCCAGTTGCGCAGTTCGTTGGCAATCTGCTTGGCTTCTTCACCCGTGGGGCGGGAACGCTTGAGCACCACGAAGGCGCAGATGGCTTCACCGGTCACATCGTCAGGGCGGCCCACCACAGCGGCCTCGGCGACGAGGTCGGTCTTGGAGACCAGGGCCGATTCGATCTCCATCGTGCCCATGCGGTGGCCCGAGACGTTCAGCACGTCATCGATGCGGCCAGTGATGCGGAAGTAGCCCCGATCGGCGCTGCGCACCGCACCATCCCCCGCCAGGTAGTAGCCCTTGAGTTCTTCGGGGAAGTAGCTCTTCTTGAAACGCTCAGGGTCGTTCCAGATGGTGCGGATCATGCTGGGCCAAGGGCGCTTGATGACGAGGATGCCGCCCGAGCCGTTGGGCACATCGTTGCCCATTTCGTCCACGATGGCAGCGGTAATGCCGGGCAGGGGCAGCGTGCAGCTGCCAGGCACCAGCGGCGTGGCGCCAGGCAGAGGCGTGATGACATGGCCGCCCGTTTCGGTCTGCCAGAAAGTGTCCACGATGGGGCAACGCTCGCCGCCCACGTTCTTGTGGTACCACATCCAGGCTTCGGGGTTGATGGGCTCGCCCACGCTGCCCAGGATGCGCAGGCTCGACAGGTCCGAGCGTGCAGGGTGTACCGCCTCGTCAGCTTCCGCAGCCTTGATGAGCGAACGGATGGCCGTGGGTGCTGTGTAGAAGATGGTGCACTTGTGGCGCTCGATCATCTGCCAGAAGCGGCCGGCATTCGGGAAGGTGGGAATGCCTTCAAAGATGATCTGCGTGGCGCCTGCAGCCAGCGGGCCATAGGCGACGTAGGTGTGGCCCGTGATCCAGCCGATGTCGGCCGTGCACCAGAACACATCGTCAGCACGCAGGTCGAACGTCCAGTCCATGGTCATCTTGGCCCACAGCAGGTAGCCGCCGGTGCTGTGCTGCACGCCTTTGGGCTTGCCGGTAGAGCCGCTGGTGTAGAGGATGAACAGCGGATGCTCGGCACCCACGGCCACCGGCGCGCATTCGGTGCTTTGCCCTGCCAGTGCTTCGGCAAAGGTCTTGTCGCGCCCGGCCACCATGTTGCAGGCCGTGGCCGTGCGCTGGTAAACAAACACATTGCGGAGGGTGTCGCAGCCGCCCATGGCCAGGGCTTCGTCGATGATGGCTTTGAGCGGCAGCTCTTTGCCGCCCCGCATCTGGTAATTGGCGGTGATCACGGCCACGGCACCCGCGTCAATGATGCGCTCGTGCACCGCCTTGGCGCTGAAGCCGCCAAACACCACGCTGTGCGTGGCGCCAATGCGGGCACAGGCCTGCATCGCCACCACACCTTCGATGGTCATCGGCATATAGATCAGCACCCGGTCGCCCTTGCTCACGCCATGGGCCTTCAGGGCGTTGGCAAACTGGCTCACACGGGCCAGCAACTCTTTGTAGGTGATCTTGGTGACCGTTCCATCGTCGGCCTCAAAGAGGATGGCGGTCTTGTTCTCGGTGGGCGTGCCGATGTGGCGGTCCAGGCAGTTGGCCGAGGCATTGAGTTCGCCGTCGGCAAACCACTGGTAAAACGGTGCGTTGGATTCATCCAGCGTGCGCGTGAACGGCTTGGACCACTGCACGTTCTCGCGCGCCAGGCGCGCCCAGAAGCCTTCGAAGTCCTTCTCGGCTTCGGCACACAGCGCATCGTAGCCCGCCATGCCTGACACGCGGGCGGCTTTGACGATCGCATCGGAGGGCGGGAACACGCGGTTCTCAACCAATACGGACTCGATGGCGGATGTGGGCGCACTCATGGTGTTGTCTCCTGGGTCTGATGGAATTGGAATTGGGCGGTACTGTCGGCCGTGGCACTTACAAGCCACTGACTGGCACGAAGCTTACAGAATAGGCCACCTGCAACCAGGCGGAAGAGCGCTTGCGGATGAGGGGTGTCACGCGGCACCCCTAAAATCGCGCGACCCAAGATCCACCCTTCATTTCATGTCCCTCCCCAAAAAACCCGTCCCCCCGGCGCCCATGCGTCCCCTGCCCTCGCTGATTTTTGCCAGCCGGTGGCTGCAGCTGCCCCTGTACCTGGGCCTGATCCTGGCCCAGGCGGTGTACGTTTTCCACTTCTGGGTGGAGCTGGTGCATCTGATCGAGGCCGCTTTTGGCAACACCACCGCGCTCAAGAGCCTGGTCTCCAGCATTGGCTACAAGAGCGACTTCGAGGTGACCTCGCTCAACGAAACCATCATCATGCTGGTGGTGCTGGCGCTGATCGACGTGGTGATGATCTCGAACCTGCTGATCATGGTGATCGTGGGGGGCTATGAAACCTTCGTCTCGCGCCTGCACCTGGAAGACCACCCCGACCAGCCCGAGTGGCTGAGCCATGTGAACGCCTCGGTACTCAAGGTCAAGCTGGCCACCGCCATCATCGGCATCAGCTCGATCCACCTGCTCAAGACCTTCATCAACGCCGCCAACTACGACATCAAGGTGCTGATGTGGCAGACCATCATTCATGTGGTGTTCCTCCTCAGCGCGTTGGCCATTGCCCTGACAGACCGCCTGATGGCGCATTCCACACCGCCCGCGCGCCACTGACGGTCGCCCTCACCCCCTCCGCCCCCGAAAGAGGCCGCCCATTGCGGCCTCTTTGCTTATATTTGATTGAAAAATAGCGCTATCGCTTAACCCACATCGATTTATAGCTACAAAAAAGTTAGCAATTTAGGTCGATATCTGCTCCCAAATTTCTCCCCAATCGGGCGGCACAGTGCAGGCCATACCCACTTGCAGGAGAAATCCATGGACCGCAGCACCGCCGCCCAAGCCATCGTCGCCCCCCTCGCCACCGCCACGCAGGCACCCACCAACCGCCGTTTTGCCCTGAACGCCCTGGGTTCCCTGGGCGTGGCCACCTTGTTCGGCTGCGGGGGCGGAGACACCGAAACCACGGACACGACCGACACCACCGGCACAGGTACAGGCACCGGAACGGGGACAGGCACCACAACCACCTGCTCGGTTGTCCCCGAAGAAACCGCAGGCCCCTACCCCGCCGATGGCTCCACGGCCAGCAACAACACCTACAACGTGCTGGCGCTCAGCGGCATCGTGCGATCGGACATCCGCAGCTCCATCGGCTCGTCCACGCAGGTCAGTGGCGTGCCGCTGACGATCACCATCACGCTGACGAACACCAGCGCCAGCTGCGCAGCGCTATCAGGCTACGCCATCTACCTGTGGCACTGCACGCAGGACGGCAACTACTCGGTCTACAGCTCGAACAACATTGCCGACAACTACCTGCGCGGCGTGCAGGCCACGGATGCCAGCGGCACCGTGACCTTCACCACCGTCGTGCCCGGCTGTTATGCGGGCCGCATGCCGCACATGCACCTGGAGATCTACCCCACGCTCGCGTCGGCCAACAATGCGCGCAACAAGGTCAAGACCACGCAGCTGGCCTTCCCCACCGAGCTGCTCAGCAGCATCTACAGCGCCAATTCCGGCTACAGCGCCAGCGTGCGCAACCTGGCTTCCATCACCTTTGCCACCGACAACGTCTTCAGCGATGGCACCACGCTGGAGATGACCACGATGCAGGCCAACAGCGGCGGCGGGTACTCGGCCAGCATCACGATCTCGATTGCGGCTTGACTGAAAGCCCTCCTTGAGTCGCCTTCGGCGCCATCCCCCGGAGGGGGACGCACCCGATGGCCCGTCAAAGCCGGTTCTACGGGTGCACTGGCCTGGGCCGCGCCGGTTTCTGGCGGCGAATCCACTCGTTGAACGCTTTTCTCCACAACACTGACGGAAAAATCACCATGACTTTGCACTCTCTTCGCCTCCACTTGCTGGCCCGCATGACCCTCGCGACCGTACTGGCAGCTACATCCGCCACCCCCGTGCTGGCGCAATCCCAGGGCCGGCAAGAGCCGCCCGCTCCGCCGCCCGAAGCCTATGCCGCCTGCAAGGGCAAGACCGAAGGCGCCAGCGTGACGCTGACCATGCCTGACGGCAAATCGCTCGCAGGCACATGCCGCACAATGGGTGGCACCCTGGTGGCCATGCCCGCAGGCGGGCCTGGCGGCCCCGGCGGTGCAGGCGGCCCGCCCCCCGCCCGCTAGACCGTCCTGCAGCCCCATCGATGCCCCACCTGACCCTTCACCGCAAAGCCTTCATCGCCCTGGCAGCCCTGCTGGTGGCCTTGTTGTTGATCTTTGCAGGCTTTTCGCGGCTGGGCTTGCAGCGGGGCCTGGGGCCGTACGTGGCAGAGATCGAACTGGCCCGCATGGACTGGCTGGCCGAGCGCCTGCAGGCCCACCACACGCAGACGGGCGGTTGGGAGACCCTGCGCAACCAGCCCCGCCTCTGGGGCCAGCTCAGCCACCCTGGCAGCGGCCTGCGCCGATCAAACACCCAAGGCGCAGAAGGCACCCCGCCCACCGACCAGAGCGGTTCGCCCGGCACGCCCCCCGAACTGGCGAACGGCAACCCGGCAGCGGACCGCAGCATGCGGCAGCCCCCACCACCGCCCCCCGATGGCGGACCGCCCCCGGGCGAGCGCGGCGCGGGTGGCCCACAACGCCACCCCGACGACCTGTTCCCCCGCCTGGGTCTGGTGGACGCACAGCAACACCTGGTGGCTGGCACGGCGCCCCAGCCAGGTGGCGCGCGCCTGGCCCTGACCGGCGCCGACGGCAAGACCATCGGCCAGCTGGTGCTGGCACCTCCGCAGGGTGTGCGCAGCGAAGCCGACCAGGCCTTTCTGGCGCAACACCTGGGCTTTGTGGCATGGACAGGCCTGGCCGGGCTGGCACTGGCACTGCTGCTGTCGGGCTGGCTGGCAGGGCGCTGGCTGGCCCCCGTCGAGGCGCTGGCCACCGGCGCGCGCGGCATTGCGCAGGGCCACCTGCACACCCGCGTGCCCGTGCACGGCAACGACGAACTGGCCCAGCTGGCCCGCACCTTCAACACCATGGCCGAACAACTGAGCAGCATCGAGGCCAGCCGCCGCCAGTGGCTGGGCGACGTAGCCCACGAGCTGCGCACCCCCCTGGCCGCCATGCGCGCCGAAATCGAGGCCGTGCAGGACGGCATCCGCCCGTTTGACGACAAGACCGCGCTGCGCCTGCACCGGCAGGTGATGCGCCTGATCCAGCTGGTGGGCGACCTGCGCGCCAGCCTGGACGCGGCGGGCACCAGTGCGCCCTCGGCCCAGGTGCCCGTGCACCCGCTGTCGCTGCTGAACGAGGCGCTCGCATCCATGCGCCCGCGCTTGGCGCAGGCGGGCATCGACGTGGACACCACCGGCCTGGACGCCCTGACCACGCAGGTTCCGGCGCAGCCTGCACCCCTGGTGCGGGGCGATGCGCAGCAACTGCACCAGGTGTTCTTGAACTTGCTGGAAAACAGCCTGCGTTACACCGACGCGGGCGGCCTGCTGCGCCTCTCGGCACGCCTGTTGCCACCGGCCGATGGAGCCGCCCAACTGCAGGTGCAGCTGGACGACAGCGCGCCCGGCGTGCCCGCGCACGAGCTGCCACGCATCTTTGACCGCCTGTACCGCGCAGAAACCTCGCGCAACCGCGACCATGGCGGCTCGGGCCTGGGCCTGGCGATCTGCCGCGCCATCGTGCTCGCGCACGGCGGCACGCTGACGGCCGACACCTCACCCCTGGGCGGCCTGCGCATCACGCTGCAACTGCCACTGCTGGACAACCCCTCATGAGCCACCGCATCCTCGTCATCGAAGACGAACCCGACATCGCCGCCATCGTGGTGGACTACCTGCGCCACGCAGGCTACACCGTGGAACACCAGGCCGAGGGCCGCGCGGCGCTCGCCAGCATGCTGGCCGCGCCGCCGGACCTCACGCTGCTGGACATCATGCTGCCCGGCCTGGATGGGCTTGAAATCCTGCGCCAGGCGCGCCGCCACACCCAGCACCCCATCATCATGCTGACCGCCCGCGTCGAAGAGGTAGACCGCCTCATCGGCCTGGAGCTGGGCGCGGACGACTACATCTGCAAGCCGTTTTCGCCGCGCGAGGTGGTGGCCCGCGTCAAGGCCGTGCTGCGCCGCACCGCCGCCGCGCAGGAGCTACCGGCAGCCACCACCACGGTCGCAGCGCTGATGCTGGACGAATCGCACTGGCAAGCCACGTTGCACGGCACGCCGCTGGGCCTGACGCGGCGCGAGTTCCGCCTGCTGCAAGTGCTGGCACGCCAGCAGGGGCGCATCTTCTCGCGCGCGCAGCTTCTGGACCAGGCCTATGAAGACACCCTCGATGTGAACGAGCGCGCGATCGACAGCCATATCAAGAATCTGCGCAAAAAACTCAAGGCCGCCAGCGCAGACGGCAGCGACTGGATTCGTTCGGTGTACGGCGTGGGTTTTGCGCTGGACCCGACGGCGGCCGAGTGAGCCTGGCCCGATGGGCAGATTGCTACATTTTTAATAGCTATTGAAGCTTATCCAATATGCGCAGGGGCCATTTTTAACCACGAGATAGTGGTGTGGCGGGCCGCCTATTCAGCCCCTGTCTCACCCCAACGCACGCAGCGCACCTACAGCACCTCCGCCCGGGCACGGGTGTGATCGGGGCCACACCCTGGCCACTTTCACCTGTTCGCCCCGATGCCCGCCCCGCCCCCATCGCCCCGCGCACCTGCGCCACCCCGGCCCACCAGCCGCCCCCAGAAGCTCCCCGGAGGCCTGGTGTACGTCACACCCGACATGCCCGGCCTCACCCGCGTGCGCAGCGGCGCCAAGGCATTCCGCTACCGTTTGCCCGATGGCCAGTGGCTGCAAGACCCGGACGAGGTCGCCCGCATCAAACGCCTGGCTATCCCACCGGCTTATACCGACGTGTGGATTTGCCCCCTGCCCCACGGGCACCTGCAGGCCACGGGGCTGGACGCGCGCGGACGGCGCCAATACCGTTACCACCCGCAGTGGCGCGCTCAGCGCGACGAGGGCAAGTTCGAACACATGCAGGCGTTTGGCCGCGTGCTCCCGCGCCTGCGCAGCCGCGTGGCGCGCGACCTTGCAGCGCACCGCAACGGCCAGCCTCTGACTCGCACGCTGGTGCTGGCCACGCTGGTGCGCCTGCTGGACACCACCTACCTGCGCGTGGGCAATGAGGAATACGCCGCCACCAACCGCTCGTATGGCCTGACCACGCTGCGCACGCGGCATGTGCAACTCAAAGGCAGTCAGCTCAAGCTGCGATTTCGCGGCAAGAGCGGCGTGTTGCAAGAGGTCGAGCTGGACGACCCGCGCGTGGCCCGCGTAGTGCGACGCTGCCAACAACTGCCGGGGCAGGAACTCTTTCAATACGAGGACGAAGACGGTAGTTTGCGCACCGTAGGCTCGGGCGACGTGAACGACTATCTGCGCGAGATCACGCACGGCGCTGCAGACTCAGAAGGTGATCATTTCACTGCCAAGGACTTTCGCACCTGGCACGGCACCACGCAGGCGCTGGAGCTGACGCGCCTGGCCTGTACGCAACCAGTTGCCCCCACCGCCGCCGATAAAAACGTGCGCTACAACGCCAAGGCCATTCTGGCCGAGGTGGCGCGCCAGCTGGGCAACACGCCCGCCGTGTGCAAGAAGTCGTACGTGCACCCGGCTGTGCTGGAGCTGGGCACACGATTGGCATCTGACGCGGGGCCCGGCCTGCAGGCGGTGTGGAATCACATTGGCGGCACCACATCGCCACGGGGCTTGAGCGCGGCGGAGCGCCGACTGCTGGCGTTTCTGCGCAAGCCGCACAAGGCGCGCTCCACCACCAAAGCGTAAGCATGGTGCTGCTGGGGTGTCGCACAAGTGCCGTGCAGGGCCATCGCGGTGAGCGCTGTCTCGCTAAACTGGCATGCTGCGCCTTGTCACCGCCTTCCCGCCCGGCCCCGCGCACAGGCCGGCCCCCCAACTCCAGCCTGCCGCCATGCCCACCGCCACCATTGCCTTGCCAGAGTCAACCCATTCCCTGGCCGACCACCACCTGCAACGCCCGTTCCTCAGCCAGCCGGAGCGTGAAGCCATAAACCGAGGCCGCTGGTTCGCCGCGCTTACGCCGTCGCTGCGGCATGACATCTTCCGGCTGGGCCGCATCACGCGCTACACACACGGCCAGATGATCGTGGAGCAGGGTGATCTGGCGCAGGACTGGTTTGCCTGTGCCAGTGGCGCCATCCGGTTTCGGCGCACCACGCCGTCGGGCAAGCAGGTGACGCTGGCCTATGTGGAGCCCGGCATCTGGGTGGGCGAGGCCGAGGTGCTGCACCGGGGGCCCAACACCTACGACGCGCACGCCCACGGCCCCACCACGGTGCTGAGCGTGGCCGAGGGCGTGTTCCGCCAGTTGCTGCGCGAACACCCCGAGTTCGGCGAGGCGCTGCTCACGCTGCAGGCGCGCCGCATGCGCTACCTGTACTGGATGATGGAAGACATGGCCACCCTGCCCCTGCGCGCGCGGCTGGCCAAGCAGCTGCTGCACGTGCTGCGCCGCTTTGGCGAGCGTGCGGCCGTGCCGGGCCAGCGCGGGGCCATCGGGCTGGCACTGGTGCAGGACGAGCTGGCACAACTGCTGGGAGGCTCACGCCAGCGCATCAATGTGGAGCTCAAGTGGATGGAGCGCGAGGGCATCATCGGCATCCACCAGCGCAGCATCGTCGTCTACCAGCAAGACCAACTCGAAGCGCTGGCGCAGCAGGAATAGCGCGCAGCCTTGCGATCTGTTTATCAAAAACAATAGCACCTTGCGCTTATTGGACAAGCGCTGGCGGCCATTTTTTCTTGATTTTTTGACCCACGCCACACCGCGCTGGCCCTCAGCGCCCCACCATATTGCCCGGCACCACCCACTGGTCGAACTGCTCGCCCGTCACATGGCCCGAGGCCACGGCCGCTTCGCGCAGGCTGGTGCCTTCCTTGTGCGCCTTCTTGGCGATGAAAGCGGCCTTGTCGTAGCCGATGTGGGTGTTGAGCGCGGTCACCAGCATCAGCGAGCGATCCACCAGTTCGGTGATGCGCTCGCGGTTGGGCTCGATACCCACGGCGCACTGGTCGTTGAAGCTCACCATGCCGTCGGCCAGCAGGCGCACGCTCTGCAGAAAGTTGTGGGCTACCATGGGGCGGAACACGTTGAGCTCGAAGTTGCCCGAGGCTCCGCCGAAGTTGATGGCCACGTCGTTGCCGAACACCTGGGCGGCCAGCATGGTCACCGCCTCGCTCTGGGTGGGGTTGACCTTGCCGGGCATGATCGACGAGCCGGGTTCGTTCTCGGGGATGCTGAGTTCGCCAATGCCGCTGCGCGGGCCGCTGGCGAGCCAGCGCACGTCGTTGGCGATCTTCATCATGCTGGCGGCGAGGGTCTTGAGCGCGCCGTGGGCAAACACCAGCGCATCCACAGACGCCAGGGCTTCGAACTTGTTCGGCGCGGTGACAAAAGGCAGACCCGTGAGGCGCGCCAGCTCGGCGGCGGCCTGCTCGGCATAGCCCTTGGGCGCGTTCAGCCCCGTACCTACGGCGGTGCCGCCCAGCGCCAGCTCGTACAGGTGGGGCAGCGCCGCGCGCACATGGCGCTCGCCATGGTCGAGCTGGGCCACGTAGCCCGAGAACTCCTGGCCCAGCGTGAGCGGGGTGGCGTCCTGCAGATGGGTGCGGCCGATCTTGACGATGCCGTCGAAGTCCTGCGCCTTCTTCGCCAGCGTGGCGCGCAGCTTGGCAATGGCGGGCAGCAGGCGGTGCGTGAGGGCTTCCACGGCGGCCACGTGCATGGCGGTGGGGAACACGTCGTTGCTCGACTGGCTGCGGTTTACGTCGTCGTTGGGGTGCACCAGGCGGCCTTCTCCGCGCTCGCCGCCCAGGAGTTCGCTCGCGCGGTTGGCCAGCACTTCATTGACGTTCATGTTGGTCTGCGTGCCCGAGCCCGTCTGCCAGACCACCAGCGGAAACTCACCGGGATGTTTGCCAGCAATCACCTCGTCAGCAGCGGCCACGATGGCCTCGGTCTTCTGCGCGTCCTGCAGGCCCAGCGCCTGGTTGACAACGGCCGAGGCGCGCTTGACCTGGGCCAGCGCCTTGATGATCTCGCGCGGCTGCTGCTCGCCAGAGATGTCGAAGTTCTGCAGCGAGCGCTGCGTCTGCGCGCCCCAGAGTTTGTCGGCCGGGACTTCGATGGGGCCAAAGGTGTCGCGTTCGGTGCGGGTGGTCATGGACAGCGGTTCTCCAAGTGAAACAACAGGTGCGACCTGGCAACGGGGCCGCTCCCGGCAGAATAATGCAAAAAATAACCATTCTCATTTAATACACTGCACTGCTGGTGCGCAAGCATGCGCTCGTCAGTGTGTGGCAAGCCCCGCTGGAGAGCGCAAAAAGCGGTGCCGTCATCACTGCCGGTGGGGGCTTCGCTTCGGCCCGCTGTGAGGTCTTGACAAGGCCCCACACCTTCTCGCGCTCAATCGTCGGCTTGTTCTTACACCGCACGGGCGCCAGCGGGCACACCATGGCAGTGCAGCAACTTTCCTCGCCGCGAATCCACGGAGACCACCATGGCCAAAAGCAGCCTGCTTGGCATCGATGCCGACAACCTTTCTCCCCTTCACAGCGCCAAGGGCAACGACAGCCTGGGCCCCAGCGATGCGTCCGACTCGGGCAGCGACAGCACCGGGCTGTATGGCACCGACCCCGACAATGACACCGACCGCTACGGAACCGGCGAACGCGCGAGCGTGGAGCCCGAACTGCAGCTGGAGTCGCGCGACATCCTGCCCGACCATCTGGAGTCGATGGACACCGACGACGACACCGCTGAAAACGGCGATGTGCGGGCGGGAGCCGACCAGTATCCGGACGATGACACGGCGGACGACCCGGAGCTGGATCCGGACTCCGGCGACGATGCCGAAGCGTAAAAAGCACGGCGTGGCCTCCAGCCAGTCTGCTGTTGGGGCTGCTGAGCTTTGAGAGGCGGGCCAGACCGCGATAGTCGCGTTGTCCACAGGTAATCCGCGCCAAGGCCGCGCCAGCGCCGTGTCAGCAGGGGGGTGGGATAATTGCGGGCTGCGTGCCCCGGCATGCGTTCGTTCCCGCCTCACGACAGAACCACGATGACCACCACAATCCAATACGACGACCTCGTCGAGTCCATTGCTGCCGCGCTGCAGTACATCAGCTACTACCACCCCACCGACTACATCGCCCACCTGGCCCGTGCCTACGAGCGCGAGCAGAGCCCGGCAGCCAAGGACGCGATAGCCCAGATCCTCACCAACAGCAAGATGAGCGCCACAGGCCAGCGCCCCATCTGCCAGGACACCGGCATCGTCAACGTGTTCCTGAAAGTGGGCATGGACGTGCGTTGGGATGGCTTCGATGCTGGCGTCGATGGCAAGGCCCGCAGCCTGGACGACGCCATCAACGAAGGCGTGCGCCGGGGCTACAACCACCCCGACAACACGCTGCGCGCCTCGGTCGTGGCCGATCCGCAGTTCGCCCGTAAGAACACCAAGGACAACACCCCTGCCGTGATCTTCACCGAGATCGTGCCTGGCAACACCGTCGACATCACCGTGGCGGCCAAGGGCGGTGGCTCGGAGAACAAGTCCAAGATGTACATGCTCAACCCCGGCGACAACGTGGTGGACTGGGTGCTCAAGACCGTACCCACCATGGGCGCTGGCTGGTGCCCGCCCGGCATGCTGGGCATCGGCATTGGCGGTACGGCCGAAAAGGCCGTGCTCATGGCCAAGGAAAGCCTGATGGACGACCTGGACATGTATGAACTGCAGGCCAAGGCCGAAGCCGCCAAGACCGGCGGCCCCGCGCTCGACAAGGTTGAAGAGCTGCGCCTGGAGCTGTTTGAAAAGGTCAACGCGCTGGGCATTGGCGCCCAAGGCCTGGGTGGCCTGACCACGGTACTGGACGTCAAGATCAAGATGTACCCCACGCACGCGGCGAGCAAGCCAATTGCGATGATCCCCAACTGCGCCGCCACACGCCACGCGCACTTCGTGATGGACGGCTCGGGCCCGGTGTACCTCACGCCCCCGAGCCTGGACCTGTGGCCCAACGTGAACTGGGCGCCCGACTACAACAAGAGCAAGAAGGTCAACCTCGATACGCTGACCAAGGAAGAAGTGGCCAGCTGGAAGCCCGGCGACACCCTGTTGCTCAACGGCAAGATGCTGACGGGCCGCGATGCCGCACACAAGCGCATCCAGGACATGCTGGCCAAGGGCGAGAAGCTGCCCGTGGACTTCACCAACCGCGTCATCTACTACGTGGGCCCGGTGGACCCCGTGAAGGGCGAAGCCGTAGGCCCTGCAGGCCCTACCACCGCCACACGCATGGACGGCTTCACCGAGATGATGCTGGCCCAGACCGGCCTGATCGCCATGGTGGGCAAGGCCGAGCGCGGCCCGGTCGCCATCGAGGCCATCAAGAAGCACCAGAGCGCCTACCTCATGGCCGTGGGCGGCGCCGCCTACCTGGTCTCCAAGGCCATCAAGGCCGCCAAGGTCGTGGGTTTTGAAGACCTGGGCATGGAAGCCATCTACGAATTCGACGTGGTGGACATGCCCGTGACCGTGGCCGTGGACGCCGGTGGCACCAGCGCCCACATCACCGGCCCGGCCGAATGGCAAAAGCGCATTGCCTCGGGCGAATTCAAGGGCATCGGGGTCGCTGCGGCCTGAGGCCCCGCTCGGCGTCGCCCTGGCGGCAGACTCGACGCTGGTACCAGGGCAATCGCTCTCCCAACCGCCTTCGGGCGGTTTTTTCTTGGGGCTCGCCCACTCCGGCACGAAGGCTGCGTCTTTCCTACAATCCACGCTTTCCTCCAACTGCCAGAGCTTGGTTCCTCGATGCCGCAGGCCTCTTCTCCCATCGGTGTTTTTGACAGTGGCGTCGGTGGGCTGAGCGTGCTGCGCGCCCTGCTGGCCGCCATGCCCCACGAACGTTTCGTGTACCTGGCAGACAGCGCCAACGCCCCCTATGGCGAGCGCGGCGATGCCTTTGTGGCCGCCCGCACCCACGCCATCACCGAGTACCTGCGCGAGCAGCACCACATCAAGGCGCTGGTGGTAGCCTGCAATACCGCCACGGCAGCGGCCATCCACGAAGTGCGCAGCAGCCACCCGGAATTACCCCTCGTGGGCCTGGAGCCCGCCATCAAGCCCGCCCTCGCGGTGACAAAGACAGGCCACGTGGGCGTGATCGGCACCCGGGGCACGCTGACCAGTGCGAAGTTCGGCAAGCTCATGGCCTCGCTGGCTGATCAGGCGCATTTTGTGGTGCAACCCTGTGACGGCCTGGCCCATGCCATCGAGCGCAGTGTGGCGCTGCCAGTGGCCGACCAAGGCAGCCCCGCCCATGCCACGGAGACCGGGGCGCTGTGCGCGCGTTATGTCCAAGCCATGGGCAGTTTTGGCACCGCCCCGGGGCAGATGGACACGCTGGTTCTGGGCTGCACGCACTACATCTTTGTGGCGCACGAGCTGCGCGCACTGGTCGGGCCGGGCGTGCAGTTCATCGAGACGGGTGAGCCCGTCGCCCGCCAGACGCGGCGCTTGCTGGAGACTGCGGGGCTAAAGGCCGCGCCCGATGGTGCCGTGGCCACGGATGCACCACGCACCCGCCTGTTGACCACCGGGCCGGTGGCCATGCTTCAGGCGGCTGCAGAGCGCTGGCTGGGTTTGCCAGCAGACTGCTGTGAAACGGTGTCTGTGCCTTGACCAACCGCTGTGTTAGGGCCTGGCGCTTTGCCAGCAAGCGCAAATTGCAAAGTGCCATCAACAAAGTGGCGTTCAACTTTTCTTCTACCCAGAACTAGTTTCTGCAGCAGCGCTCCACAGCCGCTCACCCGCATGCTCCACATGGGTGAGGTACAGGCGCAGGTCGAACTCGTATTGGTGGTACTGCGGCTCCATGTGGGTACACAGTTGGTAAAAAGCCTTGCCGTGGTCCTTCTCACGCAGGTGGGCCAGCTCGTGGACCACAATCATGCGCAGAAACTCGTCGGGTGCCTGTTTGAACATCGACGCAATGCGGATCTCATGCTTGGCCGCCAGCCGGTTGCCCTGCACGCGCGAGACCGCCGTGTGCAACCCCAAGGCATGGCGCACCACGTGGATCTTGTTGTCAAAAAGGACCTTGTTGACCGTGCCCGCATTGCGCAGGTACCGCGCCTTGAGTTCCTGCGCGTAGTCATACAGCGCCTTGTCGCTGCGCACCGCATGGGCCTGGGGATACTTGCGCTGCAACATGCCCCCCAGCCGCCCCTGCGCAAGCAGATCACGCGCCTGGTCCTGCAAAGACACCGGATAGGAACGCAGATACGGTAGATCAGAGGTCATGGAGAGCACGACAGTTCGAAGAGATCACAGAACTGCGCAGGACCGCATTGAATACAACGCACACGGGCACAAGTCATTGCCACAGCCTGCCGATCAACTTTTGCCACCAGCACATGCAAGGCAACCCCACACGGGGACACCAGTGTGAGGTTGAATGAAAGAATCAGTGCAGGTGGCGCGGACGGCGACCACCACCGCCACCATGACCACTGCCGGAGCCGCCCCCACCAGGGCCACGCGGCGGTTTTCCGATCTCCAGCGAGTTCACCAGTGCATCAAAGCGCTGGCTGAACAGTTTGTCGATCTCGGCCACCACGCCGCCCAGTTCGGCACCATCAAAGTGGCGCTCCATCATGTTGACAACGTCCTGCACCAGCAAATCACGCTGCACCTGCATGATGGCGGCGGGCGTGGGGCCGACAAACAGCATGACGAAATCGTCGCGCGACTCCGCACCCTGCTCTTCCTCGTCCTCGTCGAAATCTGCGTCGTAGAACGTGACTTCGATGGCAGCACCTTGCTCGGCAAGCTCATTGAGGCTCATGCACATTTCGTCCAGAACTTGGCGAAAGTCTTCATCCCCCCGCACCGTCCAGCACATCTGCAGCAAGTGTTCCTGCGCGTCGTATTTGATGCCAGGCTCTTCTTCGTAGGCGCTGGCAGCGCCATCAGCCAGCGAGCGGGCTCCGGCGTACTTCCACAAGGGTTTGAGCGCCTCCTGGAGTTGGTCAAAGCTCACATCAGCGCGCAGCTGGACTTGTCCGTGGACGTGGATTTCGAAGGGAGCGTTGTAACTTGACATGATTGAATCCTAGAGCCTGTTCAATGTCTTTTTGGAGTCGCACAAGTACCTTACCGGGATGGGCTGCTAGGCGCGGTGCGCAGTTGATAGCCCGGCTATCAACAAGCGCCGCAACGCCGCATACCGCCCGGCAAGGCACTTGCCCAAAGGGTTGGAGTGAAATCGGGCGACTGGACGCCCCGGCTGCTTGCATGGGCATGAGCCCATACTGCGCAGCCAGCGCATCCACTCTTCCCGATTGCACTCCAATGCGATCTCCAAAAGGACATTGAACAGGCTCTTCGTGGTGCCCCGAGCCGGGGTCGAACCGGCACGCCCCTTTTCAGGAAAGCGGCGGATTTTAAGTCCGCAGTGTCTACCAATTTCACCATCGGGGCGCCGGCTGCCCAACGCACTCCTGCGTCGCAGCGTAACCCGGGCAGCGCATGCGCGCAATGCCCTGTCGTATCTCTGGTCACAGGGCCGACGCCCCGCCGAGCCGCCCGCCTTGCACCACCAAGAAAAAAGGGAAGCCGAAGCTTCCCTTACAAATATGGAGCGGGAAAAGAGTCTCGAACTCTCGACCTCAACCTTGGCAAGGTTGCGCTCTACCAACTGAGCTATTCCCGCATTCGCCTACTGCACCCGACGTTTCCATCAGAGCTAATCAGCAAGCCTCAAATTATATCGCTATTTTTTGGCTCTATTCAATTGCAAACCAAAAAATCAACCAATCACCATCCATCCTTCAACAGTCATCTTGATTACGACGATCACAGAAGATCTTCAGACATCAAGACACAGACCGTATCTGGAGGCGCGGTCCGGAGTCGAACCGGACTAACCGGATTTGCAATCCGGGGCATAACCGCTTTGCTACCGCGCCAGAAATTCACATTTCTCTGACAAAAAAGGGAAGCATTTGCTTCCCTTTTTGTGGAAATTGGAGCGGGAAAAGAGTCTCGAACTCTCGACCTCAACCTTGGCAAGGTTGCGCTCTACCAACTGAGCTATTCCCGCATTTTACCGAAGCCTCACATTGTACAACGTTTGCTGCGATGGAATGAATTGTAGCGCATTTTTTGGGGTTCTCAAAAAAATTTGCGTCAATGTTTCAGGCCATCTGTCGCGGACGACGCTGCAACGGCCTTGTCCGTCGAGGGAGCAGCCACGACCGCCACTTCCTCATCCGTCAGGGGCACAGGCTTGGTTTCCAAGGCCACTTCCAGTACCTTGTCGATCCAGCGCACCGGCACGATCTCAAGTCCACTCTTCACGTTGTCCGGAATCTCGGCCAGGTCTTTGACGTTCTCTTCGGGGATCAGCACCGTCTTGATGCCGCCGCGCAGAGCCGCCAGCAGCTTTTCCTTGAGGCCACCAATGGCGGTAACTTCACCGCGCAATGTGATCTCACCGGTCATGGCAACATCACCGCGCACGGGAATACCCGTGAGGGCCGAAACAAACGCCGTCGTCATCGCAGCGCCAGCACTCGGACCATCCTTAGGGGTTGCCCCGTCTGGCACATGGATGTGGATGTCGCGCTTCTCAAACGCTTCGTCCTTGATGCCCAGAATGCGCGAGCGGCTGCGCACCACCGTGCGGGCAGCCTCCACCGACTCCTTCATCACATCACCCAAAGAACCGGTGCGCGTGATCACACCCTTTCCGGGCATGGCGGCGGCTTCGATGGTCAGCAGGTCGCCGCCCACCTCAGTCCACGCCAGGCCGACCACCTGGCCCACTTGGTTCTGCGCCTCGGCACGGCCGTAGGTGTACTTGCGCACACCCAGGAAGTCGGGCAGGTTGTCGGCGGTGACGACGACCTGGGGCTCGAGCTTCTTGAGCTGCAGGCCCTTGACCACCTTGCGGCAGATCTTGGACAACTCGCGCTCCAGCGAACGCACGCCGGCTTCCCGCGTGTAGTAACGCACCATGTCTCGCACGGCGGGCTCGGTGATCAGCAGTTCTTCGTCCTTCACGCCATTGTTCTTGAGCTGCTTGGGCAGCAAGTACTTCATGGCGATGCTGGTCTTCTCGTCCTCGGTGTAACCCGACAGGCGGATCACTTCCATGCGGTCGAGCAGGGCCGGCGGAATGTTCATCGAATTCGACGTGGCGACGAACATCACGTCGCTCAGGTCGAAGTCCACTTCGACGTAGTGATCGCCAAAGGTGTGGTTCTGCTCGGGGTCCAGCACCTCCAGCAGCGCACTCGACGGGTCGCCTCGGAAGTCCGTGCCCAGCTTGTCGATTTCGTCCAGCAGAAACAGCGGATTGCGCGTGCCCACCTTCGACAGGCTCTGCAGCACCTTGCCAGGCAGCGCGCCGATGTACGTGCGGCGGTGCCCACGGATTTCAGCTTCGTCGCGCATGCCACCCAAGGCCATGCGCACGTACTTGCGGCCCGTGGCCTTGGCAATGGATTGCCCCAACGAGGTCTTGCCCACGCCAGGTGGCCCCACCAGGCACAGGATGGGAGCCTTCACCTTGTCCACGCGCTGCTGCACCGCAAGATATTCAAGGATGCGGTCCTTTACCTTGTCCAGGCCAAAGTGGTCTTCGTTGAGCACGCCTTCGGCATTGACCAGATCGTGCTTGATCTTGGTCTTTTTGCTCCAAGGCAGCGCCGTGAGCACGTCAATGTAGTTACGCACCACGGTGGCCTCGGCCGACATGGGCGACATCAGCTTGAGCTTCTTGAGTTCTGCATCAGCCTTCTTGCGTGCCTCGGCAGGCATCTTGGCGAGCTTGATCTTTTTCTCGATCTCCTCGATGTCCGCGCCTTCGTCGCCTTCGCCCAACTCCTTCTGAATGGCCTTGACCTGCTCGTTCAAGTAGAAGTCGCGCTGGTTCTTCTCCATCTGGCGCTTCACACGCCCACGGATCTTCTTGTCCACGTTGAGGATGTCCACCTCGCGGTCAAGCTGCTCGAACAGGTTTTCAAGGCGCGCCTTCACATCCGACAGGTCCAGCACCACCTGCTTGTTCTCGAGCTTGAGCGGCAGGTGCGCGGCGATGGTGTCGGCCAGACGGCCTGGATCGTCGATGCTGGAGATCGATGTGAGGATCTCCGGGGGAATTTTTTTGTTGAGTTTGACGTACTGGTCAAACTGCTGCATCACAGCACGGCGCAGCGCTTCAATCTCGCTAGGCTTGTTGGCCTCGGGTGTGGCTTCTACCGGCGTGACGGTGGCCGTGAAATGGGTCTCAGCGTCCTCGATGGACGTCACCAGAGCGCGCTGCTGGCCTTCGACCAGCACCTTCACGGTGCCGTCAGGCAACTTGAGCATCTGCAGGATGGTGGAGACGCAGCCGACATCGAACATGTCCGACACCGAAGGCTCGTCCTTGGCTGCAGCTTTCTGTGCCACCAGCATGATGCGACGGTCGGCCTCCATGGCCAACTCAAGCGCCTTGATGCTCTTGGGACGCCCCACAAAAAGCGGGATGACCATGTGGGGAAACACCACCACGTCACGCAAAGGCAACAGCGGTAGATCGATAGGGGTGGCTGGCAGGGGGGTATGTCCGGACATGGAAATCCTCAAAGTGCTCTGTGGAAATGGGTCCACATGTGGGGATTTTCAACCCTTACGCGCAAGCCGCGCTGGCACAAGGGTTGATGGTTCAATGGGCGACACCAATGCGCCCGCTCCGGTCATCTCAGACGGTGTGAAGGATTCCGGCGTGTCCATGCGGGCATCGCAGACTCCTTCACGCCTTCTCAGGCCTTCTTGGCCGCTTCGCGATAGACGAGCAGCGGCGGCTTGTTTTCTTCGATGGTGGACTCGTCCACCACCACTTTTTCAACGTTGCTTGTATTGGGCAAGTCGAACATCGTGCCAATCAGCGATTGCTCCAGGATTGAGCGCAGGCCGCGGGCTCCGGTCTTGCGGGCCAAGGCCTTGCGAGCGATGGCCTTAAGCGCGGCAGGACGGATTTCGAGGTCTACACCTTCCATGGCCAGGAGCTTGCTGTATTGCTTGACCAGCGCGTTCTTGGGCTCCGTCAGGATCTGCACCAGCGCATCCTCGCTGAGTTCAGCCAGAGCCGTCACCACGGGCATGCGCCCCACGAGCTCAGGAATCAGGCCGAACTTGATCAGATCTTCGGGTTCGATCTCGGTGAACACCTCTGTCAGCGAACGCTGCTTCTTGCTCTTGACCGATGCGCCAAACCCGATGCCCGACGCTTCGGTGCGGTTCTCGATGACCTTTTCCAGTCCCGCAAACGCACCGCCACAGATAAACAGAATGTTGGTCGTGTCGATCTGCAGGAAGTCCTGATTCGGGTGCTTGCGTCCGCCCTGCGGCGGCACGCTGGCCATCGTGCCTTCGATGAGCTTGAGCAGCGCCTGCTGGACGCCCTCGCCCGAAACGTCACGCGTGATGCTGGGGTTGTCCGACTTGCGCGAGATCTTGTCGATCTCGTCGATGTAGACGATGCCGCGCTGCGCGCGCTCCACCTCATAGTTGCAGCTTTGCAGCAGCTTCTGGACGATGTTCTCCACATCTTCGCCCACATAACCGGCTTCCGTCAGCGTGGTGGCGTCGGCCATCACAAAGGGAACGTCCAGCATGCGCGCCAGGGTCTGCGCCAGCAGCGTCTTGCCCGAACCCGTGGGCCCAATCAGCAAAATGTTGCTCTTGGACAGCTCCACATCGTCTTTGTGGGCCTTGTCCTTGTGGCGCAGGCGCTTGTAGTGGTTGTACACCGCCACCGCCAGCGTGCGCTTGGCCACGTCCTGACCAATCACATAGTTGTCGAGGTTGGTCTTGATCTCTACGGGGGTGGGCAGGTCACTGCGGCCTTCGCGCGCCAGGTCGCCAGCCGGGAGCTCATCGCGAATGATCTCGTTGCACAGGTCAATGCACTCGTCGCAGATAAAGACCGACGGACCGGCGATCAGCTTCTTCACTTCATGCTGGCTTTTGCCGCAGAAAGAGCAGTAAAGGGTTTTTTCGCTGGAAGAGCCTTTTTTCTCGGCCATGGGGGCAATGCCTTGCTTGTTACGGAAAGTTGTCGGGATGATAACCAAATAAAAAACGGCGTCTTCCCCAAAGGAAAACGCCGCTGTTTGACCCTCTGGCTATCAGGAGCGCTTGCTGATCACCTGATCGACCAAACCGTATTCCTTGGACTCATCAGCCGACAGGAAATAGTCACGCTCGGTGTCGCGCTGGATCTTTTCCAGCGGCTGGCCCGTGCGCTCGGCAAGGATCTTGTTGAGCTGCTCGCGGGTCTTGAGGATTTCGCGGGCGTGGATCTCAATCTCGGTTGCCTGGCCCTGCATGCCGCCCAGAGGCTGGTGGATCATGACCTTGGAGTTGGGCAGCGCAAAACGCTTGCCCTTGGCTCCTGCGGCCAGCAGGAAGGCGCCCATGCTGGCGGCCATGCCGGTGCACAGGGTCGAGACATCAGGCTTGATGAAGTTCATGGTGTCAAAGATCGCCATGCCGGCGCTTACCGAGCCACCTGGGGAGTTGATG
This sequence comes from Acidovorax sp. 94, assembly GCF_003634645.1. Lineage (NCBI taxonomy): Bacteria > Pseudomonadati > Pseudomonadota > Betaproteobacteria > Burkholderiales > Comamonadaceae > Acidovorax > Acidovorax sp. 94. The sequence goes on along the minus strand of NZ_RBJA01000001.1, from coordinate 542,222 downwards.
TAGAACGAAATGTCTTTGTCGGGGTTTTCACTCTCCAGGAACAGCAGCTGAGCCACCACCAGGTTGGCGGTCTGGTCGTTGACCGGACCCACCAGAAAAATCACGCGCTCCTTGAGCAGGCGCGAGTAGATGTCGTAGGACCGTTCGCCACGGCCCGACTGCTCGATGACCATGGGAACCATGCCCAGGCCTTGTGTTTCCAATGCGCTCATGTTTTTCTCCAGACAAGCAGGTACTGTACCCAGAAATGAATTGGGGCTTGTGCACGAAAGCACAAGCCCCTGTATGTAACGGCAACAACCGGGCAATTCGATAACAAGCCGCCCAGTCGACAGCCTATCAGCCTTGCTGGGCCATCAGTTCGTCAAACGACACGGCCTTCTCGACCACCTTGGCCTTGGACAGCACAAACTCGGTCACGTTGTTTTCGATCACAACGGCTTCGACTTCCGCCAGGCGCTGGCGGTCGCCGAAGTACCAGCGCACCACGTCTTCGGGCTTCTCGTAGCTGGCAGCCAGCTCATCGATGTGGGCCTTGAGCTGTTCGGGCTTGGCCTGCAGCTCATTGGCACGCACCAGCTCGGCCAGCACCAGGCCCAGGCGCACGCGGCGCTCAGCCTGGGGGCGGAACACGTCTTCAGGGATCTCGGCCTTGTCGGCGTCCTTGATGCCGCGTTGCTTGAGTTCAGCGCGGGCACCTTCCAGCAGGCGGGCGATTTCAGCTTGCACGCTGGAGTTGGGCAGGTCCAGCTCAGCCTTGGCCACCAGGGCGTCCATCACGGCTTGCTTGTTGCGGGCCAGCAGACGGAACTTGACTTCACGCTCCAGGTTCTTCTTGATGTCGGCGCGCAGGCCTTCCACGGAGCCATCGGCAATACCGAGCGACTTGGCCAGGGCATCATTCACTTCGGGCAGGTGGGCAGCTTCGATCTTCTTGATGGTCACCAGGAAGTCAGCGGTCTTGCCAGCCACATCCTTGCCGTGGTACTCCGCAGGGAATGCCAGGGGGAAGGTCTTGCTTTCGCCAGACTTCATGCCACGCACGGCGTCTTCGAACTCCTTGAGCATCTGGCCTTCGCCCACCAGGAACTGGAAGTCTTCGGCCTTGCCGCCTTCAAACGGCTCGCCATCGATCTTGCCTTCGAAATCGACCGTCACGCGGTCGCCGTCTTGAGCAGCAGCATCCATGGCGCGCTGGGCGAAGCTGCGGCGCTGCTTGCGCAGGATGTCGATGGTCTTGTCGATGGCGGCGTCCGTCACTTCAGCCGACAGCTTTTCGACTTCGGCATCAGACAGATCGGCAATCTTGACTTCTGGGAACACTTCGAAAATGGCATCGAAAGTGACCTGGCCTTCAGGAGCGCCTTCCTTTTCGGTGATGCGGGGCTGGCCAGCAACACGCAGGTTGGCTTCGTTGGCTGCCACGGCAAAGGCTTCACCCACCTTGTCGTTCAGCACTTCGTACTGCACCGAGTAGCCGTAACGCTGGGCCACCACGTTCATGGGCACCTTGCCGGGACGGAAACCGTCCATCTTGACCGTGCGGGCCAGGCGCTTGAGGCGCGTGTCGACTTCGGACTGGATCAGGGTGACGGGCACGCTCAGCGTAATCTTGCGCTCGAGCTTCTCAAGGGTTTCAACAGTAACGGCCATGGCTATTCCTCTTATGAATGTGGATCGTGCTGGCTGCAGCGCAGCAGCGCCGTGTTCCGCAAAGTCTCACATGGGTGGTGCGCGGGGGGGGACTCGAACCCCCACACCATTGCTGGCGTCAGGACCTAAACCTGGTGCGTCTACCAATTTCGCCACCCGCGCGGTTCTACAACAAACAAACAGGCGGCAACCTCAGCTGCCGCCTGTGTGAAATCGGTCAACCTTCTATTTTACCCTGATGCGGGCAGGGTGGGAATCAAACCCCTCCAAGGACCTCCGGCGCAGGCCTTTTCACACGGAACCACGCGGCATACATCGCGGGCAGCGCCAGCAGCGTCAGCACGGTGGCCACCACCAGTCCGCCCATGATGGCCACGGCCATCGGGCCCCAGAACACGCTGCGTGACAGCGGGATCATGGCCAGCACCGCAGCCGCAGCCGTCAGCACGATAGGACGCAGGCGGCGCACTGCCGATTCAACAATCGCATCCCACGCAGGCACACCCCTCGCGCGGTCCTGTTCGATCTGGTCGATCAGGATCACCGAGTTGCGCTGGATCATGCCCATGAGTGCAATCACCCCCAGCAACGCCACGAAGCCGAACGGACGGTTGAGCAGAATCAGCGCCGCAGCCACCCCTGCCAGGCCCAACGGCCCGGTCAGGAACACCAGCATCGCGCGGCTGAAGCTGTGCAGTTGCAGCATCAGCAGCGTGAAGGTGATGAACAACATGACCGGAATGCCGGCTGCAATCGACGCCGAGCCCTTAGAGCTTTCCTCCACAGCACCCGCCACTTCGATGCGGTAGCCGGTCTGCCCGGCAGCGCGCCACTTCGCCTCAATGTCCTTGAGAGCAGGCAGCAGCGCCGCCGTCACCGTGGCCCCCTGCAGCCCCTCGGTCACATCCCCCTGCACGGTGATGGCGTAGTCGCGGTTCTCGCGCCACATCACACCGGGCTCCCAGGTGAAGACCGGCTTTGCGATCTGCGTGAGCGGGATCGACTTGCCCGAGGCCGTGGGCAGGTAGGCGTTGGCGATGTCGGTGATGGCGTTGCGCTCGTCCAGCGGCTGGCGCAGCAGAATGTCGATGAGCTTGTCACCCTCGCGGTACTGGCCCACCTGCGTACCCGACAGGATAGTCTTGGACGCCTGGGCAATCGACTGGCTGGTGACACCCAGAGCGCGCGCCTTGGCCTGGTCCACTTCCAGACGCAGCACCTTCACAGACTCGTTCCAGTTGTCATTCACACCGCGCATGTCCGGGTTCTTGCGCAGCTGGGCTTTCACTTCATCGGCGCGCTCACGCAGCACCAGCGGATCAGGCCCCACCACGCGGAACTGCACGGGGTAAGGCACCGGCGGTCCATTGGGCAGCAGCTTGACGCGACCACGCACCTCCGGGAACTCCTCAGCCAGCAGCGCAGGCAACTTCACGCGCAGAGACTCACGCACCTTCAGATCCTGGGGCAGAACGATGAACTGCGACACGTTGCTCTGGGGAAACACCTGATCCAGCGGCAAATAGAAACGCGGCACGCCGGAACCGACCCAGGTGCTGACAGAACTGACGCCAGGCTCAGAGAGCAAGCGCTGCTCCACACGTTTGGTCACTTCTTCATTGCCTGCAAATGAGGTGCCCTCGGGGAACCAGATGTCCACCAGAATTTCAGGCCGGCTCGAATCGGGGAAGAACTGCTGCTGCACCTTGCCCATGCCCACAATGCCCAGCGCAAAGGTCAGTACCGTGGCGCCAATGGTGATCCAGCGGTGCAACACACACCAGTCCACCAGGCGGCGGAAGGTGCGGTAGAACGGGCTGTCAAACACTTCGTGTGGATCGTCGGTGATGCCCTTGTTGGCCTGGGCAGCCAGCACATGCGGCGGCACCTTGAGCAGCAGCGTGCCCAGGTACGGCACAAAGTACACCGACACGAACCAGCTGAGCACCAGCGCGATCACGGTGACCGCAAAAATGGCGAAGGTGTATTCGCCCGTAGTGGACTTGGCGAGGCCGATGGGCAAAAAGCCCGCCGCCGTGATCAGCGTGCCCGTCAGCATCGGCATGGCCGTGATCTCGTAGGCAAAGGTAGCGGCACGCACCTTGTCGTAGCCCTCTTCAAGCTTGAGAACCATCATTTCGACCGCAATGATCGCGTCATCCACCAGCAGGCCCAGTGCGATGATGAGCGAGCCCAGCGATATCTTGTGCAGGCCGATGCCCCAGTACCACATGGCCAAGAAGGTCACGGCAAGCACCAGCGGAATGGTGATGCCCACCACCAGCCCTGGGCGCGGATCGATGTACCAGCGCTTCCACAGCGGGTTCTTGCCGGGGCGCTTGTGCAGGCCCAGCGCGATGAAGCTTACCGCCAGCACGATGACCACGGCCTCGATCAGCACCTTGACGAATTCGTTCACCGAGGTGGCCACCGCCTTGGGCTGATCTTGCACGTTGACGAGCTTCACCCCCGCTGGCAGCGTGCCGCCAATGCGGTCGGTGGCGGCATGCAGCGCCTTGCCCAGCGCAATGATGTCGCCGCCCTTGGCCATGGAGACGCCCAGCGCAATCACTTCCTGCCCCTGGTGACGCACCTTCACGGTGGCCGGGTCCACATAGCCGCGCTTGACCTCGGCGATATCGCCCAGGCGCAGTTGTGCGCCCGACGGGCCACGGATCGGCATGGCGCGCAGGTCTTCAATCGCGTTGAACTGACCCTGCACCCGCACCTGCACCTGGTCTTGCGGGGTCTGAATAGCTCCGGCGCTCTCCACGGCGTTTTGCTGGCCCAGCTGGGCCAGCACCTGGTTCATGTCCAGGCCCAGTTGCGACAGGCGTTTTTGCGAGATTTCGATGAACAGCTTTTCGTCTTGCACGCCAAACAGCTCAACCTTGGCGACATCGGGCACACGCAGCAGCTGCTGGCGTGCGTCATCGGCAAACTGCTTGAGTTCGGCGTAGCTGAAGCCCTCGGACTCCAGCGCGTAGATCACGCCATACACATCGCCAAAGTCGTCGTTGAAGAACGGGCCCTGGATGCCCTGCGGCAAGGTGTAGCGCATGTCGCCCACCTTCTTGCGCACGCTGTACCAGACGTTGGCCACCTCGCTGGCCTTGGACGAATCCTTGATCTGAAAGATGATCTGCGACTCGCCGGGCTTCGAATAACTGCGGATCTTGTCGGCGTAGGGCACCTCTTGCAGCGTGCGCTCGATCTTGTCAGTGACCTGCTCGGCCACCTGCTGCGCCGTGGCGCCCGGCCAGTAGGTACGCACCACCATGGCACGGAAGGTGAACGGCGGGTCCTCGTCCTGCCCCAGCTGGAAATAGGCGGCAAACCCCAGCAGCATCAGCACCACCATCAGGTAGCGCGTGAGGGCGGGATGGTCGAGCGCCCACTTGGAGAGGTTGAACCCCTCTTTGGGTTGTACTTGCGTCATGGCCGGCCTCAGTTGGCTGTGGAAGCTGCGGGTGCCGCTGCTGTGGCAGCAGGCGCGGCAGGCATTGCTACTGGATTGGTAGCTGTCTGCGCTTTACTGGCGGGCGCTGAGGCCGTTTTTGGCTGATAAATCAGCACTTTCTGCCCAGGCGAGAGCACATGCACCCCCGTGGCCACCACCTGCATGCCGGGGGCTAGACCCGCAGCCACCACGGCCTCGTTGCCATCGGCCGTGGCAATCTGCACCACCTGCGACTTCACCGTGCTGCTGGCCGCGTCATACACCCACACCGCCGTGGACTGCCCCTCCTGGCGCAGCGCACTGGTGGGCAGCTTGATAGCCGGAATGCCCGCATGGCTGAGCGCCTTGGGCGTGACATACACGGTGGAGCCCAGGGCAGGCGCATCGGCACCGTCGATGGCCACCTTGACTTGGTAAGTGCGCGTGGCGGCGTCGGCACTGGCGGCCACTTCGCGCACGCGGCCCGTCAGGTTGGCGCCACCGGACCAGCCGCGCACCGCCACTTCTGAGCCTGGGGTGATCAGCCCCACCTTGTCCTCCGGCACCGCAAACACCACATCGCGGGGGCCATCCTGCGCAATGCGCACCACAGGCGTCCCGGCCGACACCACCTGGCCAGGCTCGGCGTCAATGCCAGTGACAACGCCCGCCACGTCGGCCACCAGCGTGGTGTAGGCCGCCTGGTTGCCTTGCGATGACAGCTGCGCGCGGGCCTGGTCCAGCGTGGCCTGGGCGGCTTTCAGCGTCGCGTCGCGGCGCTCCAGCTCGGCGCCGCTGATGAAGTTCTGGTCCTTCAGGGCTTGGTAGCGCTTGTAGTCGGCAGCGGCCAGATCACGCTGCGTGGTGGCCGATGCCAACTGTGCGCGCGCGGCGTCGGTGGCCAGTTGGTAATCCTTGGGGTCCAGCTGGGCCAGCACCTGTCCGGCCCGCACACGCTGGCCCAGTTCGGCCTGGCGCTGCACGATCTTGCCCGCCACGCGGAACCCCAAGCGCGACTCCACGCGCGCCCGCACCTCACCCGAATACTCCAGGCTGGATTGCAGCGCACCCACCCCCACCGTCAGCAACTTGACGGAGCGCACCGGCTCTTCGGGCGGCGCGGGGCGGGAACAGGCGGCCAGCAAAGCAGCGGCGGCCACCATCAGCAAGGTCCGGCAGTGCCGTTGAAAAGGCCGCGAAGCGGAGGATGTGCGCATGGGAAATCCGGTGAATAGAGAAGGGCTACAAGGAGTTGCAGGGGCTGCACGCAAAACGCAGGCACGAATGCCTGCGCTGAAAACGGAACTGCGGTAACAGTTACCGGCCAGCCTCCTTGTCCCTGATTGAATTGGTTTTTTGATTACTGACTGACCGGTTAGTAATCTATGAGAAGCCCTTGGCATTGTCAAGCGACAATCCAGGGTGTGAACGACCGATCCCCCCCTCCCCAGCCTGAAGTGGCGTCTGCTGCAACTTCCGCGCCACAGCCGCTCCAGACCGCACCACACCATGCGTCTGCCACCCTGGCCGCCCCTGTCACGCACTACGAGAACTTCCCGGTCGCGTCCCTGCTGTGCCCACCGCACCTGCGCCAGCCCATTGCCGCCATCTACGGCTTTGCGCGTACCGCCGACGACATCGCGGATGAGGGCGACGCCCTGGCTGCCGCCCGCCTAGCCGACCTGGCCGCCTACCATGCCGACCTGATGGCCGTCGCCCAAGGCCAGCCGCCCTCGCCCCGCTGGGCCAGCGTGTTCTTGCCGCTGCAAGCGGTGCTCCATAGCCACCAGCTGCCCGTGCCACTGCTGGCAGACCTGCTCAGCGCCTTTGCCCAGGATGTGGAAAAAACCCGTGACGCCGAGGGCTATGCCGACCGCGCCGAGCTGCTGGACTACTGCCGCCGCTCAGCCAACCCCGTGGGCCGGCTGCTGCTGCACCTGTACGGCGTAACAGACGCCCAGGCGCTGCAAGAAAGCGATGCCATCTGCACCGCGCTGCAGCTCATCAACTTCTGGCAGGACCTCTCCGTGGACATCCCCCGAGGGCGCCACTACCTGCCCCGCGCCGACTGCGCCGTTCATGGCGCCTGTCAGGCCGAACTGCTGGCACTCAGAAGTACCCCCGAGAACGTGCGCCTCATCACCGACTGCGCCCGCTGGGCCCGCGCCAGCATGCAAATAGGCGCCCCCTTGGTGCACCGTCTGCCCGGCCGCGCCGGGTGGGAGCTGCGCCTGGTGGTGCAAGGCGGCCTGCGCATTCTGGACAAGGTGGACGCCCTTAAAGGCGGCAGCCTGCACACCCGTCCACGCCTGCATGCGTGGGATTGGTGCGTGATGCTGGGCCGCGCGCTGGTGATGTAAGAAAGATTCATGGGCCACAAGGCGCGCTGACATCGGGATGGGTTTTGGCCAAAATTACAAGCCAAATTGGCTCTTAGCGCTTATCTATCAATCGCTGGTAGCTATCAATTCAGGAATGCCCTCCCTGCTGGGCGCTGCACGCTGATGAGGGGCAATCCCGCAAGGCAGGGATAGCGAGCATCCGGCTGCTGCAGCGCGCGGTTAGCCTCGCGGCCACCAACCGCCCCGTGCGGCCCCATCACGCAACCCAAGCCCGCGCCACAAGCGCTGCGGCCCCGGGCCCTTCCGGTACGCACCCACCATGTCCGTCAGCGTTTTCGACCTCTTCAAGATTGGCGTCGGCCCGTCCAGCTCCCACACCGTGGGCCCCATGATCGCGGCGCGGCAGTTTGCCTGTTATCTGCGCGACACGCTGGGCTTGGCCGCCGTGCACCACGTCACCGTGGATCTGTTCGGCTCCCTGTCTGCCACCGGCGTGGGCCACGGCACTGACAAGGCCGTGCTGCTGGGCCTGGCCGGGCACGAGCCCGACCACATCGACCCGGACCAGATCCAGCCCGCCATCGCCGACATCCGCACCCGGCAAACGCTGGAACTGCTGGGCGAGCATGGGGTACCGTTTGTTGAAAAAGAGCACCTGCTGTTTCGCCGCAAAAGCCTGCCGCTGCACCCCAACGGCATGGCGTTTCACGCGTTCGACGCGCAGGGCAACGAGATTGCGGCGCGTGAGTACTACTCGGTGGGTGGCGGTTTTGTGATCGACGCGGCGGGCGAGCGTGTACTCAACAGCGCCGCCACCGCTGGGCCCGATGCGGCCGGCCATGCCCAAGGCCTGCCCCACCCTTTCCGCACGGGGGCCGAGCTGCTGGCCCAGTGCCAGGCCACCGGCCTCACCCCCGCCCAGCTCATGGCGGCCAATGAGCAACACTGGCGCAGCGCATTCGAGGTGCGCCGCCAGCTCATGGCCATCTGGAAGACCATGGCCGGTGCCGTGCAGCGCGGCTGCGCCAGCACCGGTACGTTGCCTGGCCCCATGCACGTGCGCCGCCGCGCGGCCGAGCTGCACCACAAGCTCAGCACGCAGCCCGAGGCCGCACTGCGCGATCCCCTCTCGATGCTCGACTGGGTGAACCTCTATGCCATGGCCGTCAACGAAGAAAACGCCGCCGGAGGCCGCGTGGTGACGGCGCCCACCAACGGCGCTGCAGGCGTGATCCCCGCCGTACTGCATTACTACGTCAACTTCCTGCAAGGCCCCATCCCGGCCAACGACGACGGCATTGCCACCTTTTTGCTCACGGCAGGCGCCATCGGCATCATCTACAAAGAAAACGCATCGCTCTCGGGAGCCGAAGTGGGCTGCCAGGGCGAGGTGGGCGTGGCCTGCTCCATGGCAGCAGGCGCGCTGGCTGCGGTGATGGGTGGCACCCCCGAGCAGATCGAGAACGCCGCCGAGATCGGCATGGAGCACAACCTGGGCATGACCTGCGACCCCGTGGGCGGCCTGGTGCAGATCCCCTGCATTGAACGCAACGCCATGGGCGCCATCAAGGCCATCAACGCCGCCCGCATGGCGCTGCGCGGCGACGGGCAGCATGTGGTCTCGCTCGACAAGGTCATCAAGACCATGATGCAGACCGGTGCGGACATGAAGGTCAAATACAAGGAGACATCGCGCGGCGGGCTGGCGGTGAATGTTGTGGAATGCTGACAAACCTGTCGCCAATGTGACACAACAGCAGGTGCCGCAGCACAATGCGCGGCGTGCAGCCTCGCGCGCTTCCTGCGACGCCTGGCATGCATGGCCCCGTCACCTTTTCCGTTTCCTATGCACCTCTTCTCTGCGCTGCGAGCCCTGCTACTGATCCTTCCCCTGTCCTGGATGTCCCCTGGCGCCTGGGCGCAAGACACCCTGACCCACATTGCCAAGACCGGCGAATTGCGACTGGGGCACCGCGAGGCATCCCACCCCTTCTCCTACAAAGACCCAGCCACTGGACAGGTGCGTGGCTACAGCGTTGATATCTGCACCAAGATTTATGAGGAGCTCAAGAAGGAGCTCAAGCGCCCCGACCTGCGCCTGACCTATGTACTGGTAGACGGCAAAACCCGCCTTGCGGACCTGAAAAACAACGTAGTGGACCTGGAATGCGGCACGACCACCAACACCCTGGAGCGCCAGAAGGAAGTCGCCTTCAGCCACCACATCTTCATCGCCACCACTGCGTTCCTCGTGCGCAAGGACTCGGGCATCAAGACGGTGGACGATCTGAACGGCAAACGCATTGCCGTGGAACGGAAAACCACCAATGACGGCCTGCTGGCCACCAACGAACGCACCTACCACCGCAAATTCATCTACGTGCCGGTAGACAGCACTGCACAGGGGCTGGATGCACTCACGCGCAGGGAGGCAGATGCGGTTTTTGCAGACGATGCAGGCCTGTGGAGCCCCATGACCCGGCTGGGCAAGGCCATGGGGGACTACCAGTTTCTGGAAAAGCGCCTTTCGGTAGAGCCCTACAGCATTGGCCTGCGCAGGCAAGACCCTCGTTTCAAGGAGCTGGTAGACCAAGTCACCCGCCGCCTGATCCAGACCGGGGAGATGGCGGCTCTCTACAAAAAGTGGTTCCACTCGGACCAAGGCACGCTCCCCATGAGCGTCTTCATGCGCGAAGCGCTCAAGCGGCCCAGCGACGTGGGCGTGGAACAGATCGCCTTTTGATGCCCTTCGGCCTGCCGCAGAACTGCCGCAGAACAGGCAGGCTAAACTGGGGAACTGCGGCCTCCACCAGCTGCCAGGTTGCATTCGCGGGCCATGTCCGCCATGGGACAATCGCGCCCCATGACCCCACAGCAATACGTACAGCAAAAAGCCGTGGCCTCAGGCAGCAGCTTCTACTACGCCTTCCTGTTCCTGCCGGCCCCGCGCCGCGCCGCGATCACGGCGTTTTATGCCTTCTGCCGCGAAGTGGACGATGTGGTGGACGAAGTCTCCGACCCTGGCGTGGCGCGCACCAAACTGGCCTGGTGGCAGGCCGAGGTGGCCAAGGCCTATGCGGGCCAGCCCACCCACCCCGTGATGCTGGCACTGATGCCGCTGGCCGCCGACTATGGCATTGAACAACGCCACCTGCAGGCCGTGATCGACGGCTGCCAGATGGACCTGGAGCAGACCCGCTACCTCGACTTTGCGGGCCTCAAGGGCTACTGCCACCTGGTGGCGGGCATCGTGGGCGAAGTCGCCGCACGCATCTTCGGCCAGACCGACCCGCGCACCACCGACTACGCCCACACGCTGGGCTTGGCCTTTCAGCTCACCAACATCATCCGTGACGTGGGCGAAGACGCCATGCTGGGCCGCATCTACCTGCCGGTGAGCGAGCTGCAGCAATTTGACGTGAAGGCGCACGAGATCTTGAAGCGCACCTACTCCGACCGCTTCACGGCGCTGATGCGCTTTCAGGCCGAGCGCGCGCACCGGCTGTACGACGAGGCCTTCGCCCTGCTGCCCGATGCCGACCGCCGCGCCCAGAAGCCCGGCCTGATGATGGCCAACATCTACCGCACCCTGCTGCGCGAGATCGAGCACGAGAACTTCCAGGTGCTGCACCAGCGCATTCGCCTCACGCCGCTGCGCAAGTTCTGGCTGGCGTGGAAGGTGCAAGCGCTCGGCCGGATGTCGTAGCCGTGGGCCCGCGTCCATGAAGGTCGCCGTCATCGGCGCAGGCTGGGCGGGCATGGCCGCCGCCATCGCCCATGTGCAGGCAGGGCGCCAGGTCACCGTGTTCGAGGCCGCGCGCACCGTGGGCGGCCGGGCGCGCGCCGTGCCGGGCGCGCTGCCCGATGGCACGCCCGCCACGCTCGACAACGGCCAGCACATCCTGATCGGCGCCTACGCCGAAAGCCTGCGCCTGATGCGGCTGGTGGGCGTGGACATCGATACCGCCCTGCTGCGCCTGCCACTCACGCTGCAATTCCCTGATGGCCAGGGCCTGCAACTGCCCGACCTGCCCCCACCCCTCGATGCGCTGCTGGGCATTGCCCGCGCCAAGGGCTGGGGCTGGCGCGACAAGCTGGCACTGCTGCGCACAGCCACGGCCTGGCAGCTGCGCGGCTTTCGCTGCGCGCCCGCCACATCGGTGGCCGCGCTGTGCGCGCCGCTCACGCCCCGGCTCATGACCGAGTTCATCGACCCGCTGTGTGTGTCGGCCCTCAACACCCCTGCCAACCAGGCCAGCGGCCAGGTGTTTCTGCGCGTGCTGCAGGACAGCCTGTTCAGCGGGCGCGGCGGCTCCAACCTATTGCTGCCACGTGCGGACTTAGGCGCCCTCTTTCCCGAAGCCGCTGCCCGCTGGCTGCAGCAGCAAGGCGGCCAGGTCCTCACCGGCCAGCGCATTCAGCGCCTGCAGCCGTTGCCGGGCGGGCGTTGGCAGCCGGTCGTGGCGGCCAACGGCACCGAAGAACCCGGAGCGTTCGACCACGTCACCCTGGCCTGCCCGTCCTGGGAGGCCAGCCGCCTGGTCGAAGGCCTGGCAGGCACTGCGGGCCTGGCCAGTGCAGCCCGCTGGAGCGCCACCACAAGCGCCCTGCGGTTTGAGGCCATCACCACCGTCTATGCCCACGCCCCGGGCGCCCACCTGCCCCTGCCCATGCTGGCACTGCGCAACACCGCTACCCACCCGGCGCAGTTTGTGTTCGACCGGGGCCAGCTCGACGGCCAGCACGGGCTGCTGGCCTTTGTGGTGAGCGCCAGTGATGGGGACCGCGCCTTGATCGAGCAGCAGGTGCTGCAGCAGGCCGCCGCCCAGCTGGGCATTTCGGCGCTGCAGCCCGTGCAGACTGTGGTGGAAAAGCGCGCCACCTTTGCCTGCACCCCCGGCCTGCAGCGGCCCGGCATGCAGGTGCTGCCGGGGCTGACGGCCTGCGGGGACTATGTGGACGGCCCCTACCCTGCCACGCTGGAAGGGGCCGTGCTCAGCGGCACGGCAGTAGCGGCACTGGCGTAGTCCCCGCTCCGTCGGCGTGGGGTGACTCGGGAAAACCCCAAGCCGACTGACAGCATTCCGAAAGCACACGGCGCACACCATACGTCTGGTAACGCCTTGATGGCTTTCACGGAGACACCCATGCTTTTCAACAACGACATTCCCGAAGCCTTCCACCCCACCCGACGCCACCTGCTGGGCGCAGGCAGCGCCCTGGCCCTGGGCGGCCTGCTGCCCACCACCGTTTCAGCCCAGGCCGCGTGGCCCGCCAAGTCCATCCGCTTCGTCGTGCCCTTTGCACCTGGCGGCAGCTCCGAAATCGTGGCGCGTTCCACAGCGGCCGAGCTGAGCAAGACCCTGGGCCAGAGCGTGTTTGTGGACAACAAACCCGGCGCCGCAGGCAACATCGCCATGCAGGAAGTCGCCCGCGCCGAAGACCAGCACACCCTCATCCTGGGCCACATCGGCACGCTGGCCGTCAACCCCTACATCTTTGACAAACTGCCCTACGACGCCAACAAGGACTTCAAGCCCGTGAGCCTGTTGGCCAAGGTGCCCAGCCTGTACGTGGTGCACCCCGACGTGCCCGCCAAGAACCTCAAGGAGTTCATCGCCTACGCCAAGAAGAACCCAGGCAAGCTCAGCTACGGCTCGGCAGGCAATGGCAGCGCGGGCCACCTCGCGTTTGAATACCTCAAGATGACCGCCGAGATCTTCATGCTGCACGTGCCCTACCGGGGCACCGGCCCCATGATGACCGACCTGCTCTCGGGCCGCCTTGATGCCGCCTCGGTGGGCGCAGCGGCCCTGCTGCCGTTCATCAAGTCCGGCAAGGTGCGCTGCATCGCCACCGGCTCCACCCAGCGCCTGCCCCAGCTGCCCGATGTGGCCACCGTGGCCGAACAGGGCTTCCCCGGCTTCGAGATGACGCAGTGGTACGGCATGCTGGCCCCTGCGAGCCTGCCCAAAGAACACCTGGACAAGCTGGCCGCCGAAACCATGAAGGCCGTGAAGGCACCCGAAGCCCTCAAGCGCCTGAACGGCGACGCCGCCGAAGCCATCGGCGGCACGCCCGCGCAGTTTGCACAGTTCATTGCGGCGGAGCAGGCGCGCTGGCAGAAAGTCATCAAGCGCGCGCAGATCAAGCCGGACTAGGAAGCCCCCTGAGCCGCTTCGCGTCTTCCCCCGAGGGGGACGCCACCGGTGGCCGGGCAAAGCCCGCTCCACGGTGGCACTGGCTTTGGGGGCACGCCAGTTTCAACAGCCTGCTGGCGGGCCGGGCCACGGCACAACGGCATTAGCATCCCCCCATGCGCATCCTCCTGGCCGAAGACGACCACAACCTGGGCACCTGGCTCAGCCGCGCGCTGGAGCATGCGGGCATCCAGGTGGAATGGGTGAACGATGGGCGCCTGGCCGACCGTGCGCTGCAGCAGCACGACAACTACGATGCGCTGGTGCTGGACCTGGGCCTGCCCGGGCTGGACGGCCAGGCCGTGCTGCAGCGCCTGCGCGACCGCGACCAGCGCCTGCCCGCGCTGATCCTCACGGCCCGCGATTCGCTGGACGAGCGCGTGCGCTCGCTCAACGCGGGGGCTGACGACTTTCTGGCCAAGCCTTTCGAGCTGGCCGAGCTGGAGGCCCGCCTGCATGCCCTGGTGCGCCGCGCACGCGGCAACGAGCACCCGCGTCTGGCCTGTGGCGCGCTGGTGTACGACAACCCGCGCAAGCAGTTCACGCTGCATGGCGAGCCCCTGGCCCTGTCGCCGCGCGAGCATGCCGTGCTGCGCGTGCTGGTGCAGCGCAGCGGCGAGCCGTTTTCCAAGCAGCAGATCCTGGACCGCGTGTTCTCTGACGACGAGGACGTGCACCCCGAAGCCGTGGAAGTGTTTGTGCACCGCCTGCGCAAGCGGCTCGATGGCAGCGGTGTGCGCATCACCACCCTGCGCGGCCTGGGCTACGCGCTCGAAGCCGACTGAACCATGAGACTGATCGCGCGCCTGCGCCGCGCCAGCCTGTGGCGGCTATTGGCCCTGCTGCTGCTGCCGCTGCTGGCCGTGGTGACAGGGGTGGAGCTATGGATGACCCGGCACGACGCGCTCGAGGCGGCCAACGCGGCCTACGACCGATCGCTGCTCGGGGCGCTCAAATCCATTGACGCCAACATCTCCACCGCCTCGGGCGGCCTGTCGGCCGAGCTGCCTTACAGCATGCTCGAATTTTTTGAGCTCACGGCCAGCGGCAATGTGTACTTCCGCGTGGCGTCGTCCGACGGGCTGGTGGAGCTGGGCAACGCCGACCTGCCCCTTCCGCCCGGCCCGCTCACGCCCGGCGTGCCCCGCTTCTACGACGCCACCTACTTCGGCGAATCCGTGCGGCTGGCCGCCTACCGCCGCGCGGTGGAAGGCGCCGCGCCCGGAACCGATGCCAGCAGCGTGCTGGTGCAGGTGGCAGAAAGCACCCGCTCGCGGCAGGAGTTCACCCGCCGCTTTGTGCGCCGGGCCGCGCTGCGCGACACGCTGGTGCTGGCGCTCATGGTGCTGGGCACAGCCGCCACGCTGGCCGTGGCGCTGCGGCCGCTGGCGCGCCTGGCGCGCGAGGTGCAGGCGCGCAGCCCCGACGACATGACCCCCATGGCCGACACCGACCTGCCTGCCGACATCCGACCCCTGGTGGCCGCCGCCAACCAGCAGATGGCGCGCACGCAAGACCTGGTGGCCCAGCAGCGGCAGTTTCTGGACGACGCCTCGCACCAGCTGCGCACCCACCTCACAACGCTGCAGATGCAGATCGACTACGCCCGGCGCGAGGCCGACGCCACCCAGGTTCAGCACACCCTGGAAGCCATCGGCGGCGAAGTCGCGCGCGCCACGCGCAGCACCCAGCAGCTGCTGGCCCTGGGCCGCAGCGACACTGCGGCGGTAGAGCTGGCCCCGTTCGACCTGGCCGCGCTGCTGCGCGCCGTGGCGCTGGAGCTGCTGCCCCGCGCCCGCGCTCGGCACATCGACTTTGGCATCCACACCCCCACGCCTGAGTTCATGGCCGTGGGCGACAGCGGCTTGCTGCGCGAGGCGCTTACCAACCTGGCGGCCAACGCGATTGCCTACACACCTGAACACGGCACGGTCACCGTGTCAGCCGCAGGCGATGACCTGGGCTGGAGCCTCAGCGTGGAAGACAACGGCCCCGGCCTGCCCGCCAACGAACGCGATGCACTGGGCCAGCGCTACCGGCGTGGCTCGCAGGCGGCGGCGGGCGGCTCGGGCCTGGGGCTGGCAATCGCGCGCTCCATTGCCGAGCGGCACCGGGGCGGCCTGCGACTCGAAGAACGCGCGGGTGGGCCCGGCCTGCTGGCCATCCTGTGGTGGCCCCGGGGCTGAAAACCCCATCCCGCAGCACCCCAGATTCCGCCAGAATTCGCCCCGCATGCCGTCCGCACCACGCCCCCTCCCCACCCTGCACCGCCGCCGCGCTCTGCAGTGGCTGGCAGCACTGGCGGGCACTTCAGCCGCTGCGCACACGCCAGCTGCGTGGGCGGCCGACGCATCGCTGGAGCCCGCCGAGTGCATCGCCCCCTCCCGCCCCGGCGGCGGGTTCGACCTGACCTGCGGCCTGGCCACGCAGGCCGTGCAAGCCGTGCGCCCCGCACGCCCACCGCTGCACACACGCTATCTACCCGGGGGCATCGGTGCCATGGCGTTTGACCAGATCGCCACCGGGCGGCTCGGCGGGCCGGGCACGCTGGTGGCGTTCTCCAGCGGCTCGCTGCTCAACATCGCACAGGGCCGCTTTGGCCCGCACCCGGTGAGCGCCGTGCGCTGGATCGCCACGCTGGGCACCGACTATGGTGTGGTGGCCGTGCACCGCGATTCGCCCCACCAGCGCCTGCAAGACGTGGTGGCCGCGCTGCGCAAGGACCCGGCCCGCGTAGTGTTTGGCGCGGGCGGCACCCTGGGCAGCCAGGACTGGATGAAAGCCGCCCTGCTGACCCGCGCCGCCGGGCAGGACCCCAAACGCATGCGCTTTGTGTCATTCGAAGGCGGCGGCGAGGCCCTGAAGGCCCTGCGCGGCGGCCACATCGGCGTCTTCACCGGCGATGCGGCCGAGGCCCGGCAGGCTTTGGACAAGGGCGCGCCCCTGCGCTTTCTGGCCGTGCTGGCACAGGCCCGCCTGCCCGGCGCCCTGGCCGACCTGCCCACGGCGCGCGAGCAGGGCGTGGACCTGGTCTGGCCTACGGTGCGCGGCCTGTACATGGCCGCCAGCGCACCCGACGCCGCCGTGCGCGCCTGGGTGGCCGCGTTTGCCGATGCACTGGCCGCACCCGGTTACGCCGCGCTGTGCAGCCAGTACGGCCTGTACCCGTTTGCACGCACCGGCGCGGCGCTGGAGGAGTTTGTGCAACGCAGTCTGGCCGACTACCGGCAACTGGCACAGGAGCTGGGCCTGCGGTCCTGGCCGCGCTGAGGCGGCTGCTGCAGAACCCGTGCAGTGGTCTCAGTGGATCTCTGGCCCGCTCACTTCTCCAGCCACCACTGGATCACCACCTTGGCCAGGAACCCCAGAAACCCCACGCCCAGGCCCAGGAAGAGCACAAAGGTGCCAAACCGCCCGGCCTTGGACTCCCATGCCAGCTGGCCGATGATGAACAGCATGTAGGCGATGAACGCGCCCACGCCATAGGTGAGGAAGAAGCCCGAGATCTGTGCCTCGGTGAAGCCAAAAATCACGATGCCCCTCCAGGCGTGCGCGCCGGTGCAGCGGGTGCAGCCAGGTCGCGCTCGGGCAGGCTGGATGCGTCCACCAGGTCGCGGTAGGCGTGCCAGCTGGCGTGGCCCAGCATGGGCATCACGGCGATCAGGCCCAGCAGCAGCGAGCCGAGGCCCAGCAAGGTAAAGCCCAGGATGATCGCCGCCCAGAACGCCATGGGCAGCGGGTTGACCACCACGGCCTGCCAGCTGGTCAGCACCGCCTGCAATAGCGTGGCGCGGCGGTCCAGCAGCAGCGGCATGGCCACCACGCTGGACGCAAAAATCGGGGCGGCCATCAGGCTGCCCAGCGCCAGCCAGATTTCAAACAGCCAGCCATCGCGCGCCATGACCACGTGGCGCAGAAAGTCGAGCGGTGTCTCGATCGGCACCGGTGCGAGCAGCGTGATGAGCGCCGCCGAAGTCATGACCCAGCCCGAAGCCGCCAGCGCCAGCAGGGCGCCAAACTGCACCATGCACCAGTAGTCGTTGCCCCATTTGTTGACGTGGCTGTTCTGCCAGTTGAACCAGGTCTTGAGCACCACGCCCAGGTTGGCGCTTTCGCGGCGCTCCAGCGCGCGGCTCAGCGCATACAGGCTGGTGGCCAGCACCGGCGCCACCACCAGAAAGCCCGACAGCGCCCCCGCCAGCAGCCAGAAGCGGTGGTGCCCCACCGCAAAGATCGCGGCCCCGAACAGCGTGAGCGCCAGCCCATGCGCAAAGCTGATCCAGCCCGCCCGCGCCATGTCGCGCCAGGCCAGCACCAGCCAGGCCATGGGTTGCATGAGGCCGATGGTGCGGATGGTGGGCAACGGGGGGGGAGTACGGGGCATGGTGGGAAGGGTCGCCGAGCGACGATGGAGTGTGACCTTATCGGGCAACGGCTTCAACCACCGCACGCCCAAACCTTGACCTGAGGCAAGAAACCGGGCCAGCGCAGCCGGTCAGGCGAGCAGCCTGCACAGCGCAGTGAGGCTGTCCACCGTGGCATGGGGCGGTGTGTCGTCGTGCGGCCAGGGGTGGTTGGCGCTGTTGATCCACACGGCCTGCATGCCCGCGTTCAGCGCGCCCTGCGCATCCAGCGTGGCATCGTCGCCCACGTGCAGCACCTCGTGGGGCAGCACATCGACGGCCGTGGCGGCAGCGTGAAAAATGCGCGCATCGGGCTTGGCCACGCCAAACTCTGAGGCGCTGATGCTGTGACGAAAGTAGTGGCCGATGCCGATGCGGTGCACGTCGGCATTGCCGTTGGACACCGCCACCACCGGGTAGCGTGCCGACAAGAAAGCCAGCGTGTCGTGTGCATCGTCAAACAGCTCCACCCGCATGCGCTCGGCAAAAAACAGGTCAAACGCCGGTTCGGCCAGCGCGGGCTCGTCGCCCGCTTGGGTCAGCGCCAGGCGGATGGACTCGCGCCGCAGCGCGCTCAGGTCGTGCAGCAGGTCGGGCCGCAGCGCCACCATCTGGTTGCGGATGGCGCGCAGCGATTCGGTGCTGGAGAACAAGGTTGCCGTGGCGGGCGCGTGGTGCGTGAGCCAGTCCAGCAGCACGCGTTCAGCCCGCGTGATGGTGGGCCAGATGGGCCAGAGCGTGTCATCCAGGTCGATGGAGATGGCGCGGATGCGGGAGGTGTCCAGCTGCAGCGCGGTGGGCTGGGCAGCGGGCAGTTCAGCGGGGGAATCGGGCATGGTCTGCAGAGAATACTCCACGGTCACCGAAGGGCCGGTCCGTTTGCCACAATCGGGGCATGCGCTCACCCTTCCACACCGAACCCCCTTACACCCACGGCCAGGCCGAACGCACTGGAGTGCTGCTGTGCAACCTGGGCACGCCAGACGAACCCACGGCCCCGGCCGTGCGCCGCTATCTGGCGCAGTTCCTGGGTGACCACCGCGTGGTGGAGATCCCCAAACTCGTGTGGCTACCCATCCTGCACGGCATCATCCTGCGCACGCGCCCGGCCAAATCGGCCGCCAAATATGCCAGCATCTGGACGCCCGAGGGCTCGCCCCTGGCGCACTGGACGGCCAAGCAGGCCACGCTGCTGCGCGGCTGGCTGGGCGAGGCGGGCCACGCGGTGCTGGTGCGCCATGCCATGCGCTACGGCAACCCGTCCATCGCCAGCCAGCTCGATGCGCTCAAGGCCGAGGGCGCCACGCGCATCCTCATCCTGCCGCTGTACCCGCAGTACTCGGCCACCACCACGGCCAGCGTGTTCGACGCCGTGTACACCTGGGCCGCCGCTACCCGCAATGTGCCCGAGCTGCGGTTTGTGAACCGGTACCACGACGCCCCCGGCTACATCGACGCGCTGGCCCGCACCATCGAATCGCACTGGAAGACCCACGGCCAACCCGACCAGCTGGTGATGAGCTTTCACGGCGTGCCCGAACGTACGCTGCACCTGGGCGACCCCTACCACTGCGAATCGCGCAAGACGGGCCGTCTGCTGGCCGAGCGCCTGGGCCTGCGCGAAGACCGCTACCGCATCACCTTCCAGTCGCGCTTTGGCAAGGCCAAGTGGCTGGAACCCTACACCCAGCCCACCATCGAGGCCCTGGGCAAGGCGGGCACCCGCCGGGTGGATGTGGTGTGCCCCGGCTTCACCAGCGACTGCCTGGAGACGCTGGAAGAAATCAACATGGAAGTGCGCGAGGCGTTCCTGCACGCGGGCGGGCAGGAGTTTCACTACATCCCCTGCCTGAACGACAACAGCCACTGGATCACGGCGCTGAGCCGCGTGGCGCAACAGCACCTGGCGGGCTGGCCCACCGAGGTGCCCACCGCTGCGGCACTAGCCGATGCGCGCAGCCATGCGCTGGCCGGTGGGGCACCCAAAGGCGTGTGCCCCGTGGCGCACTGACTGCTGGTTACTACTATTTTTATAGCTGCTTGCGCTTATCCATCAAGCGCTAGCGGCCAATTTGACCCATATTCCGAGATGGCAGACACACTTTGGTGACCTGCCCCTCCCCCAACACCTGTACTGATGCCCGCTTCTGCCCTCGCCCCCCACCAGCTGCGGCTGACGATTGACCCCGCCACGCTGGGCTTTGCCAGCACGGCCGAGCTGCAAGACCTGCCCCTGCCCTGGATCGGCCAGGAGCGCGCGCAGGCCGCCGCGCAGTTTGGCCTGGGGCTGCACCAGCCCGACTACCACCTGTTCGTGCTGGGCGAAGTGGGCAGCGGGCGCGCATCGCTGCTGCGCCAGGCCATGGAGACTGCTGCGGCAGAACGCGCCGTGCCGCCCGACCTGTGCTACCTGCACAACTTCGACACGCCCGACCGCCCCCGCGCCCTGCGCCTGCCGGCGGGCCAGGGCCGCCAGCTGCGCCAAGGCATGGCCGACATGGCCAAGAACCTGCAGGCCGACATCCCCAAACGCCTGGCCGCCGCCGACTTCAAGGCCGAGGCGGAGCGCATCGAGAAAACTTGGCAGGCGCAAGAAGGCGAAGCCTTTGCCGTGCTCGACGCGTTTGCCGAAGCGCGCCAATTCCGCCTGACCCGCGAGGGCGGGCAAATGGTGTTCACCCTCACCGGCCCCAAAGGCCAGGCGCTGACCGAAGCCGAAGCCCGCGCCCTGCCGCGCGAGCGCCGCGCTGAAATCGACGCCGCCGAACAAGAACTGCGGACCGAGATTGCCCGCTTTCTTGAAGCCGCCCGCCCGCTGGAGCGCACCCGCGACGACGCCCTGGCCGCCCTGCGCCGCCAGACCATCAAGCCCCTGGTGGAACACGCCCTGCACGACATCCGCCAGGGCCTGCGCAAGCAGATCAAGGACACCGTCAAGCTCACGCACTGGCTAGACCAGGTGGAGCAGGCGGTGCTGGGCGGCATCGACCTGTTCGAGCCCCTGGACGCCGAACGAGGTAGCGACCAGGGCGCCGATGCCGAAGACGACCGCAAGGACGCGCTCGACGACCTGCTGGCCCGCTGCCAGGTGAACCTGGTGGTAGACAACCACGGCCGCACCGCCGCGCCCGTGGTGGTGGAAGACAACCCCACCCAGCGCACGCTGTTTGGCAGCATCGAGCATGGATCGGACGCCGACACCGTGCAGGCCGACCACACCGGCATCCACGCGGGCAGCCTGCTCAAGGCGCACGGCGGCTTCATCCTGCTGCACCTGCACGACCTGGCCGCCGAAGAAGGCCTGTGGCAACGCCTGCGCCGCTTCTTGCGCTGCGGCCGCCTGCAGATCGAGGAAGGCGGCGGCGGCCCGGGCCATGCCCCCGGCGGCGCCGTGGCGCTGCAGCCCGAGCCGGTGGACGTGGACGTGAAGATCGTGCTGATCGGATCGGTGGACGAGTACTACGCCCTGCAGGACGCCGACCCCGACGCCGCGCGCCGCTTCCGCGTGAAGGTGGACTTTTCAGACCACTTTGCCGCCACGCCCGCCACCCACCACGCCACCGCCATCCTGGTGGCGCAAGTCTGCAAAAAGCGCGGCCTGCCCCACTTCGGCCCCGACGCCGTGGCCCTGCTGCTGGAGCAAACCCACCGCGAGGCCGACGACCAGCGCCGCCAGAGCGCACGCTTTGCGCACACCGAAGCGCTGGCCATTGAAAGCGCCTCGCTGTGCAAGGCGCGCGGCGGCCCCCTGGTGCAAGCCGCCGACGTGTTGGCCGCCCTGGCCGCCCGCACCCAGCGCCACAACCAGCCCGAAGAAGAGCTGCACGACTCCATCACCGAGGGCGAGCGCCTGATCTCGCTGGCAGGCTCCATCACCGGCCAGATCAACGCCATGACGCAGATCGACCTGGGCGACTACCGGTTTGGCTTTCCAGTGCGCATCACCGCGCGCACCTTTGCCGGGCAAGAAGGCCTGCTCAACATCGAGCGCGAAGTCGATATGTCCGGCCCCATCCACGACAAAGGCGTGCTCATCCTGCACAGCTACCTCACTGCCCTGTTCAGCCACGTGGCGCCGCTGGCGCTGAATGCGTCCATCGTGTTCGAGCAGGAATACAGCGGCGTGGAAGGCGACTCGGCCTCGTGCGCCGAGCTGTATGCGCTGCTGTCCAGCCTGTCAGGCCTGCCCCTGCGCCAGGGCATCGCCGTGACCGGCGCATTGAACCAACACGGCGAGGTGCTGCCCGTGGGCGGCATCAACGAAAAGATCGAAGGCTGGTTCCGCGCCTGCCAGACTGCAGGGCTGGACGGCACGCAGGGCGTACTGATCCCCGCCCGCAACCAGCGCCACCTGATGCTGGACCGCAGCGTGCTAGACGCGGTGGAGCGCGGGCTGTTCCACGTTTACACCATGGGACATGTGAGCGAGGGGATTGCGCTGCTGACGGGGGAGGCATCAGGCATGAGCCCGGCCGAACTGCTGCAAGCGCAAGCCGATGAGTTGGCCGGGGGCGCGGCCACGGTGGAAGACACGGTGATGCAGCGGGCGGAGCTGACGCTGCGGGCGTATCGGAGGGCTTGTCAGGTGGCGGGGGGTGCGCGGAGGGTGCGCGGGGGGCGGAGTCGATAGATATGCCAGTGGTCCAGGATATTGAATGCTCAGGGTTCTGGCTGTTTGCGGCGATTCTTGTCCGCCACAAATCCGCATGCATCCCCCGCTCGCAGGGGGCTAAGGCGGCACTGCCGGGTGTTGTGATGCCACACCACTTGAGCGAGCGGATTTGATGGCGCAGTAGCCTCAAAATCTCAAAGACCAGACGCTACAAGCCCCTCCAGGCGACCTTCTAGATGCCAGCTTGTTGCTGACACCTATACCAAGAGTCGCGAACCTGACCTACTCTGTCTACAAGCCGTATGCGCGCCCGTCCTAGCGCAGAAACCATTGAAGCCCGGACAAGTAAAGTGACGCCCGGGGAGATCGCATGCACATCAAAAAAATCACATTGCACCGCTTTAAGCAGTTCCGCGACGCAGAGATTGAGCTTGAGCAGGGCCTTTCGCTCGTCGTTGGAGGCAATAACTCTGGCAAATCGTCCATTCTTCAGGCTCTTGCGACCTGGCAGTTTTGTAAGACCATGCTTGAGATCGAGAAAGGTCGGTCTAGCTGGCTACAAACCAAGGCGAAGACAGGGCTGGGCATGGGCATAGCGGACTTCACGCCGATGCAGATACCTTCGCTGACGCACCTGTGGACGAACTTAAAAACCAACAAGGACAAGGAGCCCGACGGGTACACGTTGAAGATCGGCGTTTATTGGAACCTGCTCGACGGACAAGAGCGACACTTAGAAATTGGGCTCTCGCAGGCCAATGACCGACTATTTATGCGGACAACGTCAACTAACTTGCTGGCGGCCGAGATTGTCGATGCGAAGGGGGGTGCGGTGGACGGGAACGTGCCTCGCGTGGGTTACCTGCCACCATTCGCCGGGATTACCGATCGCGAGGGACGACTGACGCCTGCGATGCGGGAGCGTTTGATAGGGCAGGGCCTATCCGGCGGGGTGATTCGCAACGTGCTGTTCGACTTGCACGAACACAACAAAAAGGAACGAGAACGCCTGCGAGGCAACGGCACGAAGCTCAAGAACTCGTCGCTCAAGTGGCTTCGAGCGAATGACCCGTGGGAGATCCTGCAGCGGACGATGCAATCAATCTTTGCGACCGATTTACGAGTAGTACCCTTCAACGAACGTTTCCACAGCTATATCCGTGTTGAGAGCGCAAAAGGCGAACTGAAAGGCGACAAGTTCACACGCTATCCAAAGTACACACCGCGAGATCTCATGGTGGAGGGTAGTGGCTTTCTCCAGTGGCTAAGTGTTTACGCCCTTGCACTCTCACCAGACGTTGACGTGGTCTTGCTCGATGAGCCCGACGCCCATCTAAACGCGACGCTGCAAAAGGAACTCCTCATGTCCCTTGCAGACGTCGCTACCGCCCGCGGCAAGCAGGTCTTGATGGCGACTCATTCTCCCGAACTCATTCGCTTTTACGACCACGACAAGATTCTTGCAGTAAATGACCGCAAGGCTAAGTACCTTCAAGAGGACGTTGGAAAGGTCAAGGTGTTGGGTGGTATCGGGACAATCCACACACCTACCCTTCACTTACTAATGGAGCACAAGCGCATGCTCATTTTGGAGGCAGAGAGCGATTGGCGCTTCCTCCAGTCAATTGCCAAACAGGCAAACTTCGCTTGGCCGAAGAACGTCGTCCCGTGGTATTGGACTGGATCTGCTGGAGAGCGACTTCAACTCTATCGGCAGCTTCTGTCTGAGATCCCGGGACTCAAGGCCATAAGTATTCGCGACCGCGACGACGAGCCAGACGCAACTGTCGAGGCTAGTCTTATCGACAAGTCGTTTATCTCAAAGGAGCCCAACTTTACCGCCATGAAATGGAGAAGGAGGCATATTGAGAACTACCTTCTTTGCTCGGGTGCGATCGCTCGAGCCGCCGGTTGTGCAGAAGAGGAGGTGGCGGATTTCTTCGCTAAGCACGCATTGGTCGTGCCGGCGGACCCTACTCCTACTGACGTGGCCCTAGCCATTCGCGACGCGCACGGCAAGGAGATTTTCATAAGCGGAGAATCAGTCGCAAAAAACTTTAACGTGACAAGGGATGACGTCGCCAAGAACTTGGCACAAAACGAAGTCCCAATAGACATGCAAACGTTCTTCGCGGCACTCACCGCGCTCGCGCAAATTTAGTTTGAGCAACAAGGAGGGGGAATACTCTCTTTCAGCTATAGACGTCAATCAAACCGCTGAAGGCGGACAACAGCTATCAGACTAGAGCGGGCATCGCTCAGATCGCTACCACGACGTCGAGCATCGACTCCCCCTCAAACACGCGCCCGCAACCACGCCACAACATCCCCCGTCACCTCATCCCGATTCGTCTCATTCAAGATCTCATGCCGCGCCGCCAGGTACAGCTTGACCGTCACATCGGCCACACCCGCATCCCGATACCGCTGCCCCCGTTGCTCCAATAAGACCTCACCTACAGCCAGCGGGTCCGCGTCGCCGGATGCGATGAGGATGGGCAAGTCGCTGCGGATACGCGCGAGCAGCGCGGGGTCGCCCAGCCGGGGCGCGGGGGCGAAGAGTGAAGGGATCACGTCGTACGGCATGTCCCAGCCGCACCACGGGCCTGCCACGTAGGCGTCCACCTCGGCAGCGTCGCGCGACATCCATTCGTAACCGGTGCGGTGCTCGATGCCTGCGTTGAATGCTGCGAGCCCGGCGGGCGCATCGGAGGGGGCGTTGGCCATGGCGGCGACGAACAGGTCGAGAACGGTGGGGCCTGACAGGACGGCGCCGGACCAGGTGAATGCTTGGTACAGAATCACCGCCTGCGCTGCGAAGAAGCCCATGGAGTGCCCGAACAGTAAGGGCGGGAGGCCGGCATGCTGCCACGCGACGCGAGCGTGCAGTCCATCTCGTGCGGCGAAGCTGCCCGGCCCTGATCCCGGCTAAGCTGCGCGAGCCAACCCTTTGTATTCGCTCAGCCATGCCCTCTAGCCTTCACCTCTTCGACCCCGATCGCCATGCCCTGCCGCTGCCCGAAAACTTTGCGGCACTGGAGGCCATGCGCGAGTTGCTGCACGCGCGTGCCGATGGCAAGAACCTGCGCTTTGTCGAGTTCGCGCTGCGGTTCGAGGATCGCTTCAAGGACGCGGGCCGCACCACGCCCTTGCAGCAGGCCAACGCCTGCCGTCGCGCGGCATGGCAGTTTGACCTGCCAAACGTGGATGAGATGCCTGCATACCGGGCGGCTGTGGAGATTGCCGGTGCACTGGGATTGGTGGCGTATGACGCGACGCTGGGCGTAGGTTTTCTGCCCGACGGCCGGGTAGTGCCGACCGAGTTCGCGCAAGCCGCCACGCCTGTTCCGCCCGCCAGCAAGCTGCCCTGGGGGGCACGCCCGCCAGATGCGTTAAACGGCGAAAGCGAGGTGCGAGAGATTTTGGCCCCCGCACTGGCGCGCGCTATGGCTGGCAGCGGTTTTGAGCTGGAAGCTGCGCCACCCGACCAGCCCGGCGCGCCCATCGTCCTCGCCCGACGGCTCGGTGCAGTGCGCCAGGTGCTGGCAGTGAATCTGATGCGCTATGAAGTGCTGAACCTGACCCTGCGCGTGTGGCATGACGCTTGCACCGCTGTGCTGGCACAAGCCCTGGGCCCCGAGCCTCACCAGGACACCGCCTTCGAGCTGGGCATGGCGTTCTTCGAGCCCGGGCCGGGATCCCTGCACCGCTGGACACTCGAACGTCTGTCGCAGTTGCCTGCGGTCCTTGCGTTGGTATGTGGTCGCGTGCTGCCCCTGGCGGGCCTGTGCAATGACTTGCATGGGCTGGACCAACTGCTCAACGACGCCAGCGCCGACACGGTGCGTACTCCCTACCGCAACGCGTACACCTGGTCGGGCCGCCCTGACGGCTCCGACGGCTCGCGCAGTCTGCGTGAAGAGGCCTTTCCGCTTTCGCAGCGCCTAGTCATCGCCCACCTCAATGGCAACCCACTGGCAGCCGCCATCGCCCGCGAGCTGGAGGACCACTGGCAGCACAGCAGCTACTGGCGCGCCCCTCAGGAGCGCGAGGCCCTGGCGGCCGTGCGCGCCACGCTAGCCCAAACGCCGCCACTGGCCCACTGGAACGACATAGCTGCCTGGCGGACCGCACTGCGCCCTATTCCCGCATCGCTGCAGTCGCACACCCCCGACCCGCGCGGGCGGCGCTGTCACCACTATGAAGTGACCGAAGCCTTGCACCAGGACCTGCGCAAAGACCCAGGTGGCTTTTGGGCCAGGTTCGCCGGTCCGGATGGTGCTTCGGAGCTCACGCGCGTGTGGCAAGACAAGGCCTCCACCTTGCCTGGCTCCGCGCGCATCCCCCCGGACGGCCTCGGATGCCATGTGGCCACTCTGCCCGGCAGGGCTGGTGAGGGCGCGATCAAAGTGGTGTGCCTTTGCTTTCCACCCATCACGGGCCTCGACGAGCATCGCTTCCTGGCACTGGCTCGCCGCGGCGACATATCACGCATGTTCCGCATGGGCTACGAAAACGGACTGGACGACGACGGCCAAATGCAGCTACGCATCGAGTACGGGGTACGCCACGGGAACGCCGACGTTGTCACCCGCGAAACGCTGGATGCCGAGCTGAACATGCAGGCATTCCTACAGAGGGTGGCAGAGCTCTTCGCATGAACTGGCGAGGGAGCCGCTTCAACAGACTGCTGCTACGGGAGCCGTGACTACGCAATGCGGGAACGCGCCCGCAGCCACGCCACGATATCCCCCGTCACCTCATCCCGATTCGTCTCATTCAAGATCTCATGCCGCGCCGCCGGGTACAGCTTGACCGTCACATCGGCCAGCCCTGCATCCCGATACCGCTGCCCCAGTTGCTGAATCAATGCACCGCCTGCGGCCAGCGGGTCCGCATCGCCCGATGCAATCAGGATGGGCAAGTCGCTGCGGATGCGCGCTAGCAGCACGGGGTCAGCAAGCCGGGGGGCGGGCGCGAAGAGTGAAGGAATCACGTTGTCCGGCATGTCCCAACCGCACCAGGGGTCTGCGACGTAGGCATCTACTTCCGCAGCGTCGCGCGACAGCCATTCGTAGCCGGTGCGGTGCTCGAACCCGGCGTTGAATGCCGCGAGCCCGGCGGGCGCATCGGCGGGGGCGTTGGCCATGGCGGCGGCCAACAGGTCGAGGGCTGTGGTGCCCGACAAGATCACACCGGACCAGGTGGATGCGTGGTCCAGGATGGCCGCCTGCGCTGCGAACGAGCCCATGGAGTGGCCAAACAAGAACAGCGGAAGCTGCTGCCCATGCTGCGCGCGCAGCAATGCGCCGAACTGGGCCACGTCGGCAATGAGGCCGTTGAAACCAGCGCTGCCAAAGTGCCCCAGCCGCCCACCAGCGGTGCGCCCGTGGCCGCGATGGTCCACGGCGTGGACGATGAAGCCTGCGGCGTTCAAGGCCCGCGCAAAGCGGTCGTAGCGCTCGCCATGCTCGGCAAGGCCGTGGGAGATTTGAACGACGCCCACTGGTTGGCCCGGGGTTTGGGCCCAGGTGTAGGTGGTGACTTGGGTGCCGTCTGCGTTGGACTGGAAGGAGGAGGTGGTGGTGCTCATCGGTTCATTCTGGCATGGGGTCTGACTGCGTGTCACGCGCACGCGCCCCCTCCCCTGCACTGCCATCACCATTCAATTCTTGCCCTGCCAAGGGTTCGCAGTCACCATCCACTGCAACCAGCCCACCACCCAATCCAGCATGCCGCTCCCCCCAGTTCTCGACCGTTTCCTCCAAGCCCAGGAGCCCGTCTGGCCCCGTGTGATCGCCGAGCTGCGGGCGGGCAGGAAGCGCACGCATTGGATGTGGTTTGTGTTTCCGCAGATCAATGGTCTGGGACACAGCGACATGGCGCAGCGCTATGCCATCCAGTCGCTGGCCGAGGCGCAGGCTTACCTGGCGCACCCGGTGCTTGCCGGGCGCCTGCGCGAGTGCTGCCAGATCCTGCTGGACCTGGAGACGTCTTCTGCTCTGGATGTGTTGGGCTCGCCAGACGACCTCAAGCTGCGCTCCAGCATGACGCTGTTTGGCGAAGCTTCTGCGCCGGGCAGCGTGTTCGAGGCGGTGCTGCAAAAGTATTTCGGCGGGGAAAAAGACCCGCGCACGGTCCAACTGCTTGGGTAGCTTGCTGGCTGCTGGCTGCTGGCTGCGCAGCTGCGGGCACCGCGTATCTCGGGCAGGGCATGCCCCGGCGCGGCGGCCGGGCCGTTCAGGCTGTGGGCCGTGGGTGAATCGGGAGCGAAGCCGTTGCCTGCAGGCGCCCCGCCATCCCCTGCTGATGGGCCGTCTGCCTGCTGCGAAATTCGGTCGGCGTGCACCCCGCCTCCCGCTTGAAGAACTTGGCGAAGTTCGCCAGATCGCTATAGCCCAGCCCCTCGGCGACGCGCGCCACCGGCCAGGTGGTGTGGGCCAGCAGGCGCTTGGCCTCCAGAACGATGCGGGCAGAAATGAAGGCCTTGGGCGTGACCCCGGCTGCTTCCAGCGACGCGCGCACCAGGCTTTTCTCGGAGCAGCCCAGCTGCTGCGCATACCGGGGCAGCTGGTGCCAGGCGGCAAAGTGCTTCTCCACCAGCAACTCAAACGCCTTGAATCTCTGCAGCGCGCGCCCCGGGGGAGCACTCTGCGCGGACTGCTGCTCATGCGCCATGCGCAGCCGCGTCAGCAACGCATAGAGCTGATAGCGCAACAGGGCATGGGCATGCAGCGATGCGGCGTGGGTCTGCGTGTCCTGGTGCATCTGCGCAATGGCGTGGGCAATCACCTGCGCGCTGTCGCTGCCCAGAACCCACGCGGTCGGCAGGCCGTCCAGCCCGTCGATCGGGGTCTGCGCCTGCGCGGCGGGGGCCGCTGCCCACAGAAATTCGGGGCGGAACAGCACCATCCACCCGTCCCAGTCCTGGGTGTCTCCAAAGCTGTGGGCTTTGCCGGGCCGCAAGACCAACACCGAGCCCGGGCCGCAGCGCACGTGCTCGAAGTCCACCAGGTGGAGGCAGGTTCCCTGCGTCACAAAGATCAGGGTCGGAAAGGCGTAGCGGTAGGTGGACGCCAGCGCCTCGCCGCCCACCCGTTGCCGCAGGTCCGACACCCGGAATATCTCCAGGTCGAGCGGGTACAGCCCCTCGGGCTGGTAGCTCAGGTGCTGGATGTCGGGGTGGCGGGCTGCGGCGGGCTTGTGATGGCGTGGGGTCATGGGTCAGCAACGGCGGGGCGCAGGGGTTTGTCCTGAAGTGACAGTAAATCGCCCCATTTTCACCGCCTGCGGGGGCTTTGATTGTCCAACAATGACCTCACAGCGCCACAAGGGGCGTTGCCCCAAAACCACCAAGGAATCCCCATGCACGCCATTGAAATCGCCAAAACTTACATCCAAGCCGCACAAACCGGCGACCAGGCCACCCTCGGCCGCGTCATCTCGCCCGACGTGGTCTGGCACCAGCCGGGCCACAACCAGTTCTCGGGCACGCACCGTGGCATGGCCGCCGTGGGCCAGATGCTGGGCCAGATGATGGCGGTGTCGAAAGGGACGTTTGCGATCACCCGGGCCGACCACTTCATGGCCAACGGCGACTGGGTGGCCGTGAGCATCGAGTTTGCAGGCGAGCGCGACGGCCTCACGCTCCTGCAGGCGGGTGTGGATCTGCTGCGTATCGCCGATGGAAAGATCGTTGAAGTCCGCCTGTTCTCCAGCAATCCGGCACAGGAAGACGCATTCTGGGGCCAGTAACCCGCCGCCCCGCCAACCATGACCGTGGCCACACGCGCTGCCTCATCAGAGGGGACAGAGCGTGCTGGCGCTTTTTTGAGCCAAATTGCCACTCAGCGCTTACTGATAAACAGTTATTTGCTATTTAATTTATAGCAAACTGTTCTTTGATTCGAGGCGCGTGGCACATCCCTCGCAGAACTCAGGTCTTGACCAACTGATCGCGCAGCGGCAGCGACCGGATGCGCTTGCCTGTGGCAGCAAAGATGGCGTTGAGCAGCGCTGGCGCCACGGGCGGCATCGGTGGTTCGCCCACGCCACCCGGGGGCAACTTGGGATCACCCCCCACCAGGTGCGTGCGGATGGTGCGGGGCGACTGCGGCAGCCGAAGCACTTCGTAATCATGAAAATTGCTTTGCTGCACCCGCCCGGCTTCAAAGGTGATCTCGCTGCTCAGCGCGAGCGACAGCCCCATCACACAGGCGCCCTCCATCTGCGCACGGATACGCTCGGGGTTGACCTGCGGGCCGCAGTCGAGCGCCATGTCCACCGCCACCACCTTGACCTGGCCCTTGCTGTCCACTTCCACCTCGACCACCGTGGCGGCATAGGTCACGAAGCTGTAGCCCAACGCGAGCCCCAGCCCATGGCCGTTGGGCAGGCGGCGCCGCCAGCGGGCACCGCGTGCCGCTGCTTCCACCACGGCGCGCATGCGGCCGGTGTCGATGGGGTACTCCACGGGTGACTCGCTGTAATTGAAGCTGTCGGACAACGTGGTCGGGTCGATCTTGCGGTCCGGCCCCAGCAGCGCCAGGGCGTACTGCAGCGGGTCTTTTTTGGCGCGGTGGGCCAGCTCATCCACAAAACACTGCGTGGCGAACACATGCGGAATGTTGGCCACCGAACGGAACCACCCGATGCGCGCATGCGCAGGCACCTCGGCACGTTCAATGCGCACATTGGGCACGGCAAATGGCATGTTGGTGGCCGACATGCCTGTTTCAAACGGTGCCGCCGCCTTGGCGCCTGGTGCAAACAGTGAGGTGATGGTGGGTGCTGCCGTGCGGTGCAGCCAGGCCAGGGGCAGGCCATCGTCCTTGACCACCGCCTCCAGCCGGTCCAGCGACACGGCATGGTAGTAGCCGTGGTGGATATCGTCGTCGCGCGTCCACACCAGCTTGACGGGCGTGCCTGGCATGGCCTTGGCCACCAGGGCGGCCTCGGTCACGTAATCGGGCTTGGACTTGCGCCCAAAGCCGCCACCCAGCAGCAGCACATTGACTTTGGTGTTCTCCGGCTTGATGCCCAGCGCTGCGGCGGCGCCATCAAGCGCAGCCTGCGGGTTCTGCACCGAGGTCCAGATCTCGCACGTATCGCCCGTCACCAGCGCTGTGGCCACCGGGGGCTCCATCGTGGCATGCGCCAGGTGCGGCACGTAGTACTCGGCAGTGAACACCTTGCCTGCGGGCGCATCGCTCAGCGCCTTGGCCGCATCGCCGCTGTTGCGGTAAACCGTACCCGGTACCTTGACCAGCCGCTCTTGCTCACGCCGGAAGGCAACAGATTCGTAACTGCCGTTGGCACCGTCGTCCCACTGTGGGTTCAGCGCTGCGCGGCCCTGGGTGGCCGCCCAGGTGTTGCGCGCCACCACAGCCAGCCCGCCCAGCGGCTGAAAAGCCGCGGCACCGCTGAATCCGGCAATTTCCACCACCTTCAGAACGCCCGGCACCTTCAAGGCGGCGTCCCTGTCGGCAGAACGCAGCTTGCCACCCACCACGGGCGGGCGGGCCACCACCGCATACACCATGCCGGGCAGTCGCACATCCATCCCGAAGGTGGCCTGGCCACGCGCAATGGCGGCCATGTCCACACCGCCCACCCGGCCCTTGCCGATGTAACGCCACTGGGTCGGGTCCTTGAGCCGCAGCTCGCCAGTGGCCGGAACCTTTTGTTTGGCGGCATCCACGGCCAACTCACCAAAGCCGAACCGGCGGCCCGTGGCGCGGTGCAACACCTCATGCTGCACCGCCTGCACTTCTGCCACGGGGACGGACCAGCGTGCGGCAGCGGCTGCCTCCAGCATCTGGCGTGCTGCGGCACCCACTCGGCGCATGGGCTCCAGAAAGTGGCGCACGCTGCGCGAGCCATCCACGTTCTGATTGCCAAAACGGGCTTCGTCGGCAGGCGCCTGCACGACCTTCACACGGTCCCAGCGCGCCTCCAGTTCATCGGCCACCACCATGGGCAGGCTGGTGCGAACGCCCGTGCCCATCTCGGCACGGTGCGCCACGATGGTCACCGTGCCATCGGTGGCGATGGAGACAAACACCAGCGGGTTATCAACCGTGCCGCCAGGCATGGACGCAGCACCAAACTTCTTGGCGCCGTCTGCAGTCTGGGCAATACCGTCAACGCCAGCAGCCAGCACGAACGGGGCCGCTGCAGCCTGCAGAAAGCGACGGCGTGCAATGGTGTGCGTGGAAGTAGGTGTGGCAATGGTCATGCTTTTTCTCCTGCCAGGCGGCGTGATGCCAACTGGATGGCCGCACGAATGCGGGGATACGTTCCGCAGCGGCACACATTGCCGCTCATGGCGTCATCGATCTGTCGGTCATTGGGTTTTGGTGTGGCCTTGAGCAACGCCACCGCCCCCATGATCTGGCCAGCCTGGCAATAGCCGCACTGCGCCAGGTTCAGTTCTACCCACACCTGCTGAACCACTTTGCCGACCTTGTCTTGCTCCATGTGCTCGATGGTGTGCACTGATTTGCCCACGACCGAGCCGTGGGGCGTCAGGCATGAGCGGATGGCCTGCCCGTCCACATGCACCGTGCAGGCGCCACACAGGGCCATGCCGCAGCCGAACTTGGTGCCGGTCATGCCGAGTTCATCGCGCAACACCCAGAGCAAGGGGGTTTCGTCGGGCGCATCAGTGCTGCGCACCTGCCCGTTGATTTGGAGTGTGGTCATGCTTGGCGTCCTTGAGTCATTCAGTGGGCGCAACGGTACAGACGCCGTGCCTCGCAGACTAGAGCGCTCTGGCTTCTTGGGCTTATTAATGACGCTAATGAATGACCCAGATATCCAGTGCAATCCCTGTAGCTCAAGGTCACCCGTCAAGTTCACACTCGGTTAGGGCCACGACCCACAGGGGCGCCCCACCATGGCGGCATCCGGCACAGGCTGCTACTGCGCCTTCTGCGCATCGCGGGATGCACGGGTGGCACGCACCGCCTCTCGAACCGCGCCGACCACGGCCTCGGGCTTCTCCAGCGGAATGCCGTGGCCGCTGTCCACCCACACCTGGGTGGAGCCCGGGTACAGGTGCGCGATGTCGGCCCGCTTTCGGTTGGCATCGTCGGCCAACGCAGAAGGCGCACCTGTGGCGCGCAATGCGCTGAGCACCCACACGGGCACGGACGGGTCCACTGGCAGGTTGGACACTTGGTTGCCCGTAGCATCTAGCGCTGCCAACTCCTGCTTGGCCGTGTCCGATGTGGTTGCTCGGAACACCACTTTCAGCCACGTGGGCCAGTGCTCCGGGTTGCCAGCACCTTTGACTTGGTCGGGATGGGTCGAGTCCACCAGCACCAGTGCCGCCACCTCGCTAGGGTGCTTGCGCGCGAACAGCTGCATGTACAGGCCACCCAGCGAATGCCCCACCAGAACATACGGCGGGGGAAGGTTGCGGGCCTGCAACAACGCCCTCAACTCCTCCACCACATGGGTGCCATCGCGCGGCTGCGCAGACGCATCGCTGTGGCCATAGCCCGCACGGTGGTAGGCGAACGACCGGCTTTCCGCCATGGCGTCAGGCCAGACCTTGGACCACCAGTCCATTGTGGCCCCCAGCCCGTTCTCGAACACCACCACGGGTGCCCCCTGCCCTGCCAGAACGAACTCCACCTGGCGCCCACCCACGATGTCGGTGGTTGTGCCCGGCACCGTGGCGCAGCCGCTCAAAACAAGCGCCAGCAGCATGCCGGCCCAGCGCCATCCTTTCATGCTGTCTGGTTTGCGGGGCCGTGGAAGGCGGGAGGGATAAAGCGGCTGCCCGACAGCATTCAGCAGCGCCCCGCCGTGCGCAGCAGCGCATTGCACTCCTTGCCCGCACTGCGGCCCCGCTGCTCTGCGGCCGCCGCTGGTGCCGGGTTGCTACTGTTGCCCGCGCTGCCCACCATGGCTGTGCAGATGGCGTCGGAATGGGGTGTTTGCCCAAAGCTCATGGCCTTCTGAAAGCCTGTGGCGCCGTACACGTAACACCGGTAGGTGGCGCCGTCGCGGGTGTTGACGGTGTAGTTGACGCGGCCACCGGTTTCCTCCTGGCGGTCGGTGATGGTGAACTGGCCGGCAGTCCGCCCGATGGCTTGCGCGGTGCGCTGCTCCAGGCCCGACTGGTCGAGGGTGGAAGCGCAACCAGCGAAGAGCGCCAGGGTCAGCGCCCCCGCAGACCAGCGAACAAAGCGGGTGCGGTGCGATGAATGGGAAGAAACAGACATGACAGGCTCCTTGGGATCAATGGGGAATGAACAAAACGGCTCGGCAAAAACCAGCAGGCAAAACAACTCCCTGCGCCCCCAAAAGGGCCGCATGCGTTGCGGTGAAAGGAGGAGGAAAGATCAGCCCGGTTTGCGGGCCACGACAAAGGCGCGGATGTCCTTGCCGCGCGTGCCATGCCGCTCGGCGCAGACGATCTGCAAGCCCTGCTGCACCATGGCCGACTGCAGCCGCTGTTCGCCAAAACACAGCACGGGCGGGGCCTTGCCAATGGCGCGCATCAGCGGCACGGCCAGGTAGGGAATCAGCGGGTTCATCTCGGCAAGGCAAGCTGTCTTGGAGATCAGCAACCCACCCGGCCGCAGCACCTGCACCACCTGCTTCAGCGCATCGTCGAGGTCGCTCGCCAGGTGCAGCACGTTGAAGGCCAGCACCGCGTCGTACGCCGCCTGCCCAAAGGCCGCGGCCTCGGCGTCGGCCACGGCAAAACTCAGCTGTGGCGAGGGCTGCGCGGCCAGCCGCTGGTGGGCAATGGCAATCATCGCGGGCGAGACATCAGTGGCCAGCAAGCTGCGGGTGAAAGGCGCCAGGCGCAGGGCCGTGCTTCCCGTGCCGCAGCCAATCTCCAGCACGTCATGCTGGGTGGACAGCAGGCCCTGCACGCGCTGCAGTGTGGCCTCATACCCCGCCAGGTCGGCAATGGGGTCGGCTGCGTACTTGGGCGCGATGCGGTCCCAAAACCGCGCTTGGGATGCCGCAGCCGAACGGACCGCAGAGGGAGAAGCGCTGGAGGCGGGAGCAATGGCGGGCAAAGACATGGATACGGTTCGGGGGAAGTGCTGACGCGGTGGAATGCAGGAAGGAGCAACACCCGGATGCTATCCATGCATTGAAGCGCAGGAAACTGCGGTAAATTGCAGTGAACATATACGTTTACGCATGGATAACCTCGACTGGAATCAGCTAAAAGCCTTTCTGCAAACGGCCCAGACCGGCTCACTGTCTGCCGCCGCGCGCAAGCTGGGCCTGACCCAGCCCACCCTGAGCCGGCAGGTGGCCGCCATTGAGCAGCAGATGGGGGTGACGCTGTTCGAGCGCGTGGGCAAGGCCATGGTGCTCACGCCCACGGGGCTGGACCTGTTGGAACACGCCCGCGCCATGGGCGCTGCCGCCGAGGCGCTGGGCTTGGCGGCTAGCGGGCGGTCGCAAGCGGTAGGGGGCGTGGTGTCGGTGTCGGCCACCGACGCCGTGGCCGCCTACCTGCTGCCGCCCATCGTGCAGCACCTGCGCGCGCAGGAGCCAGGCATTGCCGTCGAAGTGATCTCGTCCAACGCGCTGAGCGACCTGCTGCGCCGGGAGGCCGACATTGCCATCCGCCACGTCAAGCCCGAGCAGCCCGACCTGATCGCTCGCCTGATCCGTGAGGCACAGGCCTACTTCTACGCCTCAGAGGACTGGGTCCGGGCCCACGGCCATCCACACAACGCACAGGAGGCCGCACGCCTGCCCTTTGTGGGCTCAGACCGCAATGGCCAATACCTGGCGTACCTGCGCCTGCACGGGCTGAACCTGAGCGAGGACAACTTCAGCTGCTACTCCGATCACACCGTGGCCCACTGGGCGCTGGTGTGCCAGGGCATGGGCATTGGCGCCATGATGACCGAGATCGCCCGCAAGACGCCGGGCATGGTCCGGGTGCTGGACGACCTGCCGCCAGTGCGCTTTCCCATCTGGCTGGTGTCCCACCGCGAGCTGCGCACCTCGCGGCGGATTCGGGTGGTGTTTGAGGCGCTGGCGGCGGGGCTGTCCAACGGGGAGTCGCAGGACGAGCGCTGAGCGCGGCACGGACCAAAGCTCAGCGGTCCGTGACTATGTGTGCCCCTCACTCGTACCCGCTCCTGCGGCGGCCCGACCCGCATCGACCTTGTGCGGCGCCCGCGAGCGCACCCGGTACCCCGCCGACAGCAAGTGCAAATCCCAGCGCTGCTGCACCGCCCCCCATATGCCCTTGGGCAAAAACAGCGCAAACAGCATGGCAATGGCGCCCAGGCCGATGAGGTACAGCACACCCTGCCCGCCCCACGCAGTCTCTACCGCAAAGAAAAGCAGCGCGCCAAGGATGGGGCCTTCCATGGTGCCTATCCCCCCCACCAACACCATGAATATCATGTAGGCCGTCCACTGCACGCTGAAATAGGTCTTGGGCTGAAAGCTGATGGACGTGGCGAGCCACAGGCCGCCCGCCAGGGCGCAGCCAAAGGCCGACAGCACAAACACCAGCCGCTTGATGGCGACCACGCGCACGCCGAGCGAGATGGCTGCCACCTCGTTGTCACGAATCGCCTGCGCGGCCGTGCCCACCTTGCTGCGCAAAAGCAGGAAGACCACCCAGCACAGCCCCGCCATCGCAGCGAGAGCCGCCCAGTAGGTATAGGCACGCCGGTCGTCGGCCGCGTACTGCTGCAGCGCGATCATCGAGGTGCCCGTCTCTCCCTGCACCAGACTATCGAGGTTCACACACAGGTGGGCCAGCGCGGCCACCACCCACATGCCGATGGCGAACTCGCCACCCTGCAGCCGCAGCATGAAAGCCGCCAGCGGCACCGCCGCCAGCGCCACCAGAACGGCACCCACCAGCAGCGCGGGGTAGGGCCCCAGGCCCGCATCGGCCAGCCGCACCATGGCGTAGGCCCCGAGGCCAAAGAACGTCTGGTGGCCAATCGACACCAGCCCGGCGTAGCCCGCCAAAGCGTTCCACATCACGGCCAGGATCACGTAGATGAACAGTGTGGTGAGCCTGTCCACCGTGCCCGCCTGCAGCCACAGCGGCCCCAGGCAAAGCACGGCCAACAGCAGCACGGTGGCGCTGGCGAAGGCGATGGACGCGCGCGTCCATCGCTGGATGACCCATGGGGATGGGCCCGTGATTGCGGAGGGAACAGAGATCGTTGGAACAGTCATGGCACAGCCCTGCGGCGGGAGGAGAAGAACATGCGCAGCGCACCGCTCGCGTAGAGCCGGGCCAGCAGGATGACCAAAAAGGTGGCGTGCCCGGCGATGAGAAACCCCTGGGGATGCACCTGCGCCCCCAGGTTCTGCGCCACGCCCAGCACCACGCCGCCCAGCAAGGTGCCCCACAGGGATCCGGCGCCGCCGATGATCACGGCCTCAAACGCAAAGATCAGCTGCTGCGGGCCCGAGAACGGATCGAACGTGGCGCGCAGGGCCAGCGACGCCCCGGCCAGCGTGACGGTGACCATGGTGATGGCCGAGGCCGCCGCAAACACCGTGCCGGTGCGCACGCCCACCAGGCGCGCGGTGTCGGCGTCTTCCGACGCTGCGCGGATCTGCCTCCCGAGCGCCGTGTGCGCCAGCATGGCTTGCAGGCCGCCCAGCAGCAGCACGGCCAGTACCAGCACCAGGGTGGGCAACCGCCCCACATACAGGCCGCCGGGCAGCTCCCAGCTGTCATACGCCAGCGTGCCGATGGACGTGGCCAGCGACCGCGTGTCGGCGCCAAAGTGCTGGAACAGCACGTTGTCGATCACGCTGGCCAGGCCGAACGTGGCCAGCAGCGGCACCAGCGCGCCCAGGCGCGCGCTGCGCTCCAGCACCAGCTTGTGCAGCAGCCAGCCCAGCAGCGCCATGGCAGGCACCACCGCCAGCAGGGCCAGCAGCGGGTGCCAGCCCATCGGTTCGGCCAGCACCCACAGCAGGTAGGCCGCCACCACCGTCAGGCTGCCGTGGGCCAGGTTGATGATGCGCATCACCCCGAACATGAACGACAGGCCGCAGGCGAGCAAGGCGTAGTAGCCGCCGAGCAGCAGCCCTTGAATGATTTGATTCAGCAGGTTCATGCGGCCTCCTTGTAGGCATGGCGGACGTTGCTGACGTCATGGGCGGCCTCGGGCCGCTGCGCGCCAAAGTAAAACGCGGTGATCTGCGCGCGGGTGAGCTGGTCGGCGGGCGCATCGGCCACCACGCTGCCTTCCAGCATGCACACGATGCGGCTGGCCACGGCCTGCACGCGCTGCAGGTCCTGCTCTACCAATACCAGCGTAGTGCCCTGCCCCACCACGCCACGCAGCGCGTCGTACACGCCCTGCACGGCCAGGGGCGACAGGCCCAGCGAGACCTCGTCGAGCAGCAACACGCGCGGGTTGGTCATGAGCGCACGGCCAATGGCCACGGCCTGCTGCTGCCCGCCCGACAGTTCGCCCGCCTTGGCATTCAGCTTGGGGGCCAGCTGCGGGAAAGCGTCCAGCACGGTGTCAAAACTCCACTGCCCGCGCCGCCCCGCCGCGCGGGCCACCAGCAGGTTTTCGCGCACCGTCATGCCCGCAAACAGGCGCCGCCCCTCGGGCACCAGGGCCAGGCCCTCGGCCACGCGTTGGTGGGCGGGCAGGCGCGTGATGTCCACGCCCTCCCACCGCACCGTGCCGCTGCTGGCGCGGTGGGCGCCGGCCAGCGTGCGCAGCAGCGTGGTCTTGCCCGCGCCGTTGGCCCCCACCAGGGCCAGGACGTCGCTCGTGTGCACCTGCAGCGACACATTGCGCACGGCAGGCAGCTGCCCGTGGTGGGCGTTCAGGCCCTCAATGCTCAACAAAGCGCTCATGCGACCACCCCGCCCAGATAGGCCTCGACCACGGTGGCATCGTTCAGCACGGCCTGCGGGTCGCCGCTGGCAATGATCCGTCCGCCGTCCATGCACACCAGGCGCGTTGCCACTTGCAGCAGCACATGCACCATGTGTTCGATCCAGACGATGGCGATGCGCTGGCTGCGAAGGGTGTGCACCAGGTCCACCAGTTCACTGGCCTCAGCATCGGTCAGCCCGCCGCCGATCTCGTCGAGCAGCAGCACCTGGGGGCCGGTGGCCAGCGCCCGCACCAGCTCCAGCCGCTTGCGGCCGAGCAGGCCCAGCGTCTCTGCACGGCGATTGGCCAGCGCTTCCATGCCACACAGGCGCAGGCACTCCATGGCCCGGTCACCCGCATCGCGGGCGTGCAGGCCCGCGCCATGCGTGGCGCCGGTGAGCACGTTTTCAAACACCGTCATGCCCAGGAACGGCCGAGGCACCTGGTGCGTTCGTGCGATGCCTGCGCGGCAGCGGTCTGCCGCGCTGCGGGCGCTCACATCCACACCCTGGAACCACACGGCGCCCTGGCTTGGCGCATACGCTCCGGCCAACACGTTCAGCAGCGTGGTCTTGCCCGCACCGTTGGGCCCGACAATGCCCACGGCCTCGTCACTGCCCACTGAAAAATCGAGCCGGTCCAGCACTTTGAGCGCACCAAACCGCATGTCGATGCCCTGCGCCTGCAGCAGCAACGGCTGCTGCTGCGGCCCGCCCGCTGACGGGCTCCAAAGGGGTTGTGGAAGTCGCATGGAGATCAGCTGTAGGACTTGAGCGCCGCCGCCACGGGGATGTTGCGGTCGGTGGCGTTCTCGGTGACGAGGAGGTCGAGCTTGAACTTGCTGCCCCCTGCGGGCTTGACCCACTGCGCGCCCACCACCGGTGTCACCGACACGTTGGGCACAGGCCCCTTGGCAAAGTCCACCGGGCCTTGCATGGTGGTGGCCTTGAGCGTGCTGATGGCCTTGGCCAGCGCCGCCTTGTCGCGCGGGTTGGTGCTGGCTTTCAGCGCCTCGGTGCCTGCATCGAACAGCGACATGGTGGAGCCCAGCATCTGTGTCCACTGCTTGCCGGTGCTGGCCTCGTACGCATCGGCCAGCTGCACGCCCGTGAGGCCTGTGAGCGCTGACGCGTAGGGAAAGCTCTTGTGCCAGAAGCACCCTGCACCCAGGTTGATCGCCAGCGGCCCCAGGGCCTCCACCTGCGAGGGCACCAGGCCCGTCTTGGCGATCTGCGCGATCTTCACCATGCGCGTGTAGCCCTGCTGCGCCGCCTGCCGCCAGAAGGTGGCGAAGTCCGGCGGAATGGGGAAGGTGTTGAAGATCTCGCAGCGCTCGGCCTTGAACTTGGCGATCTGTGCAGAGTAGTCGGTGGTGCCGTTCTCATACGGCCCTGCGTCCACCACGGTGAAGCCCGCTTTGGCCAGCTCAGGCGCCAGCGTGGCGCGAATCGCGTTGCCATCGGCATCGTTGGGGTACAGCACGCCGATCTTCTTGTTGGTGGGCAACGCCGCGAACTGCGACGTGTACGACGTGGTGAAGCTGCCGCCGCCAAACGAGAAGTGGTACGTCCACTTGAAGGGCGATGGCGCGCCGGGCTTGGCGCCCCGGCCAAAGTACCAGGCCTCCCACGGCATCACCGTAGACAGGCAGGGCACGCCCGCCGCCTCGCACGCATCCGACACCGGGTTCACCGTTTCGGGTGTGGTGGTGGTGAGCATGAGGTCGATCTTGTCGCTGTTGATCAGCGCCTTGGCCAACTGGCTGGCGCGGGCCGGGTCCGACTGCGTGTCGCGGTCCAGGATCTCCACCGCGTACTTCACGCCGCCAATGGTCAGGCCCGCCGCCAGCGTTTTGCGCACCTGGGCCAGGATGAAGGTGTCGGTCTCGCCCAGCGCGCCCAGCGGGCCGGTGCGGGGGCTGATGAAGCCCACCTTGAGCACGGGCGCGGCACCGGCCGCCTGGGCCCACAGCGGGCCGGCGCCCAGCGCCAGGCCACCAGCGCCTGCAGCAGCGATTAGCCCACGGCGCGAGATGGTGCAGGATACGACCTGCGCAATGTCTGAGGCGGCCACAGTGGATTCAGGAGTGTTGGTTGTCATGGAATATGTCTCCAGCGATTCGTTGAAATTTCAGAAAGGGATGGTGGTCTTGAGCCAGAACTGCGAGCCCTGGGCGCGGTTGCGCACGCCGAACTCCTTCTCGACCTTGGCGGTGATGAGCCAGCCCTTGCCATTGGCATAGCGCACCGAGGGGCCGATGGACTGGCTGCGGCCACGCGATCCCGCCAGCGCCACACCGCCCACCTTGTCGTCGCTCCACTGCCGG
Organism: Acidovorax sp. 94; assembly: GCF_003634645.1. NCBI lineage: Bacteria > Pseudomonadati > Pseudomonadota > Betaproteobacteria > Burkholderiales > Comamonadaceae > Acidovorax > Acidovorax sp. 94. Next base: position 500,379 of record NZ_RBJA01000001.1, on the reverse strand, counting down.
TAGACATAGCCGCCCACACCCACTACCCAGCCATTGCCCAGGCCCCAGCCTGCGGCGTAGTCCACGATGAGTTCACGGCCCGAGCGGTAGTTGGTGTCGCTGTTGGTGCGGTTGAAGTTGAGGGTGGCCTTCACGTCGCCGTTGAAGCCGCTGGGGTCCATCCAGGTCAGCACGCCCAGGGGCTGCAGCGACAGGTAGTTGCGCCCAATGTTGGCCTGGCGCGTGCGGTCATACGCCCCGGTGGGCAGCACGGCATCGAGCCCCAGCACGCTGTGAAGCTGCGGGGAGTGGTGCCAGGCCACCGAGCCCCCCACCGTCACATCGCCCAGTCCGGTGCGCGAATCGCTCGCGCCCCCGGCTCGCACCGACAGGTCCACCAGCGGGAAGATGGCGTGGGCCGCCACATGGCCGCCCAGCGCCTGCTGGGGGGTGATCCAGATCAGGCGCGTGGCAGCGGCGGCGGCCCGCACCTTGAAACCGGGGATGGGCACGGCGTTGCCCTGGCCATCGTTCACGCGGCTGGTGGTGTAGTAGTTGACGTACTCCAGCACATACAGCCCGGGCGGCGGCGCAGCGCCTGCCACGAAGTTCTCAGTGCCCAGCGGGTAGGTGGAGCCCCCGCCCTCGGTGGCGAAGGCCGCTGCACCCAGCGTGCTGGCCAGGGCGAGCGCGGCGAGGCGGCTTGTTTTGGGGGGCGATGCTTTCAGTCTCTGCAGTGTTTTCATGTCGTTTGTCTCCTCGTTGTTATGTCGATCGGTTTTCTGTGGCTCCGCGCAGGCCATGGCTGGGTGGCGCGCAGGCTCGCGCCCCGGCCTGTGCCGGTGGGGCGCGGCCGATGCGTCGGCCCTTGGGGTGGTTGGGGTTGGAGGACGCCGCTGCGCTATGCAGCAGCTGCCATCGCCGTGCGCTGGTGCGCGGCAATGAACCGGCCCGCCTGCTCCAGCGAGGCCAGCGCTTCATCCAGCGCGGGCGCAAACAGCTGCCAGCAATGCACCATGCCGTCCCACACGGTGCAGTCCGCTTGCACGCCCGCCGCCTTCAAGCGGGCGGCCATGGTCACGGCGTCGTCGCGCAGGCGTTCCCAGCCGCCCACTTGCAGTTGCACAGGGGGCAACCCTTGCAGATCGGCGCTGTAGAACGGCGTGACTGTGGGTGAACGCACATCGCCACCGGGCACGTACATGGCGTTGAAAAAGCCCATGAGCTCGCGCGTGATGAACGGGTCGTCCACCGTGTGGTGGGACGCACCTTCGGACGCCAGGTCCAGCGCGGGCGACAAGGCCACGATGGCCGCAGGCAGGGGCAGGCCCTGGTTGCGGGCACGCACTGCCGTGGACAAGGCCAGGTTACCGCCCGCCGAGTCACCCATCAGCGCGATGGCCGAAGCGGCATAGCCGTTGGCCAGCGCCCACTGGTAGGCCGCCAGCGCATCGTCGTGTGCTGCGGGGGCCGGGTGCTCTGGTGCCAGGCGGTAGTCCACGTTCAGCACCTGTGCGCCGCTGAACTGCGCCAGGTACGAGCACAGCGCCCGGTGTGATGTGAGCGAGCCGAACACAAAGCCACCCGCGTGGTAGTAGATGACCAGCCTGCGGGGGTCCGCCTGCGGCGTGCTCAGCAGCTCCGCCGCCATGGTGCCGCCCGCCCCGTTGGGGATGCGCAGCGTCTGGATGGGAAGCCCCTGGGCCAGGGGCATTCGCGAGTTGCTGGCGTCAAACCACGCACGCAGCTGCGCGGGGGTGGCTTGTGGTGGCGGCGGGTTTTGCGCGGCCATCTGCAAGATGGCCTCAAGCTGTTGTGCGGACATGTGTGGCCCCTTCGCTCAGAGGTAGGTAGAGGCGAGCCCGCCATCCACCGGCAGGTTGATGCCGCTCACCCAGCGTGCCGCGTCGCTGCACAGGAAGGCAATCACCGGCGCCACTTCGTCACTGAACGCCGGGCGCTTCATGCGGTGCGCGTCTTTCTCCACCCGCTCCTGGCCCAGCATCTGTACAAAGTCGCCCAGGATGGGCGTGAACACGGGGCCTGGGGCCACGCAGTTCATGCGCACGCCGCGCTCCAGGAAGATCTTTTGCGACTGGGTGTAGGTCCACACGATCAGCGCTTCCTTGAAGTACTGGTAGCAGGTGTCTTGCGCCACGGGGTGAGCGGCCAGCCACTTCGCGCCCTCATCAAAGCTGGTGGTGGCGCCCAGTGCGCGGTGCAGCTCCAGGCGCTGGGGCCACTCGGCCCCCAGGATGGAAGAGATATTGACGATGGAGCCGCCCTCGCCCATGCGTTCCAGCACGCGGTGTGTGAAGTGCCGCAGGCCCAGGTAGTTGACGCGGCCGACCAGCTCGGCGGGCGATGTGCCGGGCACGCCCGCAATGTTGGCCAGCGCATCCACCTTGGCAGGCAGTTGCGCCACAGCATCGTTGATGGCGGCCGGGTCGCCCAGGTCCACCTGCACAAAGCCGTCGAGCGTGAGCGTGGGCGCATTGCGGTCCACACCGATCACGCGGGCGCCCTGCTGGCGGGCAAGCTTGGCAAAGTCTGCGCCGATGCCGGAGCAGCAGCCGGTGACGACGATGGTTTTGTTGTGTAGGGTCATGAAAGTTGTCTCCTGATTTTTGTGGGGGGCACAAGCCCTCGGAGCGGCCCAACCGCACCGAGGGCTTGCGATGTCAGAACGGGAATGCGGGTGGCGCGTCCTTCACGGTGATCCACTGCCACTGCGTGTATTCATCAATGTCCGCCGGACCACCCACGCTGCCCCCGTTGCCGCCCACGCCAGGGCCGCCAAAAGGGTTGGTGCACTCGTCGTTCACTGTCTGGTCGTTGATGTGCACCATGCCCGCGCGCAGCCGCTGGCCGATGGCCATGGCGCGGCCCACGCTGGGGCTGATGACAGCAGCAGCCAGGCCCCCCTGGCTGGTGTTGGCCAACTGCACGGCCTCATCGTCGGTGCGGAAGGTGACGAGGTTGGCCACCGGGCCAAAGGGCTCTTCGTCAAACGAACGGATACCGGGCTTGACGCCCGAGAGCACCGTGGGCTTGTAGCCAAGGCCTTCGTAGGTGCCGCCCGCTTCGAGCTTGGCGCCCTGGGCCACGCTGTCCTTGATGAGCTTGTCGAAGCGTTGCAGCTGTTTGGCGTCGATCATCGGCCCCAGGGCCACTTGGCCGCTGGCGCCATCGCCCACGGGCAGGTGCGTGGCCTTACCCACCATGCGTTGCAGGATGCCTTCGGCAATCGACTCGTGCACCAGGATGCGGTTGGATGCCATGCAGATCTGCCCCTGGTGGAACCACGCGCCAAACGCGGCGGCGCTGGCGGCGGCGTCCAGGTCGGCGTCTTCCAGAATGATGAGGTTGTTGGCGCCGCCCAGCTCCAGCGACACCTTCTTGAGATGCTGCCCGGCCAACGCGCCAATGCGGCGGCCCACCGTGGGCGAGCCGGTGAAGGCGATCATGGGCACGCGCTCGTCCACCACCAGCGCCTCGCCCGCCTCGGCATCGCCGGGCACCACCTGCAGCAGGCCCTTGGGCAGGCCCGCTTCTTCAAACACGCGGGCCATGATGAAGCCACCGCTCACTGGCGTGCGCGTGTCGGGCTTGAGCACCACCGCATTGCCCAGCGCCAGCGCCGGGGCCACCGAGCGCAAGCCCAGGATGAGCGGGAAGTTGAACGGCGAGATCACGCCCACCACGCCATGCGGCACACGCCGCGCAATCGACAAGCGCCCCGGCGTGCTGGGCAGCACCTGACCCTGGGCCTGCATGGGCAAGGCTGCGGCCAGGTGACACAGCGTGATGGCCTCGCGCACCTCGTGCTGGCCCTTGGGCACGATGCCGCCGGTTTCGCGGGCGACTGTCATGGCCAGCTCGTCAAAGTGCTGCTCAAAAATGCTGGCCGCACGGTGGAACACCGCCGCACGCTCGCGCGGCCCCGTGGCCGCCCACGCGGCCTGCGCCTGCTGCGCACGGCCAATGGCAGCCTGCATGTCTGCCGCACTGGCAATGCCCACGCGGCTGAACACCTGGCCCGTAGCGGGCTCCACCGCATCACGCGCCGTGCTCAGCGCGGTAGACCATTCACCATCAAAGGCCTTGCCCGCCCACAGGCGGTTGTCCAGCAGGCCTGGTTTTTCTGAAACACCCATTGCATTGCTCCTTGGTTGAAATCAAAACCCACCGCATGGCTGCAGCGGCGTGGTCTGAAATTGCAACGGGCGTACCAGCCCCGCCTGCCACCAAGCACCAAAACGCATGAAACACCGGCTTTTTGAGAGGGAGCGCTACGGACTTTCCCTAGGCCAAAACACGGCTGGTATGGGCGACTTTTTGCCGCCAAATAGTTACCATTCATAAACAAATAGCACTGCAAAGATTGATCAAATGATCACTTTTTGATCACTTTCTGATCCACAACCGGAGGCCCCCATGCCGAAGCGCCGCGTCTCTCTGGCCGACCTGCACCGCACCGCCGTGGGCCAAGGCCAGGCATTGCTGGGCACCATGCCTGCCGAAGCCCCCCGCGCCCTCGGCGGGTTTGACACCCATGGCATCAGCCAGCACACCCACCCCACGGTGGCCGACATCAGCGAATGCCTGTTCTTCTCCCCCGGCGACGGGCGTATCTGGCTGCAAGACCAGCGCATGATCCTGCTGCACTCCGAGGCCCTGGGCTCGCTGCGGCGCGAGCTGATCGACAGCATTGGCCTGGACAAGGCGCGTGGCCTGCTGACCCGCGCGGGCTACGTCAGCGGCGCGCGCGACGCCCGCCTGGTGCGCCAGCAGTGGCCCGATGCCGAGCCCACCGCCGCCGCCATGGCGGGCACCCGCCTGCACGCGCTGGAGGGCGTGGTGCAGGTGGAGGTGGTGCACGCCCGCTACAACGCCGAGCTGGGCGAATACGACGGCGAGTTCATCTGGCACAACTCCAGCGAAGACGACGAACACATCGCCGCCTACGGCGTGGGCGGCTCGCCCGCGTGCTGGATGCAGGTGGGCTACGCCACCGGCTACGTCAGCACCTTGTTTGGCCGCATGATCGTCTTCCGTGAGGTGGACTGCCGATCCTCCGGCGCCGCGCACTGCCGCGTGGTGGGCAAATCGGCCGAACTGTGGGATGACCCCGAGCAAGACCTGTTCTACCTGAACGCCCAGGACTTTGTGGGCACCCCGCCCGCAACGCTGCCCACCTCTATGCCAGAAGGCGCGCGGGCCAAGACACGCACCACCTACCTGGGCGTGCCACCGGGCAAGGCGGCATCCAGCAATGCAAGCACCGCTGCCGACCCCACGGCAAGCGCCACCATGGTCGGCGCCTCATCCGCCTTCAACGCCGCCTGCCACATGCTGCAGCGCGTGGCCCCCACCGCCGCCACCGTGCTGTTCACCGGCGAATCGGGCGTAGGCAAAGAGATGTTTGCCAGCATGCTCCACCGCATCAGCCCGCGCAGCAGCCAGCCCTTTGTGGCCATCAACTGCGCGGCCATTCCCGAAACACTGGTCGAATCCGAACTCTTTGGCGTGGAGCGCGGCGCCTACACCGGCGCAGGCACGTCGCGCCCCGGCCGTTTTGAGCGTGCACACGGCGGCACCCTCTTCCTCGACGAAATCGGCACGCTCAGCCTGGTGGCCCAGGGCAAGCTGCTGCGCGCACTGCAGGAAGGCGAGGTAGAGCGCGTGGGCGGCACCCGCACCGTGCGCGTGGACGTGCGCCTGGTGGCCGCCACCAACGTGGACCTGCGCCAGGCCGTGCGCGAAGGCACATTCCGCGAAGACCTGTTCTACCGCCTCAACGTCTTCCCCATCCACCTGCCCCCGCTGCGCGACCGTCGCGACGACATCCCCTTGCTGATGAGCCACTTCTTGGCCCACTACCAGCGCAAGCACCAACGGCAGGTGCCCGGCTTTAGCCAGGCTGCCGTGAAGGCGATGTTTCACTACCCCTTCCCCGGCAACATCCGCGAGTTGCAGAACCTGATCGAGCGGGCGGTGATCTTGGCGACGGATGGGGAGCCGATTGAGCCGCACCACCTGTTTGCGGGGGGTGAGCAAAGTGGTGGTGGTGTGATGTCGCTGCAATTGCAGGGGAACAGCGGGGGGACATTGCATGCGCAGGGGGTGGCGGGTGGGGGGGCTGCTGCGATGCAGGCTCCGCAAGCCGCTGCGGCAGTCAGTGCGCGGGGCAGTGTGACGCTAGCGCCAGCCGCAGCGCCGGTGGTGGCACCGCTGCACCAGGCGGAAGAGCAGATGCTGCGGCAGGCGTTGCAGAGCGCAGGGGGAAATGTGGCGCTGGCTGGGCGGTTGTTAGGGATAAGCCGGGCGACGATGGCTTATCGGGTGAGGAAGTTTGGGATCTGAGGGGACAGCGATGCGAGCACGGCGGCGAAGCGCTGGCCCCTGGAACATCATGGGTCGGTGGTGTGTCGCCAGGTCGCCCTCGTGCAGGCTCATTGGGCATCGACAAGCCGTAGTCGGCGCTATCGCCACGATCCGAGGGTGATGGTCCGCAGAAGCGGCCGTTCAGCGTGTGTTCAGCCACACGCCTGCAACATGGCTCCAAGGACTAAGCAGGCAAACGGTCCTCAACCCCTTCAATCTTCAGCCGTCAAAGGATCCACCATGAACGCCGACCTCAAGAACTTTATCCAACCCATCGCACGAACTATCGCCGCAACACTATTTTTCGTGTTTACCGTGGCCTTCTTTTCAGTTCCCTACGCGCTTGAGCAGCACCCGGGCGATCCTCAGTTGCCGTCGCGCCAAACCAACCTGCGTCACCTGACCTGAACCCTTCCTGTCATTGAATTCGACTCGGCAGCCAGTGCGGCCGGCGTAACACCCGCTGCAGTCATCGCGGTGGTCATCGAAATGACGCTCACCAAGCCGACGACCGGAAAGTCGCGATGGCGGCCAGTGCCTCAATGCACACCGAGCGAAGCAGCGCAGCCCTGCTCTTGCCCGCATCCCACGAAAGAATCCCATGAAATCTATCCACCAAGTTTTTCTATTGACCGCCTGCTGCGCGGTGTTGCTGACCGCATGCAATGGAACAGACACCGCGAGTCCGAAGCAAGCCCAGGCTGCCAGCGCAGCCGCCAACGTTTCAGACGCCGACACCACGACCCATGTCAAATCTGCACTGAACACAGAGCCTGGTTTGGCGGGGCTGGAAATCACAGTCGTCACCACCAAGGGCGACGTTCGGCTAACGGGTGCGGTGGCAAGCCAGACGCAGATCGACGCCGTCCTCACCGCCGCGCGGGCCGCTGAAGGCGCACACTCCATCCACAATGAGTTGACCGTCAAGCAGTGAAGCAGCCCCGCGAATCGTCGGTCCATGACCGCCACAGAGGTGAGCCTTCGAGCGAGATTGCAGACCAGTTCGGCAGGCAACGCCAAGATGCGGCGGATCGCGCCCCACAACCACGCTCAAGCTGGCTGCAGACTGCGGTATGGCTTGCGGAGTGTGCTGTGGTTCGATGGCATACAGTGGGCCCTGCGAAAGTCCGACAGCGCGGAGCCCCGCTGAGTAAGTCCTGTTGCGCGCCCAAGGAGGGGCCTGAGAAGCTATCCGGAGACGGGACGCTCATGCGGTATAGCGCCACCGGATCTGCCAAAACGACCCAGCCCCACGTTGACCAAACCCTCAGCACGGCGCAACAGGAACAGCACATCCATCCCCATGCGCTGTGCCATGGCCAGACCTTCGTCGGGACCTGCCACCAGCAAAGCCGTGGCCCACGCATCCGCATGCATGCAGGTACGCGCCAGCACGGTGACCGATGCCACGGCGTTGTTCACGGGTGCGCAGCGGCGCGGGTCCATGGTGTGCGCAAGGCGCGCACCACCCACTTCCAGATAGCGTCGGTAGTCGCCTGAGGTGGCCACAGCCAGATCCTCCAGCTCGATGACCCCATGCACCCCGCGGCGCCCTGCCTCGGGCCGTTCGAGAGCCACAGCCCAGGGCGAGCCGCTCGCCTGGCTGCCCACGGCGCGCAGCTCACCATCCAGCGCGGCCAGCGCGTGCCGCGCACCGTGCAGTTGCAGCACATTGGCCATGCGGTCCACCGCGTAGCCCTTGGCAATGCCGCACAAGTCGAGTTGCAAGGGCAAACGCTTTCGGGCGCGGCCTGCGGGCCTGTCCAGCTCCAGGCCCCCGTGCCCAGTTCGCGGCGGGAGTTGGCGTGCGGTGCGGATTGCATCCGCGTCGGGTGCGTCGCGCACCGCGCCGAACCCCCAGGCATCGACCAGCGCCCCCATGCACGGATCGAAAGCGCCCGCGCTCAGGCGTTGGACATCGAGCGCACAGTCGAGTACCTCCAGTATTTCAACGGGCAGGTCGACCCAGGCGTCCACGGGCGCGCGGTTCAGGCGCATGAGGTCGCTATCCTGCTTCCAGGGCGACATCTGCTCGTCAACCTGCTCGACCGCAGCGGCAAGGGCCTGGCGCAAGGCCGCAAGGTCCATGGAGTTGTCGGCATCGACACTGGCCGACCAGCGTGTGCCCATGGTGGGGCCGTGCAAGGTGGTGCGCTTGTGGGCCGCAGTGGTGTCAGAAGATATCTTCGGCATAGCGCTCCTTGGCTTTCAGCGCCGCGACGCTCAACTGCAGCGGTTCCAGCACCGCGTCCAGCGCCTCGGCCACGCCCTGCGCCATGGCGCGGCTTCCGCAGACCCGCACTATGGCGCCCTGCACCACCCAGCCGCGCAGGTGCTCGGCGTCGCGTCGCAAGGCGTCCTGCACATAGCCACCGCCGTCGGGCACGCGGGAGAAAACCGTTTGCAAAGTGGCCAGGCGTCCCTCGCCGAGCCAGCGCTGGATTTCGGCACCGAAGAAAAAATCGCGCGCCGGGTCGCGCCCGCCGAAATACAGATGCATGGGGCTGCGTCTGTCGTTGCGGCGTATGAAGCCGACCAGCGGCGCCACACCTGTACCCGCCCCAATCAGCAACACAGGCCGCCGCGTTCGCGGTAGCGAAAATCCGGGGTTGGTGCGGATGAAGGCGGTGATGCTGTCCCCCACCTGCAGGCCCAGCAGGTGCATGGAGCACAGGCCACCGGGCATCTGGCGCACGCAGATTTCCAGAAATCCGTCCTCCCAGCCCGACGCCAGCGAGTAATACCGCGGCACGGCTGAACCCGGTGGCACTATGCCCACAAGATCGCCTGCCGCAAACCGCGCCAGACCGTGCCCGCGCAAACGCGTGACTAGGCCCTGTGAAGGCCACGCAAAACGCAGGATCGCCGTGGGCTGTCCGGTAACACCGGGGTAGTCTTGGCGTGCGATGAGCGTGAGCACGGCGGTGGGCGGCAGGCGCGGTACATGCTCCAGCACCAGGGGTTCGTTCAGCGCCTGCGCCAGCGCAATGCCCCACCGTGCAAACTGCTGGCCCGATTGCTGGTGGATGCACTCCAGCGGCAGCAACGCGGGCCAGCCCCGTGCGCGCAGCGTCCGATCCAGCGCCTCGGCAAAGGCGCAGAAGGCCGGAAACTGCCGGTCGCCAAAGCCCAGTACCGTCACTGGCACGGCGCTGACGTTCAGCTTGGCGATGTGCTCCAGAGCGTGGCTGGCGTGTGCGGGGGCCTGGCCTTCGCCATAGGTGGCTGCAAGCACAAACACCTGCCGCGTGGTGGCGGTGGTTTGAAAATTCTCCAGTGCGCTGGTGTGAACGCGGTGGCCACCTTGGCTCAGCGCGTCTTGCAGCGTTTGGGCAAAACCCCAGGTGCTGCCGCCTTCGCTGGCCACGAAGATAAGCACATCAGCCTGTGCCAGCGGGGTGTTGCCTGTGATATGCGGCGCCAGGCGGCGTGCTTGCCACCATATGACAACGCCCGACAGCCAGAACAGCAACACGCTGGCGCCCACGAGCCCCAGCACCACGGCCCAGGGCCAGGCGGCTTCGCCCGTGTGCAGCACCACGGCCCAGTCATAGACGCGCTGAGCCAGGGTGGCGTCCTGCCAGGCCAGCATCTGGCCAGAGTACCGGTCGATCCAACCTTGACCCTGGGCGGTGGCGACCTTCCAGGTGTCCTCCGGGTCGGTGGCGCCGGGAAAATTCAGTTTGCGTAAATCCTGCACAGCAAGGCTTTGCAACGTGGCAAGCTGTGCGCCTGGCAAATCCGGTTTGCCGGTGACCACGGAGAGCACTTCCGGCTCGGTCCTTGTGTCCAACGCCACCAGCCCCAGGGTCGAGGCGCTCATGGTCAGCGCCGTGAGTGATGTCAGGCAAAGCACGGCGAGCACCACACGGCCCGTGACCACATGGATCCGCTGCGCCAGCGATCCACGCACCCGTGCCGCCAGCCGCTGCCAGCCGCCCATGCGCCGCAGCAACAGCACCAGCGCAGAGACGCACAACAAGGCCATGGCCAGCGCAATGCCCGCAGCACCCCAGCGCCCGGCGTCGCCCAGCAACAGTGAGCGGTGCAGGTTCTTCACCCAGCGCGGAAGCGCCGAGGGTTGCCACGCACCCAGCACCTTGCCATCGGCCGGATCCACGTAAGACGCCTGCGGCTGGTCGCCAGCAAAGCTGAACACCGCGATGGCACCCGAAGGCAGACGGCGAATTTCCTCCACACCCGGGACGCTGCGCGTCACGCGCTCCACCAGCATGGCCACGGGCAAATCGCCTGGTGCGACGGGGGCCTGCCACGCCTGCTGCACTGGGTCGATCGCCAAGACAGAGCCGGTGATGCCCAGCACCACAGCCAGGGTGCCAACGGTCAGGCCCAGCCAGCGGTGGATGACTTTCCAGCTCACGCAAGCCCCTTTACTGAAGTTGGAAGGTCACCGACTGGATGTACTGCTTGCCAGCCTGCGGCTTGCCGACGTTCGCTTTGGACAGCGGGATGCGGACCTCCGACGGGCTGTCCCGCATGTCTTCCACAGCGGCATCGATGCGGATTTCATAACCCGCATCCATCAGTGCATCCGCCAGATCGGCGGTGACCTTGAGTGTGCGCCCCGCGCCCACGCTGGCACCGGTGACGCCATCCAGGCGCTTGGCGTCGCCGGCCGAGAGGCGGCTCCAGTCAGACAAGTGCTTGTGGTACTTGGCCTTGCCGCCGGCGACCCACAGCGTGCGCACATAGTTGCCTTTGGCGTCGGTCAGGTAGGCCGCCACGTAGGCGCCGTCGCCACCGTAGTTTTTGAGCTGGGCGGTCAGCGTGAGTGGGCGGCTGTACGCCAGGGCCGGAAGGGCCAGCGCGCAGGCGGTGGCCAAAAGGGTCAAAAGAGGTTTGGACATGGTGATGCTCCTGTGAGAAAGGTGGTTACTCGATCTGGCCGCGTGGCGCGGTGCCAGGCGTCAACAAAGGCGATGGCACGGCGGCGCCGTCCGGTTGCGGTGGTCGGGGCTGCCGCGCAGCACCGTCGTCATCACGATCACGTTCCCGGGCACGCTGGTGGTTGTCTTGCTTCATCTTCAACACCTTCAGTGTTTCCGGATCGATCTTGGCTTTGAAAGCGCGGCCTTGGACGTCCGTGCCGCGAATTTCATAGCAACCGTCGTCAATCTTCAGGCGCTGGATCTGCCAGCCCTGCGCGGCTGCCATCTGCAGCACCGCTTCACGGTTCTGCCAGCGGTGCAACGGCGCATCGCAATCGTCACCGGCCCATGTGGGCGATGCAGCCAGGGCCAGTGAAAGAATCAGAAGGCCGCGCCGCAAAGAGGGGTGGTGTTTCATGAGAGGCTCCTTGAAGTCGGTAATACATGACTTAACACATCCCACACGGTTCATGGTTGAGGCTGCGCAGGGTTGCGCAATGTAGGCCCGCCCAGCCCGTATCGCAGCGTGTGGTTGCTCATGCAAAGTGGGCACCCATCGGCTCCTTCCAGCGGCAACTTCGCTATCCATGAGGTGTCTGCATGCGTGTTGGAGGGCATTGTGGAAGCCTCCCCTTGAATGCCTGCTGAATGGCGCATTCATCCTCTGTTCATCGCCGGGGGCAAAGGTACCGCGACGACCTACAAGCAAGATCAACGAGCCCGGTGCCACCACCCCACTGCGCCCTGCCCAACAGACGAAATATATAATTCGACTACGTTTCATATATAGGTAGCCCATGGGCATAGTCAAAATTTCCGACCAGATGCACGAAAACCTGCGTCTGGCCAGCACGGCGCTGAGCCGTTCCATCAACTCCCAGGCCGAGCACTGGATGCGCGTGGGCATGCTGGCCGAGATGTACCCCGACCTGGACCACCGCGAGATTTGCCAGATGCTGGTTCGGGCCGAGCTGGCGGGTGGGCTGGACGTGGCGCTGGCGGCGCGGGGTGAACTGGACAGCAAGCCTGCTGCAGACGCCCCCACCGCACGCGCCAGAAAGCAGCCGCACTGATGGCGCGCGCTGACCGTGGGGTGCCGATCCGCTCGGCCGAAGAACTGGTGATGGCGCGGCGGGCCGCACAACTAGCGGCCGAGGTGCTGGCGATGATCGAGCCGCATGTGGTGCCGGGCGTGACCACCGACGCACTGGACCGCATGTGCCACGACCACATCGTGAACGTGCAGGGCGCGCGGCCTGCCAATGTGGGCTATCTGGGCTACCCCAAGACGGTGCTGACCTCGGTGAACCACGTGGTGTGCCACGGCATCCCCTCGCCCCAGCAGATGCTGAAGAAGGGCGACATCGTGAACATTGATGTGGCGGTGGAAAAAGACGGCTGGTATGGCGACACCAGCCGCATGTTCTGCGTGGGCACGCCCAGCGTGCTGGCCCAGCGGCTGGTGCGCACCACGTACGAGGCGCTGTGCGCAGGCATCCGCGAGGTGAAGCCCGGCGCCACGCTGGGCGATGTGGGCAACGCCATTGCCACCGTGGCGCAGCGCGAGAACTTCAGCGTGGTGCGCGAGTACTGCGGCCACGGCATTGGCACCGTGTACCACGATGAGCCGCAGGTGCTGCATTACGGGCGGCGGGGCCAGGGACTGCGGCTGGAGGCGGGCATGGTCTTCACCATCGAGCCCATGCTGAACGCAGGCCAGCGCGAGACCAAGGAGCTGGCCGATGGCTGGACGGTGGTGACCAAGGACCGCTCGCTCTCCGCCCAGTGGGAGCACATGGTGGCGGTGACGGACAGCGGCTATGAGGTGCTGACAGCGTGGCCGGGGAGCACGGGCAGCTACCCGGCGATTTAAGGATGGCCTGTACGAGGAGATTGCCGCATCAGCCGGGTGGCAGCTCCAGACGGGCCCAAGCGGCCATCACATCGAGCTGCTTCTTGATCCAGTCGGCAGACATCATGTTGGCGCCCCAATGGTGGATGCGCGCCACGCCCTCCCCCATATTCCACAGGTGCCGCAACTGCAGGAACAGGGGCAAGGCAGCAAGGTCGGCATCGGTGACACGGCCGCCCCCTGCGCGGTAGCCGGCCAGGTACTGCTGCCAGCGCTTGAGCAAGGCTTCGTCGGGCTCCATGGGGGCCTTGCGCGGTAGGTTCGACCACAGCCACACACACAGGTCATAGGTCAGGAACCCTGGTCCGGCGTCGTCAAAGTCAAAGAAGGCGGCGCGCTGCACACCATCGGCATCGGTGGTCACATGGTTGTTGAAGCCATGCGTGTCGCCGTGGCACATCACGCGGGTCAAGGTGCACTCAACATTCGCCAACTCGCTCAGAAGGCGCTCAATCAGTTGCCGGTAGGCATCCAGCACGGTGGGGGCCAGATCAGGATGGGCGGCAAGGTAGTCCAGCGTGCGGCTTGCCAGATGGTGGCCGTCCAGCACATAGCGGCTTGTTGGGCCTGCGTAGCTTTGCGCGGCGCTGTGAATCTGGGCCAGCGTGGCGCCGGTCAGATGCAGTTCCTCGGGCGTATCGGGCACGGCACCATCGCAGTGGCGAAACAGCACCAGCGCACGCGGGCCCTCAGGGAACGGCAGGGTAACGCTGGCAGCTCCGTTCGCAGCCAGCACCGGCGTGGTCACGCCCACGCCCTTTGCGTCCAGGTGGGCCAGCAGCGCGACTTCAAAATCCACATTGAACGCGCCACGCGGCCGGATGGCACAAAGCCGCGCCACATAGCGGCTGCCATCCGTGGCCCGCACGGCGTAGTTGTCGTTGAGGTTGCGGCGGATCAGGTAGCACTGCTGCACTGGCAGGCCATAGTGCCGCGCCACCCAATCACTCACGGAAGAGGCAGCGGCTGTAGTGTGGGAGACGACCAGGTTGAGGTCACGGGAGGTGGGTGAAAGCATGCGGCATTCTCCATGGATGCAGCATGAAATACCCGTGCGACCTGATTCGATGCGGTTGCGTCAAGAATTTTTTGCTGAACCACCCAGGCTGGTGCAAGCGGGAAAACAGCCACGTCACAAAAAAGTTGCCTAAAAGGGCTGCTACCGCACGCTGGTATTGCACCATCGGTATCAAAACCATAGCAATCCACGTCGCCATCACCACGGCAGCTTGTCGCCGCTGTAAGCGTAAAAGCACCCCGTTTCCTCCACCGGCAACCCATCCAGCACCCGCAGCATGTCACCCGCCGCATCTGCAGCCGGGCGGCCGATTTCTGCACCGTGGAACGGGGCCGACAACGCCGATTTGACAGTGCCCGGGTGTAATGCCACCAGCACGGCCTGCGGGTGGGTGCGGGCCACTTCGATGGCAGCCGTTTTGACCAGCATGTTGAGCGCGGCCTTGCTGGCGCGGTAGCTGTACCAGCCGCCCAGGCGGTTGTCGCCAATGCTGCCCACCTTGGCCGAGAGCACGGCCAGCAGGCCGCGCCCCTGTTTGGGCAACAGCGGTGCAAAGTGGGCCAGCACGAGAGCCGGGCCGAAGGTGTTGGTGCGGAAGGTGGCCTCCATCTGCGCGTAGTTCAGCTGGCCCAGGCGCTTTTCGGGCATGCCGTGGGGGCCGTGCAGCATGCCAGCGGCGTGGATGATGCAGTGCCACGGGCCCTGGGCCTTGAGCTGGTGGGCGGCGGCGGCAATGGTGGCTTCGTCATCCAGGTCCACCGCCGGGCTGGTGTGGCGGCCCAGGCCCACGGCCAGGGCGCAGCGCGGGTCGGCCTGCAGGTGGGCGAGGAAGGCGCTGCCGATGGCACCGGTGGCGCCGATGACGAGGGCGCGGTAGCCGTCAGGCAATGACTGCAAAGAGGTGAAGGATGTTGACGTAGGCTGGGCTGGAGACATGGTGCGGTCCTGCGGTGAGGGGACTTGAGATGGTTAGGCAAGCGGGCTACAGCGAATCCAGCCGCGTGCGCAAGCTGGCCGCATGCTCACGCAGCGTATCGAGCTGCGGGCCCTGCATCTTTTGCAGCTGGCGGTACACCATGCCGAGGCGGAAGTTGTTGCCCAGCGTGCCTTCGTTGCGCGCAAAAAAATCCCAGTACAGGGCGTTGTACGGGCAGGCGCGGTCACCCACCTTGAGCTTCTTGTCGTAGTGGCAGCCGCTGCAGTAGTCGCTCATGCGGTCAATGTAGGCGGCGCTGCTCACATAGGGCTTGGTGGCCAGCAGGCCGCCGTCGGCAAACTGGCTCATGCCCACGGTGTTGGGCACTTCTACCCATTCAAAGGCGTCGATGTACACGCCCAGGTACCAGCGGTGCACGGCGGCAGGGTCGAGCCCCGCCAGCAGCGCAAAGTTGCCTATGACCATGAGGCGCTGGATGTGGTGGGCGTACGCAAACTCCAGCGACTGGCCCACGGCGTGCTGCATGCAGCGCATGCGAGTGTTGCCCGTCCAAAACCACTCTGGCAGCGGCGTGCTGTGGCCCAGGGCGTTGCGCTCGTCGTAGCCGGGCATGTGGGCCCAGTAGATGCCGCGCACATATTCGCGCCAGCCAAGGATCTGGCGGACAAAGCCCTCCACCGCAGGCAGGGGCGCAGCGCCTGCGTGGTAGGCGACCTGGGCGCGTTGCACCACCTCTTGCGGGCGCAGCATTTTGGTGTTGAGGGCAAAGGACAGCAGGGAGTGAAAGAGCCTGCTGCTCTTTGTGCTCATGGCGTCTTCATACGCGCCAAAGTGCGGCAGCGTGGTGGTGATGAAGTGCTCCAGCCACGCCAGTGCCTCGGCCCTGTTGAGGGGCCAGCGCAATGCATGGGCCTGCGGGTTGCCAAAGCTTTGCACGCCTGCGGCCTGGATGGTGGCCCACAGTGCGCTGTGGTCGTGCGTGGGGCGGGCATCGGGCGGCAGCGCGGGTGTGCCGGGCCAGGGCTTGCGGTTGTCGTGGTCGTAGTTCCACTGCCCACCTTCGGGCTCACCCGCTGCGTCGATCAGCACGCTGTGGCGCTGGCGCATGCGACGGTAGAAGTGCTCCATGAGCCACTGCTTGCGGCCTTGGAACACCTCGGCCATTTCGGTGCGGGTGGCGTAGAAGTGCTCGCTGCTCACGGCCTGCACGGCAAAGGCTTGCTCTGCACCCCAGGTGCGCAGCTGCTCGTCCAGCCGCCATTCGTCGGGGTGCTGGTATTGCAGCGTGTGCGCACCGTAGTGGGCCATGAGGGCGGCCAGGTTGTCGGGCACCGACTGGCGGTTGCTGGCGTCATCAATCGCCACGTAGCGCACGCGGTGCCCGGCCTCGCGCAGGTGGCGGGCCAGGTCGCGCATGGCGGCAAAGATGGCGAGGATCTTTTGCGCGTGGTGCAGCACATAGTCGGTCTCTTGCCGCACTTCCATCAGCACGTAGACCACGCCTTCGTCCAGCGTGGCAAACCATGAATGCTCGGGGTTGAGCTGGTCGCCCAGCAGCAGTCGCAGGGTGTGAGTGCGGGACGGCGGCGTGGTCATGCCGTGCCCCACAGGCGGCGGTAGCTGCCATCGGCATCGTGGTCTTGCGCCTGCTTGATGGGGTTGAAGCGGCGCCCCCCGCGCGGGTCGGTGCCGCGCCCGGCAATGTAGAGCCAGTTGGCCTGGTTGCTGTACACGTCGTAGTCCACCAGTTGCGATTCAAACCACGCAGTGCCTGCGCGCCAGTCGCCGTGCAGGTCGTAGATGAGGTAGCTGGCCACCACCTGGCGCAGGCGGTTGCTCAGATATCCGGTGGCAGCCAGCTCACGCATGGCGGCATCGACCAGTGGCTCGCCCGTCTCGCCCCGGCACCAGTGGTCAAAGCCGCGCGGGTTGTGTCGGGCGGGCGGCAGTTCTGACAGGCCGCGCGCCCGGTACAGCGTTGCGCCGTATTGCTGGTGCAGCAGCCGAAAGTAGTCGCGCCACAGCAGCTCAAACCACAGCCAGTAGGTGCCGTCGTTGGCGCCGTGGTCGCGCTCAAAGGCTTTCAAATCGGCATAGATCTGGCGCGGCGAGAGTGCACCCGTGGCCAGCCAGGGTGAGAACTTGCTGGAGTAGTCCAGCCCCGTGAGCCCGTTGCGCGTGGCCTTGTAGCTGTGAGGCAGCTTGCGGGCCAGGTACTGCGCCTGGTGGGCCAGCGCGGCAGCCTCGCTGCCGTCGCATGCAGGTGTGCCGTAGGGGAAGGATGAGCGGGCATCGGTGCCCTGGGGCGGTGTGGGTTGCTGGATGCTGGCAGCGCCCTGCTCTGCGCCCACGGCTTGCAGCACGGAGGTAGGCACATCGGGTGGCGGCAGCAGTTGGGCTGGTGCTGGCAGTGGTGCAGCGGGGGTGATGCCTGCACGCTCGACCTTCTGGCGGAAGCTGGTGAACACACCGGGCAGGTCAGAGGCAGGCCAGGGCATGTCGGCCGGGTGCAGCAGGCTGCTGTGCCATACGCTACGCACCTGCAGGCCTGCTGCGCGCAGTGCGGCCACCTCGGCCTGCTCGTAGGGGGCTGCGATGTCTTCGCACACCACGGTGGTGGTCCCCACGGCCTGGGCCAGTTGTGGCAAGGCGGTGGCGGGTGGGGCCTGGCAGACCAACAGCGGGTTGCCCAGTGCGCTCGTCTGTTGATGCAGCCCGCGCAGCGCGGCAGCGGTGAAGGCGCGGCGGTGGGAGCCTACGCGGGCAAAGCCCCAGGGCGTGCGTTCATCGGGCGCGGGCAGGCACACCACGGGCAGCAGATGCGTAGCCCCGCTGGTGAGCGCCACGTGCAGCGCGGGCTGGTCGTGCAGCCGCAGATCGTTGCGAAACCAGAACAGCACGGTGCTCATGCAGCGCCCTCCCCTGCCACGCCTTGCGAAGTGCTGCTGCGCTTGCGTTCACTGCGGCAGCGGTCGGAGCAATACTTCACCTCGTCCCACACCTTCTCCCACTTCTTGCGCCAGGCGAAGGGCAGGCCGCAGTGAAGGCAGGTTTTTTGCGGAAGGTCTGATTTTTTGCGCATGCGCATGGCGGACCTGTGGGTTGGTTACGCAGGCTTCAACACCTGCTGCGCCAGCGCACGCCCGCTGAGCCACGCGCCTTCGACCTTTCCGCCGTGCAACCAGTCGCCACACAGGCCCAGGCGCATTTGCGCATCCCACCAGCTGCCCTGCGTGAGCGCGGGTTCGGTGTCGGCATAGCGCCAGCGGTGGGCGGTGGCGGCCAAAGGTGCGGGGCCACCCAGGGCGGCAAAGGCGGCGAGCAGGGCGGCGGTGACGGCCTCAGCGCTGTCTTCGATGTGGGCTTCGCTCCATTCGGGGCTGGCGTGCAGCAGCCAGGTTTCTTGCCCCGTGCGGCCGGGTTTGCTGCTGTCGCGCGCCACCCAGCGCAGTGGGCCGGTGTTGATGAACGCCCCCTCCCAGGGCAGGGCCACAGGGCTTGCGTAGCGCAGCATCACAGCCCAGCTGCCACGCATGCGTGCGCTGGCGGCCAAGGCGGCGCCCGCAGGTGCCACGGCGGCCAGCAAGGGCACGGCCTGCGGGGCGGGAACGGCCAGCAGCACTGCGCTGTATCGCGGGCTGTGCAGGCCATGTTCTGCCGAGGTGAGGGACCAGCCGCCCTCGGTGTGGTCCAGCCGCTGCACGGTGGTTTGCCACTGCGCCAGCGCAGGCTCGCCCAGGTGCTGCACCAGCCAGGCGGCCGGCGATGTCATGCGCGGCGTGCCCACAAACCGCTCCAGCGGTGTCGCTGGGGTGGACCAGGCATTGCCGTCAAAGCTGGCCAGTCGGGCATTCCACAACGCTGCCACACCGGCTTGCTGCCAGCGGGCCACTTCGGCGCGAAAGGCCGGGTCGCGGGCAGTGAAATACTGGGCGCCGTGGTCGCACTGCCAGGGGCCGCTTTCATCTTCGGCGCGGCGGGTGCTCATACGGCCAGACGGGCCACGGGATTTGTCGAACACATGCACCGTGTGCCCCGCCTGCAGCAGCGCCTGTGCGCACGACAAGCCTGCCAGGCCTGCACCCACAACGGCGATGGGCAAAGGGGTCGCGGTGCTGATCATGGCTGAGGGTCTGTGCGTTCGTGGGTCACCCAGATCAGGTCCTGGGTGTCGATGCCCAGCGCGCTGGCGCGGGCGATGAGCTGCTCGCGCACACCGGGGGGCAGTTGCTTGGTGCGCGACAGGATCCAGCAGTAACTGCGGTCCGGCCCCACTACCAGAGCCCACTGGTAGTTGGCATCCAGCGCGGCCACGTGGTAGCCGCCGTAAAAGGGACCAAAGAACGACACCTTGAGCGATGCGGTGTTGGCATCGCCCGTGAACAGCGCTTTGCCTTCCGCCTGGCGCCAGTCGTTCTTGCCGGTGTCAAAGCCCCGGTTGAGCACGCGCACGCTGCCGTCCGCCTGGCGCTGGTAAGTGGCGCTCACATCCGTCATGCCGCGCTCGAACGAGTGGTCAAGCCGGGCCACCTCGTACCAGCGGCCCTCATAACGGGCTAGGTCAAACGGGGTGACGGGGGTGATGCCCTCGGGCGGGCGGGTGGACGAGCAGCCACTCAAGGCAAGCAACGCCACAGCAAGCCCCAACCAGGCGCAGCGGCGGAAGCAGGATAGGAAGAAGGGCATAAATTACCAATTGGTCACAAAACAAACCAGTTGGTATTCTGCCATCACAAACGCTGTTGTGGCGAAAGCCCGGCGCGGGCGCTTGCCATGGCCCACCCGTAAACTCCGGCCATGACTTTTCAAATCACCGTTTACTCCAAATCCGCCTGCCCCCAATGCGATTCGGCCAAGAAGCTGCTGCAGTCGCGCTCCCTGCCTTTTGAGGAAATCAAGATCGACGACGAGGCCGAGCGCCTGGCGTTTTATGCCAAGTGCGGGCCTTCGGTGCGGCAGATGCCGCAGATCTTCATCAACAACCAGCGCGTGGGCGGGCTGGCGGGGCTGCAGGCTGCGCTGGCGCAGATCGGCCAGTGACACCCGCTTTCGTCCGTCCCCTGGTTATTGGTACTTCGCAGCGGTGATGAACTCGCTGAAGGTTTCGCACCACACAATCACCGTGTTGAACTTGGCCGGGTCCACGCCCTGCGGCAGCGGGACGATGAAGTTGTTGAACGTCTTCACATCGCCCACGCGCAGCATCTGGGGCTTGAGGCGTTTGAAGTCGGCCTCGGTCTCGACAAACTCGGGCGACAGGTAGAGCTTGTAGTCCGGCCCCGGGGCCAGCTTGCCCACTAGGCTGATGGCCTGCGGGCTGATGGACACGGCGCCTTCGCCCCAGTGCAGGGCGTCGCTGTCTTTCAGGTCACGGCGGAACGTGGCAGTCCATTGCGCAGCGGGCTGGCTTGACTGGATTTGCTGCAGCGTGGGGGCGTCGGGCGCGATCAGGATCGGCAGCACATACACACCCAGCGCAAACCCGATGACCAGGGTGAGCAGGTGCGAGGCGATGAGCAGCAGAGGTTTCATGGCAGCGGGTTCAGTGGACTGAGCCCAATGTACTGCGCAGCGCCCTCGCCTTCAACGCTGCGCTGCTCCCCGGTGTCCGATCAGGATGCGCGGGCCAGAAAGCCATCCACCAGTGCGTAGTGCTCCGGCACATTGAGCGCGGGCGCGTGGCCGCAGCCGGGCACCTCCACCACCTGGGCCAAGCCACGGGCGCCAGGCCCCCGGGTCAGCATCTCGGCGGTGGTATCGCGCAGCACCAGGTCCGACTCTTCGCCACGCAGGCACAACACGGGGATGTCGAGCGCGTCGTAGTGGTCCCAGATCAGGTAGTCGTTGGTGTGGTGGGTGAACTGCTGCACCATGGCCGGGTCGTAATGCGGCGTCACGCGGCCGTCGGGCAGGCGGCGGGTGCTGCTCTCGGTCAGCAGGCGCCACTGTGCATCGCTGAGCCAGCCGTAGGGCGTGTAGACCTGCCGGAAGAACGCCTCCAGCTCCCGCACGGTGTCGAACGCGGGCGGGTGGCCTGCGTAGGCCTTGATGCGCTCCAGCGCGGCGTCGGCCAGGCGCGGGGCGTTGTCATTGAGCAGCAGGCTCTGGATGCGGCCCTTGAGCTGCGGCTCGAACAAACCCGAGGCGCACACGGTGCCGATGGCCCCGCCCATCGACGTGCCCACCCAGTGCGCTTTCTCGACACCCAATTGGTCGAACAGATCGGCCGCGATGCGCGCGTAGAACGAGAGGCGGTATTCGTCCTGCGGGGCGCGCGCCCACTGGCTCAGGCCCCGGCCCAGGGTGTCGGGGCAGATCACGCGATAGCGTGACGCGAGGTGGGCGGCCAGGGGGTCCATGTCGCGCCCGGTGCGCGCCAGGCCGTGCCAGGCAATCACCACCGGCGCGTCGGGCGCACCCCACTCCGTGGTGTGGATTTCATAGCCAGCGCAGGTGAGGTAGCGCGAGGTGGGGGACATGATGGCGACCTTGTGGAACAGAGAATAAAAAGGGATCGGCGGCTCACTTCATGAGGCGACCATTGCTGCCAATGACAGTGACCTCGACATACCGTGAGCCGATGCGGTTGGTGGGGGAGTAGCCCAGCGTGATGCCGCCGAGGTCAAAGCTTTGCAGCGACTCCAGCGCCTTGACGACCTTGGCGCGCGTGGGCGCGGGCCCGGCACGGCGCAGGGCCTCGACCAGCACCTTGGCGCCCAGAAACTGCTCGAAGCTGGTGTAGTTGACCTCGGCCTCGGGGGCGTATTTCTTGAGCAGTGACTGGTATTCACGCACCACTGGCAACTGGGGCCGGTAGGGGTACGGCACCACCTGGCTGATGCCCAGGCCGTGCGCGTTCTTCAGGCCCGCGAGCTTGACCAGCTCGGTCGGGTCCACCACCGAGATGTTGTAGAGCTGCGCGCCACCGCCCTGCTCGCGGTAGCGCTGGATAAAGGCCGCCGCAGGCTTGTTCACCGCGATCATGATGACCGCGTGCACATCGGCGGCCTTGATGGCCTTGACGGCCTCATCGACCTTGTCGGTATTGCGTTCGTAGCCTGCTGCTACCACGAGCTTGAGGTTGCGCTTAGCGAGGGCCGCCTCGACCCCCGCCAGGCCCGCCTTGCCAAAACCGTCGTCCTGGTACATCACGGCCACACGGTTCATGCCCAGTGTGGTGAGCTGCTGCACCATGTGCTCGGTCTCATCGACATAGCCGGCGCGCACATGAAAGATCCAGGGGTTGAACGGGTTGCGCAGCGATTCGCCCCCCGTGTAAGGCGCCACC
Source organism: Acidovorax sp. 94 (assembly GCF_003634645.1). Classification (NCBI taxonomy): domain Bacteria; kingdom Pseudomonadati; phylum Pseudomonadota; class Betaproteobacteria; order Burkholderiales; family Comamonadaceae; genus Acidovorax; species Acidovorax sp. 94. The sequence continues at coordinate 477,969 of NZ_RBJA01000001.1, read as the reverse complement.
AGCGCCGCACCGCCCTCTTGCAACACGCCGTCTGCCAGCAGTTGGGTGATGTTGGCCGTGCCCGCAAAGCCATACAGCGCCACCACCTCGGGCTTGGCCAGCATCTCGCGGGTGAGCTTCACGGTGTCGGCCACCTTGTAAGCGTCGTCGGCCACCTCCTGGCGGATGGTCGCGCCGTGCACGCCGCCCTGGGCGTTCACCCAGTCAAAGTAGATCTTGCCGCCCAGCACCATCTGTGCGCCAGTGCTGGCCAGCACGCCGGTGAGCGGTGCCACCTGCCCCACCACAATCTCGGCGGCGTGCAGCGAGGGCGCCGTGGCCCCGCCCCACAGCACCGCCAGTGCTGCCGCCGCACGGCGGCTCCATGTCTTGACCTTGTCCATTCGGTTCATCCCCTGTTTGTGTTGCTTGCAGCCGCGCCCACGGGCGGCGCAAGGGCCGATGGCCCCCACGCGTGCCCGGTGGGCGGCGGTGACGGTGTGTCGTCTGGCAAAGCTCCTTGGGTCAGTCGGGGATGGCAATGGCGCCCGCCGTGATGGCGATGGCGTTGGCGGCAGCAGGCGTGGTAGCCAGCGGCGGCACGTTGGCGGCGGTGATGGCCGGGGCTCTGCCCGGTGTGCCGCCGCGCGGCACGGTGCGCACCACCTGGCTGGCGGGCAGCGCCTTGCCGCTGGCGAGGTGGTCATACACGGCATCGAGCGCGTGGTTCAGGTACACATGCAGCGGCACGTAGCGGCTGTCATAGCCCGGCAGCACCGTGGGCAGGCCGATGAAGCTGTCGAAGTGCTGGGCGTTGGCCACTTCCATATAGCTGAGCTTGCTGGCGGCGCCTTCGACCTTCTTGTTCAGCGCGGCATAGGGGCGCGAGGTGTGGCTCACAGGCAGCAGCGCATCGGCACGGCCATGCACGATCACAGCGGGCTTGCCGCGCAGGTTGCCGTTGCGGCGGGTTTCCTGAACACCAGCCTGCAGCTTCTTGGCGGCGGCGTCATTGCCGGTGACGAGGTTGCGCAGGCACAGCGCGCCGCTCAGGTTCCAGTCGGCTACACCGGCGTCCGACACCGACAGGAAGTCGCGCGCCGGGCCCAGCTTGCCGAGGTTGTTGACCAGGTTGATGCCGCCCGAGGGAGGCACACCGTTGCCGGTGGCAAACATGCCTGGCAATGCAGCGGCGGCCAGCGGGGTGACCCCGCCAGTGGCCGCCGTGGCGGCGTAGCTGAAGCCGCAGAGGTTGTCTTGCACGCTGGCGCGCGAGAGGCCGTTGGCAAAGGTCACGGCCACGGCGGGGGACACTTCAAACGCCGCCATGGAGGCATGCAGGTCGTTGGACTCGGGCTCCCAACCGTAGGCGCGCAGCTTTTGCAATGCCTCTTCGGCCTGCGCGGGCATGGTGCTGGCAGTGAGCAGTCCTGCCGCCTTGAGCGACGCGCAGCGGTTGGGCGCTATGGGCAACGCAGCGCTGGCAAACCCGGCCGCAAACGCGGCGGCAAACGGACTGGTGCTGACCGAGGGTGCAAGCGACGCGCAGGCCTGGTAGAGGTTGGCGTAGGTGGTGAAGTCCACCAGCGTCTTGCCGGTGACGGCCACGTCGGCGCTGCCTCGGCGCACCGTAACACCGGGGTTGGCGGGCATCTCGATGGCGGGCTCGGACACGGCCACGCCGCTGATCAGGCCCTGCGTGTCCAGCTCGGCCGCCGCAATGGCCGCGCCACCGCCGTTGGAGATGCTCGATGCGATCACGATGGTGTTGGCCGGGGTCAGCGTCTTGAGGCGCTGGCCCGCTGCGTCGGTGGCGCCGTAGCGCTGGTTGAGCACGTAGTAGCCAAACTCCACGGCCTGCAGCGTGCTCGTGCCCCAGTCCTTCTCAGAGTTCTGGCCCGAGTGGGCGTGCTTGAAGGCAAAGCGGTTGGGGGTGGCGGTGTTGAAGGCGGCCTGCTCGGTGGCCGTGAGGCCTGCGTTGAAGGCTGCGGCCTTGCCCGCTGCGGCGGCCGTGGTGCGTGTGCCGTCGATCAGCGGCACGGTGTCGTTCATGAGGTCGTGCGGCGCGCCGCCCGTGCCCTTGTCCGAGTAGGCCACGGCGCAGCCCTTCTTGAGGCCCCACTCTCCGGTGGAAATGCCGCCGTACACGCCGCGCGAGCCCGAGGTGGTTGCGGTGATCATGCAGGGCTTCTTGGGGTCGAAGCTGGCGGGCACCTGCACCATGAGGGTGACGTTCTTGCGGCCTGTGCCGTCATCGGCAAACGCGATGTATTCGGTGCCCGCCACCTTGCCTTCGCCCGTGGTGACCTTGCCCTGCGCATCCACATTGGGACCGTAGAGCGTGCCGTAACCACCGGCTGCCGTCATGTCGAGCATGGCGCGGTAGTTGGTGTGGATGGCGGTGCGGCGCAGTTCAGCCGCCGTGGGCTTGAGGGGGTCGGCAAACGCGGGGGGCACGGCAGCGGCCAGGCCCGTGGCGCCCAGGCCCGCCGTGAGCAGGTCATTGCTGGCGCCGTCGTACGTGGTCTCGCTGATGGTGCCGAGGTAGCCGGGCTTGGTGTTGGGGGCGGCACTGTCGCCACTGCTGCCACCGCAGGCAGCCAGCACCGCAGCGGCCAGCGCTGCGGGCAGGAACGGACGGGAAAGGGGACGAGAAAGGGGACGGAAACGCGGGTTCTTGATGTTCATCTTCATGTGCTTGTCTCCTGGAGTTTTTCTTTGCTTCTGGTTGCACAGCTCATCCACACACCCAGGCCACGCCGGTCACCCGGCGCGGCCGGGGCCACTCACCCCGCCTTGCGCGCAGCTGCCGCGCGCAGACGCCCCACCACACCGGTAGGGAAGTAATAGACCGAAAGAACGAAGAGCACTCCCAGCCACAGCAGCCAGCGGTCAGGCGAGAGCAATGCCGACAGCCAGGGCAGACCCGTGGCAGCCTCGCTGCCTAGCCGCAGCAAGTCTTGCAGGTAGCTTTGCGCCACCAGGAAAAGCACCGCCCCGATGGCAGAGCCATAGATGGTGCCCATGCCACCGATCACCACGATGAGCAGGCAGTCCATCATGATTTCGAAGCTCAGCGAAGTGTCCGGCCCGTTGTAGCGCAGCCAGAGCGCCAGCATGCAACCCGCCAGCGTGGCGAACAGGGCCGACAGCACGCTCGATGTGGTGCGGTACACCACCACGCGGTAGCCAATGGCCTCTGCACGGAATTCGTTCTCGCGGATGGCCTGCAGCACGCGGCCAAAGGGCGAGTTGACGATGCGCAGCAGGGCCAGCACCAGGGCCACGGCGGTGACGAACAGCAGGTAGTAGCAGATCAGGCGCCCGTCGATGGTCACGCCCAGAAAGGGCTCTTCGAAGGGCTCGAAACTGGGCGACAGGAATTCGGGCACCTTGAAGGTCAGGCCGTCTTCACCGCCGGTGATGTCGGACAGCTGCGAGGCCAGAGTCTGGAACGCCGCCGCCACCGCCAGCGTGATCATGGCGAAGAAGATGGCGCGCACGCGCAGCGAGAACAGCCCCACCGCCAGCGACAGCAGCAGGGACAGCAGCAGCGCGCCACCAATGCCCACGCCCAGCGCCGTCCAGGTGGGGCCCAGGCGCGTGGTGGCCACTGCGATGCCATAGGCCCCGATGCCAAAGAACATGGTGTGCGCAAAGCTCACGATGCCGGTGTAGCCCAGCAGCAGGTCAAAGCTGGCGACCAGCACCACAAAGATCAGCACCTTGGCCGCCACCGACAGCGCCTTGACGCCCGGGAACAGGAACGGGGCAAACGCCAGCCCGATGAGGATGGCCACCAGGATCACCGCCAGCACCTTGCTGCGCGGGTAGTCGTTGGAAAGAAGACGGTTCAACATGGTCTTGTTTCCTCAACGGTTAGCGACCGGATAGACGCCCTGGGGTCGCCACAGCAAGATGGCCACCATCAACGCGATGTTGGAGAACAGCGCCACCTTGGGCACCAGGAAGCCGGTGTAGTTGGCCATCAGCCCCACCAGCAGCGCGCCAATGAGCGCGCCACCCGTGCTGCCGAGGCCTCCGATGATGATCACGATGAAGATCAGCACATTGACCTGTGCGCCCATCTGCGGGATCACGTTCTGCTGGTAAAGCCCCCACATCACGCCGCCCAGGCCCGCCAGGGCCGAGCCCACCACGAACACGCCCACGAACAGGCGGCGGATGCGGTAGCCCAGGCTCTCCACCATCTCGCGGTCTTGCACGCCAGCGCGGATGAGCAGGCCCACCTTGGTGCGCGACAGCGTCCAGGCCAGTACGCCGAAGACCACCAGGCCCACCGCCACGGCGATCAGGCGGTATTTCTCGATGGCGGCGTCACCAATCAGCAGCGAGCCGCGCATGCCCTCAGGCAGCGGCAGCGGAATCTGCGCGGGGCCCCAGATGACCTTGATGAGTTCTTCACCAATGATCATGCCGCCCATGGTGATGAGGATCTGCTTCAAATGCTGGCCGTACACGGGCCGCACGATGAAGCGCTCGAACGCCAGGCCCACGGCCCCCGCCACGGCCATGGCCACCAGCATGGCGGGCAGCACAGCCATCAGGTTGCGCCACAGGTCAGCGCTTTGGGTGTAGTCGCCCATGGCGCCCAGCACGCTGGTGGCCACGAATGCGCCCAAGGCAATGAACACGCCGTGGCCGAAGTTGAGCACGTCCATCAGGCCGAACACCAGCGTGAGGCCCGAGGCAATGATGAAGATGATCATGCCCATCGCCAGGCCCGCCACGGTGAGCGTGAGCCAGGTGCTGGGTGAACCGATGAAGGGCAGCACCAGCAGCGCAAGCGCGGGCACCAGGGCCAGGGGCTTCCAGTCGAAGTCACGGGTGATGGCGCTCATACGCGGCCTCCTTGCATGGCAGGCGACATCTGCGCATTTGCTACATATTTAATAGCTGCCAGCGCTTTACCATCAAGCGCTAGCAGCTCAAAAGGCTTGAAATCTGGTGCAAAACTCATAGTGCCAACCCCAGCAGCGAGCGCTGCAGTGCTTCGTCTTCGGCTAGCGCAGCCATGCTGCCTGCATGCACCACCTGGCCGTTGTCCATCACGGCCACGGTGTCGCCGAGCCGCTTGGCAAAGTTGATGTTCTGCTCGACCAGCAAGATGGTCACGCCGCTCTTTTTGAGCTGGTCGAACGCCTCGATCATGTTGTTGATGATGGCGGGCGCCAGGCCCTTGCTGGGCTCGTCCACGATGAGCAGGTCGCGCGGCTCGACGATGGCGCGGCTCACGGCCACCATCTGCTTTTGCCCGCCGCTGAGCTTGCCGGCCGGGTGGTTCCAGAACTTCTCCACGGCGGGGAAGAGCTTGAAGATCCACTGCAGCCGCGCCTCGTCCATCTGCGCGGCATTGCGCGCGCTGCGGGCGGCCAGCAGCATGTTTTCCTTGACCGTCAGGTCGGCAAAGATGCCCATGTTCTCGGGCACATAGGCGATGTTCAGGCCCGCGATGGCAGGGGTGTTCATTGCCGTGATGTCCTTGCCGCCGAAGTGGATGGAGCCCTGCGACGCATGCCACAGGCCCATGATGGTGCGCAGTGTGGTGGTCTTGCCCGCGCCGTTGCGGCCGAGCAGCATGGTGAGCTCGCCCTGGGGCACGGCCAAGTCCACGCCATGCAGGATGTGGTACGCCCCGATGTGGGTGTGCACGCCCTTGAGTTCGAGCAGATTGCCCTTGTTGCGGTTGGTCGTCATACGGCGGCCTCCTTCGTCACACCGAGGTAGGCCTCTTGCACCACGGGCGATGCAATCACCTCGGCCGGCGGTCCGTCGGCCACCAGCGTGCCGTTGGTCAGCACGATGATGCGGTCGGCCAGCTCGCGCACCACGTCCATCTTGTGCTCCACCAGCAGGATGATCTTGGTCTTGTCCTTCTTAAGCTCGCGGATCAGGTTCAGGATCACGGGCGCCTCGTCGTGGCTCATGCCGGCCGTGGGCTCGTCGAACATGTAGACCTGCGGCTCCAGCGCCATGAGCAGCGCCACTTCGAGCTTGCGCTGGTCGCCATGCGGCAGGCTGGCCACGGGCGTGTCGCGACGGTCGTACATGGCCACCGTCTGCAGGATGGATTCAGCACGCTCGGTCAGCGCACGGTGGTCGCTCCAGATGCTCCACAGGTTCAGGCCCCGGCGGTGCTTGCCCTCTTGCGTGGCCTGCACGGCCAGGCGCACGTTCTCCAGCACGCTGAGGTTGGGGAACAGGTTGGTGAGCTGGAACGCCCGGCCCAGGCCCGCATGCGTGCGTGCCGAGACGGACTGCCCGGTCAGGTCCTGCCCGCCCAGCGTGACGCTGCCGCTGGTGGCCTTGAGTTGCCCCGAGATGAGGTTGAAGTACGTGGTCTTGCCCGCGCCATTGGGGCCCACGATGGCGGTCAGCGTGCCGGGCTCGAAAGAGCAGGTCACGGCATTGACCGCCACGTGGCCGCCAAAGCGGATGGTCAAGTCCTTGGTGGCCAAGGTGCTCATGGGTGGTGGTTCACTTTCACGGTAGTCATCGTTGGTCGAGGGGGGGGCGGCCCCCTTTTTCACGTCAAGGGCAAGTTCCGATGACGAAGTAGTTGGGGCTTGTCTGTTTCAGCGTGTTGTTCACAAAGATGTTCCACAGCCCCATGCTCTGGTTGGAACCCAGCGCGAAGGTGTAGCCGCCATACACGTAGGCACGGCCCGCCATGGTGTGGGCGTAGTTGCTGGCCGTGGTGCAGGTGCCCGTGCCGCCGCCCGATGCGGCCAGCGTGGTGCCGGATGCAGCGGCGGACACGGCGCCCTCGGCGCCGTTGCCATCAGCGGCACGCACCGTCCAGCTGTAGGTGGTGGATGCGGCCAGGCTGGTGTCGGTGAAGTTCGTGGCAGTCACGGGCAGCGCATTGGTCTTGTTGCCATTGCGGTACACGTTGTAGCTGGCCGCTCCGCTCACGGCGTTCCAGCCAATCGCCATGCTGCTGGCCGTGGCGCCCGAGGTGCTCACGCCCGTGGGGGCTGGCAGGTCCACCGGTGGGTTGGTGGTTCCACCGCTTCCCACGCGGTCCACCATGGCCTTGATGGCAGCCATCTGCGGGCCGGACTTCTTGGAATAGTTGGCGCTGTCATAGCCCCACCAGTCCCAGCAGCTGTTGGTGGCGGCCAGGCTGGTCTGCGGGTACAGCATCACGATGTTGTTACTGTCGGCCCAGCGGTTGTAGCCCGTGTTGCGCACGTACTGCTGCTGCACGTCGTTCACGTTCTGCTTGCAGCCATGCAGCACCACATGCAGCTTGCAGGTGGCCGTGCCGCCCGCCTGGCAGGCCTGGGGCACATAGGCCCAGCCCGTGGTGGCCATGCCGTGGTTGGTGATGAATTCGCTCTGGTTGAACTCGATGAAATTGCCGGTGGGCAGCGTGGCGTTGTTGCGTGCGTTCAGCGTGCCGTACAGGTGCTGCAGCATGGCGCCTGCCAGGTCGAAGTTGCAATCGCTGATGTAGGGGGCACCCTTGGTGGAGCAGCCGTTGCCATAGTCGTCCGTCACCATCGCATGCTCTGATGCGATGTCCTTCTTGTAGACCACGTTGGCCGCTGGCACGAAGCTGTTGTAGTAGGTGCGCAGTGCATCCATCACCCCCGTCTTGACCACGCTGTCGAGCGTGCCCGAGAACAGGTAGACCTTGGAGTTCTGCAGGTTGGCCACGGGGTCGATCACGCCCTGACCGGCCCAGGTGTTGGTGGTGTTCACCAGCGTGCTGGTGGGAATGCCCGTGGGGCTGGCCATGCAGCGCCCCGTGGCATTGACGACTGAGCCCTCGGCGCAATAGAACGGGCCGCCCGCCACCACCCCCACGCCTTTGGCAAACGTGGCCGAGTACGCCACATGCAGCTGCACGGCCATGAAGCCGCCCGAGGACAGGCCGGAAACCGTGGTCTGCGTCTTGTCGATCTTGAGTGCGGGGAGGTTGACGGCAGCGTGAACACTGGCCACGCCACAGAGTGCTATCGCAGCCCCTGCTGCAGCCGCCCGGATGAAATTGAAAGCCATGTTGTCTTGTCTCCAAATAATTTTGAGAAAGTCTGACCCAGCCCCCGTGTCAACCCGGGAGTTCATGCATCAATTCACTGGAAAAAGAGGGGCGGCCGCCCCTGCGGGATGAACCCCGACGAGGCAGGATGGTTGTCCTACCCGTCGGGCCTCGCTAACGCATCGAAAAGACCGTCTTATCGCTTGTTGCGAATCGGCACGTTCATTTCTTCAGGCTTGATCTCGCGCACCAGTTCGGGCACGCCCCAGGCAAAGGCCGGGTCCACCTTGATCTTGAAGTGGTACATGCTCTGCATGGCCTGGTGGTCTTCCTTGCGGAAAGTCATCTTGCCCTTGGGGGTGTCAAAGCTCATGCCCTCCATAGTCTTGATGAGCTTGTTGGTGTTGGTGTCGCCACCCGTGGCCTTGAGCGCTGTGACCAGCGCCATGGCCGAGCTGAAACCACCGGCGGTGAAGAAGTCTGGCGGAGTCTTGAACTCCTTGTAATGCGCAGCCACCAGGGCTTCGTTCACGGGGTTCTTGGGGATGCCGAAGTAGTAGTACGTGGCGCCTTCCATGCCGGGGAAGTTCTTGTACGCGGCCATGGCGGGCAGGATGTTGCCGCCCGTAGAGATCTCGATGCCATAGCGCTTCAAGTCCATGTCGGCGATCTTGAAGGGGTTGCCTGCACCGGCCCAGACCACCCAGATGATCTTGCGGCCGGGCTGGTCCTTGAGCTTGTCGATCAAGCGCTGGGCACCGGCGGTGAAGTCGGTGGTGGCAGCGGGCAGGTATTCCTCGTGGGCGAGCTTGGCCTTCTTGACCGAGTCCTTGAAGGCTTTCACGCCATCGCGGCCAAACGCGTTGTCTTGCGCCAAGGTGGCAATCGTCACGCCTTCCTTGTCCACCGCCACGGCGTTGGAGATGGCATCCTGGCTGCTGTTGCGGCCTGTGCGGAAGATGTACTTGTTCCATTTGTCGCCGGTGATCGAGTCGGCCACGGCGGGCTCGACCAGCAGGATCTTTTTGTATTCCTCGGCCACCGGCAGCATGGCCAGGGCCACGCCCGATGCGGTGGGGCCGACGGCGATGTCGGCCTTGTCGTCAGAGTACGCGGTGGCCAGCAGGCTCTTGCCCAGGTCGGGCTTGCCCTGGTCGTCTTTCTCGATCACGACCAGCTTCTTGCCATTGACCGTCATGCTGCCGCCGGTGGCGTAGTTCAGACCCATCATCAGGCCAGTCTGGGTCTGCTTGCCATAGGCCTCCAGAGGGCCGGTCTTGCTGTACACGTGGGCAATGCGAATTTCGCCGGTCTGTGCGAATGCAGGGGCGGAAAGTGTGGCGGCGGTAACGGCTGCGGAAGCGAGGGCGACCAGAGTGCGACGGTGCATGGCGATGTCTCCTGTTGTGATGCTTCTTTATTGCACAGTCTGTGCCAGCAGCCAAGTGCTTGATTTCAAAGAAACTTTTCCTCACACACTGGAGGCTATGCCTGAATTCAATACACAATAAATGTCTAATTTTCAGACAATTGCCTGAAATTTATTCAGGGTTTTCCAGACGTCCATAGAGCGTGGCGCGTGAGATACCGAGCTGCCGCGCCGTGGCCAGCTTGTTGCCGCCATGGGCCTTCATGGCGGCATGGATGGCCCGCTGCTCCAGCTCGGCCACCTGTTCGGCCAGGGGCCGCAGGTAGCGCGACTCGTCCTCGGCCTCGACCACCACGGCGGTGGTGTCCTGCACCGGCGCGGCGGGCTCCACGCCCGCTTCGCGCAGGATGCGTTCGAGCTGCGCCGCGTCGATGGACTGGCCCTCGCTGCGCATCACGGCCTGCTCCAGCACGTTGCGCAGCTCGCGGATGTTGCCGCGCCAGGGCTGGCCAGCGAGCAAGGCCATGGCCTCGGGCAGCAGCTCGGGCGGTGGCGTGCCGTTGCGCAGCGCCAGGTCATCGCCCAGAGCCTCGACCAGTGCCGGAATGTCACTGCGCCGCGCACGCAGTGGTGGCACGCGCACCGGCAGCACGTGCAGGCGGTAAAACAGGTCTTCGCGGAACTTGCCTTCACGCACCAGGCCAGCCAGATCGCGCGAGGTGGCGGCCAGGATGCGTACGTTGAAGGGCACGAGCTTGTTGCTGCCCAGCGGCTCGATCTCCCCTTCCTGCAGCGCGCGCAGCAGCTTGGCCTGCAGGCTTTGGGGCATATCGCCGATTTCGTCGAGGAACAGCGTGCCGCCATCGGCCAGCTTGAACTTGCCATCGCGCCCCTTGGCCGACGCGCCGGTGTAGGCGCCGGGCGCCACGCCAAAGAACTCGGCCTCCAGCAGCGTGTCGGGCACGGCAGCGATGTTGACGCTGACAAACGGGCCGCTTGCACGGCTGGATGCAGCGTGGATGGCGTGGGCCAGCAGCTCTTTGCCGGTGCCTGTCTCGCCCAGCAGCAGCACCGGGCTGGTGGACTGCGCTGCACGGCGTGCCTGGCGCTTGACCTCGGCCGCAGCGGGGCTCGACCCGATGAAGCTGGCAAAGGTGTATTTGGACCGCCGCTCGCCGTCACCCGCCACCGTCAGGCTGCGCCGCCGCTGGCTGGCCAGCTCGCGCCGTGCATCGTCCAGATCGCGCTGCAGCAGGGCAAACTTGCTGATCAGCGGCTGCAGCGTGGTCTCGGGATGGTCGAACAACACGATGCCGATGGCGCCGATCACGCGGTCCGCATCGTCGCGCAGCGGGATGCGGCTGACCACGAAGGTGCCCGCCTTGTTGGTGAGCAGGTCAATGAGCACGGGCTGGCCGGTTTCGAGCACGCGGCGCATCTGGGTGTTGGGGATCACCTCTTCCACCGTGCGGCCGACAAACTGGTCCACCGAAGAGAACCCAAGGTCGGGCAGAAAACGCTGGTAGCCCTCGTTCACCCACACGATGCGCCCGCTGCGGTCCACCAGGAACATGCCCTGGCTGACGCTGGAGAACAGCTGAAACATGGAGCGTGCCGCCAGTTCCAGGATGCCCTGGGCATCCAGCGGCAATGCGGGGGCGTCATCGGTGAGCAAAGGCATCTGCGGATGGTAGCGCGGCGGGGTGGGCCGAAGAACAGTCACGCCGCTGTCTCCGCGCAGCTGCCTGCAAATCCAAATGCTACTATTTTTATAGCTATTAGCACAATATCATCAAGCGCTAGAGGCTATTTTTAGGCTCTCTTCCATTTCGGGTGGAACGCCACATTCCCCACCAGAGCCATGGTCAGGCCCTTGCTTTTCGCAAAGGACTGCCTGGCAGGTGAGTGAGCTTGCCAGCAATCAAGAACGCCATGGCGATGAAGTGATCGGTGGTGCCATAGCCACGCGCCTTGGCCTTAGCTGCTTGCAACAGTGAGTTCACCGCCTCCACATAGCCGGTGTGCAGATGAGAAGCATCAAACGCCTGGAGTATTCCCGCCCAGTGTTGCTGGATGGTCTTGGCCAAGTCCTTGAAGGGCTGCAAGCGGCTGCGTTGCGCCCAGTGCAGCCATTTCTTGAGTGCCTGTGCACTGCTGGCGGCATCCGCGTCTGAGTTCCTGTAAACATCGCGCAGCGCCTCCTTCATCCGCCACGCCCTGGCGGTCTTCAATCGGGTGCGAGGCAGCCAATCCATCTTTGCCTGCTCTTTGTCCGTCCACTTGGCTTTGTCCTTGAGCCAGCACCAACGGGTCTTCTTGAGCCAGCGCTCGCCCCGGGCCTCTTCCCGCCGCACTGCGTCCACTGCCCGGTTGGCCATCTGCACCACATGAAAGCCATCAAAGGCAATGGCCGCCTGGGGCAAGTGCTGGCCTGCTCCTGCGATAAAGGCCTTGGACATGTCCATGCACACCACCTGGATGGCTTCGGGCCTGCCTTGGTGGCTCTTGAGGTCCGCCGCAAAGCGCTGCACGGTGCTGGCATCCTTGCCGGGTGTGGCGTAGATCAGTCGCGCCCGCTCAAGATCGTGCACCAGGGTGATGTAGCTGTGGCCTTTGGCGCAGCTGGTCTCATCGATACCGATGACCGCCACACCCGCGTAGCTCTCCTTGGCGCGCGCCAAGCTGACATGGGCATCGATCTGGCGCCACAAGGCGTTGTCCGCACAGCGCAGGATGCGTGCACACGCGGCCACCGGCATCTCACGGGCCAGCGTCAGAGCCAGAGCCTCGAACATGAGCGTGAAGCGGCTGCCCTCTCGCGCCCAGGGAACACTCAGCTGGGTCGTAGAGCTGCAGGCGCTGCATGACACGCGAGGCAGCGCGCAGTGCACGTAGGCTTCGAACTGAAAGAAATCAAGATGCCGCCAGCTGCGCTGGCGGTGGTCATGCAGTTTCTGCTCAGCTGCGGCGCAAACGGGGCAGGCGGCACTGCCCGATTGCCAGACCACGTACAGGTCGATGCGGCTGCGCTCGACATCCAGTGCAACACGCTCCACAGCCCAGGGCGCGGCCAGCCCCAACGCTTGGCAGAACAACGCTTCTTGCATCGGGAGGGCTCCTGTTCAGGGGGTGTCAATGGATTTATTTGAACTGTAGTGTTCCACCCGAAACGGAAGAGAGCCTATTTTTATCCAGAACCACATACCCGTCGGTCGCCTGTGCATTGCCCACCGGGCGCTGCGCGCGCGTCATGCGCAGAACCACCATGGGCTGAACGGCGGCCAGCGCCTCAGCCTCGCGCACGGCCAGGGGTTGGTCCACCAGGATGCAGGGCTTGCCTGTGCGGCGGCAGTGGTCCTGCACGCGCCAGTACTCGTCATGGCTGATGCAGCCCGTCTGGCAGATCACCAGGTCGGCAGCGGCCAGATTGGCGTCCAGGGTGCCGTCCGGCGCGGCATCGGGCTCGGCGCAACCTTGGCCCTTGGCCGCAGAAGGATGGCCTGCCACGCCCAGACTACCTTCGGACTGCACGGGCTGGGCGGGCGCCTCTGCCGCCAGCCGCCAGCGCAGGCATTCGCGCGACAGGCTGGCAATGCGTTCGACCAGCACGCTGACGTGGCGGGCCATCGCCTTGCGGCGCGGCAGGCTGGGGTGGGCCGCTTTCCACTGCGCCAGCGCATCCTGCGCCATGGCCAGGCGCGTGTCCCGCACGATCACCTCGGCACGCAGTAGCAGCACCTGGGCCTGGAGGGCATCTATCTGTGCCGCCTGGGCTGCCACCGTGGCACTGCAGCGCTTTTGCACATCGCCCAATTGGCGGCAAAGTGCCAGAAACTCCTGCGGAAGTGAATGCATGCGCCACCTTTGCAAATAAGAACTATTCGCATTTTATGGTACGATTCACGGCTTGTGAGCACGCAAGTCACCTTGGTGGGGAGGGCACCGGGGGCGTCCAGCCCCCGGTGTCTGGCTTGCGCAGATGCTGAAAAAACACCCGCGCCAACGGGTGCCCCAAGAAACAAAAAACCGCGCCATTGCAGCGCGGTTTTTTTGTGGGTGAAAGGCGAGCGCCGGTCAGGCCTGCACCAATGCCAGCTTACGCGCCGCCCAGCGCCGCAGCAGGCGCGGCACGATCAGCACGGCCAGCACGATGACGATCAGGGTCAGCGAGCCTGGACGCTCCACGAAGATGCTCCACTTGCCTTCGCCAATGGCCACGGCATTGCGCATCTGGGCTTCCGCCAAGGGGCCCAGGATCATGCCCACCACCACCGGCGCAGCCGGGAAGTCAAAGCGGCGCATCACCACGCCCAGCAGGCCAATCGCATACAGCAGCACAAGGTCGAACGCGCTTTGGCGCATGCCATACACACCGAGCGTGGAGAACACCAGAATGCCCGCGTACAGGTACGACTTGGGAATGTTCAGCAGCTTGACCCACAGGCCCACCAAAGGCAGGTTCAGGATGAGCAGCATCACGTTGCCGATGTACATCGACGCGATCAGCGCCCACACCAGCGCACCGTTGGTGTCAAACAACTGGGGGCCGGGCTGGATGCCGTAGTTCTGGAACGCGCCAAGCAGGATGGCCGTGGTATTCGATGTGGGAATGCCCAGCGTGAGCAGCGGGATCAGCGTGGCTGTGATGGCCGCGTTGTTGGCGGCTTCGGGGCCGGCCACACCTTCGATGGCGCCGGTGGTGCCGAACTCTTCGGGGTTCTTGCTCAGCTTCTTTTCAGCGGCATAGCTCAGGAAGGTCGGGATCTCGCTACCGCCAGCGGGCACGGTGCCAAACGGAAAGCCGATGAACGTGGCGCGAATCCACGCAGGCCAGGAGCGCTTCCACTCCTCCTTGGTCATGTGCGTGCTGGTCAGGCGGTTCTGCGTTTCGTCGGTGCGGCCTTCGTACATCACGTTGTACAGGGCTTCGCCCACGGCAAACAGGCCCACGGCGATCAGCACGACCTCGATGCCGTCCATCAGCTCTGGCACACCGCCGGTGTAGCGGGCTTGCCCGGTGAGCTGGTCGATACCAATGAGGCCCATGGCCAGGCCAACGAACAGCGCGACCATGCCACGCAGCGTGCTCTTGCCCAGCACCGCGCTCACGGTGGTGAAGGCCAGCACCATCAGCATGAAGTATTCGGGCGGACCAAGGCGCACAGCGTATTCGGCGACCAGGGGCGCAAAGAACGTGACCAGGATGGTGGCAATGGTGCCCGCCACAAACGAGCCAATGGCTGCGGTGGCCAGCGCCGCGCCAGCGCGGCCGCTTTTGGCCATCTTGTTGCCCTCCATGGCCGTGACCATGGACCCGGCCTCACCGGGCGTATTGAGCAAAATGGACGTGGTGGAGCCACCGTACATGGCGCCGTAGTAGATGCCCGCAAAGAAGATCATGGAGGCCGTGGCCTCGACCTTGACGGTGATGGGCAGCAGCATGGCCACCGCCACGGCCGGGCCAATGCCGGGCAACACGCCCACGGCGGTGCCGATGATGCAGCCCACAAAGGCCCACATCAGGTTGATGGGTGTTGCAGCGGTCGCAAAACCCTGCATCAAAAGGTTTAAGGTATCCATAACATGCAGGCTTTACAGCCACCCCGTATTGGTCAGGCCGGGCAGGTTGATGGCCAGCAATTGCGTAAACATCCAGAACACAGGCGCAGACACGGCCACGCCGATGGCGGAGTCTTTGATCCAGGCCTGCAGGCGCAGGTCCAACTCGCCTTCCGAACTCCTGAAGCCCCGCACCGACAGCACAAAGCACAGTGCGCAACTCAGGATGAAGCCCAGCGTGGTGATGAGCAAGGCATTGAGCAGCAGCCCGGCCGACACCCAGATGAAGCCTTTCCAGTGGGCGTGCGTGTCGCCGGAACCTTCTTCCAGGTCGCGAAACCCGCCCGTCAGCGCGTGCACCACGCAAAGCACACCACAAATCAGGATGGCAATGCTGACCACCCAGGGAAAGAAATTGGGGCCTACACCGCCATAGCCAGCCTCAGAGCTGACCGAACTGGCCCCCCAGGCCAGGCACAGCGCCAGCACCACCAGCCCCGCACCGATCAAGGTCTGCAAAGGCTTGGAGCGCGATGAATGTTGTTGTGTCATGTTTTTCTTTCGCACCGAGCGGCCGGCGGCATGGCCGCACACCCCTGTCAGGGGCGCGCAGCCAGCGCCTTGACCTGCTTGCTTGTCTCAGATCAGATCATTCCAGACTTGGCCATCGTGGCGCGCATGCTGGCGAACTCGGCGTCCACAAAGTTGGCAAACTCGTCACCCGCCATCCATGCAGGGGTCCAGCCGTTCTTCTCCATGGCATCCTGCCAGGCCTTGTGCTTGAAGGTCTTGGACAGGGCGTCGATCAGTGCCTTGCGCTGCTCGGCCGTGATGCCGGGCGCGCCATACACGCCGCGCCAGTTGCCGATTTCCACGTTGATGCCCTGCTCCTTGAGCGTGGCCACGTTCACGCCCTTCAGACGCGAGCCCGAGGTGACGCCCACGGCGCGCATCTTGCCCGCAGAGATGTACTCGGCAAACTCGCTGTAGCCGCTGCCGCCCACGGTGACGTTGCCGCCCAGGATGGCGGCGGTGGCCTCACCACCCCCACGGAACGCCACGTAGTTGATCTTGGCGGGGTCCACGCCCACTTCGCGCGCAATCATGGCTGCCGCAATGTGCTCGGTAGAGCCGCGCGAACCACCGCCCCACTTCACGCTGCCGGGGTCCTTCTTGAGTTGGTCCACCACATCCTTCATGGTCTTGAAAGGCGAGTTGGCGGGCAGCACGAACACGTTGTATTCGCTGGTCAGGCGCGCCAGGGGCGTGACCTTGTCCAGGCCGACCGGCGGCTTGCCGGTGATGATGCCGCCCAGCATCACGGCGCCCATCACCATCATCGCGTTGGGATCGCCCTTGCTGGCATTGACGAACTGGGCCAGACCGATCGCACCGGCGGCGCCACCCTTGTTGTCATAGGACACCGACGCCGCTGCGCCCGCATCCTGCATGGCCTTGCCCAGCGCACGGCCGGTGGAATCCCAGCCACCGCCGGGGTTGGCGGGAATCATCATCTTGAGGGCCGGAGCGCTCTGGGCCGACACAGGCAACACGCCTGCGGCGGCCATGGCAGCCATTGATTTGAGGAAGGTATCGCGACGCATGGTGTCTCCTTGTAAGGTTTGCGAACCGCTCGATGATGCGCGCCCTGCCTGTCAAACGGCTGTCCATGAACTCAGGGAAAACACTCATGCGACCGGCCCGATGAGACGGTGCTATGGTGCCGCGCATGCAATTGCTTCTTGTTGAAGACGACCCCACCATGCAAGCCACGCTGCACCGCGCCCTGACACGCCGTGGCATGGAAGTCACCGCCGTGGGCGACGGCCGCGCGGCGCTCAGCCAGTGGGCCGCACGGCAGCCCGACGCGGTGATCCTGGACCTGACCCTGCCCGGGCTCGACGGCCTGCAGGTGCTGCAGCAGGCGCGCTCGCGCGGGCTGCGCACCCCCGTGCTCATCCTCACTGCACGCGGCACTGTGGGCGACCGCGTGATGGGCCTGAACGCGGGTGCCGATGACTACCTGCCCAAACCCTTTGACCTGGACGAGCTGGAGGCGCGCCTGCGCGCCCTGGTGCGGCGCAGCGCAGATCCCACCGTGGCGCCGCTGGCGCCCAGCACCGTGCAGATCGGCGCCATCCGTTACGACAAGGACAGCGGCGCGCTCTACCTGAATGGCGAAGTGATGGAGCTGACACCGCGCGAACTGGCACTGATGCACGCTCTGCTCGCCCAGCCCGGCCATGCTGTAACGAAGGAGCGGCTGTACGAACTGGTGTTCCCCGGCCAGCTGGATGTGCAGTACGAGGCCATTGAGGTCGTGGTGTACCGCCTGCGCAAGAAGCTGGCAGGCACGGGCCTCACGCTGATGACCCTGCGCGGGCTGGGCTACCTGCTGCGGGCCGACACATGAGCGCTGCAACGGACTCGGGCCGCCACCCTTCGTTGCGCAGGCGCCTACTGCTGGGTATTCTGCTGCCCGTGGTGCTGTTCATCGGGTTCAACACCTACAGCCTCTACCAGCAGACCCTGGCCTCGCTCAATACGGCCTATGACCGCACCCTGCTGGCATCGGCCAAAAGCATCAGCGAGCAACTCGATGTGCGGGGCTACGACGAAGCGGCAGAGTTGCGCGCCACGGTGCCCTACTCCGCGCTGGAAGCCTTTGAGGCGGACAACCAGAGCCAGATGTTCTACCGTGTGTCCACCCTGCAAGGCGACCTGGTTTCTGGATTTGCCGAACTGCCGGTATGGCGCGGCCAGATACCGGCCCGCCCGCCGTATGCGGCATTGGTGGATTTCTACGACGACCGCTTTCGGGAGCGCGATGTGCGCGTGGCCGTGCTGCTGCAGCCCGTGGCCAGCTCGGAAGGCCGCACCATGGCCGTGATCCAGGTGGCCGAAACCCTGGAGGTGCGCGAAACCCTGGCCTTGCAGATTCTGCGCAACACCCTGCTGCGCCAGGCCCTGCTCGTCGCCGTGATCGCGTTGACCGTGGTGCTGGTGGTGCAGCGGGCCATCCACCCTGTGCGGCAGCTGAGCCTGCAGCTACAAGGGCGCAGGGAGGGCGACCTGAGCCCCATCGCAGCCCCCTCCACCCCGCGCGAACTGCAGCCGCTGATCGATGCCACCAACGAGGTCATGCAGCGCCTGCGCCACCTGCTGCGGCACCAGAAGCGCTTTGTGCGCGATGCCTCGCACCAGTTGCGCACGCCCTTGGCGGTGCTCAAGACCCAGGTGCAGTCTGCACTGCGCGGCGATGTGGAGCCCCAGCAGGCCCTGCATGAAATCAGCGACACCGTGGACCGCGCGACCCAGCTGGCGAACCAGATGCTGGCTCTCGCCAAGGTGGAGCAACTGCGCCAGCAAAGCACCCCACCGACCACACGGCTGGACGAAATGCTGCGTACCGTGGCGCTAGAAATCTCGCCCCTGATCGCCCAGCGCGACCTGGATTTCGGCATACACACCGAGCCCGCACGGGTGCAGGCTCATGAGTGGATGCTGCGCGAGCTGAGCCGCAACCTGTTGCACAACGCCGTGCGCCACGCCCCACAGGGCAGTGAACTCACGGTGGATCTGCGCACCGACAGCCACCATGTGGCGCTGACCATCAGCGACCACGGCCCCGGCATCGACGACGAACTGGCGACACGCCTCTTTCAGCCCTTTTCGGCCGGCGACGTGCGCGCGGGCAGCGGCCTGGGCCTGGCGATCTGCCACGAGATCGTGCAAGCCCTCGGTGGCAGCATCGCCTTAACCAACCGCATGGTGGGCAGCAGACTGACAGGGCTGGACGCCGTGGTGCGCCTGCCACTGGCCGCGCCATCGGCTGACATGGGCAACCCCGTACACGCGGCACAATCCCCGACATGAACACCCTGGAGACAATGCGGCTGGACAAGTGGCTCTGGTGCGCGCGCTTTTACAAAACCCGCAGCCTGGCCACCGAAGAAATCGGCAAAGGCCGCGTCACCGTCAATGGCCAACTGGCCAAACCCGCGCGGGACCTGCGCTGCGGCGATACCGTCGCGCTGCGCCAGGGGCCGGTTGCCCGTACGGTGCTGGTGATGGGCCTGAGCGGAGCGCGCGGCCCAGCACCTGTCGCCCAACAGCTGTACCAGGAAACGCCCGATAGCATCGCCACCCGCGAAAAGGCTGCGGAGTTGCGCCGCCTGGCACCAGAACCCGCCGCCACGTTGCACGAAGGCCGCCCTACCAAACGGGATCGGCGCGAGATCGACAAGGTGAGCAACAAGGGGGGCGATTGGGGCAGCCGCTGGAGCGCGTCCATCGACGAATGAGCGCAGCGTGAGTCAGGCGAATTCGCCAGGCGCGGCAGACAAGGCGCCAAGACGAATGCTTGACAAGAAAAAAGCCCAAGTGAATGAATCACTTGGGCTTTATCTTGGCGGAAACGGAGGGATTCGAACCCTCGATGAGGCTCTACACCCCATACTCCCTTAGCAGGGGAGCACCTTCGGCCACTCGGTCACGTTTCCAATCCCGCTATTATGCCCCATTTCTGAGCCGATTCAGGCAGTCTGGTACGGCTTGCTGGTCACACTCGAATGCTCTGCACAGGCTTTGCACGGCCAACTCGGCGTACTTTTCGTCGATCACCACCGAGGTCTTGATTGCGGACGTGGAGATCATCTGGATGTTGATGCCCTCTTCCCTCAGGGCACTAAACATCTTGCTGGCCATCCCCACAGGGCTGTGCATGCCGATACCGGCGATGCTCACCGCGCAGATGGTGGTGTCCCCCACCAGTTCCTGCACCCCCAGTGTGGGTGCCACCTTCTCCTGGAGCAGGTCCATGGTGCGGGCGTAGTCATTGCAGTGCACGGTGAAGCTGACGTCGGTTTTTCCGTCCTTGTTCACGTTCTGGATGATCACGCCGACTTCGACGTTGGCGTTGGCCACCGCGCCCAGGATCTCGCGGGCAAGGCCGCGCTTGCCGGGCACGCCCAGCACGGAGATCTTGGCCTCGTCGCAGTTGACCACGATGCCGGGTACGACGGCTTGTTCCATTTTTTTGTCTTCCTCGCAGGGTGCCTTGCGATGTTCGGGCAACTAGAGCTCCCCAACTTGGGGGCAGTACCAGTCAAGGTCTGACCCGGTCCTCACCACAAAGCCACGCCCCACCTTGATGTGGATGCGGTGGCCACGCGTGGTGCAGGCCGCAATCTGGTCCAACAGCTCGCCCAGTTGCGCCGCGGCGGGCGTGGTGTGGTGGAACTGGCGCAACCAGTGGCGCAGCACGTTGGCCTGGCGCGAGCGGCTCAAGCCCTGCAGTGCAGCGATCTGCGGCGGTGCACCGACGCGCGCCAGGTCCTGCTGCGCCAGTTCTTCGAGCAGCTCAGCGGCCTGCGCGGCGTTGGAGGCCGAGCGGGCGAACGTGTCGCGGAACGCCGGAAAGGCGGCCTCCAGCGCAGGCAGTAGCTGCGCGCGGATGCGGTTGCGGGTGTAGCGTTCGTCGGTGTTGGTGGGGTCTTCCACCCAGCCCTGTTCCTGCGCTCGCAGCCAGCTGCGAATGTCTCCGGCGGCCACCGGCAGCAACGGGCGGTGCCAGACCACGCCAGCGCGTTCCCACCGGGCAGGCATGGCGGCCAGCCCGGCAACGCCTGCACCACGTGACAACGCCAGCAGCAGCGTCTCAACCTGGTCATCCGCATGTTGCGCAATTGCTATTGATTTGATAGCTATTTGCGATTGACTGGCAAGCGCTACCGCCTCAAAAGCCTTGTATCTTGCCTGTCGGGCGGCATCTTCGGGGCTCTGGCCCGAGGCATGGCGGGCATCCAACCGTTCCACCCACAGCGGCACGCCAAGGCCCTGGCACAAGGCGGTGCAATGCCGCTCAAACCCATCGGCTGCCGCCTGCAGGCCGTGGTGCACATGGATGGCCTGCACCTGCCCAGGCCACCGGCGCGCACAAGCCAGCAGCAGCGCCGTGGAGTCAGCCCCGCCACTCAGCCCCACAGCCAGTGGCAGTGCGGGGGCAAAGGCCTTCATGGCAGCGTCGAAAGACTGGGTCACTGCGGCACCCGGCCCGCGCCACGGAGCGGTGGTGGCGCATCAAGCACACAAAAGCGATGGACAGAGCGGGAATGCATGGGCGCCGATTATCGCGGGCACCTTCCCCTCGCCTGCCCCCTTCATCCCATCAACCGGCTGGCGCGGACAAACGCGGCCCGGCGCGTGAGGCATCGGCGGACAGGCGGAACGTGCCCACCACCTCCGACAGCCGCACCGACTGGTCCTTGAGGCTCTGGGCGGCGGCGGCGCTTTGCTCCACCAGCGCCGCGTTCTGCTGGGTCATCTGGTCCAGGTGCGATACCGCCTGCCCGACCTCGTTGATGCTGGTGCTTTGCTCGTTGGTCGAGGCCGTGATCTCGGCCATGATGTCCGTGACGCGCTGCACCGAGGTCACGATGTCTTTCATCGTGGTGCCCGCGTCATGCACCAGGCGCGAGCCGTTTTCCACCTGTTCCACCGACGCGCTGATGAGCTGCTTGATTTCCTTGGCCGCCTCCGCACTGCGCCCAGCCAGGCTGCGCACTTCGCTGGCCACCACCGCAAAGCCCCGGCCCTGCTCGCCAGCGCGCGCTGCCTCCACCGCCGCATTCAATGCGAGGATGTTGGTCTGGAAGGCGATGCCGTCAATGACTCCAATGATGTCGTTGATCTTGCGCGACGCGGCATTGATCTGCTCCATGGTGGTCACCACATTGCCCACCACCTGGCCACCGTGCTGCGCCACGCTGGATGCCTGTGCCACCAGCTGGTTGGCCTGGCGAGCTGAATCCGCGTTGTGGCGCACGGTTTCGGTCAGCTGCTGCATCGATGCGGAGGTTTCCTCCAGGCTGGAGGCCGTGAGTTCGGTGCGCCCGCTCAGGTCCTGGTTGCCCGTGGCAATCTCTTCGGCCGCCACGCGCACCGAGCTGCTGGCATCACGAATCTGCGCCAGCACACCCGAGAGCTTGCCCGCAAAGCTGTTGAAGCTGGCAGCAATTTGCGCCAGTTCGTCCTCGCCCTGCGCGTCGATGCGGCGCGACAGATCACCGTCGCCTGTGCCGATCTCGTGCATGGCGTCGCGCACCAGGGTCAACCGGCGCAGGCGCCGGGTCAGGATCACACCCAGCAACCCGACGGCTACCAGCAACACCAACACGCTGGAAATCAAGGATGTGGCCAGCATGGAGCGGATGGGCGCCATCGCTTCGCTCTCATCCAGGGCCACCACCAGCATCCACGAGGTGCCAGCGATGGGAACCACACTCAGCAGGCGGTTGCGCCCTCCAATGTCGGCTTGCAGCAGACTGGTGCTGTCTTTGGCAGCGGCGACCAATTTGTCCACCGCAAGGTCTTTGGACAGCTCCGCAATGGGCTTGAGGGTGAGCGCCTGATCGCGGTGGGCAATGATCTTGCCGTCGGCTGACACCAAGAACCCAAAGCTCTGGGGCGTGGGCCGGATGGAGGCCACATTGGCCACCACCGACTCCATATACACATCGCCCGCCGCCACCCCCTTGAGGGCTGCGCCTGCGCCCACCGGGGTGGCAAACGTCACCACGAGCTTCTGGTCCGACGCTGAAATGTAGGGCGGCGTGACGACCGACGTTCCCGCCTGCGCCGCCTGCTTGTACCAGGGCCGCGCAGTGGGGTCGTAATCTGCCGGCAAATTGCGTGTTTCAGAGAACACGTATTTTTTGTCGGCATAGCCAAAATAGGCGGTACTGAACTTGCCAGCGTCCCGCAGCATGACCAGCGGCTTGGCGGGCTCGGGCTCTTCAAAGGCGGTGACGGACGCCGCAATGATCGCCGACTTGCCCCGTGCCCATTCCTCAATGGTCTCGGCGTGGCTTTTGGCCGTGGCCAGCCCCTCTTCCGCCAGCGACACCTGCGCCTGCCCGCGCGCTGAAAAGTAGTTGACCAGGGTCAGTACCAGCAGGGCGGCCACCATACACAGGGCGGACAACACCAGAATCTGGCCTTTGAGCGTCTTCAGAAGCGACATGGGGCACCCCTTCTTGATCCACCCGCACGTGCGGTCGGATTGAGCCATGTTACATCCGGTATCAGCCTGTGCGCCAGTGGTGGTTAGCCCGCAGAGCGCTAGACATCATGGTCGCCGCCCCTCGACTAGGCGGCCGGTCTCCCACATCGTAGGTTGCGTCCAAGGACGTAGAGCTACATGCTGTGACTTGCGTCGTCAGCAACAAGGAGACCGACCATGCAAGAGAGTAGCAAGATTCACGTGGGATTGGACGTCCACAAAGACAGCATCAGCATCGCAGCGGCCGAGCCCGGGCGCATGCCTGGGCGCCTGATAGGCAAGGTCACGCACGATGTGAACAAGCTGTTCAAGGTGTTGACCAAGGTCGGCAACGCCGATCAGCTGCACATCGTGTACGAGGCCGGGCCTACCGGCTTTGGCCTTCAGCGCGCCTTGCAAAGCAAGGGTTACCTGTGCGAGATCATTGCCCCCTCGCAGATCCCGCGCCGCCCGGGAGACAGGATCAAGACCGACGGGCGCGACTGCGTTCAATTGGCCGAGTGCTCTCGCGCTGGCCAGTTGAGCGCCGTGTGGATCCCCGACCCAGAGGACGAAGCGATCCGCGACCTGTCGCGGGCGCGCGAAGACGCGGTCAACACTCGCGTGCAGGCCCGCCACCAACTCAAGGGGTTCTTGCTGCGCCACGACGTGCGCTACACCGGCAAAACTTCGTGGTGCGGCGCCTACTACCGCTGGCTGGGAACACTGAACTTCGGTGCTGGCGCCACGCAGACGGCATTTACCGAATACTGGCAAGCCGTGACGGCAGCAGATGACCGTGTGGACCGGCTGACGAAGGCGCTACAGGCCTCGATCACTGGCTGGCGCTTTGAGCCCGTGGTGGCTGCGCTGCAGGCGCTGCGTGGTATTGCCGCGATCACGGCGATTGGTCTGGTGGCAGAGATTGGAGATCTGGGGCGCTTTGCGCATCCCCGCAAGCTCATGGGGTATCTCGGCCTGGTTCCCGCGGAGCACTCCAGTGGTCAGCGCACGAGCCGGGGCAGCATCACCAAGACAGGCAACGCACACGCCCGGCGGCTGCTGACCGAAGCTGCCTGGAACTACCGCTTCAAGGCGCGCATCGGCAAACAAGCGCAGATCAGGCAACAAGATCTGTCCGAGCCGATACGAAGGATGGCATGGACAGCGCAGTTGCGACTGACACAGCGCTTCGCGGCGTTGAGTGCACGTGGCTTGCAGGCCAACAAAGCCTGCATCGCCGTCGCAAGAGAGTTGGCAGGCTTCATCTGGGCCATCGGCATGCAGGCGCAGCGCGAGCAAGGCCAAACCATCTGAAAGAAAAGAGGCAGGACAAGCAAGCAGCAGGATCGATCTGGCGATGCGATACGGGCCACGATAGGGCAACCCTCGAGACTCCTACCAGGGCACCGCAAGGCAGATCCCCGACGCTAGAGCGAGGCAGGCCCACGACGAATCGATGAAGTGCTGGTAACCAATCCGCGGATATGAGTCTGATTCATCGTCGCTGCTAACGCTCGTGTCGCATCACCCGATTGATCCTGAGAGCACACCAAATGAGGCACTGACAGTATTGACAATGGCGACCATATGAGGAGGCTGCGCGGCAGAAGGCATCGAAGCGAAACGTGCGAAAACCGAGGATTGCGTGGTGCTACCGACAAGCCCAGGGTGGGCCCCTGGGCGCAGGAGGTAGTACCGCGCGAGACCGGTTTATCGCGCGTTGCAGCCGGTGCTCCTTCTGCCGCCCACACTCCTAGGTTCTGACCACAAAAACAACAACGGCCCCGAAGGGCCGTGGGCGCAATGCGCGGTGGGCAGTCAACCGCTCAGCGGCTATCGGCCTTGGTGTCGCTGAAGCGGCCATAGCTCTGCAGACGCTCGTAGCGGCGGTCCAGCAGGTCTTTGGTCTTGAGGTCGGCCACCTGGCGGAAGGCATCGCCCAGGGCACGCTTCAAGAAGGCCGCCATCTGCTTGTGGTCGCGGTGGGCGCCGCCCACGGGCTCGCTCACGATCTTGTCCACCAGGCCCAGGGCCTTCAAGCGGTGGGCGGTGATGCCCAGGGCATCGGCAGCCTCCTGTGCCTTGTCGCTGGTCTTCCAGAGGATGGAAGCGCAGCCCTCAGGGCTGATCACGGAGTAGATGGCGTATTGCAGCATGACGACCTGGTCACCCACGCTGATGGCCAGTGCGCCGCCAGAGCCGCCTTCACCAATAATGGTGGTAATGATGGGCACTTCGAGCTGCGCCATCTCGAAAATGTTGCGGCCGATGGCTTCAGACTGGCCGCGTTCTTCGGCGTCGATGCCGGGGTAGGCGCCGGGCGTGTCCACAAAGGTGAACACGGGCAGCTTGAACTTCTCGGCCGTTTTCATGAGGCGCAGGGCCTTGCGATAGCCCTCGGGCTTGCTCATGCCAAAGTTACGCATGGCGCGCTCCTTGGTGTCGCGCCCCTTCTGGTGGCCCAGCACCATGCAGGCGTGGCCGTTGAAACGCGCCAGGCCGCCCACGATGGACAGGTCGTCCGCGTAATGGCGATCGCCGTGCAGTTCCACGAAGTCGGTGAAGATGTCGCGCACGTAGTCGAGCGTGTAGGGGCGCTCGGGGTGCCGGGCAATCTTGGTGATCTGCCAGGGCGACAGTTCGCTGTAGATGTCTTTGGTGAGTTGCTGGCTCTTCTTGCTCAGCTGGTCGATTTCTTCCGAGATATCGACGGCACTCTCGGTCTGCACGTAGCGCAGTTCTTCAATTTTGGATTCGAGTTCGGCGATGGGCTGCTCGAAATCCAGAAAGGTCTTTTTCGCCAACGTTTTTCTCCTAGGGGATCGCGCCGGTTGCGGCTGCCACGAATACGAATGGCACGCACTGTAACCGACGGTTAACGAGTTTTGTAAAGCGCGTCAGGCTGGGTCAGCCGTTTTCAGTAAGCCACCGGCAGGGGGTCGAGCGATCGCCAAATATACCAAGTTGCCACGCTGCACCATGGCTTCCAGGCCTCGGCCACCTCGCGCGCATCGCTGCGGCTGACGGGATCGCCCGAGAAATAGTTGTGACTGATCCCTGCGATCAACCCTGGGTCATCCAAGGGCAATACGTTGGGGCGCATCAGGTAGAAGATCAGGAACATCTCGGCCGTCCAGCGGCCAATGCCTCGGATCGCTACCAGTTCGGCAATGATGGCTTCGTCGTCCATCGCCGCCCAGTCCTTCACGTGCAGCTTGCCTTGTTCAAAGTGGATGGCCAGGTCCACCAGGTAATCCACCTTGCGCGCCGACAAGCCTGCGGCCCGCATGTCGTCGATCTTGAGCTTGAGCACGCTGGCGGGCTTCATGCCGCGCGGCAGCAGCGCGACGAAGCGCTCCCACACGGCCTGCGCCGCCGTGACGGACACCTGCTGGCCCACGATGCTGCGCGCCAGCGTGACGAACGCATCACCCCGCGTACGCAGCGCGGCATCGCCCAACTGCGGGATCAGGCGCTTCATCACCCGGTCCTTCTTCACCAAGTGCTTGCAGGCCTCCGCCCAATAGTCGGGCGTGGCCAGCACCAGCGGCGGCGTTGCAGCATCGCTCGCTATCTTTTTAAGAGCTGCCACCGCTTACCCCACCAGCGCCAGAGGCATATTTGACATAAAAACCAGCTTCACTGCGCAGCTTCCCAGGTCGTGCCTGCGGCGGAATCCTTGAGCACGATGCCCTGGGCAAGCAGCGCCTGGCGGATGCGGTCGGCCTCAGCGAAGTTCTTGGCAGCCTTGGCGGCAGCGCGGGCGGCGATCTGCGCCTGGATGTCGGCCTCGTCCACGCCACTGGCACCCGCTTGCAGAAAGGCTTTGGGGTCACCTTGCAGAATGCCCAGGCATCCCCCCAGCGCCTTGAGCAGCCCCGCCAGCGCGGCCGATCGCGTCTTGTTGACTTCACCGGCCAGATCAAACAGCACGGCCACGGCCTCGGGCGTGCCAAAGTCCTCGTCCATGGCCGCCTTGAAACGCGCGGCGTAGGGATCGGCCCAATTGATGGTCGCCACATCGGCGGGCGCCACCAGGCTTAGCGACGTGTACAGGCGCTTGAGCGCTTGGCGCGCGTCGTCCAGATGGGCATCGCTGTAGTTCAGCGCGCTGCGGTAGTGGGCCCGCACGATGAAGAAACGCACCGTCTCGGCGTCATACTGCTGGAGCACGTCGCGGATGGTGAAGAAATTGCCCAGACTCTTGGACATCTTCTCGTTGTCCACGCGCACAAAACCGTTGTGCACCCAGAACTTCGCGAGCGGCTTGCCCGTGGCGCCTTCGCTCTGGGCGATTTCGTTTTCGTGGTGGGGGAACTGCAAATCAGCCCCGCCGCCGTGGATGTCAAACGTCTCGCCCAGCGTGGCGCAGCTCATGGCCGAGCATTCGATGTGCCAGCCGGGGCGGCCAACGCCAAAAGCGCTTTCCCACTTGGCCTCGGGTGGTTCCTCGGCCTTGGCAGACTTCCACAGCACAAAGTCGAGCGGGTCTTCCTTGCCATCAAGCACGGCCACACGTTCACCCGCACGCAGTTCATCGAGCGACTTGCCCGAGAGCTTGCCGTAGCCGTCGAACTTGCGCACAGAGTAATTCACATCGCCATTGCTGGCACGGTAGGCCAGGCCTTTGCCCTCAAGCTGGCCGATCAGCGACAGCATCTGGGGCACGTATTCGGTGGCGCGGGGCTCGGCCGAGGGCGGCTCGATGCCCAGCAGGCCGATGTCCTGGTGCATGGCGGCAATCATCTCGTCGGTCAGCTGACGGATGGTGATGCCGCGCTCCAGCGCGCGCTTGATGATCTTGTCATCGATATCGGTGATGTTGCGCACGTAGGTGACGCGGTAGCCACTGCTTTTGAGCCAGCGCTGCACCACGTCAAAGGCCATCATCATGCGGGCGTGGCCGATGTGGCACAGGTCATAGATGGTCATGCCGCACACATACATGCGCACATGGCCAGGTTCGAGCGGGGAAAAGTCTTCCAATGCACGCGACAGCGTGTTGTAGATGCGCAAACTCATGGGATTTCAGTAACGGGGGATGGGGTGGTGGGTGAATGAAAATCCACCCGGCAGCTGGGGGCAAAGGCCCCTGGCGAAGGGTTGGCCCAGCGAGGGGCCTACAGCGAAATCACCCGCGGCAACAGCGTTCCGTCATGACAACCCCCTCAGCTACAATCCGCCGCAGTATAAGCCCCCGCCCGGGACAGACGCTGCCCCACACCTTTGAAGCCCCCATGAAGCAAGTCCGCCGCACACTTCCACGCCTCCTGCGCCTGCTGGCACTGACCGCGCTGCTGGGCACTGGCGCGGCCCAGGCCGACGACTACACAGAAATCACCCAGCTGATCAAAGCAGGCAAGCCCGCCGACGCGCTCGCCAAGGCCGATCAGCGCCTGGCCGCCAACCCACGCGACCCGCAGCTGCGCTTCCTGCGTGGCGTGGCACAGGCAGATTCGGGCAAGCCTGCCGATGCCATCACCACCTTCACCAAGCTGACCGAAGAATACCCAGAGCTGCCCGAGCCCTACAACAACCTGGCGGTGCTCTACGCCAACCAGAACCAGCTCGACAAGGCACGCACGGCGCTGGAGATGGCAATCCGCACCAACCCCAGCTACGCCACTGCCCACGAAAATCTGGGCGACATCTACGCCAAGCTGGCCAGCCAGGCCTACAACAAGGCGCTGCAGCTGGACGCCACCAACGCCAATTCCGTCAAGCCCAAGCTGGCACTGATCCGCGAGCTGTTCGCGCCTGAAACCGCCGGCAAGCCAGGCCGCCCCGCCGCCGCCGCCCCGGCAACGGCCCCTGCCGTGGTGGCCACGCAGCGGCCAGCGCCACCCGCAGCAGTGGCCCCCGCCCCTGCACCGACCCCGGCAGCCACACCCGTACCCGCATCTGCGCCCAGTGCAGCTCCTGCTCCTGCGCCTGCTATCGCCCAAGCCCCCACCGCAGCACCCTCAGCCACCCCGGCAGCAGCAAGCGACGCCGCAGCCGTTCAGGCCGTGACCTCAGCCGTGCAGGCATGGGCGGCCGCCTGGTCGGCCAAAGACATGCAGGCCTATCTGGGCGCCTACGACAAATCGTTCGATCCACCCGGCCGCCAGACGCGCTCAGCGTGGGAAAAGGAGCGCGAGGCGCGCATCGTGGGCAAGTCCAAGATCAACGTGCAGCTGTCCGACGTTACCGTTGCGGTCAATGGCGACAAGGCCACCGCCCGTTTTCGGCAGGCCTACACTGCTGATGCTCTCAACGTCACGAGCCGCAAGACGCTGGACCTGGTGAACCACAACGGCCGCTGGACCATCGTCCGCGAATCCACAGGCGGTTGACTGTGAACCCCGCCCCTGGGCCTGCGCAGCGTGCGCGGGCTGTGCCTGCTGCCGAGCCCCTGAAGGCCTGAACCTGAAACCGCGCATGTTTGTGGAGTTGTCCGCACCAAGCCGCCGGGCTGCGGCAGGCACCCTGTTCCTCGCCGCACTGCTGCAGGCAGCACCGGCGCACGCCCAGAGCGGAAAAGTGCGCCGCGCCGCCACCCAGCCTTCGACAGAACCGGCCGACACCAAGGCGCCCAACCTGCGCGACGGACAGGCAGAAACACGCCTGCTGGCCGTGTACAAGCTCATCGCAGAAGGCCGCAGCCGCGAGGCACTGGCCCAGGCCGAAACCCTGGCACGCGACTATCCCAACTTCCAGCTGGCGCAACTGGCCGTGGGCGACCTGCTGATGTCGCGCACACGGCCCATCCGCCGCATGGGCGATGTGCCAGAGCCCGACACAGCACGCAGCCTGCAGGTAGCCACCACCCTGGAAGAGCTGCGCAACGAATCGCGCCAGCGCGTGGACGCCCAGCGCAGCCGCCCACCCGCACACAGCATTCCCGCCCAGTTCCTGGAACTCTCGCCCCGCTCGCGCCATGCGATTGCAGTGGACGCGTCGCGCTCGCGCCTGTACCTTTTCGAGAACACGCCCAAGGGCCTGCAGTTGGTGGCCGACTACTACGCCTCGGTCGGCAAGCTGGGTATCGAGAAAAGCCTGGAGGGCGACCAGCGCACACCGCTTGGTGTGTACTTCATCACCAGCCGCCTGGACCCCGCCACGCTCAAGGACTTCTACGGCGCAGGCGCGCTGCCCATCAACTACCCCAACCCGCTGGACCAGAGCCGGGGCAAGACCGGCAGCGGCATCTGGCTGCATGGCACGCCACCCGACCAGTTTGCCCGCGCGCCCCTGGCCACCGATGGCTGCCTGGTGCTGGCCAATCCCGACCTGGAACGCATTCTGCGCACCGTGGAGCCCCGTTCCACCCCCGTGGTCATTGCGCGCCAGCTGCAGTGGGTAGCGCCCCACGCCGTGCAGGCGGACCGCAAGTCTTTTGACGCGGTGCTCAATGCCTGGCGCAGCGCCAAGACCCAGGGCGACATGAACCGGTTGCTGGGCTTTTACGCGCCAGACTTCCAGAGTTACCGCAAAAAACCGCTCAACGAATGGACCCAGGTGCTCCAGGCGGAGACCCGCGCCCTGAAAGGCCGGGAACTCCACCTCAAGGACAAGTCTTACCTGCGCTGGACAGACTCCGCCGACACCATGGTGGTAACGTTCGGCGAAGTCGCCGAAGGCGCCCGCACGGGTCCCGTCAAACGCCAGTACTGGGCGCGGCGGGGCCAACAATGGCAGATATTTTTCGAAGGAGTGATTGGATGATTTCCAGAAGAAATTCGACCCTGGCGCTTGCAGGTATTGCGCTGACAGCTATTTTTTCAGTAGCGTCCGTACAGGCGCAAGACGCCCCCAAGGTCAAGCTGTCTACCTCGATGGGCGACATCGTGGTGCAACTCGACCCGGCCAAGGCGCCCAAGACGGTGGAAAACTTCCTGGGCTACGTCAAGGACAAGACCTATGACGGCACCGTGTTCCACCGCGTGATCGACGGTTTCATGATCCAGGGCGGTGGCTACACCGCTGACCTGATTCCCAAGCCCACCAGGGCCCCGATTCCGCTGGAAGCCAACAACGGCCTCAAGAACGACACCTACACCATCGCAATGGCGCGCACGGGCAACCCCAACTCGGCCACATCGCAGTTCTTCATCAACGTGAAGGACAACGCCATGCTCAACGCCCCGAGCCCCGACGGCCATGGCTATGCCGTGTTCGGCAAGGTGGTCGAAGGCACGGCCGTGGTGGACAAGATCAAGGCCGTGGCCACCGGCAACAAGGGCCCGCACCAGAACGTGCCCACCACTCCCGTCACCATCAACTCCGCCACCCTGGTGAAGTGAACCCGCCATTTTTTTGAAGGAAGCATTGCCATGAGCAACCCCCAGGTCGAACTGCACATCACCGGCTACGGTGTCATCACCCTCGAACTCGATGCCGCCAAGGCCCCCAAGTCGGTCGAGAACTTTCTGGCCTATGTGAACAAGGGCCATTACAACAACACCATCTTCCACCGCGTGATTCCTGGCTTCATGGTGCAAGGCGGCGGCTTTGAGCCCGGCATGACCCAGAAGGGCACGGACGCACCCATCGAAAACGAAGCCAACAATGGCCTCAAGAACGCCAACTACACCGTGGCCATGGCCCGCACCAGCGACCCGCACTCGGCCACCGCCCAGTTCTTCATCAACGTGGCCGACAACGGTTTCCTGAACCACACCGCCCCCTCGGCCCAGGGCTGGGGCTATGCCGTGTTCGGCAAGGTCGTGTCGGGCACCGACGTGGTGGACAAGATCAAGGCCGTGAAGACGGGCCGCAAGGGTTTTCATGACGACGTGCCGAAGGAAGACGTGATCATCGAGAAGGCAGTCGCTCTCTGATCTGAATTCCAAGTCCGTGACCACGACCGTGCCCCGGTTCGAGGAGCTTGTCGCGCCCTCGCACTGGCGCACGGTCGATTTCATTTCGGACCTGCACCTGCAGGCCAGCGAGCCCGCCACGGTAGCCGCTTTCGAGCACTACCTGGCCACCACCGAGGCCGACGCCCTCTTCATCCTGGGTGACCTGTTCGAGGTGTGGGTGGGCGATGACGCCATGGGCGAACCTGGCAGTTTCGAGGCCGAAGGCTGCGCCGCCCTGCGGGCCGCCGCGCAGCGCCTGCCGGTGTACTTCATGCACGGCAACCGTGACTTTCTGGCGGGCCCTGCGTTCCTGGCGCAGTGTGGCATCACTGGCCTGGCAGACCCGACGGTGCTGGTGTTTGGCAGCCAGCGCTTCGTGCTCAGCCACGGCGACCTGCTGTGCCTGGACGATGTCGAGTACCAGCGCTTTCGCGTGCAGGCCCGCAGTGCCGAGTGGCAGCAGCAGTTTCTGGCGCAGCCCCTGGCCACACGTCGCGCGCAGGCGCGTGGCATCCGCCAGGAGAGCGAGGCACGCAAACAGTCGGGCGTCACCTATGCCGATGTAGACGGCCCGGCCGCCATCACCTGGCTGCAGGCGGCTCAGGCGCATACGCTCATTCACGGCCACACCCACCGCCCCGCCGACCATGTGCTGGCGCCCGGCCTGCAGCGCGTGGTGCTCAGCGACTGGGATGCCGCGGCATTACCACCCCGCGTGGAAACACTGCGTTTGTCGCACACGGGCTTGGAACGGCGGTCCCTGGCCCCCAAGTACTCGCGATCCTGAACTGCGCGGGGTTTTACCACCCGCTGCCTGATCGCCATGCCCCCTCTCCTCCATCGGCTCTGGAGCCGCGTCCGCGCCACGGTGGCCCCCGTGCCCGACATCTCGGCCACGCTGTGGCTCCAGACCCTGCAGCGTTATCCGTTTCTGGCGGCGCTCTCGCTGCACGACCAGTCCAAGCTGCGCGCCTTGAGCGCCCTCTTCCTGCACCACAAGGAGTTCCACGGCGCCCACGGCCTGGTGGTGACCGACTCCATGGCCATCGACATTGCAGCGCAAGCCTGCCTGCCTCTGTTGCATTGGGGCGACCCGGCCAAGGCGCTCGACTGGTACGACGATTTTGTGGGCATCGTGCTGCACCCTGGCGAAGCCGTGGCACGCCGCCAGACGGTGGACGAGGCCGGCGTGGTGCATGAACACACCCAGGTGCTGCTGGGCGAGGCCATGGAGCGCGGCCCCATCATGCTCAGCTGGGAGCACGTGGCCAATGCCACCGAGAACACGGCACGCGGCCACAACGTGGTGGTGCACGAGTTCGTGCACAAGCTCGACATGAAGAGCGGCGAACCCAACGGCTGCCCGCCCTTGCCCGCAGGCTTCATGGGGACACGCACCGGACGCGCCGCCTACGAGGCCTGGTGGGCCGCCTGGGAGCCAGCGTACGAGCAGTTCCGCGAGCGTGTGATCCTGGCCGAGCGCTTCGGAGCAGAACGCCCCTGGCTGGACGCCTACGGGGCCACATCACAGTCCGAGTTTTTTGCGGTGGCCTGCGAGGCGTACTTTGTGAACCGCGATAGGTTTGCGCAGGAGTTCCCGGTGTTGATGCCGGTGCTGGATGCGTTCTTCGTTGCCGGGGGTTCCAGCTCGTCCTGACAAATTGAAGCCACCAAGGGGAGGCGGCCTCAACGCCAGGCGCTTGCAACGCAGATCAGGGCAACCGTCGCCGTGACTCTGGCGTGCCCATTGTCTGCATCTGTTGCGAATCGAAACAATGTGCATTCGTTTCGTATCTTTGCGGTAGCCTCGGAGAGACACGACCACCGCGCGGCCCAACACGCTCAAAGATGGCGCAAAGGTGGTGCTCCCAATCTCTTCGTCAGAAAGCGCTTCATGTCAGGTGTTGTCTCAAGGATTCCGTTCCAACGCGTGGGCATTCTTGCTGCATTGGTAGTCCCGCTACTCAGCGCATGCGGAGGTGGCGGCTCTTCAGACCCGGTTACCGCCCCGCCAACCACGCAGCCCCCACCTGCTCCCGCGACGCCCCTGTCGCTGCTTGCCGGCAACACCGACGGTGCGGGTAACCTGGATGGCGCAGCGCAGTCCACCGCGCGCCTCAGTGCCTACATCGGCGGGATGGCCGTGAACAGCACGGGTGAGGTCGTCATCGTGGACAGTGGCAACAACCAGGTCCGCAAACTCAGCGCCGACAGGACGCAGGTCACGACGCTGGCGGGTGGCGGCGATGCCGGGGTGTTCAACGTCCCCTCCAACCATGCCGACGGCTCCGGCACGGCCGCGCGGTTCTACCACCCCATGGGCGTTGCGGTCGATGCGGCCGGGAACACTTACGTGGCGGACACCGACAACCACCTGGTGCGCAAGATCAGCGCGGCCGGTGCAGTGACCACCCTCGCTGGCAAGCCCGGCGTCTGCGGCAACCAGGATGGAGCAGGTAGCGCGGCAACCCTATGCAGGCCTGCCAGCATTGCCGTGGACAAGGCCGGGAACTTGTACGTGGCGGAAGTCAGGGAATCCACGACACACAGTTCAGTTGCCAACCCCATCCGCAAGATCGCACCCACGGGTGAAGTGACCACGCTGACCAGCAAGGCCAGCCAGAACCCGACTTTGGTCTTCATCTCCGGCCCTGCCATCGAGATCTACCGTCCGGTGCTTCTGGCCACCGATTCGACCGGAGTTCTCTACGCGGCAGACCCGAACGACCACGTGATCCGCAGGTATGCGGCCGATGGCCAGCCCACCGTGGTGTCCGGCGTCGTGGCCGCCAACAACGAGGGCAATACGGATGGTGCCGCGTCCGTGGCAAAGTTCAGCTACCTCAAGGCGATTGCATTCGACACAGCGAATCGCCTGTTCGTACTGGACTGGTACGGAACCCCGGCCATCCGCCAGATTGGCAGCGACGGCAGCGTGACCACCCTCGTTCGTGCCAACTCCTGCAACTTCGCAGGGGACGGCACTGGGGCCGGGCCAGGCACCTTCTGCACTGCGAGCCAGATGACCGTCACTCCCGATGGCCGGTTCCTCGTCGCCGAAACTGGCGAGAACCGCTCTGCTACTGGTTTCCCTATTGCTAGCTACGCGCAGTTGCGCAGCTACACGCCCCAAGGCACCTCCACCGTGGTGGCCGGCATCCCCGCTGCGGCAGGGGCGGACGATGGACAGGGCAGCAGCGCGCGGTTCGCCACACCTGGCTCGATCGCGTTGAACCCTGCCGGCACGCTCTACGTGCGCGACGAGGGCAACCGCACCATCCGCACCGTGCAGGCCGACGGCCTCGTGCGCACCCTGGGCAAGCCAGGCGGCCATTGCGCTGCGATCACCGGCCTGGGCGAGGACGTGCTGTCCAACTCCACGGCCCCCTTGGCCACCGATGGCGCGGGCAACCTCTACACCATTGACGGTGCGCGCGTCCTTAAAACCGCCAACTGCCAGGCCGTGCTTCTGGCCGACCTGGCGCCATGGCTGGACAAGGTGCCAACGGCTTTCCTCGGTGTCGCATCCGGCATTGCGGCCGACACCGCCGGCAACGTGTACGTCGCCAGCCTCAAGGGCGCCATCTTCAAGATCGATACCAAGGGCGAAGTCACCCTGTTTGCCGGCAGCCTGGGCACGGTGGGCCATGTGGACGGGCAAGGCGCGGCGGCGCAGTTCTCGGCGCTGGGTCAGATGACCACCGATGCGGCGGGCAACCTGTATGTGATCGACGGCCTGTTTTACGACACCAACAAGGTGGGGCCGACCGTTCGCAAGATCACTCCGTCCGGCGCGGTCACCACGCTGGCGGGCAGCCCCACCGCGGCCCCTGGCTACGCGGATGGTCCTGCCGCTGCCGCCCGCTTCACCGTGCAGCAGTACGCAGGCTGGCCCGCGCAGACGGCCAGCCTCGCCGTGGACAACAGAGGCAACGTCTATGTCACCGATCCCTTCACCAGCGTGGTCCGCAAAATCGGCACCGATGGCCAGGTCAGTACTCCGGTGGGCCAGGCATGGAAATACGGCTTTGCTGCGGGCGACCTGCCGGGCATCATCAACCGCCCGACAGGTATCACCGTGCGCGGCAGCATGATGTACCTCTCGGTGCCGAACGCCGTGGTGCAGGTGCAGTTGCCGTAGTCAGCGCCCGGCTGACCGTGGTGCGCGGCGCCCACGCTGGGCGTGCTGCGGCCACGGCACCCCCCTCATTCCTTTTGCGTCACTGCTGCAGCATGCCAGCTGGCGGACGCGCCCCATCCGTTCATCACTTTTACTGAGGTACACGCCCATGCCAAGTTCACCCATATCCAGCCGCCGTCGGCTGTCCCGCACACTCTGGGCCTCGCTGGCCGTGTCCGCGCTGGTGTCCTGCGGTGGAGGTTCGGGCGGTGACGCGCCGCCCCCGCCGCCTCCACCGCCGCCCGCCACGCCCTTGGCGCTGCTGGCCGGCACCACCGAGGGGCCGGGCACGCAGGACGGGATGGGCACGGCGGCCAAGCTCAGCACCGAGAGCGGCGGCATGGCACTGACACCCACCGGCGATGTACTGATCGCCGATCCGGGCAACCACACCATTCGCAGGCTCGCGCCCACCGGGCAGCTCAGCACCTGGGTGGGCGGAGGCCCCACCCGCAGCGATGCCAGCAGCGAGGGGCCGCGCTATCTGGATGCCGCGGGCACCGCCGCCCGCTTCAATGTCCCCCTGGCCGTGGCAGTGGATGCGGCTGGCAACGCCTATGTGGCAGACGCCGGTAATCATCTGGTGCGCAAGATCGATGCCGCAGGCAACGTCACCACGCTGGCCGGCCAGGTGGGCGTGTGCGGCAATGCCGATGGCACGGGCACGGCGGCCACGCTGTGCAGCCCGACCAGCATTGCGGTGGACCGGGAGGGCAATGTGTATGTGTCCGAATGGGCGCCAACCTTGCAAGACTTCTCCCAGACGCCGACAGGCAATCCCATTCGCAAAATCACGCCCGGAGGGGCAGTCACAACGGTCATCTTCAGGGCCAGCCAGAACGCCACCCCGGGCTTCGGGCGCAACAACCCTAGCCGCCTGTACCCCGTCAACCTAGCGACCGACTCCACAGGAGCCCTGTACGCTGCAGATCCCAACGACCACGTAGTGCGCAAATACGCGCCCAACGGCCAGGCGACGGTGCTGTCGGGCACCGTGGCCCTCAATAACGCGGGCCACGTGGATGGAGCGGCTAGCGCGGCCAAATTTGGTGCACTGCAGGCCATCGCA
Source organism: Acidovorax sp. 94 (assembly GCF_003634645.1). NCBI lineage: Bacteria > Pseudomonadati > Pseudomonadota > Betaproteobacteria > Burkholderiales > Comamonadaceae > Acidovorax > Acidovorax sp. 94. The sequence continues at coordinate 440,918 of NZ_RBJA01000001.1, read as the reverse complement.
ATAGACCGCTCCAACCGAGTGTTCGTCCTGGACCGGTATGAGGGCACGCCCGTGCGCGAGATCGCGGCCGATGGCTCCGTCATAACCGTGCGGCGCGCGGACAACTGCAGCTTTGGACCCAACATGCTGCCCCAACCCTTCTGTGCGGGCAAACATCTGGCGGTGGACGCCGAAGGCCGCTTCCTCATCACGGAAAACGGTCCCTCCGACGCCTATCGAACGTATGCGGTTGTCTACCGCACTCCGCGCGCCGGCGCGCCCGACCTGCAGGTGGGCACCGCCTCGCTGGCAGGGCACACCGACGGCCGCGGCAGCGCCGCGCGCTTTGACAGCCCCGGCGCGCTGGCGGTGGACAAGGCTGGCACGCTGTACGTGCGCGACCGCAACAACGCCGCACTGCGCACCGTCACGCCCGATGGCACGGTGGCCACGCTCGGCCGGGCCAAGAACCCGTGCGCGCAAGTCACCGGGCCGATCAACGACGTGGCCTACTGCGGATCGGCGCCGCTGTCCATCGACGGTGCCGGCAACATCTATTCGTATGACTTCAAGCGCATCCTGAAGACCAGCCCTGCCGGCAACGTCACGGTGCATGCCGACCTCACCGCCGCATTCGACGCGATACCGGGTTTCCTGCTCGAGGGGCTGACCGGCATGGTCGTCGACAGCGGCGGTACCGTGTATGCGGTGTCCCTGCGCAGCGTGATCTTCAAGATCACCCCGGCCGGCGCTGTCAGCGTGTTTGCGGGAAACCCCAACGCGCGCGGGCACGCCGACGGCCCGGCCGCCTCAGCGCAGTTCTCCGCCATGGGCCACATGACCATGGACCCCGCCGGCAACCTGTATGTGGTGGACGGCCGCTACCACAACGCGACGGGCGTGGGCCCCACCGTCCGCAAGATCACACCCGCCGGGGTGGTGAGCACGATCGCGGGGCGCCCCGACCTGCCGCCGGGGCTCGTGGACGGCCCGGCGGCCTCGGCGCAGTTGACGGTCGACACGGGCGCGCCCATTTCGGACTCGCACGCCTGGCTGGCCGCCGATGCCAGCGGCAATGTCTACGTGACCGATCCGCGCAACCGCGTGGTGCGCAAGATCGGAGCCGATGGCCAGGTGAGCACGCTGGTGGGCCAGCGTTGGAACAAGGGGTTCGCGGCCGGCCCACTGCCGGGCCTGATCGACGAACCCACGGGCATCGCCGTGAATGGCGCTACGCTGTACCTCTCCACGTCCAACGCCGTGGCGGCCGTCAAACTGCCCTGACCAAGGGGCTGCGGCCCCTGGCGCACCGAAGGGGCCAAGGTGCAAGGCCCTTTGGCGCCTTGCAGTCGGCATGGCGGGTGGGTGCTGCAAAAAAGCAGTTTCACGAATCAGTGTGGCTCTCTTCCGTTTCGGGTGGAACACTACAGTTCAAATAAATCCATTGACACCCCCTGAACAGGAGCCGTCCCGATGCAAGAAGCGTTGTTCTGCCAAGCGTTGGGGCTGGCCGCGCCCTGGGCTGTGGAGCGTGTTGCACTGGATGTCGAGCGCAGCCGCATCGACCTGTACGTGGTCTGGCAATCGGGCAGTGCCGCCTGCCCCGTTTGCGCCGCAGCTGAGCAGAAACTGCATGACCACCGCCAGCGCAGCTGGCGGCATCTTGATTTCTTTCAGTTTGAAGCCTACGTGCACTGCGCGCTGCCCCGGGTGTCTTGCAGCGCCTGCAGCTCTACGACCCAGCTGAGTGTTCCCTGGGCGCGAGAGGGCAGCCGCTTCACGCTCATGTTCGAGGCTCTGGCTCTGACGCTGGCCCGTGAGATGCCGGTGGCCGCGTGTGCACGCATCCTGCGCTGTGCGGACAACGCCTTGTGGCGCCAGATCGATGCCCATGTCAGCCTGGCGCGCGCCAAGGAGAGCTACGCGGGTGTGGCGGTCATCGGTATCGATGAGACCAGCTGCGCCAAAGGCCACAGCTACATCACCCTGGTGCACGATCTTGAGCGGGCGCGACTGATCTACGCCACACCCGGCAAGGATGCCAGCACCGTGCAGCGCTTTGCGGCGGACCTCAAGAGCCACCAAGGCAGGCCCGAAGCCATCCAGGTGGTGTGCATGGACATGTCCAAGGCCTTTATCGCAGGAACTGGCCAGCACTTGCCCCAGGCGGCCATTGCCTTTGATGGATTCCATGTGGTGCAGATGGCCAACCGGGCAGTGGACGCAGTGCGGCGGGAAGAGGCCCGGGGCGAGCGCTGGCTCAAGAAGACCCGTTGGTGCTGGCTCAAGGACAAAGCCAGGTGGACGGACAAAGAGCAGGCCAAGATGGATTGGTTGCCTCGCACCCGATTGAAGACCGCCAGGGCGTGGCGGATGAAGGAGGCGCTGCGGGACATCTACCGCAGTGCGCTCGCTCAGACTCAGGCTGCACAAAGCGAGCTGGCACTCAAAAAGTGGCTGCGATGGGCACAGCGCAGCCGCTTGCGGCCCTTCACTGATCTGGCCAAGACCATCCAGCAGCACTGGGCGGGAATACTCAAAGCGTTTGATGCCTCTCACCTGCACACCGGCTATGTGGAGGCGGTGAACTCACTGCTGCAAGCAGCCAAGGCCAAGGCGCGTGGTTATGGCACCACCGATCACTTCATCGCCATGGCGTTCTTGATTGCTGGCAAGCTCACTCACCTGCCAGGCAGTCCTTTGCAAAAAGCAAGGGCCTGACCATGGCTCTGGTGGGGAATGTGGCGTTCCACCCGAAATGGAAGAGAGCCATCAGTGTCGGCCCTGGCGCCCGTTGGTATTGCGTTGGCCGCTATAAAAAACAAAGCACTTCAACACCTGCTGGAATCCAGCCAGCTGCTGGATGCCTGACGGATTCAGGCCCGACAACGGTTCACGCCGACAGCGCCTGCTCGACCGCCAGTTTGGCTTCTTCCAGACTGCTGAAAAACCGTGTGGGCTGGGGCATGGCCTTGGGCAGATGGGGTGGCGCTGGCCACAGGCGCTCATCCATCCAGACCGCCGTCCAGCCGCCAATGTCCTTGCGCTTGATGGAGCAAAGTGCTTGCCCGTCCGCCATGGCTGTCCAGGTGGTCGGCGGGTTATGGTCCCAGGTGACGTGTGTCATGGCGCCCTCTCGCGGTTGCTGGGCCATTGTAGGAAGCCTGCGCCGAATTGGGCAACGGCATTCACCCACCCCACCCTGGCGGCGGAATTGCGAAGTCGCGGAACGACAGCAGGCGCCCACATGGCGCCCGTGTTCGTCAGCCAGCGGCCATCGCGCGTCGTGCAGCTTGGGTCACGCTGGAAGCGTCTACGCCAAAAAAATGGCGCAGTGCAGCGCGCGTGTCGCTGCGTCCAAATCCGTCCGTGCCCAGGGTCACATACTTGCGGCCCTCGGGGACAAGTGCCCGCACCGTCTCGGGCACGGCGCGCACGTAGTCGGTGGCTGCAATCACAGGCCCGCGTGTTGGGGCCAGCTGCTGCGTCAGCCATGCGGATGCAGGCGCGGATTCGCCCGCCAGCCAACGCTGCTCGCACGCCACACCATCGCGCGCCAGCTCGCTCCAGCTGGTCACGCTGAGCACGGTCACATCCACGCCTTCTGCGGCCAGCAGTTCGGCGGCCTTGACCACCTCGGTCAGGATGGCGCCAGAGCCCATCAGGGTGACGGATTTGGATGAAATCGTGCTCTCGCGCTTATCTATCAAGCGCGAGTAGCTCTTAAAAACATAGCAACCACGCAACACACCTTCTGCCGCACCGGCGGGCAGGTCGGGCTGGGCGTAGTTCTCGTTCATCAGTGTCACGTAGTAGAAAACGTCGCGCTGCTCGGTCACCATCTCGCGCATGCCAGCATCGATGATCACGGCCATCTCGCCTGCGTAGGCTGGGTCGTAGGCCTTGCAGTTAGGGATGGTGGCTGCCACCAAGTGGCTCGATCCATCCTGGTGCTGCAGGCCCTCTCCGCCCAGCGTGGTACGGCCCGAGGTGGCGCCCAGCAAAAAGCCGCGCGCACGCTGGTCGGCCGCGGCCCAGATGGCATCGCCCACGCGCTGGAAGCCAAACATCGAGTAGTAGATGTAAAACGGCAGCATGGCCAGGCCGTGCACGCTGTAGCTGGTGGCCGCAGCGGTCCAGCTGGCGATGGCGCCGGCTTCGCTGATGCCTTCTTCCAGAATCTGGCCGTCCAGCGCCTCGCGGTAGCTCAGCACCGATCCGATGTCTTCGGGCGCGTAACGCTGGCCGACACTGCTGTAGATGCCCACCTGCTTGAACAGGTTGGCCATGCCAAAGGTGCGCGCCTCGTCGGCCACGATGGGTACGATGCGCGGGCCCAGCGTGGCGTCCTTGAGCAAGGTGCCCAGCATGCGCACGAAGGCCATGGTGGTGCTCATCTCCTTGCCATCGGCCTGCAGCGCGAACTGGGCGTAGCTGTCGATGGCAGGCACGGGCAGCGCCGCGCAGGTGGTCTCTCGGCGCGGCAGGTAGCCGCCCAGCGCGTCGCGGTGGCTGCGCAGGTAGCGCATCTCGGGGCTGTCTTCGGCAGGTTTGAAGAAGGCGAGGCTCGTAGCCTGCTCGTCGGACAGCGGCAGGTTGAAGCGGTTGCGGAACTCGATGAGGTCGGTCTCGTCCAGCTTCTTCTGGCTGTGCGTGGTCATCTTGCCCTGGCCGGCAGTGCCCATGCCGTAGCCCTTCTTGGTGTGCGCCAGGATCACCGTGGGCTGGCCTTTGTGCGCGCTGGCAGCAGCGTAGGCAGCGTGGATCTTCACCAGGTCGTGCCCACCGCGCTTCAAGCGGTCGATCTGCTCGTCCGTCATGCCCTGGGCCAGGGCCGCCAGCTCGGGGTTCTGGCCGAAGAAGTTGTCGCGGTTGAAGCGTCCGTCCTTGGCGGCAAAGGTCTGCATCTGGCCGTCCACCGTACCTTCCAGCGTTCGCACCAGGGCGCCGGTCAGGTCGCGGGCGAACAGGCCGTCCCAGTCGCTGCCCCACACGAGCTTGAGCACGTTCCAGCCCGCGCCGGCGAACAGGCGCTCCAGCTCGTCGATGATGCGGCCGTTGCCGCGCACCGGGCCATCCAGCCGCTGCAGGTTGCAGTTGACCACCCAGACCAGGTTGTCCAGGCCCTCGCGCGCGGCTAGGGTCAGGGCACTCATGGATTCGGGCTCGTCCATCTCGCCATCGCCAAACACGCCCCACACCTTGCGTTGGCTGCAGTCGAGCAGATTGCGGTGCGTGAGGTAGCGCATGAAGCGCGCGTGGTAGATGCTGCTGATGGGGCCGATGCCCATCGAGCCGGTGGGAAACTGCCAGAAGTCCGGCATCAGCCACGGGTGTGGGTAGCTCGACAGGCCCTGCGCGCCCGCTGCAGGAGCGGTCAGCTCCTGGCGGTAGTGCATGAGGTCTTTTTCGGACAAACGCCCTTCGAGGAATGCACGTGCATACACGCCCGGCGCGCTGTGGGGCTGGAAGAACACCAGGTCGCCCCGGTGCTGGCCTTCACCCACACCCTCACGTGCACGGAAGAAATGGTTAAAGCCGCTCTCGAACAAGTCGGCCGCGCTCGCATAGCTGGCGATGTGGCCACCCAGTTCGCCATACGCCTGGTTCGCGCGCACCACCATGGCCAGCGCGTTCCAGCGCACGATGGAAGCCACGCGCTCTTCGATGGCCAAGTCGCCGGGGAACACGGGCTGGTCCTGTACCGCCACGGTGTTCACGTACGGCGTGTTCAGGTCGGGCTGCCAGCCAATCCGCTGCGCACGCGCCACCCGCACCAGCTCCTGCAGCATGTGCCGCGCCCGCTCGGGGCCTTCGGTGGCGACCAGGGCCAGAAAGGCGTCGCGCCATTCGGCGGTCTCCTGGGGGTCAGTGTCGGCCAGGGCATCCTGGGTATGGAGCAGATGGGAAGGCAAAGGGGCGTTCATAGGAGCACACTCTAGAAGGATTTGCAAAAAATGTGATGCCGAATCGCGAAAATTAGCCATCAATAGCAGCACAATATTCCACCAAAAACCAATATTGCAGCACATGAAGCTTGACACCACCGATCTGCGCATACTGGCCGAACTGCAGGCCGATGGCTCGCTCTCCAACGTGGAGCTGGCCCGGCGTGTGCATCTCTCGCCGTCTCCCTGCCTGGCACGCGTGAAGGCACTGGAGACCGAGGGTGTCATCGCGCGTTATGTAGCGCTGGCCAACGCCGCCGCACTGGGGCTGGGACTGAACGTGTTCATCAGCATCAGCCTGAAAAGCCAGAGCAAGGAAGCGCTGGCCGACTTTGAACAGCGCATTGCCGAGCACGATGAGGTGATGGAGTGCTACCTGATGAGCGGCGACTCCGACTACCTCATCCGCGTGGCACTGCCCGACATTGCGGCGCTGGAGCGCTTCATCGTCGAACAGCTTTCCCCCATTCCAGGGCTGGAGAAGATCCGCTCCAGCTTCGCGCTCAAGCAGGTGCGTTACAAGACGGCGCTGCCGCTGCCGCAGTCTTCCCCGTAGTGGAATCGGCCTTGAAATCCAGCGCCTGCACCAGGTCCAGTGCCTGACCAATATCGGCCAGCAGGTCATCCAGGTCCTCCAGGCCGACCGACAGGCGCACCAGCCCTTCGGCAATGCCGTGGGCGGCACGCTGCTCGGGCGTGTAGGTGGAATGCGTCATGCTGGCCGGGTGCTGGGCCAGCGTCTCGGCATCGCCCAGGCTCACGGCGCGGGTGACGAGCTGCAACGCGTCCATGAAGCGCACGCCCGCCTGCAGGCCACCACGCAGCTCAAAAGCGATCATCCCGCCCATCTGGCGCATCTGCTGCTTTGCCAGCGCGTGCTGGGCAAAGCTGGGCAGGCCGGGGTAGTGCACGGCCGCCGCAGCCGGGTGGGCGGCGATGAACTCGGCCACGTTCTGAGCGCTCTGGCAGTGGCGGTCCATGCGCAGCGCCAGCGTCTTGAGGCCGCGCATCACAAGGTGCGCGTCCTGCGCCGACATCACAGCACCCGTCATGTCTTTGAGACCATACAAGCGCACGCGCTGGGCCAGTTCTGCATCGGCAAACACGGCCGCGCCTGCGGTCAGGTCACCATGGCCACCGAGGTACTTCGTCATGGAATGCACGCTCACATCGGCACCCAACAGCAGGGGCTGCTGCAGGTAAGGCGTGCAGTAGGTGTTGTCCACCACCACCTTGGCGCCCTGGGCGTGGGCCAGGGCCGAAACGGCGGCAATGTCCACCAGCCGCATGTTGGGGTTGGCCGGGGTTTCCAGGTAGACCACGCGGGTCTTCTGGCTCAGCGCGGCGGCCACGTGGGCCGGGTCGGTCATGTCCACATGGCGCACGCTCACGCCAAAGCGGCCCAGCCCGTTGTGCAAAAACGAGAAGGTGCAGCCATACAGCGTAAGGTCGGCCAGGATTTCATCGCCCGGCTCCAGCATGGACCACAGCGTGGCCGTGATGGCCCCCATGCCCGAGCCGAACACCACGGCGCCTGCGCCCTGCTCCAGGCTGGCCAGGCGCCCCTCCAGCAGCGCCAGCGTGGGGTTGGCGATGCGGGTGTAGAAGTAGCCGGGCTCCTCGCCTGCAAAGCAGCGCGCGCCATAGGCCACATCGGGGAAGGCAAAGGTGGCCGAGGTGTGGATGGGCGGCACCAGCGCGCCTTGGTGGTCGGCCGGGTTGTAGCCGTGGTGGATGGCGCGGGTGCTGAAGCCGGTGGCGGATGTGCGGGTCATGGTGGTCTCCTTGGAATAGGGAGATTCTTCAACCCATCAACGGGTAAATTTTCGCCTTATTTGCCCTACATACGATCAAAGAAGGCAAAATTTGCCTCAAATTACCCAATCTGCAGGACACACTACCATGCACCCTCATCCACTCGACCCCGTGGACCGCACGATCCTCAACGCCCTGCAACGCGATGGTCGCGCCACCGTGGGCGATCTGGCCGAAGCGGTTTCGCTGTCCACCTCCCCGTGCTGGAGGCGCGTGCGCGCGCTGGAGGATGCGGGCGTGATTGCGGGCTACCACGCCCATCTGCACCGCCAGCGTGTGGGCTGGGGCGTACTGGGCTTTGTGCAGCTGGCGCTGCACGACCACACGGCTGACACCACATCGGCCCTGGAGCGCGAGGTCATGGCGATGCCCCAGGTGTTGTCGTGCCACAACCTTTCGGGCCGCTACGACTACCAGCTGGAGGTGGTGGCGGCCGACCTCGCATCGTTTGCCGACTATGTGCGCACCCATGTGCGCAGCCTGCCCGGCGTGCGTGAGATTTCCACGAGCTTCTCGCTCAAGGAGGTCAAGCGCACCATGGCACTGCCGCTGTAGCCAGCGCGCAGCAGCCCCTCACATCCTTCACCGCGGGGGGAGCTGCAACTCGCTGGTTGCCACGCGCTTGCGCAGATCACGGAGCAGCGCTTTCGCGCGCGCTTGGTTCGCAGGCCCCATCCGCACCAGAATTTTTTGCCCGCTGGTGAGCGATTCGAGTGCCGGGTCCACAAACTCATAGCGCACCCACGGGCGCAGGTTGGGCACATCGGTGTTGACGAGCGTGAGCTTCACGCGCAGCGGGCTTTTGGGTTCGGGCGCCAGCAGCAAGTGGTCCAGCACGGCCACCAGGCGGTCGTTGAAGTAGCGCTTGGGGTAGCCCAGCTCTTCATACGCCTGCTGGAACAGCGGGTACAGCCGCGCATACAAGGCCACGGCGGGCTCCAAGGGCACGGCTTCGGCAAAAGTCAAAAAGGCGCTGTAGCGGGCGGCATTGGTGGTGGCAATTGTGGTGGGTGCATCGCCCTCGCCATCCACCACAAAGCGCTGCGGCATGGGCTGTACCGGCCACATGCGCGACGGGGCCTGGGCGCGGCCCAGGTTGTCTACCGTGGCCACCACGCGGCGGACAAAACCTTCGGTCAACAAGAACGACGCGACCTTGTCGCTACCCAGCAATTCGGCCAGCAGCTCCGCCACTCGCTTGTCGGATTCAGCCAATACGGGCAAGGCGGTATCTGCCGGGGCCAGCGCATCCACAGGGTTCTGGGGACCAGACGCCTCGGGCATGGGCGGTGGGGCCACGGGCGCTTCGGGTGCGCTGGCCACGGGGGGCGGCGCCACCGGGGCCTCCACCGGGCGCAGCCAGAACCACCAGGCGGCTCCGGCGCCGACCGCACAGGCCAGCACGGCGGCAATGATCCACGGTATGGAGGATGCGCGCGGTGGCGCGGGGCGGAACTCGGCGGTTTCGTTTTCAGGCATCGGATCTCCTTCAAGACGGGAACAACCCTTGTCCGAGCGGCTGCGGCGCCGGGCGTTCCCTACCAATCCCCCCTGGGGATCTGCTTGATTGGAAACCTGCTGGATGAGGCGCCGGTAACGCGATGTAGACCGCGCCCCGGAACCCCGCGACTAAAACGCCGCTGGCGTTGTCGACAGCGACTCCAGCCACGCCACCGTGGCCGCCAGCTCAGATGGCCGGATCTCGTGCGCGCTGGGGAACTCGTGGTACGTCACCGTCACCGGCAGCGGCGCCATGTGGTGCGCGATGGCCTGGGCGTGGGCCAGGGGGATCACGTTGTCGTGCGTGCCGTGGCTCAGCCACAGCCTTTTGCCCCGCAGCGCGTCGGCAGGTGCACTCAAAGGCACCACCTGCTGCAGCAGCCGGCTGTGCCACACCAGCGCGGCCTGCATCAGCGCGGGCCGGGTCAGCAGCAGCGACAGCGCCATGATGCCGCCCTGGCTGAAGCCGCCCACCACCACGCGCTCGGGCGGAATGCCCAATTGCTCGGCGGCAGACTCGACCGCCTGGGCCACCAGGGCTCGGCTTTGCGCCTCTTGCTCTTCGTTGATGGTGCGCTCGCCACCGGGCTCGATCGAAAAATCAAACCACGCGTGCGCGCCCGGCCCCATGCGAAACGGCGCGCGCAGGCTCAGCACATGAAACCGCTCGGGGATCTGCGGCGCCAAGCTGAACAGGTCCTGCTCGTTGCTGCCCACGCCGTGCATCAGCACCAGCAGCCAGGGGCGGGGGGTGGTGGAAGCAGCGGGTCGCTGCAAAAATGTGAGCGGTAGATTGAGCATAGACAAGCGCCAGCGGCATTTTTAGCTAAAAAACTTACTTAAACCGCCCGTCCTGCGACAGGCTCCAGGGCAAAAGCATCCATCGACAGCATGCTGTACATCACCTCGCGGCTCAAGTAGTTTGCGTGCAGATCGTCGCCCGCCGCGCCCAGCGCGAAGAAGATGGGCAAGAAATGGTCTTCGGTCGGGTGGGCGCGGCTGGCATGGGGGGCCTGGGTACGGTAGTTGAGCAGCGCGGCCATGTCGCCACGTGCCAGCGCATCCTCGATCCAGCGGCTGAACTCCAGCACGTAGGGCGCGGGCGCACGCTCGCCGCCAAAGAATTCGGCCAGGTTGTGCGTCATGCTGCCGGACCCCACCACCAGCACGCCCTGGCTGCGCAGGCTGCGTAGCGCGGCACCCAGTGCATACACATCGGCCGGGCCTGCGCCCACGGGCAGAGCCACCTGCACCACGGGCACGTCGGCCTGCGGGAACAAATGCATCAGCGACACCCAGGCGCCATGGTCAAAGGGGCGCGCGGCATCGCCCTGTGCGGCCACACCGGCAGCCTGCAGCAGGCCCAGCACCTCTTGCGCCAGCGCAGGCGAGCCTGAGGCGGGGTATTGCAGCTGGTACAGCGCGGGCGGGAAACCGCCAAAGTCGTGCCACGTGGCGGGCTGCGGGCCGGTCATGACCTGGGCAGAACGCGCCATCCAGTGCGGCGACATGATGACCACGCCCCGCAGGCCAGGGTACTGCGCCTTGAGGTTTTCACCCCACTGCGTGAGCGCGGGGCCGGTGGTGCCAGCATCGATCGCAAACAGCGGCGCGCCGTGCGATACGAACAAGGCGGGAACCACAGCGGGAGCAGTGAGGGGGGCTTGGGCAAAGGCAGTCATGGCAATTCCATCCGTGAATGCAATGAATGTAGGACTGATAGCACCTGATACCAAGCACTGCCGGTCGGACAGATTGTTCTACAGATGATGCCAATGCGCCATGGACGATGGCCGTGGAGATACCCACTACACAGGGAGCCCCGGTTCAAGACCCGTCGCGCACCCTGCCCCGCAGTGCCTTGGTCTCGCTGCGCTGGGTCTTGCCCTCCAGCCGCCGCTGTTTCGACCCGTAGGTGGGTTTGGTGGCGCGGCGCACCCGGGGCGGCACGGCCACAGTGTTGATCAGCGCGTTCAGCCGCGCGAGCGCATCGGTGCGGTTTTGCTCCTGGCTGCGGTACTGCTGGGCCTTGATGACCACCACACCCTCTTGCGTGATGCGCGTGTCGCGCAGGGCCAGCAGGCGCTCTTTCACGTCCTCGGGCAGCGACGATGCGGCCACGTCAAAGCGCAGGTGGACGGCGCTTGATACCTTGTTGACGTTCTGCCCACCCGCGCCCTGGGCGCGCATGGCGGTGATTTCCACCTCGTCCTCAGACACCTGCAGGGGCAATGGCGGGGCCATATATCTACAGATCTATGGGTCCCCTTACCGCCTGGCGTCAGGCCGCAGGCTGCTGGGCCAGCAACTGGGCCAGACCGTCAATCGCCAGGCCATAGCCCAGCACGCCAAAGCCGCACATCACAGCCTTGGCGGCTGCCGCCATGTACGAATGGTGGCGGAACGCCTCGCGCGCATGCACATTGCTGATATGCAGCTCAATCAGCGTGATGCCGGTACCCTTGGTGGCATCGTGCAACGCAATGCTGGTGTGGGTGTAGGCCCCGGCGTTGATCACCACGCCTGCCAGCTCGCCCGCTGCGTGCAGGCGGCCTGCCTCGTGAATCCAGTCCACCAGCGCGCCTTCGTGGTTGCTTTGGTGAAAGCGCAGCGCAAAACCATGGCGCTCGCACGCATCGGCGCACAGCTTTTCGACATCGGCCAGCGTGGCCGCGCCATACACAGCGGGCTCGCGCGTGCCCAGCAGGTTCAGGTTGGGGCCATTCAGGACAAAAACGGTTTTTTTCTTCACAGACATGCGGCACTCCGGGGGCGTTGCGCCTGCCACGCTGGCAGGCCAGAGTGCGCGATTATGCGGCGCCCCGCGCGCACCGTGCGCGCGCCAAAATTCCCGCGTCAAAAGAAAAGCGGCCCCGAAGGTCCGCTGTAAAAGGCAGCCTGTGCAAAGACGCTGCCTGTGAGCGACTGGCGCCCAAGAGGTTGGTTACACAACGCGGCAACCCGGTCGGGCTGCCAGCGGATCAGACCAGGGATCAACGATCCCAGCGGCCGTGGCCATACCCATGGCCATATCCGTGGTGGCGGTGGTGCCGATGGTGGCGGTAGCCGCGATCACCGTAGTACACGACCGGGGGCGGTGCGTAATACGCTGGGGGAGGCGCGTAGTACACGGGCCGGGGGGGCGCGTAATAAACGGGCGGGGGCGGCGCCACATACACCGGGGCTGGGGCGTAGTAGCCATTGCTGGCCCCCACCACCACACCAGGCACGCCAATGCCAACCGACCAATTTACGTCGCGGGCCTGGGCTGCGCCCGTGCCGGCCAGCAATGCCAGCGCCACGCCTGCCGAAGCGGCCATGGCATAGATAGAACGGGTTTTCGTCATGGAAATCTCCTGTTTGAGCGAGGGCAGCCAGCCAAATGGACTCACCTCACCGGTACATAACGCACCAAGTAGACAAAAGGATGGCACAAAACCGTCTTTACGTTGTGTCCGGACGTATACGCGCCTGTTTCTATGCGTAAACCATCACGAAACCGGCGCCTAAAATGGCTGAATGAGCACCCCCACCCCCGCCAACACACAACCTGCCGGCACCGCCGCAGCCCCTGAATCCGTCAAGCCCAGCAACTTTCTGCGCCAGATCATCGAAGCCGACCTGGACAAAGGCACCTACGCCAGCCGCCGCTGGGCCGGCACACCCGGCGACGCCGCCCACCAAGCCGCAGGCGAGCCCGACCCCGCCAAAATCCGCACCCGCTTCCCGCCCGAGCCCAACGGCTACCTGCACGTCGGCCACGCCAAGAGCATCTGCATCAACTTTGGCCTGGCACGCGACTACGGCGGCATCTGCCACCTGCGCTTTGACGACACCAACCCCGAAAAAGAAGACACCGAATACGTCAACAGCATCATCGACGCGGTGAAATGGCTGGGCTTTGACTGGAACGGCGCGCCCGACGCCCCCGCCTACCAGGCCAGCGACTACTTCGGCTTCATGTACCGCGCAGCCGAATATCTGATCGAAGCCGGCCACGCCTATGTGGACGAACAAACGGTAGAACAAATCCGCATCAACCGGGGCGACTTCAGCAAGCCCGGCGTGGACAGCCCCTTCCGCAGCCGCACCCCCGCCGAAAACTTGGCCAAGTTCCGCGAAATGCGCGACGGCCAGCACGAAGATGGATCCATGGTGCTGCGCGCCAAGATCGACATGGCCAGCCCCAACATCAACATGCGCGACCCGGCCATCTACCGCATCCGCCGCGCCACGCACCACAACACGGGCGACACCTGGTGCATCTACCCCATGTACACCTACGCGCACCCCATCGAGGACGCGCTGGAGCAAATCACCCACAGCCTGTGCACGCTGGAGTTTGAAGACCAGCGCCCCTTCTACGACTGGCTGCTGGAGCGCTTGACCGAAGGCGGCCTGCTGGCCAGCCCACCCCCCCGCCAGTACGAATTTGCGCGCCTGAACCTCACCTACGTCATCACCAGCAAACGCAAGCTCGCCCAGCTGGTGTACGACCACAAGGTCAGCGGCTGGGACGACCCCCGCATGCCCACCATCGTCGGCCTGCGCCGCCGTGGCTACACCCCCGCCGCCATCCAGACCTTTGCCGACCGCATTGGCGTGACCAAATCCGACAGCTGGATCGACTACAGCACCCTGGAAGGCTGCCTGCGCGAAGACCTGGAGCTGAAGGCCCACCGTGGCATGGCCGTGCTCAACCCCGTCAAACTCGTGCTGACCAACTGGGACGAAGTGATGGGCGCAGGCCACCTGGAGCCCTGCACCCTGCCCGCCCTGCCCCACCCACCCGAAGGCGTAGAAAGCCCCGTGCGCCACTTCACCATCGGCAAAGAAGTGTGGATCGAGCGCGAAGACTTTGAAGAAGTGCCCCCCAAGGGCTACAAGCGCCTCTTCCCCGGCAACAAGGTGCGCCTGAAGGGCGGCTACGTCATTGAATGCACCGGCTGCACCAAAGACGCTAACGGCGTCATCACCGAAGTGCTGGCCACCGTGGTGCCCGACACCAAGAGCGGCACCCCCGGCGCCGACACCGTCAAGGTGAAAGCCGCCATCACCTGGGTGGGCGTGGCCGACGGCGTGAACGCCGAAGTGCGCATGTACGACCGCCTGTTCCTGGACGCCCACCCCGACGCGGGCGGCAAGGACTTCATTGAAAGCCTGAACCCGAACAGCCTGAAAGTGGTGACCGCCATCGTGGAGCCGTCATTGGCGAATGCCAAGCCGGATGACAAGTTTCAGTTTGAGCGGCACGGGTACTTTGTGGCGGACCGGATGGATCACGCGGCGGGGAAGCCGGTGTTTAACTTGGCGGTGGGGTTGAAGGACAGCTGGGGCAAGTAAGCCATGCCCGCCCGCGCCACAAAGCCACAACCTAGGCCCAAGCAGCCCACTGTGGTGGTCATTGCCGGGCCCAATGGCGCGGGAAAATCCACTGCGGCGCCCTACTTGCTCAAGGACGCCTTGGGCATTCTGGAGTTCGTCAACGCAGACCAGATTGCGGCAGGCCTCTCAGCCTACGCCCCCGAAACCGTGGCGTTTGAGGCGGGGCGCATCATGCTGCAGCGCCTGCGCACGCTGGCTGCAGCCAAAGTCAGCTTTGCATTTGAATCCACGCTCTCCAGCCGCACCTTTGCCTTGTTTCTGGCACGCTGCAAAGCGCAGGGCTACCAGGTGCATATCTATTACGTGGCCTTGCCCAGCGCAGAGCTGGCCACCCAACGCGTCGCACTGCGCGTCAAACTGGGCGGGCACAACATTCCACCCGCCGACATTACCCGCCGCTTTCAGCGCAGCCTGCACAACCTGTTTGCCCTGTATTTACCCTTGGCAGACCGTTGGCGCGTTCTGAATAACGCAACCGGCGCGCTAACATCCATCGCACGCGGCACTGCACACCGCACTTACGTAGAGGACCCGGACAAATGGCTGAATCTTCAACGACTCGGGCAGTAGAACGCGCCACCCCCAGCAAACCTGCTGCACCTATGCAGGACCGGGTGGACAACGCTCTCAAGCAAGCCTCCAAGCAGGCGAAGAAGCAACTCACCGCCAATGGCCTCAAGTTGCCTACACAGAGTTGGACAGGCACCGCCGTTAAAAACCCGGCGGCGTGAACTCCGAAGTGCGCATGTACGACCGCCTGTTCCTGGACGCCCACCCCGACGCGGGCGGCAAGGACTTTATTGAGAGCTTGAACCAAAGTAGCCTGACGGTAGTGACCGCCATCGCGGAACCGTAATTGGTCAATGCCAAGCCGCCCGACAAATTCCAGTTGGAGCAGCACGGGTACTTTGTGGCGGACCGGGTAGATCACGCGGCGGGTAAACCCGTATTCAACTTGGCGGTAGGGTTAAAGGATAGTTGGGGGAAATAAAAATGGGAGGGTAAGTGACGATAGCAATTGAAGACACCGATATCGAGGCTGAACTTAGTTATGCCTTTTTGCATGCAGTAGCCTCGCAATCTCAAGCCAGTTGCACCGTCGCGCAACGTCTCTCAGACAACAGGGGCATAGATGCGGTGCTAACATCGTGGGGCCCCTTCGCTGAAGGGGCGAAAATTGAAGTCGATTTGAAAGTACAGTTGAAGGCCACGATAGCTGAACCGATTGACTTAGGAACTCACTTCTCATATTCACTGAAAAAGGTCTCTCAATATAATGACTTGCGCGCGATTGCCTATTCAGCGCCGCGCATATTAGTCGTACTTTTTCTTCCTCGAGATAAACAAACCTGGCTATCCGTTACCGAGCAGTCTCTAGCCCTCAGAAGGTCAGCTTATTGGGTTAGCTTGGCGGGTGCTGCAGAAGTTACAACAGCTTCTGTAACAGTACATATTCCAAAGCAAAACTTGCTCACCCCCGCAGCACTTCGGGGGCTATTTTCCGATGTATCCATCGGTAATTTTCCAACTTATGTGCCAATGGAGGCGAAATGAGATTTCCAATTTCGCACATAACTCATCTATTGGTTTCTCGTGGTTGGCGGGAAGTTGAGCGAGCCAAGTTCAACGAGCATTTACTTTTATTCACAAACGCCAGATTTCCAAACAGGGAACTCAGCCTACCCAACAAAGAGAGCGCATCAGATTACGACGATGCGATTTCTATACTTTTTTCCAAACTCGCAGCTCTTGAGAAGCAACCCATAGAAAAGCTGATCAGGGAAGTAGGTACGGCCCGAGAAGGCCAGTTGCCGCACTCAGCCGACAGTCTAATTTTGCGGATAGTGCAGCCATCTGAAGATGGTGAGGGCATTCCATTGACGCTTGCCCGAACAGCCTTGACGGAAACAGAAGTCTTGATACTGGCCGCCAGTTGCCAAGCCCAGAAACCAGAAACCTATTACCGAAGAATTGATAACAAAATATCAAATGGCTTGTTAGATAGGGCTATTTTCAATCACACACGATACGGGAGTTTTGTACTTAGCGTTTCGTGCCCAATTCTTTCTACAGGCGAGCAGCTTCCACTGGGCTTAGAAAAAAATGACCTTCCAGTTACGCGAAAAACGTTCTTAACACTTCATACTGGTATTTCCGCACTTGAAGAAGCTATTTCTGACCGAAAACACATCCAATTCGCAAATGATGTTCTAGCATCAACCAGTCCTCATGTGTCAGCAAACATTGCTCAGGCGATTGGAAATATTGCGGCATCTGATACTGGCGGTGGAGTCGAATTTGGATTTGCGTGGTCGGAGTTAATTAAGCCTACCGCGGAAGACTATGCAGAAAGAGTAGTTCATTTTTCTCAGAATGACGCCGCACAAATTTATGAAGTTGCAGAAAGATTGCGCCCACAAGAGGCCACCCACACTAACCGCTTTATTGGAACGGTTGAGGCTTTGCGAGGCGATATTATTGACGGGGGAAGACGCGCAGGCTGGGTTGAGCTCGCTCTAAATCTACGTGACATAGGATGGATTCGGGCTGCCGCTGAATTATCCGCTGATCAATACAAAGAGGCTGATACTGCGCACATCAACGGTGCGCAGTTCATCGCGATAACCGGCACGGTTGAGCAACGCCCTCGAGTTTGGATATTTTCTGCAGTTGAAAAATTCGAAAGAGTCGCATCACTGTAATGTGTAAACCTCCCCACATAACGCGGCCCTGACCTGCATGGAGGTGGATGTGCTTACCCCCAACAGCCTGGCCGCCAGCTTTCGCGACCAGGTGCTACGCGAGGCGATGGCCGTAAGCCGGGCGCACCTGATGCGGTCTGGCAGGTGTCCGCGCTCTAGCTATAGTGACTCTTGCCGCTGATACCTCTGGAGCCGCCATGACCACCACCGCCGAAGCTCTCAGCGCCCAAGCCGCTCAGCTGCCACCTGCAGAGCGAATAGAAGTGGTGGAGCGCATCTTGGACAGTCTGGAACAGCCCGACGCCTTACTGGAAACGCTCTGGGCCGAAGAAGCCAACGACCGCATGGCCGCGTATCGGCGCGGTGAGATCAAGGCTGTGGCACTGATTGATGTGATTGCTAAGTACAACCAAAGCGCTAGTTACTGAGGGAACCGGCTTGGTTGAGCATGAGGCTCCACCTCAACATAAGAAACTCCTATATTGATAGCTGCTTGCGCTTATCCATCAAGCGCTAGAGGCCAATTTTATCTAAAACTGCAGCCCCGCCAAGACCCATCCATGTCGCCTTCGTTCACCCCCACCTTCGCCCACGTGCCGCCTGGCCCGGTGACTGGCCCCTTGCAGTTGTTGCCCGTCAATGCCGCCGTGGTGTCCGTACACACCGCCACCGGCGCACACGTAGGTTCGCTCAAGCTCGTCGGCGGGGTCTGGAAGTTCAAGGCCATGGGCTACGACGCTGCCGGGCGCATGGAGCCCGGCCATGGGCCGCTGACGGAGCAGCACAACATGGTGTTCGCAACGCTTGATGCGACCGAGGTGAGCGCCCGGTTGCTTGGAGCGCCGACCGACGGGCCGGACGCGGCGGCTTGAATCTTTCCAAGCCAATTTGCTTCTATTTTTATAGCTGCTTGCGCTTGTACTGCAAGCGCAGGGGTCGAATTTGACCCATAAATATTAAGCCAATCGCATTTCGGGCGGCTTCCATAGCCAATAGACAGACTAAAGTGTTTCTTATATTTGACAAAAACTTATTTTTGCAAATAATGAGAAACATCATGCCATCAACCGCCCCTATCCTCCCCGAACAGTGCGCGGCCCAGCTGCAAGCGTTGGGCGCGCACATTCGCGCCCAGCGCAAGGCATTGCGGCTGAGCGCTACGGTGACGGCAGAGGCGGCCGGGCTATCAAGGGTGACGCTGCACCGCATTGAGAAGGGCGAGCCCTCGGTGACCATGGGCGCGTGGTGCAACGCCCTGGCGGCGCTGGGCATGGAGTTGCAGGCACATACGGGCGCGC
Source organism: Acidovorax sp. 94 (assembly GCF_003634645.1). Lineage (NCBI taxonomy): Bacteria > Pseudomonadati > Pseudomonadota > Betaproteobacteria > Burkholderiales > Comamonadaceae > Acidovorax > Acidovorax sp. 94. Next base: position 422,291 of record NZ_RBJA01000001.1, on the reverse strand, counting down.
AAGGGCAGCCCGCTGCGGCGCCCAACCGCGCTGGGTGGATTCCGGCGCGGGTGGCCCTGGCGGACTACCCGCAACTGCGTGCGTTGGCGTGGCAGGTGCACGGCATGGACACCCTCACGCCTGTCGAAGCGCTGGGCATTTACGAACGCAATGCGAGGCACCTGGACCTGCAGGCCATGTCTGACGATGAACAGGCACTGCTGGCGGCCTTGCGCGTGGCGCTGTCACCCGGAGAGAGCGCCAACGGCGGGGCCAGCGATGCAGTTTGAACGTCCGCACCACCAGCGCATTACGCATGTGCTGAGCGCGCTGAACGGCGAAACTCTTCTGCAGCATGGCTGCCTGTTTGGCGGCGGCACCTGCATTGCGCTGCGCTATGGCGAATACCGCGAGTCGGTGGACATTGATTTTCTGGTGTCGGATGCGGCGGGCTATCGCGAGCTGCGCCAGCTGCTCACCGGCCCCGACAGGTTGGCACCCATCACCCACACACACGCTCCGCCGCTGGTGGTGCTGCGTGAGATCCGGGCCGACCAGTACGGCATTCGCACCCAGGTGCAGATGGATGGGCAGGCGATCAAGCTGGAGATCGTGCGCGAGGCGCGCATCACACTGGAAGCACCGGCGCCCGATGACACGGTGTGCGGCGTGGGCACGCTGACCCCCCTCGACTTGGCGGCCTCAAAGCTGCTGGCCAACTCTGACCGGCAGGCCGACGACGGTGTTTTCAGCCGCGACGTGATTGACCTGGCCATGATGAACTTGCCGCTGCCCCAACTGCGTGCCGCACTGACCAAGGCGGCGCAGGCCTATGGCCCGTCGGTAGCGCGCGACCTGGGCAAGGCGATTGACCGGCTGCAGAACCGCACCGGCTGGCTGGAGCGCTGCATGCAGGCCATGGCCATGCAGATGCCCAAGGCAGTGGTTTGGCAAAAGGTGCGGGCGTTGCGGCGCGTTGTACCCGCCGCTTGATACCGCAATAGAGCCCACTTCACGCATCAACAGCAGCCGACACAGCACCCCGCACTACGCTTTCTCCCCACACACAAACTCCACCGCCGCACACACCGCCGCCACCTGCGCCTCAATGCACTGCTCAGGCGTGGCACGGGGGCTGTCGGGGTAGACCTCCGTCGTCGTGGTGTAGCGCGCACCCGTGACGCTCGCGCACAGGCCCCAGGCCTTGAATTCGTAGCGGATCACGCCGGGCTCGGTCATGGGCGAGCCGATGATTTCGTTCTTCTCGTCCGCAGGCGCAATGTGCGTCACGCGGCCCACGGCGTCGATGATGGCCTGCTGGAATGCGGGCTGCGGGTTCTCGGTGTCGTCCACCAGGTAAAAGCCGTCGGGAATGCTGCCGGGTTCGAACACCTTGCCGTCGCGCGCGGCCACGGCGGGACGGTATTCGGATTCGTCGGTGTCGGTGGTTTCGTGCAGGTCGATGTGGGCGGCGAACTGGCCGTGCAGCGGTGCCACCAGCCGCATGAGGGCAAGGGATTCCTGCGCGGGCGAGCCTTCTTTGAAGGCGCGGTTGGGGTCGATGGCGTCGAAGTTCCAGCGCTGAAAACGCTCGTATGCCCAGGGGCTAACGCAGGGCACCACCAGCAGGTTGGCGCGGCCGGCATAGCGCTCGGCCTGCGTGTCCACAAACCGCAGCGCGCCGTGCACGCCGCTGGTTTCGTAGCCATGCACCCCGCCGGTCACCAGCACGCTGGGCAGGCCGGGTTGCCAATCTCGGCTGCGCAGGGCCCGCAGGGGAAAGCGCTCTGCCGGGTGCTGCGCATCGGCATAAATCACATCGCCATACATCTCTACATCGAACCGGCCCCGCAGTGCCTCAACGGCGGTGAGCACGTCGTCGGCATAGCTGCGCTGGCGCACCTGGCGCGCGCGCCACTGGTCGCGCTCTGCGGCGCCCCAGGGTTGGCCGGGCGTGCCGATGGGATAGGTGTGGGTTTCTGGCATGGGTGCGTGGGTGCGTAGATATGGGATGGGTTACCCAGGCAGAACCTGGGGCGGTGCAGGGCATTCATAGAATACCGCGATGCCCTTCCCCCTGACCCGGCCCCTGCGGCTGGCAACCTCGTCCCTCGTTCTGCTGCTCTGCGCCCTGGTCGCCCACGCACAGAATGCCCCTCCACCCGCCTCCACCCACACCCCGGCAACTCGCCCGGCGGGCAGTGACCCGGTAGACGGCACCACGCCGCCGCCCGGGGCCGCTGCCGCCGCTGCGCCCACCGGGGCGGATGCCGCCTTGCTGTCGCGCGATGCGCGGCGCATTTACGAGCTGTCGCGCGACAAGCTGGTGCAGATCCGCACGCTGCTGCGCAATGCCAACACGCAGGCGTCGATTGGCTCGGGGTTCTTCGTGTCAGCCGATGGGCTGATCGTCACCAACTTTCACGTGGCCAGCCAGCTGGCGCTGGAGCCCGAGCGCTACCAGGGCGTGTACGTGACGATGGAGGGGCAGGAGGGCGAGGTGGAGCTGCTGGCGTTTGACGTGCAGCGCGACCTGGCCGTGCTGCGCGCCAAGGGGCGCACGGCGGCGGCGCCGGTGCTGAGCTTTCGTCCTGCTGCGGAAGCGCTGGCGCAGGGCGAGCGCATTTACTCGCTGGGCAACCCGCTGGACATCGGCTTTGCCGTGACCGAGGGCACCTACAACGGGTTGGTCAAGCGCAGTTTTTACCCACGCATCTTTTTTGGCGGCGCGCTCAACCCCGGCATGAGCGGCGGCCCGGCGGTGGACGACGCGGGCCGGGTGCTGGGCGTGAACGTGGCCAAGCGGCTCGATGGCGAGCAGGTCAGCTTTTTGATCCCGGCCGAGTTTGCGCAGGCACTGGTGCAGCGCGCAGCCAATGCCCAGCCCATCACGCAGGCCGCGCATGCCGAGATGACGCGGCAGCTGATGGAGCACCAGCAGCAGCTGACGGACCGGTTCTTGAAAGCGCCGTTTCGCGAGCAGCGCCACGGCAACTACCGCGTGCCGGTGCCCGACGACGCGCTGGCGCGGTGCTGGGGATCGGGGCGCGACCCGGCGTTTCCGGGCCTGAACCTGGAGCGCACGCAGTGCCGCGCCGACAGCGATGTGGTAGCGGGCGACTTCAACACCGGCGCGGTGCGCCTGGCCTATGAGGCCTACAACGCCCCCACCCTGGGCGCTGCACGGTTTGCCCGCATGGTTTCGCAAAGTTTTGCCAACGAGCAACTGCCCACACGCGGCAACCGCCACCAAACGGCGGCCGAGTGCACCGAGCGTTATGTGGACCCTGGCAGCCTGCCGCTGCGCGCGGTGGTCTGCCTGTCGGCCTACCGCAAGCTGCCCGGCCTGTACAACATGACCATCCTGGCCACCTCCATCAACCAGCCCACCCAAGGCGTGCTGGGCCGCCTGGATGTGCAAGGCGTGGCCTTTGACAACGGCATGAAGCTGGCCAGCCACTACCTCAAGGCCTTCCGCTGGGAGGCCGCGCCATGAGCACGATGACGACGACCCTGGGGCTGATCGAGGCCTTTGACCGCCACGGCGCCCTGCTGGCGCGCGCGCCCATCACGCGCTGGCCCGTGACGGTGGGCCGCGCGCTGGACTGCGACCTGGTGCTGGACGACCCGTTTGTGGCGCCCCGCCACCTGCGCATCGACCGTGCCGTGAACGAACCGCGCACCGTGCAGGTGCAGGTGCTGGAGACGCGCAATGGCGCACGCCTGCAGCGCAAGCAGCACGGCCAAGGCGAGCAGTTTGACTGGCCCAACGGCGCGCCCATCGACTTGGGCCACACCCACATCACGCTGCGCCTGGCCGACACGCCCATTGCCGACGAGCAGCCGCTGCCGCAGTTTCCGTGGTGCACGGTGGGCACCACGGCTGTGCTGACAGCGCTGGTGGTGCTGGCCGCACTGGCGTCGTCCTGGCTGGAGGCACGCGACACGGCGCAGTACCTGAAGTCGCTGCCGTTGGTGCTGCTGACCACGCTGGTGATGCTGGCCGCCTGGTCGGGCCTGTGGTCGGCGGCCAACAAGGTGTTTGCGGGCCACCTGCAGTTCTGGCGCCACGTGCGCATTGCCTGCGCGGCGGCCCTGGGGGTGGACGTGGTGCATCTGGTGGCCCACCTGATGGCCTTCGCTTTCTCGCTGGAGGTTTTTTCGCAGTTCGCCAGTGTGTTGATCGTGCTGGTGCTGGCTGGTGCGCTGTATGCCCACCTGGCCACCGTGCTGCCGCGCCGCCGCGTGGGCCTGGCGTGGATGGTGGCTGCTGTGGTGGCCCTGGGCGTGCCGTCGTGGCTGGGAGCGCAGTGGCTAAACAACATGCGCCTGTCGAAAACGCTGTACATGAGCAGCGTGTTCCCGCCCAGCCTGCGCGTGGCCCCGGCCGTGCCGGTAGAGCAGTTTCTGCAAGAAACCGAGTCGCTGCGCAGCAAGCTGGACCGCCGCCTGAGCGATGACGGCCAGGCGGACGATGACGAGTAAAAAGTAGCACCGCGCAGAGCGCTTCACCGCAGCCCTACTACCCGCGTCTATCCCATCCACCCATGCGCCGCCGCAAGCTCCACCACCACGTCTACGTGGTCGAACTCTCCAAGGACGTGCTGCTGGAGCCGCGCTTTCGCCGGTGCAACCCGGGCTACATCGAGGGCAAGCCCTGCGTGTATGTGGGCATGACCGGGCTGGACCCGGATGTGCGCTTTGACAAGCACAAGGCGGGCATCCAGGCCAACCGGTTCGTGACGCAATACGGCCTGCGCCTGCTGCCCGATCTGTACGAAGGCTTCAACCCCATGAGCTACGAGGATGCAGTGGACCGCGAGATCGAGATTGGCATCGACCTGCGGTCGGCGGGGTTTGGGGTGTGGCAGGCGTAAGCACCCGCCACCGCACCGCTACTTCCATACCATCGGTTTTTACTCCTCTTTTGGTAGCTACAAGTGCTTATCCATAGAGCGGAAGCGGCCAATTTCATTCAAATTTTCACTCCTATCACCATCCCATGAACTTCACAGACCGCCTCAAGCAACTCCCCTCCGCCAGCCACCTTACCGCCCTGCACCTGCTGGGCCCGGATGGGCAAGTGCTGGCCACCATCGAGAACAAGCCCGGACAGACCGGGTCGCTGGTGGTGTATGCCGCGTTGGCGGCCTTATACGGCGGCCGCATCACGCCTGCGGCCGCCACCCTGGGGCTGGAGTGGTATGCCGAGCATGTAGCCGATGCGCGCACCTTCCCTGGCAAGCACCCCAACATTGACCGGCTGCTGGCCTGGGCGCAGGGCAGCGAGAGCTTTGGGGTGCGGACGGTTTTGGCCTGAAAGGCTGAGGCTTTGCCAAAAAGTTTGCCGTTGCAACAGCGGCGTGTCGAAAACGCGCAGGTCCGTTCGTCGTAGGGGTGTGAACATGTTGAATAACCGATATGGTTTGGCGGTTCACGCTTTCATCCACCACAGATCTACACCCCAAGGAGACCCGAGCATGACGACCAACACCAACACCGGTACCGTCACCCTGCACCGCGTGCTGCGCGCCCCGGCAGAGCGCATCTACCGCGCCTTTCTGGACCCAGACGCCATGTGCAAATGGCTGCCGCCCCACGGGTTTACCGGCCGGGTGCTGAGCATGGACGCACGCGTGGGCGGGAGTTACCGCATGCAGTTCACCAACTTCAGCAGTGGCGGGACGCATGCGTTTGGCGGCGAGTATGTGGAGCTGGTGCCGGGCGAGCGCATCGTGCACACCGACCGGTTTGACGACCCCAACCTGCCGGGCGAGATGCGCACCACGATCCAGCTGAAAAAGGTGATCGCGGGGACCGAGGTGTCCATCGTGCAGGCGGGCATCCCGGCGGTGATCCCCACCGAGATGTGCTACGTGGGCTGGCAGGAGTCGCTGCAGCTGCTGGCGCTGCTGGTGGAGCCAGAGATTCCGGGCGAATAACTCAGACGCCCATAGCCTCAGGCCCTGATCACTTCAACCACTTGTCAGCCGCCTGCTTGATGGTGCCCCGGCTGTCCACCAGGCCCCACACAAAGCCCATCACACGCACATAGTCGGCGTCGTCGGTGGGCAACATGAAGCCCAGGTAGTTCTTGGGCGTGAGTGGCGCATCCACAAACGCGGCGTGCAGGCGCGGGTCGACCTTGGCGTAGTGCAGGGCTTCGTAGGTTTCGGTGATCATCACGTCGCCCTTGCCTTCGGCGATCAGCGCGGGGATCTCGGCGTTCTTGTCGTGCGTGCTGACCTGGGCAGTTTTCAGGTTGGCCAGCACATAGGTTTCGTTGGTGCCGCCGGGGTTCTTGATGACGCGCACGGCGGGCTGGTTCATGGCATCCACGCTGGTGTATTTGGCCTTGTCGGCCGCGCGCACCAGGGCTACTTTGCCGAACGGAGCGTAGCCTGGCAGCATTTCAAAGATGCGCATGCGGTTGACGTTGCGGGTGATGCCGCCGACGGCCACGTCGAACTTGTCGCCCTGCAGGTCCTTCACCAGGTTGGGCCAGGTGGTGGGCACGTATTCGATCTTCACGCCCAGCTCCTTGGCCATGGTTTCGATCACGTCGATGTCGTGGCCGCTGTAGCCCGCGTCGGTCTTGATGGCAAACGGGCGGTAGTCGCCGGGCGTGCCCACGCGGATGACCTTGGCCTCCATGATCTTGTCGAGCCGGGGGCCGGCTTGTGCGGCCTGGCTGAAGGCGAGGGTGGCGGCCACGGCGGCCAGGGCAAATACTTTTTTGGCGATCATTGGGCGAGACTCCGAAGGAAGAGGGATACGCTGTGCAACTGCAAACATCTGCGTGAGCGGTGCGCAACAAAAGGATACAGCAGCCCCTCGCTACGCAGCGTGCCCAGCGAGTCGGCCGGATGAGGTCCACCAGTTCAAGGCACGCCGCACCCGTATCCATAGTCTGCACACTGCCGTCAGCCTTGAATTGAACCGCGCGCGGCTGCGGTCAGCGTGGCAAATGAAGACGACGGCCAAGCAGCAGGGACTCAACCCCGCCGCGCAGCGACGCCGGAGGGCTGCCTGACTTCAGCGGCTGAGTTCGGGCACGGTGCCGCTCATGACCTCGGTGGCGCCCAGCACGTCCTCGCGCAGGCGCCGGGCCCGCTCCTGAGTCGCAGGCAGGCCGCCGAAGCGCATGGCGCAGTAGTTCTCCAGCGCCCGACTCAGCCAGGTGTGGGCCAGTGGCGCAAGCCCTTTCGCAGAAGACCAGTGCTCGCGCACGGACTGCCCGCGCAGCGGCGGGTGCCGGTAGGCGCGCAAGCACCAAGTCATGGCACGGGCAGACAGCTGCATGGACCGTGCAGGAAACCACCGCGACAGGCCCCACGCCACAGCCAGTGCCAGGCGCACGCCCCATCGATGGCGCCGACGCCACAGCAGCCATGCCAGAAACACGAAGACCAGCCATAGCAACAGACCGAGCAGACTGCTTGCCCCGCCGCTGCCCGGTGGAGGCGGCTGCATGGACGTGTCGTCCTGCCCACCAGTCCCCACCGCGCCACCTGGACCGCCGCTGCCTTTCCACCAGTTGCGCAGCGCCTGGGCCGCGTCCAGCGCCCCATTGATAGCACCGCGCTGCCACTGTGGAGCGAACGGGTCGCGGCCAGCGTCCCGCATGGAATCCAGCATGCGATCCCACTGCGATGGGGGCGTACCGGGCTGTAGCCGCGACTGCCCCTGGCGCGGAGGCGCCCCCCAGCCGGAGCCCTTGCCACCCGCACCACCTTGACCGCCCTGCCCCCGGGCGCGTTGGTCCGCATCAGGGTCGCTCTGCTTCCCGAAAGGCGGTTCGAACAAACCCGGCGTATCGCCGCCTGGCAGGAAGCCAAAACCGAGCACCGGCGGCCGGGGTGCAAACAGGAACAGTGTGGTAGCAATGGCAAAGGACACCGCTACGAAACCTGCAGTCATCGACAGCTTGGTCCAGCGCGACAGGTCTACGCCTTCGGCATGAAGCCAAGCAAGCGTCAGCGCACCGCACAGCCAGGCCGGCCCCAGGTAGAACCACAGGCTCCAGTCGGCAGCGTAGTGCGTGGTGGTCAGAAAACATACCGTGAAGATCACGGTCATCGTGAGGTACAGGTCACGCCGCGTGCGCAGCTGGGCCGCCCGCGCGCCCATCACGACCAGCAGCACCATGCACACCCAGCGCGGGAAGGAGAAGAGAAGGATGCCTGGGAACACCGCCAGCACAAAGCCCAACAGACCCAGCACCTGCCATTGCCTGCGGCCTGCACCCTCGGGGCCGCGCTGGTTGAACACCCCAGCGCCAAAGCCAAGTGCCGCCCACACCAGCCACAGCAGACAGGCAAAACCGAAGGCCCGATAGCTCCGTTCCACGTAAGAGAACGCAAAGGCTGTGAACAGATAGCTCAGCCCTGCGAACACGATGGCGCCCCGACTCTGCAGCGGGGCCGATGGTTCTTTGTCCGCCCGGCGGGTGCTGCCCCTGGTGGGTACGGGCTGCACGCCGGTGGAGGCCAGGGCGGATGCATTGCCGGGTGTGCTGCCAGACCTCATGGTGCCTCCATCCAGCTGACTGCACCGGCCCGCTGGGCCACGGCCTGCAGGCCCTGGGCAGCTACCAATTGCGCCGGACCAACAACATGTCCCAAGGCGATGCACACCACCACTGCGCAGGCAACGCCCTTCAACTCTGCCAGCGCTGCTGCCAGGTCGGCCTGCACCATGTCGCCCGGCACGACCAGCGCGATCTGATCGCCCACCCTTGCAACCGCAGCCACGCGCATGCAGGCTTCGCACAACTGGGCAGGACTTGCTGGCTGCGCCGCAGCCAGGGCCGTGCGCACCAGGGCAGCGCCCTGCACAGGCTCGCCATCGCCCGCCAAATACAGAAATGCCTGTGCACCGTGTCCTTGGGCTGCATCGAAAACCCCCGCCGCCAGGCGGATGGCCTGCTCCCCCGCGCTGGCGGGGTTGCCCAAGGCTGGCGCCGCAGGCGCATGCACAGCCACCCGCAGGACCACGGCCCCCAGTTGCTGGAAGTGCTGGATCACCAACTCGCCCACCCGGGCTGAAGCGCGCCAGTTCACCCGTCCTACTGAATCGCCCTGCTGGTACTCGCGCAACAGGCCCAGCTCGAACGATTGGCCCGTGTGGCGGGTGGCGAGCGTGCCCGAGGGGTCGGGCGATACATTCCAGGGCAGCGGCCAATACATCGCTTGCGGCTTGGGCAGTACATGCACTGCGATACCGGTGTGCTGCATGGCATGCCGGGCCTGCACCAGGCCCAGCGGGAAGCCACAGGCCAGACGCACGGCAACCAGCCGGTAGTGACCCCGGCATGCAAACCGCACTTGCCGGCCCAGTTCAACGGCCTTGCCTGCGCGAACTACGGGAATCGTCTGGCACAGTGTCAGGTGACGCCCGGCCCATTCCCATTCGGTCTCCACGTCCACCATGAAGGCGGGCCAGCGCACGCTGCGCTCCACCACGATGCCAATGTCGCACCCAGCGCCTTCGATCATTTCCCCACCCAGACCATCGGCCCGCAGCCGCACGGCCATGCCGCGCAGCGAAAGCCAGGGCAGCACGAAGCCCATCACGGTCACGGTGGCGAGGAACAGGAACATGCCGTAGACCATGGGGTCTCGGCGGTTGAGCGCCGCCAGCAGCAGCGTGCAGCAGAACGCGAGCAGTACGCGTGATCGGGTCAGCAGTCGCTCCATGGGCGCTACTGGGGCGTGCGCTGCGACATCAGGATGGCCTGGATGATGTCGTGGGGGTCCTTGGCCTGGGCGCCCTGCCCCTGCACAATGATGCGGTGTGCCAGCACCGGCGTGGCCACTTCGCGCACCACGGCCGGGTCCACATAAGAGCGCCCGCGGATGCAGCTGAGCGCGCGCGCCATCCGCGCCAGGCCCAGCGTGCCGCGCGGGCTGGCGCCGAAGCGGATGTCGGGGTGCTTGCGCGTGGCCCGCACGATGGCAGCAATGAACTGCGCCACCTCAGGGGTGATGGACACCTCGTGCGCCCCTGCCACCAGCCGCTCGAACTCGCCGGCCCGGCACACCGGCTGCAATCGGCTGATGGGGTGCGAGAACTGCTGGCTCTGGATCAGGCCCGCTTCGGTATCCGCGTCGGGGTAGCCCAGCGAAAGGCGGATGAGGAAGCGGTCGAGCTGCGCCTCTGGCAGCGGGTAAGTGCCCGCCATGTCGATGGGGTTTTGCGTAGCCAGCACGGCGAACGGTGTTGGCAGCGGCAGGGTTTGCCCGTCCAGCGTGATCTGCCCCTCCTCCATGCATTCGAGCAGGGCCGACTGGGCGCGCGGGTTGGCACGATTGATCTCGTCAGCCAGCACGATGTTGGCAAAGACGGGGCCGGGGCGCAGCGTGAAGCTGCCGTCCTTGGGGTTGTAGACCGGCCCGCCCACGATGTCTGAAGGCATCAGGTCGGCGGTGAACTGGATGCGCTTGAACGACAGCCCCACCGACACCGCCAGCGCGCGCGCCAGCATGGTCTTGCCCAGGCCGGGCACATCCTCAATCAGCAGGTGCCCTCCAGCCACGACGGCTGCGAGCGCCAATTCGACCTGCTGATGCTTGCCCTCCAGAACTTTTTCAACATTGTGAACGATGGCTTGTGCCGTGCGCGCGCACTGCTGTGCCGCGTCTGTGACTGTTTGTGCGAGATCCAACGGACTTCCCCTCTTGATATGCCAAAAATTCTAAGGGAGCGGCTGTGGTGGAACCAAGACACACGATGAGCAGGCACATATCCGCGCTCGGTCGGCGCCGGAGCCCGCACAGCAGAACAAATCAGGTTACCCTGCCCGGTTACCAACAAGGAATCGCCATGAAAAAACTCAACGTCACCATCCAACTCGAAATGACCGTGCCCGACGACTGGGAGCTGGTCGACACCTCGGAGGGCACGCCTGTCATCAAGCTGCCCGACGGCAAGTTCATGGACATTGCCATCGAACCCCTGTTTGCGGCAGACCCTGAAGACCTGTGGGCCAGCACCGAAGATGAAGATGTGCTGGACGACATCCTCGACATGGTGGACAGTGAGGCAGTGACGTATGAGTTTGTGACGCACTGATGGACGAGGGTCCCGAGTTTGAAACTTGGGACACTAGTCCACTGAAACCGAGAAATCGGCTGTGCGTGAGGGTCTGGCAGGGCCGCACTCTAGGCGGCGGGCGCAGGCGGGTTGCACACCCGGCGAGCACAGCAACGACGAGGGCGGCCCTGCCAGGCCCTCACCCTTCGGGCCAGGGTGGTAGCAGGCGCATGGCTGCGTTGCGGGCTTTGCCAAGGCGGCCAGCCTTGGCCGCAGCCCGAGCCTTGCGCTGCACCCGCTGCCACCCCGGCGCACAGCCGATTTCTCGGTTTCAGTGGACTAGGGGCAAATGCCTGCTTGGGTTGAAAAATCCAGGCGGCGTCTTCGCCCCCGCATCAGACGCAGAAAACTACACTATTGATAGCGTCTGGCGCTTTACCCAAAAGCGCTAGCACCTGATTTTATTCAAACCCCATCACAACTGCGACCGCAGCAAGGCCGTCAATTTCTCGTGAGCCTTCTCGCGCAGCGGCCGGTCCAACCAAGCCTGGTAGGTCACGCGGCGTGACCGCTCGATATCGTCTTCAAAAACCTGGGTCTGGCGCTGCGCAAACGCCGCGTCGTACACGTTCAGGTTGGCCTCATCGTTCAGGCGGAACGAGCGGTTGTCAAAATTGGTGGAGCCCACCGACACCAGCAGCTGGTCCACGATCATGACCTTGCAGTGGTACATGGTGGGCGTGTATTCATAAATCTCGGCACCGGCCTGCAGCAGCGGGCCCCAGGTGGCGCGGGATGCAGCCTTCACCGTTTCGGTGTCGGTGTGTTCACCGGGGGTCACCAGGCGCAGGCGCACGCCGCGCGCCAAGGCGTCCATCAGCAATTTGTGGGTCAGCTCATCGGGCACGAAGTACGCCACCGACAGGTCGATGCTGCGCTCGGCCGCGGTGATGGCCAGGTGGTACATGAGCTGCATGCTCTCGCTGCCACTCGATGGCGAGCTGGAGAACATCTGCGCCTTTTGCGTGCCCACGGGAGGGTCTTGTGCGATGGCCGGAAAGTACGCCTCGCCATGCAGCACCTTGCCGGTGACCTTGAGCCAGTTGTCCAAAAACGTGGCCTGCATCTGCGCCACCACTGGGCCACGCACCAGGTAGTGCGAGTCGCGCCAGTGGTTGGGGTCTTGCGCGTGGCCCGTCCACTCCGGCGCAATGCCCACGCCACCGGTAAAGCCCACCTGTCCATCCACCACCAACAGCTTGCGGTGGGTGCGGTTGTTCAGGCGTGCCAGGTTGTACCAGTGGGGTTTGTGGAATTTTTCGATCTGCACCCCGGCCGCTTTCATTTCGGCCAGGTAGCTCTCTTCCATCTTGGCGCTGCCCACCCAGTCGAGCAGCACATGCACGGGCACACCCGCGCGGGCGCGCTCGCTCAGGGCGTCGGCAAACTGCTTGCCGATGTCGCCCGACCAGTAGATGTAGGTTTCGAAGGTGACGCTTTTTTGCGCGGATTTGATCGCGGCCAGCATGGGCGGAAAGATCTGGTCGCCGTTGAGCAGCTCTGTCACCGCATTGCCGCCCACAATGCCCGGGCCCAGCAGACTGCCCAGGGCACGTTCGAACTGCGGGTGGGCGGTGTTGTACAGGCGCGGCAGCTGTTGCTGCACCTTTTTCTCGCCCGCCGTGAAGTTGAGCGCCAACAAGACAAGGGCCCCCGTGGCCAGGGCCGTGAGCAAGACAGTGAACATGGTGAAGCGGCGGGGGGCGGCAGGTGGCATGGCGCGATGGTAGGTGGCGGCCTGGGGGTGGCGATGTAGGCGGACGCCGCCAACGCTGGGCGGCACAATTGCGGGGTGCTCGCCGTGCACGCGCGGCTGCAGCACGCTTGCCATCCCCCCGCGCTTTTTTCTTACCGTTGCCCTGCCGTGTCTGAACCTGCCCGCCCTTCCCTCATCCGCCCAGCCAACCCCATTAACCGCCGCAGCGCCTTGATCGGCACGGCGGGCCTTCTCGCCCAGCCCGCCCTGGTGGGGCTGCTGCACGCCAAGCCCTTGCCACCCGCGCCCACGGTGTGGCCCCAGGCGCTGCAGGTGCCCGGTGGTGTGGCGCGGCTGTCGCTGGGCCCAGCGGCCACACGGCCGGTGGCGCAGGTGCGCCAGGGCGATGCGGATGTGCCGCTGCGGGTGGTGGGCGATGCCATTGAGTGGACAGCCATCGTGGGCATACCGCTGGCCGCAGCACCCGGCGATGCGTTTATCACCGTGCTGGCCGAAAGCGGCGGCAGCCCGCGCCTGGTGCACTACGCCGTAGCCCCCAAGCAATACAAGGAGCAGCACCTCAAGGTATCGCCCCGCACGGTGGACCTCTCGCCCGAGGACCAGGCCCGCTACGAGCGCGAGCGCGACCACCAGGCCCAGGTGATGGCCACCTTCACCGAGCAGCCCGCAGGCGTGGCGCTGGCATCGCTGCGCATGCGCGTGCCCGTGCCGGGGCGGCGGTCCAGCTCGTTCGGGCTGCGCCGCGTGTTCAACGGCCAGCCGCGCAATCCGCACAGCGGCATGGACATTGCCGCCGCCACCGGTACGCCCATCGTGGCGCCGCTGCCGGGCCGGGTGATTGACGTGGGCGACTACTTCTTCAACGGCGGCACGGTGTGGCTGGACCACGGCCAAGGCCTGCTCACCATGTACTGCCACCTGAGCAGCATGGAGGTGCGCGTGGGCGATGTGCTGCAGGCAGGCGACGCGTTCTGCAAGGTGGGCGCCACCGGCCGCGTGACCGGCCCGCACCTGCACTGGGGCGTGATGCTGAACCGCACCATGGTGGACCCCGCATTGTTCTTGTAGCCCCAGAGTCGCTGCGCGGGATGACGCCCCTCACTGCGGGACGGCCCTTGCTCGGGCCGTGCCCGCTTCGCGGCTGCGGGCCGGTGCGCCGCGCTGAAACCCATGCAGCCCGTTGAGCCGCACCACGCTTCAACGGGCTACTTCAAATAATTCATGAAGCCCGTGATGATCACGGCGTTGAAAAAGTCGATGAAGAGCGAACCCACGAGCGGGATCACAAAAAACGCCTTCACCGATGGCCCATTGACGGCGGTGAACGCCTGCATGTTGGCCATGGCGTTGGGCGTGGCGCCCATGCCAAAGCCGCAGTGGCCGGCGGCGATGACTGCGGCGTCATAGTCACGGCCCATCACACGGAAGGTGACAAAGTAGCCATACGCAAACATCAGCACGGTCTGGGCAAGCAGGATGACCAGCAGCGGCCCGGCCACCTCGGCCAGTTCCCACAGCTTCATCGACATCAACGCCATGGCCAGGAAGAACGCCAGCGACACATTGCCCACTACCTCGAACTGGCGCAGGGGCAGCGCACTGTCGCGCCAGTCGATGATGTTGCGCACCACCGCCGCCACCAGCATCGGGCCCAGGTACGACGGCAGCGTAATGCCCAGGTCCTTGAGCCAGTTGACCAGCAACGTGCCTGCCCCGATGGACACGGCAATCAGGATGCTGGCGTACATCACAGTGTCGCTGTTGCCCATGGGGGCCGGGGCTGCAAGGCGGGCGGTGGAGGCATTGGCGGCGTCGACAGCGCCAGCCGCCGTGGCGGTAGCACCGGCTGGCATGCCCGCAGCCAACCCCGAGGTGTGCAGGCCATTGCGCCGCATCAGCAGGGTGCCCAGCGGGCCGCCAATCACGCAACCCGCCACCAGGCCATAGGTGGCCGCTGCAATGGCGGCGGGCAACGCACCTGCGGCGCCCGCCTGCTCCAGCAGCGGGCCAAACGCGGCCGAGGTGCCGTGCCCACCCGTGAGCGATATGGATCCCGCCGCCACGCCGATGAGCGGATGCACGCCCAGCGCAGCAGCCAGCCCGGCGCCCAGCAGGTTCTGCAGCACCACCAGGCCCACGGCGGCGGCCAGAAACAGCGCTACGCCGACACCGCCTTTCTTGAGCAGCTCGAAGCTGGCCGAAAAGCCGATGGTGGTGAAAAACACCAGCAGCAAAAAGGCGCGCATGTTGTCGTAGAACTGAAAGGTGAACAGGCCCGTCTGGTGGCCCACCAGCGCAATCAGCGAAAACACCAGTCCGCCGATGATGGGCCCGGGAATGAAGTAACGCGAGAGCAAGCCGACGCGGTTTTTGATGAAATCGCCCACCACCAGCAGCACGGCGGCGATGCCGATGGTCTGGGCAATGTCGAGTTCAATGGTGGTCATGGCGGTGTCTCCTTGAGGCCTGGATGAGAGGGTCAGGCAACACTTTCCCAGATGTATCAGCTATGGATTAGATAGCTGCCAGCACAAGCTAGCGTAGCGCTGGAGCCTATTTTACCTGTCAAGCTCCGCCTCCCCGGCCAGGCCGGAGATGAAGCGGGTGTCAGACGCCATCCTGTTCACTCAGCGCCGCACTGGTTCTTTCCTCCCTCGCCGCAGCTATGCTCGGCAGCCCTGCCCCCCCGATCCACCATCACCGCTCCCACCCCGTCGTCGATGACCGCCCGCCTGATCCGCTTCAACAAACCCTACGGCGTGCTCAGCCAGTTTACGGCCGAGGGCAAATGGCAGGGCCTGAAGGATTACATCGACCTGCCCGGCGTGTACGTGGCGGGGCGGCTGGATGCGGACAGCGAGGGCCTGCTGCTGCTGACCAACGACGGCAAGCAACAGGCCCGCATTGCGGACCCGCGCTTCAAGATGGAGAAGACCTACTGGGTGCAGGTGGAGGGCGTCCCCGATGAGGCCGCGCTGGCCGCGCTGCGCAGCGGCGTGGTGCTGAACGATGGCCCCACCCTGCCGACCCGCGCACGGCTGCTGGAGCCCGCGCCTGCAGTGTGGGACCGCAACCCGCCTATCCGCGAACGCAAGGCCATCCCCACTGCCTGGATCGAGCTGATCATCCGCGAAGGCCGCAACCGCCAGGTGCGCCGCATGACGGCCGCCGTGGGCCACCCCACGCTGCGGCTCATCCGTGCGGCCATCGGGCCGTACACGCTGGACGGGCTGGCGCCGGGCACCTGGGCAGATTGAGCTGGTAGGCGTGAAGGGCCTAGGCGGCCACCGCATGCATGCGCCGCGACAGGGCTGACCCACGCGCGCGCAAAAAGGCCCGCAAGCCCTCGGCATAGTCCGCACCCACGGCCTGCTGCACAGAAGGGCGCGCAGCCAGCGCTGCCCGCCACTGCTGCACCAGCGGCAAGTCTTGCCAGAGCGCCAGGTCATCCATGCCCGGCAAGGTGTCGATGACGTCAAAGTACCGGAACACCGGGCCAAACACCGCGTCCACCATGCCAAAGTGCGGCCCCGCAAAGTACGGCCCCGGCACGCTGCGCTGGCCCAGGGCCTCTTCGATCTGCACAAAACGGCTGCGCAGGTCCTGCGCGCGGGCCTGCAGCGTGGCCTCATCCGGCGCGGCGTAGAAGCCGCCGATGGTGTTCAGCACGGCAGAGCCAAACTCCATCCATGCCCGGTGGCGTGCGCGTTGCAGCGGATCTGACGGGTGCAACACGGGCATGGCCACCTCCTCAAGGTATTCGCAGATCACGGCCGACTCGAACAGGCTTTGGCCCTGCACCTGCAAGACCGGGGTCTTGCCCAGCGGCGAGATGGCCAAAAACCAGTCGGGCTTGCGGGCCAGGTCGATGGTGCGGCGCTCAAACGCCAGCCCCTTTTCGTGCAGAACGATGGCCACGCGCTGCACGTAGGGGCACAGCGCATGCGAGACCAGGGTGAGTGCGGGTGCGGCTGTTCGCGAGCTCATGCCGTCCATCCTTGAGCGTGTGGGGCACAGAGGGTATTCAACAGGCGGGCAATGCAGGTGCAGGTGCGTTTCATGGGGCGGGCTTTCTATGGCAAGAGGGTTGGCATCACCCGTTGGTGTATCTACCGACGTATGGCGACCAGCAAAATTTATGATTGCATTGGCGCAAATAAAATAAGCACACATGAAAACATCCATTGCATTCACGCAATACCAATTGGGCGCCGCAGAGCTGGAAGTGCTGCTGGCCATGGTGCGCACCGGCACCTTGGCAGCAGCCGGTGAACGGCTTGGCGTGGATGCGTCCACGGTGTTCCGTGCCATCCAGCGCATCGAGCGCGGGCTGGGCCAGTTGCTGTTCGAGCGCTCGCGCGCGGGCTACCGCGCCTCGGAGCTGGCCCAGGCCCTGGCCGAGCAGGCCGAGCGCGTGGAAGCCGCCCTGGAGGCCGCCCGCACGGCCACGCAGGCACAGCCCGAGCAGGTGTCGGGCACGGTGCGCATCTCCACCACCGACACCCTCCTGCACGGCCTCATCGCCCCCGCCCTGCAGGTGCTGCAGCCCCGGCACCCGGCCTTGGTGTACGAACTGCATGCGGGCAATGAACTGGTGAGCCTGACGCGCCGAGACACCGACATCGCCGTGCGCGCCACCAAGCGTCCACCACAACACCTGGTGGGTCGGCAACTGGGCATGATCCGATCCGCGCTGTACGCAGGCACCGCCAGCCCGCTGGTCCTGTCCGACGTGGAGGCGGGCCGCGCAGCCTGGATTGCGCCCGACGACGCGCTGCCCGACCACCCCTCGGTGCGCTGGCGCAAAAAGCGATACCCCAAGGCGCAGCCCACCTACCGCGTCAACAGCCTGCTCACCGTGATGGAGCTGGTGGCCCTGGGCATGGGCGTGGGGGTGCTGCCCCTCTTTCTGGCCCAGGGCCGCAGCGACCTGCGCCCCCTCACCGGGTCGCTGGCCGACTGTGAAACCGAGCTGTGGCTGCTGACGCACCCCGAGTCGCGGCACCTGCGGCGCATTGCCGCGGTGTACGGGCATCTCGCGGAGACGGTGCAGTTGCCCTGACGCACTCGGGCCTTCCCGTCTCCCTCCCAGCTTGCTGCCAGCACGTTGTCAGCAGCCGGTCTTCACAGTGAGCGCCCATGACCATCACACAGTTCTACGGCGCTTCCAGCCTCGACGGCTTCATTGCCACGGCAGACCATGACCTTGGCTGGCTCTTGCAGTTCGGCGAGATCGAGGGCTCCAGCTACCCCGCTTTCATCCGCGACGTGGGTGCGCTGGCCATGGGCTCGCACACCTACGAATGGATGCTGAAACACGCCATCGACGCAGGCCAGCCATGGCCCTACGTGCAGCCCACATGGGTGTTCAGCACGCGCACTCTGCGCGCCATCCCGGGCGCCGATGTGCGCTTTGTGCATGGCGATGTGCGGCCCGTGCACCAGTCCATGGTGCGGGCCGCAGCGGGGCGCAATGTGTGGATCGTGGGCGGGGGCGAGCTGGTGGGGCAGTTTTATGATGCGGGCCTGCTGGACGAGTTGATCGTGCAGATCGCACCGGTCACACTGGGTGCGGGCAAGCCGCTGTTGCCACGCCGGATCACACAACCGGCGCTGCGCCTGCAGTCGGTGACAACGCTGGGCGGCCTCTTTGCAGAGCTGCGGTACAAGGTGCCGCCAGCCTCGCAACGCAACCCATAGCCACTCTCTTGAAGCTATTGTTTTTATAGCTATTTGCGCTTATCCATCAAGCGTCAGCGGCTCTTTGGACGCAAAAATTCTTAACCCAGCGGCACCGCCTTGTTCACCGGGTGCGACAGTACCAGTGATGTGGAGACGCTGCCAAACGCGGCCAGCGCATCCACCACACGCTCCAGGTCGGCGGGCTGGCCGAAGGCGCAGCGCACCACGAAGCAGTCGTCGCCGGTCACGCGCACAACATCCAGCACTTCGGGCAGGGACTGGAACAGCAACACATAGCGCTGGATGTGCTCGTGCGTGGTGCGCACCCGCACCACCGCCTGCAGGCCCAGGCCCACGGCGTCCAGGTTGATGCGGGCCGCGTAGCCTGCAATCACGCCCGCGTCCTCGAGCTTTTTCACACGCTCGCTCATCGCAGGCTGCGACAGGCCGATCTGCTTGCCCAGCGCCGACAGGCTTTGCCGCGCGTCGTGCTGCAGGGCCATGAGGATCTGCCGGTCTTTTTTGTCCAGTTCCACGGGGTGCTTTCTTTGAACAGGCTCTTAACGATGACTTCAAGGTTTGGGCGGGCGATTTCCGATGAGCCCCCCTGGCCGGAACAGCGGCGGTTTCCTATTGTTGGCGGGCAGTGATGGATCTGCTTTGAGAACAAGGACATTGAATGACGACGCGACCTGTTTTGCTGATTCCGGGCATCTACAACTCGGGCCCGACACATTGGCAGTCATTGTGGCAAACCCGGCACGCGGGCGTGGCGCGGGTGGAGCAGGCCGACTGGGACCACCCCGATTGCGACACCTGGGTGCGCACGCTCGATGACGCCATTGCTGCATCGCCCCAGCCCCCCATCCTGGTGGCACACAGCCTGGGCTGCCTGGTCGCGGTGCACTGGGCCGCGCGCCACCACCGGCCCGTGCAAGCGCTGCTGCTGGTGGCGGTGCCAGACCCCGGGGGGCCGAATTTTCCGGCCGACGCCAAAGGCTTTGCCCCACTGCCTGCCGTGCTGCCCACCCAGCCCGACCTGCCAAGACGGGTGCTGATGAGCAGCACCAGCGACCCGTATTCCACCCCCGGCTTTTCGGCGCAGTGCGCCAGCGCCTGGAACGCCGAGCACGTGGTGCTGGGTGCGCGGGGCCACCTCAATGCCGACAGTGGCCTGGGTGACTGGCCGCAGGGATGGGAGCTGGTGGCGCGCTGGCGCGGAGAGTGAGAACCGCTGCGGGATTGCCACGCCCCTCTGAGAGCGCAGGCCCAGAGCGCTCAGGCCCCAGTGCCTGGAACCTCCGCTTCAGCCACCGATGGCTTGCGCCTGGTCCATCACGAGGTAGCGCTTGACCAGATCGAAGAAGCTCTCGTAGAAAGCGTCCTTGGAAATGGTCTCGCTGCCCACCTTGACCAGCGATTCGCTGCTGGCAGAAAACGGCAGCGACACGGACCCGATGGCGCCCACGCCCACGCTGGCCGAGTTGTTGGTCTTGCGCAGGGCATAGGTGTCCTGCAGCGCCGTCACAAAGCCCAGGCTCACCTTGCCGTCATTGGCCTCGGGCACACACACCACGCGCACCACCATCTGCAGGTGCGACTCGGCTTCGGGCTGGAAGCTCTTTTTGCCCTCCACCAGCTCCGGCTGGTGGGTGGAGATGATGTAGCCCTGGCTCAGCAGCGCGCGGCGCGATGCCTCGCAGGTCTGGGCGGGCGTGGCGTCAAACAGGCGCGAGTAGGTGGCCACCGAACCAAAACTCTCCTGCACCCCAAACGTCTTGGGCGTGGTGCCCACACAGCCTGCCAGCAATGCGGCCAGAGCCAAGCTACCTGCAGCGGCACCAGAACGAACAGTGAAGCGGGTCGGGAAAAGGCACAAACGCAAGGGCGGGCACTCCTTCGGGGTCATCAACATCATCAAGAAAGTCGTCATTGCGGGGGGCATTTCCGGTTGCCATAGCGGCGCAGAACGGCTGCCATGGCGTTCTGACAGTCTGCACCACACCCGGTTCCCGTCGATTCTAGAAAGCCCTATGCCCAGCCTGGCACAACGCCCTTGCCCGTGGAGGGGCTGAAAGCGTGGTAACCACAGCCCAAAGCCCTGCACACATGCCCTGCGCACCATTTCGGGCATTGCACGCGTCAAGGTATCAATTTGCAGCAGCCCGTAGAGACAACACGCCAGATGCTACACTATTGATAGCTGTTAGCGCTTATCCATAAAGCGCAAAGTGGCAATTTGGCACAACATTCTGTCACCTGCCTTCTTGCTCGCCTTCCACCATTTCTCTCTCCCTCTGCTGCCGTGCCCCTTGCCTCCCTGCTCTGCCTGGTCGTCGCCATCAGCGACGGCGACACCCTGACCGTGCGCTGCGGCGCGCCCGGTGCCTACCAGCAGGTGAAGGTGCGTATCGCCGCCATCGACGCGCCCGAGTCACGCCAGGCCTTTGGCCAGAAGTCACGGCAGCACCTGGCGCAGCTGTGCTTCAGGCAACGCGCCGCGCTGCAGCCGGTGGACGAAGACAGCTATGGCCGCACGGTGGCCCATGTGCGCTGCGGCAGCGCCGATGTGGCCACCGCCCAGGTGCGTGCCGGCCTGGCCTGGGTGTACACGCCCTATGCCGAATCCCGCCCGCAGCTGGTGGCGCTGCAGCGCCAGGCGCGCAGCAGCGGCACAGGGTTGTGGTCACAGAAGCGGCCGCTGGCGCCGTGGACCTACCGGCACCGGCACAGCCAGCGCTGACCCTCTTGTCACACTGCCTCAGGTGCGCAGCAGTGCCAGCACGCCCTGGGGCATCTGGTTGGCCTGCACCACCATGGCGTTGCCCGCCTGCTGCAGGATCTGCTGGCGGGCCAGGCTGGCGGTCTCTACCGCGAAATCCGTGTCGACAATGCGCGAGCGGCTGGCCGACAGGTTTTCGCTGCCGATCTGCAGGTTGGTGATGGCCGACTCCAGCCGCGACGACTGCGCGCCGATGACGGCGCGCTGGCTGTTCACGTAGTCGAGCGCGCGGTCTACCGACACGATGGCCTGTGCGGCCGAGGTGGTCACGTCCAGCGTGTTGCGCAGGCCCATGGCCCCCAGGCCAATCGCGCCCACGCGGGTTTCCAGGGTCTGGTTGGCATTGGCGCCCACCTGGAACACCTTGGTGCTGATGGCGCCGCTGGTCGAGGCGATGTTTTCGTAGGTCTCGGTGAAGCCCTGCAGCGCGTCCTTGCCCGAGCGGCTGCCCTGGTTGGGCAGCGCCGCCGTGGCGTCGCGCACCATGCCGCCGTCCACGTCGGCGCCGCCAATGGCGCCGGTGTCGGCATTGTTCAGGTCAAAGCTGCCGATGAAGGCCGCACCGTTGAGCCCGTACTGCGTGAGCACATCCCCCGCGTTGGTGAAGGCCCCGGCCGAGGCTGCGCCAATGGCCGCGTCCAGCGTGGAGCCGGGGTTGTTGCTCATGTAGGTGAGCACATCCTTGATGCCGGTGCCGCCCGCCGTCTTGATGCGGTCGTGCATGTAGCGCACGGCCGAGTAGCTGGACGAGTAGAACTCGCTGGTATTGCTGGGCCCGCCAATGGCCGCCACCACGGCCGCCACGCCCAGGTTGGCCACATCGGCGCGCACGCGCTCTTCGGCGCCGTGAATGAACTCGGCCGCGCCTTCGGCAAACCACAAGTGGCTTCCGGTGATGTTCTGCCAGTTGGTGGAGCGGGCCATCACCGCGTGCGCCATTTCGTGGGCAATCACACGGTCGTTGTAGAACGGTGCGGAGCCGCCATTGGGCGGGTTGGGCGGCACGAAGTCGGCCATGTCCACCTGCAGCACCAGGTTGTTGCCCCGCCCCTGCCCGTCAAACCCGGTGACCTGCACATAGGCGGCCACACCGCCCGCGTTGTCGGTAAAGCCGGTGTAGCGGATGTCGATGGCCGCGCCATCGCCCTGCAGACCAAAGTAGTTGCGGATGAGGTTTTCGCTGCTCTCCAGCCAGCTGCCCGCGCTGGTCAGGCCGTCAAACACGGACAGCAGGTTCTCGTCGCCCACCACGCTGGCGTCGGAGCGGTCGAACACGTCCATGCCGTTGAACTGCGTGGTGCGCCCGGTGCGGTCGATCTCTTGCGCCAGCCGCGTCACCTCGGCCTGGATGGCCTGGCGGTCAGACGCGCTGTTGGTGTCGTTGGCGGCCTGCACGGCCAGCTCGCGGATGCGCTGCAGGCTGGCGGTGACGCTTTGCAGCGCGCCCTCGGCCGTCTGCATGAGCGAAACGCCGTCGTTGGCATTACGCACCGCTTGGTTGAGCCCCCGGATCTGCGAAGTGAACCGCTCGGAGATCGCCAGGCCCGCCGCGTCGTCCTTGGCACTGTTGATGCGCAAGCCCGAGGACAGGCGCCGCACGGTCGTGCCCATGTCACTCTGTGCACCGCCAAGCCGGCGCTGCGCATTCAGCGACATCACGTTGGTGTTGATCGTCAACGCCATGGCACGCCCCGGGGACTCCTGGTCAAAGCAGATGAATGGACAAACGGTAAAAACCGGTCGAAGCGGCACGCCCAGCCCCACGCAGCAGCAGCGCCGAGGCCGCAAACCCGCTTCTTCCTCTCTGCCTTATCGGCGGGCCAGGGCAAAACCTGAAGACCCATTTCTGCGGGTCTTCCCCCAAGCCCCCAGCGTGCAGGCTGCACAGCCGCTAGCATCCTGGAGTCTTTCCCATCTGGCCCCCAGCGTGCGCTGCCCCGGCCGCCCCCGTTCCGTTTTCATGACAGTCCCCCATTCCCCCCCTGCAGCACCCGATGCGGAGACCTCCAGCGTCTACGGCCACTCCGGCTTCATTTCCTTTCTGATCGCCCGCGTGGTGGCCGTGGTCGCCACCCAGGTGCAGGCCGTGGTGGTGGCCTGGCAGGTGTATGACCTCACCCGCGAGCCGCTGGCACTGGCCTATGTGGGTCTGGCGCAGTTTCTGCCCATGCTGGCCCTGCTGCTGCCAGCAGGCGATTTGATCGACCGCTTTGACCGCATGCGCATCCTGGCGCTGGCTTGGTCGGTGGGCGGCGTGTGCAGTGCCCTGCTGTGGTGGCTGGCGGGCCATGGGGCCAGCGGTGTGGCTGGCATTTATGCGGTGCTGGTGCTGTATGGCTGCGCACGCGCTTTTTCGGGGCCAGCCATGCAAAGCCTGCTGCCGCAGATCGTGCCGCGCGGGCAGCTCGCGCAGGCCATTGCCGCCAACAGCATGCTGATGCGCGTGGCCAGCATCGGAGGGCCGCTGCTGGGCGGGCTGCTGTATGCGCTGGGCGGTGGCGAGCTGACCTACGCCGTGTGCTGCGCGTGTTTTGTGCTGGGCGTGGCGCTGCTGCTGCGTGTGGTGGTGGCCCATGCCACGGCGCCCGGCCCCGCGCAGGGAACGATGTTCGAGCGCTTTGGCGCAGGCATCACCTTCATCCGCACCCGGCCCATCATCCTGGGCACCATCTCGCTGGACCTGTTCGCCGTGCTGCTGGGCGGCGTGGTGGCCCTGCTGCCCATCTATGCGCAGGAGGTGCTGCATGTAGGCCCGGCGGGCCTGGGCGCGCTGCGCAGCGCCATGGCCGTGGGCGAGGTGGGTGCGGGGCTGTACCTGAGCATGCGGCCCTTCAACCGCCATGTGGGGCGCACCATGTTCATCGCCGTGGCGGTGTTTGGCGTGGCCAACCTGGTGTTTGCGCTCTCGCACTGGTTCTGGCTGTCGTTTGCGGCGCTGATGGTGGCTGGCGCGGCCGACATGGTGAGCGTGTACATCCGCGGCGCACTGGTGCAGTTCTCCACCCCCGACACCATGCGCGGGCGGGTGAACGCGGTGAACATGCTGTTCATCGGCTCGTCCAACGAGCTGGGCGAGTTCCGCGCGGGCACCAGCGCCGCCTGGCTGGGCGTGGTGCCCGCCGCCGTGGTGGGCGGCCTGTGCACGCTGGGCGTGGTGGGTGGCTGGATGCTGGCGTTCAAGACCCTGCGCACGGTGGACCGTTTTGAGGAAGCTGCGCAGGCCAGCAGCTGAGCGGTTCAGCGACGGCGCGACAGCCCTTGTAAACAAGCTCCGGGGCGTTTGTGTCGCGCAGGTAAAACCCGCGCGGCAGGCTTGCACGGCGCGTTGGGGCGGAGCACCATGCGCTCCACTGCCTGCCCCCTGTGCGCCCCATGAACGCTCCTTCCGCCCCGCTCCCCGGCCCTCTTCACCGCCGCACCGTGCTCGCGGGCCTGCTGGGCATGGCTGCCACCGCCCCGCTGGGCCTGGCCCGCGCCGCCACCCCGGCGGGTACCGCTGGCTGGGCCAGTGCCGACGAAGCCATGCAAACCCGCCTGCTGGACCGCGTGACCTGGGGCAACACCGCCCAAGGCGCACAGGCGCTGCCGCCGCAAGGGGTTGCTGCCTACCTGGCCGCGCAGCTGCGCCCCCCGCCCGCCACGCTGCCGCGCGCGGCCCAGGCGCAGATCGACGCCATGGCCATCACCCGCACGCCCCTGCCCGATCTGGCCGCGCGCATGGAGGCGCAGCACCAGGCCGCCAAGGCCCAGCCCACCGAGGATGGCCGCAAGGCCGCGCTCAAGGCCTGGCAGCAGGACATGCGCGCGCTACAGCAGGAGGCGGCCGAGCGTTTTGTGCTGCGCGCGCTGTATTCGCCCACCCAGCTGCGCGAAAAGATGACCTGGTTCTGGATGAACCACTTCAGCGTGTTTGCAGGCAAGGGCCACCTGCGTGTGCTGGTGGGCGACTATGAGGAACGCGCCATCCGCCCCCATGCGCTGGGCCGCTTTCGCGACCTGCTGGGTGCCACGGTGCGCCACCCGGCCATGCTGCATTACCTGGACAACGCCCGCAACGCCGCGGGCCGCATCAACGAAAACTACGCGCGCGAGCTGATGGAGCTGCACACCCTGGGCGTGGACGGCGGCTACAGCCAGCAGGATGTGCAGGAGCTGGCACGCGTGCTGACCGGCGTGGGCATTGCGCGCCAGCCAGACCGCGACGAGCCCCCGCGCATGAAGCCCGCGCTGCGCCGCCACTACGTGCGCGATGGCCTGTTCGAGTTCAACCCCCAGCGGCATGACTGGGAACCCAAGACCCTGCTGGGCCAGCCCCTGCGCGCCGAAGGCCTGGCCGAGGTGGACGAAGCGCTGGACCGCCTGGCACGCGCACCGGCCACCGCACGCTTCATCACCCGCAAGATCGCGCTCTTCCTGGTGGGCGACAAGCCACCGCCTGCGCTGCTGCAGACGCTGGCCCGCACGTTCGAGCGCACCGATGGCGAAATCGCCGCCGTGCTGGAGGCACTGTTCAGCGCGCCGGAATTTCGGGCATCGCTGGGCCAGCGCTTTCGCGACCCGGTGCACTATGTGCTGGCCAGCCTGCGCCTGGCCCATGGCGACGCCGTGCTGCCCGGCGCCGAGCCCGCGCTGGGCTGGCTGCAGCGCCTGGCCGAACCCCTGTACGGCCGCGCCACGCCCGACGGCTACCCGCTGGACGCAGCGGCATGGGCGGGTTCAGGGCAGATGTCCACCCGCTTCGAGATCGCCCGCGCCATCGGGGCCGGTGTGGCCACCGCCCCCATGCCCACCCCGCGCGAGAAGGAGATGAGGATGGCCGAACAGTCTGCATCGCAGCGCACGCCCCCACCGCTGGCACAGAGTGCCTATGTGCGCGCCCTGCAGCCCACCTGGTCGGCCGCCACGCGCAATGCGCTGGCGCAGGCAACATCACCGCGTGAGTGGAACCTGTTGTTCCTTGCATCACCGGAATTCATGCACGGCTGAGGAAATCACCATGCGACGCAGACACCTTCTTCAAGCCCTGGGCGCCAGCGCCCTCGGCGTGCACAGCGCCAGCGCGATGGCCGCCCCCGGCGCGCAGGACGTGCGTTTTCTGCTTGTGTTTTTGCGCGGTGGTTATGACTGCGCCAGCCTGCTGGTGCCCACGGCCAGCAGCTACTACTACGAGACGCGCCCGAACATCGCCATCGCCCGACCCGGGCAGGACGGCGGCGCGCTGCCGCTCACCCCCGACTGGGGCCTGCACCCCGCGCTGGCCGAATCGATGCTGCCGCTGTACCAGCAGCGCCAGCTGGCCTTTGTGCCGTTTGCAGGCACCGACGACCTCTCGCGCAGCCACTTCGACACGCAAGACAGCATGGAGCTGGGCCAGCCCGTGGGCGGGCGGCGCGACTACCGCTCGGGTTTTTTGAACCGGCTGGTGGCCGAGTTGAACCCGCGCACCGGCAACACCCCGGCCACGGCCACGCGGCAGCCCATGGCTTTCACCAGCACCTTGCCCCTGGTGCTGCGCGGCGCAGTGGATGTGCCCAACACGCTGCTGAGCGCGGCGGCGGGCCGCAGCGGCGTGGATGCGCGGCAGGCGCAGCTCATCGAATCCATGTACCGGGGCACGCCACTGGCCACACCCGTGGTCGAAGGTTTTGCCACGCGCGAAGAAGTGGCGCGCACCATGCAGGGCGAGATGGAAGCCGCCAGCCGCAATGCGCTGAGCACCAAGGGTTTTGAAGGCACGGCGCGGCGCATGGCAAAGCTGATGCAGACGCGCTACCAACTGGGCTTTGTGGACGTAGGCGGCTGGGACACCCATGTGGCACAGGGTGCGGCCACGGGCGCGCTGGCCAACCGGTTTGAAGAGCTGGGCCGGGGCCTGGCGGGTTTTGCCGACGAGATGGGGCCGGCGTGGAAATCCACCGTGGTCGTGGTGGTCAGCGAGTTTGGCCGCACCTTCCGCGAGAACGGCAACCGGGGCACCGACCACGGCCACGGCACCGTGTTCTGGGTGCTGGGCGGTGGTGTGGGCGGCGGGCGCATTGTGGGCGAGCAGCAGGCGCTGACGGCCGCCACCTTGTTCCAGAACCGCGACTACCCCGTGCTCAACGACTACCGCGCCGTGCTGGGCGGGCTGTTTGCGCGCATGTACGGACTGAACGCAGCCGCCGTGGCGCGGGTGTTTCCGGGGACGAAGGGGGCGGACTTGCGGCTGGTGTAGCTTGCGCTGATTGCTATATATTTAATAGCAATCAGCGCTTATCCATAGAGCGCAAAGGCCGATTTTTATTCAGAACCTGCCCCTGCTTCAGGCGTTGAAGGTGCCACTGAGCAGCTCGGGCAGGCGCTCCACCTTCATCTTGAAACCACAGGCCTGGGCATGCCCGCCGCCGCCCATGCTTTCGGCCAACGCGATGCAGTCAAAGTTGCGCTGCGCACGCAGCCCCACCTTCACACCTTTTTCGCCCGCGCTCCACATCAGCGCAAAGGTGCCAGTCTTGGCCGAAAGCATGTCGCCCACCAGGCTGTGGAACATGCCGGGCGCATTCACCATCAGCCCGGTGATGCCGTTGAACACCAGCGGCTGCGCGCCTTCGGCGATGTCGGCGCAGAGCTTCTTGTACTTCTCGTCCATGGCCTCGCCGCGCACCATGAACTCCTTGAGCTGCTCGGGCGTGAAGGACGCGATCTCGCGCCAGCGCGCAAAGCCCTGTTCTTCCATGTCGAGGGCCGACAAGAACGCGGCGCTCTCGGCAAATTCCCACTTCCAGATGTCGCGGTCTTCCACGTACTTGAGCAGCTCAGGGATAGGCTCGTGCGGGTGAAAGAACTCCCACGCCAGGCGCGCGCCCGACTTGCCCATGTCGAAGTGCACCACACCGCAGCGGCAGGCAAAGCCAGTGAGTTTTTCGGCGGCGCTCTTGTGGTGGTCCAGCATCACCAGCTTGGCGGCACGCTCGTCGATGGCAGCCATCACCTCGGCGGCAAAGGAAAAGTCGAGGATGTAAACCGCACGGCCTTGCAGGGGCGGCAGGTCGTCCAAAGACTTGACATCGCCGTGGTCGAGCCCCACGTATTCAGCACTATCGCCGTAGTACAGCCATGCGGCCAGCGCCGCGCCAAAACCGTCGGGGCAATTGCGCCCGTGGTACAGGATCAGCGGCTTGGGATCGTTCTTGTCGGGGGCAACCAGCAGTTGCAGGGGGAGTATGGTTTTCTTCGTCATGGCCCCCGATTGTCGCCGGGGCGGTGCACCACGCGAGCGCAAAGTGCGCAGCCCGCCCGCGCGCGCTGCGGGAACCAACCCATCCACCGCGCCTCCACCCCATTTGCCCCGCACCCCGAAAAGCACCCGATGTTCCGAACCCTCAAAGACCTGTTTGACAGCTTCACGCAGCCCTCCACCACCCAGTCGCCCGCCGCGCGCGCCCACGCCGTGCAACTGGCAGCCGCCGTGCTGCTGGTGGAGGTGGTGCGGTTTGATGCCGCCATGGACGACGCCGAGCGTTCCACCATGGTGACCGCCCTGCGCAGCAAATTTGCGCTGAGCGATGATGAGCTGGAGCGCCTGCTGGAGCTGGCCGTAACCACATCGAAGACCGCCTACGACTACCAGCGATTTACCAGCAGCCTCAACGATCACTTCACGCAGGACCAGAAGATCCAGCTCGTGGAGGCCATGTGGCAGGTGGCGTATGCCGACGCCCACATCGACGCCAACGAGAACCACACCATCAGCAAGGTGGCCGGGCTGTTGCATGTGACGCATGGCGAGTACATCGCGGCCAAGATGCGGGCAAAGGAAGGAAGCCCACTCTGAGTCGCATTCGGCCCTTCCCCCCGAGTGGGACACCGCCCGGGCGGCGAGGCGGCCGCTGGCCTGGACTGCGCGGGCTCTACGGATGCGCGTGTGCTCGGCGTCTACACCGGCAGCCAGCGCCACCAGAACGGCTTGCGCTCTTCCTTGGCGCCCTGTGCCTGCAGCAACGTGATGAACTCGGTGCGCCGGTAGCGGCGCGCGGCCTCCAGTGGGGTCATGTCGTCAAAGTCTGACCGCAGCCCGGGGTCGGCACCGTGGGCCAGCAGGTAGTGCGCGATCTCGCTGTGGCCATGGATCAGGCTGGCCACCAGCGGTGTGCACAAAATTTCGGGGTGCTGGTAGTTGGGGTTGACGCCCGCGCTGATGTGGTGGCGCACCAGTGCCAGGTCGCCCGCCACTGCGGCGGCGTACATGTCTTTCCAGTCACCAGCGGACATGGGGTCTCCTTGTATTGTTTTTCGGTTTTGCGAGGAGCGCAGCGCGGGCCGATGCACATGCCTCCAGACCAGAGGCTCCACGGCAAACCGTCGGCATTCTGGCACGCCCTGGCGCGTGGGTGGTAGCGCAAAGAACTACGGCACCCGGCCCAGCTGCTACACCGCTGCCACGGCCTTTTCGCGTTCGGCGGCGGACAGCACACGCACCGCCACCACAGGCGCGCCAGTGGCCGTGAAGAACGGTGTGCGGCGGTAGCTGCCGGTGAATCGCGCCGCCGCAATGCGGGGCATGAAGCCCAGCAGCGCCCTCAGCTGGCTCCAGCCCGTGCGGGGCGGCGTGCCCTTGGCGCTGGCGGTCTCCAGGTGCATCTGCACCGGCCCAAACGCGGGCGCAAGCGGCTCGCCGCCCGCGCGCAGGCACAGATGGACCAGGCCCACATAGGGCATGCGCCAGTCGCGCCCCGTATTGGCCAAGGGGGTGTTGCAACAGCGCGCGTACCAGCGCAGCAAGCCGCCTTCGGACAACGACAGGCAGGCCAGCTGATCGGTGCCACTGGTGAAAGACACGTTGCGGGCATGCGTGCCCACCACCTCGGTGCCGGCCAGAGCGTCCAGCACCGCGTCGGGCTGCCCCAGATGGTGGGCATAGGCCTGGCAGTCCCGGCAGTAACAGATGGCGTGGATGGCGGAGCGCGTGTCGGCCACTTCGCCGACGACCTTGGCACACTGGCATTGAAAGCGATGGATCATGAAGCCCCCTCTGATGGACCGGGAGCTTATCGCCCCTGCTGCCAGAATTTGTCAGCAGTGTGCAGGCCAGGCCACGCGGGCGCCCTACTCCTCGCCGTATAGTAGAAATGATGCCGCCGCATGAGCCCTGTGCCAGCCCCGGCATCGGCCGTGCTGTCGTGCGGTTGGGCCCCTGTCTACGGCCTCCCGCCCCTTTTTTCTCTACCTTCTTCCATGCCCCCTCTGCACATCCTCTGGCGCGACGAGCACCTGGTCGCCGTCTACAAGCCTGCGGGCTGGCTGGTGCACCGCACGGGGCTGGACGCGGGCGAGACACGGTTTGTGATGCAGACCCTGCGCGACCAGCTGGGCCAGCATGTGTACCCCGTGCACCGGCTCGACAAGGGCACCTGCGGCGTGCTGGTGATGGCGCTGCACAGCCATGCGGCGCGGGCACTGTCACAGGCCTTCGAGCACGGCGCCACGCACAAGCGCTACCTGGCCCTGGTGCGCGGCTGGGCGCCCGAGGCCATCGAGGTGGACCACGCCTTGAAGCCCGACGATGCCCCGGCCGATGCGGCCGTTCAGGACGCCCACACCCGCTTTCGGCGCCTGGCGCAGCTCACGCTGACCGAGGCCAGTGATGCGCGTTTTGCCACCACCCGCGCCTCGCTGGTCGAGGCGATCCCCACCACCGGGCGGCGCCACCAGATACGCCGCCACCTCAAGCACCTGGCCCACCCCATCATCGGCGACGCGACACACGGCAAAGGCCCCCTCAACCGCTGGTGGGCCGAGCGGCTGGGGCAGCAGAGGCTGTGGCTGCATGCGTGGCAGCTGACGGTGCCACACCCCGTGTCGGGCGCTGTGATGACGTTTGACAGCGGGCTGCCATGGCCGGGGCCTGCGGGCTGGGGCCCCGGGCACGACACGGCAGAGATTGCCAACGCCAGCCCCGTCTCCGATTGGCAGCGGCTGTTTGCACGCTTGCCGTGGGAAGAGACGCAAGGCACGCCCACTGCACCGTAACCCGGGCGACACGACGACAGCGCACCCGTCGAAATAATGGGCACTCCAAAAATCAGGAGACTCCGCCCATGACCGTACCCGCCACCAACCGCGTCCTCGCCCACACGGGCGCGCGCTACCCCATCATCCAGGCGCCAATGGGCTGGATCGCGCGCACGCAGCTGGCATCGGCCGTGTCCCGCGCGGGCGGGCTGGGCATCATCGAGACATCGTCGGGCGAAACCGCCAACTGCCAGGCCGAGATCACCAAGATGAGCGCACTGGGCCTGCCCTTCGGCGTGAACCTGCCCATCCGTTTTCTGAAAGACGACGCCATGCTGCGCTTTGTGTGCGCGTCGGGTGTGAAGTTTGTGACCACCTCGGCGGGCAGCCCGGCCAAGTTCATTGCGCCGCTCAAGGACGCGGGCATCACCGTGTACCACGCGGTGCCCACGGTGGACGCGGCGCTCAAATGCGTGGACGCAGGCATCGACGGTCTGGTGGTCGAGGGCGGCGAAGGCGGCGGGTTCAAGAACCCCGAAGAGGTCTCCACCCTGGTGCTGCTGCAAGCCATTCGTGCGCGGGTGGATGTGCCGCTGGTGGCCGCCGGGGGCATCTGCGACGGGCGCGGCATGGCGGCGGCTTTTGCGCTGGGGGCTGAGGCGGTACAGATGGGCACACGGTTTGTGAGCTGCGCCGAAAGCCCCGTGCACGCCAACTACAAGAACGCCATCGTCGATGCGGGCGTGACCGGCACCTGGATGCTCAACACCAAGGCCAGCCCCTGCATCCGCGCGCTCAAGTCGCAGCGCACCCAGGCCATCCATGAGGCAGGCCTCATGCCCGCCGACAGCTTTGCGGGCATCCAGCGCGTGTACTTTGACGGCGACATGGAGGCCGCACCGGCCCTCGCAGGCCAGACCGCCGGGCTCATCGATTCCGTCAAGACCGCGCAGCAGATCATTGACGACACAGTGCAGGAGTTCTTTGCGATCAGCCAACGCATGGGCGCCTGGGCTGCAGCGCGGTCATTTGGCTGATCGCCATCGCAGCGCAGGGCTAGGGCCGGGGCTCTACGCCGCCTTCGCGCCCAGCGCACGCATGCGCGCCTTCCACTTGGCAATCCCATCGTCGCCCAGTTGCTCCACGCTGCCCACCAGCGTCTCATGCACCGGCGCAATGCCCACAAAGCCCAGGATATTGCGCTCCAGCGACTTCACGCTGTGCGCGCGGAAGTACCAGCGGTATACCAGCGCAGGCATGCCCATGGTGACTACCACCCGCGCACTGCGCCCTGTGAGCCCCTTGCGGCCAAAGGGGTTGCTGCCTTCGGTATTGAAGGCAAACCCGGGTCGCGCCACCTGCTCCAGAAAACCCTTGAGCAGGGCTGGCATGTCGCCCAGCCACAGCGGAAAGAACAGCACGATGTGCTGCGCCCAGCCGATGTCCGCCTGGGCAGGCTTGAGCGATGCGGGCAGCAGGCCCAGCTCCCACTCGTGCTGGCTGCGCAGCAGCGCAAAGTCGATGGCAGCCACCTCGATCTCGCGCACCTCGTGGCCCGCCGCGATGGCCCCTTGCGCATAGGCCTGCGCCAGCGCGTGGCACAGGTGGGGCGCACTCGCGTCCGGGTGGCCCTGTATCAGAAGAATGCGTTGGGGCGTCATGGCAAAAACTCCTCGCGGCGCCAGGCCCGCCGGTGATGGCGGCCGCTGCGGGCACCAAGGCAAATCGTGACACGCGCAACCCCGAGGTGCAAGCGCCGAGCAGATGGCGCCATCCGCAGGGACGGGTTGGGGAGGCGCGGGAGGAACGCGGCTATGGGCGGCCATCGCCAGACGCTTCACTTTTGATAGCTACCAGCGCTTTACCATCAAGCGCCAGGTGCCAATTTCTATCAAAACCTGACGCCCACCCCCCGCCAAGCGGTCGTTGGCGTGCGTCGGCAGTGTCCTACCCCCGCGCTCGCCCGCCACCGGTAGACGCTGCCGCGCCGGAGCAGCACAGTCGCAGGGCAGCACTGTTGCTGCGCCCCCTCCTCCGCTGGACTCCCCGCCATGCCACCACACGCGTACCGCTCTCTGAGCACACCGCCCTCCCTCGTCACAACGCCGGTCACCGGGTGCAAGGACCATGGCCATGGCTGACCTCTGGCAGGAGATCGCCAGCACGGTGGCCTCGGAATTCTCGGACGTGCCCGATGCGGCACAGGCCACGCGCATCGTGGTGCGCCTGGCCATGGCAGCGCTGCTGGGCGGGCTGCTGGGTTGGGAACGCGAACACGCGGGCAAGGCCGCCGGTGTGCGCACGCACATGCTGGTGGCCATGGGCGCGGCCCTGTTCGTGCTGGTGGCGCAGCAAGCCGGCATTGAAGCGGCAGACAACAGCCGCGTGCTGCAGGGCATCATCGCGGGCGTGGGGTTTCTGGGCGCGGGCACCATCCTCAAGGGCGATGCCGAAAGCCAGGTCAAGGGCCTGACCACAGCCGCTGGCATCTGGCTCACGGCCGCCATCGGCGTGGCCGCCGGGCTGGGCCGCGAAGCCACGGCGGTGCTGAGCACGGTGCTGGCGCTGGTGGTGCTGTGGGCCATTCCGATGCTGCACGACAAGGTGAGCCGCAACGCAGCCAACCACAAGGCGGACTGAGCCGAGCCGAGGCAACCCGCTGGCGCGGGCTGCGCTACACTTTTTGGCCCACCGACCCCCTGGCTGCGGCGCAGGCCCACGCGCCGCAGCCAGCCACCTCTGGTTACCCCATGCACAGTCTTCCAGCGCAGCACCGCTGCCTTGGCGGCACAGCTCCTGCGCCATTTGCCACCCTGCCACCCACCACAGCCTGCAGCCTTCCTGCGGCGGTACAACCATGACGCGGACGAGCGACACCGAGGCTCAGCCTGCGGCATCTGCAGCCGCGACCACAACTGCGACTGCGACGGCTACCAGAGCGCAGGCGGCAGCCTCGGGCAACCTGCGCGGCATCGTCGCGATGGTCGCGGCGGTGGGGTGTTTTTCGCTGATGGACGCCCTGCTCAAGACCCTGTCGGCCAGCTACCCCGCCATGCAGGTGGCGGCGCTGCGCGGCTGGGCTGCGTTGCCGCTGGTGGCGCTGTATGTGCTGTGGCGCGGCGAGGTGCGGGGCTTGCTCAAGGTGCGCTGGCCGCTGCACCTGCTGCGTGGCGTGCTCAACGTGACCATGCTGGGCCTGTTCACCTACGCACTCAAAGAGCTGGGCCTGGCCGAGGCCTACACGCTGTTTTTCATCGCCCCGTTGCTGATCACGGCGCTGTCCACCGTGGTGCTGGGCGAGAAGGTGCGCGCCGCCCACTGGGTGGCGATCGTGCTGGGCATGGTGGGCGTGGTGGTGGCCCTGCGGCCCAGCCAGGACGCATTTTTCACGCTGGGCGCGCTGGCGGTGCTGGGCGCAGCGTGTGGATACGCCGTGTCGGCCATCACGGGGCGCGTGCTCAGCCGCACAGACTCCAGCGCCAGCCTGGTCTTCTGGACCACCGCCTTGCTGGCGCTGGGCGCGGGCACGCTGGCCTGGCCGGGCTGGGTGGGCGTGGACGCTGCACACTGGCCGCTGGTGGCGGGCCTGGCGGTCACGGGGTTTCTGGGGCAGCTGGCGATCACCGAGGCGTTCCGGCACGGGCAGGCGTCGGTGGTGGCACCGTTTGAATACACGGCCCTGGCCTGGGGCATGGGGCTCGACTGGGTGCTGTGGCAGGCCGTGCCGGGGGTTTCCACATTGCTGGGCGGCGCGATCATCATCGGCAGCGGGTTGTATCTGGTGCGGCAGGAGCGGACGCAGGCGGTGGTGCCTCCGTGAGGTGAAGCTCCCCCTGAGTCGCCTTCGGCGCCTTCCCCCTCTCTCGCTGCGCGGGAGGGGGACGCCACCGGTGGCCTGGCAAAGCCAGTTCCACGGTGGCACTGGCCTGGGCCGTGCCAGTTTCATGCGCTGAGCCAGGGACAACGACGACCTTGCAGGTGGCGGCACCGGCCCGCGCCGTCGCACGGCATGGTCTTACACCCCGGAAGGCGCATGGGCGGTGCAATAGGAGGTCCATCACATCGGCACCACCAAAAAGGAATTCACCATGACCCAGCACGCCACCATTGCAGGCCACGTTACCTACACCCCGGGTGACGGAGCGCCGTTGACCATTCCGAAAGGCCCCGTGGAGCTGGAGCCTTCCAAAGACAGCACCACCTTGAGCTGGACCGCAGACAACGATGCCGTGGGCTCCGCCGCGATCCCGAAGGACCAGTTCAACCAATACGTGCGCGAGGGAAAAATCCGCATCCAGAACTGAGCGATCAGCATCGGATACTATGAAACTGATAGCGGCCAGCGCTTTATGATCAAGCGCCAGAGCCCTATTTCATGCGATATTCACGATGCAAGCCGAAGACATCCTTCATTTCTGGTTCGAAGAACTCACCCCCGCCCAGCACTTCGCACAAGAGGACGCCATCGACGCGATGATCCGTGTCCGCTTCGGTGCCACCTGGGAGGCGGCCCGGCAGTGCGAGTTGTGGAGTTGGCGCGGCACGCCCCAAGGCCGCCTGGCGGAGATCCTGGTGCTGGACCAGTTCTCGCGCAACATCCACCGGGGCTCGCCGCTTGCGTTTGCGCAAGACGCCCAGGCGCTGGTCCTGGCGCAGGAACTGGTGGCCGGGCAGCACGACACGGCACTCACCCCCGCCCAACGCGCCTTTGCCTATATGCCCTACATGCACAGCGAGTCGCTGGTGGTGCACGCCCAGGCGATGGTGCTGTTTGACCAGCCGGGGCTGGAAAACAACCTGAAGTTCGAGGTGGCGCACCGCGACATCATTGCGCGCTTCGGGCGCTACCCGCACCGCAACGCCGTGCTGGGGCGCACGTCCACGGCGCAGGAGCTGGCCTTCCTCGCGCAGCCCGGCTCGTCCTTCTGAGCTTGCCGGTCCTTGCCGATCAGATCGGCCGGGTCAGGTACACCGCCTCGCGGCCCACGATGGGCTCGCGCGTGGGCATCATCACCGTGCAGTCGTCGCACAGCGCGCGGATCTCGTGCGGGCCATCGGTGGCGATGAGTTCGCCCTGGGCAAACACCTCAAAGCCCTGCACAGGCCGTGTGAAGCGGAAGTCCGGCGTGCGCACCATGCAGGTCTCCAGCAGTTCATAGCGGCGCTGCGGGCCTGGCGCGGGGCGGTTGGCAGCAGCTTCGACCAGCCCGAAATGCGCCAGAAAATCCAGCGCCACGGCCGTGGCCACGTCGGCCGCCGACTGGCGGAAATGCTGGCCACACTCCACCACCAAAGCCACCCCATCGCTCTCAGCCAGCCCATGGCGGCCGTGCTGGATGAGCGGCGTGCCCGAGCCCAGCCCGCTGGGCATCACCAGGTGCACGGGCGGGCGGCCAATGGCCAACGCCACCTGGGCATTGCGCGGATAGGCCGGGTACACCCAGAAAGGC
Organism: Acidovorax sp. 94; assembly: GCF_003634645.1. Lineage (NCBI taxonomy): Bacteria > Pseudomonadati > Pseudomonadota > Betaproteobacteria > Burkholderiales > Comamonadaceae > Acidovorax > Acidovorax sp. 94. Next base: position 385,597 of record NZ_RBJA01000001.1, on the reverse strand, counting down.
TGTACGTCCTGGCTGGTGGAGTGGATGTCCAGGATGTGATCGGCCGCAGCCACCACCGGGCGCAGCGCACGGGCGCGGTCCAGCTCGGGGCTTGCGGCCGTGCCGTCCAGTTCACCGGCGGACCAGATGCGGTTGAGGTTGTGCACCAGCTGGCGGCTTTCAAACGGACGGGTCGGATCAAACGATGCATACGCCGCCACGTTGGCAAAGCTGATGGTCAGCGTGCCAATCCGCGGGCGCACGCCCGTGTCCAGCAGGTGCGTGGCCGCCACCATGCCGCAGATCTCGTTGCCATGCGTGAGCGCATTGATGAGCACGTGGGGGCCTGGCTGGCCCGATTCAAAACGGTGCACGTAGTCGATGCCCACATTGCCCTGGCGGTAGGCAGACAGGTCGCGGGGAAGGACTTCGAAAACGGGAGAGTTTTGCGTCATGGCGGGCAATTAGTAAGACAACACATCATTCTCCGCGCAAAGCAAAAACCCCATGGCGCGCGGTGTACGATGCCCCGCCCGTTGTTCCACCGCCCCGCCGCACCATGCCCACTGCCCGACTTTGCCCGCTGGCCGATGTGGCCGCCCGACTGCCCGCCGACAGCTGGATCGCCCAGCGCCTTGCAGAGGACCCGGATGCGTTGACCACGGAAACCGTGCTCTGCATCACCGGCGATGCGCAGGTGCCCGAGCTGCACCTGGATGCGCCCCTGGCCAGCGGCAGCCCGCTGCGGACGCTGCTGCAGGGCGGCAACAACACCAACCAAGCTCCCACGGGCCAGCCCTTTCTGATCCTGATCGAAGGCCATCTGCAGATCGACGGCGCGCTCACCTGCGACGACACCGATGGCGCCACGCACCTGGTCGTACTGGGCGACGCGCGCATGCACAACGCCGTGGTGGGCGGCGAGCTGCTTTATGTGCAGGGCGCGCTGCAAGTGGCCGACCTGCTGTGGGGCGACTACAACCACGGCGGGCTCACCGTGCGTGGCGGGCTCACGGCGCGGGTGGCACTGTTCACGGATGAATACCCCGTAGACATCACCGGGCCCGAACAGGTGGAGTTCCTCATGGACGAGGTGCGCGGCGTGCCGCACCTGGCGGAGTTCTCCAGCGAAATCGTAGGCATCGTGTTCCTGCCTGAGTTCCATGACGGCATCGACGATGGCGAAAGCGGCGTCAGCTACGTGCTGGACCGCGCCCGCGTGGTGGCCGCCGTGCGCGCGGGCGAGAACGCCACGCGCACCAGCGCCGAGATCCACGCGCTGATGCCCCTGGAGGCAGACCTGTTCGCCGATGAGGCCATCAGCGTGCGCAACATCCTGGCAGCCGTGCACACGCCCGTGATCGGCCCCAAGGAGCACACGGCCACCGGGTGGTTTCAGCAGACTGATTTTTCGCTGTGCCAGCGGCATGTGGACGCCGATGGCGACCAGCGCGATGACAACGTGTTCATCACCGTCTGGAAGACCTGGGACTTTTACCTCTCGGTGGCGCAAGTGCCCGAACGCCAGGGGCTGCTGGCGCGCCTGGCCGCCGCCGTGCGGGGCCGCAAGGTGCCCACCACCGCGCAGCTCACGCTGGTGTACCGCGGCTATAGCGACGGCGAGCCCGGCGAATGGCTGCCCCTGGCACCCGACACCGCCCCCGAAGCCTGGCAGGCCTGCACGCTGGCCTGGCGCGGCGTGTTGGACTACCTGCGCAAGGCCGTGGGCCAGCACCGCGCCCGTTACCCGCTGTACCAGCGCCTGGTGGCCGAGCTGACCGCAGAGCGCATCGAAGAATTTACCTCCCTGCCTGTGTTCACCGAGCGCTACAACGACTGGTGGGACAGCGACAAGAACGGCTGGTGGGAAGGCGACGTGTGGGTGGGCGCACGCCAGCCCTGCATGCACGAAGGCGAGCCTTGGGGCCGCGCCCTCAAGCTCAGCTGGGAAAACGGCGACGAAGCCCCCGGCGACGAAGACGACAACGCCCACAGCGCCTACCAGATCAACGTGGAAGCCGCGCTGGACGGGCCTGCCGTGGTGGAGTTCACCTATGCGCAGCGCCAGAGCGATGCCCGCGCCACCCTGCCCCGCAGCGCCGCCGACCACATAACGCGGCTGCTGCGTTTTTACGGCGCGGTCCAATTGCGCGTACGCGATCAGCACGAACAGGAGCAGGCCCGTCAGGCCGAGGCGCGGCGCATCGAAGCCGCCGTGCACCTGCTGGCCACGCCCCCGCTGGCGCCCGACCTGCCCGATGCAGCGGTCTTCCCTGTCGAGCTGATGACGCTGTCCGACCAATGGCAGGCCGATGGGCAAAGCTATGTAGCCGCCATCCGCGCGCACCAGCTCGCACTGGATTCGGCCGAAGTGCAGGAAGGCAACGGCGATACCGAAGAAGAACAAGAAGAAAACGAAGACAGCGACCTGCCCTCCGACCCGCGCAAGGCGGCCGCAGCCACCGTGCTGCAGCTGGCCCGCGTGGTCAACACCCACGCCGACGAAGACCTGGCCGACCGCTTTCGCCAGCGCTTTGCATTTGCCCCCGACGCCTTCGTGCGGCACGCCGCCGATGCGGGCCGCTTCATCGGCCCGGTGTTCGCGCTGGACGACGGCCGCGTGCTGGCGCGCATCGGCGCCCCCTACGACGACACGGCGCACTGGGTGGCCCTGCAGGGCCTGCGGCACATCCCCTTGCCCGCACTGCGCGGCCTCGGCCGCTCGCCCAACCGGCGCTGCTTTGCGCAAAGCGACGGCGAGCATGTCACCACGCACGATGGTTTTGACGGCCCCGTCATCGCCCGCTTTGCCCTGCCCCAGGGCAACGAAGCACTGCCAGCTCAGGTGGTGGTATCGCCCGGCCCCCTGGGCCAGCGCTGCGACGAGCTGATCCCCTTCAACGACGGCCAGCGTGTGCTGCTGCGCAACCCCACGGGCGTCTATCTGTTGCACGCCGAGGGTGCCGCGGGAGCCAGCAGCCCCGTGCAGCGCATCCACCCGCAAACCTTTGACGAAGACGGCCCCTACACCTGGCCCAAGAACCAGCAGGACGAATCGGTGAACGGCGCCGAGGTCACGATGCTGGCGCTCGACATGCTGCACATGGCCCTGTCACCGGACGAGCGCTACATCGCTGTGGGCGACCAGGACAGCGTGCACATCCTGCTGAACGCCCGAGGCCAGGTGGTGCGCCGCTACGAGCCCCTGTCGTCCTACCCGCACCACACCACCTTTTCACACGACGGCACGCAGCTGTTGGCCAACTCCTGCCACTTCTACGGGGGCTGCACGCTGGCCGCGCCAGTGAGTGAAGCGTTGCCAGACCTCGCGGCAGACAGTGGAGAAGAAGAAACACACGGAGCCCCGGCCATCAACACCCAGTGGCGCGTGTATGCATCTGCCACCCTGCCGGGCATGGTGGTGCTGGGCGATGCCAATGGCTACCTGCACGCCCTCAGCGACGAAGGATGCCCGCTGTGGCGCCACCACATCGGCAGCACCATCAGCGCCATGGACATATCGCCCGACGGCAGCACCCTGTGGGCCGCCAGCTACGGCGGCTACCTGGTGCACCTGGAGCGCGTGGAGACGGGGATGGACCCTTATTCCATCGGCACATCGCCGTATGCGGAGGTGCGGCGGTGGATCTTCTGGAGCGATGAAACCGGGCCGTTGCGGTGGTAGGCGATGTGACCGTACTCGTCGGAAGTTAACGCTGCCTTGGGCGTGGCCATTGAACGTGGACTAGGTCGGAGATGCACCGGACTCCCACCCTCCCCCCAGTGCTTTGAAGATGGCCACTGCCGAACGGGCAGATTCCGTCTGCGCCTGTACACGCGCATCGGCAGCCCGGAGCAAGGTCTCATCGGCGTGCAGGACTTCGATCATGCTGACAACGCCTTTTTGGTAGGCCGAGAACGACGCTGCGCGAGCGCGATCCAGCGAATCGACACCGGCCTTCAACACCAAAACTTGCTCCTGGCGCCTGGAAAACGCGGAGAGCGAGTTTTCCACATCTTCCGTGGCCCGCAGCGCCGCCAATCGGTAGGCGGCCAGCATCTCTGCCTCCTGGCCCTTGGCCTGCTCTATCTGCGCATTGATGCGCGCGAAGTCGAAAAGGCGCCAGCGCAGCCCGAGCACGCCTGTGGCCTGGCTGGCGCCGCCCGAGAACAGGCTGCCGCTGGACACAGACGTTGCACTCCCCACCAAGCCGCTGAGGGAGAGTTTGGGGTAGTACTCGGAGATGGCGGCGCCAATGCGCGCATTGGATGCAGCCAAGCGGCGCTCCGCAGCGATGAGGTCCGGCCTGCGCCTGAGCAGCTCGCTCGGCGAGCCCGTCGCAATTCCTTGGGGAGTTGCCGGAATGCCGCCCGGCGCGATCAGTTCTGCGCGGTGGGTGCCCGGGGGAGTTCCCAGGATGACATCCATGGCGTTCATTACCGTGTCCAAGGAAGCGTCCAGCACCGGGATCGCTGCTTGCGCCTGCGAGAGCGACCCCTCCGCCTGGCTCACCTGGAGCTCTGCCGCAAGACCCTTACTGTGCAGCAGCCTGACGTTGGACAGCAGGTCGTGTTGCGTCTGCACCTGCTGGCGGGCCACGTCTCGGCGGGCCTGCAGGCCGCGAATCGTGATGTAGATATCTGCGGTCTGTGCCGCCACGGCCAATCGGGTGGCAACAGCACCAGCCTCCGAAGACTGGTATTCGGCGGTGGCCGCCTCCCGCCCCCGGCGCAGGCCGCCAAACACATCCAGCTCCCAGCTTGCGCCCAGGTTTGCCTCGTAAGCGCTGCCATACCGGTCAAAACCCGGCGTCGAACTCAAGACCTGTCCCAAGGGTGTTTGCGTGGACTGATAGGCCCGCGCAGCCTGGCCCGACATGGCTGCGGACGGCAACAGTGCGGCGTCGGCCGCGCCCAGCCCCGCACGCGCCTGGGCGACCCGTGCAGCGGCTTGCGCCAGATCGAGGTTTTGCGCCAGCGCGAGCGACACGAATCGCGTGAGTTGAGGATCGCCAAACGCAGACCACCAGGAGGCCAGTTCGGCGGCGGCCTTCTCTGGCTGTTGATTGCTGCCGGGCTGATCCTGGTAATGCCCAGGCAGGGAAATCTCTGGCCGGACATAGTCCGGCCCCACGGCGCAGCCGGCGGAGAGGCTGGCCACAAGAAGGGCGGCGAGTGTGCGTTTGCGCAGCATGGTTTTTTCGGTCATGGTTCAATTGAATTGTGACCATAATACCAAATAGTCACTCGTTGTCTAGTCACCAAGACTGGCGTAAGCTTTGCCCATGACCAAAACAAGCCATCCCACCGCCGCAGGCCGGGGCCCTGCGGACCACGAGGTGCGAAACCAGATCGTGACTGCCGCCACCGAGCACTTCAGCCGCTACGGCTACGAAAAAACCACCGTGTCCGACTTGGCCAAGGAGATCGGTTTTTCAAAAGCCTATATCTACAAGTTCTTCGAATCCAAGCAGGCCATCGGCGAGATGATTTGCGCCAACTGCCTGAGCGATATCGAGAGCGAGGTCCGGGCGGCCGTGGCCCAGGCCGATCGGCCACCCGAGAAGCTGCGGCGCATGTTCAAAGCCATTGTGGAGTCGAGCCTGCGTCTCTTTTTCCAGGACAGAAAGCTCTACGAGATCGCCACCTCTGCGGCAACCGAACGCTGGCAGTCCACCATCGTGTACGAGGAGCGCCTACAGGCGCTGTTGCGGGATGTCTTGCAGGAAGGCCGGCAGACTGGCGACTTCGAGCGCAAGACGCCGCTGGATGAAACCACTGCAGCCATCCACCTGGTGATGCGCCCCTACCTCAATCCGCTGATCCTGCAGCACAGCCTGGACTACGCCAACGAGGCGCCCACCCAGTTGTCCAGCCTGGTCCTGCGCAGCCTGTCCCCATGAGCGAAAGTTTATTTGTGACTATTGACTAATTTGGTCACAAGAATCACAATGAAAGTCCCGATCCATCTGCACAAGGGACTTTCATGCTTCGGCCTCGCCTCGCCACTCTGTTTCTCATTTCTGCCTTGCCGTTGGCGCTGGTCGCCTGCGGCGAAAAGGCTTCTTCCGATCCACGCACCGAAGCGCCGCTGGTGCGCGCAGCCATTGTTCAAGAGGCCGCAGCTGCCTCCAGGGCGTTCACGGGTACCGTAGCGGCCCGGGTGCAGAGCGACCTGGGCTTTCGCGTCTCGGGCAAGGTGCTGGAACGGCTGGTGGATGCGGGGCAGACCGTCAAACGCGGGCAGCTGCTCATGCGCATCGATGCGGTCGATCTGAAACTGGCCGCCCATGCGCAGCAAGAGGCTGTGGCCGCTGCGCGTGCCCGTGCTCGCCAGACGGCGGACGATGAAGCACGGTACCGCGACCTGCGCGGCACAGGCGCTATCTCCGCTGCGGCCTATGACCAGGTGAAGGCGGCTGCAGACGCAGCCCAGGCGCAGCTCAGTGCGGCCGAAGCCCAGGCGGATGTCTCCCGCAATGCAAGCCGTTATGCCGAGCTGGTGGCAGACGGCGACGGCGTCGTCGTGGAAACGCTGGCCGAACCCGGACAGGTGGTGAGCGCCGGGCAACCGGTGGTCCGCCTGGCCCATGCAGGCCGACGCGAAGCGCTCGTGCAGCTGCCGGAGACTTTGCGCCCCGCCATAGGGTCGCAGGCACAAGCCACCTTGTTTGGCAAGGAGGAGGCCGCCGTCTCGGCCAAGCTGCGACAGCTTTCCAGCTCGGCAGACCGGGTGACGCGCACCTTCGAGGCCCGCTATGTGCTCGAAGGGGATTTGGCCAACGCGCCCCTGGGCACCACGGTGGCGGTTCGCATTCCGGACGAAAAGTCCTCTGCGGCGGCGGGTCTGCAAGTGCCCATCGGCGCCTTGTTCGATGCAGGCAAGGGCCCAGGAGTTTGGGTGCTTCGCGGTGAACCGGCCAAGGTTGCCTGGCAGCCGGTGGCCGTCCAGCGCCTGGACGATGCAGGTGCCTACGTGACGGGCCACATCAAGCCCGGGGAGCGAATCGTCGCACTGGGTGCGCACCTGTTGCGCGAAGGCGAGCAGGTCCGGCTGGCAGATCTTGCGACAGCTGCTCCGAAGGAAGGAGCACGTCCGTGAGCGAAGGCCGTTTGAACCTGTCGGCGCTCGCAGTGCGCGAGCGCGCCATCACCCTGTTCCTGATCCTCCTGATCTCTGCAGCAGGCATTCTCGCGTTCGCCAAACTCGGGCGCGCTGAAGACCCGCCTTTCACCATCAAGCAGATGACGATCGTTACGGCGTGGCCTGGCGCCACGGCCCAGGAGATGCAGGATCAGGTTGCAGAACCCCTGGAAAAGCGCATGCAGGAATTGCGCTGGTACGACCGCACAGAAACCTTTACCCGCCCCGGCCTGGCTTTCACCATGGTGTCGCTGCTGGACAGCGCACCGCCGTCGCAAATGCAGGAGGAGTTCTACCAGGCACGCAAGAAGATCAGCGACGAGGCGAGGAAACTGCCTGCTGGCGTCATCGGCCCTATGGTCAACGACGAATATGCAGATGTGACCTTTGCGCTCTTCGCCCTCAAGGCCAAGGGTGAACCCCAAAGACAGTTGGTCCGCGACGCGGAAGGGTTGCGCCAGCAACTGCTGCATGTGGCGGGCGTCAAGAAAGTCAACATCATTGGGGAACTACCCGAGCGGATCTACGTCTCGTTCTCCCATGATCGCCTGGCCACGCTGGGCGTGGCGCCGCAGGACATTTTTGCCGCGCTCAACAGCCAGAACGTGCTGACGCCCGCAGGCTCCATCGAAACCAAGGGACCACAGATTTTCCTGCGTGTGGATGGCGCGTTCGACACGCTGGAGAAGATCCGGCAGACCCCGATCATCGCGCAGGGGCGGACGCTGAAGCTGTCGGATGTGGCGACTATCGAGCGCGGCTATGAAGACCCCGCAACCTTCCTGGTGCGCAACGGCGGCGAGCCAGCCCTGCTGCTGGGCGTCGTGATGCGCGACGACTGGAACGGGCTCGATCTGGGCAAAGCGCTGGAGGCCGAGGTCACCAAGATCAATGCAGAACTCCCCATGGGCATGACGCTGACCAAGGTGACCGACCAGGCCGTCAACATCAGCTCGGCAGTGGACGAGTTCATGGTCAAGTTTTTCGTCGCCCTGCTCGTCGTGATGGTGGTCTGCTTTGTCAGCATGGGCTGGCGTGTGGGCATCGTCGTGGCAGCCGCCGTGCCGTTGACGCTGGCGGCGGTGTTCGTGATCATGGCCGCCTCTGGCAAGAACTTTGACCGGATCACGCTGGGCTCACTCATCCTGGCCCTGGGCCTGCTGGTGGACGACGCCATCATTGCCATTGAAATGATGGTGGTGAAGATGGAAGAAGGCTACAGCCGTGTGGCGGCCTCGGCCTACGCCTGGAGCCATACGGCAGCCCCCATGCTTTCTGGCACCCTGGTCACAGCCATTGGCTTCATGCCGAATGGTTTCGCACGCTCCACGGCGGGTGAATACACCAGCAACATGTTCTGGATCGTAGGCATTGCATTGATTGCGTCGTGGGTGGTGGCGGTGGTTTTTACGCCTTACCTGGGCGTCAAGCTGTTGCCTGACCTCAAAAAGGTCGAAGGCGGACACGACGCCATTTACGACACACCGCGCTACAACCAGTTCCGCCAGCTGCTTGGCCGCGTCATTGCGCGCAAATGGATTGTTGCAGCCTCCGTCGTCATCCTGTTTGTGGTGTCGGTGCTGGGGATGGCGCTGGTCAAGAAGCAGTTCTTCCCCACGTCCGACCGGCCGGAAGTGCTGGTCGAGGTGCAGATGCCCTATGGCACGTCCATCGAACAAACCAGCGCTGCGACGGCCAAGGTGGAGGCTTGGCTGGCCAAGCAGGAGGAGGCCAAGGTCGTGACCGCCTACATCGGCCAGGGTGCCCCGCGCTTTTTCCTGGCCATGTCGCCCGAGCTGCCGGACCCGTCGTTCGCCAAGATCGTGGTGCTCACCGGCAATGACAAGGAACGGGAAGAGCTCAAATTCAGACTGCGCCATGCGGTGGCAGATGGCCTGGCGCCCGAGGCACGGGTGCGTGTCACGCAAATCGTGTTTGGCCCGCCTTCGCCCTTCCCCGTGGCTTACCGCGTCATGGGGCCCGATCTGGACAAGCTGCGCGAGATTTCCGCCGAGGTCGAGGCGGTCCTGCAGGCCAGCCCGATGATGCGCACCGTCAACACGGACTGGGGCCCGCGTGTTCCGACCTTGCATTTCACACTCGACCAGGACCGCCTGAGCGCCGTGGGACTCAGCTCCAGCTCGGTGGCGCTGCAGCTGCAGTTCCTGCTGAGCGGAGCCCCGTTGACGGAGGTGCGCGAGGATATCCGCTCGGTGCAAGTGATGGGCCGGGCCGCCGGTGATGTCCGTCTCGACCCCGCGAAGATTTCGGGCCTGTCGCTGGTGGGATCGAGCGGGCAGCGCATTCCGCTGTCGCAGGTGGGCAAGGTCGATGTGCGCATGGAAGATCCCATCCTGCGTCGGCGTGACCGCACGCCGACGATCACGGTGCGCGGCGACATTGCCGAAGGTTTGCAGCCTCCGGACGTATCCACGGCCATCACCCAGCAACTGAAGCCCCTCATGGACAAGCTGCCTGGCGGCTACCGCATCGTGGAAGCAGGCTCTATCGAGGAAGCCGGCAAGGCGACGGTCGCCATGCTGCCAATCTTCCCGATCATGCTGGCAGCCACCCTGCTCATCATCATCCTGCAGGTTCGCTCCATCTCAGGGATGGTCATGGTCTTCCTGACCAGCCCGCTGGGCCTGATCGGCGTGGTGCCGACACTGCTGTTGTTTCAACAGCCCTTTGGCATCAATGCGCTGGTTGGCCTGATCGCGTTGTCCGGCATTCTGATGCGCAACACACTCATCCTGATCGGACAGATCCGCGAAAACGAAGACGCCGGACTGGACCCCTTCCGCGCCGTGGTGGAAGCCACCGTGCAACGTGCCCGCCCGGTGATCCTCACCGCCCTGGCCGCGATCCTGGCGTTCATCCCGCTGACGCACTCCGTGTTCTGGGGAACGTTGGCCTACACCTTGATCGGCGGCACGCTGGCCGGCACGGTACTGACGCTCGTTTTCCTGCCCGCGATGTATTCGATCTGGTTCGGCATCCGGCCCGTTCGCTCAGCCCCCGCATCTGCATCTATCTGATTCCCCTTGCGAATCTCACTATCAAAGGAACTGCCATGTCGAAATCCAAAGTTGTCGTTGTTACCGGCGTGTCCTCCGGCATCGGTCGTGCTGCCGCCATGAAGTTTGCCGAACAGGGCTGCCGGGTTTTCGGCACCGTGCGCAACACCGCCAAAGCGCACGCCATTCCCAACGTGACGCTCGTTGAGATGGACATCCGCGACGAAATGTCCGTTGAAAGCGGCATCCAGACCATCATCGCGCAAGCCCAACGCATCGACGTGCTGGTCAACAGCGCGGGGGTGACTCTGCTGGGCGCTGCGGAAGAAACATCTGTGGAGGAGGCTCAGAAGCTGTTTGACACGAACCTCTTTGGCGTCTTGCGCGTGATCAAGGCAGTGTTGCCGCACATGCGCGGGCAGCGCTCTGGCCGCATCGTCAATGTGAGTTCGGTGCTCGGATTTTTGCCCGCGCCCTACATGGCTCTCTATTCGGCGTCCAAGCACGCCGTTGAAGGGCTGGCTGAAACGCTGGACCACGAAGTGCGCCAATTCGGTATCCGCGTCTCGCTGGTCGAGCCCTCCTTCACCAAGACCAACCTGGATCTGAACGCGCCCCAAACGGTGGCCCGGATTGCTGACTACAGCAAGGAGCTGGACGTCGTGTCGCAAGCGATCCAGAGCAACGTGCAGAAGGCGCCCCCGCCCCAGGGCGTGGCCGACACCATCGTCCGTGCCGCGCTGGGGACTTGGAAAATGCGCCACACACCCAAGGGTGAAGCGTCGATGCTGGCCAAACTGCGCCGCTTCATGCCCGCAGGCCCTGTCGGGAAGGGCTTGCGCAAGTCATTCGGGCTTGCGTGACGGCTCATGCCGATACCCCATACAACCACCGCAGGTCCCGCCCCCGCAAGGGCGGCCGCAGATGGAGTACCGAATTACGCAACGGGAGACAAGCATGAATGACGATCAAAAGGCATTGGTCTGGGCCCTTCAGCAGTCGGAAGCGGCTCAACGCATGCGTGATGGCGGTGGCGGGCCTGGGCACGCGCGGGCGGAGCAGATTGAGGGGATGAATGGACAGGACCTTCAGGAATCCATGCGTCCTTTTCGTCGGCGGGCGCAGCAAATCACACATCGCATCTCAAAAATGCGGCCCAGGCCCCTCCTCTGCAAGCGCATCCTGCGCATTGCGCAGCGGGCAGACCTTGAGCGACAAACAACCGCAGCCAATGCAGCCATCCAGCTGGTCACGCAGCGCCGTCAGCGTGCGGATGCGCTCGTCCAGATCGTCGCGCCAGCGGGCGGACAGGCGGCGCCAGTCGGCCACCGTGGGCGTGCGCCCGGCGGGCAGCGCCTGCAAGGCCTCGGCGATGGCGGCCAGCGGCACGCCCATGCGCTGCGCCACCTTGATCACCGCCACGCGGCGCAGCACGGAGCGCGGGTAGCGCCGCTGGTTGCCCGCATTGCGCACGCTGGCGATCAGCCCGCGCGATTCATAAAAATGCAGGGCCGACACGGCCAGCCCGCTGCGGCTGGCGACCTCGCCCACCGACAGCTCGGATTTTTCGCACAGCTCGGACGGGTCAGCCAGCGCGTGCGCTACCACGCGGGCAACGGGAATGCGAGGCTTGCCTGGTTTCACAACAGCTTCTGCAAGGGCTTTCTTCACGGCGATTGACCTCAATTTAACTTGAGGTTTGATACTAACCCACGAAGCCCTTGCAACCGCCGCCGATGCCGCTGCGACTGCGGTCGCCCAGGCTTTCCGGCAATTCCACCTTGGGTTTCACCTTCACATCCCCTCTCAGGATTTCTGCACCATGCGCCTTGATACCGCAACAACCCAGCACCCCGCCACGGCAACTTCCACGCTGCGCTTCATCAACCCGCCGGGCCTGTACGACCCGCGTGCCAATGGCTACACCCATGTGGTGGTGGCGCCCGCCCCGGCACGCACTGTCTTTGTGGCGGGCCAAGGTGGCGAGAACGCGGCGGGCCAGCTGCCTGCCAACTTTGGCGAGCAGCTGCGCCAGGCGTTCACCAACCTGCGTATCGCATTGGCAGGCGCGGGGGCCAGCGTGCACGATGTGGCCAAGCTCACCGTGCTGGTGGTGGACCACACCGAGCAGCGGCTGGCGCTGTTCAGCCAGGCGGTGCGCAGCCTGTGGCCCGATGGGGCGGCACCAGCCTGCACGCTGATCCCGGTGCCCCGGCTGGCGCTCGACGGCATGCTGATTGAAATCGAGGCCACAGCAGTGATGCAGGCATGAGCTGTGCATGCACACCACCCCAGGCAACCACTGTCCCCAAGATGAGCACTCCACCGCACTCCCGCTCCGCATCCACCACACCGCCCAGCACGCCCCGCGCAGAGGCGCCAGGCCTCAGCACGCCGGTGCTGCTGCTCATGGCCGTGGCCTGCGGGTTGTGCGCGGGCAGCAATTACTTCAACCAGCCCCTTCTGCACTCCATTGCCACGCAGTTGCAGGTGCGTGACGCCTCGGCGGCGCTCATCGTCACGCTGGCGCAGGTGGCCTACGCGGCGGGTTTGTTGTTTTTGGTGCCGCTGGGTGACATGCTGGAGCGGCGGCGGCTCATCACCACGCTGATGTTGCTGGCGGCCCTGGGGCTGTTCACCAGCGGGTTTGCGGGCAGCTACACCCTGCTGGCGCTGGGCACGGTGCTGACGGGGCTGTTCTCGGTGGCTGCGCAGGTGCTGGTGCCGTTGGCGGCCACGCTGGCTGCGCCGGGCCGCAGTGGGCGCGCGGTGGGGCTGGTGATGAGCGGGCTGCTTGTAGGCATTCTGGCGGCGCGCAGTGTGGCAGGACTGCTGTCTGAACTGGGTGGCTGGACGCTGGTGTACCGCGTGGCGGGCGTGGCCATGGTGGCCGTGGCGCTGGCGCTGTGGTGGGCAATGCCCCGCTCGCGAAACGCTGGGCGGGCCCAGGGGTATGGCCAGGTGCTGCGCTCTCTGGGCACGCTGGCCCTGCGCCACCCTCGGCTGCGCAGCCGGGCCTTGCTGGGTGGGCTGTCGTTTGCGTCGGTCAGCGTGTTGTTCTCCACCATGGCGCTGTTGCTGGCGGGGCCTGCCCACCGCCTGGGCGATGCGGGCATCGGCCTGGTGGGGCTGGCGGGCGTGGCCGGTGCGCTCATGGCCAATGTGGCGGGCCGCATGGCCGACCGTGGTCAGGCCCAGGTGGCCACGGCCGTTTCGGTGGGGTTGCTGCTGCTGGGCTGGGGCGCGCTCTGGCTGGGCGCCACCAGCCTGGTGTGGTTTGTAGTGGGCATGCTGGTGGTGGACCTGGCGCTGCAGGGCGTGCACATCAGCAATCAGAACGTGATCTACCGGCTGGACCCCACGGCCCGTGCGCGCATCAACGCGGTGTACATGACCAGTTACTTCACCGGCGCGGCCAGCGGGTCGGCGCTCGGGTCTGTGGCCTGGCTGTGGGGCGGTTGGGGCGCCACCTGTGCGCTGGGTGGGGGCATCGCGGTGCTCAACGCCCTGGCGCTGGCGCATGACCAGCGCCTGGCTCTGCGAGCGCATCCTGCGGCAGCGAACCCCGCTGCGGCGCAGCCCGCCATACGCTGAAAGGGGCCGGTTTGTGACGTACCATCCCGGCACGGTCCCATTCCGAGACCTTTACAGGAGGCACCATGGCCAAAGGCGAACAACGCAGCAACAAGATGGCAAAGAAACCCAAGAAGGACACTTCGCTGCCCAAGGAAAGCGGCGGCTCTGACCGCCCCATGCCACCGGTGACCGCCGTCATCCCGCGTGGCAAAGAGAAGAACAAGTAAGTCACCCAGCACCCGCAGGCCGTTGCGCTGAGGCGCGCATGCGCCAACAAGCCGTTTGCTATCATAAAAATAGCTGCCAGCGCTTTACCAATAAGCGCTGGCAGCTATTTTTTTCTTGAAATTCAGCCTTCATCCTCCACGGTGGCGGTGCCCACCAGCGCTGCACGGGCCAGCCAGTCGGTGTCGGGCTCGGGGCGCCCGAAGAGGTAGCCCTGGTACACGATGTCGGGAGCGCGTTGGCTCAGGAAATCCGCCTGGTCGCGGGTCTCGACCCCTTCCGCCACCACGCGCAGGCCGAAGTGGCGGGCCACCGACAGGATGCCTTCCACCAGCACGCCATCGTCGGCATTGGTGGGTGCGTCGCGCACAAAGGAGCGGTCGATCTTGATCTCCTGGATCGGCAGGCGCTTGAGATAGGCCAGCGACGAATAGCCCGTGCCAAAGTCGTCCAGCGACATGTCCACCCCCAGCGCCGCCAGCTCGCCCATCTTGGCCACGGCGTCGTCAAAATCGTCGATCACCAAGCCTTCGGTCACCTCCAGCGTGAGCAGGCGCGGGTCGGCGCCGCTGGCAGCCAGCATGGCGCGCAGCTGCGGCACAAAACCCGCCTGCCGGAACTGCCGGGCACTCAGGTTGACCGACAGCCGCAGTCGCCGCTCCTGAAACAATGGCTGCGCCAGCAGCGCGCAGGCATGGGAGAGTACCCAGCCGCCCAGGCTCACGATGAGGTCTGACTCCTCCGCCACCGGGATGAACACCCCCGGCGCCACCAGGCCGTCGCGCGGATGCTGCCAGCGCACCAGCACCTCAGCCCCGGTGATCTGGCCCAACACGTCTACCTGCGACTGCAGGTACAGCCGCAGCTCGCCCGCGCCGATGGCCTGGCGCAGCTCGCGCTCCACGCGAAAGCGCTGCTCGGCCGCCTCGCCCATGCCCTGCTCGAAGAAGGCCGCCCGCCCACCACCGGCCTGCTTGGCGCGGTGCAGCGCCGTGCCTGCACGGCGCAGGGCGTCGTGCGCAACATCGTTGGCGCTTTGCGGATAGAGCGTGATGCCCACGCTCGCACCCAGCTGGGCTTCTTCGGTGTCGTTGTCTTGCAGGTGCAGCGGCCGCAGCAACGCTGTCTGCAGCTTTTCGGCAAAGGCCAGGGCACGCCGGCCCGCCAGCGAGGCATCGGCGCCCAGGCCGTGGAGCACCACGGCAAATTCGTCGCCCGCCACACGCACCAGCAGGCCCTGGGGGGGCAGTATCTCGGACAGGCGCAGCGCCACGGCGCACAGCAGGCGGTCGCCCATCTCGCTGCCGCGTGCATCGTTGAAGGTGGTGAAGCGGTCCAGGTCCAGCAGCAGCAGCGCGTGCTGCGTGGTGGGCGGGCGGCCCGCGCGGCCCTGCAGCGCAGACAGTCGCTCCATCAGCGTGAAGCGGTTGGGCAGGCTGGTGAGGCTGTCGAAATGCGCCAGGCGATGAATTTCCTGCGCTGCGCGCTTGCGCTCGGTGACGTCCTGCTTGAGCTCTACATAGTGGCTGATGTGGCCGTCGGGCTGGCGGATGGGGGCCACCACCACGGCCTCGGCAATCTCGGCGCCGTCCTTGCGGCGATTGACCTGCTCGCCCGCCCAGCTCTCGCCGCGTGCCAGGGTGGCGCGCAGGCCGTCCCGCTGCGCGGGCGCCAGGCCATTGCTGGAATAGTCGGCCGATGCCTTGCCCACCACTTCATCGCGCTCATAACCCGTGCGGCGCACGAAGGCGTCATTCACGTACTCGATGTCTTCTTTCAGATCGGTAATAACGATGCTCTCGGGGCTCTGCTCCACCGCCCGCAGCAGCTTGCGCAGTGCAGCCTCGCTGGCAGCCAGGTTGGTAGCGGTCTGCTGCGCCTCCTGCACCCGGCTCATGTAGTTGCGGCGCGACAGCAGCGTGGCCGCTGCTGTCAGCACCAGAATGCCTGCCAGGTACACCGCACCAGCCACCCGGTTGGCCACCTGCACCGGCTTGAACATGCCCTGGATGTCGGCCCAGATGAACCCCAGGAACAGCAGCGCCGTGAGCCCCACCAGTGTCAGGGTGGCCCTGGCCCCCAGCAGCCAGCCGGCCAGCACGATGATCACCGGGTAGTTGAGCAGGTTGGGGCCGTTCACACCGCCATTGCGGGCCGCCACCAACGACACCGATACCCACACGCCCCACACCAGCAGGTGGGCCGCCTGCGTCCAGCGCTGCTGGCGCGCCAGCCACAGCGCTGAGCCCCCCACCAGGCCCGCCACCAGATTGAGCGCCACACGCGCAGGCTGCACGGGGTCGTCAAACATCAGCAGCACACCGATGACGCCACCGAGCAGCATCACGGCCCACCCTGCCACACGCACCAGATGGCGTGTGGTGGCGTCTTCGTGGTCGGGCAGCGGAACAGCGGGGGCTTCGGCCATGGCGACGGGGGTTGCAGGGGGGAAGGCCATCGTAACCGCAGCCTTAGAACCTGTTCAAGTTCTTAGAACCTGTTCAAGATCTTTTCGGGGTCGCACAAGTGCCTTGCCGGGATGGGATGCAAGGCGCGGTGAGCGGCCAATAGCCCGGCTATTGGCAAGCGCCGCAACGCCGCAGACCGCCCGGCAAGGCACTTGCCCGAAGGGTTGGAGTGAAATCGGGCGATTGAATGCCTCGGCTGCTTGCATGGGCATGAGCCCATGCGGCGCATCCGAAGCTTCCACTCATCCCGATTGCACTCCAATGCGATCCCCGAAAAGATCTTGAACAGGTTCTTACGGATCGGCTACCAGCAAAACGCCAGCAGCGGCGGCTACGCAACGCCGACGGCGGGCATCCTGCGCGCCCGCTGGGATGCGCCGGGAACCCGGTCAGTCCGTGCCGTCGTCGCTGCCCGGCGCAGGCTCCCGCACACCCGAGCCCTTGCCTTTGGACTTGGCGCGCGCATCCTTCTTGGCCTGGCGCTTGGCGTCTTCGGCCAGGCCCGCAGCGCGCCAGGCTTCAAACTCGGCGGGCGTCTCCAGCGTGATGCGGCCCAGGATGGCGGTGCGGAAATCCGTCATCACGATCTCGGCTGTCTTTTGCAGGTTGACCTTGCCGCCGCCCAGCATGGCACCGCGTTTGCGGCCAATGGCTTCGAGCAGCTCTTCGTCGTGCATCGTTGCCACGGCCCCCTCGGGCAGGCCCAGTTTGTAGCGAGCCTCCAACAGTGGGGCGTAGTTTTTCTGCAGGCGGCGCAGCAGCTCCAACGCCACCAACTCCTCGTCGTAGGCATTGCGGCCCACCGCGCCGCTGGCGGCCAGGTTGTAGCCGCTTTCGGGCACCACAATGCGCGGCCACAGCATGCCGGGCGTGTCCCACAGGTAGAAGTCGTCGGCCAGGGTGATGCGCTGCTCCAGCTTGGTGATGCCGGCCTCGTCGCCCGTCTTGGCCTGGCGCTTGTTGCTGAGCGTGTTGATGAGCGTGGACTTGCCCACGTTGGGCACGCCGCAGATCAGCACCCGCATGGGCTTGGCCATGCCGCCCCGGTTGGGCGACAGCAGGTGGCACGCGTCAATCAGCTTGCGCGTGGGGGCCGGGTCAGATGCATCGAGCGGCAAGGCGCGCGTGTCGCTCTGGGCGTTGTACCAGTCCACCCACAGCGCCGTGCGCTCGGGGTCGGCCACGTCCTGCTTGTTGAGCACCTTGAGCGTGGGCTTGTGGCCTGTGATCTCGGCCAGCAGCGGGTTGGCGCTGGAGCCGGGCAGGCGCGCGTCCAGCACCTCGATCACCACGTCAATGTCCTTGATGCGTTCGGTGATGGCTTTGCGGGTCAGGTGCATGTGACCGGGGAACCACTGGATGGCCATGCGGGGGGTACTTTCTTCTGTGTTCTAAGGGTGGCAAGGATAATCGCGGTCTTCCTTCTGCCCACGCCCCGGCGTTTTTATCTGCATGCCTGCACCTCTCGACACCCCGCGCAAGCCCAACGCCACCAAGGCCGACAAGGAGCTGCTGTTCAAGAGCGTGACCCTGGCCCTGATTGGCCTGGTCATCTTGCTGGCGCCTCATGTGGCCCGCTCCGCCAGCGTGCGCGATCTGATGAGCCAGGCGGCCCTGGTGGGCTGGTTTGCGCTGGTGCTGGGCATCGCGTTTGGCGTGCAATACGGCCTGCGCCGCGCCAAGGCGGGGCGCCGCCAGCCGTGACAGCGCCTGAACTGATAGACCCAGCCCCGGCGGTGGACGGCGCCACTGCGCAAGCCATGTTCGCGGCGCTGCAGCAGCGCGCGGCTGCTCTGGGCATCACGCTGCGCAACCCGCCGCCCGAGCCCACGACCTGCTGCGGGCGCGGCTGCAACGGCTGCGTGTGGGAAGGGTTTCTGAGCGCCGCCGAATACTGGCGGCAAGAGGCCTTGCTGCAGCTGCAAGACTGACTTTGAAGCGTTTTTGGCTGGTAGCGCCAGTGCAATATGCCTGAGCAGCTATCAATTCAATAGCAGATCAATCGGATCCCGCCCCGCGACCGCGAACTCAGCCCAGCTGCTCCACCGCTATGGACTGCTGGCGCGCAAAGGCTTCAAGGCGGTGCTGGTGGCTTTGCACGTGCTGCACAGCACGCGGACTGACGGTGTGAGTTCAGGTGTGACCGTCAGTGCACAGGCATCTGCGCACTTCGACGTTTTTCCCCAGCACACGAAGACTGCCCAAAGCCGACAGTCTTGCATCCATGCGCTGCACACAATGACCTGAAGGACGCAAGCCCCACCGTCAAAGTCAGGAGAAAAAATGCTTTCACCCCGCCAGGTTTCTGATCCCGCAACCGGCACTGCCCAGCGTTATGACGTGGTCATTGTGGGGGCCGGCATCTCCGGCATCTGCAGCGCCACCCTGCTGCGCAAGCATTGCCCGCAATTGAGCTTTCTCATCGTGGATGCCATGGAGGCCCCCGGGGGCACCTGGCTGATTCACAAATACCCGGGCGCACGCTCGGACAGCGACCTCTTCACTTTTGGCTATGACTTCAAGCCCTGGAAGGGCAAGCCCATTGCCTCGCGCGAGGAGATCCTGGACTACCTTGCATCGACCATCGAGGACGAACAGCTGGGGCCGCACATCCGCTACCGGCATCGCGTGCAGTCGGCCTCGTGGTCCAGTGCGTCCAGCACCTGGACGCTGGACCTTGCCATGGGCGACGCCCGGGAACCGGCGCAGATCCAGGCGGGCTTTCTCTGGATGTGCCAGGGCTACTACCGGCATGGCAAGGGGTATACACCCTCCTGGCCGGGGCTTGAGCAGTTCAAGGGTGAGGTTGTGCATCCGCAGCATTGGCCCGATTCGATCGATCTCGCCGGCAAGCGCGTGACCGTGATCGGCTCCGGGGCGACGGCGGCGACCCTCATACCGGCGCTGGCCGACCGTTGTGCGCACGTCACCATGCTGCAGCGCACGCCCACGTATTTCGCCACCGGCCGCAATGCCGATGCATTGGCCGACGAGTTGCGCAAGCTGGAAGTCGACGAGGCATGGATCCACGAGATCATGCGCCGCAAGGTTGTGCGGGATCGGGCCGACCTGATCGAGCGCGCGCGAACCCACCCGGACGCCCTCAAGCAGCAGCTCATCGCCGGCGTCAAGGCCTGCCTGCCCGAGGGCTACGACGTGGAGCGGCATTTCACCCCCCCGTACAAACCGCTTCAGCAGCGCGTGGCCTTTGTGCCCGACGGTGACCTGTTCAAGGCCATCAGCGCAGGCAAGGCGTCCGTGGTCACCGATCAGATTGCGCAGTTCGACGAAAAGGGCATTCAGCTGCAGTCCGGGGACCGCGTCGACTGTGACGTGGTCGTCACCGCCACAGGCTTCGAGTTATCGGTCATGGGCGACATACCGTTCTCGGTGGACGGGCGTGCGGTGGACTTTGCCCAGACGGTGAGCTATCGCGGAATGATGTTCTCCGGCGTGCCCAACATGGCCTGGGTGTACGGCTATGGGCGCTACAGCTGGACGCTGCGAGCCGAGCTCGTGGGCCAGTTCGTTTGCAGGCTGCTGCAGCACATGCAGACCCGCAAGGCCCGGCACGTGACCCCCGTGACGCGCCCTGAGGATGCCGACATGGCGCTTGGCGCCTGGGTCGACGCGGAGGACATAAACGCCGGGTACATGTTGCGCGGCCTGCATCGCCTTCCCAAGCGCGGCGACAAGCCCGAGTGGCAACACAGCCAGGACTATCTCTATGAACGCAAAGTGCTGCCCAGCGTGGATCTGACGGATCCGCTGTTCTCCTACGCAGACTGACAACGCAACCTCCACGGTGCAAGGCACCACACAACCAAGGAAATTCACCATGAAGACATTCAATGGCCGTGTCGCAGTCATCACCGGCGGCGGTTCGGGTCTCGGCAAGGCATTTGCCATGGCGGCTGCCCAGCGCGGCATGAAGCTGGTGCTCGCCGACATCCAGGCAGACGTTCTGGAGCAGACCGTCCAGGCCCTGCAATCACAGGGAACGGAGGCGGTCGGCGTGGTGGTCGATGTGTCCGATTCCGCGGCGGTGCAAAGGCTGGCCGATCAAGCGCAGCAGTCGTTTGGCCCTGTGCATGTGGTGTTCAACAACGCGGGCGTCACGGCAGGCGGCCTGGTCTGGGAGCACTCGGAAAAGGACTGGGAGTGGCTGCTCGGCGTCAACCTCAAGGGCGTTATCAACGGGGTTCGCTGCTTCGCGCCGCAAATGCTGGCCGCTGCCGCGGCAGACACCGCCTATGAAGGCTGCATTGTCAACACGGCATCGATGGCGGGCCTGCTCACCTCCCCCGGAATGGGCATCTACAGCGTGTCCAAGCATGCCGTGGTGGCGCTCTCCGAATGCCTGCGCCACGACCTGGAGATGGTGACGCCACAGGTGCACGCCGCACTTCTGTGCCCGTCGTATGTGTCCACCGACATTGGCCAGTCGGAGCGCAACCGGCCCGCCCATCTCGTGGATGAAGGCGGCCTGACGAAATCCCAGCTCGCAGCCCGCAAAGCCTCCCAGCAGGCGGTGATGAATGGCGCCATCTCTGCGCAAGCGGTGGCAGAGATCACCTTCCAGGCGATCGAGCAAGACCGCTTCTACGTTTTCCCCAGCCCTGAAGCACTCCCGCTGGTCAAGTCCCGCATGGACCACGTTCTGGATCAGACCAACCCTGATCTGCCGTACGAAATGGTCCCCGCCCTGAAAGCCCGGCGCGATCGGCTGGTGGCAGCCATTACGCACTGAGCAACATTTCCCCCCACCTACAACATAACGACTGTTTGGAGACAACACCATGAAGATGATTCGACGCGCATTCCCCGCTGCCACGCTGGCCCTCCTGACCTGCAGCCCATGGGCGCTCTCCTCCGCACTGGCGCAACCCGCCTACCCCAGCGCCCCCATCAAGATCATCGTTCCGTACCCCGCCGGAGGTGCGTCGGACGCCGTGGCGCGAATGATCGGCGAGAAGCTGCAACAGGCCTGGGGACAACCCGTTTACATCGACAACAAGCCGGGAGCCTCGGGAATCATCGGCACGCAGGCCACCATCAAGTCCCCGGCAGATGGCTACACGCTGCTGGCCCACAACGTCGTGCTGATTCAGCAACCCGCGGTGATGGAGAAACTGTCCTTCAATGCCTTCAAGGACCTGCTCCCGGTGGTCATGACGATTCGCACGACCAACCTATTCGTCGTGCCCAATGACTCCCCGGTGAAATCCGTGGCAGAGTTCGTGGCCCAGGCCAAGGCCAACCCCAACAAGCTCAGCTACGGCAGCTACGGCATCGCCAGCGGCGCCCATTTCCAGGGCGAACTGCTCAAAATGCAGGCGGGTATCGATCTGGCGCATGTGCCATTCCAGGGGTCGGCACCCATGATCACCAACATCGTGGGCGGCCAGCTGCCGAGCGCGTTCATTGATGTTCCGTCTGCGCTTCCGCACATCAAGTCGATGAGGCCGCTGGCGGTCGGTGGCCCGCAGCGCCTTCAGGAACTGCCGAACGTGCCCACGTTCGCCGAACTGGGCTACAAGTCGTTCGAACCCATGGGATGGCACGGCCTGTTCCTTCCGGCGGGGGCGCCTCCTGCCGTTGCGCAAAAGATTGCCAACGAGGTCAGCAACATCCTGCGCATGCCCGATGTGCTGGCAAAGCTCAAGACGCTCGGCGTCATCGCCGGCGGCGGGACCCCCGAGGAATTTGCACAACAGATCAAGGCCGACGCACCCGTCTATGCGGAGATCGCCAAGGCGGCCAACATCCGGCTGACGCAGTGAGGCATGCGCAAATGTCCCCCGCAGCGATCGAAATGGCTGCCCCCATGGCAGCGCAGGCCCATGAACGTGAATGTTCCCGCGAAGCGGTCATGGACCATGAAGGCAGGCTGCTGCGCATCCACTACACGGACACGGGCAGCCGCACGCCCCATGCACCGGCGGTTGCGCTGTTGCATGGCTCGGGGCCCGGCACGACGGGGTGGAGCGCATTTGCCCTGCAGCGCCCGGCCCTCCAGGATGCGGGATTTCGCCTGATCACGCCGGACCTGCCGGGCTGGGGCCGCAGCGACGGCGTGGTTTGCAAGGAGGATCGTTCGCAATTCAACGCCCGGGCACTGCATGCGGTGCTGGACGCCGCCGGCGTCCACGAGCCTGTGCATCTGGTGGGCACTTCCATGGGCGCCCACAGCGCAGTGGCGTTTGCGCTGCAGTGGCCGGGGCGTGCCGCACGCATGGTGCTGGCATCGGGCGGCACGGGGGGCCGCAGCAATTTCCATCCTGTCTTGCCCGAGGGCGTGCGGTCCATGCTGGACTTCTACCAAGAACCCACTGCGGCCCGCATGCGCAGCTTCCTGGAATGCGTTGTCTTTGACTCCAGCGCCCTCACCCCGGAGATGGTGCAACAGAAGCTGGCGGCGGCCATGGCCTGCCCCCAGCACCTGGAGAACTTTGTGGAAAGCCTTCGCCAGTACCCCACCCAGTTTGGCGACGTCACCCACAGGCTGGCAGAGATCACGTTGCCCACGCTGGTGATCTGGGGCAGCGAGGACCGGGTGGTACCGCTGGACATTGGCCTGCAGATCGCGCAGCGCATCCCGGGAGCCGACCTGCACATGCTGGGCCGTTGCGGCCATGTACCCCACCTGGAGCGGCCCCACGACTTCATCCATCTGTTGACGCGGTTTCTTGCATGAGCGGAGTGTGTCAACCTGAAAACGGCTGCAGCACGCGCCCGCCGGAGCAGTGACTCAGCAGTCACCACGCCTCAGGAGACACGCCGCAGAGCCTCCGGATCCAGTAGCGTGACCCCTCCGTACACCAGGCGCAGCAGGCCCTTAGACTCCCATTCCTTGAGCTGCCTGTTGACGCTCTGCCGCGAGGCGCCCAGCCGCTGCGCAAGCCCTTCCTGGGACAGGCGAAGCTCGGGCTGCTGCGCGGCACCCTCGCGCATCGCCATTTCCCGCTCGGCGAGCAGGCGCTGGGCCAGCCGCACGGACAGCGGCTGCAGGATGCTGGCATCGATCCGCTCAATGGCCCATTTGTACCGGTAACACACCACGCGGAGGAACTCGCGAAGGTAGTCGGCATTGTTGTCCACCACCTCGTGAAGACGCCGGGCCGGCACCACGAGCAGTTCGGTTTTCACCAGCGCCTTGGCGTCATGGACCCGGGGAGCATTGATGAACAGGGTCAGCTCACCAAACCATCGCCCCTGTTCAGCCACGCCCAGCACCGCTTCCCTGCCGTTGACTGAAGTGGCGCTCAGTTGAACGGCACCTGATTCGACGCAGAACACCGAGTCAGGCGCCGAGCCCCGCGTGTAGAGGACCTCGTTTCTCGACAGGTGCCGACGGCGGGCGCCGACCCGCAACAGCCGCTCCAGCTCGGGAGACAGTCTGTCTGGAGCACTGCCCGAAGGGATTTCCGGAGTCTGTTTTCGCATCCCATCGTCTCCAAAATGACGCCAGCGCGGACGCCGCATAGTCACTGACCACCAACATACCGCTGAGGGGAGGTCCGGCGGGTGTCTTCCATGAACAAAGCCGCCGCGGCGCGTGCCGTGGTGGAGAACAGCGTCCCCTTTGCTTCAATAAATATAGCTGTCAGCGCTTATACAGACAGCGCAAAACCCTAAAAACTACCCTAACTCACTCACCGCCATGTACTGCTCGCGCCATTCCTCAAACGGCAGCGTGTCTGCCGCCTCGATGGCCTTTTGCGCAGCGATCGATTCATCGGCCATCGCCAGGTAGCGCGCCTGCTGCTCAGGCGTCCAGGGCAGGCCCAGCAGCGCATCGCGCGCAGCCATGGACTGCTGGCGCGCAAAGGCTTCAAAGCTGTGCTGGTGGCTGTGCACGATGCTGCCCAGCACGCGGGCCGACGGTGTGCGCTCGGGCGCAGCCATCAGGGCGCGGGCGTCGCGCAACGCGGCGCTGTAGTCATCGGTGCCATGGGTGACATCCAGCGCGGCGGCCAGCGGCTCGCAGGCGGCCAGCACCTCGGCACCCCATTCGGTCAGCAGCACGCTCTGGCCGTTGCGCGACAGGTGCAGGCCGGGCTCGCGGCCACGCTCTGCGGTGAGGTGCTGGTTCTGCTTGAGTTCGGCAATTTCGGCCGGCGTGTCGGGCGGGCTGTCGGACAGCAGGCAGTGCAGCAGGAACACATCCAGCAGGCGCATGGTGGGCGCGGTGATGCCCACGGGCACAAACGGGTCCAGGTCCATCAGGCGCACTTCCACGTATTCCACACCCCGCTCGCGCAGCGCGTGCAGCGGGCGCTCGCCGGTGCGCACGGTGCGCTTGGGGCGGATGGTGCCGTAGAACTCATTTTCGATCTGCAGCAGGCTGGTGCCCAGCTGGTTGTAGTCGCCACCGGGGTTGCGCACACCGACGGTTTCGTAGGCGGGGTACGGCTTGGTCAACGCCTCGTGGAGCGAGTTGGCGTAGCCCGTCAGGCCGTTGTAGCTCACGGCCAGCGTGGCCTGCGCGTCGCTCTGGTAGCCCAGGCGGCCCATGCGCAGCGACGTGGCGTGGGGCAGGTACAGCGCGCTGCCGCCCTCCATGCGCTCCAGGCGGTGCTCGCGCCCTTCCACAAAACAGGGGCACAAGGCGGGCGACGCGCCGAACAGGTAAAGCAGCACAAACGCGTGGCGGCGGAAGTTGCGGATGAGTGCGAAATACTGCTCGCTGTCCACGCCCGGCAGCGACCAGTTGTAGTGAATGCCCGAGATGGTCTGCATGCGGCGGCCATAGCGGTGGCCCAGGCCCATGCGGTACACGCTCTTGGCGCGGCCCACATTGGAGCTGCCGTAGCGGCCAATCGGAATCGTCTCGTCGGTGGGCAGGCCGCAGGGCATGCTGGAGGCCCACAGCAGCTCGCCGCCGCTGTCCTTGAGGGTGTGGTGCACAAACTGGTGCACCTCGGTCAGCTCATCCAGGCACTGCTGCACGCCCTTGTGGGCGCCAGTGATCAGCTCCAGCTGCGACTCGCTGTAATCGGTCGTGATCAGCGGGTGCGTGAGGGCAGAGCCCAGGGCCAGCGGGTGGGGTGTAAGGGCCAGGCCGCCGGTGGGCAGCACGCGCAGCCCTTCCTTTTCGATGCCGCGGCGAATCCCCCCCAGGGCGTCCGCCGGGTAGGCGGCCAGTCTCTCGTGCAGTGTGCTCATATGTTTATACCGATCCAACTTCTGTCGGCCCGGAACTTAGCACGTTGAGCGCTGGCCCGCCTCTGGGGAAATCAAGCCCTTGCGGCCAAGGCCTTTCCAACTTCGTTGGTTCCTTGGGCTGCGCCACTTTGTGGTACTTGCTCGCCGGCACGGTCCGTCACCTGGGCCAGGTGGGCCGCCAGTTGCTCGGGCACATCAGCGCCAATGCCCAGATGAACGCCCTGCGTCAGGGTGATGTGGGCGGCCTCGAACGTGCCCGCACCCGCACACAGGATAGTGCGCGTGGGTGCGCTTTCGTGCGCCAGCACCAGCATGGCGGGCACCACGGCCTCGGGCTTCAAGGCATCGAGCACCTCCTGCGGCATCAGGCCCTCGGTCATGCGCGTGGCGGCCGTAGGCGCCAGGGCGTTGACGTGGATGTTGTACTTGGCGCCTTCAATCGCCAGGGTCTGCATCAGCCCCACCTGGGCCAGCTTGGCCGCGCCGTAGTTGCTTTGGCCGAAGTTGCCGTACAGGCCGGTGGACGACGTGGTCATCACGATGCGGCCGTATTGCTGCGCCACCATGTGCGGCCACACGGCCTTGCAGCAGTTGGCGGCGCCCATCAGGTGCACGTCCACCACCAGGCGGAAGTCGTCCATGCTCATCTTGGAGAACGACTTGTCACGCAAGATGCCCGCGTTGTTGACCAGCACATCCACCCGGCCCCAGGCGTCGATGGCCTGCTGCACCATGGCCTCGACCGCCGCGAAGTCGGTGACGGATGCGCCGTTGGCCATCGCCTCGCCGCCCGCCGCACGGATCTCGTCGACCACCGCTTGGGCCGCGCCCACCGTGGCGCCGCTGCCGTCCACCGCGCCACCCAGGTCGTTGACCAGCACCTTCGCACCGCGAGCCGCCAGCGCCAGCGCATGCTGGCGGCCCAGACCGCCGCCCGCGCCCGTCACGATGGCCACACGGCCGTTGAAATCAATACCCATGGTGAAGCTCTCCTGTTGTCTCAATGACTCTATGAATGAATGGATGAAGAGAAAAATGCCTGGCAACTGCTGCTCAAAGGCACAGGCGCCGCGCGCTGCACTGTAAGCCACGCGCCGGGGGCAGCCGGTTGCGCAGGCGACTAAAGCCAAGGCGCCTCGCCCCTGTCATGCCCCGGATCGCCACGGATCGCTCAGTTCCGCGTGCACACGCACGGCACATTGGGAATAATCGGCCTCGCAACACCTTTCCCAGGCACCGCACCCGCTGCGGCGCGCCATAACTCACAATTTCATAGCTATCAGCGCTTATCTATCAAGCGCTACAGGCTATTTTTACCAAGGATTTTCGTCATGAAAGCAGTCTGGAACGACGTGGTGGTGGCCGAGAGCGACGACACCGTGGTGGTCGAAGGCAACCACTACTTTCCCGAAAGCGCGCTCAACCGCGACTACTTCACCTTCAGCAACCACAAGACCACTTGCCACTGGAAGGGCCAGGCCAGCTATCTGTCGCTGCTGGTCAACGGCGAAATGAACACCGACGCCGCCTGGTTTTACGCCGACCCCAAGCCCGAAGCCGAAGAAATCAAGGGCCGCGTCGCTTTCTGGAAGGGCGTGAAGGTTTCGGCCTGAGCCTGCTGGCAACGTGGACAGCGGATTATCCCTGCCAGCGCTGGACAATCATGTGGATAAGTTTGGACAAGCCTTGTATGGCGGCGCCAAGTGCTTGATTTGTATAGGAAAGCCCTGCGCTGCCTTATTTTTAGGCAGGTCAGTTCTCCGAGGTGATAGTTGTCCCGTTCTGCACTGGACAATCTTGTGGATAACCTTGGATAAGCCTTGTATGACAGTTTTAAGTGATTGATTTATAAAGAATATCCTTGTAACGCTTAAAAGATAGGCATGTTCCGCTGGCTTTGCAACCCGGCTGCCCACACGCCAGAGACGGCCACAAAAACCCCGGTTATCCCTGCTCGCCCTGGACAATCTTGTGGATAACTATGAACAAGCCTTGTATGACCGTGTTAAGTGCTTGATTTACAAGGAAACTCCTTGGCCCGCTTAAAAAAAAGGCAATGCCGTGGGGGCAGGATGACTGCGGTACAGTCCCCATCGGCGCCCTTGTGCCGCTCTTTATTTCATAGCTACTAGCGCTTATCAGATAAGCGCTAGAGGCCAAAAACACCTAAAAATCATCCATGCCCATCCCGCAACTTCAGCACAGCCCCGCCGCCGAACGCAACCAGCCCGCCATCCTCGCGCAGTTGCTGGCCCTGCTGGCGCCTGCGGGTGCGGCGCTGGAGGTTGCCAGCGGCACCGGCCAGCACGCCGCGCACTTTGCCGCCGCCCTGCCCGGCTGGTCCTGGCAACCCACCGACCAGCAGGCCACCCACTTTGGCTCGATCAGCGGCTGGGCCGCCCAGGCGGGCGCCCGCAACGTGCGTCCGCCGCTGCGGCTGGATGTGCTGCAAAGCCCCTGGCCCAGCGAGCCCCCCGCATTCGGCGCCACGTTTGACCTGATCTACTGCGCCAACATGCTGCACATCGCGCCGTGGGCCTGCTGCACCGGGCTGATGCAAGGCGCCGCGCGACACTTGGCGCCGGGCGGTTACCTCGTCACCTACGGCCCGTACCTGGAAGACGGCGTGCCCACGGCTCCTGGCAATCTGTCGTTCGATGCCAGCCTGCGCGCACAAGACGCGAGCTGGGGCATCCGCCGCATCGAAGACGTGGCCGCTGTGGCTGCCGAAGCGGGCCTGCAACTGGCCGCGCGGCATGCGCTGCCCGCCAACAACCTGCTGCTGGTGTGGACACACGCCTCCCGCAACGCTTGAAGAAACGCACCCCATGAACACACCCACCGCAGCCCCCTTTTTCATCGCCAAGGTCGAGCCCGACGGCCAGCAATGCGACGCCTGGCCCGAGCAGCCCCTGCTGTTGTCGCTGGAGCAAGGCGGCATCGACTGGCCCAGCTCCTGCCGCAACGGCACCTGCCGCACCTGCCTCGGCATGCTGATCGAAGGCGAAGTGCGTTATGCCATCGAGTGGCCCGGCCTGTCTGCCGAAGAAAAGGCCGAGGGCTGCGTGCTGCCCTGCGTGGCCTACCCGGCAAGCGACGTGCGGTTGCAAGCGCAAAGCATCTGACGTTGGCTGAAGGGCCTGCCCCCTGCCCCGGCTCGCCCCCCCCCCGAATGGCGCTTTCCTGCTTGCCATGCCCGGCAGTAGTCACCCAGAATCTGCGGCACATACATTGAGGACTTACGCCAATCGGGATGCAGCAACCGGCTTTGCCGTGGGCGTGTCGCTTGCCTGAGCACTGTTTGCGTCAGTCATGATTGGTTGCAGAGCGAGGGGGGGACTTCATGAACGCACTTGCCACACCGGCCGCAGTAGCCACAAATCCACCGCGCGCCGCCTACCGTCCCCCCACCCGCAAGGACATCCTGACCCAGTGCATCGCGGCGGACGCGCAATGGGCCGAAAAGCCCGGCCGCAACCTGGTGCTGCTGTTCGACGGCACCGGCAACATTCTGGGCAACCAGCAGGACACCAACGTGGTTAAGCTGCTGCGCATGCTCGGCAAGGGCCACGACCCATCGGGCAAGGAGCCCACCCAGCTCGTTTACTACGACCCCGGCGTGGGCACGACCAACGAGTTCCCGGCGGACGGGATCGTGTCCGAGGCCAAGAACCAGCTGCGGCAACTGGCAGGGCTGGCACTGGGCAACGGCGTGTTCCCCAACATCGCAGAGGCCTACCGGTTCCTCGTCAATACGTACCAGCGGGGCGACCGGATCTACCTGTTCGGCTTCTCGCGCGGCGCATTCACGGCGCGGTCGGTGGCCGGGATGATCAACATGTACGGCCTGATCCACACCGAGGGGCTGCCGCTCATCGAAACGCTGGTGCGCACCTACTTTGCGCCGCGCGGCCACAAAAACCAGGCCGGCACCAAAGACCGGGAGAAATTTGCGGAGGACGTGATCAACAACTTCTCGCTGGGCCGCACGCCGCTGGTGCACTTCGTGGGCGTGTGGGACACGGTGGAGGCCATCGGCCTGGGCGGACTGGGCAGCATCAAGATCAGCAACTCCACCGACTTCGACCGCAAGCGCTTTGCCCACGTGCGCCATGCCATGTCGCTGTATGAATCGCGCAGCAAGTACACGCCCCGCCGCTACGAAGACCCGCACTTCACCGCCGAGGAGCAGCCCTGGCGCAGCTACGACCAGCGCTGGTTCCGCGGCGTGCACAGCGACGTGGGCGGCTCGTACGCGCGCGACGGGCTGTCCAACATCACGCTGGCCTGGATGGTGGACGAAGCCGCTGCCCACGGCTTGCGGGTGGACAAGAGCCAGCTGCAGCCCGGCGACCCGCTCACCGCCATGCACGACCAGGCGTATGACTGCCCCTACTGGGTCTGGACCGGCCTGAACGCCCGTGGCCGTGAGACCAGCGACTTCATCGACCCCACGGCCCGCCCGGTGGACGGCGCCGTGCCCGCGAGCACCGTGCCGCGCACGCAACCCTGGCGCTGGATGGGTATAGCGCTGGCAGCCGCCACGGCCGTGCTGTACGCCATCACCACCCTCGCTGGCTACCGCGCCTGCGACCTGGATACCGCGCCGTTGTGGCTGCAGATCCTGCCCACGGGCTTTCAGCTGTCGGCCCACTGGCATGCCAGCTGGGAGGTGATGTGCAACGCCGAGGGCGTGCGCCGCGTCATCGCCTTGGATTGGGCCCTGCTCGCCTGCTACACCCTGTGGCTGGCCTACCCGGTGGCGTGGGCCGTGCGGCGGTTGGTCGCGCGGGCCGTGCCGCAGGGCCGGGCCCTGGGTGGCCTTTCGCGCCATGCACACTGGGCGATGGGCACGCTCGTGGTGTCGGATCTCGTGGAAAACTTTGCCACGCTGCACATGCACCTCGCCCACTGGCCTACAGTGGTGACGGTGGCCAGCGGCGTCAAGATGCTGTCCCTGATGCTGCTGGCCGGCTTGATCGTGGCCGGCGCGCTGGCCCGGCATGACGGCGGCCGCTCGACTGCGTGATCCGCTTTGGCCGCGCCCCAAGTGAACTAAAATCTCGGCTTTCGGGGCGCAGAGCGCTCCCGCACCGTGCGGCCAGCCCCGCACTGCCCGCTCTTTGGAATCGACCCGCCCGGGTCGTGGCCGGACAGCGTGCGGTGCGCGCCACCCGCGCGGCCCACCGAAAGCCCGCCCTTCCATGACTTCCCCCCTCACCCCCGTGCCGATCTCCCCCGTCGAAGACATCGTGGCCGAGATGCGCGCCGGGCGCATCGTCATCCTGGTGGATGAAGAAGACCGCGAAAACGAAGGCGACCTCGTCCTGGCCGCCGACCACGTGACGCCCGAGGCTATCAACTTCATGGCCCGCTTCGGCCGGGGCCTGATCTGCCTGACATTGAGCCGTGAGCGCTGCGAGTTCCTCAAGCTGCCACCCATGGCCGCGCGCAATGGCACGGTGTACAGCACGGCGTTCACCGTCTCCATCGAGGCGGCCGAGGGCGTGACCACCGGCATCTCGGCGGCCGACCGTGCCCGCACCGTGCAGGTGGCGGTGGACCGCAACTCCAAGCCCACCGACCTGGTCCAACCCGGCCACATCTTCCCGCTGCAGGCCGTGGATGGCGGCGTGCTCATGCGCGCAGGCCATACTGAAGCCGGTTGCGACCTGGCCGCCATGGCAGGCTGCAGCCCCGCATCGGTGATCTGCGAGATCATGAAGGACGACGGCACCATGGCCCGCCTGCCCGACCTGCAGCTGTTTGCGGCCGAGCACGGCCTGAAGATCGGCACCATTGCCGACCTCATCGAATACCGCAGCCGCAACGAGTCGCTGGTCGAAAAGGTCGGCACGCGCACGCTGCAGACCGCCTACGGCGAATTTACCGCCCACGCCTTCCGCGACAAACCCAGCCAGGCCGTGCACCTGGCGCTGGTCAAGGGCCAGTGGAGCGCCGACGACGTGGTACCTGTGCGCGTGCACGAGCCGCTGTCGGTGTTCGACGCGCTCGAAGTCAACCGCTCCATGCACTCGTGGGGCCTCGATACCAGCCTGCAATACCTCGTCAAGCAAGGCAAGGGCGTGGCCGTGCTGCTCAACTGCGGTGAAAGCGCCGCCCAGCTGCTGGCCCAGTTTGAAGGCACCGCCCGCGCGGCGCAGGCCCCCGAACGCGGCCGCATGGACCTGCGCACCTATGGCGTGGGCGCGCAGATCCTGCGCGAATGTGGCGTACACAAGATGGCTCTGATGGGCCAGCCCCGCCGCATGCCCAGCATGGCCGGCTACGGCCTCGAAATCACCGGCTTCATCCCCAAGGAATAAAGAACATGTTTGGCGCAGACAAAGGAACAGCGGACAAGCTGGACGGCAAGAAATTGCACATCGGCATCGTGCAGGCCCGCTTCAACGAGAGCATCACCAACACGCTGGCGGCCGCCTGCCGCGCCGAGTTGCTCGCGCTGGGTGTGCAAGAGAAAAACATCAAGCACGTGCTGGTGCCCGGCGCGCTGGAGGTGCCCGTGGCCTTGCAGGCCATGGCCGAAAGCGATGAATTCGACGCGCTGATCGCGCTGGGCTGCATCATCCGTGGCGAGACCTACCACTTCGAACTGGTGGCCAACGAATCCGGCGCGGGCGTCACGCGCCTGTCGCTGGACTACCAGATCCCGATTGCCAACGCCATCATCACCACCGAAAACGTCGAGCAGGCCATCGCCCGCCAGACCGAAAAAGGCACCGATGCCGCCCGCGTTGCGGTGGAAATGGCCAACCTGCTGGACGAGCTGTCATGAGCGAAAACACCCCCACACCGTCCTCGGCACGCCCGCCCAAGCAGGCCCGCACCGGGCTCAAGAGCACGGGCACGCGCAAGGCAGCCTCCAAGTCCAACCGCAGCCGCGCGCGCGAATTCGCGCTGCAGGCGCTGTACCAGCACCTGGTGGGCGGCAACGATGCGCACGCCATCGACGCGTTCACCCGCGACCTGGCGGGCTTTCACAAGGCCGATTCGGTGCACTACGACGCACTGCTGCACGGCTGCATCAACACCGCCGCCGACCTGGACGCGCTGATCACCCCGCTGCTGGACCGCAAGATGGCCGAGATCTCGCCCATCGAGCATGCCGTGATGTGGATCGGCGTGTACGAGTTTCAGCACTGCCTGGACGTGCCGTGGCGTGTGGTGCTCAACGAGTGCATTGAGCTTGCCAAAGAGTTTGGCGGCACCGACGGCCACAAGTACGTGAACGCCGTGCTCAACGGCCTGGCTCCCAAGCTGCGTGCGCTGGAAGTGGCGGCCGACAAGGCCCCGGGCGCAATGCCTGGCGCGCCCGCCGACGAAGCCTGAGCGCACCCCGCCGAAAGGCTCCCGCGCGTGCAACCCACTGCCACGCACGGGGCCTTCTTTCTTGAGTTTCCGAGCAACACCCGACCCGCACGGGCAGGACACCTTCCCATGAAGTTTTCCACGCGCGCTGAGCGCATCGAACCGTTCTATGTGATGGAGGTCGCCAAGGCCGCGCAGGCCCTGGCCCGCGAGGTGGCGGGCACGCGCGAGCCGATGATCTTCCTGAACATTGGCGAGCCGGACTTCACCGCGCCGCCCTTGGTGCAGGAGGCCGCCGCGCGCGCCGTGCACAGCGGCGCTACGCAGTACACCAACGCGCTGGGGCTGGATGCGCTGCGCGAGCGCATCAGCGGCTGGTATCAGAGCCGCTTTGGCGTCAATGTGCCTGCACGCCGCATCGTGGTCACGGCCGGTGCTTCGGCCGCGCTGCAGCTGGCGTGCCTGGCGCTGATCGAGTCGGGCGACGAGATCCTGATGCCCGACCCCAGCTACCCCTGCAACCGCCACTTCGTGAGCGCCGCCGAGGGCAAGGCCGTGCTGCTGCCCACCACGGCCGCAGAACGCTACCAGCTGAGCGCCGACAAGGTGCGTGCGGCCTGGACGGACAAGACGCGGGGTGTGCTGCTCGCATCGCCGTCCAACCCCACCGGCACTTCCATCGCGCCCGGTGAGCTGCGCCGAATCCACGAAGTGGTCCGCGCGCATGACGGCATCACGATGATCGACGAGATCTACCTGGGCCTGTCGTACGAGGAAGAGTTTGGCCACACCGCACTGGCCATCGACGACAACATCATCAGCATCAACAGCTTCAGCAAATACTTCAACATGACCGGCTGGCGCCTGGGCTGGATGGTAGTGCCCGAAGCCATGGTGCCGGTGGTCGAGCGCCTGGCGCAGAACCTGTTCATCTGCGCCAGCACCGTGTCGCAACACGCGGCGCTGGCCTGCTTCGAGGCAGAGAGCATTGCTGAATACGAACGCCGCCGCGCCGAGTTCAAGGCCCGGCGCGACTTCTTTATCCCCGCCCTGCAGTCCATGGGCCTTTCGGTGCCGGTGATGCCCGACGGTGCCTTCTACGCCTGGGCGGACTGCACGCAGGCCGCCGAGCGCCTGGGTGTCAGCGGCAGCTGGGACTTTGCTTTTGAGCTGATGCGCCGTGCGCACATCGCCGTGACGCCAGGGCGTGACTTCGGCACGGCCGAGCCAGAACGGTTTGTGCGCTTTTCCACCGCCAACTCCATGGCGCAACTCCAAGAGTCTGTGGCGCGGCTGCGCAGCGTGCTGGGGTAACGCGCGATGGCATTCGAGTTCCCCATCCGCGTGTATTGGGAGGACACCGATGCCGGCGGCATCGTGTTCTATGCCAACTACCTCAAGTTCTTCGAGCGCGCTCGCACCGAATGGCTGCGGTCGCTGGGCGTGGGTCAGCAGCGATTGCGGGAACAAACCGGGGGCATGTTTGTCGTAACCGATGCCCAGCTTCGCTACCACCGGCCTGCACGGCTGGACGATGAACTGATTGTTACCGCCGCCCTGCAGGCCTCGGGCCGCGCATCGTTGACAATAGTGCAGCGCGCGCTCCTGAAACCAGAGCAGATGACCGAACAAGCCCCTTTGTTGCTGAGCGAAGGCACCATCCGCATCGGATGGGTTGATGCTGCCACCATGCGCCCCGCAAGAATTCCGAACACCCTGCTGGAACAACTCTCACCATGAACTCCCAAGACATGTCCATCATCACCCTGGTGCTGCACGCCAGCTGGGTGGTGCAACTCGTGATGCTGCTGTTGCTGGGCGTCTCCGTCGCCAGTTGGGCAGCCATCTTCCGAAAGCTGTTTTCGCTCAAGCGCGTGAAAGCGCTCAATGAGGATTTCGAGCGCGAGTTCTGGTCGGGCACCAGCCTGAACGACCTGTACGCCAGTGCCGCACAAAACGCCAAGCAGGCCGGTCCCATGGAACGTATTTTTGCCAGCGGCATGCGTGAATACCAGAAGCTGCGTGAGCGCCGCATCGTGGACCCCGGCACCCTGCTCGACGGCGCACGCCGCGCCATGCGCGCGAGCTTCCAGCGCGAGATGGACGTGGTCGAATCGAGCCTTTCATTCCTGGCGTCGGTCGGCTCCGTGTCGCCGTACGTAGGCCTGTTTGGCACCGTGTGGGGCATCATGCACGCGTTCACCGGCTTTGCGGGCATGGAGCAGGTCACGCTGGCCACCGTGGCGCCTGGCATTGCCGAAGCCCTGGTGGCCACCGCGATCGGCCTGTTTGCCGCCATCCCCGCTGTGATCGCCTACAACCGCTTTGCCCGCGACATCGACCGCGTGGCCACGCACCAGGAGACCTTCATCGAAGAGTTCTCCAACATCCTGCAGCGCAATCTGGGCGCCCAGCCCGCACCCGCAGGCCATACGGCCTCGGGCCACTGAGCACGGAGGCCCACATGCCCGCCATGGCATCCCGCGGTCGAGGCCGCCGCACCATCAACGAGATCAACATGGTCCCGTTCATCGACGTGATGCTGGTGCTGCTCATCATCTTCATGGTGACGGCGCCCATGCTGACGCCGGGCGTTGTTGATGTGCCCAGCGTGGGCAAAGGCAAGAACATGCCCAAGGTGGTGGCCCAGGTCATCGTCAACAAGGACGGCACGCTGCAGTTCAAGACGCCCGAAGCCACACGCAGTCTGAACCAGCGCGAGATCGGCGACGCGGCCAGCCGCTGGCAGAAGGCCCAGGGTGCTGACAGCGCCAGTGCCGTGGTCATCAGCGCCGACAAGGGAGTGCAGTACGAAAACGTGGTGAAAGCCATGGATGCCTTGCAAAAGGCGGGCGTGCAACGCGTGGGTCTTTCCGTCAAACAGGGTGGTTGAACCGAACGCACGCCCGCCGCTCTGAAGCCCATGCACGCCCACAACGACCGCGACCAGTTTTCCCCGCCCCGCCCCCCGGCACGCTTGCGCGCCATTTCACTGGCGGTGCTTGTGCATGTCGTGCTCATCGGTGCGCTCACCTGGGGCGTGAACTGGAAGAACAGCGCCGACCAGCCTGCGGTGGAGGCCGAACTGTGGGCTGCGGTGCCCCAGCAGGCCGCACCACGCGCCGTGGAGCCCCCGCCGCCACCACCCGCTCCCCCGGAAGTGCGTCCGCCCGCTCCGCCACCACCACCGCCCCCCCGCGCCGTGGAGCCGCCCGACACGCGCGAGGCGGACATCGCCATCGAACGCGAAAAAAAGCGCCTGGAGCAGGAGAAGAAGGCGCGCGAGCAGCAGCTGGAACGTGAAAAGCGCGAACGTGAGCGCAAGGAAGACGAACGCCGCGACCGCCTGGAGCAGGAAAAGAAGGAACGCCTGCAAAAGGAAAAGGAAAAAGAAAAGGAACAGCGCGAAAAGCAGCTGGCTGAGCAGAAGAAGGCCGAGCAGGACAAGCAAAAGAAGCTGGCCGAAGACAAGCGCAAGGCGGACGAAGCCGCCAAGCGCAAGGCCGACGCGGAGGCCAAACAGCTGGCAGAACAGCGGGAAGCCAACCTGCGCCGCCTCCAGGGCCTGGCGGGGGCCACGGGCGGCGAGAACGCCACAGGCACAGCCCAGCGCAGCGCTGGTCCGTCGGGCAGCTATGGCGGCAAGGTTGCAGCCAAGGTCAAGCCCAACATCGTGTACCCCGACGCGATCTCAGGCAACCCGCGCGCCGAGGTGGAAGTCCGCCTTTCGCCCGATGGCACCATCGTGGGCAAACGCCTGGTGCAGTCCAGCGGCAACAAGGCCTGGGATGACGCAGTGCTCCGCGCCCTGGACAAGACCGAGACCCTGCCGCGCGATGTGGATGGCCGCGTGCCGCCTTCACTGACCATTGGCTTCAGACCACAGGACTGAGCCTTCACAAAAAAAAGCGCCCGGTAGTACCGGGCGCTTTTTTTTAGAGCATTTTTAGCCTCTAGCGCTTTGTAGAAAAGCGCAAACAGCTATACAAACAATAGCAAATCTCTGCCCCTTACCGGTCCCGGCGCTCCATGCGCCGATTCAGGTTCAGCGCGCCCAGCGTGCAGGCCACGCCCGACAGCAAATACACCGTGACCGCCAGCAGCCCGAACTGGGCCGACAGGTACAAGGCCACCAGCGGTGCAAACGCGGCGCCAATGATCCAGGCAAGGTCGGCCGAGAGAGCGGCGCCCGTGTAGCGGTATTGGGGCGAAAAATTGGCCGTGACCGTGCCCGACGCCTGGCCATACGACAAGCCCAGCAGCACAAAACCCAGTAGAAGGAACATGGTGCTGCCCACCTCGCCCGAGTTGAGCAGAACGGGGGCCATGAAGCTGAACACACCGATCAACACCGCCATGCCGCCCAGCAGCTTGCGGCGGCCCAGGTGGTCCGACAGCCAGCCAGACACCATGATGGCCCCAGCTGCCAGGAAGGCGCCTACGATCTGCACGCCCAGAATCTGGGTCACCGGCTGGTCCGAATACAGCGTGATCCAAGACAGCGGGAACACCGTGACCAAGTGGAACAGCGCAAAGCTCGCCAGCGCGGCAAAAGCACCCAGTACCACATTGCTGCCTTCGTCACGTATCACACGGCTCACAGGCACGGGCTGCAGTTCACGCTCTTGCAGCAGCTCGGCGTATGACTGCCCCACCACCAGGCGCAGGCGGGCAAACAGGGCCACCACGTTCACGGCAAAGGCCACGAAGAAGGGATAACGCCAGCCCCAGGCCAGAAATTCCTGCACGCTGAGGCTGCTGTACAGATAGGCAAACAGACCCGCCGCCAGCACAAACCCGACAGGCGCGCCCAATTGCCCGATCATGGCAAACCAGCCCCGCCGTTCCTTGGGCGCCGACATGGCCAGCAGCGACGGCAGGCCGTCCCAAGAACCGCCGAGCGCCAGACCCTGGCCAATGCGCAGGATCAGCAGCGCCACCACGGCAGTCAGGCCCGCGTCCTTGTAGCCCGGCAAGAACGCCATCCCCACCGTGCACACGCCCAGCAAGAATAGTGCAATGGTCAGCTTGGTGCCCCGGCCCCAGCGCCGCTGGATGGCCATGGAAATGGCCGTGCCCACCGGGCGCACGACAAAAGCGACCGCCAGCAGCGCAAACGCCATCAGCGTGCCATCCAGGCGCGAGAGGAATGGAAAGAGGAAGGACGGGAAGACGAGAACGCAGGCGATCCCGAAAACGAAGAAGTCGAAATACTCGGACGAGCGTCCGATGATCACGCCCACAGCAATTTCGCTGGGGGTCACGTCTTCATGCGTATCAGCCCGCGAGAGAGAGGCGGGGCTTTCTTCAAAGCCGGCCGCAGGGTAAGTGGCAGAGGCGGGGCTGCTCATGAACAGGGCTCCTTGTCGTTGTTTGGATAAGACATTCTGGTTCTACACGCAAGTTTGATCTGGGACAAGTGCGGTTTCACTATGCCGTGTGCAGGACAACACCGCAGGGACCGGAAATGCACCAAAGTGGGGCGCATTACTTTGACCTTGGACAAAATGTCCAATGTACAAAAAAGCTAGGGCTATTACATTCGACGGCACTTCGTTATCCGCGTTTACCCTTAAACGCCTTGGTTGCGCCTGTCACATGTCCAAACTACCTTTACCTCGCGTGCCTGTCTGGCTCGCCGCCATGGCCGCCCTGGGCAGCCTGGCTGGCTGCAGCAAGGCGGTCGTCCTCAACCCCGCCGGCGACATCGCGGCCCAGCAAGGCCACATGGTCATCCAGGCCACGCTGCTGATGCTGATCATCATCGTTCCGGTGATTGCCCTCACCCTGTGGTTTGCCTGGAAGTACCGCCAGAACAACACTGCCAACACCGAGGCCGACTACGACCCCGACTGGCACCACTCCACCACGCTGGAGCTGGTGATCTGGACCGTGCCGCTCTTGATCGTCATCGCCCTCGGCGCCCTGACCTGGATCGGCACCCACAAGCTCGACCCCTACCGCCCGCTGGACCGCATCTCGGCCAGCAAACCGCTGGACGCCCAATCCACCCCCATGGAAGTGCAGGTGGTGGCCATGGACTGGAAGTGGCTGTTCTTCTACCCTGAGCTGGGCATTGCCACCGTGAATGAACTGGCTGCGCCGGTGGACCGCCCCATCCTGTTCAAGCTCACGGCCACGTCCACGATGAACGCGTTTTACGTGCCCGACCTCGCCGGCATGATCTACGCGATGCCCGGCATGCAGACCGAGCTGAACGCCGTGATCAACCAACCGGGCGTGTACAAGGGCATGTCCTCGCACTACAGCGGCGCTGGCTTCTCTGGCATGACGTTCAAGTTCCATGGCCTGAGCGAGAGCGACTTCGCGCAGTGGGTGGCCAAGACCAAGTCCGAAGGCAAGCCACTTACACGCCAGGCCTACATGGACCTGGCCAAGCCCAGCGAGCGCGACCCCGTGCAGCGCTTTGCCAGCGTGGAAGAAGGCCTGTATGACAAGGTACTGAACCGCTGTGTCGAAGACGGCAAGATGTGCATGCACCACATGATGGCCATTGACGAGAACGGCGGTGACGCCTATGTGCGCGCCGTGGGCCTGAATCTGCCGCAGGACGTATGCACCTCGCAGAACGCCGCCCAGGTGGTGGCCAGCCTGGAAGCCCGCCACGCACCGCGCGCCAACTCCGCCCAATGACCCGCCCTTGATTTGCCATGTCGGCGCCCGTGCCAAGCGGGTGTTGGCATCTTCCAAAGACCTTTATGTCCTCCGCACCTGATACCGCATCCCATTGGGCCCTGGGCCGAATCACCTGGGATTCCATACCGATGGCGCACGAGCCCATCGTGCTCTGGACCTTTGTCGCCACCGTGCTGGGTGGCCTGGCCGTGATGGCCGCCATCACCAAATTCCGCCTGTGGGGCACGCTGTGGCGCGACTGGATCTGCAGCATCGACCACAAGCGCATCGGCATCATGTACATGATCCTCGGCCTCGTGATGCTGCTGCGCGGCTTTGCCGACGCCGTGATGATGCGCCTGCAGCAGGCCATGGCTTTTGGCGACAACATGGGCTACCTGCCGCCGCACCACTATGACCAGATCTTCACCGCCCACGGCGTGATCATGATCTTCTTCGTGGCGATGCCACTGGTCACGGGCCTCATGAACTACCTC
The DNA here is from genome assembly GCF_003634645.1 of Acidovorax sp. 94. Classification (NCBI taxonomy): domain Bacteria; kingdom Pseudomonadati; phylum Pseudomonadota; class Betaproteobacteria; order Burkholderiales; family Comamonadaceae; genus Acidovorax; species Acidovorax sp. 94. Next base: position 345,558 of record NZ_RBJA01000001.1, on the reverse strand, counting down.
GTGCCGCTGCAGATCGGCGCGCGCGACGTGTCGTTCCCGTTCCTCAACAACTTCAGCTTCTGGATGACCACGGCAGGCGCGATCCTGGTGATGGTGTCGCTGTTCCTGGGCGAGTTCTCCACATCCGGCTGGCTGGCACTGTCCAACCTGGGGGCGCAGGACCCCGGCGTGGGGCTCGACTACTACATCTGGGCCCTGCAGATTGCGGGGGTGGGCACCACGCTCTCGGGCATCAACCTGATCGTCACCATCATCAAGATGCGCGCACCCGGCATGAACCTGATGCGCATGCCCGTCTTCACCTGGACTGCCCTGTGCACCAACGCGCTGATCGTGGCCTCGTTCCCGGTGCTGACGGCAGCGCTCGTGCTGATGTCGCTGGACCGCTATGTCGGCACCAACTTCTTCACGAACGACCTGGGCGGCAACGCCATGCTGTACGTGAACCTGATCTGGATCTGGGGCCACCCCGAGGTCTACATCCTGATCCTGCCGTGCTTCGGCATCTTCTCTGAAGTGGTGGCCACGTTCTGCAAGAAGCGGCTGTTCGGCTACACCTCCATGGTCTACGCCACGGTGGTGATCACCATCCTGTCGTACCTGGTGTGGCTGCACCACTTCTTCACCATGGGCTCAGGTGCGAGCGTGAATACCTTCTTTGGCATCACGACGATGATCATCTCGATCCCCACGGGCGCGAAGATCTTCAACTGGCTGTTCACCATGTACAAGGGCCGCATCCGCTTCGAGCTGCCCATGATGTGGACCGTGGCCTTCATGGTGACCTTTGCCATCGGCGGCATGACCGGCGTGCTGCTGGCCGTGCCCCCGGCCGACTTCGTGCTGCACAACAGCCTGTTCCTGATCGCCCACTTCCACAACGTGATCATCGGTGGCGTGCTGTTCGGGCTGTTCGCCGGCATCAACTACTGGTATCCCAAGGCCTTTGGCTACAAGCTCGACCGCACCTGGGGCTTGCGTTCCTTCTGGCTGTGGGTGGTGGGCTTCTGGGTGGCGTTCGGCCCGCTGTATGTGCTGGGCCTGATGGGTGTCACGCGCCGTGCCAACCATTTTGAAGACCCGTCGCTGCAGATCTGGTTCGTGATCGCCGCCATCGGCGCCGCAATGATTGCTGCGGGCATCGCCTGCTTCCTGATCCAGATCGTGGTGAGCTACCTCAAGCGCGACCAGCTGCGCGACCACACGGGCGACCCGTGGGATGCGCGCACGCTCGAATGGGCCACCTCGTCGCCCCCGCCCGACTACAACTTTGCCTTCACCCCTGTCGTGCATGAAATCGATGCGTGGTGGGACATGAAGAAGCATGGGTACCAGCGCCCGCTCGGCGGCTTTGCGCCCATCCACATGCCTGCCAACACCGGCTCGGGCGCGGTCATCTCGGCCTTGTCACTGGTCTTTGGCTTCGCGCTGATCTGGCACATGTGGCTGCTTGCGGGCGTTTCGTTCGCGGCGCTGCTGCTGGCTTCGATCATCCACACGTTCAACTACAAGCGTGACTTCTACATCCCGGCGTCCCAAGTCGCCGCCACCGAAGAAGCCCGCACACTCCAACTGGCACGCCATGTCTGAACTCCGCCTTAACGCTGGCGCCGCCGCAGGCGCCCTGGCCCCGCGCGACTACCACCTTGCGCACGAGCCCCATCCCGAAAACGGCACCGCACTGGGCTTCTGGCTCTACCTGATGAGCGACTGCCTCATCTTTGCCGCCCTGTTTGCCACCTATGGCGTGCTGGGCCGCAGCTATGCGGCCGGCCCCACCGGTGCGCAGCTGTTCGACCTGACGCTGGTGGCCATCAATACGGCCTTCCTGCTGCTGTCGTCCATCACCTTCGGTTTTGCCATGCTGCGCAAGCAGCAAAAGGATGTGAAAGGCACGCTGCTGTGGCTGGCCGTCACCGGCTTCTTCGGCCTGTGCTTCCTGGGCCTCGAACTCTATGAGTTTGCCCACCTGATCCACCAGGGTGCCACGCCCCAGCGCAGCGCCTTCCTGTCGGCCTTCTTCACGCTGGTGGGCACCCACGGCCTGCACGTGACCTTTGGTCTGATCTGGCTGGTGGTGCTGATGGTGCAGATCGGCAAACACGGCCTGATCCCTGCAAACACCCGCCGCCTGATGTGCCTGTCGATGTTCTGGCACTTTCTGGACGTGGTCTGGATTGGCGTCTTCACCTTTGTGTACCTGATGGGAGTGCTGTAACTATGAGCGCACAACACACAACACACGCACACGGCGCGCATGACCATGGCGGCCACGACCACCACGGCGACGCGGAACCGCACAGCAGCCTGCGCGACTACACGATCGGCTTCGTGCTCTCGGTCATCCTCACGGCCATTCCCTTCTGGCTCGTCATGGCCAAGGTCATCGCCGACCGCAACACCGCCGTGCTGGTGCTGGGCGGCTTCGCCGTGATCCAGATCCTGGTGCACATGGTGTATTTCCTGCACATGAACGGCAAGGTCGAAGGCGGCTGGACCATGCTGTCCACCATCTTCACCGTGGTGTTCGTAGCCATTGCCATTGCGGGCACGCTGTGGGTCATGTTCCACATGAACGCAAACATGATGCCCGAGCACCCCACCCCCACGCCCGCAACGCATGAGGCGCCGGGCCACTCGACGCCCTGATGCCATTCCACCCCACAGCCCCGGTCCCCCAGTCCCGGCGGCTTCGCCAGGCGGTGCTCGCAGTTGTGGGCATCGCCTTGTTTTTGGGCTTTATCGCGCTGGGTACCTGGCAGGTGCAGCGCCGCGCATGGAAGCTCGCGTTGATCGAGCGCGTCGATCAACGCGTGCACGCTGCTCCTGTACCCCTGCCCTCCCGCCCAGAGTGGCCCCAGGTGAGTGCGGCCAGCCACGAATACCTGCCCGTCACCGCGCAGGGCCGGTGGCTGCCCGAGAAAACCGTGCTTACCCAGGCCCTGACCGAGCTGGGCTCGGGCTTCTGGGTGATGACGCCCTTGCAGCTGGATGATGGCGCGCAGGTGCTGGTGAACCGGGGTTTTGTGCCGCAGGAGCAGCGCGCCCAATGGCTGGCAAAGCCTATGCCCGCCTCCATCCCCCCTACCTCCACCACCGCGACTGTCCAGGGCCTGCTGCGCATGAGCGAGCCTGACGGTGGTTTTCTGCGCACCAATGCCCCGGCTGAGCAGCGCTGGTACTCGCGCGACATTGCGGCCATCGGCCATTGGCTGCAGTTGCCCGAGACTGCCCCCTTCTTCATCGATGCGGGGTTGCCTCCCTTACCAGGCGCCGCTGCGCCCCCGGCAGCGGACACCCGTTGGCCGCGCGCTGGCATGACGGTGATCCGGTTCCATAACAGCCACCTGGTCTACGCACTGACCTGGTACGGTCTGGCCATCATGGTTGCGGGTGCTGGCTGGTATGTGGCACGCTACGAGCGCCGCCTGCGCGGCTTTGCGCGCCCTGCCACCACCTTCGCCCCTGATGACACCTCTTCGTCCTGATACTGCGACCGCCGCGCCGCAGCGCAACGCACGCTCGGCCGATGCCGCCGCAGGCATCAAGAACCTTCAGCAGCTGATCGAGCTACGCTGGATTGCCGTGGTCGGCCAGGTGTTCACCATCGAGATGGCGCACTACAGCCTGAACCTCACGCTGCCTGTGCGCGAGATGCTGCTGGTGGTGGGCTGCCTGGCGGTGTTCAACGTGGTGAGCCTGCTGCGGCTGCGCACCGGTGTGATGGTGCGCAATGTGGAGCTTTTTCTGGCCCTGCTGATCGATGTGGCCGTGCTCACAGTGCAGCTGTACCTGAGCGGGGGCACCAGCAACCCATTCGTCTTCCTGTACCTGCTGCAGATCACGCTGGGGGCCGTGCTGCTGCGCGGCGCCTACATCTGGTCCATCGTGATCATCACGCTGCTGTGTTTTGGCGTGCTGGCCACACACCACCTGCCCCTGGAGTTGCCGCAGGACCTGCACCAGGGCCTGTCGAGCCTTTACGTGATCGGGTTGCTGGTGTGCTTTGTGCTCAACGCCACGCTGGTGGTGGTCTTCATCACCCGCATCAACCTGAACCTGCGTGAACGCGATGCGCGCCTGGCCGCAGCACGCCGCCGCCGCGTGGAAGAAGAGCACATCGTGCGCATGGGCCTCCTGGCCTCAGGGGCTGCCCACGAGCTGGGCACGCCGCTGTCCACGCTGGCCGTGATCCTGGGGGACTGGCAGCATGACAAGCAGCTGGCGGCCCACCCAGCGCTGAAGGAGGACATCGACGAAATGCAGGCCCAGGTGCAGCGCTGCAAGAGCATCGTGAGCGGCATCCTGCTTTCGGCCGGAGAGACACGCGGCGAAGCCTCCATGCAGACCACCGTGCGCACCTTTGTGGATGCCCTGGCCGAAGAATGGCGCAGCACCCGGTCGATGCCGCAGTTCATCTACGACAACGACTTTGGCGCGGATACGCCCATGGTGTCTGACACCACGCTCCAGCAGATGGTTTTCAATGTGCTGGACAATGCACGCGATGCTTCGCCCGGCTGGGTGCGCCTGGCCGTCACCCGCAACGCCGATGCACTGCGCATCACGGTGACCGACGCAGGGCCGGGCTTTGCCCCCGACATGCTGGCCAAGCTGGGCACGCCCTACCAGTCCTCCAAAAACCGCCCGGGCGGTGGGCTGGGCCTGTACCTTGTGCTCAACGTGGCACGCACGCTGGGTGGCAGCGTGGCGGCACGCAACCGCCCCGAAGGGGGTGCCGAAGTAACCATCGAACTGCCACTGGCGGCGATCACACTGCCTGAAGCCAAAGCCTGAACCCATGAGCCCTACCGACGACAAAGAACGAGAACAAGCGCAACCACTGCTGCTCATCGTGGAAGACGACGAGGCCTTTGCCCGCACGCTCGCCCGTTCATTCGAACGGCGCGGCTACCGCGTGCTGCAGGCTGCCAGCCTGCCCGAGGTCGAAACCCTGCTCGCACAACACACGCCCGGCTTTGCGGTGGTGGACCTCAAGCTCAAGGGCGAAGCCTCGGGCCTGGCCTGTGTGCAAAAGCTGCATGCCTCCAGCGAAGACATGCTGATCGTGGTGCTCACCGGCTTTGCCAGCATCGCCACCGCCGTGGAAGCCGTGAAACTGGGCGCCTGCCACTACCTCGCCAAGCCGTCCAATACCGACGACATCGAGGCCGCTTTTGGCCTGAAGGCGGGCAACACCGAAGTGGAGCTGACCAACCGCTCCAGTTCCATCAAGACGCTGGAATGGGAGCGCATCAACGAGGTGCTGGCAGAAACCGGCTTCAATCTCTCGGAAGCGGCAAGGCGCCTGGGCATGCACCGCCGCACCCTGACCCGCAAGCTGGAAAAGAAGCAGGTTCGTTAGGCGGGCACCGGAACCAAGGCTCGGTGTTTCAAGGAAAATTGGCCGCTAGCGCTTAAAGGGCGTCATTGTTAGCTATATTTTTTATAGCAAAACCCTGTGAAGCGCCAATCAACTGCCTCGGCCCATCCATAGACACCCTTTGCGCCTGAGGCCTGGCCTCACATCAGCGCTGGCGCTGCACCAGCCAGTGCTCCGCCTCTTGCTGCTTTCCAAACCGCGCCCAATCCAGCGCATTCTTGCCATGCGGGTCTTTGCGCCAAAGGTCCACACCCCGCACCTCCAACCACTCCAGCGCCTGGATGCGCCCTTTGGCAGCAGCCAGCATCGCAGGCGTCTCGCTCCGGCTTGCGGGCGCGGGCTCGTCCAGGGGCTGCCCCTGTTCGGCCAGCCACTGCAAACAAGGCACACAACCACTTTGCGCGGCCATGTGTGCTGGGCCCCAGTCCCACCGGTTGCGGGCCGCCAGGCTGGCCCCGACCTGCACCAGACGTTGGGCGGCAGCGAGGTGGCCGCCGTAGAAGGCGCGCAACAACGCAGTGTCGCCACGCTCGCTGTCTTTGTGTGTCTGGCGAAGGTCGGGCTGGGCACCAGCCTGCAACAGCAGCTCGATGTGCTCCAGCTGCCCCCGGTAGGCCGCCAGCATGAGCATGGACGAGCCGCCGGGCGCGAGCAGGTTGGGGTTGGCGCCTGCTGCCAGGGCTGCGCCCAGGGCCTGGGCATCACCGGCGTCCTGCGCGTCGAGCAGCGCGTCGTCCACTGCAGAATACGACGCAGATGGCTGTACGGCGGCGGCAACGGGCGCAGCGGATGGACCCGGCAGAGCCGGGCGCACCAGGCCGACAAGGGACGGCCCCCAGATCCACCAGGCCAAAGCAACTGCCAGCAGCAGCAATCCCCAGGCCGGGCGCGAATACTCGGTGCGGGCAGGCCGCTGCGCGCCAGGGCTGAAATGGCCCCGGCGGTGCGACCAGGCCCGTGCGATGGATTGGCCCAACGCAGTGGCAGCCCCTTCGCCACTGACGCCGGGGGTCAACCGAACCAGGGGGCCATCGCGCTCGCGCGCATAGACAGCGAAATAAGGGGTCTCGCTGGCGCCGCTGCCGGTGGAATACAGCAGCTTGTGCACCAGACTCTGGCTGGCCTGCCCAGGTAGGGCGTCTGCCCGCGACCACAGCGCAGAGTAGCGGCGCACGGTGAGGCCCTCATCCCGCACAGACAGAGTCCAGCGGCAGGTGGCAGCCTGCAGGACAAAGGCGACCAGCAGCCACCAGGCGCCGGTGGCCACAAAGAATGGTGGCAATGCGATGCCGCCAGAGCCGAAACGGCCGTTCACGAAGGCCTCCGCCACAAGACCCGCCAGCACCAGGCCTGCAGCCCAGCGCCAGCCGCGACGGCTGAATTCAAACTGCCACGCATGCGGGGTCTCCAGCAGCGTAACGGAAGCGGGCAGGAGCAAGGCGCCCTCACCATCCAGGCCCGCTTCTCCTTCTCCGTGGGCCGGATCAGCGGGCGCGATGGGGGTCACTTTCTTCCAGATAGCGCGCCGGTCAAAGCGATCGGCCTGCTCGTGGCCAAACGCCTGTGGGGCCGCCTGCACGGGCACGTCGTAGGTCAGCTCTACGTCCCCGCCCGGGGTGCGCAGCAACTCCAGCCGCCAGTCCACACGTTCACCAGAGCGTTGCGCGCCGTGCGGGGGCGCGTCGGGTGGCAGGTCAAAACGGGCCGTCAGCCGCAGTCCACCATCGGCCGTGGGCTGCACACGCGCGGTTTCAGAGAAAGACTCCACACAACGCTCCGGCGAACCGGAACTCGATTCATCCACCCGGTACTGGGCCAGGCGCAGTTGCAACTGCTGGCCCTGCTGGTAGGCGGCGGCACGCTCGGGCAGGAGCAGTGTCATCTCGACCGGGTGGCCCGCACGCGGGACTGTGGGCAGTGCGGTCAGCTCTGCGCCCGCGTAGCGCCAGGCCATGTGGGTATGGCGCACCGACAGGGCCACCAGCCCCAGGCCGATCATCACGAAGAGGGAGATGAAGGCCTTGGCAAACCAGGGGGCGCTGGATTGGGTCCACAGCAGGGCCGCCATAGGGAACGCAATACCGCACCAGAAGATGGTGAAAAACCAGATGGCACCCACCGAAGTGCCGGAAGCGCCCTTCGCGAACAAGCTGGTGGGCGACGAGCCCGGCTGCAGGCCGCCACTGCCAGCTGCCGGCGATGTCCCCCCGGCCCTGACCAGACCCAGCAGGGTGTGCAGAAAAAACCAGGCCGCCACCAGCCCCACCAAGGTAAAAACCAGGGCAAACGGAATGCGGAAAATCTGCAGCGACCAGCGGATGGAGGGATCGATAAGCGACTGCGACGGATCGTGGGGATTGACCAGGACCGTGATGCCCTGCCCCCGTGCCTGCGCGCTCTGAAGACGCCCCGCCCACTGCCGTGGCCAGTCGTCGATGTTGTCGCTGTTGCCCCGCGCGTCCAGGCCGACGCGGGTGCCTTCGTAAGCCTTGCCCGCCACCTGATAGCGGTAGCGGGCCTGCACTTCGTAGGTGGCGCCATCGCTGCTGTGGTGCGTCTTGAGTTCAGCCGACAGGACTTCGGCCTGCACAGGCTGCCAGCCACGCACCTGCAGGGCAGTATCGAGCGTACGGGCGAGGGGCTTGAGCCCGGCGTGGTAGCCGCCCAACCCAAACCCCAGAGCGAAGACCGCGCTGATCAGCAGCGCCGCGAAGCGTGCCCCTACGCTGCTGGTCTTGTCGGCATTGTTTTTCTCTCTTGCCATGGATGTCCCCCCATTTCGTTTTGTTTTTATGGCTGGAGCATAGCGACGAAATCATGACATTTGCGTGACAAAAACACGTCCATTGCGTGACACGCCGTGGCATGGCTTGGCGATTGCGTGGTTTGCAACAAACATCCAGCGCCAAAAAAAAGCGGCTCCGAAGAGCCGCTTTTTACTGGTCTATCCATCCCCGAGGGGAAGGATCAGGCGGTCACGCCGTCTGCCACTTCCTTGAACTCGGCGATCTGGTCGAAGTTCATGTACTTGTAGATCTTGTCGCCGTTCTGGTTGATGACACCGATGTCTGCCAGGTACTCTTCCTTGGAAGGAATGCGACCCAGCTTGGAGCAGATGGCCGAGAGTTCGGCCGAGCCCAGGTACACGTTGGTGTTCTTGCCCAGACGGTTGGGGAAGTTGCGGGTGCTGGTGGACATCACGGTAGCGCCTTCCTTCACCTGCGCCTGGTTGCCCATGCACAGCGAGCAGCCGGGCATTTCCATGCGGGCACCGGCCGCGCCGAACACGCCGTAGTGGCCTTCTTCGGTGAGCTGGTGCGCATCCATCTTCGTGGGCGGGGCCATCCACAGCTTGACGGGGATGTCCTTCTTGCCTTCGAGCAGCTTGGAGGCTGCACGGAAGTGGCCGATGTTGGTCATGCACGAGCCGATGAACACTTCGTCGATGGCAGCACCCGCCACGTCCGACAGCGTCTTGGCGTCGTCGGGATCGTTGGGGCAGCACACGATGGGTTCGGTGATCTCGGCCAGGTCGATCTCGATGACGGCCGCGTACTCGGCATCTTCATCAGGTGCCAGCAGCTGGGGGTTGGCCAGCCAGGCTTCCATGGCCTTGATGCGGCGGCCGATGGTGCGCGCGTCGGCATAGCCCTGGGCGATCATGTTCTTGAGCAGCACGATGTTCGAGTTGATGTACTCGATCACGGGTTCCTTGTTCAGGCGCACCGTGCAGCCAGCGGCAGAGCGCTCGGCCGAGGCGTCAGACAGTTCGAACGCTTGCTCGACCTTCATGTCAGGCAGGCCTTCGATTTCCAGGATGCGGCCCGAGAAGATGTTCTTCTTGCCCTGCTTGGCCACTGTGAGCAGGCCTTGCTTGATGGCGTACAGCGGAATCGCGTGCACCAGGTCACGCAGCGTGACGCCGGGCTGCATCTGGCCCTTGAAGCGCACCAGCACCGACTCAGGCATGTCCAGCGGCATCACGCCCGTGGCTGCGGCGAACGCCACCAGGCCCGAACCTGCAGGGAAGCTGATGCCGATAGGGAAACGCGTATGCGAGTCGCCGCCCGTTCCCACGGTGTCGGGCAGCAGCATGCGGTTGAGCCAGCTGTGGATGATGCCGTCGCCAGGCTTGAGCGAGATGCCGCCGCGCGTGCTGATGAAGTCAGGCAGCTCGTGGTGCATCTTCACGTCCACGGGCTTGGGGTACGCAGCCGTGTGGCAGAAGGACTGCATCACCAGATCGGAGCTGAAGCCCAGGCAGGCCAGGTCCTTGAGTTCGTCGCGGGTCATGGGTCCGGTGGTGTCCTGCGAGCCCACCGAGGTCATGCGGGGTTCGCAGTAGGTGCCGGGCACCACACCCAGGCCTTCGGGCAGTCCGCAGGCGCGGCCGACCATCTTCTGGGCCAGCGTGAAACCCTTGCCGGTGGCGGCAGGCACTTGCGGCAGGCGGAACAGCGTGGAAGGCGGCAGGCCCAGGGCTTCGCGGGCCTTGGCAGTCAAGCCACGGCCAATGATCAGCGGAATGCGGCCACCGGCACGCACTTCGTCGAACAGGACTTCGCTCTTGACTTCGAATTCGGCAATCACGTTACCGTCCTTGAGCGCCTTGCCAGCGTAGGGCAGCAGTTCGATCTCGTCGCCCATGTGCATCTGGCTTACATCCAGTTCGATGGGCAGTGCACCAGCGTCTTCCATGGTGTTGTAGAAGATGGGCGCAATCTTGCTGCCCAGGCACACGCCGCCGAAGCGCTTGTTGGGCACGAACGGGATGTCTTCGCCCGTGAACCACAGCACGCTGTTGGTGGCGGACTTGCGGCTCGAACCCGTGCCGACCACGTCGCCCACGTAGGCCACCAGGTTGCCACGCGCGCGCAGGTCTTCGATGAACTTCACCGGGCCGCGCTTGCCGTCTTCTTCGGGCGTGATGCCGTCGCGCTTGTTCTTGAGCATGGCCAGCGCGTGCAGCGGGATGTCGGGGCGGCTCCACGCGTCCGGTGCGGGCGACAGGTCGTCGGTGTTGGTTTCGCCAGTGACCTTGAGCACGGTGAGCTTGATGCTCTGGGGCACTTCGGGGCGGCTGGTGAACCACTCGGCATCGGCCCAGCTTTGCAGCACGGCCTTGGCGAAGGTGTTGCCCTTGTCGGCCTTTTCCTTGACGTCATGGAACTGATCGAACATGAGCAGCGTCTTCTTGAGCGCTTCGGCGGCGACGGAGGCCACCGCAGCGTCGTCCAGCAGGTCGATCAGGGGGGTGAGGTTGTAGCCGCCCAGCATGGTGCCCAAAAGCTGCGTGGCGCGCTCGCGGCCAATCAGCGTGCACACCTCCGTACCGTGCGCCACGGCAGCGAGGTAGCTGGCCTTGACCTTGGCGGCGTCGTCCACACCGGCAGGCACGCGGTGCGTGATCAGGTCCACCAGCGTGGCTTCTTCGCCCGCAGGGGGGTTCTTGAGCAGCTCGATCAGCTCGCCCGTCTGCTTGGCGGTCAGCGGCAGGGGCGGGATGCCGAGGGCGGCGCGCTCGGCCACATGGTCACGGTAGGCTTTCAACATCATTTTTCTCCGGTTGCGTTCTAAAGTGGGGCGGCGTGCAGCGCGGCGGCGTTTTTCGATAGCCGGGGCGCCTGCATGCGCGGGGTCGTGCGGTTTTCTTCTCTGTGGCGCTGCGCTGGTGAAGGGCTTACTTCAGGGGTTCCAGCACACTCACGGGCGGGTTTTTCTTGATGGCCTCGGCCACCACCACCTGCTGCGGGCTCATGCATTCGTCGGCCAGGCGTTGACCCAGTTTCTGGTTCATCAGCATGGACTTGTTGGCGATCTGCAGCCAGACGGCGCCACCCTTCTGGTCTTCCAGGCGCACCGTGCCCGTGGTGGTAGCGACCGGGGCCATGAAGTACTTGAAGCCCTTGCCTTCCACATGGAAGTGGCCTGGGCTCGCGGGCTCGGCGGTCACGGTGACAAAGGCACCGAGTTCGCAGGGAATGCGGCCCACGTGCACACGTTCGGCAATGGCCAGTTCTTCGGGGGACAGCGCGGCTTCGGCAGCAATGATGCCGGTGGCCACCTGGTTCGCCGCGCTCTTGAGCTGGCTGCGGCTGCTGGTGCCTTCGGTTTTGGCTACCGAAGATTTCTTGGCGGCAGGCGCCTTGTCCGCAGCCTTGGCAGACTTCGCATCGGGCTTGGCAGCGGGCTTTGCTGCAGGTTTGGCGGCAGCCTTGGTCTCGGGTTTGGCTTCGGTCTTGGCAGGGGTTTGCGCCAGGGCGAGGGCTGGAGCCAGCAGCATCAGGGCAGAGGCGATAAAGGATTTCATGGGAGGTCCTGCGTGGAAAAATTCAGGAATGTTCACAACGGAACGGAGGCCGACGCGCCAAACCAATGGCGCACGGCAAGAGGAAGTGTGCGCCCGGTACGGTGAGCGCGCTCCAGCACCTGCCAGTAAAAGCGATAGCTGGCGCGGTCGTGCAACGTGCCTTCAAAACTGATGGGAGCCCAATCAGAATCTACGGCAGCAGCTATTATTTTTGAAGCAACTTCGATGTCATCCTGCTGAGGCGCAAACGCCTGCAGGATGGGTCGGATCTGTGCGGGATGGATGCTCCACATGCGGGTATAGCCCAGCTCGCGCGCGGCACGGCTGGCGGCGCCTTGCATGGCCACCGTATCGGCGAACTCCGTCACCACACAATGCGATGGCACCTTGCCGTGGGCATGGCAGGCCGCGGCAATCTCCAGCTTGGCACGCACCACCAGTGGGTTAGAAAACTGCCCCGCCGAAGTCATGCCATGCGCAGGGATGGCGCCACCATGGGCCGACACAAAATCCATGAGGCCAAAACTCAGGCTCTGCACGCGCGGGTGGGCTGCGATTTCAAAAGCACGGTGCACCGCAGCAGGGGATTCGATGAGGACATGGATCGGTACCGGGGCGGCAGAGGCTTTCTCCAGCGCCCGCTCCGCTGCCAGTACGTCGTCCACAGATTCCACCTTGGGAACCATGATGTGGCTGAGCCGATGGCCTGCTTCGCCCGCTATCGTGGCGACATCGTTGGCGAATGCCGGGTGGTCCACCGCGTGGACCCGGGCGGCCACGCGGGCACCGGGTGCAGCGCCCAGGGCCAGACGGGCAACCAGCCGGGCGTGGTCGGCTTCAAGGCCGACGGGGGCGCCGTCTTCGCAATCGAGGGTGACATCAAAGACGCAGGTACCGAACTCCTGCGTCATCTCGGCCTGCAGCTGCAGGCTCTTGCGCATGCGCGCTTCGACGCCGCTGTAGTGGTCACAGACCGGCAGGAAGCCTGTCTGCGCCTGGGCGCCCAGCAACACATCGCGTGGATGGGATGGCGCAGCGCCCTGCCCCTGCGCGGGGACCCGGGCGGCCCGAAGGCCCGATGCCTGTGGCGTCGGCTGCATGGCGCTCACCTGGTTTACAGCAGGTGCTTGACGCCGTCTTGCTCGCCTTGCAGCTCAGCCAGCGTGATGTTGATGCGCTCTTGCGAGAACGCGTCGATTTCCAGACCTTCAACGATCTTGTACTCGCCGTTTTCGCACGTCACGGGGAAACCGAACATGGTGTCCTTGGGGATGCCGTACTGGCCGTCCGAAGGAATGCCCATGGTGACCCACTTGCCGTTGGTGCCCAGGGCCCAGTCACGCATGTGGTCGATGGCGGCGTTGGCAGCCGAAGCAGCCGACGACAGGCCACGCGCTTCGATAATGGCAGCGCCGCGCTTGCCCACGGTGGGCAGGAAAGTGTTGGCGTTCCATTCCTGGTCGTTGATCATCTTGGCGACGCTTTCACCGTTGATGGTGGCGAAGCGGTAGTCGGCGTACATCGTGGGCGAATGGTTGCCCCAGACGGTCAGCTTTTCGATGTCCGCCACGGCCTTGCCGGTCTTGGCTGCGATCTGGCTGGCAGCGCGGTTGTGGTCCAGGCGCAGCATGGCGGTGAAGTTCTTGCGTGGCAGGTCGGGGGCCGACTTCATGGCGATGTAGGCGTTGGTGTTGGCAGGGTTGCCGACGACCAGCACCTTCACGTTGCGCGAAGCCACGGCATTCAGGGCCTTGCCCTGTGCCGTGAAGATGGCGCCGTTGACAGCCAGCAGTTCGGCGCGTTCCATGCCCGGGCCACGGGGGCGCGAACCGACCAACAGGGCGTAGTCAGCGTCCTTGAAAGCGGTCATGGGGTCGCTGTGGGCTTCCATGCCCACCAGCAGGGGGAACGCGCAATCGTCCAGCTCCATCATCACGCCCTTGAGCGCCTTCTGGGGGCCTTCGACAGGCACTTCGAGCAATTGCAGGATGACGGGCTGGTCCTTGCCCAGCATTTCGCCGGAGGCGATGCGGAACAGCAGGGCGTAACCAATTTGACCAGCGGCACCGGTGACGGCGACGCGAACAGGCTTCTTGCTCATGGTGAAAACTCCAGGGAAGTGAGGAAAACAGGTGTGAGTGCAACGCAAGCACCAGCGCCTGTTACCAGCAGCCCGTGCCCCGCAAAACAGCCTTGGAGTGTACCGCTGATTGGACACCTCGGTCAATTTGTCTTATGTCTTATATAAGATATGATTAACACCCTGACACAGCCCGCATATCACTTCGCGTGCGGCCCGCCCTTCTCCCGATCGCCATGTCCTCGCTTCCGCTCAACGCCGACAACCCTGCGCAGCCTTTGGCAGGCACGGGCTCTGCCACGCCCGCGTTCAGCCCCCTGTACCAGCAGATCAAAGGGCTCATCCTGCAAAGTCTGCAACAGGGCGAGTGGAAACCGGGCGAATCCATCCCCAGCGAGATGGAGCTGGCTGCACGCTTTCGCGTGAGCCAGGGCACGGTGCGCAAGGCCATTGACGAGCTGGCGGCCGAAAACCTCGTGATGCGGCGCCAGGGCAAGGGTACCTTTGTGGCCACCCATGCCGAGCAGCATGTGCAGTACCGTTTTCTCAAGCTCATGCCCGACACGGGAGACGTCCGCGTGGAGGGCCCTGCACAGCGCAAGGTGATCGATTGTCGGCGTGTGCGTGCCAGCGCTGACGTTGCGCGCGCACTGGCACTGCGCAGCGCCGACCCGGTGGTCCAGGCGCGGCGAGTCCTGTCATTCGCAGGCGTACCCACCATCCTGGAAGACATCTGGCTGCCCGGCCAGGCTTTCAAAGGGCTGACGGCCGAACAGTTGGCCAACTACCAAGGCCCTACTTACGCCATGTTTGAACTCGACTTTGGCGTACGCATGGTACGTGCCGAGGAGAAAATACGTGCCGTACTGCCCGATGCCGACCAGGCGGCGATGCTGCAGATCCCACAGGCCACGCCGCTGCTGAGCGTGGAGCGCATCGCCTACACCTACAACGACGTTCCGATGGAGTTACGGCGCGGCCTGTACCTGACCGACACGCACCATTACCGTAACGAACTGAGCTGACACCACCCTGGCAACTGAGCGGAAACGTAGAACATTCGGGCTGGAGCAAACCCTTCTTGTTGCGTTGCAATAGAATTTTGCGTTCTTTGCATCTTCAAATTACAAAGCAGTTACATCCACGAAAGCACACAACATGACAGAACTCGCCAAAAAACGGCCTGAATTCCGCAACATCAATGCCTTCAAGGACCTGACCACCTACCGCATGACTCCTGCCGCGTGGGTTTCGATCCTGCACCGCGGCAGCGGGCTGATCATGTTCCTGCTGCTGCCCTTCATCATCTGGATGTTCGACACCTCGGTGTCGTCTGAAATCTCGTTCGCCCGGTTCTCGGCGGCTTTCAACATCGGCATTGGCTTCGTGCCCGGCTGGTTCATCAAACTGGTGGCCCTGGCACTGATCTGGGCCTACCTGCACCACTTCACCGCTGGCCTGCGCCACCTGTGGATGGATGTGAGCCACAGCGCCGTGAACAAGGAATTCGGCAAGTCCTCGGCCTTTGCCGTCCTGGCCATCAGCATCACGCTGACCCTGGTGCTGGGCGCCAAGCTTTTCGGCCTGTACTGATCGATCAACCCCAAAAAGCGGCGGCTGCTGCCAGGCAGTGCCCGCCGAAGAACGAGAGGAAATTCCCATGTCCGTCAATTACGGTTCCAAGCGCGTCGTCGTCGGCGCCCACTATGGCCTGCGCGACTGGCTCAGCCAGCGCGTCACGGCAGTCCTGATGGCCCTGTTCACCCTGGCACTGCTGGCCCAGGTGATCTTCTCCAAAGGCCCCATCGGCTACGACAAATGGGCCGGTATCTTCTCGGCCCAGTGGATGAAGGTGCTGACCTTCTCCGTGATCGTTGCACTGGCTTGGCACGCCTGGATCGGCCTGCGTGAAGTCTTGATGGACTACATCAAGCCCGTGGGCCTGCGCCTGGCACTGCAGGTGTTCAGCATCGTCTGGCTGGTCGGCTGTGCCGGCTGGGGTATCCAGGTTTTGTGGCGTCTCTGATTGATCCCCGCGACTGAAGGCAAAAAATAATGAGCTACACCAACGCTAACATCACCCGCCGCAAGTTCGATGTCGTCATCGTCGGCGCAGGCGGCTCCGGCATGCGTGCCGCGCTTGAACTCTCCCGCGCAGGCCTGAACGTGGCCTCGCTGTCCAAGGTTTTCCCCACCCGTTCGCACACCGTGGCTGCACAAGGCGGCGTGAGCGCATCGCTGGGCAACATGTCCGAAGACAACTGGCACTACCACTTCTACGACACCATCAAGGGCTCCGACTGGCTGGGCGACCAGGACGCCATCGAGTTCATGTGCCGCGAAGCACCCAAGGTGGTGTATGAGCTGGAACACTTCGGCATGCCGTTCGACCGCAACCCCGACGGCACCATCTACCAGCGCCCCTTTGGCGGCCACACCGCCAACTATGGCGAAAAGCCCGTGCAACGCGCCTGCGCCGCTGCCGACCGCACTGGCCACGCCATGCTGCACACGCTGTACCAGCAGAACGTGAAGGCCAAGACCAACTTCTTCGTCGAATGGATGGCGCTGGACCTGGTCCGCGACGCCGACGGTGACGTGGTGGGCGTGACCGCCCTGGAAATGGAAACCGGCGACCTGTACATCCTGGAAGCCAAGACCGTGCTGCTGGCCACCGGCGGTGCTGGCCGCATCTTTGCGGCATCGACCAACGCCTTCATCAACACCGGTGACGGCCTGGGCATGGCGGCACGTGCCGGCATTGCGCTGCAGGACATGGAGTTCTGGCAGTTCCACCCCACCGGCGTGGCCGGCGCCGGCGTGCTGCTGACCGAAGGCTGCCGTGGCGAAGGCGCTATTTTGCTCAACAGCAACGGCGAGCGCTTCATGGAGCGTTATGCGCCCACCATGAAGGACCTGGCCCCGCGCGACTTCGTGTCCCGCTGCATGGACCAGGAAATCAAGGAAGGTCGCGGCTGCGGTCCCAACAAGGACTACATCCTGCTCAAGCTCGACCACCTGGGTGCAGACACCATCCATAAACGCCTGCCTTCGGTGTACGAAATCGGAGTCAACTTCGCCAACGTGGACATCACCAAGGAACCTATTCCTGTGGTGCCCACCATCCACTACCAGATGGGTGGCGTGCCTACCAACATCAACGGCCAAGTGGTTGCACAAGCCAACGGCATCAACAACGAAGTGGTCAACGGCCTGTACGCCGTGGGCGAATGCGCCTGCGTGTCGGTGCACGGCGCCAACCGCCTGGGCACCAACTCGCTGCTGGACCTGCTGGTGTTCGGCAAGGCCGCTGGCCGCCACATCGTCGAGTTCAACAACAAGAACAAGGAGCACAAGCCCCTGCCCAAGGATGCGGCCGACCGCACCTTGGAGCGCTTGAACCAGCTCGACAAGTCGAACGAAGGCATCTACGCGCAAAACCTGGCGGGCGACATCCGCTCCACCATGCAGCAGCATGCCGGCGTGTTCCGCACCCAGGCCAGCATGGACGAAGGCGTCAAGAAGATCGCCGAGATCCGCAGCCGCGTGGCCAACGTGACGCTGAAGGACAAGTCCAAGGTGTTCAACACCGCCCGCATCGAAGCGCTGGAAGTGGACAACCTGATCGAAGTGGCGCAGGCCACCATGGTGTCGGCCGCCGCCCGCAAGGAATGCCGTGGCGCCCACACTGTGTACGACTACGAGCACCCAGCCGACCACGCCGAGTTCCCCCTGGGCCGCAATGACCAGGAGTGGATGAAGCACACCCTGTGGTACAGCGAAGGCAACCGCCTCGCCTACAAGCCGGTCAACCTCAAGCCCCTGACGGTGGACAGCGTGCCCCCCAAGGTCCGTACGTTCTAAACAGTAGCCCCACGAGAGAAGAACCATGCAAAAGCGCACATTCCAAATCTACCGCTACGACCCGGACAAGGACGCCAAGCCTTACATGCAGACCATCGAGATCGAACTCGACGGCCATGAACGCATGCTGCTGGACGCCCTGATGAAGCTCAAGGAGCAGGACCCCACGCTGTCGTTCCGCCGTTCGTGCCGCGAAGGCGTCTGTGGCTCCGACGCGATGAACATCAATGGCAAGAACGGCCTAGCGTGCCTGACGAACATGAATACCCTGAAGGGCACGATTGTTCTCAAGCCCCTGCCCGGTCTGCCCGTGATCCGCGACCTGATCGTGGACATGACGCAGTTCTTCAAGCAGTACAACTCGATCAAGCCCTACCTGATCAACGAGCAGATTCCACCCGACCGCGAGCGCCTGCAGTCTCCCGAAGAGCGCGAAGAGCTCAACGGCCTGTACGAGTGCATCCTGTGTGCCAGCTGCTCCACGAGCTGCCCCAGCTTCTGGTGGAACCCCGACAAGTTCGTGGGCCCTGCCGGACTGCTGCAGGCCTACCGCTTCATCGCCGACAGCCGCGATGACGCCACCGGCCAGCGCCTCGATAACCTCGAAGACCCGTACCGCCTGTTCCGTTGCCACACCATCATGAACTGCGTGGACGTGTGCCCCAAGGGCCTGAACCCCACGAAGGCCATCGGCAAGATCAAGGAACTGATGGTGCGTCGCGCCATCTGACCGGGGCCCAGGACCGCCATGGGTGCAACCGCCACCACCGCCCCCTCGGCAGCCTCGCCGCTGCTGACGGAACGCGAACTCAGCAAGCTGCACTGGCGCTGCCGGCGCGGCCTGCTGGAAAACGATCTGTTCATCGAACAGTTCTTCACCCGTTTCGAGCCTGAGCTGAACCAGCGCCACGCCCAGGGCCTTGCGGCCCTGATGGACCTCGCCGACAACGACCTCCTGGACCTGCTGCTTTGCCGCAAGGAACCCAGCGAGACGCTGGATGCGCCCGAGGTGCATGAAGTGCTGGGCATGCTGCGGGAAAGCGGCGGCACCCCCGTGCTGGGCACCTGACGAGCGGGTTTTCTCGCTCTGAAAAGATCCCAGCCCCACCAGACCGGATGATCATCGGCAAACCTAAGGAAAGTAACAATGAAGCTAGCTGACAACAAAGCCACCCTGTCGTTCAGTAACGGCGGTCCCAGCGTGGACCTGCCGGTCTACCAGGGCACCATTGGCCCGGATGTCATCGACATCCGCAAGCTGTATGCGCAGACGGGCATGTTCACCTATGACCCAGGCTTCCTGTCAACGGCAGCCACCCAGTCGGCCATCACTTACATTGACGGCGACAAGGGCGAACTGCTGTACCGCGGCTACCCCATTGAGCAGCTGGCTGAAAACTGCGACTTCCTGGAAACCTGCCACCTGCTGCTGTACGGTGACCTGCCCAACGCAGCGCAGAAGACCGACTTCACGAGCCGCGTGACCAACCACACCATGGTCAACGAGCAGATGCAGTTCTTCCTGCGTGGCTTCCGCCGTGACGCGCACCCCATGGCCGTGCTGACCGGCCTGGTGGGCGCCCTGTCGGCCTTCTACCACGACAGCACGGACATCAACAATCCGCAGCACCGTGAGATCGCCGCCATCCGCCTGATCGCCAAGATGCCCACGCTGGTCGCCATGGCCTACAAGTACGGCATGGGCCAGCCCTACATGTACCCGCAGAACAACCTCTCGTATGCAGGCAACTTCCTGCGCATGATGTTCGGCACACCCTGCGAAGAGTACAAGGTCAACCCCGTGCTGGAACGCGCGCTCGACCGCATCTTCATCCTGCACGCAGACCACGAGCAGAACGCTTCGACCTCCACCGTGCGCCTGTGCGGCTCGTCGGGCACCAACCCGTTTGCGGCTATCGCGGCGGGCGTGGCCTGCCTGTGGGGCCCTGCCCACGGCGGCGCCAACGAAGCAGCGCTGAACATGCTGTACGACATCCAGGCCCAAGGCGGCGTGGAAAAGATCGGCGACTTCATCAAGCAGGTCAAGGACAAGAACTCCGGCGTCAAGCTCATGGGCTTTGGCCACCGCGTGTACAAGAACTACGACCCCCGCGCCAAGCTCATGCAAGAGACTTGCAATGAAGTGCTGGCCGAGCTGGGCCTTGAAAACGACCCGCTGTTCAAGCTGGCCAAGGAACTGGAAAAGATCGCCCTGGAAGACGACTACTTCGTGCAGCGCAAGCTCTACCCGAACGTGGACTTCTACTCCGGCATCGTGCAGCGCGCCATCGGCATTCCTGTGAACCTGTTCACCGGCATCTTCAGCCTGGCCCGCACCGTGGGCTGGATCGCCCAGCTCAACGAAATGATCGGCGACCCCGAGTACAAGATCGGCCGCCCCCGCCAGCTGTTCACCGGCTCCGAGCGCCGCGACGTGCCACCCCTGGCCAAGCGTTGACCGGTACGGCGCCCCGCGCGCCGTCCACCCCCTCCCGAAGCCCGCAGGCAGTGCCTGCGGGCTTTTTTCATGGGTGCCCCACACAGGCCAAGCCGTGCCGGATGCACATACTCCCCCCTAGTTAAAAGGCTTTTTGACGACCTAGCGCACGACCAGTATGGGGCTATCTTTTATACTGCTACCCAGTACAAAGGCAGCCCCCCGCACCCCACACCCGCAACCCATGCCCCACACCCCCGAAGACAAGCAACGCGCCATCACCCGACTGCGCCGCATCAAGGGCCAGGCCGAGGCGCTGGAACGCGCGGTGGAGGCGGGCAGCGACTGTGCCCCCATCCTGCAGCAGCTGGCGGCCATGCGTGGCGCCGTGCACGGACTGATGGCCGACCTGCTCGACAGCCATGTGCGCGAGACGCTGGCGGAAAAACCAGCACCGTCACAGCAGGCCATTGACGAAACACTGGCGTTGCTTCGCTCCTACCTCAAATAGACCGTCCCCATCCGATTGACCGAAAGGAACACCCCATGAAATCCCGCGCCGCCGTCGCCTTCAAAGCCGGAGAACCCCTGCAGATCGTCGAGATCGACGTCGCCCCGCCCAAGAAGGGCGAAGTGCTCATCAAGATCACCGACACCGGTGTGTGCCATACCGACGCCTTCACCCTGAGCGGTGACGACCCCGAAGGCCTGTTCCCCGTGGTGCTGGGCCATGAAGGCGCTGGCATCGTGGTGGAAGTGGGCGAAGGCGTGACCAGCGTGAAGCCCGGCGACCATGTGATCCCGCTCTACACCGCCGAATGTGGCGAGTGCCTGTTCTGCAAGAGCGGCAAGACCAACCTGTGCGTGAGCGTGCGCGCCACACAGGGCAAAGGCGTGATGCCCGACGGCACCACGCGCTTCAGCTACAACGGCCAGCCCATCTACCACTACATGGGCTGCAGCACCTTCAGCGAATACACCGTGGTGGCCGAGGTGTCGCTGGCCAAGGTCAACTCCAACGCCAACCCCGAGCAGGTCTGCCTGCTGGGCTGCGGCGTGACCACGGGCCTGGGCGCCGTCAAGAACACCGCAAAGGTGCAAGAGGGCGATACGGTCGCCGTGTTCGGCCTGGGCGGCATCGGCCTGGCGGTCATTCAAGGCGCCAAGCTGGCCAAGGCCGGGCGCATCATCGCCGTGGACACCAACCCCTCCAAGTTCGATCTGGCCCGCACCTTTGGCGCCACCGACTGCGTGAACCCCAAGGACCATGACAAGCCTATCCAGCAAGTCATTGTGGAGATGACGACCTGGGGCGTGGACCACAGCTTTGAGTGCATCGGCAACGTCAACGTGATGCGCGCCGCCCTCGAATGCGCGCACCGCGGCTGGGGCCAGTCGGTCATCATCGGCGTGGCAGGCGCGGGGCAGGAGATCAGCACCCGCCCCTTCCAGCTCGTCACCGGCCGCAAGTGGATGGGCACGGCGTTCGGCGGCGTCAAGGGCCGCAGCGAATTGCCCGGCATGGTCGAAGACGCGATGGCGGGCAAGATCCAGCTCGCGCCGTTTGTCACGCACACCATGGGCCTCAAGGACATCAACGAAGCGTTTGATTTGATGCACGAAGGCAAGTCGATCCGCTCCGTCGTTAAATACGCAGTGGCCTGACCCCTGCAGAGCAGCTAACGTTTGAGACGCCCGAACGCCCCGTTACCCGTTCGGGCTGAGCCTGTCGAAGCCATGGCACGCCTTGCCACCAACCCTTCGACAGGCTCAGGGCAAACGGGCTCGGTCTAAGGTCAATTTTCAATTCAAGCAAAAAAGACCTCTAACGCTTATCCATCAAGCGCTAGCAGCTATTATTTTCAGAGCATCTACCATGACCACCTCCCTGGAACTCCTCAGCACCCACGCCTGCTTTGGGGGCGAGCAGCGCTTCTACCAGCACGCCTCCACCGAAATCGGGCTGCCCATGAAGTTCTCGGTGTTCCTGCCCCCGCAGGCGCAGCAAGGGCCCGTGCCCGCCCTGCTCTTCCTGGCGGGGCTGACCTGCACCGAAGAAACCTTCATGGTCAAGGCCGGCGCCCAGCGCCTGGCGGCCGAGCTGGGCCTGGCCCTCATTGCGCCCGACACCAGCCCGCGCGGGGCCAATGCGCCGGGTGAGGCCGATAGCTGGGACTTCGGCGTGGGCGCAGGCTTTTATCTGGACGCAACCCAAGCGCCCTGGCACACCCACTGGCGCATGGAGAGCTACCTCCTGAAAGAGCTGCTGCCGCTGGTCTCAGCCCAGTTGCCCATCGACGGCACCCGCCTGGGCATCACCGGCCACTCGATGGGCGGGCATGGCGCGCTCACGCTGGCGCTGCGCCATCCGGGCCGTTTCCTGAGCCTGTCGGCCTTTGCCCCCATCTGCGCGCCCACCCAGTGCCCGTGGGGTGAGAAAGCCTTCACGGGCTACCTAGGTGCAGACCGCACGGGCTGGATCGAGCACGACGCCACGGTGCTCATGCAGCACCAGCCAGTCGCGCCTTACCCTGCAGGCATCCTCATCGACCAAGGCCTGTCCGACAAGTTTCTGGCCGACCAACTGCACCCACACCTGTTCGAAGCTGCGTGCCAGGCCATCGGCCAGCCGCTCAGCCTGCGCCGCCACGCGGGCTACGACCACGGCTACTACTTCATTCAGACCTTCATGGCCGACCACCTGGCGCACCACGCCAGAAACCTCCTGCCGCAGTCCGAACGTTAATGCGGCCTTAAGCCTCGGGCGCCACAGTGCGCCCCATGCCTTTGATACTGCAGCGCCTGCTGCTTCCCCACCTGGCCACGGGCGCCGCGCCCCGGCCCGCTTCCACCGCAACACGCCACCTGCACCCCGCCTGGGTGGTGGTGCTCATCAGCACCTGGCTGGCCACGGCCTGCAATGTGCCGCTGTGGCGCGAGGTGGCGCAGTTGCCGGGCCAGGGCAGCCTGCGCGGCTGGGGCTTTGCCATCGCGTTTGCGCTCATCGTGGCAGCGGGCAATGCCGCACTGCTGAGCCTGCTGGCCTGGCGCTGGACGCTCAAGCCCGCCGCCACCGTGCTGGTGGTGATGGCTGCGTTTGGCGCGTATTTCATGCTGGCCTACGGCGTGGCCATTGACGCCAGCATGCTCACCAACGTGCTGCAAACCGACGTCAAAGAGGCGGGTGACCTGCTCAACTGGCGCATGCTGGCCACCGTACTGGCGCTGGCCGTGCCACCGCTGTGGTGGCTGCTGCGCCGCCCCGTGTTGCGGCTGAGCACCCTGCGCCACGCGGCGCACAACGGGCTGCTGCTGGCGGGCGCCATCGCCGTCATCGTGGTGTGCCTGCTGCTGGTGTTCCAGGACTTTGCATCGACCATGCGCAACCACACCAAGCTGCGCTACCTGATCAACCCGCTCAACAGCGTGTACGCGCTGGGCAACATCGCCACCAAGCCCCTGCGCATGGACACCAGCAAGCTGCTGCCCCTGGGGCGCGATGCACAGCTGGGCGCCAGCTATGCGGGCCAGGCCAAGCCCCCGCTGCTGGTGCTGGTGCTGGGCGAAACCGGCCGCAGCGGCAACTTCGGCATCAACGGCTATGAGCGCAACACCACACCGCTGCTCGCGGCCCGCACGGACCTCGTCAGCGCCCGCAACGCCTGGTCGTGCGGCACCAGCACCGCAGCATCGGTGCCCTGCATGTTCTCGCACCTGGGCCGCACGGGCTACGAAGCGCGCGCTGCCAACTTTGAAAGCCTCATCGACGTGCTGCACCACGCAGGCCTGGCCGTGCTGTGGGTAGACAACCAGTCTGGCTGCAAAGGCGTGTGCGACCGCATTGGCGAGACCCTCACCAGCGCGCCAAAAAGCCCGACGCCAGACCCCGCCCTGTGCCCCGGCGGCGAATGCCTGGACCGCGTGATGCTGCAAGACCTGGACACCCGCATCGCCGCCCTGCCCGCCGAACAGCGCCAGCGCGGCACCGTGGTCGTGCTGCACCAGATGGGCAGCCACGGCCCCGCGTACTACAAACGCTCGGCGCCCGACAACAAGAAGTTTGGCCCCGAATGCACATCCACCTCCCTGCAGGAGTGTGAGCGCCAGCAGGTCGTCAACGCGTATGACAACAGCGTCGTGGAGACGGACTTTTTCCTCGATTCAGTGCTCAAATGGCTCACAGCGCAGGATAGCAAAGCGCAAACAGCTATGATTTACGTAGCAGACCACGGCGAATCACTGGGCGAGAACAACCTCTACCTGCACGGCCTGCCCTACTCCATTGCGCCCGACGTGCAAAAGCATGTGCCGTGGATCACCTGGCTCTCGCCCGCCATGCAGGCGCGCACCCAGGTCGCCACCGGCTGCCTGCAGCACGAGCTGGCCGAGCGGCGCATCACCCACGACAACTACTTTCACTCGGTGCTGGGGCTGATGGATGTGAAGACCGGGGCGTACAGCGCGGGGCTGGACATGTTTGCAGGCTGCCGACAGGCGGCGGGGGCGGCCAGAGCGGCGGGCTGACGCGGAGTCGGGCCTGCCCGGGCGCCATGCCCCAACCGCAACAATGAACTTCTGCGCGCCTCACGCCGCCCCTGGCAGCAGCAGAATCTTGCCGACGTTGACGCCAGATTCCATGCGACTGTGGGCCTGCGCGGCATCTGCCAACGGGTAGGTGCTGTCAATCACCGGCCAGATCGCACCGGCCGCCAGCGCAGGCAGCCACCGCTCGGCAAAGCGCTGCACCATGGCCTGCTTGACCTCGGGCGGGCGCGACTTCATCACCGTGCCAAAGATCTGCAGATGGCGGTACAGCACGGCGTCCATCGGCAACGTGGCGCCTTGCGCACCACCCAGCAAGCCCACGGCCACCATGCGCCCGCCCACGGCCAACGACCGCACGTTGCGCTCCAGGTATGGCGCACCAATGAAGTCGATCACCACGTCCACACCTTTACCGTCCGTTGCCTGCGCCACCACGGCCGCAAAGTCCTCGCTGCGGTAATCAATGAACACATCTGCGCCAAAGCCCAGCACTGCATCGCGCTTGTCACCGCTTGCTGTGCCAAACACCCGTGCGCCCGCCGCTTTCGCCAGTTGCACCGCCGCCGAGCCCACGCCGCCTGCGGCTGCGTGGATCAGCACCGACTCGCCCGCCTGCAGGTTGGCCAGGTGGAACAGCGCCTCGTGTGCAGTCACAAACACCTCTGCCACCGCACCCGCTGCCACCAGGCCCAGGCCGTCCGGCACATGCATGGCCATGCGGTGGTCGATGCGCGACAGCTCGGCGTAGGCCCCGCCGCCCACAATGCCCATCACACGGTCGCCCACGGCAAAGCCGCGCACCAGCGGGCCCACCTCGACCACCGTGCCCGCGATCTCCAGCCCCATGGTGTCCGCATCGCCAAAGTAGGCGCGACCGTAAGCCCCCTTGCGGTGCAACAGATCAGCGCGGTTCACGCCGATGGAGGCGTTGCGCACCAACAGGTCGTGCGGACGCACCTCGGGGGTCGGGACCTCCCGGGCCACCAGCACCTCAGGCCCACCGAAGTCGTCGAACACGATGACCTGCATGGTGGGTGGTACGGCGGTCTGCACAGTGGCGGGATGTTGTTCACTCAAAGCGGTGGGCATGGGTTGCAGTCCTCAAAAATGTCATTCAGGCCTGCAAGGTTACCGCGCCAACACACCATTCAAACGCAGCAATTTCGCTCTGTAGTGATGCAAAATTGCATCACGCCCACCCGATGAACACCACCATGAACTGGGACGACACCCGCGTCTTTCTCGCGCTGACAAGAGCCCCCTCCTTGCGCGCCGCCGCGCGCAGCCTGGGCATCGACCAGGCCACCGTGGGGCGGCGGCTGAATGCACTGGAGGCCGAGCTGGGCGCCAAGCTGTTCCTGCGTGCCAAAGATGGATACCTGCTCACGCCGGCAGGCGAAACGGCCTTGGCAGCCGCCCGCCGCATGGAAAGCGCAGCCCTCGACCTGCGCACCAAAATCGAAGGCCAGGACGAAAACCCCGGCGGCATCGTGCGCGTCACCAGTACCGACTCCATCGCCATCGACCTGCTGCTGCCCGCAGTCGAGCGCCTGCAGCGGCACTGGCCCCACATCCGTGTGGACCTGGAGGTCTCCACCCAGTTGCTCAGCCTCAGCCGCAGGCAGGTGGACATTGCGTTTCGCAACGTCCGCCCGGAGACGCCCGACCTGGTCGTGCGCCGCGTGGTGTCATGGCCGGTGGGCCTGTTTGCCAGCGCGGGCTATATCGAGCGCTTTGGCGAACCCGTGCCCGACGACGAGCTGCGGGGCCACCACCTGGTGGCCTATGGCCCCTACCTGGAGCACAGCCCGTTTCTGACCATGGCCGGTGTGCCCGCCCGCCAAGCCCGCATCGCCATGGCCGTGCGCTCCAGCCTGCTGGTGCGCAAGGCGGTGGCAGCGGGCATTGGCCTGGGTGAAATGCCGGTGTGGATGGGCGAGCGCGAAGGCCTGGTCCGCATCTGGCCCCAACGCCGCCGCGCCACCGATTACGAGGTCTGGCAAGTCATGCACCCCGACCTGCAGCGCACCGCACGCGTCCGCGCCACGGCAGAGTTTCTGTCGGAGGCATTTGGTCAGGCGTAGCGGAAAACGGCATGCTGCTTGGCGCTGCCTTCGCAACCAAGGCATCAGCAAACTGAACTGGCCGACCGACCGAAGAAGCAACCCATTCATCAGTCGGTCAGCGGCGGCAATACCTGCTGCGCCATACTCCGGCACTTATTCCACCTGCTTCATTCACCACCCCATGCAGCACACCATCCAGCACCAGGAGCAAGACGCCAAAGGCGCCTTCACCATCGAGAACAGCGGCCAGCGCCTGGCCGAGATGACCTACAGCCGCACCAACGCCACGATGGTCATCGTGGACCACACCGAGGTAGATCCATCACTCAGCGGGCAAGGTGTCGGACGCGCACTGCTCGACGCGCTGGTGCTGTGGGCGCGGGCTACGGGTACCAAAGTGGTCCCGCTGTGCCCGTTTGCCAAGGCACAGTTTGACAAGGATGTGGCTATTCGGGATGTGCTGGTTTAGGCAGGCCCTATAACGGGGACGCAACAGCCTCAACCCACTGATTGGATCCGCTCGCCGGGGTTTTTGCTTCTTGGAGTCAGACGTCGCCTGGGCAAAATGGCAGCACCATGCGCCAGCACTCCCATCCGTCGCACGAGCCGACTCACTTCGGCTAGCCACCAACTGCTGCTCAGGATCAGCGTACAGCATCACCAGGAGCGTCGCACTTGATTCGTCTCACCATCGCCATTGCATCCGTGGTTCTGCTCATCGGATGCGCGGGGCCCCGTTTTGATGCCGGACGGACAGAAACGGTACTTCCACTGCACCGTGCCTGGGTTGACGGGCGACAGGTGGAGTACATCACGACAGACATCTCGGACGGCGCCATGGCAGAGGCCGCCGGTGTGAACCACGTCCCTCGCCTGCGCGACGCCATCGCCGCGCGCCCCTCGGTGCTGGAGCGTGTGTACAAATTCTCGCAGGGCGAACAGATCAGCATCTTTCAATCTGCGCCACGTCCCGTGGGCGCGGCGAACACGGACCGAAGCTACAGCCCACTGTGGCGCCTCGTCCTGGTGACGAGAACGACACACCATCCGGGGCCCGAGCTGACATCGGAGGAGGAGCTATTGGCTGCCGAAGAAAAAGGCCTGGTCTCGCTCGAAGTCACCGATATCGTCATCAACTGCCCCGTAACGCGGGCTGTCGGTGGCGGGGGCCTGACAGGGGTGCGGTAAGACGAACCGCAGCTCAACCGGGTGTCAGTTCCTGGCGTTCCACCAGGGCTGATGTGAGAAGCCGCATTGCTGCGCCTCTAAACCGTCGGCACCGTGCCCCCATCAATCACATGCTCCGAGCCCGATATCGCTCCCGCACGCGGTGACACCAAAAACGTGATCAGGTCGGCCACCTCTTGCGGCCTGGCGGGGCGGCCCAGCGGGATGCCGCCCAGCGACTGCATGATGATCTGCTTGCCGCCTTCGTAGTCCGTGCCTGCCTGGGTGGCCACGCGCTCGGCCAGGGCGACGGCAGCTTCGGTTTCGACCCAGCCGGGCGAGACGCTCAGCACGCGAACGCCTTGTGGCGTGACCTCTTTCGACAAGGCCTTGCTGTAGGTGGACAGGGCCGCCTTGGCAGCAGCGTAGGCGGTGGTGGACCCGGGCAGCGGCAGCACGCGCTGGATAGAGCTGACGTGGACGATGACGCCCGCGCCCAGGGCCAGCATGGCGGGCAACAAAGCGCGGTCCAGGCGCACGGCGGGCATCAGGTTCTGGTTCAGTTCGTTGAACCACTGCGCATCGTCCAGCGCTGCAAAGCCCCCGCCTGGCGCGCTGGAGCCGCCCACCACGTTGACCAGAATGTCCACGCAGCCCCAGTGCGTGAGCACCGCCTGCGCAACCTCTACAGCGCCTTCTGCGGTGGAGACGTCGGCAGGCACATACAGCACGCCGCCAATCGGGTGCGCAGGGGCTGAACGCGCGGTAGCCATCACCTGCACACCGGCGTCCACCAAAGCCTGCACCACGGCAGCGCCCACGCCTTTGGTGCCGCCCGTGACGAGTGCGCGCTGGCCGCGCAGTTGAAGGTCGAAGCTCATACCGTCATCTCCAGCGACGCAATCAGGCCACGCTCAAGGCGAAAGCGGTAGCGCAGATCGACCGGGCTACCAGGGAAGTTGCCCTCGACGCGGCTGGTGACGAACTGGTGGCCGTCGCTCTGCTGCAGCGCAAAGGGTTCGGTGGTGTACGTGTACTTTGTCGATGCCGCGGCCTTCCAGGCCTTGATGGCGTCGATGCCCGAATGGGTGCGGCCCTCGTCCTTGACGACGGCCTGTGCCGTGAAGCACCGGGCAATGGCCTCAGCGTTCTTTTGTTGGTCGGCCGCAAAGTAGGCGGCAATGGGGTCAGGGAGGCTCAAAGGGGTCATGGTGACGATCTCCTTGGTTTAGGGATGAGCTGCGCAACTCCCCGCGGTCTGTGATAGCGCGGTCTCGGGCTGTCCACTGCGTTGCTTTTCTTGCCAATAGCGCGGCTATTGGCAAGAAAAGACGCCTTGTGCCCCATCCCGATCCGCGCTACCACCGCCTCGCGAGGGTTATGCAGGTCACCCCTAGTCGTTGGGTTGGTGGAGTCGTCAGGATGCGCCTGCAGAACCAATTAGTGAATGGCCTAGAATTTGAATAAGCTATGTAGAAAAAAATACAGAATGCGCGGATCGGATTTTGCAGAACTGAAGGCCTTTGCCGCCGTGGTCGAGCGCGCGAGCTTTGCGCGCGCGGCGGAGCACCTGGGGCTGTCGCCGTCGGCGCTGAGCCAGACGATTCGCCAGCTGGAAGCCCGCTTGGGCGCGCGATTGCTGAACCGCACCACGCGCAGCGTGGCGCCCACGGCCACCGGGGCGCAGCTGTATGCGCGCATGGCCCCGCTATTTCGGGACATGGCCGACGCAGTGGCCGAAGCCAGTGCGTCGGCCAGCCAGATGGGGGGCACGCTGCGCATCAACACGCTGGGCATGGCCGCCACGCAGGTCATCGCGCCACGGCTTGGGCGGTTTCACCAGGCCCACCCGGATGTGGTGCTGGACATCGTGGTGGACGACGGGCTGAGCGACATCGTTGCGGGCCGCTTTGATGCGGGCATCCGCGTGGGCGGGCGGCTGGAAAAAGACATGATCGCCGTGCGCCTAACACCGGACGTGAAGATGATTGCCGTGGCCTCGCCCGACTACCTGGCGCAGCGCGGCACGCCCAAGGCGCCCGCCGACCTGCACGGCCACGCGTGCATCAACTGGCGGCTTCAGATGGATGGCCGGACCTACCGCTGGGAGTTCGAGAAAAAAGGAAAACGGGTGGAGATTGCGGCAGAAGGACCGCTGGTGACCAACCACTCGGACATCGGCGTGGCTGCGGCCGTGCAGGGCCTGGGCATTGCCTATGCATTTGACCGTGAGCGGGTGGACAACCACATCGACCAGGGGCAGCTGGTGCAGGTGCTTGCCGACTGGTCGGTGGCAAAGCCCGGCCTGTTCCTGTACTACTCCAACCGGCGCCATCCATCACCGGCATTGACGGCTTTCATCGACTGCCTGCTGGACCGTGATCTGCCAGAACCCATGCCTGGCTTGCAACGCCCATCAGTGAATGCGGCTGTGCAGAGGACTCCACGTCGGTAATGGGGTCTTGGGTGGCCGATATCAGCCATTCAAGCCAGAAGCGTCGCCCTCACCGGCCTTCCATCCACCCCTTCACCTCGCCCATCAGATGCCCCCGGAACACCTCCGCAATCGGTGACAGCTGCTTGCCCTTGGGCCAGACCAAGTGCCATTGCGACTGGATGGGGAAGCCTTGCACGTTGAGCACGGCCAGACCCTCGTGGTGGGGGCCGAGGCTGTGGCGGGAAACGATGGAGACGCCCAGCTGGCCTTCCACCGATTCCTTGATGGCCTCGTTGCTGCCCAGCTCCAGTACGGCGCTGGGAACAAAGCCCAGCTGGCGCAGATGCGCGTCGGTGGCCATACGGGTACCGGAGCCTTTTTCGCGCAGGATGAAGCGCTCGGCCTGCAATTGCGTGAACTTGACGCGCTTTTTCGCGGCGAGTGGGTGGCCTGCGGCGGCGATGACGACGAGCGGGTTGGGCATGAGGATGTGGTCTTCCAGCGGCAAATCGGCCGGCGGCATGGACATGACGTAGAGGTCGTCCAGGTTGCTACGCAGCCGGTTGATGACATGGTCGCGGTTGAGCACCTCCAGCGAGATGTCGATCTGCGGGTGCAGCTTGCAGAAGCTGCCCAGCAGACGCGGCACAAAGTATTTGGCGGTGCTGACCACGGCGACCTTGAGGCGTCCGCTGGTGAGGCCCTTGGCGCCAGACACGCGCTGCTCAAACGCATCCCACTCGCCCGCAATGGCGCGCGCGGTGCGGGCCAGGGCATGCCCCGCTTCGGTGAGGTGCACGCGGCGCGAGATGACTTCGTACAGCGGCAGGCCCACGGCCTGAGACACCTCGCGCAGCTGCATGGAGGCGGTGGGCTGGGTGACGTGCATGACCCGGGCGGCGGCGCTGACGCTGCCGGTTTCGGCCAGCGCCAGAAAAAGGCGCAGCTGGCGAAAGGTGATGTTCATAGATTTTTATCTATAGATAAGCGCATTCGAATCGATTTTACTTTGCACCCTGCACTGCATAGCATTGGCGCCCAAGGAGTTGAATGATGCAAAGCTTGCTGGACCCTGCGATCCTGTTTTTTGCCCTGGGTGTGTTTGCGGGCCTGGTGCGGTCCAACCTGGAGATGCCTGCGGCGATCTCGAAGTTCTTGTCGATCTACCTGCTGATGGCACTGGGCCTCAAGGGCGGGTTTGCGCTGGCGGCATCGGGCTTCACGCCCAGCGTGGCCACCGGCCTGGGGCTGGCGGTGCTGCTGGCCATTGTGGTGCCGCTGGTGGGCTATGTGCTCTTGCGGCGGGTGCTGTCGGGCTTCAATGCGGCGGCGGTGGCAGCCACCTATGGATCGGTGAGCGCGGTGACGTTTGTGACGGCCACGCAGTACCTGGAGTCGCAACACATCGCCTACGGCGGCCACATGGCGGCGGCGATGGCGCTGATGGAGTCGCCCGCCATCATCCTCGCAGTGCTGCTGGCGAATGCGCTGCGGCAAAAACAGCAGGCGGTGGCCATGGCCACCGCCGCCCCGCCCGTGGTAGCGATGACAGGCGGGGGCGCCGCCACGCTGGGCGGTCATGGCCCGGGCAACGTCAGTGGGAAGGGCGGCCCGCACCTGTCGGTGGGCAAGATCCTGCACGAGTCGTTCACCGATGGCACGCAGTTGCTGCTGCTGGGCGCGATGCTGATCGGCCTGCTGACGGGCGATGCGGGCAAGGCGGCCATGCAGCCGTTTTCGGGTGATCTGTTCAAGGGCATGCTGTGCCTGTTCTTGCTGGACATGGGCCTATCGACCGCACGCAACCTGCCTGCGGTGCGCCAGCAGTCGCCCTGGCTGCTGGCCTATGCGGTGCTGGGCCCCATCACCCACGCCACGCTGGCGCTGGGACTGGCCTGGCTGGTGGCCGTGCCCGCAGGCGATGCGGTGCTGCTGATGGTGCTGGCGGCCAGTGCCTCTTACATCGCCGTACCTGCGGTGGTGCGCTATGCCATCCCCGAGGCCGACCCGTCGCTGTATGTGAGCCTGTCGCTGGGGCTGACGTTTCCGCTCAACATCGTGCTGGGCATTCCGCTGTACACGCAGGTGGTGCAAAGCCTGTGGGCCGTGTGAGGGGGCGATGCATACAGCCCACACGTGGCCCCTGGCGTGCGCTTGCAGAGCCTGCTTCAATTGCTATCATTTAGATAGCTATTGAGGCATACCGGATGCGCGGAAGCGGCCATTTTTTGGCTCTTCTAGCGAATGCTAGTGATGCCTCTTTAATCGCGCCCCATGGCCCTGATCTTTAAGGTACGACGCCTTTGCGTCTGCCCCAGGAGAAGGCCATGCGACAGCAACAGATGACGCGCTTGATCCACAGCTTGCCCCAGCTGACGCACCACCAGCGCCAGCAACTGGCAAGCTCCCTGCAGGTGCTGCTCGATCACAGTCAAGCCATCGCCGTTGTAGAAGCGCACAGCGGCGGTTCCCGGGCTTGCCCGCATTGCAACAGTTCCCTGCTTGTCAAGAACGGCTCGGCCAATGGGCTTCAACGCTTCAAGTGCCGCCATTGCGCGCGCACCTTCAACGCCTTGACTGGAACACCGCTGGCGCGTTTGCATCTGCGGGACAAGTGGATGGGTCAG
Organism: Acidovorax sp. 94; assembly: GCF_003634645.1. Taxonomy (NCBI): domain Bacteria; kingdom Pseudomonadati; phylum Pseudomonadota; class Betaproteobacteria; order Burkholderiales; family Comamonadaceae; genus Acidovorax; species Acidovorax sp. 94. The sequence continues at coordinate 312,642 of NZ_RBJA01000001.1, read as the reverse complement.
ACACAAGCTTTGGGCGAAGGCCTCTCGCTCAATCAGGTGGCCCAGCGCCTGGGCGTGGCACAAAGCACCGCCTTTCGCTGGCGTCACCGCTTCCTGGCCTGCCCAAGCAACCAGCAGGCTCGCCAGCTTGTGGGCATTGCCGAGGCCGATGAGTCCTACTTCCTGGTCTCCTGCAAGGGTCAAAGAGGGTTGCTGCGCAAGGCCCGTCGCCGGGGAGGTAAAGCGCTGGCTGGCTGCAAGGGTTCGGAGTACACACCCGTACTGATGGCGCGAGACCGTGCGGGAGCAACGGTCAACCTCATCCTGGAGACGAACAAGGCCGTCAGTGTGCAAGCGGCACTCAAGCCCTTGTTGCCACCGGACACCATCCTGTGCACCGATGGCAGCGTCACTCTGGCCAGTGCAGCGCGGCTCTTGGGTGTGCAGCACCAGGCAGTGAACGTGAGCCGGGGCCAGCGGGTGAGCGGCCCCTGGCATGTGCAGAACGTCAATGCCTATGTCAGCAGGCTGCGCGGCTGGATGCAGCACTTCAAGGGCGTTGCAACGAAATACCTTGATTCGTACCTGGGGTGGTTCAGGTTGTTGGACCGATCAGGCCCGATGGGCCCACAGCCCGCGCTGGTGCTGGGTGCGGCCATGGGGAATCAAGACGTCACTAGCATTCGCTAGAAGAGCCCATTTTTTATTCAAATTTACAACCCACTGCGCCACACAGCCGGGTCAGAACAGGCTGCTTTGCCCCTGCAGCAGCCCGGGGCGGAACTGGCCCAGGTCCAGCTCCACGCGTTCGCGGTTCAGGCCCAGCTTGCGGCAGGTGGTGGCAAAACGCTGGCGCACCAGGTCGGCCCACAGGCCGGTGCCTTTCATGCGGGTGGCGAAGTCGCTGTTGTAGGTTTTGCCCGCGCGGCGCTCGGCGTCGCTCAGGTGGTGCAGGTCTTGCACACGGGCCATCACGCGCGCGGCACGCTGGGGGTAGTGCACCTGCAGCCATTCGCGAAACAGCGCATCCAGCTCCCACGGCAGTCGCAGCACGGTGTAGAAGGCGCTGCGCGCGCCCGCGTCGCGCGCAGCCTCCAGCACCTGTTCCATGTCTTCAGTGATGAAGGGGATCTGTGGCGCCACGCTCACGCCCACGGGCACACCCGCCTCGGCCAGCGCGCGGATGGTGCGCAGGCGCCGGTGGGGCGCGGCGGCACGGGGTTCCATGCGGCGGGCCAGGGTAGCGTCGAGCGTGGTGATGGTGACGTACACCGCAGCCAGGCGCTGCGCGGCCAGCGGGGCGAGCAGGTCCAGGTCGCGCTCCACGCCGCTGGACTTGGTGATGAGCGAAAACGGGTGGCGCGCGTCGCGCATCACCTCGATCACGCTGCGGGTGAGCTTCAGCTCGCGCTCCACGGGCTGGTAGCAATCGGTGGCCGAGCCAATGTTCAACAGGCGCGGCACATAACGCGGCTGGGCCAGCTCGTGCCGCAGCACGCTGGCGATGTTGTGCTTGGCCACGATCTGCGTTTCAAAGTCCAGCCCGGGCGAAAAGTTGAGGTAGCTGTGCGTAGGCCGGGCGTAGCAATAGATGCAGCCGTGCTCGCAGCCCCGGTAGGGGTTGACCGAGAGTTCAAAGAAGATGTCCGGCGAATCGTTGGCGCAGATGGCGCTGCGCGCTGTTTCGAGGTGCACCCGGGTGGCGGCGGGGGTGGCTGGGACATCGCCTGCACCGTCCTCATCACCAGGCGGCTGGCCCCAGCCGTCGTCGGCCACCTCGCGCGTGTCGCGCGCAAACCGGTGCGCCAGGGCCGTGGCCGCGCCCCGGCCACGGATGGCCTGCAGCGGGATGCGGACCTCTTCGGGCGGCGCAGGGATGTCGGACTTGTCCGTGAAGGTGCGAGACATAACTGTATGAATATACAGACATTTGGTGCTGCGTGCTTGCCCCTCCGCCCCCGCAAGCATGCGCGCGGCCTTGGCACGGTTTACTCCTTGAACAGCTGCTCGATCAGCCCCCGCATCCACTGGTTGCCGGGGTCGCTTTCAAAGCGGCGGCTCCAGTGCAGCGACACCGTGAAGTCACGCAGCGGCAGCGCCGGCTCGATCAGGGTGTAGCCACCGTCGGCCGCAAAAGTGCGTGCGATGTTGCGGGGCATGACCACGGCCAGGTCCGTGGCCCGCACGATGGCGGGCAGCACCATGAAGTGCTCGGTGGTCAGGCGGATGCGGTCCTGCAACTGTTGCATCTCCAGAATGCGCAGGGTGTCGGAGTGGGTGCGCACGGCCACAAACTCCAGCTGGCGCAGGGCGCTGAGCAGGACGGGGCCGCTGCGCCTGGTGGCGGCGAAGGGGTGGCCTGCGCGCAGCAGCACCACGTAGCGGTCCTGGAGGAGCTGCACACGCTGCGTGTCCTTCACCGTGGGCAAAAAACCAAAGGCATAGTCGATGGCGCCGCTGTCCAGCCGCTGGGGGATCTCGTGGCGTGGCACGGGCAATGTCTCCAGCCGCACGCCGGGCGCCTGGCGCTGCAGCGCCACCATCAGGTCGGGCAGAAAGCGGCCCTCGCCAATATCGCTCATGTGGATGCGAAAGACCTTGCGCGACTGCAAAGGGTCGAACAAGGCCGACTCGTTGAGGGCCTCTTCCAGCAGGCCCAGCGCGCTGCGCACGGCGTTGGCCAGCCGGTCGGCCTTGGGGGTGGGCTGCACGCCGCCGCCCGCGCGCACAAACAGCGGGTCTTTGATCAGCAAACGCAGCCGCGTCAGCGCCTGGCTGGCTGCCGGCTGTGTCAGGTCCAGCAGCTCGGCGGCCCGGCTCACGTTGCGCGTGCGGTAGACGGCATCGAACAGGCGCAGCAGGTTGAGGTCGATGTCTTTGATATGCATTGAGTGAATACCGATTAGTCACTTCATTGTATTGATGGATAGAGAAAGCCGTCCGAAGATGCGGGGATGCCTTCAGAACAACCCCATCTCCCCACCGTGCGCGAGGCCGTGCTCGACCTGCTGCGCGGCTTTCACATCGATACCATCTTTGGCAACCCGGGCTCCACCGAGCTGCCACTGTTCCTCGACTTTCCCAGCGACTTCCGTTACATCCTGGGCCTGCAGGAATCGGTGGTGGTGGGCATGGCCGACGGCTATGCGCAGGCCACCCACAACGCCGCCTTTGTGAACCTGCACTCGGCGGCCGGCGTGGGGCACGCCATGGGCAATATCTTCACGGCACACAAGAACCGCACGCCCATGGTCATCACGGCCGGGCAGCAGGCGCGCTCCATCCTGCCGTTCGACCCCTTCCTGTTCTCGGGCCAGGCCACCGAGCTGCCCAAGCCCTACGTGAAGTGGAGCGTGGAGCCCGCGCGCGCCGAAGACGTACCCCTGGCCATCGCCCGCGCCTACTACATCGCCATGCAGCAGCCGCGTGGGCCGGTGCTGGTGTCTATCCCCGCCGACGATTGGGACAAGCCTTGCGAGCCGCTGAAGGCGCGCACCGTGAGCACCGAAACGCGTCCCGAGCCCCGCGTGCTGGAGGCCATTGGCGATGCACTGGATGCCGCGCGGCGCCCCGTCTTCGTGGTGGGCGCCGCCGTGGACCGCGACCGCGCCTGGAACGGCGTGCTGGCGCTGGCCGAACGGCACAACGCCGCCGTGTGGATCGCGCCCATGTCCGGCCGCTGCGGCTTTCCGCAGGACCACCGCCTGTTTGCGGGTGTGCTGCCCGCCATGCGCGAGAAGATCGTGGCGCTGCTCGGCGGGCACGACCTGGTGTTTGCGCTGGGCGCCGCCGCATTCACCTACCACGTGGAAGGCTTTGGCCCGCACGTGCCGCCGGGCGCGCAACTGATGCAGCTGATTGAAGACCCCGGCACCGCCGCCTGGACGCCTGATGGCACCTCGGCCGTGGGCAGCATTCGGCTCGGGGTGCTCGACCTGCTGGCGCGCCCCGCACCACCGCCACGCGCCTTGCCACAACCGCGCCCCGCACGCCCGCGTGTGGAGCCCACGGGGCCGCTGATGAGCGTGCCCTATGTGATGCAGACCCTGGCCGAGGTGCGCGACGCGGCCACCATCGTGGTGGAAGAAGCCCCGAGCTCGCGCGCCGCCATGCACGCCTACCTGCCCATTGTGCAAAGCGAAACCTTCTACACCATGTGCAGCGGCGGCCTGGGCTATGGCATGCCGGCCGCCGTGGGCGTGGCGCTGGCCAAACCCGACAAGAAGGTGATCGGACTGCTGGGCGACGGCTCGGCGATGTATTCCATCCAGGCCCTGTGGAGCGCGGCGCAGCTGAAGCTGCCTATCACCTTCATCATCCTCAAGAACCGCCGCTACGCGGCGCTGCAGGAGTTTGCCCCCACCTTCGGCTTCCACGAAGGCGACAAGCTCGAAGGCACCGACCTGCCGGATCTCGACTTCCTCGCGCTCGCCCGTGGCCAGGGCTGCGAGGCTGTGCGTGTGAGCGACCCCGCCTTGCTGCACCAGGCGCTGCGCGATGCACTGGCCAGCCCGCGCGCCATCCTGGTTGAGGTGGACGTGGCCTGACAGGCCCTGCACAAACCGTTCTTCCCGGCTCACCCCATCACCACAACACACCAGACCCGGCGCACCCGGGCGCTCACCTTGACTGGAGACAACCATGCACATCGTTCACAACCCGCCCTCCCCAACCACCCGCCACCTGCTGCGCACGCTGGCATGCGCCGCTGCCAGCGTGCTGCTCAGCACCGCCGCCATGGCAGACACCTGGCCCAGCAAGCCGATTAAAGTCATCGTCAACTTCCCCGCCGGGGGCGCCGCCGACCAGATTGCGCGCGCCGTCACCCAGCCCCTGCAGGCCGTGCTGGGACAGCCGGTGGTGGTGGAAAACCGGGGCGGTGCGGGCGGCAACATCGGCGGGGAGGCCGTGGCCAAATCCCCGGCCGACGGCTATACCCTGCTCATGAGTTCGGGCGGCATGGTGTCGGTCAACCCGCACCTGTATCCCAAGATGCCTTTCGACCCCGTCAAGGACCTGACACCCGTGGCTGCTGCTGCACGGGTGCTGGTCTTCCTGGAGGTGCGCCCCACACTGCCGGTCAACACCATCCAGGAGTTCCTCGCGCACCTGAAGGCCAACCCCGGCAAGCTGAGCTTTGGCACGCCGGGCAACGGCAGCTCGCCCCACCTGGCGGCCGAGATGCTCAAGACCCAGGCCAATGTATTTGCGGTGCATGTGCCCTACCGGGGCGCGGCACCGGCCATGCAGGACCTGCTGGGTGGGCAACTGGACTTCATGTTCGACCCAGGTATCGGCCTCTCGCATGTGAAAGCGGGCAAGCTCCGGCTGCTGGCCGTGGGCAGCGCCAAGCGCTCACCCCTCTTCCCGGACGTTCCCACACTGGACGAAGTGGGCCTGAAGGGCTTTGACGCAGACACCTGGTTTGGTTTTTATGCACCGGCGGGCACACCGCCCGACGTGGTCACGCGCCTGAACCGCGAGATCAACAAGGTGCTGGGCACGCAGGCCGTCAAGGACCGCATCACGGCGCTGGGCGGGGTGCCCGCCCCCATGTCGCCCACCGACTTCAACGCACGGGCTTCCATCGACAGCGCACGGTTTGGCGCCCTGATCAAGGCGCGCAACATCCAGGGAGATTGACCGCGCGCGGCAGTGCGAGATTCGCGATGGTCTACAGTCCCGCGCTTTGTCACCACCTTAGAGGTACTGCCATGGCGCGCAAGCCCCAGATCATCCTGTCGTCGCTCGACGTTGACCGCATCGAAGCCCTGCTGGCCGCCATCCCGGCCAGTGTCTTCCCGGGCAAGGCGGACCTGCAAGCAGAGCTGGACCGGGCCGATGTGGTGCCGCCCGAGGACATCCCGCCCAACGTGGTGACCATGAATTCCACCGTGCAGTTCTCCATCCTGGAGACGGGCAAGGAGTTCTGCCTGACCCTGGTCTACCCGCGCGACGCGGATGGCACTGCGGACCGCATCTCGATCTTCGCGCCCGTGGGCAGCGCCCTGCTGGGCCTGGCGGTGGGCGATGAACTGGCCTGGCCCGGACCGGGCGGCAAGTCGATGACGGTGCGCGTGAAAGACATCCTGTACCAGCCTGAAAGTGCCGGCGAACTGCATCGTTGAATTCGGGACACCCCCCTGAGGCGCTGCGCGCCTTCCCCCCGCTCTCACAGCGCTGCGCACTGCGGGCGGGGGACGCCGCCCTCGCTGCGGGGCGGCCCTTGCTTGGCTGCCCTGGCCTTTGAGCTCGCCGGTTTCTGAGGCTATGGGGTAGCAGGAGCCCGCTGGAGCACTGCGCGCCTTCTATTCCCGGCGAGCCCTGCCTGGAGGGTGCAAGTGCCACGGATTGGGGTGGTGCAAAGCGCCATGAGCCGCGACAATGGCAGCCGCCATGACCACACCGCCCGCACCACACACGCCAGACATCCCTCCATCGATTGACCAGTTCGACCCGGACTCGACGGTCGCATTCCAGCGGCGAATGGAGCGGGCTCCTGAATGGTTCTGCTCCTTCCTGGCGGGAAACAGCCGCGAAAAGAGCCGCCTCAAGCGCGAGATGGCAACAATGAAGGGCTCGGTGGTGTGGCTGGTGCAGCAGCGCCGCCAGGGCAACTGGGATGCCGCAGAGCGCGCCCATTTGCGGGATGTGATGCGGTCAGCCTCGTCCGTGAGTCCCTACCTGTTCATCTGGGTGATTCCGGGCTCGATGCTGATCCTGCCCTTCATGGCCTGGTTTCTGGACCGGCAGCGCAAGCGGCGCGAGCGCAAGCTACAGCGTTGAAGAGCTCTTCACGAGCCCTCATTCAGAACCCGTTGTTGGTAACAGCCACCAGCAGACCGGTGCCCACCAGCCCCGCCTGCCAGCGCAATGCGGTGGACCAGGTGGGCACATGCCGCTCCACCCGCAGGTAGAGCAGGCGCCCGGCGGCGAGGGACAGGACAAACGCCAGCAGCATGCCCAGTGCATTGGGCACCGGCGAAGCAGGCCACAAGTGGCTGACCACGGCATTGACCAGCAGGCACACGGCAAAGTGCACGAGGAAGATGGAGTAAGACATCTGCCCCACGCGAACCAGCGGCGCAAAACCGCCCCAGGCACGCAGACGTTCGGACCGCAACGCCACCACCAGGCACAGCGCCGTGACGAGCGCCACCACGATGCGGCCCCGGAAGTCCAGCGCCAGGGCCACACCGCCCAGCAGCACCATGGCGCTCAGCCACCCCACCGGGCTGGCTGCGCGCACAGCCCAGTACGCCAGCATGCCCAGGCCATAGGCACCCAGGAAGTAGATCGCCCACATGTCGAGCCCGGCCATGCGGTTGAAAACCCACAGCGACGCCGCCACACCTGCCACGATGAGCACCCGGGCCAAAACAGCCCCGTGCCGCTGGGCCCACACGCCCGGCAGGGCTCTGACGCCCGCCCAGAGCAGCACGCTCAATGCAAAAAGCTGGAAGTCGATGGCCACATACCAGACACCGGCAGACAGGGCATCTTCGTCCACGATGTCCTGCAGCAACAAGGCATTGGCCAGCAATTGCGCCAAGGTGGGTTCTCCCGGAACAGAAGAGTGCTCCATCCAGGGGCGCACCAAGGCGGCCACCACCACCGTCAGCAACAACGCCACCGCGTAGGGAACCACCAGCCGTACAAAACGCTTGGCCACTGCATTGCCAGCATGGTCAAACCGCGCCACGCCCTGGGGCGCCAGGCTGGCTGCGGCAAGGTAGCCGCCCAGCACCAGAAACACCTGCACCGCCATGCGCCCATAGTCATACAGCCAGGCCATCAAGGCGGGGGCGAGAGGCTGGGCGATGTCCGACATCGGGCCATAAAAGGCCAGGTGGTGCCAGACGATGGTGATGCACGCCACGCCCTTGACCATATCGATCAGGGGCATACGGGAAGGAGACGAAGACATGGGAGCGGGGAGGTATGGCATGTGCCGAGGCGGGGCCGCACCGGCAGACAAAAACCTCTATTGTCCCCCGCATCCAGCAGTTTGCGCAGCCCTAGAGCCTGCCGCAGTACCCCGCCTTCTGAAGGTGCAATTTCCTGAATTTTCAGAAATTACTGAAATTTCAAAAATCAAGCGCACAATACGTGCCTATATGACCTACGTCAACCATTTACCCCCTCTGAACCGCCAGTTCGTGGCCCACTTTGGCGAGATGGGCAGCCGCTGGGGCATCAACCGCACGGTCGGCCAGATGTATGCACTCATCTTCCTGTCTCCTCGCCCGCTCAACGCCGACGAGATTGCTGAAACGCTGGAGTTTTCGCGCTCCAACGTGAGCATGGGGCTCAAGGAGCTTCAGGCCTGGCGGCTGGTGAAACTGAGCCACCAGCCGGGCGACCGGCGCGAATACTTCGAGGCACCCAAGGACGTGTGGGAGATCTTCCGTGTGCTGGCCGAGGAACGCCGCCGCCGCGAGATCGAACCCACCTTGTCGATGCTGCGCATGGCGCTACTCGAAGAGCCCTCCTCCGATGAAGAGCGCCACGCCCAGGAACGCATGCGCGAGATGCACGAACTGATCGACCGGCTCATGACATGGTTCGACGACGTGCAGCGCCTGGCGCCTGAAACAGCGATGCAGCTCATGGGCATGGGCACCGCCGTTACCCGGGTGCTCGAATTCAAGGACCGGCTGACCGGCAAGGGCAGTCACTCGCCAAAGAGCAATCCCTCAGGAGTTTGACGCCATGGACGCCTTCACGCTCTCGCGCATCCAGTTCGCGGCCAACATCAGCTTTCACATCCTGTTCCCCACCATCACGATTGCGCTGTGCTGGTTTCTGGTGTTCTTCCGCCTGCGGCACACGGCCACGCGCGGCACACCGGCGGCGCTGGGCTGGGAGCAGGCCTACTACTTCTGGACCAAGGTGTTTGCGCTGACCTTTGCGCTGGGCGTGGTGTCGGGCATCACCATGAGTTTTCAGTTCGGCACGAACTGGCCGGGCTTCATGGAGCATGTGGGCAACATTGCCGGACCGCTGCTGGGCTATGAGGTGCTGACGGCGTTCTTTCTGGAGGCCACCTTCCTGGGGATCATGCTGTTTGGCCGGGGGCGCGTGTCCGAGCGCATGCACCTTGTCGCCACGCTCATGGTGGCTTTTGGCACCACGCTGTCGGCTTTCTGGATTTTGAGTTTGAACTCGTGGATGCAGACGCCTGTGGGCTACAAGATCATCGATGGCAAGTTCCACGCGGTGGACTGGCTGGCGATTGTGTTCAACCCGTCCTTCCCCTACCGACTGGGCCACAAGCTGCTGGCATCGGCCCTCACGGCAGGCTTCTTGATCGCCGGGGTGAGTGCCTGGCAGTTCATCAAGGGCACGGCCAACGAAGGCACGCGCAAGGCCCTGCGCACGGCCATCACCGCCGTGGCCGTCGTGATCCCGCTGCAGATCTTCATGGGCGACCTGCATGGTCTCAACACGCTGGAGCACCAGCCCGCCAAGATCGCCGCTATCGAGGGCATCTGGCACACCGAGAAGGGTGCGCCACTTACGCTGTTTGGCCTGCCCAACGAGAAGGAAGGTCGCACCGACTACGCCTTGCAGATCCCCAAGGCGGCCAGCCTGATCCTGGCGCACGACGTCGACGCCGAGCTGAAGGGGCTCAACGAATTCCCAGGCGCCCATCCGCCCGTGGCGCCCGTTTTCTGGGGGTTCCGCGTGATGGTGGGTGTGGGCCTGCTCATGCTGGCCGTGGCCTGGGTGGGTGCTTTTGTGCTGTATCGCCGCCGCAAGCAAGACCTGGCCACCCTGCCCCGGCCACTGCTCTACACGCTGGTGGGTATGGCGTTCTCAGGCTGGGTGGCCACGCTGGCCGGGTGGTACGTGACCGAAATCGGTCGCCAGCCTTACCTGGTCTATGGCCTTTTCAAGACCGCCGACGCCGTGGCCCCCCACGCGCCCGCCATGGTGGCCAGCACGCTGGCTGCCTATCTCACCGTCTATGGGCTGCTGCTGGTGGCCTATGTGGGCGTGATCAAGTACATGGCCGAACACCCAGCCATGCCCACACCGGCGGCGTCCCATCCCGCGCCAGCCCCTCGCGCCGTTTAAGGAGGCCTTCATGGACGCAATGAACTGGGCCACCGCCCTGCCCCTGATCTTCATGGCCGTAATGGGCCTGGCCCTGCTGGCCTATGTGATCCTCGACGGCTACGACCTGGGCGTGGGCATCCTCCTGCCCTTTGCCACCGATGCGGAGAAGGACGTGATGGTGTCCAGCATCGGCCCTTTCTGGGACGCCAACGAGACCTGGCTGGTGTTGGGCGTGGGGGTGCTGCTCATCTGTTTTCCGACCGCGCACGGCGTGGTGCTGTCGGCCCTGTACCTGCCGGTAGCCGTGATGCTGGTGGGCCTGATACTGCGCGGCGTGGCTTTCGACTTTCGCGTGAAGGCCCGCGACTCGCACAAGACCACATGGAACCGCCTGTTTGCGGCAGGCTCTCTGGCGACCACCCTGGCCCAGGGCTGGATGCTGGGGGCCTACATCACCGGCTTTCAGAACGACACCTGGGGCCTGCTGTTTTCTGCAGGCATTGCCATCACCCTGCCTGCGGCCTACGCGATGCTGGGCGCGGGCTGGCTCCTCATGAAGACCGATGGCGAGCTTCAGCGCAAGGCCGCCCGCTGGGGCCAGGGTGCGCTGTGGCCCATGGGGTTTGCGCTCATGGGGATTTCGCTGGCCACGCCGCTGGTCAGCCCCACGGTGTTTGCCAAGTGGTTTGTACTGCCCGAGCTGTTTGCGCTGCTGCCCATCCCGCTGGCCTGTGTGGCAGCCTTCTTTGCCATCCGCCATGTGCTGGCCACGCCGCGCGTGGTGCAGGCCGGCTACGGCTGGATCGTGTTCGGGGCCACCGTGCTGATCTTTGTGCTGGCCTTCCTGGGACTCGCCTACAGCATCTATCCCTACATCGTGATCGACCGCCTGACAGTGTGGCAGGCCGCCAGCGCCACGGAATCGCTGGTGGTGATCGGCATCGGCGTGGCCATCACGCTGCCAGCGATCATTGCCTACACCATCTTCATGTACCGGGTGTTCTGGGGCAAGGCGCGGGAGCTGACATACGGGTTGTGAAACCTCCGCTCAATACCGCAGACTCCCTTCCGCGTCCACAATGGCCAGTTCCACATAAGTCGAGCCGTTGTGGCTCTTGGGCGAGTATTTGACGTTAAAGCGCCCAAAGGATATTTCACCGGCATCCTCCATCGTCTTGATGAAAGACTCCGTGGTCAGGTTGCGCCCCGTGCGGCGCAACCCCTCCACCAGCAGCCGGGCATGCACGAATCCCTCGAACTGCGAAGCCGAAGGCTGGGCGCTGGGGGACTTGGCGCGCAGCAGGGCCAGGTATTCGGCCACCACGGGCACCGTGGTGCTGCGCAGCGACGGCATGATCTGCGCGAGGATGATGCCGCGCGCCTTTTCTTTAAGTTCGCGGTGGATCACGTCCATGCTGGCTACAGAGAACCCGTAGTACGCGGGCCGCGCCGCTGTCGATTGCACGGCCTTGATGTAGCTGGTGAACGTGGTTCCTGCGGTTGCAACGATCACGGCCTGGGGCTGTGCCTTTTCGGTGGCCTGCGCCGCAGCAGCGAAGTCCGGCTGTTTGGGATCTACCTTGATCTCCGCCACGAAGGCCAGCTTTTCCTCATCGGAGGCTTTCTTGAGTTCGGCCAGCAAGGTTTTGCCCAGCCCGTCGTCCTGGTAGAACACGGCCACGCGGCTGATGCCCTGCTGGCGCAGCTGCGAGACGATTTTTGCAGCCTCGCTCGCATACCCTGCGCGCACATGAAAGACGTAGGGGTTGAGGGTTTCCCGAAACACCGAAGCGCCCGTGACCGGGCCAAACAGCAGGGTGCGGTGCTCCTTGATCAGGGGCAATATGGCGGCCGTCTGCGCCGTGCCGGTGCTGTTGTAGATCATGAAGACCTTGTCGGTCTCCAGCAGCTGGCGCGTGTTCTCCACCGCTTTCTGGGGATCGAAGCCGTCGTCAAGTGTGGTGTATCGGATCATGCGGCCATGCACGCCGCCCTGCGCATTCACCGCGTCGAACATGAGCCGCGAGCCCTCGCCATACTGCGCAGTCTGTGGCCCGAGCGGCCCCGACAGCACCGCCGATGCGCCGAGACGGATTTCATCGGCGGTCACGCCCTCGTTGCGGGCATGGCCCAGGCCACCTGTGCACAAGGCAACCAGCAGCACCAGAAAAGAACGAAACATCACGCACCCACCTTGCAAAGAATGTGCTGACCGAGCAACCCAAGCACACGCGCTTTGGTTATTGATCATCATCATTATCCGCAGCCACCAGAACAGGCTTATGGGGGTTTGCCCTTGCCTCGGGAGCGCCAGAAACAGCTTCGCCCGCAGTGCACACCAGGCGCACTGCGGGCGAATGAAGCCCTCTTGCCCAAAGCCACCACGCCCTGGGCGGAGGCGGTGGTGTGGAGCCCAAAAAGCTCAGCGCAGCATCAGAGCTTGAGGCGCGCGCGCGCAGCCTCGTACTCGCGGCGCAGCTTGCCCACCAGCTCGGCGGTGCTGGTCACGGCGTTGATGGCACCAATGCCCTGGCCGCAGCCCCAGATGTCTTTCCAGGCCTTCTTGGCATCGCCGCCAAAGTTCATCTTGCTGGGGTCGGACTCGGGCAGGTTGTCGGGGTCCATGCCCGCAGCGCGAATCGACGGAGCCAGGTAGTTGCCGTGCACGCCGGTGAACAGGTTGCTGTAGACGATGTCGTCGGAGTTGCCGTCCACGATGGCCTGCTTGTAGGCATCGCTAGCACGCGCTTCGTGCGTGGCGATGAAGGCCGAGCCGATGTAGCCAAAGTCTGCGCCCATGGCCTGCGCGGCCAGCACTGCGTCGCCGCTGGCGATGGAACCACTCAGCGCAACGGGGCCGTCGAACCACTGGCGGATTTCCTGGATGAGCGCAAACGGGCTCTTCACACCCGCATGGCCGCCCGCACCAGCGGCCACGGCGATCAGGCCATCGGCACCCTTTTCGATCGCCTTGTGGGCAAACTTGTTGTTGATGATGTCGTGCAGCACGATGCCACCCCAGGCATGCACAGCCTGGTTCACATCCTCGCGCGCGCCCAGGCTGGTAATGATGATCGGCACCTTGTACTTGGCGCACACCTGCATGTCGTGCTCCAGCCGGTCGTTGCTCTTGTGCACGATCTGGTTGATGGCAAAAGGCGCGGCCGGCTTGTCGGGGTTGGCCTTGTTGTAGGCAGCCAGCGTCTCCGTGATCTCGGCCAGCCATTCGTCGAGCAGCTCAGCGGGGCGGGCATTGAGCGCGGGCATGGAGCCCACCACACCCGCCTTGCACTGCTCAATGACAAGCTTGGGGTTGCTGATGATGAACAGCGGCGAGCCGATGACAGGCAGCGAGAGGTTTTGCAGCGCGGCGGGCAGTTTGGACATGGCAACAACTTCCTGAACAGGTTTTTGGATGAAATAGGGCTCTAGCGCTTATTCATCAAGCGCTAGCAGCTATCATTTTTATATCAATAAGCTGCCCGCTCTGCGGGCAGTCCGTCTCCTCACAACACGCTCAACCTTCAAAAGGCTTCCAGCGCCAACTCGGTAACGCTGGCCGCGCCTTCCACAATGCTGTCGCGCAGGCCCGGGGCCTTCACCAGGATGTGATCAGCGTAGAACTGGGCCGTAGTGATTTTTGCGCGCATGAACGCTTCGTCCTGTCCCTTTTGCAACAGGTCCTGCGCCACCAGCAGGCTGCGCGCCAGCTGCCAGCCTGCCACCACATTGCCCGCCAGCATCAGGTAGGGCACGCTGCCCGCAAACACGGCGTTGGGCAGGGCCTTGGTGCCACCGGCCACAAAGTCAATCACATCGAGCAGCGCCTTGCGCGCCGCCGTGAGGCGCTTGGCCACTGCCAGCGCGGCGGGGGTGCCGCTGGCCAGCAGATCGGCCTCGGTCTTCTCGATCTGTGCGGCGATGCCCTTGGCGGTCTGGCCGCCGTCACGCGCCGTCTTGCGGCCGACGAGGTCGTTGGCCTGGATGGCGGTGGTGCCTTCGTAGATGGTCAGGATCTTGGCGTCGCGGTAGTACTGGGCCGCGCCGGTTTCTTCGATGAAGCCCATGCCGCCATGCACCTGCACGCCCAGGCTGGTCACTTCCAGGCTCGTCTCGGTGCTGTAGCCCTTGACCAGCGGCACCATGAATTCATAGAACGCCTGGTTCTGCCTGCGCGTTTCCGCATCGGGGTGGTGGTGGGCAGCATCGAACGCTGCTGCAGCCACGGTGGCCATGGCACGGCAGCCCTCCACGGTGGCGCGCATCGTCATCAGCATGCGCTTCACATCGGGGTGGTGAATGATGGCGGCGCTGGCGGCGATGCTGCCGTCCACGGGGCGGCTCTGCACGCGGTCTTTGGCGTACTGCACAGCCTTCTGGTAGGCGCGCTCGGAAATCGCAATGCCCTGCATGCCCACGGCGTAGCGGGCCGCGTTCATCATGATGAACATGTATTCGAGGCCGCGGTTTTCCTGGCCCACGAGGTAGCCCACGGCGCCGCCATGGTCGCCAAACTGCAGCACGGCCGTGGGCGATGCCTTGATGCCCAGCTTGTGCTCGATGCTCACGCAATGGGCGTCGTTGCGGTCGCCCAGCGTACCGTCCTTATTCACCATGAATTTGGGCACGACAAAAAGGCTGATGCCCTTGACGCCCTCGGGTGCGCCCTGGACGCGGGCCAGCACCAGATGGATGATGTTCTCGGCCATGTCGTGCTCACCGTAGGTGATGAAGATCTTGGTGCCGAAAATCTTGTAGGTGCCGTCGGGCTGGGGTTCTGCACGCGTACGCACCAGGGCCAGGTCCGAACCAGCCTGGGGTTCGGTCAGGTTCATGGTGCCGGTCCATTCGCCGGTCACCAGTTTTTCAAGGTACGTGGCCTTGAGCTCGTCACTGCCTGCAGTGAGCAGCGCCTCAATGGCGCCATCGGTCAGCAGCGGGCACAGCGCAAAGCTCATGTTGGCGCTGTTGGTCATCTCGATGCAGGCCGCACCGATGGTCTTGGGCAGGCCCTGGCCGCCAAAGTCGGCGGGGTGCTGCAGGCCTTGCCAGCCGCCTTCGCCATATTGGCGGAAGGCTTCCTTGAAGCCGGGGGTGGTGGTGACCACGCCGGATTGAAAGCTCGACGGGTTCTTGTCGCCTTCCCAGTTGAGCGGCGACAACACCCCTTCGTTGAACTTGGCGCACTCTTCCAGCACGGCAGCCGCCGTGTCCAGCCCGGCATCCTCAAAACCGGGGATTTGCGCGATCTGTTCAATGTTGGCCAGGTGCTCGATGGCGAACAGCATGTCCTTGACGGGGGCGGTGTAGCTCATGGGTGTCTCCGGGAAAGCGAAATTTCGTCAAAAAAAAGGCATCGCGAGCGATGCCTTTGTGTGCACAGGGGCGTTCTTACAGGGCCTTGACCAGTTCTGGCACGGCCGTGAACAGATCCGCTTCCAGCCCATAGTCGGCCACGCTGAAGATCGGCGCCTCAGGGTCCTTGTTGATCGCCACGATCACCTTGGAGTCCTTCATGCCCGCCAAATGCTGGATGGCGCCCGAGATACCCGCTGCGATGTACAGCTGCGGCGCCACGATCTTGCCGGTCTGGCCCACTTGCCAGTCGTTGGGGGCGTAGCCTGCGTCCACTGCGGCGCGGCTGGCACCCAAAGCGGCGCCCAGCTTGTCGGCCAGGGGCGTCATCACTTCGTCGAACTTTTCCTTGCTGCCGAGGGCTCGGCCACCGGAGACGATGATCTTGGCGGCCGTGAGTTCGGGGCGGTCGCTCTTGGCGATTTCGCTGCCCATGAAGCTGCTCTTGCCAGCGTCTGCGGTGGCTGCGGCGGTTTCAACGGCTGCGGAACCGCCCGTGGCGGCTGCGGCGTCAAAGCCCGTGGCGCGCACGGTGATGACCTTTACGCTGTCGGCGCTTTGCACGGTGGCAATGGCGTTGCCGGCGTAGATGGGGCGCTCGAAGGTGTCGCCAGAAATCACCTTGGTGATGTCGCTGACCTGCGCCACGTCCAGCTTGGCGGCCACGCGGGGGGCCACGTTGCGGCCGCTGGCGGTGGCGGGGAACAGGATGTGGCTGTAGTTGCCTGCGATGGCGAGCACTTGCGCGGCCACGTTCTCGGCCAGGCCGTGTTCGAGGCCAGGGGCGTCGGCGTGGATGACCTTGGCGACACCGGCGATCTGGGCGGCTGCGGCGGCGGCTGCACCGGCGTTGTGGCCGGCCACCAGCACGTGCACGTCGCCACCGCAGGCCACAGCGGCCGTCACGGTGTTCAGCGTGGCGCCCTTGATGGACGCGTTGTTGTGTTCAGCAATAACGAGTACCGACATTTAGATCACCTTCGCTTCGTTCTTGAGTTTCTCGACCAGGGCGGCCACGTCCGCCACCTTGATGCCAGCACCGCGCTTGGCGGGCTCGGTCACCTTGAGGGTCTTCAGGCGCGGAGTCACGTCCACGCCGAGGTCTTCGGGCTTGACGGTATCGAGCTGCTTTTTCTTGGCCTTCATGATGTTGGGCAAGGTGACGTAGCGGGGCTCGTTCAGGCGCAGGTCGGTGGTGATGACCGCTGGCAGCGACAGCTGCAGGGTTTCCAGGCCGCCGTCCACTTCACGCGTCACGCTGACCTTGTCGGCCGACAGTTCAACCTTGTTGGCGAACGTGGCCTGGGGCAGGTCGGCCAGGGCCGCGAGCATCTGGCCGGTCTGGTTGGCGTCGTCGTCGATGGCTTGCTTGCCCAGGATGATGAGACCGGGCTGCTCTTTGTCCACCAGGGCCTTGAGGATCTTGGCAACGGCCAGGGGCTGCAGCTCGACGTCGGTTTCCACCAGGATGGCGCGGTCTGCACCGATGGCCATGGCGGTGCGCAGGGTTTCCTGGCACTGGGCCACGCCGCAGGAGACTGCGATGACTTCGGTCACCAGGCCTTTTTCTTTCAGGCGCACGGCCTCTTCAACGGCGATTTCGTCAAAGGGGTTCATGCTCATCTTCACGTTGGCGATGTCTACACCCGTGTTGTCCGACTTCACGCGGACCTTCACGTTGTAGTCCACCACGCGCTTGACAGGGACCAAGACCTTCATTGCTGCGGCTCCTAGAGTTGGTTGAATTGACGTTTACGTAAACTGGAACATTCTATGCGGCACTGCAACGAAAGCGCTACGGGCCCAGCACACAGATCACACGATTAGAAAAAAGAACGATCGTGCTTTTTGTGGATTATAGGCGAGTGGGCGCAGTACCTGTCTAGAGTTTGCTGTCGCCTTGGGCAACCTGCAGCTGCCGGACAAGCGGGCAAGGCTACTCAGAACCCGCCAGTGCGCGGCCCACCGCCGCATTCGACACAGCAGGGGGCAGTGCTCCCTCGACCTGCACATGCATGACCCGCTGCGGATAAGGGATTTCGATCTTGTGGGCGCGCAGTGCACTCAGGATGGCGCGGTTGATCTCCGAGCGCAGGCCCAGCGAACCGTTCTCGGGGTCGGCAATCCAGAAGCCCACGGTGAACTCCAGCCCATCGGCACCAAACGTCGACAAGGACACACTGGGCGCCGGATCGCGCAGCACACGGCTGCTGGCAAAGGCGGCCTCGCCCAGCAGCCGCGTCACCAGGTCCACATCGCTGTCATAGCCAACGCTCACCACGGTGGACAACCACACCCGGGGGTCCGCCAGCGACAGGTTTTCCACCCGCTGGATGATCAGCATCTCATTGGGCACGATGGACTCGCGGCCCGTGGACGAGCGCACCACCGTGTAGCGCGCATTGATATCGGTGATGCGCCCCTCGAAGTTGTCCACCCGCACATTGTCGCCAATGCGCATGCTGCGCTCGGCCAGGATCACAAAACCGCTCACATAGTTGGACGCCAGCTTCTGCAGGCCAAAACCAATGCCCACCCCCACAGCGCCGCCCAGCACCGACAACGCAGTCAGGTCAATGCCCACGGCCGACAGAGCCATGATGAGCCCGACGAAGATCAGCAGCGCCCGCACGGCATTGCTCACGGCCTTGCGCAGCGACAGCTCGGCCCCGGTGGCCGAGCGCAGCAGGCGCGACTCGATGGCGGCAGATATCCACAGAGCGATCAGCAACACGGCAGCAGCCGTCAGTGCCCCTTCGATCATGGTGCGCACCGACAGCGTGGCGCCCCCCACCTTCCAGTGGATCTGGTCCAGCTCTTCGAGCACCAAGGGCAACAGCCCCGTGACCCACAGCACCATGCCCAGCCAGGCCAGCCACGAGATGGAGCGTTCAATCGGCCGCACCCAGGCGGCATCCGGGTAGGCCACCTGCAGCACCTTCACCCCGATGCGGATGACCACCAGCGACACCAGCACCGGCACGGCGACCTTGAACACGGCCAGCGGAACCCACTGCAGCAGCACGGTGCGCGCCACATAAGCCAGGCTCAGCAACGCCAGCGGAAACAGTGCGCCATCGACAATCCGCGTGCCGAACAGGATCGAGCGCGGGTCACCCCGGTGCAGCCCACGCTGCAGCAGCGACACCAGCAACCAGGCCAGGCCCAGGCAGGCGGCCAGGGCGGCAAACTCCACCAGCACCGTGGGCCGAAGAAACGCCTCGGCCCAGCGGCCCACATCTTCCAGCATGGGGATTTCTGTCGCGGCCATGGCTCTCAGCGCTTCCAGGTGGGCTGGCGCTTTTCGGCAAAGGCGCGCGCGCCCTCTTGCGCGGCGGCGTCCATCATGTTGGTGGCCATGGTCTGGCCCGCCAGCTGGTAGGCCGCATCGATGCCCAGCTCCCGCTGCTGGTACACCAGCGCCTTGCCCATGGCCACGGCCACGCGGGGCTTTTGCAGGATGGACTCCACCAACTTTTCGACCTCGGCATCCAGCGCATCGGCGGGCACCACACGGTTCACCAGACCCTGCGCCAGCGCGGTGGGCGCATCGATGAAATCGCCGGTGAGCAACATTTCCATAGCCCGCTTGGCGGGCACATTGCGCACGAGCGGCACGCTCGGCGTTGCGCAGAACAGACCGTAGTGGATGCCACTGGTGGCAAAGCTGGCGCTGTCCGCCGCCACCGCCAGGTCGCACTGCGCCACCAGCTGGCAGCCCGCCGCCGTCGCCATGCCCTGCACCCTGGCGATCACGGGTACTGGCAGCTTGTGGATGGTCAGCATCATGCGGCTGCATTGCGCAAACAGCTTCTGGTAGTACGCCAGCTCCGGGTTCGCCGCCATGTCCTTGAGGTTGTGCCCGGCACAGAAGGCCTTGCCTGCTGCGGCCAGCACCACCACCCGCACGGACTCGTCGCGGCCCGCATCGTCCAGCGCCTGTTGCAGCGCAGAGAGCATCTCTGCACCCAGCGCGTTGAAGCGGGCCGGGTCGTTCAGGGTCAAAGTGACCACGCCGCGCGCATCGCGGGTGGCCTGCAGCAGTTCATGGGCATTCGTCGTCATCATTTCTCCAGTGTTTGCGCGCCACGGGGCCGCCGAAACCGGCGCGGCTCCAGGCCAGTGCCACCGTGGAACTGGCTTTGCCAGGCCACGGGTGGCGTCCCCCTTGGGGGGAAGACGCCGCAGGCGGCTCAGGGGGAGTCAAAGATCAGCGAGGGCCCGCAAATGGGCCTCCACACTGCGCGCCAGCGGCCCCATCACATAGCCGCCCTCCAGGCACGACACGATGCGGCCCTTGGCATAGCGGCGTGCCACGTCCTTCACACGCTGGGTGATCCAGGCGTAATCCTGCTCGGTCAGGCCCAGCTGGCCCATGTCGTCCTCGCGGTGGCCGTCAAAACCCGCACTCACAAAAATCATCTCGGGCTTGAAGGCCTCCAGCCGGGGCATCCACATCATCTCGATGATCTCGCGGATGTCCATGCCCCGCGTGTAGGCGGGCACGGGCACGTTGACCATGTTCGGGGCGGGATCATGGTCGCCGCTGTAGGGATAGAACGGGTGCTGGAAGATGCTGACCATCAACGCCCGGGGGTCATTGGCCAGGATGTCCTCGGTGCCATTGCCGTGGTGCACGTCAAAGTCCACCACCGCCACGCGCTGCAGGTTGTAGCGCTGCAGCGCATATTTGGCAGCCACGGCCACGTTGTTGAAGAAGCAAAAACCCATGGCCTTGTCGCGGCAGGCATGGTGGCCGGGGGGGCGCACCGAGCAGAACGCGTTTTCCACCTCGCCCGCCATCACGGCATCGGTGGCGGCCAGGGCCGCCCCCGCAGCGCGCAGCGACGCCTTCCAGGTGTGGGCGTTGATGGAGGTGTCGGTGTCGATCTGCGCGTAGTTGGGGCCGCCAGCCATCAGCTCTTCGTTGAGCCGGTCTGACAGGCCGCGCAACGCCGCAATGTGCATGCGGCCGTGGGCCAGCTCGATGTCGGCCAGCGAGGCCTCGGGGGCGTCGTAGCGCTCCAGCGCGTCGGCCACGCCGGTGATCAGCAAGCGATCCTCAATGGCGTCCAGCCGTTCGGGGCATTCGGGGTGGCCCGGGCCCATCTCGTGCTTCCAACAATCCCGATGGGTGAAATAGCCCGTCTTGCTCACAGTCTTGTCCCCGCGTGTCGCATTTTTCTCAATTTTTCGGATAACGTCATGCCATGAACGCACAGCACAAAATCAAATCACTTCTGGATCAGCTTAACACGGTGATCGTGGGCAAACAGGCCCAGGTCCAGGACTGCGTGGCCTGCCTGCTGGCGGGGGGGCACCTGCTGATCGAAGACGTGCCCGGGGTGGGCAAGACCACCCTGGCCCACGCCTTGTCACGCACCTTCGGCCTGCAGTTCTCGCGCGTGCAGTTCACGGCCGACCTGATGCCCAGCGACCTGACCGGCGTGTCGGTGTACGAACGCGGCAAGGAAGCCTTCGTGTTCCACCCCGGCCCGGTGTTTGCACAGGTGCTGCTGGCCGACGAAATCAACCGCGCCAGCCCCAAGACGCAGAGCGCGCTGCTCGAAGCCATGGAAGAAAAGCAGGTGTCGGTGGAGGGCGAAACCCGCGCCCTGCCCCACCCGTTCTTCGTGATCGCCACGCAGAACCCGCACGACCAGCTGGGCACCTTCGCGCTGCCCGAGTCGCAGCTCGACCGCTTTTTGATGCGCATCTCCATCGGCTACCCCGACCGCGCCGCCGAACGTGTGCTGCTGGCGGGCGCGGACCGGCGCGACATGGTGGACACCATGCTGCCCCTGCTGTCCGACGAGGAACTGGCCGAGCTGCAGCGCCAGGTGCAGGCCATCCACACGGCCGATCCGCTGCTCAACTATGTCCAGGACCTGATTGCGGCCACCCGCTCGGGCCGGTGGTTTCTGCAAGGGCTCTCGCCCCGCGCGGGCATTGCCCTGGTGCGCGCAGCCAAGGCGCAGGCCCTCATCAGCGGGCGCGACTATGTGGCGCCCGATGATGTGCAGGCGGTGCTGCCCCAGACCATTGCCCACCGCCTGGTGCCCGTGGGCGACGCCGGACGCGGCGCGGTGGAGCAGGTGCGCGCGATGGTCGAAGCGGTTCCGTTGCCCTGACCCATGGAATCCGCCACCCCACCGCCCCTCCCACCTCTTGCGCGCTGGCGCAGCCTGGCCGCCACGCTCAACCCATTTGCGCCGCTGCGCCGCCGCTTCCAGCGCTGGTGGCAGGCGCGCCTGCCTCTGAGCGACACGCTGGCGCTCACGCAGCGCAATGTCTATATCCTGCCCACCGGTTCGGGCTGGATGCTGGCGTTGACGCTGATCGTGCTGCTCATCGCGTCCATCAACTACCAGCTCAACCTGGGCTACCTGCTCACCTTTTTGCTGGCGGGCAGTGCGGTGATCGGCATGCACATCTGCCACGCCAACCTGCGCGGCCTGACCCTGCACCTGAAAGCACCCGAGCCGCACTTCATGGGCAGCAGCACCGCGTTTGACATCCAGCTGTCCAGCGAGCGCAAGACCCCGCGCTACGGCATCGCCCTGTCGGTGCACGGCACGGGCAAGGAGGCGCAAAAGGAACCCCATCATTGGGCCTGGACCGACGTGCCAGCGCAAGGACAGTCCAGCGTGCAAGTCGCTTTCAAGCCCGAGCGCCGGGGCCTGCACCGCGTTCCCACATTGACCGCCGAGACGCGCTTTCCGCTGGGCACCTTCCGCGTCTGGACCTACTGGCGCCCCGCGGCCCAGGTGCTGGTCTACCCCGCACCCGAAACACCGACACCGCCCCTGCCGTCTGGCGAACCGCGCGCGGGCGGAGCGGGCAACACGCCCACACAGGGCATTGGCGAATTCGACGGTGTGCGTGCCTACCGCCGGGGCGATCCGCTCAAGCTCGTGGTCTGGAAGAAGGCCGCCAAGTCGCTGGCCACTGGCACCGACGACCTGGTGAGCCGCGACGCCCAGCAGGCCCAGCGGCACGAGCTGTGGCTGGACCTGGCCCGTGCCTCACTGCCCGACCACGAGGCCCGCATCTCGCGCCTCACCGCCTGGGTGCTGCAGGCCGACCGGCTGGGGCTGGACTATGGCTTGCGCCTGCCGGGTGTGGAGATCGCCCCGGACACGGGAGCGGCCCATCGCAGAAATTGCCTGGAGGCACTGGCATTGTGCTGAGTCGTCCCTCAAAATTTAGATCAAATTGGCACCTGGCGCTTGCTGGAAAAGCGCAGAGTGCTATATTTTTGATAGCAATTCAATCACCACCTGTCGGGCGTGCCCCCTTGCCATGAACCTGCGACAGACCCTTGTTTCCCTACCTCGCGACGCCCGCGACACGCTTTTTCTGCTGTTCGTGATCGTCTGGGTCATCGCGCCGCAGGTGTCCAACCTGCCGGTGTGGACCAGCCTGCTGGCTGGCGGCCTGCTGCTGTGGCGCGGCTGGCTGGCCTGGGCGGGCCGCCCCCTGCCCGGCCGCTGGACGGTGGCCGCCCTGCTCCTGGTAGCGGTGGCAGGCACACTGTTCACGCACCGCACCATCCTCGGGCGGGATGCGGGTGTCACCCTCATCGTCATGCTGCTCGCCCTCAAGATGCTGGAGCTGCGCGCACGCCGCGATGCCATGGTGGTGTTCTTCCTGGGCTTCTTCACGATGCTCAGCAATTTCTTCTTCTCTCAATCTCTGCTGACTGCCGCCGCCATGCTGGTGGCGCTGCTGGGCTTGCTCATGGCATTGGTCAATGCCCACATGCCGGTGGGGCGCCCGCCGCTGGCGCAGACCTTTCGCATGGCGGGCACCATGGCACTGCTGGGCGCGCCCATCATGGTGGCGCTGTTCATGCTGTTCCCACGCATGTCACCGTTGTGGGGCATGCCCGGCGAAAACCTCTCCGGGCGCAGCGGCCTCTCGGGCACGATGAAGATCGGGGACATGGCCGAGATCGCACTGGATGAGCGCGTGGCCATCCGCCTGCGTTTCGAGGGGGCTCCCACCGATGTGCCTGCGCAATCCACGCTGTACTTTCGCGGGCCCGTCATGACCGCGTTCGATGGCCGGGAATGGCAGGCCGAGCCCTTCCGCGAAGACAGCGCCTGGGCCGCACGTGCAGCCCTGCCCGCCAATCTGCAGGTCAGCGGCCCGGCGGTGCGCTACGAAGTAACGCTCGAACCCCAGCGCCAGCCCTGGCTGATGGTGCTGGAGGCCACCCCCGAGGCGCCCCAGCTGCCCAACAACATGCAGGCCTACATGACGCAGGATCTGCAGTGGATGACGGCACGTCCCATCACCGAGGTGATGCGCTACCAGGCCGTGAGCTACCCCGAGTTCCGCCACGGCCCCCAGCAGTCGGTGCGGCAACTGCGCGTGTACACAGAGCTGCCGCCCGGCTTCAATCCGCGCACCCTGGAGCTGGCGGCACAGATGCGGGCAGACCCTGCACTGGCCAACGCCCGCACGGAAGTTCTGGTGAATGCCGTCCTGCAACGCCTGCGCACAGGGGGCTACAACTACTCCCTCGATCCAGGCGTCTATGGCGAGCACACCGCCGACGAGTTCTGGTTTGACCGCAAGGAAGGCTTTTGCGAGCACATTGCTTCGGCCTTCGTGGTGCTGATGCGCGCCATGGATGTGCCCGCGCGCATCGTCACGGGCTACCAGGGGGGTGAACGCAACCCCGTGGATGGCTACTGGACCGTGCGCAATGCCGACGCCCATGCCTGGGCCGAGGTCTGGATGGAAGGGCGCGGCTGGGCGCGCGTAGACCCCACGGGCGCTGTCTCACCAGGGCGCGTAGGCCAGTTCCAGCGTCTGCGCGCCCCCCAGGGTGTGTTTGCCAACGCCCTGGGCACCCTGAGCCCGGGCATGGTGCAGAACCTGCGGGCCGTGTGGGAAGCCGTCAACAACGGCTGGAACCAGTGGGTGCTCAACTACACCCAGAGCCGCCAGATGGACCTGCTCAAGGCGCTGGGGTTTGAATCTCCCAGCTGGCAGGACCTCACCACCGTGCTGGGCAGCCTGGTCATCGCGGCTGCACTGGGCGGCATGGGCTGGAGCCTTTGGGAACGCGCCCAGCACGACCCCTGGCTGCGGCTGCTGGCTCGCACACGCCAGCGCCTGGCGCGCGCCGGCCTGACGCTGCCCGAAACCCTGCCCCCTCGCGCCATGGCCGAACGGGTGCGCGCGCACTTCGGCCCGCAGGCTACTGGGGTGGCAGACTGGCTGCTGCGGCTGGAACGCCTGCGCTACGCCCCCCACCCCGACACCGAACTGGGAGCCCTGCGGCGCGAGTTTCGCGCACTGCCCTGGCCAAACCGATGAATCCCCCCTGAGCGGCTTCGCCGCTTCCCCCCAAGGGGACGATGCCCTTGCTGCGGGGCGGCCCTTGCTTGGCATCCCTGGCCTGGGTCGCGTAGGTTTCGGGGCGCAGGGACAAAACAAAGTAACGAACAACCCAAATGAAGAAGACAGCTCCATGGATCACAACAGCTATATTTTTGATAGCTGCTTGCGCATTACCAGTAAGCGCTAGCCCGCAAAAATCCTCCAAAACCAGCATCACAAAGCAAAAGCCAGCCGTGCTCTACGCATCGCGCCCCGAGGCGCTGCAGTTTGCCGACGACCTGGCTGCGCGCCGCGACCTGGACCGCGAATGGGTGCGCCAGGCCATCGGGCAGGCGCATTTTTTGCCGCAGGTGCCCCGGCTCATGCTGCCGCCACCCAAGGGCACGGCCAAGAACTGGCGCGTGTACCGCAGCCGCTTCATCGACCCCATCCGCATCCGCGCCGGCCAGCGGTTCTGGCAGGAGAACCAGGCCACGCTGGAGCGCGCCGAGCGCGAGTACGGCGTGCCCGCCGAGATCATCGTGGGGATCATCGGCGTGGAGACCATCTACGGCCAGCAGATGGGCACGTTCCGCGTGATGGACGCGCTGGCCACGCTGGCGTTTGATTTCCCATCAGCCCATCCTCGCGCCAAGGAGCGCACCGAATTTTTCCGCCGCGAGCTGGAGCAGTTCCTGAGCCTCACCAACCGCAGCAACACCGACCCGTTCGAGCCGCGCGGCAGCTACGCTGGTGCCATGGGCCTGGGACAGTTCATGCCGTCGAGCTGGGTGCGTTACGCCGTGGACTATGACGGCGATGGCCGCGTGGACCTGTTCAACAGCCCGGCCGACGCCATCGGCTCGGTAGCCAACTACTTCCGGGGCCACGGCTGGACGCCGGGCATGCCCACGCACTTTGGCGTGCAGTTCGACACGGCACGGCTGCAGATGGATGACCTGCTGGCGCCCGACATCCTGCCCACCTTCAGCGTGGCCAGCATGCAAGCCAAGGGTGCTGTGCTCGACGCGGCTGGCGTACAACACAACGGCCCGCTCGCACTGGTGGAGCTGCAAAACGGCGCAGAGGCGCCGAGCTATGTGGCGGGCACCGAAAATTTCTACGCCATCACCCGCTACAACTGGTCGAGCTACTACGCGATGGCGGTGATCGAGCTGGGCCGCGAAGTGGCGGCGGCGCGCGCGCGCTGACCCGCGCAGGCGCACCGGGGCGCTTTTGGGGGGAGGCGCTGCGGCGCACCGCAGGCCCGGCAGGAGGACGGCCGGACGGCCGATGCGGGGTTTGGCGGCGCCTGCGAGCGCGCTTGCGCAAGTCAGTCCACAATGCCCGGCTTGGACCGCTGGCCCGGCAGCACTGCCGCAGCGGCACACCTCTTTGCCCACCCCCACCCCACCCCTTTTCTTCATGCCTGTATCACCTTCTCCAACGCCCGCTGTGGACGCCATCGTCCGGGTGCGCGGCGTGAGTAAAACCTACGCGGGCGGCTTTCAGGCGCTCAAGAACATCGACCTGGACATCCGGCGCGGCGAAATATTTGCCCTGCTCGGGCCCAACGGCGCGGGCAAGACCACGCTCATCAGCGTGATCTGCGGCATGAGCAATGCCACGGCTGGCTCCATCACCGCAGACGGCCACGACACCATGCACGACTACCGAGCCGCCCGCGCGGCCATTGGCCTCGTGCCGCAAGAGCTGCACACCGATTCGTTTGAAACCGTGTGGGCCACGGTCAACTTCAGCCGTGGCCTGTTTGGCAAGGCGCCCAACCCGGCGTTCATCGAGAAGATCCTCAAGGACCTGTCGCTCTGGGACAAGAAGGACAGCAAGATCCTCGCGCTGTCGGGCGGCATGAAGCGCCGCGTGCTGATCGCCAAGGCGCTGTCGCACGAGCCCAAAATCCTGTTTCTGGACGAACCCAGTGCTGGCGTCGACGTGGAGCTGCGCCATGACATGTGGCGCCTGGTGCGCGAGCTGCGCGACGCCGGTACCACCATCATCCTCACCACCCACTACATCGAAGAAGCCGAAGACATGGCCGACCGCATCGGTGTGATCCGCAAGGGTGAGCTGATCGTGGTGGAAGACAAGGACGTGCTGATGCGCAAGCTGGGCAAGAAGCAGCTCACGCTGACCCTGCAGCAGCCGATGGACCAAGTGCCCGACGCGTTGGCACGCTGGCCGCTCGTGCTGAGCCAGGGCGGCACCGCGCTGACCTACACCTTCGACACGCAGCAGGAGGACACGGGCATTGCCGCACTGTTGCGCGCACTGGCCGAGCACGGCATTGATTTCAAGGATCTGCACTCCAGCGAAAGCTCGCTCGAAGACATCTTTGTGAGCCTGGTGCACCAGGACACCCCTCAGCAGAAAGCACCCCAAGCATGAACGGCCTGAACTGGCATGGCGTCAGCGCCATCTACCGCTTTGAGATGCACCGTGCGTTTCGCACCTGGATGCAGAGCCTGATCGCGCCGGTGCTCACCACCGCTCTCTACTTCATCGTGTTCGGTTCCGCCATCGGATCACGCATGGGCGACATCGGCGGCGTAAGTTACGGCGCCTACATCATCCCCGGCCTGCTCATGCTGTCGCTGCTGTCCGAGAGCATCTCCAACTCGGCCTTTGGCATCTACATGCCCAAGTGGTCTGGCACCATCTACGAGCTGCTCAGCGCACCTGTGAACTGGGTGGAGGTGCTGCTGGGCTATGTGGGCGCAGCGGCCAGCAAGTCGCTGCTGGTGTCGGTGCTCATCCTCACCACGGCCCGGGTGTTTGTGCCCTACGAAGTGGCGCACCCGGTGTGGATGGTGGGCTTCCTGGTGCTCACCGCCGTCACGTTCTGCCTGTTCGGTTTCATCATCGGCCTGTGGGCCGACAGCTTCCAAAAGCTGCAGGTCATCCCGCTGCTGGTCATCACGCCGCTGACCTTTCTGGGCGGGGCGTTCTACAGCATCAACATGCTGCCACCGTTCTGGCAGACCGTTTCGCTGTTCAACCCGGTGGTCTATCTCATCAGCGGACTGCGCTGGGCGTTCTATGGCCAGGCCGATGTCCACATTGGCGTGAGCACGGGCATGACGCTGGTGTTCATGGCCGCGTGCCTCGTCGTGGTGTGGTGGGTGTTCAAAACGGGGCGCCGCATCCGGCGTTGAGCCCACCGTCCCAAAAACATTCACGCTGAGACCTTCGGCGGGCTCAGCGTGAACGGTTCAGGACGTGGACTCAATACCGCTGCATGCTGCAGCTGTGCGGCTGCTGCGCCTTGGCCGCCGGAATCTGCCGCACCACGCGAAAGCCGTAGCCCGAGCCTTCAACATCAAACTTCACGCCCGGCGCGCCTTTTTTGTCCATCACGCCCACCACCAGCGCCTGCTGGAACTGGTGGTCCGCCGCGCGCATGCTGCCGCCCTGGCCCGAGAGCCGCACATCGGCCTTCTCCATCTGGCGCGCCACGGCCACGGCGTCGGTGCTGCCCGCTCGCTCGATGGACTGGGCCAGAGCCTCCACCATGAGCTGCATGCGCATGTGCACGTAGTCGTCCTGCGGCTTGGGAAAACGCTCGCGGAAAGACTGGTAGAACGCTTCGCTCTGGGCGCCTGGCACATTGGGCAGCCAGTCGGCCACCGCCACCACCTTGCCAATGCCCGCATCACCCATGGCAGCGGGCGCACCCAGCGCGTTGCCATAGAAGGTGTAGAAGCTGCCCTCGTAGCCCACTTCCCGCGCGGCCTTTACGAGCAGCGTCAGGTCATTGCCCCAGTTGCCTGTGACCACCGCCTGCGCGCCGCTGGTCTTGATCTTGACGGCGTAGGGTGCAAAGTCCTTCACGCGGCCCACCGGGTGCAGCTCGTCACCCACCACCGCCACATCGGGGCGTTGTGCGGCCAGCTGCTTCTTGGCCTCGCGCAGCACGGCCTGGCCAAAGCTGTAGTCCTGGCCGATGAGGTACACACTTTTGAGGGACTTGTCTTCGCGCATCACATCCATCAGCGCGGCCATGCGCATGTCGGCATGGGCGTCAAAACGAAAGTGCCAGAAGCTGCACTTCTCGTTGGTGAGGATGGGGTCCACCGCCGAGTAATTCAGAAAAATCACGCGCTTGTTCGGCTCGCGCTCGTTGTGTTTGTTGATCGCCTCGATCAGCACCGCCGCCGTAGCCGATGAATTGCCCTGCAGGATGACCTGCGCGCCATCGTCGATGGCCGCCCGCAGGGCCGACAGCGCCTCTTCGTTCTGGCCCTTGCTGTCGTAGCGCTCCAGCGCCAGCGGGCGGGGGCCACCCGCAGCGGCTGGCAACTGCACGCCACCCCGCGCGTTCACACGTTCCATGGCCCAGTAGATGTTGCGATACACAGCTTCGCCCGTGTTGGCAAATGCGCCCGACAGGCTTTCGATGAGCGCCACCTTCACGGGCTTGGCCTGCGCCACGGCAGTGCCAGGTGCTGCAGCCTGGGCGTGGCTCGCGGAGATAGGCAGCAGCACGCAGCATAACGTGGCTGCTGCAGCCAAAGCGGATTGACGTAATGCCGCTGTGCCTGTTTTCAAGCCCACGGAGCGCAATTTATTCATGCCATTTTTTCCTTGAAATGCGGCGTGGCCGTACACACCTCTTTGGCATGCGGCGACCACGTCGAGAGCCGCGCAGTTTATAGGAGTACCCCATGATCTTCTCCCCCGTGATCCGCCGCGCCGCCTACGCCCAAGCCCCCCGTTCCGCCGACCAGGCCCTGCAGCGTTTTTTGATGGGTACGCTGGCCGACCCCGCTGCCGCACGTTCTGCAGCAGGCTGCACTGTCACACAGGACGACAAAGCCACCACCTTGCAGCTGGATGTGCCCGGCCTGGCCCGCGAGCAGTTGCAGATCAGCATTGAAGGCAACGTGGTGCGCCTGCAAAGTGTGGAAGGCGCCCCGCGCCAGGTGCAGCGCGCCTGGGAACTGGCCGCTGACATCGACGCCGCCCACAGCAGCGCCAAGCTGGAAAACGGCGTACTGACGCTGACCCTGGCCAAGGTGGAGCCTGCCAGCAAGGCCACAACGCTCACGATCCACTAACTATTGAATTAATAGCTAGAAACGCCCGTACCATAAGCGGTACGGGCGTTTTTCATTCAAATTCTCTTTCCAGACCCGCTGCACTACTCATGCCGCAGCGCATCGATGGGGTCCATGCGGGCAGCGCGCCGTGCCGGGAAGTAGCCAAACACCACGCCAATGCCCGCAGAGAAAAGGAACGACAGCAGATTCACCCCGGGGTTGAAAAGATAGGGCACCCCCATCAGCCCCGACAGCGCGAGCGACGCGCCCGTGGCCAGCACGATGCCGATGAGCCCGCCTAAAGCGGCCAGCACCACGGCCTCGATCAGGAACTGCAGCAGCACCTCGCGCTCCAGCGCGCCAATGGCCAGGCGCAAGCCGATCTCGCGCGTGCGCTCGGTCACGCTCACCAGCATGATGTTCATGATGCCGATGCCGCCCACCAGCAGGCTCACGGCCGCCACGGCGCCCAGCAGCGTGGTCAGCACCTTGGTGGTGCCCGAGAGCGTGTCGGCCAGCTGCTTGGTGTCGAGCACGTTGAAGTTGTCTTCGTCCGAGTCCGACAGCTTGCGCAGCTCGCGCAGCAGTTGGGTGAGGCTGGCCTTCACACGCTCGGGGTCGCTGCCATCCTTCATGGACACCAGCAGCGTGTTCACCCGCGTGTTGCCCGTCACGCGGCGCTGCAGCGTGCGCAGCGGCACCAGCACGGTGTCGTCCTGGTCGTTGCCAAACGCACCCTGCCCTTTGGACGCGAGCACACCCACCACCTCGCACGAAAACGCCTTCACGCGCAGCTGGCCACCCACGGCATCTGCGGTGCCAAACAGCTCGCGCCGCACGGTTTCGCCGATCAGACAGACAGCGGCACCGGCGCGCAACTCCGCGTCAGTAAAGACGCGGCCACTGCGCACGGTCCAGTTGCCGGTCTCCAGCCAGGCGTTGGTGCTGCCGATCACGCTGGTCGTCCAGTTGCGCCCGCCCACCACGGCGGTGGCGCCAGCTCGCGCCTCGGGTGCCACGGCCAGGATGCCGCCGATCTGCTGGGCGATCATGTCGGCATCGGTGTCCTTGAAGGCCGGGGCACCCGAGCCACCGCCGGGCCCCATGCGCTGGCCGGGGCGCACCTGCAGCAGGTTGGTACCCAGGCCCGAGATCTGGTTCTGGATGGCCAGCGTGGCGCCATTGCCCAGCGTGACCATGGTGATCACCGCGCTCACGCCGATCACGATACCCAGAATGGTGAGGAACGAGCGCATGAGATTGCGCCGGATGGAGCGCAGCGCCAGCAGCAGGGTGTTGAGCAGCATCAGTGGCCCCCTGAATCCGAGGCGACCACGGCCGCCGCGGTCGATACCGCAGCAGTGTCCAGGCCCTTGGGGTGCGGGTTGGGGGCATCGCTGTCCACCACCCCATCCACAAACCGCACGATGCGCCGCGCGTACTGCGCCATGTCGGGCTCGTGCGTGACCATCAGCACGGTGATGCCATGGTCCACATTCAGGCGCCAGAGCAGCTCCATGATTTCAAAGCTGCGCTGCGTGTCGAGGTTGCCGGTGGGCTCGTCGGCCAGCAGCACATCGGGCTCGGTGACGATGGCGCGCGCAATGGCCACGCGCTGCTGCTGCCCGCCCGACAGCTCGGCGGGCGTGTGGTGCTCCCAGCCCGTGAGGCCCACAGCCGCCAGCGCGCGCGCCGCCGCCGCATGGCGCGCCGCAGCGGACTCGCCCCGGTACAGCAGGGGCAGTTCCACATTCTCTTGCGCCGAGGTGCGCGCCAGCAGGTTGAAGCCCTGGAACACAAAGCCAAAGTAGCGCCGCCGCAGCCGTGCCCGCTCGTCGCGCGAGAGCGACTCCACATGCACGCCCTTGAACAGGTATTCGCCCGTGGTGGGCCGGTCCAGGCAGCCCAGCGTGTTCATGGCCGTGGACTTGCCCGAGCCGCTGGGGCCCATGATGGCCACAAAGTCGCCCTGCGCAATGTCGAGATGAACGCCCTTGAGCGCCTGAAAGGCCAGCGCCCCTTCGCCATAGACTTTGGTCACGCCACGCAGGCGGATGATGGGGATGTCGCCCGCCACGCTCATGGCTTGGCCCCAGCCGCGCGCTGGTCGGTGATCACGGCCATGCCGGGCGTGAGGCCGTCGCCGGTGACCTCGGTATGGCGGCCATCGCTGATGCCCACCTGCACGGTGAAGGGCTTGGCGGCACCGTCCTGCAGCACCCACACCTGCCGCGTCTTGCCCGCGCCATCGCCCGCCTCGCCCCCCGCACCCGGTTTGCGTGGGCCCGAGCCAGACCGTGGCATGCGCGGCATGAGCTGCGACATGATCCCGCCGCTACTGCTGCTGCCGCCCGATGCAGCAGGCTTGGCACCACCGGCACCCGGCTTGGCCTCTACCCCGGCAGCCTGCGCAGGCGTGAAGCGCAGCGCCGTGTTGGGCACCAGCAGCACATCCTTGCGCTCGGTGGAGGTGATGGTGGCCGCCGCCGTCATGCCGGGGCGCAGGCTCATGTCACTGTTATTTACTTCCAGCCAGGTGATGTAGGTCACCACGTTGTCTGTCTTGGTGGAGCCAAACGACACGCGCGTGACCTGGGCCGGGTAGCGGCGCGAAGGGTAGGCGCTGACCGTAAAGCTCGCGTCCTGTCCCACCTTGACCGAGCCCACATCGGCCTCGTCCACGCTCACATCCAGCCGCAGCCGCGTGAGGTCTTCGGCCACGGTGAACAGCGTAACCGCTTGCAGCGATGCGGCCACCGCGTTGCCAGGCTCCACCGTGCGGGTCAGCACCACGCCGTCGATAGGCGAGCGGATGGAGGCCTTGGACAAATTGGTCTCGTCGGTGGACAGCGCAGCGCGTGCGTCCTCGACCGTGGCGCCGGCACTGGTTTCGTCGGCGCGGGCGCGGTCCAGCGTGGCGCGGCCTGCGTCCAGCTCGGAGGCCGAGGGCACCTTACCGCCGGACAGGCGGGCCACCTCTTCGAGCCGGCCAAAGTTGGCAATGGCCTCTTTGGTGGTGGCCACGGCCTGTGCCAGGCGCGCCCGCGCCGACGCCAGCGATGCGCGCGAGCGCAGCACCTGCGATTCAAGCTTGGCGGTGTCCAGCTCCACCAGCAGCTGCCCCTTCTTGACCTTGTCGTTCACATCCACCAGCACGTTGCGCACGGTGCCCGACAGCTCGCTGCCAATGGTGACCGAGCGCGTGGGCTGCAGCGTGCCGTTGGCCGACACGGTGAGTGTGAGATTGCCCCGGCGCAGCTCTTCGGTGACATAGGTGGGTGCAGTGCTGGCGCTCTGGCGCGATTGCCAGGCATACAAGCCACCGCCCACCACCACGAGCGCTACCACCCCCAGCCACACAGTAGTGCGCTGCCACCAGCGGCGCGGACGGTCAGCCCCCAGCAAGGCGCTCAGGTCGGAGGGGGCGGCTTTGGCGGGTGCAGAAGAAGCGGAGGTGTCGGTATTTGGCATGGGGCGTGAATCAGAAAATGGGGGCTGACAGGCAATGGTGTGGGCGTGTGGAAGGGCTTGTCAGCTGTTCATTCGGCTACCGCCCAGCCGCCGCCCAGCGCCTTGTAGAGGCGCACATGGTCTGCCGCAACGGCAGCGGTGGTGGTGGCCACGCTCTCTTGCGTGGACAGCAACGTGCGCTGGGTCTCCAGCACCGCCTGAAAGTCGATCAGCCCACTGCTGTAGCGCTGCTGTGCCAGCAGCGCGGCGTTGCGGGCGGCGTCTGCGGCGGCCGTCAGTCGCTCCAGCTTTTCACGATCGCCACGCAAGGCTACCAGCGCGTTCTCCACATCCTGCAGGGCCGTGAGGACGGTGGCTTCGTAGGCCACACGGGCCTGCTCCAGCGCTGCAGACTGCACGCGCACCTGCGCGCGGGCGGCGCCGCCATCCAGCAGCGGGATGGACACGCTGCCCAGCAAGGCACTGGTTACCGCACTGCCACCCGACAACGCACCCAGCGTGAGGGCGCGCAGGCCCAGCGAGCCACCGAGGGAGAAGCTGGGGTAGCGCGCTGCATCGGCCTGCGACAAGCGCGCCAGGGCGGCCGCAATGCGTTGCTCGGCCGCACGCACATCGGGCCGCTGGCGCAGCGTCTCGGCCGGGATCGCCAGGGCGAGCTCTGCGGTCGGCTGAGGCACAGGGGCACTGGCGGCCAGGGTAGCGTCGAGCGCGCCGGGCACCTGGCCCGTCAGCACGGCCAGGCTGTAGCGCGACTGCGCCAGGCTGGCTTCCAGGCTGGGAATCTGCGCGGCGGTCTGCTCGGCCGCTGCACGGGCCTGCTCGGTGACGAGCGAGGTGGTCAGCCCCGCCTGCAGGCGCCACTGCGTGAGCTGCAGGGTCTCCTGCTGGCTGGCCAAGTTGCTGCGCGCAATGGCCAGGCGCTGCTGCAGCCCGCGCAGCTCGATGTAGTTGACGGCCACCTCGGCCGACAGCGACACCTGCACGTCGGCCAGGCTGGCCTCTGCCGCGCGCGCATCGGCCTCGCTGGCGCTCACGCCGCTGCGCAGGCGGCCAAACACATCGGGCTCCCAGCTCGCATCAAAGCCAGCCTGGAAACTGTTGCCCGTGCTGTTGCTGGCCCGGCTGCGCTGCGCCGAGGCGGATGCGCCCACGCTGGGCAGCAGCCCGGCCGACTGCACATCCACCTGGGCACGTGCTTGCTGCAACGCGGCCTGGGCAGTGCGCACGCTGGTGTTGGCGCGCAAGGCTTGCTCGACCAGCGTGGTGAGCACTGCATCGTCAAACCGCTGCCACCACTGGGCGAGGGATGTAGTTGCAGCCGCTTGCGAGGCACCGTTACCTCCCGAAGACCAAGCCGAGGGAACGGCCACCTGGGGCAAGGTGTCGTCGGTGGGTGCCAGGCTGGCACACCCGGTGGCGAGCAGCACGCACACAATCAGGGCCGTTTGCCTCCACGGCGCAGCGCGCACAACGTGCGCTGTGCGAGCGGTGGGAGCGCCTGGAGAGGCCGGTGGGAGAAAACGCATGGGCAATGGCTACGCAGGGGAAAACCCCATTGTGAGCAGCGATTGCGCAGCCAAGGTACCGACTGGGTCAAGCCCGCGTAAAGAATTGATGCAAGTCAACGATCACTGGGCGGTCGCGCCGACGCAGCCTGCACCTCAAACACATGGGCCTGCAGTGCCGCACAACGGGCACAGCCCGCCTGTGGGCCAGGTCGTCGATCAGTGCGCGCGCAGCGACTGGTCGCGCAGCAACACCACCGGCGCAAAAGCCCGGGCCCGGTATTCGCTGGGGCTGCAGCCCACATGCGCGCGGAACGCCCGGCTGAAATGCGCGCTGTTGCTGAAGCCCCAGGACAGCGCAATGTCGGTGACCGAGCGCTGCGCGTGCGCCGGGTGGCGCAGGTCGCGCAGGCAGGCCTCCAGGCGGCGGCGCTGGATCATGGCGGCCAGGGTTTCCTCGTCATCGGCCACCGCGTTGTACAGATGCCGCTTGCTGCAGTTGAGCGCCTGGGCCATGCGGTCAATGGTGAGATCGGGGTCGCCCAGGTGGCGGTCGATGTACTGGCTGATGCGGTCACGCAGCGCCTCGCGCTGCGACAGCAGGCTTTGCTGGCCGTTGCGCTCCAGCAGCGACAGCTGCACCAGGTGCGTGATCACATCGGCCACGCCATCGGCGGCCACGTCGGACATGGTGGGCAGCTCGGCAAACGCGGCGCGCATGGTGTCCCACGCGAGGCGCGACACGCCCGTGGTGCCCGAGAAGCGCTGCACCATCAGGTCATCGAGCTTGAGCTTGCGCTCGGGCAGCTGCTCCTTGGGAATCATCAGCACCATCTGCCGCACGGCCTCGGGGTTGCTCACGGCGTAGGCGCGCGTGGTGTCGTACACGCTCCACTCGCCGGGCGACAGCCACACCTGGCGGCCGTTCTGCTCAAAGCAGGCGCGCCCTTCGAGCTGCGCCACCACCTTGATGTAGGCCCGGTCGCTGCCCCGGATGAGGCTGGGGGTGCGCACCACGCGGTGGCGGCTCACATCCAGCTGGCACAGGTTCACATAGCCCGCCTGGCCCGAGGTGATGTGGCCCGCAAAGGCATCGTCGCCAAACGCATCGGACTCCAGCCCGCCAATGAGGCGCCACACCGCGTCGCCCCACAGGTGCAGGCGGTCGCGCGCGGGCACGGCGTCGGTGGATACCTCGGTCAATGATTGGGCCATGGTGTCTCCAGGCAGTTGGGCGCAAGCCGGATCGTTATGCCCCTGAATTATCCGGGGCCCCGTTACCCCGTGCCACCGAGGGAAATCCGGGTAAACCCGCTGCCGCCTGCACGCTGAGGCAAGCGTTTTGTGCACGCTCAGCGCAGCGCGCTGGGGCCCGTCTCCCTACGATTCTTGGCACGGCGTGCACCACGCAGGCCCCATCCGAGGAGACACACAATGACAGCACACCAACCCTCCAAGCGCCAGTGGATCAAAGGCGCCGCCGCCACGGTCGGCACCCTGGCCGTGGCCCCCCAGCTGTGGGCCCAGGGCAGCAGCGCAGCGCCCATCCGCATTGGCTATGCGATTGCCCGCACAGGCCCCTGGGCGGCCGGCGCGCAGGTGAGCCAGGAGCCCAACTACCTGTTGTGGGCCGAGCAGGTGAACGCGGCGGGCGGGCTGAGCGTGAAGGGCACCAAGCGCCCCATCGAACTCATCGGCTACGACGACCGCAGCGAGACGGAAACCTGTGTGCGCACCTACGAAAAGCTGATGGGCAGCGACAAGGTGGACCTGATCCTGCCGCCCTGGGGCTCGGGCGCCAACTTCGCCATCGCGCCGCTGGCCAACCGCTTTGGCTACCCGCTGCTGGCGCCCACGGCGCTGTCGCGCAAGCTGATCGACATGAACCTGCCCTACTTCTTCTCGCTGCTGCAGCAGCCCGACAAGATGATGGGCGCGCTGGTGGACATGCTGGTGGCCAACAACGTCAAAACCATTGCCATCGTCTACATGGACGACCTGTTTGGTCTGGAGAACTTTGCCGCGCTGAACAACGCGCTCAAGAAGACCAGCATCCAGGTGCTGGAGCGCAAGAGCTACCCGCTGGGCGTGAAGGACCTGGCCCCCGTGCTGCGCGGTATCAAGGACCAGAACCCCGACGCCTTCATCGGCATCACCTACCCGCCCGACACCATCCTGGCCAGCCGCCAGGCGCGCGAGGTGGGGCTGAACCCCAAGTTCTTTTACGCCTCGGTGGGCACGGCCTTCCAGCTCTACAAGAACGTGATGCAGGCCAACACCGAGGGCGTGATCGGCATGGGCTCGTGGAGCGTGAAGACCAGCCCCGAGGCCAAGGCCTACTTCGACGCCCACGTGAAGAAATTCAACAAGGAACCCGACCGCTGGGCCAGCGGCCACGCCTGGGCGGGCCTGCAGATCCTGCAGCAAGCCGTGGAAAAGGCGGGCCTGGACCGCAAGGCGCTGCGCGAGCACATCGCCAAGAACGAGTTCCAGACCATCCTGGGCGGCATCCGCTTCCAGGGCAGCGAAAACGCATCCATCCCCGGCACGGTGAGCCAGTGGCAAGGCAACGACTTTGAGGTGGTGTGGCCCAAGGACCGGGCCACGGCGCAGTTGAACACCAGTAAACCTGCGTGGAAATAACAAAGTGTCTTTGACCTCCTGGGCCGAACTGGTCGCCAGTGGCCTTATTACCGGCGGCATCTATGCGCTGGTGGCCATGGGCCTGAACCTGCAATACGGGCTGATGCGCATCATGAACATCTCGCACGGCGAGTTTCTGATGCTCGGCGCGTTTCTGACCTGGTGGGCGCACACGGCCACAGGCATCTCGCCGCTGCTGCTCATGCCGCTAGCGTTCATTGCGCTGTTTGTGCTGGGCGTGGTGGTGCATGCGCTGTGCTTCAAACGCCTGGCGGCTCGCGCACCGAATGTGGACGTGTTCGAGGCGCGCAGCCTGATGGTGGGCTTCGGCCTGATGTTCCTGGTGCAGAACACCGCCCTGTTGATCTGGGGCGGCGACCTGCGCGGCTATGAATACCTGTCCGACCCGGTGCAGATTGCGGGCATGCGCTTCACCGAGAACAAGCTGGTGCTGTTCGGCGTGGCGCTGGCGCTGTCGGCCGCGCTGATCGCGCTGCTCAAGCTCACGCTGCTGGGCAAGGCCGTGCGGGCACTGATGCAGTCGCCCACGGGCGCGCAGTTGGTGGGCATCAACACCCGGCGCCTGCATCCCATGATGTTTGGCATTGGACTGGGCCTGTCGGGCGTGGCGGGTGCGCTGCTGTCCATGACGTATGAGATTTCTCCGTCGATGGGTGAGCCCTACACCGTGACGGCGCTGATCGTGATCACGCTGGGCGGCTTTGGCAGCCTGGCAGGCAGTCTGGCC
The DNA here is from genome assembly GCF_003634645.1 of Acidovorax sp. 94. Lineage (NCBI taxonomy): Bacteria > Pseudomonadati > Pseudomonadota > Betaproteobacteria > Burkholderiales > Comamonadaceae > Acidovorax > Acidovorax sp. 94. The sequence continues at coordinate 274,489 of NZ_RBJA01000001.1, read as the reverse complement.
GGCGGCCTGCTGCTGGGCGTGGTCGAGGCGCTGGGTATGCATTTCAGCAGCCCGTCTCTCAAGATGCTGCTGAGTTACGCGGTATTCATCGGCGTGCTGATCTGGCGCCCCAACGGCCTCTTTTCCAAAAAATGAAATCTCTCCATTCCAACAAGCCCTGGCTCGCACTGGCAGCGGGGTTAGCCGTGGTCGCCACCTTGCCCTGGCTGGTGTCCGAGTTCGCCACCTCGGTGCTGCTCAGCTGCCTGATGTACATCGCGCTGGCCACCAGCTGGTCGCTGTTTTGCGGCGCAACGCGCTACCTCTCACTTGCCACGTCGGCCTTCTTTGGCATTGGTGCGTACACCAGCGCCACGCTGCTGGGCGTGCTGCCCTGGCCGCTGGTGATTCTGAGCGGCGCACTGATCGCCACCATCGTGGCCGTGGTGATGGGCGCGGCCGTGCTGCACCTTCGCGGCACCTACTTTGCGGTGCTGACCTTTGGCATGACGGAGCTGATCCGCCACGCGGTGACCTTTGTCGAAAAGCAGGTGTCGGGCACCGTGGGCCGCGTGCTCACGGTGGTGCCCAGCAACGAGACCGTGTACCTCACGGTGCTGCTGATCGCGGCGGCGGCCATTGCCACCGCCATTGCCATCCAGTGCAGCCGGTTTGGCCTCGCACTGGCAGGCATCGGCGCCGACGAGCAGCGCGCGCAGACCCTGGGCGTGGACACGCGCCTGGCCAAGATCGCGGGCTTCGGCATCACCGCCGCCTTTGCGGGCGCCGTAGGCGCGGCCATGGCCGTGCGCTGGACCTACATCGAGCCCGCAGCCGTGTTCAGCCCCTTCATCGGCTTCCAGACGGTGCTGATCGCGTTGATTGGCGGCGCGACCAGCATTGGCGGCCCCATCCTCGCAGCCATCGTGTTCAGCCTGCTGGCCGAAACCCTGCGCCTGCAGCTGCCCTACGGCTACATGATGGTGCTGGGCCTGCTGCTGATTCTGTGCGTGATGTACTTGCCCAATGGCCTGGCCACGCTGTGGCAACGGCGCAAGCCTGCTGCGGAGGTGCACCATGGCTGAAGCCCTGTTGACCATTGACAGCGTGACCGTGCGCTTTGGCGGCCTGACTGCCGTGGATGGCGTGAGCGCCACGCTGCACACGGGCGAGCTGATCGGCATCATCGGCCCCAACGGTGCGGGCAAGACCACGTTCTTCAACGCCATCTCGGGCGTGCAGCCGCCTACCTCGGGCACGCTGCACTGTGGTGCCGACAACCTGACCGGCAAGGGCCCGCACCACTATGCAGCCCACGGTATTGCCCGCACCTTCCAGACGCCGCGCGTGTTCCCCGACATGACGGTGCGCGACAACGTGCGCTTTGGCATGCAGTTCGCAGGCCGCCACCGCCAGGGGCCCGAGGGCCTGCGCAGCGAGGGCGAGATCCTGGCCATGCTGGGCCTGGCGCACCTGGCCGACCGCCCTGCCGCCGATGTGACGCCGTCGCAGCAGCGCCTGCTGGAGATCGGCATGGCCCTGGGCACACGCCCGCGCCTGTTGTTGCTCGACGAGGTGGCTGCGGGCCTGACAGAGGCCGAGGTGGACGCCATGGCCCAGCGCATCCGCCGCCTGCGCGATGACTGGGGCCTGACCGTGGTGTGGATCGAGCATGCGGTGACCACGCTGCTCAAGTACGTGGAGCGTGTGCTGGTTCTGCACCAGGGCCGCAAGATTGCCTACGGCACGCCCGCCGAAGTGGTGCGCGACCCGCACGTGATCGAGGCCTATCTGGGTGACGAAATGACAGCCACCAGCGAAGGAGCCACGGCATGAGCGGCGCACACCTCACCGTGCAGAACCTGACCACGGGCTACCACGGCTTTCAGGTGCTGCAGGACCTGGCACTGGAAGCCGCGCCCGGCATCACCGTCATCGTCGGCCCCAACGGCGCGGGCAAGACCACGCTGCTCAAGGCGTTGGCGGGCCTGCTGCCGCGCCAAGGCACGGTGACGCTCGACGGCCAGGCCGTGCCTGCAATGAACGCCACGGCCTGCGTGCAACGCGGCCTGGCGTTGGTCGCCGAAGGTCGCCAGCTTTTTCCGCAGATGACGGTGACCGAGAACCTGGAGCTGGGCGGCTGGCTGGTGCCATCGCGGGTGCGCGCCGAGCGGTTGCACCAGGCGTTTGAAGACTTTCCCCGCCTCAAGGAACGCGCCACACAGCTAGCCGGCACCATGAGCGGCGGCGAGCAGCAGATGGTGGCCGTGGCCCGCGCCATGATGAGCGGCCCGCGCCTGTTGATGCTGGACGAGCCCTCGCTGGGCCTGGCGCCGCGCATGGTCGATGAGCTGCTAGCCATCGTGCAGCGCATTGCCGCGCAGGGCGTGACCGTGCTCATGGTGGAGCAGAACGTGCGCAAGGCACTGCAGATCGCGCAGCGCGGCTATGTGCTGGAGCGAGGACGCATCGTGGCGTCTGGCGCAGCCTCTGACTTGCTGCAGTCCGACGTGGTTCGACAAGCCTACCTGGGCGTGACCTGAATACCTCTTTCCCCCTTTTTTATCTGTTCTTTTTCAGGAGCTTTCAATGACTGCCATTTCCATGCTGATCAACGGCGAGCGCGTGCAAGCCACTGGCGGTGCCACGTTTGAGCGCCGCAACCCGCTCGACGGATCGGTCGCCACCACCGCCCCAGCAGCCAGCGTGGCCGACGCCAAGGCCGCTGCCGACGCGGCTGCCAAGGCCTTCCCGGCCTGGTCGGCCCTGGGCCCCAACGCGCGCCGCGCGCTGCTGCTCAAGGCCGCACACGCGCTGGAGGCCCGCACGGCCGACTTTGCTGTGGCCATGGCGGCGGAGACGGGAGCATCCGGCATGTGGGCGGGCTTCAACGTGCACCTGGCCGCTGGCCTGCTGCAAGAAGCCGCCGCGCTGACCACGCAGATTGCGGGCGAGGTGATTCCGTCCGACGTGCCCGGCAGCCTGGCCATGGGCGTGCGCCAGGCAGCGGGTGTGGTGCTGGGCATTGCACCGTGGAACGCCCCCGTCATCCTGGGCGTGCGCGCTATCGCCACGCCGCTGGCGTGTGGCAACACGGTGATCCTGAAGGGGTCGGAGCTGTGCCCCGCCACGCATGGCCTCATCATCGAGGCGCTGCAGGAGGCCGGTTTGCCTGCCGGGGTGGTGAACTTTGTGACCAACGCACCCGCCGATGCCGGTGCCGTGGTCGAGGCCATCGTGTCCCACCCGGCAGTGCGCCGCATCAACTTCACCGGCTCCACCAAGGTGGGCCGCATCATTGCGCAGACCTGCGCCAAGTACCTCAAGCCCGTGGTGCTGGAACTGGGCGGCAAGGCCCCCCTGCTGGTGCTGGATGACGCGGACATCGACGCCGCTGTCGCAGGCACCGTGTTCGGCGCATTCGCCAACTCGGGCCAAATCTGCATGTCCACCGAACGCATCATCGTGGACAACGCCGTGGCCGACGAGTTCGTGGCGAAGCTCGGCGCGCGTGCCCAATCCCTGCCCCTGGGCGACCCACGCAAGGGCCCGGTGGTGCTGGGATCGGTGGTGGACATGACCACGGTGCACCGCTGCAACGCGATGATCGACGACGCGCTGGCCAAGGGTGCAAAACTGGTGTGTGGCGGCAAGAGCGACAGCACGCTGATGCAGGCCACGGTGCTCGACCATGTGACGGCCGAGATGGACATCTACCGCGAAGAATCGTTCGGCCCCGTCAAGCCCGTGGTGCGCGTGAACGGCGTCGAGGAAGCCATTGCCTGCGCCAACGACAACGAGTTTGGCCTGTCCTCCGCCGTGTTCAGCCGCGATGTGGCCAAGGCCTGGAACGTGGCCGCGCGCATCGAGTCGGGCATCTGCCACATCAACGGCCCCACGGTGCACGACGAAGGGCAGATGCCGTTTGGTGGCGTGAAAAGTTCGGGCTATGGCCGCTTTGGCGGCATGGCGGGCGTGCGCGAGTTCACGGAATTGCGCTGGATCACAGTGCAGACCACTCCCCGCCACTACCCCTTCTGAAGTTCAAAAAAGACAGCTGCTGGCGCTCTCTAGACAAGCGCTAGCGGCCATTTTTCGCTCAAACATCAAACTGTGATCGCATCCAGCGGCCAGCGTGGCTTCACGTCAAACGCATAGTCGGCGTTGGCCTGCTGCTGCCCAGCCTGCAACCGCATGGCTGCAGCCATGGCAATCATGGCGCCGTTGTCGGTGCACAGGTGCAGCTCAGGGTAGTGCACCCGCACCTTGGCCGCGGCGCAGGCCGCATTGAGTTGCGCACGCAGATGCCGGTTGGCCCCTACGCCACCGGCGACCACCACACGTTTCAGACCGGTCTGCTTGAGCGCAGCCAGCGTCTTCTTCACCAGCACTTCGACAATCGCAGCCTCGGTGCTCGCCGCTAGGTCGGCCTTGCGTGCCTCCAGCTCATCGCCCAGCTTCTTGGCCTGCGTGAGCACCGCTGTCTTGAGCCCGGCAAAAGAGAAGTCGAGATTGCCACTGTGCAGCAGAGGGCGTGGCAGCTTGAAGGCCGTGGCATCGCCCTGCTCAGCCAAGCGCGACAGCGCAGGGCCACCGGGGTAGCCCAGGCCCATGAGCTTGGCGGACTTGTCGAACGCCTCGCCAGCCGCATCGTCAATGGTCTCACCCAGGATCTCGTAGCGGCCCACGCCATCCACCCGCATCAGCTGCGTGTGGCCGCCCGAGACGAGCAGGGCCACAAAAGGGAACTCTGGCGGGTCGGCGCTGAGGAAGGGCGACAGCAGATGCCCCTCCAGGTGGTGCACACCCAGCACCGGCTTGTCCAGTGCAGCGCCCAACGCGCACGCCACGCCCGCCCCCACCAGTAGCGCACCCGCCAGGCCCGGCCCGCGGGTGTAGGCCACCACGTCCACATCGGCCAGCGACTGGCCGGACTCGGTCAGCACCTGCGTGGCCAGCGGCAGCACACGTCGGATGTGGTCACGGCTGGCCAGCTCGGGCACCACGCCACCGTAGGCCTGGTGCATCTCAATCTGGCTGTGCAGCGCGTGCGATAGCAACGTGGGCACGGCATTGCCCGTGGAACGGACCAACGCCACGCCCGTTTCGTCGCACGAAGATTCAATACCGAGGATCAGCAAACTCATGCCCCGAGTGTAAAACCCGGCCCCGTTCAGGGTCGGATGCAAAAACCCCTGCTGGCAGTCGCCAGCAGGGGTTGTGCGGATGGATAGCGCCTGCCGACGCGGCGGCTTGCTTACCAGCGGTCCGAACGCATGCGCAGTTCCCAGCTTCCGCTGCGCAGTTCATACACGCCCACGGCGCCGTAGCGCTGTTCGCCCTTGTCGTCCCAGGTCATGGTGCCGATCACGGGCGCATAGCCGTTGATGCTGTGCATGGCCTTGGTGATCGCTTTCGGATCTGCCGACTTGGCCTTCTGGATGGCGGCTGACAGCACATAGGTGCTGTCGTAGCTGTAGTGGCCGCCATAGGCCGGGGGCTTCTTGTAGGCCTCGATGTACTTTTCGAGGAAGGGCTTGCCGGTGGTGAACTCCTTGGCTTCCAGTACGGGCGATGTGGCGTAGACGCCTTCGACCATGCCCATGGCCTTGGTCATGTCGGTGGTCTTGATGGTGTCCCCGCCCAGCAGGCTGACCTTGGTGTGGTCCACCTTGCGCAGGGCTTCGAGCAGAGCCAGGGCCTGAAAGTCGTTGAGGGTGGACACGATGACCTCGACCTTGGCGGCCTTCAGCTCGCCAGCCAGTTCGTCGAAAGCCACCGTCTTGTCGTCAAACGACTTGCGCACCACCACTTCCTTCTTTTCAGCCTTGAGCTGCTCGGCAGCACCGTCGGCCAGGCCCTTGCCGTAAGGCGTGCCATCGTCCAGCGCAGCGTAGCGGGCGGCACCCAGCTGTGTGGCGGCAAACGAGCCGATAGCGCGCGCCTGCAAGGTGTCATTGGCCACCATGCGGAAGGTGGTTGGGAAGCCGAGTTGCGTGAACTTGGGGTTGGTGGAGATGGCGATCTGGGCGATGTCCTTGGCGGCGTAAATCGGAGCCGTCTCAATGCTCACCCCCGAATTCAGGTGCCCGATCACCGCCACCACGCCCGAGTCCACCAGCTGCTGCGCCACGGTCTTGCCGGTGGCGGCGTCGGCCTTGTCGTCCACCGACACCACCTCCAGCGTCACACGCTTGCCGTCCACGGTGTAGCCACCCTTGTTCAGTTCTGCCACGGCCAGGTTGACGCCGTTGAGCAAATCCTGCCCCAGCGCGCCCAAGGGGCCGGAGAGGGGCTGGGCCACGCCGATCTTGATGGTGTCGGGCACCTTGCTGCAGCCTGTCAGCACCAGCAGCGCGGATACCGCCACGGTGGTCAGGGCCAAGCCGGCAGAGATACGCCGCCGGTCAATGTGCTTGTTCATGCAAATCCTCTTGAATGGGTCAATGTGACCAGATGTATATGCGATGCGACCGGGTAGCTGCTATCGGGTATGCCCTGCCCATCGACAAACTATTAGCAAGTTTCAGGCCTTGGAAGCTGCCGCAACCTGCTGCCAGCCTTCAGCCCCGGAACGCACCGCTTCGATGCACCATTTTGTGGCGTAAAAATTGCTTATGCTCCTGGGTATGAACGAGTCTCTGCGCATCGTGGTGGTTGCCCCGGATCTGGCAGTCGCCGACCCCGCCGACGAACACGCCGTACTTCAGGCGGAACGGTCGCGGGCGCTGCGCATTGGGTTGCTGGAGAACAACTTCAACCTGGTGGCCACCCTGCCTGCCGATGTCTTCCTGAGCGAGCGCATCGCCCAGCTGCAGCCCGACCTCATCATCGTGGACGCCGAAAGCGAGGCGCGCGACGCGCTCGAACATGTGGTGATGGCCACGCGCGACGAGCGGCGCCCCATCGTGATGTTCACCAACGACGAGGACACCTCGCACGTGAAGGACGCGGTGGCGGCGGGCGTGTCGGCCTACATCGTGGCGGGCCTGGCGCCCCAGCGCATCCGCCCCATTCTGGACGTGGCCATGGCGCGCTTCCAGCACGAACAGGCGCTGCGCGCCGAGCTGGCCGACGCCAAGACCGAACTCAAGGACCGCAAGACCATCGACCGCGCCAAGGGACTGCTCATGCAGCGCCAGGGCCTGAGCGAACAGGCCGCGTACGAGAAACTGCGCAAGACCGCCATGGACAAGGGCCTCAAGCTCGTGGACGTGGCCCAGCGCATGCTCGATGTGATGGATCTGCTGGGGTAGGCAGGTGACATCCCCCTGAGGCGCTGCGCGCCTTCCCCCTTCTCTCGAATCGCTGCCGCGATTCGGGAAGGGGGACGATGCCCTCGCTGCGGGGCGGCCCTTGCTTGGCATCCTTCGCCTAGGCCAAGCCCAGCTCAACCAGCTTCTCCCAGATGGTGCGCCGCACAAACGCAGTGCAGCCAGCGCGCATGCACCAACCCTGACCGTCGCAGGCCAAAAAAGGCCGTTTGCGCCTTTCCAGCATGCCTAGGCAGCTATCAAAAGCATAGTAATGGTGGCGCCAAACTGGCGAAAACAGGCTGGCACGCTGCTTGCATTAACCCTGGCAAGACCAAAGACGGTCCCACCACTGACAGCACTGACCCAATGGCGGGCCGGTGCTGACACAAGGCCCCCCAATGGGCTTTGCCATGGACAAAGGCGTCCCTCTCCGAAGCTCGTTTGCGCATGCAACCAGGCCAGGGGAGGACGCCTTTTTTGTTTTCTAACGCACCGAGGAACCGCCCCATGACCGATCTGTTGAAAACCAGCCTCAACCGCCGCACCGTGCTGCAGGCCGCCACCGTGGGCGCAGTGGGCGTGAGCCCGGCACTGCGTGCCCTGGTGCACGCCCAGGGCTCGGACGCCCCCGAGAAGAAGGAAGTGAAGATTGGCTTCATCCCGCTGACCGACTGCGCCAGCGTGGTGATGGCCTCGGTGCTGGGCTTTGACAAGAAGTATGGCGTGACCATCATCCCCACCAAGGAAGCATCGTGGGCCGGTGTGCGCGACAAGCTGGTGAATGGCGAACTCGACTTTGCCCACGTGCTGTATGGCCTGGTGTACGGCGTGCACATGGGCACGGCCGGCCCCAAGAAGGACATGGCCGTTCTGATGAGCCTGAACAACAACGGCCAGGCGATCACGCTGTCCAAGGCACTGGCCGACAAGGGCGCGGTGGATGGCCCGTCCCTGGCCAAGTTCATGGCCGCCAACAAGCGCGAGTACACCTTCGCAGGCACCTTCCCGACCGGCACCCACGCGATGTGGATGCACTACTGGTTGGCCGCCGCCGGCATCAACCCGCTGTCGGGCGCCAAGCTGATCACCGTGCCGCCACCCCAGATGGTGGCCAACATGCGCGTGGGCAACATGGATGGCTTCTGCGTGGGCGAACCCTGGAACCACCGCGCCATCATGGATGGCATCGGAGTGACCGCCAACACCACCCAGGACATCTGGAAGGACCACCCCGAGAAGGTGCTGGGCACCTCGGCCGATTTCGTCAAGAAGAACCCCAACACCACCCGCGCCGTGATGATGGCCGTGCTGGAAGCCAGCCAGTGGATTGACGCCAGCCTGTCCAACAAAATGAAGATGGCCGAAACGGTGGCCCAGAAGTCCTACATCAACACCAGCGTGGACGCCATCAACCAGCGCATCCTGGGCCGCTACCAGAACGGCATGGGTAAGACCTGGGACGATCCCAACCACATGAAATTCTTCAACGACGGCGCGGTGAACTTCCCCTACCTGTCGGACGGCATGTGGTTCCTGACGCAGCACAAGCGCTGGGGTTTGATCAAGAGCCACCCCGATTACCTGGCCGTGGCCAAAGAGATCAACCAGGTGGACCTGTACAAGTCGGTTGCCAGCGCCATGAAGATCAACGTGCCCAAGGACCCGATGCGCACCGCCAAGCTCATGGACGGCGTGGTGTGGGACGGCAAAGACCCCGCCAAGTACGCCGACAGCTTCAAGATCAAGGCGTAAGCGCCCTGCCCCGCCCACCCTGCCAAGGAGAACACCATGGTCAGTGCCGTCTTTCACTCCCCGTTGGATGCAGCCCCCGTGGTTGCACAGAACGCTATGAATAATGTAGCTATCAACGCTTCACCAGCAAGCGCCAGAATCCAAAAACAGTCCAAAGCCGAAACAACGGCGAGCCCCGCCCCTGCCAGTCGCGACTGGGCGGCCCTGTCGCGCAGTTTCTGGACGGCGGTGCTGCCGCCGCTCTGTGGCCTGGGCCTGCTCATCGGTCTGTGGGCGGTGGTATCCACCACCACGGGCGGCAGCATCCCCAGCCCGGTGGAGACCTGGAAGCAGGCGCTGGAAATCTTCAGCAACCCGTTCTACCGCAATGGCCCCAATGACCAGGGCGTGGGCTGGAATGTGCTGATGTCGCTGGAGCGCGTGGCCGTGGGCTTTGGCATGGCGGCGCTGGTGGGCATTCCGGCAGGCTTCGTGATCGGACGGTTCAACTTCCTGTCGCGCATGTTCAACCCGCTCATCAGCCTGCTGCGGCCGGTGTCGCCGCTGGCCTGGCTGCCGATCGGCCTGCTGGTCTTCAAGGGCGCCAACCCCGCCGCCATCTGGACCATCTTCATCTGCTCCATCTGGCCCATGATCATCAACACCGCCGTGGGCGTGCAGCGTGTGCCGCAGGACTACATGAACGTGGCCCGCGTGCTGAACCTGAGCGAATGGAAGATCGCCACCAAGATCCTCTTCCCCGCCGTGCTGCCCTACATGCTGACCGGCGTGCGCCTGGCCGTGGGCACCGCATGGCTGGTGATCGTAGCTGCCGAGATGCTGACCGGCGGCGTGGGCATTGGCTTCTGGGTGTGGGACGAGTGGAACAACCTCAACGTCAAGAACATCATCATCGCCATCTTCGTGATCGGCATCGTCGGGCTGGTGCTGGAGTTTGCGCTCATCAAGCTGGCCACCGCATTTACGTTTGAAGAGGTGAAAGCATGAACACGACCACCACGGCAGCATCCACACACCCCTCCATGAGCACCAAGTTCATCGAAGTCCACGGCGTCGAACAGACCTTCAAGACGGCCAAGGGCCTGTTCCCCGCGCTGCGCGACATCAACCTGACGATTGCCAAGGGCGAGTTCGTAGCGCTGATCGGCCACTCGGGCTGCGGCAAGTCCACGCTCTTGAATCTGATCGCCGGGCTGACCACGCCCACCAACGGTGCGCTGCTGTGTGCCAACAAGGAGATCAAGGGCCCAGGCCCCGAGCGCGCCGTGGTGTTCCAGAACCACTCGCTGCTGCCCTGGCTCACCTGCTTCGACAACATCTACCTGGCCGTGGAGCGCGTGTTCGGTGACAAGGAAACCAAGGCCCAGCTCAAGGCCCGCACCGACGCCGCACTGGCCCTGGTGGGCCTCACGCCCGCTGGACAAAAACGCCCCGGTGAAATCTCTGGCGGCATGAAGCAGCGCGTGGGCATTGCCCGGGCACTCTCCATGGAGCCCCAGGTGCTGCTGATGGACGAGCCCTTTGGCGCGCTGGACGCCTTGACCCGCGCCAAGCTGCAGGACGAATTGCTGGAAATCGTCGCACGCACCCAAAGCACCGTGGTCATGGTGACCCACGACGTGGACGAGGCCGTGCTGCTGTCCGACAAGATCGTGATGATGACCAACGGCCCGGCCGCGACGATTGGCGAAGTGCTGACCGTCGACCTGCCCCACCCCCGCAAACGCGTGGAGCTGGCCGAAGACCCGCAGTACGTGCACTACCGCAAGGCGGTGATCGATTTCTTGTACACCCGCCAGGGGCACGTCGAAAAAGCAGCTTGAACCGCTGGGCTCCAGGCCCGACAACACGGCAAATCAAAAGGGCTCTGACCAGATCGGTCAGAGCCCTTTTTCGTTTTGTCCCCATGGCAGGGCCGTCGCACGCGCGCAACCCCAGGCCAGCGCCCCCGCGCAAGGGACGCCCCGCCGCGCTGGGGCGTCCCCCTTCCCGAATCGCGCAGCGATTCGAGAGAAGGGGGAAGGCGCGCAGCGCCTCAGGGGGATGTACTCTAGTGACTTCCAGTGATGTACTGCTCCAGCTGTTCAATGATGAATTTCTGCTCGGAGATGATGTCCTTGACCAAGTCCCCGATCGAGATCATGCCCACGAGTTTGCCGTTGTTGTCCACCACTGGCAGGTGGCGCAGGCGGCCGGTACTCATGATCTGCATGCACTGCTCGCTGGTCTGCTCGGGCCGCACAAAGCGTACCGAGGTGGTCATCACATCGCGCGCCAGCGTGGCGGCTGACGTGCGGCCCAGCAGGGCGATCTTTCGCGCGTAATCGCGCTCCGTGAAGATGCCCACGATGGCATCCCCCTCGGTAACCACCAGGGCGCCGATGCCCTTGTCGGCCATGAGCTTGAGCGCATCGAACACCGACGCCGTGGGCGCAATGGTGTGGACAGTGGCGTCCGGTTTGGACTGAAGAATTTTGGCGACTACGGTCATGGAACCTCCCTCGTAACACCTGGAACAGGTACAGAGAGATTTCAGCCCATAAGCCCAACGGGCGCAAGCCGCGCAAGCCCGATTTCTCCCCCTTTTGGGCCCGGTGTGGCAACAGCGATGCATATGTTTCGACCCTGTTGCATTCAGCCGAACCCGAAACAAACTGAAAAGAACCGAAACGGCGACGAGACGACGCCGCAGCGCCGGCCGGGCACGATACAGCCCATGTCCAACGCACTTCCAAAGGAATCAACGCCCACCCTTCTTGCCTCGGATCGATCGCTTGCGACCGGCTGCGGGCCTGAGATTCTTCTCATCGGCCACAGGCAGGAAACAAGCGTCCAGATTGTTTCCAAAACTGGAACAGTTAGTTTGCGACCAGCTGGTTTTTCTTCATCCACCTGCGGCGTACAGTTCATCCCATCGATGAGCCGAACCCGCAAGGCGACTCACCGAACCCGGTGCGAAGCACGTTGTTTTTGATCTTCGCTCCGGCTTTTTTGAGACGCTTTTTTTAACTTCAAGGACTTTCATCATGAACAACACTGCACGTTTTCTCTCTATCGCCGCTGTGGCTGCTTTCGCTTCTTTGGGTGCCCAGGCTGACGAAGCTGATGGTTCGCAATTTGCCCTGAAATTCGACACGAACCGCACCCGTGCCGAAGTGGTTGCCGAAGCCGCCGCCGCAGTCCAAATGCGCAGCCAGGAGCCAGCAGGCTCCCGCGTGGTGACCTACAAGTCCACGGTAGACCGCGCTGCAGTGCGTGCCGAAGCTGCCGCACAAGCCATGCGCACTGGCCGCGTGGGCCCCGCTGAAGGCGGTTGATTCACCTTTTTGAATCCACTGCTTCGCGCTTCACGTATTCCAGACACCTCGTCCCCATTTGTTGAATTTCACAGGAGTTTCACCATGAACAAGACCGCACGTTTCCTCTCCATCGCTGCTGTTGCCGCTTTCGCTTCCTTCGGTGCCCAGGCTGACGAAGCCGATGCATCGCAATTCGCCACGAAGTTCGAAACCAGCCGCACCCGCGCTGAAGTGATGGCTGAAGCCTCCACCGTGCCCCAGACCAGCGGCGCCATCCCCGTCGGTTCGCGTGCTCTGGTCTACACCTCCACGGCTGACCGCAATGCAGTGAACGCTCAGGCTGTGGACGCGCTGCGCACCGGCAAGATCTCTTCCGGCGAAATCGGTTCGCTGTAATTTGCCGGGTCTGCGCCGTGGCGCAGACCCTGAATTGCAAATGCAAAAAGGCCGAGGCCCCGCATGGGGCCTCGGCCTTTTCTATTGCCGGGGCTGAGCCCCGTCAACAAGCGTTGGTTTACTTGCCAGCCCGTGCCTGCGCCACGGCGCCCTGCACATCCTTCCACAGGCTTTCACCCACATTGGCAGCGATGCTCGCGTTCACGGCGCTGAGCTTTTCGCGCATGCGGTTGGCTTCGGCGGCAGGCAGTTCGTTCACCTGCATGCCTTTGCCCTTGAGGTCGGCCAGCGCCTTGTCGGCCTCGGCACGTGTGTCCTGGCGTTCGAAGTCGCGGCTCTTCTTGGCGGCGTCGAGCAGCACCTTCTGCTCGGCCTTCGACAGGCCGTCCCAGTACTTCTTGCTCACCAGCACGATCCAGGGGCTGTAGACGTGGTTGGTCACGGTGAGGTACTTCTGCACCTCATAGAACTTGCTCGACAGGATGGTGTTGTAGGGGTTCTCCTGGCCGTCCACCGTCTTGGTTTCGAGCGCGGTGAAGAGTTCGGAGAACGGCAGCGGCACCGCGTTGGCACCCAGGGTCTTGAAGCTGTCGAGGAACACGTTGTTCTGCATCACGCGCAGCTTGATGCCGTCCATGTCTTCCAGCTTGTTGACGGGGCGCTTGCTGTTGGTGAGGTTGCGAAAGCCGTTCTCCCAGTACACCAGGCCCACCAGGCCTTTTTCCTGCAGCTTGTCCATCACCTTCTGGCCCACGGGGCCATCCAGCACCACGTCGGCTTCCTTGGCGTTGTTGAACAGGAAGGGCGTGTCCCAGATCGCCATTTCTTTGGTGATGCCGACCAGCGTGGCGGTGGAGCCCACCATCATCTCCTGCGCGCCACCGATCAGGGCCTGCTGCATTTGCACGTCCGAACCCAGCGCGGCGGCGCCGATGGCGCGCACCTTCATCTTGCCGCCCGAGGCTTTTTCGACCTCTTCGGCAAACAGCTTGGTGGCGCGGCCCTGGTTGGACACCTCGTTGAGGCCATAGCCAAAACGGATGATGCGCGGCTTGATGTCTTGCGCAGCGACCTGGAACGAGCAGGTGATGGCGGCCACCGACAGGGCGGCGAGCAGGGTACGGCGGAAAGTTTTCATGGTTGTCTCCATTGGCGAAGGAAAGAAAGGCACGGGAAAAGAGGGCGCAGCATCGTCAACGCATCCACAGAACCGGAGCGGTCACGATCTGCGGAAACACGACCAGCAGTGCCAGGATCAGCACGTAGGTGAAGAGGAACGGGTTCACGCCCTTGATCACGCTGTGCATCGAGATGCGCCCCACCCCGGCCACCACATTGAGCACCGTGCCCACGGGCGGCGTGATGAGGCCGATGGCGCCGTTGAGCACAAACATCAGGCCGAAGTACACCGGGTCGATCCCCGCCTTGACGGCGATGGGCAGCATCACGGGCGCAAAGATCAGGATGGTGGGCGTGAGGTCCAGCGCCGTGCCGATGAGCACCAGCACGATCATCATCACGGCCATCAACAGGCGCGGGTTCTCCACCAGCGGGCCCAGCCAGCTGGTCAGCACATTGGGCAGGTCGGCCAGCGTGATCATGTAGCTGGCCACCTGGGCGCCTGCGCACAAGAACATCACGATGGAAGTCGTCTTGGCCGCACGCACCAGCACGCCATAGATGTCCGCCAGCTTCATCTCGCGGTGGATGAAAAGTGCCACCGCCAGCGCATAGAACGCGGCCACCACGGCGGCCTCGGTGGGGGTGAAAACCCCCGTCTTCATGCCGCCGATGATGATGAGCGGCATCAGCATGGCCCAGAAGGCGCGTGCCGTGGCGCGCAAGCGGTCCTTGGCGGGCAAGGGTTCGCCCTTAGGCAGATCCAAGCCGCGCAGCACCCAGCGCCAGGCAAAGATAAGGCCCGCGCCCATCATCAAGCCAGGCACGATGCCCGACACAAACAGCGCCGAGATCGAGGTGTTGGTCGTCACGCCATAAATCACGAACGGCATGGACGGCGGAATGATGGGCGCAATGATCCCGCCCGAGGCGATCAGCCCTGCCGAGGTGTTCATCGGGTAGCCCTGCTGGCGCATCATGGGCAGCAGGATGGTGGCGAGGGCTGCCGTGTCGGCCAGGGCCGACCCGCTCATGCTGGCCATCAGCACCGCAGCGCCGATGGCTACATAACCCAGCCCACCCCGGATATGCCCCACCCATGCCTGCGCCATGTCGATGATGCGACGGCTGATGCCGCCTGAGTTCATCAGCTCACCGGCCAGGATGAAGAATGGCACGGCCAGCAGCGGAAAGCTGTCCACCCCGGCCACGAGGTTCTGCGCGAGCAATTGCGTGTCGAAAAAATCCAGCACCCAGGCCATGCCAGCGCCAGTGAGCACCAGGGCCAGGCCCATGTTCATGCCGGTGCCCATCAGCACCAGCATGCCCAGCGAAAAAACGATAAAAGCCTGCGCTTCGGGTCCCATGGCCATCATCACTTACTCCACCTCGGCGCCGTGACCGAGGTCCAGCGGCTTGCGTTGAATCAACTCGATGACCGCCATCACTCCGATGGCCACCGCGCACAAAAAGGCCGGCAGTGGTAGCAACGCCGCCGGGTAGGCCATGACGACGGAGCGGCTGCCCATGCCCACCACTACCTGCTGCCAGGCGCCCCAGGCCAACATGGCGCTGGCGCTGATCACCAGCAGCCGGATCACGGCCGTCAACAGGCCAAAGGCCACCGGGCGCTTTGCCAACAGGCCCGCCAGACTGGTAAAAGCCATGTGCTCACCGGCGGGGTAGGCCGCTGCGGCACCGATAAAAACCATCCAGACAAACAGCAGGCGCGACAGCTCTTCGCTGGCCGCCACACCGCTGCCAAAGCCGTAGCGCAGCACCACGTTGATGAACACCGCCACGGCCATCACGCCGAGGCAACTGGCCATCAGCAGCTGGGAGATCCTGGCGAACCGGCTGAGCGACGGCTGCAGTTGCGCGTGTTGTGCAGGGGAATTCATGCAGACTCCTGGGCGGCGATCCAGGCCGAAGCCTGTTGCTGCAGCGTGGCCAGATTCAGTAGCGCATCGAGCCGCAACACGCCCGCCTCGCCCACCGGTGACTCCAGCGTGGCGAACTGGCTTTCCACCAGCGCGCTGGAAAAAAAATGGGTGCCCGCGCGCGCTGCTACACGCTGGCCGGCGCTGGCACGGTCGATTTCCAGAAAGACAAACAGCAGTCCCGGACAGGCGTTGCGCAGCCGGTTCCGGTATACCTTCTTGAGCGCAGAGCAGGTCAACACCGCACCGTGCGGGTGCGCCTGCAGCAATTGTCCTAACGTGGCCAGCCAGCCCTCGCGGTCTTCGTCGGTCAGGGCAATGCCCTGGCGCATCTTTTCGCGGCTGACCGGGCTGTGGTGGTCGTCCCCTTCTATCAGGGGCAGGCCCTGGGCCTGCGCCAGGGCAGAACCCAGGCTGGACTTGCCACACCCGGCCACACCCATGACCACCAGATAAACCGTTGACGGTAAAACACTCATGTTGGTAGCGCTATCCAAGCGATCCGTAAAAAAGGCATCCGCTCCCGGATGCCGCACAAACTGTGGCAAGTTCTTCAACTTCATCCAAAATAGCGGGCATCGCCTTGCTCCATCGCTTGGACAGCGCTATCCTAACCAGATCAATCTCAACCCCCATGAGGGTTAACCCTTGAACAAACCCGAGACAAGACGCCGCTCCAGCGGCCGCATCACGCTGAACGACGTGGCCAAGGCCGCCGAGGTGAGTCCCATCACCGCGTCCCGTGCCCTGCGCGGCGAGCGCGGCGTGGCGCAAGAACTGGTGCAGCGTGTGAAAGACGCCGCCGCACAACTGGGCTACGTGCCCGACCCCGCCGCCCGCGCACTGGCCTCGCAGCGCAGTGTGCAGGTGCCGGTGCTGGTACCGCTGCTGTCCAACGCACTGTTTGTAGACGTGCTGGAGGCCGTGCACCGCACCCTCTTCCCGCACGGCTACCAAGCCCTGATTGGCGTGACGCACTACGACCCGCAGGAAGAAGAGCAGCTGCTGCGCACCTACCTGGCCCACCGCCCGGCGGGCCTGCTTGTCACGGGCTTTGACCGCACCGAGGCCGCCCGCCACATGATTGCCACCAGCGGCGTGCCCTGCGTGCACTTGATGGAAATGACGCCCGCACCCGGCGTGTTCTGCGTGGGCTTTTCGCAGCAGGACGCAGGCCATGCGATGACAACCCACCTGCTGTCGCGCGGCCACAAGAACATCGCATTCGTTGCCGCCCAGCTGGACCCACGCACCATGCAGCGCGCCGAAGGCTACCGCCGTTGCCTGCGCGAGGCGGGGATGTACGACCCACGGCTGGAGCTGCTCAGCCCTCAGCCTTCATCCATCCGCCTGGGCGCAGAGCTGCTGGAAGAGGTGCTGCGCACCCGCCCTGGCGTGGACGCCGTGTTCTTCTGCAACGACGACCTCGCGCAGGGTGGTCTGCTGGCCGCCCAGCGTCTGGGTCTGGACGTGCCTGGCCGCGTGGCCATCGCCGGCTTTAACGATCTGGCAGGCAGCGACCAGATGCTGCCGCCGCTAACCACCGTACGCACCCCGCGCTCGGCCATCGGCGAGGCCAGTGCGCAGATGCTGCTGACGCTGATGCGGGGCGAGATGCCGGAGAAAAATTCAGTGAATCTGGGGTTTGAGCTGACGGTGCGGGCAAGTACCTGACCGCGCAACACGGCGCGCACCCAACATACCCGCACCGCCCCGCCGTTCTCCCAGGGGTTCTCTGCGCACATCGAGCGGTCAGTGTGCGCTGCGGATCAGGATGGGCTGCCAGGCGTACAACGCGGCAGTAGCCGTGGCTATTGCGAGTCTTTGCAGCGCCGCAGACTGCCCGAAACCGCAGGTGCATACATAACGCGGTATTTTTCTCAAGATCCCCAGGCCTGACGGCTGCGCCGCTGTAGCCCTTGCGCGGGCAACGCCTCCCCGTCGGCCACGCACAGGGCGTGCATGGCACGCGCCACAGCCGTCAAGAGCGCAGCCCCCTGCACTCCACCTCTGAGCATGCACGCCACACGCGCTGTGGGCGGTATGACACGCCGCCAGTCATCCAAGCCACGACCTCAGCAAAGCCCCCTAGCCCAACATCCGCCCTGCGGTCTCTCTGCGGTGTATAAAACCAGTCCATTTAAGACAATCTATTTACTTATAAAAAGAATCCAAATCTTCAAAAAACAAAGTCAACCTCGAAGAAAAACTCTCTTGATTACGACAAACAAAGGGTAAACACTTAGACAAGATTAAACGACAACTGTTTGACACATGTAGTCCATCCCACTACGATATGCAAATACATTGTCTTAAATACCTTTCACTGACTGCTGTCGCAGGAAGGTATGCCTCGAATTACCCAGGAGTGAACCATGCGCAATCTGAATGGAAAGACCGTGATCGTGACCGGCGGCGGCGGCGGCATTGGTGGGGCTACCAGCCGCCGCTTCGCCGAAGAAGGCGCCCGGGTGGCCGTGTTCGACATGAACCTGGAGGCTGCGCAGAAAGTGGTGGAGGGCATTCGGGCTGCAGGGGGCGTAGCCCAGGCCTTCCAGTGCGATATCACGCAGCGCACCCAGGTAGACACCGCCGTGGCAGCGGCCGAAGCTGCCCTGGGACCCATCGATGTGCTGGTCAACAACGCCGGCTGGGATGTGTTCAAGCCTTTCACCAAGACCGTGCCTGCCGAGTGGGACAAGCTCATTGCCATCAACCTGACGGGCGCCCTGCACATGCTGCACGCCGTGCTGCCCGGCATGGCAGAGCGCAAGACCGGCCGCATCGTCAACATCGCGTCCGATGCGGCGCGCGGTGGTTCGTCCGGCGAGGCGGTGTACTCCGCGTGCAAGGGAGGGCTGGTGGCCTTGTCCAAGACGCTGGCCCGGGAGCACGCCCGCCAGAACATCACCGTCAACGTGGTCTGCCCCGGCCCCACCGACACCGCACTGCTGGCCGGTGTGGCTGAAGGCGCCCGCGACCCCGCCAAGCTGCTGGAAGCGTTTCGCAGCGCGATCCCCCTGGGCCGCCTGGGCCAGCCCGATGACCTGGCCAGCGCCATTGCCTTCTTTGGCAGCGATGACGCGGGCTTCATCACCGGCCAGGTCATCAGCGTGTCGGGCGGCCTGACCATGCACGGTTGATCCCCGGATACCTCCTTACCTTTACCGAGAGAACACCATGAATTTCGAAGACATCCTGTACGAAGTGCGCAACGGCGTGGCTTGGATCACCATCAACCGGCCCGACAAGATGAACGCCTTTCGCGGTCAGACCTGCGACGAAATCATCAAGGCGCTGAACAAGGCCGGCTATGACCGTGATGTGGGTGCCATCGTGCTGGCCGGCGCTGGCGATCGCGCTTTCTGCACTGGCGGCGACCAATCGGCCCACAGCGGCAACTACGACGGCCGCGGCACCATTGGGCTGCCTATGGAAGAGCTGCACACCGCCATCCGCGACGTGCCCAAGCCCGTGATCGCCCGCGTGCAAGGTTTTGCGATCGGCGGCGGCAACGTGCTGGCCACCATCTGTGACCTGACCATCTGCTCCGACAAGGCCCAGTTCGGCCAGGTTGGTCCCAAGATGGGCTCAGTGGACCCCGGCTACGGCACGGCCTTCCTGGCCCGCGTGGTCGGTGAAAAGAAGGCCCGTGAAATCTGGTACCTGAACCGCCGCTACAGCGGTGCAGAGGCGGTGGCCATGGGCCTGGCCAACTTCTGCTTCCCGCACGACCAGTTGGACGCCGAGGTGCAGAAGATCGGTGAAGAACTGTGCGAGCGCAGCCCCACCGCCCTGGCCATTGCCAAGCGCAGCTTCAACGCCGACACCGCCCACCAGGCCGGTATTGCAGGCCTGGGCATGTACGCGCTCAAGCTTTACTACGACACCGAAGAGTCGCGCGAAGGCGTGAACGCTTTGAAAGAGAAGCGCAAGCCCGAATTCCGCAAGTACGTGAAGTAAGCAACCGCCGGAGAAGAACGATGAACCCGAACCCGTACATCAACGAAGACCTGCAGGCACTGGCTGAAACGGTGCGCCGCTTTGCGCAGGAGAAGGTCGCGCCTGGCTTTTTGGAGCGCGATAGGACCCGGGTGCTGGACCGCGCCCTGCTGCGTGAAATGGGCTCGCTAGGGTTCATCGTGCCGGAGTTGCCCGAGCAGTTCGGCGGACTGGGCATGGGGTGTCTGGCTGCGGGCGTGATCCACGAAGAGATTGCCCGCGCTGACCTGAGCTTCTCGTACCTGAATCTGCTGGCATCGCTCAACGCGCAGATCCTGTCCAAGTATGGCAACCCTGACGTGGTCGGCCCCTGGCTGCAGAAACTCATTCAAGGCGAAGCGATCTGCGCCATCGCCCTGACCGAGCCGCGTGGTGGCTCCGACGCCGCCAACCTGCGCCTGAAGATCGACCGCGATGGCGACCATTACGTCATCGACGGTGAAAAGACCTCCATCTCGGCCGCCGACCAGGCCGACATCACCGTGGTGTTTGGTCGCACCGGCACACCCGAGCAGGCCGCGCATGGGGTGACCGCCGTGCTGGTGCCCATGGATACACCTGGCATCACCACTAACCGCTTTGACTGCCATGGCCAACGCGCCATTGGCCGCGGCTCGATCTTTTTCGAGAACGTGCGCGTGCCCATCAGCCACCGCCTGGGCGACGAGAACAAGGGCTTCGTGCAGGTAATGCACGGCTTTGACTTCTCGCGCTCGCTCATCGGTCTGCAATGCCTGGCCGTGGCGCGCGTGGCGCTGGAGGAAACCTGGGAATACATCACCCAGCGCCAGGCCTTCGGCCAGCCGCTGTCGGCGTTCCAGGGCGTGACGCATCCGCTGGCGCAGTACGACACCGAGGTCGAAGGCGCTCGCCTGCTGTGCCTGCAGGGCCTGTGGCTCAAGGACAAGGGCCTGCCGCACACCGCAGAAGCAGGCATGGCCAAGTGGTGGGGCCCCAAGCTGGCCTACGACGTGATCCACCAATGCCTGCTGTGCTTTGGCCACGGCGGCTACGACCGCGGACTGATGGAGCAGCGCCTGCGCGACGTGCTGGGCTTCCAGATCGGCGACGGCACGGCGCAGATCATGAAAACCATCATCGCCCGCGACCGAGCCGGCCGCAAGTTTGTGCCTGCCTGAGCGCCCCCCCCAAGTCACCACAGCTCACCGCAGGCCACGGATCACCCACAACAACACCAGGAGACAAGACCATGGAATTTGACGCTGTACTGCTCCCCCCGCGCCGCACGCAGCGGGTGGCCGAAGGCCACTGGCGTGACCGCACCATCAACGATGCGCTGGACGCCTGCGTGGCCACCTGCCCCGACAAACTGGCGCTGACCGCGCTGCAAGTGGAAACGGGAGCCACCACCCGCTTTACCTACCGCGAGTTGGCACGCATGGCTGATCGCATTGCCGTGGGCCTATCGCGCCTGGGCGTGGGCCGGGGCGACGTCGTGGCGTGCCAGTTGCCCAATTGGTGGCAGTTCACGCTGACCTACCTGGCCTGCTCGCGCATCGGTGCCGTAATGAACCCGCTGATGCACATCTTTCGCGAGCGCGAACTCTCGTTCATGCTGCAACATGGCGAGGCCAAGGTGGTGATTGCGCCCCAAACCTTTCGGGGCTTTGATTTTGAGCAAATGATCACCGACCTGCAGCCCGCCCTGCCGCACCTCAAGCATGTGGTGGTGGTCGGTGGCAGTGGTGCCAACAGCTTTGACGCCCTGCTCAGCGGTCCCGAATGGGAACAGCAGCCCGATGCGCAAGCCATCCTGACCGCCCACCGCCCCGGCCCCGACGAAGTCACCCAGCTCATCTACACGTCGGGCACCACGGGCGAGCCCAAGGGCGTTATGCACTCGGCCAACACCGTGATGGCCAACATCATCCCGTACGCCAAGCGCTTGCACCTGGGTGCCGACGACGTGGTGTTGATGGCCTCGCCCATGGCACACCAGACGGGCTTCATGTACGGTCTGATCATGCCCATCCTCCTACAGGCCAGTGCCGTGCTACAGGACGTGTGGGAGCCCACCAAGGCCATCGCACTGATCAATGCAGAGAAGGCCAGCTTCACCATGGCCTCCACGCCGTTTCTCACCGATCTGGCGCGTACGGTGGCCGACAGCGGCGTAGCCGTACCCAGCCTGCGCACCTTCTTGTGCGCTGGAGCGCCCATCCCCGGTCCGCTGGTGGAACAGGCGCGCAAGGCGCTGGGCGCCAAGATCGTGTCGGCCTGGGGCATGACCGAGAACGGCGCTGTCACGCTCACCCGTCCGGAGGACGACGATGAACGCTCTTTCAACACCGATGGCTGCCCACTGCCTGGCGTGGAGATCAAGGTGGTGGATGTGGACGGCAACGCCTTGCCGCCAGGCGAGCCCGGCAAGCTGCTGCTGCGCTCATGCTCCAACTTTGGCGGCTACCTGCACCGCGCGCATCTGAACGCCACCGACGCCGACGACTGGTTCGACACCGGTGACCTGGCCCGCATCGACGAGCGCGGCTACCTGCGCATCACCGGCCGCAGCAAGGACGTGATCATCCGCGGCGGCGAGAACATTCCGGTGGTCGAAGTCGAGTCGCTGCTCTATCGCCACCCCGCCATCGCCATGGCGGCCATCGTGGCCTACCCTGACGAGCGCCTGGGCGAGCGGGCCTGCGCCGTGGTGGTGCCCAAGCCCGGGCAGACCATCGACCTGCCAGGCCTGGTGCAGTTCCTCAAGGACCAAAAGATTGCCGTGCAGTACATCCCCGAGCGCCTGATCGTGCGAGACGTGATGCCAGCCACACCGTCCGGAAAGATCCAGAAGTTCAAGCTGCGCGAAATGCTGCGCGAACAGGTTGCCTGAAGGTTGCCACCGTTTTCCCGTCGATCACTACACAACAAACCAGCAGGAGACAACGACATGCTTACACGCCAACCTTCCCCCATCCGCAGACGCCTCAGCCAGTCTGCCGCCCTGGCACTCTGTGTCCTGGGCGCCATCGGCACGGCGCATGCGCAGGCCTGGCCCACCAAGCCGGTCAAGATCGTGGTCGGCTTTGCCCCAGGCGGCACCACCGATGTGATGGCACGCGTCATGGCCCAGTCGCTCACCGAAGCGCTGGGCCAGCCCGTTGTGGTGGACAACAAACCTGGCGCCAGCGGCAACGTGGCAGCGGCCGAAGTGATTCGCGCACCTGCAGACGGCCACACCTTCCTGATTGCGCCTACTTCGTTCGAAACGGCCAACCCTTTCCTCTTCAAGCAGAGCATTGCCCCGGCCAAGGACCTCACGCCCATCGCGGGCGTGGGCCGCAGCCAGATGTACCTGGTGGTCAAGCCCCAGTCCACCTTCAAGGACGCCAGGGAGTTTGTGGCCTATGCCCGCGCCAACCCGGGCAAACTGTCGTACTCCTCCGCAGGCCCCGGCACGCCACCGCACCTGGCGGGCGAGCTGTTCAAGAAGGTCACCGGTGTATTTGCAACGCACATCCCTTACCGGGGCGCAGCGCCTGCATTGCAGGATGTGATGGCCAACCAGGCGGACTATGTCTTTGACCCAGGCATTGCGTTCCCGCATGTCCGCGCAGGCAAGGTGCGCATGCTGGCCGTGGCGGGCGCCAAGCGGTCGTCGTTCTTCCCGGATGTGCCCACGCTGGCAGAGCTGGGCTTCAAGGGCGCCGAGCTGGACATCTGGTTTGGCATGTGGGCGCCCAATGGCACACCTGCAGACATCACGGCGCGCATGGCCCGTGAAATCGCCAAGGTGCTCGCCCTGCCCAGCACCAAGAGCCGCTATGAATCGCTGGGCGCAGAGCCCGTGGGCCTGGACAACGCCGAGTTTCGCGCACTGCTGACCGAAGAGACCAAGCTGCTGTCCGGCCTGATCCAGGAAGCCAAGATCAACATCGACTGACCAGCCCTACCAAGCCCAGATCCAGCATGAATGAAGCACTGATCCTGACGGAAACCCGCGGCCGGGTGGGCATGATCACCCTCCACCGGCCCGCGCAGCTCAACGCGCTCAACGACGCCCTGATGGACCAGCTGGGCGCTGCGCTGCAGGCCTTCGATGCGGACGATGGCGTGGGTGCCATCGTCATCGCCGGCAGCGCCCGGGCGTTTGCGGCCGGGGCCGATATTGCGGCCATGGCCGACTGGTCGTTCATGGACGTGTACCGGGGCGGCTTCATCACCCGCAACTGGGAGACCATTCGCCAGGTGCGCAAGCCGGTGCTGGCTGCCGTTGCAGGCTATGCGATGGGTGGCGGCTGTGAGTTGGCCTTGGCCTGCGACATCACCATGGCAGCCGAATCGGCCCGGTTCGCGCTGCCCGAGATCAAGCTCGCCATGCTGCCCGGTGCCGGCGGCACGCAGCGCCTGCCGCGTGCCATCGGCAAGGCCAAGGCGATGGACATGTGCCTGTCGGCCCGCATGCTCGACGCGCAAGAGGCCGACCGCTACGGTTTGGTCTCACGCGTCGTACCCGACGCCGAACTGCTGGACCGCACGCTGGCCCTGGCCACCCAGATTGCCGGCTTCTCGCTGCCCGCGCTTATGGCCATCAAGGCATCGGTCAACCGCGCCTGGGAAAGCCCGCTGACCGAAGGCATCCTGTTCGAGCGCCATGCGCTGTACGAGCGCTTTGCCAGTGCAGATGCCCATGAAGGCATGCATGCGTTTCTCGGCAAACGCGAACCGGCATTCGAACACCGCTGAGCAGAAGAAGCCGGTCGCCTCCGACCGGTGTCCGGCATCCACCCGGCTGCAGTCTGCTCAGCCCTCGGTGTCCCCGCCAGTGTCCAGCCGCTGCATGTTGTCCAGCAGCTTGAGCAGGTAGTGCAGCGTGTGGGTGATGTCACCCACCGAGAACTCATCCAGCGCCTGTTCATAGTACGCATCGATCTTGGGCCGGGCCTTGACCAGCCACACCATGCGCCCTGACTCGGTCATCTTGATCAGACGGGAGCGGCGGTCCTTTTCATCGATCTCCATGCAGATATGGCCATCGCGCTCCAGCCGCCCGATCACGCCCGCAAGGTTCTGGCGGCTGACCAACAGGTAGCGCGCCAGCTCGTTCACACCCATGCCCTGCTGCGCATCCTCACGCGACAGGGCACCAAGTACTGCCCATTGCTGCGTGGTCAGCCCTTCGCTCTCCACCGCCCGCGAACCGGTTTTATGCAACAAGTTAGCGCATTGATACAGCCTGAAAAACAACCGATTGGCCAGCTCCATGCGGGCAATCTGGGCTTTGGAATCTGGAGAATGCATGCGTTGGGCTCTCGGAGTTTTGCAGACGATGGCAACAGGACAATCAAGACAACACATTGTCGCACCGTCATCCAGCCTCTGCATGCCATGGCCCGCTCAACAACCTCCTTGCCTGTGCACCACCCCACCCAGTCACAGCGATCGCAGCAAGGCCTCTGGCAGCTGGTGCCGCCAGCGCCAGCTCTCATCTCAGGTCGGTGCTGCCAGCGCCCGGCCGCCGGAGGTTGCCTTCATTTCCTTGCGCAACGCCACCGCGTCCCGCGCCTGGCTGGGCGCCGACGCATCGATGCGGAACACCTGCACCGTCTCGGTCATCGTCTGCGCCTGCCCGTTGAGCTGCATCGCCGAGGCGGCGTTTTCCTCCACCAGCGCGGCGTTCTGCTGCGTGATGGTGTCCAGTTGCGCCACGGCGGCGTTGACCTGAGAGATGCCGCTGAGCTGCTCGTTGGACGCGCTGTGAATTTCACCGATCAGCGTGTTCACGCGGCGCACCAGCTCCAGCGATTCGGTCATAGTCTTCTGCGCTGCGTCGGTCTTTGCGTGGCCTTCGCTCACCTTGGTGGCCGAGTCGTCAATGAGCTGCCGGATTTCCTTGGCGGCCGAGAGCGTGCGGTGCGACAGGCTGCGCACCTCGGAGGCCACCACCGCAAACCCGCGCCCCTGCTCACCCGCACGCGCGGCCTCCACGGCGGCGTTGAGCGCGAGGATATTGGTCTGAAACGCAATGGAGTCGATGAGCTGGGTGATCTCGCTGATGCGGCCGGAGGCAGTCTGGATCTGCTTCATGGTGCTGGCAACGCCGTCCACGGCCTCGCTGCTGCGCTCAGCTACCTGGGTGGCCTGGGTGGCCAGCACGGTGGCCTGGCGGGCCGATTCGGCCGTCTGCTTGACGGTGCCAGTGATTTCCTCCATCGACGCCGCCGTCTGCTCCAGGTTGCTGGCCTGGGCTTCGGTGCGTTCTGACAGGTCCTGGTTGCCCTGCGCGATCTCGCGGGTGGAAAGCTGCATGTGTTCGCTCTCCTGGCGCGCATCGCGCACGATGGACAACAGGTTCACATTGAGCTGGGCCAGCGCCTTTTGCAGTTGACCCACGGTGTCGCTGCGCGACGCCGCAATCTTCTGGGTAAGGTCGCCTGCGGCCATGCGGTTGGCCCAGCGCAGCATCTGCGACAACGGCGCCACGGTGGCCCGGTGCAGGTACACCGCCATGCCCAGGGCCAGCAGCACCACGCCCAGCCAGGCTGCGCCCGCCGCGACGGTCATGGTGTGCCCGCCCAGCAGCGCAGCCCCCCACGACGCGAACACCAGCAGCAGCGTGCACAGCATGATCTTGCCGAGCGGCCCGAGCTGCACTGCGCGGGCCATGCGCCCCCAGAGCGTGTTCTTGACGATCTGCCCCTCGCGCAGCACGTGCACCAGGGTTCCAGCCTGTTTTTCGGCCTGCATCTGGCGGTAGAGCTGGTCGGCGGCCTGTATCTGATCGCGGGTGGCCTCGGTGCGCACGGACATGTAGCCCGTGGGCTGGTCGCCCTGCATGAGCGGGGTGACGTTGGCCATCACCCAGTAGAACGTGCCGTCCTTGCGCCGGTTCTTGACCGGGGCCGACCACGGGTTGCCGCTGGCAATGGTCTCCCACATGTCGCGGTAGGCCTCCTCGGGCATGTCGGGGTGTCTGACGATGTTGTGGGGCTGGCCCAGCAGCTCTTCCTTCTCGTACCCGCTGACCTCGATGAACATCGGGTTGCAGTACAGGATGCGGCCCTTGAGATCGGTGGTGGACACCAGGGTCTGGCCTTTGGGGAACGCATATTCCTGCGTGCTGATCGGGAGATTGACGCGCATGGGGACCCTCCTCAGGGAATGCCTCGTCACCTCAGAACCGGGCAACACGGCAACGGATGAACCGAATACATCCTATGTTGAATTTTTATGATTTGAAACACCTAAGTGGCTCTGCTGGTTTGCAGCCACCAAATTGGTGCATCGCGCCAAAAAAGTGCATCACACCGGAGCACGCTGCACTAACTTGGACTGGCAGGCAATTTTAACTTCAAATTTGATAGCAAAAAACTCTCGATACGCAAGTGCCAGCCGCCGTTTTTACTCAAACCAAGTGCCACCAGAACTTGGCACATCCTTTGCATGTTCAGCACCACGGTCAACGCTGGCCGTGTGTCAGCCCGGTGCAACGGCGGATTGGGCGAACAAGACGTTGGCGTCTTCATGGGATGTGTGGGGCTTGCAAACAAACCAGCAAGCCCGAGCGGCCCGTGTTGGCGCCTTTTTGTTTTTCTGCCCGGTTGTGGGTGTGCTTGCAGCAGCACAGCAGCCTCTTTGCGCTAGATCGCCATGCTTCAATTTCGAGAGTTTCTCAAGTCCGGCCACGCCCCAACGCTGTGGTCGTCCTTTCTGTATTTCGGTTTCTCGTGCGCAGTCTGGGTGATCAACGGTGCCATGGCACCGTTCATCCGCGATGCCTTCCAGCTCACGCCGACGCAGATGGGCATGATGCTGTCCATTCCCATCTTTGCGGGCGCCCTCATGCGGTTTCCGCTGGGCATCCTGGCGCAGTACATCGGTCGCAAGAACGCCACGCTGGTCGAGATGGCGGGGATCTTTGTGGCCATGGGCTACGGCTACCTGTTCGTGCATTCGTACAACGACCTGCTCGCCATGGGCATCCTGCTGGGCGTGGCGGGCGCCAGCTTTGGGGTGGCCCTGTCACTGGGCTCGGGCTCGTTCCCGCCGCGCTACAAAGGCCTGGCCATGGGTATCGTGGGCGCCGGCAACGTGGGCACTGCAGTGGCAGCCCTGCTCGCGCCCATGCTGGCGCAGAAGTTTGGCTGGCAGGCCGTGTATGGCTTTGCTGCCGTGAGTGTGGCGATACCCGCGCTGGTGATGGCGGTGTATGCCAAGGAGCCGCCCGACCTGGCACCCCACGCCAGCTTCCGTGAGCACATCGCCTGCCTGTTTGAAAAAGACGGCTGGGCCTTCAGCCTGATCTACGCCGTGACTTTTGGCGGCTTCATTGGCCTGACCACCTTCTTGCCCAGCTACTTTTATGACCAGTTCGGCGTGAGCAAGGTGGCGGCCGGCCAGCTCACGATGATGGCGGCGTTCCTGGGCGCGGCCCTGCGCGTGTTTGGTGGCTGGCTGTCGGACCACTGGGGCGGTGTGAACACCCTGACCGGCGTGCTGGCCATCACCGCCGCCAGCATGGTGCTGTGTGGCCTGGCCGAAAAATCACTGCCCGTGACCATGCTGCTGTTCCTGGTGTGTTTTGCGGCCCTGGGGGCGGGCAACGGCGCCCTGTTCCAGCTGGTGCCGCTGCGCTGGCCATTGGCCACGGCGGTGGCAGGCTCGATGATCGGCGAGATCGGCGCGCTGGGCGGCGGCCTCATCCCCAATGGCATGGGCATCTCGCGCCAGTACACCGGCACCTACCTCTGGGGCTTTGTGGGCATTGCGGTGTGCGCGCTGGCCATGCTGGTGCTACTGCGGGTGATGCAGATCCGCTGGACGCGCACGTGGGCGGAGAAGGGTGGACGTGCGCGCAGTGCGTGAACGGCGCAGCCGTGAGCGCGTCAGCGCTCACCCCACTTCCAGCCAAAGGACAGTCGCTCAACGGGCGTCGTGCATGCAGTGCCCGACGCCCGCGTTCCCCCGTCCCTGCACTGGTCTTTGACCAAAAAAATCCCCAGCGCTTATCTCATAAGCACCACAAGCTATCCTTTCAATAGCAAATCACCACCTACTCTTATCGCGGCAAAAACAGCAGCCAATAAATCAACAGCACATTCACCAGCACGCTCACGGCCAGAGCGATCTTCCACAGGGCCGTGGCATCGCGCTGCATCAGCGGCTGGGACCCGGTCGCCGACAGGGGGCGTGAGGCGCCGCGCTCCAGGGCCAGCAGCAGTTCCTCGGCAGTTTCAAAACGCTGGGCGCGGTTGCGGGCCACGGCCTTCAGGGCAATCTGGTCGAGCCAGATCGGCACGCCCGGGTTGTGGCGGCTGGGGGGCACCGGGTCGCGGTGGTAGCGGCCCAGCTGGTACTGCACCACCTCGCCATAGGGCAGGCGCCCGTGGCTGAGCAGCTGGTACAGCGTGACCCCCAGCGCAAACAGGTCGCTGCCCGCATCGGGCAGCTGGCCGGAGGGGTCGCCGCCCTTTTCATAGCCCGGCCACTGCTCGGGGTTCATGTAGCTGGGGGTTCCGGCGTGCAGGCGGCGGGTGGCCTCGGGCTCGCGGCCTGAGAGGGCCACGCCCAGGTCCAGCACACGCAGCACCCCGTCGTCCCCCAGGTGCAGGTTGTCGGGCTTGATGTCGCGGTGCACCACGCCCTGGCGGTGCAGCCAGCCCAGCACGCGCGCGGCCTGCACGGTCACCGTCACAGCCTGCCCCACGGCCAGGTGCTGGCGATGGCGCAGGCGCTGCCCCAGCGTGTCGCCGGAATGCCAGTCGTACAGCAGGTAAAACGCGCTGGCTGCGGCGCCATCGCCAAAGCCGCCGTCCCCCACCGGCCAGTCGTTGAGCCGCGCCAGATGGGCGGCGGCCTGACCCGACTGCATGCGCCGCGCCACCCAGGCCTCGTGCGCCAGCGTAGCGCGTTCTTCGGCGTCGTGGGCGCGCGCGGGCAGCAGGGTCTTGAGGGCATACAGCCGCTGCGTGGCCCCGTCGCGCACCTGGTACAGCCGGTGGATGCCGTTGTCGGCCACGATGGCTGTCACCGTAAGGCCGTCCACGGTGTCGCCCACCTTGAGCAGGGGCAGCACGGGCAGGTCCTGGGCGCGGCGCGATTCGTCTTGCAGCGTGGCCTCCAGCGCGCCCTGCACCCGCACCACCAGCGCGGTCACGTTGTCGCTGCTGCCACGGCGCAGGGCAACCTGCACCAGCTCGTCGGTGAGCGCCTGGGCCGGTATCTCCTGGCGCAGCAGCTGGCGCAGTTCGCGCTCGGGCACGCTGCCGTGCACGCCGTCCGACAGCAGCACAAACAGGTCGCCGCTGCGCAGCTCGCCCTGGCTGTAGTCCACCACCACGTGGTCGTCCAGGCCCATGGCGCGGGTGAGCTGGTGCCTGAGATCGTGCTGCGCCATGACATGGTCGGTGGTCAGCTGCTGCAGGCGGCCCTCGCGCACCAGGTAGGCGCGCGTGTCTCCCACATGGGCCAGCGTGTAGGACTGGCCACACAGCACCAGCGCGGTCAGCGTGGTCAATCCCACCGCAGGCTGGCGGCGCCGGTTCATGGAGGCGAGCCAGCCGTTGTGGGCGGACAGGATGCGGTCCAGCGCCACCGTGGTGTCCCAGGTGTCGGGCGTGGCGAAATAGTCGTTCACCAGTGTGTTCACTGAAGTCTGGGCGGCCTCGCGGCCATTGCCGCCGGTACTCACGCCGTCGGCGATGGCCGCGATGGCTCCGCGCTCACGGTCGCGCCCCTGGCCCAGCACGAGCGCGGCGAAGTCTTCGTTCAGCTCCTTGCGCCCAGCCTGCGAGGTGTGGCCGAAATCCAGTTCAAAAGTCATGCACCAGCTCCTTGCAGGTTCCGTGCCCAAGGTGGTGCGCCCCGCGCCAGACAAGGGCATACCCCCGTGGCACCTGCGCAGAGCCGGGGCAGCACTGCACCCCCCCCCACACGCGGGTCTCAAAACACCCCCAGAAGCCGCCCCACCTCAGTGCAAATCGACTGGCACAAGCATTGCTTAACTCCAGCAACGACCCCACAGGGTCACGCAATCCACCCGTGCAATGGCGCAGGGGTGGATTGCCCGGACGAAGGCGTCCGCACATGCGGTTTCGACAGGAATTCGAAACGGCATCGTGTGGACGCCTTTTTTGTTTTTCGAATCGCCCAGGCGATAGAACCGACGGAGTCACGATGAAAAAGCTCAAGCTGGTGATGGTAGGAAACGGCATGGCCGGTGTGCGCACGCTGGAAGAGCTGCTCAAGATTGCCCCGGATCTTTACGACATCACGGTGTTTGGGGCCGAGCCCCACCCCAACTACAACCGCATCCTGCTCTCGCCCGTGCTGGCCGGCGAGCAGACCATCGACGAGATCATTCTGAACGATTGGTCGTGGTATGCCGACAATCACATCACGCTGCACACCGGCTTCACCGTGACCGACGTGGACCGCGTGCGCCGCGTGGTCAGCGCCACCAGCAAGGATGGCACGGTGGTCACCGCCGAATACGACCGACTGATCCTCGCCACAGGCTCCAACCCCTTCATCCTGCCCATCCCCGGCAAAGACTTGCAGGGCGTGCTGGCCTACCGCGACATTGCCGACACACAGGCCATGATCGACGCGGCAGCCACCTACAAACACGCCGTGGTCATCGGCGGCGGCCTGCTGGGCCTGGAGGCCGCCAACGGCCTGATGAAGCGCGGCATGCAAGTGAGCGTGGTGCATGTGGGCGACTGGCTGATGGAACGGCAGCTGGACGATGTGGCCGGGAAGATGCTGCAAAAGTCGCTGCAGGAGCGCGGCATGCAGTTCTTGATGAAAGCACAAACACAAGAGCTGGTGGGCAACGCCGAAGGCCGCGTGGCCAGCGTGAAGTTCAAGGACGGCACCGAGGTGCCTGCCGACCTGGTGGTGATGGCCGTGGGCATCCGCCCCAACACTGCCCTGGCCGAAAAGATGCGCCTGCACGTGAACCGCGGCATTGTGGTCAGCGACACGCTGCAGACCACCACCGACGCCCGCATCTATGCCGTGGGCGAATGCGCCGCGCACCGGGGCATTGCCTATGGCTTGGTGGCCCCGCTGTTCGAGCAGGGCAAGGTGCTGGCCAACCATTTGGCCGAATTCGGCATCGGCCGCTACCAGGGCTCGCTCACGTCCACCAAGCTCAAGGTGACGGGCATCGACCTGTTCTCGGCCGGAGACTTTCAAGGAGGAGACGACACCGAGGAGATCGTGATGAGCGACCCCTTCGGTGGCGTGTACAAAAAGCTCGTCATCAAAGACGACAAGCTCGTGGGCGCCTGCCTGTATGGCGACACGGTGGACGGTAGCTGGTACTTCAAGCTGCTGCGCGACGGCCGCAGCGTGAGCGACATCCGCGACAAGCTGATGTTTGGCGAATCGCACCTGGGCGACACCGGCCACCAGGGCCAGAGCAAGGCTGCCGCCATGCAGGACAGCGACGAGGTCTGCGGCTGCAACGGCGTGACCAAGGGCGCCATCTGCAAGGCCATCAAGGACAAAGGCCTGTTCACACTGGATGAAGTGCGCAAGCACACGAAGGCCAGCGCCTCGTGTGGCTCGTGCACCGGGCTGGTGGAGCAGATCATCATGTTCACCGCCGGTGGCGACTACAGCGCCACGCCCAAGACCAAGGCCATGTGCGGCTGCACCGACCACGGCCACCAGGCCGTGCGTGACGTGATCCGCGGCAGCAAGCTGGTCAGCATTGCCGAGGTGTTCAAGTTCATGGAATGGAAGACGCCCAACGGCTGCGCCACCTGCCGCCCGGCGGTCAATTACTACCTCATCAGCACCTGGCCGAAAGAAGCCAAGGACGACCCGCAAAGCCGCTTCATCAACGAACGCAGCCACGCCAACATCCAGAAAGACGGCACCTACAGCGTGATCCCCCGCATGTGGGGCGGCGAGACCACGGCCGATGAGTTGCGCCGCATTGCCGATGCGGTGGACAAGTACAAGATCCCCACCGTCAAGGTCACGGGCGGCCAGCGTATTGATCTGCTGGGCGTGAAGAAGGAAGACCTGGTCAACGTCTGGAAGGACATCGGCATGCCCAGCGGCCACGCCTACGCCAAGGCCCTGCGCACCGTGAAGACCTGCGTGGGCAGCGAGTGGTGCCGCATGGGCACACAAGACAGCACCCAGATGGGCAAGGATCTGGAGCGCGCCATGTGGCGCATGTATGCGCCGCACAAGGTGAAGTTTGCGGTGAGCGGCTGCCCCCGCAACTGCGCCGAGGCGGGCATCAAGGACGTGGGCATCATCGGCGTGGACAGCGGCTGGGAGATGTACGTGGCGGGCAACGGCGGCATCAAGACCGAGGTGGCGCACTTCTTCACCAAGCTCAAAACCGCCGAGGAAGTGCTGGAGTACACCGGCGCCTTCTGCGAGCTGTACCGCCAGGAAGGCTGGTACCTGGAGCGCACCGTGCACTACGTGAACCGTGTGGGCCTGGACTACGTGAAGAAGCGCATTTTGGAAGACCACGAAGGCCGCAAGGCGCTGTGGGAGCAGCTGCAGTTTGCGCTGGACGGCGAGCCCGATCCCTGGTTCGACTTTGACAAGGCGGCCGTGGACACACGCCAGTTCGCGCCCTTGAGCGCCTGATCGCCCAAGTCCGGAGAGACCCCACCATGCACCGCAGAACCCTTTTGACCGCCGCCAGCTGCGCCGCTGCGTGCAGCGCCCTCGCCCCGCTGGGCAGCGCCCACGCCCAGGTCACCGACCTCAACGACGCCATCAACAAGGCCGGGCGCCAGCGCATGCTGAGCCAGCGTGTGGGCAAGGCCTGGCTGGCCCTGGCCCACAAGGCCGACACGCCCACGGCACGCCAGGTGATGGAGCAGTCCATCGCGCTGTTCGAGCGCCAGCTGGTGGAACTCAAGGCCTATGCGCCCTCGCCCACCATCCGCGAAACGTACACCAAGCTGGAAACCGCCTGGGCCGCTCACAAGACCACGCTGGCCGCTGCGACATCGTCCACCGACAACGCCAGCGCCATGCTGCAGGCCGATGCCAAGGTGCTGGCCCTGGCCCATCTGGGCACCACGCAGTACGAGGCGGCCTCGGGCAAGCCCGTGGGCCACCTGGTGAACATTGCAGGCCGCCAGCGCATGCTGAGCCAGCGCATGGCCAAGTTCTACCTGGCCGCCATGCTGCCAGTGGACGCGTCCACCGCCACCACCGAAATCGCCAAGGCCCGCAGTGAATTCATCGCAGCCACCGAGCTGCTGCGCAATGCCCCCCAGGCCACCAACCGCATCCGCCAGGAACTGCAGCTGGCCGACGGCCAGTGGGTGTTTTTTGACGCTGCGCTGCAGCGCATGCAGGGTGGGGGCAACGTGAACCGCCAAGTGGCCGAGGTGTACGTGGCCAGCGAAAACCTGCTCTCCAGCATGGACCGCGTGACCGGCATGTATGCGGCGCTGGCCGCCTGAGCCCACCCGAGGCTTCCTCAAAAAATAACGAGCCGCCCCACGATGACCCTGGCAGGCTCCCCGACAACATCCAAAAACACCGAAGGAACCACGATGACCACAACCCCCACCCCGCAATGGAAGCTGATCTGCCGCGTGGACGACATCCCCGTGCTGGGCTCGCGCCGTGTGGCGCGCCCACAGGGTCTGGATGTGGCCGTGTTCCGCAACGACGCCGGAGGCGTGTTCGCACTGCTCGACCGCTGCCCTCACAAGGGCGGCCCGCTGTCGCAGGGCATTGTGTTTGGCACGCAGGTGGCGTGCCCGCTGCACAACTGGACGATTGGGTTGTGCGATGGGCAGGCATCGGCTCCCGACGAAGGCTGCACGCCCAAGTTCGCCGTGAAGGTGGAAGATGGCGCGGTGTATCTGGATGCCCTGGAGCTGGACGAGCATGCGGTCGATTTGACGCGCCCCGTAGCAGGGCCGGCGCGGCGCGGCCTGGCGGCCTGATCACCCCGCAACGCCCATCGAACACCAAAGCTATTAAATACATAGCTATCAGCGCTTTTCCATTAAGCGCTAGAGCCCAAAAACATCTGGAATCCACGCCATGCAAGAAACGAAATCCACCTGCCCCTACTGTGGCGTAGGCTGCGGCGTGATCATCGAATCCGATGGCGCGCAGATCACCGGCGTGCGCGGCGACCCCTCCCACCCCGCCAACTTTGGCCGCCTGTGCACCAAGGGCTCGACCCTGCACCTCACGGCCAGCAGCCCCATCACGCTGCAGACCCGCTTGCTACAGCCCCTGCACCGCGCGCAACGCAGCGATGCTCCCCAGCCCCTGCCATGGGACGCCGCGCTGAACCTGGCCACCGAAAAATTCGCAAACACCATCCAGAACCACGGCCCCGATGCCGTGGGCTTTTACGTGAGCGGCCAATTGCTCACCGAGGACTACTACGTCTTCAACAAGCTGGCCAAGGGCCTGATCGGCACCAACAACATCGACACCAACTCGCGCCTGTGCATGAGCAGCGCCGTGGCGGGCTACAAGCAGACCCTGGGCGCCGACGCGCCCCCCGCCTGCTACGACGACGTGAAACACGCACAGTGCCTGTTCATCGTGGGCAGCAACGCGGCCTGGGCACACCCCATCTTGTTCCGCCGCATCGAAGACGCGCGCGCCAGCAACCCCGGCATGAAGGTCATCGTGGCCGACCCGCGCCGCACCGACACGGCCGGCATGGCCGACCTGTTCCTGCCCATCCAGCCCGGCAGCGACGTGATGCTGTTCAACGGCATGCTGCACCTGATGCTGTGGGAGGGTTGGACGGACGCCGAATACATCGCTGCGCACACCACGGGCTTTGACGAGCTCAAGGCCCTGGTGCGCGACTACACACCCGAACGCGTGGCGCAGACCTGCGGTATCAGCGTGGCCGACCTGACCACCGCCGCCAAGTGGTTTGCGCAGTCCAAAGCCACGCTCAGCCTGTACTGCCAGGGCCTGAACCAGAGCAGCAGCGGCACGGCCAAGAACGCAGCGCTCATCAACCTGCACCTTGCCACCGCACAGATCGGCAAGCCCGGCGCGGGCCCGTTCAGCCTGACCGGCCAGCCCAACGCCATGGGCGGGCGCGAAGTGGGTGGCCTGGCCAATCTGCTCAGCGCCCACCGCGACCTGGCCAACCCGCAGCACCGCGCCGAGGTGGCCGCACTGTGGGGCGTGGCCGACGTGCCCAGCAAGCCGGGCAAGACGGCCGTGGAGATGTTCCAGGCCGCCGCCGACGGCGAGATCAAGGCCCTGTGGATTGCCTGCACCAACCCCGCGCAAAGCATGCCAGACCAGGCCACCGTGCGCCGCGCATTGCAGCGCGCCGAGTTTGTGGTGGTGCAAGAAGCCTTTGCCAGCGCCGCCACCTGTGCCTATGCCGACCTGCTGCTGCCCGCCACCACCTGGGGTGAAAAGACCGGCACGGTGACCAACAGCGAGCGCCGCATCTCGCGCGTGCGCACTGCCGTGCCCGCACCCGGCCTGGCGCGCCACGACTGGGCCATTGCGGTGCAGTTTGCGCACCAGCTGGAGGCGCGCCTACGCCCCGGCCAGCCCACGCTGTTCCCCTACACCACTGACGACGCCGACCAGGGCGCCGAAACTGTGTGGAATGAGCACCGCGAGAGCACCCGCGGACGCGACCTGGACATCACCGGTCTGTCGTGGGAGACGCTCGAATCTGCAGGCCCCCAACAGTGGCCATTGCCTGAGGGATCCACCACGGGCAAGGCCCGCCTGTACGAAGACGGCGTGTTCCCCACCCCCGATGGCCGCGCCCGTTTTGCCGCGCACGCCTGGCAACCCACGGCCGAGCAGCGCGAGTCGCGTTACCCCTTCAGCCTGACCACCGGCCGCCTGCGCGACCAGTGGCACGGCATGACGCGCACCGGCACACTGGGCCGCCTGTTCGGCCATGTAGCCGAGCCCAGCGTGCAGCTCCACCCACAGGACATGGAACGGCGCGGCCTGAAGAACGGCGACCTGGTCTATGTGACGAGCAAGCGCGGCACCATCGTGGTGCCCGCGCAGGCCGATACCACGGTGGGCCTGTCACAGGCCTTCATGGCCATGCACTGGGGCAGCGAATTTTTGAGCGGGTGTTCCTCCACCGGCGAGCGGCTGGCAGGTGTGAACGCGCTCACCACCTCGGCCTATTGCCCCACGTCCAAGCAACCCGAACTCAAGCACGCGGCCGTGAAGGTGCTCAAGGCCGAGCTGCCCTGGACGCTGCTGGCCATGGCCTGGCTGCCCGCCGACAGCGCCCAGGCCACGCGCGAGGTGCTGTCCGCGCTGATGGCGCAGTTTCCGTTTGCGAGCTGCGTGCCCTTCAGCAACAACACACCGCTGGGCGAACCCGGCCGTGAGCGCGTGGGCGTGCTGCTGCGCGCCGCCGCGCACGAGGCACCGCCCGACGCCACCGTGGAGCGCATCGAATCCCTGATGGGCCTGACTGGCGCCGACACGCTGCGCTATGCCGACAAGAAACGCGGCCAGCGCCGCGCCGCGCGGCTGGCACGCCATGGGGACACCACCACGCTCGAAGGCATAGTGCTCGCAGGCGACACCAGCGCCGAGGGCTGGCTCAAGACCCTGCTGCAGGAAGAATTGCCCGCGCAGACCTATGGCCGCCTGCTGCTCGTGCCCGGCGCCAAAGCACCCGTGGCCGTGCAGTCGCGTGGAAAATCGGTGTGCACCTGCTTCAACGTGACGGACACCGCCATCACCGCCGAGCTGGCGCACTGCCACGGAACCGACGACGACCGGCTGGCGCAACTACAGGGCAAGCTGCGCTGCGGCACCAACTGCGGCTCGTGCCTGCCCGAACTCAAGCGCATGGTGCGCGCCACGGGGCCACTGGCGTCCAAGCCCCTGGCGCAGGCCACCATATAACCAAAAGTTCTCTGGGTTGCGAGAAAATAGCCTTCAAACCAACAATCCCCACCAGGACTTGTGCAACAGGGCTGCAGCCAGGCGCTTTCGGCACAGACAGTACGCCTGTACGGCAAGCCGAAACAACGACGCTGAAGCCCTGTTTCACAAGTCCCGCCACCAAAGACCATGGCCATCGCCCAGTACATCAAGGAAATCGGCCGCGGCGCGCGCGGCGCCAAGCCACTGTCGCGCGAGCAGGCCACCGACCTGTTCGGCCAGGTGCTGGACGGGCAGGTGAGCGACCTGGAGATCGGCGCGTTCTGCCTGGCCATGCGCATCAAGGGGGAGACGTCCGAAGAGATGTGCGGCTTTCTGGATGCCACGCACCAGCGCCTGGCCCTGCTGCCCGCCACCGACCGCCCGCTCATCGTGCTGCCCAGCTACAACGGCGCGCGCAAGCTGCCGGTGCTGACGCCGCTGCTGGCGCTGCTGCTGGCGCGCGAGGGGCTGCCCGTGCTGCTGCACGGCATGCGCACCGAGGCGCGGCGCATTTTGGCATCCGATGTGCTTCTAGCGCTTGATGTACCTTCGCTAACAGCTCCTGAAAAAATAGCAAACGGCACCGTGCGCCATATCCACACCCAACACCTGCACGCAGGCCTGGCGCGCCTGCTCTCTGTGCGCGAGGTGGTGGGCTTGCGCAACCCGGGGCACAGCGTGGTCAAGCTGATGAGCCCGTGCGCGGGGCCGTCGGTGGTGGTCACTGCGTACACACACCCTGAATATTTCGAGATGCTGCAGACCACCTTTCGCACACTGGGCGTGAGTGCGCTGCTCTCGCGTGGGCTGGAGGGCGAGGTCGCTACTGATCCGCGCCGCACACCGCGATACGACGGTTTTGTGCACGGCATGCACGCGGTGCTGGAATCACAGCAGCCCGGGACCGCCAGCGAGGTGCCCGGCTTACCCACCGAGATCGACGTGGCCACAACGGCCAGTTACACCCGCTGCGTGCTGGCGGGCGAGTTGCCGATTCCGCCTGCGATTGAGCGCCAGGTGGAACATATCTTGCGACTTGCGGAACAAACCAATTCGGAGACATCCCCATGAGCCGCCCCACGCACACCAACACCCTGCCCCCTTCCAAGCCCCACCTCGGAACGGGAGGCAGCTGCACGCTGGTGGGCGCTGGCCCCGGCGATCCGGAACTGCTCACCATCAAGGCGCTCAAGGCCATCCAGGCCGCCACCGTGCTGCTGGTGGATGACCTGGTGAGCGACGCCATCGTGGCGCACGCGTCGCCCACGGCCCGCATCGTCTACGTGGGCAAACGTGGTGGCTGCAAGAGCACGCCCCAGGCCTTCATCGAGAAGCTGATGCTGATGGCGGTGAACGAGGGTGAGAACGTGGTGCGCCTTAAAGGCGGCGACCCGTTCATCTTTGGCCGGGGTGGAGAAGAAGTGGAGCACCTGCGCGCGGCAGGCGTGCCGGTCACCGTCATCAACGGCATCACGGCGGGCCTGGCGGGCCTGACCTCGCTGGGCGCGCCGCTCACCCACCGCGAGCATGCCCACGGCGTGGTGTTCGTCACCGGCCACGCCAAGCCCGGCGATGCGGGCACCGACTGGCGCCAACTGGCCGCCACGGCCCGCGACGCCAAGCTCACGCTGGTGATCTACATGGGTGTGAGTGGCGCCGCCACCATCGAGCAGGAGCTGCTCACCGGCCTGCCCGCCAGCACGCCCGTGGCCATCATCCAGCATGCCAGCTTGCCCCAGCAGCGCCACGCCGTGACCACGCTGGGCGCACTGCACACCACCATCACGCGCGACGGGCTCGCCAGCCCCTCGGTGATCGTTGTGGGGGATGTGGTGCGGGGTGTGGCGCTGGCGTCGCAGGACGCGATGCATTCCACGTCAGAAAAATCCGAAGCACCCCGGGCGCGGCGCGCTGTCTGACGACGTGGGGGTGCCTGCGGCTGTGCGCGGCACCGGCCGGCTCCACAGCGCCGCAGCAGGCGAGCGATCTATCCAAAGCTGATAGCATCGCCGCGCGCAGACTCTGAAGAGAGTCTTCGCCAAGCCCCGACCCTCACGGGCCGCGCATTGTTGCCACCCGCCCAGGAATTCGTTTGAACCAACGTGTCGTGCACCCCGCAGCGGTTCTGGTGCTGTCTTTTCTGACCGTCATCGCTGCCGGCACGGTCTTGCTCATGCTGCCGCTCTCGCACGCCCAGGGGCAGAGCGCGCCATTTCTCACGGCATTGTTCACCGCCACCTCTGCCGTGTGCGTGACAGGGCTGGTCGTGGTGGACACCGGCACCTATTGGAGCGGCACGGGCCAGGCCCTCATCATGGGCCTGTTTCAGCTGGGCGGCTTCGGCATGATGACGTCGGCCACGCTGATGGGGCTGC
Organism: Acidovorax sp. 94; assembly: GCF_003634645.1. Taxonomy (NCBI): domain Bacteria; kingdom Pseudomonadati; phylum Pseudomonadota; class Betaproteobacteria; order Burkholderiales; family Comamonadaceae; genus Acidovorax; species Acidovorax sp. 94. The sequence continues at coordinate 234,509 of NZ_RBJA01000001.1, read as the reverse complement.
TCATCAGTGGGCAAATGCGCATACGCACCCGGCTGCTGCTGCAGGCAGAGACCCATTCGCTGGCGCTGGGGGACGTAAAGAGCGTTGCCAAGATCGTGCTCCAAGTGACGGTTGCCGTCGAGCTGCTGATGGCGCTGGCCCTGGGCCTGCGGTTCGCACTGGGCTATGGCATGCCCTGGGGAGAGGCTGCCTGGCAAGGCATGTTCCACTCCATATCGGCCTTCAACAATGCGGGCTTTTCGACCTGGGCAGACAGCGTGGTGCGGTTCTCGTCCGATATGCTGGTGCTGGCTCCGCTGATGCTGGCGATCATCATCGGAGGCCTGGGGTTTCCTGTGCTGCACGAGCTGCTGGCCGAACGCGGACGCAAACGCCCACTGTGGTCCATGCACACCGCCCTCACGGTGTGGGGCTCGCTGGCGTTGATCGCACTGGGCACGGTGGTGATCTTTCTGGCCGAGTTCGACAATCCGGGAACGCTGGGGCCCATGGGCTGGGCGCACAAGGGGCTGGTGGCACTGTTCACCTCGGTATCGGCACGCACGGCAGGGTTCAATGCAGTCGATATCGGAGCGCTGAGCACCGAATCACTGGCGCTGCACTACATCCTCATGTTCATCGGCGGGGGCAGCGCGGGCACCGCCGGGGGCGTCAAGGTGACCACGTTTTTTGTGTTGGTACTGGTGGTGTGGAACGAAATCCGTGGGCACCGCGACGTCGAGTTTCGCGGCCGTCGCATCGCCGATTCGGTGCAACGCCAGGCCATCACCATCTTGGTGCTCAGCGCGGCCGTGGTGGGACTGGCCATTTTGCTCATCTTGCCGCTCACGCCGCTACCGCTGGAAAAGGTGCTGTTCGAAGTGATTTCAGCGTTCGGCACCGTGGGGCTGTCTACGGGCATCACCGCCGACCTGGTGCCGGGGGCGCAGGCCATCATCATTGCGCTCATGTTCATTGGGCGCGTGGGCGTGGTCACCCTGGCCGTGGCCCTGGCCACCAACCAGATGCGCCGCAACTACCGTTACCCCGAGGAGAAACCCATTGTTGGATAAAGCCGTAAAGAACCTGTCGGGCAGCGTGGTGGTGATTGGCCTGGGCCGCTTTGGCACCGGGGTTGCCAAATCACTGGTGGAGCTGGGCCACGACGTGCTGGCCATCGAGAGCGATGCCGAGACGGTGCAGTCGCTGGCGAGCGTGCTACCCCATGTGGTGCAGGCCGACGCCACCGACCTGGAAACCCTGCGCCAGCTGGCCGTGCCCGACTTTGCGCATGCGGTGGTGAGCATCGGCGGCAACCTGGAAGCGAGCGTGCTCACCATCCTGAACCTGAGCCAGCTGGGGCTCAAGGACATCTGGGCCAAGGCCATTGACCCCCAGCACGGCCGCATTGCCGAGCGGGTGGGTGCGCACCATGTCGTCTACCCTGAGGCGGACATGGGCGAGCGCGTGGCGCACTTGGTCACCGGCAAGATGATCGACTTCATCGAGTTTGACGACGGCTTTGCCATTGCCAAAACCCGGGCGCCGATGGAGACACACAACAAGCCATTGTCGCAATCCGACGTGCGCAAACGCCATGGCATTACGGTGGTGGGCATCAAACGTCGCCACCTCGACTTCATCTACGCCAAGGCAGATACCGAAATCAAACCGGGCGACCACCTCATCGTGGCAGGCCCCACGCGCATGGTGGAGCGCTTCGCAGCGTTGTACTGAGCGCCCAGCGCCGCGCCGCACGCGCCCTTCCCTGCCGCCAACGTGCCAGAGCACCTTGCGCGGCCGGTAGCGGGTGCGGGTCAAACCTCGTCAGTGCGTCTGCATCCATCGCATCGAAAGCGGCTGCGACGCATGACACTGGCCCGGGTATTGCTTGACCGGATGTATCTGAATGCAATCAGCACAAGGAACACCATGGCAGCCTTCCCCATCTCCACCCGCAACGGCATGGCCACTTCCTCAACGCCAGCTTCGACGTCCTTTTCGCCCCCCTCTTCGACGCTGTCTTTGGCGCCCAAGGCCGGGTCTTCAACCGGCCGTGACGGCGAGATGTCGCTGGTCAACCTGGCGGCACGCCAGCGCATGCTGTCGCAGCGCATGGTGTTGCAGACGGTGCTGGCCGCACGCGGCAGCGATCTGCACATGAAGGCGGCGCGCAGCTCATTGACGCTGTTCACCGACAGCCAAGCCAGGCTGGTAGACACTGCCGGTCACTTGGATGCCGCCAACGGCGACATCATCCGCAAGGCCTACCACGGCCCCAACGGCGTTGGCGCCACGATTGATGCGTTTGCACAGCAGGTGGGCACCACGCTGGACTTGGCAGAGCGCCACAGCCCGCGTGTGGAAGACGCGCTGGCGCGGCTGGTGGAGTCCACCGACAGCGCACTGGAGGCCTTGAATACCGCCACCACCGCATTCGATCAAGTGGGTAAGGCCAAGTCCGAAACCCTCATGAAAGAACTGGCGGGCATCGTGGCTTCCATCCAGACCGTGGCCCGCGAGGCCAAGGTGGTCAGCTTCAATGCCCAGGTCATGGCCGCCCGCGCAGGCCAGCACGGACGGGAATTTGCGGTGGTGGCCAACGTACTGTCGGGTATCACCAACGAAATAGACGGCCTTTCGCTACAGGCAGTATCGCTGGCTGGACGCAGCCGTGGCGCAGCCTGAAAAGGGCGCAACAGGCACTTACAATTGCAGCCATTGGAAACGGTGGCCGATGGGCAGAGCGCCCACACTCAGCCCACCACCGGGCAGTAGCCCGGCTGTAGAGGGCCTGTACTCTTTCACGCCAGACACACAACACTTTCGGGAGATGCGTAAGCCATGAAGATCACCACCCTGTGCAAGAGCCTGGCGTTGGCCGGTTGCCTGCTGGCAAGTACCAGCATGGCCTGGAGCTACGAAATCAACGCAGGCAAGGTGCTGGACGGTGCGGGCAAGGCCATCCAGCTGCGCGGCGTCAACTGGTTTGGCTTTGAGACCAACAACCATGTGGTGCATGGCCTGTGGGCGCGCAACTGGACTGAAATGATCACGCAAATGCAGGCCCAGGGCTTCAACGCCGTGCGCCTGCCGTTCTGCCCCGCCACCCTGCACGGCTCGGCGCCGCCCAGCAGCATCGATTACGGCCGCAATGCCGACCTGCAGGGCCTCTCGGCCATCCAGGTGATGGACAAGGTGGTCACGGAACTGAGCAACCGTGGCATGTATGTGCTGCTGGACCATCACACCCCCGATTGCCAGACCATCAGTGAACTCTGGTACACCCAGAGCTACAGCGAACAGCAATGGATCAGTGATCTGACCTTTGTCGCCCAGCGCTACGCAGGCGTACCCGGCGTCATCGGCATCGATATCAAGAACGAACCCCACGGTGCCGCCACCTGGGGCACGGGCAACAACGCCACCGACTGGAACCGCGCCGCCGAGCGCGCAGCCGCTGCCGTATTGCCGCTGGCTCCCCATTGGCTGATTGCCGTGGAAGGCATCGGCGAGAACCCCAGCTGCTCGGGCAGCAACGCGCACTTCTGGGGTGGCAACCTCGAACCTCTGGCCTGCACGCCCCTGAACATCCCCGCCAACCGCCTGCTGCTGGCGCCGCACACCTACGGGCCGGATGTCTACGTGCAGCCTTACTTCAATGCTTCGAACTTCCCGAGCAACATGCCGGCCATCTGGGACCAGCATTTTGGCCAGTTCGTGCAGGCCGGTTATGCCGTCATGCTGGGCGAGTTCGGTGGCAAATTTGGCCGGGGCGATGCGCGGGATGTGCAGTGGCAGAACGCGCTGGTGGACTACATGGTCGGCAAGGGCATGCGCAGCGGCTTCTACTGGTCGTGGAACCCCAACAGTGGCGACACCGGCGGCATTCTGGACGATGACTGGACCACCGTGCGCACCGACAAGGTCCAGTTGCTGCAGCGCCTCTGGGGCGATGGTTCGACGCCAACAACACCTACGACGCCAACCACCCCCACAACGCCGACAACGCCAACCCCACCGACGCCTACCGGTGGCTTCTCGGTGCAGGAGATGATGGACAGTGTCTGGAACGCAGGCTATTGCCAGCGGGTCCGCGTCACCAACCAGGGCACCGCCGCTGGCAACTGGGCGATCACCATCCCCGTGAGCGGCACCATCAACAATCTTTGGAATGCCACATGGACGCAGGCTGGCAGCAACCTGAACGCGTCCGGCGTGGACTGGAACAAGACCCTCGCCCCCGGGGCAGCGGCCGAATTCGGTTTCTGCGCCGCGCGCTAAGCAACTTTTTCCCCAATTGAACAAGGGCTCCTGCCATGCAGGGGCCCTTTTTTGTTCTGGGTTCCCGGCCTACCCGCCAGCAGTCTCGCGCACCTGCCTGAAACGCTCCGCCAGCTCCTTGCGCAGGGACTTGCGCAGCAGTGCCGCATCCCAGCGGCGGCGTTCGTCGGGCGTGGAAGGCGACAGCGGCGGCACCTGCACCGGCTTGCGCGCCTCGTCCACCGCCACCATGGTGAAGAAGCAGCTGTTCACATGCCGCACCACCTGCGAGCGGATGTCTTCGGCCACCACCTTGATACCAACCTCCATCGACGAGGAACCGGTGTAGTTCACGCTGGCCAGGAAGGTCACCAGCTCTCCCACATGGATGGGCTGCAGAAACATCACCTGGTCCACACTCAAGGTCACCACATAGCAGGCCGAATAGCGGCTTGCGCACGAATAGGCCACCTGGTCCAGCAGCTTGAGAATGGCCCCGCCGTGCACATTGCCCGAAAAATTGGCCATGTCGGGGGACATCAGCACCGTCATGCTGAGTTGGTGTGAAGGGATGTTCATGCCGCGATTTTAGGGCTCCCCCGTGTCGCAGGCGCAACGCTGCGGGCCGCTACACTCGCGCCACACAAGCCAGATCACGGCCCATCAAAAAAGCCAAGCAGGCCGCGAGGCCAGAGGGGAAACCATGCTCGAAATCGACAAGCTCAATGAATTCACCGAGAGCCATGGCGCGCTGCGCACCGGGCGCGGGCTGGTGTCGGGCGTGATTGCACTCACGCTGGCCATCCTGTGTTTTCTGGGCGTGCTGGCCTTCCACTTCCCCGAGTACCTGACGACACCACAGCTGCGCAAGAGCTACGACGTGACGGTGATTCGCACCATCATGCTGACCGCCATGGCCATCGCGGGGGGCATCTCCCTCGTCAACATCCTCTTCAACCGTTCGCGCTGGCTGGCCACGTTTGCCTTTGCCATGGTGGCGCTGGCGGCGTTCCTGGGCGGCCACAAGGTGGAGGTGGACCCGAACTTCCCTGACAACACACCGTACATCGGCCTGGACTGGTTCATCCTCGACCTGCTGGGCAGCTCGCTGATCTTCATCTTCATCGAGAAACTATTTGCACTGCGCAAGGACCAGCCCATCTTCCGCGCCGAGTGGCAAACCGACTTCCACCACTTCATCGTGAACCACATGGTGGTGGGCTTTGTGCTCCTGGCCACCAACCTCATCGTGCACAAATTTTTTGGCTGGGCGGCCAACGACGGTATTCGCGGCTGGGTACAGGGCCTGAACTTCTGGGTGGCGCTGTTCCTCATCGTGCTCGTGGCCGACCTGGTGCAGTACTGGACGCACCGCGCCTACCACGAGGTGCCGCTGCTGTGGCGCCTGCATGCGGTGCACCACAGCGTGAAAAGCATGGACTGGATGGCCGGCTCGCGCCAGCACATCCTGGAGCTGCTCATCACCCGCACACTGGTGCTGGCGCCCATCTACGTTCTGGGTTTCAGCAAGGAAGTGATCGACGCCTACATCGTCATCGTGGGCTTCCAGGCCGTTTTCAACCACGCCAACGTGAGCGTGCGCCTGGGCCCGCTGCGCTACGTGCTCGTCACGCCCAACTTCCACCACTGGCACCACAGCCAGGACCAGGAGGCGCTGGACAAGAACTACGCGGCGCACTTTGCGTTTCTGGACTACCTGTTTGGCACCGCCGTCAAAAGCACCAAGCTCTGGCCCGAACACTACGGCGTGCTGGGCGACTACGTGCCCAACGGGTTTGTGAAGCAGTTCAAGTTTCCGTTCACTTGGAAGGGCTGAGAGGCTGAGGCGCCTCCCCCCTCCCCCACCGAGGAGGGCTACAGCTTGCCGAGTTCGGCTTCGAGCGCTTTGAGCTGGTTGCGCAGCTCCTCGGTTCGGGCCTCACACGCGGCTTTGTCCTTGCCCGCTGCAGCCGCGCGTTCCTGCGCGAACTGGGAGCCTTGTGCCAGGGTGCTGCGCCGCAGGGGGCCTGCATGGGCCACTGCAGCATCCGGTGCCGTTGCCGCGCATTCCTGCTGGTTGCGTTCGAGGGCCGCGCGCGCCTGCGGCACGCCCTGGTTCTGCAGATAGTGTTTGCGCTGCCAGGTGGGGCCGAAGGCGCCCTCCTTCGCGGTGGAGGGGCCAGGTGGAACAGGGGTGGCGCCCTGCATGGCTGGCTTCACCTCGATCTTCTCGCCCTGGCCCAGGCAAGGGCCATCCTGGAACGACACCTTGCCATCGGCATCCGTGCATTTGTTGACGGCCCAGGCCGGGGCCAGAAAGCCCAGCACCAGGGCGCAGGCGGCACAGCGTATCGGTTTCATGGAATAGTCCTCGGCGGGTGGATGCCACATGCTACCGCGCCGCGCACGACCGGTTCAGAGCCTCCTTGGTGGCATCGAGGCCTTGACCGACACCAACAAGGCGTGCCCCAGGGCTGGGGGCAGCCGCTCCAGTTTCAAAAAGGGATTGGGATAGACGCCTGTCCCTAACTTGACGCACCCCCGGTAAAAACCCGGTGGGTGCGCGGCTACCGCACTCCTACCATCGCCGCACCTTGAGGCCACGGTGGCCACGACCAGGAGGAGCTGTTTGATGAAAACCCACGTTGCCTTGCCCGTTAGCCAGCGGCTTTCCCAGGCGCGCCGCCGCAGCCTCGTGCTGGCACTGGCAGGCGGTGCGGCCTTGGCCAGCCTGTCCGCCAGGGCGCAACCCGCTCCGGGCAAGGGCGACATTCTCATTGGCCGGTCTACCGCGCTGTCGGGTGGCATGGCCCCCTTTCTTGCACCCATCCATGAAGGACAGGACGCTGCAGTGGAAGACGCCAATGCCAAGGGCGGCATTGGCGGACGCAAGATTCGCCTGGTGACGCTCGACGACGGGTTCGATCCGCGCCGCACGCTGGAGAACGCCAGGCAGCTGAGCGAGAAGGAGGGCGTGCTGGCCTTGTTGGGCGTGTCGGGCACCTCTCAAGTGATGGCGCTGCTGCCCTACTTGGTGCAAGCCAAGCTGCCACTGATCTCGGTGTACACGGGCAGCCCTGCCATCCGGGCGCAGCAGCATCCCTACCTCTTCACCACACGCGCCAGCTATGCCGACGAGCTGGTCAAGATTGTGCGCAACCTGGTGGCAGTGCAGACCTCTCGCATTGCCGTGGCCTACGAGAACAACGACTTTGGCAAGCTGCTGCTGCCGCTGGTCGAAAAAACCATTGCCGCCGAAGGCGCGACGCTGGCCGGCTCGCATGCCATCGCGCCAACCGGGGCAGACGCCAACGACGCCGCCAAGGCCCTGGCCGCCCAGAAACCACAAGCCGTGCTGCTGGTGGCGGCGGGGCCGCCTGTGGTGGCCTACGTGCGGGCCAACCGCGCGCACCTGGGAGTGCCGGTCTACACCTTGTCGCTGGGCGCAGGCTCCGCAGTGCTCAAGGCGCTGGGTGACGACGCGCGCGGTCTGGCCGTGGCACGCACCGGCCCCTCGCCCACCAAGCCCACCATTGCGCTCACGCGGGACTTCCAGGCCTCCATGAAGCGCCACGACAAGCCTGTGGACTACGACCGCTACACCGGCTACATGGATGCGCGCGTGCTGATTGAAGGCCTGCGCGCAGCAGGGCCTGGCGTCACCCGGGCCAGCCTGGTCCAGGCCATGGAAGGCCTGGGCAACCTTGACCTGGGCGGCTACAGCTACCAATTCAGCCCACAGAACCACCACGGCTCGAACTACGTGGACATCGCGGTGGTGGGCTCTGGCGGGGTGTACCGGCAGTGATGGCGTGAGGGCCCGATGAACGCTGCGGCGACAATGGCGGCCCTGTCACCGCTGCCTGTTCATCACTGTGTCCCACACTTCCCCTGTTTTTGACGTCGTCATCATCGGCGCCGGTGCTGCCGGCCTGTTCTGCGCGGGCCAGGCGGGCCAGCGGGGCCTCAAGGTGCTGCTGATCGACCATGCCGAAAAGGTGGCCGAAAAGATCCGCATCTCGGGCGGCGGACGCTGCAACTTCACCAACCGCGACCTGGACCCCGCCGCGCCCCACAAACACTTTGTGGGGCAAAACCCGCAGTTCTGCCGCTCGGCGCTGTCACGCTATACGCCCGCCGACTTCATTGCGCTGGTGCAAAAGCACGGCATTGCCTTCCACGAAAAACACAAGGGACAGCTGTTTGCCGACCGCTCGGCCGAGGACATCATTGCCATGCTGCTGGCCGAGTGCGCGGCGGGCCAGGTGACGCACTGGCAACCTTGTGCGGTCAAAAATATAGAGTTTTTGGCCCCTGGCGCTTATCCATCAAGCGCTACCAGCTATCAAATTGATACTGACCGTGGCCCGGTGCAGGCGCGCTCGCTGGTCATTGCCACGGGCGGGCTGTCCATTCCCAAGATCGGCGCCACCGACTTTGGCTACCGGCTGGCGCAGCAGTTCAACATCCCGCTTGTCGAGCGCCGCCCGGGCCTGGTGCCGCTGACTTTTGATGGCACGGGTTGGGCGCCGTATGCGCAACTCGCGGGCTTGGCGCTTCCGGTGCAAATCAGCACCGGGGCCAAGAAAACCCGTATGGCCTTCGACGAAGACCTGCTGTTCACCCACCGGGGCCTTTCGGGCCCGGCCGTGCTGCAGATCTCCAGCTACTGGCAGGAAGGCACGCCGCTGGCCATCAACCTCGCGCCCACGGTGGACCTGCCCGCCGCGCTGGCGCAGGGCAAGGCCCGCTCCCGCAAGCTGATCGCCAACGAACTGGCCACCCTGGTCCCCAGCCGCCTGGCCGACGCCTGGGCGCAGCGCGAGGCCGACTGGCAGCGCCCCATCAACGAGGCCAGCGACAAGGCCCTGGCGCGGCTGGCCGAGCAGCTGGCGCGCTGGGAGCTGACGCCCACCGGCACCGAGGGCTACAAGAAGGCAGAGGTCACGCTGGGCGGCGTGGACACCAAGGCGCTTTCGCAGCAGACCATGGAGTGCAAGACGCAGCCCGGCCTGTACTTCATTGGCGAAGTGGTGGACGTGACGGGCTGGCTGGGGGGCTACAACTTCCAGTGGGCCTGGGCCAGCGCTGCGGCGTGCGCGCAGGCGCTGCCGCCAGCGGGCCACTGAAGCACTCCGTTCGCAATCGGGAGGGGCAGCGCACCTAAACTCCAGGCAACAACACATCGCTTTACCGGTGATACGGCGGGAGCCACGGCATGGATGGATTCGAACGCGCAGAAAAGTACCAAGCGGCCGCAACGGCCGTGGGCGCACTAATTGCCCTCGTCCCTGCAGCAAGCATTGGCGGAAACATCTTCATCGCGATCCTCGCAGCGCTGGGCGTGGGCTCACTGGCCGGGGGCGCGGTGATGGTGTGGTGGCTGCGCACTGATGAGGGCGATGCCTACCTGCGAGCCGACTCGCGCATCTCGGGCCGCTCGACCTCACGCACCTCGCTGTGGCTGGGCAATATGGCCCCGGGCGCCATCCTGGTCGGACTGGCCGTAGCGCTGCACATCCGAATTGCCTGATGGGTGAGGACGGGCGCTGAGGGCCGGGTCACCCCCACAGCGGTGCAGGCTGCGTACTGCCAAAACCCAGCCCCCGTACCGACGCGCCCTGGAGCACGCCGTGCTCCAGGGCCCAGGCGTGTAACGCCTCGGGCGGCAGCGGGCGGCTGAAGTGGTAGCCCTGCAGCTCTTCGCAGTCCAGCGCGCTCAGCACCTGGGCCGTGGCCAGGTCTTCCACCCCCTCGGCCACAATCTTGAGGCCCAGCGTGTGGCCCAGCGCGATGATGGCGCGCGTGATTGCCATGTCGGCGGGGTTGCTCAGCATGTCGTGCACGAAGGACTTGTCCACCTTGAGCCGGTCGATGTCAAAGCGCTTGAGGTAGGCCAGGCTGGAATACCCGGTGCCAAAGTCGTCGATGGACAGCTGCACGCCCAGCGATTTGAGCGCGGCCAGTTGCTGCTCGGCCGCGTGGGCGTTGTCCATGAGCTGTGACTCGGTGATCTCCAGCTCCAGCCGGTGGGCCGGCATGCCGGTGCGCGCCAGCAGTGCCTCGATGTCGCTGACCAGCAGAGGGTCAGCCAGCTGCGCGGCCGAGAGGTTGACCGAGATGGAGACATGCGCCAGCGGATGGACCAGCCCGCGCGCGGATGGGCCCGACAGCGGCACCTGCCATCGCACCCATTGCTCGCAAGCCTGCTGCAGCACCCAGCCGCCGATCGCGCGGATCATGCCGGTCTCCTCGGCAATGGGGATGAATTCGCTGGGCGGGATGTGGCCCAGGGTGGCGTTGTTCCACCGCAGCAGGGCCTCCACGCCCAGCAGGCCGCCGCCCTTGGCGGACAGGCGCGGCTGGTAGTGCAGGCTCAGTTCCTGGCGCTCCAGCGCGCGGCGCAGTTGCTGCTCCATCGTCTGGCGGGCCAGCGCGCGCTGGTCGGTCTCGGCCGAATAGAACAGCGCCATGTCGCGGCCCGTGGTCTTGGCCTCGTACATGGCGGCGTCGGCACGGCGCATGAGCTCGTCGATGTCGCTGCCGTCCTCGGGGTAGACGGCGATGCCCACACTGCACGACACGTTCAACTCGTGCCCTTCCACCGGGTGGCTCTGGCGGATGAGCGGAATCAGGCGCCGCTCCACCAGCTGCTGCACATCCTCGCGCCCGGCCACGTCGCGCATCACCACGACGAACTCGTCGCCGCCCAGGCGGCTGACCGTGTCGCGGCTGCGCACGGCCTGCGTGAGGCGCCCGGCCACCGAGCGCAGCAGGCCATCGCCGATGTGGTGACCCAGCGTGTCGTTGATGGCCTTGAAGCGGTCCAGGTCGATGAACAGCACAGCCACCTTCTCGCCCGTGATCGGCGCCTGCGCCAGCGCCATCTGCAGACGCTGCACGCACAGCGAACGGTTGGGCAACTCGGTGAGCACGTCGTGGTGCGCCAGGAACTGAATGCGCTCTTCGCTGCGCTTGCGGTCGGTGATGTCGATGGCGATGCCGATGTGGTTGGCCAACGTACCACCCTTGGTCTCGCGCACGGCCGACACCATGAGCCAGGCCGGATAGGTCTCGCCCGAGCGGCGGCGAAACCGCACCTCGCCCTGCCACGACTCCTTGTCGAGCATGGTGCGGTGGATCTGCGCCGACAGCGGCTCGGCACCCGACTCTTCCAGCAGAAAGCCCAGGTCCTCGCCGATGACCTCGTAAAAGTCGTAGTGCGTGCTGCGGCAGAACGCCTTGTTCACGCTGATGATCTGCTGATCGGCGTTCATGATGATGATGCCCTCGGACGAGGCCTCGAACACCTTGGCCCACAGCTCCAGCCGCTGCTCCATCACTTTGAGCACATTGATGGGCGTGAACGCGGTGAGCACCGAATCGCGCCCCTGGAACTGCAGGCGCCGCGCCGACAGCACGGCCCAGGAAGGCTCGGCGGTGCCCTTCCAGCGCACCTCGAACTCATCGACCGAGCCCTGGTCCGCCAGGCGCTGGAAGAAGCGCGCCCGCACGCCGGGCTCCAGCCCCACGGCCCACGGGTCGGTCTTGCGGTCACCCAGCCAGTGGGCAGCCGGGGCGTTGGAGTGCAGCACCTCGTGCTCGGGCACCGAGGTGACCACCATGGGGATGGGGAAGGCCTCGACCAGCTCGCGCTGGGCCTCGGCCGCGCGCGCGCTGGCGGCCAGCTCCTGCTGTAGCACGCGGTCGCGGTCAAGCTGGGACAGCATTTCATTGAAAGCCGTGACGAGACGCCCGATCTCGTCACGGCTGACCCAGTGCGCGCGCAGTGTGTGGTCGCCGCTCTTGCGCACCTCGTCGGCCACCCGCGCCAGTTGCTGCAGCGGCTTGGCGATCTGCCGCGCCACCAGCGTCACGAGGGAGAGGATGCAGCCCAGCAGCACCAGCGCGGTGCCCAAATGCAGCCACATGCGAGCGAAGAGCCCATCCACACGGCGGTTGAGCAGCCGCTCCAGGTCCACGATGCCCACCGTCCAGGCATCGCGCAGCGCGCCCAGCACCTGCATCTGCTGCGTGCCCACCTGCGCCATGGTCAGGCGCGACTCCCCCGCCGCCACACCCTGCAACAACGCCTGGAAGCCCTCCAGGGACTGGTGGAGCGCCTCGCGCGGACCCTGCAAGGCGGCCCGCATTTCGGGCGAGCCTGCGATGAATGCCTGGTTGTAGTCCGCCTCAATGCCCTGCATCACAGCATCCAGCCGCCCCACCAGCGTGAGCAGCTCAAAGGACCACTGCGGACCGCGCCCGGCCTGCGCCGCGTTCAAGAACACCACCGTGTCGTGCACCGCCTGCAGCAGCTCTGGAAACCGCAGCACCACCAGCGACATACCGTAGTAGCTGTCGAGATCCGGGTCTAGAATCAGGTTGGACTGGTTGCCCACCGTGGTGAGCAACTCACGGCCCTCGCGCAGCAGCTGGCTGCGCATCCCGGTCAGCACCTGCGCATCCGTTGCAGATGGCGGCCTGGCGGCCAGTTGCCCGAGCACCATGCTGAAGCGTTCGCCCACTTCCTGTGTGCGCAACTGCTCGTCATACGCCTTGCGCACGCCCGTCAGCCGTGCAATCACATCGCCCGCCAGCGGCGGCTGCTGGGATGCATCCAGAAACTGCCCCATGAGCCCGTCGCGCAGCACCGCCGCATACGTGGTGCCCACGATCTCCTTGCGTGTGAAATCGATGGCCACGTACTTTTCGTGGATCAGAATGCTGGACACATAGATCACCGCCGACAGGTCCAGCAGGTAGATGAGCATGAGCTTGCGCCCCACACTGAGGCGGCCCAGCCAGCCCGAAACGCGGTGCATGAATGCCATGGTGTCTGTGGCGGCAGGCCCACCCGGGCGGATGACCTGGGCAACCCACCGACGGTGGTAAGTGATTGTTACAACGTGAAGCAATTTCCACGCCATTGCGCGGCCTGAGGATGGACGGAGGCAATGCCTCCGGTGAGAACGACCTCAGTCCTTGTTCGGGCGCGGCCCACTGCAGTGCCACATGGCCCATGCCCAACCAGGCCACCAGTGGCGGCGTCCCGCAGCGCGGGACGGGACGCAGGGAGCTGCACAGGGGTACTTCCCATCCGCGCCACAAAGGCTATAATCTCCGGCTTTGCTGGCAATGCCCCGTCGGCCAAATACTAGTTACAGACGGGGAAACCGCTTTGTACGGACTTGAGGCCCGATCTCCCCAAGCCCCTCTGCAGGCACCATTTGGAAAACCATTAGCTAATGACTACGATCCGCGTAAAAGAAAACGAACCCTTTGACGTTGCACTGCGCCGCTTCAAGCGCACCATTGAAAAGCTCGGCCTGCTGACCGACCTGCGCGCCCGTGAGTTCTACGAAAAGCCCACCGCAGAACGCAAGCGCAAGAAGGCAGCCGCCGTGAAGCGCCACTACAAGCGCGTTCGCAGCATGCAACTGCCCAAGAAGATGTACTGATCCATCTTCGGCCCCGAGCCTTTTGCTTGGGTCCCAGAACCCGCGCTAGGGACGCCAAGCGCGGGTTTTTGTTTTTCGGGTTTGCCAAAAGGCTTTCTGGCGTCGTTGCAACGCCTTGCCGTAGCGAGACTACTGTCTGCGGCGTTGACGCCTAGCCAGAAAGCCTTTTGGCAAACCCTTGTCCCTGTTTGAAACCCAAAAAAGGAAGCCGCCATGAGCCTCAAGGACCAGATCACCGAAGACATGAAAACCGCCATGCGCGCCAAGGACAGCGAGCGCCTGGGCACCATCCGCCTGCTGCAGGCTGCGATGAAGCAAAAGGAAGTGGACGAGCGCATCGTGCTGGACGACGCCGCCGTGGTCGCCATCGTGGACAAGCTCATCAAGCAGCGCAAGGATTCCATCACCGCTTTTGAAGGCGCTGGCCGCCAGGACCTGGCGGACAAGGAAAAGGCCGAGATGGCCGTGCTGCAGGCCTACCTGCCCGAGCGCATGTCGGCCGAAGAAACGCTGGCTGCCGTGAAGGCCATCGTGGCCGAAATCGGCGCATCAGGCCCTGGCGACATGGGCAAGGTGATGGGCGTGGTCAAGACCCGCCTTGCGGGCAAGGCCGACATGGGCCAGGTGTCGGCCGCTGTGAAGGCTGCGCTGGCAGGCTGATCGCCCCCTCACCACCACCCAGTCAGTATTTTTTTGATAGCTGCTACCGCTTGTCAGACGGGCGGTAGCAGCTATTTTTGCTTCAAACCGGGGTGCTTACCCCCGCGTCGGCATCCCGCGCCATCCACCCGGAGCGGAAATGCTCCTGCAGAAACTCCACACACACGCGCACCTTGGCCGACCGCTCCAGCCGCGTCGGGAACACGGCCCACACATTGGCCTCCTGCTGCCATTGCGGCAGCACCTGCACAAGGCGCCCGATCTGCAGGTGCGCGCCCACATCCCACAACGAGCGCAGCACCACGCCACGCCCGTCCACCGCCCACTGCACGGCCATCTCGCCGTTGTTGGCCGACAGCGGGCCGCGCACCTTGACCGACTCTTCCTGCGCGCCGCTGCGCAGGCGCCACACGCCAAACGGGTGGTCGCGCTCCTTGATCACCAGGCAGTCATGCGCGGCCAGGTCCGCCACCGTGCGCGGAGCGCCCTTGCGCTGCAGGTAAGTGGGCGATGCGCAGAGCACGCGGTGGTTGTCGGCAAGGCGGCGCGCGATGAGGTGTGGCGCGATCTCATCGCCCACGCGCACATCCAGGTCAAACCCCTCGCCCGCCACATCCACCAGCCGGTCAAATACCTCCAGCCGCACCTGCAGCCCCGGGTGCTGCTCCACCAGACGCGACAGCGCAGGCGCCACGATCTGCCGCCCAAAGCCGAAGCTGCTGCTCACGCGCAGCAGCCCGCGCGGCTCGCTGCGCGTGATGGCCACCTCCTGCATGAGTTGCTCCATGTCGTCCAGGATGCGCTGCGCCCAGTGGAAAACGCGCTCGCCTTCCTCCGTCACCGCCACCCGGCGGGTGGTGCGATGCAGCAGCTTGACCTGCAGGTCCTGCTCCAGCAGGCGAATGCGCTTGCTCACGTAGGCGGGCGACGTGCCGAGCTCGGCAGCAGCCGCGCCAAAGCTGGACTTGCGCACCACCGCCGTGAAAACGCGCAAGTCGTCGGCCGCTGGGTTTTTATGCACGATATGTGAATGATGGAGCCACAGTTGACGGATTGTAGTTTTTGATGGCGCTCGGAATAATGCAGTGCACACACCGACCGCACCCACCTACGGCTTCCCTCTACCCTACCCCCTGCCCGCACCATGAACGCACCCACCACCAAGACCTACCGCATCGCCGTCCTGCCCGGAGACGGCATCGGCAAAGAAGTCATGCCCGAGGGCCTGCGCGCCATCCAGGCCGCCGCCGCCCGCTTTGGCTTTGAACTGCAGTTGCACGAATTCGACTGGGCCAGCTGCGACTACTACGCCGCCCACGGAAAAATGATGCCCGACGACTGGAAGGCGCAACTGTCGGGCATGGACGCCATCTTCTTCGGTGCCGTGGGCTGGCCCGCCACCGTGCCCGACCATGTGTCGCTGTGGGGATCGCTGCTCAAATTCCGCCGCGAGTTCGACCAGTACATCAACCTGCGCCCCGTGCGCCTGTTTGAAGGCGTGCCTTGCCCCCTGGCCGGCCGCAAGCCCGGCGACATCGACTACTACGTGGTGCGCGAGAACACCGAGGGTGAATACACATCGCTCGGCGGCATCATGTACGAAGGCACCGACCGTGAAATCGTCATCCAGGAATCGGTCTACTCGCGCCACGGTGCCAACCGCCTCTTGAAGTTCGCCTTCGACCTGGCCCAAAGCCGCCCCAAAAAGCACGTCACCCTGGCCACCAAAAGCAACGGCATTGCCATCAGCATGCCCTGGTGGGATCAGCGTGCCGACGACGTGGCCAAGGGCTACCCCGAGGTCACGCTGGACAAGCAGCACATCGACATCCTCACCGCCCGCTTTGTGCTGCAGCCCGGCCGTTTTGACGTGGTGGCGGCCACCAACCTGTTTGGCGACATCTTGAGCGACCTGGGCCCGGCCACCACCGGCACCATCGGCCTGGCGCCTTCGGCCAACCTGAACCCCGAGCGCAACTTCCCCAGCCTGTTCGAGCCCGTGCATGGCTCGGCACCCGACATCTATGGCAAGAACATTGCCAACCCGATCGCCATGATCTGGTCGGGCGCGCTGATGCTGGACTTCCTGACACAAGGCGTGGGTGCAGGACGGGCGGCACATGACGCCATCGTCACGGCCATCGAAGAAGTCATCAAGAGCGGCCCGCGCACGCCGGACCTGGGGGGCACGGCCAGCACCACGCAGGTGGGCGAGGCGATTGCGGCGCGGGTGGCTGGGCACTGAGCCACGGCCCTCGCCAAAATGCTCCTATTTTTATAGCTTAAAAGGCATACCCACCGAGCGGTAGCGGCCATTTTTGCTTGAAAAAAAACGGGTTATGTTGCAATGTCCTCGTGCAGACAGAGGTAGTTGCCCTCGGTGTCCTTGAACCACGCGGCCTTCTCGGCGCCCAGCACACACACGTGATTGACGGTCTTGAGGCCCGGGAAGTCGTAGTCCTCGAAGACCACCTTCGCGCGTTTCAGCGCGTCGATGGTGGCCGCTATGTCGGCCACCTGGAAACTGATGGCCGTGTGGTCGGCCTTGGTGCCTTCCGGCTTGGGGAACAGCGCCAGCGTGCTGCCCCCCACGGCATAGACAAACTTGCCATCGGGCCGGAACCCGCCGGGCTTGAGCCCCAGGCAACCCTCGTAGAAGGCGCGGGCACGGTCCATGTCCATCACAGGCAGCATGGTGGTTACGGAAGCATCGGACAACATACCAGGTCCTTTCGCTCAATCCGGCCCTGGGCCTTGCCCCCTGGTGCGCACCAGGCCCCGGTCCGGGCCGCCTGACCGGTGGTGCAGTGTAGGCCGATCCCCGCCGCCTCACCAGTGCACGCAGTGAGGAGGCCCGCCCCCGTCACCCCCCATGGGGCGGCACCCGGAAGTTCTCGCTGATGTGTTTTTCCGCTCGCACCAGGGCGGCACCCAGCGCCCGCAGCCACCGCCCGCCCAGACGCAGCACCCGCCGGGGCCAGCGGCCCCCATGGGCCGGATACTGTGGCACAGCCCCCGGCGGCTGGCAGGCGTGGGATAGGCGGGTCGTGCTTTCGGGGTCCAGACGGTTGGGATGCAACATGGCCCGCATGCTCAGGCTTGGCTTACCATCTGTAAAGTTGAATTCAATGAAGCCTCAATTCATAAAAACTGATGCGTAACTTCAACCTGGACCACCTGCAGACGCTGATTGCCATCGCCGACCTGGGCAACTTTGCAGCGGCCGCGCAGGCGCTGCACCTGGCGCCGCCCACCGTCAGCCTGCACATCAAGGAACTGGAATCACGCCTGCAGGCCGACCTGGTGGTGCGGGGTCGGCGGCAGGCCGAGCTGACGCCCGCAGGCGAGGTGCTGGTGCAGGAGGGGCGCCAGCTGCTGCTTGCCTGCGACGACCTGATGGAGCGCGTGCGCCGCCGCGCCTCGGGGCGCGAGGGCATCGTGCGTGTGGGCGTGTCGGCGGGCGTGAGCACGCGTCTGCTGCCGCGCATGCTGGAAGCGCTGGCGGCGCGCTGCCCCGGTGTGGAGATACGGCTGGAGGCCGTGGGCTCAGCCGACTCGATGCAGCGGCTCAAGGCCGGCACGCTGGACATCAGCATCATCGCCAGCCCCCAACCGCCTTTGGCCGAGGTGCGCCAGACCCCTTGGCGCAACGACCCCATGGTGGCGCTGCTGCCTGCCGCCTGGGATGCGCCCGCGTTCGCAACCCCTGACTGGCTGGCCACCCGCCGCTGGGCATCGTTTGCGCCCGCCACACAGATGCACGGACTGATTGCCAACTGGTTTGGCCAGGCGGGCCACCACCCGCGCCCCTTCCTGGCGCTGAGCTACCCCGGCGCGCTCAAGAGCCTGGCGGTGGCCAGCCAGTGCGCCGCGCTGCTGCCGATGGAGGAGGTGGAGGACCTGCAGGGCACGCCCAATGTGCAGATCCGCCCTCTGCAGCCGCCGCTCATGCGCCCCATGGCTGTGGCGCACCGCCACCAGCCACCGCCCTCACCTGCGGTGGAGGGCGTGCTGCAACTGCTGGCCGAATTTGCGGACTGTGGGGAGTAACAGCTGGGCTTGCCGCCCGCCATCACACGGGTGGTAAGACTGGAGCGCCTGGGGCACGCTGCACCGCAGACCGCCGCAAATAGGGCTGCACAAAACAGGTACAGCCCCGTCAACAGCAGCAGCGCCAGCGGCGGCAGGGGTGCATACGTCAACCAATCCGGCGGGTTGCCTGCACCCTGCGCACGGACCACAAAATTGCCAATGACGGCTAGGGCGTGTCACCCTTCAATTCCCCCACGCGAAAGCCAGCCAGGCCGTGCAGTGCTAGGCGCCCTGAGTGCCGTGTAGCTTGGCTACACAAGCGAAGGGCAAAGACGCAATGCGCGGCCTGGCTGGCTTTCCCTCCGGGCTGGCCGCGCAATGCGGCGTCTGCTTTGTCGCGTGGCTTGCCCATAGATGACTATGGGCTGCGCCCCCCTTCGCGCATCCATCCGCATTGCGCGGCCAGCGCGTGGGGGAATTGAAGAGTGGCACGCCCTGGCGTGAACGCCATCGACACCCAGCGGCGAAACCGCCGAATGCCCACGCTGGCGCTCATTGCGCACCTCCGGCCGCGAGTTGGATCATCTTCCAGCCATTGCCCG
Organism: Acidovorax sp. 94; assembly: GCF_003634645.1. Taxonomy (NCBI): domain Bacteria; kingdom Pseudomonadati; phylum Pseudomonadota; class Betaproteobacteria; order Burkholderiales; family Comamonadaceae; genus Acidovorax; species Acidovorax sp. 94. Next base: position 215,512 of record NZ_RBJA01000001.1, on the reverse strand, counting down.
CAGGGTCCCGAAAACCCGCATCCACATTGCCGTACCGGTCCACGGGCTCCTGCGTGAACTCCACACCCTGGTCGCGCAGCCGGGCATACGCAGCGCGGCAATCTGCCACATGCAACACCAGCGGCGGCATGGCGCCCTTGGCCACCATGGCGCGCAGCGTCTGCGCCGTGGCGGCATCGTGGATGGGAGGGCCGGGTGTGAACAGCCCCAGCTGAAAGTCTGGCTGATCGGGGTGCTGCACCGTCAGCCAGCGGTAGGGGCCGTTGCGCACGTCCGTGTGCACCTGAAACCCGAGCTTGCCCACATAGAACGCGAGCGCTTCGTCCTGGTCGTCCACATACACCCCCACCACACCAATGCCTTGGTTCTTCGTCATCAGATCTCCTTGGTTGCTAAGCGCCTGTTCAAGGTCTTTTTGGAGATCGCATTGGAGTGCAATCGGGAGGAGTGGATGCTTCGGATGCGCCGCATGGGCTCGTGCCCATGCAAGCAGCCGGGGCTTCCAATCGCCCGATTTCACTCCAACCCTTCGGGCAAGTGCCTTGCCGGGCTGTCTGCGGCGTTGCGGCGCTTGCCAATAGCCGCGCTATTGGCTGCCCACCGCGCCTTGCATCCCATCCCGGCAAGGTACTTGTGCGACTCCAAAAAGACCTTGAACAGGCTCTAGGACCGATTTGTACCTTCCGCCAGGCGGCGGCGCTTCTCCAAAACTGCTGTGGTGAGGTCGGGGCGTTGCGCGGCCTTCAAGACACAAGCGGGCACCCGGTCCAGTGGCGTGGCATTGGCCTGGGCCTCCCTGCGCACCGCACTGGGGCTCATCCCCGTGATGTCGCGAAAGATGCGCCCGAAGGTGCCCAGGCTTTCCCAGCCGGTGGCAAACGCAATCTCGGTGATGGGCAGGTTCGTATCGCGCAGCAGCGTGGTGGCCTGCTCAATGCGGCGGGTCAGCAGGTAGCGGTGGGGCGGAAGGCCGAACGCCTGCCGGAACGAGCGGGCGAAGTGCGCCTCCGACACGCCGCTGACCTCGGCCAGCCGCTGCACGGGCCAGGCCTCGTGCGATGCGGCGTCCATGCGGTCCTTGGCGCGCAGCAGGCGGCGCAGCAAGGCCGGGTCTTGCGGCGCAATAGCCGCACCCGATGTCTGCTTCGATGGCGCAGAGGGCGCGCTGGAGGGCAATGGGTGCGGGCGCTCAAAGGGCATGCGCGAAGCATATCGCCTTGGATTCTGGTGACCCGCCCGATTTTCCCGGGCAGGGATCGCGGCTGGCACCCGCACTCGGGGTCGCTTTTCAGGCTACCTGCACATCGCCAAAGACTTCGAGCGCCTGGCCGTTCAGCGCCCGCAACGCGTCCATGGAGTCCACCGCCTCGCCCAAGGCCAGCGCACCGCTGCGCTGGTACGCCGGGGCCATCAGACGCTGCGCGGCCTCCAGCACGAGGGGCGCCGTCACGGCATAGATGTCCTGGCCGCGCACACCGGCCGTTCGCGCCACGCCGTTTTGCACCAGCCGCACCACCAGCTCAAAACGCTGGGCCGACCGGCCGCTGCCATCCACCGCCGTGGGCGGCGGGGTGCTGGCATCGCGGATGTCGGCCAGGGCCGAGCGGTTGATGAGCGAGCGGATGGTGTCGGCCTGCAGGTGGTGGGCCAGGGTGATGGTCTCGCTAAACGGCAGCTCCACCATGGCATAGGTCGCCAGGGGTGCAGCAAAGGTCCAGTCGGGCACGTCGGCAGCGGGGACCAGCGGCACCAGGCGCCCGCCCTGTACCACCTGGCGCTGCGCCTTGTTGCGCTCGCCCGTCAGGCGCGTGCCTTCGGTGGGCCACCAGCGGTCCAGCCCCATGGCCACGGTGATCTCGTCGATGGGGCCGGGAGCGGCGAGCGCGCTGGCCAGCAGGTCGGCCAAGCCACCGTAGAAACCGGCAGCGGGCACCACCACGCGCCCGGCAGCCACGGCGGGCGCCTGCAGATCGGCAAAAGTGGCCTGGGCGCTGGGCTGCTCGGCGGTCACATCGATGTAGTGGGCGCCCGCCTGCAGCGCGGCCTGCGCCACCGGGGCGGCCGTGTCCATGAAGGGCCCCGCGCAGTGGATGACCACGCCACAACCGGCAAAGGCCTGCACCAGCGCCGCCGGGTCGTCCAGCACCGCCACGCGGCACTCCACCCCCGAGGGAAACAGCGCAGCCAGCCGGGCGGCATTGCGCCCCACAGCCACCACGCGCAGGCCCCGGCGCAGGGCCTCCTGCACCACAAACTGGCCGGTATGGCCGCTGGCACCGTACACCGCGATGGAAGGAAAAGAGGATGTCATGGAGAACCTTTCGGGAAAGAAGTGGAGGGGAAAATTGACGATACAGACCTGTCTGTTTCTTAAAGATTACAGACAGGTCTGTATCATGTCAAGCATGGCTGTACATTCTTTTTCCCATCCCCTCCCGGCAACCGCGCCAAGCGCTCGCCCCAAACCTGCGTCACGGCGCGCTGCGACGGCCTCCAGCGAGCCCGTGCAGGACGTGCGCGAGCGCATCCTCGACACGGCGTCGAGCCTGTTCTACCAACGCGGTGTGCGCGCCGTGGGGGTGGACCTGGTGGTGGCCGAAGCGGCCGTGGCCAAGACCAGCCTGTACCGCTACTTCCCCACCAAGGACGACCTCATCGTGGCGTTTCTGGAGCGCGAGGATGTGGATTTCTGGGGCCTGTGGGATGCGGTGGCGGCGCAACATGTCGGCGACCCGGCCGCCGAGCTGCAGGCCCACATGCAGTGGATCGGCGAGCGGCTGGGCCGCTCCAACTACCGGGGCTGCCCGCAGATCAACGTGGCGGCCGAATTTGCCGAGCAGGACCACCCTGCCCGCTTGGTGGCCCGGCAGCACATGGTGACGCTGCGCAGCCGCCTGCACGGCATTGCCCAGCGGCTGGGCGTGCCCCGGCCCGAGGCCCTGGCGGCCCAGCTGGCTGTGCTCATCAATGGGGCTTTTGTGAGTTCAGGCCTGCTCAGCGGCGAGGAGGCGACCCCTGTGCTGCAAGCAGCAGTGCAGGCCTTGCTGGCGGGTGCGCGGGCAGGCAACACGTAGCGCAACAGCTGCTCAAAAAACAAAAAGGCCCTCGCTCATCGCGAGGGCCTTTTTTGCATCAGCGCGGCCCTTTTGCGGTGGCTGCGCTACGGACCAGGCATTAGCTCCCAGCCACCTTCATGCGGTTCACCAGGATGGAACCCACGGTCTTGGCACCGTAGTTGTAGGTATCCGCGCCCACAGCCTCAATGCCCTTGAGCATGTCTTTCAGATTGCCCGCGATGGTGATCTCGTGCACCGGGTAGGCGATCTTGCCGTTCTCCACCCAGAAGCCGCTCGCGCCGCGCGAATAGTCGCCGGTCACGTAGTTCACGCCCTGGCCCATCAGCTCCACAACAAAGAGGCCCGTGCCCAGCTTTTGCAGCATGGCGTCGAGGTTGTCGCTGGCTTGCGTGAGGCGCGAGGTCATCACCAGGTTGTGCGAGCCGCCCGCATTGCCCGTGGTCTTCATGCCCAGTTTGCGGGCCGAGTAGCTGGACAGGAAGTAGCCCTCGACGCGCCCTCCTTTGACCACCTTGCGCGGCGCCACGCGCACGCCTTCTTCGTCAAAGGGCGAGCTGCCCTTGCCGCGCAGGATGAAGGGGTCTTCCAAAATGTCGATGTGTTTGGGAAAGACCATCTTGCCGAGCGAATCGAGCAAAAAGCTGCTCTTGCGGTACAGCGAGCCGCCGCTGACGGCCTGCACAAAGCCGCCCAGCAGGCCGGCGGCCAGGGTGGATTCGAACAACACCGGGCATTGCGTGGTGGGGATCTTGCGGCTGCCCAGGCGGCTCAACGCGCGCTGCGCGGCGTAGCGGCCCACGGCCTCGGGCGATGCCAGTTCGGTGGCGTCGCGCATGGAGCTGTACCAGGCATCGCGCTGCATCTCGGCGTTGCGGCCGGGCAGCGAGGCGATGGGTGCGACGGAGAAGCTGTGGCGCGAACTGGCATAGCCGCCGCGAAAGCCGCGTGTGTGGGCGCTGAAGAAATGGCTTTGCTGGGCCGACACGCCCGCGCCTTCGCTGTTGGTGATGCGGCGGTGCGTCTTGAGCGCGGCGGCCTCGCAGGCCTTGGCGATTTCAGCGGCCTCTTCGCTGGTGATGGCCCAGGGGTGGAACAGGTCCAGATCGCGGTGCGTGTCGGCCGGGGCGATGTCATCGGCGTCCGGCAGGCCTGCCATGGGATCTTCGGCCGTGAAACGGGCGATGTCGTAGGCTGCCTGCACGGTCTGCTCGATGGCCTTGTTCGAGAAATCGGACGTGCTGGCGTTGCCACGGCGTTTGCCAAGGTACACCGTCACGCCCAGGGATTTATCGCGGTTGCGCTCCACGTTCTCCAGCTCGCCCTTGCGCACGCTGACCGACAGGCCGCAGCCCTCGGACGCCTCGGCGCCTGCGTCGGTGGCGCCGAGCTTTTTGGCATGGGCCAGGGCGCGGTCCACCAGGTCTTCAAAGAACGCGCGGCTGTAGCTGAAGCCGTTGTCAGGGGTGCGGGAGGTGGCAGGCGCGGGCGCAGCGGCAGCCGCGCTTTGGGCGCGCGCGGCGCGGGTGGAGGGTTTATTCATAGCGGCAGCTATGATACTTGCCGCTGTGGCGCGCTCTGCGCCGCTTCTCTTTTTGCCCCCACCCATGTCACGCAAACCCAAAAAAGGCTACTTTGTGCGAGGCCAGTTCGTTGCCGAAGGCAGCGAAATGGACATTCAGCTCAAGGCCGAACTCAAAGGCACGCCCGATGCCAGCCGCACCGATCTCAAGCGCGAAAGCGACGAACTGCAGGAGCTGGGCAAAGAGCTTTTGAGCTTGCGCGCCGACCTGTTCGAGGCGGTGGGACTGCCCGACAAGCTGGTGGACGCGCTGGCCGAGGCCAAGCGCATCACCAACTTTGAAGGCAAGCGCCGCCAGATGCAGTACGTGGGCAAGATCATGCGCAAGCTCGAACCCGAGCTGGTGCAGGCCGCCCGCCAGGCGCTGGAAGAGCAGCACAAGGGCTCGGCCACCGAAAAGATGCAGTTGCACCTGGCCGAACACTGGCGCGACCGCCTGATTGCCGACGATGACGCGCTGGCCCCCTGGATGGCCGAGCACCCCACCACCGACACGCAGCAGTTGCGCGCCCTGATCCGCCAGGCCCGCAAGGACGCACAGCCTGCGGGCAAGGAGGCCAATGTCCAGGTCTCGCAAGGCCTGGCCCCGCGCAAGGGCCGCGCCTACCGCGAGCTGTTCCAGCTGGTGCGCGAGCACCTGGGCGGCACGGGTGCAGACGACGCCAGCAATACCGATGAGGACCACGGCGATGAGTGAGCCTTCTGCCCTGCACGACCCGGTGAAGATCGGCATCGTCTCCATCAGCGACCGCGCCAGCAGCGGTGTCTATGAAGACAAGGGCCTGCCCGCGCTGCAGGACTGGCTCACGCGCGCACTGCACAACCCCATCACCTTCGAATCGCGCCTGATCCCCGACGAGCAGGAAGGCATCAGCGCGGCGCTGATCGAACTGGTCAACGCAGGCTGTTGCCTGGTGCTGACCACCGGCGGCACGGGCCCTGCCTTGCGCGACGTGACGCCCGAGGCCACGTTGGCCGTGGCGCACAAGGAGATGCCGGGCTTTGGCGAGCAGATGCGCCAGATCAGCCTGAAGTTCGTGCCCACCGCCATCCTCTCGCGCCAGGTGGCCGTGGTGCGCGACCAGAGCCTCATCATCAACCTGCCCGGCCAGCCCAAGGCCATTGCCGAGACGCTGGAGGGCCTGAAGGAGGCCGACGGCAAGCAAATCGTGCCGGGCATCTTTGCGGCCGTACCCTACTGCGTGGACCTGATTGGCGGGCCGTATCTGGAAACGCGGGACGAGGTCTGCAAAGCGTTCCGCCCCAAGAGCGCTGTGCGGGCAACTCGCCCAGCTTGATACTTCAGAATCTGAAGCAAATATAGCCGCTAGCGCTTACTCGATAAGCGCAAGCAGCTATATTTTTCATAGCAACCAAATAAAACAGGGCAGCGCAGGCACGCCGCTACTTACCCACCAACTCGTTGAGCTTGCCTGCCTCGAACTGTTCCTTGAGCGCGGCATCACACGGCACGCAGTCCTTGTTCTGCGGGTTGGCGGACAGCTTCTCGATGGCCTGCCACAGCAGCGCAATCTGGTGCTCTTGCGACGAGGCGTTATCGATCAACCCGCGCATGGCCTGCGAGAGCGGATCGTCCTCCTGCGTGATGCCATAGGCCGTGAACTTGCGCGCCTGCTGCGGCTCGGTCACGTCCGCGCTTTCGCCAGCTTTGGACGGGATGATCCGGGCCGGAATGCCCACCGCCGTGGCGCCCGCAGGCACCGGCTTGATGACCACGGCATTGCTGCCGATCTTCGCGCCGTCACCCACTTCAAAGCCGCCGAGCACCTTGGCGCCCGCACTCACCACCACGTCCTTGCCCAACGTGGGATGGCGCTTGGCACCTTTGTACAGCGAGGTACCGCCCAGCGTGACGCCCTGGTAGATGGTGCAGCCGTCGCCGATCTCGGCGGTCTCGCCCACCACCACGCCCATCGCATGGTCGAAGAACACGCGCTCTCCAATCTTCGCGCCGGGGTGAATCTCGATGCCCGTGAACCAGCGCGCAAAGTGCGAAATAAAGCGACCGAGCCATTTCAGGCCGTGGTGCCAGCACCAGTGCGCGGGGCGATGCAGCCAGATCGCGTGCAGGCCCGGATAACAGGTGATCACCTCCCACGTGCTGCGCGCGGCAGGATCGCGGTCGAGGATGCACTGGATATCGGAGCGCAGGCGGGCGAACATCGGTTCTTTTCGTTATGTGTTTATGGCCGCACAGTCTAGCGTTTCGCCTCAGCGGCCTCGATCATGGCTTTGGCGACACCTCTCAAGATGTGGATTTCTTCAGGGCTGAGCTGCGCGCGATTGAAAAGCTGGTTAAGGCGGGGCATGAGCTTCTTGGGTGCGGCGGGGTCCAGAAAACCGATGGTGGTAAGCGCCTGCTCCCAGTGGCCCAGCATGCCCGCTACCTGCGCGGCGTCGGCCAGGGCGCGCTGTGGTGTGGCATCCAGCACCGGGAACCCGCCCAGCGCCATGCGCCATTCGTAGGCAATCACCTGGATGGCGGCGCCGAGGTTGAGCGAGCCAAAGCCGGGGTTGGTGGGAATCGACAGTGCTACGTGGCAGCGGTACACATCCTCGTTGGTCATGCCAAAACGCTCGGAGCCAAACAGGAAGGCGACGCCGGCCTGGCCGGCTGCCGCAGCCGATGGATCTTCTGGATTTGAGGTGTTTTTGGCCTCTAGCGCCTTTCCATCAAGCGCTAGCAGCTCTTGTTTTAATAGCAATTCGAAATGGGCACGCGGCGCAGCCGTGGGCGGCCCAAAGTCGCGCGGGGTCATCGCCGTGGCGCACAGGTGGCTCATGCCGTCCAGCGCCTCATCGAGCGTTGCAACGATGCGGGCGTTCTCCAGCACGTCGAGCGCGCCACTGGCGCGCTGGATGGTCTCCTCGCGCCGCAGCACGTTGGCCCAGCGCGGGGCCACCAGCACCAGGTCATCAAAACCCATTGTTTTCATGGCGCGGGCGGCAGCGCCCACATTGCCGGCGTGGCTGGTGTTGATCAGGACAAAACGGGTCTTCATGGGGAGGTGCAGGACAAGGGAAAAGGCAAGCGGTTAGGCGAAAAAGAGGCTCTGCGGGTAAAATCCTGCCCTCATTGTCGCCGCCCGCATCGCCGGGTCGGATCGCACCGCTCCTGATTCGCAGGCTGCCTCGCTTCATTGTTGACGCACGGCGCCCTGCTCACCACCACAATTTATGTCGTCCAACCTGCACCCCATGCTTAACGTGGCCATCAAGGCCGCACGCGCCGCCGGCGCCATCATCAACCGCGCGGCCCTTGACGTGGAATCGGTGCGGATCTCGCAAAAGCAGATCAACGACTTTGTGACCGAAGTGGACCACGCGTCCGAAAAAATCATCATCGAGACGCTGCTGACGGCCTACCCCGGCCACGGCATCCTGGCCGAAGAGTCGGGCAGCGAATACGGCGCCAAGGATTCGGAATTTGTCTGGATCATCGACCCGCTGGACGGCACCACCAACTTCATCCACGGCTTTCCCGTGTACTGCATCAGCATCGCGCTGGCTGTGCGCGGCAAGGTCGAGCAGGCCGTCATCTATGACCCATCGCGCAACGACCTGTTCACCGCCACCAAGGGCCGTGGCGCCTACCTGAACGAGCGGCGCATTCGTGTAAGCAAGCGCACCCAGCTCAAGGACTGCCTGATCTCCACCGGCTTCCCCTTCCGCCCGGGCGACAACTTCAAGAGCTACCTGAACATGATGGCCGACGTGATGCAGCGCACCGCCGGCCTGCGCCGCCCCGGCGCCGCCGCGCTGGACCTGGCCTATGTGGCTGCGGGCTTCACCGATGGTTTCTTTGAAACCGGCCTGTCGATCTGGGACGTGGCTGCGGGCTCGCTGTTGGTGACCGAGGCCGGTGGCCTGGTGGGCAATTTCACGGGCGAAGCGGACTTTCTGGAGCAGCGCGAGTGCCTGGCCGGCAGCCCCCGCATCTACGGCCAGCTGGTGCCTATTCTGGGCAAGTACAGCAAGTTTGCGAGCGCTGGCGACAAGGCGGCTGTGCGCCAGGCGGCTGCGGCAGACGCACCCGTCAACGCTGAAGCCGAGGCTGCAGCCGATGTGGAGTCCGACACCACGGGTGCCGCCCCACAGGCCGACGCCCCCAAGAGCGAAGACGCGCCGTTCTAAACCCATCCACCGCGCACGGCAGTTAGGCCAGCACACGATGACCAATGGTGAGATCTCCTAGCTGAACCGTGCAGCGGGCGAGACGCACACCAGTGCAGCCGTGCAAGGGCCGCCCCGCCGCACTGGCTGCGTCCCCCTTCTCTCGAATTGCGCAGCAATTCGAGAGAAGGGGGAAGCGACGAAGTCGCTCAGGGGGTTGTCCTTTATCCAGGGTCGGGGTATTTCTGGGCAATGCTGCGGAAGTCTTCCGCAATGTCCACAAACGCATCCACCATATCGGGGTCAAAGTGCGTGCCCTTGCCGCGAATGATGGTGTTGCAGGCCTGGTCGTGTGAAAACGCGGGCTTGTAGACGCGCTTGCTGATGAGTGCGTCGTACACATCGGCCACGGCCATGAGGCGCGCCGACACCGGGATGGCATCGCCCGCCAGGCCCTGCGGGTAGCCTGAGCCATCCCACTTCTCCTGGTGGCTGTAGGCGATCTCCTTGGACACGCTCAAGAACGCCACGCGCATGCCCAGGCGCCGCTCGGCTTCGTCGATGGCGTTACGGCCCAGGGTGGTGTGGGTTTTCATGATCTCGAACTCTTCCACCGTGAGCTTGCCGGGTTTCAGCAAGATGCTGTCGGGGATGCCGATCTTGCCGATGTCGTGCAGCGGAGCGGACTTGTACAGCAGCTCGATCATGCGGTCGTTGAGCACGGGCTCGAAACGCGGGTGGTGGCGCAGCCGCTCGGCCAGCGTCTTCACATACAGCTGGGTGCGGCGAATGTGGTTACCGGTTTCGTTGTCGCGCGTCTCTGCCAGCGATGTCATGGCCATGATGGTCACGTCCTGGATGGCCTGCACCTCCAGCGTGCGCATGGCCACTTCGCGCTCCAGGTACGAGCTTTTGTCGCGCAGGAAATCCGCCGTGGCCTTGAGCGCCAGATGGGTGTTGACCCGCGCCAGCAGGATGGGCGGACTGATGGGCTTGGTGATGTAGTCCACGGCCCCCAGGGCCAGGCCCGCGCGCTCGTCGTCGGTGTCGGAACGCGCCGTGAGAAAGATCACCGGGATGTCGCGCGTGGCCGCCGCAGCCTTCAGGCGCCGACACACCTCATAACCATCCATCTCGGGCATCATGATGTCGAGCAGGATCAGGTCGGGAGGGGTGTCGGACTGCGCGATCTTCAGGGCCTTCTCGCCATGGTTGGCCACCTTCACCAGGAAATGCTCGCGCAGCAGGCTGCCCATGAGGGTGAGATTGTCCGGCGTGTCGTCCACCACCAGCACCGTGGCGATCGGCTTGTCAACAAGAGCGGCCTGTGGGGAGGCAAAGGGCGCGTTGTCCATGGAAGTTCCTGGGTGTTGTGCCGCTCAAGGGGTGTGAACGGCAGGGTGTTCGGGGCCTGACACGGCGGCCATTGCCGCCAGTGCTTGCTCAAAATCAAAATTCTGGGTGTGCATCTCGACCACCGTGAAGCTGCTCCCCAGCGCGGATCGGAGCACCTGGACATTGTGTTGGAAAAACTCGGGGGCTGCAGGGTCGTCCTGCTCCAGCAGCATGCGCAGCTTTTGCAGGACCGCCGTGGCGCCCACTCCCTGCAGCGCGGCCCCAGCAGGGGTTTCCAGGCCTTTCGGCCGCCCCGTTTGCTGCCCCTGCATCCACGCCTGCAATCCCGTCAGCAGGGGCTGCAACGCAGCGCCCAGGGTGGCCGTCAGTCCCGCGGACATTTCGGCATGCGCCCCACTGCGCAAGGCCTGCTCCAGCGCTTGTGCATGGGCGGACACCTCCTGCGCGCCAATGTTGGCCGCGACCGAGCGCAGGGTGTGGGCCAGCCGCTCGGCCAGCACCACGTCTGCGCTGGCGACGGCCTGCTCCAGGTCCGCGATCACCGACGACTGGCCTTGCACAAATCGCCGCAGCATCTCGGCGTACAGGCCCGGCTTGCCCAAGGCGCGCTGCAGACCCAGGCTGGTGTCCAGCCCTGCAACTGCGGGGAAAGCTGCCGCCACCGCAGCGTCAGCCCCCTCCGGCGCCATCCCATCAGCCCCCCAACCCGAACTTGCACCAACGCCTGCTGCGCGGGGCACCCCCTCCACAGGCGGCTTGCCCAGCCCCGGCCGGGGTCGAATCCAGCGGCTCAGGGCGGCCCACAACGCCGCAGGCTCGATGGGTTTGGCCACATGGTCGTTCATGCCGGCCGCAAAACAGCGCTGGCGATCAGACTCCATCGCGTTGGCCGTCATGGCCACGATGGGCAGGTGGGCATGGCGCGGATTGCTGCGCAATTGCCGCGTGGCCGTTTCGCCGTCCATGACAGGCATCTGCATGTCCATCAGCACCACGTCATAAGCCTTGCGCTCGATGCGGTCGAGGGCGATCTGGCCGTTCTCGGCAACATCCACGGCAAAACCGGCTTCGAGCAAGAGTTCGACCGCCACCATCTGGTTGAGCTCGTTGTCCTCCACCAGCAGCACCGACGCTCCCCGGATCTCCAGCGGCAGCTCGTCGGCAGCGGGCGCGGGGGTGACGGCGCGGCGCGGGCTGTAGGTGGAGTGTTCCAGCGGCTGCATCAGCGTGTCGAACAGCAGCGAGGCGTTGACGGGTTTGATCAGCACCGTGTCGATGCCCTGAACGCGGGCGGCACGCATCACGTCCTCGCGGCCGTAGGCCGTGACCATGAGCATCTTGGGCACCTGCGCCATGCCCAGGCCCCGGATGTGGCCCGCCAGCTCCACACCGTCCATGCCCGGCATGTGCCAGTCCAGCAGTAGCAGGCCAAACGGTTGGTGCCGTGCCATGGACTCGCGCAGCCGGTCGAGTGCCTCCAGGCCGGAGTGGGCCTGCTCCACCTCAAAACCCATGGCCAGCAGCATGTCGGACAGCACGGTGGCCGCTGTCTGGTTGTCGTCCACCACCAGCACACGTCGGCCCCGGAGGTCCGGGGGTGGCAGCAGCACGCGCGCGGGTGCACCGCGTTCGAGCGGCACAGTGACCCAGAATGTGGAGCCCTGGCCATAGGTGCTCTGCACCCCTACCTCGCCGCCCATCAGCTCCGCCAGGCTCTTGCAGATAGCCAGGCCCAGGCCCGTGCCGCCATAGCGGCGCGTGGTGGAGGTGTCCGCCTGCTGGAAGCTCTGGAACAGCCGCCCCATCTGCTCGGGCGTAAGTCCGATCCCGGTGTCACGCACTTCAAACCGCAGCATCACCCGGTTGCCCTCTGCCTCCAGCAGCCGCACGGCAATGCTGATCTCGCCCGTTTCAGTGAACTTGATGGCGTTGTTGGCAAAGTTGATGAGGATCTGACCCAGGCGCAGCGAGTCACCCACCAGGTTGGGGGGCACGTCGGCCGCCACATCGCAAACCAGCTCCAGCCCCTTGGCACCGGCCTTGTAGCCCACCACGTCGGACACACTCTCCAGCATGCGGTCGAGCACAAAGGGCTGCTTCTCCACCATGAGCTTGCCCGCCTCGATCTTGGAAAAATCCAGGATGTCGTTGATCACGCCCAGCAGGTGCTGGCCGGCCTGCTGGATCTTGCTCACGTAGTCGTGCTGGCGTGCTGTCAGGCCCGACTTGAGCGCCAGGTGCGACATGCCGATGATCGCGTTCATCGGCGTGCGGATCTCGTGGCTCATGTTGGCCAGGAAGTTGGACTTCAGTGCGGTGGACTCCTCGGCCAGCTCCTTGGCGCGGCGCAGGTCCTGCTCGGCGCGCTGACGGTCGGTAATGTCGACAAAGGTCCCGATGGCCCCGCCCGGCGAGCCGTCGGGCCGCGAGAAGCCGTGCAGCCAGAACAGCGTGTGGTGCACCTTTCCGTCGGCATACGGCAGGTCCACCTCCTTGTGCACCGACTGGACCCCGTGCAGGGCCTCCTGCGCGTCCGCATCGAAGCGTTCGCGCTCGGTCTCGGGCAGGAACGCAAGGTCCCGCACGGTCTTGCCGATCAGTGTCTCGCGCTGCACCCCAAAGGCCTGCTCGTAGGCGCGGTTAAAGCCGATGTACCGGCCGTCCGCGCCCTTGTAGAACAGCGGCACGGGGATGGCGTCAATCAGTGCCTGCTGGAAATCCAGCTGCTCGGCCACCTGCTGTTCCAGCAGCTTTTGTTCGTGGATATCCACGTTGACGCCCACCACCCGCACCGCCCGCCCGTTGCCATCGCGAAATATGCGGGCCGCCGACAGGAACCATCGCACCTCACCGTCCGGCCGCACGATGCGCCAGGAATCGCGAAGGTGGGTCTCGCCGCCCGCCAGGGCACTCGAAAAGGCGGCCACCGCGCGGGCGCGATCATCGGGGTGCAGAACCGCCTGCCAGTCACGCTGGGAGCGCACCTCCGTGCCCGGCGCCAGGCCGAGCAACGCCAGCAGCTTCTCGCTCCACAGCACCTGGGAGGTGAGCAGGTCAATGTCGAACACACCGATCTTGCCGGCCTCCTGCGCCAGCTCCAGCCGGTCTTTGGCCTGCTGCATGGCGATCTCGGCCCGGCGCTGCTCGCTGACGTCCTCGATCACCCAGAGGGATGCGTTCTTGAACCCCTCCATTTGCACGCTGCGTCCTGCCATGCGTGCCTCAAAGCTGTGGCCATCCAGGCGAAACAGCGTCGACACCTGCCGCACGGCGCCCCCGGCGTTCAGCACGGGACCGACCTGGCCGTAGAACTGCCTTGCGCGGTCCTCCCCACCCAGCAACACCCCGACGTCCAGCCCCAGCAGCTCGGACGCCGTGCTGCCCATCAGCTCCACAAACGCCGGGTTGAACTGCCGGAACTTCCCGTCCCCCACCAGCGCAATGGGGGGCGCGTTGTCAAAGATGGCAGTCTGCTGCTCCAGCAGCTCGTTGAGCAGACGCTCACGCCGCTCCAGCTCCTTCTGTGCCTGGATACGCCCCGAGGCGTCTTCGTGCAGGCCGACGATGGCAATGCGCTTGCCACGCTCGTCAAACACGGGCGAGAGCGTAGCCTCGTCGTGGTAGAGGCTTCCGTCCTTGCGGCGGTTGACAAACTGCCCTTGCCACGAGCGGCCCGAAAGCAGCGTGGACCACATCTCCTGGTAGGTCTGCGCCAGGGTCTGGCCACTGGACACCACCGACGGCTTCTTGCCACGGACCTCTTGCAATGTGTAGCCGGAGTTGCGCTCATACTGCGGATTGACCCAGTCGATGCGCCCGTCTCCATCGGTGATGACCACCGAGACCGGGCTGCTCCCCAGCGCAGCGCCCAATACCCTGAAGCGCTCCAGCGCAGCGCTCACCCGCGCCCGGCTGCGCAGCAGCTCCAGCAGCAGCAGCCCCAGCAGGCTCAGCAGCACGAAGGCAGCCCCTCCCACCTTCAGGCGCTCAGCCCCCGTCATCAGGGTGCTCACGTCATCCAGCATCGCCAGCTGCCACTGGCCGCCGGGGTCGCTCCAATCGACCTGGCGGCGCTCCACTGCGTAGTTCACCCCGTCGATGACAACCTCGCCCGCATCCGGCGCGAAGGGCAGGGAAGAAGCCAGGCCCTTGTCGAAGTGGTTGCCAAACTGGCGCGAAGCGCGGATCGAATCAATGCGCGCCTGCGTGAGCGGCGGCGCCACCGCAAACAGCCACTCGGGCCGCGTCGATGCGAACACCACGCCTTGCGGAGACAACAGCACGGTGGGCAACTGGGTGCTCTTGAGCACCTCGTCAAACAACTCGAACCCCACCTTGAACATCACCACACCGATGATGGAGCTGGAAGGCGTGTCGTTTTCATACAGCGGCGCGGCGTAATAGAGGCCACGCTCCTGCGAGTTGCTGCCAATGGCGGCATACACGCTGATGGCGCCCTTGATGGCCTGCTGAAAATACGGACGAAACGCCAGGTTGATGCCGGTGGATCGGCCCCCCGGCGTCTCGTGCGCCACCACCGTGCCATCGGCCGCCATGACATACACGCCGTTGACCAGAAACCGCCCCCGGGCCACCCCCAGCCGCGCCAGGGCTTCAGGGTCGTCCGGTGCCAGCTGCCCCAGGGCCATGGCCTTGAGCAGCGGCTCGCTCAGGCCCAGCAACGACACCGCGCCCAGCATGCCGCCACCCGTGATCCGGGCCTGCAGCGTGTCCACGGTCTGCTGCAGCAGCTTGGCGCGCTCGTCAGCACGTTGGGCACCTTGCCAGTGCATGGCCCCCAGCACCACCAGCCAGGCCCCCACCAGTGCCGCAGCCACCACCAGCACCAGACCGCGCACGCCCGGGGCATTGCGGTCCAGCACCTTGTCCAGAAATCCGCCCACGCCCTCACCCACCCGCGTCACGCGGAACCTCCGTCCAAGCCCTGGCCAACCAGCGGGCGGCTCTTACCGAGCGGGATACAGCAAGGCATCAATGTCCCCCACCGGCCCGGGCCGCCCAAAGAGATACCCCTGAAACCCCTCACACCCATGCAGCCTCAGGAAACTCAGCTGCCCCGTCGTCTCCACCCCCTCGGCCACCACCTCCAGGTCCAGGCTCTTGGCCAGCGCCAGGATGGTCCGCACAATCGCCGCGTCGTTGGGGTCCGTCAGCACGTCCCGCACAAAGCTCTGGTCGATCTTGACCTGGTCCAGGGGCAATCTCTTGAGGTAGGACAGGGAGGAGTAGCCGGTGCCAAAGTCATCCAGCGCAAAGCCCACGCCTTCGCTCTTGAGCTGCACCATGCGTGCGATGGTGTCTTCGATGTCTCCCAGCAGCAGGCTTTCGGTGAGTTCGAGCTTGAGTTTGCGGGGGTCGGCGTGGTGGTTCTTGAGGGTCTGCAGCACTTCGGCCACAAAGCCGGGCTGGCGGAACTGCCGGGCGCTGACGTTGACCGAGATGGACAGGTGGGCGGTGGCTTCGTGCTGGCCCCAGCGCTGCAGTTGTTCGCAGGCGGTTTGCAGCACGTATTGGCCTAAAGGGAGGATCAGGCCGGTCTGTTCGGCCAGGGGGATGAAGTCGCCGGGGCTGATCATTCCGCGCTGGGGGTGGCGCCAGCGCACCAGGGCTTCTGCGCCCATGAGCTGGGATTGGTGGTCCACGACGGGCTGGTAGTGCACCAGCAGTTCGCCCCGGGCCAGGCCCTGGCGCAGGTCGGCTTCCAGGTTGGAGCGGGCGTTGACGGCCGCTTGCATGTCGGGGTCGAAGAAGCGCTGGGTGTTGCGCCCTGCGGCCTTGGCCTGGTACATGGCCAGGTCGGCGCGTTTGAGGAGTTCGTCCACCGTGAGGCGTTCGTCGCCAAAGAGGGTGATGCCGATGCTGGGGGTGCTGTAGTGCTGGGCGCCGTCGAGCTCAAAGGGCTGGTTCAGGCTGGCCAGGAGTTTCTCGGCCACGGTTTCTGCCTGGGTGGCGGCGTCTTGCAGGTCGGGGGCCAGGGCTTCGAGCATGACGACGAATTCGTCGCCGCCAAAGCGGGCCACGGTGTCGGCTTCGCGCACGCTGCCCACCAGGCGGGTGGCGACCTGGGACAGGAGCTGGTCGCCCATGTCGTGGCCCAGGGTGTCGTTGAGGTCTTTGAAGTTATCGAGGTCGATGAACAGCAGGGCGCCGAGGTTCTTGGTGCGCTGGCAGGCGGCGATGGAGCGTTGCAGGCGGTCCAGCAGCAGGCGGCGGTTGGGCAGGCCTGTGAGGGCGTCGAAGAAGGCCAGGCGCTCGATTTCTTGTTCTGCGCGCTTGCGGTCTGTGATGTCCATGGTGAAGCCATGGGACACCACCGAGCCATCGGGCTCGCGGTGCGGAATGGCATTGGTCATGTGCCAGCGCACGCTGCCGTCGGGCATGCGCACACGGTACTCACACTGCCAGGGCACCAGCCTGCGCACCGACGTGATCGCCGAGCGCTGCACCTGCGGCAGGTCTTCGGGCAACACCCGGTGCATGAGCACGCCGTGGTCGGCGGTCACCTGGCTCGGCTCCACCCCCATGAAGTCACGCACTGCATCGCTGATGTACTGCACGCTGGTGCCGCCATCCGCATGCAGTCGGTACTCGTAGATAAAGCCCGGTATGCGGCTGGCAATGCGCTGGATGAACAGCAGCTGCTCGCGCAGCTGTTCGGCCGCGCGGTGTTCGTCTGTCACGTCCTGCACCACGCCCATCACCACCTGCACCCCGTCGCGCGGCAACGTGCGCTGCACGCGCGACCGCATCCACCGCACTTCGCCATCGGGCCGGCGCCAGCGGTATTCCACATCCAGGCCGGCACCTGGCATGCGGGCCTTGTCGAACACATGGCGGTCCTCGGGCAGGATGCCGCTCACGGCGCGCTCTGGGTCGACCCATTCCTGCTGTTCGAAGCCAGCGATGTCGCACAGGCCGGGCGACCACAGCAGCACCGTTTCACCCGGGTCTTCGATGCGGCGCCAATGGCCCGTGCGGGCCAGGCTCTCCATGGTGTTGAAGACCTCGGTCTGTTCGCGCAGTTCGCGGCGCACTTCTTCCAGGGCACGTTCGGACGCTGCGAGCGCGGCACGCAGGGTTTCGGCCTCGGTGGCATCGCGCACGGTGACCACGATGCAATCGCTGGTCACACGGCGCGCAGACAGATCCCAGGCCAGCAGCAGCCGACCGGGCTCGCGCACCACCTGGCGGCATTCGAGCGGCGCACCCACGCGGGCCACGCCTTGCAGTTGGTCCATGAGGGGGGTGCCCGCCAGCAGGTCAAACACCTCGCAGGCATCCGCTCCGGGGTTGCGCACCGCCCCCAGGCCGGGCATGCGCCGTGCGGCAGCGTTGGCGGCCAGCAGCAGCAGACGGCCGTGCTGCAACCGGAACTCCATCAAGGCCACCGGAACGGCATCGACCAGCGCCTGCAGACGCGCCTGCGCCATCGGCTCTATGTGGCCCTCGCCAACGGGGGCAAGGAGATCGGTCAACAGTTCGGACGAGATCACGGTCGCTCTGAAACCTTTGAAGCCTGCGGTGGGGAGGAATCCCGCCTGCGCAAGGCGGGGCCGAGGGTCACAGCCAATGTGCCAGCATACAGGCAAGAGTATGTCAAAACGTAACGAACAATAAAAACCTGTGGCATTTGCCCAAGGGAAAACCCGGAGCCCTCCGTGCAGCACGGCGATCACCGTATCCGCCTGGGCCAACGGGCTCCGCCCCCTGCCGCATGCAGTGCAGGCCCGTGGAGCGAACTGCTACAGTCCACGCCTCATTTCTCGGCCCCCAGCATGTCCGACACGCTCGAACACCACACCCCCATGATGCAGCAGTACCTCGCCCTCAAGGCCGGGTACCCTGAAACGCTCCTGTTCTACCGCATGGGCGACTTCTACGAGGTCTTCTGGCAAGACGCCGAGAAGGCCGCGCGGCTGCTCGACATCACGCTCACGCAGCGCGGCCAGTCGGGCGGCCAGCCGGTGGTGATGGCGGGTGTGCCCTTCCATGCACTGGAGAACTACCTGGCGCGCCTCATCAAGATGGGCGAGTCGGTGGCGATTGCCGAGCAGGTGGGCGAAGTGGGCGCCAACAAGGGCCCGGTGGAGCGCAAGGTGGTGCGCGTGGTCACACCCGGCACGCTGACCGACACGGAGCTGCTGTCCGACAAATCCGAATCGCTGCTGATGGCCGTGCACCAGGCGCCGCGTGCGCGCTGTGGACTGGCCTGGCTGAGCGTGACGCAGGGCCGCGTCTTCCTGGCCGAATGTGCGCAGGACGAACTGGGCGCCTGGCTGGCGCGCGTGGCGCCCAGCGAGCTGATCTACAGCGCGGGCGTGACAGAGCGCTTTGAGCAACAACTGCAGGTGCTGCGCCAGGGTGGCGTCTTCACCTGCCCCATGAGCCCCCGGCCCGACTGGCAGTTCGACAGTGCCTTGGGCGAACGCAAGCTGCTTGAAAACCTGGGCGCCGCCAGCCTGCAGGCCTGGGGCGCGCAAGACCTGGGCGAATCGCACGCCGCCGCCGCCGGGCTGCTGACCTATGCCGAGCACACGCAGGGCCGCACCCTCACCCACGTGCACAGCGTGCAGGTGCAGCGCAACGACGACCTCATCGACCTGCCCGCCACTACTCGGCGCAACCTGGAACTCGTCAAAACCCTGCGCGGCGACGATGCGCCCACGCTGTTCTCACTGCTGGACACCTGCATGACCGGCATGGGCAGCCGCCTGCTCAAGACCTGGCTGCTGGAGCCGCGCCGCGACCGCGCCGAGGCACGGCAGCGCCTGTCGGCCACCACAGCCTTGCGGGGTGCAGGCGGCGCAGGCGGTGGCTCGGGCCCCTGGGCCACACTGCGCGGCGAACTCAAAGGGGTGAGCGACGTAGAGCGCATCACCGCCCGCATCGCGCTGCGCCAGGTGCGCCCGCGCGAATTGGTGGGACTGGGCAAAACGCTACAAAAAGCAGAGCTTCTAGCGCTTAATGGACAAGCGCTGGAGCCCTATTTGATTCAAATTTTTAGCCATCTGCAGCCGCCCGAGGGCTGCACCGGCCTGCTGCAGGCCGCCATCGCCGAAGAGCCCGCCGCCCTGGTGCGCGACGGCGGTGTGATCGCCAACGGCTTTGACACCGAGCTGGACGAGTTGCGCGCCATCCAGACCAACTGCGATGCCTTTCTGCTGGATCTGGAAACCCGCGAGAAGGCGCGCACCGGCATCCCCAACCTGCGCGTGCAGTTCAACAAGGTACACGGCTTCTATATTGAAGTGACAGGCAGCCACCTCGACCGCGTACCCGACGACTACCGCCGCCGCCAGACGCTGAAGAACGCCGAGCGCTTCATCACACCCGAGCTGAAAACCTTCGAGGACAAGGCCCTGTCGGCCAACGAGCGTGCCCTAGCACGCGAGAAGTGGCTGTACGAACAGATCCTCGACCAGCTCCAGCCCCACGTGCCCGCCCTCACCCGCCTGGCCCAGGCGCTGGCCACGCTGGATGTGCTGTGCACACTGGCCGAGCGCTCGCTCACGCTGAACTGGTGCGCGCCGCAGTTTGTGCCCGAACCCTGCATCGAGATCGAAGGCGGCCGTCACCCAGTGGTCGAAGCACGCCTGGCCGAGACATCCAGCGGCAGCTTCATCGCCAACCATACGCGGCTCAACGCCAACACGCGCATGCAGGTCATCACCGGCCCCAACATGGGCGGTAAATCGACCTACATGCGGCAGGTGGCGCTCATCGTGCTGCTGGCCAGCATGGGCAGCCATGTGCCCGCCGCCAGCTGCCGCCTGGGGCCCATTGACGCCATCCACACCCGCATCGGCGCGGCCGACGACCTGGCCAACGCGCAGTCCACCTTCATGCTGGAGATGACCGAGGCTGCGCAAATATTGCACGCCGCTACGCCCCACAGCCTGGTGCTGATGGACGAGATCGGCCGGGGCACCAGCACGTTTGACGGCCTGGCCCTGGCCAGCGGCATTGCCACGCACCTGCACGACAAGACCCGCGCCTTCACGCTGTTTGCCACGCACTATTTCGAGCTGACAGACCTGCCCGCCAAGGCGCGCCACGCCATCAACATGCATGTGAGCGCTACCGAGAGCGGCACAGACATCGTGTTCCTGCACGAGATCCAGCCCGGCCCGGCCAGCCGCAGCTACGGCATCCAGGTGGCCAAGCTGGCGGGCATGCCCTCGCCCGTGCTGCACCACGCAAGGCATGCGCTGGCGGCGCTGGAAGAGCGGGCGGGTGAAGATGAATTGCAGGTGGACCTGTTCGCCGCGCCCGAGGTGCCTGAGAGCGCGGGCGCCAGCCCGCTGGAAGCTGCGCTGGCAGGCATCAACCCCGACGCGTTGAGCCCGCGCGAGGCGCTGGATGCGCTGTACCAGCTCAAGAAGATGGCGGGCTGACCAGTCACGCAACCCAGCGGGTAGCACTCCCCACCAAGGCGAGCCCCGCCACCTGCCCGGCTTAAAGATCCTGCGCCACCGGCGCCAGCTGCCCCAGCATGAAGGTGATGAACGGCGGCACACAGGGCAGGTGCCCGGCCACCGGTTGTGCGCGGCATTCAGTCAGGCTGACCAAGTCGCCCGCGCCGCGACTTTGCATCGCGCGCACGGTGCTGACCGAGCTGGCGTAGGGCACGGTGCGGTCATCGCGGCCGTGGTACAGGCGCATTGGCACATTGGGTTTCCAGTCGTAGACGTTGCTGGCGCTGGCCAGGGCCAACACGTCGTCGGCCAGGAAGTGGTCGATGAAACGTGTGTCGTAGGCCACATCGGCATCGCCCGGGATCAGCGCGCGCAGCAGCAGGCGGCGCACCTCACGCTGCACGCTGCCGCCCAGGTAACGCAGGAAGCCCGGGTTGATGAGCGCGCCGATCACCGGCTGTTCTTGCCGCACCAGGTCCACCAGGCCATCCATGGTGGTCTGCACGTTGTAAGGCCCCGCGCCCGGCACCACCATGCGCAGCTGTTGCAGGTGGGGCGAAGCGCTTGCTTGCAGCGCGCGGTGTGTGGCCATGGTGACGTAGCCGCCTTCGGAATAGCCGGTCAGAAAGAGCTGTCCGTTGTCCGCCACGTTGGCCTGGCTGCGCCAGGTGCGGGTGGCGGTCAGAAAATCCACCGTGGCGGCTGCGGACGGCGCCGCCAGCAGGTAGGGATGGGGCGTGCCCTTGGAAGCGCCAAAGCCCACGTAGTCGGGCGCCAGCACGATATAGCCCAGCGATGCGAGCACCACCGCCACCTCGGACGCAACCGCGTTGTTGCTGGGCGCCTCGGCATCGCGAAAGAGGGTGCCATGCTGGTAACTGAGCACCGGGCTTTTGGCGCCCGCTGGCTTTTGCGGAACGCTGACCAGCCCCGAGGCGCGCACCTCTTTGCCGTCGGCATCGGTGGTGAGGTACTCGATCCGGTAAGAAGTGACGCTGTAGCGCGGCACCACGTCCTGGGCCAGCGACTCCTTGGCGGCCAGCGCTGCAGCGATATCAGCGGCCGGCACGGTGCCAAGCAAGGCGGCGGATTCAAGCTGGCCGGAACGCGCCGGTGCGGGAGGTGGCTCCGGAGTGTTGCCGCCATCGCCGGGGTCTTGCGCGCTGCCCCCGCCACAGGCCGCCAGCAATGCCGCCAAGGCCAGCGCGCAGGCGCGGCGGGTTCCAGACAAGATCAGTGGGTTCAACACGGCAAGGCCCCTCCAGGTGAAGCAGCGGATGATAGGAGCGACGGGCACATACTGCCTGGCCCGCAAGCAATAGCCCTTTACCCCCGGGGCGGCAGTTGCCTTGGCTGCCGCCGGAACTTCGGGTGAACGCAAAAGGGCGGGATCTGCCAATTCTTGAGTAAAAATGGCCTCCAGCGCTTATCCACCAAGCGTTGGTTGCTATCAATACAGGATACCGACTACGGCACACGCGACGACTGGCCCGCACTCTGCCCAAGGGTGCCTTCCCACGCCGGACTAAACTCGCGGGTTCCCCTCTTACAACGATCCCACTTCTTCCATGACGTATTGCGTCGCCATCAAACTCAACGCCGGACTGGTTTTCCTGTCCGATTCGCGCACCAATGCCGGCCTGGACCAGATCAGCTCTTTCCGCAAGATGATGGTCTACGAGAAGGCGGGCGACCGCTTCATGGTGCTGCTGTCGGCAGGCAACCTGTCCATCTCACAGTCGGTGCGCGAAATCCTGCAGACCGAGCAGCTCAAGGACGGTGACTCGGGCGAGACGATCTCGATCTGGAACGCCAAGAGCATGTTCGACGCGGCCCGCGTGCTCGGTGCTGCGGTGCGCCATGTGCACGAACGCGACGGCGCAGCGCTCAAGCGATCGGGCGTGGACTTCAATGTGTCCATGGTGTTCGGCGGCCAGATCAAGGGTGAAGGCATGCGCCTGTTCCAGGTGTATTCGGCCGGCAACTTCATCGAGGCCACGTCCGAGACACCGTACTTCCAGGTCGGCGAATCCAAATACGGCAAGCCCGTGCTCGACCGGGTGCTCACCCCCGAAACCCCGCTGGACGAAGCCGCCAAGTGCGCGCTGGTGTCCATGGACAGCACGCTCAAGTCCAACCTGTCGGTGGGCCTGCCGCTGGACCTGGTGGTGTACGAGGCCGACAGCTTCTCGACCTCCAAGGTGGTCTGCATCGACGAGAACAACCCCTACTTCCGCATGCTGCACGACAGCTGGGGCCAGAAGCTGCGCCAGGTGTTCGACAGCATCGAAGACCCGGCCTGGGGGGGTGGCGCCACCACCGTGCCCATCATGGTGAACCCGGCCCGCAGCAAGCCGCTCAAGAAGATCACCAACCACACCGACAAGCTCATCTGATTTCTCTGACGGCGGGGTTCGCCCTGCCCCGCCGGTATCCCCATGCTCCCCATCGTCTTCTCGCACGCCAACAGCTTCCCGGCCAGCACGTACCGCGTGCTCTTCCAGCACCTCAAGGCCCGGGGGATTGAAGTCAGCGCGGTGGAACGCTACGGCCACGACCCCAAGTACCCGGTGACCAACAACTGGCCCCATCTGGTGCAGCAGCTGGCGGACTTCGCCACGCCGCAGGTGGAGCGCCTGGGCCAGCCTGTATTTCTGGTGGGGCATTCACTGGGCGGTTTTCTGAGCGTGATGGCCGCCGCCCGCCACCCCCACCTGGTGCGCGGTGTGCTGTTGATCGATTCGCCCCTGCTGGGCGGCTGGAAGGCCAACGCGGTCGATGTGGCCAAACGCACGCAGGTCGTGGGCTCCATCTCGCCGGGCAAGGTTAGTCGGCAGCGGCGCTTCAGCTGGGCCAGCAACGAAGAGGCGCTAGAACATTTCCGCAAGAAAAAGGCCTTTGCGCACTGGAACCCCGAAGTGCTGGGCGACTACATCACCCACGGCCTGGTGGACCACGACGGCAAGCGCGTGCTGGGCTTTGACCGCGCGGTGGAAACCGCCATCTACAACACGCTGCCGCACAACCTGGGACGGCTGCTCAGCACCCACCCCCTGCAGTGCCCGGCCGCCTTCATCGGCGGGCGCGATTCGGACGAGATGCGGCAGGTGGGCATGGCGATGACGCTGCGCATCACCCAGGGCCGCACCATGATGCTGGACGGCAGCCACCTGTTTCCGATGGAGCAACCCATGGCCACGGCGGCGGCCATTGAGGCGGCGCTGCTCAATCTGGCGGCGCTGAACCCGGTCAAGTACTGACGACCCACCCGCAGTGTTGGGGGGCTGCGGGGTTTGGGGCGGCATAGCACCCAATACCTCCTGCAATGCCCCGAATAGCGCCGAAAAGCCCCGCCAAGACGGCCTTCGATCAGGGCAAACAAGGTTCGCCCGGAGTGGAGCAATCCCCTACACTGGGGGAGTTGTTACAGTGTGATACACCCCCATGCCCACCCTGCCTCACTTTGCCTCGCGATTGCCTGTGCTCAGCTATGTGCTGCTGGCCGTCTATCTGGTCATCCTCGCAGTCCGAACCCACAACGACACCACCATTGCCCTGGTGATTGCCTCGGTCGTGATGTTTGCCTGCTGCTGGGCCAGTGCCACCCATTTGCTGGGCGCACGGCCAGCGCTGCAGTTTGTGCTGATTGCCGTGAGTTTTGGCTGGTTTGCCGAGCAGATGGGCTCCTCGCGCGGCTGGTTCTTTGGCCAGTACACCTACACCGAAGTGCTGGGTCCCCGTCTGGGGGACGTGCCCCTGGTCATCCCGCTGATGTGGTTTTCGCTGACCTATGCGGGGTATGTGATCTGCAACCTCATCGTCTGGCAAAGCGCGGTGGACGGCGCGCGGGGCCTGGGCAATGCCGCCATGCTGTCATTTCTGGCAGCGATGATCGTCACGGCGTTTGATCTGGGCGCCGACCCTTACATGGTGTACACCCTCAAGGCCTGGATCATGACCAAGACCGATGGCGCATGGTTTGGGGAGACGGTGCAGGGGTTTTTTGGTTGGGTGTTCGTGTCCTTCGTCATCATCTTTGTTTTCCGCATGTCGGTTCGCAAACTGGCACTGCAGCCATCCAGCCCGTTCTTGCGCCACCATGCCCTGGTGCCGCTGGCACTGTATGGGAGCAATATGGTGTTTCAGATGATCCTGGGCAATCCGGTGGAAATCCGCTCCATTGCGCCGTTTGCGATGGGCATCCCCTTGTTGTGCGCGCTGGCCGGGTACCAGCGCTGGGCAGCCCCCGCAAAGGCCAGCGTATGAACCAGAACACGTCACACTCCAACACCATCTCGGACGCCGAACTGGCGGGTATGCAGCACCACGCCGACCCCCTGGCCGACCAGACCATCGCCGACATCCTGGGCGACTGGCCCGCAGGGGACGTCGCGGTGGATGCGCCGCAATGGGCGCGCATCGACACCGTGAACCGCCTGTTCGGCCAATGGACGGACAACAAGAGCCTGGTGGGCTGGACCGCCCAAGGTGACGGGGTGGATGCAGCCATGGCCCGGGCATTGAACCACTACGTGCAGACCGCGCAAGTGCTGCCGTCCTGGGCCGATGCGAAAAAGATCGAGCGTGCCGAGAAGCTGTTCATGGAGCATGGGGCGCTGTCGTGCATCCTGCTGTTTTGCGCCAGCCTGCCCGAGTGTTATGTGATCCCCGACCTCTCCAGCGTGCTGCACACCTCGGGCCAGCTGGAGCAGAACGCCGAGTACCGCATCCGGTCCACGGCCGCGATGATCTTCCCGGTGATGCTGCACGGTGGCCTCAGCCAGCGCGGCGCGGGCGTGGCGCAGGTGCTCAAGGTGCGGCTGATCCACGCCACCATCCGCAACCTGATCCTGCACGGCAGCCCGCAAAGTGCCGTCAAACAGCTGCTGGCCGGGGGCAGCGGGCAGGTGGCACCACAAGCCCTGCCCAGCGGGGGCGGGCGTCAGGCCATGTTCCAGACGCTGTACGCCCGCGGCTGGAACCTGAAAGGCGATGGACTGCCCTGCAACCAGGAAGAGCTGGCCTACACCTTGCTAACGTTTGGCTATGTGTTTTTGCGCAGCTTGCGCCGCTTGGGGCTGAGGTTGCGCACGGCCGACGAAGAGGCCTACCTGCACGCCTGGAACGTGGTGGGCCACATCCTGGGCATCGACCGGGCCTTGATGGTGGACACCATGGACCAGGGCCAGGCCCTGATGGCGCGCATGCAGGCCCGGGGCCGCGCCGAACCCGTCACACCGGACCCCCGCCCTGCCCTGGGCCGGGCCTTGATGCAGACCATGGAGAACTCGCTGCCCTGGAACATTGTGAAACCCTTTCCCGAACTCATGACCCGCTACCTGTGCGGGCGCGACACGGCCAGCGACCTGGGCCTGACCCAGCCTGTTCCGTGGCCATCGGCGCTGCTGTTCTGGGGGGTGTTGCTGATCGCCCGTGCCATCGACACCGTGCTGCGCCTGGTGCTGCCCCGGTTCTCGATCGTGAGGACACTCACGCGCATCCTGGGCTACCACTTCATGAGCCGCGTGCTGATGAGCCAGACCCGCCCCCTCCAACTGCCCACCGAGTTGCTCAACCAGGTGGACGAGGTGGTGCACAGCTGGAGCGATGACCCCCACGCGCCGGGCTGGATCAACCGGATCGAAGACCGGCTGACGACGCGCGGCAGCTGGAGCGCGGGCCTGGCCGCCCAGGCCCCTGCCGCACACCCCGCCCAGGCGCAGCAACCCACATAGCCGTTGTTCCCACGCCAATGTCCCCGCTGGTCTGCGCCCTCCTGACGATCACCCGGCTTGGTCGTGCGCGCTGCGGCGTGGCGTCCAGCCTGCTTTGGCTGTTCGTCATCATGGCTCTGCCTGCGGGCGTGCAGGCGAACGCGCCTCTTGTGCTGACGCAGGATCGGCCGCAGATGAATGCCTGGGAAGCCATCACGCTCAAGGCCGATCCCACGTACCAGCTTTCGGTGCAGGACATGCTGGAACGCCTGAATGAGTTCGAGGCGCCTGCCCGGCGCGGTGGCTCGCTGGGTGTGCACAAGGCAGCCATGTGGCTGCACATTCCCATCGTCGCGCCCAAGACACCGCGCGCCCCCTGGATGGTGGATATCGGCTACAGCTCGCTGCAGGCCGAGATTTACCTGACCAGTGGCGGCCGAGTGCTCCAGCAGATTCGCACCAGCCAGCGTGATCAGATGCAGCTATCCAGCCGCACGCCAGCGATGGCATTCGACCTGCAGGCCGGACAGGCTTACGACCTGCTGATACGGGTGCAAGCCACCGGACCACTGATCCTGCCCATCACGGTCGGCGAAATGCCCTACCAGATGCACCAGGCCCTGCGCGAGCAGATGTTGCAGGGTCTGCTCAACGGGCTGGCGTTGTGCCTGCTGGCGTACAGCCTGATCCAGTGGCTCACGCAGCGCGAGCACTTGTTCGGCTTTTATGCACTGGTGGTGCTGGGCAGCGCGGGTTTTTCGCTGCAGTTCTTCGGCATTGGCGACCAGTTTTTATGGCCGGGCAATCTGTGGATGAGCCGGTATGCAGGACTGGCCGCTGGGTTGATTGCCCTGGCGGGCTCGTTCCTGTTCCTGAGTGCCGCACTGGCAGACAACCCGCAAAGCCGGTACGCACGCGCCATGCGCGCAGGTGCAGCGATCACAGCAGTGGTCTGCGTTGCCGTCACGCTGGGCTGGCTGAGCATCGCCATCGCCATCGCCTTCATGAGTCTGGTAGGCCCCCTGCCTTCTCTCATCAGCGTGCCTGCTGCCATCACGCGGGTGCGGCAAAAAGACCCCATCGGCACCACCCTGCTGGCGGCCTGGATTGCCTACGGTGTGGCTGCCGCACTCATGGTGTGCCTGGTGCAGGGCTGGGTGCCCGCGAACTTCTGGACGCTGCACTCATTCCAGTTCGGCGCCACGCTGGACATGCTGCTGTTCTTGCGCGTCATGGGGCTGCGTGCCAAAGCCATGCGGATGAAAGCACAGGAGGCGCTGCGCGAGCGCGACATCATGCATTCGCTGGCGCACAGCGACCCACTGACAGGTCTGAGCAACCGGCGTGGGCTGCAGCATGCGCTGCAACTTGCGCTGTCTTCCAGCTCACCAAGCCATCTGGTCGCGGTGTATCTGATCGATCTGGACGGGTTCAAGCCCATCAATGACTCACATGGCCACGATGTGGGCGACGACCTGCTGGTGGCTGTGGGCAAGCGGCTGCAAGCCAGTGTCCGCCAGCAGACCGACCTGGTAGCAAGGCTGGGCGGGGATGAATTCATCGTCATGGCCTGCCATCTCGAAAGTCCGCACCATGCCGAAGAGCTGGGCCGATCCCTGCTGCACGCTTTCGATGCGCCGTTCTCCCTGGGCGACCTGAACCTGAAGGTGGGACTGACCATCGGCTATGCCCTGGCCCCCCTGGACAGCGACGACTCCCATGGGTTGATCCGTCTTGCCGATGCAGCCATGTATGCCGGCAAGCAAGGGGGCAAAAGCTCCATCCTGCGCAACAGTGGCGAACTGGCGCTTGCGCCATGAAACAGGCCTCCTGCACCGTGGTGCCTTGCCTATACTGAACCAGCCCGACCATGCCCCGCCGTCACCCCATGCCGAACCGGCCCCGGCCCCACCACCTCCCTTGGCTGGCTTTGCTCTGGGCGTTGATGGTATGCCCCTGGGCGTGGGCAGGTAGCTCACCCTTGCTGCTGAACGACGAGCGGGGAGCCACCGATGCATGGCCCGCCGTCACGCTACTGAGCGATCCCAGCCTTCAGCTTTCAGTGGAAGATGTACTGGCGCAGTCCGACAAGTTCACCCCGCCCCCCAGCGTGGGCGCCACGTTGGGGGTGAGGCCCGATGCAGTCTGGCTGCGCATCCCGTTCGAAGTGGCCTCGACGTCTGACGCCCAGTGGATCCTGGATGTCAACCACTCCGACCTGAACCACATCGGCGTCTACCTCACGACCAGCGGCTATGTGGTCCAGCAAGCAACCCTGGGCAGCCTGCACCCTTACGCACACCGTCCATTGCAAAGCCGATCCCACGCGCTCACGCTGAATCTGAGGCCCGGGTTGCAGTACGAACTGTTGGTGCGCATCCAGACCCGGGGAGCGATGATCCTGCCAATCTCGTTCTACAAGCCTGCAGCCATGCTCAGCAAGGCGGTCAACGAGCAAATGCTGCAGGGCGTATTGACCGGGCTGGCCCTGTGCCTGCTTGTGTACAGCGTGGGCCAGTGGCTGAGCCTGCGCGAGCCACTGTTCATCTACTACGCATTGCTCACATCCGGCAGCCTGCTGTTTTCGATGCACCTGTTCGGCGTGGGTCGGCAGTTCCTCTGGAGCGACAGCCTCTGGCATGAAGTCCACATGGGAGGGCTCTCTGCCTTGCTCGCCACCTGTGGTTCGTTCCTCTTCATCGGACAGGCCCTGTCGGAGCCCGACTCCAGCAAACGCTTTCTGCGCTTCATGCGCTGTGGAGCGGCACTGTGTGTGCTCCTTGCACTGGCATACGGACTGGATGCCATCTCCACCCGCGCCATTGCAGCCATTGTGAGCATCCTGGGCCTGGTACCCGCCCTGATGGGCATCCCGGGTGCGGCACGCCGTGCGATCCGGGGTGATGGGGTTGGCACCAGCCTGCTGCTGGCCTGGTTGGTCTACTTCATTGCGACCGCGATCGTCATCGGCGTCATCAACGGCTGGGTGCCGGTGAATTTCTGGACTTTGCATTCCTTCCAGTTTGGTGCAACGCTGGATATGCTGCTCTTCATGCGCGTGCTGGGCCTGCGCACCAAGGCATTGCGGCTGGAGGCGCTGGATGCCAACCGCGAGCGTGACGCGATGCACTCGCTGGCCCATACCGACCCCTTGACCGGCTTGCCCAATCGGCGTGGCCTGAGCATTGCCCTGGCCTCCGCCCTGCCCCACAGCGGCCCCAACAGCCTGCTGGCTGTGTACGTGATGGACCTCGATGGTTTCAAGCCCGTCAACGACCGGCACGGCCACGATGTGGGCGATGAACTGCTGATCGCCGTGACCCGTCGGCTGCAAGGCCATGTGCGCCAGAGTGACGTGGTAGCGCGCCTGGGCGGCGATGAATTTGTGGTGATGGCAGGCCACCTTGGCAGCAGCCAGCAAGCCCAGGAGCTGGGGCTCAAACTGCTGGAAGCTTTTCGCACCCCTTTCTCGCTCGGCGATCTACAGGTGGAAGTGGGATTGACCATCGGCTACGCGATTGCACCGGACGACAGCAACGATGCACTGGGCCTGCTGAAGCTGGCGGATGCGGCAATGTACAGCGGCAAGCAAGGGGGGAAATTCTGCCTTCGCCGCAACACCGGGGACCTGGCGCTGTCGTCGGCCTGAGCGCTACCAGTGCACACCGCACCCTGCGGCTGAGCCCCAAGGGCCATTCCGAACTGGTCAAACGGCCTGGCTTCCGTTAAACACGGGGCTTCGCGTTACCACCCAAGGATTGTTCACCATGGCCCATCGCAAAAGTCCCGCCCGCATTGCCAAAGACGCCCGCATTGCGCATTTTCAGTCGCTGGCTACACGCCAGGCCGCACCGAACGCGCCGGGCGCAACCCTGACCTGGGATGCCGTGGCGGCGCTGGAGGCCAAACTGGTGGGCCGCATCGTGCTGCCGTCCAGCCCCGACTACAACGCTGCGCGGCAAGAGTCCAACCCCGCGTTTCAGGCTTATCCCGAGATCATCGTCTACTGCGCCTGCGAACACGACGTGCTCGAATGCCTTGCCGTGGCCCGCACCTACAACCTGTGGGTGGCCGTGCGCTGCGGCGGGCACAGCACGGCAGGCTACTCCGTCAACAGCGGCATGGTGGTGGACCTGAGCGACCTGAAAGGCGTGGTGCTGGACCCACCCCGCGAACGCGTGCATGTGCTGCCGGGCACCGATTTCGACCATTTCAATGGCGCGATGAACCACACCGGCTGGCATGTGCCCACGGGAGCGTGCGGCAGCGTGTGCGTGGGGGGCTTCGTGCAGGGTGGCGGCTATGGCTACACATCGCGGGCCTTCGGCATCCAGAGCGATCTGGTGGAATCGTTCCGGGTGGCGCTTGCCAACGGCAGCATCGTCACGGCCAGCGCGCAGGAGAACCCGGGGCTCTACTGGGCCATGCGCGGTGGCACGGGCGGCAACTTTGGTGTGCTGTTGCAGGTCACCTACCGCATGCACCGGCTGGACCAGGTGTGGGCCTGGGCCATCAGCTGGGACGCCGCGCATGCCGCCGAGGTCCTGACGACGATGCAAGCCCACTACATGAAAACCGGCGCACCCGATGCCCTGGGCTACATGATGAACCTGGGCTACCAGAACAGTACGCCGGTCTACATGGTGCAAGGCATGTTCTGCGGCACGCGCGATGAGGGCATGAAGGCCATCGCACGCCTCATGGCGATACCGAGCGCACAGCTGCTGGTGGACAAGACGGGCACCTACCCCGATATGAACATCTGGCTGGAAGACCACCCCTACACCTTGCCAGACAACCTGCCCGACGGCGTGGCGGAAACCAAGGCCTGCGGCTACATCAGCACGCCGCTGTCAACAGCCGACTGGCAACGCATCATCGACTACTTCAAGACCTCGCCCAACCCCTGGTCGCTGGCTTATCTGGAACCCTATGGCGGCGCCATCAACCGCTATCCCGTGGCCGACAGCGCTTTCATCCACCGCCATGTGGATGCCGACCTCGTGGTGGACGTGTTCTGGACCAATGACACCGAGCGGGCCCAGATGGAAGCCTGGCTCGATGGGTTCATGAACCTGGTCAAACCCTTCCTGAACGGCCACGTGTACCAGAACTATCCCGACGCAAGCCTGCAGGACTTTGCCCAGGCCTATTGGGGCCCTGCATACCCGCAGCTTCAGCAGGTCAAGGCCCAGTACGACCCCGGGAACTTCTTCCACTTTCAGCAGAGCGTCCGGCTGCCCAGCCTGTAGAGGAGGCGCTGCAGGCCAGCCTCCCTGGAGCGGTAGACCACCGCTCAGGAACGGGCCGCTTCCGCGTAATGGAGCCGGCCTTTGCCCGCGCGTTTGGCCGAGTACATCGCCTGGTCGGCGCGGTTCATCAGGGCGTCGATATCCCCCTCCAGCGGGGGATACACGGCCACGCCAATGCTGGCGCCGATGAAAAGATCACGCCCTTCCACAACCATGGGCTGGTGCAATGCCTCGATGATGCGGTGGCCGATGGTGTCGGTCACATCGCGGGTGACATCGCGGTCGAGCATGACCAGGAATTCGTCGCCACCCAGGCGTGCCATGGTGTCGCCCGCACGCACCGTGCTGGCAATGCGTTGGGCCACAATGCGCAGCACTTCATCACCGGCGCGATGGCCTTCGGCGTCGTTCACCCCCTTGAACCCATCGAGGTCGATGAACAGCAAGGCCACAGACCCGGCATTGCATCGCGCCTGCGTCAGGGACTGTTCCAGACGGCTCTGAAAAGCCGCCCGATTGAGCAGGCCCGTGAGTGAATCGTGGTTGGCCAAATAGTGCTGCTGGCGGGCGATCTGGATCTTGGCCGAGACATCCTGGACCAGCGCCATGATCGATGTGACCTGCCCCTGGGCGTCGGTCAGTGCGGAGTTGAACCACTCGCAATGCACTTCGCTACCGTCCTCCCGCACAAAGCAGGTCTCCGCGCGGTTCTGGGACTCCTGCCCCGACTGCAGGCGCTGTAGCGCACTCTGAAGCCCATCGTCCTGAAGTGAAGGGTCCACAAGTTCCGTCAGCAACCGCCCCTCCAGCCCCGCCACCTGCAGCCAGCCCATGAGCTGCACAGCGCGCTGCGAACAGTGCAGGAGCCTGAGGTTATGGTCCATCTCCAGCACCGCAAGCGGGCTGTTTTCCATGTGCGAGGAAAGCCGCTGGTTGGCTGCGCGCAGCGCATTCATGGTGACCTGCAGTTCATGAACGTCGAGCGCCGTGGTGATGAAGCCGTCCACCAGCCCCTGCCGGTTGTGCCAGGGGGTCAGGCAGATGGTGCGCCATTCATCAATGCCATACGGTGTGCGCAGAAGGCGCTGGTACTGCACCCGCTCGCCCTGCAGCACACGCTCGACGAAGGGCATGAATCGGGCGCAGTCGCTCTCGCCATACACCTCGACCAGGGTTTTCCCCACCAACTGCTGGGGCACGGCGCCGAACCAGCGGGCGTATTCCTCGTTGACATAGATCATGGCCAGACTGCGGTCGATCACAGCCATGGTGGCACCCGCGCTGCGGGTGATCAGATCCAGCAATTCAGCCTTGGACCAGGAATCCTGATGGACGGCTGTGGGGGGCTGCGACAACTCAGGCTCGTCTTGCATCATGCGGCGATAGCCCCGGCGGGGAGATGGTCATCGACAGAGGGGGCGATCCAACGCTGCACCTCCTTCACGGTGGCCGCTTTGCATCGCCCTGCTACAGGTAACAGTGTGTCAGCACCAGCTTATCACTTTCGGCCCATGGAGCCCCCGCAGGCCCCACGGGCCTTCGCAAAAGGCCAGCTCCCGCACGGTGTTGCACGCTAGTCCACTGAAACCGAGAAATCGGCTGTGTGCCGAGGTGGCAGCGGGTGCAGCGCAAGGCGCGGGCTGCGGCCAAGGCTGGCCGCCTTGGCAAGGCCCGCAACGCAGCGATGCGCCTGCTGCCACCCCGGCCCGAAGGGTGAGGGTCTGGCAGGGCCGCCCTCGTCGTTGCCGTGCTCGCCGGGTATGCAACCCGCCTGCGCCCGCCGCCTAGAGGGCGGCCCTGCCAGACCCTCACGCACAGCCGATTTCTCGGTTTCAGTGGACTAACGGCAGCAGCGGTACGCCAGGCCGACGGACACGGAATACCCTGTGGGCTCGACGGTGAGCGGGCTGCGGCGGGCGTCGCCCTTGAGCTGCGATACACGCGCCGCACCCAGAATCACCCAGTGGCGATTGATGGCCGACATGACCTCCACACCGGCATCCACGCTGTACAGGCCTGCGCCCGGATCAAAGGCAGGCAAGGCCCCGGAACCACCCGCAGGCACGCCAAAATGACCGCGCAGATAGGTGCGATCCCCAAAGCTCGCGCCTGCGCCGAAAGTGACTTTGGTCTGCTCGGTCACGGGCCAGGTATAGCCCACGCTGGTGGACAACTGCGCGCCGCCGTCGCGCCCCAGAATGTCCTGCGAAAGCCCGGCGCCCACAGACCACCGTGGCGTCAGCGCATACCCAGCGCTCACCCGCGCGCGCAGCGTGGACCGGACCGAGGGCAACCCCACCAGGATCGGTGCGTCCGAGCCGTCACGGCCTTTGTCGATGCGCAGCGAGGCGCTCAGGTTGAATTGATCTCCCTGCGCCAGCGTGGCGCTGGCACCCGATTCGCGCGGACCCAGCCCATGTCCCATGAAGGCGCTGCCACGCGAGGTACTGAGCCTGAAACGTCCATATTCGATGGCCCATGCGGGCCGCAAGCTGTTCTTGCGCCCATCACCGCCCGCGTAGTCCGGGCTGGAGCCCACGATGGCGCCCAGCGCGTAGTTGAACAACGGTTTGGGCGGCTCTTCGGCCGCAGGCGCATCCGCGGCGTGCGCCGCCGGCCAGGAGCACAGGCAAGCCAGCAACGAAGCACAAGAAACCAGGGGCGCAATGGGGGCAAAACGGCTCATGGGTGGATTATCAGTCCGCCCACTGCACCCATCCAGTCCATGCTGTCACCAGAACAACGATGCCAAACACGATGCGGTAGTACGCAAACGGTACAAAGCTATGGGTACTGATGTAGCGCAACAACCAGCGCACACACAGCCAGGCGCTCAGGAAAGAAAAGACCAGCCCGGTGATGAACATGGGCAGATCGGCCACCGACAGCAGCGCGCGCTCCTTGTACAGGCTGTACACCCCCGCGCCAATGAGCGTGGGAATGGCCAGAAAGAACGAAAAATCGGTGGCTGCCTTGCGCGACAGGCCCAGCAGCATGCCCCCGATGATGGTGGAGCCGCTGCGGCTGGTGCCCGGCACCATGGCGAGACACTGCACCAGGCCCACCTTGAGGGCGTCCAGCGGCGTCATGTCATCCACCGACTGGATGCGAGTGGCCGCAGGAGATCGGCGCTCTGCCCACAAAATGATGAAGCCCCCAATGATGAAGGTGCTGGCCACCACCACAGGGGTAAACAGATGGGCCTTGATGGCTTTGCCAAACAACAGGCCCAGCACCACAGCGGGCAAAAACCCGATGAGCACATTGAGTACAAACCGCTGCGCCTGCCGCTGCGTGGGCAAGGCCACCAGCGTGGCGCGGATCTTCTGCCAGTACACCAGGATCACCGCAAAGATGGCACCGGTCTGGATGGCAATGTCAAACACCTTGGCCTTGGCATCATCAAATCCCAGCAGAGAGCCCGCCAGGATCAGGTGCCCCGTGGAAGAAATGGGCAGGAACTCCGTCAGGCCTTCGACCACGCCCATGATGGCAGCCTTGACCAGCAATACAACGTCCACGCACACTCCTTGAGAAAATTTGAATCAAACAAGGCTCTACCGCTTATCTATCAAGCGCTAGTAGCTATCAAAACAGGAGTATATGCCGAGCAGCCCCGCGCAGCCTTCAGGCGGGGGGCTGCCACGGCGCCTGCCACCCGCCCCCCAGCGCCTGCACCAGCGCCACCACGGCCAGCTGGCGGTTGACCTGCAGCAGCAGCAGGGCGCGCTGGGCAGACAGCGCCGACACTTGCGCGGTCACCACCTCGGTGTAGCCCACCTGGCCTTCGCGATAGCGGTTGAGCAGCTGCTGCGCCGTGCGTTCGGCGGCCAATACGGCCTCGCGCCGCAGGGGCTCCTGTTCTCGCAGGGTGCGCAGCACGGTGAGCTGGTCTTCCACGCTCTGGAAGGCCGTCAGCACGGTCTGGCGGTAGACGGCCACACGGGCATCGCGTGCAGCCTGCGCCTCCTCCACGCGGGCGGCGGTGGCACCTGCATCAAACACAGTCTGTGCAATCGACAGCCCCAGTGACCACACAGTGCCCGACGCCTTGAACAGATCCGCCACGCTGCTGCCACCGCTGCCGAGGGTGGCGCCCAGGCTCAGGCTGGGAAAGTACGCCGCGCGCTGGATGCCGATCTGCGCGTTGGCAGCGGCCACGGCCCGCTCTGCCGACGCGATGTCGGGGCGGCGCTGCAGCAGGGTTGAGGGGACGCCTGGTGGCACCTCGGGCACTTGGGCCACCCACGGCGCACTGGGCACGACAAAGTCGGAGGGCGCCTGCCCCGTCAGCACCGCCAGCGCGTGCTCGAACCGCGCCCGGTTCTGGCGCGCGGTGGCCAGGTCGGCCCGCGCGTTTGCCAGTTGGGTCTGCGCCTGCAGCACATCGGTCTGGGCCACCACTCCGGCGGAATAACGATTCCTGGCGATCTGCAGGCTGCGCTCGTAGCCCTCCACCGTGGCCTGCAGCAGCCCGATTTCCGCATCGGCCTCGCGCAACTGGAAATAGGCAGAGGCCAGGCTGCCCACGGCGGACAGGCGGGCCGACGCAAGGTCGGCCTCGCTGGCTTGCGCACTGGCCTGGGCATTGTTGACGCCGCTTTCGAGCCGCCCCCACAGGTCCGGGGCCCAGTCCACCCCCAACGAGGCTTGGGTCGTGGTGCCGGACCGGCTGGCGCCCTCGCCACCCGAACGCGTGGCACCGCCCGACAGGCTGACGGAAGGCAGCAGCCCCGCGCGCTGCTGCCGCACCACGGCCTGCGCCTGGGCATAGGCAGCCACTGCTGCGGCAATGTTCTGGTTGGATAGCTGCACCTGCTCCGCCAGCCGGTTCAGCTCGGCGTCTCCGAACAGCTCCCACCAGGGTCCACGGTCCAGCGCGTCGGCAGGCGCGGCTGGCGCCCAGGTGGCGCCCGCCTCCTTGAACGTGGCCGGCACTGGCATCTCGGGGCGCTGGTACGGCGGAGTGACGGAGCAGGCAGACAGCAGCGTCAGCGCGAGCCCGAGGCTGGCCCAGCGTGCGGCGCGTGCACCCGGTGCGAGGGGGATGAAGGGACGGGTCATGGTGCGCAATCAGACAGCGGCACCGGGGGCTCCGGCGCGGCTGAGTTGTTGTTCGTTGGGTGCGGGCTTGCGCAGCTTGTCGAGCAGCACATACACCACCGGCGTCGTCAGCAAGGTGAGCAACTGGCTCGCGATGAGCCCGCCGATGATCGCCACGCCCAGCGGCTGGCGCAGCTCCGAGCCCTGCCCGAAGCCGATGGCCAGCGGCAGTGCACCCAGCGCAGCAGCCATCGTGGTCATCAGGATGGGGCGAAACCGCAGCAGGCAGGCTTCGCGCACGGCCTCCAGGGCCGTGAGCCCGCGCGCGCGCTCGGCGTCCAGCGCAAAGTCGATGATCATGATCGCGTTCTTCTTGACGATGCCGATCAGCAGGAACACGCCGATGAGCGCAATGATGGTGAACTGCATGTTGAACAGCAGCAGCGCCAGCACGGCGCCCACCCCCGCCGACGGCAGCGTGGTCAGCACCGTGATCGGGTGGATCAGGCTTTCATACAGAACCCCCAGCACGATGTAGATCACCACGATGGCGGTGAGGATCAGGAACAGCTGTTGCCCCTGCGACTGCTGGGCGCTGAGCGCCGTGCCCTGGAAGCTGCCGCGCACGTTGGTGGGCATGGCAATGTCGGCCTCGGCCTGCTCGATGACCTGGCGCGCCTGCGCCAGCGAGGTTCCGGGGTCGATGTTGAACGAGATGGTGGTGGCCAGCTCGCCATCCTGGTGGCTGATGGACGTGGGTGACGCCCGCTCCACCACGCGCGCCACGGCGCTCAACGGCACCATGGTCGATGCCGCAGTGCTGATGACATTGCCCGTGGACGCACCGCGCTGGCCCGGGTTGGCGGCCGTCCCCGTGGCACCGGTCGGGTTGCTGGCCACGTAGATATCTTTCAGGGCCGGCGGGCCCCGGGTGTACTCCGGCGCCCACTCCATGATGACGGCGTACTGGTTGAGTTCGCCATAGATGGTGGCCACCGAACGCTGGCCGAAGGCGTTGTACAGCGCGTTGTCGATGGCCGAGGCGCTCACGCCCAGGCGCGAAGCGCTGTCGCGGTCCACCTCCACATAGGTCTCCACGCCGTTCTCCGCCTGGTCGGTGTCCACGTCCTTGAGCAGGCTTTCGTCCTTGAGCCGGTCGGCCAGCTTGCCCGCCCATTGCTTGAGGTCCGCCATGGTGTCGCTCTTGAGCGTGTACTGGTAGGTGGAGTTGCTGGAGCGCCCGCCCATGCGCAGGTCCTGCACGGGGTTCAGAAACACCCTGAGGCCGGTGATCTGGTTGAGCTGCGGCCGCAGCCGCGCTATGACGGCCGGTGTGCTGTCCGTGCGCTGCTTCAACGGTTTGAGGTTCACAAACATGAACCCACCCCCGGCCCGGCTGCCACCCGAGAAGCCGACGACGGTGTCCACCGCTGGGTCCTTGCGGATGATCTCCACGGCCTGGCGTAGCTTGCGCGCCAGGGCTTCGGACGAAATGCTCTGGTCGGCCCTGAGGCCCGCGTTGAGCTGGCCGTTGTCCTGCTCGGGGAAGTACCCTTTGGGGATCTTCGCGAACAAGTACACGTTGAGCCCGATCACCGCCAGCAGGATGAGCACCACCAGGCCTTTGCTGGCCAGGGCCCAGTCCAGGCTGTGTCCATACCCGCGCAGCACGCCCTGGTAGCCACGCTCTGCCCACCGCGCCAGGCGCGACGGGGGCTTGTCGCTGGCCGGGTCGTGCGCCCGCAGCAGCCACGCACACATCATGGGCGTGGTGGTGAGCGAGATCACCAGCGAAATCATCACCGCCGCTGACAACGTGATGGCGAATTCGCGGAACAGCCGCCCCACCTGGCCGTCCATGAACAGCAGCGGAATGAACACCGCCACCAGCGACAGGCTGATGGACAGCACGGTGAAGCCCACCTCCCGCGCACCCTGCAGCGCGGCCTGCATGCGGTCCATGCCGGCCTCGATGTGGCGCATGGTGTTTTCCAGCACCACGATGGCATCGTCCACCACAAAACCTGTGGCCACGGTCAGCGCCATCAGGCTCAGGTTGTTCAGGCTGAAGCCCAGGAAGTACATCACGCCGAAGGTTCCCAGCAGCGACACCACAGTGGCCACCGCCGGGATCACCGTGGCCCGCGCCTTGCGCAGGAAGAGGCCCACCACCAGCACCACGAGGGCAATGGAGACCATCAGGGTCAGCTCGATTTCATGCAGGGACGAACGGATGGAGTTGGTGCTGTCCGACGCCACGGCCACCTGGATGTCCTGCGGCAGCTGGGCCTGCAGGTCGGGCAACAGCGCGCGCACGGCATCCACCGTTTCGATGATGTTGGCACCCGGCTGGCGCGTGACCAGCACGATGATGGCGGGATCGCCGTTGAACAGCCCCACGGTGCGGCGGTTTTCCACCCCGTCCACCACGCGCGCCACATCCCCCAGCCGCACGGCGGCATTGTTGCGCCAGGCGACGATGAGCGATTCGTACTCTGCCGCCTTGCGCGCTGGCGATGGTGTATAGATCTGCAGGCGGCGCCCGTCGCCCTCGATGGCGCCCTTGGGCCGGTTGGCGTTGGAGGCCTGGATGGCAGCGCGCACGTCTTCGGTGCTGATGCCGTAGCGGTTGAGCGCAAAGGGCAGCAGCTCCACGCGCACGGCGGGCAGCGAGCCGCCGCCAATCTCCACCTCTCCCACACCGTCCACCTGCGACAGGCGCTGGCTCACCACGTTGGAGACGGCATCGTAGATCTCAGCCGGCGTGCGCGTCTTGGATGTCAGCGCCAGAATGATGACGGGTGATGCCGCCGAGTTGCGCTTGCGGTACGTGGGGTTGCTGCGCAGCGTGGCGGGCAGGTCGGCCCGCGCCGCGTTGATGGCGGCCTGCACCTCGCGCGCGGCCGCGTCGATGTTGCGGTTCAGGTCGAACTGCAGGCTCACACGCGCCGATCCGTTGGAGCTGGTCGAGGTCATTTCGTTGACCCCGGCAATCACCCCCAGCCGCCGCTCCAGAGGGGTGGCCACGCTGGTGGCCATGGTTTCGGGGCTGGCGCCCGCCAGGCTGGCCGAGACCGAAATGGCCGGATAGTCCACCTGCGGCAAAGGCGATACGGGCAGCACAAAAAATGCGGCGATCCCCGCCAGGGCCACGCCAATGGTCAGCAGCACGGTGGCGACCGGCCGCTCGACGAAGGGGCGCGAGAGATTCACGACACCTCCCCGGCCTGGACCGGCGCCGCCGCCGTGCCCCGGCCCGTCCAGCGGCGGCCCAGCCGGTCAAACGCCAGATAGATCACCGGCGTGGTGAAAAGGGTGAGCATCTGGCTCAGGATCAGGCCGCCAAAAATCGCCAGCCCCAGGGGGCGGCGCAGTTCCGCCCCCTCGCCCCATCCCAGCATCAGCGGCAGCGCGGCAAACAGCGCCGCCAGCGTGGTCATGAGAATGGGGCGAAAGCGCAGCAGCGCGGCCTGGTGGATGGCCTGCTGCGGCCCCATGCCCTGGTGGCGCTCGGCGTCGATGGCGAAGTCGATCATCATGATCGCGTTCTTCTTGACGATGCCGATCAGCAGGATGATGCCGATGATGCCGATCACCCCCAGGTCGTTGCCCGACACCATGAGCGCCAGCAGCGCCCCCACCCCGGCGGAAGGCAGGGTGGAGAGGATCGTGACCGGGTGGATATAGCTCTCGTACAGCACGCCGAGCACGATGTACACGCACACCATGGCCGCCAGAATGAGCCACAGCTGGCTCGACAACGATTTTTCGTAAGCCCCGGCAGCCCCCAGGAACTCCATCGACAAGCCCTGCGGCATGCCGATCTCCTTGGCGGCAGCGCGGATGGCGTCCACCGCGCTACCCAAGGAAACACCCTCGGCCTTGTCAAACCCCAACGTTGCCGCCGGGTACTGGGCCACGCGCGTGATCTGCAGCGGCGCCAGTTGCTCGCGGATGGTGGCCACAGCCGCCAGCGGCGTGGGCGTGCCGGAGCCTGTGCGCAGCTGCAA
Source organism: Acidovorax sp. 94 (assembly GCF_003634645.1). Lineage (NCBI taxonomy): Bacteria > Pseudomonadati > Pseudomonadota > Betaproteobacteria > Burkholderiales > Comamonadaceae > Acidovorax > Acidovorax sp. 94. The sequence continues at coordinate 174,911 of NZ_RBJA01000001.1, read as the reverse complement.
GGTGCCCAGGGCCTCGGGCGTGTTCATGCCTTCCTGCTGGGCTTCCAGGATCACGCGGTACTGGTTGGTCTCGGTGAAGATGGTGGACACGATGCGCTGGCCAAACGCACTGTAGAGCGTGTCGTCCACGCTGCTGGCCGTGACCGACAGGCGGGATGCCGTGTTGCGGTCAATGTCCACAAAGGCCGACAGGCCCTGCGCGCCCGCATCGGTCGTGGCGTTGCGCACCTTGGGCTCGCGCTGCAGTCGCTCGGCGAGCTTGCGGGTCCAGTCGTTGACCTGCGCGGCATCCACACCGCCAATTGACACACGGTACTCGGTGGGGCCGGTTTCCGCATCGATCGTCAGATCCTGCGTGGGCTGAAGGTACAGCGTGACACCCGCCACCGACCGCACACGCTCGCGCAGGCGCTGCATGATGGCTTCCTGCCCGTCGCGGTCAGGCTTGAGATTGATCAGCATGCGCCCGGCGTTGAGCATGGTGTTGTTGGCCGCATCCACACCCACAAACGAGCTGAGCGACAACACATCGGGGTCTTGCAAGATGGCGCGTACGGCGGCTTGCTGGAGTTCACTCATGCGGGCGTACGAGACATCCTGCGACGCCTCGACGCGCGCCTGCAGTTGCCCTGTGTCCTGCGTGGGAAAAAGCCCCTTCGGGATCACCACATACAAGAGCGCCGTGAGGGCCAGCGTCATCACCGCCACCACCAGCGTGGCGCCCTGGTGGCGCAGCACCCACTGCAGCCAGCGGTCATAGCCGCCAATCACCCGCTCGAAACCCCGGTTGATACGGCCCGCGACGCCCTTCGGGCCACCCGCAGGTTCGGCGCGCAGCCAGCGCGCAGCCATCATGGGCACAAGGGTGAGCGACACCACGCCCGAGATGAGAATGGTGATGGCCAGCGTGACCGCGAACTCGCGAAAGAGCCGGCCGACCACATCGCTCATGAAGAGCAGCGGGATCAGCACCGCGATCAGCGACACCGTGAGCGAGATGATGGTGAAGCCAATCTGCGTCGCGCCCTTGAGCGCCGCCTGGAACGGCGGCTCGCCCTCCTCCAGGTAGCGCGCGATGTTCTCGATCATCACGATGGCATCGTCCACTACAAAGCCGGTGGCAATCGTCAGTGCCATCAGGCTCAGGTTGTTGAGGCTGTAGCCCAGCAGGTACATCACGCCGCAGGTGCCAATGAGCGAAATGGGCACGGCCAGGCTGGCAATCACCGTGGCGCGCAGGCTGTGCAGAAAGAAGAAGATCACCAGCACCACCATGAGCACGGCCAGCACCAGTTCCAGCTCCACATGGTGGACCGAGCCCCGGATGCCCGTGGTGCGGTCCGACAGCACCTGCACCTTGAGCGATGCGGGCAGGCCCGCCTGCAGCTCGGGCAGCAGCTTCTTGATGTTGTCCACCGTGGCGATCACGTTGGCGCCCGGCTGGCGCTGCACGTTGAGGATGATCGCTGGAGTGATGGAAGCCCCCACGCTCCCCACTTCGTGTGGTTCGCTGCCCCCCGAGGGCGCGTCCGCTTGCTGGGGGCGGCCCGGCGCGGCGCGGAGGGGGTCGTTGACCCCCGCCCACGCGCCCAGCCGGTTGTTCTCCGCACTCTCCACCACACGCGCCACCTCCAGCATGCGCACCGGCGCGCCGTTGCGCCACGACACGATGAGGTTCTTGTAGTCGTCCACCGTCAGCAACTGGTCGTTGGCATTGATGGTGTACGAGCGCTGCGGGCCGTCAAAACTGCCCTTGGCACTGTTGGCGTTGGCCGACGTGATGGCCGTGCGCAGGGTATCGAGGCCAATGCCGTACGACGCCAGCGCCTTGGTGTCGGCCTGGATGCGCACGGCAGGCCGCTGCCCACCCGCCAGCGACACCAGCCCCACACCGGAAACCTGGCTGATCTTCTGCGCCAGGCGCGTGTTCACCAGGTTCTGCACTTCGGTGAGCGGCAGCGTGTCAGAGCTGATGGCCAGCGTGAGCACCGGCGCGTCGGCAGGGTTCACCTTGGCGTACACCGGCGGTGCGGGCAGGTCTGCGGGCAGCAGCGAATTGCCCGCGTTGATGGCCGCCTGCACCTCCTGCTCGGCCACATCCAGCGCCAGCCCCAGGCCAAACTGCAGCGTGATGATGGACACCCCCGAGGCGCTGGTGGACGCCATGCGCGTGAGCCCGGGCATCTGGCCAAACTGGCGCTCCAGCGGCGCACTCACCGTGCGGCTCATGACCTCGGGGCTGGCACCCGGGTACAGGGTCTGCACCTGGATGGTGGGGTAATCCACCTCGGGCAAGGCCGACAGCGGCAGAAAGCGGAAACCCACCAGCCCTGCCAGCACGATGGCAATCATCAGCAGCGCAGTGGCCACGGGCCTTTCAATGAATGGACGTGAAGGACTCATGTTGTCGTGCCGCGCTCAGGGATTCTGAGGAGGACGCTGGCGGCGCTGGCCACCTTCTCCACGCTCCCCTCGCGACCCGCTGGCCCCCGCACGCGGTGCACGGGCGGCCTGCGCACCCGGCAGCTGCACGGCCATGCCATCCTGCAAGCGGTCCCCGCCCTCGGTCACCACACGTTCGCCTTCCTTCAGGCCTTCGGTGATCGCCATCAGCCCCACCGTGGCCTGACCGCGCTTGACCTTGCGCAGCGACACCGTGCGGTCTTCGTTGATGACATAGACGTAGTCGCCATTGGCGCCGGTGCGCACGGCGGTCACGGGCACCACCAGCGCGGGCACGTTGCGCAGCAGCAGCTGCACGTTCACAAACTGGTTGGGAAACAACGCACCCGCCGCGTTCTCGAACCGAGCCTTGGCCTTGACGGTGCCGGTGGTGGTGTCCACCTGGTTGTCCAGCGTCGAAAACCGGCCCTTGTCGAGTTCGGCCTTGCGCGTGCGGTCCAGCGCCGTCACGGCCAGGGCGTCCGCTGCGCCCTGCGCTGCCTGGATGTCGGCCACGCGGTCCTGCGGCACGGAGAACTGCACGTCGATGGGCGCCACCTGCGTGATGGTGGCCAGGCCCGCCGTGTCGCCCGAGGTCACGTAGTTGCCCGCATCCACGGTGCGAAGACCGATGCGCCCCGACGCGGGCGCGGTGATGCGGGTGTAGTCCAGGTTCAGGCGCGCCGTGCCCTCCTGGGCCTTGTCGGTCATCACCGTGCCTTCGAGTTGCTTGACCAGCGCGGCCTGCGTATCCACGTCCTGGCGGGCGATGGAGTCTTGCGACAGCAATGTGCGGTAGCGCTCCAGCGTGAGGCGCGCGTTCTCCAGCTGCGCCTCGTCGCGCTGGCGGGTGCCCTGGGCCTGCATCAGCGCCTGCTCGAAGGGTCGGGGGTCGATCTGCGCCAGCAACTGCCCTTTTTTGACCATCTGCCCCTCGGTGAACAGCACCTGGGTCAGCATGCCCGACACCTGGGGCCGCAGCGTGACCGTTGTGGCGGGGATCACGGTGCCCAGCGCATCGATGATCACCGGCAGTTCAGCCTTGCGCACCACGGCATCTCCCACCGTGACCATGGGGCGCCCGCCCCCCGGAAAGCCTGGACCGCCGCTGGATTCACCATTGGCCCGCTGGATGAGATACCACGCCGCCCCTCCTACCAGCCCCACCAACACCAGCGCCAGCAGGCTTCCTACCCATCGGGATCGGCGTGGCGGTTTGCCGGGGGGAGCGGGAGGAATGGCCGATGGCGGGGGCGCGTTGACTTCTTGAGGGTTCATGGCGGTCTTGATTCGTGTTCTCGGGGTGCGTGCTGGGCGGGTGTCAGCACGGTCAACCGTACCGGATCGTAGAGGCTCAGTTCACGCGTTGCTTTGAACGCTGTGCGAAGAAAAGTAAACCTTGGGGTCAAAGCAATTCGTAGGGAAGACGCATCCACCAACGGGCCGACCACCAAAAATGCCCTGCAAGTCACGCCGCGCTCCTGCATTTCGCGGCGGCCCTGGCGCATTTCGTCGCAAGCCGCTGGCAGCGACAGGGCGGTGTCGGCACAGTCCGCTCCATTGAAGAACGAGCCCGGAGCTACACCATGCAACTCACCCCCGTCATCGCCATCCACCTCGCCGCAGCGCTCGCCGCGACCGCCATCGGCCCCATCGCCCTGTGGGCCCGCAAGGGTGCCACCCAACGCCCGCGCCTACACCGCGCCGCCGGGTATGCCTGGGTAACCCTGATGGTGGCCACAGCCGTGTCGGCCATTTTCATCAGTGGGGGTCCGGGCCCGCGCTGGGGCAGCTTCGGGCTGATCCACCTGCTGATACCGGTCACGCTGGGGATGCTGGTGCTGTCTTTTGTCTTCCTGGCCCGGCGCAACATCGACGGGCATCGCAAGACGATGCAGCGCGTCTACATCGGCGCCTGCGTGGTGGCCGGTGGCTTCACTCTGCTGCCTGATCGCTTTCTCGGCCATTCGCTCTGGTCGGCACTGGGCGTGATCTGACCCTGCCGTTCCCTCTCCATCTGCCCTTTCCACTCAGGAGATCCCCATGCTGCTCAATTTGATTGTTCACCAACCCCAAGCAATGCTCCAGGTCATCAGTCACACCCCCTACTGGGTTTGGGGCATGCTGGCCGGCCTGGTGGGGCTGGGAGCCAGCCAGCTGCGCGACCGCAGCGCCAGCCTGCTGCGAACCCAGCTCATGCCGCTGGGCATGGCCGCCTTCTCGGTGGCAGGCCTGCTGTCGGCATTCGGCGGTTCGGCCTCCTCCGGCGTACAGGCAGTGGGTCTCTGGCTGGCAGCCGCCACGGCGACCACGGCGCTGGCCCTGTGGTTCCAGCCCACGGCGCCCACCGGCACGCTCTACAACGCCTCTTCGCGCAGTTTTTACATTCCGGGCAGCGCCATGCCGCTCGCGCTGATCGTCGGCATCTTCCTGACCAAGTATTTCGTAGGGGTGGAGCTGGCCATGCAACCCACCCTGGCACGGGACGGCACCTTCGCGCTGCAGATCTCGGCCCTTTATGGGATGTTCAACGGCCTGTTCGCCGCCCGGGCCCTGCGGATGTGGCGCCTGGCGCAGCAAAGCGTGGTCTACGGCGCATCCCCCGTGGGCGCCTGAGCCCCGCCAGAACCCTGCCCTCCCATCGAACTGACTCACCTTGTCTGGAGACATCACCATGCACTACGTCCACCCCACCCAAGACCCCATCGAACGCCTGGCCCGCAAACGCGCCGGGGCCAAACTCGGCTGGTACATGCACGCCGGCGTCTATCTGCTGGTCAACCTGCTGCTGATCACCCTGTCGGCCGCCAGCGGGCGGCACTGGGCGGTGTACCCCGCCCTGGGATGGGGCATCGGCCTGGTGGTGCATGGGGCGGTGGTGTTCCTGATCGCTGGCGGCGGGCTGCATGAGCGCATGGTGCAGGCCGAACGCGACCGTCTGGCGCAGCAGGGGCAACGCCGTTGAACCCGTCTACACCCTCCTTCCGCACGAAAGAAATCCCATGAAGATGCTCCGACGACTGACCCTGACCCTGCTGACACTGGCGACATGGGGTGCGGCCACCGCCTCCCAGGCGGGCACGGGGCTGATGGAATTGCCCGGCTTGCTGGGGGATGGCCCCATCACGGTGTTCTACCCCAGCAGCAGTGCCGACGAACCTGTGCAGCGCGGCCCCTTCCAGCTGCAGCTGGCCTGGCAAGGCAGCCCCGTGCGGGGCAACGGCCGCCTGATCGTCATCACACACGGTTCGGGCGGCAATCCGTGGGTCCACACCGACCTTGCGCGTGCAATGGTGGCCGCAGGTTTTGTCGTGGCATTGCCCGAACATGCGGGAGACAACTCCAAAGACCCATCCACCCCCGGCCCCGAGAGCTGGAAGCGCCGCCCCGTCGAGGTCTCCCGCGCCATCGACGCCGTGGCCCAAGACAACCGCCTGGCCCCGTTGCTCACCCTGGACAAGGTGGGGGTCTTCGGTGGTTCCGCCGGTGGCCACACGGCGTTGACGCTGGCGGGCGGCGCGTGGTCGCCCGCGCGCTTTCGTCAGCACTGCGAGGCCCACATTGCCGATGATTTTTCCTCCTGTGTCGGGTTCATCACCCGTTTGCACGGCAACCTGCTGGATGGCCTGAAAAAGTGGTTTGCACTGACCGTGATACGGCACCGCTTTGGCGATGACACCGCCTACACACACCAGGACCCCCGCATACAAGCCGCCGTGGCCAGCGTGCCCTTTGCAGCCGACTTTGACATGGCCACCCTTGCCACCCCAAGCATCGCGCTGGGGCTGGTGACTGCGGGCATGGATGTGAACCAGGTACCGCGCTTTCACAGTGACGCCGTGCTCACGGCCTGCCAGGACCGCTGCACCCACGTAGCCCACCTGCCGGACGCCAGCCACGGCGCCATGCTGTCGCCCATGCCACCGCTGCACCTGCTGAGCGACGTGCAGACCGCGCTGCTGGGCGACCCGCCCGGCTTTGACCGCAAGGTGCTGCCCGAGGTGGATGCACGCATCGTGGACTTCTTTGAGCGGCACCTGCTGCCCACGACCGCTGCACATTGACCCTTTCAAACCATGCTACTCATCTCTGCCATTTCACTCGGGCTGCTTGGCACAATGCTACGGCCCGCCAACTTGCGACACCGCCGCACCGCGCCCATGCTCCTCACGCCTCTGCTCATCCTGCTCGCCTGCACCGCGGCACTCACGGCCGCCCTGGTGTGGGGAGGCCCCCGGCCCATTCAGCCACTGACCAGCGTCAACGCCCCGTTTGCGGGGGTGGACTTCACCGGCGTTCCCAGCGCTCAGCGCTACTTCGCCCGGGACGGCACATCTCTGGCCTGGTACAGCTACCCGCCCGCGACGGCAGCCGCGGACGCCCTGCTTCACCGGGTCGTGCTGGTGCACGGCTCGTCGTCGAGGGCCCGGTCCATGCACGTGCTGGCCCGCGCTCTGGCGGCCCAGGGGTACGCGGTGGCTGCGCTGGACCTGCGCGGACATGGCGAATCCGGCGAACGCGGGCACGTGGCCTACATCGGCCAACTCGAAGATGATCTGGAAGACTTCCTGCGCGCCGTTCCCCACGGCGGTTCCCAGACCCTGATGGGCTTCTCGGCAGGCGGCGGTTTCGCGCTGCGCTTCGCAGGCAGCGATCGGCAGGCCCTGTTTGGCCACTACGTCCTGCTCTCCCCGTTCATTCACCAGGATGCGCCCACGGCGCGCCCCGATACCGGAGGCTGGGCCTCCATCGGTGTGCCAAGGCTGATCGCCCTGACGCTGTTCAACCGCGCGGGCATCACGCGATGGAACGATCTGCCGGTTCTGCGCTTTGCATTGGACGAGGCATCCCGCGCGGGGCTGACCCCGAGCTATTCCTACAACCTTGCCATGAACTTCCGCCCCCACGACGACTACCAGGCCGACATCCGCAATGCCCGGGGCACGGTCTGCATCGTGGCCGGGCAGGACGATGAGCTTTTTTACGCCGACCGCTTTGCCGATCTGTTTGCCCAGTCGGGCAAGCCTGTGCCCGTGACCCTGGTGCCCAGCGTGAACCACATGGGGCTGACGCTGGACGCCCAGGCTGTGGCCACGGTGGCGCGCCACGCCTGCCCGGCGTAGCCCGCCCCTAGAATCCCTGCAGCGCCCCGAGCTTTTCACCCCCGACCGCCCCGCCATGACCTCCCCTCTTAGCCCCGAAGAAATCGAAACGCTGGCCCGCCGGCGCGCCAGCGCCAAGCTGGGTTGGTACGTGCACGCTGCAGCGTTCGTGCTGGTCAACGCGCTGCTCTTTGCCATGTCGCGCTACGCATTCGGTACGCGCCCCTGGTCGATCTATCCACTGCTGGGCTGGGGCCTGGGGCTGGTGCTGCATGGGGTGTCGGTGTTCCTGCTGGGCAGCGGCGACGGCCTGCGCGAACGCATGGTGCAGCGCGAGCGCGAAGCCCTGCAGCGCGAACAAGCCCAAAAGCAGCAAGATCAGCACCGGCCATGATGCTGCGACGCCCCTTCAACGGCATCAGCAAGCTGCGGCACTTCCTTCAGGTGCTCGCCTTTACCCTGGTCGTTGCGACTATCCAATATGCCTTCATGCCCGACAAGCCCTACGGGCCGCCGGTGGTGTATTCGATACTGATCGGCACCTTCACCTGGGCCGTGATCGACCTGGGGCGCGAATTGATACCGTCTGCCGCCGAAACGGGCTGGCCGCATGGGTGGCAAGGCATGGCGCTGGTGGCGGGGGGCATCGTTGTGGGGTACGTGGCAGGCACGGCGCTGGCCAACGCCTTGTGCGTGTACTACTTTCACTTCTACCCACCGGGCACGTCCACTACCGGGTCTGACCAGCGCACATCCATTCTCATCACGGCCATTGCCGGGCTGGTGGGCAGCTACTACTTCTACGCCATCCACAAATCGGCGTATCTGGAAGACAAGATGGCCGAGGCGCGCATGCACGCGAGCGAGGCGCGCCTGAAGCTGCTGGAAACCCAGCTCGAACCGCACATGCTGTTCAACACGCTGGCCAACCTGCGCGTGCTGATCGGCACAGACCCCGCGCGTGCGCAAGAGATGCTGGACCGCATGATTGCCTACCTGCGCGCCACGCTCACCGCGTCGCGCAGCACCCAGCACCCGCTGTCCAACGAGTTTGACCGCCTGCGCGACTACCTGGAGCTGATGGCGGTGCGCATGGGCCCGCGCATGGCCTACACGCTGGACCTGCCCGAGGCACTGCGGGATGTGCCCGTGCCGCCACTGCTGCTGCAGCCCCTGGTGGAAAACGCCATACGCCACGGCCTGGAGCCCCAGGTGGAAGGTGGCCACATCACCGTGCGTGCCAGCACGCGCCCGGGCGCCAATGGCCCGCTGCTGGTGATCGAGGTCAACGACACCGGCGTGGGCCTGCCCGGCACCCTGCCCACGCCGGGCCCCGGCCAGAGCTTTGGCCTGACCCAGGTGCGCGAACGCCTGGCCACCTTGCACGGCGCATCAGGCACTCTTGATTTGATAGCTGCTAGCGCAGGAGGGACAAGCGCTAGCGTCGTTTTTCCTTTGAAATCCGCCCCCAACCCATGAACCAGCCCGCCCCCCGCGCCCTGATTGCTGAGGATGAACACCTGCTGGCTGCCGCACTGCAGCAGGAGCTGGCCCGCGCCTGGCCCGCGCTGCAGATCGCCGCGACCGTGGGCGACGGCCTGTCGGCCGTCAGGCAGGCGCTGGCCCTGCTCCCCGACGTGCTCTTCTTTGACATCCGCATGCCGGGCCAAAGCGGGCTGGATGCCGCCGTGGAACTGGCCGACGCCTGGCCCGACGACAAACCGTTTCCCGCACTCGTATTCGTGACGGCCTACGACCAGTACGCCGTGCAAGCGTTTGAAGCCCAGGCTGTGGACTACCTGCTCAAGCCCGTGCAGGCGGCCCGGCTGCAAAAAACAGTGCAAAAACTGCAGCTAGCGCTTATGAATAAAGCGCAACCAGCTATCAATTTAGAAGCAACCATGGAGCAGCTGCGCCACCTGCTGGCAGCGCCCGGCATTGCCTCGCCATCCGCTGCAGCGGCACCAAGCAGCACCGCCCCCCTCACCCTCATCCAGGCCAGCAGCGGCAGCCAGATCCACATGGTGCCGGTGGCCGACGTGCTGTACTTTGAAGCGGCCGACAAATACGTGCGGGTGCTGACTGCGGCGCGCGAGTACCTGATCCGCACGCCGCTCAAGGAGCTGACGAGCCAGCTTGATACGCAGGTGTTCTGGCAGATCCATCGCAGCACCCTGGTGCGCGCCAGCGCCATCACCACGGTGACGCGCGACGAGGCGGGCAAGCTGCATCTGGAGCTGGCGGGCCGGACCGAGAAGCTGCCCGTGAGCCGCCTTTACGCGCACCTTTTCAAGGCGATGTAGTCCCCGAGTTACCGATTGGTGGCCAGCAGCAGGCCACCCGCCCCCATGAAGAACCCGCCGGTGGCCTTGTTGAGACGCACCACACCCCGTGAGGTGCGGATAAACCGGCGGATCTGCCGGCCCCCCGCCGCATACACCGCCGTGGAGACAAACTCAGCCCCCAGGTACACCGCCCCCAGCACCACAAACTGGCGCAGGGCCGGCTGGCCGGGGTCGATGAACTGCGGAAAGACCGCTGCAAACAGGATGATGGCCTTGGGATTGGTGATGCCCAGCAAGAACTCCTGCGCGATGAGCGACTGCAGGCGCACCGGTGCACCGCCCGCTTTGACCGCACCTCCGTCTGCGCCATCCACCACATCCAGCCCGCTGAACTCGCGGCTGCGCCACGCGCGCCAGCCCAGCCAGAACAGGTAGCAGGCCCCTACCCACTTCACGGCCGTGAAGGCCGCCTCGGACGCCAGCAGCATGGCCCCCAAGCCCACCGCAGACACCGTCAGGAAAATCGCGAACGCAGCCACCCGCCCCAGCGTCGCCACCATGGCCGCACCAATCCCCGCGCGAATGCCGTTGTTGAGGCCACAGAAATTGTTGGGGCCGGGCGTGAGCGCAATGGCAACCGCCACCGGGGCAAAAAGAAGCGCGTCCATGAAACAGTCCTTCAGAGAACGGGAAAACACCCGATAGCGGCCCAGTCTAAAACAAGCGGGGGCGGAAGGCGCAGGCGCTCGGTGCCCCGGACACCACTCAACTGTTCAGTTCCACCACCGTGCCCCAGGGCACGCCTGGCAAAGCCTCGTAATGCGCCACGACCACCACCCGCCCGGGCTGGCCCGCCACCTGCGCCAGGGCGCGGCCCAGGTAGGTGGCCGACGGCTTGTCCAGCCCGCCCACAGGCTCGTCGATCAAGGTCAGCGGCGCGCCCGAGGCCAGCGCCCCGGCCATGAGCACCTTGCGTTTGCTGCCGGTGGACAGCGCATAGAACGGCTTGTCCAGATGCTCGTGCAGCGTGAAGCCTTCAATGTGCGTGACCAGCGCTGCGGCATCCCACAGCGGGTAGTGCGCGGGCAGGCTGTCCAGCCAGCCACGGGCGGTGAGCTTGTCCAGGTCGCCAGCACGGGGATCAACCCAGAACACCATTTGCGCAAAGGCCTTGGGCGTGTCGCTCAGGCGCACACCCTGCAGCGTGATGCGCCCGGCCTGCGCCGTGAGTTCACCCGCCAACAGGCGCAGCAGCGTGGTCTTGCCACTGCTTTCGTCGCCACGCACCAGCGCCAGGCCTGCAGGCAGCGCCACCGACCACTGGTTGAGCACCCCACATTCGGGATAGGCAAAACACAGCCCCTCCACCTGCAACACCACGTTCTCAGACATCCTGCTTCCTTGGGTTTGTTGCGCAGGACATTCCGTACAAGCCTGCGCCGGTCCAGGATTCTAGAGAGCGGTCGAGTGGGTCTCGGCTTTGCGCCGCCACCGTGCCCACAGCCAGCCACCGGTCTGGTTGACCACCAGGCCACACAACACAGCCGCTGCGCCCGCCCACTGCAGCGGCAAGGGCGTTTCGCCCAAAAACGCATACGCAGCCCACAGCCCTACCACTGGCACCAGCAGCGAAAACGGCGTCACCCGCCCGGCCGCGTGGCGTTGCAGCAGCTGCGTCCACAGCGTGTAGGCCAGCAAGGTGGCCAGCAATGCGAGGTAAAGCACTGCGAGCAAAGCCCTGCCGTCCACCGCCTGCAATTGCGCCACGACACCGCTGGCGCCTTCGGTCCACACCGCCAGCGCAAAGAACGGAACGATGGGCACCACGCTGCTCCACACGATGAACGGAAACGGCGCGTAAGCCCCTGCCTGCGCAGCGCGGCGTGCCACCAGGTTGGACACCGCCCACATGAAGGCCGCGCCGAGGGTGAGCACAAAACCGGCCAGCGTCATCTGCCCGGGCCCTTCTCCATGGGCAAGACCAATGATCATGAGCCCGCCAAACGCCAGCAGCAGACCCCACCACTGCCAGGGTTTGGCGCGCTCACCCAGCAGCGGTGCAGCCAGCAGCAGCGTAAAAAACGCCTGCGTCTGCATGACCACCGAGGCCATGCCCGCCGTCATGCCCAGCTGCAGACCCAGGAACAGAAAGCCGAACTGCCCCAGCCCCTGCGCCAGCCCGTAGCCCACCACAAAGCGCCAGGGCATCGATGGGCGGGGCACGAACAGCAGAAACGGCAAGGATGCCGCAGTGAAACGCAGGGCACCCAGCAGCATGGGGCTGAGCCCCTGCAAGCCCAGCTTCATCACCACAAAGTTCAGCCCCCAGATGACCACCACGGCCAGCGCGCGCAGCAAGTCGCCACGGCTCAGTGCCAGCGCCGTCATGCAGCCACCGCCGCAGCCGCAGCCACCGGCCGCCCTTGGCGCGCCCGGGCAGCCACGAAGGCTTCGAACGCCTCAGCGCTGGTCTTGCCAGGCACGTAGCCCAGCACCTCCTTGAGCGCGGCATTGAGCAGCACGGGGCGGTAACGCAGAAAATCCAGCTGCTCGGGCCCGTAGCGGCTCAGGCCCAGCGCGGAGCCCACCGCCAGCGCGGCACGCAGCAGGCCCGCAGGCAACTCCAGCACCGGTTTACCCAGGCGCCGGGCGATCTCGCGCAGCGGCAGCGCGCCATCGCCCGCCAGGTTGAAACAGCCAGCGCGCTGCGTGCGCAACGCATGCAGGATGGCGCCGGTCACGTCCTCGTCCCAGATGAAAACAAACGGGCTCTCGCTGCCACGGATGGCCAGCAGACGGCGTTTGTCGAACAGCGCGGTGATCTGGTTGTCCACCCGCTCGCCCAGGATGGTGCCGATGCGCAGCACCGTCTGCGCCAGCGCGGGGTGGTCCGCGCGGTACTGCGCCAGCATCTCTTCCACCAGCCGCTTGTGGTGGGCATAGGCAAACACCTCATTGCCGCGCAGCGCATCGGTCTCGCGCAGCCAGGCGGGGTTGTCAGCGTGGTAACCATACGCGGCCCCGCTGGAGCTGACGACGATGTGCTTGACACCCGTGGCCACGCAGGCATCGAGCACATTCTGGCTGCCCAGCACATCCACGGAATATTCGAATTCGCGGTTGGATCCTTTGCCCGGCGTGACGATGGAGGCCAGGTGCACCACGCTGTCGATGGCATGGTCGGCCAGCGTCTGCGCCAGCGCGGGATCACGCACGTCCTGTACCAGATAGATCACGCCAGGCAGGCGGCGCTCGGCAGGCACCTCGCGCACATCGGCCGCCACCAGCGTGTGCACACCCTCGCGCGCAAGGGCGGCCACTACACCCCGGCCCAGAAAACCGTCGGCCCCGGTCACCAGGATGCGGCGCGTTGCCAATGAAGAAGCCGTCATGCGCCGTGCTCCTTGGCCGAAGCCCCCAGCGGCACCCCCGCAGGTCTGCGCCCCCACCAACCCGCCAGCGCCAGGCCCGCAATGATGTCCCAGAAGCCCCAGACACCCGTCACCACGGCCATGCCCCCCAGACCTCCAAAAAAACTGAAGATCAGCACCAGGCCCAGGCCCGCGTTGCGGATGCCCACCTCAATGCTCACCGCGCGCCGGTCGTAGTCCGACAAGCCGCTGAGCCGCGCGCAGGCGTAGCCGGTGCCAAAGGCCAGCGCGTCATGCAATACCACGGCCAGCAGCACCAGCCCCACGTAGTCGAGGAAGTAGCGCCAGTTGCCCGCCACGGCCCCGACGATGAAACCGATCAGGCAGACAAAGCTGAGGATGCGCACGGGCTTGTTCACCCGCTGCGTGAAACGCGGCAGCTTCTCCGCACACAGAATGCCCAGCGCAAACGGCAGCCCGATGATGGCGACGATGTGCCCCGCCATCTCCAGCGGGTCGAGCGCAATGCTGCGCAACAACGGTGCCGCCGTGGGGTGCAAACCGCCCCAGAACGCGAAGTTGAGCGGCATAAGCACAATCGCGAGCGCGTTGGAGATCGCCGTCATCGACACCGACAGCGCCACATTGCCGCCTGCGCGGTGCGTGAGGATGTTGCTCACATTGCCCGGCGGGCAGCAGGCCACCAGGATCATGCCCAGCGCAATGCTGGGGCCGGGCTGGAGCAGCAGCGTGAGCACAAAGGTCACGGCAGGCAGCACGATGAACTGCGCCGCAATGCCCACTGCCATGGCTCCGGGCATGCGCAGCACGCGCTTGAAGTCGGCCACGCGCGTATCGAGCGCAATGCCGAACATGAGAAAACCCAGCACTACATTGAGCGCCACGAGCGATGCAGGGTTGAAGTTGAGGCGTATTTCGTCCACGGGCAGCATGGAGGTCCTTTCAGGCGAGGGCAGCTGAGGCTGCCCGCACCGCGTTGCGGTAGGTGTCCTTGTGCACGTAGTACGCCATGCGTTCAAGCTTCAGGTACTTGAAGCCACCCGACAGATCGGGTGGAGGCCCGGCCTTGGCCTGCCGCAGGGCCTCGGCGCGCGGTGATCCTTCAGACTGCGCCTTGAAAAAGCGCGCTACCAGCTCCGCTTGCTCGTAACGGCCCTGCCAGCCGATACCGCTGGCTTCGATCATGCCCATCACCGCCAGGTTGTCGAAACGCGGCGACAGGATGTTGAGGTACAGCTGCGGCGCCATGCCGTTCCAGTTGAGCAGGCTATGGTCGATAAAAGGGTAGTGCAGCTTGTAGCCGGTGGCGCAGAGCACGAGGTCGTAGTCTTGCGCGCTACCGTCCTTGAAAAACACGGTGTGGCCCTGCAGGCGCGCAATATCGGGCTTCACATGGATGTCGCCGTGGCCCAGGTGGTGCAGCACCAGCGAGTTCACCACGGGGTGCGATTCGTACATCTTGTAGTCTGGCTTGGGCAGGCCAAACCGCGCCGGGTCGCCGGTGAACCACTGCAGCACCACGCTGTCGATCTTCTGCTTGAGCCAGGGCGGCATCTTGAACTTGCCCCCCAGCGTGTCGGCGGGCTGGCCGAACACGTATTTGGGCACAAAGTAGTAGCCGCGCCTCACCGACAGATCCACGCTGCGCGCGTAATGCACCGCATCCACGGCGATGTCGCAGCCCGAGTTGCCCGCGCCCACCACCAACACGCGTTTGCCCTTGAACAGCTCGGCGCTTTTGTAGGCGCTGGTGTGCAGCAGCTCGCCATCAAACTGGCCTTCAAAGCGCGGCATGTTGGGCTCGGCCAGCGTGCCATTGGCAATCACCACGCCCTTGAACTCTGCTGTCTGCGAGGGTCCGCCGTGCTGGCTCCAGGTGATGCGCCACAGCGGCGCTGCGCCCTCGCCCACGGGCTCGACCTTCAGCACGCGGGTACCAAACCAGTAGTGCGGGCGCAAACTAAAGTGCGCGGCAAAGTCCATGAAGTACTGCCGCATCTCGCGGTGGCTGGGGTAGTCGGCCACCTCGGGTCGCATGGGGAATTCGGTGAACTCCGTGGTGTGTTTGCTGGAGATGAGGTGCGCGGACTCATACACCGTGCTGCGCGGGTTCTCGATGTTCCACAGGCCGCCCACGTCGGTGTGTGCTTCAAAGCCCTGGAAGGGCACGCCCAGCTTTTGCAGGTTGCGCGCAGCCGCCAGGCCACTGGGGCCTGCGCCTATCAGAGCGATCTGGGTGCGGGTATCTGCCACAGTGGGTGTTGTCTCCGTTGTCATGCGTTTTTGCTTTCGTTGTGTACCGGTGTCTCCGTAGGCAACGGCAGGCCCGGAATGGCCGTGGCCCCCGCCTCGCCCACGCGCGGCTTGCGCGGCTGGCCCAGCAGCAGGCGGTCGTGCAGGGCGTCGGGCAACAGGTTCAGCAAGCGGGCCAGCCAGCCAATGCGCGCGGGCAGCACGATGTGGGTACGACCTTGCGCGGCGCCCGCCAGCAGGTCCCGGGCAGCGGCTTCGGGCTCCATCAGGCCCGGCATGGCAAAACGATTGCCCGCCGTGAGCGCGGTGCGAAGGTAGCCAGGGCTCACCGTGCTGACCACAATGGATTCGCCGCGCAGCTCGGCACGCAGGCTCTCCAGGTAGCGGATGAGCCCGCCCTTGCTCGCGCAATAGGCGCCGTTGCCCGGCATGCCGCGCCAGCCCGCAATGCTGGCCACGCCCACCAGTGCGCCGCGCCGCTGAGCGCGCATGGCTTTCACAAACGGCTGAAAGGTGGTGGCCGCGCCCAGCAGGTTGATCTCCAGCATGCGGCGCAGCACCGCGAGGTCGTCGGCTTCGGCAGTGTCAAAGCCGCCTGCCACGCCCGCGTTGGCAATGACGAGGTCGGGCACCGCGCCCGAGCGCGCCATCCAGTCGGCCGCCATGGCCTGCATCGCGGTGCTGTCGGACACATCGGGCGCGTACACCGCGCAGCGCCCAGGCGCCAGCGCAGCCAGTGCCTGCAACGTGGGCAAGTGAAGCCCCACCAGCGCCACGGCGGCGCCCTGGCCGATCAGCTCCCGCGCCAGGGCCTGGCCCAGGCCACCACAAGCGCCTGTGAGTACCGCGTTCTGAAAAGTCGCCGCCATGAGCACCCCGTGAAATGTTGGTATGCAGCTTAGCCACAATGCTCAATAATCCCGAAATGTTTTATGGATTCGTCTCGAATTCCGGGATTTATGACCAACTCATCCCCCAGCTTGCGCCTGTTTGAACTGCTGGAAATCATGTGCACCCATGGCCGCCCGTTCAGCCTGGCGGACGCCATCGAGGCCACAGGCTGGCCCAAACCCAGCGTGCATCGCATGCTGGGCCAGCTCGAAAGCGGTGGCCTGCTGGCGCGCGAGCCCGATGGGCGCCGCTACACCCCCGCACCCCGCCTGCTGCGCCTGGCCGAAAGCACGCTCAGCGCGGGCACCCAGCATGGCGTGCGCCATGCGGTGCTGCGCCAGCTGGTGGCCGATATTGGCGAGAGCTGCAACCTCACGGCGCTCAGCGGCGCCGAGGTGATCTACCTGGACCGCGTGGAGTCGGCCTTTCCGCTGCGCATGGAGCTGCGGCCCGGCACGCGCGTGCCCATCCACTGCTCGGCCAGCGGCAAGCTGTTTCTGGCCCACCTGTCGGCCGCGCGCCGGGCGGCGATCCTGGACGGACTGCCGCTGACCCGCCACACGGCCACCACTTTGACCGACCGCACCGCCCTAGAGGCCGAGCTGGAGCAGATCCTGCGGCAGGGTTACGCCACAGATGCCGAGGAGTTTGTGGATGGTCTCGTTTGTGTGGCTGTGCCTGTGCTGGGCAGCGGGCGGCGGCAGGTACGCTGCGCCGTGGCCCTGCAAGCACCGGCGGCACGCATGCCGCTGGCGCAGGCGCTACAGCAGGTGACCCGCCTGGGCGAAGCCGCCCAGGCGCTGGGCCGTACCTGGACATGACATCTCTTTAACGGACACCATGAACCTGAACTACCTGGATTTTGACTACAGCGAAGACGCGGACGGCGTAGGTACGTTTGACGCCATGGCGAGCGTGCAGCCCGCGCAGATTCCCGCATTACATGCAGAGATCAGCGCCGTACTGGTCTGGGCGCACCAGCATTGGCCCGATGCCTGCGGCCCGTCGGAAGATGGGGGCATATGGCACTACGACCTGCAAGGCGTGCAGGAGATCAGCACACCGCTGGTGCTGACGTTTGATGACAACGCCGGGCAACTGCGTGCGGCGCCAGGCAACCCCGCCCCACCCCGGACCACGATCACATTGACAATCAGCGGAAATGCTGACTTTTGCGGTGCATTGCGCGACGCCTTCTCGATCGAATAGCCTCCATAGCCCCAATTACCAGCAAAAGCCCCACATTGCGAACAGGTTAGCGCGTCGGCAAGCGGCAATCTCTCGGGCATCGCTACAGTTGCGACTCCTCAGTTCAACTCAAGACCGGAGAGTTTCATGCTGTCACGCCGCCACTTCCTGGGTGCAAGCCTGGCCACCACCGTTTACGCAGCGGGCTCGTTTGTCCCCGTGTGGGCCCAGAACGCGCCCAACTTCGGAACCCCCACCTTGCCCAGCCCCGGCTTTCGCCGCATGAAGGTGGGCGATGTGGAGGTGATTGCGCTGAACGATGGCATCACGCGCCGCCCGCTGGGAGAGGAATTTGTGAAGAACGCGCCGCTGACCGAGGTACGTGCGCTGCTGGCATCGCAAGGACTGCCCACCGACTACATCGACGTGCCCTACACCCCCTTTCTGGTGGTGGCAGGCGCGCGCAAGATCCTCATCGACACCGGCTTGGGCGAGTTTGGTGGCGCCACCACCGGCAAGCTGCTCGACAGCCTGCGCGCGGCGGGCATGCAGGCAGCCGACATCGACACCGTGCTGATCAGCCACTACCACGGCGACCACATCAACGGCATCCGCAACAAGGCCGGTGAGTTGGTTTTCCCCAAGGCCAAGGTGATGGTGCCCGCCGCCGAACACGCGTTCTGGATGGACGACGCCCGCATGGCCGCTGCGCCCGCTGGCATGAAGGGTGCATTCGATAACGTGCGCCGCACCTTTGCCACCATGCCCGCAGACACGCTGGTGCAGTTTGCGGCCGATGCGGAAGTGGCGCCGGGCATCAAGTCTGTGGCGGCCTATGGCCACACGCCGGGCCATACGCTGTTCGAGCTGACCTCGTCGGGCCAGAAGTTCTTCTACGTGGCAGACCTGACCAACGTGCCTGCACTGTTCGCACGCAATCCCGACTGGGCTGTGACCTTTGACATGGACGCCGAGGCTGCGCGCAAGGTGCGGCGCGATGTGTTCCAGCGCATCACCGCCAGCAATGCCATGCTGGGCGGCTTCCACTTCCCGTTCCCTGCGTTTGGCCGCATGGCGGTTTCTGGCAATGGCTATGCCTTCCAGCCTGCCGCCTGAGCCCCGCATTGCCCGCCGTGCGGTGCTGGGCGCCGGGCTAGCCTTGGCCAGCCTGCGTGGCTGGGCGGCGCAAGACGCGGATGCCGAAGCATTGTTGCGCAAGGGCGGGGTGGTGGCCGCCTTCCGCCACTCGCTGGCCCCCGGCACATTCGACCCCCCAGGATTCCGCCTGGGTGACTGCAGCACCCAGCGCAATCTGAGCGAAGAAGGCCGCGCACAGGCACGCAGCGTGGGCGCGTGGTTTCAGCAACGGCAACTCCAACCTGGCAAGGTTTTATCAAGCCCCTGGTGCCGCTGCGTGGACAGTGCCGCCCTCGCCTTTGGTACGCCGCAGGTCTGGGCGGCACTCGGGTCGCCCCGGGGTAGCCCGGAGACCACCGGTGCGGCCCACCTGCGTGAACTGCGTACAGCGCTGGCCACAGCGTCGTCTCAGCCCGGTCGTTTCGAAGTGTGGTTCACCCACATGTTTGTGCTGTCCGACCTGGCAAGTACCAACACCAGCTCGGGCGAGGGGCTGATTCTCCGGGCAGATCGCAGTGGCAACGTCGAGGTCCTGGCGCGTCTTTCCATACCCGCCTGACGGGGTGACCTGGCGGCTTCCCGCGAATGGGTAGCGGGCGGGCATGGCGGCGGGTCGTTCGCCTACATCGGGCGCGGGGGAAAGGACTATCCTCAAGCCACGCTGCTGTGCCGGATGCCCCGGAACGCGGTGCACGAAGGACATGCCCATGGCAAACACCCAAAGCCCTCCCCCGCAGTCAAATACCCGCAACGCTGCCACCTGGCCTGCCCCCTACCCCGCCCAGCAAGTCGGCACAGTCCCTGCAGACCAGCCAAGCCATGACCGCGTACGCATGGAGCTGCAGATTGATCTGAGCTACGAGGTGGACCAGCATGGTGCCGATTTTGTCTTCAACATTCACGCGGCGCAGACACCCAACCAGTCGGTAAGCGCAGAGCGCCTGGTCATCAACCAGCCCATTGCCCACCACATTCATACCGACCCAGCCACGGGAAACCGCTATCTACGGCTGCATGGCGAGCCCGGCACGCTGAAGCTGTCGTATTCAGCCACGGTCGATATCAACCACTACCGCATCGACCCCTCCCAATTGGCAGAAGTACCGGTGCGGCGCCTGCCGCAAGAGGTAATGGGCTACATCTACCCCAGCCGGTATTGCCAGTCCGACCGGCTGCTGCGCCTGGCGACGAACGAGTTTGGTGCGCTGTGGCAAGGGCACAGCCGCGTGCAGGCGATCTGCGACTGGGTGCAGCGGCACGTGGCGTTCACCTCCAACACTTCCAACTCCAACACCTCTGCGGTGGACACGCTGGTGGAGCAGGTGGGCGTGTGCCGTGACTTCGCCCACCTCATGATTGCCTTGTGCCGCGCCATCAACATCCCGGCCCGCTTCACCACCGGAACCGACTACGGCGCTGACCCGGCCCTGGGCCCCCCCGACTTTCATGCCTATGTGGAGGTGTACCTGGGCGACCGCTGGTACATCTTTGACCCGTCTGGCACGGCGATCCCCATGGGCCTGCTGCGGTTTGGTGTGGGGAGGGATGCGGCCGATGTGGCCTTTGCCACCATCTTCGGTGGCGTGTGGGCCAAGCCCCCCGTGATCCGTACGATGGCCATTCAGGATGCCGCGCGGGGTTTTGAGTTGCCCCGCCATTGCACACAAGCGCTGTCCACCGACCACGGCGCAGGTGTGGCGGCGGGTGTGGCCGCAGGTTTTGTGGCGGCCTGAGCACCCACAAACACCTGCCAAACACCTTTGAAAGCCCGGCAACCCGGCTGTGGCCTAAAATCTCTCCTTTTTCCACCAACTCAGAGACCTACCATGGGCAACAAGATCGTCACAGAAGCAGACCGCAAGCGCACCCCCCGCCCTACGCCCGTGCCCGGCTACACCCTGGCCACTCCCGGCCGTGGCCAGCGCGTGAGCCTGGAACGCGGTGTGGCAACCCGCAGCAAGAAGAACCCTGGCAAGCGCTCCAAGAAGGGCGGCTGATCGCCAGATCGCCACGGGCCGACTGCGGTTGGTTCCTTGCAAGAAAGCCCTCGCCAGAGGGCTTTTTGCTTTCTGGGGCTTTCACACCACCCGGCCGGTGGCGCCTTGCTCCGGCAACCTGTGCCAATATTCACCCATGATCACCGTCCACCACCTCGAAACCTCGCGCTCGCAGCGCGTTCTCTGGCTGCTCGAAGAACTGGGTGTTCCCTACGAGCTGAAAATCTACCAGCGCGACAAGGCCACCAAGCTGGCCCCGCCCGAACTCAAGAAGATCCACCCGCTGGGCAAATCACCGGTGATCACCGACGGCAAAGAAGTCATCGCCGAGTCGGGCGCGATCATCGAATACCTGGTGGAAACCTACGGAGCCCAGGCGAGCGGCGACCTGGCCCACCTGCAACCGGCGCCGCGCACGCCAGAGTACCGCCAGTGCCGCTTCTGGATGCACTACGCCGAAGGCTCGCTCATGAACTGGCTGGTGATGAAGCTGGTGTTCATGACCATCCCGACCCAGCCCATGCCGTTCTTCGTCAAGCCCATCGCCAAGGCACTGTGCGGCACGGTGCAGGAAAAATTGATCGACCCCAATGTAAACACCGCGCTCGACTTCATGGAGCAGCACCTGGGCACGCACCGCTGGTTTGCGGGCGAGCACCTCACCATGGCCGATTTTCAGATGAGCTTTGCGGTGGAGGCCGCCCTCTCACGCGCAAGCAAGGCCGGTGCGTGCCCCAACCTTCTGGCCTACAAGCAGCGCATGGAGGCCCGCCCCGCGTACCAGCGCGGCATTGCCAAGGGTGGCCCGGTGGTGATGTCCGCCTGAACATCGTCGGGATCACAGAGATGCCTGACCGCGTCGCTACCTACTCGGTGCTTTTTGTGTGCATGGGCAACATCTGCCGCAGCCCCACGGCCCACGGCGTGTTCCGGCACAAGGTGGTTCACAGTGGTTTGGCGAGCCAGGTGCGTGCGGACTCGGCAGGCACCCACAACTACCACCCCGGCAAGGCACCGGACGAACGGACGCAACGCCACGCAGCGCAACGGGGCTACGACCTGTCGGATCTGCGCGCTCGGCAGATGCTGGCCAACGACTTTGAACGCCACGATCTGGTTCTGGCGATGGACTGGGACAACCTGGCCCTTGCGCAAGACCTTTGCCCACCCGAACACGCCCGCAAGTTGCGCCGTATGACAGAGTTCTGCCAACGGTTCGACAGCCCCGTGGTGCCCGATCCGTACTACGGCGGGGCCGCTGGTTTTGAACAGGTGCTGGACCTGGTGGAAGACGCCTGTCATGGCCTGCTGCACCATGTGCGGCAGCAGTTGCAGCTGCGGTCCAAGCCGCTTTAGCACTAATCTGCGCGCACCCCACACACCAGCACACCCGGGTCGTTGTGCGCCAGCTCCCTGTCATTCTTGGCCTGGGCCACTTCCATGTCGCGCGGCAAGGTCACGCCGTTTTTGACGGCCAGGATTTCGGCCATCACGCTCACTGCAATCTCGGGCGGTGTCTTGCTGCCGATGTAGATGCCAATTGGCCCGCGCAGGCGCGCCAGGCTTGCTTCGGTCTGGTCGAAGTGTTCGATCATGCGGGCGCGGCGCGCCTCGTTGTTGCGGCGCGAGCCGATGCCGCCCACATAAAACGCGTCGGTATTCAGCGCCTCCAGCAGCGCCAGGTCGTCGAGCTTGGGGTCGTGCGTGAGGGCCACCACGCAACTGCGCCGGTCGGGCTTGAAGGCCAGCACCACGTCGTCGGGCATGTCACTCACCACCGTGGCGGCAGGCACGTTCCAGCTGCCCCGGTACTCCTCGCGCGGGTCGCACACCGTTACCGCAAACCCGTTGAACAGCGCCATGGTGGCCAGGTATTCCGCCAGCTGGCCCGCGCCGATCAGCAGCATGCGGTACTCGGGGCCAAAGGTGTTGGTAAGCCGCTCAGCATCCACCACCAGCTCGGTGGGCGCTGCCGCAGGCGTTAGCGTGACCGCGCCGTCGACCAAGCGCACGCTGCGCTGCATCAGGCGCCCAGCCTCCAGCGCGGTGATCAGTGTTGCCAGGCTGTCCGGGGCCGGGTCGTACTCCAGCAGCAGCTCCAGCGTTCCGCCACAGGGCAAGCCGAAGCGGTGCGCCTCGTCTGCGGTGACGCCGTATTTCACAAACGTCGGCGGGCCGCTGGGAATGCGGTGATCTTTGCCCGCGTTCGCCGTGGGCGCGCCCTGTGCATAGGCCCGTGTATGGCGATCGATCAGATCGTCCTCAATGCACCCGCCCGACACAGACCCCACCACAGACCCGTCTTCACACAGCGCCATGATGGAGCCCACCGGCCGGGGTGAAGAGCCCCACGTGCGCACCACCGTCGCCAGCAACGCCCGCCGCCCGGCGGCCCGCCAGCCCTGCAGCGTGCGCAACACCATCACATCCAGGTTTTCCATCGTTCCGTCACCAATTCATTTCTACCGCTTATTCAGATATTCCCATCTACGTCCGCTGCGTCTGAAACCGCGCGGCGCCCAGGCCAGCGCCACCGTGGATCCGGCTTTGCCGGGCCACCGGAGGCGTCCCCCTCAGGGGGAAGACGCGAAGCGGCTCAGGGGGAGTCAATTGATTGCCCAGGCTATCAGCACCAGCGCCGCCGCGCCCACCACCCACACCCAAACCGGAATGCCGCTGGGGGGAATATCCTCTCCCGCCGACGCCGCCAGTGCCCCAGGCTCGGTGGGCGCTTCGGAGGATGCCGCACCATCGTCTGCCGGCGCGCGCGGATGGCGGCTTTGCATTTCGTTGTCAAAGCGCTTGAAAAAATCCTCTGCCATGCTCTTGGCCGCGCCGTCGATGAGCCGCTGTCCCAGCTGAGCGATCTTGCCGCCCACCGTGGCATGCACGGTGTAGTGCAGCTCGCAGCTTTCCTGCCCAGCGGCATCCGCGGGCAAAGGCACCAGTTTGACCTGCGCATTGCCCTTGCCAAAACCCGCCACACCACCCGATCCGTCGAAGGCGATGGTGTAGCTCTCTGGTGGCACGATGTCCGACAGCGTGATCTTGCCCGCAAACTTGGCCGACACGGGGCCGATCTTGAGCGCCATGGCGACCGCGTATTGGTTCTCACCGGTCGCCTCGACCTTGTCGCAGCCGGGGATGCACAGCTTGAGCACCTCAGGATCGTTGAGTGCCTCCCAGGCCTGCTGCTGGCTCACGGCAAGGGTGCGGCTGGCTTGCATTTCCATGGTGGGTTCCTTGTGTTGTCTGGTTATTTCTGAAATCGGTCACTGCCGCAGCACGGCCGCCAGGCTGGCCGCCAGATCCTGCAGGCGGCTCAGGTTGTGCACGGCCACCATGCCGTGGGCCTGGCGGTGCAGTTCGGAGGCGCCGCGTGCCGTGGGTGCATAGCCTTCAAAACGCAGCAAGGGGTTGAGCCACAGCAGGCGTCCGCAATGGCGGCGCAGCCAGCCCAGTTCCTGCGCCAGCACCTCGGGCGTGCCGGTGTCCAGCCCGTCGCTGATCAGCAGCACCAGGGTGCGCCGCCCCACCAGCCTCCGGGCATGCTGCAAACGCAGCTGGGCCAGGCTGTCGCCCATGCGGGTGCCCCCCGCAAAATCATTGATGGAATGGCTGGCCACCTGCAGCATCGCGTCGGTATCGGCCAGGCGAAAGGCGGGCGTGAGGTCGGTCAGCCCGGTGCCAAACGCAAACACATCGCGGCGCACCGCATCGCCGGTGTGGCGCGGTGCCGTGGCGGCATGCAAAAACGCCAGCAGCAGCCGCGCGTAGCGCTCCATAGAGCCCGACACATCCACCAGCACCAGCAGCGGCAGCGGTTGCTGGCGCCGCTGCAGCAGCGGGATGCGCAGCACCTCGCCCCCGTTGCGGGCCGCGTGGTGCATGGCGCCGGGCCAGTGCGGGCGGCTGCCGCGCCCACCGGGGCGGGTGCGGCGGGCGGCGAAGCGCGGCAGGGGCAAGGGCACCTCGCGCGCCAGGCGCTCCACCAGCAGGTATTCGCTGGCCGAGAGCTGGTTGAAGTCGGCCTGCCGCAGGCGCTGCAGGTCACTGGCCGTCATGGCGGCGTCGAAATCGATCTTCTCGTCCTCGCGCGGCGGGGGGGTGTTGCGGGCGGCGCGCACGGGGGCGAGCGCCTCGCTCACGCGCGGGCGGCGTTTGGCGGGCTCGGCCTTGGACTCAGCGCTGGGCAGCATCTGCGCCAGCAGCTTCTGCGCCACGTTCGGATTGCGAAAGTACGCGTCGAACAACTCGCGGAAGATCAAACGGTCCTGCTCACGGCTGACCAGCACGGCCTCCAGCGCGGCGCAAAAGTCCTCGCGCTGCAGCCCTACCAGCATCACGGCTTGCTGGGCCAACGCCATGCGGGCGGCGTCCACGCGCACACCGGCGCGGCGCAAGGTGCGGCCAAAACCGCTCAGGTTGTCGGCGAGCTTGCCGGTGCGGGCGTCGCCCAGCTGGGAAATCGTTTTGACCTCTGCCACGGTTGAGCCCTCAGGCATCGGCCTCAGCGGGTTGCAGCAACTGCGCCGCCATGTCGCGCGTGAGCGCCGCCACATCCTCGCGCTGCTTGAACAAGATGCCTGCGGTGTCCGACACCACTTCGGGGTCCACTACGATGGTGTCGAGCGCGACCAGCGCCTTGGCCCACTCCACGCTCTCTGCGATGCCCGGCGCGCGCTGGAAGGCATTGGCAAATGGCTGGCTGCGCAAACGGCCCACAAAATCCGCCACCTGGATGGCCAAGGCGGCGCTGGCATCCGGCACCTGCGCACGCACGATGGCCAGTTCGCGCTCGCGCTCGGGGTAGTCCAGCCAGTGGTACAGGCAGCGGCGTTTGACGGCGTCGTGCAGATCCCGCGTGCGGTTGCTGGTGAGGATGGTGACCGGCGTGGCCGTGGCGCGCACGGTGCCGATCTCGGGGATGCTGACCTGGTACTCGCCCAGGTATTCGAGCAAAAACGCCTCAAAGGGCTCGTCGGCACGGTCCACCTCGTCGATCAGTAGCACGGCGCCGGGTTCTGGCGCCTGCAGCGCCTGCAGCAAAGGGCGTCGGATGAGGTAGCGGTCTTGGTAGACCTCGCGCTCTACCTGCGCCATGTCGGCGCTGCCTTTGCCTTCCGCTGCGCGCATGTGCAAGAGCTGGGCCGCGTAGTTCCATTCATACAGCGCCTCGCGCTGCTCCAGCCCGTCGTAGCACTGCAGGCGGATCAGGCTGCGTTCCAGCACCTTGGCAAGCGCCTGGGCCAGCGCCGTCTTTCCCACGCCGGGCTCGCCCTCCAGCAGCAGCGGGCGCTGCAGCTTGAGCGCCAGGAACACGGCCGTGGCCAGCCGCCGGTCGGCAAAATAGCCCACGCCCTGCAAGGCCGACACCAGGGCGTCGATGGAGGACAGCGCAGGCGCGGTCATGGGCACGGGAGGGGAAACGTTCATTACTATAGTTTCTATAGCTAATAGCGCTTGATAGAAAAGCGCTAGAGGCCAATTTCATTCAAACACCCGCCCCTGGATGCAGTATGCAGGGCGCGGGTGCTATCCCCCATCAGCCCAGGATTTGCGCTACTGCTCTTTGGGTCTGCACGCTGATAAGGTTGGCGCGATAGGCCGCACTGGCGTGGATGTCAGCGTTGAGATCGCTTGCATCGATCTTCACCGCCGCCGCCGATGCTGGCGTAAAACTCTGGTTCAGCGCTGCTTCCAGCCCCGCGTGGCGGAACACACTGCTGGCCGCGCCGGTGATGGCCACGCGCACGCCGGCATCGGTCTGCGCCACAAACACGCCCACCAGCGAGAAGCGCGAGGCCGCCTGCTTGAACTTGAGGTACGCAGCGCGCTTGGGGATGGGGAAGCGGATGGCGGTGATGATCTCGCCCTCTTCCAGCGCCGTGGTGTACATGCCCACAAAAAAGTCGTCGGCCGCAATCTCGCGCTGGTTGGTGATGACTGTGGCGCCCAGGCCCAGCACGGCGCTGGGGTAGCACGCCGCTGGGTCGTTGTTGGCCACCGAACCACCCAGCGTGCCGCGTGCGCGCACCTGCCGGTCGCCGATGTGCGCGGCCAAGTCGGCCAGCGCGGGGATGGCGGCCTTGACATCGGCGCTGTTGGCCACGTCCATGTGGCGCGTCATGGCGCCGATGACCAGCGCGTTGCCCTCGCGGCGGATGCCCGCCAGCTCGGGGATGTTGTTGAGGTCAACGATCTTCTCGGGGTTGGCCAGGCGCAGCCGCATCGATGGCAGCAGGCTTTGGCCACCGGCCAGCAGCTTGCCGCCCTGGGCGATGAGCTGTGCAGCGGCGGCGGTGGAGGAGGGATTTTCAAAGGTGAATGCGTACATGCTGGTTCTCCTCAGGCTTTGGCACTCTGAATCGCTTCCCACACACGGTGTGGCGATGCGGGCATGTCGAACTCTTTAACCCCCAGCGGGCGCAGTGCATCCAGCACCGCATTGATCACCGCCGGTGGCGAGCCAATCGCCCCCGCCTCGCCGCAGCCTTTGGTCCCCAGCGGGTTGTGCGTGCAGGGGGTACACACATGGCCCAGCTTGAACTCGGGGAAGTCATCAGCGCGCGGCATGGCGTAGTCCATGAAGCTGCCGGTCAGGAGCTGACCCGTCTCGCGGTCGTACACGCAGTTTTCCATCAGCGCCTGGCCGATGCCCTGCACCAGGCCACCGTGCACCTGGCCCTCCACGATCATGGGGTTGATGATGGTGCCGAAGTCGTCCACGGCCGTGAACTTGTCTACGCGGGTGCTGCCTGTGGCCGGGTCCACCTCCACTTCGCAGATGTAGGTGCCTGCAGGGAAGGTGAAGTTGGTCGGGTCGTAGAACGCGGTTTCGTTGAGGCCCGGTTCGAGCTTGTCGAGCGGGTAGTTGTGCGGCACATAGGCCGTAAGTGCCACCTGCCCGAACGGGATCTTCTTGTCCGTGCCGCGCACGGTGAACTCACCGCCGCTGAAGTCGATGTCGGCGTCGCTGGCCTCCATCAAGTGCGCGGCGATTTTCTTGGCCTTGGCCTCGATCTTGTCCAGCGCCTTCATGATGGCCGCGCCGCCCACGCTGATGGAGCGAGAGCCATACGTGCCCATGCCAAACGGCACGCGCCCCGTGTCGCCGTGCACGATGTCCACGTTTTCCACCGGGATGCCCAGGCGCGCGGCCACCACCTGCGCAAAGGTGGTCTCGTGCCCCTGGCCGTGGCTGTGCGAGCCGGTGAACACCGTCACGCTGCCGGTGGGATGCACACGCACTTCGCCGCATTCAAACAGACCTGCGCGCGCGCCCAGGGCGCCCGCGATGTTGGACGGCGCAATCCCACACGCTTCGATGTAGCTGCTGTAGCCGATGCCACGCTTCAAGCCCTTGGCCTCGCTGGCCGCCTTGCGCGCCGCAAAGCCCGCCACGTCGGCCAGTTCCTGCGCCTGCGTCATACAGGCGTGGTAGTCGCCCACGTCGTACTGCAGTGCCACGGGCGTCTGGTAGGGCCAGCTGGTGATGAAGTTACGTTTGCGGATTTCGTCCTGGCCCAGGCCCATCTCCCAGCCACAGCGCGACACCAGCCGTTCCAGCAGGTAGGTGGCCTCGGGCCGGCCCGCGCCCCGGTAGGCATCGACCGGCGCGGTGTTGGTGAACCAGGCATCCACCTCCACATAGATCTGCGGCGTTGTGTACTGGCCTGCCAACAAGGTGGCATACAGGATGGTGGGCACTGCGCTGGCAAAGGTGCTGAGGTAGGCGCCCATGTTGGCGTCGGTGTGCACGCGCATGGCCAGGAACTTGCCGTCTTTGTCCATCGCCATTTCGGCATGGCTCACATGGTCGCGGCCATGCGCGTCCGACACAAAAGACTCACTGCGATCGGCCACCCACTTGATGTTGCGGTTGAGCTTCTTGGCCGCCCAGGTCAGGCACACGTCCTCGGCATACAAGAAGATCTTGGAGCCAAAGCCGCCCCCCACATCGGGCGCAATCACGCGTACCTTGTGCTCGGGCAGCCCCATCACGAACGCTGTCATGAGCAAGCGCTCGACGTGCGGGTTCTGGTTGCTGACGTACAGCGTGTATTCGTCGTTGGCGCGGCTGTACGAGCCAATGGCGGCGCGGGGCTCCATCGCGTTGGGGATGAGGCGGTTGTTGACCAGATCCAGCTTCGTCACGTGCGCGGCGTTGGCAAATGCGGCGTCCACCGCGCCCTTGTCGCCAATGGCCCATTTGTAGCAATGGTTGTCCGGCGCGGCGTCATGCAGCCCTGCGCCCGCCACGGTGCCTGCTGCGGCATCGGCCACACTGACCACAGCGGGCAACACGTCGTAATCCACCTCCACCAGCTCGGCCGCATCACGCGCCTGCTGCTGTGTCAGCGCCACGACGATGGCCACATGGTCGCCCACATAGCGCACCTTGCCCTGCGCCAGGATGGGGTGCGGCGGCTCCTTCATGGGCTGACCGTCGGTGCTGGTGATGAGCCAGCCACAAGGCAGGCCGTTGATGTTGTCGGCCGCCACGTCGGCACCGGTGAACACGCCCAGCACGCCGGGCGCGGCCTTGGCCGCTTCCACATTGATGCTGTTGATCTTGGCGTGTGCGTGCGGCGAGCGCACAAACACGGCATGGCTTTGCGCCGCCAGCACCACGTCGTCGGTGTACTGGCCCGCGCCGGTCAGGAAGCGGTAGTCTTCCTTGCGCTTGAGCGATTCGCCGATGTGCGGCAGCTTGGAAAAGTCGGATGCACCCATGGTTCTTCTCCTTTGTGTTTAAGCCGACGCCATGGCTTTTTGGCCAACCTGCACTGCGCGCACGATGTTCTGGTAGCCCGTGCAGCGGCAGATGTTCCCTTCGAGCAGCTCGCGGATCTCGCCTTCGCTGGCGTTCGGGTGGTTCTTGCACAGGTCCACCGCACTCATCACCATGCCCGGGGTGCAGAAGCCGCATTGCAGGCCGTGGCATTCCTTGAACGCGGCCTGCATGGGGTGCATGGTGCCGTCGGGGGTGGCCATGCCTTCGATGGTGGTCACCTCGGCCCCCTGGGCCTGCACCGCCAGCATGGCGCAGGATTTGACGGCCCTGCCGTTCACATGCACCGTACACGCCCCGCACTGGCTGGTGTCACAACCCACATGGGTGCCGGTGAGCAGCAGGTGCTCTCGCAGCGCATGGACAAGCAGGGTATTGGGGGGGACGTCAACACTGGCAGCGCGCCCGTTGACCGTGAACTGGACTTGCATCTGGCTGTCTCCTGAATAGGTTTTGGCTGGACTGACCTCGCGCATCTTCTGCCGCGCCCCACCACCCATCCCTAGGGACAACCCTAGATTTCCGGCAGCCCCGGCCGGATATTCTCAAAATGAAACATGTTGCAGCGCACACCAGCGCATCATGCGCAGCTCAAGGATTCGGTTCACCATGCTGTCCTCCGCGCCCACCTCCCCCGCCCACCGCCACGCACTGATTGCACAGGCGCGCCAAAGCTTGCTGGCGGATGGCGCAGCGCCCCTGCGGGCCGAGGTGGAGCCATGGATTGCACGGTCGTGGCAACGCTGCCTGGCCCAGGGGCTCAACCCCACCCACCGTGTGGCATTTGACGCCGTCAGCGCCACGGCGTTGCGCCGTAGCCAGGAGCAAAACCACCACCTGCTGCGCGCGGCACGGCCCGTGCTGCAACAGCTCACCCGCGCGATTGCGGGCATGCACTACTTCGCCATGCTGACGGACGCACGCGGCATCGTGGTGGACGTGCAAGGCCATTGCGACCCGGGCGACCCGCGCGCCAGCGCCATTGGCCGCGTGGGCATCGACCTGTCGGAAGCAGCCGTGGGCACCACAGCCATCGGCGCTGCGCTGGCCGAGCTGCAGCCGGTGTGGCTGCACCGGGGCGAACACTTCTTTGATGACAACGCCAGCTACAGCTGTGCAGGAGCACCGCTGTTCGACCCGCAGGGCCTGTGTGTGGGCATGCTGGACCTGACCGGCGTGGATGTGCCCGAGCGGCCCGAGCTGCGCCACCTGGTGGCCAGATCGGCCCGCGCCATGGAAGACGCCTTGCTGCTGCAATTGCCCCATGCCCTGCTGCTGCGCGTGAACTGGCCCGGCGGCCCGCTGGGCAGCGAGGGCGACGGCCTGCTGGCACTGGACGGCGATGGATTTGTGGTGGGCTGCAACAGCATGGCCCGCCAACTGGTGCCCCAGCCACTGCGCACCCCGGGTGCGCCCACCCACGCCAGCGACCTGCTGGCCATGCCGTGGGCCATGTTGTTCGATGCTGCGCGGCGACACCCGGCGCAGCCGATCGATTTGCCCCTGTGGTCGGGCCTGCGCCTGCAGGCGCTAGCGCAACGGCCAGAAAACGCCCGTGGCGCCAGCCAGCCTGTTGCCACCCTGTCCCCGGCGCTGGTGGGCGCCCCGCCCACGGCCGCACCGCTGCGCGAGGCTGAAACCGCCCTGATTCGCCAAGCCGTGCAAGACGCCCGTGGCAATGTGGCAGAAGCGGCCCGGGTGCTCGGCATCAGCCGCGCCACGGTGTACCGCAAACTGGGCCATCCCAAGGGGCTGTGATCGGCGGCTGCGTCACCTGCCAACAAGGCGCAGCAGATATTTGCATCAAATTGGCCGCTAGCGCTTACTCAGAAATCGTCAATAGCTATAAAATGTATAGCGCAATTCCCACAACGGGCCCAGTATCAGACCTCGGCCAAGGCCAGGACCACGGCGTTGTCTTCCACCACCAGCACGACCGGGCTGCCCGCGCGCAGGCCACTGCCGGGCGCCGCAAAACCCACCATCTGCAAGCCACCCGACAGCTCGGCAGACACCTCATCGCCCGACTCGCCCCGCACCACGCGCGTGGCTTTTGCAGGCAGGCGGTGGATGCCGGGTGCATCGGCCACCGCAGACCCAGACGCTGATGCCAAACGACCACCCCGATCCACGCGCACGGCCGTGGCCTTGCACAGCGCCTGCACGGCCAGCCCCGGCTGCAGGCCCAGCAGCTCCGCACTCTCACGGGTGATGCGCGCAGCCAGTGCTGCAGGCACGCCCATTGCGGCACCGTCGCCATCGCCCGCATTACCCAACCGCAGCTGCACCGCCACGATCTGCCCCTGCACCACCAACCGCTCCACCACACACGGCAACTGGTTGCGCATGCTGGTGCGCACCGCCAGCCGCGCCAGCGCAGGGCCCGCATGGGGCGTGGCCTGCCAGCGCGACAGCACAGCGCCCCGCGCCTGCGCCATCGCGTCGGCCGCAGCTAGCAGCTGGTGCCCCGCCTCGGTCAGCTGCGCACCGCCGCCCCCTGCCCCACCCACCGCGCGTGCCACCAGCGGCGTGCCCGCCAGATTGGTCAGCGTGTCCACCGCCTGCCACGCGGCCTTGTAGCTCACGCCCACGGCACGCGCGGCCTGCGAGATAGAGCCGCAGGTGCCAATCTGGCGCAGGATGTCGATGCGTTTGTCGGCCAGGGCATGGCCCAGCGCATCCGTGAGAGAAAGAGAAACAGGCATGCGCGGATGATGCCTGAGCGCTCCCTTCACGCCGCCTTGCGGCGCAGCCCCGTGACAGGGTTTGCCAGCTTCTGCTGGCGCTCCAGCGCGCCAGTCGCTGCTGCCTTCAGCAGCCGCTGAAAGGAGGGGCACTGCGCATGGCTCTCGGCCGGGCAGGCTGCCGCATGCCGCAGACCGTTGCTCATGGCCTTGAGGCGTTTGACCATGGCATCGAGTTCATCGGCCTTGGCCGACAGCAGTTGCCGGTCAATGCTGGGCTCGCCGCTGGGCAAAAACATGGCACGGATGTCGTCCAGCGAGAACCCGGCCGATTGTCCTAGCGCAATCAGCGCCAGCTGGTCCAGCACGCCCGGCGCAAAACGACGGCGCTCGCCAGGTTGGCCTACAGAGTGGATCAACCCCTTTTCCTCGTAATACCGCAGCGTGGAGGCCCGCAGCCCGGAGCGTTTGGCGACTTCGGCAATGTCCATCAAAAAACCCCTTGACTTCAAGTTGACTTGAACTTCTATATTCCCTTCAAAACCTCCTTCCGTCAACTTTTCGAGGTGCTTTGATGACACTCCCACTGCAAGAATTTCCCCTCGCGATGCTGATCGGCATCGGCGCCACCGCCGTCATGGACGCATGGCTTTTGCTGCTCAAGCACCTGGGCGTCCCCACCCTCAACTTCGCCTTCATCGGCCGCTGGGTGGGCCATCTGTTTCGGGGCCAGTTTGCCCATGCCGCCATCGCCAAGGCGGTGCCCATCCGGGGGGAATTGGCCTGGGGCTGGCTCACGCACTACGCCGTGGGCATGGCGTTTGCCACCGTGCTGGTCGGCCTCCAGGGCGCCGACTGGGTACGCAGCCCCACCCTGCTGCCCGCGTTGGCCGTGGGCGTCTGCACCGTGGCGGCGCCGCTGCTGGTGATGCAGCCCGCCATGGGCTCGGGCTTTGCGGCATCGCGCACGCCCACGCCGCTCAAGAACTGCCTGCGCAGCTTGGCCAACCACACCGTCTTTGGCTTCGGCCTGTACCTGTCTGCGCTCGCCATCGCACTGATTTCTCGATGACGGTTCTGCGCGTTTTTCCCCTCGAAATCACTTGTTTGGAACCCATGCCATGAAAACCATCGCCATCGTTTATCACAGCGCCCACGGGCACACCACACACATCGCCCGCCACGTTCTGGAGGGCGCCCAGGGCGTTTCCGGCATCCATGCCGAGTTACGCCAAGCCGAAGACCTGGCCCACGCACCCGACAGCCTGTTGCACTACGACGGCTTCATCCTGGGCTCGCCCACCTACCTGGGCGGAGTCTCCGGTCCGTTCAAGACCTTCATGGACGCCACCGGCCGTCTGTGGAAAACGCAGCAGCTCAAGAACAAGCTCGCGGCGGGCTTCACCGTGTCGTCGCTGCCAGCGGGCGACAAGCAGTCCACACTGCTGTCGATGTGGGTGTTTGCCATGCAGCACGGCATGGTGTGGGTGGGCAACCCCATCCTGCCCGAGCAGCACACCGGGGTTCCGTATGACGAAGCAGCCAACCGTCTCGGCTCCTGGTCGGGCCTGATGGCGCAGGCAGGCCATGGGGCGGCAGCGGATGCGTTTGTGCCAGGCGATACCAAGACCGCCCGCATGTTTGGGCGGCATTTCGCCGAGACCTTGCAGCGCCTGGGCGGTGTGGCGGCACACCAACCCGCCGATGCGGTGGCTGCATGATCCCCGCCCGCTACGGCCCCGTGCTGTTCAGCCTCATCCTGTCCGGCGTGATGTCGCTGCTGGTGTCTGGCATCTCCACCTTTCGAGACGCGCAGGTGGACCAGGGGTTTCTAGGCCTCTGGGTGGGCGCGTGGCTCACGGGGTGGCTGTTCGCCTTCCCGGCGGTTATGCTGGCGGCGCCGCTGGCCCGTAAGGTGGTGGCATTGCTCACAGGCCAGGGTGCAAGCGGATCAGAACGCGGATGACCTGTTGCATCCACCTCCTCGCATGCAGGGAAGCGGCGTTTCACCCTGCCCCAAAAGCCGGTACGCTGTGGCCCTATGCCCTTGCCCGCGCTGCACCTTCCTCCCGCCCTGAGCCTGAACCTGCGCACCTGGCTGCTGGGCCTGTCGCTACTCACAACTCTGCCTCTGCTGGTGTTTGCGCTGTCGGTGGTGTGGGAGTTCAAGGAGTTCCAGCAGCGGACCTTGGTGGAGCAGCTGGAACGCCGCAGCGATGAACTGGCGCACGCTGTGGCCGAAAAGCTCCACAGCACCCTGGGCACCCTCACTGCGCTGGCTGAATCCGATGCCGCCCTGGCACTGGATGTGCCCAAACTGTACGCACACGCGACCCGCATCACCGCGCGCGAGCACGACATCCGTGCCATCACACTGGTCACCCAGGACCGCATCCTGTTTCTGACGGCAGCTCCCCTGGGCCACACGGACATGCCCGTGAACGCCGCCGACCGTGTTGAGGCAGCGCTGCGCACCCAAAGCCCCAACGTGTCGGGGCCGTTTCTCTCCCCGGCGAGCCCCGACTTGGCCGTGGCACTGACAGTGCCCATGGTGCGCGAGGGCGAGGCCATCTACGCCCTGCGCGGCATTCTGGCCGTGGAGTCCCTCAACCGGCTTATGTCGGCCGAGCGCCTGCCCCAAGGCTGGGTTGCCGGCATTGCCGACGCCAATGGCACCGTGGTGGCACGCAGCCACGATGCCGCGCGGTATGTGGGCCGCCAAGCCAGCGCCTCTTTCCGGCAGGGCATCCTGGCCACCGGAAAGCCCACCGCATTCCTCGGGACCATACTGGACGGCACCCCCACCATCAACCTGGTGCAACCCGTGTTCGGCTTTGACTGGTACCTGGGCGTGGCCGTGCCTCAGACCATCCTGCACGCGCCCCTCACAGAAATGCTCTGGCATATGGCCGGACTGGGGTTGCTCTGGGTGGGGCTATCGCTGTTGGCGGCCATGGCGTTTTCGCAATACCTGTTGCGCCAGATGAAAACCGTGGCACGCGCGATCAATCACACGGACGAAGCCCCCATGCAGTCCCGTACGCCATTGCGGGTGTCAGAGCTGGCCACTCTGGTAGGGAAATTCCGCGCCACCCAACGCAGCGAGGCCACGATGCGGGGGGACCGCGACGTTGCCGTGATCGCGCGCGAGCAGGTGCAGGACCTGTACGACCACGCCCCCTGCGGCTACCACTCACTGGACCAGGAAGGCCGCGTGCTACGCATGAACCAGACGGAGTTGCGCTGGCTGGGCCTTTCGCTCGCACAGGTGCAAGGCCACGCCTACGCAGACTTCCTGACAGCAGAAAGCCAACAGATTTTTCAGGAGCGCTTTCCCCAGTTCATGCGCGAAGGCCATATCAAAGACCTGGAGATGGAGCTGCGAAACGCCTCAGGCGCCGCCATGCCCGTACTGGTGAGCGCCACAGCGATCCATGACGCCCAGGGAAATTTCGTGGCCAGCCGCTCTACCGTGTTCGACCACACCGAAAAGAAAAGGGTGCAGGCCCAACTGGAACGCATGGCGCGCAGCGATGCGCTGACCGAGCTGAGCAACCGGCGCGACTTCTACGAAAAAGCCGAGCACGAAATTGCACGCAGCCGCCGGTCGGGGATGCCGTTTTGTGTGCTCATGCTCGACGTGGACCATTTCAAGAAGGTCAACGACCACTATGGGCATGCCGGAGGCGACGACGTGCTGCGGCAACTGGCCCGGCTTCTTGTGGCGCAGCTGCGCGCGGTGGACATGCCCGCCCGTGTGGGCGGCGAAGAGTTCGCTGTGCTCATGCCGGGCACCCCGCTGACCGAGGCGGCCCTGGCCGCCGAGCGCCTGCGTGCAGCCCTGCAGGCCACAGCAGTCACCCTGGGCGACGGACAGCAGATCTCCATCACCGCCTCCATCGGGCTGGCGCAGTGGAGCGCCGACGACACAGGCATCGACGCCACGCTCAAGCGGGCCGACACGGCCCTCTACCGCGCCAAGGCCACAGGGCGCAACCGGGTGTGCACCGAAAACTGAGAGAGTGTCCGGGCATCTATACTTTCGCTATTCATCAATGGAATAGCGCTTATTGCGCATTGACCACCATGCCCCACCGATTTGCCTCCGCCGCACGCAAACTCCTGGTCGTGGGGCTCTCCGCAGGTGCATTCCACGCTGCACATGCCGACACCGTCTCGGTTGCGGTGGCCGCCAATTTCACGGCGCCCATGCAGAAGATCGCCGCAGCTTTTGAGGCCGACACGGGCCACAAGGCCGAACTCTCGTTTGGCGCCACCGGCAAGTTTTACGCGCAGATCACCCATGGGGCACCGTTTCAGGTGCTGCTGTCGGCCGACGACACCACGCCTTCCCGGCTGGAGCGCGAGGGCAAGGCCGTAGCCCACTCGCGCTTTACCTATGCCATCGGCACGCTGGTGCTGTGGAGCGCACAACCCGGCACCGTGGACGCCAAGGGCGATGTGCTCAAGTCGGGTGATTTCAAGCACCTGGCCATTGCCAACCCCAAGCTGGCGCCCTATGGCGCGGCAGCCCTGCAGGTGATGGAAAAGCTGGGCGTGGCGACGGCCCTGCAGCCGCGCCTGGTGCAAGGCGAGAACATCGCCCAGACCTTCCAGTTTGTCTCCACCGGCAATGCGCAGCTGGGCTTTGTGGCGCTGTCGCAGGTGATGGCCGACGGCAAGATCCGCAGTGGCTCGGCCTGGCAGGTGCCGGCCAGCCTGCACGAACCCATCCGGCAAGATGCCGTGCTGCTGATGCCAGGCAAGGACAGCGCCGCGGCCAGCGCACTGCTGACCTACCTGCGCGGCAGCAAGGCGCGCGCACTCATTCAATCGTACGGCTATAGTTTCTGACCACCTGCGCCCCAATCGACGGATCCCCCATCTTCATGCCATTTTCCAGCGCTGATCTGGCTGCCATCGGCCTCACGCTGCGGCTGGCGGGCACTACCATGGTGCTGCTGCTGGTGCTGTGCACGCCGCTGGCCTGGTGGCTGGCGCACACGCCGTCGCGCTGGCGCGGCCCGGTGTCGGCCGTGGTGGCGCTGCCGCTGGTGCTGCCGCCCACGGTGATCGGCTTTTACCTGCTGGTCACGCTCGGCCCCAACGGCCCCCTGGGGCAGTTCACGCAGTGGCTGGGGCTGGGCACCCTGCCCTTTACCTTCTGGGGGCTGGTGGTGGGCTCGCTCATCTATTCGCTGCCTTTTGCGGTGCAGCCCCTGCAGCACGCTTTTGAAGCCATCGGCCGGCGCCCGCTGGAGGCTGCGGCCACGCTGGGCGCAGGGCCGCTGGACCGTTTCTTCACCGTAGCGCTGCCGCTGGCGCGCCCCGGGTTCATCACCGCCGCGATCCTGAGCTTTGCGCACACGGTGGGCGAGTTTGGTGTGGTGCTCATGCTGGGTGGCAACATCCCGGGTGTCACGCGCGTGGTGTCTGTGCAGATTTACGACCACGTCGAGGCGCTGGAATACACCCAGGCGCACTGGCTGGCGGGCGGCATGGTGCTGTTTTCGTTTGTGGTGCTGCTGGGGCTGAACCTCACCCGCCGCAAAACCTTGTCGATGGTGCAGTGATGGCCACCACTGCGTCTTCGGCACAGATCACCGCGCAACTGACGCTGACTCGCCCCGGGTTTACGCTGGATGTGGCCCTGCAATTGCCCGGCCGTGGTGTGACCGCCCTCTTCGGCCCCTCGGGCTGCGGCAAGACCACCTGCCTGCGCGCGATTGCCGGTCTGGAGCGCGCGCAACCTGGGAGGGTCGTGGTCCACGGCGAGGTGTGGCAGGACGATGCACAGACAATCTGGCGCGCCACACACGAGCGGGGCCTGGGCTATGTGTTCCAGGAGGCCAGCCTGTTCGACCACCTGAGCGTGCGTGGAAACATCGACTACGGCCTGAAGCGCACGCCCCCCGCACGCCGCAAGGTGGCGCTGGAGCAGGCGGTGGAGTTGCTGGGCATCGACCACCTGATGGACCGCAAGCCCCAGGCCTTGTCGGGTGGCGAACGCCAGCGCGTGGCCATCGCCCGTGCGCTGGCCACCAGCCCCCGCCTGCTGCTGATGGACGAACCCCTGGCTGCCCTGGACGCCCAGCGCAAGGCCGAGGTCCTGCCCTATCTGGAACGGTTACAACACACCCTCGACATCCCCATGCTGTATGTGAGCCACGCCATCGACGAGGTGGCAAGTTTGGCCGGGCACATGGTGCTGTTGCGTGAGGGCCGTGTGCTGGCACAGGGCCGCACCAACGAACTGATCGTGCGGCTGGACCTGCCCCTGGCCCATGGCGACACCGCCGCCACGGTGATCGAAGGCACGGTGCAACAGCACGACCCGCAGGACCACATCACGACCGTGGCATTCAGCGGTGGGCACCTGCTGCTGGTCAGCCCCAAGGCACACGCCACGGGCGAGCCCATCCGGCTGCGGGTGCAGGCGCGTGATGTAAGCCTGGCACTCACCGCACCCAGCGACACCAGCATCCTCAATGTGCTTCCAGCCACGGTGGTGGCGCTGGGCGAAGACAGCCCCGGGCAAATGATGGTGGCCCTGGATGCAGGCACCACACGGCTGCTGGCGCGGGTCACGCAACGCTCGGCCCAGGCGCTGGCGCTGGCGCCCGGCCAACCCGTATTTGCACAGGTGAAGGGCATTGCCATCGTGAACTGATGGGCAGCGCAATCCGGGCCTCCCTCCGAAGGCCCCACAGGCGAACCCAGTGGCCACCACGGCCTCCCATCGGTCGTATGATGACCGTCAAAAAACAAGGGTGGGAACAAGGGGTGGAAATGGTTTCAATCTGGCACGACGCCACCGTGGCGTTTGCAGTGGGGTTTCCGCCGCTGCTCCAAAGCCTGCTGTTCTGGATCTTCGCGTCGCTGGTGGTGCATGTGTGCCAGCGCCTGGTCGAACACACGGCGTTTTCGGTCGATCCATCGAGCCGCCGCATCAGCGCCTCGCAAGCTGCCCTGTGCATTGGCTGCATTGTCTGGGCCCTGGATGTGGTGGGTCTGTTCATGTATGCCGAGTTGGCGCACCACGTGCTGGAGTTGGTGCCCGCCCTCAGTGGCCTGCTGATCATGGCGGTGAGTGCTCGACTCACCATTCCGACACTCAGCACCAGCGCCAGCAAGGCGCGCATTGTGGTGGCCGGTGTGTGGCTGGCGGCTGGCATGCTGACGGGGCACTTTGCGATCACCTGGGGCCACGTGCAGAGTTTTTCGCAGGTCAATGTGCTGGCGATCGTGACGTCCATGGCCACGGCCGTGGCCCTTGCGGCGTGCACCGCAATCCGGCACCGCTCGGCCAAGCTCAGCATGCTCACGCCCCGCTACCGAGCACAAACCTGGGAAGACAAGGTGCTGTGCGGCGCCGCCATCCTGGTGCTGCACTGGATGCTGGTCAACACCTTCGCACTGCACCTGGGCGACCCGAGCGGAGAGTCCGACGGCATTGCGCTGCTGGTCACCGTGCTGGCCTTTGCCATTGCCGTAGCGCTGGAACAGATGAGCAACATGCGCTCGGACGCTGGCCGCCAGCAGCTCTTGCGACGCGGGCTGTCGATGATGCGGTCATCGGCCACGGCGCAAAACGCCCAGCGCGACATGCAGCTGTCGCTCATTGCAGACCATTTGCACCGGCTGCTGCACCCGGAAAACCTGGCGCTGCACTTTCAGCCCATCGTCGATTTTCAGCAGCGTGGCGTGCAGTTCGAAGCCCTGCTGCGCATGACCGACACGACCCTGGGCGCCATCAACCCTGAAACCTTCCTGCTGGTGTGCGAGTTGCAGGGCAAGACGCCCGAAGTGGACCGCATGATCCTGCGCAACGCACTCGACAGTGCCAAGGCCTGGCAAGCCCAGGGCCTGAACGACACGACCATCAGCGTGAACGTGGCCCCCATCACGCTGCTGGACGACCGCTTTGCCCCGTGGCTGCGTGAGGAACTGGCCCTGCGCGGCCTGCCGCCGCGCACCCTCAAACTCGAAATGACCGAACACGCCATCATTGCGCTGGGCACGGAGATGGTGGCCGCCATCCACACACTCAGCGCCATCGGTGTTGTCGTGTGGATGGACGACTTTGGCGCCGGCTACTCGTCGCTGGGCATGCTGGCCGACCTGCCGATTGCAGGCATCAAATGCGACCGGCTCTTTGTGCGAAAGCTGCCGCAGGACAGCCGGCGGCAGATGCTGCTGCGGCATATCAGCGCGCTGGCCGGCGAGTTCGGCCTGTCTGTGGTGGTGGAAGGCGTGGAGACCGTGGAGGAGCTGCAGACGCTGGCCGCCATTGGGCTGCACTGCATCCAGGGCTACGTGTTCAGCAAACCCATTCCAGCAGCCCACGTACCCGACTGGCACCACACCCACATGCAGCCCCAGCGCGCAGCGCTGCAGGCCTTGCTACGCCCGGCGGGTTCCACACCGTTTTCAGCACTCCCGCCCGCCATCGCGCCAGCCCCCGGACACTGAACCCATGGCAACACTCACAACACTGGTCCTGGGCGGGTACGGCAACTTTGGCGCACGCATCTGCCGCGCGCTGGCAGGCGACGCGGCTACGCGCCAGCACATCGCCCTGCTGGTGGCAGGCCGCGACGCATCCCGCGCCCAGGCCTTGGCGAACACACTGGGCCACGGCGTCCAGGGCGTGGCCCTCGACCACCAGGCCCCGGGTCTGGCTGCCACCTTGCGCGAATGGGGCGTGGATCTGGTCATCCACACCGCGGGGCCTTTTCAGGCGCAGGGTTACAGCGTGGCCCAGGCCGCCGCTGAGGCGGGCGCGCACTACATCGACCTGGCCGATGGCCGCCGTTTTGTGTGCGACTTTCCAGCTGCCATGCAGGCCGCGTTTACCGCCGCCGGACGCACCGCCATCGCTGGCGCCAGCACCGTGCCCGCGCTGTCCTCGGCCGTCATCGACCACCTGTGTGCGGGCTGGCAGTGCATTGACAGCATCGACATCTGCATCGCCCCCGCGCAACGCGCGCCACGCGGACAGGCCACGCTGGCGGCCGTGCTGAGCTACTGCGGCCTGGCCATCGATGTGTGGCAAGACGGCCGCTGGCAGCCGAAACGGGGCTGGGCGCAGCCCACGCCGGTCCAGTTCCAGCGGCTGCGACCTCGCCTGGGGGCGGTCTGCGACATCCCGGATCTGGAAATTTTCCCGGCCCATTACAAAGCCCGCGACCGCGTCACCTTCCG
Source organism: Acidovorax sp. 94 (assembly GCF_003634645.1). Classification (NCBI taxonomy): domain Bacteria; kingdom Pseudomonadati; phylum Pseudomonadota; class Betaproteobacteria; order Burkholderiales; family Comamonadaceae; genus Acidovorax; species Acidovorax sp. 94. The sequence goes on along the minus strand of NZ_RBJA01000001.1, from coordinate 133,542 downwards.
CGCAGCGCTGGAGGTGGGCCTGGCACAGAGAGCCTTCGCCACCCTTGCAGCGCTGCGCCATTGGGGCGTGCTGCCCCACCCCGAAAAGCTGGCTTGGCTGATGCACCACGCGGGCGGCGCGCTGGACTTTCTGGGCACGCCACTGGGCGGCATGGTGGTGCGCGTGGCGGGCACCGGTGCGCAAGGCCAGCCCCGCCGCCGCGCCTGGCACATTGCAGCCGACCATGACCATGGCCCCGAGATCCCCTGCATGGCCGCCATCCTGCTGGCGCGCCAACTGGCTGTTGGACAACCCTTGCCTACCGGCGCACACACCAGCACCAGCCTGCTGCCGCTGTCGGCCTTTGCACCCGAGTTTGCGAAGTGGGGCATGGTGACGGACATCGTGGAGGAGCCATGACCCCTGCCACCTATGCCTTGCTGCGCTGGAGCCTGGTGTTTGTGTGGCTGGCCACGGCCATCGTCAGCGTGGTGGAGTTGAATGGACAAAGCCGGGCACTGCTGGTCAGCCTGCCCCCGGCCTGGAGTACGCCAGGACTGGCTCACTTGCTGATCCTTGCGGGTGCCACCGCCGACGCCGTCATCGGCCTGTGGATGGCCTGGCGCCCCGGCAGGGCCGTCTACCTGGCGGCGCTGCTGCTCATGGGGGTCATGACGCTGTTGGCCACTTTCGTTGATCCGTCCTGGTGGCTGCACCCGCTGGGCCCGCTGACTAAAAACCTGCCCATCGCCGCCATCCTGCTTGTGCTGCTGCAAGACGCGACGACGACACCACCCAAGCCATGAGCCTGTACCTCACCCTCAAATGGCTGCACATCATCTCCAGCGTGCTGCTGGTGGGCACCGGGCTGGGCTCGGCTTTCTACATGTTCTTTACCAACCGCAGCGGCAATGTGCAGGCACAGGCGGTGGTCACACGCCTGGTGGTGCGGGCGGACTGGTGGTTCACCACGCCCACCGTTTTCGTCCAGCCAGCGACCGGCCTCGCCATGGCCGCCGTGGCGGGGTTGCCGCTGACAACGCCCTGGCTGGCCGTGTCGTTGGGCCTGTATGCGGTGGCCGGTGCCTGCTGGCTGCCCGTGGTGTGGCTGCAGCTGCGCATGCGCGACATGGCGGTAGAGGCGGCACAGGCGCCCCAGGGCGACGGGGTGCTGCCACCTCTGTACTGGCGCTACGCCCGCTGGTGGGAGGCGCTGGGCTATCCGGCCTTTGTGGCCATGGCCGTGGTGTTCTACCTGATGGTGAACAAGCCCGCCCTGAACTTCTGAACCTATCATCGCCCCATGCTGATCGAGACCCTGGACACTGCCCGCGACCTGGGGCGCCTGAAGGAAATCCTGGGCGTGATGGTGCGCCACGGGTTTGGCGACACCGTGCGCCGCCTGGGCCTGGCCGACCGGCTGGAGCGCGCGGGCCAGGCACTGAACTGGACCCACGCAGCAGACCTGGCCCGCTTGGAGCCGCCCGTGCAGGTGCGCCTGGCGCTCGAAGAGCTGGGCCCCGCGTTCGTCAAGTTTGGCCAGATTCTCGCGGGCCGGGCCGACCTGTTTGGCCCGGAGTGGATTGCAGAATTCGAGAAACTGCACAGCCAGGTGCCCGCTGTGCCCATCGATGCGCTGCGCCCGCAACTGCGCGAAGACCTGGGCGCCGAACCCGAAGCCGTTTTTGCCTGGTTCGACACCACGCCGCTGGCCGCCGCATCGATTGCGCAAGTGCACCGCGCCCGCCTGCAGGACGGCAGCGAGGTCATCGTCAAGATCCGCCGCCCCGGCATTGCAGACACCATCCAGGCCGACCTGCGCCTGCTGCAGCGCCTGGCCGCGCTGGCCGAGGCCGAGCTGCCCGCGCTCAAGCCCTACCGGCCCCAGCAACTGGTGCGCGAGTTCGCGCGCTCATTGCGCCGCGAGCTGGACCTGGCCGGCGAATGCCGCCAGGCCGAACGCATTGCCATCAACATGGCGGCGCTGCCCCACATCGTGATCCCGCGCGTGCACTGGGCCTACACGCGCGAGCGCATTAACGTGCAGGATTTCATCGACGGCACACCCGGCGGCGCCCTGGCGGCGCTGACGCCCGAGGCCGGGTTTGACCGCTCCGTGCTGGCGCAGCGGGGCGCGCAGGCAGTGCTGCAGATGATCGTGAAGGACGGCGTTTTCCACGCCGATCCGCATCCCGGTAACGTGTTCTACCTGCCCGGCAACCGCATTGCCTTCATCGACTTCGGCATGGTGGGCCGCCTGTCGCAGCGCCGGCGCGACGAGCTGCTGCAACTGCTGCTGGGCCTGGTCGAACACCAGCCCCAGGCCGTGGCCGACGTGCTGCTGGACTGGACGGGCGACGCGCAGGGACTGAACCTGGGCCAGCTCGAAACCGAGATCGAGGCCTTTGTGGACCAGTACCACGGCGTGCCGCTGGCACAGCTGAGCCTGGGCCAGATGCTGGCGGATGTGACGGCCATCCTGCGCGAGCACCACCTGGGCCTGCCATCCGACCTGGCGCTGCTGATCAAGGCGTTCATCTCGCTCGAAGGCATGGGCCGCAACCTGGACCCGGACTTCCATATGGCCACCGAAGCCCTGCCGCTGCTCAAGCAAGTGGTGCGCGAGCGCTACGAGCCCAAGGTGCTGGCCGGGCGCGCGTGGAGCACTCTGCGGCGTGCGCTCGCCACGGTGGAGCAGTTGCCCGACGACCTCGGGCGGCTGCTTCGCAACGCGCGGCGCGGGCACCTGCAGGTGGGCATCGAGCTGGCCCACCTCAAGCGCGTGGGCGACCAGATCGACCGGTCGGCCAACCGGCTGGCGATGGCGCTGGTGATTGCCGCGCTGATCATCGGCTCGTCCATCGTGATGACCGTGAAGGGTGGGCCTACGCTGTTTGGCCTGCCAGCGTTTGGCTTCCTGGGGTTCTTTGGTGCCGTGGTGTGTGGCCTGTGGCTGGTGCGGGCCATCTGGCGCAGCAGCCACCACCGCGATGACGACTGAACGCTGCAAAAAAGACGCCGCGCTGCCCCACCAGGCGGGCAGTCGCGGGTGTGCACGCCCGCAGCACGTCAACGGACTGCAACTCGGTCAGGGTTGCCCAAACCCCATCCGCTGCAGCACGGCCTGGGCGGCCGGTTGGCGCAGCGCAATGGCAAACACCTGCGCCGCAGCGGGCGCGTCGGCGCGTACGGTCAGGCCATACGCAGCGCCCACCTGCAGCGCTGCAGGCAGCTGCACCACGCGCAGGCGCGGCACCTCGGCCTGGGCCGCTACCGCGTTGGTGCAGTAGGTCAAAAACACATCGGCCTGGCGCTGGTCCATCACCCAGGCATAGGTGCCGCGGCCTACAGGCGGCTTGGGCGAATCCGCACCACCTGTGAGCTTCAGGGCCTTGGCATCCAGCTGGGCATAGGCACCGGGCTGCAGCTGGTCGGCCTGGCGGAACATCGCCCAGGCGTAGTCGCCCGACGGGTCAGCCTTGGGCGTGGAAGTGCCCACGCGCACATCGCTGCGCAGCATAGTTGCCAGCAAGGTGTCAGGGGTGGCGCTGATCTGCTCGCTGGTCAGCGCACACAGCGCGTTGCGCGTGAACACCACAGGCGCCTGCCAGCCGCCCCGGGCCGCCAGGCGCTGCGGGTGGTCGGTGTCGGCCGAAGCAAAGACCTGTGTGGGCTCGCCCTTTTCGATGCGCTCGCGCAGCAGGCCTGAGGCGCCGAAGGTCAGCGCCACCTTCTGGCCCGTACGGGCCTCGTGGTCGCGCGCGATCTCAGTGAAAGCCTCGCGCAGGCTGCCGGCGGCGTACACCTGCACGGGAGTGGCGTCAGCCATGGGAGCCTTGGCGGGCGCCACCGCACAACCGGCCAGGGCCAAGGCCAGACCGGTTGCCGCAGCGGCTACCGCCGCCTGTGAACGGGTTGCCATGGAGGCCGCTCACTGCGCTGCGTTCGGGAAGAACAGCTGCTCGCCGCCGATCTTGTAGCCCGCAATGGCTGTCTGGCCGGCGGGCGACACCACCCAGTCCACAAACTTCTGCGCGTCCTGCGCCTTCACATGCGGGTGCTTGGCGGGGTTCACAACCATCACGCCGTACTGGTTGAAGAGCTTGGTGTCGCCCTCGACCAGAATGGCCAGGTCGGCGCGGTTCTTGAAGTTGAGCCAGGTGCCCCGGTCGGCCAGCACATAGGCGCCGCTCGATGCCGCAATGTTGAGCGCAGGGCCCATGCCGCAGCCACATTCCTTGTAGCCACTGCCCTTGGCTGCGTCAGCGCCTGCGAGCTTCCAGTAGCGCAGCTCGGCCGCGTGGGTGCCGCTCTTGTCGCCCCGCGAGATGAAGTTGCCATTGGCGGCCGACAGCTTCTGCAGGGCCTGCACGATGTCCTTGCCTTTGGTGCCTACCGGGTCGTTCTTGGGACCGATGAGGATGAAGTCGTTGTACATCACCGGGTAGCGCTTTACGCCCCAGCCATCGGCCACAAACTTTTCTTCGGCCACCTGGTCGTGCACAAACAGCACGTCGGCATCGCCGCGGCGCGCCATATCGAGCGCCTGGCCGGTGCCCAGCGCCACCACTTTCACGTCCAACCCACTGGCCTTCTTGAATTCAGGCATCAGGTAGCCGAACAGCCCGGACTGCTCCGTGGATGTGGTGGACGCCATAGTGATGCTCTGCGCAAGCACCGGGCCGAATGCTACAAATATAATAGCTGCCAGTGCTTTATGGATAAGCGCTGGGGCACAAAAATTCTTGAAATTCGTCATACCAGTTCTCCTTTGACAAACAAACGGGCGGCCTCGGGCAAGGGGCCATTGAAAAAATCGTGTACCGGCAGGTCGGCCACCAGGCGGCCGTGCTCCATATAGATCACGCGGCTGACCAGGCGCTTGACCTGGCCCAGGTTGTGGCTGCTGAAGACCATGGTCACGGGGTGGGCCGGGCCTGCTGCGCTGTGACTGGCGGCAAAGTCGGCCATCAGGGCCTCAACCTCGCGCTTGGCATGGGGATCGAGGCTGGCGGTGGGTTCGTCCAGCAGCAGCACATCGGGCCGCAGCGCCCAGGCGCGGGCCAGCGCCACACGCTGCTGCTGCCCGCCCGACAGGGTGCGCGCGTTCTGCGCGGCGATGTCGGCCAGGCCCACGCGCTGCAGTGCCGTGAGGGCCTGCAGCCGCGCATCGCGCCAGCGCGTGCCGCGCAGCCACAGCGCCAGCGCCACGTTGTTCTGCGCGCTGGTGCGCAGCATGTGCGGGCGCTGGAACAGCATGGCCTGCTGCAAGGTGGCATCGCACTGAAAGCCTCCGCCCGCCGCATCCGCCAAGCCGTGCAGCACGCGCAGCAGCGTGCTTTTGCCACTGCCATTGGCGCCCACCAGTGCCACACGCTCGCCGGGCGCGATGCACAGCGAGACCTGGTCCAGCGCCTGCACGCGGCCGTAGCGCACGGACACCTGGCGCAGATCCACCCACGAAGGGGCCAACGGCGCGTTCACGCGGCCACCCCCACCGGCGTGCTGGACGCAGAGCCATCCACCCGTTCGCGCCAGCGGCGCACCAGCGCGATCAGCACGTTGAGCGCCAGCACCACGGCCAGCAGGATGATGCCCAGCGCCAGCGCCAGGGGCAGGTCACCCTTGCTGGTCTCCAGCGCAATGGCGGTGGTCATCACACGCGTGAAGCCGTCGATGTTGCCGCCCACGATCATCACCGCACCCACCTCGGAGATCGCACGGCCAAACGAGGCCAGCAGCACCGTGAGCAGCGCATAGCGCTCGTCCCAGGCCAACAGCAGGGCGCGCAGCAGCGGGCCCGCGCCCATCGACCGCAACTGCTCGCCATGCGCGCGCTCGGCGTCTTCCACCGTCTGGCGTGTGAGCGCAGTGACCACCGGCAGCACCAAAATGGCCTGCGCCAGCACCATGGCCTTGAAGCTGAACAGCCAGCCCAGCGAGCCCAGGGGCCCGCTGCGTGACAGCACCAGGTACACCACGAGCCCCACCACCACCGACGGTACCGCCAGCAAGGTGTTGAGTACCGCCAGCACGGCACAGCGCCCGGCAAAGCGGGCGACGCCGAGCCAGGCGCCCAGCACCAGGCCCACGCCACAGGCGATCAGGCAGGCGGTGGCGCTGACGGACAAGGAGCGGCCCACGATGGTCCACAGGACGGGGTCGGAGGAGAGGGTGAGTTGCAGCGCTGTGCTCGCGCTTTCGGTGAGGGTGGACATGGGGCCTTGTGATCGGGTTCAGCTATCGTAGGCACCTCACCAATATCCAGCGATATGAACGTCCGTGCATAGGGTCCAACTTCACTACACGCTCAGCCGCGATGCAGGCAATGCGCTGATCCGCAACCCACTGCCCGAACTGCTGCAGGCCGTGGCCGAGCAGGGCTCCATCTCGGGCGCGGCGCGCGCGCTGGACCTGTCCTACCGCCATGTCTGGGGCGCCCTCAAGCGCTGGGAGGAGCAATTGGGCGGCGAGCTGATCATCTGGGGCAAGGGCCAGTCGGCGCAGCTCAGCGAGTTCGGCACCAAGCTGCTGTGGGCCGAGCGCCAGGCCCAGGCGCGGCTGGCGCCGCAGATTGCGGCGTTGCACGCCGACCTGGAGCGCGCCTTTGCCGTGGCCTTTGACCCCAACGCCCACGTGCTCACGATGTACGCCAGCCACGACGACGCCTTGGTGGCGCTGCGCACACACGCCGCCCAGGCCGATGTCGGCGCGCTGCACCTGGACATCCGCTTCACGGGCAGCGTGGATGCGATCCGTGCACTGAACGAGGGGCGCTGCACGCTGGCGGGTTTTCACACCGTGGAGCACCCTGCCGCCGATTCATTGACCGCGCGCACCTACAAGCCGCTGCTGCAGCCCGGGCTGCACAAGATCATCGGCTTTGCCCAGCGCACCCAGGGCCTCATCGTGGCACCGGGCAACCCGCTCGGGCTGCGCAGCTTGGCCGACGTGGCCCGCACCGGTGCCCGATTTCTCAACCGGCCGCTGGGCACCGGCACCCGCGTGCTGCTCGACGACCTGCTGGCCCAGGCTGGCGTGGAAGCCCAGGCCATTCGGGGCTACGCGCTGAACGAGCCCTCGCACACCGCCATTGCCCAGGCTGTGGCTGCGGGCGCGGCCGATGTGGGCATGGGCATTGAAGTGGCAGCCCGGGCGCGTGGGCTGTATTTTGTGCCGCTGGTGCACGAGCGCTACCACCTGGCCTGCCTGAAAGCCAGCCTGGACCAACCCGCCACGCTGGCCCTGCGCAACTTGCTGCAAACCCCCGAATGGCTGGCCCAGATGGCCACCTTGCCGGGCTACAGCCCCTGGCAGTGCGGTGAAGTGCAGGCCATGAACACGGTGCTGCCGTGGTGGCAGTTCACCCGCAAAAAGCGCACTTCCGAGCCTAGGAAGAAACCCTAATTGCTACTTTTTTTATAGCTGAAGAATGAGTACCGGCTGCGGGATAACACCGTCACGCTGCCGTCAGCCTGGGCCTACAGTGCTCCGTAGAATCGCGCCGTTGTAAAAGTTTGTCGAATCGTTGCGCTTACCGGCGCGTGGGTCGGCATATCGCACGCAAAGCCTTTTTATTGGAGACACCATGCAGGCTCTACTGAAGTTATCAAGGGGGATCGACTGGCTTAACACCCAGGTCGGCAAATACGTGGTCTGGCTCATCCTGGCCTCCACGGTAATCAGCGGCGTGAACGCAATAGTGCGCAAAGCGTTCAACATCAGCTCCAACGGTTTTCTGGAAATCCAGTGGTACCTGTTTGCCGCGTCGTTCCTGCTGGCCGCTGGCTACACGCTGCTCCAGGGCGAACACGTAAAGGTGGACGTGATCTCCAGCCGCTTTTCCAAGCGCACCCAGATCTGGATCGACGTATTCGGCTACATCGTCTTCCTCACGCCCATGTGCCTGGCCGTGCTCTGGTATGGCATTCCCTTCTTCACCCGCGCCCTCGCTTCGGGCGAGATGTCGAACAACGCTGGCGGGCTGATCCGCTGGCCCGTGTACCTGATGATGCCGCTGGGGTTCACCCTGCTGTGGCTGCAAGGCATCTCCGAACTCATCAAGCGCCTGGGGTTCCTGCAGGGCCTCATCGAAGACCCCACGGTCAAGAAGATTGAAAAAACGGCTGAAGAAGAACTGGCCGAATCCATCCGCAACCTGGCCGAAGCCGCCAAGGGCAACGGCAAGAACAAGGCCGAGGCCCACTGAGCGGCCCCACCAAGCGGAGACACACACCATGGAATTTCTTACCCACAACCTTGCCCCCATCATGTTCGCGGGGCTCATCTGCTTTTTGCTGGTGGGCTTCCCGGTCGCCTTCAGCCTGGGCGCCTGCGGACTGTTCTTCGCCTTCATCGGCATTGAATTGAACGTGCTACCCGAAGCCCTGCTGCAAGCCGTGCCGCTGCGCATCTTCGGCATCATGCAGAACGATACCTTGCTGGCCATTCCATTCTTCACGCTCATGGGGCTCATATTGGAGCGAAGCGGGATGGCGGAGGACCTGCTCGACACCATCGGACAGCTGTTCGGCCCCATCCGTGGCGGCCTGGCACTGGCCGTGATCTTCGTGGGTGCGCTGCTGGCAGCCACCACGGGCGTGGTGGCCGCATCGGTGATCTCGATGGGCTTGATCTCACTGCCCATCATGCTGCGCTACGGCTATGACCGGCGACTCGCGGCGGGGGTGATCGCAGCCTCCGGCACGCTGGCACAGATCATTCCGCCCTCTCTGGTGCTCATCATCATTGCCGACCAGATGGGCCGCAGCGTGGGTGACATGTACAAGGGCGCGTTCCTCCCCGGCCTGATGCTGACCGGCTTCTATGCGCTCTACGTCATTTTGCTGGCCATATTCAAGCCCCAGTGGGTGCCTGCCATCCCGCCCGAAGCGCGCACGCTGCGGGACGACAATGGCAAGAGCGGTGTGACCTCGCTGCTGGTGCTGACCGGCATCTGCGTGGCCGCATCGATGTATGTGGCCAAGAACATGCCTGCCCTGCACACCTGGTGGTCCGGTGAAGCCGTGGACCGCGTGGCGCTGGACGAAACCATCGTGGTGTCCATGTGTTTTGGCGTGGCACTGGCCTTCGTGGCAGCCAGCATCAACAAGATCACCCGCATGGGCCTGCTGTCCCGCGCAGCCGAGCGCGTGACGTTTGTGCTGATCCCGCCACTGCTGCTGATCTTCCTGGTGCTGGGCACCATCTTCCTGGGCGTTGCAACCCCCACCGAAGGCGGCGCCATGGGCGCATTGGGCGCGGGCATCATGGCCATCATCCGTGGCCGCCTCACGATGTCGCTGCTGCGCCAGGCTGTCACCACCACCACCAAGCTGTCATGTTTTGTGGTGTTCATCCTGGTGGGCGCCACCATGTTCGGCCTGACCTTCCAGGGCGTGGACGGCCCGCTGTGGGTGGAGCACCTGCTGACCGGCCTGCCCGGTGGCCAGCTGGGCTTCCTGATCGTCGTGAACGTCATGGTGTTCTTCCTGGCGTTCTTCCTGGACTTCTTTGAACTGTCCTTCATCGTCGTGCCCCTGCTGGCCCCCGTGGCCGACAAGCTGGGCATTGACCTGATCTGGTTTGGCGTGCTGCTGGCCATCAACATGCAGACGTCGTTCATGCACCCACCGTTTGGCTTTGCGCTGTTCTACCTGCGCAGCGTGGCCCCGGCGAAGGAGTACATGGACAAGGTCACCAAGAAGATGATTGCGCCGGTCACCACCCCCCAGATCTACTGGGGTGCCATTCCCTTCCTGTGCATCCAGCTGCTGATGGTGGCTCTGGTGATCGCCTTCCCGGGCATTGTCTCCAGCGGGCTCGACGAGAAGCAGGTCTATGACCTCGACAAGGTCCGCATGGAAATGGAAGCCGCCATGCCCGACGCTAGCGCCGAAGCGGCCGACCCGACTGCCGGCATGGCTGGCGCTGGGGACCCCGCGCCTGCTCCTGCAGCAGACGACCCCCTGAAGGCACTGCAAGACTCCATGTCCACCGACAAGAAGTGAGCACACTGCTTACAGGACGACCGTGATTCAGTCTGACCCGGGCCCCGCGCCCTGGTCCTCAAACCTCCGCAGATGGGAAACCTCTGCGGAGGTTTTTTTATGGAGCAGACGCGGAGGGGGTCCGGTGCGCCATGGATCATGGAGGTAGCGGTGGGGCATCGACTTTGGCACATCGCGCAAGCAGACGAGCCCCTGGATCCCCTGCCACCCTCTTTCTTGGCGGCGAGCAGCCAAAAAGAAGCCTCTTCACGACTCGAGTGGCTTCAGCAGGAAACAGGCACCGGCCGCGCACTCCAAGGCATCGAGAGTCAAGCAGCCTGGTCGGGCTGGGCTTGGGGGCTTGGGGGCTTGGGGGCTTGGGGGCTTGGGGGCTTGGGGGCGTGGGACCTCGCCCACGTTCCTGCGGTTGAGGGGGCCGCATGGCTACAGCAAGGTGCCGCCTCGCAGAACACAGGGACGAAAAAAAACCCGTCCGGGAGAGGACGGGTTTTGCAGACCTTGGCATGGCAGCTTGCGCCGCCATTCCAGAGCCACTCGGGATCAGAGCTTCTGCGAAGACATGAACGAGTCGTAGCGGGCTTCGGCAAAGCGGAACCAGAGCACCTGGTCGCGCTGGAATGCACGCATGTCGGCGTAGATCTTCTTCCACTCGGGGCTTTTCGCGTCGTTGGCAGCGAAGACTTCCATGGAGGCCTTGAACGAAGCGTCCATCACGGCTTGCGAGAACGGCAGCACCTTGGTCTTGGCAGCCACCAGTTGCTTGAGGGCCGTGGGGTTCAGCGCGTCGTACTTGGCCAGCATGTCGATGTGGGCCACGTTGGTTGCGGCTTCGATGATGGCCTTGTTCTCGGCAGACAGGCCGTCGAAGGCCTTCTGGTTGACGAAGAAGTCCACTTCCGGGCCACCTTCCCACCAGCCGGGGTAGTAGTAGAACGGAGCCACCTTGTTGAAGCCCAGCTTCTGGTCGTCGTACGGACCCACCCATTCAGCAGCGTCCAGCGTGCCCTTTTCGAGGGCCTGGTAGATTTCGCCGCCAGGGATGCTCTGGGGCACAGCGCCCAGCTTTTGCATCACTTCACCGACCAGACCACCGCCCAGGCGCATCTTCATGCCCTTGAAATCATCCGGCGACTTGATCTCCTTGCGGAACCAGCCACCCATCTGGGTGCCGGTGTTGCCGCCAGCGAAGCTGATGGCGTTGTAGTTCGCGTAGAACTCGTTCATCAGCTTGCGGCCATTGCCATGCAGCATCCAGGCATTCATCTGGCGGGCATTGAAGCCGAAGGGCACTGCCGAACCCAGCGCGAAGGCGGGGTTCTTGCCGTAGAAGTAGTAAGGCACGGTGTGGCACATCTCCACGGTGCCCTGCTGCACGCCGTCCATCACGCCAAAGGGGGGCATCAACTCGCCACCAGCGTGCACGGAGATTTCAAACTTGCCACCCGACATGGCCTTGACGGCCTTGGAGAACACATCAGCGCCGCCATAGATGGTGTCCAGCGACTTGGGGAAGCTGGAAGCCAGACGCCAACGAATGGCAGCCTGGGCGTGGACGGCAGGCGCAACGCCTGCAGCCAGCACGCCAGCGATGCCAGCCTGCTTGATGATTGAACGACGATCCATGAGGTTCTCTCCGATATAGTGATTGCGAAACTTGGGCGCACGCGTTGTGCACGGCGCCGTCAAGGACTTGTTTGAGCCGGGTTCATTGTAGAAACATGCCCCCTCAGACTTTTGCGGGTTTTCCCGCGAAAATCCCTGCCCTTGCACATGGCTTCAGGCTTCTGCAAGCATCTTGGGGACAGCCGCACACACCCCGCTGCAAAACGGGACTGCGGCAGACCACCCTGGCAGATCAGGCAGCCCGCACAGACTGCAGCGCGGGCAAAAACCGCCGCTCGATCGCAAGGCGGATTCCCTCGGCATCGAGCCCTTGCAACGCAAGCAGCTTGGCCGGGTCGCCATGTTCGATGAACACGTCCGGCAGGCCCAGCTGCAGCACGGGCCGCACGATGCCCATGCTGTGGAGTGCCTCGGTCACGGCGCTGCCCGCACCGCCCATGATCGCACCCTCTTCCAGCGTGACCAGCGCATCGTGGCGCTCGGCCACCTCGCGCAACAAGGCCTCGTCGATGGGTTTGGCCCAGCGCATGTTGACCACCGTGGCGTCCAGAGCCTCGGCCGCTTCCAGCGCGGGGTACAGCAACGTGCCAAACGACAGGATCGCGATGCGCGGCGCCTTGGCATCGGTGCCCTGGCGCTCGCGACGGATCTCGCCTTTGCCAAAAGGCAGGCCATCCAACGCCGCCAGTGGTGCCACACCAGCACCGCTGCCACGCGGGTAACGCACGGCCACGGGGTGGTCCTGCTCGAAGGCGCTGCTGAGCAGTTGGCGGCATTCGCGCTCGTCAGCCGGGCAGGCCATGCTCATGTTGGGAATACAGCGCACAAACGGGATGTCGTACGCGCCTGCATGCGTGGCACCGTCGGCGCCTACCAGGCCCGCGCGGTCCAGCGCAAACACCACGGGCAGGTTTTGCAGGGCCACGTCGTGGATCAGCTGGTCATAACCGCGCTGCAAGAAGGTGGAGTAAATCGCCACCACCGGCTTGACGCCTTCGCAGGCCATGCCGGCGGCAAAGGTTACGGCATGCTGCTCGGCAATGCCCACGTCGTAGTAGCGGTCCGGGAAACGTTTTTCAAACTCCACCATGCCCGAGCCCTCGCGCATGGCGGGCGTGATGCCCACCAGGCGAGAGTCGTGTGCGGCCATGTCGCACAGCCACTGACCAAACACCTGCGTGAACGTCTGCTTGGGCGGCGTGGCGGGCTTGGTGAGGCCCACGGAGGGGTCGAACTTGCCGGGGCCATGGTAGGCCACGGGGTCGGCCTCGGCCAGCTTGTAGCCCTGGCCTTTTTTGGTGACCACGTGCAGGAACTGCGGGCCTTTGAGGCCCTTGATGTTCTCCAGCGTGGGGATCAGCGAATCGAGGTCATGCCCATCAATGGGGCCGATGTAGTTGAAGCCGAACTTCTCGAACAACGTGGCAGGCACCACCATGCCCTTGGCCTGCTGCTCAAAGCGCTTGGCCAGCTCCAGCAGGGGCGGCACGGGGCGCAGCACGGTCTTGCCCACGTTCTTGGCAGCCGCGTAGAACTGCCCGCTCATGAGCTGAGCGAGGTAGCGATTGAGCGCGCCCACGGGCGGGCTGATGCTCATGTCGTTGTCGTTCAGCACCACGAGCAGGTTGGCATCGGCCACACCGCCGTTGTTCAGTGCCTCAAACGCCATGCCCGCACTCATGGCGCCATCGCCGATGATCGCCACGGCGTGGCGGTTTTCGCCCTTGCGCTTGGCGGCCAGCGCCATGCCCAACGCGGCCGAGATGCTGGTGCTCGAATGCGCCGTGCCAAAGGTGTCGTAAATGCTCTCGGCCCGCTGCGGAAAGCCCGAGATACCGCCCAACTGGCGCAGCGTGTGCATGCGGTCGCGGCGGCCGGTCAGGATCTTGTGCGGATAGGTCTGGTGGCCCACGTCCCACACCAGGCGGTCTTCAGGGGTGTTGAAGACATGGTGCAGCGCGATCGTCAGTTCCACCGTGCCCAGGTTGGAGCTGAGGTGTCCGCCCGTGCGCGCAACACTTTCGATCACGAACCCGCGCAACTCGGTCGCCAGGGCCTTGAGATCTGCGCGCGAAAGCTGGCGCAGGTCGGCCGGGTCATTGATGGTCTGCAGCAGGGGAAAGGACATCGTGGACATTTACTATTCTTTTCATAGCTGCCAGCGCTTTAAAGGAAAGCGCTGGAGGCCAATTTGGCATTGATTTCACTGCAACGGGCATGAACAGGGTGCAGCACGGATCATCGGGCCAGGCTCAGTGCGAGCGGCGCACCACCATGTCCGCCAGGGCCGCCAGCGCGCGGCTATCGGGCAGGCCACTGCGGGCCAGGGCCGCATGGGCCTCGGCCAGCAGTTCCTGGGCATAGGCCTGCGCCCGCGCTAGCCCCAGCAAAGACACATAGGTAGGCTTGTCGGCCGCAGCATCCTTGCCGGCCGTCTTGCCCAGCGTGGCCGAATCGGCCACCACGTCCAGGATGTCATCCACCACCTGGAACGCAAGACCCATGGCGGCGCCATAGTCGGACAGCGCCTGGTAGGCCGCGCCCACGGCGTGGCCGCACGCCGCCCCCATGAGCACACTGCCCTGCAGCAGCGCGCCGGTCTTGAGCCGATGCATCTGGCGCAACTGGTCTTCGGTCAACGCCACACCCACGCTGGCCAGGTCGATGGCCTGCCCGCCCGCCATGCCGGCCGATCCGGCGGCCCGCGCCAGCAGCCTGCACAGCGTGGCCTGCGTGGCGGCGGGGATGAGGGTGTTGTCGGGCGTGAGCAACTCAAATGCAAAGGCCTGCAAGGCATCGCCCGCCAACAGCGCCTGGGCCTCGCCAAACTGCACGTGCACGGTGGGCTTGCCACGGCGCAGCACGTCGTTGTCCATGCAGGGCATGTCGTCGTGCACCAGCGAGTAGGCGTGAATGAGTTCCACCGCGCACGCGGCCCGCAGGGCCGCCTCGTCCAGGCCAGCGCGCAGCGCGGCATCGTCAACCACCGCAGAGGCCGGTCCGCCACTGCAGACCGCCTCATAGGCCGCCAGCACCAGCAGGGGCCGCAGCCGCTTGCCGCCATCGAGCACGGCATAGCGCATGGCGTCGCCCAGCCCGGCGGGTGCGCCATCGCCCACCCATTGCGACAGGGCCTGCTCCACCCGGGCCAGGTGGTTCTGGCTCCAGAGGTTCATGTCCAGCGGCTGGCTCTCGAAATTCATTGGCACCGCGCTCATTCCTGGTTCCATGGTTGCAGTTGCCCTTCATCCAGCACCTTGATCTGGTCCTGCACGGCTTCGAGCCGCTGGCGGCAAAACGCCAGCAACGTGGCGCCGCGCTGGTAGCCGGCCAGCATCTGGTCCAGCGGCAACTGGCCCGACTCGATGCGGGCCACGAGTTGCTCCAGCTCTTCCAGGGCCGCCTCGTAGCTGGCAGGTTCGGCGGGAGGAGCGGGGGTTGCGGGGGCCTTGGGCATGGAGGGGGCGGCAGAGCGCGGGTGAAAAACCGATGATTTTAGGCGCACCGGTACGCCCTTCGTGTCAGAC
Source organism: Acidovorax sp. 94 (assembly GCF_003634645.1). NCBI lineage: Bacteria > Pseudomonadati > Pseudomonadota > Betaproteobacteria > Burkholderiales > Comamonadaceae > Acidovorax > Acidovorax sp. 94. The sequence continues at coordinate 118,402 of NZ_RBJA01000001.1, read as the reverse complement.
GCGGTCCGATGCGTGACGCCGCTCTATTTTCAGAAAGCGATGTTTTCTATTCACGTAGCGGGGGTGCGGGAATAACCCCACCGCCTATAATCCCATTCCAGTCGAGCCGGCTAGCCACCCTAGCCGGTTTCCTTTTTTCCAGATGCGCATTCCCCGGCGCACCTCCCGCACTTTCTCCCTGTGGGGAGTCTTTAGGTCAGGTCACCCATGTCTGATTTAAGTCTTCAACTGCAGCAGGCCGCAAGCCAACTACCAGTTTCAAGCTACTTTGACGATGCGCTGTTCCAGCGCGAGCTGGACACCATCTTCCAGCGCGGGCCCCGCTATGTGGGGCACCAATTGGCGGTGCCCAACACGGGCGACTACTACGCACTACCCCAGGAGGGCGAGGGCCGCGCCTTGGTGCGCAACGCCCAAGGCGGCATTGAGCTGGTGTCCAACGTGTGCCGCCACCGCCAGGCCGTCATGCTCAAGGGCAAAGGCTCGCTGAACACCCAGCAAAAGGGCAGCGCGGGCGGCAACATCGTGTGCCCATTGCACCGCTGGACGTACAACCCCCAGGGCGAGCTGCTGGGCGCACCCCACTTTGCGCATGACCCGTGCCTGAACCTGAACAACTACAAGCTGCGCGAGTGGAACGGCCTGCTGTTTGAAGACAACGGCTACGACGTGGCCGCCGATCTGGCCCAGATGGGCCCGCGTGCCGACCTGGACTTTGACGGCTACGTGCTCGACCATGTGGAGCTGCACGAGTGCAACTACAACTGGAAGACCTTCATCGAGGTCTATCTGGAGGACTACCACGTCGGCCCCTTCCACCCGGGCCTGGGCAGCTTTGTGACGTGTGACGACCTGCGCTGGGAGTTCGGCAAGAACTACTCGGTACAAACCGTGGGTGTGGCCAACCGCCTTGGCAAGGCCGGCAGCCCGGTGTACGAGCGCTGGCACAAGGCGCTGCTGGACTATCGCGAAGGCAAGCCACCGAAGTACGGCGCCATCTGGCTCACGCTGTACCCGCACATCATGATCGAGTGGTACCCGCATGTACTCACCGTGTCCACGCTGCACCCCATCAGCCCCACCAAGACGCTGAACATGGTGGAGTTCTACTACCCCGAGGAGATCGCTGCCTTCGAGCGCGAATTCGTCGAGGCGCAGAAGGCCGCCTACATGGAGACCTGCATCGAGGACGACGAAATCGGCGAGCGCATGGACGCAGGCCGCAAGGCCCTGCTGGCGCGCGGCGACAACGAGGTCGGCCCCTACCAGAGCCCCATGGAAGATGGCATGCAGCACTTCCACGAGTGGTACCGCCAAGTCATGGGAAGCCCCCCCTGAGCCGCTTCGCGTCTTCCCCCCACGGGGGGACGCCCCCCGGCGTACGCAAGCGAAGTGCCGCATCCGCGGCTTGGCGGCCCTCGCGCGGGGGCACTGGCCTGAGCACCGCCAGTTTTGAGAGGCCCCAACCTGAGTCTGTGCCGTCGATCCGTGAAGTCTCGAACAGCGAGGTAAACGCTATCCATTCGCGACGACTACCCTGACCGCTCTCATTACAATAGCTGCCACCGCTTGATCCGCAAGCGCTGGCAGCTATTTTTATTTCAAGCCGTGCAATCCCATGCCCCACGTGCGGCGCGCGGCCTTTCACAGGATCACGTCACGATGCAAGCCCTCTGGATGGTGTTGGCCGCGTTCTTGTTTGCCAGCATGGGCGTGTGCGTCAAGATCGCATCGGACTTCTTCAACTCGGCCGAACTGGTGTGCTACCGGGGCCTGATCGGCATGGCCATCCTGTGGCTGCTGGCACGCTCTCAAAAAGTGACGCTGGCCACGCAATACCCCGGCATGCACGCCTGGCGCAGCCTGGTGGGGGTGGCGTCGCTGGGCGCCTGGTTCTACGCCATTGCCCACCTGCCGCTGGCCACGGCCATGACGCTCAACTACATGAGCAGCGTGTGGATCGCCGCCTTCCTGGTCGGCGGCACGCTGCTGGCCTGGCGCCCTTCTGCGGCATCGCCACGGCCCGCCCTGCAAGGGCCGCTGATTCTCACCGTGCTCACCGGATTCGTGGGCGTGGTGCTGATGCTGCGCCCAAGCCTGGACCAGAACCAGGCCTTTGCCGGACTGATCGGGCTGATGTCCGGCCTGACGGCTGCATTTGCCTACATGCAGGTGGTGGCGCTGTCGCGCCTGGGCGAGCCCGAATCGCGCACCGTTTTCTACTTCGCCGTGGGCTCTGCGGTGGCGGGGGGCGGGGCCATGCTGTTTACCGGCGTGTCGGACTGGCCGGGCTGGCAGGCGCTGTGGCTGCTGCCCATCGGTGTGCTGGCTGCGGGCGGCCAGCTGTGCATGACCAAGGCTTACGCCAGCGCCAAGACCCAGCGCGGCACGCTGGTGGTGGCCAACCTGCAGTATTCGGGCATCGTGTTTGCCGCCGTCTACAGCGTGCTGCTGTTTGGCGACAAGATCCCGCCCATCGGCTGGTTCGGCATGGCCCTCATCGTGGGCAGCGGCATTGTGGCCACCATCCTGCGCGCGCGGGCTGCGCCCGGGGCACCTGCCGAAGAACACTGACGGATACAAAAACAGATACGGCCAGACGAGGACACGCCCCACCGGGATGGCCACAATGGAGCCCCTTTCGACGCACTCCGTCACTTTGCCCATTTTCTGCCGATGACCACCTACACCACGCTCATCTCTGCCCCCGACCTGCAATCCCTGATCGCCAGCGGTGCGCCGCTGATGGTGTTTGACTGCAGCTTCGAACTGATGCAACCCAAGGCCGGTGCCCAGCAGTACGTGCAGGCGCACATCCCCGGCGCGGTGTACGCCAACCTTGACAACGACCTCAGCGCCAAACACGGCGCCCCCGGCGCTCACGGCACGCTGACCGCCCAGGAAGCCGACCAGCCGGCATCCGGTGGACGCCACCCCCTGCCCAGCCGCGAGCGTTTTGCAATGTGGCTGTCCAGCGTGGGTTTTGCCAATGGCATGCAGGCCGTGGTGTACGACCGCCAGGGCGCTAACTACTGTGGCCGCCTGTGGTGGATGCTCAAGTGGGCGGGGCATGAAGCCGTGGCCGTGCTCGACGGTGGGCTGCAAGCCTGGCAGGCCGCCGGTGGGGCGGTGAACAGCGGCGAAGAGCCCGCGCACTTCCAGACCAACTTCCAGCTGGGCGCCCCCTTGCGCCAGCTGGCCACGGCCAGCGAGGTGCTTGCGCGCCTGCAGCGGCCCAGCCAGACCGTGATCGACGCCCGTGCAGGTGCCCGCTACCGGGGCGAAGTGGAGCCGCTGGACCCCGTGGCCGGCCACATTCCGGGCGCGCTGAACCGCCCCTTTGCCGAAAACATCGGCGCGGATGGCCGCTTCAAGCCTGCCGACGTGCTGCGCGCTGAATTTGAAGCGCTGCTGGGCGGCCGTGACCCCACCACCGTGGTGCACCAGTGCGGCAGCGGCGTGAGCGCCGTGCCCAATCTGCTGGGCATGGAGATAGCCGGCCTCGGCCCGACGGCATTGTTTGCCGGCAGCTGGAGCGAGTGGTGTTCAGACCCCACGCGCCCGGTCGAAAAAGGCTGATCCAGCGTCCAGCACGGCAGCGCAGGTTGTAAAAGTGCAAAAAAGATGGTTTTGAGGGTGCTATCAAAACCATGAACAGAAGTGGGCAGCCTGGGCCCACTGCCACAGCAGCGGCCATCGCCTGAAATGCCAGCCTGCACCTGATGTGCGTGTAGGGCAAATTCCTACACAGCCCACCGCAGAACCAGACACGCGGCACAGCCAAACCCCGACTTAATTTCTGATTGGGGCGGTTTCACAATCCATTTCAACGGATCACGCAAAACCTGCAATCAGCAGGCAACGCAAGACCCGGTACTGGAAAAAAGGAAGCTGCCATGACCAACGAACAAATCCTCGCTGAAATCCGCGAAGCCAACCTCACCTACCTGATGTTGGCCCAAACCCTGATCCGTCAGGACAAGGCCGAAGCCGTGTTCCGCTTGGGCATGAACGAAGAGTCTGCCGACATTCTGGCATCGCTGTCGCCAGCGCAAGTGATGAAACTGGCCTCCCGCAACACGCTTCTTTGCAGCTTCCGCGTGGACGACAACCTGGTGTGGAGCTTGCTCACCAACCACTCGGCCAAGAAGGTGGGCAACGAAGCCACCAACACGCTGCACGCCAACATCCTGATGGCCAGCCGCGTGTCGGAAGTGCTCTGAAGCATTTGCCCGCAGCCCTCTTCCCCCAGTCTCCACCGAAAGCCCGCCATGTCCACCAACGCCCCCGCTGCCAAAGCCCCCGCCAAGAGCGTGCTGAACGAATCCAAGCAGATCGAACGCGCGGCCATGCTGATCCAGATGGGCGCCCGCATGCAGGTGCTGGAATCGGAAACCACGCTGTCGTATGAACGCCTGATCCGGCTGTACAAAGAGATCGCGGGCAAGTCACCCTCGAAAGGCCAGCTGCCCTTCTCCACCGACTGGTTCCTGACCTGGCAAGAGAACATCCACAGCTCGCTGTTCCTGAACATCTACGAATACCTGTCCAAGGGCGTGGACCTGGATTCGGTGGAGCTGCTGACCAAAGCCTACCGCCTGTACAACGAACAGGTCGCCACGGCCGAGATCGAACCCCTGCTCTCCTTCACGCGCGCCTGGCGCCTGGTCAAGTTTGTGGACGCTGGCATGCTGACGCGCACCAAGTGCAGCCAGTGCAGCGGCCAGTTCGTGACCGAGCTGTATGAGAACCGCCACTTCACCTGCGGCCTGTGCAACCCACCCGCCCGCGCCGGCAAGAGCAAGACGGCAGGCGCACTCATGTTGCACTGAGATGGATATCAAAGCATTAGCTTTTTGCACCTACCAAACGGGCGCGCTAGCCTGATTCCCACCCCGACCGAAAAAATGGGCGCTGCACCCGCCAGGGCCGCCGAGCATGGGCCGCCCCGCCGCGCTGGCGGCGTCCCCCTTCCCGCGCGTAGCGCGAGAGAAGGGGGAAGCGGCGAAGCCGCTCAGGGGGATGTCATCTATCTTCCAGCCAGCAGCGCGCGCACGTTTTCATCCATTGGCACGGAATAGTTGTGCGCCGCCACCACGGTGTTGCCTACCGGGTTCACCAGCTTGAGGCTGATGTACACCACCGACGTGGAGACCGCATACGTGCCCACCACCACGGCCTGCGCGTTCTGCGACTGGCTCACCTCGCGCACCTCGCGCGACAGCAGCAGCTCACCCTGGTCGCGCTGCAGCAGCAGGTTCTCGCGCAGCTTCACCTCGGTCACCTTCAGACCCCGGTGCACCATGCGGCCCGCGATCTGCTCCGAGAAGATGCGGCCCAGCCGCGACGATTCAGTGAGCCGGTCCACATTGACCAGCGTGGCCACCAGCACGGGCTGGTTGGCATCCAGCGGTGCGGTCTGCAGCAGCGCATCGGTGGCGCGTTCATTCAGCTCGATGAGGTTGGAGCGCGATATTCCGCCCGCCCGGTCACCGTAGTAGTAGCTGTGCATGGGGTTGGTGGTCTCGCAGCCCTGCAGGCCCGCCAGCGCAAGGGCGGCAGCCGCCCACCAGCTGGCGGCGCGTGCGCCCCGGGGAACTTGTTGCGACGTCCACAGCCCCTTCATGGCGCCACCACCCGCCAGGTCTTGACGGGCGTTATCGGTGCAGGCGCGGGCGGCCGCTCGGGCTGATACAGCACCGCGTCGGCCCCCTCGATGTAATACAGATCGGCCGTGCCGGCCAGGTACCGGTCGCGCGATTTGAGCGTGGACGTGATCAGCACCTCGGTGCGCGTGGGTCCGCCTGCGGCGGCGCCCTGGGTGTAGAGCTGGGCCATGTCCAGCGCCACCCCTGCCCCCACGCCCAGGGCCGTGGCCACACCCGGCAACAGGGTGCGGTCGGAATAGTGCACCGCCCAGTCGCGCCACACGCCCACGCCAGTGCCGATGATGGTGCCGGCCATGGGCACGGGCAGGCCGCGCGGTGAGCCAGACCCGTGCTGCACCAGTTGCGTCTGCACCTCCAGCTCCACTGCGGTGGGCACCGTGGACACCGCCACGCCCCGATTCAGCAGGTGCACCTTGAGCAGCTTGAGAAAGCTCTGGTTGAAACTGGAGTTGTCCGCCACCGTGACGTACAGCGGGTATTCGCCCTCGGGCCAGGATGCGATCTTTTCGGCCACGCGCCCGGCCACATCGCCCGCCAGCACATCCCAGTGGTGCACGGCGCGGGCTTTCTTCTGGCCGGTGGCGGGGTAGTTGTCGGCACGCGGCACGTCCAGCGTGCCGCAGCCGACCAGCAGCGCTGCGCACAGCAAGGCTGCTGCGGCGGCCGTAATGCGGTGAAGGAAGGATGGCATGTGGGCCATGGTACTGGCGCCCGCCTGCGGCAATCGGCGCAACAAGGCCGTTTTTCCCGGCCAAAGCGGCCGTTTCGGCCCTTGGAGCCGCACGCACGAACCTTCACAATCAACCCATTCATACCAACCCTCCGTGAAGACCATGCTCACCACAACCCGCACCCACCGCCTCGCGTCATTGATGGCCCTCACTGCGGCTCTGGCGGGCTGCGGCGGCGCCACGGACAAGGACAACAACACGACCGCCCCACCGCCACCCGCGAGCGCGCCCGTCACGCTGCATTTCGTGCAGCCCACCGAGAACGTGCTCGAACCCGGCGCCTCCGAGCCGCTGGCGGCCGACGTTACCGTCAACGGCGGCGCAGCCCCCAACGGCACGGTGGTCACCTTTACCGTCAACCCCTCCGCAGCCGCCACCTTCTCCCCCGTGGCGCCCACCACCGTGGCCAGCGTGGCCAGCACCACGCTCACCGTGAGCAGCCTGCCGCCCAGCGCCACCTTCCAGGTCAGCGCCACGGCCACCAGCAGCGCCAACACGGCGGGCGACAGCCTCACGTACTACGTGCGCCCCACCCACAAAAACCTGCAGGTGCTGGTGCCCGCGTATTTCAGCGCCAGCGGCACCTCATCGCCCTGGGCCACCCTCACCAGCGGCGCAGCCAGCTACCCGGACGTGCAGATCACTGCCGTGGCCAGCGCCAGCGACGGCGTGCTGACCGCGGACTCCGAGGTTGACGACGACCTGCTCACGGCCATCACAGACTTCAAGGCCGTGGCGGGCACCACCAACAAAGTCGTCGCCTACGTGGCCACCTCGGGCAGCGGCGGGTCGCGCTCGGTGGCTGACGTGAAGGCCACCATCGACAACTACATCCGCCTCTACCCCGACCAGCTCGACGGCTTCTTCCTGGACGGCATGGCCACCGACAGCGCACGGCTGGCGTACTTTCAGGACGTCTACAACTACGCCAAGGCCCGGGCCTCGGGCATGAGCAAAGGCGCCACGCCGCCCAACGCGCCCACCGTGATCGGCAACCCAGGCACCTACCCCGTAGCGGCCTATGCGGGCGTGGCCGACACGCTGGTCACCTACGCTGGCAATGCCGCCGCCTACCAGGCCACAGACCCCCAGCCCGCCAGCACCTGGGTCTACGCCAAGGACAATACCGCCCAGGCCATGCTGGTCCACACCGCCAGCACCTGCACCGACATGCAGGCCGCCGTGAAGCACGCCCACCGGCCCCGCCTGAACACCGGCATGGTCTATGCCACCAACCTGGCCATCGGCGCCTCGTGGTCGTCACTGCCCACCTACTGGCAGCAACTGCTGGGCACGGTGGATGCACTCAACAAGAAGCGCCCGCTGCCGCTGTGCTGATGTCACCGGGCAGGGCGCCGAACCCTGCCACACAGGCACCGCTGGCGGGTCGCCGGGCAAACCACCCGCCAGAGCGTACGAACCACCGCATCCCGCCGCCGACACGCTGCATGTCAGCCCGACCTACAACCCAGCAGGCCCGAGTCCCATCACAATCCGCGCATGATGACCGAGCCCACCCCTGCATCCCCACCCGCCCCCGCTGCCGAGCCCCCACAGCCAGACAGCCCCGCCGCTGACGCAGCCCCGAATTTGCCCCCGCACGCGCCTGCGGCGGACGGCCCCGCACCAGTGGCCCAAATGGCCCAAGCGGACGAAGCGGCCCCACCGCCTGCGCAACCACCAAGCGGCGCGCCCGCAGCCACCGCATCCCTCCCTGGCCCGCTCATGCTCCACATGCCCGTGGACGTGCGCAACCTCTCGCTCGCGTTGCTGGCGCTGTTTGCCAGCGTGGCCCTGCTGCACTGGGCCAGCGCGGTGTTCATCCCCATCATGCTCAGCCTGCTGCTCACCACGGCGCTGCGGCCCTTGGTGGAAGTCTTGCGGCGCTGCTACGTGCCCCGCTGGCTGGGGGCCGGTGTGCTGTTGATCGCCATCGTTCTGGGCCTGGCCAGCGCCGCCTGGTCGCTGAGCGACGGCGCCGCGCAACTGGTGGACTCGCTGCCCGTGGCTGCCAAGAAGGTGCGCGACAGCCTCAAGGCGCGCACCGGCGCCAGCAGCCCGCTCGACACCATGCAAAAGGCCGCCACGCAGATCGAACAGGCCGCCAACGAGAACAGCGCCACCGCCAGCCCACCCCGGCGCGGCGTGCAGCGCGTGGTGGTAGAGCGCCCGCCCTTCAACATCCGCGACTACCTGTGGAGCGGCACCATGGGGCTCATGTCCGCGCTGGGGCAGCTCACGGTGGTGGTGTTCCTTACCTACTTTGCGCTGGCATCGGGCAACCTGTTTCGCAACAAGCTGCTGCGCATCGCGGGCACCAGCCTGGAGCGGCGCAAGGTCACCATCCACGTGCTGGAAGACATCACCAACCAGATCCAGCGCTACCTGATGGTGCAGGTGTTCACCAGCGTGCTGGTGGGCGTGGCCACCGGCCTTGCCTACTGGGCCCTGGGCCTGGAGAACGCCGCCGTGTGGGGTGTGGCGGCCGGAGTGCTCAACCTCGCGCCCTACATCGGCTCCGCCCTGGTCACCGGCGCATCGGCCCTGGTGGCCTTCCTGCAGTTCGGCACCCTGGACATGGCCCTGGCCATCGGCGGTGCATCGCTGGTCATCCACACCCTGGTGGGCAACCTGCTCACCCCTTGGCTCACCAGCCGCACCAGCAGCATGAGCCCCGTGGCCGTGTTCGTCAGCGTGCTCGCCTGGGGCTGGCTGTGGGGCCTGTGGGGCCTGCTGCTGGGCATCCCGGTGATGATGGCCGTGAAGGCCGTGTGCGACCGGGTCGAAGACCTGAAGGCCGTGGGCGAATTGCTGGGGGATTGATACCCGGCATCTGCCGCAAACCGGCAGATGCCCCCCGCCACGCTGCGGGGCGATGGGCATCTCAGCCCCACCTCACCCACATCACCCACATCACCCACATCACCCACATCACCCACATCACTCGCCATCACGGCGCACCTGCGTGGCCCAGGAGGTCAAGGTGGCCTCAAAGATTGTTTCCAATACTGGAACAGTTAGTTCGTGACCAGATAGTTTTTCCGTGAACACCATCGGCGTACAGTTCATCCCATCGATGAGCCGAACCCGCAAGGCGACTCACCGAACCCGGTTCAGGAATGGTTTTTGACCCGGCTTTTTTGAGACGCTTTTTAACTTTCAAGGATTTTCATCATGAACAAGACCGCCCGTTTCCTCTCCGTCGCTGCCGTTGCCGCTTTCGCTTCTTTTGGCGCCCAGGCTGACGAAGCCGACAGCTCGCAATTCGCCCTGAAGTTCGAAACGAACCGCACCCGCGCTGAAGTGGCCGCTGAAGCCGCCACCGTCGCCCAGACGCGCAGCCAGGAACCTGCTGGTTCGCGTGTGGTGACCTACACCTCCACCGCCGACCGCGCTGCCGTGCGTGCCCAGGCTGCGGAAGCCCTGCGCACCGGCAAGATCCCTTCGGGCGAATTCAGCGCCATGTAATTGGTAGACCAACTGCTTGAGTTTGGTTGAAGCAGTTGCGGGACTTCCCATGGTGGTGGCACTTTGCATTTGCAGGTGCTGTTGCCATGGGGAGTGTTAACTGAACCGCAGGGGCGGGCAGGCAGATCGGGCTCCCTTTGGGAGCCCTTTTTGTTATGGGTGCCTGCGATCAAAACAGGCCGCGATGCGCAGGTTCGAATCGCGCTGCGCTGTCCGCCACTCAGCCGGTATTACGCAACCCCGCAGCAATCCCATTAATAGAAATGTGAATCCCCGTCTGCACCCGTTCATCCCCCTGCCCTGCGCGCCAGCGGCGCACCAGTTCGACCTGCAGGTGGTGCAGCGGGTCGATGTACGGAAAGCGGTGCTTGATGGAGCGGGCCAGGGCCGTGTTGTGGGTGAGGCGCTGTTTGTCGCCGGTGATGCGGGTGAGGGCCTCTGCCGTGCGGTGCCATTCGGCCTCGATGCTGGTGAACACCTTTTTGCGCAGGCGGGCGTCGGTGACGAGTTCGCTGTAGCGTGAGGCCAGGGCCAGGTCGCTTTTGGCCAGCACCATGTCCATGTTAGACAGCAGGGTGCGGAAAAACGGCCATTGGCGGTACATCTTTTGCAGCAGGGCCAGCTGGGTCTTGGGGTCTTTGCCCTCGGTGTTCACAAAGGCGTCCACCGCCGAGCCAAAGCCGTACCAGCCGGGCAGCGTGAGGCGGCACTGGCCCCAGCTGAAGCCCCAGGGGATGGCCCGCAGGTCTTCGATCTTCTGGCTGGCCTTGCGGCTGGCGGGGCGGGAGCCGATGTTGAGTTCGGCGATTTCGCGGATGGGGGTGGAGTTGAAGAAGTAGTCGGTGAACCCCGGGGTCTCGTACACCAGCGCGCGGTAGCTGCCCATGCTGGCCAGCGACAGCTGCGCGGCGGCGTCCAGGAAGGCCTTGGTGGCGGGCTTGGTGGGCTGCAGCAGGGTGGCTTCGAGGGTGGCGGCCACCAGGGTTTCGAGATTGCGGCGGCCGATCTCGGGGTTGGCGTATTTGGAGGCGATGACTTCGCCCTGCTCGGTCAGGCGGATCTGGCCGCGCACGGTGCCGGGGGGTTGCGCCAGGATGGCCTGGTAGCTGGGGCCGCCGCCCCGGCCCACGGTGCCGCCCCGGCCGTGGAACATGCGCAGCTGGATGCCGTGGGTGGTGGCGAGTTCGTCGAAGAGTTCGACCAGAGCGATCTCGGCGCGGTACAGCTCCCAGTTGCTGGTGAAGATGCCGCCGTCTTTGTTGCTGTCGCTGTAGCCGAGCATGATGTCCTGCTCGCCACCGCTGCGCTGCACCAGGGCAGCCACGCCGGGCAGTGCATAGAACTCGCGCATGATGGGCGCGGCATTGCGCAGGTCTTCAATGGTTTCGAACAGCGGCACCACGATGAGGTGGTTCTTGGACTCGGTGTCCAAGGTTCCATTCATCAGGCCCACTTCCTTTTGCAGCAGCAGCACTTCCAGCAGGTCGCTCACGGTTTCGGTGTGGCTGATGATGTAGTGGCGGATGGCTTCGTGGCCGAAGCGCTCGCGCATGACGCGGGCGGTTTCGAAGATGACCAGCTCGCCCTTGGCATGGGCAGAGTATTCGGCACCCACCACGCGCAGGGGGCGGGCGTCGTTCAGCAGCTTGATAAGCAGTGCGCGCTTGGCGGCCTCTTGCAGGCTTGCATAGTTGGGCTCGATACGGGCCTTGGCCAGCAGCTCGGCCACCACTTCTTCGTGTTTGTCAGAGCTTTGGCGCAAATCCACCGTGGCCAGGTGAAAGCCGAACACCTGCACGGCGCGGATCAGCGGGTGCAGGCGCTCTGCGGCCAGGGCTTCGCCATGGTGCGACTTCAATGAAGCCTCGATCACGCGCAGGTCGGCCAGGAACTCCTCGGCACTGGCATAGGCGTTCTGCGGCGCCACGGCATGGCGCGCGGCTTCGCCACCGGTCAGATCCTTGAGCGATGCGGCAAGGCGCGCATAGATGCCAGTCAGCGCACGGCGGTAGGGCTCGTCCACGCGGTGTTCGTTGGTGTCGGGCGAGCGCTGGGCCAAGGCCTCCATCTCGGCGGACACCTGCACCAAGCGGGCCGACAGCGACAGCTCGCCGCCCAGGTAATGCACCTCGGTCAGGTAGTGGCGCAGCGCCACTTCGGCCTGGCGGCTCAGCGCGTATTGCAGGGTTTGCGCGGTGACGTTGGGGTTGCCGTCGCGGTCGCCGCCGATCCACTGGCCCATGCGCAGAAAGCTGTGTACGGGGTACTGGCCCAGCTCGTTTTCGAGGTCGGCATAGATCTTGGGGATCTCGCGCAGAAAGGTGGCTTCGTAATAAGAGAGCGCGTTCTCGATCTCGTCGGCCACGGTGAGCTTGCTGTAGCGCAGGAGGCGTGTTTGCCACAGCTGGGCCACGCGTGCGCGCAGCAGGGCTTCGTTGGCGGCCAGCTCGCGGGGGGTCAGGGCATCCTTGGCGCTGTTGTAGAGCTGGGCGCGCACCTGGATGTCGTCGCGCGTGGCCAGCAGTTGGGCGATGTCGCGCTCGGCATCCAGAATGCTCTTGCGCTGCACCTCGGTGGGGTGGGCGGTGAGCACGGGGGCCACGTAGCTGCCCGCCAGCGTCTGCGAGATGGTCTTGGGCGCAATGCCGGCCCAGCGCAGGCGCGACAGGGCGACTTCGATGCTGCCTTCTTGTGTGTCGCCCGCGCGTTCGTGCACGGCGCGGCGGCGGATGTGGTGGCGGTCTTCGGCCAGGTTGGCCAGGTGGCTGAAGTAGGTGAAGGCGCGGATCACGCTCACCGTCTGGTCGCCCGACAGGGACTTGAGCAGCTTCTTGAGCGCGCGGTCGGCCTCCTGGTCGGCATCGCGGCGGAAGGCCACCGAAAGCTTGCGCACCTGCTCGACCAATTCATAGGCGGCCACGCCCTCCTGGTCCCGGATCACATCGCCCAGAATACGGCCAAGCAGGCGGATGTCGTCAATCAGGGGCTGGTCCTTGTCGGATCGTTTCATGGTGCGTGGGTCTCCGGAGGTGGGTAGGTGACCTGGCGCCGCCTGCCCCCGCGTCCCCCGGGGCGCACCGGCCCCAGTGCGGGCGCATGCTAGCATCGCCCGCCCCTGAATGATTACAAACAGGTTACGAACTTGAGCCTCGCCCATTCCCCCCTTTCCATCGTCATTGCCACCCGAGAGAGCCGCCTGGCGCTGTGGCAGGCCGAGCATGTACAGGCTCTTTTGCGCGCACAGGGCCACACGGTGGAGCTGCTGGGCATGACCACCAAGGGCGACCAGATCCTGGACCGCTCGCTCAGCAAGGTGGGCGGCAAGGGCCTGTTTGTGAAAGAGCTGGAAGTGGCGCTGGAAGAAGGCCGCGCGCACATTGCGGTGCATTCGCTCAAGGATGTGCCCATGGAGCTGCCCGAGGGTTTTGCCCTGGCCTGCGTGATGGAGCGCGAAGACCCGCGCGATGCGTTTGTCTCACCCAACTACCCGAACATTGATGCCCTGCCCCAGGGCGCGGTGGTGGGCACCTCCAGCCTGCGCCGCCAGGTGCTGCTGCAGGCCCTGCGGCCCGACCTCAAGATTGAGCCCTTGCGCGGCAACCTGGACACCCGCCTGCGCAAGCTGGACGAAGGCCAGTACGACGCCATCGTGCTGGCGGCTGCGGGCTTGAAGCGCCTGGGGCTCGAATCCCGCATCCGCGCCACGTTTCCGCCCACGGCCATGCTGCCCGCAGCCGGCCAGGGTGCCTTGGGCATTGAAGTGCGCAGCGACCGGCAAGACCTGATCGCAGCACTGGCCCCGCTGGCCCACCAGCCCACCTGGCTGACCGTGGCCGCAGAGCGCGCCGTGAGCCGCGCCATGGGCGGCAGCTGCTCCATGCCGCTGGCCGCGCACGGCACGTTCACCGATGGCGTGCTGCAGCTCGACGCCGCCTGGGGCGACGTGGACGCGCAGGCCCCCCTGGTGCGCGCAGCGGCCAGCGCCGCCGTCACCACGCTGGCGCAGGCCGAAGCGCTGGGCGACGCGATTGCGCAGCGCCTGCGTGCCGGTGGTGCCCGGGGCGCCGAACCCCTGGTTTGAACGCGCATGCCATGCCCCGGGTGATCGTCACGCGGCCCGCCCGCGAGGCTGCGCACTGGGTCAAGCTGCTGGGCGCGCGTGGTGTGGATGCCGTGGCCCTGCCGCTCATCGCCATCGGCCCCTGCCGTGACGCAGCGGCAGAGCAAGCACTCACCCAGGCGCATGCGCGGCTTGCGCAGTACCGGGCCCTGATGTTTGTCAGTGGCAATGCGGTGTTTCATTTTTTTGAGCCAAATAAGGCCCTAGCGCTTGATGGACAAGCACTAGCAGCTATCAAAACAAGAGCATGGGCTCCGGGCCCCGGCACGGCGCGTGCGCTGGAGCAGGCCGGTGTGCCGCCTGGCTGCATCGACGGCCCGGCACCGGATGCCCCCCAGTTCGACTCGGAAGCGCTGTGGCAGCAGGTCTCTGGGCAGATCCGGCCCGGCGACTGCGTGCTGATCGTGCGCGGGAGGTCCTCCACGCCCCAGGGTGTGCATGAAAGCCTAGGCAACGGCCGCGACTGGCTGGCGCGCCAGATCGAGGCGGCGGGCGGCACGGTGGAGTTTGTGGTGGCCTACCAACGCGGCGCGCCGCATTTTTCAGCGCGCGAGGTGGCGCTGGCGCAACAGGCAGCGTGCGATGGCTCCATCTGGCTGCTGAGCAGCTCTGAAGCCGTAGCCCACCTGGCCGAGGCCCTGCCCGGCCAGCACTGGGGCGCCGCGCACGCACTGGCCACCCACCCGCGCATCGCCGAAGCGGCCCGCGCAGCGGGCTTTGGCACCGTGCGGGAATGCCGTCCGGCGCTGGAGGATGTGGTGGCCTCGATAGAATCGGCCGCATGAGTTCCGTGCCCCCCAACGATCTGCCCCCCGCACCCACCGCAGCGCCCATGGCGGTACCTGCCGCGGCATCCGTGGGCGCACCGGCCGTGGGCCCGGCAGCCTCGCCCGCCCCTCCAGCACCTACCCCGGGCCGGGGTGGCGCCGTCACGCTGCTCCTGGGCGCGGTGGCCGCTGCCGCGCTGGTCAGCAGCGGCATGCTGTGGCAAAAGCTCAGCGCCATTCAAGAGCAACTTGCCCGTCAGTCCGCCGACTCGGGCGCGCAGGCCATCGAGGCCCGCACCATGGCCCGCCAGGCCGAAGAACTGGTGCGCGAGACGGCAGCCCGCCTGTCGGTGGCAGAAGCGCGGGTGAGCGAAGTGGCGCTGCAGCGCAGCCAGCTCGAAGAACTCATGCAAAGCCTGTCGCGCTCGCGCGACGAGAACCTGGTGGTGGACATCGAATCGGCCATCCGCCTGGCGCAGCAACAGGCGCAGCTCACCGGCAGCCTGGAGCCCCTGGTGGCCGCGCTCAAAAGCGCCAACCAGCGCATCGAACGCGCCGCCCAGCCCCGCCTGGCGCCCGTGCAGCGCGCCATTGGCCGCGACCTGGACCGCCTGACCCGCGCCACCGTGACCGACACCGCCGGCCTGCTGGCCCGCCTGGACGACCTGGTGCGCCAGGTGGACGAGCTGCCCGTGCTGAACGCCGTGGCCCAGGCGGCCGCCACACGCCGCCTGGCAGCCACACCCGCTCCCACAAACACGCCACCGCTCAACCAGGGCGACCTGGCCTGGTGGCAGGCAGCCTTGCAGCGCAGCTGGGAAGTGGTGCGCGACGAGGCCCGGGGCCTGGTGCGCGTGAGCCGCATCGACCAGCCCGAGGCCATCTTGCTGGCGCCCGAGCAAACGTTTTTCCTGCGCGAGAACCTCAAGCTCAAGCTGCTCAATGCCCGCCTGGGCGTGCTGGCGCGCCAGTTCGAATCGGCCCGCGCCGACCTGGCCGCCGCCAACGCTGCGCTCAACAAATACTTTGACCCGGCATCGCGCCGCACGCAGAACGCTGCCAGCACGCTGCAGACCGCCCAGGCCAGCATGAAGGCGGCCGAGCAGCCGCGCCTGGACGAAACGCTCTCTGCGCTGGCAACAGCTGCAGCCGGCCGGTAAGGGAGCGGTACGCATGCGTGCAGCACTCTGGCTTTTGGCGTTGTTTGGCGTGGCGGTGGCCGCCGCGCTGTTTGCGGGCAACAACCAGGGCACCGTCACCCTGTACTGGCCGCCGTACCGCATCGACCTGTCGCTGAACCTGGTCGTGCTGTTGCTGGTGGGCGGGTTTGTCACCGTGTACGCCGCGCTGCGCGCCCTGGCGGCGCTGCTGGAGCTGCCCCACCAGGCCCGGCGCTGGCGCGTGCAGCAAAAGGAGCGCGCCATGCATGCGGCCTTGCTGGACGCCCTGACGCACATGCTGGGCGGGCGCTTCATCCGCTCGCGCAAGGCCGCGGTGGCTGCGCTGTCGCAAGAAAACGCGCTGGCCACCGCTGGCGAGGCCGTGCCCCACGGCCGCCAGTTGCGCGCCCTGGCCCACATGATTGCGGCCGAGGCCTCGCACGCGCTGCAAGACAGCGCCACGCGCGAAAGCCATCTGCAGGACGCCCTGCAAGAGGCACCGCTGCGCGGCACCGTGAATGAGCAGGAAATGCGCGAGGGCGCCCAGATGCGTGCCGCCCGCTGGTCGCTGGACGACCGCGATGCCAACGCTGCGCTCGACCGCCTGGCCGCCCTGCCGCAGGGTGCCGCACGCCGCACACTGTCGCTGCGCATCAAGCTCAAAGCCACACGCCTGGCACGCCAGACACAGGAGGCGCTGGACACCGCACGCCTGCTGGGCAAGCACCGCGCCTTCTCTCCCGCTGCGGCCCAGAGCATCGTGCGGGGCCTGGCCATTGAACTCATCAACAGCGCACACGACACCGCGCAGCTGCAGCAGACCTGGATGTCGCTGGAATCGTCCGAGCGCAGCATGCCCGAGCTGGCCATCCACGCCGCACAGCGGCTGGCAGCCCTGGGCGGCGACGCGACGCAGGTGCGCGCCTGGCTGCTGCCCGTGTGGGACCGCATGGTGGACCTGCCCGACGCGCTGGCCGAACACCACGCGCTGAAGCTGGTGCGCGCACTCGAAGCCGGGCTGGACGACCTCGACGCCCCCTGGCTGGCGCGCATCGAATCGGCCTACCAGGGAAATCCCCGCGACGCCCGCCTGCAGTACCTGGCGGGCATGGCCTGCCTCAAGCGCCAGCTGTGGGGCAAGGCCCAGCAGTTGCTCACACAGGCGGCGCAGCAGCTGGGCGACAGCAGCCTGCGGGCCAGCGCCTGGCGCCACTTGGCCGAGCTGGCAGAACAACGCGGCGACGACGGCGCCGCCGCCGAGGCCTGGAAGAAGGCCGCGCTCGGCCGGTAAACGGCCTTCTTTGCAAGGCTGCGCCTTCCAGGCGCAGCCCTTTGCGTAAAAAAGCCCGGGCCGCAGCGCTCTGGGCCGCACCGAACCAGGGCATCCCTGGTGAATCCGCCGCCCTCACACCCCATCGGATACACGCTGGTGCAACGTGCACAGCATTGGGGAACTTTGAGCGCTCAGGCCTTATCAATTCATTTTTTTTGAATTGAAGCATCAATCTGCCTGAAGCCGAATGCGGCAACGGCTTCCTACACTGCCCCATCGCTTGACGCATGTCAGCCCCGAACGGGCTGGCGACCCCGCCCGGCGCTCCGTCTAACAGCCCCACGTTTCCTCTCTTCATGACTGCTTCAGCCACCGCCACCCGCACCGCTGCCGACGCACCGCCTCGCCGCTATACGCGCACCGCCATGCTTTTGCACTGGGTGCTGGGCCTGGCACTGATTGGCTTGTTTGGCGTGGGCATTTACATGACCGGGCTGCCGTTCTCGCCGCAGCGGCTCAAGCTCTACAACTGGCACAAGTGGGCGGGGGTCACCATCCTCGTGCTCTCGGTGCTGCGCCTGCTGTGGCGCGCCACGCACCGCCCTCCCGAGCTGCCGCCAGCCATCGAAAACGCCATGCCGGGCTGGCAAAAGCTGGCGCACCACGCCACGCACGGGCTGCTGTACACGCTGTTTTTCGCCGTGCCGTTGATTGGCTGGGCCTACAGCTCGGCAGCAGGCTTTCCCATCGTGTTTCTGGGCTTGTGGCAGTTGCCCGACTTCGTGCCCGTGAGCAAGGAGCTGGCCGAGGCGATCAAACCCTGGCACCAATACACCGCCTTTGCGATGGCGGGCCTGGTGCTGCTGCACATCGCAGGCGCGCTCAAGCACCAGATCGTGGACCGCGATGGGCTCATCGCCCGCATGCTGCCGGGCAGATGAAACACCCCTGAGTCGCGTGCATGGCGGGGCAACGCACCGCCCTCCAGATCATGGATCTGGCTTTCACTTTCTGTCTTTTGAACGGAGTTTTTTGCATGAACCTGTCTTCCCAACTGTCTCGCACCCTCCTGGTGGCCGCCGTAGCCTTGAGCGCGCAGGCCGCACTGGCCCAGCAGCAACTGGTCCCCGCCCAGAGCGAGGTGCAGTTCACCGCGCGCCAGATGGGCGTGCCGCTGGATGGCCATTTCAAGAAGTTCAGCGCCCAGGTGGCGTTTGACCCCGCCAAGCTGGCCACGAGCAAGATCGCCTTCACCGTAGACACCGGCAGCGCCACGCTGGGCTCGCGCGAAACCGATGCCGAGCTGCCCAAGCCCACCTGGTTCAACGTGCCCAAGTTCCCGCAGGCGCAGTTCGAATCCACGGCCATCAAGGCGCTGGGCGGCGGCAAGTTTGAGGTGGCGGGCAAGCTCACCATCAAGGGCACCGCGCAGAACGTGGTGGTGCCCGTGGCGCTCACGCAAAGCGGCCCCACCACCACGGCCACCGGCACGCTGCCGATCAAGCGGCTGGCTTTCAAGATCGGCGAAAACGAGTGGGCCGACACCTCGATGGTGGCCGACGACGTCACCGTGAAGTTCAAGCTCGCACTGACTGGCGTCGGCAAGCTTTGACCAGCTTCTGGCTCCAGCTCCGCCTCTTTCATCCTCCGTTTTTCCCCTGGTTCGTTTCGTAGTTCCTCTTTTCAAGGAGTCTTTTTCATGCGCAAGTCCCTCTTCTCCCTGCTCGCCGTGGCCGCTGCCACCGCAATGACCGCTGGCGCTGCCCAGGCCGCCAACTACGCCATCGACCCCACGCACACCTTCGTGACGTTCGAGATCAGCCACTTTGGCGCCACCACCAACCGTGGCCGCTTCGACAAGAAGCAAGGCACTGTGGAATTTGACCGCGCCGCCAAGACCGGCAAAGTGGACATCACCATCGACACCACCTCGGTGAATACCGGCACGCCTCCCTTTGACAAGCACCTGCAAAGCGCCGACCTGTTTGACGCCGCCAAGCACCCCACGATCAAGTTCGTGTCCGACAAGTTCAGCTTCACCGGCGACAAGGTCAGCGAAGTGACCGGCCAGCTCACGCTGCTGGGCAAGACCGCGCCCGTCACCCTCAAGGCCACGCAGTTCAACTGCTACGACAGCCCCATGCTCAAGCGCGAAGTGTGCGGTGGCGACTTTGAAACCACCATCGACCGCACCCAGTGGGGCATGAACTACGGCGTGGAATGGGGCTTCCCCAAGAACGTGCGCCTGGTGGTGCAGATTGAAGCTGTGAAGCAGTAATCCACCATCGGCAGGCACGCGGGCTGCTCGCCCCGGAAGGGCGGCTGCTGCGCGCCAAACCCACGGGCCACCCCTGCGTTCACGCAGCGGGTGGCTTTTTCATGCACGCGCACTTCGCCGGGCGTGTCAGGCAGCGTCCAGCGTGGCATCCAGGTTCCAGCCTTGGGGCTGCCAGGCCCACACCACATCAGGCCCGAGCGCACGCAGGAAGGTGACGTCGTGCGACACCACGGCCAGCGCGCCCGTGAAGGCTTGCAAGGCGGACTGCAGCGCTTCGATGGCATCCACATCGAGATGGTTGGTGGGCTCATCGAGCAGCAGCATTTGCGCGGGCTCGCCCGACCACAGGGCGCAGGCCAGGGCGGCCTTGATGCGCTCTCCACCGCTGAGCACGCCCGCAGGCCGCTGCACTTTGTCCGCGCCCAAGCCCATCTGGGCCAGGTGCGTGCGCAGCGCCGCTTCGGGCAGGGGCGTACCGAGCGCCTGCAGGCGCGCCAACACACCGTGCTGGGGTGGAAGCAGGTCGGCGTTGTGCTGGTCCAGCCAGGCGGCCCGCACACCCCGCAACACCCGCCCCGCAGTGGCCAACGCAGGGTTGGCAATGGTGCGCAGCAGGCTGCTTTTGCCGCAGCCGTTGGGCCCAGTGATGGCGATGCGGATGGGCCCGTTCCAGACTCCATGGAGCGGAGGAAAGCCGGGCGGCGCATGCGGCACATGGACCTGTTCGAACGCCAGCACCTGCTTGCCCGCAGGCACGGCGCTTTGGGGCAGCACCAGCGCCGTAGCGCCCCCTGCAGGAACACGCTGAGCGGCCTCGCGCACCGCATCGTTCAGCCGCAGGCGCTCCTGCTGCTGCCGCTCGTGCTCGCGACCCGCGTGGGCCTGGGCGTTGTTCTTCTTGCGGTCCAGCAGGACGGATGCCTGGTTGGCAGTGCGGCCGGCCTCGCGCCCCCGCGCGGCGCAGCTCTGCTGGGCATCGTGCTCGCGCTGCAGCGCCCGCATGCCCCGCTCGCGCTCGGTGCGCGCGTGGTCCAGCGCGGCCTGGGCAGCAGCAGCCTCGGCCTGGCGCTGTTCCTCGTACACGGACCAGTTTCCGCCGTAGCGCTGCAGCCCCGCTGCAGACAACGCAACCATGTTGTTCGCCATGCCCAGCAATTCGCGGTCGTGGCTGGCCACCAGCACGCCACCGCGCCACTGCGCCAGCGACTCCATCAACCAGCGCCGACCCGGGCGGTCCAGGTGGTTGGTGGGCTCATCCAGCACCAGCAGTTCGGCGCCCGACAGGAATGCCCCCGCCAGTGCCACGCGCATGCGCTCGCCACCGCTAAGGTGCTGCGCCGCGTGTCCCGGCGGCAGGTGGCCCAACCCCAGCGCGTGCAGCGCCTGCTGCCATTGCGAGGGCAGGTCCCACCGCCCGTCGGCCAAAAGCAGATCGTCAGGCGTGCCCCGGCCCGCTTCCAGTCGGTCGAGTGCACCCAGAACCGGGCCCAAGCCCGCAATATCGGCGACGGTGGCTGAAGGGGCTGCGCCGACCTCCTGCGCCACCGCGTGCATGGAAGGGCTGCCCGCCACCACACCGCTTGCAGGCTGGAGCGTGCGCTGCGCAAGCTGCAAGAAAACGCTTTTGCCAACGCCGTTGGCGCCCACCAAGCCGGTCACGCCTTGGCCCAGGGCCACATTCAGCGGGCGTGCCCACAGTGCCTGCCCATCAGGCAAGCTGAATGTGACGTCGTGGAACTGAAGGACAACGGGACCCGCAGACGAAGCCGCACTGCGGGGGGCGGCAATAGAGGGCCGAGGAGGGAAGGCAGCCGTCGAGGCTGCGGCAGCGCTGCGGCTGCGATGGGCGGAATCGCCCGGCATTGAAGGTGTCGCCATGCAAAAGCACTCCAGACAAGACATACAACCGCCTGGCCCGGCAATGGGCAAGCAGGAAGGAAAGGCTTGAAGGGCTTACAGGCGCATCGGACGAATACCTCAGGGGCAAAGAAGGACGACTGCGGAATGTACCTCAATCCCGGCCCTCAAAAAATTAACTTAACGTAAATCAATTACGGATAGTAGAATCGCAAAACCGATTTGAGGAGACTCTGCATGAACGCCATCCTGAAACCTGATCTGGCCACCCTGCCCCCGCCCGCGCCCATCCAGCAACTGCACCACTACGCCTACAAGGCGCGTGACGCCGAGGAAACGCGCCAGTTCTATGAGGACATCCTGGGCCTGCCGCTGTACCACATCATCCAGAGCGACTACGTGCCGAGCACGGGCGAATACTGCCCCTACACGCACTTCTTCTTTCGCCTCAAGGACGGTTCTTTCATCGCCTTCTTCGACCTGGGCGACGACGTGAAGGCAGAGCCCTCACCCAACACGCCGCTGTGGGTCAACCACATCGCCTTTCGCGTGGACACGGTGCAGGAGCTGGAGAACACCAAGAAGCGCCTGGAAGCCCACGGCATCGAGGTGCTGGGCGTAACGGACCACCACATCTTTCACAGCATCTATTTCTTTGACCCGAACGGTATCCGTCTGGAGCTGTCGGCCCAACTGGCCGACGAGGAACAGATGGCCAAGGACAGCACCGTGGCCCACGCCCGCCTGGCCGAATGGACGGCGCGCAAGGAGCAGTGGCGCAAGGAGCGCGCTGAAGGCAAGGCTGTGGAACCGCTCAAGCCGCAGCAGAACGACCGGCCAGAGTTCGTCAAAGGCTGACAAGCCTTTGGCGCCGCCACGTTGCACACCCAACGTGCAACGTGGCGTCAGCGATAAAAATACAGGTAAAAATAGCCTCCAGCGCTTTACCAACAAGCGCTAACAGCTATTTATTTAGTAGCAAAACTCCACCAACCACTCCGCCGGTCGCAATCAGCCTTCCTGAGGCTGTTGCTGCTGCGCCCGCATGATCTGGTGGCGCTGCCAGTAGGCCCCCACCACGGCGTTGAACTGGTCCTTTTCCTTGGTGAGGCCGGACAGCTTGATCTTGCTGGTCTTGGCGCCCAGGCCCAGGGCGTTCTTTTCGGGGTGCGTCACGACCAGTGCATTGCCGAAGCTGCTTTCCTTGAATTCCAGCGCCTTGATGGCGTCCCAGAACACCGTGGTCTGGTCGGCCGAGGTGCGGATGCCGTCGATGCTGACCTCCACCGTGTTCTCCCCCTTGAGCGCAAACACCACGGGCGGAAAGTAGCGCAGCACCAGCGCGCGCTCTTCGTCGGTGGCGGGCTCGTAGCGGTAGGCCAGGCTGCGCTCATGGTCTTGCGCAAACTGCTGTTCGTAGTCACTCCACAGGCGCTGCTCGATCGCGTCCGCCGTCAATATCTCTTGCACCCAGGTGGCAGCGGGCGCGCGCACGGCGATGGCACCGTAGTCCTGCTCTTTCAGCGCCATGCCCACGTTGCGCAGGCGCTCGGGCATGGCGGGGTGCGAGTCAAAGGGGTGCGGCACATTGGCCGTCTTCATCGCATCCACAAAATCGCTGGACGCCGCATAGGGCGCCAGCCCCTGGGCCACAAAGCGGGCGATGCCCAGCGTGGTGGTGTCGTGCCGCTCATTGCGGCCAAACAGCTCGTCCTCGATCTTGAAACGGTATTGCGCGTAGGCCGCGATCTTGACCAGCGACTGCGCAATGGCCGCTGGCGAGATGAGCTTGGCAGCGATGCGGTCGGCCTTGAACTCGCGCTCGCGGCTGTCGCGCGCCAGGGCAATTTCGAAGATGGTGCGGTACAGGTCCAGCACTGGCGACACCACGGCCGAGAGCCCCCCGCTGCGGATCGCGTGGCGGTAGTGGTCAAACTGCACCAGCTTCGGGCCCAGCCGGGCGCTGCTCTGGGTGTCGCCGCCGCGCAGGTGGGCCAGCTCGTGGCCGAACACGGCGTCGGCCTCGGCCTGGTCGAGGATGCGCAGCAGCGGCAGGCTGACAAACAGCGTGCGGCCCGTGAGCGTGTGGTTGCCCACCGTGAGCGGTGCCTCGGTCACGAAAAAGTTGGCATCGATGCCCGCCACGATGTTCTTCGGAGGCTCGGTCTTCAGGCGCTGGGCCATGTGGCGGATGCGCTTCCACAGCAGGGGCGCATCGTCTTCGGACACCAGCTCGCCCACGGCATGGTTGTCAGACTGCACGCGCTTGAAGATGCCAGCCACCGCCACAAACACACCCACCGCCACGGCCAGCCCCACGACGATGATGAGCTTGGGCGAATACTTGTGAAAGAAGAACGCCGTGACCCAGAACGACAGCCACACCGCCATCGCCCCCTGCACCACCAGCGCGGCGGCACTGGCCCAGGTGGTCAGGCGCCAGCCCGCGACAAAGCTGGTGTACTGCAGCGTGCGGTCGGCAAAGGCCAGCGCGCCCAGGCCCAGCACCGCCACCAGCAGCACGCCGCTGGCCACCAGGGTCCAGAACGACACGGCTCGCGCCATGTGGAACTGCCACACGTCGGAATAGCGCTCACACAGGGCTTCGCGGTAGTCCTGCGCGTCGGGGTCGGTGCTGCTGCAAATGGTGGACGGCGGATTGCTGCGGTAGTAGTCCTTGCGCGCCTGCTTTTCGGCGGGCGGCATGCCCTTTTCAGCGTCGATGCGCTGGCTGATGCCGGCCACAAAGTTCGCGTCCTGGTCGCGCTGCGCGTAGACGGTGAACCCATAGGTCAACGCCGGGATGAGAAAAAGCGCCAGCAGCGCGTAGACAAAGACCTTGGCAAGGCCCGCGCGGAGTGCGGATGGAAGATGCATGGATGGGAACGATTGGTTGTATGTTTTTGACCCGGGCAATGCGTGGAGCCCGCCCCCCCCTCTCCAGGGGCCCTATCGCTCCACCGGGCGGGATTATCAAGACGCCACGGCGGGCAGGTCGAGCGACAAGGTAACAATTGGCGAGAAATGCCCGACAGACGGAATGCCGGTGGGATGCGAGCGCAGGGGAAGACCGGCTGGCGCTCCCGTAAAATGCCCGGTCCACCCTCTTGACCGTTGAGGCACGCCCTGTGCCTGCCTCTTCCTTCTGCCAAACCCCATGAGCACGCCCCAAGCACAACCCGGCCTCGACAGCCTGTCCAAGTCCTTTGAACCCGCCGCGCTGGAAGCCCACTGGGGCCCCGAATGGGAAAAGCGCGGGTATGGCACCGCAGGCCACCGTGGCACGGGCCAGCCCCAGGCGGGCGAGCCCGCCTTTTCCATCCAGCTGCCCCCGCCTAATGTGACGGGCACGCTGCACATGGGCCATGCGTTCAACCAGACGATCATGGACAGCCTCACGCGCTACCACCGCATGCGTGGCTTCAACACCGTCTGGGTACCGGGCACCGACCACGCGGGCATCGCCACGCAGATCGTCGTGGAGCGCCAGCTGCAGGAGCAAGGCATCAGCCGCTACGACATGGGCCCCACCCCCCCGAGGCGCGCAAGAACTTTGTGAGCAAGGTGTGGGAGTGGAAGGAAAAGTCCGGCAACACCATCACCACGCAGATGCGCCGCATGGGCGACAGCGTGGACTGGAGCCGCGAATACTTCACCATGGACGACAAGCTGAGCGCCGTGGTGACCGACACCTTCGTGAAGCTGTATGAGCAGGGCCTGATCTACCGTGGCAAGCGCCTGGTGAACTGGGACCCCAAGCTGCAGTCCGCCGTGTCCGACCTGGAAGTCGAGAGCGAAGAAAAAGACGGCTCGCTCTGGCACATCGCCTACCCGCTGGCCGATGGATCGGGCAGCCTGACGGTGGCCACCACCCGGCCTGAGACCATGCTGGGCGACGTGGCGCTGATGGTGCACCCCGAGGATTCACGCTACACGCACCTGATCGGCAAGATGGTGAACCTGCCGCTGTGCGACCGCCAGATCCCGGTGATCGCCGACGAGTACGTGGACAAGGAGTTCGGCACGGGCGTGGTGAAGGTAACGCCTGCGCACGACCAGAACGACTACGCCGTGGGCCAGCGCCACAAGCTGCCGATGATCGTGGTGCTGACCCTTCAGGCCACCATCAACGAGAACGCGCCCGCCAAGTACCAGGGCATGGACCGCTTCGTGGCCCGCAAGGCCGTGGTGGCCGACCTGGAAGCCATCGGCGCGCTGGTCGAGGTGAAGAAGCACAAGCTCATGGTGCCGATTTGCACCCGCACCGGACAGGTGATCGAGCCCATGCTGACCGACCAGTGGTTCGTGGCCATGAGCAAGGTCAGCGACCAGGACCCCACCGGCAAGAGCATTGCGCAAAAGGCCATCGATGCCGTGGCCAGCGGCGAGGTGACCTTTGTGCCCGAGAACTGGGTGAACACCTACAACCAGTGGATGAACAACATCCAGGACTGGTGCATCAGCCGCCAGCTGTGGTGGGGCCACCAGATCCCGGCCTGGTACGACGAAGAGGGCAATGTGATCGTGGCCCGCACCGAAGCCGAGGCCCAGGCCAAAGCCCCCCGCAAGACGCTGCGCCGCGATGAAGACGTGCTGGACACCTGGTACTCGTCCGCGCTCGTGCCCTTCAGCACCATGGGCTGGCCGAACCAAGGCACCGCCGAAACCGACGACTTCAACCTGTACCTGCCCAGCACCGTGCTGGTGACGGGCTACGACATCATCTTTTTCTGGGTCGCCCGGATGATCATGATGACCACGCACTTCACGGGCCGCGTGCCGTTCAAGCACGTGTACATCCACGGCCTGGTGCGCGACGCGCAGGGCAAGAAGATGTCCAAGTCCGAAGGCAACGTGCTCGACCCGGTGGACCTGATCGACGGCATTGCCCTGGAGCCGCTGCTCGACAAGCGCACCACCGGCCTGCGCAAGCCCGAGACCGCGCCCACGGTTCGCAAGAACACGCAAAAGGAATTCCCCGAGGGCATTCCGGCCTATGGCGCCGATGCGCTGCGCTTCACCTTTGCAGCGCTGGCATCACTGGGCCGCAGCATCAACTTTGACAGCAAGCGCTGCGAGGGCTACCGCAACTTCTGCAACAAGCTCTGGAACGCCAGCCGCTTTGTGCTGATGAACTGCGAAGGCCAGGACTGCGGCCTGAAGGAGCACACCAAGGAAGAGTGCCAGCCCGGCGGCAGCGCCCACGGCTACATGCAGTTCAGCCAGGCTGACCGCTGGATCACCTCGCTGCTGCAAAAGACCGAGGCCGAAGTCGCCAAGGGCTTTGAGGAATATCGCCTGGACAACGTGGCCAACACGATCTACGACTTTGTCTGGAACGAGTACTGCGACTGGTACCTGGAAATCGCCAAGGTGCAGATCCAGAACGGTACCGAAGCGCAGCAACGCGCCACGCGCCGCACGCTGATCCGCACGCTCGAAGCCATCCTGCGCCTGGCCCACCCCATCATCCCGTTCATCACCGAAGCCCTGTGGCAGGTGGTGGCGCCTGTGGCCGGAATCCCCGGCGAATCGGTCAGCATCGCCCGCTACCCGCAGGCGCAACTGGACAAGATCGACGATGCTTCAATAGCCCACATGGGCCGCGTGAAGGGCCTGGTGGACGCTTGCCGCGCATTGCGTGGCGAAATGAACGTGTCCCCGTCCACCCGCCTGCCGCTGTACACCGTGGGCGACACCGACTTCATGCGCGGCGTAGGCCCGGTGCTGCAGGCCCTGGCCAAGCTCAGCGAGGTCAAGGTGTTTGACGACGAGGCCGCCTGGGCCGCTGCCGCGCAGGCAGCGCCTGTGGCCGTGGTGGGCGAAGCTCGGCTGGCGCTGTACATGGAGATTGACGTGGCCGCCGAGAAGGCCCGCTTGTCCAAGGAAATCGCCCGCATCGAAGGCGAAGTCGCCAAGGCCAACAACAAGCTCTCGAACGAAGCCTTTGTGGCCAAGGCCCCACCGGCCGTGATCGACCAGGAAAAGAAGCGCATCGCTGACTTCGGCGCCACGCTGACCCGCCTGCGCGACCAGCTGGGCCGCCTGGGCTGACAGAACAAAAGTGAAGGGCCGGGCGACTCTGGCCTGACACTTGCATATCCACGACGACCACAACACCCCGAATCCCTGTCTTCACTCAAGGAGTCTCATGACTGTTGCCACCACCGTTCGCAAAGCCGTATTTCCCGTCGCTGGCCTGGGCACCCGTTTTCTGCCTGCCACCAAGGCGTCTCCGAAGGAAATGCTGCCCGTGGTTGACAAGCCGCTGATTCAGTACGCGGTGGAAGAAGCTTATGCCGCTGGCATCCGCCACATGATCTTCGTGACCGGCCGCAGCAAGCGCGCCATCGAAGACCATTTCGACACGGCGTATGAGCTGGAGGCCGAACTCGAAGCCGCCGGCAAGAAGGAACTGCTGGCGCTGGTGCGTTCCATCCAGCCCGACGACATGGACTGCGCATTCGTGCGCCAGCCCCGCTCGCTGGGCCTGGGCCACGCCGTGCTGTGCGCCGAGCCGCTGGTGGGCAAGGAGCCCTTTGCCGTGCTGCTGGCCGACGACCTGATGGTGGGCCCCCCAGGCGGCCAGCCCGTGCTGGCCCAGATGGCCACCGCCTTCCGCCAGCAAGGCCGCTCGGTCATCGCGGTGCAGGAAGTGCCGGAAGACCAGGTCCACAAATACGGCATCGTGGCCGGCGAGCCCGCTGGCGGCCCGCTGATCCGCATTGAACGCATCGTCGAAAAGCCCAAGGCCGACGTAGCCCCCTCGCGCATGGGCGTGGCCGGCCGCTACATCCTCACGCCCGGCGTGTTCGACGAGATCCGCAACCAGCCACGCGGCGTGGGCGGCGAGATCCAGCTCACCGACGGCATTGCCCGCCTGATGCAGCACGAAGCCGTGTACGCCTTTCAATACGAAGGCAAGCGCTACGACTGCGGCAGCAAGGAAGGGTTTCTGGAAGCGACGGTGGAGCTGGCTTTGCAACACCCGCAGGTGGGCGCGCAGTTCCGGGAATATCTGAAGACCTTGGCGCTGTAAGCCACAGTCCGGGCTCACACTGGAAGCGCCTCAAACGCTTCCAAATTAATAGCTGTCAGCGTTTATCCATAGAGCGCTAGCAGCTATTTTTTCTTAAATCTACCGACGACGCAGGATGTGGATGTATTCCTCGCCCACCGTCTGCTGCTCCACCAGCTCGTTGCCCGTCTGCTTGGCAAACGCCTGAAAATCCCGCAGCGACCCGCCATCGGTGGCCACCACCTTCAGCAACTGGCCGCTGGCCATGTCGGACAGCGCCTTCTTGGCCTTGAGGATGGGCAAGGGGCAGTTCAGGCCCCGGGTGTCGATTTCTTTGTGAATGTCCATGGTCGTCAATCCTTTGGCGGCTGCGGCGGTTGTTCATCCAGGCCGCGCCGCCGTTCTGCATTTTCTTCAGCGGTAAAAAACACCGGCTCGTGCCCCTTGGTGCGCAGCCAGTCGGCCAGCGCGTAGCCCGTGCCCGCCGGCCAGCATTTGAGGTCTGCCAGATCGTACAGCCGGTAATCCACCAGCTCGGGCGATAACTGAACCTGCCCCGTGGCCACCACATGGTAGGCAATGATGATCTGGTTCATGCGCAGGAACTCATAGGCGCCCACCAGGGTGGTGGACTGCACGTCGAGGTTGGTTTCCTCCTTCACCTCGCGCGCAATGCCTTCCTGGGGCGACTCGCCTGCCTCCATGAAGCCGGTGATCAGCGCAAACATCTTGCCCGGCCAGGCCGCGTTGCGCGCCAGCAGCACCTTGCCGTCGATCTCGACAATCGCTGCCAGCACGGGCGTGGGGTTGTTCCAGTGGGTCCAGCCGCAGGCGGGGCAGCGCAGCCGCTCCTTGTCGCCTCCGTCTTCGGCCAGGGTGATGGGCTGTAGCGCGGTACCGCAGTGGGTGCAGTGGCGGACTTCGTAGTGCATGGTAATACTATTATTTTTATAGCTGCTAGCGCTTATCCATCAAGCGCTAGCAGCCAATTTCATTAA
Source organism: Acidovorax sp. 94 (assembly GCF_003634645.1). Lineage (NCBI taxonomy): Bacteria > Pseudomonadati > Pseudomonadota > Betaproteobacteria > Burkholderiales > Comamonadaceae > Acidovorax > Acidovorax sp. 94. Next base: position 89,063 of record NZ_RBJA01000001.1, on the reverse strand, counting down.
AACCTTCGAACCCGGCAGCCGACGGCCGCCTGTCACGCCGGAAACACACCGGTAGACAGATACCGGTCGCCCCGGTCGCACACGATGAACACGATGGTGGCATTGCTGTCGCGCGCCGCAATCTGCTGCGCCACCCAGCACGCGCCTGCGGCCGAGATGCCTGCAAAGATGCCCTCTTCGCGCGCGAGACGGCGGCACATGTCTTCGGCGCTGTCCTGGTTCACATAGACCAGCTCGTCCACCGTGCTCGGGTCATAGATCTTGGGCAGGTACTCTTGCGGCCACTTGCGGATGCCCGGGATGCGCGAGCCTTCCTCTGGCTGCGCGCCGATGATCTGGATGCCGGGGTTCTTCTCCTTGAGGAAACGCGACACGCCGGTGATGGTGCCCGTGGTCCCCATGGCGCTCACAAAGTGCGTGATGCGCCCGCCCGTCTGCTCCCAGATCTCGGGGCCGGTGGTTTCGTAATGGATGCGTGGGTTGTCGGGGTTGCCGAACTGGTCGAGCACCTTGCCCTCGCCGCGCTTTTGCATGGCCTCGGCCAGGTCGCGTGCGTGCTCCATGCCGCCGCTCTTGGGCGTGAGCACAAGTTCGGCACCAAAGGCCTTCATGGTCTGTGCGCGTTCGATGGACAAGTCTTCGGGCATCACGAGCACCATGCGGTAACCCTTGATGGCCGCCGCCATCGCCAGCGCAATGCCGGTGTTGCCCGACGTGGCCTCGATCAGCGTGTCGCCGGGGCGGATGTCGCCACGCTCCTCGGCCCGGCGGATCATCGACAGCGCGGGCCTGTCCTTGACTGACCCGGCCGGGTTGTTGCCCTCCAGCTTGCCCAGCACCACATTGCCGCGCGCCGCGTTGTCCTTGGCCTCAATGCGCTGCAAAGCGACCAGAGGGGTGTTACCCACTGCATCTTCAATCGTCGGATATTTCATGCGCCCTACTGTGCCATAATTTGGGGCTTCACGAATTCCAGCCCGGGTGGTGAAATTGGTAGACGCAGGGGACTCAAAATCCCCCGCCGCAAGGCGTGCCGGTTCGATTCCGGCCCCGGGCACCACGAACAAGTCCGTAAGAGCGCAGGCTCTTGCGGACTTTTTTCTTGCGCCTTTGAAATCCGCACCTTAGCCGCCCATACCCGCCGAGACCTATCCATCCCATCCGCAACGGGTGGGGGCATATCTGGGGGTACATTTTCAAAAAAGGGGGGCAGATTGATACGTTCCCGGTGCCCACAGCCGGTACCTCGGCGATTCCGATCGCCTTGGCATGGCAGATGCCATCGCCGTACCCCGCTCAATCCTTGAGAACCACCCCCAGCGCAGCGAGCTTTTCCGCATACGAATCCCTGCGCTTCGCTGCTTTGGCTGCCGTATCAACAGCCGCCTGAATGGCTTTTGGGCCCTTGGCGCCGACAGCCTTGATGAGTCCCTGCTTGTGGGCGGCGTCAGCCTGCGCCCTTTTGAAAGTGGCGATCAGCTCGGCATGGGCAACAGGTTGATTCACAGGGGCTTTCCATTTTCTAAAGTGCCATTTTCAGCGCGTTACTTTGGGGTGGTCTGCGAGGCCGATAGCCACCGGCACCAGAATCCAACCAGCCCCACACCCCGGGTTCATTTTTACGGCTGCCATCTGGCATGGAAATCTCTCAACCCGCAGCGTGACGCCGAGTCTGCGTCCCCTGGCGCGGCTCCTGCAGTCCATTCACCGTCTAGCGATTTGCTTCGCTTTTCAACTTGCGCAATTGCTCTTCGGCAGCTTCAAGCTCTGCCCTGAGCGCTCGGACTTCCTTCTCCAGCCTTTCAATATTCGCCGCGTGGCCCTGATCAACCGCGAACGGCTGACAGCTCGATTGCAGCGCCGCCAGTTGGTCCGCCAGTTGCCTACGTAGCAGCATCTGACCCTTGGATCGCGCGACTTCCATGCGTTTTTCGACGTCCGCCTTTTCTGCAGTGCACGAAGTGTGGTTTTCCACCGGATTCGCAGGCTGAGCGATAGCGAAACCTGCCACGGTTATCGCGATGACCAAAGTGCAATAGCCGCTGAAACGCATACAAGTAAGTACCTGAGGGAATGGGGGCTGAGCATGACAGCAATTGGCGCGGGCGACCTCGATGCCACACGCGGGACACGGTCGGGCGTCACAGGCGGCCCTGAGCGGCTTCAGGGGCAACGCGGCCTTTTGTTCATCTCTTGTTCGTATTTCTACCTTCCAACGCTCACTGCGCCGCCAGCACCAGAAAGTCCTGCTCATACCCCTTTACCGACTGCACTGCTTTCAACCGCTGCGCAGCCGTCATCGCGTTGTGCACGTTAGAGAAGCCTTCGCAACCCTCTTCCACCAGCGCCTGCGCATAACGCTGGTAGGCCGCGTCGGGCGATGTTTGAAAACGTGCGAGGTAACCGCGCAGCAGGCTCCGGGCCTGGTCGGTGTTGGTGCGGTCTTCGGCGATTTTCTGCAGCACCTGCACCAGGTCTTTCTGGCGGCGCAGGCGTTCGGCATAGGTGCGCTGTGGGTCAAAGGACGACTGGGCGATGAAGGTGCGCAATGCGGATTTTTGCGGTTCGTCCAAGGCGCCGTAGAAGCCTTCGGCGCGGGACAAGATCTGCTTGAAGCGCTGCTCTCGCAGCTTGTCGGGCGTGATGTCTATCCACTCCTTCTTCCATTCAGCATTGCTGTCGGCCTGCTTCTTTTGCAGGTTGCGGATCTGGGTGTCGGTGAGCTGGGCGGCCAGCCAGGCCAGTTTGGGTTCGGCCTGGGCGATGACCTTGTCGATCTGGGTGCGCACTGCGTCGTAGGTGCGGCAGGCCTGGCCGGGCGATATGGCGGATGGCAGTTGTTGCTGTACCTTTTGCAGCAGCTCGGCATGCCGGGGCAGCATGGTGTCACGGTGCCACTGGTGCAGGTCGCCCAGTTCATCGCGCACGCGCTCGGTCTGGGTTTCTGACAGGCCGAGGTAGCTGTTCAGCTGCCAGTAGGCCAGGTGCGGCACCTGGTTGTAGGCCAGCTTGACAGTGCTGCAGCCTTGCAACAGCAGACCACATGCCGCCAGGGTGGCAGCACACAGTGCTTTGCGAATCAGGGACGGTGCGCGCACAGAAGCTCCTCGTGAAGAAAGGAAAGCGAAAGAGGCAGGATAGGGCCAATGCTGCACGGCGAAATTTGCGGGCTGCAATACCCCGCCAACTGCGCGAGGATTGGCGACAGCCCCGGCACTGGGGAGCAGGCGGCGGTGACCTATCCATCGGGGGCGCTCTGCGGCGCCTTGGGGCTAGTGTGTTGTTGCATGCTTGACGGCACATTTAAAACCGATGGATTTTTTGGCCAGGGCAAGGCGCAAACCACAGCGATACCCGTAGGTATCGCGCGGATTTGCAGCGCAGCCCTGGTCGAAAAGACGCGGTTTTAAGTGCCGGATAGCGTGCAACACCACACTAGTTGTCCTGTCGGCGAATCAGTTGCCGACCGCTGGGCGTAATGGCCAGTTCGCCGCCGGAGCCTTTGGTGATGAAGCCCCATTCGAGCAGGCGGCCAGACACGTGGTCCTTGAGCGCATGGGGCAACGTAATGACTTGGCCCATTTCGAGTTGTTTGAGGGTCTCGATCTCGTCCACGGTGGGGTCGAAATGCGGGGCATGGTAGGTGGTCATGGGGTCACTCCCGGATCGGTATGTGCAGACAGACTCCAGCGCCACCAGATTAGTTCAGCCCCTGGGCGGATGCAAGCGCGTCATCCCTTGCCGTCTGCCCCGGCGACCGGCGGCACTCCGCCTGCCGCCGCTGCCATACCCTGCAGCCACCGTGCAAACGCCCCCAACACCGGCGGCTGGGCTTGCGCGGGGCTGATGAGGTAGTAGGCACGCTCGCCACGCAGCGGTCGGTTGCAGGCCACCACCAGCTCGCCGCTGGCCAGTTCCGCCTCGATCAACAAAGGCGGCATCAGCGCCACGCCCATGCCATGCGTGGCGGCCACGGCCAGCATGGAGAACAGCTCGTAGCGCGGGCCATCCAGCGCATGCGGGGCATCCACACCCATCGCATCAAACCACTGGCGCCAGCCATAGGGGCGTGTGCTTTGCTGCAGCAGCGGCAGCTCGGCCAGCGCCTCGGCAGCGATCGGCTGGTGGGCGCGGCCGCGGCCCCGGGGCGCGGCGGATTCGAGCAGGCGGGGGCAACACACGGGCACCACGTCTTCGTGCATCAGCAGCAGGGCCTGCACGCCGGGCCAGTTGGCAACCTGCTCGGGTGTGCCTGCATACAAGGCGGCATCGAAGGTGGTGTCGGCAAACAGAAAAGGCCGCGTTTGCGTGTCGATGTGCACCACGATGTCCGGATGCTCCTGCGCCAGCAGCGGCAGGCGTGGGATGAGCCAGCGCGTGGCAAAGGTGGGCACTGCGGCCAGCGACAGAGTGCCACCCTCGCCCTGGTGGGCCATCACATCCAGCGTATCGCGCTCCAGGCCCTGCAGCCAGCGCGCCACCTGGCGGCCGTAGTGGGCGCCCGCAGGCGTCAGCACCACGCCGTGGCGCGTGCGGCGAAACAGCGCCACGCCCAAAAATTCTTCCAGCGCCTGGATCTGGCGCGACACCGCGCTTTGGGTGAGCGACAGCTCCTGCGCGGCGCGGGTGTAGCTCTCGTGTCGGGCGGCGACTTCAAAACAGGCCAGGGCCTGGGTCGATGGGATGTTGCGACGCATGATGAAGAGGAACTTTTAACGAGGTTATCTCACTTGCAACCTATGGACGCGAGTATTCCATACATTCCAACAACGCATATCTGGATGAAAAGAACTCGCTTGCGGGCTGGAACACCAGGGCCTACGATGCGCTTCAGACCCGTTTCTTTCACCTTCTTTCCGACCGGAGACACACATGGCCCACGCCGCTTTTCAATGGGATGACCCTTTCCTCCTGAGCCAGCAACTGACCGACGACGAGCGCGCCATCCGCGACGCGGCGGCTGCCTACTGCCAGGACAAGCTGGCGCCCCGCGTGCTGGACGCCTTCCGCCACGAAAAGATGGACGTGAGCATCTTCCGCGAGATGGGCGAAGTGGGCCTGCTGGGCCCCACCATCCCCGAGCAGTACGGCGGCCCTGGCCTGTCGTACGTGGCCTATGGCCTGATCGCCCGCGAAGTGGAGCGTGTGGATTCGGGCTACCGCTCGATGGCCAGCGTGCAGTCGTCGCTGGTGATGGTGCCCATTCATGAATTCGGCACCGAAGCGCAGAAGCAGAAGTATCTGCCCAAGCTCGCCACCGGCGAGTGGATCGGCTGCTTTGGCCTGACCGAGCCCGACCACGGCTCCGACCCCGGCAGCATGGCTACGCGCGCCTACAAGGTCGATGGCGGCTACAAGCTCAAGGGCAGCAAGATGTGGATCACCAACAGCCCCGTGGCCGACGTGTTCGTGGTCTGGGCCAAGGAAGTGTCCGAAGGCGGCGCCGTGGGCCCCATCCGCGGCTTTGTGCTGGAAAAGGGCATGAAGGGCCTGACAGCCCCCGCCATCCACGGCAAGGTGGGCCTGCGCGCCTCCATCACCGGCGAGATCGTGATGGACGACGTGTTCGTGCCCGAAGAAAACGCCTTCCCTGAAGTGCAGGGCCTCAAGGGCCCCTTCACCTGCCTGAACAGCGCGCGCTACGGCATCGCCTGGGGCGCCCTGGGTGCGGCCGAGTTCTGCTGGCACACCGCCCGCCAGTACACGCTGGACCGCAAGCAGTTCGGCCGCCCCCTGGCCGCCAACCAGCTCATCCAGAAGAAGCTGGCCGACATGCAGACCGAGATCGCCATCGGCCTGCAGGCCTGCCTGCAGTTTGGTCGCATGAAGGACGCTGGCACCGCCAGCCTCGAAGGCACGTCCATCATCAAACGCAACAGCTGCGGCAAGGCGCTCGATATTGCCCGCCTGGCACGCGACATGATGGGCGGCAACGGCATCAGCGACGAGTTTGGCGTGGCCCGCCATCTGGTGAATCTGGAGGTGGTGAACACCTATGAAGGCACGCACGACGTGCACGCGCTGATCCTGGGCCGGGCGCAGACGGGCATTGCGGCGTTTGCCAACTGAGGCAGGAAGCCCCTCCCCCCTGCGGCTCTCATCGCCGCCCACTGCGGCGGTGAGAACTCCCCTCTCCCCTCGCGGGAGAGGGGCCGGGGGAGAGGGGGCAGCGGCGCATACGTTGTGCCTGATCGCCCCCCTCTCCCCCACCCTCTCCCGCGAGGGGGAGAGGGAGTTTCCAGGGCCCATCGTCGCATATTTCAAGTGTTTTAGGCCTCTAGCGCTTTATAGATAAGCGCTAACAGCTATCAATTTAATAGTAAACCGATCCCCCATGACCACACCCTCCCCCAACGCTGGCGCCCTCGCGGGCATCAAGGTGCTCGATCTCTCCCGCGTGCTCGCAGGCCCGTGGTGCACGCAGATCCTGGCCGACCTGGGTGCGGATGTGGTCAAGGTGGAGCGCCCCGGCGTGGGCGACGACACGCGCCAGTGGGGCCCGCCCTTCTTGAAAGATGCCGAGGGCAATGACACCAACCAGGCCAGCTACTACACCGCCTGCAACCGCAACAAGCGCTCCGTCACCATCGACATGGCCTCGCCCGAGGGCCAGGCGCTCATCAAGCAGATGGCGCAAGAGGCGGACATCGTGGTGGAGAACTTCAAGGTCGGCGGCCTCAAGCAATACGGCCTGGACCACGAGAGCCTGCGCGCGCTGAACCCGCGCCTCATCTACTGCTCGGTCACCGGCTTTGGACAAGACGGGCCTTATGCCGAGCGCGCGGGCTATGACCTGATGGTGCAGGCCATGACGGGCCTGATGAGCATCACCGGCCAGGCCGACAACCAACCCGGCGGCGGCCCCATGCGCGTGGGCGTGGCCGTCATTGACCTGTTCACTGGCCTGTATGCCAGCAACGCCATCCTGGCCGCGCTGCACGTGCGCGACAACGCCACCAATGGCTCGGGCCAGGGCCAGCACATCGACATGGCGCTGCTCGACGTGGGCATGGCCGTGCTGGCCAACCAGGCCTCGGGCTTCCTCGCCACCGGCAAGGCGCCCGGCCGCATGGGCAACAGCCACCCCAGCCTCGCGCCCTACCAGGACTTCCCCACGCAGGACGGTAACATGCTGCTGGCCATTGGCAACGACGGCCAGTTCCAGCGCTTTTGCGCCGCCGCCGAGCAGCCCCAGTGGGCCAGCGACCCGCGCTATGCCACCAACACGCTGCGCGTGCAAAACCGCACCGACCTGATCCCCGCCATGGAGGCCGTGACGCGTACGCGCACCACGGCCGACTGGATCACACTGCTGGAAGACAAGGCCGTGCCCTGCGGCCCCATCAACACCATCGCCCAGGCGTTTGACGACGCGCAGGTGCAGGCCCGTGGCCTGGCCGTGACGCTGCCGCGTTGGAAGGACGGCGAGGCCGCCACCGACAAGGTGCAGCAGATCACCGGCGTGGCCAGCCCGCTGCGCCTGTCGGCTACGCCACCCGTGCTGCGCAACGCGCCACCGGCACTGGGCCAGCACACCGATGAAGTGCTGCGGGAGATGGGGCTGGACTCGGCGCGCATTGCGGCGCTGCGGGCCAGCGGGGTTTTGTAGCTAGCCCCACGCGGCACCGAGCTGCGCAACGCACCCGCCATTGAACAGCCTTGCCCTGACCGGCAAGGCTTTTTTGTCTGCACCATCTGAACCAAAACAGGCTCTAGCGCCTATCCAATAAGCGCTAACAGCTATCAATTTGATAACAAATCTTGGTGCTCTCGGCGCCTACATGTGTTCGCACCTTGGTAAAAAAGACATGTACAAAAATTTACACATCTCTCCATAATGGCAGCGGGAATCTCTCCGGCGCGGCGCACAGCACGCGCCGGTTGACCGAGACGAGAGGCGCAGTGGGACAACCGCCGCAACGTACGGGGAAGTCCGGCTGGGCCGCATGCACTTTGCCCCGCCCCAGCGGCGAATCGTGGACCCCACAGGAGTTCCCCATGAAGCTCAGCCTCAAGCTCCCCCTGGCCTTTACCGTGTCGCTGCTTTTGCTGTTTGCGGCGGCGCTGTTTGGCATCAGCCGCCTGAACCAGGCGCTCGACACCTACCAGACCACCGTGGCCCAGAGCTTTGAGCACGAGCGCATGGCGGCGGACATGCTCAACAACTTCAAGGTGCAAGTGCAGGAGTGGAAGAACGTACTGTTGCGCGGCAAGGACCCGGCCCAGCTCACGCGCTACTGGGCCGCGTTTGAAAAGCAGGAAAAGGCCATCAAGGACGAGGCGCAAAAGCTCGTGGTCGCCCTGCCCCCCGGCGAAGGCCGTGAACGCGTGCAGCAATTTGCCCAGGCCCACGAGCGCATGGGCGCGGCCTACCGCAAGGGGTTTGAGGCCTTCAAGGCCGCCGACCACGACCCGCAGGCGGGCGACAAGGCCGTCGCGGGCATGGACCGCGAGCCCTCGCAGCTGCTGGACCAGGCCGGTGGCCTGATCGCCAAGGCCAGCAGCGAAGTGGCCGAGCGCGCCGCCAAAGCAGCGCAGCGCGCCACCACCATCAGCCTGGTGGTGATGCTGGTGGTGTGCGCCCTGGGCATTGCGGGCGCCATTGCCTTCAGCCGCACCGTAGTGAACCCGCTGGACAACGCGGTGCGCGTGTCGCAGGCCGTGGCCAGCGGCGACCTCACCGTGGCACGGCAAGTGCAGGGCAAGGACGAAATCGCCCTGCTGCTGAATGCCCTGCACGACATGCAGATCAGCCTGTCGCACGTGGTGAGCAATGTGCGCAACAACGCCGACAGCGTGGCCGCCGCCAGTACCGAAATCGCACAGGGCAACAACGACCTGAGCGCCCGCACCGAGCAGCAGGCCAGCGCGCTGGAAGAAACCTCGGCGTCGATGGAGGAGTTGAGCTCCACCGTGCAGGCCAATGCCGAAAACGCGCGCACCGCCAACCAGTTGGCCGTGAGCGCCAGCACCGTGGCCGTGCAGGGCGGTGATGTGGTGGCCGAGGTGGTGACGACCATGAAGGGCATCAACGACAGCAGCAAGAAGATTGCCGACATCATCAGCGTGATCGACGGCATCGCCTTCCAGACCAACATCCTCGCGCTGAACGCCGCCGTGGAAGCAGCCCGCGCGGGCGAGCAGGGCCGGGGCTTTGCGGTGGTTGCCAGCGAGGTGCGCAACCTGGCCCAGCGCAGCGCAGACGCCGCCAAGGAGATCAAGACCCTGATCCACGCCAGCGTGGAGCGCGTAGAGCTGGGCACCACGCTGGTAGACAAGGCGGGCGCCACGATGAGCGAGGTGGTCAGCGCCATCCGCCGTGTGACGGACATCGTGGGCGAGATCAGCGCCGCCAGCAGCGAGCAAAGTGCAGGCGTGGCCCAGGTGGGGGACGCCATCACCGAAATGGACCAGGCCACGCAGCAGAACGCGGCGCTGGTCGAACAGAGCGCGGCAGCTGCCGACAGCCTGAAGGTGCAGGCGCAGCAGCTGGTGCAGGCGGTGGCGGTGTTCCGACTGGCGGACTCTGAAGCCAGCGCTCCCACACGCGCCCACTTGCCAGTGCCCGGGCAGCACCAGCCCCGTCTGGCCGCTGGCTGATGTCGCGCAAAAATTCCAGGCCAAATCGGCTTCTAGCGCTTTACCATCAAGCGCTAAAAGCTATCCAAAAGATAGCAATCAAAAAGCCATCGACTCAGACTTCTGCCAGCACCGGCGAAGCCTGCTGCACGGAGGCCAACGTGGGCGAGGCGAGCTTGCGCAGGTAGGCCATGGTCTGCAGGCAGGCCTGGGCCACCTCGGTGCCCTTCTTCACGAAATGCTCGCGAAAGAAGCGCACATGGTCTTCGTGGTCGTGAAAGTCGCGCGGGGTGAGCACAGCCGACATCACGGGCACCTCGGTGTCTAGCTGCACGCGCATCAGGCCGTCGATGACAGCGGTGGTGACGAACTCGTGGCGGTAGATGCCGCCGTTGACCACCAGCGCGCAGGCCACGATGGCGTCGTAGCGCCCGCTGCGCGCGAGCTTGCGGGCCAACAGCGGGATCTCGAACGCACCGGGCACATCGAACAGCGCCACCTGCGCGGGTGGCAGGCCGTGGCGGTCGAACTCGGCCAGGGCCGCGTCACGCGCCTGGTGCACGATGTCCTGGTGCCAGCTGGCACTGATGATGGCCACGCGGGCGCCACGGTGGGCGGCGACGGGGGCCAGGGGGGAAACGGAAGGTGAAGAAGACTGATTCATGGGTTCCTCAAAACAGGTCAGACCAGAATCAGGGCGCGCGCGAACACGGCGCCTGCACAGGGCGGCGCAGGCCTCACGGCGCTTGCGAGCGGGCAAAAAACACGCAGGCAAACGCCAAGGGCCCAGCCACCCATGGCGGGTGCTCTAGGGATGTCCTTCATAACTCCCTGCGGTCCGTGATGGCGCGGTCTCGGGCGGTCCGCTGCGTTGCTTTTCTTACCAATAGCCGCGCTATTGGCTGCAAAAAGTCGCCTTGCAGCCCATCCCAATCCGCACTACCACCGACTCGCGAGGGTTATGCAGGACATCCCAAGTTTCGCGATCTCTTTCATCCGGACTGTGACCGTCGGCTCTGGTTTCGCACCAGATCTGCTGACCCTGCAGGCTTGTTCCGAAGAACAGCTCCGCAGGCGCTCGCGGGCTCTTGCGGGCTTTTCAGCCCACAAATACCGCCGGTGGGGAATTCCGCCCCGCCCTGAGAACGCTGTCGGCCCCGAAGGTCATTCGGGGCCGACGGGTGGGATTTTAGGCGGCTGGGTGGCGCAATGCCGTCGCGCAGGCGATTGCCTGCACTGGCAGTGACGGCTTCTGTGGCTCGGGCTGTGTTGAACGCCGAAGTCTGCTCAGCGCACGCGCTGAAACCCGCCTTCGGCCCAGGCCGCTGCGCTGGCAGGCGTGAGCTTGAAGGTGGGCGGCGCAGACGCACGCGCCAGTTCCTCGCCCAGCTCGTCCTGCGCGCTCAGCGTGGCTGTGGCACCTTCTTCATCGGGCACGATGGCCAACGCCACGCGCAAGCGCTGGCCGTCGGCGGTGGTGATGTGCACGCTTTTGTTCAGCTGCGCGTGCAGTTGCTGCTCATGGCGGCGCACCACCTCGCTGGCGGTCTTGACCAGGGTGTGGAAGGCCGACACATCGAGCGGCTTGGGGTTCTTCTTGTCGCGGCCCATGGTCCAGGGGCCCACCAGCGCGGGTTCGGACTCCCCCTTCAGCGTCATGGACACGGCCCAGCCATCGTCGTCTTCGTTCTTGATGACCTGCGCCGTCCAGCGCCCATCGCTCCAGCAGCGGGGTTCCTGGATGGTGTCGGGCGTGTCGGGTGCGTCGGTCATGGAGAAAAAGGTCTGGATGGCGGGAAAGGGCGCAGAGCATAACGGCAGGGCCCGGTAGCCTGGATTTTCAATAACCATTGGTTATCGAAAAAGGCCGTGCATAGCGCAGGTCTGGTCACTCCCCCAAAGCGTCCGGCGCCACGCCCGCCGCCTCGCGCAGCACATCGATAAAGGCCTGTGCCGAAGGGGTGGGCGGCTCGCCCAGCCGGGTGATGAGGCCGTAGCTAGGCATGCGGTCGGGCAGCTCGACGGGGATGCGCGAGAGCAGCCCCCGGTCCACATATTTCTGGATCAGCGCAGCGGGCTGCAGCGACATCATGTGGGTGGTGTTCATCAGCTCCAGCGCAAACAAAAAGGACGGCGTCTCCACCACCCCCGCCGTGAGCGCCAGGCCCGCTCCGCCAAACAGGTCGTCCGACACCTTGCGCACCGCCGTGGAGGCGGGGTACAGAATCCAGGGCCAGTGGGCCAGCTCGGTCAGCGACAGGTCGGTGGCGCCGCGCAGCGGGTGGTGCTGCCCGCCCACCACATGCAGCGGCTCGGCGGACAGGTGCTCATAGTGGAACTGGCTGCGCTGGTCCTCGGTGGTGAACCGGCCGATCATCAGGTCGATCTTGCGCTCGGCCAGCCAGGCGATGAGCTGGTCGCTGCTCTGCTCCAGGATCTTGATGACCAGCAGGGGCCGCAGGCGCTGGATCTCCACCACCGAGGCCACCAGCACATGCGCGGCTGACCCGGTGATGGCGCCCACCGCCACATGGCCGTGGCCGCCCTGCTTGAGCGCATTGAACTCGTCCACAAACTTGCGCTGCCCATCGAGCGCCGCGCTGGCGTAGCGCAGCGTAAAAAGCCCCAACTCATTGGGCCGCATGCCGCGCGAGAGGCGGTCGAACAGGCGCGCCTCCAGGATCTCCTCGATGTCCATCAGGATCTTGGTGGCCGCAGGCTGCGTGACGTGCATCTGCTCGGCCGTGAGCCGCAGGTTGCGCGTGCGGCCCAGGATGTCGAGAAACTGCAAATGCCGAAAGCGCAGCCGCGCGCAGGCCTGCGCCAAAGACAAGGGTTTACCCGGAAATTCGTCTGGACTCATAAGCGTTTGGAATGGATTGTCGCAAAACATTCAGTGGACCCGCCGGGGCGTGAAACCTAACCTTCGCTCTGCGTCGATAACGGCTGGCCCCAAAAAAGCCGCAGGCGCCAAAGGCCTCGCCAACGGGGTCCCGCCATTCCAACGGAGACAAGACACCATGCAATTCAAGACCCTCGCTAAATCCTTGGCGCTTGCTGCCACGCTGCTGGCCGCCTTTGCCGCCCCCGTCGCGGCCCAAGTCAAGGAACACACCTTCAAGGTCGGCATCGGCCTGAGCGACGACCACCCGCAGGCCCAGGCCGTGCGCCACTTTGCCGAGCGCCTGCAGGCCAAGAGCGGCGGCAAGATGAACGCCAAGCTGTTCGCCAGCGGTGCGCTGGGCAACGATGTCAGCATGACCTCGGCCCTGCGCGGCGGCACGCTGGAGATGACGATTCCCGATTCGTCCACGCTGATGTCGCTGATCAAGCCCTTTGGCGTGCTGAACCTGCCGCTCACCTTCAACACCGAGGCCGAAGCCGATGCCCTGCTCGACGGCCCCTTCGGCCAGAAGCTGCTGGCCATGCTGCCCGACAAGGGCCTGATCGGCTTGGGCTTTTGGGAAAACGGCTTTCGCCATGTAACCAACTCGCGCCGCCCCATCAATACGGCCGATGATCTGGCAGGCCTGAAGCTGCGCGTGATCCAGAGCCCCTTGTTCCTCGACACCTTCAACGCGCTGGGCACCAACGCCACGCCCATGCCGTTCACCGAGCTGTACACCGCCATGGAACAAAAGGCCGTGGACGGCCAGGAAAACCCGCCTGCCACCATCCTGGCCAGCAAGTTCTATGAGGTGCAAAAGCATCTGGTGCTGTCGCGCCACATGTACAGCGCGTGGGTGCTGCTCATCTCCAAGAAGACCTGGGACGGCCTCTCGGCCGACGAGCGCAAGATCGTGCAGGAGGCTGCCCGCGAGGCCACGCTGTTCGAGCGCAAGACCATCCGCGCCTTCAGCGAAACCGCCCTGGGCGAGCTGAAGAAGGCCGGCATGCAGATCACCGAGCTGCCTGCTGCCGAGCAGGCCAAGCTGCGCACCAAGCTGCAGCCCGTGCTGGCCAAGTACGGCAAGGAGTTTGGTGAAGAGACCACCAGCGAAATGATGGGCGAGCTGGCGAAGGCGCGGGGCGGGAAGTAAGCGATTCGCCTCCCGGGGCGCAGCTGGTTGCAGCTGCGCCCCGCCCCTCCTTTTGCGACGTCCCGACCCCATGACCAAAACACCCCGCCGCCCCTTCCGCTCCCGCGACTGGTTTGCCGCCCCCGAGCGCTCGGACATGACCGCGATGTACCTCGAACGCTTCATGAACTACGGGCTCACGCCCGAGGAACTGCGCTCGGGCCGGCCCATCATCGGCATCGCGCAGACGGGCAGCGACCTGTCGCCCTGCAACCGCATCCACCTGGACCTGGCGCGCCGCGTGCGCGACGGCATCCGCGATGCGGGCGGCATTCCGATGGAGTTCCCTGTTCACCCCATCTTTGAAAACTGCCGCCGGCCCACGGCCGCACTGGACCGCAACCTGGCCTACCTGGGGCTGGTGGAGATCCTGTACGGCTACCCCATCGATGCCGTGGTGCTGACCACGGGCTGCGACAAGACCACGCCTGCTGGCGTCATGGCCGCGTCCACGGTGGACATTCCGGCCATCGTGCTCTCGGGCGGGCCGATGCTCGATGGCTGGCACGACGGACAACTGGTGGGTTCGGGCACCGTCATCTGGCGCAGCCGCCGCCAGCTGGCCGCGGGCGAGATTGATGAAGAAGAGTTTCTGCAGCGCGCCTGCAGCAGCGCACCGTCGGCGGGCCACTGCAACACCATGGGCACGGCATCCACCATGAACGCGGTGGCCGAAGCGCTGGGCCTGTCGCTGCCCGGCTGCGCGGCCATTCCTGCACCGTACCGCGAACGCGGCCAGATGGCCTACGAAACCGGGCGGCGCATTGTTGATATGGCCTATGAAGACCTGCGACCCTCGCGCATCCTGACGCGCGATAGCTTCTTGAACGCGCTGTCGGTCATCAGTGTGGCCGGGGGCTCCAGCAATGCGCAGGTGCACGTGATGGCCATGGCGCGCCATGCAGGCGTGGTACTGGAGGCCCAGGACTGGACGGACCACGCCTACGACCTGCCCCTGCTGCTGAACATGCAGCCTGCAGGCCAGTTCCTGGGCGAACGGTTCTTTCGCGCGGGCGGTGTGCCTGCGCTGATGTGGGAGCTGCAGCAAGCGGGCCGCCTGCACAACGACTGCGCCAGCGTGACGGGCAAAACCATCGGCGACAACCTGCAGGGCCACGAAGCGCGCGACCGTCAAGTGATTCGCCCCTTCAACGCGCCGCTGATGGAAAAAGCTGGGTTCCTGGTGCTCAGCGGCAACCTGTTTGACTTCGGCATCATGAAAACCTCGGTGATATCGCCCGCGTTTCGCGAGCGCTACCTGAGCCAGCCGGGCCGCGAGGGCATCTTCGAAGCCCGTGCCGTGGTTTTTGAAGGCGCGGACGACTACCACGCACGCATCAACGACCCGGCGCTCGACATCGACGAGGGCTGCATCCTGGTCATGCGCGGCGCCGGGCCCATCGGCTGGCCGGGCTCGGCCGAGGTGGTCAACATGCAGCCGCCCGATGCGCTGATCCGGCGCGGCATCAACACCCTGCCCACACTGGGTGACGGGCGCCAGTCGGGCACGGCAGACAGCCCGTCCATCCTCAACGCATCGCCCGAGAGCGCCGTGGGTGGGGGCCTCTCCTGGCTGCAAAGCGGCGACACGGTCCGCATCGACCTCAACACCGGGCGCTGCGATGCGCTGGTCGCGCCCGAGGAAATCGCCCGCCGAAAGCGTGAACTGCCCGACCCACCCGTGCCCGCGAGCCAGTCCCCCTGGGAAGCGCTGTACCGCGAGAAGACGGGGCAGCTGGCCGATGGCGCGACGCTCGACTTCGCGCTGGCATTCCAGCGCATTTCCGAAAAGACACCACGCCACAACCACTGACAACGAGCGGGCGGGCCACCAGCGCCACACCCGGATTTTTTCGAAGGACTCTCCATGAACAACATGACGGCGACGGCAGTTGCCGAACGGGCCCGTTCGCCCCAGACCGCATTGCAAGTGCTTCCCGACGACGGCCTGCAGGGCACGCTGGTGGGCCGGGTGTGGGCACTCCAAGGCGCCGTTGCGGGCCCGGCTGTGGTGGCCCTGAGGCCCGAAGGCGTGTTCGACCTCAGCGCGCACTACCCCACCATGAGCACGCTGCTCGACACGCTGGCGCCCGCCGAGGCGGTGCGTGCAGCCACCGGCCAGTACCTGTGCAGCGTGGATGACCTGCTGGCCAACAGCCTGCCCGGAACGCGCGACAAGAGCCGCCCCTGGCTGCTGGCGCCGTGCGACCTGCAGGTGGTCAAGGCGGCGGGCGTCACGTTTGCGGCCAGCCTGATCGAGCGCGTGATCGAAGAACAGGCCCGGGGCGACGCCAGCCGTGCGCAAGCCTTGCGAAGCCAGGTCATCGAGTTGATCGGCGAGAACCTTGCCGACATCCGCCCTGGTTCGCCCGAGGCCATGGAACTCAAAACGTTGTTGCAAGAGAAAGGCCTGTGGTCGCAGTATCTGGAGGTGGGTATTGGCCCCGATGCCGAGGTGTTCACCAAGGCGCCGGTGCTGGCGTCCGTCGGCTGCGGGGACGACATCGGCATCCGCTCCGATTCGGCCTGGAACAACCCCGAGCCCGAGGTGGTGCTGGCGGTGAATAGCCGGGGCCAGATCGTGGGCGCCACGCTGGGCAACGACGTGAACCTGCGGGACATCGAGGGCCGCAGCGCCCTGCTGCTGGGCAAGGCCAAGGACAACAACGCCTCGTGCGCGTTAGGCCCGTTCATCCGCCTGTTCGACGCCAGCTTCGGGATGGACAAGGTGCGCAGCGAAACCGTGCACCTGAGCGTTGCAGGGGTGGATGGCTATGAGTTGCGCGGCATCAACACCATGGCCAGCATCAGCCGCGACCCCAGCGACCTGGTGGCGCAGACCCTGGCCGCGCACCAGTACCCGGACGGCTTCATGCTGTTTCTGGGCACGCTGTTCGCGCCCATTGAAGACCGCGACCAGCCAGGCGGTGGCTTCACCCACCACCTGGGCGACCTGGTGTCCATCCAGAGCGCGTGGCTGGGTGGCCTGCACAACCGCGTGGCGCACAGCGAGGCAGCGGCGCCCTGGCGCTTTGGCCTTCGCGCCTTCATGGTCAACCTGGCGCAGCGCGGGCTGCTGCAGGGCACAGCGCTCTGAGTCAAAAGAAAAACAGGAGACAACCCCATGCTCAATGCCTTCATCGACCGCTGCTGCCGCTGGATCAACCTGCTCATTGCCCTGGCGCTGGCGGTGATGGTGGTGATGGTGTTTGGCAACGTGGTGCTGCGCTACGCGTTCAACTCCGGCATCGCCATCAGCGAGGAGGTGTCGCGCTGGCTGTTTGTGTGGATCACCTTCCTGGGCGCCATCGTGGCGGTGCGCGAGCGGGGCCACCTGGGCACGGACTTTCTGCTGGCACGCCTGCCGCCGCTGGGCCAGCGCATCTGCCTCGCCATCAGCTACGCGCTGATGATCTGGTGCACCTGGCTGCTCTTCAGCGGCGCGCTGGCGCAGGCGCGCATCAACTGGGATGTGGATGCACCGGTCACGGGCGCGTCCATGGCCATCTTCTATGCGTCGGGCGTGGTGTTTGCCGTGGCGGCGGGGCTGCTGCTGGCGCTGGATCTGTGGCGGATTGTGTCGGGGCAGATGCCCAACAACGAGCTGCTGCACATCGCCGAATCCGAAGAACTGGCCGCCGTGGGCAGCCAAGTGCCGCACACAGCCCCAGCGCCCACGGCCTCGCGCCAGTGAACCCCACACCGCAATGACCTGGAGCGCTCTCCCATGACCGTTTTTATCTTCCTCGGCTCCCTGCTGGCCGCCATGGCCATCGGCGTGCCGATTGCCTACGCGCTGCTGGTGTCCGGCGTCGCCCTGATGTGGCACCTGAACCTGTTTGACGCGCAAATCCTGGCGCAGAACGTGATCAACGGCGCCGACAGCTTTCCGCTGCTGGCCGTGCCCTTCTTCATGCTGGCGGGCGAGATCATGAACGTGGGTGGTCTGTCGCAGCGCATCGTCAAGCTCGCGCTCACGCTGGTGGGGCACAAGCGGGGCGGGCTGGGTTTCGTTGCCATCCTGGCGGCCTGCATGCTGGCGGCGCTGTCAGGCTCCGCCGTGGCCGACACGGCGGCGCTGGCGGCCCTGCTGCTGCCCATGATGGTGAAGGCCGGGCACGACAAGGCACGAGCGGGCGGGCTCATCGCTTCGGCGGGCATCATCGCGCCGGTCATTCCGCCGTCCATCGGCTTCGTGGTGTTTGGCGTGGCGGCCAACGTGTCGATCAGCAAGCTGTTCCTGGCCGGCATTGTGCCGGGGCTGCTGATGGGAGTGGCGATTGCCATCACCTGGTACTGGGTCTCCCAGCGCGAAAACGTCACGCCACCGCCCAAGGCATCCACCGCCGAAAAGCTGCAGGCGCTCAGGGAATCGACCTGGGCACTGTTCCTCCCGGTGATCGTGATCGTGGGCCTGAAGATGGGCGTGTTCACCCCTACCGAAGCCGCCGCCGTGGCCGCCGTCTATGCGCTCTTCGTGGCCACGGTGGTGTACCGCGAGCTGCACTGGCGCCAGCTGACCGCCGTGTTCGTGAGCGCTGCCAAAACGACGGCCGTGATCATGTTCCTGGTGGCCGCCGCGATGGTCAGCGCCTGGCTCATCACCGTGGCCGACATCCCCCGTCAGCTGGTGGCCCTGCTGAAGCCCTTCATGGACAACCCCATCCTGCTGATGATGGCCATCATGCTGCTGGTGATGGCCGTGGGCACCGCCATGGACATGACGCCCACCATCCTGATCCTGGCGCCCATGCTGATGCCGGTGGTCAAAGCCGCAGGCATCGACCCGGTCTACTTCGGCGTGCTGTTCATCATGAACAACGCCATCGGCTTGATCACTCCGCCGGTGGGCACGGTGCTGAACGTGGTGGCGGGGGTGGGACGCATGCGCATGGACGAAGTCACCCGGGGCGTGCTCCCCTTCATGGGCGCGCAGTTCGCGATGATGTTCCTGATGGTGCTGTTCCCGTCCATCGTGCTGGTGCCGATGCGGTGGTTTGTGGGATGAAGGCTCTTCACAGACAGTCCAGCTGAATCGCTGCGGGAGACCAATCGCGGACTATTTCACACCGGGGAGATGAACGATACAAATGGCGCGTCTATTTATCGAGAAGATAGGACTTCCCCGCTTCGGCCAGCGCTTACCGTGACGTCTGAACGGGATCACCAAAAATCTTGATCCCGGAGGGGCGCTTGATCTCAACACAGAAACGGCCGGTTACTCTCAACACCCGCCAGCAGGTGCTCGTGGGCTGGGCCCTGCTACCGGTGTTGGCCGTCTGGCAACTCAACGGCTTTTACCTGCCTGTCGTGGGGCGCGGAGGGGCACTGCTCTTTTGGGCGGTTGACGGGATTCAGTGGGTAGTGCTTCCTGCAGTCTTGCTTGGCCTTCTTGCCCACAAAGCAGCGCTGCGCCCCCAACACTACGGACTCGTACCGCCAGAAAAGAACCTTTGGCCCCTTGCATGGCAGAGCCTGATGGTGTGTGTCACCGCGGGGCTGGTTTTTCTGGTGGCGCGGAACCTGTCGTGGCGGACGCTCGGACCGTCACCCGGCAGCTTCCAGCTGGCGCAGTTTTCCCCCCGGGGCCTGGCGGGCGCGGCGGTGCAGACCTACGCAGCGGTCAGCGCAGGGCTGGTGGAAAGCATCTTTTTCATTGGGCTGCCATGGCTCTGGTATTCGAGTGCACGCCAACGCCCTTCAGAGCTACTGTTCACACTCGCGGTATCGGCCATCTTCGCGCTGGCGCACTGGGAGCACGGCAGGCACGGCGTGATTGCAGCCTTCTTTGCGCATTGTGTGATGTGCCGTTGGTTCCTGTACTGGAGAACCCTGTGGCCCGTGGTGCTGGGCCACACGCTGATCGACATGGCTGTTTTTGTCTGACAGAAAAAAGGCAGCGCCCGAGAAACGCTGCATCGTCCCGATGAAAAGAAAAACTCAGTTCGCCACCGTAAAGCGCTTTTGCACGTGGCGCGGCGTCTCCAGCTCGTCCACGATGGCAACAGACAGGTCGGCCACGCTGATGCTGCCGGGTTGCTCGCCATTCATCAGCGGCGCTTCGTCGCCCAGGCGGTATTGGCCCGTGCGTTCGCCAGGCTGCAGCAGGATGGGCGGCGAGAGGAAGGTCCAGTCCAGCGTGTTTTCGGTGCGAATCCAGTTCAGCGCCTCGCGCGCGGCCAGGGCGCCCTGCTTCCATTCGGCGGGGAACTGGGGCGTATCCACCAGCTGCACGCCGGGCGCCAGAAACAGGCTGCCAGCGCCACCCACCATCAGAAAGCGGCGCACACCAGCCGCTTTGGTGCCGTCGATGATGGCGCGGGTACCTTTCAGGAACTCGTCGTGGATGTTGGGGTTCTCCCAGCCGGGGTTATAGGCGCTGACCACAGCATCATGGCCGGCAGCGGCCTTGGCGACCTGGGCGGCGTCTTGCGCGTCGGCCGCCACTACCGTAAGACCTTCGCGCGCGGCGAGCTTGGCGGGGTTGCGGGCCAGTACCGTCACGCGGTGGCCGCGTTGCAGCAGTTCATTCAGCACAGCAGCGCCAACAAAGCCGGTGGCGCCAATCAGGGCGATGTTCATATCGATGTCCTTGGGTCGAAGTTGCGATGTAGTGAGAATAGGAGATTGTCAAAGCGGGCGGTAGATGGCCAAATCTGCCTTCTCTTTGAAGCTCAACTTCACAATGGATGAATTACCCCCTGAGTCGCTCTGCGCCCTCCCCCTCTCTCGCATGGCTGCGCCATGCGGGATGGGGACGCCCCCAGCGCACTCAAGCGAAGCGCCGCACAAGAAGCTTGGCGGCCCTTGCGCGGGGGCACTGGACTTGGTCGCGCCAGTTCCAAGGTCTGGGGGCGGACAACAGCCCAGTGGGGATTGACGAGAGGACCTGATATGGAAGACCTCAAACGCATGGCGGTGTTTGCCGCCGTGGTGCAGCACGGCTCGATGAGCGGCGCCGCCCGCGCCCTGGGCATGAGCACTTCCGCCGTGAGCCAGCAGGTGCGCAAGCTGGAAAGCGATGGCGGTGTGACCCTGCTTCACCGCTCTACGCGCAAGCTTGCACTCACTGAAGCAGGCCAGCGCTACCACGCGCGCTGCGCCGCCATGTGTGCCGCAGCCGACCAGGCGCGGGCCGAGCTGGCCGCTTCGCGTGATGCCCCCAGTGGCGAGCTGCGGCTGTCGGCTACCGTCGGGTTTGCACGCCACATTGCCCCAGCGCTGGGCGAGCTGCTGGCCGCCCACCCGGCGCTGCGCCTGCGCCTGCTGGTAGACGATTCGCCCATTGACCTCATCAATGCCCGCATCGATCTGGCCGTGCGCTACGGGCGCCTGCAGGACTCCACCTGGGCAGCACGGCGCCTGGGAGGCATGCAGTGGTACCTGTGCGCGGCGCCCGGCTGGGTGGCTGCCCACGGCGTGCCACAGCACCCGGACGCACTGCTATCGCACAGCTGGCTGGGCTTTGCGCGCGAGAACGGCGGCCTGCTGATCGACCTGCGCAGCCCCACGGGCGATCCCCGGGCCCTGCGGGTGGAGCCGCGCATTGCCAGCAACAACCAGCTTTCGATCCAGCAGATGTGCGAGGCGGGGCTGGGCCTGGCGCTGGTGGGTAGCATGGATTCGCAGGATGCGCTGCAGGCCGGGCGGCTGGTGCGGCTGTTGCCCGACTGGTCGTTTGGCACCCTGGACATCTGGGCCATGACGCCCCAGCGCGACGCCCAGCCCGCCAAGGTGCGCCAGACCATTGCCGCGCTGCACCGCTATCTGAGCCAGCTGCCCGGCGTCACGGAATGAGAGGGGAACAGTCCGTGGGTGACTGCCTTCGGCGCCTTCCTTCGCAGGGATATCGCTGCCACTTTTTATCCATCATTTTTTTATCGTTCAAACCCACAAATTCCATCGTTGTGCAGGCAGCGCCGGCTGCCTACAGTCGCCCCCCAAGGGCCTGCTTCTGGCCCTTTAACCCCCCGACTGGAGAGCGCACATGACGACCAACCTCACCACAAACTTCCCCATCGACCGCGTACTGGCCGCCTTTGAAAAAGGCGATGTCCCCACGCTGCTCGGTAGCGTTGCCGATGACCTGGATTTCCGCATCGACCACTACCGCGATGATGCAGACACCAGCTGGCAGGTCGCCCGCAACCAGGCCGATCTGCTGACGGTGCTGCAGCGCCTGGGCACGGAGATCTTTCCGCAAGGCACGCAAATCGTTCACACCCACAGCCAGCCGCTGGGCGACGACTGGGTGATGACCCAGCTAAGCCAACGCTTCTTTTATGGAGTACAACAGCGCGAAGTGGAGTCGCTGACCTGGATCCTGAGCCACTCGCAAAACGGCCAGCTCGACTACTTTCGCGAAACCGTCACCACGATCACCCCTACCTGACTGTGGCCCCGGCCGCTGAAACCCCATGCTGTTTGACCTGCGCGCCCTCGGCTACTTCGTAGCGGCCTACGAAGAACGATCCGTGACCACGGCGGCGCGCCGCTGCTTTGTGGCGCAGCCGTCCATCAGCATGGCCATCAAGGGGCTGGAGGACGCGCTGGACACCGTGCTGTTCGAGCGAAGCCGCCAGGGTCTGGCGCCCACCCCCGCCGCCCACCGCCTGTACCCGCGCGCCTGCAGCCTGCTGGCGCAATCCAGCGCCATGGTGCGCGACTTTCGCGATGCGCCCCGCAAAACGCTGGGCGTGTTCCTGCAGGACGACCTGATGGTGGGCCCAGCCGCGCCGCTGTTTGCGCAGATTGCCGACCTCCTGCCCAACACGCTGGTCCGACTCACGGCCACAGCGCAGGAGGCCCGGCTGCGCCTGGTGGCGGAGCACTGCAAACCGCCCGGCGACACGTTTGTGTCCTTGTGGCGCGAGCCCTATGTGATGCTGTTGCCCGAGCAGCATCCCCTGCGCTTCAAGAAGAAATTCGGTCTGGCGGATCTGCAAGGGGTGCCGCTTCTTGAATGGCCCTACTGCCCGCTGCACCAGTCGTTCATCCGCCTGCTGGCCGAGCGCGGCATCGCCCTGGAGGTTCAGGCCAGCGCCGCACGCGAAGAGCTGTTGCTACACATGGTGGACAGCGGCCTGGGCGTGGCGGTGGTGCCACAGTCCCACGCGGCGCATGCTCGCCGCTCGGTCACGCGCCCCCTCGATGGCCCCCTGGCGTTCTCGCGCCACCTGGGTCTGGCCTGCGATGCCTCGGATGCACCCATGCTCGCACTGCTGGGCCGCCTGGCCGACAGTTTGAAGGCCTCTGTGATTCCCCAGAGCAGCGTTGCCTGAGTCTCCCGCCTCCCGGTGTGGGTGGGCGCAGAACAACAGGCTGCATACGGTACCCCGGCAGTCTTGCGGTAGAAACAGGCACTTCCCTAGCGCACAGCACGCCCCAGCCCACCATGGTTCTCGAAATCGCCCACCTCACCATTCGCCCCGGCCAGAACGCGGCCTTCGAGCACGCCTTTGCCCAGGCGCAACAGATCATTGCCTCGATGCCCGGTTACCTGTCACACGAACTGGGCCATTGTCTGGAGCGCCCGCAGGACTATGTGCTGCTGGTGCGCTGGGTCACCCTGGAAGACCATGAGATCGGCTTTCGCCAGTCGGCCCGGTACCAGGACTGGAAACAGCTCCTGCACCACTTCTACGACCCTTTCCCCACGGTATTGCACTTTGGGCCGGTGGCCCTGCCAGCCCCGGCTTGAGCCCGCAACCCGGCTCCAACGTGTGATAGCGCTGCCACGCAAGGATGCGGCAGTGCACTATTCGGGTATTGCCTGAACATTTAGCGCACTGCGCACCCCGTTCTGATCCTAGAATTTGTAAACGCGCGTATCTTCTTCTTTTCTGCGCGAAGGACCCATCATGAAAGCAGTGCAGCAGGATATCGACGAGCGGACCAACCTCACCAGCACCAACAAGTTCGAACTGCTGCTGTTTCGCCTGGGCACCGACAGTGCCCTGGGCAAGTCAGAGCTGTTTGGCATCAACGTGTTCAAGATCCGCGAGATCGTGGCCATGCCCAGCATCACGCCGATCGCGGGCACCACAGCCCATTCGCTGGGCGTGGTCAACCTGCGCGGGCAGGTGATTCCGGTGCTGGACCTGCCCTCCATCGTGGGTTGCAAGCCCCAGACGGGCCTGAACATCATGCTGGTGACCGAATACGCGCGCACCACGCAGGCGTTTGCCGTCGAGTCGGTGGAAGACATCGTGCGACTGGACTGGAAACAGGTGCTCTCGGCCGAAACGAGCGGTGCCGCTGGCAAGCTGGTCACCAGCATTGCCCGTCTGGATGGCAACACGGATGAATCCCGCCTGGCCCAGGTGCTGGACGTGGAGGCCATCCTTCAGATGATCTCGCCCTCGGACGGCCACGAGGTCACCGAAGAAAAGGTTGGGGCCAAGCTCAAGCTCAAGCCCGGCTGCATCATCCTGGCAGCCGACGACTCGTTCGTGGCCCGCTCGCTCATCGAGCAAGAGCTCAAAGTGCTCAACGCCCCGTATGAAATGGTGAAGTCCGGCAAGGAAGCCTGGGACCGTCTCAACGCCATCGCGAAAAGCGCCGAAGCCGAGGGAAAAACGGTCTTGGACCGCGTCGCCATGGTACTGACCGACCTGGAAATGCCGGAAATGGACGGGTTTACCCTGACACGCAACATCAAGCAGGACGCGCGTTTTCACGGGCTGCCCGTGGTCATTCACTCCTCGCTGTCGGGCTCGGCCAATGAAGACCATGTGCGCAGCGTCGGAGCCGATGGGTACGTCGCCAAGTTTGTGGCGGAAGACCTGGCCGAAACCATCCGCCGGGTGCTGCCCAAGCCTTAAAGGCAGGGCGGCCTGCCGCGGAGCAGGCGCCCCGCCCCCACGGTCAGATATTGGGTAAAAAATTGGCCGCTTCCGCTAATCGGGCAATGGTTTATAGCTATTGTTTTTGAAGTTTCTCCACGGCAGCGCCCGGTCCCGACGGATGGGACAATAGGCGCCGTCCTACCCGGCACATCGGCAGGCAGGTCAACCAAAACGGGGGGCCACGCGCTACATTGAAAGCGGCTTCAACGCGCCAGCCTCCGAAATTTGTAACACTCCGCCGGGGTGCTTTTCGGGGGCTTTACGAGCAGGGTGGAACGGCCACTCCCTGCCAGGGTCTGACCACCATGACAAACACACTTGCCCGCCTTATTTCTGCCACGGTCCTGGGCGCCGCGGTGACCGGCTGCGCCACGGTGCAGGGTGACCCGTACTACGAACCCACTCCGTACCGTGTTTATGAGCAGCCGGGTTACATCTACAACAACGCCCCGCCGGTGTACCCCGCGTATTCGGCGCCCCCAGCCGTTATCTACTACGGCGGACGCGATCGGGACGATCGCTGGGAGCGAGACCGCAACCGTAACGACTGGCGAGAACGTGAACGCGAACGGGAACGTGCCGAGCGCGACCGGCAGGCCCGGGAACGCGAGCGTGATCGCCGCGAACAGCAGGCCCGCGAGCTCGACCGCCGCCAGCGCGACCGTGACCAGGCCCTGCGCGAGCAGGCTGAGCGCGACCGCCGCGCCGCAGACGATCGCCGCAACCGCCAACCCCCTCCAGGCCGTGTTGCGCCAGGCAGCTACTCGTTTGACCCCCACGATTGGCGCTCCCGCCAACAGTCCAACAGCCCCGACAAGCCCTGACAGGGGCTGACCAGGGCTCCCACCGCCACGCTTTTGCCCACCTTGGCCGCAGACCATGAGCCTCCGCAACCGCCATCTCGCCCTCTTCCTCTGTGTGTGCGCAGCCTGGCTGGGCACAGTGGCCCACGCACAAGTGGTGCGATGCACCGACACCCGCACCGGCAAGGTGACCTATACCGACGGGGCCTGTACGGGCGGAGCGGCGGCGCGCGAAGTGGAAGCGCGCAAAACGCCGGAAGAACTCCAACTGGAACGCGAACAGGCCGCTGAGGCGCTGGAGCGCAAGCAACAGCGGCTGCAGGCCGAGGCCACCGCCGCAGAGACCGAGGCCCGCCGCAACGCCGAGCGCGACCGGGCACGCGCTGCGCAGGCCGCTGCCGCAGCCCCACAACCGCAGGACTACGCCCGCTCCCCGGAATGTGCACGTTCGCGGCGCAATTTCGACATGGTGGCTGCAGGCCTGTCGCGCTCGACCTATGAGCAGGAACTGCGGCTCGAAGCGGCCCAGAGGCAGGTGGACCTGGACTGCCTGGGCCCCCAGGGCTATGCCGAGGTCGAAAAGGCACGTGCCAACCAGCCGCGTGTGGTGGTGGTCCCACCCTCCAGGCACCGCCCTCTCTACCCCGATCCGTTTCCCCAGGCAGGTAACCCACAACCCCCACCACGCCTCACCCAATGTGGCGACTTTCGCTGCACCGACAACCTGGGCAACACCTACCCCCGCACAGGTCCGGGGCGGTTTCCCGGGCCCGGTGGTGTCTGCCGCTCAAACGGCGGCCAGGCGCCCTGCTGATGCCACGGGCGCGCACCAGCAGGCCCTAACGCTGCGGCTGCCCGCTCAGCCCCTCGGCCACGCTGGGGTATCGCAGCCGCAACCCCAGTTCCCGCACCATGCGCTGGTTGTCGAGCCGGCGTGACTCGCTCATGAAGCTCAGCAGCATCAGCGACAACTGCTCCTGCGCTGCAGTGCGGGGCACACGCGGGGGGCGCGGCAGGCCGTACAGGTCGGCGGCCAGGTCAAAGTAATCGCCCATCTTCAGGTGAGTGGCGTCGCTCACGTTGTAAGTGCGCTGTGACAGCCCTTTCCACACGGCGGCCATACAGGCACGCGCAAGGTCATCGGCATGGATGTGGTTGGTAAACACATCGTCTTCGGCCACCAGCACCGGCGTGCCTCGGCGCAGACGGGCCTCGGGCGTGCCGCCTTCACGGTCAGGTGCGTAGATACCCGGAATGCGCAGCACGCTGGCCCGCACACCGGCACGGCCCAGGTGGCGTACTGCAGTTTCTGCGTTCACGCGGCGCTGCGCCCGCGGGGTGCCGGGAGCCACGGCCCGCGTCTCAGGCACCAGGGCCCCCTGGCAATCGCCGTACACCCCACTCGTCGATGCATACACCAAGGACACCGGCAGGCTTCGCAGCCGCAGCGCGCGGGCCAAGGCGATGGTGCGAGGGTCCAGCCACCAGGCATTTCCTCCGGCCCCTTCGCCCGGAGGGGGCGCCAGGTGCAACACCCGGGTGGCCAGCCCGGCAAGCCTGCGCAGCGAAGGCGCATCGTCCAAATTGCCCACGATGGGCCTGGCTCCCAGGGCGCGCAGCCCCGAGACCCGCGAGGGGCTGGACGTGAGCGCCATCACCCGCATGCGTGCGGCGCCGGGGCCTGATTGCAGATCGCGCAGGATGCGTTGACCTACATCACCGCAACCCACGATCAGGAGGCGTTCACGGCGAAAGCGCGCAGGGAGGGCGCCAAGGGGGCTTTGTATTGAAGGCAAAATTGGGTCCGTTTGCTTGGCTTTTGCTGGGCCGATAGTTTGATCGAAGACGATTCCAAGGATACCCACACATGACCAGCGCAGAGGCTGCAACCCCCGCAGCGTTCCAGATTACCGTGCAGCCCAGCGGCCGCGCTTTCAGTGCCAATGCGGGCGAGGCCATCCTGTCCGCCGCCATCCGCAGCGGCGTGGGCCTACCCTACGGCTGCAAGGACGGCGCCTGTGGTTCGTGCAAGTGCAAGAAGATCAGCGGCGCCGTGCACCACGGCGAACACCAGTCCAAGGCACTCACGGCCGATGAAGAGGCTGCAGGCCTGGTGCTGACCTGCTGCGCGCAACCGCTGACCGACGTGGTGCTCGAATCACGCCAGGTCACTGACGAAAGCGCGTATCCGATCAAGAAGATGCCGGTGCGCGTATCTACCCTGGAAAAAAAATCCCACGACGTGATGCAGGTGCGCCTGCAGCTGCCCGCCGCCGATACCTTCCGCTACCACGCGGGCCAGTACATCGAATTCATCCTGCGGGATGGCGCCCGCCGGGCCTACTCGATGGCCAACGCGCCCCACACGCAGGCTGAAGCGCCGGGCGTGGAGCTGCACATCCGCCACATGCCGGGCGGCAAGTTCACCGACCATGTGTTCGGCGCGATGAAGGAAAAGGAAATCCTGCGGGTGGAAGGCCCGTTTGGCAGTTTTTTCCTGCGCGAGGACTCCGACAAGCCCATCGTGCTGCTGGCCTCGGGCACGGGGTTTGCGCCCATCAAGGCGCTGATCGAGCACATGCAGTTCAAGGGCATCACACGCCCGACCGCGCTGTATTGGGGCGGCCGCCGGCCGGGCGACCTGTACCTGCATGACTGGGTGCTGGCGCGTGCGGCCGAAATGCCCCACCTCACCTACGTACCCGTGGTGTCCGATGCCACGCCCGAAGACGCTTGGGCGGGCCGCACCGGCTTTGTTCACCAGGCGGTGATGGACGACTTTGCCGACCTATCAGGCCACCAGGTGTATGCCTGTGGCGCACCCATCGTGGTGGACTCGGCCCGCGATGCCTACAGTGCACAGCGCGGCCTGCCCGCTGAAGAGTTCTATGCGGATTCCTTCACCTCCGAGGCAGACAAGCACGGCGTCTGACCGGGGCGCACATGCCAACCACCCCGGCTGAGCCCGCTGCACCCCGTGCGCCGCTGGCGCTGCCGCCTCCCGGCACTGCGCTCCCACCAGGGCGTATTTCGCGATGGCGCGCCGCAGTGCGCGGCACAGGCCCCATGGCGGCCGTGGTGGGGCTGGCGGTGCTCCTGGTGCTGGGCGCGGGAGAATGGGCAACCCAGAGCGAACTCGATAACCAGTGGGACAACCTGCGCCGCTCGGGTGAAGTGCAGGCCTTGGCCCTGCGCGGCGTGGCCACCCGCTACAGCTATCTGCCCTTCACGGTGGCGCAGCAGCCGCTGATTGCCGAGTTGCTGCACAACCCCGGCGCACAACCGCTGCGCAGCGCTGCCAACGCCTACCTGCAGACCATCAATGCCAATGCGGGCTCGGACACGCTGTATGTGATGAACACCGACGGGCTCACGGTGGCCTCCAGCAACTGGGACACCCCCACCAGCTTCGTGAACCAGAACTACGGCAACCGCCCGTACTTCCGCGATGCACTGCAAGGGCAGCCGGGGCGGTTCTACGGCGTGGGCAAGACCACCGGCGAGCCTGGGCTTTTTGCATCGGCACCCGTGGTGGAAAACGGCCGGGTGATCGGCGTCGTGGCCGTTAAGGTGTGGATGCAGCCCATCGTGGACACCTGGGCACAACTGCGCGACCCGGTCTTCGTGACCGATGAGCGCGGCATCCTCTTTCTCGGCTCGGTCCTCCCTTGGCTGTACCACACCACGCGCCCACTGCCCGAGCAGGACGTGCAGCAGGTGCAATTCGACGAGCAGTATGGCGCACGTTGGACACCCCAGCCCGTGCCCTGGAAAACACTCCAGCGCGACGGCCAGCCAGGCACCGAGATCCTCGTGCTCGGCACCGGCAAGCGCTATCTGGCCCTTGAAGAGCGCCTGCCCGACCTGGGCTGGACGCTGACACTCACGGCCGACAGCAAGGCCATCGCCCTGGCGCGCCAACAGGCCTGGGCACTGGCGAGCCTGGCGTCGGGCCTGCTGGTGCTCGGTGCCCTGTACTGGCAGCTGCGCGAACGGCGCCTGCAAGAGAACCGGCAGGCCCGCATCGAACTGGAACAGCGCGTCCAGGAGCGCACCCATGCACTGCAGCAGGCGCAAGCATTTCGCCAGTCGATGGAAGACTCGCTGCTGGTGGGCATGCGCGCGCGCGACCTCGAAGGCCGCATCGTCTACGTGAACGCCGCCATGTGCGACATGGTGGGCTACAGCGCAGACGAGCTGATCGGCTGCCTGCCGCCCTACCCCTACTGGCACCCGGACGACCTGGACCGGCACTGGAACGACAGCGACACCGCCCTGGCCGGCAAAGCCGCGCCCCAGGGCAACGAAAACCGGCTGCGGCACCGCAATGGCTCCGACGTGTACACCATGTTCTACACCGCACGCCTCATTGACGGCAACGGCCAGCACATCGGCTGGATGAGTTCGGTGGTGGACATCACGGCCCAAAAACGCGCCGAAGAACAGCAGCAGCAGCGGGAGGCCCAGCTGCAGCGCGTGCAGCGTGTGATCACCGTGGGCGAGATGGCCTCCACGCTGGCCCACGAGCTGAACCAGCCACTGGCCGCCTTGGTCAACTACGCAGCCGCAGCGCGCTCCCTGGCGGCGCAGGGCAAAACCGAGTTG
Source organism: Acidovorax sp. 94 (assembly GCF_003634645.1). Taxonomy (NCBI): domain Bacteria; kingdom Pseudomonadati; phylum Pseudomonadota; class Betaproteobacteria; order Burkholderiales; family Comamonadaceae; genus Acidovorax; species Acidovorax sp. 94. The sequence goes on along the minus strand of NZ_RBJA01000001.1, from coordinate 59,150 downwards.
CTGAACGACAGCCTCACCGCACTCTCCAGCCAGGCCCTGCGCGCCGCCGACATCGTCGGCCGCATCCGCCGCTGGGTGCGCCAGCACCCCGAGGCCCGCGAGCCCTGCGACCTCAATGCCGCCGTGGACCAGTCCCTGGGCCTGCTGCTGCGCGCCGAGGCGCGGCGGCACGGGGTAGCGGTGCGGCTGGACCTGGCCCACGGCCCGCTGCGCGTGAATGCCGACCGCGTGCTGCTCGAACAGGTGGTGCTGAACCTGGGCCTCAATGCCTTGCAGGCCATGCAGGCGATGCGCGCAGATGGCACGCCGACCGAGGCGCACGAACTATTGCTGCGCACCACGGCCGATACCCGGTTTGCCTGCCTCGAAGTGCTGGACCGGGGGCCTGGCCTGCCACCCGAGATCGCCGAACGCCTGTTCGAGCCCTTCTTCACCACCCGTTCCGACGGCCTGGGGCTGGGTCTGAACATCTGCCGCTCCATTGTCGAAAGCATGGGCGGCGAGCTGCTGGCGCGCAACCGCGACGGTGGCGGCGCCGTGTTTGAAATCCGGTTGCCCCGCATTTTCTTGCCCCCACCATGACCGACAGCCATCCGACCACTCCCGTCACCGTCAACACCACAGTTCCCGCGAATGTCTACGTCGTGGACGACGACGAGGGCGTGCGCAACTCCCTGGCCGCCCTGCTGCTGGCCGGTGGCCATGCGCCCCGCACGTTTGCCAGCGGCCCTGAGTTCCTGGCCCGCGCCGACCTCGCCCACCCGGGCTGCGTGCTGCTGGACCTGCGCATGGACGGCATGAGCGGCCTGCAGGTGTTCGATGCCCTGCGCGAGCGCAATGCCGTGCTCAAGACCGTGTTCCTGTCCGCCCATGGCGAGCTGGCCTCGGCCGTCACCGCCGTCAAGCAAGGGGCCGTGGACTGGCTCGAAAAACCCTGCGACGAGCAAACCCTGCTGGCCGCCGTGCTCCGGGCCGCGAACCTGTCGCTGGAAGACGCACAGCGCGCGCAGCGGCGCAACACCCTGCGGGAGCGCTGGAACACGCTGAGCCCGCGCCAGCAAGAGGTGGCGCGCCTGCTGGCCACCGGCATCAGCAGCAAGGAGGTGGCGCGCGCGCTGGCCCAGCGCGACCCGGAGCGACCCATCGACCCGCGCACGGTGGACACGCACCGCTCTGCCATCTTCCTGAAACTGGACATCCGCTCGTCGCACGAGCTGGGCATGCTGGTGGAAGATCTGGGGCTGGCAGAAAACACGTTGCGCACGCTGTGACAGCCCTCCACAGGCACCCTCCACAGCTGCCGTCCACCAGTTTTCGTAAGCAGTCTTATTATTTTTTGCACAATGGCACCATGAACCGCAGAAACCACCTCATCGCCAGTGCCGCTGTTGCAGCGGCTTTTTCATCCCCCTTCGCGGCCTCGGTCGCGCTTGCGCAGGACTCCGGCCAGCCCATCCGGCTGGTCGTGCCCTACGCACCCGGTGGGCCCATCGACGTGACGGCGCGTGCACTGGCCGAGCGCGTGCGCGACTCGCTGGGCACCGTGATCATTGAAAACAAGGGCGGTGCAGGCGGCAACATCGGTGCCGACGCCATTGCCAAGGCCGCACCCGATGGCCTGACCATCGGCATCGCTGCCACGGCCACGCACGCAGTGAACCCCTGGCTGTACGCCAAGATGCCCTACGACGCGGGCAAGGATTTCGCGGGCATCACGCAGATGGTGCGTGTTCCCAACGTGCTGGTCATCAACGCCGCCAAAGCCGAGCAGCTCAAGATCAACACCTTGGCCGACCTGATCGCCTACGCCAAGGCCAACCCCGCCAAGCTCAACTACGGCAGCGGCGGCAATGGCAGCGCGGGCCACTTGGCAGGTGAGATGTTCAAGCAGCGCGCGGGCATCTTTGCGCTGCACATCCCCTACCGCGGCGCCAACCCCGCGCAGCTGGCACTGCTGGCGGGCGAGGTGGACTTCAACATCGACAACCTGGCGGCCGCCGCACCCAACATCCGTGCCGGCAAGCTCAAGGCCCTGGCCGTGACCTCGCTGGACGCCTCGCCCTCGCTGCCGGGCGTGCCGCCCCTGTCTGCTACTTTCAAGGGCTTTTCCATCGACACTTGGTGGGGCCTGGTGGCACCTGCAGCTACGCCCAAGCCCATCATCGACAAGCTGAACAAGGCCTTTGTAGCCGCCCTCAATGCGCCAGAAACCAAGACCCGCTTTGGCGCCTTGCTGGCCGAACCCGTACCCACCACACCGCAGCAGTTCGACAGCTTCATGGCCAGCGAACGCGCCAAGTACCAGCAAGTGGTGAAGGCGTCCGGCGCGAAGGTGGATTGACCCCCTGAGCGGCTGCGCCGCTTCCCCCGAGGGAACGCACCCGCTGGACCGACGAAGCCGGATCCACGGGTGCGCTGGTGAGCGCCTCACCCGCAGTGAAGGGTGATTTCGCGCAAGTGCTGGTTTTGAAAGAAAACAGCCTCTAGCGCTTATCTATCAAGCACTATATGCTATTAAATAGATAGCGAACCTATTCAATGCGGTGAAACTGCCGCCGGTAGGCCGAGGGTGCAATGCCCACGCTGGCCGAGAAGTGCTGGCGCAACGACACCGCCGAACCAAACCCCGCTGCGATGGCCACGGCTTCGATGGACTGGTCGCTGCTCTCCAGCAAGCGCTGTGCGAGTGCGATGCGCTGGTTCTGCAACCACTGGCCCACCGTGGTGCCGGTGGACTGGCGAAAGCGCCGGGTAAAGGTGCGGGGGCTCATCACGGCGCGCTCGGCCAGAGCCTCCAGGGTGTGCGTCTCGTGCAGATGCTCGCCCATCCACTGCAGCAGCGGCGCAAGCCGGTCCCCGTGCACTGAGGGCGCCACGGGCTGCTGGATGTATTGTGCCTGCCCACCCTGGCGGTGGGGTGCCACCACCATGCGGCGTGCGGCAGAGTTGGCGGCCTCGGCGCCGTGCTGCTGGCGCAGCAGGTGCAGGCAGCAATCGATGCCCGCAGCAGTGCCAGCCGAGGTGAGCACCGGGCCGTCCTCCACGTACAACACCTCGGGCTTGAGTTGCACTTGCGGATAACGTCGCGCAAATTCTGCTGCCAGCGCCCAGTGTGTGGTGGCGGCCCGGCCATCGAGCAGCCCCGCCTCGGCCAACACGAAGGCCCCCAGGCACAAGCCCACAACGCGCGCCCCCCGGCGGTGCGCAGCCCGCAGCGAGGCCAGCAATGCAGGGGGCACCGGAGCCAGATCGTCACGCCACGACGGTACAACGATGGTCTGCGCATGTTGCAGAGCCCGGAGGCCATGGCGCACGTCGATGCTGAACCCGGCGCTCGTGCGCAACGGGCCAGCCGCCACCCCGCACACCAGCACCCGGTAGCGATGCATGCCCTGTGCCGTGCGGTCCTCGCCAAAGACCAGGCAGGGCACCGAAAGGTGAAAGGGGCTGATGCCGTCGAAGGCCACCACGGCGACCGTTCCCGGGGCGGATGAGACCACAACGCGGGTGTCAGACTGGCTCGGGTTTGTGGCGCTCACGATGGCCTGATTCTATCGAAAGGTGTCAATCCAGCCACTTTCCACAGCAGGCCAGAGCGCCAACAATCCATGCACCCTTTCGGGCAACCCGGATTTTTCCGTCATCCAAGGACCAAAGACCATGACCTCATCAACCACCGTCCCCCGCCGTGCCCTCATCGTGATCGACGTGCAAAAGGAATACTTCGCGGGTGGCAATCTGCCCATCGAATACCCACCAGTGGCGGACACGCTGCCCAATATCGCCCGAGCCATGGATGCAGCCCAGGCTGCCGGGGTGCCGGTGGTGGTGGTACAGCACACGGCGCCATCGGGGGCGCCAGTGTTCGACAAGGCCACCGAGCGCTGGCAGCTGCACCCCGAGGTGGCACGCCGCCACGCCGACCATCACATTGAAAAAGCCCTGGCAAGTGTCTTCACCAACACGGGCCTGGCCGAGTGGTTGGCCGAGCGCAGCATCGACACGCTCACCATCGTGGGCTACATGACGCACAACTGCGACGCTGCCACCATCTACGAAGCGGCGCACCGGGGCCTTGCGGTGGAGTTTTTGCATGACGCGAGCGGCGCCTTGCCGTACGCCAACGCGGCCGGCAGCGCGAGCGCCGAAGAAATTCACCGGGTGTTCAGCGTGGTGTTCCACAGCAACTTTGCTGCCGTGGTGTCCACCAGCGAATGGCTTGCGGCACTGCAGACAGGGCAGATTTTGGACAAGGACAACGTGGTGATGTCGAACCTGCGCGCCAGACAGGGGTAACCGCTGTGTCGCCTGCGGCGCCTTCGTCACAGGGGGCGCTGCCACCCTTGGTGTGGCGGCGCCAGTCCCACGGTGGCATCAGCGGGGGGGAGCGCCCGTTGCTGACGGCTGCTGTGAAACCCATGCAGCAGCCTGGGGAGAATAGCCCGCCCATCCCGCGGGCGACACGAGCAGCTGAAGCGGCACAACCAGAGCCGCCAGAAATTCAAGTGTTTTTTGGCTCTTCTAGCGAATGCTAGTGACGTCTTGATTCCCCATGGCCGCACCCAGCACCAGCGCGGGCTGTGGGCCCATCGGGCCTGATCGGTCCAACAACCTGAACCACCCCAGGTACGAATCAAGGTATTTCGTTGCAACGCCCTTGAAGTGCTGCATCCAGCCGCGCAGCCTGCTGACATAGGCATTGACGTTCTGCACATGCCAGGGGCCGCTCACCCGCTGGCCCCGGCTCACGTTCACTGCCTGGTGCTGCACACCCAAGAGCCGCGCTGCACTGGCCAGAGTGACGCTGCCATCGGTGCACAGGATGGTGTCCGGTGGCAACAAGGGCTTGAGTGCCGCTTGCACACTGACGGCCTTGTTCGTCTCCAGGATGAGGTTGACCGTTGCTCCCGCACGGTCTCGCGCCATCAGTACGGGTGTGTACTCCGAACCCTTGCAGCCAGCCAGCGCTTTACCTCCCCGGCGACGGGCCTTGCGCAGCAACCCTCTTTGACCCTTGCAGGAGACCAGGAAGTAGGACTCATCGGCCTCGGCAATGCCCACAAGCTGGCGAGCCTGCTGGTTGCTTGGGCAGGCCAGGAAGCGGTGACGCCAGCGAAAGGCGGTGCTTTGTGCCACGCCCAGGCGCTGGGCCACCTGATTGAGCGAGAGGCCTTCGCCCAAAGCTTGTGTCTGACCCATCCACTTGTCCCGCAGATGCAAACGCGCCAGCGGTGTTCCAGTCAAGGCGTTGAAGGTGCGCGCGCAATGGCGGCACTTGAAGCGTTGAAGCCCATTGGCCGAGCCGTTCTTGACAAGCAGGGAACTGTTGCAATGCGGGCAAGCCCGGGAACCGCCGCTGTGCGCTTCTACAACGGCGATGGCTTGACTGTGATCGAGCAGCACCTGCAGGGAGCTTGCCAGTTGCTGGCGCTGGTGGTGCGTCAGCTGGGGCAAGCTGTGGATCAAGCGCGTCATCTGTTGCTGTCGCATGGCCTTCTCCTGGGGCAGACGCAAAGGCGTCGTACCTTAAAGATCAGGGCCATGGGGCGCGATTAAAGAGGCATCACTAGCATTCGCTAGAAGAGCCTGTTTTTGGCCTCCAGCGCTTATGCATCAAGCGCTAGAAGCTCCTCTTTCAGGAGCACATTAAACCGATGTCAGGTCTGCCGCCCAGTGCGTCCCCTCCAGCACGCGGATGTCTTGTGCGGCCACGGCCTGCAACGCTGTGGCGTCCACCCGCTCGGGCGCAAGATCGGCCAGGGGGCGCAGCACAAACGCGCGCTCGGCCATCCGAGGGTGGGGCACGGTGAGCTCGGGGGTGTCGATGGCCTGGCCGCCAAACCACAGGATGTCCAGGTCCAGCGTGCGCGGGGCGTTGCGGTAGGGGCGCTGGCGGCCAGCGGCTTGTTCGATGGATTGCAGGGCCTGCAGCAGGGGCTGCGGGGCCAGTGCCGTGGTCAGCTCGGCCACGGCATTGAGGTAGTCGGGCCCACCGGCATCGACCGGCGCGCTGCCGTAGAGCGGCGACACGCGCGTGACCCGGGTGCCTGGCAACTGGCCGATGGCCGCCAAAGCATTGCGCAAGGCCGCCTCACGCTCGCCGAGATTGGCGCCCAGGCCCACATAGACCAGGGCGGGCCGTTCGCCCTCCTCGCCGAGGTCCGGCAGATTCACTCGCCCGCCGCCGCAGGGGCTGCGCCTTCGCCGCCTCCCGCACCACCGGGCTTGCGACGGCGGCGGCGGCGCTTCTTGGGGGCACCACCTTCGGAGGGGAACTCAGCGTCGCTGTCGACCGGTCCGGCGTCTGACCCTTGGGGCAAGCCGCGCGGATCGGCGGCGGGTGCAGCGCGGGGCACGCGCTTGACCACGGGCTGCGCTTTCTGGCGAGCTTTCTGTTCTTCTTTGGCCTGGTCCATCAGGTCATCACGGCGCTCGTCGTCGGCGGTCTGGAAGTCCTGCCACCACTCGGCCAGGGCTTCTTCCACCTCGCCCACATCGGCGCGCAAGCGCATGAAGTCGAAACCGGCGCGAAAGCGCGGCTGCATCACCATGCCAAACGGTGTGTTGCCCACGCGCTTTTCAAAACGCGGTTGCATGACCCAGATCTCGCGCATGTCGGCGGCCAGTTTGCCCCGGCCGGACACATCACCAATGCGCTTGTCGAACACCTCGTCGATGGCCTCCTGCAGCGCGGGAAGCGGGTGCTGGCGCTGGTTCAGGCGCGTCTGCCAGCCATTGCGCACGTCTTCCCACAGCACGCAGGCCAGGAGGAAGCTCGGGGCGACGGGCTTGCCTTCGTTGACGCGGCGGTCGGTGTCCACCAGGGCGGCTTTGACAAACGGCGTATCGGCGCGCTCCACGGCCACGTCCAGCAGCGGGTAGATGCCCTTGGCCATGCCCAGCTTCTTGAGCTGCTCGATGGTGGCAATCGCGTGGCCGGTCTGCAGCAGCTTGAGCATTTCGTCAAACATGCGGCTCTGGGGCACCTCGGCCAGCAGCGCCTGCGACTGCACCAGCGGCGCGGCCGACTTGGCGTCGATGCTGAAGCCCAGCGGGCTGAGCTTGGCCGCAAACCGCACGGCGCGGATGATGCGCACCGGGTCTTCGCGGTAACGCGTGGCGGGGTCGCCAATCATGCGCAGTGTCTTCTTCTTGGCGTCCTGCAGGCCCTTGTGGTAGTCGACCACGATCTGGCTCACCGGGTCGTAGTACATGGCGTTCACGGTGAAGTCGCGGCGTGTGGCGTCTTCGTCCTGCGGGCCCCAGACGTTGTCGCGCAGCACGCGTCCGCTGGCATCCACAGCGTGCTGCATGCCCGACAGCTGGGCCTTGCTGGTCTTTTCGTTGCCCGCCACCTGGCCTGCAGCGGCGTTGTCCAGGTAAGCGCGGAAGGTGGAGACCTCGATCACTTCATGCTCACGCCCCCGGCCGTGCACCACGTGCACGATGCGAAAGCGCTTGCCGATGATGAAAGCGCGGCGGAACAGCCCCTTGACCTGCTCGGGCGTGGCGTTGGTGGCCACGTCGAAGTCCTTGGGGCGCAGGCCCAGCAGCAGGTCGCGCACGGCGCCGCCGACGATGTAGGCCTCAAAACCTGCTTGCTTGAGCGTGGCAACCACCTCGGCAGCACGGCGGTCCACCAGTTCGGGGTTGATGCCGTGCACCGAGGCGGGCACCTCCTCGCGCTTGCCGAAGTGGGGCTTGCCGCCCGAGGTGCCGGGCGTCGATTTGCCCATCAGTTTGTCTAGGAACTTCTTGATCATGGAGTGAAAGGTTTCAGGGGGTCGGGCACGAAACGGCGGCTGGTGGGGGCTGCAAGGCGCTCATCATTCAGCTGGTGGTACAGGCGTTTCGGCATCGGCCGCAAACAGGTCCAGTATGCGCCAGCCGCGCTCCTGGGCCAGGGCGCGCAGGCGCGGGTCGGGGTTGGTGGCCACCGGGTGGTTCACCTTCTCCAGCAGGGGCACGTCGTTCATCGAGTCGCTGTAGAACGTGCTTTCGACATCTCCCCAGGCCAGTTGCCGCTCGGCCAGCCATTGTTCCATGCGGCGCACCTTGCCTTCGCGCATGGTGGGAATGCCGTCGATCTCGCCGGTGTACCAGCCGCTGGCGTCGCGCACCAGTTGCACGGCCAGAAGTTGCGACACGCCCAGCGCCTGCGCGATGGGCGTGGTCACAAATTCGTTCGTGGCAGTGACGATCAGCACCTCGTCGCCTGCAGCCTGGTGCTGGCGGATGAGGTGGAGCGCCATTGGTTTGATGGCCGGGGTGATGACCTCGCGCATGAACTGCTGGTGCGCGGCCGCCGCCGCCTCGGGCCCGCGCAGGCGCACCGCCTCGGTCGCAAAACGCACGTAGTCGTGCACATCGAGCGTGCCAGCCTGGTAGTGGGCGTAGAACTCGTCGTTGCGGCGCGCGAACTCCACGGGGTCGTTCCAGCCGATGCGGATGGTGAATTCGCCCCACTCGTAGTCGGAGTCGAGCGGCAGCAGCGTGTGGTCCAGGTCAAACAGCGCAAGCCGCAGGCGGCGGGGTTCAGAAGTCATTCAGGTTCACACGTAAAAAAAGACGTGGGGGCACGGCGTTATTCCGATTCCAACATTGTCTTGAGCAAGGGAATCGTGATGGCGCGCTGGGTGCGCAAGGCAAAGGCATCCAGCTGGTCCAAGAGCTGCATGAGGCTGCCCAGGTCGCGCGAGAAGCGGTTGAGCATGTAGTCCATGACTTCATCGCCCAGGAACACGCCGCGTGCGTCGGCCTCCTGGCGCAGCACGGCGCGGCGCTCGGCCTCGCCCAGCAGCTGCAGCTGGAACACATGGCCCCAGCCCAGGCGGCTGCGCAGGTCGTCGCGCAAGGGCAGGTCTGCCGGGGGCAGGTTGCCAGCAGCCAGCACCCAGCGCTGGCTGCCGCTGGCGGGGCTGATGGCGTTGACGAACCAATTGAACGCGGTGGCCTGCTGGGCAGTGCTGTACAGGTGCACGTCGTCCATGAGCACGGCTGCCCAGTTTTCGTCGAAATCAGGGGGTTCGGCGACGGCCGGGTCGAGCCAGCCTACGCTGGAGCCCTGCTCGCGCAGGGCCTGGCGCACGGCCTGGAGCAAATGGGTCTTGCCACTGCCGGGCTCGCCCCACAGGTAGGTGGGCACGGGGGAGCGGGTGGCTTCGCTGCTGCCTTCGCCAGCGGCCAGGCGCAGATGTTGCAGGGCGGCTTCATTGGGGCCTGCATAAAACCGGGCCAGCGTGGGCCCTGTGGCCAGGCCGATGTCCAGTGCCAGTTGCTTCATCATGGCTGCCGCCCACAGGCACGCAGGCAGAGGGTTGGGGCATGAAACAGCATGGGCTTGAAGGACAAAACAGGGCGGTGTGAAGGGGTGAGCGGGTGGCACTGGGTGCGCAACCCGTAAAATCTGGGCAAATTTTAGTCTGCTGCGCACGCTGTTCCGTGCCGTCCCTGCCTTGAGCACCCCTATGAGCACCTCTGCCACCTCCCCCACCCCCCTGTCCTACAAAGACGCTGGCGTTGACATCGACGCGGGCGACGCCCTGGTCGAACGCATCAAACCCCTGGCCAAGAAGACCATGCGCGAAGGTGTGCTGGCGGGTATTGGCGGTTTTGGCGCGCTGTTCGAAGTGCCCAAGCGCTACAAGGAGCCGGTGCTGGTCTCCGGCACCGACGGCGTGGGCACCAAGCTCAAGCTGGCGTTTGAATGGAACATGCACGACACCGTGGGCATCGACCTGGTGGCCATGAGCGTGAACGACGTGCTGGTGCAAGGCGCCGAGCCCCTGTTCTTCCTGGACTACTTCGCCTGCGGCAAGCTGGATGTGGACACGGCTGCGGCCGTGGTGGGCGGCATCGCCAAGGGTTGCGAACTGAGCGGCTGCGCGCTGATCGGCGGCGAAACGGCCGAAATGCCCGGCATGTACCCTGCCGGTGAATACGATCTGGCCGGCTTTGCCGTGGGTGCGGTCGAAAAGTCCAAGATCCTGACCGGCAAGGACGTCAAGCCCGGGGACGTGGTGCTGGGTCTGGCCAGCCATGGTGTGCATTCCAACGGTTTCAGCCTGGTGCGCAAGTGCATCGACCGCGCCGAAGCCGCTGGCACCCTGCCCGCCACGCTGGACGGCAAGCCCTTCAAGCAGGCCATCATGGAACCCACCCGCCTGTACGTGAAGAACGTGCTGGCCGCGCTGGCGGTCCATCCGATCAAGGCCCTGGCCCACATCACCGGTGGCGGCCTGCTGGAGAACATCCCCCGCGTGCTGCCCGAAGGCTCGGCCGCCCATCTGACCAAGGGCAGCTGGCCCCAGACCGAGCTGTTTGCCTGGCTGCAAAAGACCGCCGGCATCGACGACATCGAGATGAACCGCACCTTCAACAACGGCATTGGCATGGTAGTGGTGGTGGATGCAGCCAACGCGGAGGCCACCGCCGCCACGCTGCGCGCTGCAGGTGAGCAGGTGTACACGATTGGCACGATCGCTGCGCGCGGCGAAGGCGCCGCCGTGGTGGTGGCCTGATCGCCCCCGCCCGCATTCATTCAACCCCACCGCACACGACCAGTTTCAGCGCATGGCGCAGCGCCCCCCTTCTGCCCCCGTCGCCCCCGCACCGCCCGAGCCCACCACGCTGCCACCGCGCGCCCTGACCCGGGGCGTTGTGGTGGCCAGCTACCTGCTGGTGGCGGCCGTGCTGCTGCTGGTGATGTGGCGCGGCCTGCTGCCGGGCCTGTTGTGCGTGTGCCTGGGCTTTCTGCTCACGCGGGCCCTCACGCGCTGGTTTGCCCAGGGCCTGGGACGGGTGCAGCGCCAGTCCACCCCTTCCGCCCGCAGCCTGCGGGTGGCGCAGGTGGTGGCGGCAGGTCTGGTCATGCTGCTGCCGCTGGCGCTGCTGGCCGCCGGACTGACGCACTCGCGGGGTTATCTGGTCGATGCCCCGCAGCAATACCGTGAGCTGCTCAACTACATGGCGCGCACGGTGCTGGAGCTGCGCCTGAAGCTGCCTGCCGACATGGCGGCCCACCTGCCCGAGGGCGCGGCTGAAATCCAGCGCATCATCGCCAACTACCTGGGCGCCAAGGCCGGCGCGCTGGCCATGGCCGGGCGCGCCTGGCTGGCAGGGCTGCTGTTTGCCTATGTGGGCCTGCTCATCGGCGCGCTGGCGGCCGTGCGCCCACCAGCCCTCGCGCGCGGCCCGCTGGCCCAGCAGCTCAAGCTGCGCATCACACTGTTTGGCGAGGCGTTCCGGCAGATCGTGGCCGCGCAGTTCTGGATTGCGGCGTTCAACACCCTGCTCACCGCGCTGTTCCTGCTGTTTGTGCTGCCGCTGTGGAATCTGGAGCTGCCCTACACGCCCGTGCTGATCACGTTCACGTTCATTGCCGGGCTCGTGCCCATCGTGGGCAACCTGGTGTGCAACGTGGTGATCACCATCGTGGGGCTGTCGGTGTCGCCGCTGGCGGCGGCCGCCTGCCTGGGCTTTCTGATCCTGATCCACAAGGCCGAATACGTGATCAACGCCAAGGTGGTGGGCCGCCGCACGCAGATGGGCGTGTGGGAGCTGCTGAGCGTGATGTTCGTGGCCGAGGCCGTGTTTGGCCCCGCCGGGCTGGTGGCGGCCCCGCTGTTTTATGCCTACCTCAAGAAGGAACTGGTGGCAGCGCGGCTGGTGTAGCCGGCCATGGATGCTGCCACCGGCAGCATCAAACACCACATCCACTACAAACTTTATAGCTTCTCACGCTTGACAGATAAGCGCTAGAGCCTATTTCTATTCATTTTTTTGCAAACTGCCGCGCCACAAAGGCCCACACCAGGGCCGAGGCATCCGGCCCGGCCGGGTCGCTGAACGGCAATTGCGCCACGCCGCCGCTCCAGGCGTGAGCCAGACCCGCCACTTCGCGCAGTGCCACCACGGTGCGGCCCCGGGTCTTGAATTCGGTCACCCGCATGGCCTGGCGCTGGCCACGCTGCAGGGTGCGCAAGGCTCCGGCCCGCGCGCCCAGCGCGTCCGCCCACAGCAGGGCCGTGGCCGCCGCGTTACGCACCGAGACCACACCATCGGCATCGCCATGCAGCACCAGCAGGGGCGGCAGCGGCAGCACGGAAGGGGTTGCGCCCTGGTTGAGGGAGACACCCAGGGGCTCTGGCAGGTGCGCAGCGCGCCGCCCGTGCATGGCGGCCAGCGCCGTGGCGGCCGATTCGGCCGTGCCCGGTGCCACCCCGGAATGCATGGCCACGGCACAGAACCGCTGGGGATAGAGCGCGGCCATCAGCACGGCCATGCTGGCACCGGCCGACAAGCCCGCCACGGCCACACGGGCCAGGTCCACCGGGTAGCGGCGCGCCACCTTGTCCACCGCAGCCAGCAGCGTGGCTGCCTCGGCCTGGGCCTTGCCGTTGCGACGCTCAAACCAGTTCCAGCAACCATGGGCGTTGGCCATGCGCTCCTGCTCGGGGTACAGCACCAGAAAACGCTCGCGCGCGGCCAGCCGGTTCATGCGCGTGGCGGCAGCCAGATCGCCCCCCGTCTGGCCGCAGCCATGCAACATGACCAGCAAGGGCAGTTTCTCGTCTGCTTTCAGCGCCAGCCCTGGCGGGATGTAGAGGTGGTAGCGCCGCGCGCCCGCAGGCCCGGGTGCAATGCCACCGACCCACTCTCCGCGAGCGGGCACGGGCTTGCTGGCCGCGCGCCGGGCGGGCACCACTGGCGCAGGCACCACCCGGCGCTGCGCAGCCGGGGCCTTGGCGCGCACAGGGCGCGCCGCCCGGGCAAAGGCCTTCAGATTGCGCTGGTAGGCCCGCGTCAGCGCTGACAGGGAAAACAAGCGGGAGCGTCTGGCCATGGCAAGGAGTTGTGTAGTGGGTGGGCTGTAGAGGTCAAAAATTTAGGGAAAACCCTAATCACCATAACAGCTTATGCGGCTCACCGCGCAAAACTATCAATCTGATAGCTACAAAACATTACCCATACAGCGTTAATCGCCTTTTTCCAGACAACCCCATGGCCCGCTTGCCCACCATTCCCTGTGAAACCTCGCCAAGACCTCCACCGATGGCGTAAATTGATCGAAACCTGTCCCGTCTGGCGCGGACTCCACGCCTTAGCTTAATAAAAATAGAGGCTTCAAACCATCCATCGAAAGAAGCACACCATGAATACATGTCTGATTGTGATTGACGTCCAGGAGTCTTTTCGCCACCGCCCTTACTTCACCACGCACGACCTGCCCGCCTATCTGCAGGCCCAGAACGCCCTGATCGAAGGCTGCGTGGCGCGCGGCGTGCCGGTGGTGCGGGTGTTCCACAGCGATGGCCCCGAAGTGCCAGAGAATGCGTTTTCGCAGGTGTCAGGCCAGGTGCGCGCACTCGATGGCTTGGCGCCCTTCGAGGCGGCCGCCACCTTCACCAAGTCGCGCCACAGCGCGCTGGTGGGCACGGGACTGGACGTGTGGTTGACGCGCCATGGCATCCAGCGCCTCATCATCAGCGGCATCCGCACCGAACAATGCTGCGAAACCACCACGCGCCACGCCTCGGACCTGGGCTGGGAGGTGGACTATGTGACCGACGCCACCTTGACCTGGGACATGGTGCAGCCCGACGGCCAGACGCTGGCAGCCGCCGACATCAAGACCCGCACCGCCACGGTGCTGCAGGGCCGCTTTGCCACCCTGCGCACCGTGCGGGAAGCCCTGGACGCCCTGGAAGCGGCCGCAGCCTGACCGCCGGAGAACACCATGCGCGCCACTGTCTGCGAATTGCCCTACCAACCCCATCTGCTCGAAGCTGCCTGGGTAGCACTGTGCGCCCACACCCACAGCGCGCAATCCGAGCTGGTGCTGCTGCCCGAGTTCGCCTTTGTCGAGCCGGTGTGGGAATCGCTCCCCGCCGATCCAGCACGCTGGGGCGCCGCCGTCGCACTCAGCGACGCCTGGGCAGCCCGCCTGCCCGAGCTGGGCGCCGACTGGGTGGTGGGCGCGCGCCCGGTCACTGCGGGCGGGCAGCGCTTGAACGAAGGCTTTCTCTGGTCCGCGCAGACCGGCTACGCGCCCCTGCGGCGCAAGTTTCACCTGCCCGATGAACCGGGTGGCTGGGAGGCCCAGTGGTTTGAGCGCGGTGATGCAGCATTTCCCCGTTTCAACGCCGGGCCGCTGGCCTTCGGCCTGAATATTTGCACCGAACTCTGGGCGCTGGACACCTATGCCCACTATGCGGCGCTGGGCGGGCTGCAGGCCATCCTGTCGCCGCGCGCCACAACGGCCGCCACCACCGACAAATGGCTGGCCGTGGGCACCGTTGCGGCCGTGCGCACTGGCGCCTACAGCCTGTCGTCCAACCGCACGGACCACGCTGCAGGCACCTATGGCGGCGCGGGCTGGGTCATCAGCCCCGATGGCGCCCTGCTCGCCCGCACCACGGCAGAACAACCCTTTTGCACCATCGATATCGACCTGAACGCCACAACGACTGCGCACGGCACCTATCCGCGTTATGTGTTTGCCCCCCCTCCCCGCACCACACCATGACCACACCATCTGCCATCAAACCCCCAAAGCCCCTGCAAGTCGCCATCCTCGTTTTTGACGAGGTGGAAGCCCTGGACCTGGGCGGCCCCTACGAAGTGTTCACCACCGCCGTGCGCATGGCGCAGCGCCTGCAGCCTGGCGCACCCGCGCCATTTGCCGTGCAGTGCGTGGCCCGCAGCCTGGCCCCCGTGCGGGCCCGCGCTGGTCTGCGCGTGCTGCCGGACGCGGACTTCACCAGCGCCACCGCGCCCGATGTGCTCATCGTGCCCGGCGGCGTGGTGGACGCCGCCGCGGCCTGCGCAGACACCCGCGCCTGGGTGGCCCAGGCGGCGCGTGGTGCGCAGATCACCGCATCGGTGTGCACGGGTGCGTTCATCCTGGCAGCCGCAGGCGTGCTGACCGAAGGCCCTGCCACCACCCACTGGGAGGACATTGCTGACCTGCGGGCGCAGTTTCCCGCGCTGGATGTGCGGGAAAATGTGCGCTGGGTAGACCGGGGGGCGCTGGTCACGTCGGCCGGCATCAGCGCCGGCATTGACATGAGCCTGCATCTGGTCACCCGGCTGGCGAGCGCAGCACTTGCGGAGCGCACCGCCCGCCAGATGGACACCCCGTGGAACAGGGAGCCATAAAACGCCTTGGGAGCGGCGCCTTTTTCAAGAACTTGTCATGCAGGACACCACACCTTCCCCCATCCACGTGTACTTCGCCCTGCTGCCTGGCAGCCTGGTGCTGGACTGGGCGGGCCCGGCCGAGGCGCTGCGGATTGCCAACCAGACCCTGGTCGCCCTGGGCCAACCAGAGCGCTTTGTGCAGCACTTCGTGAGCCCCACGCCCGAGTCCATGTCGTCCGTGGGGGTCGCTGTCACCGGGCTGGCGCCGCTGCCTGACACACTGCCCAGCCCCGCGTGGGTGGTACTGGTGGGCCTGGCAGGCCACCACATCGACGTGAGCGGCGCCGAAGCCCAGGCGCTGCTGCACTGGCTGCGCGGCCTGCGCCCGGTGGCGGGGCAGCTGGAGCTGGTCACCGTGTGCGCGGGCGCGGTGCTGGCCGCCCATGCAGGGCTGCTGACCGGCCGGCGCGCCACCACGCACCACCTGCACCTGGACGAGCTGGCCCTGGTAGACCCACGCTGCGACGTGGCCGCCAACCGCGTGTTCGTAGCCGATGGCCCCATCTACACCAGCGCAGGCGTGACCACCGGCATCGACCTGCTGATCCACCGCATCTCCGACATCTGCAGCCCCACGGTGGCGGTGCAGGTGGCGCAGGCCATGGTGATCGGGCTGCGCCGGGGGCCGGACGACCCGCAGTTCTCGCCGTTTCTGCACCACCGCAACCACATGCACCCCGCACTGCACCGCGTGCAGGACGCCGTGGGCCAGCAACCGCAGGCCGACTGGAGCGTGCCGCAGATGGCCGAGGTGGCACACACCTCGCCGCGCCACCTCACGCGGCTGTTTCTGGAACATGCGGGCATCGCCCCGCTGCAGTACCTGCGGCGCATCCGCCTGGCCACGGCCGAGGCCGCGCTGCGGTCTGGCCAGAACGTGACGCAGGCGGCGCTGATGGCGGGGTTCAGCTCCGACACCCAGCTGCGCCGGGCCTGGCACCAGTTCGGGCGCGGAGGCACGCCGTCGCAGGGTACGGGCCGGGCGCGCGCGCACTGAACTGCGGGCACCGGCCCGCTTCGCAGCCTCGGCCACGGCCCCAAAAGGCACCCGCCGCGACGGCACAGACACTGCCATGAAAGAGCCATCGCACCGATGAGAATGAACATCTGCAGGCCCCGCGCCTGCAGCAGACTCTGGACACCCTGCCGGAGGAGCGCTTTGACCGGGTCACGGCTTTTGCGGCGCACCAATTCAAAGGCCCGGCCCAGCCTTAGAAATCTGAAGCACGTGAATCCGCAGTTTGTATTTCCGCAATTCGACCGTTCTCAGGAACTGGAGGATGCAGCGGCATCCGCTCGACTGACCACACCAATCACGCCCTGGCCTACTGCGCCACAAACCCGCTGGTCTTGATGATGCGCGTCCAAGCCTCGGTGTAGGCCGCCTGGCGGGTGGCCAGCTGCTGCGGTGTCATGTAGCCCACCGTGAGGCCCATGGCCGTCAGGTGCTCGCGCACATCCGGCATCGCCACCACCTTGGACAGGGCGATGGAGAACTCGGTGATGAACTTCTGCGGTGTGCCGGTGGGGGCGTAGATGCCGTAGTACGGCAGGTCTTCAAAGCCCTTGAGGCCCATTTCGTCGAACGTGGGCACATCGGGCATGGCGGCCTGGCGCTTGGTGCCGAGCACGCCCACCACGCGCACCTTGCCCGCCTTGTGGTTCTCGATGAAATCCTGCACCGAGGCGACGCCTGCACCGATCTGGTTGCCCAGCATGTCGGCCATCATGGGCGCGCTGCCCCGGTAGGGGGCGGACACCAGGTCGATCTGGTACTTCTGCCCGATCAGCTTGACCAGGAATTCGGGGGTGGAAGCTGGCGCCGGGATACCCACGGCCCCCTTGCCCTGGCCCGCCGTGCGCACCCAGTTGACGTAGTCGCCGAACGACTTGGCGGGCGTGCCTCCAGAGACGGCAAATGCATTCACAAAGGTGGCAAAGCCGCCGACGGGAACGAAGTCGCGCACCGGGTCGAAGCCGGCGTTCTTGACCACCTGGGGCAGGATGGAGATGGTGTGGTCGTGCGTGATGAACAGCGTGGTCCCATCGGGCACTGCGGCTTTGAGCGCCTGGGCCGCAATCTGGCCCCCGGCGCCAGGGCGGTTCTCCACCACCACTGGCACGCCCAGTTCGTCCTTGAGCTTCTCGGACAAGGTGCGCGCAATGGCGTCCGAACCACCGCCGGGCGGGAACCCCACCAGCAGGCGAATGGGCTTGGCCGACTGCGCCGACGCGAGCCCCACGGTCAGCGCAGCCCCCAGAAAGGCGCTGGTGCGCAAAAGACGGGACAACAGGCTGCGGCGGGATGGGGTCATGGCAAAAGCTCCAAAAGGATGTGCAATGGGCACCGCAAAAATCAGGCCAGGCGTGCCCGGTGGCGCGCAAGCTGTGCACGCACCTGCGCCGGGGCCGTACCTCCCAGCGTATTGCGGGCATTAAGCGAGCCACGCAGGCTCAGGCACTCGTACACATCCTTCTCGATGGCGGGGTGAAAGCCCTGCAGCACCGTCAAAGGCAGCTCCGACAGGTCGCACGCGTGCGAGGTGGCCGCCTTCACGGCATGGGCCACGGTTTCGTGCGCGTCGCGGAAGGGCAGGCCCTTCTTCACCAGGTAGTCGGCCAGGTCGGTGGCCGTGGCGTAGCCCTTGAGGGCGGCCTGCTCCATGGCTTGCGCGTTCACGGTGATGCCGCCTTCCTTTTGGCCCGTGGCGGGGTTCATCTGGCCGCCCACCATCTCGGCAAAGATGCGCAGTGTGTCTTTGAGCGTGTCCACGGTGTCGAACAGTGGCTCCTTGTCTTCCTGGTTGTCCTTGTTGTAGGCCAGGGGCTGGCCTTTCATCAGGGTGATCAGGCCCATCAGGTGGCCGACGACGCGGCCGGTCTTGCCGCGCGCCAGTTCCGGCACATCGGGGTTCTTCTTCTGCGGCATGATTGAGCTGCCGGTGGTGAAGCGGTCGGCGATCTTGATGAAGCCGAAGTTCTGGCTCATCCAGATGATGAGTTCTTCGCTCAAGCGGCTCACGTGCACCATGCACAGGCTGGCGGCGGCGGTGAATTCGATGGCGAAGTCGCGGTCGCTCACGGCGTCCAGGCTGTTCTGGCACACGCCTTCCATGCCCAGCGTCTTGGCCACGCGCTCGCGGTCCAGCGGGTAGGTGGTGCCCGCCAGCGCCGCGCTGCCCAGGGGCAGCACGTTGGTGCGGCGGCGCACGTCGGCCATGCGCTCGGCGTCGCGCTTGAACATCTCCACATAGGCCAGCATGTGGTGGCCAAAGCTCACCGGCTGTGCCACCTGGAGGTGGGTGAAGCCGGGCAGGATCACCTCGACGTTCTGCTCGGCCACATCCACCAGCGACACCTGCAGCTCTTTGAGCAGGTCACCAATCAAATCAATCTCGCCGCGCAGCCACAAGCGCACGTCCGTGGCCACCTGGTCATTGCGGCTGCGGCCGGTGTGCAGGCGCTTGCCGGCATCACCCACCAGCTGGGTCAGGCGGGCTTCGATGTTCAGGTGCACGTCTTCGAGGTCGAGCTTCCACTCGAACGCACCGGACTCGATTTCCGAAGTGATCTGTGCCATGCCACGCTGGATGGAGGCGTGGTCGGAGGCAGAGATGATGCCCTGCGCGGCGAGCATCTCGGCATGTGCCAGGCTGCCTGCAATATCGGCCTGCCACAGGCGCTTGTCGAAGAACACGCTGGAGGTGTAGCGCTTGACCAGGTCGCTCATGGGCTCGGAAAACAACGCCGACCAGGCCTGGGCCTTGGTGTCGAGCTGGTTGTGGGACGGCGCAGAGTCAGCGCTGGTGGCTTGGGCTTTGGACATAAGGAGGGCAATAATCCGGAGGTTCAGACACCCGGACAACCCGGGCGCCGCAATGCAAAACACGCAAATTTTATCGACCCAGCCCCCGCTGCCCGATTCTGGCCCGCCAGAAAGGTCTGCGCGCAGCGTGCGGGCGGCCGCTGGCGCCGGGCCGGGCGGGCAGCCGCCGCGCGGGCGGGCCCTGGTGTTTGACGCCTGCCAGGTGGGCGTGGTGCTGCGGGCCGTGCTGTTCGTGGAGCTGGTGGTGGGCGTGGGCGCGATGTATGGGGCGGGCAACCCTGTGGAATGGCTGGCCACCCTGGCACTGCTGACGGGCGGTGCGCTGCCCGCCACGCTGCTGTGGCTGGTCACGGCCTGCAGCCTCAAGACCGTGCTGCAGCGACTGACCACCGTGCAGCAATACCTGGCGGGCGTGCTGCTGGGTGCCCTGGCCGGGGCCTATGCCTGCGGCATGCTGGCGCTGGTGGCGCAGCCCACCTCGGCCCCCTGGCTGGCCAGCGCCGCCACGGGCGCGCTGCTGGCCGCCATGCTGGTGGCCGCGCTGGTGCTGCGCGCGCGGGGCCGCACGCCCGCAGCCACCACGGCGCGCCTGACGGAGCTGCAGTCACGCATCCGCCCCCATTTTCTGTTCAACACGCTCAACAGCGCCATCGCGCTGGTGCGCGAAGAACCGGCCAAGGCCGAATCGCTGCTGGAAGACCTGTCCGACCTGTTTCGGGTCGCCCTCATCGAGCAGGGTGAATCGACCACGCTGGCCGAAGAAATCACGCTCGCGCGCCGCTACCTGGGCATCGAAGAGGTGCGCTTTGGCAAACGCCTGCAGGTGCAGTGGAACCTGGACCCCCGCACCGACGGCGCCCGCCTGCCCCCGCTGCTGCTGCAGCCTCTGGTGGAAAACGCCGTCAAACACGGCGTGGAGCCCAGCGACCGGGGTGGCAAGCTCCGCGTGCTGACCGAGCTGCGCGGCAGCCGTGTGGTGGTGCGCATTACCAACACCCTTCCCCCCAAGGAAGGCAAGAACGGCCATGGCAATGGCGAAGACACCGCACCCCGGGGCCACGGCATTGCGCTGGCCAATGTACGTGCGCGGCTGGCGCTGTTGCACGATGTGCAGGGCGAGTTCACCGCTGGCGTGCAGGACGGCCTCTACCAGGTGCGCATTACCCTGCCCGCCCCCGCCCAGCCCCGCCCCCGGGGTGGGCGCAGCACAGCACCGCCCGCGCGCCGCAGTTCTGGCAACCCCGGCAACCGCCATGGCAGCCGCGCGGCGCCGTTGCAGCGCCGCATGGTGGACAGCCCCAACGACAACAACAGCCCCTTGAGAGACCATGAACATCCTGATCGTTGACGATGAAGCCCTTGCGCGCAGCCGCCTGCGGACCCTGCTGGCCGATTGCGCCCAGGCCCAGCCCGCTCAGCGCATGACGGTGGCCGAGGCCTCCAACGCGAGCGAAACCATGGCACTGCTGGGGCCCACGGGCGGACGGGGTTTTGACCTGGTACTGCTCGACATCCACATGCCCGGCCAGGACGGCCTGGCCCTAGCCCACACCCTGCAGACCCTGCCCCAGCCCCCGGCGGTGGTGTTTGTGACGGCCCACGCCGACCACGCCGTGAGCGCGTTCGAGCTGGACGCCACCGACTACCTGACCAAGCCCGTGCGCCGCGAACGCTTGCAGCAGGCACTGGCCAAGGCGCAGCGCAGCGCACGCCCTTCCGCACCCGCCCAGGCGCCCAGCCTGCCCGAAGGCGAAACCCTGCTGATCCAGGACCGGGGCCGCACCGAACGCCTGCCCCTGGCCGAGGTGCTGTACTTCAAGGCCGAGCAGAAGTACGTGACCGTGCGCACCACCACCCGCAGCTACATCATGGACGGCTCGCTCAGCGAGATAGAAACCAAGTTCGCCCCGCGCTTCCTGCGCATCCACCGCAATGCGCTCGTGGCCCGCCGCGCCGTGCGTGCACTGGAGAAACACTACGACCCCGAAGAAGGCGAAGGCTGGGCGGTGC
This sequence comes from Acidovorax sp. 94, assembly GCF_003634645.1. NCBI lineage: Bacteria > Pseudomonadati > Pseudomonadota > Betaproteobacteria > Burkholderiales > Comamonadaceae > Acidovorax > Acidovorax sp. 94. The sequence continues at coordinate 38,113 of NZ_RBJA01000001.1, read as the reverse complement.
GGCTGCAGGGATCCACCGAATTGCTGGCGGTCTCCCGCCGGCAAGTCGCGGCTGTGCGAGAGGAGTTGGCGCGCTGATTTTGGCCGCTAGCGCTTGATAGTCAAGCGCATATAGCTATTAATTTGATAGCAGTTCTTCAATACACCTCGGGCACGTACATGCTCGCGGGCACCGGCTGGCGCAGGTATTCAGGGTTGCGCACCCGCTCGGGCAGCACCACGGTCGGGTGGGGCACCTCTTGGTAGGGCAGTTGCGACAGCAGGTGGGCGATGCAATTGAGGCGGGCCTTTTTCTTGTCCACCGCCTGCACGACCCACCAAGGCGCCTCGGGGATGTGGGTGCGCTCCAGCATCGTCTCTTTGGCCTTCGTGTAGGCCTCCCAGCGCACGCGGCTTTCCAGGTCCATGGGGCTGAGCTTCCACTGCTTGAGCGGATCGTGGATGCGGCCCAGAAAGCGCAGATGCTGCTCTTCGTCGGTGATGGAGAACCAGTATTTGACGAGTGTGATGCCCGAGCGCACGAGCATCTTTTCAAACTCAGGCACGGTGCGGAAGAACTCTTCGTATTCGTCGTCGGTGCAAAAGCCCATCACCCGTTCGACGCCCGCACGGTTGTACCAGCTGCGGTCAAACAGCACCATCTCGCCGGCCGCAGGCAGGTGCGCCACATAGCGCTGAAAGTACCACTGGGTGCGCTCGCGGTCGTTGGGCGCAGGCAGTGCCGCCACACGGGCCACGCGCGGGTTCAGACGCTGGGTGATGCGCTTGATCACGCCGCCCTTGCCGGCTGCATCGCGTCCCTCGAACAGGATCACCACCTTCTGGCGGCTGTGCTGCACCCAGTCCTGCAGCTTGACGAGTTCACCCTGCAACTGGAACAGATCCTTGAAATACTGCTGGCGCGCCAGGCGATCGGTGGGCTGCGGCGCGCCGATGTCGTCCACATTGCGGTCCTCGATCTCCAGCTCCAGCTCTTCGTCGTAGCTGTCGATGAGGTCGTTGGCGATGCGCTGCATCAGCTCCTGGGTGTCAAGGGTGTTGCTGTGGAACATGGTGCCGTCCGGCGGTGCAAAAAAAAGATGGCGCCATGGTGGTACCGCCAAGTGACAGGACCGTGACACGGGTGTGATCTGTCACGACCATGTCATGTGCAGCGGCCAGGATGCAGGCCCGTGCACTCCGCTCCCCCCGCCCCTCACCGCCCCAACGCTGCGCCTGCAGGCAACAGCCTGAACTATGGGGGTGATGCCGCCGGGCTCATCTGCGGCTACCTGCTCGCCGCAAACACCGCGCCGCGCGAGGTCGATACCGTGCAGGCGGCGCAGTGGCTGGCAAGCATTCCATCAGGAGCCGCACCGCAAGGGCAGTTCCTGTGGCTGCATTTCAATCTTAGCCACGCGCAGGCCGTGCGCTGGATGGAGCGGCATGCCGACCTGCCCGAAGCTTTTTTTGACGCGCTCAAGGACCGTTCTGTGTCCACCCGCATCGAGCGCGACGACGACACGCTGATCGCGGTGCTCAACGACGCACACTTTGACTTTGCGTTCGAGCCCTCGGACATCGCCACCCTGTGGACCAGCGTGGCGCCTCACCTGATGGTGACTGGGCGCACACGCCCGTTGCGGTCGGTGGACGCACTGCGCACCGCCGTGCGCAGCGGCAATGCGCCCTGCTCCAGCGTGGCCCTGCTGGCCGAGCTGATGCGCACGCAGGCCTCGGGTCTGGTGGACATCGTGCGCGGCGTAACGCAGCGCATCGACGACGTGGAAGACGCGTTGCTGGCCGGACGCCTGGACCACAAACGCGCACGCCTGGGTGTGCTGCGGCGGCTGCTGGTGCGGCTGCAGCGGCTGCTGGCGCCCGAACCTGCTGCATTGTTCCGCCTGCTGCAGCATCCCCCGGCCTGGATGGGCTCGGACGATGCGCAGGAGCTGCGCGACTCCACGGAAGAGTTCTCGGTGGTGTTGCGCGACATGCAGGGACTGCAAGAGCGCATCAAACTGCTGCAGGAAGAGATCGCAGCCAGCGTGCAGGAAGCCAACAGCCGCAGCCTCTTTGTGCTGACGGTGGTGACCGTGCTGGCCCTGCCCATCAACATCCTGGCCGGCCTGTTCGGTATGAATGTGGGCGGCGTGCCGCTGGCCGACAACGGGCATGGCTTCTGGATCATCGTGGCCGTGGTGGCGGCCTTTACAGCGGTAGCGGGCTGGCTGGCGCTGCGGGGCACGCGAGACCCGTAGTGCCCAGGGCGGCGCCCTGGCCCAGGACTCTTGTCGGGGCCTCTACAATCGCGCCCCTTCCCCGCTCCCGATTGCCTGCCCTGCCATGAACATCGTCGTCAACGAAGAACTCAAAGCCTACATCGAACCCCTGACCCCCGACGAACACGAGGCGCTGGAGCGCAGCATCCTCGCCGAAGGCTGCCGCGACGCGCTGGTGCTGTGGGGCGATGTGCTGGTGGACGGCCACAACCGCTATGGCATCTGCCAAAAGCATGGCCTGCCGTTCCAGACGGTGCAGAACCCGCGCTTTCAGTCGATGGAAGACGTGCACCTGTGGATGATCGACCAGCACCTGGGACGCCGCAGCGTATCGGATTTCCAGCGCGGTGTACTGGCGCTGCGCAAGCGCGAGATCATGGCCGACCGCAAGGCCCGCGCAACGACGTCCACAGACACCGAAGCGGCCACCACCACCCCTGACACCCCCGAAGCTGCGGCCGCCCTGCCCGCACCCTCGCCCCTGGACAGCCGCGAAGCCATTGCCAAGGCCGCGCGCCTGAGCAGCAGCCAGGTGGTGATGATCGAAAAAATCCAGAAGCAGGCCGCACCGGAACTGGTGGCGGCCGTGAAGTCCGGCACCATCTCCATCAATGCGGCAGCTGCCGTAGCCACGCTGCCCGCCGAGGAGCAGGTGGCAGCCGTCGTGGCAGGCAAGGACGAACTCAAGCAGGCCGCCAAGCGCGTGCGCGAACTCAACAAGCGCAAGCCACGCGAAGAAGCGCCATCGGACGAAAGCCCTGCGGCCAAGGACGCCAGCCCGGGCGCTGAAGCGGGCGCCGATGAACTGCAGGCCCTGCGGGCCCGCGTGGCAGAACTGACGGCAGAGAACACCGAGCTGCGTCGGCAGGTGGCGCAATTGCAGGCGGCACTGCCAGAAGGCAGCGCGCCGTTCTGAGCGTTAGCCGTTGGCGTTGCGCAGCGCGCTCAGCCGGTCAGCGATCAGGTCGATGTCGAGCCCGTCTTCGGCGTGGGCCAGGTAGGCTTCCAGATCGGCCATCGCTTCGAGGGTGTTGCCCCGCTCGGCATGGGCCAGCCCCCGATCGCGCCGCTCGCCCCAGGCGTCAGGCAGCAGCACGATGAGCCGGTCGAGCACGGTGATCAAGCGCTGCCAGTCGTGCTGCGTGCGGTGCACCTCTTTCAGATTGCGCAGCATGCGCGCAATGATGTCGCGCGGTGTGGCCGCCTGCAGGTACAGGCCCAGCGGCACGTCGTAGTCGTCCACCAGACCGTTGCGGCGCTTGTAAGGCTCCAGCCGTTCGGCAAGCTCTTCGCGGCTGAGCGACTGGCCCGAGATCGGGTCCAGCACCACCTGTCCTTTGGGCAGCAGCACCTTGACCATGAAGTGCCCGGGGAATGCAATGCCCCGGGCGTGCAGGCCCAGGCCCTGGGCCAGCTCCATCCACAACACGGCCAGGCTGATGGGGATGCCCCGGCGCGTTCGCAGCACGGCGTTGAGATAGCTGTTTTCGGGGTCGTAGTAGTTATTGATGTTGCCGCCAAAGCCCAGGTCGACAAAGAAAAACTGGTTGAGCGTACGCAGTCGCTGCAGCGCAGGTGCGTCGGCAGGCAGGCGGCGCTTGATGCGCGCAAGCAACTGGTCCATATCGCCCAGCAGTTGCTGCATGTCGAGCTCAGGGTATTCGTCCTGCGCCAGGCTGGCCGCTGCCTCCAGCAGCGGGAAGTGATCATCGCTTTGCACCAGCGATGCAAAGTACTCCAGCGAGGTGGGTACGGAATAGCTCAGTGACATGGTGGTGTTGTAAGTGCCGGGGCGGGCGGCGTCAAGCGACAGAAAGCCCTTCTTGACAGGGCATTTGTGGCCTTCGGTGAAATCAGCGCCGCAGCAACTGGCGCAGCTTGAGCCCGGCTGCCCACAGCGCGCCAAAGTACAGCACGGCAGCAGCAGCCATGAGCGCCGCCAGCAACCCTATCCGCTGCAGGGTTTGCCCCCTCATTTCCACCCAGTCGAAATGCTGCGCACCCCATACCAGCAGCACGGCCAGCAAGGCGCTCGCAGCGATCACCTGCAGGGCGAACTTGCCCCACCCCGGCAGGGGCCGGTAGCTGCCGCGCCGCAGCAGACCGATCAACAGCCAACCGGCATTGATGAGTGCGCCAATGCCGATGGTCAACGTCAGGGCCGCATGCTGCAGGTAACGCACCAGCACCAGGTTCATCAACTGGGTCAGCACCAGCACCGCCACCGCAATGAGCATGGGGGTGCGCATGTCATGTTTGGCATAGAAGCCCGGCGCCAGCACCTTGATGGCCACAATGCCCACCAGGCCCACACCGTAACCCGTGAGGGCCAGGGTGGTTTGGCGCACGTCCTGGTCGCCAAAGGCCCCATAGTGGTACAGCACCGCCACCAGCGGCTCTGAAAAGACCAGCAAGGCCACCATGCAGGGCACGGACAACAGCACCACCAGGCGCAGCCCCCAGTCAAGCATGGCCGAGTACTGGTCGTCGTCCTGCTTGGCGCGGGCGCTGGCCAGCTGCGGCATCAGTACCACACCCAGCGCCACGCCCAGCAGCGCGGTCGGCAGCTCCATCAGGCGGTCTGCGTAGGTGATCCAGCTCACGCTGCCAGTGGGCAGGTGCGAGGCAATCTGCGTATTGATCAGCAGGGATATCTGCGCCACGCTCACCCCCAGCAGCGCGGGCAGCATCAGCCGTGCCACTTTGCGCGTGGTGGGGTCGGACCAGGCGGCACGAATGGCCGCCCAGCGCACCCCGATGCGCGGCAGCAACCCCAGGCGTACCAGCGCAGGCACCTGGATGGCCAGTTGCAGCAAGCCACCCAGCATCACCCCCGCGGCCTGGGCGTAAATGGGCTCGATGCCATGGCGGGAAAACCAGGGTGCGCCCACCGTGATGGACAGGATCAGTGCGATGTTGAGCAGCACCGGCGACGCCGCCGGCACTGCAAACTTCTTCCAGGTATTGAGAATGCCCCCCGCCAGCGCCACCAGCGACATGAAGCCGATGTAGGGGAACATCCAGCGCGTCATGGTGACGGCGGCGTCAAAGCCCTGGGGCGACTGCTTGAGCCCGCTGGCCATGCCCCACACCATCCAGGGGGCGCCCAGCACGCCAGCAATACACAGCAGCACCAGCGTCCATGCCAGCAAGGTGCCCACATGGTCGATCAGCGCGCGGGCACTCTCTTCGCCCTCCTGGGCACGGGTGGCGGACAGCACCGGGACAAAAGCCTGGCTGAAGGCGCCCTCGCCCAGCACCCGCCGGAACAGATTGGGGATACGAAATGCCACATTGAAGGCGTCCGTCATGGCACTAACCCCAAAGACGGAAGCCATGAGAAGCTCTCGCACCAGCCCGGTGATGCGGGAGGCAAGGGTCAAAAGGGAAACGGTGGAGGCGGCTTTGAACAGTGACACGGGCGGGAGTGTATTCCCCCTGAGCCGCTTCGCGCCTTCCCCCAGAGGGGGACGCACCCTGTGGCCCGGCAGAGCCGGTTCCAGGGGTACGCTAGCGATGGCGCTACGCCGGTTTTGAACACCATGGCGATGAACAAACAGCCTTGGGCTATAATCGCGGGCTTTGCTGGCATCATCCTCAGACCTCAAGGAAACTAAACCATGGCATCCGCTAAACCCAAGAAGAAGAACCCGCGCCTGGCGTCGGGCCGCAAGCGCGTCCGTCAGGACACCAAGCTCAACGCCGCGAACACCTCGCTGCGCTCCAAATACCGTACCGCTGTCAAGAACGTCGAAAAGGCTGTTCTGGCTGGCGACAAGACCAAGGCGACCGAACTGTTCGCCAAGATGCAAGCCGTGGTGGACTCCGTGGCCGACAAGGGCATCTTCCACAAGAACAAGGCTGCTCGCGACAAGAGCCGCCTGTCTGCCAAGGTGAAAGCCCTGGCACTGGCAGCCGCCTAACCTCTCTCGGCCTGCCCCGGCAGGCCAACAGCCCGAACGGCCCGTGCCGTTCGCCGTTTGTAACGGGTGCGCTGCCAGCAAAACGAGAAACCGCCTTCGGGCGGTTTTTTCGTTGCTGGAACGGATTGAAGGTTCGGGTTGGGGTTTTCCGCCCGGCAGACGTACCCGGCGCCGCTGCAGCGCCTTTACTTGCTGGAAGCAGGGGTATCGGGCAGCAGGCAGGCCTCAGCCACCTGCAGGTTGTTGTCGCGCGCGAAGTTGATGACGAAATCCCAGGCCATGGGCTCGTGGTCGCGCAAATCGCGGTTCACAACCACGCACTTGACGCCATTGAGGGTGGTCGGAATGCACCAGGGCGAATAGCTCAAGTGGCTTCCCGGGCGCGCGCCGCCAGGGCGAAAGCTGCTCATCACCCCGGCCAGACGCTCCGCCCAGTCGCTGGGGCGAAAGGTTTTCCCGTCATGGGTGACGCCCTGAATGAAGACTTCTTTGGAGGTGGGAGAAACCATCGGGATTGGAGTGATAAGGAGGCGCCTGACACAGGATCACTGCACGCTGCGCCGCAGCCCGCCATTCTAACTCTTATATAAGAGCTAGCCCTCTAATCTCCATGGATGGCCGCACAGAGGGGCCTTTCATACGGTATGCCCTGCATCGCAGTGATGCGCAATCGTCAATAGCCGCCCGCCGGGCTCCCCCTAGAATCGTGCTTCGCTTTTTCGGGTTCATACCGGCCACGAGCCGGCCCCTTCACCGCACCGTCTGGAGATTTCCGCAATGACCGCTACCACCCCGGCAGCCTCGCCCCACGTGATGAACACCTATGGCCGCGTGCCCATCGCGCTGGCCCGCGGTCAGGGCTGCCGAGTGTGGGACGTGAACGGCAAGGAATACCTGGACGGCCTCGGCGGCATCGCCGTGAACACGCTGGGGCATAACCACGCCAAGCTGGTGCCCGCGCTGCAGGACCAGATCACCAAGCTGATCCACACCTCCAACTACTACCACGTGCCGCTGCAAGAGCAACTGGCCGCCAAGCTGGTGGAGCTGTCGGGCATGCAGAACGTGTTCTTCTGCAATTCGGGCCTGGAGGCCAATGAAGCCGCGCTCAAGATCGCGCGCAAGTTCGGCGTGGACAAGGGGATCGCCAAGCCCGAGATCGTGGTGTACGAGAAGGCCTTCCACGGCCGGTCGATTGCCACCATGTCGGCCACGGGCAACCCCAAGATCCACAGCGGCTTTGGGCCGCTGGTCGAAGGTTTCATCCGCGTGCCCATGAACGACATCGAGGCCATCAAAAAGGCGACCGAGGGCAACCCCAATGTGGTGGCCGTGTTCTTCGAGACCATCCAGGGCGAAGGTGGCATCAATTCGATGCGCGTGGAATACCTGCAGCAGCTGCGCAAGCTGTGCGACGAGCGCGGCTGGCTCATGATGATTGACGAAGTGCAGTGTGGCGTGGGCCGCACCGGCAAGTGGTTTGCGCACCAATGGGCAGGCATCGTGCCCGACGTGATGCCCCTGGCCAAGGGCCTGGGCTCGGGCGTGCCGATTGGCGCGGTGGTGGCTGGCCCCAAGGCCGCCAACGTGCTGCAGCCCGGCAACCACGGCACCACCTTTGGTGGCAACCCCCTGGCCATGCGCGCGGGGGTGGAAACGCTGCGCATCATGGAAGAAGAAGGCCTGCTGCAGAACGCCGCCAAGGTGGGCGACCACCTGCGGGCAGCGCTGCAGCGCGAACTGGGCAGCCTGCCCGGCGTGAAGGAAATTCGCGGCCAGGGCCTGATGCTGGGCATCGAGCTCGCCAAGCCCTGCGGCGCACTGATCGGCCGCGCGGCCGAAGCCGGCCTGCTGCTCTCGGTCACGGCCGACAGCGTGATCCGCCTCGTGCCCCCGCTGATCCTCACCACCGCCGAGGCTGACGAGATCGTCGCCAAGCTGACCCCGCTGGTCCAGGCCATCCTGGCCGAATGAATCCAAGCCACACCGCCATGACGACAACGCTGAAACACTACCTGCAGTTCACCGATCTCACCGCCGACGAGTGCGCCTACCTGTTCGAGCGCGCCGCCGTCATCAAGAAAAAGTTCAAGTCGTACGAGAAATACCACCCGCTGGTGGACCGCACGCTGGCCATGATCTTCGAAAAGGCCAGCACCCGCACGCGCGTGAGCTTCGAGGCCGGCATGTACCAGCTCGGCGGCAGCGTGGTGCACCTGACCACCGGCGACAGCCAGCTGGGCCGCGCGGAGCCCATCGAGGACAGCGCCAAGGTCATCAGCCGCATGACCGACCTCGTGATGATCCGCACCTACGAGCAGGCCAAGATCGAGCGCTTCGCCGCCAACTCCCGTGTGCCCGTCATCAACGGCCTGACCAACGAATTCCACCCGTGCCAGATCCTGGCGGACATCTTCACCTACATCGAGCACCGCGGCTCCATCCAGGGCAAGACGGTGGCCTGGGTGGGCGACGGCAACAACATGGCCAACACCTGGCTGCAGGCGGCCTCGCTACTGGGCTTCAAGGTGCACGTGAGCACACCTCGCGGCTACGAAGTCGATGAGAAACTGGCCGCGGGCGCACACGGGATCAGCGCCAGCAGCTATCAATTTTTCAGCAACCCGCTGGAAGCCTGCCAAGGCGCCGATCTGGTCACCACCGACGTGTGGACCAGCATGGGCTACGAGGCCGAGAACGAAGAGCGCAAGAAGGCCTTTGCCGACTGGTGTGTGGATGCGGAAATGATGGCCGCCGCCAAGCCTGATGCGCTGTTCATGCACTGCCTGCCTGCGCACCGGGGCGAGGAGGTCGAGGCGGATGTGATCGACGGACCGCAGTCGGTGGTGTGGGATGAGGCTGAGAACCGCATGCATGTGCAGAAGGCACTCATGGAGTACCTTCTGCTCGGCCGCATCGCCTGATTTTTTGGCTCTCCATGCCTTGGCGTCGCCAGCCCGCCCACACCGCTGAACTGCTGGCACACTGGGCATGGCTGGGCCAAGCACTCGGCCAGGACACACCGGCGTGGCGTCAAGAGGGGCGACGGCTTGTGCTCAGTTGGGCGCGCTGGCCGCGCGCCTACCACGACACCACCCACCTTTGGGCCTGCCTGCGGCATTGGCACGTGCTGCAGGATCAGCAACCCGGCGCACTCGACAATCCCCACGCTGTTGCGCTGGCCCTGTGGTACCACGATGCCATTTACTGGCCGTGGAGCAAACACAACGAAGAGCGCAGCGCCGACTGGGCAAGTCGCTTCATCCTGGGCCAGGACCTACCCGCCACGCTGGCGCAAACCGTGCACCAGCACATCCTCGACACCCGCCACACCCCCGGCCCACTCACGGGCGATGCACAGTGGGTGGTCGATATCGACCTGTCCATCCTCGGCCAGAGCGACGCGGTGTACCGCCAGTTCGAACGCAATGTGCGGCGCGAATACTTTTTTGTGCGCTGGCCGCGTTATGTGGCGGGGCGCAGTGCGGTGCTGCAGGGTTTTCTCGACCGGCCGCGCATTTACGGCACCGACTGGTTCCAGGAGCGCTTCGAGGCGCAGGCGCGCATCAACCTCAGCAACGCCCTGCAAGCACTGAAGGACGGTACGGCCTGTGCGTGAGCCAGGTCACTGGCAGGGCTGAAACCGCTTGCACTCCTCAGCGATCTGGATGGCGGTCAGCGTGTTCTCGCCCTCCAGGCGCCGGGCCGTGAACCTGACCCAGGCCCCCTCGGAGACGCCGGCCAGCAGGGCCTGATCGACCACACGGAAGGTCTGCGTCGTGAACGGCAGCTTCGCCCGTGGCAACAACCGGAGGCGTACATACAGTTTGCCTCCGCTTCCCCCCTCCCGGTCCACGGACACCACGCGCGCCCGCGTGTAGACCGGCTCTGCGGGCACCGGATCAGCCGCGAAGGCTCTGGCTCCACCGCCCGCCTCCATCCCGACCCACAGCACGACAACGCCCATTGCGCGCCACATGGTCAAAACGCCCAAGCGCCCAACTGGTAATAGTCAAACCCGCTGGTGCGCCCACCCAGGCACTGCGCGAGAAAGTCCTCGGTCTTGCGGTACATGGTGAGGTTGTTGGGCCAGCGCTGGTTGCCGTGGCCGTCGCCCTGGAAGGTGACGTAATCCACCTCTTTGCCCGCCTTGCGCAGGGCGGCCACCATCCATTCGGACTGCTCCAGCTTCACGCGCACATCGTTCACGCCATGCATGATGAGGATGGGCTTTTGGGCATGCTCGGCGCGGTACAGGGGCGACTTCGCATCCATGCGCGCACGGTCGGCGGGCACGGCGGGGTCGCCCACATAGCGGTGCCACCAGGGCAGGCCCAGCTCCCAGTAGGGCGGTGCAGCCTCCAGCAGGCGGGCGATGTCGGTCACGCCCACGATGCCCACCGCGCAGGCAAACACTTCGGGGGTAAAGGTCGCACCCACCAGTGCCGAATAGCCGCCATAGCTGGCGCCGTAGATCGCCACACGCCCGGGGTCGGCCACGCCGCGCTCTACGGCCCAGCGCACGCCGTCCACCAAGTCGTCGTGCATGCGGCCCGCAAACTCGCCCCGGGCTTTTTCCATGTGCGCGCGGCCATAGCCGCTGGAGCCCCGGTAGTTGACCTGCAGCACGGCGTAGCCCCGGTTGGCCAGAAACTGCCGCATCGTGCCCTCGCCCCAGCGGTCGCGCGCCCAGGGCCCGCCGTGCACCAGCAGCACCAGGGGGAGCGCGCGCGGTTGCTGCACGCCCACAGGCAGCGTGAGGTAGCCATGGATGGGCAGGCCGTCCCGCGCGGTGTAGGTGATGGGCTCGGAGGGCACCAGGGCATGGGCGATCACGCTCAACCGGCTTTCACCCAGAAACTGCGGCTCGCGCCCGTCGCGCAGCAAGTAGGTGCGCGCACCCCGCTCCGTGCCCACGGCCACGGTGAGAACGCGGTCAGACTGGTCGGCGCTCATCACCCGCACATCTGCTGGCTGGTCGCCTGCCAGGGCCGCCAGCCGGGCGGCCAGCGCCGCATCGAACACCTGGCGGGCCGGATGCCCGGGCATCGAATAAGCCACCAGCGGCTCGCGCGTGCTGCGGCTCAGGGTCACGCTGTCCAGGTCCACATCGGGGGATGCGTAAAACAGCTCTTCGGCGCCCGTGGTCATGTCCAGCCGTACCAGCGCCAGCTTGTCGCGCCCCCGGTTGGACAAGGCCCAGGCCTTGCGCCCCTCGTCATGCAGGCCAAAGATGTTGAGCGTGTCCCAGCGGCTGCGCTGTGCCACGACCTGCCAGGAGCCAGGCTCCGCGCCCGGACGCTCCAGCAGCACCTGGTCGCCCTTGATTTGCGCACGGGCACGCAACTGCCCCGTGGGGTCCACCCCCCACCAGTTGACGTTGCCGGGGTTGGTGGCCAGCAGCACCGGGGCACCGCCCGCCGGGTTCACGCGGTACAGGTCAAACACTTTCTTGTCGCGCTGGTTGGAGGTGACGATGAAGTCCGAGGTGCCCTCCACTCCATCGACCAGGTGCGCCACCGACTTCTGTGCGGGCATCAGCTCGCGCAACCCGGTGTCGGGCCCCTCCACCAGGCCCACGTGGATGCGCGTGTTTTCGTCCCCGGTCGGGTCGGCGGTGATGGCCAGCCAGCGGCTGTCGGCGCTGAAGCGAATGGTGCGCGCACGGATGCGGAACGCCTTGGCGTCGCTGCCGTCGATAGAGCGCACCCAGATCGCGGGCACCACGCCATCCACACCAAACCAGGCAATGCGCTGCCCGTCGGGCGACACCTGGTAGCCCCCGGTGGCCTGCCGGCTGGTCACAAAGTCGCGCACGGGGATCAGCTCGGGCAGTTGTGCGCCCGCCAGCGACGGGTGGGTGGGCCCGGAGGCACAGCCCGCCAGGGCCAGCACTGTGGCCAGCACCGCACCGCCCCACCATCGCGGCACTGCATTCGCATTGTTTGTCGTCAGATACGCCATACACCCTCTCCCTGTGTTCCTGTGTTGAGTCGCCAGATGCAGCCATTGTGCAAAGCCTTGCCTTAAGGCCAGCCAAAGGCGCCCCCCATGGCAGCACGCAACGGCCACGGCTGCCGCCACAATCCCACCCCATGCACATCCTGCTCATCGAAGACGACCTGGACCTGGGCCGCGCTCTGCAGTCCGCGCTGAAGGTGGAGGGACTGACCAGCGAGTGGCTGCGCCGTGCGGTGGACGCGCCCGCCACGGTGGATGCGACCACGGTGGACTGCGTGCTGCTCGACCTGACCTTGCCCGACGGCAGTGGCTTCGATCTGCTGGCGCGCTGGCGGGCGCAGGGTGAGCAGGTGCCCATCATTGTGATCACCGCGCGCTCGGCCGTGGAAGACCGGCTGGCCGGGCTGGACGGCGGGGCCGATGACTTCGTGGTCAAGCCTTTTGCCACGGCCGAGCTGCTCTCGCGCATCCGCGCCGTGCTGCGGCGCAGCGCCCGCCAGGCCAGCGAGCGCTGGGTGCTGGGCGAGCTGGTGATCGAGCCTCGCCGCCACGCAGTGCAGCGCGATGGCACGGTGCTGGACCTGTCGCCGCGCGAGTTCCAGCTGCTGCTGGAGCTGGCCCGTGAGCCCGGCGTGGTGGTGTCCAAAAGCGTGCTGTCGCAGCGGCTGGACCCGCTGGGCGAGCCCGTGGACTTTGGCGCCATCGAAGTGCATGTGTCCAACCTGCGCCGCAAGATCGGGGCGGAGCTGATCCGCACCGTGCGCGGCGTGGGCTATTTGTTGCAAGCATGAGCCGCGCACGATTCAACCAGCAATTGCTGCGCACGTTGTGGACAAAACTGGCAGAGCCGACACTGGTGCGCCGCAGCGTAGTCTCGGTCACAGTGGCGTTTGTGCTGGTGTGGGCTGTGCTGCTCAGCTACAACTTCATCAACTACAAGCACACCATCACCAACGATCCGGGTCTACTGAAGTACGGCGATGCGCTGCTGGATTCGCTCAGCCCGATCAACGACCCGGCGCAGGCCGCTGCAGCGGTGTCCGCTACCAATCACTGGGTCAATATCCGTCGGCGCCAGAACGGCCTTCTGCCGGGCGTGGCAATGCATGAGCTGCGCGACACCGCCACCGGCCAGGTTGTCTATTCACCCCCAGGTCTCGAAGAGCTGCGTATCGCCTTGCCGGAGCAGCTCTACGCCAGCGGTTCATCGATTTCGGAGCCCCTGGCGCAAGGCCAGCGATACCGCGTCTACGCCGGGCACAACGCGCGCTGGACCCTGCGCATCGTAGAAATGAAGCGGGCAGACACGCATTTCTTGCAGTCCAGCGGCCGCAACCTCCTGCCCTACCTGCTGCTGGCAGCACCCTTCGTACTGCTTCCCGTCTGGCTCTCGGTGCGCAATGGCCTGCGCCCCTTGCAGCGACTAGCACGCCTCATTGCCCAGCGCGGCAAGGACGACCTGCAGCCTGTGGGCTTCAACGCCCGCCACCGCGAACTCAAGCCCCTGGAGCAGTCGCTGGACCACCTCTTCGCCCAGTTGCGCCAGAAGGTGGAGCGCGAGCGCGCCTTTGTGCAGGACGCTGCGCACGAGATCCGCACGCCGCTGGCCGTGATCACCGCCCAGGCCCATGTGATGGCCCGCTCGCCCATCGAAGAGGAACGCATGCACGCCCAGGCCCACCTGGAGCAGGCCATCGCCCGCACCTCGCACCTGGCGCAGCAACTGCTGGACCTGGCCGCGCTGGACGACGCCCAGCGCCCCGCCCCGCGTGACCTGGACGTGGCGCAGTGGCTGCGCGGCGCGCTGGCCCAGGCCGTGCCTGATGCGATGGCACGGCAGATCGAGCTGTCGCTGGACGCGCCCGACACCTTGCCCGCGCGGCTCGACCAGCCTGCGTTCGAATCCATCGCCCACAACCTCATTGACAACGCGGTGCGCTACACGCCCAACGGCGGGAACGTGGCGGTGGCGCTGTGGCGCGAGGGCACGGCGCTGCACCTGTCGGTGCAGGACGACGGGCCGGGCATCGCGGCCACCGAGCAAACGCATGTGTTCGAGCGCTTCTACCGGGGCCTGGGCCATGCCGCCAACGGCTCGGGCCTGGGCCTGGCCATCGTGCGGCAGGCGGTGCTGCGCATGGGCGGGCAGGTGCAGATCGGCGTGGGTTTGAATGGCAAAGGCGTGGGCTTTTTCGTTAGCATTCCCCTCCCCCACAGCGCCTGACGGCCCAGCCGCAGGCCCTGCGCCCATCCCACCCGTCCCGCATGTCCGAAGCCACCACCACCGCCGATTCCGCCCACCCGTGCCTGAGCTGCGGCGCCTGCTGCGCCAGCTTTCGCGTGGACTTTGCCGTGTACGAGATGCAGGCGATGGGCGGCACGGTGCCCGACGGCCTGGCACTGGATGTGAACGGCAGCACCTGCCGCATGCGGGGCACGGAGCAGGTGCCCATCCGCTGCGCCGCGCTGACAGGCCAGGTGGGCCAGCAGGTGGCCTGCAGCATCTACGAACTGCGCCCGGCGCCCTGCCGCGAGTTCTCGGCGGGCGACTACGCCTGCCACAAGGCGCGTGCGCGGCACGGGCTGGCGCCGCTGGCGGAAAGCGCCGTCTTGTGAGGTGACAAGCTCCAGCAGCCGGGCTACCGCCGCATCAAAGTAGTTTAGGCTTCAACAAAAAATCGGTAGAGTGTTGGAAATAACCGACACCACGGGTTTTTCGGGACATGCAAACTTTGTCCCATGTCAACGCCCTCCTCCCCCACCGCCCGCCGGCTTTGGGACATCTCGCCGCCCGTGCACGCGGGCAGCCCCGTGTTCCCCGGCGACACGGCCTACAGCCAGCAGTGGTGTGCCACCATCGGCCCGGGCTGCCCGGTCAACGTGAGCGCGATCACCATGTCGCCCCATGTCGGCGCCCATGCCGATGCGCCGCTGCACTATGACGCACAGGGCGCCACCATTGGTGACGTGTCGCTCGACGCGTTCCTGGGCCCCTGCCGCGTGATCCACGCCATCGGCTGCGGCCCGCTGATCAACTGGGAACACATTGCCCACGCGGTGAACGGCACCCTGCCGCAGCGCGTGCTGGTGCGCACCTATGAACACATGCCTGTGGACCGCTGGGATGGCCAGCTGGCCGCCTATGCCCCCGGCACCATCGAACGCCTGGCCGACCTGGGCGTGTTGCTGGTGGGCATCGACACCGCCAGCATCGACCCGGCCGACAGCAAGACGCTCGACAGCCATCAGGTCATCCGCCGCCGGGGCCTGCGCGTGCTCGAAAACCTGGTGCTCGACGCCGTGCCCGAGGGCGACTACGAACTCATTGCCCTACCGCTCAAGCTGACCACGGCCGACGCATCGCCCGTGCGCGCCGTGCTGCGGGCGCTGTAGCCCAAAAATTTCAAGCTTTTTTGGCCTCTACCGCTCGTCCATCAAGCGCCAATAGCTATCAAAACAGAAGCAAACCACTCTGAACACCATGACCACCACCTTGCAAGACTGCCGCGCGCTCGACGCGCAAGACCCCCTCGCGCCGCTGCGCGGCCACTTCGCCCTGCCCCCGGGCGTGATCTACCTGGACGGCAATTCGCTGGGCGTGGCCCCCAAGGCCGCCGCCGCGCGCGTGGCCGATGTGGTCACCCGCGAATGGGGCACAGACCTCATCAAATCGTGGAACACAGCAAGCTGGTTTGACCTGCCCCAGCGCCTGGGCAACCAGCTGGCCCCGCTGATCGGCGCGGGCCAGGATGAAGTGGTGTGCACCGACAGCACCTCCATCAACCTTTACAAGGTGCTGAGCGCAGCACTCAACATCGCGCGCGAAGACAGCCCCGCGCGCAAGCGCATCGTGAGCGAGCGCAGCAACTTCCCCACCGACCTCTACATTGCCGAAGGCCTGTGCAAGGAGCGCGGCCTGGAGCTGGTGCTGGTGGAGCCCGAAGAGATCACCGCAGCACTCACCGGCGACGTGGCCGTGCTGATGCTCACGCACGTGAACTACCGCACCGGCGCCATGCACGACATGGCCGCCATCACCGCCGCCGCGCACGCCCAGGGCATCTTGTGCGTGTGGGACCTGGCGCACAGCGCGGGCGCGGTGCCGGTCGATCTGAACGGTGCAGGCGCGGATTTCTCGATTGGCTGCGGCTACAAATATTTGAACGGCGGCCCCGGCGCACCGGCCTTTGCCTGGGTGCACCCGCGCCATGCCAGCCGCTTCTGGCAGCCGCTGTCCGGCTGGTGGGGCCATGCCGCACCGTTTGCATTCACACCCGACTACCAGCCCGCCCCGGGCATCACGCGCTACCTGTGTGGCACGCAGCCCATCATCAGCTTGTCGGCCCTGCAATGCGGGCTGGATGTGTTCACCGCCGCACAAAGCCTGGGCGGCATGGCCGAGCTGCGCGCCAAGTCGCTGGCGCTCACCGACCTGTTCATCCAGCTGGGGGAAGAGCGCTGCGCAGGCCACGGCCTCGGCTTGGCCACGCCGCGTGAGCATGCACAGCGCGGCTCGCAGGTGTGCCTGACGCGCGACGAAGGCGCGGGCGTGAACGGCCAGGGCAGCGGCGCCTACGCCATCGTGCAGGCGCTGATTGCGCGCGGTGTGATCGGCGACTTCCGCAAGGGCGACGGCGGCACGGGCCGCCACAAGGACATCCTGCGCTTTGGCTTCACGCCGCTGTACCTGGGCTTTGAAGACGTGTGGAACGCTGTGGAGCACCTGCGCCAGGTGCTAGAGAGCGGCGAGTGGCAGAAGGCCGAGTTCAACCAGACGCACGCCGTCACCTGATCAGAAAGGCAAACCACCATGTGCCCTTTCTCGCAAACTCCTGCCGACGGCAACAACCCGGCGTCTGCCGCCCTGCCCGAATCCATCGTGCACGAAGAGCGCGCCCAGCTCGACTTCAGCCAAAGCATGAGCTATGGCGACTACCTGCAGCTCGACGCCATCCTCACCGCGCAAAAGCCGCTGTCGCCCGCACACGACGAGATGCTGTTCATCGTGCAGCACCAGACCAGCGAGCTGTGGATGAAGCTCATGCTGCACGAGCTGCGGGCGGCCATCGGCCACATTGCGCGCGACGAGCTGCCGCCCGCGTTCAAGATGCTGGCGCGGGTCAGCAAGATCATGGAGCAGCTGGTGCACGCCTGGGACGTGCTGGCCACCATGACGCCGCCCGAGTACAGCGCCATGCGCCCGTACCTGGGCCAGTCCAGCGGCTTCCAGAGTTACCAGTACCGCTGCATCGAGTTCTCGATGGGCAACAAGAACCGGGCCATGCTCAAGCCCCACGAGCACCGCGCTGACCTGCTGGCCCTGGTGCAGGCGGCGTACGAGGCACCGTCGCTGTACGACGAGGCCCTGCGCCTGCTGGCGCGGCGCGGCTTGGCCGTGCCAGCGAGCCACACCGAGCGCAACTGGACACAGCCTTATGTGGAAAACGATGCGGTGGAGCAGGCCTGGCTGACTGTGTACCGCAACCCCGACAAGCACTGGGACCTGTACCAGCTGGGCGAGGAGCTGACCGACCTGGAAGACGCCTTCCGCCTCTGGCGATTCCGCCACGTGACCACGGTGGAGCGCGTGATCGGCTTCAAGCGCGGCACGGGTGGCACGGGCGGGGTGAGTTACTTGCGCAAGATGCTCGACGTGGTGCTGTTCCCCGAGATCTGGAAGCTGCGCACGGACTTGTGAACCGGGTTCGGCGCGCCTTCAAGACGCCGCCTTGAGCGCGCCCTGCAGAAAGCGCAAAAACCGCGGGTCGTTGGCATAGGCCACGTTCACCCGCATGGCCTGCAAAGGCTGCTGCTGGCCCTGCCGCTGCGGAAAGAACACGGCGCCCGGCGCCAGAAAAATGCCCCGCTCTGCCGCACTGCGGGCCAGGCCCAGCTCGGTGATGCCATGCGGCAACTCCACCCACAGGTAATAGCCGCCCGGCGGGCTGGGGTGCACGGTGAGGCCCAGGCGTGCCAATGCTTTTTGCGCAGGGCCCAACGCACTGTCCAGCCGGGCCTTGAGACGGCTCAGATGGCGCCGGTACTGGCCCGCAGAGATCAGCTGGTGCACCACGCGCTCTACAAAATCGGACGTGGACACCACCGTCACCATCTTCAGGTCACACAGCGCATTGATGCGGTGCGCCGCCCCTGCGATGTAGCCCACGCGCAGACCGGCCGACAGCGTTTTGGAAAAGCTGCTCACGTAGATCACGCGCTCCAGCTGGTCCAGCGCTGCCAGGCGCGGGGCGTTGGGCGGCTGCAGGTCGGCAAATGGGTCATCCTCCACCACCAGAAACCCGTGGGCCGCAGCCATCTGCAACAGGCGGTGGGCCTTGGGCAGGCTGATCGACCCGCCCGTGGGGTTGTGCGCCAGCGACTGGGTAAAGAACACCTTGGGCCGGTGTTTTTCCAGCAGCGCCTGCAGCGCATCCAGGTCAGGCCCATCGGCCAGGCGGGGCACGCCCAGCATCTCCACCTTGGCGAGCTTGAGCTTGCCAAACAGCGGGTAGTAGCCGGGCGAATCCACCAGCACCTCGTCCCCCGCATCCAGCAGGTGCCGCACGATGAGGTCCAGCGCATGGTTGGCGCCCTGGGTCAGCAGCACCTGGCGCGGGTTGACCGGGATGGTGCGCTCGCCCAGCATGCGTGCGATGGTCTCGCGCAGTGGCAGGTAGCCCCAGGGTGTGCCGTAGCCATGCTCGATGTCCGTCAGCCCTTGCGAGCGCGCGCGGCGCAGCGAGCTGCCCAGCTCGGACCCCTCCATCCACGACGCGGGCGGGCGGCCATCGCCCACGCGCACCTCGTAATGCTGCTCCAGTTGCTCACGCAGCAGCGACACCACGTCCACCGCCTCGGTCACGTGCGGCGCGGGGGCCTGGGCGTGCACGCCGCTGCTGGGCTTGCGCACGTAATAGCCCGAGCCCGGCCGTGCCTCCACATAGCCGCGCGCGGCCAGGCGGTTGTACGCCTCCACCACCGTGTTGCGGCCCACACCATCTTTGGCCGCTGCGTCGCGGATGGACCGCAGGCGGGTGCCGGGCAGCACGCTGCCCTGCTCGATCGATTGCGCAATGCGGCGCGCCAGCGCTTCGACCTTGCTGTCGGGCGATGCGTCTTCTTCCGGGTGGGGCATGGGTCTGTCTCCTGATCTGTACCCTTGCATTGATGGGTACAGTTTTGTGATCTGTGCCCAAACTGTATCCAACCAACCGCCGCGTTGTCCATATACTTTTCGAACTCGCCCGCAGCCCAGACTGCGCCATGGGCCGAGGCAGTAAACCCACGGCGATGGGGCACACATTCCAAACCAACCGGAGACAAGACATGGCAGACAAAGCCGTCCAACGACGCAATATCCTCAAATCCACCCTGGCTGCAGCCGCTACCGTGGGCGC
Organism: Acidovorax sp. 94; assembly: GCF_003634645.1. Taxonomy (NCBI): domain Bacteria; kingdom Pseudomonadati; phylum Pseudomonadota; class Betaproteobacteria; order Burkholderiales; family Comamonadaceae; genus Acidovorax; species Acidovorax sp. 94. Next base: position 18,572 of record NZ_RBJA01000001.1, on the reverse strand, counting down.
TGCGGCGCCCCTGGCCAGCCACGCGCAGGCCACGGTCACCTGGCGCATGCAGGCGCTGTGGGACGGCGGCACCACGCCGCAAAAGTTCGAGGAGCGTTTTGTGGCCCGCGTGGCAGAGCTGACCGGTGGCCGCTTCAAGATCAACCTGTTTGCCGCTGGCCAGATCGTGCCCGCCGCGCAAGCGTTTGATGCCGTGCGCGGTGGCGCGTTTGAGCTGATGAAAACCTTCGACGGCTACGAGGCCGGCAAGATCCCTGCGTTTGCGTTCACCAGCACCATTCCGTTCGGCTTTGCCGAGAGCGATGAATACGAAGCCTGGTTCTATGAGCGCGGCGGGCTGGACCTGGTGCGCCAGGCGTATGCGCCCGCAGGCCTGCACTACATCGCCCCCACCGTGTACGGCCAGGAGCCGCTGCACTCCAAGGTGCCAATCCGCAAGATCGCCGACCTGACGGGCAAGAAGGGTCGCTTTGTGGGCCTGGCCTCGGCCGTGATGGGCGCCATGGGCGTGTCGGTGACGCCGCTGCCCACCGGCGAGGTGTATTCGGCGCTGGACAAGGGCGTGATCGACATGGCCGATCGGGGCGACCTGACGGCCAACTTTGAGGCAGGCCTGGCCGAGGTGGCCAAGTTTGTAGTGGTGCCGGGCTTTCACCAGCCCACCACCGCCACCAGCTACGTGGCCAACCGTGCAGCACACGACAAGCTGCCCGCCGAGTTCAAGGCCGCGCTGGCCGTGGCCGCGCGCGAGATTTCGGCGGCACTGCGCCAGCACATTCTGGTGAGCGATGCCACCGTGCTGGCCAAGTACCAGGCCAAGGGCTGCGAGATCATCCGATTCAGCGCAGCCGACATCGCCGCTGCACGGCCCAAGGCCATGGCCGCGTGGCGCACCGCCACCAAGGGCGACGCCCTCGCCACCAAGATCCTGGACAGCCAGGTGGCCTTCATGAAAGAGCTGGGCCTGCTGGCCTAAACAGCGCTGGAAAGCCCTAGCCCCGGGTGCCCGCCATGGGCGCCCGGTGCACCTGCCATTGTCCCAAGGAGTCACCCATGCCGTCATGGCTCTCTGTCTCCACGTCTGCCATCACCACACTCAACCGCTGGATCTTCCAGGCCACGGTGTGGTTGATGGCCATCGTGGTCCCCGTCATGCTTTATGAAGTCATTGCACGCTATGTGTTCAATGCGCCCACGGTGTGGGGCATGGAGCTGGCCGTGCTGCTGTTCGGCCCGTACTTTCTGCTGGGCGGGCCGTACCTGCTGCACCTCAAGGGCCATGTGGCGCTCGACGTGGCGCGCCAGCGCCTGAGCCCCGCATGGCAGCGGCGGCTGGACCTGGTGAACTTTCCCATCATCGTGTTGTTCTGCGCCATCCTGCTGTACTTCAGCGCACCCGCAGCCTACAGCGCCTTCGCCTACCGCGAGACCAGCTTTTCAGCCTGGAACCCACCTATCTGGCCGGTGAAGGCCGCCGTGCCGCTGGCCCTGGCGCTGATGCTGCTGCAGGCCGTGGTGGAGTTCTTTCGCACGCTGTTTGGCGAAGCAACCGTTAACGCGTCCCCCGCGGAGGCCCACCCATGACCTCCAACATGATTCTGGTGCTGATGTTCGGCAGCCTCACGCTGTTCATGCTCACCGGTCTGCCCATTGCCTTCGTGCTGGGCGGCCTGTCGCTGCTGTTCACTGTGACGCTGTGGGAGCCCAACGCGGTCATCGTGCTGGTGCTGCAGATCTTCGACACGATGAAGTCCGAGGCACTGCTCGCGATCCCGCTGTTCATCCTGATGGCCTGCATCCTGCAGCGCTCGGGTGTCATCGAAGACCTGTACCGCGCGATGGAGCTGTGGTTTGGGCGTCTCAAAGGCGGCCTCGCCATCGGCACCGTCATCATCTGCGTGGTGATGGCGGCCATGACCGGCGTGGTGGGTGCGGCCGTGACGGCCATGGGCATCCTCGCCCTGCCAGAGATGCTGCGGCGCGGCTACAAGCCCGAGCTGGCGCTGGGCACGATCTGCGCGTCGGGCACGCTGGGTATCCTGATCCCGCCATCGGTGCTGACCATCGTGTACGCCGTCACGGCCCAGATATCCATCGGCCAGATGCTGATTGCAGGCATCGTGCCGGGCCTCATCCTGGCCGCGCTGTACATCGCCTACATCATCGTGGTGGGCTGGGTGAAGCCCGAGTGGGTGCCCCTGGACCCCAGCACCCGCAAGGCACCGCTGCGCGACAAGCTGGTGGCACTGAAGGCCCTGGTGATACCCGCCATGCTGATCGTGATGATCCTCGGCTCCATCTTCTTCGGCATCGCGACGCCCACCGAATCCGCTGCCGTGGGCGTGGCAGGAGCGCTGCTGCCCAGCCTCATCAAGCGCCGGTGGGAGCGCGGCATGCTGCGCGGCGCAGCGACCGATGCGCTGAAAGCCACGGCGATGATCCTGTGGATCACGCTGGGCGCCAAGGCCTATGTGGCCATCTTCACGGGCCTGGGCGGGGCGGACACGCTGCTGCAGTTCATCCAGGGGCTGGACGTGAACCGCTGGCTCATCCTGGCGGCCATGATGCTGTTGCTGGTGTTCCTGGGCACGGTGCTGGACGAGCTGGGAATCATCCTGCTCACGGTGCCTGTCTTCCTGCCCATCGTGCGCCTGCTGGGCTTTGACGAGCTGTGGTTTGGCGTGCTGTACGCCATCACCATCCAGATGGGCTACATCAGCCCGCCGTTCGGCTACACGCTGTTCTACATCAAAGGGACGCTGCCCAGCCACATTGGAATGAACGCCGTGTACTGGGGCATCTTGCCGTTCTTCGGGCTGCAGTTCGTCGGCCTGCTCATCTGCGCGGCCTTCCCCGATCTGGTCACCTACCTGCCCCGGCTGATGGCGTCGCGCTGAGCCGCTTGTTCACCCATTTATCCCAAACACTTCCATGACTTCCACCGCACACCCCACCAGCCGCATCGGCGGTTTTCACAAGCTCGCCATTCCGGCACGCATCGATGCCGTGGCCCAGTTTGCGGGCCTTGGCGACGACGACAAGGCCCAACTGCTGAACACGGGCAACCTGCCTGCCGAACTGGCCGACCACCTCATCGAGAACGTCATCGGCACGATGAACATCCCCGTGGGCATTGCCACCAACATGAAGATCGACGGCCGAGACCGGCTGATCCCCATGGCCACCGAAGAATCGTCGGTGGTGGCCGCGGTGTGCAACGCGGCACGCCAGTGTTATGACCATGGTGGCTTCATCACGTCCATGTCGGGCACCGAGATGATTGCGCAGATCCAGCTCACGCAGGTGTCTGACCCGCAGCACGCGCGCATCCGCATCCTGGAGCACAAGGAAGAGATCCGCACGCTGTGCGATGCCTGCGACCCCATCCTCGTCAAGCTGGGCGGCGGCTTCCGCGACCTGGAGGTGCGGGTGATCGACACACGCGGCGGCACCATGGTGATCACCCACCTCATCGTGGACACGCGCGACGCCATGGGCGCCAATGCCGTCAACACCATGGCCGAAAAGATTGCGCCGCAGATTGCGGCATGGACGGGCGGGCAGACCAACCTGCGCATCCTGTCGAACCTGGCCGACCGGCGCCTGGCGCGCGCGCGCTGCGTGTGGCGCACGGGAGACATCGGCGGCGAGGCCGTACGCGACGGCATGCTTGCGGCCTACCACTTTGCGGCAGCCGACCCCTACCGCGCCGCAACGCACAACAAGGGCATCATGAACGGCGTGAGCGCCGTGGTGCTGGCCACCGGCAACGACACGCGCGCGGTAGAAGCCGGTGCCCACGCCTACGCCGCACGCGGCGGCCACTACACCAGCCTGACAACGTGGGAGGTGACCAACGACGGCGACCTGGCAGGCTCCATCGAAATGCCCATGGCCGTGGGCCTGGTGGGCGGCGCCACCAAGCTGCACCCCACGGCCAAGACAGCGCTCAAGATTCTGGGCGTCACGTCGGCCCGCGAGCTGGCCCAGATCATTGCGGCCGTGGGCCTGGCGCAAAACTTTTCGGCCATGAAGGCCCTGGCCACTACCGGCATCCAGAAGGGGCACATGGCCCTGCACGCGCAGAACATCGCGATGATGGCGGGCGCCGCGGGCGACGAGATCGACCGCGTCGCGCAGGTGCTGGTGGCGCAGGGCACGGTGCGCATCGACGTTGCGGAGGCCGAGTTGCAGCGGCTGCGCAGTGGTGCATGAATTCGTTCACAGCGGCAGCGTGAGAGTGCCGAGCCGCATCACCCCACCACCTGGAAAAGCGACCTAGAAATTACCCATAAAAAAAGCCACCAGCGCCTTGTTCATAGGCGCTGGCAGCTATTGTTTTTGAAGAATGCCGCAACCCGAAACCACCGGGAGCGGGGGTGGCCTGCTCTGCAGCCCGCCTATTGCACCCCCGCCACCATCATGGGGCGGTTGCTACGGCACCAGATCGGTGCCAGATGGCCAATCTGGATGGTCAGCTCATTGCCCTTGCCGAGCACGGTGGTGGGGCCGTTGCTGAAGGCGTAGCCGGTTTCCGTGGCTTGTTTGGGCAGTTCCACCGTCCAGCCGCTACGCCGCAACACGCTGCGGCCTTGCTCGGGGTAGAACTGCATCTCCACCTTTTCGCCATTGCCGCAGGCGAACTGCATGCTGCCGCGGTCCGTTGGCTCGCTAAAGGCCTGCATCACGGGCGGCTGGCTTGCGCATCCCGACATCAACAGCGTTGCCAGCGCACCTGAACACAGCGAAACCATCTTCTTCATCAGTCACTCCTGAGTAGCGATGTGCATTGCGGCACACACTCCAACCTGCAAACTGCTTGTGGCCACCGACCACCGGGGTCACTGGGGGCTCCCAAGCACAAACCTTGCCACCACTCCGCTGCAGGCGAGAAGCCGAAACCGAGGAACGGTTTCAGCCGCCATCCACACCCAGCGCAGGGCATGCCCATGAGAGTGCCGCACGGTCCACGCCCCGTCGATTGGGGTGATCCCCACATCGAGAGTCTTCTCTAAAGTCTGACTTCGCTCCGTGGCGCCCCGATGACGGGCAAGACTGCCCCGTCCAACACGGCATTGCAGGCACGCATGGTTGCAATGCACGGGCCTGGCACCCGATTGCGCGCAGCTTGGCCCCAAAACGCCACGTCACCTTGGCGACTGGAGCGCCTGCGGCGACGGCTCGGGACATACCCTTAGTACCTCCGCAAATCGGGATGAAACAGCGGCCCTTGCCCAACGGTGAGCCGCTGGCCCGAGCCCTGGTTTGCGCAAGTCACGACCCTTATCCCTCCCCCAACGCCCCTACTGCCTGCCCCACGCGCCCGTCGGCCGCTCCCGTCTGGTGCAGATTGGCGGACCCGGCAACCCCTGCGATTCACGCGAGACAGCGGTCACCGTCCTGTCCATGTACGCTCGAAACGGGGCAGCCTGTTGCCACCCCTTTTTGGAGACCCACCACCGTGCAGGTGCCCCCGCCCCCCACACCCACTACCCCACTGCTCCCCCTCCGCGCCGCCTGGGCCATGCTGCTGGCACTGGTGACGGGTTTTGCGCTGAGCCAGGCGTTTCGCACCATCACGGCCATCATGGCCACGGGCCTGCGGGCAGAGTTCGGCCTGTCGGCGCAGGCGCTGGGCGTGTTTGCCGGAGCGTTCGCATTCGCCTTCGGGACCATGCAGCTCTTCATGGGCATCGGCATCGACCTCTACGGTGTGCGGCGCACGCTGCTGGTGGCGTTTCCGCTGGCGATTGCGGGCTCGGTGCTGTCGGCGCTGGCGCCCGGCTATGGCGCGGTGCTGCTGGGGCAGGTGCTGATCGGCGTCGGCTGCGCGCCCGCGTTTTTGGTGTGCACAGTGTTCATTGCGCGCTACTTTCCGGCCAGCCGGTTTGCGATGGTCTCGGGCGTGGCCATGGGTGTGGGTGGGCTGGGCATGTTGTTCACGGGCACGCCGCTGGCGTGGCTGGTGCAGCTGTCGTCTTGGCGCATGGGCTTTGCGGTGCTGGCGGGTTTTGCGGCACTGGCCTGGCTGCTGATCTTCTGGAAGGTGCATGAGCCCGCGCAACCCACGCATAATGCGCCCCCGCGCGAATCGGTGCTGCAGGCGGTGCGCGGGTTTGGCGCGCTGTTCTTGCTGCCGCACACCGCCGGAATCATGCTGCTGGCGCTGACGACGTATGCCTCCTTCCTCACGCTGCGCGGGCTGTGGCTGGGGCCGCTGCTCATTGAGCGGCATGGCTATTCGCTGGTGGCCAGCGGCAATGTGGCCATGTTGTCGTCGCTGGTGTCGCTGTTCACACCGGCATTGTTCGGGCGGCTCGACCCCGGGCCTGGCCAACGCCGCCGCTGGATCACGGGCTTCACGGTGCTGCTGGCAACCCTCTTCGGTGCCATCGGCCTGCTGCACGCCGAGTGGCTGGACGTGGCGGGCTCCATCGCGGTGGGCCTGTTGTCGGGCTACATGGTGCTGCAGTATTCAGACGTGCGTTCGGCCTACGCACCCGCCGTCACCGGGCGCGCCATGGCGGTGTTCACGATGGCGCTGTTTCTGGGCGTGGCACTGATGCAGTGGGTGACCGGCGTGGCAGCCTCCATCGCCGCCGCACAGGGCGCAGACCCGTATGTGGCTGTGATGCTGACCATTGCCGCCATGCTGGCGACAGGCGCCCTGGCGTTCAGGTGCCTGCCGGTGCCAGCGCACTGACCCGTGTTGGGGACGTGCCCGCAACGCGCCACCACTGCAGCACACCAAACAGCAGCTCAAACAGCGTGAAGCCCAGCACGATCACATTGGCGCCGTGGGCCACGGCATAGATCTGCCAGGCCGCAAACAGAAACCGCGCCACGCCATCCAGCCGCCCCAGCAGCACCGTGGGCGCCACGATGCGCGCCACCGACCACACAACCACCACCGACCCCAGCAGGTTGGCCAGCAACATGTGGGTGGTGTCCAACGGGTGCAGGGTGCCGGGCAGGCCCAGCACGGCGGCCAACATGCCCAACTGGGCATACAGCCACGCAAAGGTCCACGGCATCGCAAAAGGCCAGGTCACCAGCAGGTCGTACCAGCCGCTGGCGCGCACGATACGCAGGTAGCGCGGAGTGGAAATTGAAGATAAGGGCATGAGGATCAACCTGGGGATGAAAGAAGCCCCGAGGTTCAGCCCTGAAGTACGCTTCAGGGTCAAGCCCCTTCCAGGGGTGGCATTTGTTTTCACGCCACAGGAAACCCCCATGCTGATCGGTGAACTCGCCAATGCTTCCGGCCTAAGCCGCGAGGCACTGCGCTTTTACGAACAACAAGGCCTCATCCGATCGCGACGCCTGGTCAATGGCTACCGCGACTACCCGGCCGAAACGGCGATGCTGGTGCAGTACATCCGCACCGCGCAACAGCTGGGCTTTACGCTGGCAGAGATTGGCGACCGGCTGCCCGCCATCTGGGACGCCGCCGACCCCGGCCCAGCGCTGGCCCAGGTGCTGGCAGTGAAGCTGCAGGAGATCGACGCACGCATTGCCGCGCTGCAGGCCCTGCGCCAGACTCTGGCCGAGCGGGTGGCCACGGACTGCCCACTGCGTGGGGCCGCTGCCGCCGCCTGAATGGCGCAATGGTCCCTCATCGTCGGCAGCCTCCAAAATATCAAGCAAAACAGGCCTTAGCGCCTATCCAATAAGCGCATACAGCTATATATTTAATAGCAATCATCCTGCAAGAAATGGGCGCTGGCCCATGGCGCGTACAGCAGGTCTGCAGGCGCGCATCGCGCTGCCACCTCCCCCCCGCTCAGCCCCTGTTGTTCACGCGGCCGATGAGGCCACCGAGTGCAGCAGCACGGGATGGTTGCCATCGGCATCCACACTCTCGATCTGCACCCCAAAACCCCACAGGCGCGCCACATGCCGCAGCACCTCCTGCGTGTCGTCGGCCAGCGGGCGGCCCTGGAACTGGGTGTGGCGCAGGGTCAGGCTGCGGTCGCCGCGCAGGTTCACGTTCCAGACCTGGATGTTGGGCTCGCGCGTGCCCAGGTCGTACTGCTGCGACAGCATCTGGCGCAGGCGGCGGTAGCCGTTCTCATCGTGGATCTCGCTGACCACCAGCTCGCGCTCGTTGGCATCGTCGTGCAGCGCAAACAGACGCATCTCGCGCATCAGATGCGGGCTGAGGTACTGGCCGATGAAACTCTCGTCCTTGAAGTTGCGCATGGCGTGGTCCAGCGCGGGCAGCCAGGGTGTGCCCGCGATGTCAGGGAACCAGTGCCGGTCCTCCTCCGTGGGGTTCTGGCAGATGCGCTGGATGTCGCGGTACATGGCAAACCCCAGCGCATAGGGGTTGATGCCGCTGTAGGCGCGGTGGCCCACGGGCGGCTGGTAGATGACGTTGGTGTGCGAGCCCAGCCATTCGATCATCACCCCGTCGCTCAGGTAGCCCTCGTCGTACAGCGTATTGAGCAGCGTGTAGTGCCAGAACGTGGCCCAGCCTTCGTTCATCACCTGGGTCTGGCGCTGCGGGTAGAAATACTGCGCGATCTTGCGCACGATGCGCACGATCTCGCGCTGCCAGGGTTCCAGCAGGGGCGCGTTTTTTTCGATGAAGTACAGGATGTTCTCTTGCGGCTCCTGCGGAAAGCGGTTGTGCTCCTGCGTGGCATCCTCCTTGCCAGGACGCATGGGCAGGGTGCGCCACAGCTCGTTCACCTGCTGCTGGGCATAGGCCTCGCGCTGCGCGCGCTCCAGCCGTTCGCGCGCCAGGTTCTTCTTGGAGGGGCGGCGGTAGCGGTCCACTCCAAAGTTGGCCAGCGCGTGGCACGAATCCATGAGCCGCTCCACTTCGGCCATGCCGTAGCGCTCTTCGCACTGGGCCACGTAGTCCTTGGCATACACCAGGTAGTCGATGATGCTGGACGCGTCGGTCCACATGCGAAACAGGTAGTTGCCCTTGAAGAAGCTGTTGTGCCCGTAGGCCGCATGCGCAATCACCAGCGCCTGCATGGCGGTGGTGTTCTCCTCCATCAGGTAGCTGATGCAGGGGTTGGAGTTGATGACGATCTCATACGCCAGCCCCATGTGCCCGCGCCGGTAGCGCCGCTCGGTGGCCAGAAACTCCTTGCCGTAGCTCCAGTGCCGGTAGTTCACCGGCATGCCGACGCTGGAGTAGGCATCCATCATCTGCTCGGCGGTGATGATCTCCAGCTGGTTGGGGTAGGTGTCGAGGCCAAAGCGCTCTGCCGTGGCGGCAATGGCGGCGTGGTAGCGCTCGATCAGCTCGAACGTCCAGTCGCTCGGGTCGGGCAACGGCTCGGCAGGCCGCGCGCCCGCAGGCAGGGGCTGGCCGGGCACGGCGCGGTGGCGGCGCTCACCCACGGCGGCGGCCTTCCAGGGGTTGTCGCTGATGCGGCGCTCCAGCACCGGATACTGCACAACGTTGTTCATGCGGCCACCCCCTCTTTCTTGAAGAGGTCGCGGAACACCGGGTAGATGTCGCCGGGTGCGGCGACCTTGCGCATTGCAAAGTGGGAGAACAGCGGCATCAACTGGCTGTACTCGTCCCACAGGTTCTGCTCCTCTTCTGCCACCTGCACATAGGCAAAGTAGCGCACCAGCGGCAGGATCTTGTCCACCAGCAGGTTGCGGCAGATGCCACTGTCGTTGGTGAAGTTGTCGCCATCACTGGCCTGGGCCACGTAGATGTTCCAGTCGCCCTGCGGATAGCGCGCACGGATGATCTGGTCCAGCAGCGCCAGCGCGCTGCTGACCACGGTGCCGCCGCTCTCGGTGGAGTGAAAGAACTGCTCCTCGCTCACCTCGGCCGCCTGGGTGTGGTGGCGGATGAACACGATGTCGATGGTCTCGTAGTGCCGCGTGAGAAACAGGTACAGCAGGATGAAAAACCGCTTGGCCAGGTCCTTGCGCGTCTCGTCCATGGAACCCGAAACGTCCATCACGCAGAACATCACCGCCTGGCTGCTGGGCACTGGCACCGGCGTACGCGCACGAAAGCGCAGGTCGATGGGGTCGAGGTACGGAATCTTGTCGATGCGCGCCGTCAGCGCATCGATGCGGCGCTGCAGTTCGGCCACCGCTTCGCTCGTGCCGTCGTCCTGCGCCAGCAGGGCGTCCAGCTCGGCCTGCAGCGCCAGCAGCTCGCGGTGGGTCGACTTGCCCAGCGCAATGCGCCGCCCCAGCGCCCCGCGCATGGTGCGCAGCACAGCCAGGTTGTTGGGGATTCCATCCTGGCTGTAGCCCGCGCGGCGCGACTTCCACTGCGGGTTCTCGCCGATGTGGGTGCGCAGCAGGTGCGGCAGCGCCAGGTCTTCAAAAAAGAGCTGCATGAACTCTTCCTTGGTCAGCGTGAAGGTGAAGTCGTCCTCGCCCTCCCCACTGTCGCTGGCCTGCGAGCCGCGCCCGCCCGCTCCGCCCTGGGGCCGTTCGATGCGGTCGCCGCGCACATGCTCTGCGTTGCCGGGGTGCACCGTGTCGCGGATGCCGCCTTGGCCATGGTGGAACACGGGCTCGCTGATGTCCTTGCGCGGTATGGTGATGCTCTCGGCCTGCTCCATGTCGCGGATGCCGCGCTGCGAGACAGCACGGCGCACCGCGTCCGCGATCTGTTCCTTGTAACGGCGAACAAATCGCTCGCGGTTGCCCACCGACTTGTTCTTGCCAGCGAGCCTGCGATCGATGATTTGCAATGCCATCCGTTGCCCCCATGCATGAACCAGCGCCCGCAGGGCTGCGCTGGCAATCCAGTCCCTTGATCAGCTGCTCTTGCGCACACGCAAGTACCACTCACACAACAGCCGCACCTGCTTGGGCGTGTAGCCCTTGTTCACCATGCGGGTGACAAAGTCCTCGTGCTTGCGCGCCTCTTCGGCGCTGGCCTTGGCGTTGAAGCTGATCACGGGCAGCAGCTCTTCGGTGTTGGAGAACATCTTCTTCTCGATCACAAGGCGCAGCTTCTCGTAGCTGGTCCAGCTGGGGTTCTGGCCCTGGTTGTTGGCGCGCGCGCGCAGCACAAAATTGACGATCTCGTTGCGAAAGTCCTTCGGGTTGGCAATGCCTGCAGGCTTCTCGATCTTTTCCAGCTCTGCGTTGAGTGCGCCCCGGTCAAACACCTCGCCGGTGTCGGTGTCGCGGTACTCGTTGTCCTGGATCCAGTAGTCTGCGTAGGTCACGTAGCGGTCAAAGATGTTCTGGCCGTACTCGCTGTAGCTCTCCAGGTAGGCGGTCTGGATCTCCTTGCCAATGAACTCGGCATAGCGGGGGGACAGGAACTCCTTGATGTAGCTGGTGTACTTGGTCTCCAGCTCGGCAGGGAACTGCTCGCGCTCGATCTGCTGCTCCAGCACATACATCAGGTGCACCGGGTTGGCGGCCACCTCGGCACTGTCAAAGTTGAACACCTTCGACAAAATCTTGAACGCAAAGCGGGTCGATATACCCGTCATGCCCTCGTCCACGCCTGCGTAGTCGCGGTACTCCTGGTAGCTCTTGGCGCGCGGGTCGGTGTCTTTCAGGCTCTCGCCGTCGTACACCTGCATCTTGCTGAAGATGCTGGAGTTCTCGGGCTCCTTCAGCCGCGTGAGGATGGCGAACTGCGCCATCATCTTGAGCGTGCCCGGCGCGCACACGGCGTTGCCCAGCGACGACTCGCGGATGAGTTTTTCGTAGATGCGGGTCTCTTCGCTCACGCGCAGGCAGTACGGCACCTTGACGATGTAGATGCGGTCCAGAAACGCCTCGTTGTTCTTGTTGTTGCGAAATGCCTTCCACTCGCTCTCGTTGCTGTGCGCCAGCACCACGCCGTCAAACGGAATGGCGCCAAAGCCCTCCGTGCCCTTGTAGTTGCCCTCCTGCGTGGCCGTGAGCAGCGGGTGCAACACCTTGATGGGTGCCTTGAACATTTCCACGAATTCGAGCAGGCCCTGGTTGGCCAGGCAGAGGCCTCCGCTGTAACTGTAGGCGTCGGTGTCATCCTGCGCAAAGGTTTCTAGCTTGCGGATGTCCACCTTGCCCACCAGGCTGGAGATGTCCTGGTTGTTCTCATCGCCCGGCTCGGTCTTGGCAATGCCCACCTGCTTCAAGATGCTGGGGTAGCGCTTGACCACGCGGAACTGGCGGATGTCGCCGCCAAACTCGTCGAGCCGCTTGACCGCCCACGGCGAGAGCACACGCTGCAGGTAGCGGCGGGGGATGCCGAACTGTTCCTCCAACACGGGGCCGTCCTCCAGCGCATCAAACAGGCCCAGCGGCGATTCGTTCACCGGCGAGCCCTTGAGCGCATAGAAAGGCACCTTCTGCATCAGGTGCTTGAGCCGCTCCGCGATCGAACTCTTGCCGCCACCCACAGGGCCCAGCAGATAAAGAATCTGCTTGCGCTCTTCCAGCCCTTGCGCAGCATGGCGAAAGAAACTCACCACCTGCTCGATGGCGTCCTCCATGCCGTAGAACTCGGCAAAGGCCGGGTAGCGCTTGATCACCTTGTTGGCAAAAAGCCGTGACATGCGCGGGTCATTGCGCGTGTCCACCATCTCGGGCTCGCCAATGGCGGCCAGCATGCGCTGGGCGGCCGTGGCGTAGGCCATGGGATCGCGCTTGCACTCGGCGAGGTACTCGTCAATCGACATTTCCTCTTCGCGGCTACGGGCATAACGCGCGGCGAAACTGCTGATGGCATCCATACGACCTCCTGTGGCGGCACCCCCGGCGGGCTCGGGTGGTGCCACGGTGTTGCAGTGGGAATCGCTACCGGCTTGGCCCTTTGTAGCACCACGGCGTGCGCTTGAACAGCAAATTCGCTGGCGCATCCGTTGCCTTTTCGGGGCTTTGCACACACAGGGATAGAGCGTGGCACACTGCGCAAAGTTCATCCCGCGCAGCGCATGCAGGGGTTGCCCCGGATAGGGAATATCCTGACAACCTGGCGGCGCTGTTCACCCACCCTGCAGGGTCATGAACCGGGCGGCTCGAGGCGGGCAGTTACCACCACCCCGCCCACCGCAATGAACTCACAACGAACTGGCGCTGGAGCCATCGCCCCGGTACAACCAGGGCACATCCAGCAACCGCTCGCCCAGCAGGCGCAGCGACAGATCGCGGCCCCAGCGCACAGGCCCGGTGGCATGGAAGATGCGGCCGTTGCGGATGGAGCGCGCCTGCACCCGGGCGTTTCGCTCCCAGCGGTTAAGGGCGTAGCGGGTAAGGCGCAGCGGTACGTCCAGGTCGTGCATGGCCAGCGCACGCTGCAGCTCGGCCGCGTCTTCAATGGCCATGCCAGCGCCCTGGGCCAGGTAGGGGCGCATGGGGTGAGCCGCATCGCCCAGCAGGGCCACCAGGCCTTGCGCCATCTCGTCGGCAGCGCGCACCGGTGGGCGGTCGCACAGCGGCCACAGGCGCCAGCCGGGGCCACCGGCGGCACCTACGCTGCGCACGACATCCTGCAGCGCCGTGCAGGTGCCTTGCAGGGCGTGCTCCAGGCCCGCAGCATTGGCAGCGTGGTCCCAGTTTTCCAGATCGTGCGGCGCGGGGCCTTGCACAATGACGACGATGTTCTGCAGCTCGCCCCGGCGCACGGGGTACTGCACAGCATGCAGGCGCGGACCCAGCCAGGCGGTGACCTGGCCTGTGCGCAATGCATCGGGCAGCGCATGCTGCGGCACCAGCGCGCGGTAGGCCAGGTGCCCTGTCACGCGGGGCGGCACGGCACCGAGCAGCTGGGTGCGCGTGCGGCTCCACAGGCCATCGGCACCAATGAGCGCATCGCCTTCCACCTCCTTGCCCCGGCTGGTGCGAACAGTCACGACCCCCTCGGCATCGGTGAATCCGTCGATGGCGTGCTCCAGATGCAACTGCGTGTCGGTGTATTTGGTCACGGCGGAAAGCAGCAGGCCATGCAGGTCGGCGCGGTGGATGGTGGCATAGGCCGCCCCATAGCGCTGCACCGCCGTGGGGCCCAACGGCAGCACGGCCAGTTCCTTGCCACTGACGGCGTTGCGCACCTGCAAGCGGCTGGGGAACGCGGCTACTGCCTGCAACGGCTGCTGCAGGCCCCAGGCCTGTAGGCGGCGCACTACGTTCGGCCCGATCTGCACGCCGGCGCCCACTTCGCTGAATGCTGCCGCGCGTTCGTACAGCCGCACATCCCACCCCGCGCGCGATGCGCCCAACGCGGCGGCCAAGCCGCCAATGCCGCCACCGGCGACCAATACCTGCTTCTTCATGCACCGATTGTGCCGTGCGGGCGAGCCTGGATGTTTGTCATGGCGCAGGGGCCCTGCAACCACATCCAGACACCACACCACGCCATACGTCGCTCGTCACAGCGCAGGCCGCAGTGCCCGCTCCAGAACCTCTGGTGGCATGGGGCGGCCAAACAGGTAGCCCTGGAAAGCCTGGCAGCCATGGCGCTGCAGGAACTCCAGCTGGCCCGTGGTCTCCACGCCTTCGGCCACCACGGCCAGATCCAGGTTGTGCGCCAGCGCAAGAATGGTTCGCACGATGGCGGCATCGTTGGGGTCGGTCTGTAGATCGCGCACAAAACTCTGGTCAATCTTGAGCTGGTCCAGCGGCAGGCGCTTCAAGTAGCTCAGGGAGGAATAGCCGGTGCCAAAGTCGTCCAGCGAGAAGCCCACACCATAGCGCCGCAGGTACTCCATGCGCGAGATCACATCCTCCACATCGGCCAGCAGCAGGCTTTCCGTCAGTTCCAGCTTCAGGCGCTCGGGGTTGGCCCCGCTGGACTGCAGCGAGCCCAGCACCTGCTCCACAAAATCGGGCTGGCGAAACTGCCGCACGCTCACGTTCACCGACAGGAAGAACTGTCGCGTGAGCGAGCTGCGTGACCACACCACCAGCTGCTCGCAAGCGGCCTGCAACACCCATTGCCCCAGCGGCAGGATGAGCCCTGTCTGCTCGGCCAGCGGGATGAATTCAGCTGGCGACACCAGCCCACGCCGGGGGTGCTTCCAGCGCACCAGGGCTTCCGCGCCCTGCAGGCGGCCCTTGCCGTCCACCACGGGCTGGTAGTACAGCACCAGTTCCTTGTCTTGCAGACCTCGGCGCAGGTCGGCCTCCAGGGCCGCACGGTTGCTCACTGCAGCCTGCATGTCGGGGTCGAAGAAGCGCTGGGTGTTGCGCCCTGCAGCTTTGGCTTGGTACATCGCAAGGTCCGCGTGCTTGAGCAGCTCGTCCACACTCACGGTCTGCTGGCCAAACAGCGCAATACCGATGCTCGGGGTGCTGTGGTGGCTGGTATCGCCCAGCGCGTAGGGCTTGCCCAGCGTGGTGGCGATATGGCTGGCCACCAGCGCGGCCTCGGCACTGGCGTGCGGGCCATCGGCACTCAGGCCTTCCACCAGCACCACGAATTCATCGCCGCCAAACCGTGCCACGGTGTCAGCCTCGCGTACGCAAGCCTTCAGACGCTGGGCCGCCTGCACCAGCAGCTGGTCGCCTGTATCGTGGCCCAGGGTGTCGTTGAGGTCCTTGAAGTTGTCCAGGTCGATGAACAGCAGAGCCCCTTGAGCGCCTGAGCGTGCCACGGCCGCCGTGGCGCGCTGCAGCCGGTCCACCAGCAAGCGGCGGTTGGGCAGGCCGGTGAGCACATCGTAAAACGCCAGCTGCTCGATCTGGCTCTCGACCCGCTTGCGCTCAGTAATGTCGCGGCCCACGCCCCGGTAGCCCCACAGGGCGCCCTGCGCGTCAAACACAGGCACACCGCTGACCGAGATCCAGTGCATGCTGCCATCGGGCCGCTGACGCTGCAGCTCCAGATCGCGAAACGGCTGGTGGGCCTGCAGCACCGCGCGGTGCGCAGCCCAGTCGGTCTCGGTCATGTTGAGCGCGCCGATCTCCCAGCGCGTGCGGCCCATCACGTTGGACAGCGGTATGCCATTGACGCTCAGGTCGCCCGCCAGCTGCACAAAGCGCCCTTCGGCGTCGTGCTCCCAGTACCAGTCGGACGACAGGTCACTCAGCGATCGAAAGCGCGCCTCGCTCTCACGCAACTCGTTCTCAACGCGCACGTAGTCGCTGACATCCGCAAAAGTGCGCACGAGACCCCCATCGGGCAGCCCGGTGGTGCGCACTTCAAACGTGCGGCCATCGGATGTGGTGCGCCAGTAGACGGCGGGCGCAGGCGCCACGGCCCCCCCTGCCACGTAGTCATGCCCGCGCCGGTCCACCAGGCGGTGGCCTTCGCCAAAGTCACCACGCTCGGCCTGGATGCGGGTCAAGTCGGCCAGCGTGGGCCGCGTGGCCATCAGCGATTCGGGCAGGTTGAGCAGTTCCAGCACACGCTGGTTGTAGACGGTGATGCTGCCATCCGGCGCCGTCTTGAAGATGCCTTGGCTCATGCTGGCCAGGGTGGCCTGCAGGGCCGTGCGCTGCTCCTGCAGCAAAGTCAGCGCCTCTTGCCAGATGCGGGCGTCCACCATGCGAACAGGCTGGCCCTGCCCCTGGGCTCCCTGCAGCAGCACGGCCAAACGGTGCAAAAGCTCCGGCAGGTGTGCCACACCATCTGCCTCGCGCACCATGTAGTCACCCAGCCCGCAGCGAAACGCGCGTGCGGCCAATGCCTCCTGGTGGGCGTCGATGCACATCAGCACCGGACGGCCCGCGCACAGCTCCAGCACGCCGGGCAGGTCCTGCACCGAAGGCTTGAAGCACAACACCACGGCATCCCAGGCCTGCGACGCCAGCGGCGCCCGGGCGGTCTCGGGTGTGGGGCTGTTCACGACACGCCAGTCGGGGTAGCGGGTGGCGATCAGATGCCGCGCTGCCGCTGCATGCTGCGTGTCGCTGTCCACCCAGAGAATGCCCGGCTCGGTCATGGCTTGCGTCCTTCCGGCAGGGCCAGCGCGGGCTGGGCAAACAAGCCCAGCTGGTGTTCGCGCGCAAACACATCCATGGGTACCGGGCGCCCAAACAGATACCCCTGAAACCCCTCACACCCATGCAGCCTCAGGAAACTCAGCTGCCCCGTCGTCTCCACCCCCTCGGCCACCACCTCCAGATCCAGGCTCTTGGCCAGCGCCAGGATGGTCCGCACAATCGCCGCGTCGTTGGGATCCGTCAGCACGTCCCGCACAAAGCTCTGGTCGATCTTGACCTGGTCCAGCGGCAGTCGCTTGAGGTAGGAGAGCGATGAGTAGCCGGTGCCGAAGTCATCCAGCGCAAAGCCCACGCCTTCGCTCTTGAGCTGCACCATGCGTGCGATGGTGTCTTCGATGTCTCCCAGCAGCAGGCTTTCGGTGAGTTCGAGCTTGAGTTTGCGGGGGTCGGCGTGGTGGTTCTTGAGGGTCTGCAGCACTTCGGCCACGAAGCCCGGTTGCCTGAACTGCCGGGCGCTGACGTTGACCGAGATGGACAGGTGGGCGGTGGCCTCGTGCTGGCCCCAGCGCTGCAGTTGTTCGCAGGCGGTTTGCAGCACGTATTGGCCTAAAGGGAGGATCAGGCCGGTCTGTTCGGCCAGGGGGATGAAGTCGCCGGGGCTGATCATTCCGCGCTGGGGGTGGCGCCAGCGCACCAGGGCTTCTGCGCCCATGAGCTGGGATTGGTGGTCCACGACGGGCTGGTAGTGCACCAGCAGTTCGCCCCGGGCCAGGCCCTGGCGCAGGTCGGCTTCCAGGTTGGAGCGGGCGTTGACGGCCGCTTGCATGTCGGGGTCGAAGAAGCGCTGGGTGTTGCGCCCTGCGGCCTTGGCCTGGTACATGGCCAGGTCGGCGCGTTTGAGGAGTTCGTCCACCGTGAGGCGTTCGTCGCCAAAGAGGGTGATGCCGATGCTGGGGGTGCTGTAGTGCTGGGCGCCGTCGAGCTCAAAGGGCTGGTTCAGGCTGGCCAGGAGTTTCTCGGCCACGGTTTCTGCCTGGGTGGCGGCGTCTTGCAGGTCGGGGGCCAGGGCTTCGAGCATGACGACGAATTCGTCGCCGCCAAAGCGGGCCACGGTGTCGGCTTCGCGCACGCTGCCCACCAGGCGGGTGGCGACCTGGGACAGGAGCTGGTCGCCCATGTCGTGGCCCAGGGTGTCGTTGAGGTCTTTGAAGTTATCGAGGTCGATGAACAGCAGGGCGCCGAGGTTCTTGGTGCGCTGGCAGGCGGCGATGGAGCGTTGCAGGCGGTCCAGCAGCAGGCGGCGGTTGGGCAGGCCTGTGAGGGCGTCGAAGAAGGCCAGGCGCTCGATTTCTTGTTCTGCGCGCTTGCGGTCTGTGATGTCGCGGCACACCCCCAGCACCCCCGTCACCCGGCCGGTCAGGTCACGGATGGGGGTCTTGATGGTCTCGAACTGGCCTCGGTAGCCATCTTCGGCAAAGGTCAGTGTTTCTTCGTAAACCAGCGGCTGCCAAGCCTGCATGGCGCGTTGGTCGTATTTGCGAAAGCGCTCAGCCTCGGCCGGGGCCACCAAGTCAAAATCGTTGCAGCCCACGATCTGCCGCTCCGACCTGCCTGCAAATCGCTCGAACACCGGATTGACGGACAGGTACACGCCGCTGGCATCCTTCAAGAACACCATGTCGGGCATGGCGTTGACCACGCGGGCCAGATGGGCCTTCTGGTCGGCCAGCTCGGCCTCCACACGC